>NZ_JAQJVM010000001.1:0-2112781 GCF_027983475.1 Pseudomonas cerasi
GATTGAATTCCAGAAACCCTCATCGCTCACGCGTTGAGGGTTTTTGTTTGTCTGGGGTTTCAGAAATCTCTGCATTCTCTGTCTACTGCAATGCAGCCGCATAGGCGCCAGAGACCCCCAAGGCTTAGTGAAACGCCCCCATCCCTGCCAGTCTGCTGCCAGGTCGAAGGTGGAAGCTGCGCAGCACTGGCAGGCTTCCGTCCGGCTGACGTGGCGCATCCCACCCCGTCTCCGAAACATCCTCAAAGTCTGCGTCGGTTACCGGCGTTGGCAATGTCCAGGAGTTGTGTGCCATATCCAGTCCCTCGGTGTTAACGGTCAACCGTCCCTTGTAGGCGATGTTGTTGAACAGGTTACCGAGAGGGATCAGCGAACCATCCGGGGCGATACCTGCCATGTTGTAGTTCACGCCATTTGCAAAAGCCGTGTTGTTGATGAAGTCCAGTGCCAGGGTGTGGTGATTGGCATAGAAACCAGCGGACTTGTTGTCGAAGGCAACTGAATTACGGACGATGTGTTTCACACCGTCAGGCACATACTTGCCACCGTATCCGCCGGCCTTGATGCCATTACCATTGCCTGCTTCAAGTTTTGTTCGCGTGCCAGGCAGGTAACCCTGCTGCCATGCCCATGAGCTTTCGATGGTGACTGGCGAAAAGGCATTGATCAGGTCAAAGCCGTCGTCGGAATTGGCCCACGCTCTGCAGCCGCGGAATACATTACCTGGATGGCCCGCCTTGATATGTGCGCCGAAGCCGTCTGCACTCTGACCTGCGCCGTTTGAGGTGTAAGGATCGTAGTTGTGGTGAGAGTCGGAATTCAGCACCAGGTTATAGCCGCCGTTCTGAATGAACAGGCCGGGTCCCATGTTGTGATGCAGATTGAGTTGCTCGAAGGTATTGTGGCTGCCGCTGTTCCAGATGCCCCATGACTCGTGGTTGAGATGGTTTTCCGGCTGCTGCGGTACGCCGGTCACCTCCAGCCCCTTCAGGTGTAGCCAGCTACCGGTAACGTTGAAGCCTTTCACCCTACAATCGTCTTTCATGGCCGAGAAATCGAAAACCGGTGTTTCGCCCGGATAGGCCCAGTAGCGTATGGGTTCGTTTTCGCTGCCGCTGTTGTTCAGGGTGATGGCATTCACGGTGTCTGTGCGGGTAGCGCAGCGGTTGATGCCGGCTGTGTAGGCATAGGTGCCGCCGCGAAAGTACACCGTGTCGCCGGCCGTTGCGGCTTGCTGTGCGCGCATGATGGTGCGCAGCGGTGCGCCTTTGGTACCGGCAGCGTGATCATCGCCATTGGGGGCCACGTAGTAGTCAGTTGCATGCGCTGTTGCAGCGACGACCAGCAAGACCGTCAGCAGTATCGTTCTCATGGGATCACTCCAAGCCTGCCTGGTGTAATCGTATGCGTGTTTGCTGCACCTCATTATGAATTCGATGAGTAAAGAGTCTGCTCGCCTGAAGCCCGCAACACGGCCTCACTCAATTCAAAGACGATAAAAAAGGCCGCATTTTCATGCGGCCTTCTGTTCACAGCAATCAGCCTTTAAGAGGCCAGTTCCGGAACCTCTGGTTTCACATCGTCACGACGCTGAATGTATTTCCAGTCCGCTTCATCAATGTAGATGCCATTGGGTCCACTGCCGCCTTCCAGGTCGATGGCAACGTGAGCCGAGACCTGTGGCTTCACACTGGCCAGAATTGGAACGAAGCCCAGTTGCAGGCTCGTTTCCAGCAGTGCTGCCTGATTCTTCTCGTCGATGTCTGCGGCTTCGTCGAGGTAGTAAGGCAAACGCACCCGCCCGGCCTGATCGCGATCCATCAAGTGCAACAGCAGGTACATGTTGGTCAATGCCTTGATGGTCATCGTGGTGCCGTTGGAGGCAGCCCCATCGATATCGGTGTGGATAACCGGCTGACCATTGACCTTGGTGATTTCGAATGCCAGTTCGAACAGGTCTTTCAAGCCCAATTGGTTGTGGTTGGCAGCCACAAGCCGGGCCAGATATTCCTTGGCTTCTTCGTTCTTGTTGTCCTGCTCTGCGCTCTGGCTCAGGTCGAAGACCGACAGCGTCTCGCCTTCCTCGTACTGCCCGGCGCTGTGGATGATCTGGTCGATGTGCTTGAGCGCTTCCTTGTTAGGGGCGAGCACGATACGGAAGCTTGCCAGGTTCGAGACCTGACGCTTGTTGATCTCGCGGTTGAACAGCGCCAGTTGATGCTCAAGGCTGTCGTAGTCGCTACGGATGTTGCGCAGGGTACGTGCGATATCCGTGACCGCAGCGCGACGCGCCTTGCCCAGCGTAAGCGCTTCGTCGGTACGGTGCGCGTAGGCATTGATCAGTAGCTGCAGGCGACGCTCCATGTCGTCCTCGCTGTCGAACTTGGCCACACCCTTGAGGCGAACCTGCGCGTACAGCGCCTCAATCTGCCCATCGCTGCGCAACAGACCCTGCCAGCTGTCCTGATAGTCGTTGAGCAGCGGCAACAGGTTATCCATGGAGTCGTCGATCGGGTCCATGAACGGTGTGCCGAATGGCAGATCCGCGGGCAGCAACTGACGGCGACGTAGCGCATCGTCCAGCGTGCGTTGCTTGGATTCCATATCGCCGATCTGACGTGCGATCAATTGCAGCTTGGCTGACAGTTGCTGCACGCGCTCAGTGAACGCGTCGCTGGAGCGTTTCAGTTCATCCTGAGCGGCTTCCATCTGCGCAAGTTCTTCCAGCTTGGTGGATTCCTCTGCGCTCAAGGTCTGGCAACGGCGGAAGTCTTCAAGCGCCTTTTGCGCATCCAGCACCTGCTGGTACAGCGCTTCGGTCTGGGTCTTGCTCGCCGAACGGTCGGCAGCGACAGCCTGCTGGGTTTTCAGTTGTTTGAGTTCTTTCTCCAATCGCTCTTTCTGATCGCGCAACGCGGCACGATCGGCCAGCGCCTGCAGGGCAGGCGGCTCGATGCTCGACAGGTTGATGGTCAGCCCCGGTACTGCAAACTGATCGCCCTTGAAGCCATCCAGAATGGTCTCCAGCGACTTGACCCACGCATCGCCATCATCCAGCGCGATGCCTTGCTCACCCAACGGCAAGCTGAACAGTGCGCTGTTGAACAGACGCATCAGACGTTCGACGTCCGGCTGGGAAAACTCTTCACGCAGACGGGCATAGCTGTTGTTGTCCGCATGATCGAGCTGCTGTTTGACCGACTTGAGGCGTTTTTCCAGATCGCGCAGGCGTTCGTCCAGGTCTTCGGCGCTGAACTGCCGGGACTGGGCCAGCGCACCGGCCAGCTCATCGTGAGCGTCCTTGGCGGCGAGCAGCTGTTGCTCCAGCACCTTGACGTCATCGACCAGCGCAAAACGATTCTTCAGCACCGACAGCTCGCCGACCCAGCGCTGGATGCTACTGATCTCGCGCTCCAGGCGCATCAGTTCCTGGGTGCTGCTGCGCTGATCGTTTTGCATCTCATCCTGCTGAGCACGGTAATGCTCAGCCTGGATGACCAACTCTTCTTTGCGCGCACCGGAGTAATCCGACCAGGTGCCGAGCAGTGAATCGAGGATCGGTGACAGACGATGCAGTTTGCCGCGCAACACATCGCGCTGTTTGACGCCAGCGGCCAGCGCCTCGACCAGAGGGCCGGCCAGCACCAGCGAGTTGTAATCCTGTTCCATGCGCCGTACATCGCGGAAGGCTTCTTCACAGGCGGCAATGTAGTCGACGCTGCCCGAACGCAGGCTGTGCTCGAAGGCATCCAGAAACAGTTGCTTGAGTTTGGCAGCGGTGATTTCGCGCATGTGCAGCAGGTTGATGAACAGTGCGCGGAAGGTCTTGAGGCTCTGCTCGCTGGTGGAGCGCAGCGGGATCAAGGTCAGGTCCAGCGGAATCGACGTGTGGCCGCCGACCAGCAGACGGCGCAGTTCGTCAGGCTTCAGCTCGTAGGCTTTCAGGCCCTGGCTTTCCAGGTTGCTGAACAGCTCTTTCTGACGCAGGCAGGTGTCGTTCTTCTGGTAATGACCCAGATCCAGCTCGCCGGCATAGGCGAAGAACTGATGGCCGAAGCCGCCGCCCGGACCGCGACCCACGACGCCGATGACATGCGGGCCGTGGGGCAGGGAAACTTCTACCAGAATGTAGCTGGTGTCGGAGGCGAAGTAGAAGCGCCGCGATTGTTCCAGGCTGTACTTGCCGAAGCTCATGTCCGACATGCGCGCCAGAATCGGGAATTGCAGGGCGTTGATCGAGGCGCTTTTGCCGAGGTTGTTCGCACCATATACCGACAGCGGATTTTCCAGCGGGAACAGGCCGAGGCTGTAACCGGCAGTGTTCAACAGGGCAAAGCGGCGGATGCCATAACGTTCCTGGCTCATGTGTCCATCTCCTGTCGTTGCTCATCGGCGATTGCCCGGGCCAGTGCCTCTTCCTCGGTCTCTTCACCGAATTCAGCCAGGTCCAGCGGGTCATCGGTTTCCAGCAGTTTCTCGTCGCTGTCGTCATCGATGAGCACGGGCGTCGGCAGGGGCAGGGCGCTATGCAGGCTGGCGGCCAGATCGCGATCCTGTTGCACCGACAGGCACACATCGAGAAAACGGTGCATCGGCGGCAGGAAGCGGTAGATACCCACTTCCTCACTGGCAAAGCCCAACTGCGTCATGCGGCGCATGATCTTTTCTTCGAGCTCTTCCGGGGTCTGCACTTCAGCCTGGAGAAACAGGTCGCGGTACTTTTCCAGCATCGAAGGCAGCTCGTCGCGGCCCAGGCTGCCACCGTCGAGCACCGACATGGGGTCACGGCCCTGATCTGCAAGATGTTCAACGAGGATGAAGGTGAACAGTGCCAGGCGCTGGGCGGTCTTGTTGACCTGCGCGGCAGCCAGTTCAGGCACGAAGTAATAAAAGCCACGCGTGTCGCAGACCAGTTCGAAGCCCAGTGCCTTGAACAGCGTGCGGTACTGGTCCTGGCAATTGGAGAGCTGGGTGTACAGCTCCGGGTCGCGGCGGCTGATGTGATAGCCCTTGAACAGCTCGCGAAAGATCGGCGCGAGCTGGGACATTTCGGATAGATCAAGATGCATGAACGGTGCTCTCGGAATGCTCGGCCTGCTCGTCTTTTGCAGCGAGCAGGGCAAAGGAGCGAAGGCTGACGCGGTGCTCCCGGGTGAAATATTCGCGACGCTCGAGGCGTTCACGGGCGAAGCGCTTGTCGCGCGAGAGGCGCGAGAACCAGTAGAGCAGCTCGTCGGTCTCCCCGGTCGGCTCCTGCTCCAGCAACCAGACCATCAGGTCAGGCATCGGCAAGGCGTCTTCGCAGCGTTCGAGCATCTCCTTGACCGTACGCGGTGCGCGTGGCGCCTGGCCCTTGCGGGTACCGCTGGCCTTGGGGAATCTCGCGGGTTTCGGCTCAAAACGCGCCAGGGCATACACGTAGGCCTCGACCTGACTGGCACTGCCCAGGAACGTGCTTTGTGGACGGGTGAACATCGGCATGGCAGCCTGCGGCACCGCATCCAGCCCCTTGCGGCGAATGGCGGACAAGGCCAGCGCTGCGCCACGGGTCACCGCATTATGGCGACGCGCTTCTTCGCGCAACGGCAGCAGCAGTTCGCGCGCATGGCGCAAGGTCAGCTGGGCGCTGGTCTGCATTTCCAGAATACGCGCGTGGGTGCGCAGCAGCATGTCGTCGTCGACCAGGTGACCGAGACGTTGTTGCTCGGTCAGCAGGCGCAGCAGGACGTTCTCGACCTTGCGCACGCCCTGTTCGAACGCACCGTCTGCGTTGACCAGTTGAATCATCGGCTCGACGTATTCGTCCCACGTCGCCAAGACTTCGGCATAGCGCTGACGCAACGGGATCTGCCGGTCACTGGTCTTGGCCCGGTCGGCCACGGCGACCAGCGCCTGTTCGTCGTTGGCGAGCTTCTTGAGTACGTCGCGCACGCGCATGTCCAGCAGCCGCAGCTGTCTGGCCAGGTCGTTGGCGTCGCGAACCTCGAACGCGTCCTGAATGTAACCGGCCAGTCGCTCCAAGTGGCGCAGATAGGCCTCGATTTCCAGGCACAGGCCCAGACGGTGCTCGCGGCGCAGGTACGACAGGAAGTCATGGATCTGTGCGTTGAGCTCGAAACGGTTCGGGCTTTTCGCGACGGGCACCAGAATGTCCAGACGAATCCACACGTCCAGCAGGTTGGTGATGTCTTGCGGAGTGCTGTCCTGCTGCTGAGCGCCCAGTTGCAGGCGCAGCTCGCTCAGGCTCAACGTACCCTGGTCGAAATGTTCGCATAAGGGCTCAAGAAGCGCCCAGTGCTCGGCAAGGGCGCGCAGAACGCGCTTGGGTTCGATCATCGTTAGGCCGACTGTTGGCAAGTGAAAAGCGGCAATTGTACTGCATCAGCCGACTGATATTTCACCTGCGGGCGATATGCTGCAGCGCAAAAAGGCGAACAACGCTAGAATTGCGCGCTTAACTTATCCACAGGTGGCTGACCCTTGCTCAACGAGTCCCGTCGCCGCGCTTATTTGACTGCCATGCAGGTGGTCAACTGGCTGCCGCGCACAGAACTGCCATTCGCCGCACCGTCGCGCCCGCAGCTGCTTGTGCCGTTGCCGCTGCCGGTCGAGGTGCAACGTGTCGCGCCTGCTGCTTCGCCAGCGGAGCACGCTGCACCTGCCGAAACGTCGAACGTCGAGCCGATGGCACGGCAGCCCGAACGCCCGAGGGTCGAGGTGCCGCGCCCTTCACTGGCCAGCACGCGCGCAGCCACCCCGGCCGCCGAAGAGGCCGAGCCGGCGCCGCCCAAGGCGCCGGTGGTACCGCCACCGCGTTTTGCCCTGCAATTGTTGCGCGCCGGACGCTGCATGTTGCTGGTCGAACTCACCACCGGTCAGCCGTTTCAGAGCCGTGATCCTTCCTACCTGCTGCTCAAGGACATGCTGCGCGCCGCCGGTCTGCCCGACAGCCCACAGATCATCGGCGAGCCCGTGCGCTGGCCGTTGCTGGTCCGCGGCCAGATGGACCAGGGCCCGGAGGCCGCGCGTGATTTCGTGCAGGGCTTCGTCGGCGCGCGGCTCGAGGACGAGCCTTGCGCCTGCCTGTGGCTGATCGGGCTGCCGTCGATGAAGTACGCCGGTGAAGCCGATGCCGAGTCTTACCACCGTGAGCTGCAGATTGAAGGCCTGGGCACGGCCTGGGCGCTGCCAGGTCTTGAATTACTGATGGACGAGCCTGAGCGCAAGGCGGATGTCTGGAAAGCCATGCGTCGGCTGATGACGCGCTGGAAATCGATCGATGAGTGATGCCGTAACCTTCCGCCGCATGACCGAAGCCGACATGGACGCGGTGCTGAAAATCGAATACGCGGCGTTCAGTCATCCCTGGACACGCGGCATCTTTCTCGACGGGCTCAAGTCCTACGAGATCTGGCTGATGTTCGAGGGCGCGCAGCAGGTCGGGCACGGCGTCATTCAGGTCATCATCGACGAAGCGCACCTGCTCAACATCACGGTCAAACCTGAAAACCAGGGGCGGGGTCTTGGCTTGTTACTGCTCGACCATCTGATGAAACGCGCTTATCAGCTCAATGCACGGGAATGCTTTCTGGAGCTGCGTGACAGCAACCGTCCGGCCTATCGTCTGTATGAAAACTACGGTTTCAACGAGATAGGCCGGCGTCGCGATTACTACCCGGCAGTGGGCGGCCGTGAAGACGCAGTGGTCATGGCCTGCACGCTTTTCGAGTAATACTGGCTGTCAGCGCTGGGTGTTGCCGTCCAGCGGGTCGATGATTGCCAGTTCTTCTTCGTCCAGGCCGTTGCCACCGCCGATGTCGTCTTCGTCGACTACGGTCAGGTCCAGATCAGCCGGGTCGCCATCGCCCTGCTCGGACGGTGAACGAGCACCGTCTTCACGAATCAGGGTTTCCGGAGACAGATCATCGTCAGTCGAGTGATGATCATCCGTGGAAGCACCCGTGAGACCGGCCTCACGCACGCGCTGATCCGGAATTTCATGTTGTAGCTCGCCTTCAGGGATAAGATCGCCAATACGGCCCGGTTCTTCCTCGTCGAAATCGAGTGTTTCCATGGAGCCCATACGGTCTTCGTTATCGTCGATGGGTTCCGGTTCGGTAGCACCGAACGGACGGCGTGAATCGTTCATGGGAAATCCTCATGTCAGGTGGTCGTAAAAAGTGGACCGGCCATGACTTTGAAGATTCCTTTTTGTTGACCGACGAGCGTTGGTGAATTTTGCCAGTAGTGGCAAACAGGCGTGACTTGAAGGATTCGACTCCAGTCCAAGGCTGGGCATCATTATCGAGGCGTCAAAGCATGAACGAGCTACAAGACCTGATTGATAACAATGCACGCTGGGCCGATGCGATAAAGCAGGAAGACCCTGAGTTTTTCGCCAAACTGGCCCGCCAGCAAACCCCTGAGTTCCTGTGGATCGGTTGCTCCGATGCACGCGTGCCGGCCAACGAAATCGTCGGCATGCTGCCGGGTGATCTGTTCGTTCACCGCAACGTGGCCAACGTCGTGCTGCACACCGACCTGAACTGTCTGTCAGTGATTCAATACGCAGTGGACGTGTTGAAGGTCAAACACATTCTGGTCACAGGCCACTACGGTTGCGGCGGCGTGCGGGCGTCCATGCAGGACCGCCAGTTCGGCCTGATCGACGGCTGGCTGCGCACGATTCGTGATCTGTATTACGAAAACCGCGAGTTGCTGGCCAAGCTGCCGACCGAGGAAGAGCGCGTCGACCGCCTGTGTGAATTGAACGTGATCCAGCAAGTGGCCAACGTCGGTCACACCAGCATTGTGCAGAACGCCTGGCACCGTGGGCAGAGCCTGTCTGTGCATGGCTGCATCTACGGCATCAAGGATGGCCGCTGGAAAAGCCTCGACGTGACCATCAGCGGTTTCGAGCAACTGCCGCCGCAGTACCGTCTGCGTCCGCAGGACTGACAGCCGATCGTCGCCAGCCAGCCTGTTGTTGCAGGCTGGCTGGCGACGTTCAACTCATCACAGCACGAAACGCTGCACCATCAGGTTCAGGTCATTGGCCAGCATCGACAGTGCGTTACTCGCGACGGTGGTCTGCTGCGCGCCTGATGCGGTCTGGCTGGACAGGTCGCGAATACTGCTCAGGTTGCGGTCCACTTCAGTCGCCACCTGGGCCTGCTGCTCTGCGGCACTGGCAATCAGCAGGTTGCGGTCGTTGATGGTGGCGGTTGACTGGATGATCACTTGCAAGGCTTCGCCGGTCGAGGCGGCCTGTTCCATCGTCAGGTTGGCCTGCGTCGCCGTGTGGCGCAGCGAGCTGGCGGTTTGCTGGGTGCTTTGCTGCACGCCGCTGATCAGCCCCTCGATTTCCGCGGTGGAGGCACTGGTGCGCTGCGCCAGTGAGCGGACCTCGTCGGCCACCACGGCAAAGCCGCGCCCGGCTTCGCCTGCCCGTGCAGCCTCGATAGCTGCGTTCAGGGCCAGCAGATTGGTCTGATTGGCAATTGCACGAATCACATCGAGGATGCTGCTGATGCTCTGGGTACGTTCGGCCAGCCCTTCAGCCTGATGCGACGAATCCAGCACATTCCTGGTCAGTTCCTTGATCGAAAGAATGGTTGCCGACAGCTTTTCCTGCCCCTGTGCTGCCGCCTGGGTCGACGCCTCTGATTCGGTCACGGTATTGCTGGCGTTGCCTGCCACTTCGATGGCCGCCTGACTCATCTGATTGACTGCGACAGCAGCCTGCTCGATTTCAGTGTTCTGCAGCTGCAGATTGAGCGCACTGGCTTCGGCGATGCTGCCCATTTCCTGAACCGATTGCGACAACTGTGCCGCCGCCGCGTAGATCTGGTCGATCGTGCTGTGCAGGTTGGTGCGCATGCGCCCCAGGGTGATCAGCAATTGCGCGGTCTCGTCCTTGCCGTCCGGTATCGGGTGTTCGCTCAGGTCACCATCGGCAATGGTGCTGGCGATGTGTAAAGCCTGCCGCACCGGGTGGATGATGCTGACGCTCAGGCGCCAGGCCAGCAACAGGGTCAGTGCCAGAACCAGGCCGATGGCGCTCAGCGCGATGATCCGCGTTTGCTCGTAGCTGGCGCTTGCGGCCTCTACAGCGGTGGCCGCACTCTGCTTGTTCAGTTCGCGCAACAGCTGCACTTGCATGTCCATCAGGTCGCCTTGCAGCGAGAGCATGGTGTTGGCCAGCATCCTGGCCTCGTCCAGCTTGTTCTGCTCGATCAGCGCGATCTGATCCTGCAAGCCGGGCATGAAGGCCTTGTAGGCATCCTGCAACGCGACAATCGAGTCATGCTCTGTGCCCGACTGAACGCGTGCGAGGTATTCAGAGAAGCCTTTCTCTACCTCATTCCTGAGTTGTTCGACATTGATCTTGCTGTTGATGACGGCACCCGGATCGTCGGCGTTGGCGATCAGACGGGTGGTTTCGCTGCGCAGTTTGACCAGGCCGATGGCGATGGCATCTGCAGTGGCGATACTGGGCAGGGCGCCGCTCTCGACCGCCTCGCCCTGGGTGCGGATAGCTTGCATCTGCAACAGGCAGAATGCGCCAAGCGCGACCATCAAGAGGGAGGTGACAGCGAAGCAGATCACCAGGCGCAGCGTGATTTTGAAGCGGCGCAAGAGTGTTGTCGTTGTGGCTTGCCGACGTAGGAAACGAGGCATAAATTTTTTCACGGCACACAACCCCTATAAACACACGGACCTTCTCGGAGAGCCGTTTATAGGGCAATTGTGTGATGTCTTTATGACATCTCTTGAAGGGTTGCCGTGCAGTTGACGAATCATGGCTGGGGAAACGCAACTTCCTCCATCAGTTCGTCCAGAAAGCGTTTGACCCGGTGGTGCCGGACTTTCGCCATCTGTGCGCCGGTATCGGTCTGAAAACCGTCAGCCAGGTGCAGCAGCTTGGTGTGGAAGTGGTCGACGGCGAAATTCAGGTCGTCATAGGGACGCCGGCTGGCATGCGGGTCATCCGGATCGTAGAGCCCTTTGCCGAGCCGCCCTGATACGTAGAAGGTGCGTGCCACACCAATCATGCCCAGCGAGTCCAGACGGTCGGCGTCCTGCAGTATTCTCGCCTCGAGGGTCAAGGGCGTGATCGCCGCCGAGAAACTGTGCGCTTCGATGGCGTGGGCGACGGAGGCGATGCTCTGTTCATCCCAACCCATCTCGGTCAACAATTCGCTGGCCCGCGCTGCCGCCAGTCGTGATGCGCTGGCGCGAAACGGCGAGTCTTTCTCGACTGAAACGCAGTCATGCAGCAGTGTCGCCGCAATCAGGACGCGGGCATCGCCGCCTTCACGGTCACGAATGGCGCAGACGTTTTTCCACACACGCAGCAAGTGCGAGACATCGTGCGAGCCGTCGATTTTCTCTGCGTGAGTGTGGGGTATCAGCAGGTTGGCCAGATCCTCGAAGGGGGTAAAGCTGGCGGCGGTCATGCGGTGGTCCTCGGGCGTCTGGTCAGGCATCAGCATTACAGACAATGCCGCCTGATAAAACCCTGTCACTGCTCAAGAATATGGCTGATCTGACCGGCAAGCAGCCCCGCACCCCGGGCGTTGAGGTGGTTGAAATCCTTGTAGTACGAATGCAGGTCGCCGATCAGGCATTGCCTGTCCTTGCAGAAGGCGTCATCCAGCGTGATCAGGCTGATGTGTTGCGATTGGCTGGCGCGCAGGAACAGCTGGCGGGTGAAACGCTGCAACAGGTCGTGTTTTTCGACCGGCACCGACAGTTCGCTGACCCGCTGTAATGCCTGCGCATCGCTGTCCGAAGTATCCCGCGCCAGGCGGTAATAAAGACTTTCAGGGTTGATCATTTGCTGCGGTACCTGCGCAACGATGAACAGCTCGGCGCCGATACTGCGGTAGGCCTCGATCGTGTGTTCAAGCGCCTGGCTGAATACCCTGCGCGAGGTTTCCCGGCTTTTCTGCGGATCGGCGCGTGAGGTCAGGAAATATTTGCTCATCGTCCTCTCGCTGTAATCGTCGCCGGTATACAGCGTCCAGCGAGCCACCAGCACGACCTTCTTGATCCGCTGCTGTTTCACGTATTCGAACTCCCGATCGGCCAGCGCTTCGCAGACCCCCGCAGCATAGTTGCCGTTGGCCACGTCCACGCCGAGCAAGGGCAGGCAGCCGCCCAGGCCGATATGCGCGAGGGTTCTGCCCTGATCCCGAGCGGCGGCGTCGAACGTGGATAACAGCGCCTCGGAGTGGCTGTCGCCGAACAGCGCCATATCCGGCACTGCCTGACTGTCAGCGAGCCCGAACAGGCAAAAATCGACGTTACCGCCTTTGCCGGCCAAGGACGGGTCGCATTTGTCGCGTATCAACGGATCGGCGAATGCCTGATGCAGCTCCGGGTCGACAGCGAAGCGCTGGGGAAAGCCGTTATTCACATAGCCGACCAGCCCCAGCGCGATAAACAGCGTTGAGGCAGCGCCTGCCTTGGTGAAAATCTGACGGCGATTGAAGGTGCCCGCCTTGCGAAACGGCTGCTCGACGAAACGCCAGCTCAACCAGGCCAGCATCAGAGACACAAGGGCAAGCGCCAGCATAAGCAGCAGGCCCGGTTCATTCAGCTTGTATTGGCGAGCAAAGGCAAAGACGGGCTGATGCCACAGGTAGGCGCTGTAGCTGAGCATGCCGATCGCGACCGGCACACGTGTACTCAGCGCGCTTCCAACCCAGGTTTTGCCATGCGCGAAGACGATGATCAACACCGCACCCAGCACGGGTACCAGTGCATTAAGGCCGGGGAAGGGCGTGCTGCTGTCGAAACCGACCACGGCATAACCGATCAGCAAAATCCCCAACGCCGCTGCCGTCTGATCGATAACGCTGGCACCCCCGGTGCTGCGCGGTCGCCAGGCAAAGTAGAAGGCTATGAATGAGCCCGCCAGCAATTCCCAGGCGCGTGCCGGCAGCAGATAAAACGCGTTGCTGGTGTCTTGATGGACGCCCTGTTGCGCCAGCGTCAGGCTGGCCAGGGCGACGACCATCAGCAGCCCAATCAGCCTCCTGCGGCCCAGGCCCCAGGTCAGCATCAAGAGCAGCGGGAAGAACAGGTAATACTGCTCCTCCACCGCGAGCGTCCAGGTGTGCAACAACGGTTTGAGTTCTGCCGTGGCGTCGAAATAGCCACTTTCCAGCCAGAACAGCACGTTGGATGAGAAGGTCGGCACCGCCACCAGGCTCTTGGCGAAGTACTTCAGGTCAGACGGATCGAGCGTCAACCACGCGACAGGCAGGCAGATCAGCATCATCACGAACAGCGCAGGCAGGATGCGCCGCGCGCGTCGTTCGTAAAAGTTGATCAGCGAGAAACGCCCTTTGATCTTCTCCGCGATGATGATCGACGTGATCAGATAGCCGGAAATCACGAAAAAGATATCGACGCCCACGAATCCGCCGCTGAACAGCGGCAAGCCCGCGTGGAACAGAATGACCGGGATGACCGCGAGCGCGCGCAGACCATCGATCTCGGGCCGATAGCCGAGTGCCGGTTTGTGAGGCATGCCCATGTGATGTGCTCAGTGCAGTAAGTGGCAAGAGACGGTAAGTGCGCTGCAATAGCTACCGCCAACGCGAGGCGCAGGGGTCGTGTAGGGAGAGGTCGAAGAGGAGTTGCAGGACAGAGCGTGCTGTATTTTTTAGTTCAGGTCTTCGCTTCTGTCCAATGACTGAAGCAGGTTTATGACGACAGATCAGTCTCTTCCCACCTGAAACAGGAAAAGCCCTTTATAATGCATGGTTTTACCCTCCTCGATGCGAGAACCATTGTGAGCTTACCGTCCTGCCCGAAATGCAATTCCGAATACACCTACGAAGACGGCAGCCTGCTGATCTGCCCGGAATGCGCCCATGAATGGTCTGCCGACGCCGCTGGCGCCGATGCATCCGACGACGTGAAAGTCATCAAGGATTCAACGGGCAACGTGCTGCAGGACGGCGACACCGTCACGGTGATCAAGGACTTGAAAGTCAAAGGCTCCTCGCTGGTGGTCAAAGTCGGCACCAAGGTCAAGAACATCCGCCTGGTCGATGGCGACCACGACATCGATTGCAAGATCGACGGCATCGGCGCGATGAAGCTGAAGTCGGAGTTCGTCCGCAAGGTTTGATTCTGTCGGGCAATGGCTTTAGCCTGAACGCCTCGCTGGTCCTTCGACTGGCGGGGCGTTCATGTTTCCGGGCGCGCCAGGGCTGTTTTTCCTGAACAGGTGAATACCGTGCCGAGTACCCCCGCCCCGTATCTGAAACCCGATGAATGTGTCGTGCTGTTTGATGGCGTCTGCAAACTGTGCAATGGCGTGGTGAAGTTTCTGATTCGCCATGATCCGCATCAGCGTCTGCGCTTGGCCGCCGTGCAGTCGGAGCAAGGGCAGGCATTGCTGAAGTGGGCCGGGCTACCACTCGACGATTTTCATACCATCGCGGTCATCGTCAACAATCGGGTGTTCGTACGCTCGGATGCCTTTCTGCACATCATGGGGCTGTTGCCTGCGCCGTGGCCGCTGCTGAAAGTGCTGGGGATTTTTCCACGCTTTCTAAGGGACTGGGCCTACAACCGTATCGCGCTCAACCGATATCGACTGTTCGGGCGCTATGATCACTGCCTGTTGCCGTTGCCTGAGGACCGGCAGCGCTTCCTCGACGGCTGACGACCGGCGGTCATTTGTAAAGTCTGTTATGAGTGCACGGGTTGTGATCCACTCTGGCGATCCGTAGAATTCGTGTCATCTGGCTTCACTCCCCATATCCACAATAATCCACTTTGCACACTGCGCCCGATTCAGAAGGTCGAGCGGAGCGTTTTTGCGTTGGTTTTTCAGTGGGGCGAGCCGCCGTTTTCCATACAGGTGTCAGGCGTGCGTGTTCACGCGTGGCGATCGGCCTTCGGGTCGGAACATTTTCAGGGCGTTGTGATTCTTGATAACTTCACCTCCAAACGAGCAGGCAGGTAGCTGGCTTGGCGTATTCGCGCTGGCCTTGGCGGCCTTCATTTTCAATACCACCGAGTTCGTGCCGATCGGTCTGCTGAGTAACATCGGCCAGAGCTTCGAAATGACCCCGGCCCAGGTCGGGTTGATGCTCACGATCTATGCCTGGGTCGTGTCGCTGATGTCGTTGCCGATGATGCTGGCGACGCGCAACATCGAGCGCCGCAAGTTGCTGATGTTCGTGTTCGGCCTGTTTGTGGTCAGCCACGTGCTCTCGGCAATCTCCCCCAGCTTCGCGATCCTGCTGGTGAGTCGGGTCGGTATCGCCTTTGCACATGCGGTGTTCTGGTCGGTCACGGCGTCGCTGGCCGTGCGCATCGCGCCGCCTGGCAAGCAGGTCCAGGCGCTGGGCCTGCTGGCGACCGGTACGTCGCTGGCGATGGTGCTGGGTATTCCGCTGGGCCGCGTGCTGGGTGAAGCACTGGGCTGGCGGACTACCTTTCTGGGCATCGCCGGCATCGCTGCGCTGGTAGTCTTCCTGTTGGCTCGCGCGCTGCCTTTGCTGCCCAGCCAGAACTCCGGCTCGTTGCGCAGCCTGCCGATCCTGTTCAAGCGCCCACGGTTGATGGCTATCTACCTGCTGACGGCGATTGTGGTGACCGCTCATTTCACCGCCTACAGCTATATCGAGCCGTTCACCCAGACTGTGTCTCGACTCAGCGGCGAAATGACCACGATCCTGCTGCTGGTCTTTGGCGGTGCCGGGATCATGGGCTCGATCATCTTCAGCCTGTTCAGCGACCGCTTCCCGAACGGACTGTTGATCACCGCCATTGGTACGCTGACCGTTTGCCTGCTGATGCTGTTGCCCCTCTCCGGTGACGCCGTGACGCTCGGCACGCTGACCATTATCTGGGGCATGGCGATCATGTGCTTCGGCCTGACCCTGCAGGCGCGCGTGCTGTCGCTGGCACCCGATGCAACCGATGTGGCGATGGCGCTGTTCTCGGGCATCTTCAATATCGGTATTGGCGGCGGCGCGCTGCTCGGCAGTGTGGTCAGCAGCCATCTCGGGGTTGCCAATGTCGGTATCGTCGGCGGCCTGCTGGCTCTCGGCGGGCTGGGGTTCTGCTGCTATACAACGCATCACTTCGGCAAGGTCCGGCCAGCTGCCGAGATGCAGGCCGAGAGCAAATAGGACGCGCATAAAAAAGCTCGCTGACCGCGCAATGCGTTCAGCGAGCTTTTTGGTCTGACTTGAGTGTCAGGCTTTAAGCCGACCCAGCCACTCCAGCGACGTTCTCCAGATACAAATCCCCAGGAAATACGCCGACATCGCCAGCCACAGCCCCATGACCACCGGGCCATTGTGCGGGTGGTTGATGATCAGCAGTGCGCTGGACAGCAACCATACGGTGGTCACAGCGATATTGATCGGCATGAAGCGGCGCACGCGGAACGGGTGCAGGAACTTCATGCGGGTCAGGGTCAGCAGCGCAAGAGCGATGATGGTGATGAACGTCAGCCAGGGGGCAGGTGACAGAATGTAGAGGCACAGTGCAACGACGTTCCAGGCAGCGGGGAAGCCCTGAAAGTAGTTGTCCTTGCTTTTCATGTCGACGTTGCAGAAGCAGAACAGCGACGAAACCAGAATGACCGAGACGCTCAGCAGCAGCGTGTAATCCGGTACCGGTATATAGCGGTAGATGAACAGTGCCGGGATGAACACGTAGGTCAGGTAGTCGATGACCAGATCCAGTACCGAGCCATCGAAGTGCGGCAGGACCGACGTGGTGTTGACCTTGCGAGCCAGTGAACCGTCGACTCCATCCACGATCAGGGCCGCGCCCAGCCACAACAGGCAGGCTTTGGGTTCATTGTTGAACAAGGCAATGGTCGCCAGGAACGCAAGGACTACGCCGGTGGCGGTGAAGCCATGCGCCCCCCATGCGTTGAGTCTGGCTATGCGTTGATTGGTTATCACGGGGGCGCTCTCCAGGAAATAATGCTTGCCAGGGTGTGCCGCAACCTGACCGGTAGCAACTATCGACCCGGCAATTGCCGATAAGTTTAGCGGTGACTCTCCCTTGTTTTCCGGTTGTTTTCCATAAAGCCACGCTCTGGGTCAGATCGCTGGTCTCTGTATTCTTCCGGTTCGACGAAACAGGTAGGCGGGTCACCGTTGGCATTGAGTTGGTTGATCAGGGTCGGCTGGCCCTGTTCGTTGAACAGTACCTGCCCGACACCTGCCGAGTTCCATAAGCGTTCACCGGCCTTGCTGTGCTCGGGCGTGCGCGGAACAACCTTCATCAGGCGGCGCTTGGTGAACCAGTTAAGAGGTGAGCGGGGAGAGTATAACCAGCGATTCAGCCGATCAAAAGTGTCCAGCAGACGACGGGGGAATTCATTCTTGATACCACTGCTGGTGATTTGCCAGATATGAGGCCCGCCACTGCGCTGGCGAATCAGGATTTCGTAGACGAACGAGTAATGCACATCGCCCGACAGGATCACGTAATTGCCCGGTGTTCTGGAATGGCGAAAGATGTTCAGAATGACGTTGGCGGCACCACGGTGCGCCATCCAGTTTTCCGCATCGACCAGCAACGGATAGCCGCACCAACTGAATATCCGTTGTATGGCCTCGATCAACTTGACGCCGAACACGGGGGCAGGTGAGACGATAATCGCTGATTTATGGTCGATCAGCTCCTGTTGCAGTTCACTGAGCGCTTCCCAGTCGAGCAGGCCGGACGGGTGGTTGAAGTTCGACTCGCTGCGCCAGCGCCGGATGCGGGTATCCAGTACCACCAGTGCCGGGCTGGTGGGTAACACGTAATGCCATTGCTGAAACTTCAACAGCTGATCAATCAGCTGGTCCTGGGCCTGGCTGTCCAGCCAGTTGTCGTTCGACACGGCCTCGGTGCTCAGTGCGTGAGCCTGCCTGACCAGCCCGTTGAGCGCATCCGGGTTATTCCCCCAGCCCTGGCAAAGCAGATAGGCGAGCAGGGCGTTACCGATGATGCGTTTGGAGAATGGGTGGCCGTAAGCCGTTTGCTCCCAGTTCGCCGACAGGTTCCAGTCATCGGTGATGTCGTGGTCGTCGAAAATCATCATGCACGGCAGATGCGCCATCGCCCGCGCTACGCCGCCCAGGCCCTCGGCAAATGCCTCGACCAGTTGCTGCTCCCTCGCGTAGCGCTCGACTTCCCCGTCCTCCAGCCGCGGCCTGCCGGGTTCGATCAGGGTCCAGGGCGTGGGTGACCAGACCAGCAGGTACATCGCCATGACTTCCGCCAGGGTAACCAGATGGTTATCCGCTGTGCTGCTGGTGAATACCGGCTTGCTGGTGCCGCCAAAAAAACGCTCGCGCAGCGTGTCGTTGCTTTTCAGGGCCGGCAGCAGGTCGGCACGCTGGTAATAGCTGGCCGGATGCGCATAGAGACGAGGGCTGTCATCGACGATGGCCCCGTCGAGTCGCTCGTCGAACAACCCCAGCCGCTCGATCAGCACATGGATGGCGCGCAGCATCGGCCCGGCGACATCGTCGGCGTAGATCTGATCGCCGCTCATCATCAACAGCGCAGGGCGTTGCAGCGGCTCCTTGACGTCGGCCAGCAGGCGGTCCACGCACAGCAGACCCTCGGCCGCGCTGTGGTGCGGCTTGCGGCACGAGCCATGCAAAAGGTGATCAATGCTGCTGCGCACCACGAAGTTCGGGTAGCGGTTGCCCTCGTACAGCAGGTGCGGCGCCCACTCGGCAATGCCGCCTTCGCCTTCCACCAGCAGGTCGTACTCGATCCAGGTGTCGCGGGGCAGTTCGGCTTCCAGTTGCAGATCGATCAGGTGAATGAACGCTTGGCGCCCGACTGCGATGACCTGGCATTGCCGGTCGTCGAGTACGTAATCGTTAAAGCCCGCCGTGGGGGCATCGGTAGCGGCATGGCGCAGGCGCACGGTCAGGCGCAACGGACGAGACCCTGCCAGCCACAACACCAGGCGGCCGGCTTCCTGACGGCGCAACAGCGGGCCGGCAAGGATGGACGGTAACGAAGTGAGTTGTTCGATGGAAGAAGCAGACATCCTGACTCATGACTCTGGCGGGACACAGGCGAGAATGGTAACGCAACGGGCCTGGAAAGTTCTTGTTACACCACGCGAGCGCGTGTTTCCGGACATTGCAGGCATGCGAGGCGGCCCGCTCGACCATGTCCGTATGAAGACTTTGTTAACCGCCTGCAGAGTGCGCTGAAAATGCCGATACATGACTATGCAACAGGCATCTGAATTCCATAAAGTTTTTATGGCGTTGTGCCATATTTGCTCATGAGGGTTTCAGCTATGAAATGGTTCTACAACGCGAGGCTGTCGGCCAAGCTTTTCATGTCTTTTGCGTTATGTGCGCTTTTCACCCTAGGGGTAGGCGTAATAGGCAGTCGAGGCATCAGTGCCTTGTCCGTCAGCCTGGATAACGTGTTTACCAACAGCCTGCTGTCGGTTACAAAAACCGGCGAGGTCAAGGCCTCGGTCATTGCTCAGAACCGTGATCTTTATCGTTTATTGGCCGCCATGGCAGGCAACGCCCCGCAAAGCGTCAAGGACGATATTCTCGCGAGCATGACCGTTAACAGGACTCAGGCTGAAAAAAGCTACGCCACCTACCGGGCTACGCCGCTTGAGGATGACGAGCGCGCCGCCGGTGATCAGATGGACAGAGACTGGCCTGGCTATCAGGCACTCATCGAGCAGGCCAAAGGCACTGCCCTGTCCGGTGACATTGCGGGTGCGAGAGCGATCATCGACGGTGATGTACGCAGCGGTTACCTGAAGGTCATGGATCAGCTGACCACCATCGTCAACTCCAATAATCGTCAGGCGGGGGAGGCCGCTGTCGCTTCCGACCAGACACAGGACGCTGCGCAACGAAACCTGTACATCGGCATTGGTTTGTCATTCTTGGCCGCGTTTGTGATGGGTCTGTTCATAAGTCGCGCCATCAGCACGCCAATCAGTACGGCAGTGACCAATGCCCGGCGAATTGCCAGCGGTGATCTGACCCTGCCGATTACCAGCCAATATCACGACGAAGCCGGCATGATGCTGGTTGCCCTGAGCGATATGCAGGACAACCTGAAAAGCACGATCGGGCAAATATCCAGCGCTGCCGACCAGTTGGCCTCGGCCGCTGAAGAGCTGAATGCGGTGACTGAAGAAAGCAGTCGCGGTCTGATCCGTCAGAACGATGAGATTCAGCAGGCCGCTACGGCGGTGAACGAGATGACCGCTGCGGTCGAAGAGGTCGCGCGTAACGCCATGTCGACGTCGGAAGCGTCCCGACAGACCAGCACCGATGCGGCTGCCGGTCGTGATCAGGCCCGTGATGCCGTGAATGCGATCAATACCGTCAGTGCCGAGATCAGCAGTTCGACCACGATGGTCGAAGAACTCGCCGGACGCGTTCGTGAGATCGGGCAGGTGCTGGACGTGATCCGTGGGATCGCCGAGCAGACCAACCTGCTGGCCCTCAACGCCGCCATCGAGGCTGCGCGTGCAGGCGAGCAGGGGCGCGGCTTCGCTGTGGTAGCGGACGAAGTACGGGCGCTGGCCGCTCGAACCCAGGCATCCACTGGCGAAATCGAAACCATGATCGGCAGTGTCCAGGCCAGTGCCGATCAGGCCGTGCGGGCCATGGGCAACAGCCGCACGCTGGCCAGCAACACGCAAACCCTGGCTCAGGCCACGGGGCAGTCGCTGGAGCGCATTGCGCAGAGCGTCGCCGAGATCAACGACCGCAACCTGTTGATTGCGACGGCCTCCGAAGAGCAGTCCCACGTTGCGCGCGAAGTGGATCGCAACCTGGTCAACATTCAGGACCTTTCCACCCAGACCGCCGCAGGTGCGCACCAGACCAGTGCTTCAAGCCAGGAGCTGTCGCGTCTTGCCATTTCCTTCAACAATCTGGTAGGCAAGTTCAAGGTCTGACGCAAGCATCAGGCCGTTGTGTTCGGCAGGCGCTTCTGGAAAAAGAAGCGCTTGTTGCCAGGCGGATAGTCGTCAATCTGGCCGAACTCGGTGTAACCGTGGCGACGATAGAAGTCGGGGGCCTGGAAGTCGAAGGTGTCCAGCCAGATTCCCGTGCAGCCCTTTTCAACCGCCAGATCCTCGGCCATCTGCATCAGACGCGAGCCCATGCCTTGCCCACGGGCTTGTTCCGGCACGACCAGCAGCTCGATGAACAGCCACTCATAAAGAATACGAGCGTGCAGGCCGCCGAGGACTTCCCGGGTTTGATCATCGCGAATGAACATCGCCACTTTCCCGGACTTGCCGTCGCCCGCCTGCTCGGCGTTGAACCGTTTCAGTGGTTCCAGAATCGCCAGACGATCCTCTTCCGTAGGGTTGGTGTTGACGTCAATGTGAATACTCATGCGATGGCTCCCAGCCTGGGTGTGCGCCGAGATTAAAGTGGCAGGGGCGTGGCGTAAAGCAGGATCCTGCGGTGTTTCATTTCACGCAAAGCACACGCAATTACGTCCGGCGCGCTTGGCCGCGTAGAGGGCATTGTCAGCCGCACCAATCAGGTTCTCGGCGCTGGTCAGGGGCGCTGTCGCACACGCCACGCCGAGGCTGATGGTGACCAGCGCGTTTTCGCCCAGCACCGGGTGCGGCAATTTAAGCTCGGCAACAGCGCTCTGCAGGGCCGCGGCCACTTCTCTGGCCTGCACGGCATCGCCGATCATCAGCACCAGAACCTCTTCGCCGCCGAACCGGAACGCCACAGCGCCATGCTCATGCGCGCTTTGCTGGATTTTCTGACAAAGCAATCTGAGGCAAGTATCGCCTTGCGGGTGCCCGTAGTTGTCGTTGTAGGATTTGAAGTGGTCGATGTCCAGCAGGATGATCGCCACGTTCGCCGGCGTATTGCGAGCGTGCTCCCAGACGGAGGTCATCACTTCATCCTGGTAGTGTCGATTGAACAGCCGGGTCAGCCCATCGGTACGCGCGAACTCCATCAATTGCACTTGAAGCAGGCGCCCGCGGAGCGCAAACAGGTAGCTCATGCGGCTTGCCCGCTCCAGAAAGTAGGAGGCCATCAGCAGCAGTGCTACCGTCGAGACGAACAACACGGCGTTGGCCTGCCAGATCACGAAGTCGGCGAAGTCGGCAATGTAGGTAGTCACCAACTGGATGATCAGCATGCATGACATGGCGACAGCGGCATGACGCAACGGCAATTGCTGGATCATGGTGCAGTAGACCATGATCAACAGCATGCCGAGTTGATAAAAGATCTGATAAGGGCTGTCGCTGTGAATCATGACCAGCAATGGCATGAGCGAGCACACGACCGTGGCGAATGCAGCGATGGTTTCCATCGCCCAGCGCGTGGTAACGCGTTGAGCCAGTATCAATAGCGCGATAAACATCGGCGTCATCAGGCACAGACGGCCCACGGCTACATAGAAAAACACATCCCGCAGTATCAACCAGTCACTGATCAGGAACAGGTTGTAGATCAGACTGCCGCCAATCCCTACCGCCGTCAGGAACTCGCGCCGCGGTAGCCGGGTTTCTTCCTGATAGCGTTGCTCAAGAACACGGCTGAAGCGTAACGAGCCAACACCTGAAGTGATCGTCTGCTCGACCTCGGCAAGGAGTTGCGCATCTTCAAGATTGGGACGTTCAAGGGCAGAAACAAGCATGTGACACCGGGACATTAACATCGAGAGACATAGGACATCACGAGTGATGTCTTAGTGCTATCAATGTATCGTGTCACTCTCCCAAAGTCGACCGGTGGTGGCTGTTGCCTACGTGGGTAAAGCTTCTACTGTGTCCTGCACCTTAGATCATCGATGTCCTGGGGATTTTGCAGGAGAGCGGTGAGTTTCTCTTGGCGACACCCTCCGGCAGCCTAGGGGAGGCAGAGATGTCTGAAAAATGACTGCTTGCACTTCAGATCCCCATCTATAGTGGTCTTATGCTTCGACTCAAACAATGTGGGCTGCTTTCGAAGCAGGCGCGCCGGGATTCATGAATTTATCTCGGCATAATAAATGAAGCCAAGCGAACCCGGACCGAGCTCCTATTTATGAATACACCTGAAGAATCTGTAATTATCACGGGCATCACTGGCCAGGATGGCGCGTACTTGACTCAACTTCTGTTGGAGAAAGGGCATAAGGTTTACGGCACCTATCGCCGTACCAGCTCGGTCAATTTCTGGCGTCTCGAAGAGCTTGGCGTAGCCAGCCATCCGAATCTGCACCTTGTTGAACATGACCTGACTGATCTGAGTGCCAGCATTCGCTTGTTGCAAAAAGCCGAACCCACTCAGATTTACAACCTGGCGGCGCAGAGTTTTGTCGGCGTTTCCTTCGACCAACCGATAACGACTGCCGAAATTACCGGCTTGGGTGCAGTCAACCTGCTCGAAGCGATACGCATCGTGAACCCGAAGATACGCTTTTATCAGGCATCGACTTCCGAAATGTTCGGCAAGGTGCAAGAAGTCCCACAGGTCGAAAGCACGTCGTTCTATCCGCGCAGTCCTTATGGCGTCGCCAAGCTTTATGCGCACTGGATGACGGTCAACTATCGAGAGTCCTATGGGATTTTTGGAGCCAGCGGCATTTTGTTCAACCATGAGTCTCCGCTGCGCGGCAAAGAGTTTGTCACCCGCAAAATAACTGATTCTGCCGCACGCATTTCACTGGGTATGTCGCAACTTCTGGAGTTAGGCAATCTGGACGCCAAGCGTGACTGGGGGTTTGCCAAAGAGTATGTGGAAGGCATGTGGCGCATGTTGCAGGCCGACGAGCCCGACTCATTTGTACTGGCGACCCACAGATCCGAAACGGTTCGTGACTTTGTGGCCATGGCGTTCAAGGCTGTCGACATAGATCTGGAATGGAAAGGCAGCGCGGAGAACGAGCGGGGCATCAATGTGGCGACGGGCGAGACCCTCGTCCAGGTCAATCCCAGGTTCTACCGTCCCTCTGAAGTCGAGTTGCTGATAGGCAATCCTGAGAAAGCCAGGCAGGTGCTTGGTTGGGAGGCAAGTACTAACCTTGAGCAGCTTTGTCGGTTGATGGTGGACGCAGATCTGAAGCGTAATCAGCAAGGGACATCGTTCTGATCAACCCTTTCCATGCTGTCCGACTCAAGCCTCGGGTGCTAACGGGTATAACGTCACTTGCACCGAGGCCTGATCGCTCAAACCATCTCAGCTACTTCATTGCGCCAGTAATTCAATAGCGTTGCCAGCGTATCCCGCAGCGTCGTAGTAGGCTCCCAGTCAGTCGCTCTGCGGATAGCGGAGTTATCGCCGAACGCGCTGGGTATATCGGACGGCCGCATTCGGTCAGGATCGTTGACCACCTCTATCGTGCTTGAGCTCAGTGCCGTGAGTTGGTTGAGTATGGCCTCGATACGTATGGGCTCGCCACGGCAAATATTCAGGCACCGAGCGTAGGTTTGCTGCGTGTCGGCCATTTTCAACAGGGCGATGTACGCATCGCACACATCACTGACATCGAGAAAGTCTCGCTCTGCTTGCAAATTTCCAACTTTTAATTGCGGTGCCTGCCTGCCTGCTTCTATCAAGGCAATCTGACGAGCAAATGAGGCCGTTGCAAAGTCAGCTGATTGCCCCGCGCCAATATGATTGAAAGGGCGTACGACGATACCCCTCTGTCCGCGACGAAAGTTTTCGTGGAAGGCCGTTTCAGCAGCAAGTTTGCTCGCGGCATACGGGTTCATAGGCCTGCATACGCTGTTTTCGTCGAGGGCAATACCCTGCTTGAATGCCTCGCCGTAGACCTCCGATGAGCTCACAAACAGCACAAATGCCTGTGGACTCTGGCGCTGCAATGCCTGCAGAAGGTTCATACTGCCCATGACATTGGTTTGCCAGGTCATCAAGGGGTCCTCGAAACTGGCGGGTACGTGAGTGATTGCAGCCAAATGTACAACATGAGTGAGGTTTGATCGGGACACCGCACGCTCTAAGCCAGAGGCATCGCGAATGTCGCAATGCAGCGATTCGGCGGCACAAGCGGACTCAGGAGACTCAGGGCTCACCAATGCAACTACATGATGTCCTGCCTGCTGTAGCTTGCGACACAGCATCTGCCCGACGAAACCGTTTGCACCAGTGATCAGAATGCGTTGCATCGTGTGGCCTCCTCGTGGGACGTGCTGCAAGTAAATGAGTTTAGCAAGGGCGGGTCGATCCGTTTGACCTGCTGCGCATGCCCTTTGTTTCGCCTCAAGGCGCTGTTCAGCAGCCTGACATATTCAAGGGTGTTTGCAGTTAAAGCCCGCACGCGCCAAGACAACATAACCCAACCCATCCTGCCACCATCAGACGAAATGCCTTAATCCCGTCTACGCTTGTGTCGATATATACGTACAACCTCACTATGGGTGCCGTCATGTTCAACGCTCGCTTGAAAAAGGAATTACAGGCACAAAAGGCCGAGTTATCCATGTACCGGCAGATGCAGAAAGGGATGGATGCGCAAATGGTGTCTTTGACTCTGGACGCCAGCCACCACATCGTCCACGCCAATGAAAACTTTCTCAATGCGCTTGGCTATTCGCTGGAGCAACTGCAGGGCAAGGATCTCGATCACTTGGTGCCTACTTACGTCAAACAGCTGGATTGCTACCGCAGTCTCAAAGTGGCGGTGCAGAAGGGCGAGTCGGTCATCGACAGGTACCGTTTTCTGCATGCCGATGGCCGGCTGGTGTGGATTCGCGCCCTCTGGCAGCCAGTGCTGGATGAGCAAGGCAGGCTGATGACGTTGCAATGCTACGGTTCGGACATCACCCAGATCGTCGAAACGGCTGCCGAGAACTCCGCGTTCATCCAGGCGCTGTTACGCTCGACCGCCGTGATCGAGTTCGACCTCAGCGGCCAGGTATTGACCGCCAACGATCAGTTCCTGCGTGGCATGGGTTATAACCTGGCGCAGATCAAGGGCAAGCATCACAGCATCTTCTGTGATCCTGCGGAAACCTCTCAGGCGTCGTACCGGGAATTCTGGGCGATGCTCAACCGTGGCGAGTTCGTGGCCGGGCGCTTCAAGCGTCTCGACAGCAACGGGCGTGAGGTCTGGCTGGAAGCAACCTACAACCCGGTCCACGATGCTCAGGGCAAACTTTACAAGGTGGTCAAGTTCGCCACGATGGTGACCGACCAGGTGGCCCGCGAAGAAGAAGTCAGTCAGGCCGCCAGCGTGGCGTTTGAAATCTCCCAGCAGACCGACGTCAGCGCCCAGCGCGGCGCGGACGTGGTGCAAAACACTGTAAAGACCATGCGCAAGATCTCCGAAGAGATGCAGTCAGCCTCCTCGGGCATCGAAGCGCTGGGCAAACAGTCATTGCTGATCAATTCCATCGTGCAGACCATTGGCGGCATCGCCCAGCAGACCAACCTGCTGGCACTCAACGCCGCCATCGAGGCCGCACGTGCCGGTGAGCAGGGCCGGGGCTTTGCCGTGGTGGCTGACGAAGTCCGCCAACTGGCAGGCCGCACCAGCGCCGCGACCGAAGAAATCGTCAGCGTCGTGCAGCAAAACCAGTCGCTGGCCGATGAGGCAGTACGCGGCATGGCCAACAGCCGCACCCAGGCGGAGCAGGGCCTGGTGCTGGCCAACGAGGCCGGTGCCGTGATCGTCGAGATTCAGGAAGGAGCCAAACAGGTGGTGGGTGCCGTGGGGCGGTTTGCCAATCAGTTGAAGTAGTCTTTCTGGTTTCGCGGACTCTGTGGTGTGTTGTGCGGTGTGGAAATGGCCGGTCCTTGCAGTCTGGCCATCCACCTCTGCGCCTCTTCGCGCAATCAAGATCGGACGCTAAGCATCCTGGACGGCATGCCAACGCATGGGCACGATAGTGTTCTTACGGACGCCTATCACCCTACTTGTCGACAGCCTCTACCGAGCAGTCAGTGCCGAATAGCTGTTCATCAGGTTGCGGTAGTTCGGGATGCGCTCGGAAAGCAGGTTACCCAGTCCTTCGATATCGTTGCGCCAGTCACCTTGCAGCTCACAGGCCACCGAGAACCAGTTCATCAACTGCGCACCTGCCTGCGTCATGCGCGACCACGCGGCTTGTTGAACCGTGGTGTTGAAGGTGCCGGAGGCATCGGTGACCACGAATACTTCAAACCCTTCAGCCAATGCCGACAGGGTCGGAAAGGTCACGCACACATCGGTCACTACCCCGGCAATGATCAACTGTTTTCGGCCGGTCGCCTTGATGGCCTTTACAAAGTCTTCGTTATCCCAGGCGTTGATCTGACCCGGCCGGGCAATGTACGGCGCATCGGGAAACATTGCCTTGAGTTCCGGAACCAGCGGGCCGTTGGGGCCTTGTTCAAAACTGGTGGTGAGAATGGTCGGCAGTTCGAAGAAGCGGGCCAGGTCAGCCAGGGCCAGAATATTGTTCTTGAACTCGTTCGGCGAGAAGTCCTGCACCAGCGAGATCAGGCCTGTCTGATGATCGATCAGCAAAACGATGGCGTCATCTTTGTTCAGGCGGTTGTAGGTGGTGTGGGTCATGGTCAAGTCCTTTCGTTTGGGTAGGTGAGGTCTGGCGTGCAACATGGGCTCAGGTTAGTAGCTCACCGGAAAGGGAAAAAGCGCCTGAAGCGGGTTTTACTGTCTCTTCACAGTGGACAATTTTGTCCACAATATGGCCAATCCAAAACGTCGCCTACCCGGCAACAGCCCCCGCCTTGCCAGCCTCCACCACAAAACGCTTCAGCGTTGACACGCTCGCCGCAGGGTCCAGCACATCCGACACCACTTGAAAGCGGGTCTGCATATGCTGTTCGTTCAGGTCCACTGCCACATAGCCGCGCTGACGGCTGTCGAAAAACTTCACGTGTGGGTTGAGGCCGAGAATGCTGTTGAAGGCGTCGAACGGTGGTCCGCTGGAGGTTACCGAGGTGCCGACGAATTCGGTGGCGACGATGGCTGAATCCGGATTGCCTGCCTCGGCGTGCAGGTCGGTGGTCCAGAACGAATGGATATCGCCACCCCAGAACACCGGGTTGCGGGTCTGGTGGCGTTGCAGGGATGCCAGCATGCGCTCGCGGGTCGCCGCGTAGCCGTCCCAGCCGTCGGTCCAGTGGCCCAGCGCCTGGGTCTTGAGATTGCGCTGTTCCAGTGGAGCGACCAGCAAGTCCTGGGCAATGACATTCCATTGTCCAGGTGATTCAGCGAAGCTGCGGTCCAGCCAGGCTTCCTGTTCCCAGCCGAGCATGGTGCGTTTGGGGTCACTCAGATCCGGACAGTCGCTGGGCGCTACGTAGCCTCGACGGCTGCCGTTGGCCTGGATGCACGCCTGTTCGGAACGATACTGCCGACCGTCCAGCACATGAAAGCGTGCCAGGCGGCCATAGTCCAGGTTCCGGTAAATACGCATGTCCGGTCCTTTGGGCAGGCTGCTGGCGCGCAAGGGCATGTGCTCGTAAAACGCCTGATAAGCGGCGGCTCTGCGACGTAGAAAACTGTCCACCGGAACGTTCGGGTCCTGGGACCACTGCGCGGCGTAGTCATTCTGTACTTCGTGATCATCCCAGGTGGCCACACTCGGCGCACAGGCATGCAGCGCTTGCAGGTCGGGGTCGGTCTTGTACTGAGCGTAGCGATTACGATAGCCCGCCAGGTCCATGGGGTCAGGTGTAGCGTGGTGACGCGGGAACCGAGGGTTTTCCGGGGATATGTTCATCTCATAAATGTAGTCGCCAAGAAAGAACACCAGATCCGGGCGCTCTGCCGCCAGGTGTCGATAGGCGCTGAAATACCCGGCCTCCCAGTGCGAACACGACACGAAGCCGAACCGCGCCGAGACCATGGCACTTGCCAGCGGAGCAGTACAGGCCTGCCCGACAGCGCTTTGCGCCCCCAGGCTCTCGAACTGATACCAATACGGGCGTCCAGGCTGCAAGCCGCTCACTTCAACATGCACCGAATGGGCAAGGCGCGGATGGGCGGTGGCCTGTCCTGTGCGGACTACGTGAAGCATGGCCGCATCGCTGGCGATCTTCCAGCGCACCTCAACGGGTTTGTTCAGTCCGCCATCACCCGAGGGCGTCATCACCTTGGGCGCCAGACGTGTCCATACCACGAAGCCATCCGGCAACGGATCGCCAGATGCCACGCCGAGCGTGAATGGATAATCGACCCCCGCGCTGCGCGCAAATGGGCTGAGGATCGACAGCAATGTTGCACCGGCGACTCCGGTAATGATGCGTCGACGATCCGGATTGAAATCGGTCATGACGTGGCCTCCGACGATGGGTATTCCGAGCGCAACAGTCCGAACAGCAACATGTTCTTGAACACACCGTTTTTCAGAAATGCCTCTCTGGTACAGCCCTCATACGATAACCCGCACTTCTCCAGGACCCTGGCGCTGGCCGGGTTGTCGCTGAAGCACTGGCCGGCGATGCGGTTGAGGTTCATGTCCGTGAAGCCATGCCTCAGCAAGCCTTGAGCCGCTTCGCAGGCGTAACCCTGATTTTGATAGTGCGTTCCTGTCCAGTAACCCAGATGGCCGCTGCGATGCGGCATCGAAAGGCGTAGCGAGACGATCCCGGTCAGCTCTCCGGTTTCCTGAATGTGAACCCCGAGGCTCAACATCTGACCGGCGGTGTATTGGTCGTGGGTCTGTGCAATGAATGCCCGCGCATGCTCAAGGGTGTAGGGGCTGGGCAGTGCAGAAGTCATGGCCGCAATCGTCGGCTCGTCGGCCAGGCGTGACAAGGTGAGTGCCTGTTCCGGCTGCAACGCGGCGAGCAGCAGACGCGAGGTTCTGATAGTGGGCAGCGGGTGACTCATCCGTATTTTCCGTCGGGTTGAATGCTCAAACGCTGGCGCGTTGTTATGGCATTTCCGTGACGGCCTCAAGAATCATTTAAGTGCCATGAGATGTACAGGTAACAGCCATGTAACAGTCATGTATCGGTCTTGTAAAACCAACCGATCGGTCATGTTCGGTTGCTAGATTCTCGGCCTCTAACAAGAAAGCGAGAGGCTGGCATGAGAACGTGGGACGAACCTAAAAAGCGCAAGGCGCACATCGAACTGATCCCCATGATCGACGTGATGATGTTCCTGCTGGTCTTTTTCGTGTTGGTAAGCCTGAACGTGATTCCGGCGCTGGGGATGAAAACCCAGCTGCCGAGTGCCAGCAGTTCGCAGCAACTGAAACCGCAGAACAAATCGATCCTGACTCTGGGGCTCAACGGCGAATTACAGCTCGACGGCAAGGCGACCACGGTCGACGCCCTGGTGCCTGCCTTGAAAGCGCTGGAAAAGCCCGACACTAAAACCACGATCATCGTTAACAGTGACAAGGGCGTGGAAGTCGCTCGTCTGGTCGAGATTATGGACACCCTGCGTCTGGGTGGTTTCACGTCAGTCTCCATCGCCACGCGCAAATCCTGACCATGTATTTCCTGTTTCGTGTACGTCAGTGGCTTGGTGGCCTGCCTGCGTTGGTGGCGCTCATCGCAATCGTGATTGGTGTACAGACCCGTCCTCTGAAAATGGAGCCGGTCTACGACGAATCTGCCGTCGAGCTGGCGCTGGTCGAGCCCGAGCAGCCCGCCCCTGAGCCATTGACGCAGCCCGAACCGCCTCCGGTACAACCTGACGAGCCGCCACCTCCGCCGCCTGTAGTCGAAAGCGAAGAGGCCGAACCGGCGCCACCTCCACCGCCGCCCAAGCCCGTTCCCAAGCCAAAACCCAAGCCGGAGATCAAGCCAGAACCAAGGCCTAAGCCCTTGCTCAAACCGGCAGTGGCAAAACCCGTCGAGCCGGTTCAGGCACCCAGCAAGCCGATCGCCAACGCCCCGGTTGCGCCGCCGTCACCGCCTGCGCCACCCGCACCGCCGAAGGTCGACACCCAGGGTATGGAAGGTGGCTACCTCAAAGGGCTGCGCAGTGAGCTGGACGGTTACAAACAATACCCGACTGGTCGTCAGGCCTCACTGGAGCGTCCGAGTGGCGAGGTTGTGGTGTGGTTATTGGTCGACCGCCAGGGGCGAGTGCTGGACTCCGGCATTCAGACCCAGGCCTCCAGCATGCTGCTCAACCGCGCAGCCGCCAACAGTCTGCGACGCATCAAGCAGGTCAAGCCGTTTCCCGAGCAAGCCTTTGGTGGACGCAGCGAACAGCGCTTCACCGCCACCTTCAACTACAGCGTGCAATAGCACTGACAAGGAACAGAGTGATGAAGTTTTCCAGAATTCACCTTGCGTTGGTCGCCGCGGGCATGAGTCACGGCATGGTTATGGCCGACTCGAGTGGCAGTGATGTCGGCACCATTGGTGTGCAAGGCAAGGCGACGGTTGGGGGTGGCTACATGGTGCAGGAGGAGAGCATCAAGGCGCGCTCCACTGTCACCAAGGAAGCGCTCGACAAGCAGACGGCGACCGGGAATGCGATCGATAAGCTCAAGTACACACCGGGCCTGAATATCTCCAGCGAAGACGCCACAGGTCTTTCTGGTTTCAAATTCACCATGCGCGGGCTCAACTCCGATCAGGTCGGCATGTCGGTGGACGGTATGCCGATCAACGACTCCGGTAACTACGCGCTGTATTCCAATCTGCTGGGAGATCCGGAAAACATCGATCAGATTTTCGTGACTCAAGGCTCTGCCGAAAGTGACGGCCCGCACATCGGTTCCAGCGGCGGCAACATCGGTATCGTCACCATCCGGCCCACCAAGGAAACCGGCGCATTCGTCAAGCAGGTGGCGGGCAGCAATGGCACTTACAAGACCTTCGCGCGACTCAACACCGGAGAGATCAACGGGCTGAGCAACTGGCTGTCGATGTCTCACACCGAAGGTCAGAAATGGCGCGGCGATGGCGCGGTGCGTGCCGACAAGGTTGAGTGGAACAGTTTCTTCGACATGGGCTCGGGCAATACCGCCAACCTGATCCTCAAATACCACGAGCAGGACAACAACAGCTACAGCCAGCTCACCAAGAGTCAGTTCCAGCAGAACGGGCGCAAGTTTGACCCTTATCCTTCGACGCCAGCGCTGGGCAGCAACGGTAAATTGTCCAGCTACTACGAGTTGGCGCAGAACCCGTTCCAGACGTTCACCGGCGTGCTCAATACCCAATTCAAACTGGCCGACAACCTGTCTCTTTCCGTCATCCCCTATTATTTCTGGGGTAATGGCAGCGGCGTGAACAGTTCTTCCTATGCGCTCAACCGCGGTTCGAACCAGAACGGTGTGTTCGACCTGAGCAACCTGCCGACGGCGGCGGCTTATAACGCAGACGGATCATCGACCACTGGCGTTTATTACCGGCCGTCGCGCACCCAGACGTGGCGTCCGGGGATCACCACCAAGTTGAACTGGGACGTCAACGACGAACACAGCGTACAGGTCGGCTACTGGTATGAACGCGCGCGACAGTCGCAGACTCAGCCTTTCATCCGCCTGAAGAGCAATGGCAAGCCTGAAAGCATCCAGCCGGATTCGGACTACATGGTCGATGCCAACGGCAACGAGATCCAGGGCCGTGACCGTTATACCGTGACGCCTGCCCAAAAAGTCTGGGCTCAGGACACCTGGTATTTCGCCCCGGACTGGACGCTGGTCGGCGGCCTGGCCTACATGAATGTCGAGCGCGAAGGCACCAACCACGGCAGCCTGACCGAGCGGCCGGAAAAACGGGACCAGACCTACAACAAGCTGTTGCCGAACGTCGGCCTCAAATACCAGCTGGATGAGCGCGACCAGTTGTTCTACAGCCTGTCACGCAACATGCGCGTGCCGCAGAACTACGTTCTGTATGACCCGGGCACCGGCTCCATCGACAGCAAGCCAGAAACCAGCTGGAACCACGAACTGGGCTGGCGCTACACCGAACAGGACATGACGCTGGCGGCCACGCTGTTCTACCTGCAGTTCAAGGACCGGCAGGTGTCATCAAAAGATATCAACGGCGACTTTGCCGACATCAACGCCGGTGCAGTCGACAACAGCGGGCTGGAACTGGAGTGGAGTGGCTTGCTGCCGCACCATTTCAATTACTACACCTCGTACACCTACACCCGCGCCAAACAGAAAGATGACCTGACCGTCTTCAATAACGGCACCGCCATTGAGCTGCCCACCAGCGGCAAGCAATTTACCAACGTGCCGAAGAACATGCTGGCCGCCAACATCGGCTACGACGACGGCAGTTATTACGGGACCTTTGGCGCCAAGCTCACCAGCAAGCTGTATGGCGACCTGACCAACGACGAAAGCATTCCGGGGCGCACCATCTTCAATCTGGGCGCGGGGATCTACCTTCCGGTGGACAAGAAAATCGTCAAGGACGCCACTCTGCGTCTGAACGTCGACAACCTGTTCGACAAGGAATACCTGGACGGTGTGTACACCACCAAAACCAACGCGGGCACTTACAGCGGTTTCCGCGACGGCGACCCGGCCTACATCGTCGGGGTCGAGCGTACCGTTACCGTTTCTCTTGAAGCCAATTTCTAATCTTCATTGACCAGAGGTCCGTGCCATGGACATGAATCAGCTTCACGACATCACGTTCTATGTGATGTACGCCGCCATCGCGATAGCGATCTTTGTCGCGATCGAACGAGGCATCTACTTTGCTTACGTGCGTCGCCAGTCGCGGGCGCTGCAAACGGCACTCGGTGCTTCGGTGCACAGTGAAAAGGATCTGCCGGAGACGCTGACACGCCGGACCAGCCTGCCGCTGGAAATGGTCCTGCCGGTGCTGGCGCAAAAAAATGCGCAGGGCTCGCGCAGGGATCTGGATGATGTCATCGAAACCCAGTACCTGAGCACTCGCGCACCGCTGGCCCGCAGCCTCTGGCTGATCGAAACCATTACTACCGCTGCGCCGCTGTTGGGCTTGTTGGGGACGATTCTGGGTATCATCGATACCTTCAAGGCCCTGGCCAGTGCCGGTGTATCCGATCCCGGGCAGATTTCCGCCGGTATCGGTACAGCGCTGTTCGCGACCGGGCTGGGTATTGCCATTGCTTTGTTCTGCGTGGTCTTTCACAACTACTTTCAGGACAGCCTGGAACGCATCAACGACCAACTCAAGATCCTGCTGATCCGCGCTTCCAGCGGAGCACGTGTGCATGACGAAGCCGAGCATCCGGCTGCTTCGGCTCAACCGAAATACCGGACGGCCTGATCCACCTGGCGGCGCGTGCCTATGGCATGCGCCATCTTGTCTGTGTCTGGCGATGAGGTTCGCAATGCCCTATTACCCTTCGTATCGTCGACTGTCCCTGAGCTACCGCGCCGTGATCGCAGCGTTACTGCTGGGCAGTTCGTGCGCGCAGGCAGATTTCGCCATTCCGGGTTTCGAGTTGGTCCACACCGTGCCGGTCGGGTCTGACCTGCAGACGCCTGACCTGCGAGCACCCGACGAGGTCTGGCGGGAGCTGTTTGACGGGGCTCGCGAGCGTATCGACATCGAACAGTTCTATGTCGCAGACCACGCAGGCTCGGTCATGGACAAGGTGCTTGAAAGCCTGACGGCAGCCGGGCAGCGCGGAGTGAAAATCCGTTTTCTGCTGGAAGAAAAAGGCCTGAAACTTTCCGACCCGCAGACCCTTGAGCGACTGCGCGCCATTCCCAATCTCACCCTGCGCGTACTGCCCTACGCAAAGCTCACGGGCAGCGGCATCATTCACGCCAAGTTTCTGGTCGTGGATGGCCGACAGGCGTTCATCGGCAGTCAGAATTTCGATTGGCGCTCACTGGAGCACATCCACGAAACCGGCCTGCGCATTGACGAGCCGATCATCGTGGGCCAGACGCAGGCCATATTCGATCAGGACTGGCTTGCCCAGGCTGCCATTACCGAGGGCAAACCGGCTCCCGTGCCGCACCCGATCGATAGCCCATCGCCCAACGGCAACTACCTGACCGCCAGCCCGCAGCGCTATAACCCGCCAGGGGTCGTCGACTCCCAGGCCGAACTGCCGCGTTTGCTGGCGCAAGCCAAAAGCGAGGTTCGTGTCCAGTTGCTGGATTACGCGCCTCTGTCCTACGGGCCCGACAAAACCCGGCCTTACTATGCGGTCATCGATAATGCCCTGCGCAGCGCGGCCGCCCGCGGCGTGTCGATAAAGCTCATGGTGTCCGACTGGAACACCGGCATGCCCGAAGTCGCTTACCTCAAGAGCCTGGCGCTGGTGCCCAACGTGCAGGTGCGCGTCGTCACATTGCCGATGGCGGCTCAGGGTTTTATCCCCTACGCACGCGTGATCCACAGCAAGACCATGGATATTGATGATCAGGTGGCCTGGGTAGGCACCAGCAACTGGCTGGGCGGCTACCTCGACAACTCGCGCAATCTTGAAGTGGTGATGCACGACGGCTCGATGGCCAAACGCATCGGCCAGTTGCACGAGCAGCTTTGGGCCGGGCCGTACGCCAAGCCCATCGACATCAATCGCGACTATCCGGAACCGCATCCGGGCAAGCCTTGACAGTAAGCAGATGGGTAGCCGAAAGGGCAGTGTTAGTGAGGGGGCTGAAATGAGCTTGATCGTCCGTGCCATGGCAGACAGTGATTGGTCTCCGCTGGCGGATATGTTTGAACAACCGGTATTCCGTTGGTGGACGCTTCGTATGCCGTACCAGTCAATCAACGACATAAAAAAGCTTGTTGAAAGTCGAAGTGCTTCTGGACTGTCCCTGGTTGCCGAGCGGGATGGCGTGGTTGTTGGCTGCGCCATGCTCTATCGTTTTCAGGGGCGCAGACAGCACGTAGCTGATTTCTGGATGGGGGTCGCAGACGACCATCATCGCCAGGGTATTGGTGACTTGTTATTGAGCGAGCTCACTACTACTGCCTCGCGATGGATGAATTTAAAGCGCCTGGAGCTTACTGTTTTCGTTGATAACAAGCCCGCTATCGCACTGTATGAAAAGAATGGCTTTGTCATAGAGGGGACGCACAGGAAATTCGCCTATCGAGATGGCGAATACATAGACGCTTTCAGCATGGCAGCAGTCTACTGACGTATTTTAAAAGCCCCTTTGAATGCAGCCTATCTGTTATCAGGTACAAAGGGGGGCGTGCCGCACCGGCGCAACGCGTACCACTCATGAGCGCTGATTTGCTCGACTCCATCTTTTCTCTTACGCCGCATCATCCAGGCTGACTTTTCAGACAAACCCTAGGCCCCTCTGCCCGCTTCAGCCACAATGACTCCTTTCACCCACCAGCCTGCTGCGGGCTGTAAAAGGATTGGTGCTACTGATGATGCTCTCTTTCAAACCATGGTTGCGGAGCCTGGCGCTGGTTTTGCCACTGGCTGCGTTGCTGACCGCGTGTGACAAGTCCGACAAGCCGGTGACGCCGCCTGCGGCGCCGCACACCACTTATAGCCAGGCCGGCTGGGACGCGTTGCCAGCGGTGTCCGACGCGGATTTGCAGGCCGGTTTTGCCTCTTGGCGCAGCGCCTGTGTTCGTTTGAAAGCCGATGCGGTGTGGGGGCCGACGTGTGCGGCGGCGGTGAGTCTCGCGGCCGCACCGGATGCGGCGCAGATCCGCACCTTTTTGCAGGAGCAGTTGCAGGTCTACAGCCTGCGCGCAGATGGAGGCAGTGCCGATGGTTTGATCACCGGCTATTACGAGCCTGTTTATCCGGGCAGCCTGACCCAGACCACCACCGCCAATGTGCCGGTTTATGGCATCCCGGACGATCTGATCGTGGTCAATCTGGACAGCATTTACCCCGAGCTCAAAGGCAAGCGGCTGCGCGGTCGGCTTGAGGGGAGGGTGCTCAAGCCTTACGACGACGCTGCGACGATCAGCGCGCAAGGCTTGAACGCGCCGGTGATTGCCTGGCTGACCGACCCGATGGATCTGCAGTTCCTGCAAATTCAGGGCTCGGGGCGCGTGAGTCTGGAGGATGGCTCGCAGCTGCGTCTGGGCTACGCCGATCAGAACGGTCGCCCGTATCGCGCGATTGGTCGCTGGCTGGTAGAGCAGGGTCAGTTGAAGAAGGAAGACGTGACCATGGGCAGTATCGCCGCCTGGGCCAAGGCGCATCCGGAGCGTATCAGCGAGCTGCTGGCGAGCAATCCCAGCTACGTGTTTTTCGCCCGTAACCCCGACAGCAACGAAGGCCCGCGCGGCTCGTTAAATGTGCCACTGACCCCCGGCTACAGCGTGGCCATCGATCGCAAGGTGATTCCGCTGGGCAGTCTGCTCTGGCTCTCCACGACGCGGCCGGATGGCAGCAGCGTGGTCCGTCCGGTCGCGGCGCAGGACACGGGCGGTGCGATTGCCGGTGAGGTACGCGCCGACCTGTTCTGGGGGACCGGCGATGAGGCGGGCAAGCTGGCTGGCGACATGAAGCAGAAAGGCAATATCTGGCTGCTGTGGCCCAAGGGCATGCCACTGCCTCAGTCCGCAGAAACAGCTCCTGCAACAACCCCGGCTCCTGCCAGCCACTGACATCCTCTCACCTCGATAGCTACCGTCCTGCTCAATGGACAGGTAGCTATCTTTTCGCACCCCGTTTTCCTTCCAAACGCATTTGAAACAGCCAAATGCACGGTTTTTCAACGCCAGAAATATGTCAAGAAAAGAACAATTTACCGTTCATCGGTAAATTGTGGACGACATATATCGGTTTCTTGACACTGTCATAATGACATTACACATTGGTATTAATGCATTCACACAGGGATCGTGCGTAGCGGCCCCTTTTGAGGTCGTTCCGGATGAATCGAGCTGACGATGTGGCCAATTTGTTTCAGCGTTTTGGCGCGAGCTCCGAGGGTTATCTGGAGATCGACGACAGCCTGGACTACCACGAAACGCCCGTAGACAGTGTCTTTCCTGCTACGCCGCCACGCGTAACCGATCAATCGGTGCCTGAGCAGACCTGTGCGGCGCAACCGGCCGAGACGCCTGACACGGCACCTGACCTTCAGATGACCCCGACAGCCAAAGGTGCAGCCTCCGGCGTCCTGGCAAATCTGCTTGCCGAGGCCGCACAGGCACGCCAGGCTGAAGCGCAGGCACGCAACAACGAAGCACTGGTCCAATCGCTGTTCAAGGGCCAGCCGCCGAGAACATCGGCGCGCGTGATTGCGGTGGTGTCAGCCAAGGGCGGTGTGGGTAAAAGTACGCTCAGCGCGGCAATGGCCAGCCTGGTCAGAGTGCCCGGCGCGCAGACACTGGCGATCGATCTCGACCCCCAAAACGCCTTGATGCACCACCTTAATGCCAGCCCGGATGTGGCCGGCCTCGGCGGTGCCAGCCTGAGCGGCGAAAACTGGCGCACGCTGTTGCTGACCGGCTCCTGCGACACGCAGGTTTTGCCATATGGCGCGCTGCCGCTCGATGAGCGTCGTTCCCTTGAGCATTTTCAGGAAAACGATCCACACTGGCTGGTCCGTCAGATCGCCCGTATGCAGCTCGATGCCCGCGACGTGGTGATTCTCGATGTGCCGTGCGGTGACCTGCGCATGTTGCAACAGGCGCTGACTGCTGCCAGCCAGGTCCTGGTGGTGCTGACCGCCGATGCGGCGTGCTACGTGACACTGGATCAGATGCAGGGCTGGCTCGAGCCGGTTCTGGCGGGGTCGCAGCCGCCGGCCTGTCATTACGTCATCAACCGGTTCGATGCTTCGCGCACCTTCAGTCGCGACATGTACGACGTACTGGCGCGACGTCTGGGCGAGCGCCTGCTGGGCGTCGTTCGCGATGATTACGCGCTCGCAGAAGCGCTGGCCTACGGCCACAACGCGGTCCAGGTTCCGAGTGCCTCTCCCGGCACCCAAGACCTTCGCGTGCTGAGTAATGTGCTGATTGCCCGACTGCTGACTCAGGACGTAGAAGAGAACCGATTGTCATGACCAACCTGTCGCTCGACGCGTCCGTACCCCGGACGCGCTCATCATTGTGGCTGCATGCTTTGCTGGCGTGGTTCGGCGGTCTGTCGACGACCCTGCGACGCACCTTGAAAAGCGTGGCGATTGTCGTCGGCCTGCTGCTGATGGCGCTGGTCGTCACCGTGCCGCTGGACCTCTATGCACAGTGCTTTTTTGCCCTGGCATGCTTCGCTGCGATGCTGGTGATTCGCCGGATACCGGGGCGTATTTCGGTACTGGCGCTGGTGACCCTGTCGTTGCTGGCTTCGTTTCGTTACATGTACTGGCGCCTGACCTCGACCCTGGATTTCGACAACTGGCTGGACAGCCTGTTGGGCTATGGGCTGATCATCGCCGAGTTCTACACGCTGATCGTCATCGTGCTGGGTTACGTGCAGACAGCCTGGCCGTTGCAGCGCAAGCCGGTGATCATGCCGAGCGATTCCAGCCAGTGGCCGACCGTCGATGTGTTTATTCCGTCGTACAACGAGGCGCTGAGCATCGTCAAACTGACCATCTTTGCCGCCCAGTCCATCGACTGGCCGCGCGACAAGCTGCGGGTCTATGTGCTCGATGATGGTCGTCGCGAGGATTTTCGCGAGTTCTGCGAACAGATCGGTGTCGGCTACCTGACCCGCGGCGACAATCGACATGCCAAGGCGGGCAATCTGAACGAAGCGCTCAAGGCCACGAATGGCGAGTACATCGCCATGTTCGACGCCGACCATGTGCCGACCCGCTCCTTTCTGCAGGTCGCCATGGGCTGGTTTCTCAAGGACCCGAAACTGGCGATGCTGCAGACGCCGCACTTTTTCTTCTCGCCCGACCCGTTCGAAAAGAACCTCGATACATTCCGCAGCGTGCCTAACGAGGGCGAGCTGTTTTACGGCTTGCTGCAGGACGGCAACGACCTGTGGAACGCGACTTTCTTCTGCGGCTCCTGTGCGGTGCTGCGGCGCTCGTCGTTGCTGGACATCGGTGGTGTGGCCACTGAAACCGTGACCGAGGATGCGCACACAGCGCTGAAGCTGAACCGGGCCGGCTACAACACGGCGTACCTTGCGATTCCCCAGGCGGCGGGGCTGGCGACGGAAAGTCTGTCACGTCACGTTGCCCAGCGTATTCGCTGGGCGCGGGGCATGGCGCAGATCTTTCGCACTGACAACCCGCTGCTGGGCAAAGGTCTGTCACTGGGCCAGCGGCTGTGCTACGCCAACTCGATGCTGCACTTCTTTTACGGCCTGCCGCGTCTGGTGTTTCTCACCGCGCCACTGGCGTACCTGCTGTTCGGCGCCGAGGTCATGCACGCCTCGGCGCTGATGATCACCGCCTATGTGTTGCCGCACCTTGCCCACGCCAGCCTGACCAATTCGCGGATTCAGGGCCGCTTCCGCCATTCGTTCTGGAACGAGGTCTACGAGGCGGTGCTGGCGTGGTACATCATGGGCCCGGTGCTGATGGCGCTGGTCAATCCGAAATTCGGTGGCTTCAACGTGACCGACAAGGGCGGAGTGGTCGAGGAGAAGTTTTTCGACTGGACGCTGGCGCGGCCTTACATCGTGCTGCTGACGCTGAACGCAGTGGTCTTCGCACTCGGTATCTACAGCCTCTACCAACTGGGCTGGAATAACGATGCGATCACCCTGACCATCGTCATCAACATGGCCTGGACGATCTACAACATCATCATCACCAGCGCTGCGATTGCGGTGGCCAGCGAGATCCGTCAGGTGCGTACCGAGCCGCGGGTCCAGGCCAGACTGCCGATTCGCGTTACCCGCGCCGATGGCGTGGTATTCGACGCCGTGACTCAGGATTTTTCCCAGACCGGCCTCGGACTGGTGATGCCCGCCGATTCGGGCATCGACAGTGGCGACAGCATCACGGTGTCGCTGTATCGCGGTACGCAGACCAGCCATTTCCCTGCCACGGTAATGTTCTGCCGCGACGGTTATCTGGGCACTCGTTTCGATGATCTGTCGCTGCGTCAGCAGAGCGAGCTGGTACGCCTGACCTTTGGCCGTGCCGACACCTGGGCGTCGACCTGGGGCCGCGGCAAGCCGGACACACCGCTGTCTGCGCTGCGCGAAGTCAGCCACATCGGTGTTCGTGGCGTCGTCGAGTTGCTCAAGGCCACTCGCAAGGATTTCAGCCGGTTACTGCCGACCCGTAAAAAAATCTCCCCACCTCCCGCAAATTGATGGATTGAGTAGTCATGACTAAACGGTATTTTCTCGGTGCCGAACGCTTCGCCGTTCGCCGCTCATGGGCCCTGTTGGCTTGTGCGTTGTCCGTGCTCTCCACCGGGATGTGGGCAAGCGCTGCTGAAACGACGGGTGCCAACGAGGGTTACAGCGTGACGCTGCAACAACTGGGGCGCAATTACCCGATGAACCTGCGCGGTGTGGAAGCCACCGACAGCGTCAACTTCAATGTGCGTGCCGATCAGGTGGTGACCGGCGCAAGCCTGTCGCTGAGCTACAGCTATTCGCCGGCGTTGCTGGCGGACCTGTCGCAGATCAACGTCATGATCAACGATGAAGTGGCCGCGACCCTTCCGTTGCCCAAGGAAGGTGCCGGCAAGCCGCAGACGCAGGTGATCGAGATTCCGCCGCAGATGATCACCGAGTTCAACCGCCTGAGCCTGCAGTTCATCGGCCATTACACGATGAGCTGCGAAGACCCGAAGCATTCCAGCCTCTGGGCACGGATCAACAATGACACGCGTCTGGACATCCGTGTCACGCCATTCGCGCTGCCCAACAACCTGGCGATTCTGCCGCTGCCGTTCTTCGACCGCCGCGATGACCGTGACGTGAATCTGCCCGTGGTGATGGGCGCGGCACCCGATAACGCGACGCTCGAAGCTGCAGGCGCGCTGGCTTCATGGATTGGCGCGGCCAAGACCCGCTCGCGCATGGCCAGCTTCCCGGCGCACTTCAATGAGCTGCCGGCCAAGGGCAATGCGCTGGTATTGCTCAAGGGCGATGGTCCATTGCAGCTCGGCGCGCTGACGATGCCTGCGCCGAAAGGCCCGACCCTGACGATGGTGACCCATCCCAACGACCCGAACAGCAAGCTGTTGGTGATCACCGGGCGTGATTCGGCGGAACTCAAGCGGGCGGTCAATGCGCTGGTGGTCGGCGGTCAGAGTCTGGTCGGCAGCAGCGCATTGATCGAGCGTGTCGACCTGCTCGCGCCGCGCAAACCGTATGACGCGCCGAACTGGCTGCCCAGTGATCGGCCGATCAAACTGGGCGAGCTGATGCCTGCCAACAAACTCAACGTCTCCGGTTACGATCCGGGTGACATCACCGTGCCGTTGAACCTGCCGCCAGACCTGTTCAGCTGGCGTGAAGACGGCGTGCCGTTGAACCTCAAATACCGCTACACACCGCAGGAACGCTCGAACAATTCGTCGATCATGGTCAGCCTCAACGACACGCTGATCAAGGCCGAGCCGCTGCCGTCGATCGAGAACCTGAACAACTCGATCGTCTCGCGACTGACGGGCGGCGATGACACGATCAGCCGTGAAGCGCATGTGTACCTGCCGCTCAACTCCGTGGCCCTGCAATCGCGCCTGCAACTGCGCTACATGTTCGATTACCTCAAGCAGGGCGAATGTGGCGACATCATCATCGATAACATGCGCGGCAGCATCGATCCGGAATCGACGCTGGATTTCAGCGGTTACGACCACTTCATGGCCATGCCGAACCTGGGTGTGTTCAAGGATTCCGGGTTTCCGTTCACACGCCTGGCGGACCTGTCGCAGACCGCTGTGGTGCTGGCCGATCAGCCGAGTACTGAAGATGTCAGCGCTTACTTGAGCGTATTGGGCCGTTTCGGCGAATCGACCGGTTACCCGGCGACCGGTGTGTCGGTTATTCACGCTGCACAGATCGCCAGTGCCGCCGACAAGGACATTCTGGTCATGTCCTCGGGCAGCGATCAGCCGTTGCTCAAACAGTGGGCCGACCGTTTGCCGATTTCCGGCAATGCTCAGCAACAGGGCTTCGAGCTTTCCGATCTGGCCTTCCGTCTGCGCGACTGGATGAGCCCGGACCCGGATGAAAACCAGCGTCGGGCGCGGGTGGCCATGGCGTTTTCCAGTGACGCGCGCAGCACCTTCCTGACCGGTTTCGAATCGCCGCTGCACAAGGGGCGCAGTGTCGTGTTGATCTCCAGCGGTCAGCCCGGCGGCATGAGCGACGTTGCCCGTGCGCTGAGCAGCAGCGACAAGGTACAGGGCAGCCTGGTAGTGGTACGCGGCGATTCGGTCGAGGCGCTGGTTGCCGAGCAGAAGTACTACGTTGGTGACCTTGGGCCGATCAAATACGTGCAGTGGCTGATGTCGCGCAACGTGCTGTGGCTGCTGCTGGTGGTTGCCGTGGGTGTGGTGCTGGTGACCGGAGTTGCCTACCTGACCCTGCGCTCACTCGCCAAGCGCCGTCTGGAGCAGGAATAAGCCATGCCGCTCCGTGCACTGAAACTGCGCCGCGCCTCGGGCTGGCTGGTCGGCCTGCTGGCGTCGGCGACCCTGACGCCGGTGCTGGCGAACAGCGCGTGCGATGCTGTGGCCTGGCCGTTCTGGCAGGACTATGCCACGCGCTATGTGCAGGCCGACGGCCGAATGCTGGAGTCGAGCCTGAAGGTCAACCACAGCACCTCCGAAGGTCAGTCCTACGGCATGCTCTTTGCGCTGATGGCCAATGACCGCGCGCGCTTCGACGCGCTGTGGACGTGGACCGCCGCGAACATGATGGGGGCTGATGTCAAAACGCGTCTGCCGGGCTGGTTGTGGGGGCAGGGCGAGGATGGCAACTGGACGCTTCAAGACGCCAACTCCGCGTCCGATGCCGACCTGTGGATCGTCTACGCGCTGCTCGAAGCGGCGCGCGTCTGGCAGCACCCGACCTATCGAGACGATGCGCTGGCCTTGCTCAAGAACGTGGAGTCGCGGCTGGTGGTCAATCTGCCGGGGCTCGGCAAAATGCTCCTGCCCGGCCCCGAAGGTTTCGCGCAGCCCGACCATCTATGGCGCTTGAACGCCAGCTACCTGCCCATTCCGCTGCTACGGCGCCTGGCGAAAGAAGCACCCGGCGGCCCATGGAAGGAAATTGCCGACAACACCGCGAAGCTGATCGACGCATCGAGCCCCAAGGGCTTTATCGCCGATTGGGTTGGCTACCGCGGGACCTCCCCGAAAAGCGGTCTGTTCGTGGTCGATCCGAGCACAGGCGAACTGGGCAGCTATGACGCGATTCGCGTTTACCTCTGGGCGGGCATGACACCTGCGTCCGATCCGTTGGCAGCACGCCTGCTGGCCCGTCTCGACGGGATGTCGAGCAGCACTGCCTCGAGTGGTACGCCGCCGGAAAAGGTCCAGGTGGTCAGCGGTGCACGCGAGGGGCAGGGGCCTTTCGGTTATTCGGCGGCGCTATTGCCGTACTTCCACGCCAAGGGTCAGACCTGGCTGGCCGAGCAGCAACAGCGCAGGGTCGAAGCCGGGGTCAGCCAGGCGCTGGCCCGTGACCCGAAAGACCGCACTGAACCGGCCTATTACAACCTCATGCTCAGCCTGTTTGCCTTGGGCTGGGTCGAAAAACGCTATCAGTTCCGTGAAGACGGAACCCTCAAATTATCCTGGGAGACGTCATGCCCGCGCGCCGCCACACGTTAGTCATCGGGTTGGTTGCCGCGATCGCAGCCAGCGTTTCTCAGGCTCAGGCCGCCACCGCCGAGGCGCAGTTGATCGAGCAGGGCCAGTACTGGCAGGCTCGCTCGAACTCGGTGCGGGCTGCCGAGGTCTGGCAGAAGGTGCTGCAGATCGACCCCAATCAGATCGACGCGTTGTATGGCATGGGGCTGATCGGCGTCAAACAGAACAAGCCGCAGCAGGCGCAGACTTACCTGGCTCGTCTGCAGGCCCTGTCGCCAGTGCCGTGGCAGTCGGTGCAACTGGAGCAGGACATCGCCCTCGCTCAGCCGCAGAATCAGGCCTTGCTGGATGAGGCCCGACGCCTCGCCGATGCCGGTGAGCGCGACAAGGCGACCGGGGTCTTTCGCCAATTGTTCAACGGCCGTTTGCCCGAGGGCACGATCGGGCGCGAGTACTACACCAACCTGGGGTTCAACAGCGCGGACTGGCCTGAAGCGCGCAAAGGCTTCGAACGCCTGATCCGGCAGAATCCGGACGACTCGATTCTGGCGTTGTTTTTCGCCAAGCATCTGGCCCGCCGCGAAGACACCCGGGCCGAAGGGATCGCTGCGCTGGCGCGCCTGAGTACGCACCCGGACATCGCCGGGGACGCCGATCAGAGCTGGCGCATGGCGCTGGTCTGGATCGGTCCGCCTACGGCGGCGCAAGTGCCGCTGTTCGAGGCGTTCCTCAAGGTCCATCCCGATGATCAGGACATTCGTGATCAACTCAACAAGGGACGTCAGCAGCACGCCGGTGGCGGCGCCTCAGGCTGGCAGCAGGATCCGCTGGTGGCGCGTGGGCTGAAGGCGCTGGAGCAAAATGATCATGCCGCTGCTGAACAAGCATTTGCCGCGCGCCTGAAAATCAAGGCCGACGATGCCGATGCGCTGGGTGGGCTGGGCGTGGTCCGCCAGCAACAGAATCGACTGGCCGAAGCGGAGCAGTTGCTGACCCGCGCGACTCGCCAGCCTGGTGGCACACGCTGGAAAAGCGCCCTCGAGAGTGTTCAGCTCTGGACATCCTTGCAACAGGCCCGCGACCTGCAGGCCAAGGGGCAGACCGGCAAGGCTCAAGAGTTGCTGGCTCAGGTGCAGCGGCAGAACCCCAGCAGCATCGATGTACGTTTGACTCAGGCCGATTTGCAGGCCCAGGCCGGTCAACTCGACGCGGCCCAGGCGGGCTATCGTCATGTGCTGGCGACCCAGCGCGGCAATCCGCAAGCCGTGCGCGGGCTGATCAACGTATTGGCGCAAAGCGGCCAGGCCGATGAAGCGCTGCGCCTGCTCGATACCCTGTCGCCTGCCGAACAGGCAGCGCTGGGCGAAAGCGGTCGCTTCAAGGCCTTGCGTGCCACGCAGACGGCACGGCTGGCCGAGCAACGTGGCGATCTGCGTGCCGCTCAGGCGGCCCTGAAGGATGCAGTAAAAAATGATCCAGACAGTGTCTGGACGCGTTTCGACCTGGCGCGTCTGTACCTCAAGACTGACGAGGCGCCCAAGGCCCGCGTGCTGATCGACGAGTTGCTCAGGTCTCGGCCCAACGATATCGACGCGCTCTACACCAGTGCGTTGCTGTCGGTGGAAATGGGCCAGTGGCAGGACGCGCAGGCTACCTTTGCGCGCATTCCTGTCGACCAGCGCACCCCGGACATGAAGGCGCTTGCCGACGAAGTCAACATGACCGTGCAGATCAACCTGGCCATCGGTATCGCCCGGCGCGGTCAGCGTCAGGAAGCGCTGGCGCTGCTCGATCGCCTGCAACCGGTCGCCAGCGGCAGCCCGGAGCGTCAGCTCACGCTGGCCAGTGCCTACATCGACGCCGGCGAGCCGGAGCGTGGCCGGGAAATGGCCCGCGCAGCCATCGCTCAGGCACCTGTGCAGTCACCTGATCTGCTGCTGCAATACGCCAGCTTGTTGCTCGCGGCGGAGGATGACGTGCAGGTCAATGCGATCCTGCGCACTGTGCAGGGCCAGCCCATGGGCGTGCAGACCCGTAAACGCTTCGATGACTTGCTGTATCGCTACCGCATTCGTCAGGCCGATTTGCTGCGTGAGGGCGGCGATCTGGCTGGCGCGTACGACACGTTGGCCCCGGCCCTGGCCCAGCGTCCGGACGACATTCAGGCGGTGTCGGCCTTCGCCCGGATGTACACCGCCAACGGTGACAGCGCCAAGGCTTTCGAACTCTACAAGCCGTTGTTGCAGCGTAAGCCCAACGATCCGCAAGTACTCCTGGGGGCTGCTGACGCGGCCGTGAAGGCTCATGATTATGCCTTTGCCGAAAAGGCCTTGAGCCAGTTCCGCGCGTTGCAGCGCAACGACCCGCAGACCCTCACCGAGGCCGCGCGCATCTACCAGAGCATGGGCCAGACCGGCGAGGCCACCGAGTTGCTGCGCAAGGCTGTGGCCATCGAACAAAGCGAAAAACAGCGTCTGATGGCTACGCAGGGCGGGTCGGGTTTGACGTCGTCCAATCCGTTCGCGGCGGGCGGTTCACGCAGCCTGGCCGCAGCGTCTGCCATCCCGGCACCGGCACAGGTGTCGCTCAGCGGCGGTGCGGCGACGAGCTTGCCGGCCTCGCGTGAAACGGCCTACCCGGGCCAGAGCGCTGCGCAGCAACCGTTGTCAGCCGGACGTGCGCAAAGCGTGCGTGGCAATCCGTTTCTGGCTGCTGGCGACCGCGATCAGGCCAGCAGCGCACAGCAGGCGCTCAATCGTATTCTCGAACAGCGCAGCGGCTTCGTCAGTCAGGGCCTCGCCGTGCGCAGCAATAACAGCGAGTCCGGCCTGAGCAAGCTCACTGTGGTCGAGACGCCGCTGGAGATCAACGTGCCGGCCGGCGATAACCGCGTGGCCGTGCGCGTCACGCCGGTGTCGCTGAATGCCGGCAGTGTGAAATCCGATGCGGGCGCTCGTTTTGGCGGTGGAACGGCCGGCGCAGCAGGTTCGCAGAGCGACAAGGGCGTCGGTCTGGCGGTCGCCTTCGAACGCCCCGAAGAGGGCCTCAAGGCTGATATCGGCACCACCCCCGTGGGTTTCAAATACAGCACGGTCGCAGGCGGCGTGAGCGTCGACCGGCCGTTGGGCAATAACCCTGATCTGCGTTATGGCCTCAACGTGTCACGGCGTCCGGTGACAGACAGCGTGACTTCGTTTGCCGGTTCCACCGACGAGCGCAGCGGTCTGTCCTGGGGCGGGGTGACCGCCAACGGCGGCCGCGGGCAGATCAGCTATGACGATCAGACCATTGGCGGCTATGGCTACGGTTCCTGGCACAAGCTGGTCGGCACCAACGTCAAATCCAACACCCGTGGCGAAGTCGGTGGTGGTGTCTACTGGTACTTGCGCAATGCCGAGGACAGCAAGCTGACCGCGGGCCTGAGTCTGATGGGCATGAGTTACGCCAACGACCAGAGTTACTTCACTTACGGTCATGGTGGCTATTTCAGTCCGCAGAACTTCTACGCCATCGGCGTGCCGGTGATGTGGGCGCAGCGCACCGAGCGCTTCAGCTATCAGGTCAAGAGTTCGGTCGGCGTGCAGCACTTCAAGCAGGATGGCGCCGCATTCTTCCCCGACGATAGCACTCTGCAGGCCGCTTCCGGCCAGCGTTACTCAGGGCAGAGCAAGACCGGTGTGGGCTACAACCTGAGCGCGGCGGGGGAATACAAGCTCGATTCCAGCCTGTTTCTGGGCGCCAACCTGGGCCTGGACAATGCCCGCGACTATCGCCAGTTCAGCGGAGCGCTTTACCTGCGCTACATGTTCGAGGACATGACTGGCCCCATGGAGCTGCCGGTCAGCCCTTACCGTTCACCTTATTCCAACTGATTTCTGGAGAAATTCGATGCCTTCCGTTCTTGCCGGTATGACCCTTCTGGTCCTGGGAGAAAGCCACATGAGTCTGGCCGACCACCTGATGGAGCCGCTGCATGACAACCTGACCCGTCAGGGTGCGATCGTGCATTCGATTGGCGCCTGCGGGGCCAGTGCCGGTGACTGGCTGATCAGCAAGAAGGTCGATTGCGGTGCCGAACAGAAAGGCAACGGCAAGATCGTCATCAAGGGCCGTGACGCGACGACTACGCCGATTGGCGAACTGATCGCTGCCGACAAGCCCGACCTGGTGGTCATCGTGATCGGTGACACCATGGCTTCGTATGACAAGCCTTCGTTTCCCAAAGCCTGGGCGTGGCAGAGCGTAACCGGCCTGACCAAGGCCATTGCCGCCACCGGCACCAAATGCGCATGGGTCGGCCCGGCGTGGGGCAAGGCGGGCGGCATGTACCAGAAGAACGACGCACGGACCCAGTTGATGTCGCAGTTCCTGGCCAGCAACGTGGCACCCTGCACCTATATCGACTCGCTGAGTTTTTCCAAGCCAGGCCAGTGGATCACCACCGACGGCCAGCACTTTACCGTGGCCGGTTACAAATCCTGGGGCACTGCGATCGGTGATGCACTGGGCAAACTACCGGTCAGCAGCGTCAGCGCAGCAGGAGCCAGGCAATGATCGCCTTGCGCCTGATGGCCGCCAGTGCGGTTGCCGTATTGCTGGGCGTGCAAGCGCAGGCGGCCGACATCGCCCTGTATCCCACCGGCCCTGCGCAGGATTCGGCGTTCATTCGCTTCGTCAATGCGGCCACCGCGCCGCTGCAAGTGATCGCTCGTGAAGGCCAGGCGCCGTTGCAACTGGACAGCGCAAAACCGGTTTCACTGTTTTTCCCGGTGCAGGCCAGCAGTTCGATAAAGGGCACACTGGTCAGCGGCGACAAAAAACTGCCGATGGACGTCAGCGTCGAGCCCGGCGAGTTCGCCACCGTCGTACTCACCGCACAGTCCGACGGTAGCCTCCAGCCGGTGACTGTCCGTGAACAGCCCGATGACTTCAACGGTTTGAAAGCCTCGCTGGCGTTCTTCAGCCTGGATGCCGGGTGCAGTGAGGCGAGCCTGCGTCCTGCCGGTCGCAGCGCCGACCTGTTCAAGTCGGTTGCCACGGGCACCCTGCAACGCCGTTCGATCAACCCGGTCAGCCTTTCCGTGCAACTGGTCTGCGCCAACGCCACTGTCGGCGCGCCGCTGGACCTGGGCGAGCTCAGGGCCGGCGAGCGCTACAGCGTGCTGCTGGTGCCGTCCGCCACAGGCCCGCGTCTGTTGTCGGCCACGGACACATTGTCCAACTGATCAGGCTCTTTCGTCGTCATGGTATTTGCCTCGCTCGAGTTTCTGATGGTGTTCCTGCCCGCTTTTCTGCTGGCCTACACGGCGAGCCCTGCGGCGTGGCGCAATGTCGTGCTGTTGATCGGCAGCTGGTTGTTCTACGGCTGGCTGAGCCCGTTGTTTCTGGCGCTGCACATGCTGCTGACCGTGGTGGCCTGGATCGGCGGTCTGCTGATCGACCGGGCGCGGCAAGGCTCGAAAGGGCGAGTGCGGCTGTTGGTGGCATTGATCGTGTTCAACACCGCCGTGTTGTGTTGGTACAAGTACGCCAACATCGTCGTCGGCACCTGGAATGCGCTGATCACCTGGTATGGCGCGATGCCGCTCGATTGGCAGCGGGTGGCGCTGCCGGCCGGGCTGTCGTTCATCGTCCTGCAGGCGATTTCCTATCTGGTGGACGTACACCGGCAGACCGTGCTGGTCGAGCGCAGCTTCATCAATTACGCGACCTACATTTCGATGTTCGGCCATTCCATTGCGGGGCCGATCATTCGCTACGACTGGGTGCGCCGTGAACTGGTGCAGCGTTACTTCACCCGGCAGAACTTCGCCCTGGGCGCGCGGCGCTTCATGATCGGCATGAGCATGAAGGTGCTGGTGGCCGATACCCTGTCGCCGCTGGTCGATGTGGCCTTTCACCTGCCGGCCCCGTCGCTGATCGATGCGTGGCTTGGCTGCCTGGCGTACTCGCTGCAACTGTTCTTCGATTTCGCCGGTTACAGCGCCATGGCCATCGGCCTGGGACTGATGCTCGGCTTTCACTTTCCGGAAAACTTCAACCGGCCTTATCTGGCCCGCAGTATTCAGGACTTCTGGCGACGCTGGCACCTGTCGCTGTCCAGTTGGCTGCGCGACTACCTGTACATCGCGCTGGGCGGTAATCGGCACGGCGTCTGGAACACCTACCGCAACCTGTTCCTGACCATGGCTATCGCCGGTCTGTGGCACGGCGGTGACAGCTGGAATTACCTGCTCTGGGGCGCGGCGCATGGCGTGGCGTTGTGCGTCGATCGCGCCTGGTCGCGCTCGAATCTGCCTGCTGTTCCAAGGCCGCTGGCGCACCTGCTGACGTTGCTGTTTGTATGCCTGGCGTGGACGCTGTTTCGCGCCCCGGACTTTGCCACCGCGATGAACATGTATGCCGGGCAGTTCGGCCTGCACGGCCTGGGCCTGGGCGATGCGCTGGCCGTGACCCTGCGCCCGGCACACGGCATGGCCGCCTTGTTGGGCGTGGCCTGCGTGCTCGCGCCGTTGCTGCAGGCTCGCTGTGAGCAGCGTTTCGGCAACCGGACGCTATTCGTCTATGGCACCGCGCTGTGGCCGGTGGCCGGATTTCTGCTGTCGTTCGCGCTGATTGCCAGCCGCGAAACGGTTCCGTTTCTGTACTTCCAGTTCTGAGGCCGGTGCCCATGACTACTCCGTCTCCTGTACCGCCTCCACCCAGTGAACTGGCCGTGCGCACCTGTGGTGTGGCGGGCATTACCCTGGCGCTGTTCCTCGGCGTTGGCTTGCTGGCCTCGGGCATGTTGCTGGTCAGCGGCAAGGTCGAGCTGCTACCCAGGCCGCTGACCCTCGACGCAGCGCTGCACGGCGAAGTGACTCACCAACTGGCGAAACAACTGTCCGGGAGCTTTCTGAGCCAGCATGCGGCCAATATCGAGCGCGGTGCGAGCTGGCTGCTGCTCCACGACACCGGCCCGCGTGTGCGCCAGGGGTGTCCGGGTTGGTTGTTCCTGACCGATGAGTTCAGGCTCAACCGCGACGCGCAGGCCAATGCGCAGCGCAAAGTCCAGGCGGTGATCGCTGTGCAGCGCAGCCTCAAAAAACGCGGTATCGAATTGTTGGTCGCCGTGGTGCCGGACAAAAGCCGCATTGCCGCAACCCGATTGTGCGGTCTCTACCGGCCTGACGTATTGCAGGCGCGTGTCGAGCAATGGACGCATGATTTGCAAGCGGCTGGCGTCGATGCTCTGGACCTGACCGCAACCCTTCAACCGCTGGGCGAAACAGCTTACCTGCGTACTGATACGCACTGGAGCGAGAGTGGCGCCAACAGCGCCGCCAGAGCCATCGGCTTGCAAGTGCAAAAAGCCGGCATTCAGGCCACTCCGCAGCGTCAATTCCAGATTCAGACGTTACCCATTGCCGAACGCCCCGGCGATCTGGTGCGCCTCGCCGGACTCGACTGGTTGCCGTCGTCATTACAACCTGCGCCGCAAAGCGTAGCCGCCACGCAGATCACCGAGCTTGCCAGCGAATCAGCGACTGGCAGCGACAACCTGGACGACCTGTTCGGCGACAGTAACCTGCCCAACGTCGCGCTGATCGGCACGTCGTTCTCGCGTAATTCGGGTTTTGTCGGGTTTCTACAGCGCGAACTCGGCGCCCCGATTGGCAACTTCGCCAGGGACGGCGGCGAGTTCTCGGGCGCTGCCAACGTCTACTTCGACAACCCGGCCTTCCGCCAGACGCCGCCCAAACTGCTCATATGGGAAATCCCCGAACGGGATCTGCAGACGCCTTATGTGGCGATCGAAAAGTTAGATATACCTGTAAAATAAACGTCGGGCATACCCTGTTAGAGCTGCTGTTACGAATATCGAACTTTAGATGGAAGAACACCCGGCCGAAGCCGGGCGCTTTTTAGGCAGGGTGGTGTTTATTCAACAGTATATTTTTTCTCAGCGATGAAAGCGGGTTCCTTCCAGTGGGGGCCTTTAGCCGTGCGACCTTTTTCATCTAAAGCCAGAATGCCTTCACGAAAAAGTCTGGTATAAGTGCCCCAGAGCTCACCGGACTGGAGAGCCTCAAATTTATAAGCGGTGTAGAGTCTGTCTATTCGTGGTTGGGACAAATTTAGAGCAAAGACTGCCAATACATCTGCCACGGTTTCATTAATGATAATGTCTTTGATATTGGTCATTTTATTGGCCTCTCAATGCGTCTGCATGATCTTGTTTGTCTCCAGCCGATAGAGCCGCTTCGGTGTAAAGAAAATCACGATTTTCGTTAATTCTATAATCCTCAAGGGCTGCCGTATGAGCGTTATTCCATACGTTACCTTGCACGCCATCAGCCACCCCCAGTGCCCTGTAACGTTCTAATTCCCTGAGCTCGTGGGTGTAAAATCTTTTATCAGTATCCGTCACGGCTAACTCGCCACGCAAAATTTTTTCCAGACGATTGATCATTATAGTATTTGCATCTGATGAGCCGAATCGGCTTGTGTGCAGCTTAACGAGATCAATGCCGTCCTGAGTGACTGAGGCGGTTGTCCAGTCGAGGTTCTGGGTGGGGCCGCCCGCTTTTTCAGGATCGTACATTCGACCGCTATGCTCTCCTTTGGTTGTTGCCCCTTCATAGGGGCTGTTGAACACCACATAGACCGGAGGCAGACCCGAATTTAGCGGGTAAACATAAATGGCATCCCGAATGTCCATCTGACTGGTGCCGGGTAAAGGTTCGGCCTTCACCTCGATAGGCTCCAGTGTAATTCCAGCGTACGCCGGAGTTTCGACTGGTTGCGCCACCGTCGTCGTTGAGCTGTTTCCAGGTGCTGCGATTGGAAACGTCAAGGTGATGGGCGGGGTGTCCGAAGTGGTAAAGGTGTAGGCGTTGGCCACTGGGTCCAGTATCAGAGCCCTCACAGGCACCTTGGGAGAAAATCCGCCTTCGGCTTGTGTTGCCACGACTGAATACTTCGACTGATCGCCGTAAATTCTATAGGGCATATCGACCGTTCCACCCGTTGCCGCCACGTCATTCAAGGCGTCGGACAGATCAGGCATCAGAACTCTGGCCGGAAGGTCCAGCATTCTTTCCGGTAACTCTCCATTGCCAAGCGAAGGGGAGTACAGCAACGTGCCGATGCCTACGGCTGTGGTAGAGCTGACAGCCGTGCCTGCGAGAGCCGTTAATATTTCGATAGCGGCTTGAATGGTAGCGTCCAGAAAGAGACCGGATCCTGCCGTAACGGAAATGACTCCTGCAACTGCACCCAACTGCGGTGTACCAGCTTCCGGGAGCCTGAGCGTCTTGCCCGCTTCTAGCGCTTGAGCTTCTGCCGTTACGCGCGCGTGCTCGTCAGCGTCACGCTGGGCCTGCGTCTCTGCCTCCATACGAGCTTGTTCAGCCGCTTCGGCAGCTACTCGGCGAGCTTCTGCTTCGGCAGCAAGAAGAGCCTGCTCATCCGCTACTCGCTTGGCTTCAGCCTCCGCTGCAACTCGGGCTTGTTCAGCGGTTTCGGCAGCAAGTCGAGCGTGCTCTGCAGCTTCAACGGCAAGCCTCGTCGACTCGGTTTCTGCCGCGATACGTGCGTCCTCCCTGGCCCGCGCTGCAGCAATAGTATGGCTCAGTGATACAGACCTCTCTGTGAGAATCCTGATTTTCTCTTCAAGAATTTTTGCTCTGTAGGCTGCTGTAACTGAGGCTTCCCAGCTTTTATAAACGTCAAGGGGAGAGCCCAGGTCTCTTCTTGTTTGAAAGATATTTAAAAAATCCACAGCGTTTTTTTTAATATCTACCGCCAATGCATGCCTGCCAAAGAAAGCATGAGCGCCTTCTTTGCTTTTGGCTAACTCAGCAGCGCGCTGTGAAATCAGGCTGTCCACCACGTTTTTTTCAATCGTAGACTTTTCTAACTCAGAGAAGGGGTAATCTCCTACACCGGCAGAAATTTCCGCGTCAACGTCAGCCGGAAGGAGGGGCAAAAAGTCTATGTAAGACTGATGGATATTTTGCTGTGTTGAAGAGGCCGTCACGATAATGGATATCGTGTACTGCTCGTTTCTTATACCCCTTTTACTGAAGAATGCATCCATCTCATGGTTTGCAGGAATACTGCCGTCCCATCGCAGCGGTCTGGCGATTACTCCGGCTCCCGATAGCGGGCCTAATGGCCTGGGCAACGGCTGGCCAGGTGTTACGATTGTGGGTGGAAGAGTAATGACGTTTTGCGGCATGTGCTTATCCTTAAGGTTTAAATCGCCGAATAATATCTCCTTGATATTAGCTAGTATTAATAGTCACGAAGTGCGGTACATAGGTATAGGTAGTTGTTTTTTTGTTCAGGCTTTCAGGCACGCAATTGAAACGCATGCTGGTGTAAGACTGGTCAGCGGCCGCACGTAGTGTTGCCGGTTTTGTAATCCATCGCAGTGTTAAGGCGTTACTTCTGGTGCTGAATGCATTGGTCGCGGCGTACGTTGCTTTGAACCCATGGGACAGCAAGAGCCCCCCATAACCGAGCTAACCGTTCAGCCAGTTCACCCCAAACGCGGATCGACCACAAACTCCAGTTCTTTGGCCGTTGCCACTACCGCCCTGAACTCTGGGTGCTGGACGTTGAGCAGGTAGTTGGACTCGCGCGGGATGATCACGCTGGGCACTGCCAGTGCCAGGCTCTGAGCGGAGGCCAGCCAGTCGTCGCCGAACGAGGCGGTTGCCGGTGGCGCGGGTTCTTCACGCCAGTCGTGGGGCAGGGTGTCCGGGCGCGCATTGAGGACGTGCTCCTCGGCAATCTGCAGTTCAAGCATCGTGTAGTGTTGAGCCACAGTGGCGTTGTTCAGGTGCACCAGCACTTCCAGCAGCGCCAGTGACTCGCTGCCCGCGCAGTACACGCAGGCGTTGCCCTTGCTGTTCCAGCGTCCGCCGTAGAGCTTGGCGCCCTCGCCATCGAATGCCTGTGCCAGCCATTTGCGCTTGACCAGTCGATAGACCGCTATCACGCCACGACCCCGTGTTCCAGGCGGCCGATCAGGTCGAGCACTGCCTGAGCCTCTGCCGAGGTCGCGAGCATTTCCAGTGGCCTGCGATTGCCCAGCCCGTAGACCGGGTTGGCCAGCCAGAGGCGAGTCGCTTCGGCGTCGTTTTCGAACAGGTCCAGTGCCGCCTTGTACACCGCTGCCAGGCGGAACAGCCGATCGCTTTCTTCGGCGTTGAAGCGGCGCACCTTCAGGCGTCGCTGCAAGGTTGCCGGCGCGATGCCCAGATGCTCGGCCAGGGTCGATCGGTTCAGGTCGGTGTAATGCGCCAGACGTTCGAAGACTTCATACGGCAAGCCGTCATGCAGCGCCGAGTACAGCCGCGCGCCTCGTGCGGGGATACCCAGGTGTTGCCAGAAATCGTCCTGCCGGGGCAGGGCCGGATGGTAGTCGCTTATGGGCAAAGACATGGCACACCTGTCTATCGAGTGATTGCAATTGAATCTATCAATTGATAATAGGCACGTTTCAGACGTCGTGATAGTGATTCGCAGCAACTAATTGCGAATAAAACTACAGAAACTTCAAAAATCACCGACTTAGGCTATAGGTTTAGTTTGAATGTTGCTGATCTCGCGTTATAGGCTCGATGTCAGTCGCTTCCGATGGTGCCGTCTAACGAATATGTGCTGTCCGCCGTGGTCAGCCTGATTTTCCTGCAGTGAGAACCACACGATGTCCACGCTTGCGCTATTGATATGCGATGACTCGAACATGGCGCGAAAGCAGCTGTTGCGCGCGCTACCTGAAGACTGGGATGTGTCGGTCACGCTGGCCACCCAGGGGCAGGAAGGCCTGGAAGCGATTCGTAAAGGTCAGGGCCAGGTGGTCCTGCTCGACCTGACCATGCCGGTGATGGACGGTTACCAGACGCTGACGGCGATTCGTGCCGAAAACCTCGACGCCAAGGTGATTGTGGTGTCGGGCGACGTGCAGGACGAGGCCGTTCGTCGGGTCATGGAGCTGGGCGCGCTGGCGTTTTTGAAAAAACCCGCCGACCCGGACGAACTCAAAAGCACACTGGAGCGCCTTGGCCTGCTGGGCAAGCCTGCCGCGTCACCGGTTGCACTGCCGGCCCTCAACAACAAGGGCGGGGTGATCAGCTTTCAGGATGCCTTCCGCGAAACCATCAACGTCGCCATGGGCCGTGCAGCGGCGTTGTTGGCCAAGGTGCTGGGCGTGTTCGTGCAACTGCCGGTGCCCAACGTCAACATGCTTGAAGTTGGCGAGTTGCACATGGCGCTGGCCGACGCTCACAGCGACCAGCGTCTGACCGCGGTGTGTCAGGGCTACATCGGTGGCGGTATCTCTGGTGAAGCGCTGCTGATTTTTCATGATTCGGAAATCTCCGGAATCTCGCAACTGATGGGCGGCGATCACTCCGACAGTTCCGACATGGAGATGCTGCTCGATCTGTCCACGATCCTGATCGGCGCCTGCCTGAGCGGCATTGCCGAACAGATCGACATTGCCTTTTCGCAGGGCCATCCCCAGTTGCTGGGGGCACAGGGCGGCATCGACGAGCTTATCCGCATCAATCAACAGCGCTGGAAAAAGACCCTGGCGGTCGAAATCAGTTACAGCGTGGAAGGCCACAATCTGCATTTCGATCTGCTGATGCTGTTCACCGAAGATTCGGTCGAGCTGCTTACCAAAAAACTTGCCTACATGATGAGCTGACCCATGAGCAACGCTATTGAAATCAACGAGCTTCATTGGTTGCTGGCCGTTACGCAGAACATTGACGTAGGCATCGTGGTGCTGGACCTGAACTACCGCGTGACGGTCTGGAATACCTTCATGGAAAACCGCTCGGGTGTGGTGCCCTACGTGGCAGTCGACAAGACCTTTTTCGAGATTTTTCCGGAGGTCAACGCGAAGTGGTTCAGCAAGAAAATCGATAACGTCGTGACCCTCGGCACGCCGGCGTTCACCATCTGGGAGCAGCGGCCGTATCTGGTGCGTTTCAAGAATTATCAGCCGATCACCGGGCAGGAGGAGTTCATGTATCAGAACACCACCCTGTTCCCGCTGCGCTCGACCACCGGGGCGATCAGCCATGTGTGTCTGGTGATCTATGACGTCACCGACGTCGCGGCCAACCGCAATCAGTTGCTGGCGGCCAACAACAAGCTGCAGCAACTGTCGGGCTCAGCGAAAAGCTGAGCCGCGCCCGGGCTTGGCGATGAATGAAACCGGCACTGCGGGCTTGATCCCGCTCGTGCTAGGATCGCGATTTTTCCGCTGACGCTCAGGGACATCATGCGACCTCAAGCCACCCTCACTGTTTTGCCTGTCGAGCGCCCGCTGGTCGGGCGTGTCAGCCCGCCGGGCTCCAAGTCGATCACCAACCGCGCATTGTTGCTGGCCGGGCTGGCCAAAGGCACCAGCCGCCTGACCGGCGCGCTGAAGAGTGACGACACGCGCGTGATGTCCGAAGCCCTGCGTCTGATGGGCGTGCAGGTCGACGAGCCGGATGACAGCACCTTCGTGGTCACCAGCAGCGGGCATTGGCAGGCGCCGCAGCAGGCGCTGTTCCTCGGCAACGCCGGGACTGCGACACGCTTTCTGACCGCGGCACTGGCCAACTTCGAAGGCGACTTCGTGGTGGATGGCGACGAATACATGCGCAAGCGTCCTATCGGGCCGCTGGTCGATGCCTTGCAGCGCATGGGCGTGGAAGTCAGCGCACCCAGCGGTTGCCCGCCGGTGGCGATCAAGGGCAAGGGCGGTCTTGAGGCCGGTCGTATCGAAATCGACGGCAACCTGTCCAGCCAGTACGTGTCGGCATTGCTGATGGCCGGTGCCTGTGGCAAGGGGCCTGTGGAAGTTGCACTGACAGGCAGCGAGATCGGCGCGCGTGGTTACCTCGACCTCACGCTAGCGGCCATGCACGCGTTCGGTGCCGAGGTTCAGGCCATCGGCGACGCCGCCTGGAAAGTCTCGGCTACCGGTTATCGCGCTACGGATTTCCACATCGAGCCGGATGCCTCGGCGGCCACTTACCTGTGGGCTGCGCAGGCCCTGACCGAAGGCGCTATCGACCTGGGCGTGGCCAGCGACGCGTTCACGCAACCCGATGCGCTGGCCAGCCAGATCATCGCCAGCTTCCCGAACATGCCGGCCGTGATCGACGGCTCGCAGATGCAGGACGCGATTCCGACGCTGGCCGTACTGGCCGCCTTCAATCGTCAGCCGGTGCGCTTTGTCGGTATCGCCAACCTGCGGGTCAAGGAGTGCGACCGCATCTCGGCACTGTCCCACGGCCTGTGCGCCATCGCACCCGGCCTGGCGGTCGAGGAGGGTGACGATCTGATCGTCAACGCCAACCCGGCGCTGGCAGGCACTACGGTCGATGCCTTGATCGACACCCACTCCGACCATCGTATCGCCATGTGCTTTGCGCTGGCGGGCCTGAAGATCGCCGGCATCCGCATTCTCGACCCTGATTGCGTCGGCAAGACCTACCCGGGCTACTGGGATGCGCTGGCCTCATTGGGCGTCACCGTCCAGCGCTGACCGCGGGCGCAGCGGCCGTTTTTCAAATCCCGAAAAACGGCTGCATCATCCGCGCCAGCAACCCGTGAAAACGCAGCTTCGATTCAGTGGCCAGTACGCAAATGCATTCCCGGTCGGGGTAGGCGATGGGCTGGTGATGGATATGGCTGTCCAGGTCGGCCACATCGTTGAGTCCGAACTCTCCCTGCACGTCGTAATACGCGCCCTTGAGGACCATGGTCATCTCGCCGCTTTCGTGGCTGTGGACCGGCATGCTCACGCCGGGGGCGATTTTCAGCAGCATCAGGTTGCCCTGTTCGATGCCTTCGGCGCGTACTCGTTGTACGCCGGGGATCAGGGTCTTCCACTTCAATGCGCTCAGGTGTCGACCAAAATGCGCCTGCATGCAGACCGGCATCAGGTCCGGGTCCTGATTGGCGGCCGGCATCGAGTGCTGGGCGGGTACAAGCCACGCTTGCTGCTCGTCAAGCCGCGCCAGCATGGCCGATCTGCCCTTGAGCGGCACCACACTGCTGGTGTGCTGCTGCATCAACACGCCGCCAATTGCCTCGGCCTGCCTGAGCCGCGCCCGACATTCGGCGCAGCGTTCCAGGTGCGCGGCAGTGACCACCGCGATGACCTGCGACAGCGCCCCTGCGGCATAACTGACCAGCGTGGCGTCGTCCGGATGATGTTGTGGACCCATCATGATTCCTCTATCCGCGAGCGCAATTTTTGAAACGCCAGGCGCAGGCAGGACTTTACTGTGCCGAGCGGCATACCCAGGCGTTCGGAAATCTCCCGGTGGCTGAGCGCTTCGAAATACGACATTCGCAACACTCGGGCCTGATCGGCAGGCAGGTTCTGGATGGCGATGTTGAGTTGTTGCTCCTGGCGCTGGCTGTAATCGAGTGTTCGATCTACCGGAGCTTCCAGACGCTCGAGTTGTTCCAGCGAGTTCTGCACCTGCACCCAGCCACGGTCCTTGCGCACACTGTCGATGTAAAGATTGCGTGCGATGCGAAACAACCATGTCCCCAGGCTGGCCTTGGCCGGGTCGAACGAGTCGGCCTTGTGCCACAGTTTGAGCAGCACTTCCTGCACCAACTCTTCGGCCTGACCTTCCGGCACATTCAGCCCGGTGAGGTAGCGCAACAGGCGCGGAGCGAAGTGATCGTAAATGCGCATGAAGCTGTCGCGGTCCCTCTGGCGGGCCACGGCGGTGACTTCATCGATCCAAAGTCGGGTGATTGTCGATTCGCTGTGAGAGGGGGACAAGTGACAGAAGGTCCTGAGACTGGCAGTTATGCGCATGATCCACCTTCTGATCACCATTGTGTGGGTTTGGTTCGCTATGCAGAGGTGTTACGTAACGGGGTGGGGAGTGGATCACAGGATGTGATGAGTGGCGGTTTGACTTGCAGATCCGGCCATGGCAGTGGCCGCGGGCCAGATCTTGCCGTCTTTGGTCACTGTCATTTCTGACAGTAGAGTCATTAACGTTAAATGATTACTTTGTGTTCTGGATGTCATCAATGTCATGGAGACAAACATGGATACTCAGGTTGCACGCGTTTCATCTTCGCTGGCCACCCTGTTGTTGATCATCGTTTGCATGGGGCTTATTTTTGCGCCTGAGCGATCACAGGCTCAGGTTGCGAACCTGGCGACCTGTCTGACAGGGACTCACACTGCCGACTGGTCGCCGGGACTGACCAACACCGATCAGTTGGTCAATGTATCGACGACAAGCAACTGGGGGGCCTGTGTTTCTCCTTCATTTCCTCTGGCAGTCAGCGCTTCGTCCAGTCAAAACTTTCAGGCGAATTTTTCCTGTCAGTCGTTGCTGCTGCAAACGCCGACTATTACATGGGTCATCAACTGGAGCGATGGCGCCACCAGTACTTACGAGTTCAGTGCGACGCTCAATAATATCGGTAATCTGAATACGACCATTGTGGGTGTCGGAAAAATCGTCGATGGCCGGTACAAGAATGCCAAGGCGATGAGTACATTTGTACTTGGCGATATCGAGTCCACATTGAGCAACGATTGCGCCAAGACGACCGGCGTAACCAGCGTTAGGGGTCTTTCAACACTGGTGATTGCCCAGTAACAGATGGCCAGGGAAGGCATGAAACAGCCTGCTACAAGGGCTTGTGATGCAGACTGACCCCTAGCCCCATCGACTCCCCCTGCCGTAACAGCTTCAACCCCGGATGCCCAGGCAAATGATGGGCATTCACCGGGTGGCTGACGGGCTCGAAACAGAAGAAATTCAGTCCCGGAGGGCAGAACACCAGAAAGTACTCGCTGCCGGTGGCGTGGCAGTGCAGTTCATAGCCCAGGTCCGGCTGGCTGATGACGCTGTGGCCGTCCCAGCCGGTGAAGCCGTTGTCCAGCCGTGCTTCGGGCAGCCTGTTGCTGTGCTGGAAGTCCCATTCGGCGGGCAGATCCTGCAACTCATTCGGCAAACCTGCCTCGTCGCACAGCCAGACCTGCGCAGCTTTGGCCTGCAAGCGTGTGTGAGGCGTGCGTGGCAGGTAAGGGTGCAAGCCCAGGCCGTGCCACATGGCGCGGCTGTCCAGATGAGTGGTGGTCAGTTCGATACTCAGTTTGCCGTCGTGCAGGGTGTAGCGCAGGTGCGCGCGGTAGGCGAATGGCGTCTGGCTGTCGAGTTGCAGAAAGACCCGATCTAAAGTGTGCTCAATGACCGTCCATGACTGCTGCCAGGCGCTGCCATGAATCGGCAGCGGGTCGTTGGCGCTGTTGGGCTCCAGGGCCAGCCAGCCGTCTGGTGTCTCGAAACCGCCGTTGCCGATCCGGTTCGACCACGGTGCCAGCGGGTAGCAGGCCAGCCGACGAGGCGTCCCGGCCGCCAGAGCCTGTTCGTCGCTGGGGCGCAGCAGGGGTTGCCCACTGGCCAGGACGATCCAGTTGACGATACTGGCGCCGATGTCGGGGGCCAGTGTCAGGCGGGTCAGGCCATCTTCAAGGGTCAGTACGTTCGTGGACATGCTTCAAAGCCTTTCTTGATGATTGAGAGTCAGGCGATTGGGCGCGACGCCAGGTCAGCAGCACGATGCCGCTGACGACGATCAGCCCGCCGACCACCTGACCGCTGCTGAGCAATTGATCGAGAATCAGCCAGCCAAACAGCAGGCTGGCCACCGGTTCGATGTTCATCACTGGCGCGTTGCGGGCGATGTCCAGCCGTGCCATGCAGATGAACAGCAGCGAGAAACCCAGCCCGTACAAAACCACCAGACTGGCCAGTGCGGTCCAGCCGACAGAACTCTTTGGCAGACCCACGCCGCCGGGCAGCACGCCGCTGCTGCCGGCGATGGCTGCGACGACAAACACCACGGCCATGGTCAGCATGCTGCGTACGCTGCCGCGCATGCCCGCCAGTTTGTTATCGGTAATCCACAGCGCAAAGGCGAACACCACCGCCGCGGTCGACGCGTAGGCGACACCCTCCAGCCATCGCGGCTCGCTGCTGCCGGGGTTCGACAGGCGCTGTGGCACATCCAGCGCCAGCGTCAGGCCAAACAGAATCAGGCCCATCAGGCCGGCTGCGCGCCGCGTTGGCCGGGCACCGCCCAATGCCCAGGTCAGCAACGCCAGCAGGATCGGCGAGACATTGACCACCAGTAAGGCCAGGGCCACCGGAATACGCGCTACCGCCGAGTAGATGCAAAAGCTCTGCGTGGCGATCAGCAACCCCAGAAGCAGCTGCCAGCGCCAGGTACTGGCAGGCAGGCTGAGCCTTTCACGCTGCCATAACACCAGACTGGTCAATACCAGCAAGGTCACGCCGGAGCGACAGAGAATGGCCAGCAGTAGGCCGGTGTCATGATCGAAGGCAATGCGTGCCGCGATGTGGTTGCCGGCAAACGAGCAGGCCAGCAGCGCCAGGATCAGCACGGCAATGTGGCGCGGAAACAGGGCAGGGGCAGACATACGCAAACCAGCCTCCTTGGCTGGACAACAGAGGTGCATGCCGGAGCCCTTTCAAGCGCTCCGGCAGCCTTGCAACTGGAGACGTCAGAGCACGACGCTCGGCAGCCACAACGAGATGGCAGGAACATAGGTCACCAGCATCAGCACCAGGAACAGCGCAACATAGAACGGCACCAGTGCTTTCACCGTCGCTTCGATGGTGACTTTACCCACAGCGGCACCGACAAACAGCACCGCGCCCACCGGCGGGGTAATCAGCCCGATCCCCAGATTGACCAGCATGATCATGCCGAAGTGAACCGGATCGATGCCGACGCCGACGATGACCGGCAACAGAATGGGGGTCAGGATCAGAATCAGCGGCGCCATGTCCATGACCGTACCGAGCAGCAGCAACATCACGTTGATGCACATCAGGATCACGTAGCGGTTGTCCGACAGGGTCAGGAATGCGGTGGTGATCTTCATCGGGATTTCCATCAGCGTCAGGATGTAACCGAAGCTGGCGGCAAAACCGATCAGGATCATCACGATGGAAATGGTGCGTGCCGCCCGATGCATCAGTTTGGGCAGGTCGCGCCATTTGTAGTCGCGGTAGATGAACATGGTAACGAAGAACGACCAGAGCACGGCAATAGCCGCCGACTCGGTGGCCGTGAAAATCCCCGACAGAATGCCGCCGAGAATAATGACCATGGCCATCATGCCCCAAAGCGCTTCACCGGCAATTTTCAGTGCCTGGCGCAGCGGGATCACTTCACCCTTGGGGTAGTTGCGCTTGCGCGCGAAGATCATGCACAGGCCCATCATCACTGCGCTGAGCAGCAGACCCGGGAGGATCCCGGCCATGAACAGCGATGCAATCGACACTGTACCGCCTGCCGCCAGCGAATAGAGCACCGAGTTGTGGCTGGGGGGTGTCAGCAGCGCCTGCACCGAGCCGCTGACGGTCACTGCCGTCGAGAAGTCTCGCGGGTAGCCGTTGCGTTCCATTTCCGGGATCAGCACCGAACCCACCGAGGCCGTGTCGGCCACCGAGGAACCCGAGATCGCGCCGAAGAAGGTCGAAGCCACGATATTGACCAGCGACAGGCCCCCGCGCACGAAGCCCACCAGCACTGCGGCAAACGCGACCAGACGTCGCGACATGCCGCCTTCGGCCATGATTGCTCCGGCCAGCACGAAGAACGGAATCGCCAACAGCGAGAATTTGTTCACGCCACCCGCAATCTGGATCATCAGTGCATCGGCCGGGATGTCGATCCACCAGGCGCCGATCAGGGCTGAAAGGCCCAGCGCGTAGGCCACCGGCATGCCAATCAGGATCAGCGCAATAAAGCTGCCCAACAGTATAAAAGCGTCCATTTATGCGGCACCTTCGCTTTCTTCAACGACGTCGAAATGCATGACCGCGCGATGACTCTGGTCACCCAGCAACAGCCTTTCCAGAACGAAGACCAGCGTCACGAGGCCGCCGAGAGGAATCGGCAGATAAGAGATACCGACGCGCAGAAACGGCAGTTCGCCGACGAATTGATTCCAGGTGGTGGCGCACAGCTTGAAGCCTTTGAAAATCATGAACAGGGCCACGATCCCCATCAGAATCTGCACCACCACGCTGGCGGCTCTGCGCACCTGCTGCGGCATGCGCTCCACAGCCATTGACACGGCCATGTGCGCACCGGCCCGGTAACTGGCGGCGGCGCCGAAGAAGGTAAACACCACCATCAGCAGGATGGCGGTGGGTTCAGGCCAACTGGAACCGCTGCCGAGGATGTAGCGGGCAAAGATGCCCCAGGGGATGATCAGGGTCATGATCAACACCGAGAGACCGGCAATGCCGATGCAGACCCGATAAAGCGTGTCGTTGATGCGCAAAAGCGTATTTTTCATAAGGCTCACCACTGCGGCGGCGAACGAGCTGATGCTCGTCCCCGCTGCGTAATCGGACAGGCTTATTGGGCCGCTGGGGTACTGGGTGCAGCCAGTGCCGGATTGGTCTGGACCGCTTCGATGCGGCTGATCAGATCCTTGTAAGGCGCGCCGAATTTGTCGCGGACCGGTTGAGTCGCGTCGTAGAAGGCTTTCTTCTGCTCAGGCGTCAGCGTGATGAATTCCACGCCAGCGGCCTTGAGCTTGGTCTCGGCATCGGCTGACGACTTGTCCCACAGCGCTCGCTCCTCCATCTGCGCTTCACGCGCCAGCTTTTTCACCAGTGCTTGCTGCTCGGGGTTGAGCTTGTTCCATGTGGTTTTCGCCATCACGATGGGCTCGGGCAGGATCAGGTGTTCGGTGATGGTGAAGAACTTGGCGTTCTGGTAGTGGTTGTGCTGGAAATACGTCGGCGGGTTGTTTTCCGCACCGTCAATGACGCCGGTCTGCAGGGCACTGAAGATCTCGCCGGTGGCCATGGCGATGCCGTTGCCGCCCATGTCGTTGATGGTTTCGATGAACACCGGGTTGCCCTGAACGCGGATTTTCATGCCTTTGAGGTCGGAAATCTGCCGTACCGGCTTCTTGGTGTATAGGTTGCGGGTGCCGCCATCCATCCAGGCCAGAGCGACCATGTTGAATTGCGAATTGGTGATCTTGTCGAGGATTTCCTGACCGATCTCGCCATCGATGATGGTGCGCATATGCGCCTGGTCACGGAATACGAACGGCAGGTTGAAGACGTTGACGTCCGGCACTACCGGGCCGACGATGCCGAGGCTGACGCGGGTCATCTGCACGGCGCCGCTCTGCACCTGCTCAACGACCTCCTTCTCGGAGCCGAGTACGCCACCCGCGTACATCTTGAAACTGATCTCGCCCTTGGACTGTTCTTCGAGTTTCTTGCCCATGTTCTGTTCTGCCACGACCGGCGCATAGCCAGCAGGGTGAACCTCGGCGAACTTGATTTTGACATCAGCGTGGGCCATGCCTGACACACAGAAGGCCAGCGGAAGTGCTGCGATGAGAAGCTTGCGTTTGAAGTCCATGGATATCTCCGATTTTGTTATTTTTGGTAGAGCTACGGGATTTTCGGCAGGGCGCTGTCAGCCCTGAAACGTGGGTTCCTCCAGGCCCTGAACCCCAGGTCGCAGGGCGAACAGGCCGCCAGCCAGTGGCTGATCGCTAATATCGCCACCCGGGCGAATGGACGTTACGAACAGCGTGTCCAGATTGGGGCCGCCAAAGGCACACATGGCTGGCTTTTTCACCGGCACGACCAGTGAACGGTCGAGTTTGCCGGTGGGGGTGAAGCGGTGAACCAGGCCTGCGTCGTTGCCACAGATCCAGTAGCAGCCGTCGGTGTCGATCGCCGCGCCGTCGGGGCGACCCAGGTGATGGTTCATGTCGACGAACAGGCGGCGATTGCGCGGCGTGCCGCTGTCGGTGTCGTAATCGAAGGCCCAGATCTGCTGCACGCCGGGGTGCGAGTCGGACAGGTACATGACCTTGCCGTCGGGGCTGAACGCCAGGCCGTTGGGGACGATGAAGTCCTTGAGTTGTGCGTTCAGCGTGGTCTGGCCGGCGCTGTAGCGATACAACGCCCCCACCGTCGCCCCTGCGGCCATGTCCATAAACATGGTGCCCGCCCAGAAACGACCCTGTCGGTCGCAGCGGCCGTCATTGAAGCGCATGCCTGCCTGCGCGTGTTCGACGCTGGCCAGAAGCGTGCTGATCAGGCTGCCGTCTTCGCAGGGCTGCAAATGAAAGATTCCGTTCTCCATCCCCGCCACCCAGCCACCCCGATTGTCGGCGGCGATACAGGCCAGCATCTGCGGCGCTTTCCAGCTGCGCGTGCTGTCCTGATTGAAATCCCAGCGATGCAACTCGCCCTTGGGAATATCCACCCAGTACAACGCTTGATCACGCACGCTCCAGACCGGGCTTTCGCCGGTGGCGTTCTGTGCATCGACAATCAGTTCGGCATCCATGACGGTTCGTGTCTCCAGAGTGCTGCGAGGGGAAAGCGCTGCTTATTGGTCGCCGAACGGTCCTGAAGCCACAAAGGCACCGCCCTGGTAAAGCATTGCCGGGTCATCGGCTGCCGGCAGCGGCTGGGCGTCGACCTTCTCGCGGAACACTTCCGAGCTGTCCTTCGGTTTGTAATCCAGTTTGCTGGCCAGGCGGTTGTCCCACCAGACGGTCTTGTTGTCCGAGACGCCGTAGACCACGGTGTGGCCCACGTCTGGCGTGTACAGCGAGCGTTCGATCAACTGAGTCAGGTCAGCAAAGCTCAGCCAGGTACTCATCATTCGGCGGTTTTGCGGTTCGGAAAACGATGAGCCGATACGGATGCTGACGGTTTCGATGCCGTAGCGATCGAAGTAAAAGCTGGCCATGTCCTCGCCGTAGGACTTGGATAGACCGTAGTAACTGTCCGGGCGGCGAGGGGAGTGCGCGTCGATGGTCTCGGTCTGCTTGTAGAAACCGATCACGTGGTTGGAGCTGGCAAAGATCACGCGTTTCACGCCGTGCCGGCGGGCGGCTTCGTAGATGTGGAACACGCCGCAGATATTGGCGCCGAGGATTTCCTCGAACGGGCGTTCGACCGACACACCGCCGAAATGCACGATCGCGTCGACGCCTTCGACCAGTTGGTGCACGGCGTTCTTGTCGGCCAGATCGCAGACCTGAACTTCCTCACTGCCGTCGACAGCGGGCGCCATCTCGGCAATGTCGGAAAGCCGCAGCACTTTTGTGTAAGGGCGCAGAGTTTCGCGCAATACCTTGCCCAGGCCACCTGCCGCGCCGGTCAGCAGGAGGCGATTGAAGGGAGTTTGAGTGGTATGAGCCGATGCCATGAGAGAAGTCCCGATTGTTATTTTTGTCATCTGTTGTCGTATGACTTGCCGGATTATCGGCACCGCATACGCTGATTGTCAACGCGGCCAAGGTCTAAAAACGGGCTGTGCACGCACTTGGCCGGATACATTTGTAACAAGGCAAAACCTGCCGTGGCCAACAGGCTCTGCCACGCTTTCAGAGCAACGAAATAGGGTAGCTGACGAACACGCGATTTTCGTCGAATTCGTTGGTGCTGAAATCACGACGCAGGCTGGAGTTGCGCCATTTGACGTTCAGATTCTTCAGCGCACCGCTTTGGACGGTGTAGGCCAGTTCAGACTCCCGGCCCCATTCCTTGCCGTCAGTGATGTTGCCGGTGTGCACATTGTCGCCGCTGATATAGCGGTTCATCAGGGTCAGGCCGGGTACGCCCAGCGTCGCGAAGTTGTAGTCATGGCGCAGCTGCCAGGATTTCTCTTTGGCGTTGTCGTAGCTGGAGTTGTAACTGTCGTTGGCCAGGGTGCCGCCGCTGGTGCCGTTGACGCGCATCCACGCGGTATCGCCCGTCAGCTTCTGCAGACCGACATAGAAGGTGCTGCCGCCATAGCGGGCCGAGAGCAGCGCGTAGGCCGTCTTGTTATCCAGGTCGCCGGCCAGTTTGTTGCCGTCTTCCTTGCCGATGAAGTAACCCAGGTTCGCGCCCAGGGTCCAGTCGCCGAGCGGCTGACTGTGCAGCAGGTTGAAGAATTGCTGCTGATAGATGTCCTGCAGTTCCGAGTACCAGACGCCTACCTGGGTGCGCTTGTCGTTGAAGACATACTCGCCGCCGCCGAAGTTGAAGCGGTCCGAGGTGAATGCGCCTCGCCCGTTCAGCGACATGTCTTCCATGCTCGCATCGTTGCGTGGGCTGTTGCCGCGGAACTGGCCGCCATACAGCGTCAGGCCGTCGATCTCCTTGGACGTGACCTGACCACCGCGAAACGTCTGCGGCAACGAACGACCGTCATCGGAGCGCAGGATCGGCAGCACCGGCATCCACTCGCCGACCTTCAGTTCGGTCTTGGAAACCCGCGCCTTGCCCGCCACGCCCAGACGCCCGAAATCATCGGCCGGACGCCCGTCGCTGTGGATCGGTAGCAGTTGAGTGCCGCCCGTACCCTTGCCGCCATCGAGCTTGAGCGAATACAGGCCCAGCACATCAACCCCGAAACCCACCACACCCTGAGTAAAGCCCGACTTGGCGTCGAGAATGAAGCTTTGTGTCCATTCCTCGGCCTTGCTCTGTGGCGCGGCACTGCTCGGGTATGCAGGATTGGTGAAATTACGGTTGAAGTAGGCGTTACGCAGGGTAAGTGTGGCCTTGGTGTCGTCGACGAAACCTTCGGCCATGCCGAGCATCGGGAAAATCAGCGTCATACCGCCGAAGCCCAGCAGGATGCGTGAGCGGGTAGTGTGAGATGTCATTATTGTTGTGCTCCCTTGTTTAGTGAAACCGTCCCCTTTCCTGGCCGCGCGCAAGCGGCGGCCGACACCTTCGAGGATTACGTGATGCCTGTCGCCAGGCATGGCCTCGACCTGCAGGCGGCCGAGTACCGTTCGCTGTGTTTCAGCGAATGTTGTGAATCGAGAAGGGTGTCTGGTAGTGCGAGTTTTCAGTAAACAAGGCGTCACTGATCAGGGCTTCAATGATTGAGCCCTTGCTGATCGAGCGAGCAGGCGCGGCGAGAGTGTTCATGATGGACTGGCCTCGGTGTTGTTTTTATTTTTGGCGTTATAGGTTGTCGTACAACCGTGGGGATTATTTGCAGACCGCTGCGGCGTTGTCAACGCACCCATGGTCGAGGTTTAACGATTCACCGGTCATTTACAGCGCCATTGAAACCAAAATCAAATGCGAGTGAACGCTGCGGCCGGGTGTGCAGTCCACCCGATAATCCCATTTACTTTTTGGAGACTGCCGAATGAATCGTTTCACCCAGAAAGTCGTCGTCGTCACAGGTGCCGGTTCCGGAATCGGCGCAGCGACCGCCAAACGTTTTGCCGAGGAAGGCGCAAGCGTCGTGCTGGTCGGCCGCAATCACGACAAGCTGGCCAAAGTAGCCGCCCAACTGAAGGGCGAAGGGCACTTGGTCAGAGCCGCGGACGTGGCCTACCCGAGCGACGTGGAAGCGCTGTTCAAGGAAGTGGCGACGCGCTTCGGGCGCCTGGATGTGCTGGTCAACAATGCCGGCATCGTCAAGTCCGGCAAAGTGACCGAGCTGGGCATAGAGGACTGGAAAGAGCTGATGTCCGTGGACCTGGACGGCGTGTTCTATTGCACCCGCACCGCCATGCCTGCACTGATCGCCAGCAAAGGCAACATCATCAACGTCTCGTCGGTGTCCGGTCTGGGCGGCGACTGGGGCATGAGTTTCTATAACGCGGCCAAGGGCGCGATCACCAACTTCACTCGTTCGCTGGCCATGGACCATGGTGCTGACGGCGTGCGCGTGAATGCCGTCTGCCCCTCACTGACCCGCAGCGAGCTGACCGAAGATATGCTCGGTGACAAAGCGTTGATGGCCAAGTTCATGGAGCGCATCCCACTGGGTCGCCCGGGTGAAGCCGAAGACGTCGGCGATGTGATCGCTTTCCTGGCCAGTGACGACGCGCGCTTCGTGACCGGCGTCAACCTGCCGGTCGATGGCGGCCTGTCGGCGTCCAACGGGCAGCCTCCACAGGCGTGACTGTCAGGAGTGCAGAAACAATCAAGCCCGGTAAAGACCGGGCTTGATGTCAACGCTGGGTGATCAGATCCGGAAGTGGCTGACCATCGTTTGCAATTGCCCGCCCAGGCGCGCCAGTTCGACGCTGGACGCAGCGGTTTCTTCGCTGGCCGAAGCGGTCTGCTCGGAGACATCGCGCACGTTGACGATGCTGCGGCTGATTTCTTCGGCAACCGCGCTTTGCTCTTCAGCGGCGGCGGCAATCTGCTGGTTCATCGCCTGAATGCTCGACACCGTCTGCGTGATGCTGCCCAGCGACGTGCCAGCCTTACGGCTGAGGGTCACGCTGCTGACGGTCAGTTCGCGGCTGTTGAGCATGATGCTGGACACCTGGCGCGTACCACTCTGCAACGCAGCGACCAGTGTTTCGATCTCCACGGTGGATTGCTGCGTACGTTGTGCCAGGCCGCGGACTTCGTCGGCAACCACCGCAAATCCACGTCCGGCTTCACCCGCACGCGCTGCTTCGATAGCAGCGTTGAGCGCCAGCAGGTTGGTCTGTTCGGCCACCGCCTTGATGACGTCCATCACCTTGCCGATCTTGTCGCTTTCCTGCTCCAACTGAGTCATGGCGTCGGCCGAGCGACCCACTTCGTTGGCCAGTCGCTCGATCTGGGCGATCGCCTCACCCACCACCTTGTCACCGTCACGCGCTTCGCGGTCGGCGTTGGAAGCGGCTTGCGAGGCCTGTTCGGCGTTACGCGCCACTTCTGCAACCGTCGCCGACATCTCGTGCATGGCGGTAGCGACCTGGTCGGTTTCGACTTTCTGGCTGTTGACGCCAGCGCTGGTCTGTTCGGTAACCGCCGACAGTTCTTCGGCGGCACTGGCGATCTGTACGACGCTATCGCGAATACCGCCAATCAGCTCGCGCAGTGTGGTGCCCATGCGCTGGATGCCTTGCTGCAGAACGCCGAGCTCATCTCGGCGTGTCACGGCCAGGGTCTGGGTCAGGTCACCGGATGCGATACGATCGACCACCGCCAGGGTTTCCTGCAGAGGACGGGTAATCTGCCGGGTGATGATCACTGCGGCGATGATGCCCAGAATGATCGCCAGCAGTGTGCAGACAATCTGCGTAGTACGCGCCTGTGCGCTTTCCTGATCGCGGCGATCCAATTGCAGCTTGTACATGTCCTCGCTGATCTTGACGATATCCTGGCCTTGCGTGGTCATTTCCTTGCGCGCCTGGACAATCGTGCCCGTGGCGGCCTTGAAGTTCTGCAAGGTCGCCCGGTACGCCATCAACGAGGCTTCCAGCTGCCTGAGCTGATCGGCCTGAGTGCCGCTGAAGGTTGCCTTGAGCGCATCCAGATCCTTGATGGCCGCATCCAGTTTCGAGACGGCTGCCTGCTCGGTCTCAGGTGTGGCATTGGTGGTGTAACCGCGCACTTCATAGCGTGCGAGTCTCAAGTCATCTTTTGCGTCGGTGACAAGTCGGTACTGCTCGAAGCGGTTGGCGTCAGCCGGGTCCATGTTTTTGACTTCAGTCACAAGCTGCTCGAACACCGCGAGGCTTTTGACAGCATGGGTCGTCAGCTCATCACGAGCCGCAGTGCTGGCCTTGTAGCCACTGCGCATGTTGTTGAGGGACTTCTGGTAGTCAGCGATCACGATGCCCAACTGATCGAGCATTTTCACGTTTTCGGGACTTTTGAACGAGGCCCGAAGTTTTTCCTGATACGCCTTGAAGCTGTCCAGCGAGGTCTGCACGGTTTCGGCAACCTTCTCGTCGCCGTCGGCCACCATGTACTGGAGGCGTGTCACGCGCAGTTTGGTCAACTGGGCATTGAGTGAAGTAATGTCACTCATCCAGTTGCTGCGATTGATCAGCCCGCTCATGCTGGTCCAGCCAGTCAATGCAAGAATGGCTGTAAAAACAAGTACTAGACCGAACCCAAGGGCCAGTTTCATATTCACGCTGATGTTTGCAAACCAGCTACTCATTGAATTCTCCAACAACTGCCATTGAAACGGTGTTATCCCTGAAAGGTATGGCATACAGGTCAGGGCAGGGTGAGGTATACAGACGCTATCGGCAGGGACCGGCCAAGCTGAAATAAAAAATAAAGAAAGTTCCAAGACACGCCGAGTATTTTTTTCAGGCATATCAATTGCGTCGGCACACCGTTATAAAGCACTGCCAACGTCATTGGAGTACAGCGCAGCATTTCACGGGAAAGGCACGCTATTGGCTGTGTTTACGCGATTAAAACCCTATTTGTTGTAGGTTCATTGTGTGTGCAGGGCATGACATTTTTTGTGTCGCAAGTTGCTCTGGCATCTGAGCCTTCTTCTAGCAGTCCTTTTGAGATGCCTTGTCATGAATTTGAAGTTTCGTCATAAGATCCTGTTGGCCGCGGCCGGTGTAGTGGTGCTGGCGTTCGCCTTGTTCACCTTTTACAACGATTACCTGCAACGTAAGACGATCAACCAGAACCTTGAGTCCTCCGTGGGCCAAGCGGGTCAGCTGACTGCCAGCAGCGTCCAGAACTGGCTGAGCGGACGCATTCTGGTGTTGGAAAATCTCACCCAGAACGTAGCCTTTCAGGGGGTCAATTCCGATCTCAGCGGGCTGGTATCGCAGTCTGCGCTGGTATCGACCTTCCAGTTCACCTATGTCGGTGACAGCAAAGGCACGTTCACTCAGCGGCCCAACGTGGACATGCCTGCGGGCTACGACCCTCGCCAGCGGCCCTGGTACAAGTCCACTGTCGACGCGGGCAAAACCATTCTCAGCGCGCCTTATCAGGCTTCCGTGGGTGGCCTGGTTGTAACGATCGCCAGCCCGGTCAAGGCGGCAGGTCAGGTCACCGGTGTCGTCGGTGGCGATCTGAGCCTCGACACGCTGGTCAAGATCATCAACTCGGTCGAATTCGGTGGGCTGGGTTACGCCTTTCTGGTCAGTGGCGACGGGCAGATCATCGTCAGTCCGGACAAGGAACAGGTGATGAAAAACCTCAAGGACATCTACCCCGGACAGACCATCAGCCTGGACGCGCGCCTGCGTGAGGTGACCCTCAATGGTCAGCAACGGCTGCTGTCATTCACCCCGATTACCGGGCTGCCCTCGGCTGACTGGTACATCGGTCTGTCGATCGACAAGGACAAGGCCTATGCGCCCTTGAGCCAGTTTCGCAGCTCGGCGATGGTTGCCGTGCTGATTGCCGTTGCCGTGATTGCGTTGCTGTTGAGCCTGCTCATTCGCGCGCTGATGCGCCCTCTGACCGACATGGGCCGTGCGATGCAGGACATCGCCCAGGGCGAGGGTGACCTGACCCGGCGTCTGAGCATTCAGGGCAAGGACGAGTTCGCCGCACTGGGTGGTTCGTTCAATCAGTTCGTGGAGCGCGTGCATGCGTCCATCGCTGAGGTCTCCTCCGCAACGCTTCAGGTGCATGACCTGTCGCAGCGGGTGGTCAACTCCTCCAACTCGTCCATCGTCGGTTTCGATGAGCAGAGCGCCCGGACCAACAGCGTCGCTGCAGCGATCAACGAGCTGGGGGCTGCAACCCAGGAGATTGCCCGCAACGCATCGGACGCCTCGATCCAGGCCAGTGAGGCCCGCAATCAGGCAGAAGACGGTCAGGTAGTGGTCGAGAAGACCATCCACGCCATGAGCGCGTTGTCGGCCAAGATCAGTGATTCCTGCACGCAGATCGAGCAACTCAACGCCAGCACCGAAAACATCGGCCACATTCTTGATGTCATCAAAGGCATCTCGCACCAGACCAACCTGCTGGCGCTCAACGCCGCTATCGAAGCTGCCCGCGCGGGTGAAGCCGGACGCGGTTTTGCGGTAGTGGCCGACGAGGTGCGCAACCTTGCGCATCGCACCCAGACATCTGCCGACGAGATCCACAAGATGATTGGCGGCCTGCAGACCGGCTCTCAGCACGCCGTACTCAACATGAATGAAAGTCAGACGTCGAGTCAGGAAAGTGTCGAAGTTGCCAATCAGGCCGGTAGTCGGCTACGCGATGTAACGCGGCGCATTGGCGATATCGACGGCATGAATCAATCCGTCGCTGCGGCGACAGAAGAGCAGACCGCTGTTGTCGAAACACTCAATATCGATATCAATCAGATCAACACGCTCAATCAACAAGGCGTGGCCAACCTTAATGAAACGCTCAAGGATTGTGCTGCGCTTTCGCAACAGGCCGGACGTTTGAAACAACTGGTCGACAGTTTCAAGATTTGACCGTACATCCAGTAACATAGGCCGGGCCACTTACCCTGAGTAGATGGCCCGGTCTGTAAGGGTGAGGGCTAGACGCACCTGTGCATAGGTGTTTCATCAAGCCCGCTGGACCTTACAGCGTCATCCGCCCATAAAAAAGCCTGCTCAATGGCAGGCTTTTTGGTCAGAGATCTTTTTTAACTTCTTTATCGATATGCTTGTCAGCCTTGTGACGCTCTTTGTCGTCATGCCTTGCACCTTTGTCGACCTCGTCGGCGTCGTGCTTCACACCTTTGTCCACTTCCTTGGCGTCATGATCGACACCTTTATCCAGCTCACGGTTATCGTGTCGGACACCCTTTTCGAGCTCACTCTCTGCTAAGGCCACGGGCGCTACAGCACCCGCCAGGAAGAGGGCGGCGGTCATTGAGAGTACGAGTTTACGCATGCTTCGCTCCTTCATGAGAAATGCTGGCTCGTCTTGAGCCATCATTTTCGAGCATAGACCAGGCATTCAGAGTGAAAAATGCAGTTCGTCGAAAGGCCGACTCGAGTAACGATCCAGTCCCGGCCTTCAAGCAACTGCTTTAACAAGGATGCTTTCGTCGATCTGCTCAATCGATGTCACCCCGGTCAACGTCATCGCCACATGCATTTCCCTGGCAAAAATATCCAGCATATTCTCGACGCCACGCTGCCCATCGGCGCCCAGCGCATAAGCCATCGAGCGTCCGAGTAACATGCCTTTGGCGCCAAGAGCGAGCATGCGCACCACATCAAGACCCGAGCGAATGCCGGAGTCGGCCAGCACCGTCAGGTCACTGCCGACCGCCTGAACAATAGGCGGCAAGGCCTTGGCGGTGGACAGCACGCCATCCAGCTGACGTCCGCCGTGGTTGGATACCACAATGCCGTCCGCGCCAAAACTCAGCGCATCCCTGGCATCCTGCGGATCTAGAATACCCTTGATGATCATCGGGCCTTCCCAGAACTCACGAATCCACTCCAGATCCTTCCAGCTGATGGACGGGTCGAAGTTGTTCGCCAGCCAGCCTACATAATCTTCCAGCGTGGTGGCCTTGCCCAGGTATCTGGAGATATTGCCCAGATCATGAGGGCGACCGAGCAGGCCGACATTCAGCGCCCAGTCCGGCTTGGTCATGGCTTGCAGAATGCGTCGAGGCGCGGCATAAGGCCCGGACATGCCCGAGTGCGCATCGCGATAACGCGCGCCGGGCGTTGGCATGTCGACGGTAAAGACCAGCGTCGTGACGCCGGCTGCCCTGGCACGCTCCAGAGCGTTTTTCATAAAGCCACGGTCTTTGAGCACGTACAGCTGAAACCAGATCGCCTGCTTGCTCTGCGACGCTACCTCTTCAATCGAACACACCGACACCGTCGACAGGCAGAATGGAATCCGCTTGTTCGCCGCGGCCTTGGCTGCCTGAACTTCACCGCGGCGCGCATACATTCCGCTCAAGCCCACGGGGCTGAGGACAATCGGCATGGCCAGGGATTCGCCAAACAGCCTGGTTTCAAGACTCACGTTATCGACATTTTTCAGGACCCGCTGGCGCAGGCTGATATCGGCCAGGTCCGAACCATTGGCACGCAGCGTGTGCTCTGCATACGCACCGCCGTCAATGTAATCAAACAGAAAACGCGGGAGTTTGCGTTTGGCCGCTGCACGGTAATCGGATGCCGAAGAAATAAACATGACGTTTTCCTGAGCGAATAAATCTACGAACCAAGGCCGCCAGGGGTGAGCGGCAGGTTCAGATTACGGAAAAACCGACTATGATCAAAACAACTAATACAACTTGAATTCAGTCGGAAATCGAATACTTGTGAACCTTCGAACATTACGCACTTTTGTCGAAGTGGTGCGTCAGGGTAGCTTCTCCCAGGCCGCTGACGTGGTATCGCTCACTCAGTCCACCGTCAGCAAGGCCGTCAAGACCCTTGAAGACGAATTGGGCACGCCGCTGTTGAGCCGCATTGGCCACCGCAGCGAACTGACCGCCGCCGGTGAAATCGTCTACCGCCGCGCCTTGACCCTGTTGGCCGAGCGCAACGATCTGCTGACCGAGCTCAACGACCTGCGTGGTTTGAAGGGCGGCGTGTTGCGCATCGGTCTGCCACCCGTGGGCAGTGGTGCGCTTTTCGCCGCCATGTTCACTCAATACCGCGCCCGCTATCCGGATATCGATATTCAGCTCACCGAACACGGCGCGAGCAAACTGCATGAGTGCCTGGCTTCAGGAGAAGTCGAGCTGGCAGCACTGCTGAAGATGAACTCGTTCAGTGAAGAGTTCGATTACCAGGATGTGCGTATCGAGCCGGTGGTGGCGGTCATGGCAGAGAACCATCCATTGGCCAAGCGCAAACGAGTCGTCATTGAAGACCTGGCCGAAACGCCATTTATCCTCTTCGAGGCGGGGTTTGCACTGAACACCATGATCAAACTGACCTGCGACCGCAAGGGCGTTACGCCCAAAGTGACTGCACGCAGTGGTCAGGTCGACTTTATTGTGGATCTGGTCTCGGCAGGGCTGGGTGTCGCATTTTTGCCGAGGATGCTGGCGCAGAAGCACTATCACGACGGGATTCGATTGGTTGCGCTGGACGAGCCGGATACGGATTGGCATATGGTGTTGGCGTGGCGCAAGAACGCGCACTTGTCACCTGCGGCCGAGGCCTGGTTGGCGCTCGCTAGGGAAACCCGTCTCCCGACGACGTCCTGAAATCCCGGAGGCGTGCTTTAAGCACACGCTGGGGGGGGCTGGGAGGCATAAGAGGTGTGACAAAACGGGAAGGCCAGAAACAAGAAAGCCCGCACGAGGCGGGCTTCTTGTTGATTCACAGTGATCAGAAGAAAACTGTGAATCGGTACTTGGTGGCTACACAGGGACTTGAACCCCGGACCCCAGCATTATGAATGCTATGCTCTAACCAACTGAGCTATGTAGCCAAGTGGCGCGCATTATTCTCGGAGAACGCATATGTGTCAAGCGTTGTTGTGAAAAATAATTGCGTGCGATCAACCGGTTAGGTGGCAGCACTTGTCGGAACGTCTTTCCGGGCGCTTACCGGAACAGGGTGTCGAGTATCTTCAGGTCATCGAATAGCACTCGGCCATCTCCCTTCGCTCCCTGAGCCAGGCCTTGGCGCCGTTGTCCGGTCGCGCTCATCGGCATCCTGTTCACGGTCCGGGTGCAGCGCGCTGGCCAGCTTGCGGCTTTTTTGGCTTCAGTGAGCCTTGCGCCTGCTAGGCCTGCTTACCGAGCATCGGAATCAACTCTTCGATCCACATCTTTTAGCGGCTTGCTGAAATCGCGAGCCACTGCTGCAAAAGCTTGCACCTGGTTTCGAGCTTTTACGGGATGAGAAAATGACTGCCGTAAAGCGCTTTTCCCGTCGGCTGGGCGGTCCGGTTCTTGCTTGGTTGTGCCTGATAGCTCGTTTGAGAAGCTTTTTGACGCCAAAAACAACGAATGGCGACACTTTGCGTACCAATCTGAGGCGACGCGTATCGTCATTGAAACAATAACATGGCATTTTGCTGCTAGTGTTTTTCCAACAAAAGGCATCGCCTCTGTTTGTGCAGATCTGGCAGGTGTTCACGGGGAGTCGCAGGACATGAACAGTCTTTTGTCACCAGGCATGCGCCTGATGGGACATTTTGGTTTTGCTCGCAAGTTTCAGGTCTTGTTCCTGCTGTTCATGTTGCCGCTGGCGGGCAGCGCGTGGGTCATCACCAAGGAGTACAGCAACAAGCTCGATGTCATTTCCGGGGAGCAATCCGGCGTGCGTCAGTTGCTGGCGCTCGACGATCTGAACATCGAGCTGTCCGCCCAGCGCGATCATGCCGCACGCTGGAAAGCCGCCGATATCCTGCGCGAGCCGACCCCGGCAGCGAAGGCGGCGATGGCCAACGTCGATGCGGGGATCCCTCGCATTGCCAAGGCGCTGGAAGGCGTTCAGGCCGCATTGGTCGAGGAAAAGGCGCCTGTCGATACCATGAACCGGTTCAAGACGCTTCAAGCCGCTGTCACCGGTCTGGACACGGCATCATTGCGCACAGTGGGCTGGTGGCCTGATGGCTATGACCGATTCACTACGGTGCTGAATCTGGTCCAGGCGCTGCGCGAGCAGATCGCGATGGACAGCGGTTTGATTCTCGACCCCTGGCTTGAAACCTACATGCTCATGCAGCTCTCCACCCAGCAAGTGCCGGACCTGATCGAGCGTATCGGCCGTCTGTCGAGTGTCGGGCAGACGTCGGTGGCATCGGGTCAGTTCAGTCTGCAGAGCCGTCTGCAAATGCGCGATCTGCGCGGTCGCATCGATGACTCCAAGGATCAGATGCAAAAGGCTGCCGGCCTGCTGCTGTCCAAGCTTCCCGAGCAGTTGCAGCCTTGGGCGGACAAGTACGCTGCAGTAATACAAGTGCTGGAGACACAGCTTAAGGTCATTGATGACGGTGTTTTCGGCGGCAGCATCAAGCTCAAGCCTGAAGAGTTCGAAAAGAGCATCGACACCCTGACCGGCAGCACGGCAGATTTGCGCAGGCAATCGCTTGACGCGCTCAATGGACGTCTCGATTACTACCACGAGAGCTCCAACACCGAGTTCATCCCGATGGCAGTGATCTTCTGTGTCCTGGTGATCATGGCAATCTATCTGTTCGCCTGTCTGCAATCCTCGATCCGCAATAGCGCCAAAGGCATCACCACGCTGGCTGAGTCCCTGCGTGACGGTAATCTGTGTGTGGAAGTGGCTGTGCAGGGCCGTGACGAGCTTGCTGCCATCAGTCGCGCGCTGAACGTCGCGGTGGTGCAACTGCGTACCAGCCTGCTGGGCGTCAATCAGGAAACGGTTCGCGTCGGCGATGCGGTGCTGACGCTGAATGCCCAGTCCAGCGGAACGCTGAGCGAGGTCGAAGACCAGCAGCAACAGATCAGTCAGATCGCCGCAGCAGCCACCGAGCTGGCCGCCACCTCCCAGGGCGTGGCCAGAAGCTGTGAACAGGCATCGGAAAGCGCTCGGCAGACGCGTCAGATTGCTCAGCAAAGCAGTCAGGACAGCCAGCGCACCACTGACAGTATCCAGCAGCTCAATCAGCGTCTGACCGAGACTGCCGCCGCGCTGGGTCGGGTCAGCGAGCAGGGGCAGCAGATTCAATCGGTGGTGGATGCCATTCGCGGCATCGCCGAACAAACCAACCTGCTGGCCCTCAACGCAGCCATCGAGGCGGCACGCGCCGGTGAACAAGGGCGCGGGTTCGCGGTGGTTGCCGATGAAGTGCGCAGCCTGTCCCAGCGTACCCAGGCCTCGACCGCCCAGATCGCCGGCACGGTCGACAGCTTGCGCTCCACCGTGACGCAGGCGGTCAACCTGATGGAAGCGGCCTGCGGGCAAGCCGTCAACGATGCGCAGTCGGTGACCGGGCTGGGCGTCCGCCTGGGCGAAATCGCCACGGCAGTGCAGGGTGTGACCGATACGCTGGCGCAGATATCGACCGCCGTGGAAGAACAGGCGTCGACCGCTGATGAAGTGAGCAGCAACATCCAGCAGGTCGATCAGGCCGCAGGGCGTTTGCTGCAAGGTGCCCGCGCAGTCAATCAGGCGGCGGATACCTTGAGTCAGGGCAGTCGGGCGTTGAATGACAATACGGCGCGGTTCCGGTTGGGATAACTGGGTAGTTTGCCGCATCAGAACGAAGAGCCGGCGTGGTGAAAACCGCCGGTTTCTCCGTTTTAGTGGGGGGAAGTATAAAAGTTGGATCAACGGATAGGCATTCAATCATTTGATAACTGACGGGAGTCGATACAAGGCGTAAAATGCGCGGTTTTTGCAGGCGAAAGGTTTCTTGAGAACGCAGCTCACCGAAAAACACAGGGCGGACGGTGCCAACCCGCTACGGCGTCGAGGTTTATCCGAGGCGTCAGGTCGCCCTCGCGTCGCCATTTTGATGTGCACGTACAATGGGGCTGCGTATCTTCGTGAGCAGCTCGAATCGTTTTTTGCTCAGACCTTTCGCAATTGGGTTCTTTATGTTTCCGACGATGCATCGACTGATGACACCGTTGACATACTGTCCGACTACCAGGCCCGCTGGGGGCGAGAGCGGCTGGTCATTTTCAGCGGGCCTTGCAAGGGCTTTGCGGAGAACTTTGTCTCGCTGGTTCAACGCCCTGAAATAGACGCCGACTATTTTGCGTTCAGTGATCAGGATGACGTCTGGTTCAGTGACAAGCTGGAGAGAAGCGTGGGGCGCCTTGAGCTATTGAAGCCCGATACGCCGGCGCTTTACTGCTCCAGAACCCGGTTAGTCGATGCAGACTTGAAGGTAATCGGGGTTTCTCCGCTGTTCAAAAAAACGCCCTCTTTTAAAAACGCCCTGGTTCAGAGCCTGGCAGGCGCCAATACCATGCTGATCAATCAGGCGACCCGTGGTTTGTTGGCCAAATTGCCTGAACACGCTCCTCTGATCGCGCATGACTGGCTCACCTATCTTCTGGTGACCGGATGCGGCGGTCAGGTGTTCTATGACGCCGACCCCTGCCTCTACTATCGCCAACACCGCGGAAACCTGATCGGCGCCAATGCGAGCACTCGAGAAAGGCTGATACGATTTCGAAAGATGCTTTCAGGGCGATTTGCCGAGTGGAACGATGCCAACGTGGCGATCCTCAAGGATATGGAGTGTGTGCTCACCGAGGAAAGTCGGCACGTGCTGGGTTACTTTGAAAGCGGTCGCAGGCAGCGGTTGTTCAAACGTGTGTTCACGCTTCGAAAAGCGGGGATCTACCGGCAGACTGTACAGGGCAATTTGAGCCTGATCCTGGCGGTGTGCCTAGACAGAGTGTGAGGGAGAGCAACAAGTCCCCCTCAACCGTTACGAACATTTAATGCAAGCGGAACGAGTTTCGGCGTTTACGTAAATCAGTGAGCCTCTGTTTTATCAGGTGCCTTGTATATCTGATAAGCCGCGTTAGGTGAGTTCGTGACCGCTTCAAAATGGGTGTGAATGTATTCTTCAATCCAACGATGCGAATTGGAGAATCTGAGTTCTTCTCGTCCATCCATCGCCATGTTGAAGACTAATGCGAAACCGGGATCAGCCTTCTTTATGCGTTGAATTTCAGCTCGTTGAAAAGCCTCGCTTCGAGGCGAGAGTGCGTAAATTTCCCAGAGCGGCGCATTGCGCCCCAGCAAGGGATAAGCTCCCGGCCAGAAAGGTAACACCAGTACGCTTCTGCCCGCTGGAGCATAGCGATTGGTCAGATCCCTCAGAAGATGTACCGCTTCAGCCGTGCTGGGGTCCATGGATAGGTTCGAACCGGACACCTCTACCGAGGTCCATCCGTCTTGGGTGCGAGCAAGGACCCCGGGTTGCCAAGCGGCAAGAATGAATAAACTGACGACACTCGTAAGTATGGCCAGTGCCCACTTTAAAGTTTCTGAGTGAAGTGTCCCTAGAGTAATAAAGATACCCAAGAGTAAAGGGTATATTCCCTGTGCGAGATGCCCCACGTCTGCTCGAGCGAAAGCATAGTGAGCATAAGGCAGCGTTGCGCAGGCAACGGCCACAAGTTCTGGAGGCACAGCGCGCCCCTTGATTCGCTCTTTGAATACCCACGCCAGTGCACCACTTCCAAATACTATCAACCCCATGAAGCACAGCCCGATCAGGAACCATCTTGTTTCGATGACGACTCCGGCAGTACCAAAACCCACCGTCCAGGGCCAAGGTATCGGAAGAGGTAAGTTCGTATTACCCTGCTCAAGCATGAAGACAATCGTATCGATGAACGCTGTAAAGTAGCCTGGTGTAAAAAGGCACATGGCTAATACGGGAAGATAGCCAACTGCTACACCTGCGGCCCAAGCCACAATGTCCGTCAAACGGTTATCGGGCGTCGGTGATTTAATTGCCAGCCAACCCACGGCTATCAGACTTGCAACAGCGGCATACACACCGTGGTTACGGCCGAATACGGCAGCGATGCCGACGATGACGCCGAGAAAAAAGTAACGTTTCGTGTTAGGGCTCAACAGCAGATAAGTCAGGCTGGCGACTACGATCATCGAGAGGGACATGTCAATGATCTTATGCCGCGGATACATCCAAGCCATGAGGGTGATAGCCGCGATGCACAGATAAGCAAGTCTTCTTGTCGTGTTAGATCTTAGCGCGATGGAAATTGTCCAGAGCCCTGCATAGACACCTAGCAGTTGAAACACTGCAACGGCTGCACGCAGGGCTACGATGCCTGTGTCACCCATAAGCGCAAAGAATCCCGCGGACCAGTAGTAGCGACCTGGGTCATAGGCCATGAAATCTCGAACTGGTACTTCTCCTTTGATGATCTGTTGAGCGCCGTACCACAGGTAGCCTTCATCCCAAAGGTTAAATCCATCATGGCCCTGCCACAGAAAATTCCCCACGACAAAAGTAGCCGATATCAATAGCAGCATAAAGCTGTTTAGGGTTCGCTTTTTTGTTGCATTGTCCATAGTTTTCGGCCTTGAAGGTATAGCTGTCGTAAGGAGGCGAAGTGCTTTCTGGTTATTTGATGACGAGCAAGACTTTAGATTGACATAGGCTAGACGAGTTTTCTCCAGGTATTTCTAAAACCACGCTGTAGCCGCCTGATTCAAATGAAGACAGGTCTGCTTTGAATGAGAATCCGGACTTCAGAAGCTTGTCGTTTTTGAATGCCTTTACCAAATCGGGACGATCAATAATGACCGGGTCTTTGAACGTGTCGGGAGCGCCTTTGTAGCCCGTCAGGCGGAGCCTGATTTCTTTGGGGGCTTCATTTTTTATTGGGTCGAAGGCCCACCCATTAAACTCAACCACTTCTCGATTGACGTAGATGCTCGCCCCTGTTTTTCCCGCGATCGAATCAATATTGCATTTGTCGAATGAATAGTGAGTGACTTTGGCATTTGGCAAGCTTGATGCATTATCCGGTTTCTTATCACACCCAGAGATGATGGCTGATAGGAGGGTAAGAAAACAGATGGCCGTAAGGGTTTTGTACATGGTTTTTCCTTAGATATTGGTTTATAAACGAGCCAACTTTTTACACATCTCGAATCCTGAACGGCCAATCCAAAGCAGTTGGTGCTTCTCCCTTGGGCATTGGCATCACTGTAGACGCATCAAGGTTTTATAGGGTTGCACGCTCTTCAAGGTGAAATACAGAGTGTGTGGGATCTACGTTTAGAAGACTTGCACTACCGTGACGCAGGTCCGGCCGAAAAGGCAAGTTTTGAAAGGATAAACGTAACGGGAAGTGTCAGTGCTATTGCTGCCAATGGTGCCAACCTTGCATCCAGTTTAAGTTGTTCAACCCAACACCAAAGTATGGCCAAGCTCAAGCAATACTGGAAAGCGTATATAAGCGGCAATAAAATGACTGAGCGCAGTCCCTGATGGCTCTTGAATACAAAAAACCGATTCATGATGTAGGCTAGTAATATTCCAGACACATAAGAAATCGTATAGCTTATGTTGTAGGATAGGAACATTAACAGAACGAGGTAGAGTCCGTAGGTCAGGGCGGTGTTGAAACCGCCTGACATCAGGAATCGGGCAAAATCCTGTTTTAAGAATTTTGAAACAGCCTGATTCATCATCGTGCCATTATTCAGCGTTTGCGATCAGGGATTTGAATTCTTCGTAGTTACGAATGTAGTCCCCGGCATCATAGTAATGCGACGCAAATACCAACAGCACGGCGTCCTGAGAATAGCGATACTGAATACCCCACGTCATCGGCGGCAGGTGGATGCCCTGATTCGGCTTGTCGAGAATAAACTCTTCACGATTGACACCATCATCCGCTACAACATGAACCGAGCCCTTCACGGCAACCAGGAACTGGTGACAGATACGGTGTGCGTGCTCGCCTCGAGTCTCGGCGGTCGGTACGTCGTAGACCAAGAAGTAACGTTCGGACTTGAAGGGTACCGAACGCTCGAATTCGCCCGCCGACAAGCTACCGCGAATATCCGCGACTTCATTCATGGTGTGCAGGGTAACGTTCTTCACCGACGTGGCGGTTACTCCTGGTGCGGCTTTTTCCGGGCGCGTCTCGCTACTGGCGTTGACAGGCTTGGCGTCCACGTAACCAATGATCTTGGCCGGGTTACCTACGACTATAGCGTTAGGCGGCACAGAGCGGGTAACGACGGCACCTGCGCCGACCATGGCGTTGATGCCGATGGTGATACCCGGAAGAATCGTGCAGTTAGCACCCAGTGAGGCGCCTTTTCTGATGATGGTACGCGCGAAACTCTGTGGATAGACTTTGCTGCGTGGGAACAGGTCATTGGTAAATGTGGCGTTAGGACCGATGAAGACATCGTCTTCAATGGTAATGCCGTCCCATACCTGTACACCGCATTTCAGCGTCACCCGATCGCCGATGATAACGTCATTCTCGATGAAGACGTTGTCACAGACGTTGCATTCACTACCGAGGCTTGCGCCTGGCAGGATATGTGCGAACGCCCATACCCGCGAATCTTTCCCGATATTCTCGGACTCGCACAGCGCATGGCTGTGAACAAAGAAATCCTTACCGCTGCTCATGTGTTTCTCCAAATCCCTCGATCCGCATCGGGATGGCCAAGGGCCTATTCTTTGTATTTTCGTAAGTGCGCCATGCATAAGAGCCGACGATGCCCAATCCCAGCAGGTTCAAACAGCCGAGGAATGTGATGGCCAGCATGATCATTGCGTAGCCGGGTACTTCAATTCTGCCTTCGAGCTTGGCGATCAGTGTGAACACACCGAACAGCGCTGCAAATGTAGAGCCGAACGCGCCGACGCGGGTCAATATACGTATAGGCATATCCGTGAAGGAGAATACGCTGTCCATCAGGTAATTGACTTTTTTACGCAGTGTCCACGCAGACGTACCGTGAACCCGTTCCTGCCGGGTATAGGTAACTACCTCGCGGCGATAGCCCATCCAGAATATCTGCGCGATGAGAGAGCTGTGACGCTCTTCAAGGGTCAGCAGAGTATCCCGAAAAGCCTTGTTGCAGGCGAACATATCGACGCCGCCTGGCGGGATTTCAGGAATGACATAGCGACGATAAAATCCCCAGAAAATCTTTGAAGCCGTACGTGTTGCCCATGGGTCCTGACGACCCTCACGTACACCAACCACAACGTCGATATCGCCGCGCATCAGTACCGTGTTCATTTCCAGAACCAGTTCCGGCGGCTCCTGAAGATCTGCAGCCATTACCGCAAAACGGTCGCCACTGCCATGCTGCAGACCCGTACGGATCGCCATGAATGATCCAAAGTTTCTGGACAGCAGAATCAGCTTGGACTTGAACGATTGTGACGGCAGTTGTTCCCTGAGTATTTCGTAACAGCGATCAGGGCTGCCGTCCACAACGAACACGACCTCCAGGTCGTGTCCGAGCTGCTCATCAAGCGCCGTCACAGCAACGAGCAAGTCGGGCAGATTGCTCTCATTACGATAGACGGGAATGACCAACGTCAGCAAAATCATATCTCCTTGGAAAAGTGCGCAGTGACCGCAGCGATGACGCGATCAACCTCGTCGTCACTGAGGCCTGGGAAGCAGGGCAGGGAGATGACGGTATCACATGTACGCTCGGTTACGTCCAGAGCCACGGAAGGGGCTGCCGAGTAAGCCGGCTGCTTATGGTCGGCAATCGGGTAGTGGATATCTGTGCTGATGGACTTCTCTTTAAGCGCAGCGGCAAGTGCAGTTCTGTCTTTCGCACGAATCACATACAAGTGTGCAACGTAGTCTTCCGACACCGAGCATGGAAGTTCAATGTCCAGACCGGCAAACGCTTCGTTGTAACGCTTGGCGATGGAGCGGCGCTGCTCGTTCCAGGTGTCCAGATGAGGCAACTTGACGCGCAAGATTGCAGCTTGCATCTCGTCGAGCCGGCTATTGCGACCGCCCGGGATGGCAATGCGGTACTTCTGGTCCCAGCCATACTGGCGAAGCTGGCGAATGCGTGCTGCCAGAGCGTCATCCCCGGTAACCACTGCGCCACCGTCACCTAACGCGCCCAGATTCTTGGTGGGGTAAAAGCTAAAGCAGGCTATGGTGCCAAAGCTACCCGCTTGCTTGCCACTGCGTCGTGCGCCGTGCGACTGAGCGCAGTCTTCAAGAACGGGAATACCTGCTGCGGAAGCGATTTGTACGATCTCTTCGATATTCGCCAACTGACCGTACAGATGCGTAACGATGATGGCCGCCGGCTTTTCCTTGGCAATCACGGTTTCCAGAGAGTTTTTGCAAAGGGTCAATGTTGCAGGATCGACATCTGCGTAAACAGGCACTGCGCCTACTGCGTGGATGGCAGTGCTGCCATAGAAGCCGGCGTTCGCTACGGCGACTACGCGGTCACCGACGACGATGCCCAAGCCCTTGAGTGCAAGCTCCAGTGCGTCGGAGCCGTTGGCCACGCTAATGCAGTGTTGCACACCGACATACGCTGCGAACTCTTCTTCGAAAAGCTTTACCTCATTACCCAAGACGTACCAGTGGCTGTCCAGAACAGCCTTTAAAGGCGTGGTGAAGTCGAGTCCGGCGTTGGCTTTGGTGGCTGAGAAAAGGGGAATATTTTCCATTGGAATTTCCATAATCAGTAAGACGAACGACTGATGAACTCGCACACATCAGGCATGGCGAAAACTTTGAAGGTTGAGCTGACAGTATAAAGTTTCAAATCACATTTGTCGGGGCTTGACAAAGCAGGAACAGTGCCTTCATAGCCGCTGCGAAGGGCAGACTTGTTGCCCAACGCTGCAGCGACATCCGGTCGCTTGCCCTCGACTCTGAGTGCGCCCACAATTTTTCCAGCTTCTACAGCAATGATGTACTCAGGCAAGCCGTCTGTCTGTGGAGGAACACTCCATCCCCTAAGTATCCAGCCTTCTGAAGTTTTGCGAACTTCGTCGAGGGTGCCCATTGCGCGGACCTGTTCCAAGGGGGCTTTCAGGAAAAACTCCCCATTATTCAACGACAGCCGGTTTGCCAACTGCGCTGCACTGAGGCTGTCGGTAGCCGGTTTTCTGGACGCATTACTTTCTATAACAGCTTCGGTCACTGACTTTCCGATGGCCGATTTTTGGATGTTGCTCGAGCTAAGCGTGTTTTCTTTCCAAGCCGCCATATTTGTCCAGGCCATCCATATCACCACTGCGATGAGGCACTTCACGTGAAACTGGCTTAACCTGGCATTTCTAACAGACGAAGTAGCGTTTCTGGCACGAGCTCTGCTCATGGTTGCAAAAGCAATGAGCAGCGTCAGAAAAGGAATTGTCACGAACAGATATCGACCTTGCGGTTGAGGCAAGGAGTTCTGAGAGGCCAGCATACTGAGCAAAATAATTGACGGGAACAGACCCAGTATCATGATCAGCGGCAGCAGAAAATTCAGAAGAAATATCGGCTTGCTATCACGTGAATAAATACGAGCTGTCTGTATCGTTGCCATGATGACAATCGAGATGAACAATACTGCCGCGCCCATGTAATAGGTCGATGGTAAAAATATATTCATCCAGCCAGTGGTCGAAAAGTAGCTAGTCAATGTGAGGTTGAGCCACGGAATGACATTCTCCATGTTTAACAGATGCCCCGAGCACCGGATATAACAGGTCCCAAAGCCTGCAGCAGGGTTATTTTTATGCAGTGCAACAAAGTCGATCTGCCCGGAGATTCCGGAGATCTCCCCAAATTTAAGATAGGTAACAAGCAGCATGGGCAGTGAAACAATTACGGCAGCTGTTAGCATCGGCACAACGCGCTGTTTCAGAATTTTGTCTCTGAAAAAATGCTGCGCAGCGAGCATCACCACGACGAAAACCAAGGCAGGCAGCAAGTACAACTTCGCTAGAAACATCAGCCCTATCGCGCCGCCTAGCCATACGGCGGTCAATTTATTCGGTGCTTTCAGAAAACCCAGCAGCGCACTGATAAGCAGTGCAACGCTCATCAGTCCGTAGGCGTCACTGTTGAAATAAGAAAAAACAAAGGAGACCTGCGGTATCAGTGAGATGATCAGCGCTGCAAGGGCAGCTGCTTTTTTCGACATGCCTGCCCGGTTTGCGATACGAAACAAGGCGCAGATAAATACTGCGCCCAGTATCCAGTTAAAGCATCTTGCAGCTAGATAGCCCAGATCGCTCGGTAACATCCAGCTCAAGCTGTATGAACTGATCAGTGCACCAATGACGTGCGGGAATGGCAGACCGTGATACCAGAACTCACCTGGTTGCCAAGTGTATCCCGATATACTACCTGTAAACGCTTGAGTCGGCGCACTGGCTGCTGGCAGGGAATGGAACGATTTCAGGTATTCCAGCAAAAAAAAGTGCGTTGACTCATCAGGTGCGCCATTAAAGGCAATTCCCGCCGACCAAACCGACAGAAGGATGAAATAGGTAGTGGCCAGCACTCGTTGGTAACGAGTGCTGGACCAGCCTGTTTGATGATCTGAATGATTAGTTTGAAACACGGGTGACCCTTAAGGCTGCAGAAAATGTCACAGCGCTGTATTGAATGTTTTTGGCGACTGCGATCAATTTTTGAACCTTGGAGGCCAAGCCAGACCGAAATCTTCGTGATCAAGGGTTAAGTTCGGGCTGTAGGCGTAATCCACCTGGATGTTCGGCCAGCGATTTTTGATGTAGCGAATCTCATGTCCAAATCGTTCCTGTTTCTGAGGCGTGTCCTCCAGACCGCGCGTCGCCGATTCATGGTGGTACAACTCAGAGAAAGGTGTCCAGACGTTGAGATACCCAGCTTCCTGAACCCGTAAGCAGAAGTCCACATCATTGAATGCTATCTTCAAATGCTGCTCATCCAACCCGCCTACCTCATCAAAAATTGACTTTTTAATGATCAGGCATGCGGCCGTGACCGCCGAGAACTCCTGAATTAGCTCCGCTCTACAGAAATAGCCATGTGCACCTTTTGGAAGATACTTGTGTGCATGGCCTGCAACACCACCTATACCCACCACAACACCACCATGTTGGAGTCTGTTGTCTGGGTACCAAAGCCTTGCGCCTACCGCACCGACCTTCGGCTGCAAAGCAATTGACACCATCTCGCTGAGCCACTCAGGTGTAATCACCTCAATATCGTTATTGATGAGACCAATTAGCTCACCTTTGGCGATACGCACAGCACCATTATTGAGCGCAGAGTAGTTAAACGGCCCATCGTCTCGAAGTACGCGAATGTTTTCTTCCTGATCGATTTGAGCAAAGTATTCCAGCGATTCGGGATCGTCAGAGCCGTTATCAATCAGAATGATTTCGTAATTTTTGTACGTTGTCAGGCCTTTGATGCTGTCGATACACTGCTTGACCAATGCGTGAGCATTCCTTGTCGGTATGACAAGTGTTACAAGAGGCAGCGTTGTCGGCAGGTTGTAGTGCACGCGGTACTGTCCTGTAGGTAGCAACTCTGTCGAGCCAATCCGACCTTGACGCTCTAAATGCTCATCAAGAGCTTTAACTCCCGCCAATGCAGCATAAGGCTTTTCGTCGCCAGCCATGGCTGTACTGCCAGCGTGTATGCGCCAATGATAAAGCACTCGAGGAATGTGAATAATCTGGTCGCGTTTAAGTTTTTCTATGCAACGTAAGGCGAGGTCATAATCCTGAGCACCCTCGAAACCTACGCGGAACTGCCCGACTTCATTGACGAGATCACGACGATAGGCTCCAAGGTGACAAACCATATTTTGCGAACGAAACAGAAACTCGTTCCAGTCTGACTTGAAGTATGGCGAGCTACGGTTCCCTTCGGTATCAATCTTGTCCTCGTCCGAGTAGATCAATCCTGCATCTGGGTTTTCGCGAATGGTGCGAGCAATCCAGTAAAGCGCATGAGCAGGCAGAAGGTCATCATTGTCCATTAACGCAACAAAAAGACCTTTAGCGACGCCAAGTGCCGAGTTGCTTGCCTGCGAGATGTGGCCATTGCTGCCACGGAAAACAACTTTGATGCGCTTGTCTTGCGCCTTCAAAGATTTCAGGTACTCGATCACCGCAGGATTTGTCGATGCATCGTCAGCGAGGCACAGTTCCCAATTGGTATAAAGCTGTGAGCGCACGCTGTCCACTGCTTCACGCAGGAGATCCAGTGGTGGGTTATACACCGGCATGATGATGGAAATAAGCGGGTACTCAATCCAGCGATTCATGTGCTCGTTGATACGATTGATTTCGGCTTCGCCCAACGTGTCATAATATTGGACCCATCGAGAATAATCGTGTCGATCGGGCACTTCACGCGTTTCGCTTCCGACGAACGCATGTTGAGCTTCACCTTGAACCCAGCGAGCCTGTGCGATGACACCTGCGAGTCCCCTGAGACGCCACACTTGGTAGGCCTTCTTCGCTGTACTGGAAAGTCCGCCTCCTCGCTGAACAATCAGTGGAATCGACGCGGCAAGACGTTTTGCACGGAAAAATGACCTGGTTATCTTCCTCAGTGGGGCAGTGGCTTTCCAGCTGTACGAAGACTGCATCGCGATGATATGCAGGTTCAAGTTGTGAACATGCGTATCTTTGTCTACAAGTGCCAGACGGTGATTTTCCTGAGCTGCCAAAATCGCAATTTCAAGCTCTGTTAACTTGGCATTATGCTTCTCTTGCGCCTCTCGGGTAGCGGCATCAATATCCGCTAACGCCTGACGGTGCTCTGCTTGAACCTGAAGGTTTGCCGTCTCAAGATTTTCCATAGCAATACGGTGGTTTTCTTGAATCGCCAGATTTGCAGCCTCCCGTTCTTCCAGCGCGGCTCGATGGCTTTCCTGAGAGGCAAGCTGTGCAGCTTCGAACTCCTCAAGAGCCAATCTGTGATGCTCCTTGGCCGCTTGGTACGCAGCTTCAAGCTCTTCGAGGGCTAAACGATGCTCGTCTTGCACCGCCAGATTCTCAGCCTTGAGCTCTTCCAGAGCCAGGCGATGATTGTCCTCTAACGCAAGGTTCGCTACCTCAACGGCGTCTAAAGCTGAGCGGTCTTTAAGATTCAATTCCGATATAGACCCAAGCGCTAGCTTGAGCTCCTCTTCCTGTTGAAGGAGTCGCTCAGCGACCTGACCTTCCGTGAATAAAGTGAACGTAATCTGTATTTTGAACGACTTCCCGGCTAATAGCGAATTGAGATCAACCGGAAGCACGATGTGCGGGTCATCATCCAATGCCATGAACATTGTGCTGTCGTTCACGTCGTTAACGAATGTGGTGGTGCCCGCAGAGTCTAGAGATGCGCTGGCACTGTCACGCCATGACCATGCTTCCGAATTGGCGTCATAAATGGTGATTGCGTCTACCGAAAAAGATTGACGAATATTGGTGGGATCAAAGCGAAGTGCCGCGCATCGGTAGGTCGCTGGAACTGTGAACACTAAGGTCTGACGTCCATCGTGTACAAATTGACTTATCGTCCGCTCTTCTTTGAAGCCGCCCGCCGAATCACCTATATAGAGCGTCGCCACCCTAGGCGTTTTGTCTCCCAGGGATCCCATTTTCTGAATGGTCGCTTCTGGTGACCAATTAAGAAAACTCGCAGCTTCGCGACCGGTGACTTTTTCTTGGAACATGGCCTCTAGTAGCGCATATCGGTTCAGATCCTGCTCGTTGATCTCAAGGCCTGCACTGCCAATCAACTCAAGAATAAAATCACGCCTGTTGATCATGGTCATGCTTGGGTAAAAGGGTACTTTATTCGCTATCAGTAGCAGCAGGCCCCGCATTAGTAGATGGCCAAGCTCGACGCCTTCCTTCATCTCCCATTCGATATCGATGAGGTGTGGCTTGCCTTCACTGTCAATAATGATATTTTGTGCAACTGCGTCAATATAATGGCCAGGTAAACGAACGTCTACTTTGTCCAGTTCAGTAGCGCTTTCTTCAGCATCCAAGAGCTGGCTCAGGCAATCTAGATAGGTCTTCAGGAAAGGGGTAAACGTTTCAACTGACCAGTCTTTCGTTGTTGAGGCTTCAAGAAATTGCAGGCTGAGCAAGTTGCCTTTTGCGTAACCATGAGCTGCAGGAAGGATGAATCTGAACGGGGCATCACTGTCGTCTGCCGCTTCGATAGTGCTTAGACGTTGGTATTGGACTTCTATGCCTTCACTGGTATCGACGAAAACCGTTGCTTTGCAGTACTCTGCATTGCGCCCTGTACTGTAGTGATACGCTAGGACATTTCTGGGGACTGCATCGTACGGCTGGCATGAAGCGACGACTATAAACGAATTTGCGAGATCCATGCCCAGATGATTCTCGATCACCACCGGCCAAGCTTTTTCGAGGTTAAATGTAGTGGTCGATGGTAATTGTGGATCTTTCCGAGTGTTCTGGCAGGCCAATGCAGCAGCGTCGAAATTATCGGCTTTGAAACCGTTCTCTGTGATCAGGGAGTTGGGAATTTTGTAGTCGGGATAAGGCGATAAAAAGCTTGATGATGCAAAGCCAGCTAGGGCTATTAACTGATCTAGGCCCTTGCGGCCAAATGTCTTAGGCTGGCGGCCGACATACCGGCCCTCAATACCGTACATAGCGACACCAACGTGATCCTCTGGCGCGCCGGCAAAATATTTGAGGCCAAGTTGGTTCTCAATGGCAATAAACAGATGTCCGTCAGGTTTGAGCAGCTTTTTAACTCGTTTCAGCATCCCCAGTGCAGGATCTTCGTCATTGCTGAACATGCTGGCGTATTCGAGTACACCTATGAGCGTTACTACGTCAAATTGCTGATCAATCTTCAGGTCATCGAATCGTTCAGCAAGCACCGTGACGTTATTAAGATCACGTGTTCTGCTCGCTGCGATTGCAGCTCGGCGCGGGCTACCTTCCAGCGCGAGCACGTTAGCACCCACCTCACCGAGGTAGCGGCTGATCGCACCGCAACCCGCACCGATTTCGAGAACTGATTTACCTTTTAGAAGATGCTCGAATGGGCGAAAGATATTTCCGCGGGTGGAACTAAGGTGATAGAGCTTTGGCCAGTCGGTACAGTAGTGCGGAAGCTCGCTCGACAGCACGGAGACATCGCTTGCGTCACGAACGATCTTCGCCAGCTCATTTTCCGAGCTATCGCCGTCACTGTAGGCAATGCCCTGATAATCAGTCCGCACCCATACAGATGTGTCTGTATCACGGAGGTAGCCATATCTATCAAGCTCAAACATCAACAAGTACCGGTTCAATTTCCATGGAGGCCGCCAGGTCTATCAGGCCCAGAAGCTTCGGAGTAGGTTCTACGACGAAATGTATCGAATCATAGCGTCGGTCGTGAGGCACGATGTCCTCGCTTTGCCGAGAGGCGATACCGATGGAAATGAAGTAATCACCGGTCGCCAGCGCGTTTCTGAATTTCACTCGCGCTTTTGCCTGTTTGCCAGCGCTGCCGATCAGGCCTGTGCCCTCGCAATCCTGCATGTAAGAGTTGGTGCCGTATACGGTGACACCCTCTTTGGTCTTGATCGTAAAGCCGATAATCGGGTTGACCACTGTACGATTGAATTGCAGGGCCAGATCAAGAACGATTTCCTCGCCCGATTCAACGCTGTTGGGAAACTCCCTTCCCGATGCATTCATATGGAAGTCGAGCAGTGTTGCAGCGCCATCCCCCCAACGGTACTCATGAGGGTTATAACCAGGCCTGCTGGCGTACACGTCTTCATCAAAACGCAGCGCTATCTTGTCGGCTTCGACGGGTGCGGTTTCCACCCGCTCTGCTTCGGCGAGGTCCAGACTCTTGTCGGTGATAGGGCTCTTCTCACGCCCGAACAGGAGGTCCGTGTAGCGATTGATGACCGGGCGCGATTCGCCAATCATCTCGATCCTGCTCTTTTCCAGCAAAATCGCGCGATTACAGTGGGTGACCACTTGCTCGCTGGAGTGCGTGACGAGCAGGATGCTGGTGCCATTTTCTTTCAGCTGCCTGAGGCGCTCGAAGCACTTGGCCTGAAATCGTGCATCGCCGACGGAAAGTGCTTCGTCAACGACAAGGATTTCCGGATCGACCTGGGCCTGGACTGCAAATGCGAGGCGTACGGCCATGCCGCTCGAGTAGGATTTGACCGGCTGATCAAGGAACTCGCCAATATCGGCAAAGCCGGCGATCGCGTCAAAACGCTCGTCTACTTCGTCACGCGTCAGCCCAAGTACAGCAGCGTTCAGATAAACGTTTTCACGGCCGGTAAACTCGGGGTTGAAGCCCGAACCGAGCTCCAGCAGGGCCGCGACCCGGCCACGCGTGTGAATCTCGCCAACAGTCGGGTTCAATGTTCCGCAGATGATCTGCAGCAAGGTTGACTTGCCTGAACCATTGCGGCCGACGATACCAACTGTTTCGCCTTTGCCGACGTCGAAGCTGACGTCGCGCAGGGCCCAGAACTCCTTGCCATAGGTAGTGGTCGGCTGCCCTGACCAGCGCTGAATTCTAGGTACCAAGGCTTGTTTCAAGCGGTCGTGTGGCTTGTCATACGTGTAAAAACACTTCGAGACGTTTTGTACGCTGATAACCGGTTGATCAGATGACATCAGCGAATCCTTTACGTGTTTTTTGGAAAAACCAGAACCCCATGACAGCAATTACCGCGCCAATCACGATGGCGATACCCAGGCTGTCCCAATGCGGGAGGTTGCCGAACAGCAGTACGCTACGGCTCTCTTCGATAATGTAGGTAAGCGGGTTCATCTGCAGCCAGGGGCGATAGACTTCAGGAAGCGCCGCCACCGGGTAAAGAACCGGCGACAGAAACAGCAGAACGGTTGTCAGAACCGTAATGACCTGCGCGACGTCGCGCAAGTACACACCCAGGGATGCGAGAAACCAGCTGATACCCAGTGTGCCGAGAATGAGCGGCACCAGAATCAGCGGAAACAACAGCGCCGTCCAGAAAAGCGTGTGCGAGATCAACAGTTGTGCGATCACCAGCACAATAAGGCTGATGCAACTGTGGAAGAGCGCCGAACCCAAGGTGATAACCGGCAAAATCTCCAGAGGAAACACCACCTTCTTGACGTAATTGCTGTTACTCATCACCAAAGAAGGTGCTCTGTTCGCACACTCTGCAAACAAGCCATGCACGATCATCCCGACGAACAGCAGAATAGCGAAGCCGCCTTTGCCGGTATCGACTCCGACCCAACGCGCGCTGAAGATTTCAGAGAACACGAAGGTATATACCGCCAGCATCAAAACCGGATTGAAGAATGACCACGCCAGGCCCATCACCGAGCCACGGTAGCGCCCAATGACTTCTCGCTTGGTCATTTGCGAGATCAATGAGCGGTTGGTCCACAGGCTACTGACGAGCCGTAAAGGGCCTGCCGAGGGGGTTTTATGAGGGTTCATTAAGCGAACACCTCGGCGTCTTCGAATACGACGGCTTTCTGATCTTTAGCGGACAGAGAGGGCGCTTCGCCGAATGGCCAGTCGATGCCCACAGTGGTGTCGTTCCAGGCAAGGCTGCGCTCATGTTCAGGCGCCCAGTAATCGGTGGTCTTGTAAAGGAACTCGGCGCTTTCGGACAGTACAACGAAGCCGTGGGCAAAGCCTTCCGGAATCCACAGTTGTTTTTTGTTTTCGGCGGTGAGATGCAGTCCTACCCATTTGCCGAACGTAGGGGAGCTCTTGCGCAGGTCGACCGCAACGTCAAAGACTTCTCCGACGGTGACTCGGACCAGCTTGCCCTGTGGCTGTTGAATTTGGTAATGCAAACCGCGAAGAACGCCCTTCACCGAACGCGAATGGTTGTCCTGAACGAACGTTACAGAACGCCCAACGGCCTCTTCGAATGCCTTCTGGTTGAAGCTTTCAAAGAAAAAACCGCGATCGTCTCCGAAAACCTTGGGCTCAAATACGATGACGTCTGGAATGGCGAGGCGTGTTGCATTCATAGGTAACGTATCTCCGGGATGCTCATCAGGGTCTGCTCATAAGGCCCTGGCTGGGGCAGGCGTGTGTTGAAAAAAGCCTGCGCCATGAAATTTGATTGCGCCATTAAAACGCGTTTTACGATATCGAGGCTCATGGGCGTCGGGTGCGCCATAGACTGTCCACCTGGGCGGAAAATGTCTGCGCTGGATAAGGGGGGTAGTTCTGTTATGACTGGGGCGCGCGGGGCATGCATCGTCTATTTGTAGTTTTCCGACGTAGGTTCCGACGATGAGCAACACAAGGTCTTCATGGCAGGACGGTTTTACGAATTGAAGCGCGTCCGGTATCTGAGCTCATGGCCGTATGGGTGACTGGAGCCTTGTCATCCTTGGTTGGGCGGTACAAGTGACCCCACCTTCCGAGGCTGGTTCCGCTCACCCCGGTTACACCGGCTTCTTTGCGCTTTTGATACCGAAAACAAAGGCCTGCACATTAACATAAGCCGCCGCCGGAGAACATTCGGTGCCCAGCGAAATTAAGCGGTTTCGGTGCTGTGACCGATGCCTGGCCATGCGGCGGCTGAAGTCCTCTCTGGCTTTGGGCGCAGATGTTGAAAACCAGTATTTTCAGAAGGTTGCGATGCCTGACCACTGGTTTAATCAGGCTATATCGCTCTGGCTGGGCCTGATAGGGTACGAGTGGTTATTTGACGGTCAACGCTTGCTTAGCATTGCTGCCAGGCACGCAATAACGAAGAAAATCTTGTCTCGCGGTCTCCTGCGGCATTGCGGTGCCTTGAAAGCGAGTTTCAGGAACGACAGCCGCGTACTCCCGTGCTTCCCCGCAGTATGCAGTTGGTTGTTTCCGGTCAAACGGCCAATGAGCAATACCTGCCCGGCCCACCATCCGTCAGCAATCTTTTTCAGTCGACTGATGAGTGGAGCAAGTCCGGTATTGGCTCCAACCTGGTTGTTGGCATGTTGACGGTAGTCCATGCCGGAAACCGGATCGATAAGCCATCGGAAGCCGTGACTGCGAGCAAATGCGTAACAGTACCAGTCGTGCAGGCTGACGGCCTGAGCTGCATCCCAGTGGGAAAGGAGGGATGACTTGAAGGCATCTGCAAGCCGGCGATTCAACACATAGGTGCAGCCGGGGCCTGCAGCTTCGAACAGATAGTCCCACTGGACCTGAGGCTGAGCCTTATCCAGCAGTACGCGCTGACCATCAGGCCAGAATGCGGTGACATTGCTGGAATAGGCATCATGATGACCCGGCGCCAAAGCCGCTACGGCGCGCTGAAGCTTGTCCGGGTGCCAGATATCATCCTGATCTGAGAACGCTACGTAATCGAATGTCGAGAAGTCGACATCCCGGATCAAGCGAAAGAAGTTGCGTGACGCTCCGCCAAATCGTCCGGCAGGCGGCAGCAGGGAGATACTCGCATGGTGCTGAGCGTAGTCGGCACACCATGCTTCAGTGCCGTCCGTGGAGGTATCGACACTGATGAACACGCTGACGCAGACGTTTTTCTGCTTCAGGATTGAATCAAGTTGCGCCTCTATCCACGCCATACCGTTATAGGCTGCCAACAGCACGGCTACCGTGGGAAAAGCAGATGACATACTGTTCGCAGCCTTGCGGTATTGGATAGAGGTTTGCAGTCTTAGAACGAGCCCAGATCCAGCAACTTCTGCAGATACTGGCCGTAGCCGGTCTTCTTCAGCTTCTGAGCCTGTTCGCCCAACTGAGCGGCCGTGATCCAGCCGTTGGTGTAGGCGATCTCTTCCAGGCAGGCAACTTTCCAGCCCTGACGCTGCTCGATGGTGTGCACGAAATGGCTCGCTTCCAACAGCGACTCATGAGTACCTGTGTCCAGCCACGCAAAGCCACGACCGAGAATTTCTACGGTCAGGCTCTTCTGCTCGAGGTAGGCACGGTTTACATCAGTGATTTCCAGCTCGCCACGTTCGGAAGGCTTGATGCTCTTCGCGATTTCGACGACCTGGTTGTCGTAGAAGTACAGGCCGGTTACTGCATAGCTCGACTTCGGTGCTGCAGGCTTCTCTTCGATGCTCAAGGCGCGACCGGTTTCGTCGAACTCGACAACACCAAAGCGCTCAGGATCGGAAACGTGATAGCCGAAGACCGTAGCGCCGCTGGTCTGCTGGCTGGCCGAGCGCAGGTTGTCGGAGAAGTGCTGACCGTAGAAGATGTTATCGCCCAAAATCAGGCAGCAAGGATCTTCACCGATGAACTCTTCGCCGATGATGAACGCCTGTGCCAGGCCGTCAGGGGTAGGTTGTTCAGCATAAGTCAGCTGAATACCGTATTGGCTGCCATCACCCAGCAGCTTGCGGAAGCTTGGCAAGTCTTCTGGTGTCGAGATGATCAGGACTTCACGCATCCCCGCCAGCATCAGCACTGAAAGAGGGTAAAAAATCATCGGCTTGTCGTAGATAGGCAGCATCTGCTTGGATACGCCAAGGGTGAGCGGGTGCAGACGAGTGCCCGAGCCGCCGGCCAGGATGATGCCTTTACGATTAATGGTGGTCATTTGTTCAGAGTTTCCATGAGCATTCGGGCTACACCACTTTGCCAGTCAGGCAGGTGCAGAGAAAAATTGTGGCGCAGCTTTTCTGTGTTCAGACGCGAATTCAGAGGGCGTTGCGCGGGTGTAGGGTATTCGATCGTGCCGATGGGATTGATCGTTTCTACCGCCAGGGGTTCCCCGTTGGCGCGGGCCAAATCAATCACATACTGCGCGTAGGCATGCCATGACACTTCGCCGGCAGGTGCCAGGTTGTAGATGCCACAAAGCTCCGGCTTCGCCAGCGTTTGAAGCAGGGCTGCCGTTGCTATGTCGGCCAGCAACTCCGCACCTGTAGGCGCTCCAATCTGATCGGCGATCACATTGAGCGTCGGGCGATCTTTTGCAAGGCGCAACATGGTTTTGGCAAAGTTGTTGCCACGTGCCGCGTAAACCCAGCTGGTACGGAAGATCAGGTGCTTGCAGCCTGAGGCAGCGATAAGTCGCTCGCCTTCAAGTTTGGTTGCGCCGTAATAGTTGACCGGCGACACCGCATCGCTTTCTTTCCAGGCGGTGTCGCCCGAACCGTCGAACACATAGTCGGTCGAGTAATGAACCAACAGGGCGTCCAGCGTGCGCGCTTCTTCTGCCAGGACCTGGCTGGCCAGGGCATTGACCGTATGCGCGAGCTCGCGCTCTGTTTCAGCCTTGTCGACAGCGGTATAGGCTGCGGCGTTGACGATAACCTGAGGTTTCACGCTGCGAATGGTATTGCGCAGGCTTTCCAGGTCAGACAGATCGCCACAAAGGTCGCCATAGGCCGTCGATACGGTATGGCGGTCAAGAGCCACTACTTCACCCACTACAGCGAGTGAACGTTGCAACTCCCAACCCACCTGGCCGTTTTTGCCCAGCAGAAGAATCTTCATCATTTATCGGCGCGCGCTGTGTAGTTCTTGTCGATCCATTGCTGGTAGCTTCCGCTCTTTACATGAGCAACCCACTCGGGGTTATCGAGATACCACTGCACCGTTTTGCGGATGCCGGATTCGAAGCTTTCTTCCGGCACCCAGCCCAGCTCGCGCTGAATCTTGCTGGCATCAATAGCGTAGCGCAGGTCATGGCCCGGGCGGTCCTGCACATAAGTGATCAGGCTGGCATGCGGGCGATGGGCTGAGTCCGGACGCAGTTGGTCGAGCAGGGCGCAGACAGTGTTGACCACTTCGAGGTTCTGCTTCTCGTTGTGACCACCGATGTTATAGGTCTCGCCGATTTCGCCTTCGGTGACGACTTTGTACAATGCGCGGGCGTGGTCTTCTACGTAGAGCCAGTCACGAACCTGATCACCTTTGCCGTAGATAGGCAGCGGTTTGCCTTCCAGCGCATTGAGAATGATCAGCGGGATCAGCTTCTCGGGGAAATGGCACGGGCCGTAATTGTTGGAGCAGTTGGTCACCAGAGTAGGCAGGCCGTAAGTGCGGCTCCAGGCGCGTACCAGGTGGTCGGAGCTGGCCTTGCTGGCCGAGTAGGGTGAGCTTGGCTGGTAAGGGGTTGTCTCGGTGAAGAGATCTTCCGGACCTTCCAGGTCGCCGTACACTTCATCGGTGGAAATGTGATGAAAGCGGAAGTTGGCCTTGCGTGCTTCGTCCAGCTGGCTCCAGTAGCCACGCGCAGATTCAAGCAGGGTATAGGTGCCGATGATGTTGGTCTGGATAAACTCCGAAGGGCCAGTGATCGAGCGATCAACATGCGATTCGGCCGCCAAGTGCATCACGGCATCGGGCTGATGCTCTTTGAAAACCCGATCCACGTCTTCGCGGTTGCAGATATCGACATGCTCAAACGCGTAGCGCTCGCTTTGATCAGCTGACTGCAGCGATTCTAGATTGCCTGCATAGGTCAGTTTGTCGACGTTAACGACGGAGTCGGTTGTGTTGGCAATGATGTGCCGGATGACCGCCGAACCGATGAAGCCTGCACCGCCTGTTACTAAGATCTTCAAAAGAGTATCTACCTTGGGTTATGACAAGGCTCTGCCCGGTCCGTGGAAACAATCGCTAATCGGCTGCCGCCTTTCAGACATCTGCTGCGTTAAACGTGAATGTTTAAATGACGTGGATGAGCGACGGTTAAAAACGACATTTTACATAGAAAAACAGACATCCCCATCAAAAATTTGAGGGTGCCTGCGATAGGGTGGAGCGCTTGAGCATGGCCGTGCATAAAAACGCGAAAGCCCCAGATAATGGGGCTTTCGTGATAGGGGGATCTGCACTTGCCGAGATCCCGCCGGACGCTTCCTTTGGTTTACACGTTAAACCTGAAATGCATCACATCACCGTCCTTGACGATGTATTCCTTGCCTTCCAGACGCCACTTCCCGGCTTCCTTGGCGCCTGACTCACCCTTGAACTGGATGAAGTCGTCATACGCCACCACTTCGGCGCGGATGAAGCCTTTTTCGAAGTCGGTGTGGATCACGCCTGCGGCTTGTGGTGCGGTGGCACCGACACGGACGGTCCAGGCGCGGACTTCTTCGACGCCTGCGGTGAAGTAGGTCTGCAGGTGGAGCATTTCGTAGCCAGCGCGAATTACGCGGTTCAGGCCGGGTTCTTCGAGGCCCAGGGCTTCGAGGAACATGTCTTTTTCTTCGCCGTCATCGAGCTCGGCGATTTCGGCTTCGATCTTGTTGCAGACCGGCACCAGCATTGCGCCTTCTTCTTCGGCGATGGCGCGGACCACGTCCAGCAGCGGGTTGTTCTCGAAACCGTCTTCGGCGACGTTGGCGATGTACATGACCGGCTTGGTGGTCAGCAGGTGGAAGCCACGGATGGTGGCCTTCTCGTCGTTGCTCATGCTCTTCATCAGGCTGCGTGCAGGCTTGCCTTCGCTGAAGTGTGCAATCAACTGCTCAAGCAGGCCTTTCTGGACCACTGCGTCCTTGTCGCCGCCCTTGGCGTTGCGGGTGACCTTTTGCAGTTGCTTCTCGCAGCTGTCGAGGTCGGCGAAGATCAGTTCCAGATCGATGATCTCGATATCGCGCTTGGGGTCGACGCTGTTGGAAACGTGAATCACGTTCTCGTCTTCAAAGCAGCGCACCACGTGGGCGATGGCGTCGGTCTCGCGGATGTTGGCGAGAAACTTGTTGCCCAGGCCTTCGCCCTTCGAAGCGCCTGCCACAAGGCCTGCGATGTCGACGAACTCCATGGTGGTCGGCAGGATGCGTTTCGGGTTGACGATGGCTGCCAAGGCCGCCAGACGCGGGTCGGGCATGGCCACGATGCCGCTGTTCGGTTCGATGGTGCAGAAGGGGAAGTTCTCGGCCGCGATACCAGATTTGGTCAGGGCGTTGAACAGGGTGGACTTGCCGACGTTAGGCAGGCCGACGATGCCGCAATTGAATCCCATGGTGTTTCCCCTCGAGTGATGTCAGGCCTTCTGGCTGTGCAGGTTTTTCATCGCCCGGTTCCATTCACCGGCGAAGATATCCGGCAGCACGCCGAGGGCAAAGTCGATACTGGCGTCCAGTTTTTCCTGTTCGGCGCGTGGCGCTCGACCCAGGACAAAGCCGGATACCTTGCTGGCATCGCCCGGGTGGCCAATGCCAAGCCGCAAGCGATGGAATGTGTTCTGATTGCCGAGCTGCGCAATGATGTCGCGCAGCCCGTTATGACCGCCATGGCCGCCGCCCACTTTGAGTTTGGCGACGCCTGGAGGCAGGTCAAGTTCGTCATGCGCCACCAGAATCGACTCGACCGGGATGCGATAAAAGCCGGCGAGTGCCGCGACAGCCTGGCCGCTGCGGTTCATGTAAGTGGTGGGAATCAGCAGACGAACATCCTGACCCTGGTGCGTGAAGCGCCCGGTCAGGCCAAAGAATTTGCGCTCGGGAACGAGATTGACTCGTTGCGCTGCAGCAATACGCTCAACAAAAAAAGCCCCTGCGTTATGCCGGGTCTGTTCGTATTCGGCGCCTGGATTTCCCAGGCCCACGATCAGTTGTATGGCGGTCACGACAGGGGCTCTTCCTTTGGAGTTGAGGGTTGAACCGCTGACGACAGCGGCAATGTGGACGAAAACTGCTCATTTACCATGATGTAAACTCAGCGATCTCGCCCGCTTTGCCTGCTATCGCTCGCGATGTCTCCTGAGCAACTCCGACGTTACCAAGTAATGAATTACTCGGCAGCGCCTTCTTCAGCTTCACCTTCTTCTTCGTCTTTGACGATACGCGGTGCGTGGACGTTGGCGATTGCCAGGTCAGTACCGTGTGCCAAAGCGACGAACTCAACGCCTTTAGGGGCTTTCAGTTCGGACAGGTGAACGTTGTCACCTACTTCCAGCGTGCCCAGATCAACTTCGATGAACTCTGGCAGGTCTTTCGGCAGGCAGGTCACTTCCAGTTCAGTGGTAGTGTGCGAGATCTCGCCGCCTTTCTTGACCGGAGCTTCTTCGTTCAGGAAGTGGATCGGCACGATTGCGGTCAGTTTCTGGCCGGCAATAACGCGCACGAAGTCAGCGTGCATCACGTGGCCTTTGGCCGGGTGACGTTGCAGCGCCTTGATGATGACGTTTTGCTTCTTGCCACCAACGTTCAGCTCGATGATGTGGCTGTAGGCCGCATCGTTTTCCAGCAGTTTGGCAACTTCCTTGGCCAGCATGCTGATGGACTCGGGGGCTTTGTCGCCACCGTAGACGACAGCTGGAACCAGGCTAGCGAGACGACGCAGGCGGCGGCTCGCACCTTTCCCCAGGTCGGAACGCTGTTCTGCATTCAGGGTAAATTCGTTCATGTTGTATCTCCAAATTAACCACATCCACCGTTGCGTTTGCGACCAGCGCTCGGATGGTATGGGCAAAAAAGCCCCGCCCTGACCGGATGTCAGGGCGGGGCGCTTTTCGTCTGCGTGATGTCAGTTAACGGAACATCGCGCTGATCGATTCTTCGTTGCTGATGCGGCGAACCGCTTCGGCGACTACCGGGGCAATATCCAGTTGACGGATACGGCCACAGGCTTGAGCGGCGGCGGACAACGGGATGGTGTTGGTCACCACCAGTTCGTCCAGCACGGAATTTTCAATGTTTTCGATCGCCCGACCCGACAGCACAGGGTGTGTGCAGTAGGCGAAGACCTTGGCAGCACCATGCTCTTTCAGGGCCTTGGCCGCGTGGCACAGCGTGCCGGCGGTATCGACCATGTCATCAACCAGAATGCAGGTACGCCCTTCGACATCACCAATGATATGCATCACTTCGGAGTGATTGGCTTTCTCACGGCGTTTGTCGATGATCCCGAGATCGACACCCAGGGACTTGGCGACAGCACGTGCACGCACGACACCGCCGATATCCGGGGAAACGATCATCAGGTTTTCAAAGCGCTGATCTTCGATGTCATCCACCAGAACGGGGGAGCCGTAGATGTTATCTACCGGAATGTCGAAGAAGCCCTGAATCTGGTCAGCATGAAGATCAACCGTGAGTACACGATCGATTCCCACCACGGTCAGCATGTCAGCGACAACTTTTGCGCTGATTGCAACACGTGCGGAGCGCGGACGGCGATCCTGGCGGGCATAACCAAAGTAGGGAATCACAGCAGTGATTCGGGACGCTGAGGAGCGACGGAAGGCATCAGCCATCACGACGAGTTCCATCAGGTTGTCGTTCGTGGGTGCGCAGGTCGGCTGAATGATAAAGACGTCTTTACCGCGGACGTTTTCATTAATCTCAGTGCTGATTTCACCGTCGGAAAATTTTCCAACAGAAACATCACCCAGTGGGATATGCAGCTGACGTACTACACGCCGAGCGAGATCGGGGTTGGCATTCCCCGTAAAGACCATCATCTTGGACACGCGCAGTACCTAGAGGCTGAGGGTAACCTGGATGAGTATAGAAAATGGCAGGGGCGGCTGGATTCGAACCAACGCATGGCAGGATCAAAACCTGCTGCCTTACCGCTTGGCGACGCCCCTGTATTGAATCAATCGAGTGCCTGGCACTCAATTCCTGCTACAGAATTTGCAGCTTACGATGCAACATCGAGATGTTGCTTCCTTTCGCTACGAACCCCGTAAGGGTCTCTGTAAGAAGGGCCGAGACTTTATCAGCTTCAGCTTTGTTTGGGAAGGCCCCAAACACACAACTTCCAGTTCCGGTTAATTTTGCTTCGGTAAATTTACCTAACAAATTCAAAGCGTTACGTACTTCTGGGTAACGCCTCTCTACAACCGCCTTACAGTCATTTCGACTGTTTCCCTTGGGAACGGGGCGCACTTTAATGGGCGGCGTGTCGCGTGTCAACAACGGATCTGAAAAAATTTCTGCTGTACTTACAGCGACTTGCGGAACGAGCACCAAATACCACGGTTCTTCCGGGTCCACCGGGGTGAGAATTTCGCCGACGCCCTCAGCAAAAGCGGCATGTCCACGCACAAAAACCGGTACATCGGCGCCCAGCGTCAGCCCCAGTTGCGCCAGACGATCCTCATCCCAACCGAGCTGCCACAAATGATTCAGGGCCAGCAGGGTGGTCGCTGCATCCGAGCTGCCGCCGCCGATACCGCCACCCATGGGCAGGCGTTTTTCCAGCCAGATATCCATGCCCAGTGTGCAACCGGACTGTTTTTGCAGGGCTCGGGCAGCTTTGACGATCAGGTTGCTGTCATGCGGAACGCCGGGAACATCGGTCTGCAGGCGAATCTCGCCATCTTCGCGAACGGTAAAACCCAGTTCGTCGCCGTAATCGAGAAACTGAAACAGCGTCTGCAGTTCGTGATAGCCGTCAGGGCGACGTCCCAGAATGTGCAGCATGAGATTGAGTTTTGCCGGGGCAGGCAAAACCAGTTTTGGCGTGCTCATGGTCATTGCCCCAGTTTGCGAGGCTGCCAGTCCTTGATGACCAGCGTGACATCCAGGTCCTGCCCGTGCAGCTTGACGCGCTCTGGCAGCCAATAACCGTTCTGCTCGACGTAACTGAGGTATTCCACCTGCCAGCCATCCTGTTCAAGGCTGGCCAGCCGGTTGTCGCCATCAAGTGTCACGTTGCTTTTGCTGTCCGGTGCCGGCAGACCGCGTACCCACCATACGAGGTGGGACACGGGCAGCTTCCAGCCCAGTTGATCCTGCAGCAGTGATTCTGGCGAGGTGGCTTCGTAGCGGCCCTGATTGGCGACTTCGAGCACCACGGCGCCGGGCCTGCCGGTCAGCCGCGCTGCACCACGGCCGAGCGGGCCGGACAGGCGGATATCGTAGTAATCCTGGCGTTGCAGCCAGAACAGGGTGCCGCTGCCGGAGTCTTTCGGCGCGCGGATACCGACTTTTCCGTTGATCTGCCAGCCATCGAGGCTGCTCAGTTGTTGTTTGTGCTCGCGCCATTGCGCGGGGTCACCCTTGCCCTGAACGGCTTCGCGGGAGGTGAGGCCGGCGCAGCCGGTGAGCAGGGCGATGAGGCTGAATACGATTACATGGCGCAAAAACATAACGTCAAAGGGTCTCTGATCCGGTCAAGCGTCGCAGTGTGCTGCGCAGGACGGTGCTGTCGGGTTGTTGTTCCAGGGCCTTGGCCCAGACTTTTTTGGCTTCGCGCTGCTCGCCCTTGGCCCAGAGTACTTCGCCCAGGTGAGCGGCGACTTCGTGGTCGGGGAAGCGCTCGAGTGCCTGACGCAGGTAGCGCTCGGCATCGTCCAGATTGCCCAGGCGGTAGTTCACCCAGCCAAGGCTGTCGAGCACTGCCGGATCGTCAGGGCTGATCTGGTGAGCTTTTTCGATCAGTTCGCGGGCTTCGCTATAACGCGTGGTCCGATCGGAAAGGGTGTAGCCCAGCGCATTCAGCGCCATGGCGTTTTCCGGCTCGCGCTTGATGATGGTCCGCAGGTCTTTTTCCATCTGCGCCAGATCATTGCGTTTTTCAGCCAGCATGGCGCGGGTATACAGCAGGTTGGCGTCATCCGGGTATTGCTTGAGCGCCTGATTCAATACCTGCCAGCCACGATCCAGTTGATCATTGCTGGTCAGGGTTTCGGCTTCGATCAGGTACAGCTGCACGGCATAATCGGGCTCTTCGGCGCGGGCTTCGGACAGCCGTTTGGCGGCTTCGGCACCGTTGCCGTTGCTGACCAGAATATCGGCCTGGCGCAATTGCGCCGCCAGGAAGTCCGGGCCGGGGCCTACCTGAGCGTATTCGTTGAGCGCGCTTTGCGGGTCATCGCGCTCTTCGTGGATGCGGCCCAGATTCAAGTGCGCTGAATCGACATGCGCGCCACGGGCGATCAGTTCTTCCAGATAGCCCGCCGCTTCGTCCCAGGCCTTGGCTTCAAGGCACACCAGGGCCAGCGAGAAGCGCAGCTCGTCGTCATCCGGATACTGCTGCAAGAGTGCGGCAAACTGCACTTTCGCGTCTTCCATGCGGTTCTGCTCGACGAGCATGCGCGCATAGGTCAGGCGCAGGCGCTTGTCGTCGGGGTATTTCTTGATGCTTTTTTCCAGCAGGGGCACCGCTTCCTTGCCTCGGTTCATGCTTTGCAGCAGGCGGGCGTGCAGCAGGATCGGCGCGATTTCACCTTCTTTAGGCGGATTGTCTTCGAGCAGTTTCAGCGACTGTTCGGAATCGCCGTTCTGTTGCAGCAACAGCGCCTTGCCGAAAATCAGCTGACCGTTGTTCGGGTATTTGCCCAGCAATCGGTCAAAGCTCTTGAGCAGACCATTGCGGGTGTCCGGATCTGTTTCGGCCGCCGACAGGGCCAGGAAATCGAAGTGCGTGTCGCCCTGGCCTTGCAGGACTCTTTCCATGTACACCAGCGAATCGTCGTAACGCCCGGCGCGCGCCAGTTGAATGGCTGCGGCGCGTTGCGCTTCAAGATTGCCCGGTGCGTTCCTCGCCCAGATCAATGCGGTATCCAGCGCCGACTGATCGGCACCCATGTACTCGGCAATCTGATAAGCGCGCTCCGAGACTCCTGGGTCCTGGGTCTTGATCGCCTGGGTCACGTAGTTGTCCAGGGCGATGTCGAAGCGGTTGCGCTGGCCAGCCAGCTCCGCACTCAACAGGCTGACCAGGGTGTCCTGAGTGAACGAGCCATAGACCTGCGGCTTGGCTTCAGGCGCGGGCGGGGCGTCCTTTTGAGCGGGCACAGGCTGTGACGAGGCGGGAGTCATGGACTGACAGCCGCCCAGAAAGGCGAGAGCAAGGAACAACGCGGAGGATCTATTCATATATAAGAAGGGCGGCTTACCTGCGGTGTGAGCATCATGACACAAGGCTGTTGGCAAAACCCACAGCCGTCGGAAAAACTGATGCAATGCGTGTGTTTGCAGTGTCGCGGACCCGAAAGCACGGTCTGCGACGAGCGATTGTAGTGGGACAATAATATGTGGTGGTTGTTCTGAGCTTATCGAAGTAGGACAATTACCGGCTTCACGTCACCACCTGCGACCCTGAATGGCCTTCCTTGCACTCGGTATCAACCATAAGACCGCCTCGGTCGACGTTCGCGAGCGTGTGGCATTTACCCCGGAACAGCTGGTCGAGGCATTGCAGCAGCTCTGCCAACTGACGGAAAGCCGAGAGGCTGCGATCCTCTCGACCTGCAACCGCAGCGAGTTGTACATCGAACACGAGCACCTCGGCGCGGACAGTATTCTTGCCTGGCTCGCCGATTATCATCACCTCAGTCTTGAAGAACTGCGTGCCAGTGCTTACGTGCACGAAGATGACGCTGCCGTGCGGCACATGATGCGTGTCGCCTCGGGGCTCGATTCGCTGGTGCTCGGCGAGCCGCAGATTCTCGGCCAGATGAAGTCCGCGTACGCGGTTGCCCGCGAAGCCGGCACGGTCGGGCCATTGCTCGGTCGACTGTTCCAGGCGACGTTCAGCGCCGCCAAACAGGTGCGTACCGACACCGCCATCGGCGAGAACCCGGTCTCTGTGGCCTTTGCCGCAGTCAGCCTGGCGAAACAGATTTTCAGTGACCTGCAACGCAGCCAGGCCTTGTTGATCGGTGCAGGCGAGACCATTACGCTGGTCGCCCGGCATCTGCATGATCTGGGCGTCAAGCGTATCGTGGTCGCCAACCGTACGCTGGAACGCGCCAGCATGCTCGCCGCCGAGTTCGGCGCGCACGCGGTGCTGCTGTCGGACATCCCGGCGGAACTGGTCAACAGCGACATCGTGATCAGCTCGACGGCCAGTCAGTTGCCGATTCTGGGCAAGGGCGCCGTGGAAAGTGCGCTGAAGCTGCGCAAGCACAAACCGATTTTCATGGTCGATATCGCCGTACCGCGGGATATCGAGCCTGAAGTCGGCGAGCTGGACGATGTTTACCTGTACAGCGTTGATGACCTGCATGAAGTAGTGGCAGAGAACCTCAAGAGCCGTCAGGGCGCGGCGCTGGCCGCCGAGCAACTGGTCAGCGTGGGTGCCGAGGACTTCATGTCGCGCCTGCGCGAACTGGCCGCAGTCGATGTGCTGCGTGCCTATCGTCAGCAAAGCGAACGGCTGCGTGACGAAGAACTGAGCAAGGCGCAACGTATGCTGGCCAACGGCAGCAATGCCGAGGACGTACTGATCCAGCTGGCGCGTGGCCTGACCAACAAATTGCTGCATGCACCGAGCGTGCAGCTCAAGAAGCTGTCTGCCGAAGGTCGCGTCGATGCGCTGGCCATGGCCCAGGAACTATTTGCCCTCGGTGAGGGCTCGACGGATAAAACCCCGCAATGAAAGCTTCACTGCTCAATAAGCTGGATGTGCTCAGCGACCGTTTCGAGGAACTGACCGCGCTGCTCGGCGACGCGGAAGTCATCAGCGATCAGACACGCTTTCGCGCCTATTCCCGTGAATACGCTGAAGTGGAGCCGGTCGTTGCGCTCTACGCGCAGTTGCTCAGGGTGCAGGGTGACCTGGAGGGCGCACAGGCGCTGCTCAAGGACAGCGATCCGGACATGCGTGAAATGGCCGTCGAGGAAGTTCGCGAAACCAAGCAGCAATTGGTCGAGCTGGAAGCGCAATTGCAGCGCATGCTGTTGCCCAAGGACCCGAACGACGGTCGTAACGTGTTTCTGGAAATCCGCGCGGGCACCGGCGGCGATGAAGCGGCGATCTTCTCCGGCGACCTGTTCCGCATGTATTCGCGTTACGCCGAGCGGCGTGGCTGGCGGGTCGAGATCCTGTCCGAAAACGAAGGCGAGCATGGCGGCTATAAGGAAGTCATCGCGCGTGTTGAGGGTGACAGCGTCTATGGCAAGCTGAAATTCGAGTCCGGCGCGCACCGTGTGCAGCGTGTGCCGGAGACCGAATCCCAGGGCCGTATTCATACCTCTGCCTGTACGGTGGCGGTGTTGCCGGAGCCTGACGAGCAGCAGGCGATCGAGATCAACCCTGCCGACCTGCGGGTCGACACCTATCGTTCTTCGGGTGCCGGTGGTCAGCACGTCAACAAGACCGACTCGGCGATCCGCATTACCCACTTGCCGTCGGGTATTGTCGTCGAGTGCCAGGAAGAGCGTTCGCAGCACAAGAACAGAGCCCGGGCAATGTCCTGGCTATCTGCCAAACTGAATGATCAGCAGACCAGCGCGGCGGCCAATGCCATCGCTAGCGAACGCAAGCTGCTGGTCGGCTCGGGCGATCGTTCCGAGCGCATACGTACGTATAATTTCCCTCAGGGGCGAGTGACGGATCACCGCGTGAACCTGACTTTGTATTCGCTGGATGAAGTTCTGGCGGGCGGGGTCGATGCAGTGATAGAGCCGCTACTCGCTGAATATCAGGCTGATCAACTTGCGGCACTGGGTGAGTAAATGACCATCATCGCAAGTGTACTCAGAAGCGCCGAGCTTCCCGATTCACCGACTGCACGCCTTGATGCCGAGTTGCTGCTCGCGGCAGCGCTGGGCAAACCGCGCAGTTTTCTGCACACCTGGCCCGAGCGCATCGTCAGCACCGAAGCCGCGGTGGCATTCGCTGGTTACATGGAGCGCCGCCGCAAGGGCGAGCCGGTCGCTTACATTCTCGGCCAGCAGGGCTTCTGGAAGCTTGATCTGGAAGTCGCGCCGCACACGTTGATCCCGCGTCCCGAGACCGAAATGCTGGTCGAGGCCGCTCTGGAACTGGTGCCTGCCTTCGCACCCGCTCAGGTGCTGGACCTCGGCACCGGCACCGGCGCGATTGCGCTGGCGCTGGCCAACGAACGCCAGCAATGGAAGGTCACCGCGGTTGACCGTGTGCCAGAGGCCGTTGCCCTGGCCGAACGCAACCGGCAGCGCTTGCAGCTGAATAACGCCGAAGTCTTCGAAAGTCACTGGTTCAGTGGCCTGCAAGGTCGACAGTTCGACCTGATCATCAGCAATCCGCCGTACATCTCCGACGCCGATCCGCATCTGTCGGCTGGTGACGTGCGTTTTGAGCCGAGCAGTGCGCTGGTGGCCGGTTCCGACGGGCTGGATGACTTGCGCACGATCATCGAACAGGCGCCTGCACACCTCAACGCGGATGGCTGGCTGCTGCTGGAACACGGCTACGATCAGGGGCCTGCGGTGCGTGAACTGCTGATTCGCGAGGGCTTCGAGCGTATTCAGACGCGCCGTGATCTGGGCGAGCATGAGCGCATCACGTTCGGATGCAAGCCGTGCTGAGTGACCAGGAGCTGCTGCGCTACAGTCGCCAGATTCTGCTGCAACACGTCGATATCGACGGCCAGCTAAGACTCAAGCAAAGTCGTGCGCTGATCGTGGGCGTCGGCGGGCTTGGCTCGCCGGTGGCCCTGTATCTGGCCGCCGCAGGGGTTGGTGAGCTGCATCTGGCGGATTTCGATCACGTCGACCTGACCAACCTGCAACGCCAGATCATCCACGACACTCAGAGCATCGGGCAGGCCAAGGTGAATTCGGCCATCGCCCGGCTCAGCGCGATCAATCCCGAGATCACCCTTGTCGCTCATCGCGCAGCGCTGGATACCGACTCACTGGACGCGGCGGTGCAGGCTGTCGATCTGGTGCTGGATTGCTCGGATAATTTTGCCACCCGCGAAGCGGTCAATGCCGCCTGTGTCGCTGCCGGCAAGCCGTTGGTCAGCGGAGCGGCGATCCGGCTCGAAGGGCAGTTGTCGGTGTTCGATCCGCGTCGTGCGGACAGCCCTTGTTACCATTGTCTGTACGGGCATGGCAGCGAAGCCGAGCTGACCTGCAGCGAGGCGGGTGTCATCGGGCCGCTGGTCGGTCTGGTTGGCAGCCTGCAGGCGCTGGAAGCATTGAAGCTGCTGGCCGGTTTTGGCGAACCCATGGTTGGTCGACTGTTATTGATCGACGCCTTGAGCACGCGTTTTCGTGAACTGAAGGTCAAGCGAGACCCGGCGTGCAGCGTCTGTGGTCCGGCCAGCGTGCAGGGCGAGCATGCTTGACGTTCATATGAGCCATGGCAGCGATGCGCCGGTCGGAATCTTTGATTCCGGGGTTGGCGGTCTGTCAGTGCTCAATGAAGTCCGTCAGCTGTTGCCCAGCGAGTCGCTGCTGTATCTGGCGGACTGCGGGCACATTCCCTACGGCGAAAAGACTCCCGAATTCATCATCGAGCGGTGCCTGACGATTGCCGGGTTTTTCCGCGAGCAGGGTGCCAAGGCGCTGGTCGTCGCCTGCAACACGGCCACGGCAGCAGGTGTGTCGCACATACGTCAGCGCTACCCGGACTGGCCGATTGTAGGCATGGAGCCAGCGGTCAAACCGGCTGCCGAGGCGACCCGCAGCGGTGTCGTCGGTGTGCTGGCGACCACCGGAACGCTACAAAGCGCCCGCTTTGCGGCCTTGCTGGACCGTTTTGCCAACGATGTGCGGGTCGTGACCCAGCCTTGCCCCGGGCTGGTCGAACTGATCGAAACGGGCGATCTGGTCAGCCCGCAAATCCGTCAGTTGCTGCAGCACTATGTAGAGCCGCTACTGGCAGCGCGCTGTGACACGATCATTCTGGGCTGCACGCACTACCCGTTCCTAAAGCCATTGCTGCGCCAAATGCTCCCCGAATCGATCACCCTGATCGACACCGGAGCCGCAGTGGCGCGACAGCTGCAGCGTCTTTTGGCACGGTCCGGCCTGCTTGCCAGTGGTGTCGCGCGCGACACTGTGTATTGGTCTAGTGACATACCGGACAATTTCAGAAAAATCCTACCTTTTTTGTCGCAAAACGTCGGCGATGTGAGAAGCTTCCGTTTGTAAAAAAAACGTGAAAAAAGGCGCTTTTGGGGTGAACTAACGTCGCCTCCGCGGCTTCTATAAAAGCGGCTGATGAATTCCAACACTTTTCGTACAATTTAATATATTTAGGACGTTTCTCATGAAGAGACTCTTTTGCCTGGCCGTGATTGCGGCCGCTTTGGCAGGGCAAGCTTCAATCGCGCAGGCTGATGGTGTTGAGTTTTCGGTCGGTCAGACCGGCGAGTCGACCATGACTTATCGTCTGGGCGTGCAATTCGATTGGGATAAAACCTGGCTGCAAAGCGACATCGGCCGTTTGACCGGCTACTGGGATGGCGCTTACACCTATTGGGATGGCAAGGACTACAAGGATAACCACAGCCTGTCGTTCTCCCCGGTTCTGGTCTACGAATTCGGCAACGGCAACGTCAAGCCATACGTAGAAGCCGGTATCGGCGTCTCGGTGTTCTCCAACACCCAGGTTGAAGACCGCAAGTTCGGTTCTGCCTTCAACTTCGAAGACCGTATCGGTTTTGGTCTGCGCTTCGCGGGCGGGCATGAAGTCGGTATCCGTGCGACCCACTACTCCAACGCCGGCATCAAAGAGCCGAACGACGGTATAGAAAGCTACGCACTGCACTACAAGATGCCGTTCTGATTTGACTGGCATTCGTGCCAACGCTTCGCTACAGCACAACGTAATGCCCTGCCCAAAGCCATTGCGCATAAAATGCTTTTTTATCGCGATGGCACTGACAACGCAGAGTGCGACGTTAGTGACGGCTGAGTTCTGGCGCTGATCCGGGGGATGCGAGGCAGAACGCCGAGCAAGCCGCACCGGGCCAAGGATGGCCCGTTGCGGCGGCCCCCGGATCAGTGTCAGGGCGAAGGAACCCGACGAAGTCGGGTCGGAAACAGGAGCGAAAGGCTTTGGTTACTTTGGCCTTATCAAAGTAACTCGCCGAGGGGCGAAAAGGTGACCTGAGTCGGGCACCAATTCACCTGATGTCGAAGAACCGCCGTGTGACGCGGAGCGTCACGAAATGCATTACCACGCGGAGCGTGGGAACGATAGTTATCAACCAGGCAACACTGATCAGAGATAAGCCGTCGCAATCCCTTTGCGTTCGTTCAGGCAATCTTCCGCACCCGCTTCGAATTCACGACAGATCAACGGGCGTTTCTCGTAGATCGTACACATCATCGTGTTGCGATCCAGCGCAGCGCACCAGCCGTCATCCAGACGCAACATGACCTCGCCACCCCACTCATCGGTATCGATGTAACGCTCAGGCACGCCCGTATCGGTGATCAGCATCACTTCCAGTTGGCAGCAGCAGGCTGCGCAGGTCGAACACGTGACCGCGGGTTCTTCGCCGTGGATCTCTGCGAGCGGGATGAGTGTAGCGTTCAGAGCGGTTCTCCCGAGTGTCTGGCGGCGCGGGCTGCCAGCCATTGCAGCAGGGGAAATACACCCGCCCAGACCAGGCCCAGCACCAGCATGCCTGGCCACACTCCAAGGGGAAGATGGACCTGTGCCAGTTGCGAGCCGGCATAGTACGACATCGGGCCGCCAATAGCGCCCAGCACGACTGCGCGCCATAGTGGCTTCGCCGTCCAGGCCAGGCAATGATTGAGCGTGGTGCCCAGCACCGCCCACAACAGCGCCAGCCACAGCGGCAAGAGATAGCCGCCCGTGCCGAAATCAAAAACGCCGAGTGTCATCAAGGCACTGTCCAGCACGATACCGATCAAGGTCACGGTCAGAATCAGCCGGCCTTCGGCTGCCCATGAGCTGATCCACATAAAATGCACCGCCAGGACGCCGATGGCGATCAGCAGCCAGAAGCTGTTGCCGCCCAGTACGCAGGCGAACCAGCCGATCTGAAACAACAGCGCATTGGCGATGGATTTAAGCATTGAAGCGCCCAAGCAAGGGTTCGCGCAGCGCTTCGGGCTTGGCGAGCAGCAGTTGCGCGGTGCCAATGGTCCGCTCCAGGAAGCCGCCTTCGCAGTAGCACAGGTAAAACTCCCACAGGCGCAGGAAATGCTCGTCGTAACCCAGCTCAGCGAGTTTGCCGTGAGCGTTTTTGAAGTTGTCGTGCCACAGGCGCAGGGTGCGTGCGTAGTGCAAGCCGAAATCTTCCATGTGCAGCAGGTTCATGTCGGTATCGCTGCCGACGATGTCGAGCATCTTCGCCACCGAGGGCAGGGCGCCACCGGGGAAAATGTAACGCTGGATGAAGTCCACATTGCGTTTGGCCTGTGCGTAACGCTGCTCGCGAATGGTGATCGCCTGCAACAGCATCATGCCGTTGCTTTTCAGCAGGTTCGCGCATTGCTTGAAGTACGTGGGCAGAAAGCGATGGCCGACCGCTTCGATCATCTCGATGGACACCAGCTTGTCATACTCACCGGTCAGGTCACGGTAGTCGGTCAGCAGCAGCGTCACGCGATCCTGCAGGCCCAGTTCGATCAGCCGTCGCTCGGTGTAGGCGAACTGTTCTTTGGACAGGGTCGTGGTGGTCACCTGGCAGCCGTAGTGCTGCGCAGCGTAAATAGCCATGCTCCCCCAGCCGGTGCCGATTTCCAGCAGGTGATCGGTGGGTTTCAAGGCAAGTTTCTGGCAGATACGCTCAAGCTTGTTCAACTGCGCCTGTTCCAGCGTGTCGTCTTCGCTGAGGAACTGCGCGGCCGAATACATCATCGTCGGGTCGAGAAACTGCTCGAACAGCGTGTTGCCCAGGTCGTAGTGGGCCGCGATGTTTTTCTGCGAGCCTTCGCGCGTGTTGCGGTTGAGCCAGTGCAGCGCATGAATCAGCGGGCGGGTCAGGCGTGCCATTCCGCCCTCCATCGCATCCAGCACATCCAGATTGCTGACAAACACCCGGACCACCGCCGTCAGGTCTGGTGTCGTCCAGTAGCCATGAATGAAGGCCTCACCCGCACCGATGGAACCGTTGCTGGCGACCATGCCCCAGGCTGCCGAATCGAGAATGTGGATTTCAGCCTGAATCAGTGCGCCGTTCTTGCCGAACACATGGCGCTCACCCCGTTCGATTACTACCAACTGGCCGTTACGCAGTCCTGCGAGTTGCCGCAGCACGCCTCGACGCAAGAGGTTGGCAGTCAAACCATTGGTGCCCAGATTGGCAGAAAAACTACTGCTACTGCTTTTCATGGAGTGAGTCCTTGGATTGCGCGGCGGCAGCACGGTACTCGCCGTCAGCGGCCTGATGGGAAAAGATGGGTATGCGTTTGACCAGCAGGCGCATGGCCTGCCAATAAATGGCCAGACAGGTTTTCGCGGTCATCCATGGATAAGCGATCAGATAGCGGTGCAGCGTCTTGCGGTTCAGATTCTGGCGGGTCAGATTGAGCGTGGCGTCAAACATCTTCAGCTCGCCTTGCCAGTCAGCCATGTGTACACCGATCCGTTCGGCGGGCTGGCTGAAGCTCATGCGGTATTCGAGATCACGTGGCAGGAACGGGGAAACATGAAAGGCCTTTGCCACGGCAAAATGCTGATGGCCTTCACCGGTGGCGGGCAGCACGTAGCTGTAGCGCTCGCCCCACGGGGTATTGGTGACTTCACACAGAATGCCGGCCAGTGTGCCGTCGGCCTCATGGCAGTAGAAAAAACTCACCGGGTTGAACGACAGGCCCCAACTGCGTGCCTGGGTCAGCAGGCAGACGCGACCCGACGGAATGCGGCCCAACGCTTTGCCGACCCGCTCGCGGACCGCCTGGATGAGCGTCAGCCCTTGCCCGGTCAGCTCTGGCAGATAGTCTCGCTCACGAAACGAGAACGGCGCAAAACGCCCCCGACCTGCCAGTGGGGAAAGCCCCAGCACGCTGTCCTGCTCATCCAGATCCAGATAGAGCAGGCCTATCCGATAGGTGAACTCATGGGCGCGCGGTGCAAACCGCCGGTGGCTGATCCAGCCACTGTAGAGGGCGCTGTTCACAGCGTTTCACCAAAGGCCTGGGCGACACGCAGGCCGCTGACCACGCCGTCTTCGTGAAAACCGTTGGCCCAGTAGGCACCGCAGTACCAAGTGTGATCGACCCCATTGATTTCCTCCCAGCGCGCCTGTGCAGCGATCGCACCGAGGCTGTATTGCGGATGGGCATAGCGGTAGCGGCCAAGGATTTTGGCCGGGTCGATGGCGGCAGTCTGGTTGAGGCTGACGCAGAACGTCGTGTCGCTCTCGATCCCTTGCAGAATGTTCATGTCATAGGTAACGGCGGCCGACTGCTGTTCGCCGCCGCCCAAGCGGTAGTTCCAGCTCGCCCAGGCCAGTTTGCGCTTGGGCAGCAGTCGCGTGTCGGTGTGCAGCACCACATCGTTTTCGGCATAGCGCAGGGCACCGAGAATCGACTGCTCGGCACTCGATGGCTGCGCCAGCAGGGCCAAGGCCTGATCGCTGTGGCAGGCAAACACCACCTTGTCGAAACGTTCGCTGCCCATGGCGCTGTGCAGCGTCACACCTTCGCTGTCACGCTCGACACGTGTGACCGGGCACGACAGACGAATGCGCTCGCGGAACGAGGCTGTCAGCGGTTCCACATAACTTCTGGAACCGCCCTGAATCACACACCATTGCGGGCGGTGGGTGACCGAGAGCAGCCCGTGATTCTTGAAAAAACGCACGAAGAACTGCAACGGGAAGCCGAGCATGTCGGCCAGCGACATCGACCAGATCGCCGCGCCCATAGGCACGATGTAATGATCGATGAAGCGCTGGCCATAACCGCCGGTCTTCAGGTATTCGCCCAGCGTGGTGTCCGCCGCGATGCGCTGGTTTTCCAGATCATCGACCGATTGGCGATTGAAACGCAGGATATCGCGCAGCATGCCCCAGAACCGTGGCGACAGCAGATTGCTGCGCTGGGCGAACAGGCTGTTGAGGTTGTTGCCGTTATATTCCACGCCGGTGCGCGGATCATGCACCGAAAAGCTCATTTCGGCGGGCTTGAAGCCGACACCCAGCTGGCTTAGCAGGCGAATGAAATTGGGGTAGGTCCAGTCGTTGAAAACAATGAAACCGGTGTCAATGGCGTAGGCGCGGCCCTCGACCTGCACGTCCACCGTGTGAGTGTGCCCGCCGATCCAGTCCGAAGACTCGAACACGGTCACCTCATGCGCGCGGTTGAGCAGGTAGGCACTGGTCAGGCCAGCGATCCCGCTGCCAATGACTGCGATCTTCATTGCGCGTCCTTATTCGACGATTCGTTGCGCGCCATGCGTTTGCCGAGGGCCAGTCGGGCGCGTGCCGGGAGCAGGGCCAGCAAGCTCATGCTGAAGATGAACAACGCCGGAAAGGCGATATCCAAGGGGCGTTTGTTGCGCCCCAGTTTGCTGGCGATATGTTTGGCGGCCTTCTCGACCGGCCAGCGCATCGGCATGGGGAAATCGTTTTTCTGCGTCAGCGGCGTGTCGACGAATCCAGGGCTGACCACCGTCACGTCGATGTTTTCGCTGGCCAGATCCAGACGCAGGGCTTCTAGCAGATAACGCAGGCCGGCCTTCGACGCGCCGTAGGCTTCGGCGCGGGGCAGCGCCAGGTAGGTCACCGCACTGGCGACGCCGACCAGATGCGGTTGATGACCTTTGCGCAGCAGCGGCAATGCGTGCTCGATGCAGTAACTGCTGGCCAGCAGGTTGGTGCGCACCACGCGTTCGACCATGGCCGCTTCAAACTGCCGGGCATCGATGTATTCGCAGGTGCCCGCGTTGAAGATGGCGGTGTCCAGGGCTCCCCATTGCTGCGCGATATCGCCGGCAATCGCCTTGACTTGCTCGGGGTCGGTGATGTCACCGGTCACCAGCAGCACCTGCGTGGGATAAACGTTTGCGAGATTTTGCAATGGCTCAAGCGTGCGGGCGGTCAGCGCGAGCCGATGACCGGCGTTGAGCAGTTCTTTGGCCAGCGCCAGGCCAATGCCGCTGCTTGCCCCGGTCAACCAGATGCGTCGTGCAACAGGAGTGCTCATCCCAACCTCTTCTTCAACCAATGGATGACCCGACCCATGATGGGCAGATGTTCGTAGAGCAATGCACCGGCATCGAAGTAGTCCCGGTGCCGATAAACCTTGTCGCGCCACTTCAGGTGCGAACAGCCTTCTACCTGAATTGTCCGGCCGGCGGCTAGACGGGGATGCGAATAACTCATGGTCCAGACCAGATAGCCCTCGCCGGGGCGCACCTCGTCGAAGGCGTGGAAGTCGAAGTGCAGGTCCTGGACGTTGGCGTACAGTTCGCCGAAATAGCGGCGCATGGCGGCAAGGCCGTGGATATCGTGCATCGGGTCGCTGAACGACACGTCTTCGCTGTACAGCTCGGCAACCTGGTCAAGGTTGTCTTTGTTCAGCGCGGCAAAACCTTCGGCGAAGCGATGCAGGAAATCAGCCATGTTCGACTCCTGCGGCCGGCTGTCGAGCCGGTAGGGCCTTGAACGCTGCCAGGGCGCGGGCGCGGCTTTTGCTCAGGTCGACGATGGGTTTCGGGTAGTCAGCCGCGCCAAACAGGTCACCGATTAACGACGGGTCATGAATCTGCTTTTTATTCAGATCCGCCAGTTCCGGCAGCCAGCGTTTGATGAAAACGCCTTCGGGGTCGAAGCGTTCCGACTGCGACAACGGATTGAAAATACGGAAGTAGGGCGCCGAGTCGGTGCCGGTGGACGAGCTCCACTGCCAGCCACCATTGTTCGACGCCAGGTCGCCATCGATCAGGTGGCGCATGAAAAAGCGCTCGCCCTCGCGCCAGTCGATCAGCAGGTTTTTGGTGAGAAACATCGCAACGACCATCCTTAGCCGATTGTGCATCCATCCGGTTTCCAGCAACTGGCGCATCGCTGCGTCAATGATCGGCAGCCCGGTGCGCGCTTCTTGCCAGGCGCGCAGCTCTTCGGGGGCATCGCGCCACTTCAACGCCTCGGTTTCCGGGCGAAAGGCGCGATGACGCGAGACGCGCGGGTAGCCGACCAGCGTGTGTTTATAGAACTCTCGCCATAATAGCTCGTTGATCCAGGTCACGGTGCCCACGTTGCCGGTCTCGAACTCGCCCTGATTGCTGGCCAGGGCCGCGTGCAGGCACTGGCGCGGCGAAATCACCCCGGCCGCCAGATAGGCCGACAGCTGGCTGGTGCCGGGCTTGGCCGGAAAATCCCGTTCGTCCTTGTAGTAGCTGATCTGCTCGTCGGCGAACGCGTCCATGCGCCTTCTGGCTTCCGCCTCACCGGCTGGCCACAGGTCACGCAACGCTTTCGCTGGCGTGGCAAAGCCCTTGACCTGATCGGGAATCGGATCGCTTTTTATCGACTGTGCCGGCTGCGCTTTCGGGGTGCGCACCGGGTGCGGCATGGCCTCGTGCAGTCGGGTGTAGCAGACCTTCTTGAACTGGGTGAATACCTGAAAATAGTTGCCGGTCTTGGTCAGGATGCTGCCGGGCTTGAATAACAGCTGATCGAGATAGCTGTTGAAGTGCACACCGGCTTTTTCCATCGCCTTCTGCACTGCCTGGTCGCGACGGGTCTCGTTGATGCCGTATTCCTGATTGAGGTGCAGGCCCTCGACCTTGAACCGTGTGCACAGCTTTGCCAGCACTTCAGGCGCCTGGTCCCAGGTGTCCGCCTCGCGGATCAGCAAGGGAACATTCAACTCGCCCAGCGCTTTCTCGAGCTCGACCAGGTTGCGCAGCCAGAAGTCGACCTTGCAGTCGGCATCGTCATGGCTGCGCCACTGCGCGGGACTGAGCAGGTAGACCGCCAGCGTCGGACCGCGCTCCATGGCGGCGGTCAGGGCAGTGTTGTCTTGAGCGCGCAGGTCGCTGCGCAGCCAGATCAGTTGCATGAGAAGTCCTTAGATAAGTCCGAGCTTGCCCAGCTCGATCTGAGCGCTGAGTACGTCATGGGCAAGGGTCAGTCCAGATATCTCGTTGGCCTGTACGAGCAACTCGGCATTATGGATCTGCACCGTTGGTCCGCCCAGCACGACAGGGCAGGTGATATTGGCCAGCAATCGTGGCAGCTGGGTCACGTTCAGCGACTTGCTGGAATACAGCAATATGCCGCGTGGCTTGAGGTATTCGGCTGCCAGCGCCAGCTCGCCGACCGGCAATGGCCAGTCGAACACCTCGACCGGGCAATCGGCGCTGCTCACCAGCCAGGCCGCGAGCCACAGATGCGGCTCCAGCGGCAGATCGGACTGATTGACCAGCAGCAACGGGCTGCCATTGAGCTGACGGTTGTTGTGATAGATGCGCGCGCCGAACTTGCTGCGCAGCCAGGAGTAGAAAAACGTGCGCTCCAGTTGTGCGCCGAACTTGCCTTGCCAGCGCCGTTCCAGTTCGGCCAGCAGCGGCAGCAGCAACTGTTCACACAGTGTGCGCGGCGGGTACAGCGACATCGCCTGATTGAACACGTCATCGACCCGGCGTTCGGCCAGCTCGCCGATCGCGACCAGCAAGGTCTGACGCAATGCGTCCCAGTCGTTGGTCGGCGGCAGAGCGTCCTGGCGATTGTCATCGATCAGGCCCTTGACCTGACTGACCGACACGCCACGGTTGAGCCAGGTCAGAATCTTCATGACGCGCTGCACATGCTCGTCCGAATACAGCCGATGACCTTTGGCGGTGCGGTGCGGGACAATCAGTCCGTAACGCCGCTCCCAGGCGCGCAGGGTGACGGCGTTGACGCCTGTCTGTCGTGCGACCTCGCGGATCGGCAGCCAGTCGCCCGGCACGTCTGTGTCTGTTTCATTCATGAGTCAAATCGCATTGCGCAGGCTGAGGTTTTCCGGGTGGGGCTGCATGTACACCTGCAGTGCCACATAGGGGTCCGGATGTTGGCGAAAATGATGCTTGAGCAGCGTCAGCGGCACGATCAGTGGCACGATGCCCTGGTGATACTGGGCGATGACCTGCTGGATTTCCTGCTTGTCCTCGCTGGTAATGGTTTGTTTCAAATAACCGCACAGGTGTTGCAGGACGTTGGTGTGCGTACTGCGCGTGGCGCACTTTTTCAAGGCCGCCATCAGTTGGCTGAAGTACAACGGCGCGATTTCGTTCGGGTCGGTGCGGCCCATGCTGCCGAGCATCTTGCCCAGCGCCTTGTACTGCACCGGATCGTTGGCCATCAGCTGGTATTTATAGCGCGAGTGGAATTCGGTCAGGGCGCGCCGGGTGATGCCTTCCTTCAACAGCTGTTTCCAGGCGGCATAGGCAAACACGCGGGTGACGAAATTTTCGCGCAGCACCGCATCGTTGAGCCGGCCGTCTTCCTCAACGGGCAGATCGGGATGACGTTCGCAGAAGGCCTGCGCATAGATCCCGCGACCACCGCCATCGACCGGAGCGCCGTTTTCGCGGTAGACCTTGACGCGCTCCAGACCGCAGGAAGGGGATTTCTGCATGAAGATGTAACCGCATATATCGCCCAGCTCATCGGCCATCTGTATGCCGTAATCCGCCAATGCCTCGGTAACGTCCAGGTCACGATTGACCGTGCCGAGCGCCTTTGGATTTTCTGCGTCGCCTACCAGCCTGATCGGCTCGCGGGGGATGCCCATGCCGATAGCGACTTCGGGGCACGCCTGGACGAAATCGAAATACTTGCTCAGCGCCTGCGTACACAGATGAGATTCCTTGTGTCCGCCATTGAAGCGAACCTCGGCACCCATCAGGCAGGCACTGATGCCGAGTTTGGGTTTTTCGATTAAGGACGTCGCCATCAGTCACCTCTACAGAAGACTTGTACAGATAGTTCGTGCTGTACAACTTGTCTTCATCATAGGGGTGTAACTGTACAAGTCAAATTCTTTGTAGAGGGCGGTAAAAGCTACTTCCAGCCCATTCGCCAGGTATCCGCCTGTTGCAACACCTGCCACGGCAGCCGCTCGCTGCGCTGGGTCAGCACAGCCTGCAGTTCGATTTCCAGCACAGTGCCTTCTTCGTCCTTGAACAGCTCGGTGACCAGGAAGTGCTTTTCCCGGTTGAGCGGGGTGGCGGCTGTCCATTTCGACAGCAGCAGCTTGCGCGGGTTGATCTGATTCATTGCACATGCTCCAGCAGTCGGCGCGCTGCTTCCTGGCCACTCAGCCATGCGCCTTCCACGCGCCCGGACAGGCACCAGTCGCCACAGACATAAATGCCCAGATCGGCGTCCGACAAGGCGCCCCATTCGTGAGAGCCGGCAGGCCGTGCGTACAGCCAGCGGTGGGCGAGGCTGAACACTGGCGGGGGCATGGTGCAATCGATCAATTCCGCGAATGCACCGTGCAACTGTTCGGTGACCTGTTCTCTGGAAGCGTCGAGATTCTGCCTGCTCCACTGGCTGGTGGCGTGCAGCACCCAGGTATCGAGCGTGGCGTCGCGACCAGGTTTGCTGCGGTCGCGGGCCAGCCAGTCCAGCGGGCTGTCCTGCACGAAGCAACCCTGCATGGGCGTCTGCAACGGGGTTTCGAAGGCCAGCGCCACGGCCCAGGTCGGATCCATCTTCACGCCTGCCACGACGCTGGCCAGTTTCGGCGCGGCAGCCAGCAGGGCAGTGGCCTGAGGGGCCGGGGTGGCGATGATCACATGGCTGAAAGGGCCGTGGCTTTCGCCTTCGGCATCCAGCAGGTTCCAGTGTTGTTCGCCACGGAACACTTCAGTGATGCGACACGAGAACGACACCGGTAGATCGCCGCGCATCGCCCGGGTAATGGCGCTCATGCCAGGCGTGCCGACCCAGCGCACCTGCTCGTCCGGAGAGGGGCTGAGCCTGCCGCCATGAAAGTTATAGAGCGAGGGTGTCCACTCGGCGACGTGACCCTGGGTTTGCCACTGCTTGACTGCGGTGGCAAAGCGTCGGTCACGGGCGGTGAAATACTGTGCCCCCATGTCCAGCGAACCTGCGTCGCTGCGCTTGCTGGACATACGACCGCCGCTGCCGCGGCTCTTGTCGAAAAGGTGCACTTGATGCCCGGCGGATGTCAGCGCCTGGGCTGCGGAGAGTCCGGCGATACCGGTACCGATGATTGCGATAGGGACAGTCATAGGGGCCTCGTTACCTTGTCTGTACAGACTACGCCGTAGTTAAAACCTGTACAATCTTCTTGTTTGGTATAACTTGCAGTGGTTTTAGAATTTAGCGGTTGAGTCACATTGCCACTGGCAAGGTCGAACGGTTCAGCGACTCGGGCAAAGGCCTCGAGGCTGCGTTTCATTCTGCTGTGGCCTATGGTTCAGCTGACAGTTTCGTTTTCCGGACCAGCGTCACGGACAGCGTCACTGGTAAAAATAAGACTACCCAATTGTCACCTACGCCACGCGAGGTTATCTGCCATGCACATATTGCTGACCGGTGGTACTGGTTTGATAGGACGAGCGCTCTGCCGTTTCTGGTCTGCTCAAGGCCATGAATTGACGGTATGGAGCCGAAAACCCGCCGACGTCGTCGAGCTGTGCGGCCCTTCGGTGCGTGGCATTGCCAGCCTTGATGAGCTGGGTACGCAGCCGGTGGATGCAATTATCAACCTGGCGGGCGCGCCCATTGCGGATCGTCCGTGGACCCGCAAGCGCCGTCTGTTGCTGTGGGAAAGTCGCGTCGGCCTGACCGAGCAACTGCTGAAATGGCTGGGCACTCGCGAGCAAAAACCTGCGCTGATGATTTCCGGCTCTGCAGTCGGCTGGTATGGCGACAGTGGCGAGCGCGAAATCGACGAAACCTCGCTGCCTGCCAAGGAAGACTTTGCCAGCCAGCTGTGCAACGCCTGGGAAGAAACCGCACAACGCGCCGAGGCGCTGGGCGTGCGCGTGGTGCTGATACGCACAGGCCTGGTGCTGTCCGATCGTGCCGGTTTTCTGCAGCGTCTGTTACCTCCTTTCAAATTCGGCATGGGCGGGCCGATCGGCAATGGCAGGCAGTGGATGCCGTGGGTTCACATCCAGGATCAAATCGCCGCGATTGATTTTCTGTTGAATCTGAATGAAGCAAAGGGTCCTTATAATGTCTGTGCGCCGTCACCGGTGCGCAATCGTCAGTTTGCCAAGGCCCTGGCCGGCATTCTGCACCGGCCGGCATTCATGCCCATGCCGGCGCTGGCCCTGAAAGTATTGCTGGGCGAGCTTTCGGTATTGCTGCTCGGTGGCCAGCGTGCGCGGCCGGAGCGTTTGCAGGAAGCTGGTTTTACATTCAAGTACACCGAACTCGACACCGCCCTGCAGGATTTGCTGGGTCGCCACTGAACGCTGTTGAAATGAATAGGATGTTGCATGACCGATCACGCTTTGTTGCTGGTCAATCTGGGTTCGCCTGCCTCTACTCAAGTGGCAGACGTGCGCAGCTATCTGAACCAGTTCCTGATGGATCCTTATGTGATCGACCTGCCATGGCCAGTGCGCAGGCTGCTGGTCTCGCTGATTCTGATCAAGCGGCCCGAGCAGTCCGCACACGCCTATGCGTCCATCTGGTGGGATGAAGGTTCGCCCCTGGTGGTGCTGAGCAAGCGCCTGCAGCAGGCGATGAAAAAGGAGTGGTCGCACGGGCCGGTCGAACTGGCCATGCGTTATGGCGAGCCGTCCATCGAAACCGTGCTGACGCGGCTGGCAGAGCAGGGCTTCAAAAAAGTCACCCTGGCGCCGCTGTACCCGCAGTTCGCCGACAGCACGGTGACCACGGTCATTGAAGAAGCCAAACGCGTGGTGCGCGCCAAATCGTTGAAGATGCAGTTCTCGGTTCTGCAGCCGTTCTACGATCAGCCCGAGTACCTGAGTGCACTGGTGGAAAGCGTGCGGCCGCATCTGGAGCAACCTTATGACCATTTGCTGCTGAGCTTCCACGGTCTGCCCGAGCGGCACCTGCACAAGCTCGACCCGACCGGCAAGCATTGCCTGAAGGACGACTGCTGCATGACCGCACCCGCCGAAGTGCTCGCCACCTGCTATCGCGCGCAGTGCATACAATCGGCGGCGGCGTTCGCCAAGCGTATGGGCATTCCTGACGGTAAGTGGTCGGTGTCGTTCCAGTCACGTCTGGGGCGCGCCAAGTGGATCGAACCCTACACCGAAGCGCATCTGGATGAACTGGCGGCGAAAGGTGTCAGGAAGCTGCTGGTCATGTGCCCGGCGTTCGTCGCTGATTGCATCGAGACACTGGAAGAGATCGGTGACCGCGGTGCCGAGCAGTTCAAGGAAGCGGGGGGAGAGGAACTGATCCTGATCCCTTGCCTGAACGACGACCCCAACTGGGCGAAAGAGCTGAACAGGCTGTGCGAGCGTGCGCCGTTGATGTTGTGATGCGCTGAACCGCGGAGCATGGGCACGATAGTGTTCTTCCAGACGCTTATCGTTCCTCACGCTCCAGTGTGGGAATGCCCTGGGTGACGCTCCGCGTCACAAATCTGTGCCGTACCCCATGTTCAGGGCAGGACGCAGAGCGTCCAGAACTGCATGCCAACGCGGAGCATTGGCACGATAGTCAAGAAGTGAAGCGTCAAGGCAACTGATCATCCAGTTGCTTGTTCTTCCAGCTGTCATTGCCCGGCAGGATCAGGTTCAGGGCGATGGCGGTCACGGCGCACAGGGCAATGCCTTTCAGGCCGAAATCGTTCGGTCCGTTGCCGGTGCCGATCAATACGCCGCCGATCCCGAACACCAGCGTGACCGAGACAATCACCAGATTGCGCGCTTCGGCCAGGTCGATCTTGTGGCGGATCAGGGTGTTCATGCCCACTGCGGCAATCGAACCGAACAGCAGGCACAGAATGCCGCCCATTACCGGGACTGGAATGCTCTGCAGCAGCGCCCCGAATTTGCCGATGAACGCCAGGATGATGGCAAAGAACGACGCCCAGATCATGATCTGCGGGTTGTAGTTCTTGGTCAGCATCACCGCGCCAGTCACTTCGGCGTAGGTGGTATTGGGCGGGCCGCCGAACAGGCCGGCAGCGGTGGTGGCGATGCCGTCGCCGAACAGCGTGCGGTGCAGGCCCGGCTTTTTCAGGTAGTCGCGTCCGGTCACGCTGCCGACTGCAATCACCCCGCCGATGTGTTCGATGGCCGGTGCCAGGGCGACCGGGACAATGAACAGAATCGCCTGCCAGTTGAATTCCGGTGCGGTGAAGTGCGGCAAGGCCAGCCAGGCGGCGTCAGCGATCTTTTTGGTATCGACCACACCAAAATAGAACGACAGCGCGAAGCCCACCAGCACGCCGGAGATGATCGGCACCAGACGGAAAATGCCTTTGCCGAACACCGCCACAATCAGTGTGGTCAGCAAGGCCGGCATCGAAATCAGCATGGCGGTCTGATAAGGAATCAACTGCACGCCATCGCCGGACTTGCCCATCGCCATGTTGGCTGCAATCGGCGCCATCGCCAGACCGATCGAGATGATGACCGGCCCGATCACCACAGGAGGCAGCAGGCGGTCGATGAAACCGGTGCCCTTGATCTTCACGGCCAGACCGAGAAAGGTGTACACAAAGCCTGCCGCCATGACACCGCCCATGGTCGCGGCCAGACCGAACTGGCCCTTGGCGAGGATGATCGGGGTGATGAAGGCAAAGCTCGAGGCCAGAAAGACCGGCACCTGACGCCCGGTGACGATCTGGAACAACAGCGTGCCCAGGCCTGCGGTGAACAGTGCCACGTTCGGATCGAGCCCGGTGATCAGCGGCATCAGGACCAGCGCGCCAAAGGCCACGAACAGCATTTGCGCGCCGGATAGAATCGTGCGCCACAGTGGATCGTTGAACTCCTGCTGCGTCATCGGGTTACGCGTCCTTCTGCTTGGTGCCGAAAATCTTGTCACCGGCATCGCCCAGGCCCGGAATGATGTAGCCGTGTTCGTTAAGACGCTCGTCGATGGAGGCGGTGTAGATCATCACATCCGGGTGCGCTTGCTCTACGGCAGCGATACCTTCGGGCGCCGCGACCAGAACCATGGCGCGGATTTCCTTGCAGCCAGCCTTCTTCAGCAGGTCAATGGTGGCGACCATCGAGCTGCCGGTGGCCAGCATCGGGTCGATGATCATCGCCAGGCGCTCGTCGATTTCCGGGACCAGTTTTTCCAGGTAAGTGTGTGCCTGCAGGGTTTCTTCGTTGCGGGCCACGCCGACCGCGCTGACCTTGGCACCCGGGATCAGGCTGAGCACGCCGTCCAGCATGCCGATACCGGCGCGCAGAATCGGCACGACGGTGATTTTCTTGCCTGCGATCTTCTCGACTGACACCGTACCGGCCCAGCCTTGAATGTCGTAATTTTCCAGGGTCAGGTCGGCCGTGGCTTCATAGGTCAGCAGCGCGCCGACTTCCTGAGCCAGCTCACGGAAGTTCTTGGTACTGATGTCGGCGCGGCGCATAAGGCCGAGCTTGTGGCGGATCAGCGGGTGACGGATCTCACGAATGGGCATGGGGAAAGGCTCCAGCGGGGCAAAAATCGGTCTAGGTTAATCTATTCAGCTGTTACTGTCTTAAAGCACGTGCAGTATCGTTACGAAGCTTCGACGTTCGCGGCTTTTGCAAGACACACGCAACGTTAGTCCAGAATCACTTGCTCTGGCTTGAACGGATGCGTACCTTTGCCCGCTTTTCTCAAACTGCCTTACCTGGAGAGCGTCATGTCCGCTGATCTCGAGCATATCCGTCAAGTCATGCGCGAAGCTGACTGCCTGTACACAGAGGCCGAAGTGGATGCGGCCATTGCCCGCGTCGGCGCGCAGATCAATGCCGAGCTGGCCGAGCGCAATCCTGTCGTGTTCTGCGTCATGAATGGCGGCCTGATTTTCTCTGGCAAGCTGCTCACCCACCTGAACTTCCCGCTGGAAGCGTCCTACCTGCACGCAACGCGTTATCGCAACGAAACCACCGGTGGTGATCTGTTCTGGAAAGCCAAGCCGGAAGTCTCGTTCATGGACCGTGACGTGCTGATCATCGACGACATTCTCGATGAAGGTCACACCCTGGGTGCCATCATCGACTTCTGCCGACACGCCGGTGCCCGCGCCGTGCACACCGCCGTGCTGATCGACAAGGACCACGACCGCAAGGCCCGTCCGGACCTGAAAGCCGACTACGTCGGCCTGCCGTGCATCGACCGCTACATCTTCGGTTTCGGTATGGACTACAAAGGCTACTGGCGTAACGCTGCCGGTATCTATGCGGTCAAAGGGATGTAAGGCATTCTGACGGCCGCTTCTGCGAACAGGGGCGGTCGTCGATTCGCAATTATATGGAAACCCTCAATGAAGCTACTGATTCCCGGCGCCGTGGCGTTGGTGCTGTTGTCTGGTCTGGCAGTTGCCGCACCTGCTGCGCCGGTTTCGGCCAGCCCCATGCACGATCAATACCTGCCGCCTGATGACCTGAGCCTGCGCGAAGGTGTGCCCGAGCAGCAACAGTTGATGCGTGTCACCGAATACACCATCGTTGCCGGTAACCAGCGGCAGTCGAGTCAGCAGCCGATTCCGGTCACCTCGCCCTTGTCGCTGCGCCTCAAGGGCAAGTCGCTGAACAAGGGCGCGTCCATCTCCCAGGTGCTCGTGCACTTCGATGGCGGTGATAGCAAAAGCCTTAAAAAGCCGACCTATGATGAGCCGTCGCGCACGTTGACGCTTTATTACCCGCTGTCCCAATACCGTGTGCTGGTGGACTTGCTGCGCAACGAGAAGGTCTATTGCCAGTTCCTCAGTTATGCCAACGGGCACATCTGGGCTGATCTGCACACCACCTCTGCACGTGCGCGTTGAGCGCGGCGCTCGCCGGAGGGTAAACTGCCCGACCGTGAAAGTGTCTGCGACCTGCTGGAGCCTGTAATGCGTAAAGATAAGAAGCAGTTGATTGGCGATGAGATCGGCGATGAGCAGATTAAACTGTTCCTCGATTTCGAGCCGTATGATGCTACCTCGCCGTCGCTGCACAAGCTGATCAAGGCCTACCGTGGGCTGCGCATCAACGATTTCGAACGCTTTCTGGTGTTCTTCAAGGAAGCGGGCCATGACTTCGACGGCAAGGACGAGCACGGCAACGACTTCATCGCCCTGATCAAGGATCAGCGTAACGCTGATGAGTACATCGAACTGATCGAAAAAGCCCGCGGTTGACTATCCTGTCAAGGCTCCGCATTGCCAGGGCTGGACGCAGAGCGTCCGGAACTGCATTCCCACGCGGAGCGTGAGGAACGAGAGGCGCACCAGAGAACACCTATCGTGCCAATGCTCCGCGTTGGCATGCATTTCGTGACGCTCTGCGTCACACGGCTACGCTGCACCGCACGCGGAGCGTAAGGACGAAAGCCGCAGTTATTTGCGCGCCTGATACGCCTTGCCGTAATGCCGCTCCAGTCGTGACTGCAACAACTCCAGCCCGATCGACATGATCCAGTACAGCACCGCTGCGGTGGTCAGCATTTCGATGTATCGATAGCTGGAGCGGCCGTAAGACTGTGCCAGAAACATCACTTCCCAGACGCCCATCACTGAAATCAGTGAGGAGTCCTTGAGCATGGAGATGAACTGGTTGGTGGTCGGCGGAATGATCGTGCGCATGGCCTGGGGCAGGGTAACGCGCCAGAAGATCTGTGCCGGGCGCAAGGCCAGGGCCAGCGCGGCTTCACGCTGTCCGGCAGAGACGCCGATGATGCCCGCACGGAAAATCTCGCTCAGGTAAGCTCCGTAGTTGAGCGACAGCGCGATCACCCCCGCCGTGATGGCTCCGGGCACGATGCCGAGTTGTGGCAGGCCGAGATAGATCAGCAGGATCTGGATCAACAGCGGCGTGCCGCGAAAGAACGAGGCGTAAAAGCTGGCGATGCCGAACGCAACCGCGCTGCTGGAAAGCCGCGCGAGTGCCGTGACAAAGCCGAGCGCCACCGAGACCACGATCGAGCACACTGACACGAACAATGTCAGCGCCGCGCCCTGCAGAAAGCCGTTGGGGGCCAGATGCAGCCCGATCAGATTCGGCAGTTTGTCGAGGATGATCGACAGCTTCAGATCGAAGCTCAGGAAGAAACCGGCGAACAGCACAAACATGGCCAGCCAGGTCAGGTAAAGCCGTGTGCGGAAGCCGAAAACTCGCTTGAGCAGGCTCTGCTCGGCCTGCTCGGGTGGGCGCTGGGACTGAAAGGAAGTCATTTGCTGATGTCAGCACCGATCCACTTTTGCGACAGCTTGCTCAGGGTGCCGTCGCTCTTGAGTTCGGCGAAGACTTGGCGAACCTTGGCGTCCCATTCCGGATCGTCTTTTTCGATGGCCACCGAGTTGGGTTCTTCATACAGCGGCTCGCCCGCCAGTTTGAAGCGCTTGTCCTGATCCAGGCGCGGTTTTGCGGTCACCAGATTGGTGAGTATCGCGTCCAGCCGCTTGCCAGCACCCAGCCCGAGGTCTTGAAAGGCCACGTTATCGTTGTCGTACGGGGCGATCTGTACGTCTTCGAACGGGTACTGCAGTGGCTTGTCTTCGGCGCCATCAATGACCAGATTCTTGTTCAGATAGCTTTCATAGCTGGAGGCGCTGGTCAGACCGACCTTCTTGCCGCTCAGGTCCTTGGCCGAATGAATACGATCATCCGAGGCGTTGACTACGATCACCGCAGGCGAGGCGTAATACTCGACCGGGAAGTTGAACACTTCGGCGCGGGCCTTGCTCGGTGTCATCGAGCAGACGCAGATGTCATAACGGCCACTCCAGTGGCCTGCGGCGATCACGTCCCAGGACGGCGTTTCAAGGCGCAACTTGACGCCCAGTTTCTGCGCCACGGCCTTGGCGACGTCGACATCGAAGCCGTCCAGTTCATTCTTGTCATTCAGGAAAGAGAAGGGCGGGTAACTTTCCATGAGGACGTTGACCAGCTCTTTGTTTTTCTGCACGCGATCCAGCGTGGCGCCGGCCATAGCGTGTGTGGAGGCCGCCAGAGTGACCAGGCCGATGCCCAGCAGAGCGCGATAATTCACAGATTTCCCCTGAAAAAGTGTTTGTAGTTTGATGAAAGGGCCGTATTAAATACGTTATACAAGACTGACTCATAATGAGTTTTTTTCATATACATATAAGCAGATCACATATGACTCAAGGCACAACTGTAATTCTCGATGGCGGCATGGGCCGTGAACTGCAGCGTCGCGGAGCCCCGTTTCGCCAGCCGGAGTGGTCGGCTCTGGCATTGAGTGAAGCACCCGAAGCGGTGAGTGCGGTACACGCCGCTTATATCGAAAGTGGTGCTCAGGTCATCACCAGTAACAGCTACGCCGTCGTGCCGTTTCATATTGGCGAAGAACGTTTTGCCCGCGAAGGTCAGGCACTGGCTGCGCTGGCCGGGCAACTGGCGCGTGAGTCGGCCGATGCCTCTGGCGGACGCGCCCGTGTGGCGGGCTCCATTCCGCCGCTGTTCGGTTCCTATCGCCCTGACCTGTATCAGCCGGAGCAGGCTGCCGATGTGCTGAAACCACTGGTTGCCGGGCTGTCGCCGTATGTCGACCTGTGGCTGGCTGAAACCCAGAGCTGCATTCTCGAAGCGCAGACCATCCGCGCCGGGCTGCCCAATGACGGAAAACCGTTTTGGCTGTCGTTCACCCTGCAGGATGAGGACACTGACGAAACTCCGCGTCTGCGCTCAGGCGAGCCGGTCGCCGATGCCGCCAGGGCCGCCGCAGCAATGGGTGTCGCCACGCTGCTGTTCAACTGCAGCCAGCCAGAGGTGATCGGCGGCGCAATCGACGCGGCGCGTGAAGTGTTCAAGTCGTTGGACGTCGACATAGCCATTGGTGCGTATGCCAACGCCTTCCCGCCGCAACCCAAGGACGCCACGGCCAACGACGGTCTGGATGAGCTGCGTGAAGACCTTGACCCGCAGGGCTATCAGCAGTGGGCGGCAGACTGGGTCAAGCGCGGCGCCACGCACATTGGCGGCTGCTGCGGAATTGGCCCGGAGCACATTGCCGTACTGTCCCGAAGCCTCTGACCGGCACCTGCAATACACCCAATAAAAAGCCCCGTGGCTGGTAAAGGCTCACGGGGCTTTTTGTTACAGCACAGCAGCAGCGGTAGGGTCAGGCGAAGCTGTGTTCCTGGCTGCTTTTCTCGACCAGTTCCAGCGCCTCGTCGTTCTGCGCGCTGATGCGCTCGTAGAGCGGCGCATCGGTTTCGAGGATCTTTTCCCTGGCCGGGAAAATCTCTTCGAGCTTGGTCGCCCATTCCGTGCGGGTTTTCTCCGGGAAGCAGCGTTCGAGCAGCTCAAGCATGATCGACACGGTCACCGATGCACCCGGTGACGCACCGAGCAGGGCGGCCAATGAGCCGTCTTTTGCGGAGACTAGCTCGGTGCCGAATTGCAGCACGCCGCCTTTTTTCGCGTCTTTCTTGATGATCTGCACGCGCTGACCGGCGATTTCGAGACGCCAGTCTTCGGCTTTCGCTTCCGGATAGAAGCGGCGCAGCGATTCCAGGCGTTGCTCCATTGATTGCATCACTTCGCTGACCAGGTATTTGGTCAGGTCCATGTTGTCGCGCGCCACCGCCAGCATCGGTTTGATGTTGGCCACGCGGACCGAGAGCGGCAGGTCGAGGAACGAGCCGTGTTTCAGGAACTTGGTGGTGAAGCCGGCATACGGTCCGAACAGCAGGGATTTCTTGCCATCGACCACGCGGGTGTCCAGGTGCGGCACGGACATTGGCGGCGAACCCACGGCGGCCTGGCTGTAGACCTTGGCCTGGTGATGCTTGACCACTTCCGGGTTGTCGCAACGCAGCCACTGACCGCTGACCGGAAAGCCGCCAAAGCCCTTGCTTTCTTCGATGCCCGACAACTGCAACAGCGGCAACGCTGCGCCACCGGCACCGAGGAACACGAATTTGGCATCTATCTCACGCGTGCCGCCGCCATTCACGTCCTTGACGCTGACGGTCCAGCCAGCGCCGTTGCGGGTCAGGTTGGTCACACGGCTGCGGTACTTGATCTGTGTGCCTGGAGCACTGGTCAGATGGCCGAGCAGTTGATTGGTCAGCGCGCCAAAGTTGACGTCGGTGCCGTTCATCATGCGTGTTGCGGCAATTTTTTCGTCCGCAGGCCGCCCCGGCATCATCAATGGCATCCATTCGGCCAGCTTTGCCTTGTCTTCGGTATATTCCATCGAAGAGAAGGCGTGATGCTTGCTCATGGCTTCAAAACGGGTCTTGAGGAACGAGATGCCTTTTTCGCCCTGCACGAAGCTCAGGTGCGGGACCGGGTTGATGAACGATCTGGCTGAACCAAAGGTGCCCTTGCGTGCCAGATAGGCCCAGAACTGTTTCGAGACTTCGAACTGGGTGTTGATGTGCACCGCTTTCTTGATGTCGATGGAGCCATCAGCCGCAGGCGGCGTGTAGTTCAGCTCGCACAGACCTGCGTGGCCGGTGCCGGCGTTGTTCCACGGGTTGGAACTCTCTGCAGCACCGGAATCCATCAGCTCAACGACTTCCAGCGTGATGCCGGGGTCGAGCTCTTTAAGCAATACCGCCAGAGTGGCACTCATGATGCCCGCTCCGACCAGTACTACATCGACTGCTTCTTTATGCGCCATTAACGCGTCTCCAAAATCTGCAGCACCAAATTGACGGCATACGATCCTGAGGCTGGTTGCCAGGTGTTCGTGGGCTGGATCAAATGTCTACCCTCGTGCGCCTTGCCAGGATCGCCTGACCGATTCTTCGCAATTTTTCGCATCCAAAGCGCAGGTCCCGGTCAGGTCCGGTCATGGTTCATCATTGCTTCATGAACGCATTTCCAGGCCTGCGAGGCCATTCGACCATCGTCAGGGAGCCCCTTGTGCAATTGGCTCCTGCCGATGGCGTCAGGCTCCGGTCATGGAGGCGCAGTCGCGGTCAGTCCTGTTCAAGAGAGTCGGTTCAGACGCTGATGGTGCATTTACAAACGCGTACCTATTCATTTGCTCGCCACACTCTTGTGAAGTAGTGAAACCCGTTTTTCACGTCCTTTTGGGAACGCGAACCAAACCTCGAAATGGCTGCGATGACAGCGCTGGCAGGTCAGGAGCATAAAGAGTGAGGCGCTGACGGGCGGGAAAGGTTCGATTCGATTCGAGCTTTCTTCACCTTTCATCGAGCACACTCGTGCGCAAATGACCTGTGTGGGCGGCTCTCTGTGGGCATTACGAAGGCGCTAATACGGTGATTAGCAGTGCTGCGAGGCCCGATCAGGAGACGTCCTTATAATCGGGGGGAGATTATAGCGATGAAATGGCAGGAATTGATCGCTTTAGATGACTTTTATTCGCTCTCCGGTCAGGCGGTGAGCAACTGGCCGCGCGTTGAGCGTTCGCTACGCTGCGTCACGCGTGCGCTGGCGGGCAGTGGTCGATTCAGCCAGCTGATCCGTTGCTCGGTCACTTCAACCCATTCCACGCCGGTCGGACGTTGCGCGCAGTGTTTGAATGCACGGCAGATGCCTGCCTGATCGATACGCGCGTAGTGGCGATGCTGGGGGCGTGCAGTGAACAGAGACCGGAACAGATTCATGGCGCAGCTCCTGTGACGTGAATGAGCGTCTGTGCGATGGAGGCGAGTCTGCCGCGTGGATGTGACGCCATGATTACACCGTGCCGGATGAATCTCGCCCTGCGTTGCTGCGTGAACCCCGATGCGTGTCGAATGTCCGAGGCTTAACGGTCAGTGGCCTCTGGTTAGCGGCTGTTACAGGCCGCTATACTGCGGCACATTCAGTGTCTGGCCCATGGAGAAATGAGCATGCTGCGTCGCATTTTGTTCGGTTTGCTTGCTGTAAGCAGTTTGACCCTGGTGGGTTGCGCCCACAGCCCACAACAACTCAGCCCCACGCCCAAGCTCAACGCGCAGCTGGCGCCGGTAGGGCGCGGGCAGCCTGTGGTGGTGCGTGTCGTCGACGGCCGTCCTGGCCCGACACTGGGCACGCGCGGCGGCATGTACCCGGAAACCAGCTCGATCAGCGTCAACGGTGCCGATATCGTTCCCAAGCTCCAGGCCCAGGCTGAAGCCGCCGTGCGCCTGCTGGGCTTTACGCCGACCCAGGGCGGCAGCGCTCCGCAGTTGACCGTGACCCTCGCTGACTTGAAGTACCAGTCGCCCAAGGAAGGTCTGTATGTGACTGAAGCCACCATCAGCTCGACGTTCCGCGCTGACGTGCGCAATAACGGTCGCACCTACAGTGGTCGTTACGCCGCATCGCTGGATCAGCGTTTCGGTATGGCGCCGAATCAGGAAACCAACACCAAGCTGGTGAGCGACGTGCTGAGCGACGCACTGACCCGCGTGTTCCAGGACCCGACCATCGGTTCGACCCTGTCGCAGTAAGCCTCTAACCATCGCGATAAAAAAAGCCCGGCCCCTGTTGAGGGGGTCGGGCTTTTTGCTGTCCCGGGTTTGGTATCAGGCTGCCTGCTGGTAAAAGTCCAGAAAACTCAACCCCGTGTCCTGATCCAGATCCGGCAGATCATGATGAACATGCCCGCCCAGTGCGCAGTAGACCAACCAGTGGCGGTCCTGAACATTGAAGGCCAGGCCATCGATCAACTCCTGCTGCTCATCGCTTGGAGCAATGAGATAAAGGCGATCCTGATTTTTTGCATGCAGCATGACAAGCTCCAAAGAGAGGGAAGTCCGTTTCTCGAGGAGCCACACAATGCAGGCGAAGTATGACGCTGGGGTGACAGCGGCAGAGAATTGTCATGCAGAATATTTCGGGGGCGCATGACCACGCGGAGCATGGGCATGACACGTGTTCTCCCGCACACCTGTCGTTCCTCACGCTCCAGCATGGAAATGCCTTGGGTGACGCTCTGCGTCACGGCGCGCTGAAGCGCTCAAGACCGGACGCAGAGCATCCAGAACGGCGTACCCACGCGGAGTATGGGCGCGATAGACGTTCCGATTCTTAAAGCGCCAGCCCTGCCTTGACGCGGTACTGGTTGCGCACTGGTGTCGCGTATTGCTGAATCATGTAAGGGCGGTGCTCGATCGGCGTGCCAGCCAGGCGACTTTCCCACTCCTCCCTGGCGCGTTCGAGTTCATCGGCCGGGAACAGTGCGTCAGCCTTCGGCACTTCCAGCGCCGGATCGGCATCGCTCCACTGCGCGTAAGCCAGGTAATGCACCGGGAACAGCCGATAGCCGCCGAGAATCTGCCGGTCCATCTCGATGGCCAGTTGCTTGGTGTCCTCGAAATACTCGGTGATCGGCGGTGCGAAGTTCACGTGCACACGGCCTTTATAGCCGGTGATGCCGAGGGCAATGCTCACGTCGTCTTCGCCCGGCGTCTTGGTGTAGACGCCGGTTGTCGCACGAATGTACAGCTCGCGGGCCTTGGCGCTGTCGCACGGATCATATTCGTAGCTGATCGACACCGGGATCAGGTTCAGCGAACGGATCACGTCGCCAAACGGCTCATCCTTGCGGCTCATGTGGAACATCTTGAGGATCGCCGACTCGGTACGGTCGTCACCGTCCTTGGCGCGGCCCTCGGCCTGAGCGATCCAGATCGACTGGCAGTCCTTGGTGATCGAGTGATTGATGTACGCCGACAGCAGTTGATAAGCCGCCATTTTCTCGCGTCGCCCGATGATCGAGCGATGCACGATGAAGCTCTTGTTCAGGCGCATCAGGTCGCTGACGAATGGCTTTTGCAGCAGGTTGTCGCCAATCGCGATGCGCGGAGTGGGCAGGCCTGCGTGGTACACGGCGTAGTTGACGAACGCCGGGTCCATGACGATATCGCGATGGTTGGCCAGAAACAGGTAGGCGCAACCGGACTTCAGCTGTTCGACGCCGGTGTAGGTGACCCCGTCCGTGGCGCGTTCGATCGTGTGGTCGACGTAATATTCGACCTTGTCCTGCAGCGTGGCGACCGAGTCGATACCGGCAAACTCGCGGCGCAGCTTGCGCGCCAGGGTAGGCTGCAGCAGCCAGCCGAATGCGCCCGCGAGGCGGGGAAAGCGGAATCGGGTCAGAATGGCGAGAAAGGCTTTGTCGCTCAGCAGACGTGCCAAGACGGCGGGGACTTCTGCATCGTTGTAAGGTCGGATGGCATCAAATTCGCCCATCATGCTCTCTTGTTTGAATCGAATAGGGTAAAAAGAAGACGGATTTGTTAAAACTGCCTTCTGAAGAATGGGTCAATTATACGCATAACTGATCCCGGAGACCGTGATGCAGGAATTACAGAGTTACGACTGCCCTTATTGCGGCGAACCTGTCGAAGCCGTACTGGACCTTTCCGGTGGCGATCAACAGTACATTGAAGACTGTCCGGTCTGTTGCCGCCCGATCATTTTCGACCTGCAGACCGACGGCGAAGACTGGAATCTGGACGTTCGCAGCGAGAACGAGTGATGCAGAAGATCTACGAGCCCGAGAACCTGATGGAGGCCGAGTTGCTGCTGGCAATGCTCGCCAGTGAAGGCATCAAGGCGCATCTGGCCGGTCGCGATCTGCTCGGGGCGATGGGCGAGCTGCCGGGGCTGGGGCTGCTGGCACTCAAGGTCGAAGATGCGCAGGTCGCTCGCGCACGAGCGTTGATCACTGCGTACAATAGCGCCTCGCCTCTGTCTGGCGATGAGCCGGACGACTTCCCCGATGTACTGGTGTGCTGAGCACCTTAAAAGAGTCTGATTAGCCCCCATGTGTGGACGCTACGCCCTGTTTCGCTGGACCCCTGCCTTTGCCGCCTTGCCCGGTTTTCCTGCCGATCAGCAGGCGCAATGGAACATTTCGCCAGCCGACTGGGTGTTGATCATGCGCGCCGCCGAAAACGCTGACGGTATCGAGCTGGTGCGCGCGCGCTGGGGCCTGACCCCGGCCTGGCTCACCGATCTGTCGAAAACACCCGCCCATGCCCGCGCCGAAACCGTGGCCGAGCAGCCGATGTTTCGCGATGCCTTCACCCATCGCCGCTGCCTGCTCCCCGCCAACGGCTTTTACGAATGGCGCGGCACGGTGCGCAAGCGTCCGTTCTGGCTGACGCCGGGGGAGGGCGCCGCGCTGTTTTTCGCTGCCATCTGGGAAGCCTATCCGGTGCAGGGGCATACGTACCTGAGCGTCGCGGTGGTTACCCAGGCGGCTGCGACCCAGCGTCGGCCATTGATTCTGGATGCCAAGGGCCAGAAAGACTGGCTGGCCGCCGACACGCCGCTGCCGACGTTGCAAGCGTTACTGGCTGCCCCGCAGACGGCGCTGCGCGAACGGCCTCTGGCCAATCTGGTCAACGATCCCAAGCTGAATGCGCCCGAGTGCCTCACGCCATTAAGCTAGGCGGGGACGGCAAAAAACACCGAATCGGACAAATCCGATATCCGCGTTGAAGTACATCTGATACAAACTGGACACACCTGCGGGAACCATCCACCCCTGTCAAAGACCAAGATGCCAGTTGGCCGGTATCTGGCGCAGAGGTCTGCCCCGGGACTGACCGTTTTACACACAAGGAGATACACCATGCGTCCTTCATTTGCCTTCTGTGCCTTGAGCGCTGCGTTGCTGCTCGGCGGGTGTCAGGCAGTCAATACCACGAGTGGCGACTCGGTCGGTGTGGAGCGCAAACAGTACATGTTCAGCATGCTCTCCACGGATGAAGTCAACAAAATGTACGCCCAGTCCTACCAGCAGACCGTTGGCGAGGCGACCAGCAAAGGGGTGCTGGACACCACCAGCGCCAATGCCAAGCGGGTTCATGCAATCGCCAATCGACTGATTGCCCAGGCGCCCAAATTGCGGCCTGATTCGGCGCAGTGGCAGTGGGAAGTCAACCTGATCAAGAGCGACGAGCTGAACGCCAATTGTGGTCCTGGCGGCAAGATTTTCGTTTACACCGGTCTGATTGATACCCTCAAGCTGACCGACGATGAAATCGCTGCGGTCATGGGCCACGAGATCGCCCATGCCCTGCGCGAGCACGGGCGTGAAGCGATGTCCAAGGCATACGGCGTTTCAATGGCCAAGCAGGGCGCAGGTGCCTTGCTGGGATTGGGACAGGACAGCCTGGCGTTGGCAGATACCGTGGTCAACTACAGCCTGACACTGCCCAACAGCCGCAGTAACGAGAACGAAGCTGATCTGCTCGGTCTGGAACTGGCCGCACGTGCCGGTTACAACCCGAATGCGGCGATCACCCTGTGGCAGAAGATGACCCAGAACTCCGGTGGTTCGCAGCCTGAGTTCATGAGCACTCACCCGGCCTCGGAAAGTCGCATCGCTTCGTTGCAGGCTGCGATTCCGAAAGTCATGCCGCTGTATCAGGCTGCCCCCAAATCCTGAGTGAATGAGTCGCCCGTAGCGTTGCGAGTGTCTTTGCAACGCTACGGGCCAGCATTACACCCAGCCGCTGACTTGCATTGCCTTGTAAACCGCCACCAGCGCCAGCACGAAGAACGCGCAGGCAGCCAGTCGGCGGATCAGGGTCAGCGGCAGTTTCTCGGCGGCGAAATTGCCCGCCAGTACCACCGGCACGTTGGCCAGCAGCATGCCCACCGTGGTGCCCAGAATGACCAGCCACAGATAGGAATACTGCGCCGCCAGCATCACCGTGGCGATCTGCGTCTTGTCACCGATTTCAGCGATGAAGAACGTAATCAGCGTGGTCATGAACGGGCCGAACTTGCGTGCCGTGCTGGCTTCGTCATCGTCCATCTTGTCCGGAACCAGTGTCCACAGCGCCGTGGCGGTAAAGCTGGCGGCGAGTATCCAGTGCAGCACTGCGTCTGACAGATAACTGCTGAACCACGCACCTACAGCGCCGGCTGCTGCATGGTTGGCCAGCGTTGCGGCAACGATGCCTGCGATGATCGGCCAGGGCTTGCGAAAGCGCGCAGCGAGAATGAGCGCGAGCAACTGCGTCTTGTCACCGATTTCGGCGAGTGCGACCACTGCGGTAGGGATTAAGAATGATTCCAGCATCAGGTTTCCTAAGGGGCGGGCCGACACGGCTATGACACGTACGACCTCCCCGCCCCGGGTAAGGTGTTCGTGTCATAGGTCTTGTCAAACCACCGATCCGTCTGAGCGGATTCCGGGTCGCACGTACCATGGTCTGAGGACCAAGTATGTTGATACGTGCCGGACGAGCATGGCGCTCGTGGGAGACTACTCCCCTAGGACGGAGCGGATTCTGCCTCCGCGAAAACGTTTCGGCAAGTGCTTATTTCAGGGGCGTTTGGCGCTGTAGATTTTGAAACCGTTGCCTTGCGCCCTGACTTCGCACTGCCCGACGTGCTCTTCGATCAACGGCTGATAACGCAGGAAATTATTCGCCACCAAGCGCAGTTCGCCGCCTGATTTAAGATGTTGGCGGGCTTTTCTCAGCAGGTTTTCCGTTGCCATGTAATCGGTATGAACGCCGACATGGAACGGCGGGTTGCTCAGAATCGTGTTCAACCCCATCGGTGCTGCGTCGATGCCGTCACCGGTCAGCACTTGGGCTTGCAGGCCATTGGCGGCCAGGGTCAGGCGCGAGCTGGCGGTGGCGAAGGCATCGACATCGAGCATGATGACTTCGTTGTGCGGGTAACGACGCTTGATCGCCGCCCCCAGCACTCCGGCGCCACAACCGAAGTCGAGCAGGTTGCCGCTGGGCAGCTTGTCGATGTTTTCCAGCAACAGGGCTGAACCACGGTCGAGGCGGCCATGGCTGAACACGCCGGGCAGGCTGACGACGGTAAGCGGGCCGTCCTGCAATTCGATCTGGTAGGGCTTGGCGAGGCTTTCCAGGCTGACGGCTTGCGGTGCGTGCTCGACCGTCACCTGCCACAGCTGGCAGTGGCGGGCGCTGTCCAGCTTGCGTGCGCGACCGAACGGGCTCAGTTGCTTGGCAGCCGCTTCGATACCGCCACGTTTCTCGCCGACCAGAAACAGCTCGCGCCCGGCCAGTCGCGAGGCCAGCGCATTGAGCAGGTAGTCGGTCAGGTCACGTGCCTTGGGCAGGAACAGCACGGCGGCTTCAAAAGCAGTCTGTGGCGCTTCGACGCCGAAATCCACGCGCCCTTCAAAACGTGCGTCCAGCGCCGCCTGATCACCGGCGTGCCAGCACCATCCACGGGCATCCGGCAGTTTTCCGAGCAGGTCATCGGCGGGCAGCCCGACCAACAACAGCGAGCCCTGAAACAGCTCGGCCTGACGGAGTAACACTTCGCTGCGCGGGTCCATGGAATGGCTCCTGAAAAAGCGCGCAGTCTAACAGGATATGGGCCAGCAGGACGCGGAGCGTCCAGAACGGCATGCGACGCAGAGCGTCGCACGATAGTTGCGATGATCGTTCCCCAGGCTCCAGCGTCGCACGATAGTTAGAGCAAGCCCTGCGTCGCATCAATGCGGGCACCTGTTGCGGACACACCAGACAGCGTAATCTGCCGGGTCAGACGTCAATCCTCCAGGAGGTCCCACATGTACTGGGCAGAGTTTCTTACCGTTGCGCTGATTCACTTGCTGGCGGTTGCCAGTCCCGGCCCGGATTTCGCGGTGGTGGTGCGTGAAAGCGTGACTCATGGGCGCAAGGCCGGGACCTGGGCGGCGTTGGGCGTCGGCTCGGCGATCTTTCTGCATGTGGGCTATTCGCTGCTGGGGATCGGGATTATCGTTTCCCAGTCCATCGTGCTGTTCAACGCGCTGAAATGGGCAGCCGCTGCCTATCTGCTGTACATCGGCATCAAGGCGTTGCGCGCCAAACCGGCCTCTGCGACGGGCGATGCCGCCATCAAGGCCACTCCCGGCGAGCGCACGGCGCGCGGTGCCTACATCAGCGGTTTCGTCACCAATGGCCTGAACCCCAAGGCGACGCTGTTCTTCCTCTCGCTGTTCACCGTGGTGATCAATCCGCACACGCCATTGCTGGTGCAGGGCGGTTACGGCGTGTATCTCGCGGTGGCGACGGCGGCGTGGTTCTGTCTGGTGGCGCGACTGTTCAGCCAGGCCCGGGTACGCGCAGGATTCGCGCGCATGGGGCACTGGTTCGACCGGGCCATGGGCGGCGTGCTGATCGCGCTGGGCATCAAGCTGGCGCTGACCGAGGTCCGCTGAAACCTGAATTCAGGACGCCTAACACCGAGCATATGCAGCAACCCGGACGCCCCTTGCAGACAGCACGGGGCGTCTCGCTAAATCATCCCTTTTACTGATTTCACTGGCAGCCCGAGGCCCTAGAGTCCATATTTCCAGCCACGCCTGTGGACTTTGAAAAGGGCTTCATATGTTACAGACTCGCGTTCTTCCGCCCGCCGATGGCGCTTATCAGTGCCCTCTGTTGATCAAGCGCCTGCTGCTGTCCGGCGGTCGTTATGAAAAGACGCGCGAAATCATCTACCGTGATTCGGTCCGCTACACCTACGCCACCCTCAACGAACGCATCTGCCGCCTGGCCAACGCACTGACCGCGGCGGGCGTGAAAGCCGGCGACACCGTGGCGGTGATGGACTGGGACAGCCACCGCTACCTGGAGTGCATGTTCGCCATCCCAATGATTGGCTCGGTCATCCACACCGTCAATGTGCGGCTTTCTCCCGAGCAGATCGCCTACACCATCAATCACGCCGATGACCGTCTGGTGCTGGTGAACAGCGAGTTCACCGGGCTGTATCAGGCGATGTCCGAACATCTGAATACGGTCGAAAAGACCCTGCTGCTGACCGATTTGCCAGACAAGACCGCCGAGCTGCCCAACCTCGTGGGCGAGTACGAGACCCTGCTGGCGGCGGCCAGCCCCGAATACGTGTTCGAGGATTTCGACGAAAACTCGGTCGCCACCACGTTTTACACCACCGGCACCACCGGCAACCCCAAGGGGGTGTATTTCACCCACCGCCAACTGGTGCTGCACACCATGGGCGTGGCGACCATCATGGGCTGTATCGACAGCACCCGGCTGCTCGGCACCGATGACGTCTACATGCCGATCACGCCGATGTTTCACGTGCACGCCTGGGGCATTCCCTATGCCGCAACCATGCTTGGTCTGAAGCAGGTGTACCCCGGCCGCTACGATCCCGAGTTGCTGGTAGAGCTCTGGCGCAGGGAGAAAGTCACCTTCTCTCATTGCGTGCCGACCATCCTGCAAATGCTCCTGAACGCCAAGTCTGCCCAGGATGTCGATTTCCGCGGCTGGAAGATCATCATTGGCGGCAGCTCCCTGACCCGCAGCCTGTATCAGGCCGCCAAATCCCGTGGCATCCAGCTCACTGCCGCGTACGGCATGTCCGAAACCGGACCGCTCATATCCGTAGCGCACATCAACGAGGAGTTGAAAGCGGGCAGTGAAGACGAGCGCATCACCTACCGGATCAAGGCCGGCGTGCCGGGGATGCTGGTGGAGGCCGCCATCATCGATCAACAGGGCAACTTCCTCCCGGCCGACGGCGACACCCAAGGCGAGCTGGTTTTGCGTGCGCCCTGGCTGACCGGAAGCTACTTTCGCGAGCCCGAAAAAGGCGCCGAGTTGTGGGCGGGCGGCTGGTTGCACACCGGCGATGTGGCGACGCTGGACGGCATGGGCTTCATCGACATTCGCGACCGTATCAAGGACGTGATCAAGACCGGTGGCGAATGGGTTTCGTCGCTGGAGCTCGAAGATTTGTGCAGTCGCCATCCGGCAGTGCGCGAAGTGGCAGTGGTCGGCATCGCCGATCCGCAATGGGGAGAGCGGCCGTTTGCCTTGCTGGTGATTCGCGATGGCCACCAGCTCGACGCCAAGGGTTTGAAGGATCACCTCAAGCCGTTTGTCGAGCAAGGTCATATCAATAAGTGGGCCATTCCCAGCCAGATCGCGCTTGTTACCGAAATTCCCAAGACCAGCGTCGGCAAGCTGGACAAGAAACGCATGCGCCTGGACATCGTGGAGTGGCAAAGCAGCAACAGTGCCTTTCTGTCGACCCTCTGACACCTCGGGCGTGCCGTATCCGTCGGCGACGGCACGTGTCTGCGCTGCAGGTCCTGCTCTGTGACTTGCCAAATTTGCAAATTACGCCATCCTCCCCGCCACATGTTTTTTGGCGGCCTCCCGGAAACGGGCGGTCCAGAGGCGTTGGTCGTGCAAATCACACTTTAGAGGGATCTAGCGTCAGAGTGTGCTGGCTATAGTCAGCACCGGGAATGGCAAGAGCGGACCTGGCGTGTGTGTTGATTCGATGACTGATTCGTTTCTGGATTTCCCCACCGCCATAACAATAAAACACAAGGAGTAGCGTCGATGACAAGCACATCCCCCTTCTGGCGTCGGGCCAGGCTGCCTCTGGCTGTCAGCCTTGCCTCATCGCTCGCCAGCCCGGCCTTTGCCGTGACCTTCAACGTTGGCGAGATCGAAGGCAGTTTCGACTCCTCGCTGTCGGTGGGCGCGAGCTGGTCGACTGCCAATCCCAACAAGAACCTGATCGGCGCCAACAACGGTGGGCGTGGTCTGTCGCAGACGTCCGATGACGGTCACTTGAACTTCAAGCGTGGGGAGACGTTTTCGAAGATCTTCAAGGGCATTCATGATCTGGAATTGAAATACGGCGATACCGGCGTTTTCCTGCGCGGCAAATACTGGTACGACTTCGAACTCAAGGATGAAAACCGCGAGTTCAAGGACATCAGCGACTCGGGCCGCAAGGAGGGCGCCAAGTCGTCCGGGTTCCAGCTGCTCGACGCCTTCGTCTATCACAACTATTCGATTGCCGATCAGCCCGGCGCGGTGCGCTTCGGCAAGCAGGTCATCAGTTGGGGTGAAAGTACCTTCATTCAGGGCGGCATCAACAGCGTCAACCCGATCGATGTCTCGGCGTTCCGGCGACCCGGTTCGGAAATCAAGGAAGGCCTGATTCCGGTCAACATGTTCTACCTGTCCCAGAGCCTGACCGACAACCTGTCTGCCGAAGGTTTCTACCAGCTGGAATGGGATCAGACGGTCGTCGACAACTGCGGCACCTTCTTCTCGCAACCCGATGTGATTGCCGATGGCTGCAACAACAACCTGGCGGTCTTGCGCAGCCGCAGCGGCCTGAACAGCTCGCTGACGGCGGCCGGTTTGCCAGCCGGCGCGCGCGGTGCGGTGTTCAATTCGCTGTCGCAGCAGGGCGTGGTGTTCGGCAACCCGGATGAGGGCGCGGTGGTGCGTCGAGGCCCTGACCGCGATGCGCGCGACAGCGGCCAGTTCGGTTTCGCCTTGCGTTACAACTTCGAACCGCTGGATACCGAGTTCGGCGCGTACATGATGAATTACCACAGCCGTGCACCGATTTTCAGCGGGCGCGGCGGCTCGGCCGCTTCGTTCAGTCCGCAAGGGCTGGTCGGTTCGCTGGTTCGCAACGGCATTCCTGCCAGCACTGCCGCCGCGCTGGCCCCCAGCCTGCTGCCGGTGGTGGTGGCGGGCAACTCCAGTTACTACGTTGAGTACCCCGAGGACATTCGCCTGTACGGCCTGAGCTTCTCGACCACGCTGCCCACCGGCACGGCGTGGAGCGGTGAGATCAGCTACCGCCCCAACGCACCGATTCAGGTCAACACCACCGACATCCTCTATTCGGGCATTTCGCCGCTCAACCCCAACGTGTCGCTGCTCAGCGGTCAGCCGAATACGGATCAAGCCGGTTATCGCCGCAAAGAAATCACCCAGATGCAGACCACATTTACCCAGTTCTTCGATCAGGTCATGGGCGCAGAGCGTCTGACGGTGGTCGGTGAAGTGGGTTGGACGCACGTGGGCGGGCTCGAAAGCACCTCCAAAATCCGTTACGGACGCGATCCGGTGTATGGCCCTGGGCCGCTGCCTGGCGGTCAATGCGCAACGCTGAACGCCGGCACGCTGACCGGTGCCGAGCAGAACAACCTGACCCGCTATTGCGAAGACGACGGCTTTACCACTGCCAACTCCTGGGGCTACCGCGCCCGCGCCATCTGGGATTACAACAGCGTGTTTGCCGGGGTCAACCTCAAGCCGAGCGTGGCCTGGTCGCATGACGTCAAAGGCTATTCACCCGGCCCTGGCGGCAACTTCGAAGAGGGGCGCAAGGCCGTCAGCCTGGGGCTTGATGCCGAGTACCAGAACACCTACACCGCGAACCTTTCCTACACCAACTTCTTTGATGGCAAGTACACCACGGTCGATGACCGGGACTTCGTGGCGCTCAGCTTCGGCATGAACTTCTAAGAACATGGTTTTCAGGATGACGATGAACATGAAAATAACAAAAAGTCTGTTGCAAGCCGGGGTTCTGGGGATGTCGCTGCTGGCGACCGGTGTGATGGCGGCGGTGTCCGAGTCCGAAGCGGCAAAGCTGGGCACCTCGCTGACGCCGATGGGCGCGGAAAAGGCCGGTAATGCGGCCAACACCATCCCGGCCTGGAGCCCGATGCCGAAAAACGCCGGGGCGGTGGACAGCAAGGGTTTCCTTGCCAACCCGTATGCCAGTGAAAAACCGCTGTTCATCATCACTGCGGCCAATGTCGAGCAGTACAAGGACAAGCTGGCGCCGGGCCAGTACGCGATGTTCAAGCGTTACCCGGACAGCTACCGGATTCCGGTCTACCCGACCCATCGCGGTGCCACCGTGCCGGATGACGTGTTCGCCGCGATCAAAAAGAATGCCACCACCACCAAGCTGGTCGGCGGCGGCAGTGGTCTGGAAAACTTCGACACGGCCATCCCGTTCCCGATCCCGGCCAGCGGTGTCGAGGTCATCTGGAACCACATCACCCGCTACCGGGGCGGCAGCGTCAAGCGTCTGGTCACACAGGCCACGCCACAGCCCAACGGCTCCTACAGCCTGGTGTATTTCTCCGATCAGTTCGTGTTTCGCGACAAGATGAGGGATTTCGACCCGAAAAATCCGGGCAACGTGCTGTTCTACTTCAAGCAGGAAGTCACCGCCCCGGCGCGTCTGGCCGGTGGCGTGCTGCTGGTGCATGAAACCCTCGATCAGGTGAAGGAGCCGCGTTCGGCCTGGCTGTACAACGCCGGTCAACGCCGCGTCCGGCGTGCGCCGCAGGTGTCGTATGACGGGCCGGGCACCGCGTCCGACGGGCTGCGCACCTCCGACAACCTCGACATGTACAACGGCGCGCCGGATCGCTATGACTGGAAACTGATCGGCAAGCAGGAAATGTACATCGCCGCCAACAGCCACAAGCTGGACGATCCGACGCTCAAGTACGCCGACATCATCAAGGCCGGCCATATCAACCAGGACCTGACCCGCTACGAACTACGCCGCGTCTGGCACGTGACCGCTACCCTCAAGGAAGGGCAGCGTCATATCTATGCCAAGCGTGACTTCTTCATCGATGAAGACACCTGGCAGGCTGCCGTCATCGACCATTACGACGGGCGTGGTCAGTTGTGGCGCGTGGCCGAGGCACACTCGGAAAACTACTACGACAAGCAAGTGCCGTGGTACGCGGTAGAAACACTGTACGACCTGCAATCGGGTCGCTACGTGGCGCTGGGCATGAAGAACGAAGAGAAGAAAGCCTACGAGTTCGGCTTCACGGCCGGCACCAGCGACTTCACCCCCAACGCGCTGCGTCAGGAAGGGGTTCGTTGATACCTGATCGATACACGCTGTAGCGCAGCGCCTGCCTTGTACGCCTGAAAAGCCCCTTGATCGGGGCTTTTTCAGTTGTGGAAAGCGGCCTTATAAGCTGTAGGAATTTTGTTACAGTCTTTTCGGTGATGGCCTTTCAAAAGTAGCGATTTACCCGCTAGTCTCCGAACACCGCGATGCCGAAACAACGATTCCTACACGAGCCGGCCATGACTGATCTGTCCCGAATGCAAGGGTTTGCAGACGGCGCGATTCCTGCGTTGGAAGGGCGATTTTTCCGTCCACCTCTGCCTGAGGGTTATGTTCCCCGTGCGCGCCTGTGTCAGCGTCTCGATGCAGGGCTTGGCGGCCGACTGCTGCTGATCTGCGCCCCGGCCGGGTTCGGCAAGAGCTCGCTGGCTGTCGAGTTCTGTCAGGGGTTGCCGGACAACTGGCAAAACGTATGGCTGGGTCTGAGCGCGCGGGACAGCGACCCGGGCCGTTTTCTCGAGCGTTTGCTGGCCAGCCTTCAACAGTTCTTCCCGCAACTGGGCGTGCAGGCGATGAGCCTGCTGAAGATGCGCCAGCGCCACCAGCCGTTTGCCTTCGAGGAGTGGCTCGACGGCCTGCTCGACGAATTGGCCATGCACCTGATACTGAGCAAGCCGCTGCTGCTGGTGCTCGATGACTATCATCTGGCCCAGGGACCGGTACTCGATCGCTGCCTGCAGTTCCTTCTCAATCATCTGCCGGCCGGGCTGGTGGTGATGGTGACCAGCCGACAGCGCCCGGACTGGCATCTGGCACGCTTGCGTCTGACGCGGCAGTTGCTGGAAATCAACGAACAGGACCTGCGCCTCACGCACGCCGAATCCATGGCAGTGCTGGAGCGGCACTGCGGGTCGCTCGACAGCGAGGCGTTGCAAAGCCTGATTCAGCGCAGCGAAGGCTGGGTCGCCGGGCTACGCTTCTGGCTGCTGGCGGCATCCGAAGCCGGCGACGAAAGCGCCTTGCCCCAGGCGCTGCGTGGCAGTGAGGTGCTGATTCGCGAGTACCTGCTTGAAGAGGTGATCGACTGCCTGCCTGCCGATGTTCAGGCGTTTCTCTACGACACCGCCTGCCTGGAGCGCTTTTGCGCCGAGCTGTGCGACGCCGCGCGGGATAGCCATGACAGTGTTGAGATGCTGGGTTATCTGCAGGCGCATCAGGTTTTTCTGGTGCCGCTGGACGAGCAGGGCCATTGGTTTCGCTATCACCATCTGTTTTCCGATCTGTTGCGCGCGCGTCAGGCGGCCGGTGCACCACCGACCCGTCTGCACCTCAATGCCTGCCGCTGGTTCAGCGCTCAGGGCCAACTGGACGAAGCGGTCGAGCAGGCGTTACGCGCCGGGCATCTGGATGTGGCGGCCAATCTGGTGCAGAACCTCTCGGAAGAGCAACTGCTGGCCGAACAGAACGTCGGCATGCTGCTGCGCTGGAAGATGGATTTGCCGGATGACCTGCTGACCAGCACGCCACGCCTGATCGTGCTCTACGCCTGGGCGCTGGGGCTGGCCTGCCAGCTGGATGCCGCCGAAGAACTGGCCAATCAACTGAGCCGGTTTCTGCCGGCGCCCTCGGCCACGGCTCAGAAATCCATGCTCGCCCAGTGGCTGGCGCTCAGCGGCATCATCGCCCGTGGCCGTGGAGACAGCGAAAAGACTCAGCGCTATTGCACCGAAGCCCTGCTGAGCCTGCCGGAAAAACGTTATGGGCAGCGGCTGGTGTGCCTGTCGACACTGGCCAACCTCGCGGTTGCCAACGGTGATCTGTGGCGCGCCCGTGTGTTGAATCGTGATGCGCTGGAGCTGGCTCAGCGGGTCGCCAATCCGTTGTTCGAGGCGCTGGCGCATTACGACCGCGCCCGAGTCCTGCAGGCACGGGGCGAGATTCTGCGCGCGCTCGAGGAAGTACGGCAGGGGCAGCAACGCCTCAAGGGCTTGTCCACCGTTCGGCTGTACGCGGTCCGCGCGCGTCTGACGCTGTATGAAGGCTACTTGCTGACCCTGCGTCTGCAGGTGGACGAGGGGCGGGCGTTATTGCTGGCCGGGCTGGCCGAGGCGCGCGCCTGCCGCGACATCAGCGTGCTGATCGGTCATTGCGTGATCGCCACCATGGAAGGCTGCGCCGGCCGCTTTGCCGAAGCCTTCGCCGAACTTGCCGAGGCCGAACGTCTGATGCACATCTGGGACGTGCCGCCGATCTACTACCTGGCGATGATTACCCTGGTCAAATGCGAGCTGTGGCTGTTGCAGGGGCGCATGGACCTTGCCGAAGCGTGGCTGCTGCGCCTGACGCAAACCTACAACGGCGGTCTCGGCGCTGCGGCCCCTGAATGCCATCCACAATTGCCGCAACACATCGAGTTGCAGCGTGCCGTACTCGAACGACTACAGGGTGACGGCGTTGCCTGCGAGCAGCGCTTGCGGGCGCTTGAGCTGCGCGCTCAGGAGGTGGGGGCGAAACTGCTGGGACTGATCGCCATGACCCAGCAGATCGGCCTGCTGCTGAGCCAGGCGCGACGCGATGAGGCGCGGGAATTGTTGCTGCGCAGCCTGCCCGCAGCGTCCGGCGGCGCACTGATACCGTTCAAGGCGCTGATTGCCGAGCACCCCCAGTGGCTGCATGAGCAACTGCTGCAACTGCCACCCTGTCGGGTTCGAGCTGCGCTGCTGGAAAAACTCCCGGTCTGTTGCACGCCGTTGCACGAGCCGGCACATGGCGGCGATTGCCTCAGCGTGCGTGAACTGGGAGTGCTGCAACTGATTGCACAGGGCTGTTCCAATCAGGAGATCAGCGAGCAGCTGTTCATCTCTCTGCACACCGTCAAGACCCACGCCAGTCATATCAACAGCAAACTGGGGGTCGAGCGTCGTACTCAAGCGGTGGCGAGGGCCAAGACGCTGGGCTTGCTGGGTTGACAGCGGTGGCGTTCACCGGGCCGCTCAGGCCGGGCTGCCCGCCCACAGCGTATCGACTTCTTCCAGCCCCCAGTCGGTGGGTTTTTCGATTCTGACGATCCCGTCCGGGTCGGAAGGGCAAGTCAGGTCGATGACTTGCGCGGCGAACGTCTTGCCGGTGCGAGCTGACATGAACACCTTCACTTTCGGTTTCAGCAGCGATGCCTGACCTTGTTCGACCACCACGCCGAGGCGCCCGCTCTCCAGGCGTACCAGTGTGCCGATCGGGTAAATACCCACGGTCTTGACGAAGCTTTGAAACACCACATCGTCAAAATGCCCTTTCCACGAGGCCATTTCGCGAATCGAATGGGCAACGCCCCAGCCCTTTTTGTAAGGGCGGTCGGAAGTAATCGCGTCATACACATCGCAGACCGCGCCCATGCGCGCGAAGATGCTGATCTGGTCGCCTTTCAGGCCATGCGGGTAGCCCGACCCGTCGACCTTTTCGTGGTGATGCAGGCAGACGTCAATCACCGACGCTGCCACGGGCTGCGTCTCCATGAGGATCTTCACACCCAGCTCGGGGTGGGCCTTCATGATCTCGAATTCGTCGCGGGTCAGGCGGCCCGGTTTGTTGAGCACCGCCGGGGCGATCATCATTTTGCCGACATCGTGCATCAGCCCGGCCACACCGGCCTCACGGACCTGATCGTCAGGCATGCCCATGCGTTTGGCCAGCGCAACCATCAACGCGCAGACCGCCACCGAGTGCATGTAGGTGTATTCGTCGGATGTCTTCAGGCGTGACAGGCTGATCAGCGCGTGCGGATGGCGCAGGATCGAGTTGGAGATTTCTTCCACCAGCAATTGCACATTGCCGACATCCATGGCCCGGCCCATGCGCGCTTCGGTAAACATGGACATGACCGCATCTCTGGCCCGTCCACAGATCACCCTGGCGCGTAGAACTTCCTTTTCGAGACTGGTCGGAGTCGTATCGTCGCTGGCCGATGGCGCTGTCCAGGCGGCCGAGGGCTCGGGTGCCAGTACACGGCTTTTGCCGGTTTCGATCCAGACTTCCTGGGTGCCCGATTGCTGGATGCGCCTGAGCACTTCAATGTCATCGAGCATGACTTCGACCAGGCCTATCCAGAATGAATCATTGGTCCAGCGGCGGCAGATTTTGTGGATGTGCATGCCCAGGGCAAGCTCAGCCACAGGTATTTTCTTCAGCATGCTCAGCCACCTGCGCGCATAGGCATGCCTGGCGGCGGGTAAGCGCGACGAGCATACGATGGGCTGCTGGCGGGTATCAGCAGGATGCAGGCGCTATGGACCGACATGACTTCACCTCATTGACTGCAAGGATCATCCTGATCTCACAATGCCAGTATACGGAGGTGTCGCAAAAAATCATGCCTATTTGGTGCATTCCGGTGGGTCCATTCTGAAAGTCCGCCAGTCAGCCGGCAAAGCCTTCATGACACTGGCGTTTCGCTCGGCAGGTGATGATAGCGACGGCCGAAGTACACCAATGCGTCTGCGCCGCTCTGATGCCTGATATCCACGACTTCGCAGAACAGGATGTCATGCGTGCCGACGCTGATCGACTGGCTCACCTTGCAGTCGAGCGCCAGTTTCGCACTGTCCAGGATCGGCGCGCCGGTCACTCCGGGTTCCCACTGGTCGCAGGCAAAGCGTTCCTGCTGTGAGCTCTTGCCGCCGAACAGGTTGGACAAGTCCTGCTGACCGTTGCCCAGCGTATTGACGCACAACGTGCCGTTTTCCATGAAGGCGTCATACACCGACGCACTGCGGTTGATGCAGACCAGCAGCGTCGGCGGTTGATCCGTCACGCTGCACACGGCGGTCGCGGTAAAGCCGGCACGTCCGCCAGGGCCATCGGTGGTGATGACGTTGACGGCGGCGGCCAGGCTGGACATCGCCTCGCGAAACGCCAGCTGGCTGACAGCAGCGATAGGCAGAATGGTGGGAGCTGCAGAGGAAGTAGTCATGAAATGAGTCCTTTCAGGGTTGTGTGCCGAGAAAATCGAACAAGGCGCGTTGGAAGGGCTGTGGATCGGTAATGTTCGAGGCATGGCCGCCATAGTCCAGCAGCGCCAGCGTTGCATTCGGCAGCGCGTTGGCCAGGTGCCGGGATTGCTGCCAGGGCACCAGCATGTCGTCGCGGTTGGCAATCAACAGGGTCGGGGTGTGGATGCGTGCAAGATTGGCCTCCACGTCGAAGGTTTCAAGGGCATGGATACGCCGCAGCAGGTTGTCGGTGTCGGGAAAATGCGCCAGCGCGTGGGCTTCGTCATCGGCCAGCCGCAGGCCGTTGGCGGCGATCCAGTCCGCCGGGTAGAGGAACAGCGCCTGAGCCTGTACGTAGGCCTCAGGTCCGCTGTTCAACAGCAGTTTCTTGCGCACTGAAAAGCAGCGCGCGCTGTGCGGGTTCGGGCTGCTCCAGGCATTGATCAGTACCAGACTTTGCAACAGTTCCGGACGCAGCAGGGCCAGTTCCAGACCCACCAGGCCGCCCAGCGCATGGCCCATGAAATGGCAACGCTGGATACCGAGTGAATCGAGCAGGGCCAGCAACTCGATAGCCATGTGCCGGATCGAATAATCCGCCGGCAGCACCGCAGGGCTGCGTCCGGTTCCGGCATGGTCGTAGACGAGCACGCGGTAATCGCGGGTCAGCAGTGCCAGGTCATCCGCCCAGTAGCGACCGGACCCGCCCAGCCCGGAGCTGAGCACCAGGGTCGGTGCATCGGCATGCTGGCAGGCATGAAACTCATGGAACATGGGTTTTCTCCGGGTGGGCGTCAACTGCCCACAGTCGCGATTCAGCCGATGTGGGCGATGCTGGCGATTTCGATCAACGCCTCGGGTTTGACCAGGCCGCACTGGATGCAGTAACGGGCCGGTTTCTCGCCCGCGAAATACTCGGCATACACTTCGTTGACTTTGGCGTAGTCGGCCCAGTCACGAATCATGATCATGTTGAACGTGACATCGTCCATCGTCCCGCCCGCGGTCTCGACCACGGTTTTGATGGCTTCCAGCACGTGACGGGTCTGCGCGGTGGCGTCGCCGACGTGTACCACGTTGTTGTCCTTGTCGAACGGCAGCGTGCCCGAGACATAGAGCACGCCGTCGGCCATGGAGCCCGGAACGAACGGCGCGATGGGTTTGCTGGTGCCGGCAGGGATGATCGCTTTTTTGGTCATACTGATGTCCTCACGAAGGTTGCCCGACAGGGCTGAAAGTGGTGCAGAAGTCATCGACGCTGGAAACCCAGCCAAAGAAGGTTTCGATGTTGAACAGCGCGGCTTGCTGAGCGAATTCGGGGCCTGCCTGATGGGTCGCGTCAGCCAGCACCACGCCGAAATACTCCAGATGAAAACCGTCGCGCAGGGTCGACTCGACGCAGACATTGGTGGCGATGCCGGTAAACACCAGATTGCGAATGCCGCGGCTGCGCAGCACGCTGTCGAAGCTGGAATTGAAGAAGCCGCTGTAGCGGATTTTCGGCACCACGATGTCGCCAGGCTGTGGCGTTAGCTCGTCGACCAACTGGTAGTCCCAACCACCCTTGGCCAGCAGTTGCCCTTCGAGTTCAGGGCGCTTGCGCATGGTTTTCAGGGCGTTGGACTTGTGCCAGTTAGGTGAGCCGGGGCCACCGGCCTCGACATAGGCCGGGTCCCAGCCATTCTGGAAAAAGATCACCGGAATGCCTGCCGCACGTGCGGCGGCACAGGCCTTGTTGATATTGGCGATGACCGGCCCGGTGCTGCTGACATCGAACCCGGCCAGGTCCAGATACCCGCCGAGCGATGCGTAGGCGTTCTGCATGTCAACTACCACCAGCGCGGTTTCGCCGGGTTTCATGCGCAGCGGTTCGGGACGTGCGGGTAGCTCGCGGGCGGGCTGCACGTCCGGCAGGTCAACGCCTGCGACGGTTGTCGAGGTCGTCATCAGACCACCTCCTTGAGTTGCGCAATGTGCTTGCGACTGGTCATCAGCGGCTGGATTTTCTCGCCGAAGTCTTCGACCCCTTTGACGAAATCATCGAACGTCAGCATCACGCCTTGGGTCCCCGGCACACTGGCGACTTCGTCGAGCATTCTTGCCACTGTGGCCCACGACCCCACCAGCGTGCCCATGTTGATGTTGACCGCTGAGGTCGGGTCGGCCATCTGCCGCAGATTGGAACCGGCACTTTTATCCGCCGAACCTTTCTCGCTCAGCCAGGCGATCGCTTCTTCATCGGCACCGTCCTTGATGTGCTCCCAGCGAGCCCGTGCAGCTTCGTCGGTATCGTCGGCGATGATCATGAACAGCACACAGGAAGTGACGTTGCGGCCGGTCTTTTCATTGGCTTCGATCAGTTTCTGTGCGGTTGGCGCAAAGGCCGTGGGGGTGTTGACGCCTTTGCCGAAGCAGAAGTTGTAGTCAGCGTATTGCGCCGAGAACGCCATGCCCGCTTCACTTTGACCGGCGCAGATCAGCTTCATGTCGGCCTGTGGGCGAGGGCTGACGCGGCAGTCCTGCATGCTGAAATGTTCGCCCTTGAAGTCGCTGCTGCCGGTGGCCCACAGGTCGCGCAGAACCTGAGCGTATTCGGCCAGGTATTCATAGCGGGTGTGGAAGAACTCGTCGCCCGGCCACAGGCCCATTTGCTCGTATTCCGGCTTCTGCCAGCCGGTGACGAGGTTGATCCCGAAGCGGCCATTGGAGATCGAATCGATGGTCGAGGCCATGCGCGCGGCAATGGCGGGCGGGATGGTCAGGGTGGCAACCGTGGCGAACAGCTGGATCCGGCTGGTCACTGCGGCCAGGCCGGCCATCAGCGTGAACGACTCCAGGTTGTGTTCCCAGAACTGCGTCTTGCCGCCGAAGCCACGCAATTTGATCATCGACAGCGCGAAGTCGAAGCCGTAGCCCTCGGCCTTCTGCACGATCTGTTTGTTCAGCTCGAAGGTCGGCATGTACTGCGGAGCATTGCTGGAAATCAGCCAGCCGTTATTGCCGATGGGGATGAAGATACCAATGTCCATATGAGGCCTCTCTGCGTGGGTCGATGCGTGCCAAGGCGCGACTGGCGGCACTTGAATCGCCTTTCAATCGTCTCTTGATCACCTTCTGCATTAAGCGGGCCATAAAATTTTGTTGTTTTTATTCAAAGGCTTGAAAGTTTTCATGGTTTATTTCAGACCATTTGGTCCGAATCAGAGCACTTGGTTTGTGCAGGGCGCACGCAGATGGGGCAGGGCTGACGGCGCAGGCAATCCGTATCGACAAAACAGCTGCGCCCGTTAAGATGCCCGCTCATTTCGGCATCACTGGATGGATGTGCGTGAACAAGAAACCTCCCCTGGTGGACCCGGTGAACAAGCGCGTACGCAAGGTCAAGCCGGAGACCGTGGTCAAGACGACCCGCGAACCCAGTGCGACATCCCTGAAGCGGCGCATGCGCCTGATGGAAGGCAAGCGCACGCTGATTCTCGATGCGGCGCTGGAGATATTTTCCCGCTATGGCGTGCACGGCAGCAGCCTGGATCAGGTCGCGAGCCTGGCGGACGTCTCCAAGACCAACCTGCTGTATTACTTCAGCAGCAAGGACGACCTGTACCTGAACGTGCTGCGCCAGTTGCTCGAGGTATGGCTGAGCCCGCTGGTGCACTTCACCGCCGACAAGGAGCCGGTGCAGGCGATCAGCGCCTACATCAAGGCCAAGCTGGAGATGTCCCGCGATCATCCGGCCGAATCACGGCTGTTCTGCATGGAAGTGATGCAGGGCGCACCGCTGATTCAGGGCGAGTTGCAGCACCCGTTGCGTGACACGGTGCAGGCCAAGGTGGCGGTGATTCAGCACTGGATCGACAGCGGCCAGTTGGCCCCCATCAACCCGCATCACCTGATTTTCACTCTGTGGGCGACCACTCAGCATTACGCCGACTTCCGCACTCAGGTCGAGGCCGTGACCGGCAAGACGCTGGATGATCCGGCGTTTTTCGAAGAAGTGCTGGCGAGCCTGCGCAGCATGGTTCTGGACGGGATCCTGCCGCGCAAGGTGTGAACAGGGGGCGCCGGCCCTGACCCGCGCACCCCGCCTGCGCAGTGCGCGGACGTCCTGCACAAACCAAGTGCTCTGATTCAGACCATTTGATCTGTTTTATTCGTCTCGATGGCGTCAGGTCGTTGTTCCGTAGCGTTTTTCCTGTACTGGCATGGATGCTGCTAATGCCTGCGTGTGCGGTCCTCATCGGCCATTACCCTCAGGAAAACGTCTATGTACAAGAAACTGTTGCCCGGGACATTATGTGCGGCCGTAGCGTTGGGAGCGGTCGGCCTCGCTCAGGCTGAAGGATTGACCCTCGAAGGGAAGCCGAAAATCGCCATGGTGTATATCAGCCCGCGCAATGATGGCGGCTGGACTCAGGCCTTCGACGAAGCACGTGTGAAGCTTGAAAAGGATCTGGACACCAAGATCCAGTACGTCGAGAGCGTGCCCGAGAACGCCGCGGCCATTACGCCGGTGGTCGACCGCCTCATCGCACGCGGTGCCAACATCATCGTCGGCACTGCGTTCGGCTACTCCGACACCTTTCTTGCACTGGCCAAAAAATACCCGAAAGTCGCGTTCCTGAATGGCTCGGGCACCACCAATGCGCCCAACCTCGAATCGTTTTATGGGCGTACCTACGAGAGCCAGTACCTGTGCGGCATGGCCGCTGGTGCGGCCTCGAAGACCGGCAAGCTGGGCTTCGTCGCCGCTAACCCGTTCGGCCAGGTCAACTGGACCATCAATGCCTATGAACTGGGCGCCCGGCAAATCAATCCGAAGGCCACCGTCAACGTGGTCTATACCGGTGCATGGAACGATCCGGTCAAGGAGCGCGCGGCCACCATGGCGCTGATCGACAACGGTGCCGATGTGGTCGGTCAGCACGTCGACAGCCCGACACCGCAGATCGTCGCACAGGAGCGGGGCATTCATGGCACCGGCCACCATCGTGACCTGAGCGAGTTCGCTCCCAAGGCGACGGTCTGCTCTTCGCTGTGGGTCTGGGATCGCTTCCTCGGGCCGGAGCTGAAGAAAATCATTGCCGGCAACTGGACGCCGCCCGCCAACGGCGCGCTGCTGTCGATGCAACAGGGCGGTACCGATATTAAGCTGACTGCGGACACGATCATTTCCGATGCAGACCGCAAGAAGATCGAGGCCGAGCGCGCCGAGCTGCTGGCGGGCAGGAAAATCATCTACAGCGGTCCGCTGGCCGATCGTGACGGTAAGGAGCGAGTGGCGGCCGGTCAGCAATTGTCTGACCCGGACCTGTGGAAAATGGACTGGTTCGTCGAAGGCGTGAAGACTCAGCAATGAGTCAGGTCAATGCGCTGCAACTCACCGGCATCAGCAAATCGTTCGATGGCTTCAAGGCGCTGATCGATGCCGACTTCACCGCCTGTTGGGGGGAAGTGCATGCGCTGCTGGGCGAAAACGGTGCAGGCAAGTCCTCACTGATGAACATCGCCGCCGGGCTGTACGCACCGGAAACCGGCACCCTGCTGCTGGACGACAACCCGGTTCAGCTTCAGGGACCGAGGGACGCCAGCCGCTACCGGATCGGCATGGTTCACCAGCACTTCAAGCTGGTGAAACCGTTCACGGTGGCGCAGAACATTCTCCTGGCGCTGCCCGAGCAACCTGGCGAAGGCAGCTATCGCAAGCGTCTGCGTGCGCTGGAACAGGAGATTGTCGGCAAGGCCGAGGCGCTGGGTTTTGCGATTGATCCGGCGCGTACCGTCGACAGCCTGTCAGTCGCCGAGCAGCAGCGTGTCGAGATCCTCAAGGTGCTGCTGGCCGGTGCGCGGATTCTGATCCTCGATGAACCGACAGCAGTGCTGACCGATCAGGAGGCCGAGCGTCTGCTGCTGACCGTTCAGGCATTCGCCCGACAAGGCGCGGCGGTGGTTCTGGTCACGCACAAGATGGCTGACGTCAAACGCTATGCCGACCGGGTAACCGTGATGCGTGGCGGGCGCACCGTGCAAACCCTTGACCCGCAGAAGGTGAGTGTCGAGCAACTGGTGCAGCTCACGGTAGGTGAATCGGTGCCGGTTGCCGAACATCAACCGTCGACACCCGGCGAGGTGCGTTTGCAGGTCAAGGACTTGCGCAGCGTCGGCAGCAGTACGCTCAACGGTGTCAACCTGAGCCTGCACGCCGGGCAGATTTACGGCATCGCAGGCGTGGGCGGCAATGGTCAGGCTGAACTGGCCAACGCCCTGATGGGGCTGCCGCAAGCCACTGAGGGTGAAATTCACGTGGCCGGGTTTGGCGATCTGCGCGGCGCGTCGGCCGATCAGCGTCGGCAGTTGCGCATTGCCTCGATCCCGGCCGACCGCTACGGCGCGGCGCTGGCCGGGTCGCTGTCGGTGGCCGAGAACTTTGCCATCGGCAACCTCCACAGCGGGCAATACGGCTCTTTCTGGCGCCTGGGCTACAAGCGTCTGAAACAGGATGCGCAGCGCGCCGTGGCGGACTTCGACGTACAGGGCGTGCGCTCTCTCGATCAGAAAGCTGCGTTGTTGTCGGGAGGCAACGCCCAGAAACTGGTGATCGCCCGCGAATTCAGCCGTGACCCGCAATTGGTGCTGGTGCACAGCCCGAGCCGGGGCCTGGATGTGCGTGCCACACAGGCGGTGCATGCCCGATTGCGAGCGGCTCGGGACGCGGGCGCTGCGGTGCTTGTGATCAGCGAGGATCTGGACGAAGTATTGGCCCTGGCTGACCGTGTCGGCGTGATGAACGGCGGGCGCATCGTCGCCGAGTTCGCGCACCCTGCCGACCGGCAAGCCATCGGCAAAGCGATGGTGAGCCATGACTGAATCAGTACATCCGATGAAATCCGCACGGCAACCGTTGCTGGCGCGGCGCTACACCCTGGAACTTCGTCAGCAGACCGGCTGGCTATTGCAGGCGCTGATTATTGCCCTGGCGTTGCTGATCGGGCTGGCGATCTGCACCACCATTCTGATTCTTGCTGGCGTGCCTGCTGACGAGTTGCTCAACGAATTCGTCGTGCAGACGGTGTTCGATGGGCAAAACTTCAAGGCAGTGCTGTTTCAGGCATCGCCGATGATCATGGTCGGGCTCGCCGGGTGCATGGCGTTTCGAGCACGTTTCTGGAACCTGGGGCTGGAAGGCCAGATGATCTGGGGGGCGATTGGCGCTACGGGGATCTCGCTGTTTCAGGTGGGGCCGGAGGCCTTGCGTTTGCCGCTGATGATGGCGGCAGCCGTTATCTGCGGATTGCTGTGGAGCCTGGGCCCGGTGCTGCTGAAGCTCAAGTGGCAGGTCAACGAGATCATCTCGACGCTGATGCTCAATTACATCGCCGCCAATTTCCTCCTGCACCTGGTGTACGGCAGCTGGAAGGACCCGCGAGACAACTTTCCCTATTCCCCCGCGTTCCAGAGCTTCGAGCGGCTGCCCGACCTGTTCGCCGGGTATAACGCGGCGATCCCTCTGGCGCTGCTGGTCACCGGTCTGACCCTGTGGTTCGTTGGTGTTTCGCGAGCGGGGTTGTACCTGCGCTTCGTCGATGCCAACCCTAAGGTAGCCGGGGCCGTGGGCGTCCCGGTGCGCAAGATGATCATCGGCACCGTGCTGCTGTCGGGCGCGTTGGCGGGGCTCGCAGGTTTTGTCGTGACCTCGGGGCAGGAGGGGCGCCTTACCCAGTCGTTCTATCAGGGCTACGGGTTTTCCGGGATTCTCATCGCTTTTCTGGCCCGCAACAATCCAGTGGCCGCAACCGTGGTCGCGCTGCTGATCGCCATGCTGTTCGTCGCCGGACGCAATCTGCAGGTGTTCTATCAGATTCCGTTTTCGATGGTGCAACTGATCCAGGCGATTCTGGTGATCTGCGTCGCGTCCTCGGACTTTTTCATCCGCCATCGCCTGCGGCGCATTCAGGCAGGAGAACGTTGATGGAGCTTATTTCCCACTGGCTGGGCAGCGCACCGGATTTTGCCGTGCCGTTCGCCCTGGCAGCGCTGGGCCTGATCCTCATCGAGCGCAGCGGCGTACTGGCGCTGGGCGTCGAAGGGCTGATGCTGGTCGGCGCACTGGCGGGCATCGGCATGCAGTTGAGCCTCGGCTCGCCTGGCCTTTCGCTGCTGGCGTCGATGGCGGCGGCAGGTCTGGTGTCGTTGCTGTTCGCGCTGATGGTGCTGGTGCTGCGGATCAATCAGGTGATCGCCGGGCTGGCGCTGGTGTTCTTTTGTCAGGGCTTGACCGGGTTGCTGGGCACGCTGCTGGGCTGGACCAACCGCCCGGTCAGCGGCTTGCAGGCGGTCGAGCTGTGGCCGTTGTCCGAGCTGCCTGTGGTGGGCCGGGTCTTTGTGCAGAACCCGTTGGTGTACCTGACCGTGGTGATTTTCATCGCGGTGGTCTGGCTGCTCGATCGTACGCGCACCGGGCTGCGTCTGCGCGCGGTCGGCGAGAACCCGCAGGCCGCCGATGCCGCAGGTATTTCCGTACTTGGTTACCGCTTGGCAGCGATTGTCGTTGGTTCTGCGTTGATGGGGCTGGCCGGCGGTTTCATTGCCGTGCTCAGCACCAAGATGTGGATCGCCGACATGACTGGCGGGCGCGGCTGGATTGCGGTTTCGCTGGTGATATTTGCACGCTGGTCGCCCTGGCGTGCGCTGGCTGGCGCCTTGCTGTTCGGCGGGATCGAGGCACTGATTCCGCAATTGGCGGCAACCGGCGTGCGCCTGCCTCAGTATTTCGTCCTGATGACGCCCTACGCGGTCACCCTGTTGGTCATGGTCTGGGTGGCGAGCGGCAAGCGGCAATCGAGCAGCCAGCCCGGTGCGCTGGGTGAACCTTACATTCGCGAGGAGCGTCGCTGAGCGATGCGCGCAGAAGCCCGCAAGACGGGCGGTTCAGCACGGGTTAAGGAATTTTTGATAGCGGTTATGCTCTAATCCGGTTACCAGCGTTCGTCAAAACCAGGAGCTCCTGAATGTTTACCTCGCGTCGTTTGATCATTGTTGCCACCGCCGTAGCCATGCTTTCCGGCTGTGCAACATCCAATCCCTATGACAATCAAGGCCAGGCGCAAAGCTCCGGTGGTATGAGCAAAACGGCCAAGTACGGCGGGCTCGGCGCATTGGCGGGTGCGGTCGCTGGCGCGGCCATCGATCACAATCATCGCGGCAAGGGTGCCCTGATCGGCGCTGCAGTGGCGGGTGCCGCATCGGCGGGTTACGGCTATTACGCAGACAAGCAGGAAGCTGCGTTGCGCGAGAGCATGGCCAATACTGGTGTCGAGGTACAGCGTCAGGGTGACCAGATCAAACTGATCATGCCGGGTAACATCACCTTCGCGACGGACTCTTCGGCCATTGCCAGCAGCTTCTATTCGCCGCTCAACAACCTGGCCAGTTCGCTCAAGCAGTTCAACCAGAACAACATTGAAATCGTCGGGTACACCGACAGCACCGGCAGCCGCCAGCACAACATGGACCTGTCGCAACAGCGTGCCCAGAGCGTCGCGACTTACCTGACTTCGCAAGGCGTCGATCAATCGCACCTGTCAGTGCGCGGTGCAGGGCCTGACCAACCGATTGCCAGCAACGCCGACGTCAACGGTCGCGCCCAGAACCGCCGTGTCGAGGTAAACCTCAAGCCGATTCCGGGTCAGCAGTACTGATCAATGCCGCTCCGCTCGCAGGCTGGTTGACGGCGGGGCAAAGAAGTGGGAGCTAACCTGCTCGCGAAGGTGATGGCCTCTTCGCGAGCAAGCTCGCTCCCACGAGTCACTATCCATGCTGCGCCGGATACTGCTCATGCAGGCTGTCCAGCAGCCGGTCTTTCTGTTCCCAGAGCGTGTTGATCCACTGCTGGAATTCCAGGCGGTATTCGTCGTCCTGGTCGTAATTTTTGCCGAGAAACTGCTGCGGGATTTTGATCTCTTCGAAGTGCGCAACCACTTCCCTCACGTTACCGCACAGCAGGTCCCAGTAGCCGGGTTGTCCGCCAGGGTAATGGATGGTCACGTTGATGATCGATTCCAGCTGTTCGCCCATCGCATCCAGCACGAAAGCAATGCCGCCGGCCTTGGGCTTGAGCAGGTGGCGGAACGGCGAGTTCTGTTGCGCGTGTTTGCCGGCCGTGAAGCGCGTGCCTTCGGCGAAGTTGAAAATCCCCACCGGGTTATGGCGAAACTTCGCGCAGGTGCGGCGGGTGGTTTCCAGGTCCTTGCCTTTCTTTTCCGGGTGTTTGGCAAGGTACGCCTTGGAGTAGCGCTTCATGAATGGAAAGCCCAGCGCCCACCACGCCAGACCGATCACCGGAACCCAGATCAGCTCCTGCTTGAGGAAAAACTTCAATGGGCGAATACGCCGGTTGAGCACGTACTGCAAGACCATGATGTCGACCCAGCTCTGGTGATTGCTGGTGACCAGATACGAGTGCTTGTAATCCAGCCCTTCCAGACCGCTCAGGTGCCAGCGGGTGTGGCACAGCAGTTTGATCCAGGCATTGTTGTTGCCGATCCAGGTTTCATGGATATGGCTCATCAACCAGTCGGTGAAACGCTGTGCCGCAGAGAAGGGCAGGCAGATCTTGAGGATCGTGACCGCGAACAGCACCGTGCAGCAGACGATGGTGTTCAGCGCCAGCAACAGCGAGGCAATGACGCCGCGTAACGGGGCAGGCAGGAAATCCATGAAGGAGATGGCTCCGCAAGTTATCGGAAGCCGCAGACTGCTCTGCGGCACTCGTGTCAGGTATCAGGACAGCGTGTCGGCCTGTATGGCTGTCAGCGCGATGGTGTAGACAATGTCGTCGACCTGCGCGCCGCGCGGCAGATCGTTTACCGGTTTGCGCAGGCCTTGCAGCATCGGGCCAAGGCTCACACAGTCGGCACTGCGTTGCACCGCCTTGTACGTGGTATTGCCGGTGTTCAGGTCCGGGAACACGAACACGTTGGCGCGTCCTGCGACCGCGCTGTCCGGAGCCAGCTGTCGGGCGACCTGTTCGTTGGCGGCCGCATCATACTGCAGCGGCCCGTCGATCAATAGATCGCGGCGGGTTTCGCGTGCCAGTTGCGTCGCTTCGCGGACCTTCTCGACCTCTTCGCCGCTGGCCGAGTTGCCGCTGGAATAACTGATCATCGCCACGCGCGGCGAGATGCCGAACGCAGTGGCCGAATCGGCGCTCTGCAAGGCAATCTCGGACAGCTCGCTGGCGCTCGGATGGGGGTTCATGATGCAGTCGCCGTACATCAGCACCTGCTCGGGAAAGAGCATGAAGAACACTGAAGACACCAGCGTGCAGCCTGGCGCGGTCTTGATCAGTTGCAGGGCCGGGCGGATGGTGTTGGCGGTGGAGTGAATGACGCCGGACACCAGCCCGTCTACCTCGTCCAGCGCCAGCATCACCGTACCGATCACCACCGGGTCTTCGAGCTGTTGCTCGGCCATGGGGGCATTCAGGCTTTTGCTTTTGCGCAGTTCCACCATCGGCGCAACATAGCGTTCGCGAATCAGGTCCGGATCAAGAATTTCCAGCCCCTGCGGCAGCTCGATGCCGTGCGCCTGCGCAACGGCGTGCACTTCCTCGGGTCTGGCCAGCAACACGCAACGCGCGATACCGCGCGCCTGGCAGATGGCGGCGGCCTGGATGGTCAGCGGCTCGTTGCCTTCAGGCAGTACGATGCGCTTGTTGGCCGCCTGCGCGCGCTGGATCAACTGATAGCGAAACACCGCGGGCGACAGGCGCAGCTCGCGGGGCGTGCCGCAGCGCTGGTGCAGCCAGTTGGCGTCCAGATGACTGGCAACGAAATCGGTGATGTTTTCCGCGCGCTCGCGGTCATCGATGGGGATTTCCTTGTTCAACTGATTCAGGCGATTGGCCGTGTCATACGAGCCGCTGCTGACCGACAGCACCGGCAGCCCCGCCTGCAGCGCGCCGCGACACAGCTCCATGATGCGTGGGTCGGGCACGGTATCGCTGGTCAACAGGAGGCCGGCCAGCGGTACGCCATTTATGGCTGCAAGGCTCACCGCCAGGATGATGTCGTCGCGGTCACCCGGCGTCACCACCAGCACACCCGGCTTGAGCAACGGAACCGTGTTGAGCACGGTACGGGCACAAATGATGATTCTGGTCATGCGGCGCTGATCGTAGTCGCCTGCGTTCAGCACCTGCGCGCCGAGCAGCTCGGCCACATCGCGGGTACGCGGTGCGTTGAGTTCGGCGCGATACGGAATGCAGCCCAGCAGGCGAAAGTCGCCACTGCGCAGCAACGGCGAGTGCTCTTTCAGGCGCGAGGCGAAGACTTCCATGCTCTCTTCGGTACGCACCTTGTTGAGTATCACCCCCAGCACCTTGGGGTCCTTGGGGCCGCCAAACAGCTGGGCCTGCAATTCGACCCTGCCCGACAGATCGGCGAGCACTTCATTTTCCGGGGCGGAGACCAGAATGACTTCGGCATCCAGGCTCTTGGCCAAATGCAGATTGACCCGCGCGGCATAGCTCGCGCTGCGGGTCGGGACCATGCCTTCGACCACCAGCACATCCTTGCCGACCGCTGCCTGCTGATAAAGATTGATGATCTCTTCGAGCAGTTCATCCAGTTGACCATCACCGAGCATGCGTTCGACATGCGCCAGCCCCAGAGGCTTGGGTGGCTTGAGGCCGTGGGTGCGAGCCATCAGTTCGGTCGAGCGCTCGGGGCCCACATCGCCGGGGTGTGGCTGAGCGATCGGTTTGAAAAAGCCTACTTTCAAGCCGGCGCGCTCCAGCGTGCGCACCAGTCCCAGGCTGATGGAGGTCAACCCCACGCCAAAGTCAGTGGGGGCGATAAAAAAAGTCTGCATACTGGCTTCTCGATTGAGCAGTGCAAGGGGTCGCAGCACATAGGGAAGCGCTGCCGACCGAAAAAGTCCGGAAACCGTCTAACGCGATTTCTCTGCGGCAAGACTATCGTTATCTGCGGCGTTCGCACACCAGCCGCAACGAAAGGCTTTACCGGTCATCTGTTGACGCTGTGCAGGGTCGAGTACCCAAGGGCGTGACTGCCACGGAGGATCATGACGCAGGTGCTGGGTGTGGCCGCACGACAGCAGCGCGAACCAGTGCCCGTGCTCGTCCTGTCTCAGATCGATAACGATTGAACCTTTCAAAGCGGGCCGTCCGTCAGAGTTGCGTTCGCTTTCGGGCGATTGCTTGGTTAAACTTGCCCGTTCTTCAATCTTAAGCAAAAGGTCTTGTCCCCATGCCGATCGCCGCCAATAAGGCTGTCTCCATTGACTATACCCTGACCAACGACGCTGGTGAGGTCATCGACAGTTCTACCGGTGGTGCGCCGCTGGTTTACCTGCACGGTGCAGGCAACATCATCCCGGGCCTGGAAAAGGCACTGGAAGGCAAGGAAGTAGGCGACCAGCTGAACGTTGCCGTCGAGCCCGAAGACGCCTACGGTGAGTACTCGGCCGAACTGGTCAGCACCCTGAGCAGCAGCATGTTCGAAGGCGTCGACAAGCTCGAAGTCGGCATGCAGTTTCACGCTTCCGGCCCGGATGGCGGCATGCAGATCGTGACTATCCGTGATCTGGAAGGCGACGATGTCACCGTTGACGGCAATCATCCGCTCGCGGGTCAGCGTCTGAACTTCGACGTGAAGGTTGTGGCCATCCGTGATGCCAGTGAAGAAGAAATGGCGCACGGCCATGTTCATGGTGAAGGCGGCCATCAACACTGATTTGTGCTGCTAAGCTCAGGCACTGAAAAGGCGCCCTGGCTGTTCTGCGATGACGACTTTCGTTACGCGTGCGGTCACGGTGCCTTTTTTCGGGTTGTAGCCTGGGGCGACTTGTTTCAAAAGGGGTTCTCATGAGTGCTTTTCACGACATCAAATTGAAAGCGCTGGGTGGCCAGGAACTGCCGCTGGCGAATTTCAGGAACAAAGTGGTTCTGGTGGTCAACGTCGCGTCAAAATGCGGGCTGACACCGCAGTACGCGGCACTTGAAAACCTCTATCAGCAGTACAAGGACCAAGGCCTGGAGATACTGGGTCTGCCGTGCAACCAGTTTGCCGGGCAGGAACCAGGTACCGAGCAAGAGATCGCCGAGTTTTGCCAGCTCAACTATGGCGTGACGTTTACGCTGGGTGAAAAACTCGACGTCAACGGCCCTGATCGTCACTCGCTTTACCGTTTGCTGGCGGGCGAGGGTGCCGAGTTTCCCGGGGATATCACCTGGAACTTCGAAAAGTTTCTGGTCGGCAAGAACGGTGGTGTCAGCGCACGTTTTTCTCCGCGTACCACTCCGGATGATCCTGCCGTGATCCAGGCCATTGAAAAGGCCCTGGCGCAAGGCTGATCGTATAGCCGGGGTAGCATTTCGCATTCGCCCGGCTTTCTTGCGCGCTCGTCGCTTCTGAACTCAAATCAGCCAGATCAATAGTACTGGGCCACCGCAGACGCCCGGCGATACTCTGCGCGCCTGATGACAATCGACCATTTCACAGGAGTTGCGCATGTCGGCAGAAGCCTTGTTCACGCCTTTCCGTCTGGGCAGCCTGGAGCTGTCATCGCGTGTGGTCATGGCCCCCATGACCCGTTCGTTTTCGCCAGGGCACGTGCCCAACTCGAAGGTCGTCGAGTACTACCGGCGGCGCGCGGCGGCAGGTGTCGGGCTGATTATCACCGAAGGTACGACGGTCGATCACAAGGCATCCAACGGTTATCCGAATGTCCCGCAATTTTTCGGTGACGCGCCACTGGCCGGCTGGCGCAAGGTGGTCGAGGCAGTACATGCGGAGGGCGGCAGCATCGTTCCGCAACTCTGGCACGTCGGCGCAGTTCGCCGTCCTGGCACCGAGCCGGATGGCAGCGTGCCTGCCTACGGGCCGATGGAGAAGGTCAAGGACGGTCAGGTGCTGGTGCATGGCATGAGCAAGCAGGACATCGACGAAGTCGTGGCGGCCTTCGCCCAGGCTGCCGCCGATGCCAAGGCAATTGGCATGGACGGTGTCGAAATTCATGGGGCTCACGGTTACCTGGTCGATCAGTTCTTCTGGGAAGGCAGCAATCAGCGCAGCGACGAGTACGGCGGCAGCCTCGCCAACCGCTCACGTTTTGCCCTCGAACTGATCAAGGCCGTGCGCGCCGCAGTGGGCCCGGACTACCCGATCATCTTCCGTTTCTCACAATGGAAGCAGCAGGATTACGCCGCGCGTCTGGTACAAACGCCCGAGGCGCTGGGCGAGTTTCTGCAGCCTCTGGCCGACGCTGGTGTGGATATCTTTCATTGCTCTACCCGGCGTTTCTGGGAGCCTGAGTTCGAAGGCTCCGACCTGAACCTGGCGGGCTGGACGCGCAAGCTGACCGGCAAACCGACCATTACTGTCGGCAGCGTCGGACTGGACGGCGAGTTCCTGCAGTTCATGGTCAACACCGACAAGGTCGCTCAGCCGGCCAGCCTGGAAAATCTAATGAAGCGGCTGGGCAACGACGAGTTCGATCTGGTGGCGGTGGGACGTGCGCTGCTGGTCGATCCGGATTGGGCATTGAAAGTGCGCGAGGGCCGCGAGCAGGACATCCTGCCTTTCAGTCGAGACGCACTGATGACACTGGTCTGATCTTCTTGCTGGCTACCGGCCTGATCTCTTTGGCATTTACAGGTTTTTCGCCCGGGCAGGCCTCACGCAATTGCCGTTCGAACTGATCGATTATCGCCGTCCAGCCCTGGCGACTGGCGTGTTGACGAGCATTGAGGCGCACCCGGCGCAATGTTTCGCTGTCTTCCAGCAACCAGCGCGCCGCATCGATGAATGCCGCCTCGTCACCCGGCATGGCCAAGGCCCCATTGTGGCCATGACGAATATGCTGCCCGGCAGCGGCTTCGTCGTAAGCGACCACACCCAGCCCTGAGGCCAGCGCTTCAAGGACCACGTTGCCGAACGTTTCGGTCAGGCTGGGGAACAGAAACATATCTGCCGAGGCATAGTGCATGGCCAGCACTTCACCGCGCTGAGTGCCGCAGAAGATCGCATCCGCGATCTGCTCCTCAAGCTGCTGGCGCTGCGGTCCATCGCCGACAACAATCAGTTTGATATTACGTTGCGGGTAACTGTCCTTTAGGGTTTCGAAGCTGGCTTTGAGCAAGCCCAGGTTTTTCTCGGGTGCCAGGCGGCCGACGTGTATGACGCCGATATCACCTGCTTGCAGGCCCCAGCTTTCGCGCAGAGCCTGCGAACGCCTGGACGGGTTGAACATCTGGCTGTCGACACCACGAGACAACAACTCGATCCTTTCAAAGCCGCGCCGCTCCAGTTCCACCTTCTGGCTGATGCTCGGCACCAGCGTCATGCGCGAGCGGTTGTGGAACCAGCGTAGGTAGTGGGTCAGCAGCCGAGTGATAAACCCCATGCCGTATTGCTGCGTGTACTGTGGAAAGTTGGTGTGAAAGCCGCTGATCACCGCTATTCCCAAGCGCCGAGCTGCCCGTAGCGCCGACAAACCCAGCGGGCCTTCAGTGGCGATGTACAGCACATCCGGTCGACGCCGCTGCCAGCGGCGCAACAGCTTGTGCATAGAAGACTGACCCCATTGCAACCCTGGATAGCCCGGTATCGGCCAGCCCCGGCAGAGCAGCAGGTCCTCTGCAGCGCCCGCGCCGATCTCGTCGTTCTGACGTGGCCGCACCAACTCGACCCGGTGCCCGCGCAACCGCAACCCTTCACAAAGACGCCCCAGGGTATTGGCAACGCCGTTGATCTCGGGAGTGAAGGTTTCAGTAATCAGGGTGACATTAAGAATTTGGCTCATGGGAGCAGTTTCGGCGGGTTACATTTCGGTTATGTGGCGGTTGTGTGATGGATTGGTGATAGGGCGTCGGTAAGGTGAGGAGGTTGGTGTGAGGCTGCGCGGGATAGTTAATAGGTAAACGCATAAGCTGTACAATGATTTCAATAAAACTCACGATAAAGTTCATTGGCTTCCTACAGGTGTTCACATCGTTTCCTAAAAGCGTGTAGTCCGTTCTGATACGTGTTGATATTATCTGTTTGCCTAGTAATGTCGGGTTATCGAATCGTGTGGTTCGTTAACGTTGGTTTGGAATGACTGGATTTTTAGTTGTTCCTGCTTATCAATATACTAGGGAAGTGAAATGAAATTTAACGACAATAAATTGAAATGGGCTCGTTCGGCTTCAGGAATTGCTTTGGCACTTTTAGTCTTTTCGAACCTTGCACTGGCTGGAAACTATCAATCGTCGGTTGCTCTGCCGGTTATTCATTCAAAAGGCTATGTTCACACCGCTGAGCTGCCAGTAAGCAGGCATGCGCCTGTGACAGCGACGATCAAAAGTGTCAGTTGGAACTGGAGCGTGTTGGGCTGGCCTCAGGGGCTTGAGGTCTACTTGTGCCAAGGTGTCAGCGTATGCCTGAACGTATCACGTCAGCGAACGGGGTCCACAACGTTTTTCGGTAATCAGTCTGCACGTCGCAAGTTCTATTACACGATGAAGGTTGGAGAGGCGGGAAGGGTGCCAGTCGCTGGACAGCAAGGGCGAATAACTGTCTATTGGTAATCTCACAAGCGCCCTCCCCCAGACAGGGAGGGCGCTCAGGCTACCAATTTGCCATGTCACGAAATGCGAGAGGAAGAGCGTCGTTAAAGTTTAGTATCTTTTCAAGTATCCTGGCCGCAGGCGTACCTTTCAAATATTCTTCTTCATAAAGGGCGGTTCGCTCTTTTTGCATACACCCCCCGATTTTCTGAAAGTAAGCGCTCGACTCGGGTGTGACTATCTTGCCCGTGGCGCAGTAACGAATCACGGGGTAATCAGATAGATCCACTCCCTCGCCAGTCAATGAATTGTACGCATAGTGTCTGGCCAGGAAGCTCGCTTCGACCGGACTGCTTTGAGCTTGTGCCATCAACTTGGGCCTGAGCTCTCCTCCTCGCAGGATTGTCCTTGCGCAGTGAGGTGTTTCTTTTTCGCGGACGGCTTCTTGAAGTACGCTAGCGAAGCTTTCAGGTGTTGATGCCGGGGGGCGTGGTGTTGTTTTGTACCGTACACCTAACGGTGTAACGTTCAGGAATGGCGAAACATTGTCGGTGTGGGTCATTTGAAAATCCCTCGCGCACGTTCCATTGCTGCAGGCATAGGCACGAATTCTTTATCCTCCACAATGGATCTGCGTTGTTCGATCGTCATGCTATCCATGAAGCGAGTTGAGCGGGACATTGCCGAACTGCCGAGTGTTGCGGGTAATGCGGCTGAAGGTTTTTTCTCCGTCTGTCTGATGGCAGCGTTCAACAGACTTGCAAACTGACCTGAACGGTTTTCCGGTAGTCTTTCGAGGGATGCGGGTCGGTAGGAGGACAGTTGTTCTGCGGCAGATTCTGCTTTTATTTCCATAGCGATTACTCCTGTTTTTTAATCAGGAAAGCAAGGGTAATGCCATATTTAATGTATTGGTTGTTCCTACGTCGTTGCGGTCTTGTATTAGAGGTCGGGAAGATATGTCCTACGCAATATTCCTACGTGTAATGTTTTTTCATATCTCGGCAAGCAGTGTCGGGTTGCGGCAAGTCGCTGCCGTTACACGGAATGGAGTTCTATAAGCTGCTTGTAAGAGTGCTGATATATAGCTGTAAGAAGTTTCCCTTTTAATGCTGGAGTGCCGAACAGATAACTCACTATCTGTTCGGCACGCTCTCAGGCGTCGTCGTCACTTAGCCGGTCAAGCAGGGCGATCAGCCCAGATCGCGAACCAGTTGGCCGATCACTTCGCCCACTTTGGCCAGGTCCGGTGCATCCAGACGATGTTCATCGGCATACGAATAGGCGACGGTGAACAGGCCGGCGGTACGGGTGGAATAGGCAGGGGCATCTTTCTCGAAAACACGGTTCGCGGCTTCGGCTGTCAGCGAATTGGAGCTGATGACCACGCCTTCTTCAGGGGCGTTCACACCGTTGATGTATACGTCGTCCGGATTGATCGACCATTCGGCCAGTTCACTGACCAGAAAGGCGCGGATCTTTTCCTGAACGGTTGCGTTGTCGGTGGTCAGTGCAGCAGGATTTACTTGAGCATTCATGATTTAACTTCCTTGTTAAGTTCATGTGTCGCTGAGTTTCATGGAAGCTGGCTTCACATGAACGGATTGATTGAGGCCCCATTTAGCCTTGGTTGGCGGGGTGAGTTGCGGTGCATATTTATATGCGTGTGATTTTTCTTCGGGTGTGCCGAACCGCATGGCGCGGCCCGGCAGGTCGGCATTCAGCCTCGTGCGTGGGTCACCGGCAACGCATCCGCGCCGCGCTCGCGCACCCAGAACAGCGTTGCACCGGCCACTGCCGCGGGCATCATCAGCAGGTTGACCACCGGGATCAGCAAGGCGACGTAGACAATGCCGCCGAAGCTCAGGCTTTGCCAGCGCTTGCTTTTCAGCCAGCCGAGCATTTCGTTCCAGCCCAGCTTGTGGTTGTCGGCGGGGTAGTCGATGTACTGGATCGCCATCATCCACACCCCGAACAACAGCCACAGCGGGGCGGCGATGATGTTGGCGACCGGGATGAACGACAGGATGAACAGGCCGAGCATGCGTGGCAGCATGTAGCCCAGCTTGCGTGCTTCGCGGGCCAGGGTGCGGGGCACCATGGCAACCAGTTCGGCCCAGCTGAAATCGGGCGATTCGTCTACGCCACGAACCACGGCTTCGACCTTTTCGGACAGAAACCCGTTGAACGGTGCGGCAATGATGTTGGCGACCATGGTGAAAGTGAAAAACACCATCAGCAGCACCAGCGCCACGAACAGTGGCCAGAGGATATAACTGAGAAAGCTCAGCCAGTGGGGCAGGGTCGGCATGAAGGTGTCGACCCACAGCTCGAACTGGTGCACCGCCAGATAGATCAGGCCGCAGAACAACACCACGTTGATGCTCAATGGCAGTAGAACGAACAAGCGCAAGCCAGGGCTGAGGACCAGTTTCAGGCCCTCTCTCAGGTATTGCGGGCCGGTAAGGGCGGGAGCGGGCATGGGAGTCTCCGAGTGCTTGAAAGGCGTGACCTTACCGGCTTTGTGATGGCCATGAAAGAGCGGAGCGCCGACGGTTTTTGAGCATGTCAGACTTGTGGCGTATCCTTCGACGAAGAATATCCGGATGGCGCCGCTTTCAAGCGCCCGCGCTATAGAAGTGACCTATAGGGTGGATTGTGAAACGATATTTCCTTAACCTCTGCGGCCCCGATAGGCTGTTCGGCAATCTAGGACCTGTCCTTCAGGTCAGAATTTTCAGGACCTGCCGAACCAAACGACGCTTCCCCAAGCGTTTCGGTGGTCCTTTTTATCCAGCCGTCCCGACCGCGGCGTAAACGGTCGGTCGATAGGAGTGTGTCATGTCAGACGTACGTCATTCCCGAGTGATCATTCTCGGTTCCGGCCCTGCCGGTTACAGCGCTGCGGTCTACGCCGCTCGCGCCAACCTCAAGCCTCTGCTGATCACTGGCATGCAGGCTGGCGGCCAATTGACCACGACTACAGAAGTTGATAACTGGCCAGGCGACCCGCACGGTCTGACCGGTCCTGCGCTGATGGAACGCATGCGCGAGCATGCCGAGCGTTTCGAGACTGAAATTGTCTTCGACCACATCAATTCCGTTGACCTGGCTGGCAAGCCGTTCAGCCTGCAGGGCGATAGCGCAACCTACACCTGCGATGCTCTGATCATTGCCACCGGCGCCAGCGCCCGCTACCTGGGCCTGCCATCGGAAGAAGCGTTCATGGGCAAGGGTGTGTCTGCCTGCGCCACCTGCGATGGCTTCTTCTATCGCAACCGTGAAGTCGCAGTGGTGGGTGGTGGTAACACGGCGGTTGAAGAGGCGCTGTATCTGGCCAACATCGCCAGCAAGGTGACCCTGGTTCACCGTCGCGAAACCTTCCGTGCCGAGAAAATCCTGATCGACAAGCTGCACGCACGTGTCGCCGAGGGCAAGATCGAACTCAAGCTCAACGCCACACTGGACGAAGTTCTGGGTGACAACATGGGTGTGACCGGTGCGCGCCTGAAGAACAACGACGGCAGCAGCAGCGAGCTGAAAGTCGACGGTGTGTTCATCGCGATCGGCCACACACCAAACACCTCGTTGTTCGACGGTCAGTTGGCGTTGAAAGACGGTTACATGGTTGTGCAGGGTGGCCGTGAAGGCAACGCCACGGCGACCAGCGTCGAAGGCGTATTCGCTGCCGGCGACGTGGCTGACCACGTGTATCGCCAAGCCATTACCTCGGCCGGTGCCGGCTGCATGGCGGCACTGGACGTCGAGCGCTACTTGGACGGGCTGGCTGACGTATCGTTCTGATTTGCTCTCGTGCCTTAGCGCTCATTGCTATACACAAATCTTATGGGAGCGATCCGCATTGCTCGCGAAGAGGTCAGTACATCCCCCGGAAACAGGGTGTTTGAACCGATGCCTTCGTGAGCAAGCTCACTCCCACAGTGGACTGTACTCTGCCTCATGCTGTGTTTAACCCCGTTTTCCGGGCTTACCAGGACGCGTGTATAGCGTGGAGTGCCCAGGTATGGGCACTAGAACGATGTGATTTCAACCCAGCCGATCAAGCCTTGCGCTTGAGCGGCTCGCCTTCAAACTTCACACCCGCCAGACCATTCGCGATCAGCGCACGGATATTGCCGTGGTCGCTGCCTTCAGGTGTGGCTTGTACCGAGCGGTAATGCTCGCCGAACGCCAGCAGCGCCTCTTCGTCAGTCAAGCCTTCCAGTAGCGCCAGGCCCAGCGTCTTGCACGACCCTTCGTTTTGCCCGGCAGCATTGTCGACGTCGCCGTTTCTGAAGGCCTGAGGCTGGTAGTCGTAGCCTTCGGCGATGAACGCCAGGGTGTCGGCAAACGCATGCTCGCCGCTGCGCAGGCGGGTGCGCAGGGAATTCAGATCAGTCATGTTGTTTGGTTTCCTTGACGAACGCCGCCTGTTGTTCGGCGTTCGCTTCTTTCTGATAGCGGGCTTTCCACTCGCTGTACGGCATGCCATAAACCACTTCACGCGCATCATCGATGCTGAGGTCGATGTGCTTTTCGTCAGCGGCGGCCTTGTACCACTTGGACAGGCAATTACGGCAAAAGCCGGACAGGTTCATCAGGTCGATGTTCTGGACATCCTTGCGGCTGTCCAGATGCGCGACCAGTCGGCGGAAGGCTGCGGCTTCGAGTTCGAGGCGTTCTTGCTCGGTCATGACGGGCTCTTTTCAGTAGACGGTTGACGTCATGATAAGAGTTTCAGCGTTGACCGGCGAGCGTGATCGATACCGACTCGGCAAAGCGCAGGGCATGCGGCTTGTCGACTTCCACTTCAGCGTAGGTCACCGCCTCGTGGCTCATCACCAGATCCAGCACTTCCTGGGTCAGTCTTTCCAGCAGGGCAAAGCGATTGCCCTCGACGTGCTGGATGATGGCCTTGGTGATGGTGCGATAGTTGAGGGCATGCTCGATGTCGTTATCCCGGACCGCTTCCTGAGCGGCATAGAGAATCGTCAGGTTGATCAGCACGTCCTGTTTGTTGAGGATTTCGTCCTCATTGATACCGATGAAGGTACGCAGGCGCAGGTCCTTGACCCGGATGCGCGCGGTGCCAGGTTCGAGTCTTGCCATTATTGTCTGCTCCGTCCGATCAATTGCAGAAACTCCATGCGTGTGGTGCTCGAGTCACGGAAGGCCCCCAGCATCACTGACGTGTTCATGGTTGAATTCTGCTTTTCGACGCCGCGCATCATCATGCACATGTGCTGGGCTTCGATGACCACAGCCACACCGGCGGCTCCGGTGACTTTCTGAATCGCATCGGCAATCTGTTTGGTCAGGTTTTCCTGAATCTGCAGACGGCGGGCAAACATGTCGACGATGCGTGCGATCTTCGACAGGCCCAGTACCTTGCCGGTCGGAATGTACGCCACATGCGCCTTGCCTATGAACGGCAGCAGGTGGTGCTCGCAAAGCGAGTACAACTCGATGTTCTGGACGATGACCATTTCATCGTTGTCGGAGGCGAACAGGGCGCCATTAACGATCTCTTCGACGCTCTGGGTGTAGCCATGACACAGATACTGCATGGCTTTGGAGGCGCGTTTCGGCGTATCCAGGAGACCTTCGCGGTCTGGATCTTCACCAAGGCCGAGCAGAATGTCTCGATAGTGCTGGGGCAGGGACGAACTCATCAGAATGATCCTCGGGGCGGCTTACTTGACGTGCCGTCCGCCGTTTACGGTCAGTGTTGTGCCGGTGACATAGGTGCTGTCCAGAAGGTAACGCAGGCTCTGGTAGATCACTTCTGCACCAGGCTCTATGCCCAGGGCCGACTTGGCCAGGGCGTTGGCGCGGTAGGCCGCATCATCCTTGGGTTGAAACATCAACAGCGCCGGTGCTATGCCGTTGACTTTGACAAGTGGGGCGAACCTGGCGGCGAAGGACAGCGTCAGGCTTTCCAGGCCGGCCTTGGTTGCGCAGTAGGCGATATGCTTGCTGCTGCCCTTGCGGGTCACGTCATCGCTGATATGCACGATGTCAGCGACCTCGCTGGCGGTCAGCAACGACTCGCAATGCAGATTGATCAGGTAGGGCGCCAGCATGTGCACGTTGAACATGCGTGTGAAGTTGTCGGCTTCATCGCCCGGTGTTTCTGCCAGCCACTCGGAAGCGTTGTGGACAATGGCCCGCAGGCTTGAGGTCTGGGTTTTCAACAGCTCGACAAAAGCCATGATGCCGGCTTCGCAGGAAAAATCCCCGTGGATGGCCACCGCGCCAGCCTGGCGCAGTTCCGTCACACTTTCGTGCTCGGTGCGATAACTGATGATCACCCGTTGCCCGTGTTCCAGCAGACGCAAGGCGCAATGCAGGCCCACGCGCTGGCTGGCGCCGGTGATCAGGATAGGTGCAGAAGACATTGCCATCGACAGCTCACGTATCGGTTATCCGTAGTGGACGGGGATTGTACGGTCGATTGTTTCTTCCGGTTTACAGGCAAAGTTATACCAGAGAATTTTTTTGTACAACCCTGGACATCATGAAACTCGCCGAGGCAGTGCTCGAAGGCGCTGAGCACGGGGAGGCTGAGGGAACGAGCGGGGCTGGGACGCGACCAAGACCTGTACCGAGGTGTAAAGGTGTACAGGTCTTTATGAGTCTAGCGAGGGGAAGGTGATTGCGTAGGGCGTGCCGGTGCAGGCGTGCTCTGCAGCCAGGGTGCGAGCAGGCGCGTGGACAGCGGGATGAACAGGTAGACCATCAGCGGGGTGAGCACCGCTGTACTGATCATGATGCGCGGTAACAGGTCCAGATGATTGAGCAACGGGCCGAGTAGAAAGTTGAAGATCAGCGACACGGGGAAAAACGCCAGCCAGATCGCGACAGCCTGTTTCCAGCGTGGCGGACGCTGATCGATTGCGCCGAACCAGCCGTCGATGCCGCTGACCCGATGCTCCGAAGGTTGTGCGAAAAGACCGCTGCCGCGCACCAGCCAGGAGCGTCGGGAGGCGGAATGCTCCCAGGCGTGCATGGTGTGCTCATCGGTGAAGCGGAAAATGATCTGAAATTCGTCGTCGCCGGGCGGCGGCGCCAGTACCCCTGAACCCAGATACCCTGGAAAGTCCGTGGCCAACTGTTCGCCTTCGTGCAGCCAGGCCATCATTTCATGGTAGCGACCCTGCGCCACGCGGCGTGCAACCATCAAGGTGACGGGTGAGGTAGACATTGTATATCTCCGGTAGAGGCGTGAAATTCCCGGGTAGGGAGGTCACATGCCGCGATCCGGGATGGTGGGTCGCGACAGCTTCACTTGAACAGCAAGCAAGGATTATTCCTGAAACGCTGATAGACCGGTAGAGCGTTGTCGGGCAGGCAGGTTACTTGTGCAAGGATGGATGCTTGCGACGATGCTCTTGCAGGATGTACTGGCGCAAGCGCTCGGCATCGTCCTTGCCATGCTTGCTGAAATGATAGGCACCGACGTTTTGCCCGATCATTCGCTCAAGCTTGCCGCGCATCGGAATGGGCGCTTGACCCGGCGGGTTGAACCAGGCGGAAAAGTTTCTCGGCAGCTTGCCTTCCTTGCGGTACTCGAGCAACACACCCTTGAACGACAACTCATGAACCCAGAGTGCCGTCAATGCACCCTTTTCTGTTTCGAGAGGGATGGGTTCTTCCAGCACAAGCCGCCATGGGCGGATCTTCGGGCCTTCCTCGAAAATACTCGGCGCGCCGAGCTCCAGATGCAGTGCGTGGAATTCGTCCTCGACCAGATGCAGCGGGAAATTCATCTGCTGATTCTCGAACTGCGCATGGATCGTGACCTGCTCATGAGCGGCCAGTCGGGTCAGCAGATCCTGAATCTGGATGCCACCGTTGACCAGCAGGCTACGCGTACTGTCACGTACGTTCAGCTGAGGGTTGCGGTGCATGCTCTGGATAAAATCCAGCTCAGCCTGGGTGAGTAGTGAATCAGGTTGCATGGGCGGAGGCTCGGTCTAACCGGTTATTGAGAACAAAGACCATTGATTCCGTAATGTGTTCGGACCATTCATCATATTTTTTCATTCAAGTGTTTCAACTCTGCTGTGTTTCTCCGGGCAGACCGAAGGCAGAATGGTCCGTAGAAAATTCAGACGGCATTCTAAGGCATAATGTTTCACTTTTTTAAGCTGCTGCAGGAATAACCATGAAAGTCGCCATCGTGTGTGGAACGGTCTACGGATCGGCCGAGGAAGTCGCCAGACACGCCGCTGCATTGTTGCGTGCCGCCGGCCATGAGACGCTCGTCAATCCCCGGCTCATGTTGCCGGAGCTGCTCGCCTTCGAGCCTCAGGCGATCCTGGCCGTGACATCGACCACCGGCATGGGTGAGTTGCCCGACAACCTCATGCCTCTTTATTCAGCGCTGCGCGACGGTCTGCCAGGCGAACTGCGCGGCTTGCCCGGCGCGGTGATTGCACTGGGCGATGCCAGTTACGGCGACACCTTCTGCGCGGGCGGTGAGCAGATGCGCGAATTGTTCGCTGAAATGGGCGTTACCGAAGTCCAGGATATGTTGCGTCTGGACGGAAGCGAAAGCGTCACCCCGGAAACCGACGCCGAGCCTTGGCTGGAAGCGTTCATCAAGCACCTGGGCTGAAAACATCGCGCGTCTTTATCGGGCATGATTCAGCACAGCAGTGTTGATTGTGGCTGTGCCGGACGTGGACGACACTCATCGCAACGTATTCCTGAGGCATGGAGCCAGCGATGAGCGAGTCAGTACGTTTTGACGATAAAGTCGTGGTTGTGACCGGCGCAGGGGGTGGGCTGGGTCGGGCTCATGCGCTGCTGTTTGCGAAACATGGCGCGCGGGTGGTGGTCAATGACCTGGGCGGTTCGGCGCATGGCGAAGGTGCCAGCGCGTCTGCCGCAGATCGCGTCGTCGCCGAGATTCGCGCGGCAGGCGGCACAGCGATAGCCAATCATGATTCGGTGACCGAGGGCGGCCACATCGTGCAGCATGCGCTGGACGCATTCGGGCGCATCGATGTGCTGGTCAACAACGCGGGCATCCTGCGTGACAAGACCTTCGCCAACATGCAGGACGCCGACTGGGATCTGGTCTATCGCGTCCATGTCGAGGGTGCTTACAAAGTCACCCATGCCGCCTGGCCTTACCTTCGCGAGCAGAACTACGGACGGGTGATCTTTACGTCATCGACGTCCGGTATCTACGGCAACTTCGGGCAAGCCAATTACGCGACGGCCAAGCTGGGGCTTTACGGGCTGACCCGCACCCTTGCGCTGGAAGGTCGCAAGAACCGCATCTTCGTCAACGCCATAGCGCCAACGGGCGGCACACGCATGACCGAGGGCCTGATCCCCGCTAATGTCTTCGAGCTGCTCAAGCCCGAACTGGTCAGCCCGCTGGTGGTGTACCTGTGCAGCGAACAATGTCAGAGCAGTGGCGACCTGTTCGAAGTGGGCGGCGGCTGGATCGGCAAGGTCCGTTGGCAGCGCAGTCAGGGGGCCTGCTTCGACCCGCAGACAGGTTTCAGCCCGCAAGACGTTGCGCAGCAGTGGCAGGCGATTGGTGATTTCGCCAACGCAGCGCATCCTGCCGACACTGGCGAAGCGTTGAAAGAGATGATGGTCAACCTGCAGAAGTACGTTAAATAACCCGCCTTTGCTAGCTGACGCAAGACGAGAGTGTTTGTTGAACGTGTGCGCATCTTTAAGCGGGTTGCTTAATTGTATATGGGAAGTTTCACTGTGTTATGTAAGAACTGTCTTTTTGCCCTGTAGGTCGAGTATGGATTTTTGCAGGTCTATTAATTAAGCATCTTCCACTCCGATATGAAGTTCGAACACATTCATATCTGGAGTAACACATGGCCAAATCAATATGGGGCGAACTTCCACCGGTAAGCGTCGCCGCGCCTCCTGAACGAGTCAAGGTCAAGAAGGCTGCGGCACAGGTAACCCAGGTGCTTCAGGAGGTGGGTGAAAATTCGATTGCGCTCAATGCGCTGGCGATGGAAAAGCGCAAGATGAAGCCGCTGTTCAAGGGCTTCAATCCCGAACAGATAACCCCCAAGGATCTCAACAGAGCGGGGATGATTTTATACAAGTTCGGCATGATCGATAATCACACCGCCGAGTTGATGAGTCGCGCAGGCGATGAGTTCGACAAGAAAGGCAAACTGGTCGACCCCAGCAAGGAAATCAACGCGCTGGAGTTTTTTGCCAATCGGATCATCGATATGAAAGAGAAGGCGCTGAGCGGCGATCCATATGCCAAGGCGCTATTGCCTGATTACATCAGGACCATCCATATCATGCAGAATCTTCAGGTGTTTGCCGAGTCGGGCGACAGTTACGAGATGCGCAAGATCAAGGACATGGAAAACAAGGGGCTGATCAAAAGAACGCCGGATGCCAAGGGCTGAGGCAGGCTGCACGATATAACGCGGAGAGTATTAATCTGCGGGCAATAAAAAAGGCCGCTGCACAGAGACCTGCACGGCGGCCAAACAAAACGCAGGATCAAGGGAGCTTGCAAATCCACGTCGATTTAACGCGCGCAGGTTAACCGCCATCACGCGCCCGAAAAATCCCCGCACAGGATATGCAGCATTACCTGGCGGGTAACAATTCGCAGCGAATGAGCCGGTTGCTCAATGAACGCGGTGGTTTAACGGTAAGCGGCTCAGGCGCTCGGCAAGCTGGAGTCTTTGCATCGGGTCTTCACTGAGCAATAGCGCGCGTTCCAGATCGAAACGTTCGGCCTGCGGGCATTCGAGCAACTGATAAAGGCTGGCGCGGGCCAGGTGATCGCTGCTGGTGGCCTGGCCCAGTTCGACGATGCGGTCGGCATCCTTGAGCGCCGCAAGAACATTATCGTTGATCTGGTGCAGATGCCGCAGGTTGCGCGACAACCGTTGCAGCATGCTGGTCGGGGTGGCGCGAGTCATATGCTCGGCGCGCAGCTGCATGGTTGGGCCGAACTGCCTGATCAACAGCTCGCGGCAGTCAGCGGGATAGAGCCTGCGCCCGCTGCAGGGGTCGAGCAGATGATCGGCACCCGGCACGCGCAACAGGAAGTGACCCGGGAAATTCACGCCTTCCAGGGTAATGTCCAGGCGCCGTGCGATCTCCAGCGCAATCATTGCCAGCCCCAGTGGCTGACCTCGACGCTGCAGCACGATCTTGTGCAGAAGGGCCGAATCGGGTTTGGGAGGGTTCCAGTCATTCTGCTGAAAGCCCAGGGCATTGAGTTGCCGTAACAGCGGTTGGGCAAGTTCAGGCGCAGGCAGGACAGGCAGCGCTGAATTTATCTGGCGCTGCAACTGGGCCATTTCGCTCATTACCTCATGCCACTCGAAATGTGCGTCATGTTCGGTCGACACCCATAACGCAGCTTCAAACACCGAGGGCGGTGTCTGTTGCAGGCAGGCCAGGCAATGCTGACGTGGCGTCATGGACCACTCCGTGCGGCTCGAAATCCAGTGCGAAGACTCTTTGTAGCCCTGTGCGCGAATTTCGTCCAGCGCCACGTGTTTCTACTTGTTCAGGGCTTCTATCAGGTCGGGTGTCACATAGTGAGGACCGTCGAACAGGTACAGCGGATAGCCATCGAAAGCTGCAATCTGCGGTTTCAGTTCGGCCGCCGTTGCCGGGCGGAAGCCGCCGCCTACCTGCGGGCGAAAGGCTTCGACGATGATTCTGACGCGATTCTTGCCCAGCCGTTTGCGCAGGGCGTCGGCGTAGGTGCGGGCAACCGGAGCGGTGCGGGCATAGACGCCCACACCATCCTGAAAGAACACACCGATATCGTCCGGCAGCCAGGTTTTCAGCCAGTCCGCTGTGGCGGCGGGCCCGATATTGGCGCCGTCGTAGACGCTGATCCACAGTGGTCTGGGCAGTTTCGCCAGCAGTGCCGGTAACTCCTTGGCACGACTCCAGCTGGGGTCGACCTCGGCGGGGAAGTACCAGCCGGTGACATTGAGCGGCGTTTTCACCTTGGCCAGTTGCGCCGAAAGCACCGCCAGCTGCTCGATATTGTCCCGCGAGCGGGTTTCGCTGAAGTACCCGGCCAGTCCGAGGATCACTTCCTGGGCCCACGGCTCCTTACCGATCCGTGTCCAGTCCGGCAACACCGGCACACTGCTCATCGGGGTGCCCGGTATGAACGCCTGATCATCGACCGCCGTCCACTGCACGAGCAGTTGCCGTGCGCCGAGCCTGTCCCAGTTGCCGCTTATGCCTACCGTTGCGTTATCCGGTTGCCAGACGATGCCGACAACCCCCGGGCCCTTGGGCTGGATCAGCAGATACAGCTCGCTGGTGCCGAGGGCGATCGCCCCCACCAGCAGGGCGGCCACCGAGGTCTTGATCAATGTTGCCTGTCGCAGCAGTGCGGCCAGAGCCTTCAAACATTACTCCCTGATGGATGACGGGCGTGGATCACCACGAGAACGTCATGCGCGCGAAGACGCCTTCTGCACGGTCATCGCCAAATACCTTCTCGCGATACTGCACGGAGAAATCGACATACGACTGCGGTGCCTTGTATTTGTCCTCACGGAACCAGTAACGCACGCCCGTACCGACACCAAGACCGCCAGCGTTACCGGAGGATGTGCTGCTACGGCCGAGGCTGTCGACTTCACTGCGCATCTTTGAATCGTAGTCCACTGCGGCGACTACGTGGGGAAATACCACCAGCCGCGGGCTGATACTGTCCAGACGGAAGCTGCGCCCGACCTGCCATTCACTGTTGAAATAGTTGCGCTTGTCCTGCAGATAGCGCCCGCCTTCAGCGTACAGCTGCGAAGTCCACCAGCTCGGTACATCGACGCGCAGGTCGGTGCCGATGCTCGAGCCGTAGCCCAGGCGCACCAGCCAGTCGCCGTCGGCGTTCGAGTTGCCGAGCGGAAAGGTGCGTTCGAAGGCGCCGATCACGTTGACTGCGCTGAACGGTTTGACCCGGATACCGAGCGCGCCCTGCAAGGCGTCCGCGCCTGTGTCGGAGTCGCCTTCCTTGCTCCACAGCGTGTCGGTGACGCGTCCGTAAAGCTCGACGAAGCGCGCGTTACGGTAACCGAAGGGGCGCCAGAACACTTCGGTGCTGTTCTGCACGCTGTCATTGCTGCCGCCGGGCGCGCCGCTCAGGCCGCTGCTGGTGCTGGCACCGCGATAAGTCGTGGTATTGGTCAGGCCCCATTCACGGGACAGATCAGACACGGCGCGTCGGGTGTCGAACACCTGTTGCGCGGGCATCTGCAGATCGCCGGTCTGCTGATAATCGAGGACGCGTTTGAAATAGGCGATGGCTTGCGCATCATCCGATGTGCGCATCGCGCTGTAGGCGGCATCCTGTACTTCGCGGGGCTTGAGACCGGACTGACGGTCGACACGCTTGAACGTATCCAGTGCGCCTTGATCATCGCCCGCCTGACTGAGGAAATAGGCAATCTGCACTTCATCGCCGGGTTGCAGTTCGCCCGCATCGCGAGCTTGCTGCAGACGTTGCAGTGCTTCACTCGGCTGGCCCATGGCGGCATACAACGAGGCCTGCTCACGCAGCGGCAGGTTGCCGACCGCCATTGCCTGAGCGAAGTCCTGACGTGCACCGTCCTGATCGCCCAAGCGTTGACGCATTTGTCCGCGCTGGACGAGCAGGGTGGCGTCGTTGCCATTCAGCGCCAGCGCTTCGGTGGCCGCAGAGCGCGCTTCGGCATACTGCCCTTGAGCGATCAATGCGCTGACCAGCAGTTTGCGGTAGGCCATCTGTTTGGGAAAACTGCGCACAGCCTCCCGCGCCTCGCTGACTGCGGTGTCGTTATCGCCGCGTGCCAATGCTTTATAGCCAGTGGCTGCCTTGTCGACCGCCACCTGCTCCTGAATCGCCTGCCGACGACGCGTCAGGACCTGTTGCGGCCCCAGTGCCTGCTCGGCCTCGTTGATCGCTGCCTGCGCTTCGTCCAGACGCTGCTGACGTTGCAGCGCCTCGATCAGCATCATGCGGTAATCGAGATTCTTAGGTGCCTGGGCAATGGCCTTGCGTGCATGACTGGCCGAGCCGTCGTAGTCGCGGTTGGCGTAGGCACGCAGCGCCTGATTGCCTTCCAGGTAGCCAGGCTTGGGGCGCGCCTTGGGGAAGCGGGCCGGGTGATCGCGGCGGTATTTGTCACGTTCTGCCAGGGCAATCAGATCACGCAACTGATCGGCATCCGCACGCTGACGCAACGCTTCGCGCGCCTTGGCGATGGCCAGGTCGTAGTCCTTGCGGTTGTAGGCCATGTAGGCTTCGTTGGCGATGGCATAGGCGGGTCCGGTCAACGGCAAGGGTAGTGTTTCCGCCTGGCTGAGCGGTGCAACAAGACCCAGGCCGCTCACCAGCAGCGACAGGATGAAGGGGCGCTTCATAGTGGCTGCTCCGTTTGATCGTCAGATCGGTAATGGTTGTGCTGACGTGCCACAGCCTGTTCGATGGTTTCTCTGGACAGCACGCCGATGTCGACCAGGTAATCGCCGATCCGGCCATGCACATGCGGGCGGTAGCCGAGCATGGCTTTCTGGAACACTTCGCGGTCCAGCAGGCCTTGCTCGATCAGCAGATCGCCGAGCAGTGGCGCTCTGGCTGGAAGCGGCTGACCCTCGACCAACTGAAGCTGACGCAACTGCGCGACGATGTCGCTTTCACGGGCAATCAACTGCACCGGCTCGGCACCCAGTTGCTCGGTAATCTGTTGCAGACCATCAGGCGGCAGCGGGCTGGCCACGGCAATTTCCTGGCGACCCAGCGCATTCATTTGCAACGGCACGACACGCCAGCGCAGGCAGAACTCATCGGCCAGCACATCGTTTGTCGCACGTTTGCCGGCAATGTCGAATACCCGTGGCAGGTCGTTCTGAAAAGCGATGGCCTCAGCCAGGGTTTCATCGTCGAGCCAGCCGTGGCTAAGCAAAATCCTGCCCAGCGGCAGCTGACGGGTCTGTTGTTCAGCCAGTGCGGTCTGCAGTTTTTCGTCGTTGATGGCTTGCCAGGACAGCAGCACGCTACCCAGGCGGCGTGGCGCTACGGCAATCAGGTCGGAAGACGGAAAGTCATGCATGGTCTTGTCCCAGACCAGCTTGCGGTTGAGCACCTTGCCCACCAGAAACATCCGCCAGGCGCGCGCTGCAGCCATGAAGTTGACGAAGTTGCCGACCACCATGCGCGGTATCGACAGCAAACCGTGCTGCCAGCCGTAAAGCACGGTAGTGAAGTAGCAGCGGTGCAGGATTCGCCATAGCAACGCGATGCCGTTGGCCACCAGCAGGTACTGAATCAGACCTGTGGTTTCAAACGGGGTCGGAAAGCTGGTGTTCCAGAGTCCGCTGGAGCGCAGCACAATCAACGCCAGCAATTGAATGAGGATAAAGTAAGCGAGGATGCTGACGAACGATGTCACCACGCCCTTACGATCCCGAAACAGCAGGTAACGGTTGGCCAACGAGCCAGTCCAGCCCATTTGCTCCCAGCCTTGCAAGCCGATACCCAACGTCCAGCGCGCCTTTTGGCGAAAGGCGGTGCGGAAGGTGTCCGGGAAGAATTCGCGCACGCACAGCGGCATTTCCAGCGTCGATTCATAAGGCTTGCGGAACCAGGACTTGCGCAGCACCCGAAATTGCACCGGAAAGCGTACGAAGATCGCTTGCATACCGTACTTAGCCAATCGCGCGCCGACGTCGTAGTCCTCGGTCAGGCTTTCGGTATTGAACGGCTGGTTCTGGTTTTCATCCGCCAGCACCATCAGTGCACGCCGCGAGAAGCAGGTGCCGACGCCAGCCGAAGGCACGGTGTCAGTCATGCTTTCGCGTACCACCAGATCCTTGCCGTGCCATTCGGCAAACTCGTCCATGTAGGTGCCGGCCACCCATTCGTACCAGTTGCGTTCCAGCGACACGACCGGCAACTGGATCATGTCCTTGCGCGGCAGCAGGTAATTGAACAGGCGCAATTCAAGCGGGTGCAGCACGTCTTCGCTGTCGTGCAGGATGGTCCCGGCAAACTGTACGGCGTGAGTCTTTTCGTACAGAAAAATCGCCTGGATCACCCAGTTCAGACAGTCGGCCTTGCAGGTGGGGCCGGCGTGCGGCACCTCCACGCGGTGCAACTGCTTGTAGCGGCGACGCATCCGCTCCACTTCATCGATGGTGCGCTGGTCGTTGATGTAGGTGCCGACGAACACCACGTAGTTCTGATAGTCGAGCGTCGACACCATGTTTTCGATCATCGGCGCGATGACGTCGTATTCCAGCCAGGCCGGGACCATGATTGCCAGCGGCTGCTCGTCGCGGGCAATCAACTGCTCGGCAGTCAGTGGCCGGTAGCGACGTTCGGCGGTGAACTTGCGGTACAGCCGCCGCGACCAGTACCAGATATCGATGAACAGGTCATCGATACTCGATACCAGAATGATCAGCCCGACAACGATCGTCGCGACTTCCAGCACGCTGTAGTAATGGGCCAGCCAGTAAGGCCAATAGAGCGACGTCATTGCGGCGGCCTGTTACGAGCGATTGCGACGGGCGCTACGGCCAGCCAGCAACAGAATGAGAAAAAGTACGATGCCGGCCGGGATCAGCCACAGCAGCGATGGTTTGCGCCAGGCGTCGATGCCGGTGCTTTCCTCCTCCTCGATCATCTGGCTGCCGGTCGGGTCCTTGGCGTCGAAGGTGGCGATCGGGCCGCTGTCAGCCAGCACCGCGGCGTTGCCACGTTCCAGCAGTAACGGACGTTCGAAAACCGGGGCCTGACCGCCCAACGAGCGATAGACCATGCCGTGCTGGCCGCCGGCTTCGATCACTTGCAGCGAAGCCAGGTGGTTGAGCGACTTGAGGTCGAGCAGCGTCTGTTCTTTGTGGTTGATCAGCAGGTGCCCGTCGTTGCTGGCCTTGACCGACTCGGCCCCGTCCTTGACCGGCAGTTCGAAGGCCAGGAACGCCTTGGCCGGTGTCACGGCGACGCTGGCGTCATCGCTGACGCTGAGCTGTGCACGCAACGGCGAGACGCCGGAAGCGCTGGCGATGCGGATGACTTGCGGCAGGCTGCTGGCTGGGCGCTCAAGGTAGCCCTTGGGCACCATGATCTGCGTGTCGGTGGCGAAGCGTGCCGCCATGCCCGAGAAGTTTTCGTCAGGCGTGACCTTGTCCAGCACGATGTGGCTGGTCGGCAATACCGAAATCGGGAACGCTTGCGGCGTTTCCAGGCATTGGTTGCTGACCGGCTGACGCTGGAAGGACACGCGCAGGACGTTCTGCGCCGCTAGTGCGTACTGCGGAATGCGGGCTTCGATGCGCTCTTTCTTGCCATCGGCAGTCAGTTGCATCGCACCGATCAGGTAATCGTTGAGGAACAGCGTGGCAACCGGTGGTGTACCCGATGCGCCCGGGGCGGCAGCGATATCGATCATCGCAGTCACCGGTACGCGACCGTCATAGGCAACGCTGCCCAGCGGGAACGAGGCGCTCCAGTCGGTTTTTGCCAGCACATCCACCGTGCCGGGCTTGCCGCCCAGACGGGTCAGCGCGACGCGACCATCTTCGCTCAGCGGCATGGCGGCTTCTTCGCCAATGGTCAGCTGACGATTGCGCGCCAGTTTGTTCCACGCCGAACTGAACAGGCCAATGGCCTTGTTGGCCGACTCCGGCTTGATCATCAGCAGCGCACGATTGCCCAGCAGGGCCAGGCTCACGTCATCCCCGGTGCTGTTGGCGAGCGGCTTCTTGATGTGACGCTCGCGCCACTGGCCCAGTGCGCTGGCCGCCGAAGCATCCAGACCCTGCACCTGCGCCTGGAGAGCGTCCATGGCGTCGTCGATGGCCTTGAGCAGCTGTGGATCGCTGATCGCCAGGTCGGCCTGCAACGCAGGTGTCTGGCCAAGCATCAACAATGCACCGATTTCCGCCGGGTCGCGCAGGGTGTACTGGCCCTTGCCTTCGAGCCCTGCAAACGCCGGAATCTGCTTGAGTTCCGCTGGAATAGTCAGGCCGCTCAGGTCCACGCTGTCCTGCACCGCAGGAAACGGCAGGATGCGTGCCTGCTTGCCGATGCGCTCCAGCGCTACGCCCAGACGCCAGGCGGCATCGTAGCTGGCGTTCGACAATGTGCCGGGTGCGACCAGCAGGCCGGGTTTGCCGGGCAGTGCATTCCATACCGCGCCGACGTCCTGCAACTGGCTGGCGTCATAGCTGTACGTCAGGCGCGTGTGCGGGTCGATGCGCAACACGTTGCCGATCGCACGTTCGTCTTCGCAAAGCACTTTCGAGATCACCGACGACCAGGCGATCCCCAGTCGTACCGAACCGCTTTCCCGTGCTGCCTTGTCGACACCCAGCGTCGCGCTGGCATTGCCCTGTTCTTCATTGAGGCCCAGCGCGCGTACCGGATATCCGTCCAGCGACAGCAGCAGCGTGTTGCGGCCAGCCTCGCCGTTCAGGTAGCTGGCATCGAAATTCAGCGTGGCCTCGGTCAATGGCACATTGGCCGGCACCGGCAGGTACAGCTCGCGGCGTGCGTCGGTAGCATTGAGGATGATCGGGCGATCGATACCCAGCTCCCTCAGCTCGATCACGCGCTCCTGGCGATTGTCGGCAGTGATTCGGTTGATCGCCTGGGTCAGGGGGCTTTCGGCAGCCAGGGCGAATGCAGGCATCAGCGCCAGCAGGCTCATCCCGCAGGCAAGTACGCCAAACGCGCCCATGTTTACGGCAACGGAAGATTTCATCGTGCAGATCTCGGTAAAGGCTCAAGGCCATTGGGTCTTGATACAGGCTGCCGGTCTGCTACAACGTTTTTCGGGCACTCGGTCTGAACCGGGTGCCCGTATCGTTTGCGGACTGCTTCCTGCGGATTGTTTTAGGGTTTGTTTGCGCTGCCTGCGCGTCCTTTTTGCTAACTGGCCATCGAGCGCAACTCTGCATGTTCGTGCTGAGGCTTGATTCGCGTATCCAGTTGCATGTCCACCGGGTCCTGGCGCTGACGCGGCAGCTCGGCGACAAATTCATCCACCGGACGGCCCATCAGGGCATCGACGATCCGTGAGCTGGCTTTGCCGTCGCCATAAGGATTGGCTGCGCGGGATGCGTTCTGCCACAGGGCGTCGTCGTCAAACAGGGCGTTCACGCCGCGAATGATGGCGTCCGTTTCGGTGCCCACCAGGCGCACGGTCCCCGCTGCGACCGCTTCCGGGCGCTCGGTGACATCGCGCATGACCAACACCGGCTTGCCCAGTGACGGCGCTTCTTCCTGCACGCCACCGGAGTCGGTGAGGATGACGTGGGCACGTTGCATCAGGCGCACGAACGACAGGTAGTCCAGCGGTTTGATCAGGTGCACGTTGGGCAGGTCGCCCAGGTGCTCGGTCACCGGCCCCAGTACGTTGGGGTTCAGATGCACCGGGTAGACGATCTGTATGTCGTCACGCCTGGCGAGTTCGCCCAGCGCCTTGCAGATGTTGAGGAAGCCGTCGCCGAAGTTCTCACGGCGATGCCCGGTCACCACCAATACCCTGCGCTCGGGCACCAGGAACGAAAACTGGCGATCCAGGGCATGACGCAACTGGCGATTGCTGTCGATTCGCTGGGCCGTCAGGTGCAGGGCGTCGATCACGGTGTTGCCGGTCACGAACGAGATGCCCTGCAGGCGTTCGCCCAGCACGTTGCGGCGCGACTCGGCGGTAGGCGCGAACAGGTGATCGGAAATCAGATCGATGCAGCGACGATTCATCTCTTCAGGCCATGGCTGACGGATATCGCCGGTGCGCAGACCCGCTTCGACGTGGCCGATGGGGATGCGGCGATGAAAGGCCGACATGGCTGCCACCATCGCTGATGTGGTGTCGCCATGAACCAGCACCTTGTCCGGCTTCATCTCGTCCAGAATCGGGTCGATCGCCGCGTAAAGCGCAGCCGTCAGAGAATTCAGCGTCTGATCCGGGCGCATCACATCGAGGCTGTAGTCGGCTTTGAGCTCGAACATGTCCAGCACCTGTTGCAGCATGCTTTGATGCTGCCCGGTAATGCAGATTCTTGAGTCGATACCCGGCTCTGCAGCCAATGCTCTGACCAGGGGAGCCATTTTGATGGCCTCCGGACGAGTACCGAAAATGGAAAGGACCTTCATTCTGGGGTGCAGACCAGCCATTATTTCCTCCCGCGCCTTTAGCGCGCCGCACAGCAGCAAAAACCAGGCTGAGAACAGCTTGGTGAGACTGCGAGTTGATGAGTTTCTCGGGCGGAAAGATCGGAGTTTGTGGCTCGATGTTCACTTCAGTGTGAATGTAGCAATATGCCTTGTTACCCGGAATTGTCGGGATTATTAGCAGAACAAGATAATAAAGCAAAACGTTTTATTAAGTATTTTTCAAAGTAACAATGGGTAGGAACTTTAGTTTTTCACCACGGTCAGTACAGGGTTGTATTTTTTGAAAAAAGGCGCTTAGGCCAATGAATACGGGGTCTTCGGGGGCTTTTTGTAACGCTTTTCCTGCTGTTTTGAGTGCTGGGTTATTCGCTGTAATTCTGGATGATGGCAAAAAGTTCCAACAAAAATATCAGCAGCGAGGTGTGCGTCACTACAGCAGAATCCTGACGCCTGTTTAATGACAGGAAGAGAGAAGGGGTTCGCAAAAATGACGCTGATATAATGACGCTTGGGAACTTTGATAATGTATCGAGTTTGACACGCTGAGCGGCAGACGGGATGTTAGGAATTAGCTTAGATGCTGTTCAAGTTTGTGCGGCATATACAGTATTGAGTTGTAGCAGCAATACGGGTGATTGCCCAGCCATTAAATGAGAATGATTGGCGACCCCCTCGCAATGAGGGGAGTCGCAGCCCACAGCGGAATCAGTCTTTCGCCTCGGCCGGTTCCGACAGCTCGCTGAGCGCGGTCGCGTTGTTCTTGAACGCAGCGGCGAACACGGCGCGATTCTTGGCCATGTAAATGCTCGCGTCCTCTGCATGCTTCTCCGAGATCCCCGGCACGTTCTTGATCAGGACGTCGGTGAGAAGCTCGGCCAGCTCGAGCATTTGGTCGTGCGCATCGGCGAGTTTACGGTCCACGAAAGTAGTCTCCAGATCGCGGGTACTGCGGTAAAGGGTTTCAACAGCCATTTTGGCCTCGTCGTCTTATCCAGTGTTGAAAGGGCTAGACCCGGACGTTCAGGGCGTCGTGCTCTGACCAGCGGGTATGCAAAGCATTGATCGTGCATGACCAGCGCGCCGGTCAGGTGTAGCGGGGCACTGCGTGAAGACCTTTAGGGAGGCTGGCCTGCGACGCAACAGCAGAAGCGATTTCTCGATTACTGTGTTTTTATACAGTAAAAGCCATGTGCCAATCAAGCCCCGCCTGAATAGTGGCGTTTACGCATCTTTTTTGCGCTGCAAATGTGCCTTGCGACAACCCGCCGCGCTCTCAACCATAGCCTATGGCCCTGTTCCTGCTTTAAAAAGCAGGCCACAAGGGTGTCACGAGTACCCGGCATCATCCGGTCGGCATAAACGAAGGTTCAGAGGTAACGCGTCATGGGGAATAAATGGGCAGTAAAGATAAGACACCGCGTACATGCGCAGGCCGAGTCACTGGGCAACCTGTGTGTGGAGAGCTTCCACTTTCTCGCCCTGTTCGCGATCGGCGCGATCACTGCCTGGGCGTCAGTGGTCGCATTCCTGGGGATGGTCGAGAAAGGCAACGTCACGGTCGATGACATCCTGCTGCTGTTCATCTACCTCGAGCTGGGGGCGATGACCGGGATTTATTTCAAGACCAACCACATGCCCGTGCGCTTCCTGATCTATGTTGCGATCACTGCACTGACCCGGCTGCTGATTTCCGACGTGTCCCATCACAACCCCCCGGACATCGGCATCATCTACCTGTGTGGCGGCATCCTGTTGCTGGCGTTTGCGATTCTGGTGGTGCGTTATGCGTCGTACAAGTACCCGTCAGCGAAGATTCCCGATTCGTCCAGCACCGTCAAAGGTGCAGTGACGGAAGAAAAGGGCGAGATCTGATCGAAGGCAGTGGCGGCATCTGTGCAAGATGCCGCCAGCAATGTTGTTGGACAGGAGCCCAATCAGTTCAGCCAGACCCCGGCACGCCAGTGCCAGCCGTCACCGGCGCTTTCCCAGTGCGGATGTACATAGTGATAGCCGGGACGCTCTGCTTCCCAGTGGCCATGCACCGGCACGAAACGCTGGCCGTTCCAGTGCCAGTAACCGCGTGCCCATATATAGCCGGGACGAGGCGCCGGTTCCACCTCGACGACGCGTTCCGGTGGCGGTTGTGGCGCGATCACTTCTTCAACGTATTCGTGATGGACATGCGGCCGTTCATGAACCACGCGCTCCTCGACACAGCCTGACGCTATCGCAAGTGATGCGATCAATACCCCATAACGTAAGTACATGTTGCCTCCTCGGAATCAACCGCAGGTGCAGTGGCGCTGAGCTCAGTGCCCAGTCGCTCGAATGTTTCTGCGCAAGGATTGTTGTAGCAGGATGTATCTGTACTTTTGCTGAAGAGGAGGAAGGGGGAATGATAGCGAAAGGCCGGTTTTATTGGGGGGAAAGCCCGTTCAAGCAGGCTGGAAAATATTGAGCGGCATCGGGATATTGTTGCTCTGTGCAGTGCCAACAACGGCACTGCACAGCGGGGAAGGGCAGGCGTGCATCAAACCCCGGCATTCACCGTTGCCTGGCTCTGTGGCCACAGACCATTGGCCGGGACAGGTGTCTTTTTCAGCGTCGCACCGTCAGTCATCGCTGCAAGGATCTTGATCGCGCTGTCGCCACGTTCGATGGCGATGCCGAATTGCACGCTTTCTATCAGCTTGCGCAGGCGTTGTGGGTCATTGCGTTGGGCTGCGCTGATCAAGCGCTTGGCAACGACGCCGCATTCGTTGGACAAGGTCAGCATGATGCTGCCGTCCAGCCCTTGAATGCTCAGATTCACCCGATAGTCAGGGTGAAACGTGTCCGTGATCATCTGAAAAGGATTGTCCATATCATTCACCTGCTCAATGGTCTGCATAAGTTGACCGGGTATTAGTCCTTTTGGTTCTCGACGACTGATCAGCGGTTGCGTTACTCCTGCGCTTGCTGCTGACGGTGTTGCTGTCGTCTTTCGCGTTGATGACAGGGTTTCGTTTAGAGAAGCTTTGACGCATTCACGACGTTCAGTTCGCGCCAGAAAGTGGCCGTCCTGATGGCCTGCCTCGTGGCGCGTACTACAGGGCTTTGCATGGTTCGGGCCATATTGCAGGGGCGATGCGCTAGAAGCCGCCGAGCGGGCGCACTCCGCAGCCGCTTCCTGGTTGGCTTTGCCACAGGTCGAGCCGTTCAGTTCGGTTGAGAACAGTGCTTTCCAAGCCGGGCGAAAAACAGCTCCCGGACATGGCCTGCTCGTCTCGCGAATGCGTTTTGCTTATGACTTTTTCGAGTGATTGTCTGACACTCCGACAACCGAATCTTGACGTCAGAGATTCGTAAAGACGGGGTCGAAACCGTACTCGCCCACTGTCCAGGTTCTGACGTTGAGCGTCGTGCTGCGGAGCTGCGGGATGAGTGTTGAACGCTTGTCGGTATGACTGGCTGACTTGCCTGCTCATGGAGGCGAGCAGCATGTTTTTTTGCTCGCCGATGGTGCTCAGGTACAGCCGCTCGGGCTGCACGGTGCTGAATGTTAAATTCGATGGACGGCACCCGGCGATCGAAATGGCGGCGAGGCTAGCGACGGGTCAAGGCGGCCAAAGCTGTGCAGCGAGCGTTTGTGGTGCGTACTGATTGGGGCGTGAACCCATGGCGAACAAAAAGGGCGAACCGTTGCCGGTTCGCCCTTTTCTTGCAAAACGTGTCAGTGAAGCATCAGGTCAGACGAGCGGCTTCTTTCTCCTGCTCTTTTTCCAGAAATTCTTCTTCGAGCAGCGCGTCCGGACTGACCGGATCTTCATCCTGTTCGGCAATGGTCGGTGCGGCGCCTCGTTTGCCGCGCAGTTTGCCAAACAGATGCTCGAGGGCGTGATCGAGTTTTACAGCAGCGCCATCCACAGCCTGATCTACCGTATCGGCCTTGTGGGAAACAGAAATGGGTTGGTGTCCTTTGGGGCGAGCTTCCATCTGGCACTTGATGTCGTGCGGGCCAGGCTTGTCGCCGTTTTCGTCGCGGATGTGGACTTCCACGCGGGTCAGGTTTTCATCGTAGTGTTCGAGCGTGCTTTCAACGGTGGTACGAACCCACTCCTCCAGTCGGATACTGCTTTCGATGTGATTATCGCTATTGACCTGGATTTGCATAGTTAATCCTTATTAGGGCTTGCTCGTGCGAGGCTGGACTGCACGATTCCTGGCGGAATCGATTTCGTTTGCGCTCATTCACAGTGTTGGCGGCAATGGCCTGACAATTCAACCCCAATGTGTAAGAAATATTTCGCAGCAAAAAATGGCTGCCCTGGCGCGCGGCTGCGAATCAGGAACGGACGCAGAGCGTCCAGAACGGCATTCCCACGCGGAGCGTGAGGAACGAGAGGTGTCCGGGAGAACACTGCTCTGGCGCTCTGGCGTCCGAAACTAGAACGCGACCGACGTCTGTACGTACACCGTGCGCGGTTCGCCGACGTATTTGCCGCGGTTGTTGTCGTCGAACGAGCGGGTGTAGTACTGGCGGTTGAAGATGTTCTTCATCCCGACCGCTACGTTGAGGTCAGACAGTTTCGGGCCGAAATCGTAGTTGGCTCGGGTGCTGAACAGCATGTACCCAGGGATCTTGCCGGTGCTGCCATCGGCGCTTTCTGTCGAGGTATTGGCGTTGTCGGCAAACTGGTCGCTCTGGAAGGAGCTGTCGAAATTGAGCTTCCACGGCCCTTCGGTGTAGCTGACGCCCATCGTTCCCTTGTGCTTTGACGAGAACGGCACGCGATTGCCCTTGTTCGGGCCGTCTTCGCGGATCGTGGCGTCGACGAAGGCGTAGGTCGCGTAGATATCGTAGCCGGCCAGCATCGGGCTCAGGCCTTCCAGTGCATAGTTGACGCTGGTCTCGATGCCTTGATGGCGCGTCTCGCCGCGTGCGATCACCGTGTCGTTGGTCTGGTTGCTGTCGTACTGGTTGTCGAAATTGATCAGGAATGCGCCGATCTCGGCCCGCAGGTTGCCATTGTCGTAGCGTGTGCCCAGTTCCCAGGTGCGGGCTTTTTCCGGTTTGACCTCATCCCCGGTGACGCGGTTAGGCATCTGGCTGTACTGCACACTGCCGAACGAGCCTTCGGTGTTGGCGTACAGGTTCCAGGTGTCGGTCAGGTGATAAAGCACGTTCAACGCCGGCAACGCAGTGCTGTAGTCGCCCTGGTAGCGTGCGTTGGTGAGGTTGTTATTTTGGGCGGTGTCGATCATCTCGTAGCGAACGCCCGGCGTGATGGTCCACTTGCCGATATCGATGCGGTCGTCGATGTAGAACGCATGCGCTTCGGTCGCGCCGCGTGTGTCGCGGTCGTTGCGGCTGGCGGTGGTCGGCAGGTTGCCGGTGACCGGTTCGCGGTAGCGCAGTTCGTGACCGGCTTCGTTGACGTAGCGGTAGCCAACGCCGACTTCATGCCAGGTTTCGCCCAGCGCAAAGCCTTGCGAGAAGCGCGTTTCCAGACCGCGTACCCAGTATTCGCGGGGCGACAGGGAAACGAAGCTGCCCTGATCCAGATAGCCGCTGCGCAGGGTCTTGGTGAAGAACGTGTTGGCGGTGAAAACGCGCGCGTCCTGTTCGTAGCGATAGCCGAAGTTGAACATCGTGCGACGGCCCCAGAACTTGTCCTTCAGGCGCGTCGACTGGTAAGGGTCGGCGTCGTAGTCCTTGACGCTCAGGCCGCCGGGCATCTGCGCTTCGCCATCGTAGTACTGTGCCATGGCGTTGAGGCTGTTGGCTTCGTCGATCTGGTATTTACCCTTGAGGATCAGGTCGTCGATTTCGGTATCGCTGTGTTCACGCCAGTCACCGCCGCGCACGCCGGAATACAGAATCGCACCGCCCAGGCCGTTGTCTGCGGTGCCGCCGGCCAGCAGGTTGCCGGTGGTCTTGAAGCCGTCGTGGCTGGACGACGGGCTGGTCTCGGTTTGTATGCCGCCCTTGAGAGTAGGTGCATCAGGGATCGCGCGGGTCACGAAGTTGACGATGCCGCCCACGTTCTGCGGACCGTAACGGACTGCGCCACCGCCACGCACCACATCGACTGCGTCCATGTTGCCCATGCTGATCGGTGCAAACGACAGTTGCGGCTGGCCATAGGGCGCGAATGGCACCGGGATACCGTCCATCAGTACGGTAGAACGCGACGCCAGGCGTGGATTGAGGCCGCGAATGCCGAAATTCAGCGCCATGTCGTGGCTGCCGGTGCCGTTGTTGTCCGGCGCATTGACGCCCGGAATGCGATTGAGCACTTCACGCGCCGATGTCGCTCCGACCCGCTCGAACTCCTCACGACGAATCACGTCACGTGCGCCGGGATGTTCGAAAACGTTGGTTTGCTGCGCCGCGCCCAGCCAGTCGCCTACCACCGTGGAGACACCCAGTTCGATCGGCGCGCCAACAGCATTGACCGGTTGCAGGGTGAAGCCGTTATTGCCATCGGCCATGGCCTGCAGGCCGGTGCCTTCGAGCAAGGCGTTGAGGCCCTGCTCAGGTGTGTACTGACCTTCCAGGCCACGGCTTTTCAGGCCGCTGGTGATCTGCGAACCATACGAAATCAGCACGCCAGACTCACGACCGAACTGGCTCAGCGCCGCTTCAAGCTCGCTCGGCGCAATGTGATACACCTTGGGTGCGACCTCTGCAGCCTGCACCATCGACAGACTGCCGACCGAGAGGCTGGCACCGAAAATGACATGGCGCAATGTGCGCACCAGCGGTGAAAGTTGAGTAGGGCGGGCTGACATGCAGGAGTCCTTTGACCGGAAGGTTGAGAGAGGCTTTCCCTGTCTGTCACGCGAGGATCGAAAAACGGCTCACGCTTTTTGAAAAATTTTAGCCGGCCAGCGCAAATCCAGCTGTCATCCAAAAACCGCTGTGTGACGCAGAGCGTCACGAGCGGCATTCCCACGCGGAGCATGGGGACGATAGTCAGCGGAGTTTCAGTCCCGTATTTCGGGCTCTTCAGGATGTGTACGTCACCATGAGCACCCGGCGTGGAAACGAGCAATCACGATCAAACCCGCGCCTGCACGTTCACCCAATACCGCGTGAAGCGTTGCACGCGCACCGGGAGGGCGCGTTCGAGCATGTCGAGGATGCGCTCGCTGTCGGCCAGCGGGTAACTGCCGGAAATAAGCAGCCCTGCAACCTTCGCATCGCAATTGAGACGACCGCGGCGGTAGCGGCCCAACTCTGCAAGAAAATCCACCAGCCTCATGCGCGACGCCACCAGCATCCCGTCCGCCCAGGCGCCACTGCCTGCGTCCAGCGGACGAACCTTGTCCCAGGCATCACGACTGAACGTCACCTGTTGGCTGGCCAGCAGCATCAAACCGGGGCCGCTCTTGCCGGCAGGGACTATTTCAAGGGCTCCGGCAAATACGGCCAACTGCGTGCGCCCATTCAGTTGACGCAGGTTGAAACGACTGGCGCCTGTCGACGCCCTGACCGAGCCTTCGGCACTCAACAGGTTCAGCGGGCGCGTGTCCGCCGAGGCCGTCATGAGGATTTCGCCCTGTAGCAGTTCGATCAGGCGCTGCTGAGCATCAAAACGCACATCCACCGCGCTGGCAGTATTCAACTGCACCTGACTGCCGTCGCTCAACGCCACTTTGCGCTGTTCACCCACGCCACTGTCGTAGTCGGCCAGCAAAGGTTGCAGGGCGATCTGCTCGCGCAGGCTCCAGCCCGCTGCCGAGCCTGCGCCGAGCAGCAACAGCAGCTTCAACGCATGCCGACGGCTGGCGGACTTCGGCGCATTGAGTGCCGCGTGCGCCAGCGGCGAGGACAGTCCACTCAGGCGCTGATTGACCCGCTGCATGTGCGCCCACGCCCGTTGATGCTCGACGTTGCCATTGAGCCACAGCTGCCAGGCGTGCTGACGGCGGGCATCCAGCGTGCCCTCCTGCATTTCCAGCAGCCAGCCAACGGCCTGCTGTGCCACGGCGGGCGAGATGTCGGATTTGTTCAGGGACTCGCTGTTGGTGTTCATAGGGCGAAATAGCAGCGCAGGGCGGCCTTGTGCAGATGGCGCTTGACCGTGGCGATGGAAATACCCAGTTCGGCAGCGATCCGGCCATGGCTCAAACCGTCGACCTGCGACAGCAGAAACGCCTGCTTGACCAGGGTCGGCAGGCCGTCCAGCAGTTGATCGAGTTCCACCAGGGTTTCGAGAATGATCGCCCGCTCTTCTTCCGAAGGCGCCACGCTCTCCGGCAGTGCGGCCAGTGCCTGATAGTAGGCGTGCTCCAGGTCCTGACGCCGGTAGTGATTGCACAGCACGCGCTTGGCAATGGTCGTCAGAAAGGCACGCGGCTCGATAATCTGCGACGTATCGCGTGCGCCCAGGACCTTGATGAAGGTGTCCTGCGCCAGATCTGCCGCGCTGTGCGGGCAGCCGAGCCTGCGCCGCAACCAGGTCGTCAGCCAGACGTTGTGTGCCCTGTACAGGCCTTCGACAGTGTGATTGAGAGCGGAGTGGGCGACGGGCATCACGGGAAACAATCCACGAGGACTCATTGATGGCGTGGATTCTGGCAGACTCTTTTGCGTATGAGAATATTTATCATTAATATTGCGGTTCATTTTTCCCGTTCGGGATGAATGGCGCACACCGCCGGCTTTCGTTGCGACCCCTTCCTGGCCGCTTGTGACCGGCTTCCCTGGTTTCATGAATCAATGCAGAACCTTTGATGGATGTCACCACCGCAAGCCGCCCGTTGCCGGAAAAGCGCACGGTAAAAGCCAGAACCAGGGGCGTGACGGCTGCCTATCGCCTTGCCATTGTCTCGCGGACACTGGCTGCGGTATTTGCCGGTTACCTGCTGGCGTCGTTGTTCAGTACCTGCATCGCACAATGGCTGCCGATTACCCGCGCCGAAGCGGTGGTGACGGGGATGATGTTCTCGTTTCTCGCCTATCTGGGCGCGGTGCTCTGGTGTTTTGCCTGCCGCACGGCGCTGCAGGCGTGGGTCGGGGTGCTGACGCCCTGTGCACTGTTGGGCGCGGCCTACGCCTGTGGTCGGTGGTTGCTGTGAAGGAGGGTTTTCGCCAGTCGATGGCCTGGTTGCACACCTGGGTCGGTTTACTGTTTGGCTGGTTGCTGTTCGCGATTTTTCTGACTGGCACGCTTTCCTATTTCAAGGACGAGATTACCCACTGGATGCAGCCGGAGATTCCGGTGCGCGCCCTTGATGCAGGCGCCAGCGTGCAACAGGCTCAGCTTTATCTGCAAAGCCATGCCGCCGGGGCCACGCGCTGGTTCATCAGTCTGCCCGATCAGCGCACGCCCGGCCTGATGGTCGGCTGGCTGCCCGAAGGCAAACAGGGCCAGCGCAACAACTTCGTACGCAAGCTGCTCGATCCGCAGACCGGCAGTGAGGTGCAGGCGCGTGACACACGCGGTGGCGATTTCTTCTACCGGTTTCACTATCAACTGCAGATGCCATATCCCTGGGGCCGCTGGCTGGCAACCAGCGCCGCGATGGTGATGCTGGTCGCGCTGATCACCGGCATCATCATTCACAAGAAGGTTTTCAAGGAGTTCTTCACCTTTCGTCCGCGCAAGGGCCAGCGTTCCTGGCTGGACGGGCATAACGCGCTGGGCGTGCTGGTGCTGCCGTTTCACCTGATGATCACTTACAGCAGTCTGGTGATCTTCATGTCGATGGTGATGCCCGCGAGCATTCTCAGCCAGTACGACACCGTCCAGGCCTTCTACAGCGAAGCCTATCCGTTTCCGGAAACGGTCAAGCGCGAAGGCACTGCTGCGCCGCTGGTGGCGCTTGCGCCATTGGTCAACGCAGCGAATGCGAAATGGGACAGCGGTCAGGTGGGTCGGGTTATCGTTGATAATCCGGGCGACAGCACCGCTTCGATTCTGCTGACGCGTGACGACAAGGGCAGCATTGTGCCGGACCGGGGCGGGGCGCTGACGTTCAGCGGTGCCAGCGGCGAACTGTTGAACGAAGTGCCCGAGCGCCCGCTGGCGCTGCTGATTTCCAGCGGGATGTATGGCCTGCACGTAGGCCATTTCGCCGAACCGTTGCTGCGCTGGCTGTACTTCATTTTTGGTGTCGCCGGGACTGCAATGATCGGCACCGGGTTGGTGATGTGGCTGGGCAAGCGTCAGCTCAAACACGCCAAGACCGGCGTGCTGCCGCTGGAACTGCGTGTGGTCGAAGTGCTGAACATTGCCAGCATGTCCGGGTTGATGATCGCCGTGGCCAGCTTTTTATGGGCCAATCGTTTGCTGCCTGGCGGATTCGTCGGGCGTGCTGATTGGGAGGTCAGCGTGTTCTTCACGGTTTGGGCCGTGTCAGTCATGCATGCTGCGCTGCGCAAGGGGCGTAGCGCATGGCGAGAACAACTGTGGCTCGGCGCGCTGCTGTTCGCCGGTCTGCCGGTGCTCGATCTGCTGACCTGCGGTCGCTATCTGCTGGATGCGTTGATGTCAGGAAACCGGGTGTTGGCGGCTTTTGACCTGACGGTGCTGGTCACCGGGCTGTTCCTGGGCTGGGCGGCGCTGAAGTTCAAGGCTGCGCCTGCCGGTAAAACCTCCCGCGTCTCGTTGCCGGTCGTACCTCAGGAGGCCCCCTGATGCTGCTGGCGGCCTTGCTCTGTTATGTGGGGTTCACGTGCCTGTGTCTGTCCATGGCCCGACATTACGGTGAACTGCTCAAGGGGCCGTTGACCGAACAGCGGCGACGGCTGCTCAAACTGGCTGGCTGGGGGGCGCTGTTACTGTCGTCGTGGGCTGCGGTTCATGACTGTGGCTGGATGATGGGGACGGTGTACTGGTTCGCTGCGCTGATGGGCAGCGCGGTGTTGCTGGTTGCGTTGCTGTCGTTCCGTCCGCGTTGGGTGCTGGCACTGGCGGGGTGTGGGGCGCTGTTGAGCCCGTTGGCCGCGGTAGGTCAGTTATTGGCCTAACGCCGTTCTGTATTCACCCGGTGTCGCCCCTGTGGCCTGACGAAAGCGGTTGCTGAAATGGCTGGCGCTGGCGAACCCGCAGGCCAGCGCGATCTCGCCCAGCGGCTTGCCGGTGCCGCGCAGTAACTGGCGCGCCCGCTCGATACGCCGCGCCAGCAGGTACTGGTGCGGCGGCAAGCCGAAGCTTTCGCGAAACATGCGTGCGAAGTGGTATTCCGACAGCGCGCACAGTCCGGCCAGTTGGCCAAGGCTCAGCGGGTCGGCGAGATGCATTTCGATGAAGTCCACCAGATGCCGGCGCAGGTGCGGCGCCAGGCCGCCTTTCAAGCGCAGCCCTTCGCGCAGCCCAGCCTGGCTGAGCAGCGCATGGCTGACCATCTCGTGCGCCAGGCTGCTGGTCAGCAGGCGCTCGCCGTGTTCTGCCCAGTTCAGGCGAATCAGCTGCCGGAAGCGTGCCGCCTGTGCGGGGTCTTCCAGAAAGGTGTTTTCCCGCAGTTGCATCTCGCGCGGCTCACGGTCCAGCAGGGTCACACAGCCCAGCGCAAACTGTTCCGGGCTGAAATACAGATGCGCCAGACGGATCTCGCCATTCACTACCCAGGCGGACTCATGGCCGGCAGGCAAGATGCACAGTTTGCCCGGCGCGCCTTTCTGGTCGGGTCTGCCGCGGCGAAAGGTCCCGGTACCGTCCTCGATATAGCACGACAGCGTATGGTGGGTCGGTGCGTGATATTCCTGCGAGTCATGCCGATTGTTCCACAACGCCGCCACCAACCCGTCGCCCAGCGGCGCGCTTTGCTCCAGATGGGCATTGGGCGAACTGTTCAGGGCCTGAAAGACCTGGATGGATTCAATGGTGGGCATGACGATTCCTCTAGGATTTGTATCCTACTCGCTGGCGACGCCGCTGCCAGTAGCGCTTGAAGCAAATGCGCAAGATTGTGCAAGCGCTGGCAGACCGGCACGCAGCAGACTGATGGCTCATCAAGGAGCCTGCACCATGAACCTCTCGCTTTATCTGCTGACCGTGCTGATCTGGGGCACCACCTGGATCGCTCTGAAACTTCAACTCGGCGATGTCGCGATTCCGGTATCGATCGTCTATCGCTTTGCCCTGGCAGCGTTGGTGCTGTTTGCATTCCTGTTGCTGAGCAAGCGTCTGCAGCCGGTCAATCGTCGTGGCCAGTTGATTTGCCTGGCGCAGGGCGTGTGCCTGTTCTGCGTCAACTTCATGTGCTTCTACACGGCCAGCCAGTGGATACCCAGTGGCCTGATCGCGGTGGTGTTCTCGACCTCGACACTGTGGAATGCGCTGAACGCACGGGTGTTCTTTCGCCAGAAAATCGCCAGCAATGTACTGGCCGGTGGCGCCATGGGCCTGATCGGTCTGGCCTGTCTGTTCTGGCCTGAAATGTCCGGGCATGGCGCGAGCCGGCAGACCCTGATCGGCCTGGGACTGGCCTTGCTCGGCACGCTGTGCTTCTCGGCGGGCAACATGCTGTCGAGCCTGCAGCAGAAAGCCGGTCTGCGTCCGCTGACCACCAATGCGTGGGGGATGTTCTACGGGGCAACGATACTGGGCATGTATTGCCTGCTGAGCGGCACGTCGTTCACCTTCGAATGGAACACGCGCTACGTAGGCTCACTGCTGTTTCTGGTGATCCCCGGCTCGGTGATTGCGTTCACTGCCTACCTGACCCTGGTCGGGCGCATGGGGCCGGAGCGTGCGGCTTACTGCACGGTGCTGTTCCCGGTCGTGGCGCTGAATATCTCCGCCTGGGTGGAAGGCTATCAGTGGACCTTGGCTGCCTTGCTGGGGCTGGTGCTGGTGATGGTCGGCAACGTGCTGGTGTTCAGGAAGATCAGACCGGTTGCCGTCGTGGTCGGCGGCAAACTGGCCTGAGTTGGTGGCTATCGTGCCTTTCCGGCAGATCGGCAGAGGCGCGGGCTTCAGCCTTTCCACACCTGCGGGTTGACCAGATCCTGTGGTCGTTCACCGAGCAGCGCGCTGCGCAGGTTGCCGTAGGCGCGGTCGGCCATGGCCTGGCGGGTTTCGGTGGTGGCTGAGCCGATGTGCGGCAGGGTCACCGCGTTCTTCAATTGGAACAGCGGCGATTCGCTCAGCGGCTCTTTTTCGTAGACGTCCAGACCGGCACCGCGAAGGGTGCCGTTCTGCAGCGCTTCGATCAGCGCGGGTTCATCGACGATCGGGCCGCGGGCGATGTTGACCAGGATGGCGCCGGGCTTCATCAGGCTCAGCTCGCGGCGGCCGATCAAGTGTTTGGTCTTTTCACTCAGCGGCACGACCAGGCAGACGAAATCCGCTTCGGCCAGCAATTGATCCAGGCTGCGAAATTGTGCGCCCAGCTCCTGTTCGAGCTCGGTCTTGCGGCTGTTGCCGCTGTACAGAATCGGCATGTTGAAACCCAGACGACCACGGCGGGCAATGGCTGCGCCGATGTTACCCATGCCGACGATCCCCAGCGTCTTGCCATGCACATCGGTGCCGAAGTGCGGCGGTTCGATGCTGCGCGTCCACTGTCCGGCCTTGGTGTAGGCATCCAGTTCGGCGACCCGGCGAGCGCTGCTCATGATCAGCGAGAAGCCCAGGTCGGCGGTGCTTTCGGTCAGTACATCCGGCGTGTTGGTCAGCAGAATGCCGCGCTCGCTCAGGTAGTCGACGTCGTAGTTGTCGTAGCCCACCGAAATGCTGGACACCACCTCCAGCTTCGTGGCGTTCTGCAGTTGTTCGCGACCCAGCTTGCGGCCTGCGCCGATCAGCCCGTGGGATTCAGGCAAGGCTTCTGCAAACTGCGCGTTGATATCACCCTGTTTGGGGTTGGGCACGATCACGTTGAAGTCTTGCGCCAGGCGCTCGGCCATTTCAGGAGAAACACGGCTGAAGGCGAGTACGGTTTTTTTCATTGGGCAGTCACTCTCGAGCGGTTGAATGAGTAGCACGCTAACATTCCTCCCCGCTCTTTGGCAGCCGCTTTTTGCAGTTGTACGATGTCAGTACGATGACTTGAGAGCCTGCACATGCAGATCGGCTTCATCGGCAGCGAGAATTTCCGGCAGGGAACCGCGCAGGTATTCAACCCAGGTTCTGATCTTCGCATCCAGATACTGGCGTGAAGGGTAGATGGCGTACAGGTTCAGCTCTTGCGAGCGGTAATCGGACAATACGCGCACCAGTGTGCCGTTGCGCAGCCCCTCGATCGCCGAGTAGATCGGCAGAATGCCAATCCCCATGCCGCTGGAAATCGCAGTTTTCATCGCATCCGCAGAGTTGACCAGCAGCGGCGAGCTGTTGATGGTGACCATTTCCTGGCCTTCCGGGCCGTCGAACAGCCACTTGTCCAGCGGGAACACCGGGCTCACCAGACGCAGACACGCATGATTCAGCAGGTCGGCAGGCTTGTGGGCCATGCCGAACGTTTTCACGTACTCGGGGGACGCGCACACGATGCTGTAGGTAATGCCCAGGCGCTGAGACACAAAGCCCGAGTCAGCCAGTTCGCTGGCCAGCACGATCGACACGTCATAGCCTTCTTCCAGCAAGTCCGGCACGCGGTGAGTCATGGTCAGATCGAACGCGACGTCCGGGTGGTTACGCCGGTAACGGGCGATGGCGTCGATCACATAATGCTGGCCGACGCCGGGCATCGAATGCACTTTGAGCTGCCCGGCCGGGCGGGCATGAGCGTCGCTGGCTTCGGCCTCGGCTTCTTCTACCGAGGCGAGAATCTGTTCGCAGCGCAACAGATAACGCTTGCCTGCTTCGGTGAGGGCAATGCGTCGGGTGGTGCGATTGAGCAGGCGCGTCTGTAAATGTGCTTCAAGGTTGGAGACCGCGCGCGAGACGTTAGCGGTGGTGGTGTCCAGCACGGCGGCGGCAGCAGTGAAGCTGCCCGCTTGCGCCACGCAGCTGAAGGCACGCATGTTTTGCAGGGTGTCCATGGGTACTTCTCTGAGTAGATGGCAAATTGTGACATGAAGTAACGGATGCATGTATCCAGACCAAAGGATTATCGCCGTTTCAGTAACAAAGATTCACAAATCTCCCCGCTTATCGCCGCGTCGAGCGCCGCCTAGAATCGCCGCCATTCAAGGTGTGTCACCTTCGTTCGGGAACTTGCAGCTGTGCCGCGTCGCATCATCAGAGGGCTCTGGCCCGTCGGTATCCTGGCTTTTACGCTGGTCCTCAACGGCTGTATCGGAACACATGGAATCAAACCGCAGGGCACTGTCCTGCACGCCGACAGCCTGGCCACGGATCAGGCGATTCAGAGCGCTGCCCTCGACGCCCATTGGCCCGCAGCGCAATGGTGGCGTGCCTACGGCGATGCGCAACTGGACCGCTGGGTCGAGATGGCGACGCTGGGCAGCCCGAGTCTGGCACTTGCCGCGGCTCGTGTGCGCCAGGCGAGAGCGATGGCGCAGGTCGCCGAGTCCGCCGAGGCTGTGCAACTGCAAGGCAACGCCAGCCTGATGCGTCACGACTGGCCCGAGGATCAGTTTTATGGCCCCGGCGCGCTGGCCGATACTCGCACCTGGGACAACAATGCGTCACTGGGCCTGAGCTACGCGCTGGATCTGTGGGGACGTGAACGCAACGCCAGCGAGCAGGCCGTTGATCTGGCGCACGTGAGTGCTGCCGAGCAGCGTCAGGCGCAGCTCGAATTGCAGGAAAACGTGGTGCGCGCCTACATCCAGCTGTCCCTCGACTACGCCCGACTGGATATCGCCGAGGCGGCACTGGCCCAGCAGCAACAGATACTCGACTTGGCGCAGCGTCGCCTCAAGGGCGGGATCGGTACGCACTTCGATGTCAGTCAGGCCGAAACCCCGCTGCCTGAGGCGCATCGGCAGATCGACGCGCTGCAAGAGGCCATCGCGTTGGGTCGAAACCAGCTGGCCGCGCTGGCAGGCAAGGGGCCGGGGCAGGGTGCGGCCTTGCAGCGGCCTGCGCTGTCCTTGCACACCTCACTCACATTGCCCTCGACATTGCCTGCCGAACTGCTGGGCCAGCGGCCTGACGTGGTGGCCGCTCGCTGGCAGGTGGCGGCGCAGGCGCGCGGTATCGACGTCGCGCATGCGGGCTTTTATCCCAATGTCGATCTGGTCGGCAGCCTGAGCTACATGGCCACGGGCGGCGGCATGCTGGAGTTTCTGACCGGCAGCAAACTGGGTTACAAGGTCGGGCCGGCCATCAGCCTGCCGATCTTCGACGCTGGACGCTTGCGGGCGGAACTGGGGCAGGCGTCGGCTGCTTACGATCAGGCCGTTGCGCATTACAACCAGACGCTGGTGATGGCGCTGAAAAGTGTCTCCGACCAGTTGATTCGGCGTGCCTCGATGGACAAGCAGCAGGCACTCGCTGCCGAGTCGGTGGCGTCTGCGCAAAAGACCTACGACATCGCGTTGATCGCCTGGCAGCGCGGCCTGACCGATTACCTGAACGTGCTCAATGCGCGCACGCAGCTGTTCCGCCAGCAGCAGATTCAGCAGCAGGTCGAGGCCGCGCGGCTGGAAGTCTACGCCGGGCTGGTGGTGGCGCTGGGCGGTGACGGTGGCGAGAGTGGCAATCCCACTGGTCATTCCGCTGACACTGCTGCCAAGTCCGGGGGCGGGCAATGATCGCCTCGCTACAGCGCATCACCGACCTGCCGTGGCGTCGCGAATTACACAGCTGGGCGCGCAGTGACGGGGTGACCTGGGTTTACATCTTCAAGGTGCTGCTCGCCGCATTCCTCACCTACTGGCTGGCACTGCGCCTGGAACTGCCGCAGCCGCACACGGCGATGATCACGGTGTTCATCGTCATGCAGCCACAGAGCGGACAGGTGTTCGCCAAGAGTTTTTATCGCCTGCTGGGGACGCTGGCCGGGTCGGCGATGATGGTGCTGTTGATGGCCCTGTTTGCGCAGAACCCGCTGCCGTTTCTCGGCAGCCTCGCGCTCTGGGTCGGTCTGTGTTCGGCCGGTGCGGTGCGCTATCGCAACTTTCGTGCGTACGGTTTTGTGCTGGCCGGGTACACCGCCGCCATGGTGGGGCTGCCTGCCCTGGCGCATCCGGAAGGTTCGTTCATGTCGGCGGTGTGGCGGGTACTGGAAATCACTCTGGGTATCCTGTGTTCCACGGCCATCAGCGCAGCGGTGCTGCCGCAGAGCTCCAGCGCAGCGATGCGCAACGCGCTTTATCTGCGCTTCGGCGGGTTCGCGCGCTTCGTGGTCAATGGCCTGCGCGGCGATATTTCACGCACTGAATTTGAAACCGGCAATGTACGTTTTGTGGCCGAGGCCATCGGCCTTGAAGGGCTGCGCAGCGTCACGGTATTCGAAGACCCGCACATGCGTCGCCGCAACGGTCGACTCAACCGTTTGAACAGCGAATTCATGGCGGTTACCACGCGCTTCAATGCCCTGCACCAATTGCTCGAGCGTTTGCGTCTCGAGCAGGCCGAACAGGTGTTGAAGCATATCGATCCCGGCCTTGAAAACCTTGCAGAGCTGCTCGACGGATTCGCCGACCGCGCCTTGACCAACGATGACGCTGTGCTGCTGGTCACGCGTCTGGAGTCGTGCAGGGCGCACTTTCCCGAGCGGGTCAGAAGCCTGCGCGCCGAATTGGAGCACACCCTGCCCAGCGACGCCGAACGACTGGACTTTCACACCTCGTTCGAGCTGCTGTACCGCCTGCTCAGCGAGTTGCTCGACTACGCACGAACCCACGCATCACTGGCCGACCACAGCCATGAGCGTGAACAGTGGAAGGGCTCGTTCGTACCGCGTACCCACTGGATGACCGCGCTGGCAGCCGGCGCCCGCGCGACCTGCGTGGTCGGTCTGATGAGTGTGTATTGGGTGCTGACCGCGTGGCCCAGCGGCGCGAGCATGGTCCTGGCCTCGGCGGCCACCGTTGCTCTGTCGTCGACCACCCACAACCCCAGACGCATGTCGCTGCAAATGGCTGGCGGTACATTGCTCGGCGCGCTGTCGGGATTTATCGAGACCTTTTTTCTGTTCCCGCACATCGACGGTTTTCCGTTGCTGTGCCTGCTGCTGGCCCCGGTGTTTGTGCTCGGTGCATACCTGGGCTCACGTCCACAGTGGACGGGATACGGACTGGGGCTGCTGATTTTTTTCAGCCTGGGCTCGGTGCCGGACAACCTGACGGTCTACGACCCCTACACCTTCATCAACGATTACCTCGCGATGGTCGTCGGTATGCTGATCTGTGCCGCTGCCGGAGCAATCATCCTGCCGCCCAACAGCCGCTGGATGTGGCAACGCCTGGAACAGGCCTTGCGCAATCAAGTGGTGTTTGCGATCAGCGCGCCGCTCAAGCGTCTGGGCTCAAGCTTCGAGAGCCAGACCCGCGACCTGATGCATCAGGCGTACGGCCTGGCGATTGGCAAACCGCTGGTTCAGCGCGAGTTGTTGCGCTGGATGTTCGTGGTGCTGGAAATCGGCCACGCCATTATCGAGCTGCGCCATGAACAGGCGCTGCTGCCGATTCACCCTGCCTACGCCGAGTACCAGCCCTGGCGCATCGCGCTGCGAGTCATGGGGCGCGCTTTGGTGCGGCTGTTCATCCAGCCTGATGCGGTCAATCTGCAGCGCTGTCTCTCGGCAGTCGATCAGGCCATCAAGCGGGTGCAGGAGGCCGATGAACCCTTCGCCTCGCATTTCGATACGTCGGTGCTGCGCCGGGTAAAAAGCTACCTGCACTTTATCCGCACCTCGCTGCTGGACCCGCAATCGCCGCTGGCCGCTTATGGCGTTGCGCGAACCGCTTCAGGAGTCGCCCATGCCGCGTGAAATAGCCTTCCACGGTCTGTATATGCCGACCCTCACGCTGATCTTTCTGCTGGCCGTGGTTCTGGCATGGGCGCTGGATCGTCTGCTGGCTGGTTTTGACCTGTATCGGCATTTCTGGCACCCGGCCTTGCTGCGTCTGAGCCTGTTTATCTGCATCTTCGGCGCGTTGGCGCTGCCCCTTTATCGTTGACGCCTGAGTCGGGAAAAATCTCTGGATGAAAAAGTTCTTCAGTCTGTTTGCCACGTTGCTGGTGCTGGCAGTCGCGCTCTGGATCGGTCGTACGCTGTGGATCGACTATATGGATAGCCCATGGACCCGCGATGGCCGGGTGCGCGCCGATATCATCAACGTGGCCGCCGATGTGTCCGGCACTGTGGTCGAGGTGCCGGTGCGTGACAACCAGTGGGTAAAGCGTGGCGATCTGCTGATGCAGATTGACCCGGAGCATTACCGGATCGCCGTAAAGCAGGCGCAGGCGTTACTGGCTTCACGCAAGGCAACCTGGGAGATGCGCAAACTGAATGCCAAGCGGCGTGCCGACATGGATGAACTGGTCATCTCGGCGGAAAATCGTGACGACGCGAGTAACGTAGCCACCTCGGCCCTGGCCGATTACCAGTTGGCCCAGGCGCAGCTGGAGGCGGCCGAGCTTAACCTGTCACGCACGCGGGTACTGGCGGCGGTGGACGGTTACGTCACCAACCTCAATGTCCATCGCGGTGACTATGCGCGTATCGGTGAAGCGAAGATGGCCGTGGTCGACATGAACTCGTTCTGGGTCTACGGCTTCTTCGAGGAAACCAAATTGCCGCATCTGAACGTGGGTGATGCTGCGGAGCTGCAACTGATGAGCGGCGAGGTGCTCAAGGGCCATGTCGAAAGCATTGCACGCGGCATCTACGACCGTGACAACCCGCAAAGCCGCGAACTGATCGCCGACGTCAACCCGACTTTCAACTGGGTGCGTCTGGCCCAGCGAGTGCCGGTGCGTATCCATCTGGACGCTATACCTGAAGGCGTACTTCTGGCAGCGGGAATGACCTGCACGGTGATTGTCAGGCCGGTAGACGGCTGATGCTTGAGGACGCGGAGCGTCCAGAACGGCATGCCGACGCGGAGCGTCGCACGATAGGCAGGTGATCGTTCCGCACGCTCCAGCGTGGGAATGCAGTTCGTGACGCTCTGCGTCACAAGTCGGTGTTCAATCCAAAGCGTTTTCTCAGGCCCATATCCAGTAGCCCTTTGGGCAGCAACCACGCCATCAGCGGCAGCAGGCGTGAGCCGTTGCCAAGACGCAGAAGGCGTGGCGGATGGGTGTGTTGCACGGCCTTGAGCAAGTCTTGAGCGAATGCTGTGGCGGGGGTAGGGTTGTCCAGTGAAGCTCTGGCGCGTGCACGAATGCCTTCGCGAATCGGCCACCACGGCGATTGCTCACTGATCAGCTGCTCGGCTTCGTGGCTGGCATTCTGCGCAAAGCTCGACGCGATCGCGCCTGGCTGAACCTCCATCACCTGTACGCCGAATGGCGCCAACTCCAGACGCAGCGCATCACTGAGCGCATGCACCGCCGCCTTGGATGCGCAATAAGCGCCCGCGAACGGCGTGACCAGCACACCGGATACGCTGCCGATGTTCACCACCAGCCCCTTGTTGCGGCGCAGTGCCGGAAACAGCGCCCGGGTCACCCCGACGACGGAAAACACATTGGTTTCGAACTGTCGCTGCAAGGCCTGCACGCCGCCGTTTAGCAGGGGACCCATCGCGCCATAGCCAGCGTTGTTGATCAACACATCCAGGCCGCTGTGCTCCAGACCGGCGGCCAGTTGCTCCAGCGCCAGGCTGTCGTTGACGTCCAGTTGTACGGCGATGAAACCCGCTGCACTGAGTGCCGCGACATCGTCGGTCTTGCGCGCAGTGGCCCAGACTTCATAGCCAGTGGCCTTGAACGCGTCGGCCAGAGCACGGCCGATTCCGCTGGAACAGCCTGTAATCAAAGCGATGGGCATGAGGGAGATCCTTGTGGTCAGTCCGAGAAACTGCCTTGTAGATGTTCTGCGCGAAATTCCAGGGTTTGCGGGCGGTACCCGTTGCGCAGTGCCGGCACCGGCACGCAATCCTGCCACGTACCTTTGGCCTGAAGTTCGCCGGGGCCGCGGTAGCGCGCGGATGCGTAGGTGTTGTCGATCAGATTCACTGAATCACCAGGCGCATAGGCCGCTATTCGCCAACGCAGTTCCTGCAGGGTGACCTGATTGGTGTTGGTGATGCTGACCTGCAACGGACGATCTGCCGGGCAGTTTTGCGGATCGTAACTCAGGCGGATATCCAGACGCTCAAGCTGGCGTGTTTCGCGGCTGTCCTGCCAGATGACGATGGCCGCCACCGCCCCAAGCCCGACCGCCGCAGCCAGCGAGACGGGCAAGGCCTTCGCCGGGTAGCGGAGCAGAAGGATGAGCCAGGTCAGGATCAACAGGATGCCGATAAACATGCAGGTCTCCAGCAAAGGTAATGCTGGACATCCTACAGAACCTGGGAGGGGGACGTCGCGCAAATGAAAAGCCCCCGACAACTCTCTGCGTATAAATCTGCGCAAAGAGTTGTCGAGGGCTGTGTTACCTGTAGCGTGCAGCTAAAACCCTATCAACGAGCGATAGTTTGCGTCTTCACACCCGCTTCCAGCGCGTTCGAGCGACCGTAGATGTCTTCGAAACGCTCGATGTCGTCTTCGCCCAGGTAGCTGCCCGATTGTACTTCGATGATTTCCAACGGGATCTTGCCTGGGTTGCGCAGGCGATGGACCGAGGCGATCGGGATGTAGGTGGACTGGTTTTCGGTGAGCAGGAACACGTTCTCGTCACAGGTGACCTGCGCAGTACCGGATACCACGATCCAGTGTTCGGCGCGGTGGTGGTGCATCTGCAGCGACAGGCAGGCACCCGGCTTGACGGAGATACGCTTGACCTGGAAACGACCGCCCATGTCCACCGAATCGTAGGAGCCCCACGGACGGTACACTTCGAGGTGGTTCTGTGTCTCGGTGCGGCCCTGTTCGTTCAGGGTGGCGACCATTTGCTTGACGCCCTGGACCTTGTCCTTGTGGGCAATCATCATCGCGTCCTTGGTTTCGACGACCACGATGTTGTCCAGACCGATCACCGACACCAGTTTGCCGTTGCCGTGGATCATGCAGTTGCGGCTGTCCTGGATGACGACGTCGCCCTTGGTGACGTTGCCGTTGGCGTCCTTGGCGTTGACTTCCCACAGCGACGACCAGCAGCCGACATCGCTCCAGCCGGCCGACAGCGGTACGACGCAGGCGCGCTGGGTTTTTTCCATGACCGCGTAGTCGATGGAATTGTCCGGGCAGCAGGCGAAGGTCGAGGAGTCGATTTCAAGGGCGTCGCCGTCCTGCACGCTGCGCTCAAGGGTCAGCAGGCAGGTGTCGTAGATGTCCGGATCATGCTTTTTCAGTTCTTCCAGGAAGCGGCTGGCGCGGAACAGGAACATGCCGCTGTTCCAGTAGTAGCCACCGGCTTCGACGAATTCCTTGGCGCGTTTTTCGTCAGGTTTTTCGACGAACTGCGACACGCGGCTGACGCCTTCCGGCAGCAGGGCATCGGCGGTGGACTTGATGTAGCCATAGCCGGTTTCAGGCTTGTTGGCCGGTACGCCGAACAGCACCATTTCGCCACGCTCTGCGGCGACGGTCGCCAGTGCCAGTGCGCGTTGCAGGGCTTTCTGGTCTTCGATGACGTGGTCGGCTGGCAGCACCAGCATCAGGCCGTCGTTGCCTTCGTTGACCAGCTTCATGGCAGTCAGTGCAACGGCGGGTGCCGTGTTGCGGCCGAACGGTTCCATGAGGATCGCCTGGGTTTCCAGGTTCAGCGCAGCGAGTTGCTCGTTGACGATGAAACGGTGGTCCTTGTTGCAGACCACGATAGGCTCCTGCATGCCCTCGAACACCAGACGCTCCAGGGTTTGCTGGAACAGGGTGTGCTCGCCGGTCAACGCCAGGAACTGTTTAGGGAATTGTTTACGCGAAAGCGGCCAGAGTCGTGAACCACTACCGCCTGACAAGATAACTGGAATCATTTTGTTTCTCCAAAAGCATTCAATTAGGGCCGTACGAGGTGTCTGTCGTTTCTGTCTTGTTCTTGTTCCGCGCGGGTCGGTTCAACGCTGATGCCCTGAACCGACCGGCATAATCCGTTTAGCGGGTAGCGACCGGTGGCTTGACCCACACTGGCGAGAGGCTGCTGCCACTGCCGGTGATGTAGAGCACAGCGGCTTCGCCACGCTCCAGTGCCACAGGTTTCACATCGGTGACTTTCTTGTCGCCGTCGTACAGCGCCAGGCTGACCTTGACCGGGTTGATTTCACGCTCGCCGGTGCCTTTGGCCGCTACAGCCTTGACCACGTCGGTCTTGCCATCAGCGGTTTTCAGGGTCAGGGACTTGTCGCTCAGGTTCTGCACACGAACCAGGGATTTCTGCTTGTTCTTGAACGGTGGCTCTTCGACCAGCTGTGGCTTGCCGCTGGCGTTGTTGACGATGGTGTAGTAGTGATCACCCGCCAGTTTCACCGGCAGGCTCTGGCTGCCCAGCTTGGCGGTGTAGTCGCCCTGCGGCATGAAGCTGAACGCAGTGCTGCCCAGTGGCGCCACTTCGTTGAGATTGGTGTTGCCAACGGTGGCGCTGATTTCAGCGTTGCTGGCGTTGTAGACACGCACGAAGGTCGAGCCTTTCGGTGCGGTCGGGCCGTACAGGGCGGAGTCACCGGCGAAAGCCTGCAGGGACATCAGGCCCAGACCTGCGGCCATTGCGCAGGTTTTGAAAATGCGTTTTGCGGCCGAACGGTTGGCAGTAGTGTTGAAAGTCATGAGTCAGTCCTCTCAGTTTTGCGCCCGGTTGGGCGACTCGGATTGTTTGGCGTTGAGCGCCACGTTTTCTTGGGTGTCACGCGATTTCTTCAGCTCGGCGATCCACTTCGGATCGAACTCGCCAAGATCGTTGTGTGCCGGCAGGTAGCGCTCCGGGAACTCCCAGATCACCACTTGCGGCGGGGTGTTCTTAAAGGCATCGGTTTGCAGGTACTTGAGCATCGGCAGAATCGGGCCATGGCCGTCTTCGGCGTAGTTGACGACATCGCTGCGCAGCGCTTCTTTCAAGGCGCCGACGAAGTTCCAGTTAGGGTTGGCGCTGTAGCTGGTGCCCACCAGACCCACCGGGATGTCGCTGTCTGCGAACAGTGCATCACCGCCTGCCGCTTCGCCTGCTACCGGATCGGTACTGCGTTTCTGCAACTCGTCCGGCTTGGGCAGCATGTTGCTGAACAACGGATCGAGCGGCAGGAATGTAGTCAGGTCACCTTTGTAGGCTTCGGTTCCCTTGGCTTGTGTGACGAACTGCTCAGGTTCACCTTCCAGTGGTGTTTTCTGGGCAATCGCGGCGCTCAGTTGCTGCGCGGCGACTTCGGCACCCATTGGCGTCCAGTGGGTGTCGGTGCGCAGGAAAACCTGGCCCTGTTGCTTGGCAGCTTGCAGCGGCGCCAGCAAGTCCGGGGCAAAGATCCCGGCCTTGGCGACCTGAGCGTGGAACTGCTGATACAGGTCGGTGTGCAGGCTGGCAGGCTTGTTGTCACCGATGTGTTCCGGGTACAGACGGGTTTTCGCCGGAACGATCGCCAGGACCAGTTTGGTGCCCTGTTTTTCCAGCGCGTCACGCACACCCTGAATGATCGCCAGGTTGTCGGCTTCGTTCTGCTCGCCGTTGGCAACCGCATCGAACTCTTCGTCGGTGTACAACCACTGGTCCTTGCCGAGCACGACGCCCGGACGACCTTCGTTGAACAGTTTGAAATCCAGCGCCGCCCAGAGGTTGGTGCCCAGGCGCTTGATCGGGAACTCATCGTCGTAATGAGTTTCCGCCGCCTTGGTCCATTTGCCGTTGAGCACAGTGGTCTCGGCCGACGTCGAGAAAGTGCTGAAGCTGCGCAGCGACCAGACGCCCAGGACCAGCAGAATGGCCAGGAAGATGGCGATGTAGAGGATTCGTAATGAACGCGTCATGTCAGGCTCCTCAGAACTGGAAGTAAAGGAACGGCGAGAAGCTTTGCGCCGAAAGTTTGAGAATCGAAGCCACGAACAGCAGCAGGATCAGTGCACGCATGGCGTAACGTGGCCAGTCGGCAACCCAGTACGCAGGCTGCACCTGAGCTTCGCTGCCCACGGTGTAGCCTGGCAGGTGCAGACTGCCGGGAGCATCGCCGGGAACGGCCTTGATGGTGCCCGGTTGGGCGGTCGCAGGACCGTCAGCCTTGGCGCTCTTGCCGGTGTCTTTTTCGCGGTTCTGGTAGAAGTCGCGCAGACCGAAGAACGCCAGCGTCAGATACGCCACCACCAGTGTTGCCACTTGCAGACCGGTCAGGCTGGCGCGGTTGAGTTCCGACAGCTGCCACTCTCCGAAGCTGAACATGGCGCTGTACATACGACCGGCGACATGCAGGTTTTCAGCGCGGAAGATGACCCAGCCTATGACCACCAGCAGGAAGGTCAGTGCCCAGCGGATCGGGTTGAAACTGTAGGGTTTGGTGTTGATACCGACCGCTTTTTCGATCGCCAGCCACATGCCGTGCCAGGCACCCCAGATGATGTAGGTGACGTTGGCACCGTGCCACAGACCGCCGAGCAGCATGGTCAGGAACAGGTTGCGGTAGGTCGCGAACTTGCCGCCGCGGTTGCCGCCCAGCGTGATGTACAGGTAGTCACGTAGCCAGGTGGACAGGCTGATGTGCCAGCGACGCCAGAACTCGGTGATCGATTGGCTGATGTAGGGCTGTTTGAAGTTTTCCATGAAGCGGAAACCCATCATCAGACCCAGACCGATAGCCATATCGCTGTAACCGGAGAAGTCGAAATACAGTTGCGCGGTGTAGGCCAGCGCACCCAGCCAGGCATCGCCGGTGGTCGGGTTTTGCAGGGCGAAGCAGTGATCGGCGACCACCGCCAGGGTGTCGGCGATGAACACTTTCTTGATGAAGCCCTGCATGAAGCGCGTGGCACCTTCGGAGAACTTGTCCAGCGTGTGTGTACGGTTGTTGAACTGGTCGGCCAGATCGCGGAAACGCAGCACGGGGCCGGCGATCAGGTGCGGGAAGATCGCGACGAATGCAGCGAAGTCGATCAGATTGCGCGTGGCCGGAGTATCGCCGCGGTAAACGTCGATGATGTAGCTGATGGACTCGAAGACATAGAACGAGATACCGATCGGCAACAGCACGTGAGTCAGGATGAACGGTTCCAGACCCATCGAGGTCATGGCTGCGTTGATGCTGTCCACGCCGAAGTTGGCGTATTTGAAGTAGCCCAGAATACACAGGTCCACTATCACGCCAAGCAGCAACCATTTCTGTGCCGGCTTGGTCCGCACACCTGCTGCGCCTACCTTGAGACCGATCCAGTAGTTCCAGACGGTCACGCCGACGAACAGCGCCAGAAAGTCCACTCGCCACCAGGCGTAGAAGATATAGCTGGCAATCAGCAGCAGCAGATTGCGATAGCGTTGCCCGCTCAGGTAGTACAAGCCGAGGAAAATCGGCATGAACAGGAACAGGAACACGTTGGATGAGAAAACCATCCTTATCTCTCCGTTTGTCCAACATTCAAGGGCTAAAGCCCCCCCAAACCCCCCGTTGAAATTGGGGGGTAAAACACGTCGCGTTACGGCTTGTCGGTGAAGCAGCTCAGGCGAGGTCCGGTCTTACGGATTCAGCGCCTGGGCGTGCCTCTTCGCGAGCAAGCCCGCTCCCACAAAGAACTCTGTGAATCACGAACCGTCGTTATCGCCCTTGTCGCCTTTCTCGTGCGTCGGGTCGTAGACCTTGGTCAGATCACCGCCCAGACGGAATGTCTTGAATGGCTGCTTTTCGTGTTTCTCTTCAAGCACATCCGGGCTGCAGGTGTAGAGCGAGCAGTACGGTTCGAGCCAGGCGAATTTCGGATCTTTCTTCAGGTCCGTCATGTCCTGTTTCTCGCCGTTGTGTTCAGCGAAAATCGAAGGATCCTTGACGCCGGCCAGCACCCGGTCGCCCAGACGCTTCAAGGCGCCATTGTTTTCCGGACGCAGGTCCACGCCATTGGCCTGGGCGAAGCTGGCAATCATCGCGAGCGGCGGCAGTGCATAGTTGTGATACGACAGTGCCCGCTGACGGCGCTTCATCTCGTTGGGCAGGAAACCGTCCTTGTCCACTTGATTGGCAGCGACCTTGTATTCCTTCACGGCCCAGTCGAACAGGTCCTGACGATTGGTGGCGACAGCGGTTGCCATCACCGACCAGGCAGCCCAGTACGAGTGGTTGTTGATTTTTTCCAGCGGCAGATTGCTCCAGTCGCTGACCACCTGATCGGCCAGCTTGCTGAACCAGGTCTCGATGATCTTCGCGTCCTGCTGACGATTGGCCAGCGGGTGCGACTCGGAGAACTTCAGACGCAGGTAGGCGGAGGACATGCTGCCCAGTGCCCATTTGCGCATGGATTTGCCGGTGTGGTTGAACTCGCGCGACTCCAGCGCATCGGCCTTGGCCCAGGTGGTCATCATGTTCAGCGCACAATCGAGTTGTTCCGGACGACCGTCGCGCATGTACTGCATCACGACTTTGCTGACGCCACGCTCAAGGGTGGTGATGTCCTTGGTCGCGTCGCGGAACGCTTCTTCGGATACCGCATTGAGCGTTGCGCGTGCTTTGTCCGAACCCTCGTACTTGCTGCGGAAGACCAGCTTGTCGGTGTAGGGCTTTGGAATGGCTTCACAGCTGAAGTTGTGATCGCCCGTCTTCATTTTTTCGATCGGGGCGTCATAGCCCTTGGGTGGAACCAGTGCGGCGGACGCGCCCGTGGCCCACGCCATCGATGACAGGATTGCCATCGACAGCAGGGTAGGGCGTATCAGTTTAGGAGTCTGCATAAGTCACCTCATAGTCCGGCTTGAGCGGTGTGTGTCGCAGCGCTCGGGAACACGTTGCGTTTGCATACTTTGGCTTCGACTTTTTGTGGTGCCGTGCCTGCTTCCGGTCCCTGGACTTCCAGCGCCAGCAGTTGCTGGTTGGCCCAATCCTCATCCTCGCGCAATTCAAAGGCGAAGCGTCCATCGGTGTCTGACGTTTCCGGTTTCTCGATTTTCAGATCCTCATGGCGACCGTTCATGTACCAGAGTCTGGCCTGAAGGACTTTCACCGAGGTGTCGTCAAACTTGATGTCGATCTGATTGCTGCCGTTGCGAATGTCCTTGATGCCATTCTTGCCATTGACCAGCAATTCGTTGGTACCCGGCTTAAGCGTGGTGCTGGCGCTCATGACGGCAGGCTTGCCTTCACAGCCGTTGTCCAGCAGCGACATCATCTGGCGATAGATGGTCTCCTGATCCAGGCGATACAGCGGCGAGAATTCCCAGATGAGAATCTTCGGCGGACGCTTCTGGAAGTCTTCACTGCCCAGGTACTGCAGCATCGAACCTTCCAGGCCACCACCAGGGAACGCCACGTTCAACACGTCAGCGCCCATGTATTCCTGCAGGAAGCCCGCGAAGTTGTAGTTCTTGCCGCTGTGGCTGGTACCGACCAAGGTGATTTCCGGGTTACCGGAATCGCCGAACAGGTCGCCGTCGCCCGCCTCACCCTTGGGCTCGGTGGTGAACTGGTCCATGTACTGGATCGCGTAGCTGGTACCGCACAATTGACCTGCCATATTGTGCAAAGTGCCCGTCTTGCCCATGCGTCCGGAAATATGGCTTTCGAACTCACGCTTGGGGATATCGCCGTAGGCCGGAATCCTTTTCACGGTTTCGGCGACGATCTTCGCCGTACGCTGTGCGCCATACGGCGTCCAGTGCTGGTCACCGCGGAAGTAGAAGTCATGCGCCTGCTGCTCGTTGGTCAACGGCGACAGGTCAGGGACCCAGTAGCCCATCTTGCTGAAGCGGCCAAGCATGGCCTGATAGTTTTTCAGCGCCTTGTCGTAGTCGAACTTGTCGCGTTCGGCCGGGAACAATTTGTTGCGATCCACCAGGCCACGGGTCGGCTGATATACCACGACCAGTTCGACGCCTTTGCTCTTGAACGCATCGTGCAGTTGTTTCATGCGGCGATAGCCGGCAGGCGTGGTGTCGAACTCGGTGCGCAGGTCTTCCTGAGTCCGGAACAGCCAGTCACCCTGAGCCTGGACCAGCGTGGTGAAGTTCTGCTGATAGCGCGTGGTGTAGTTTTTCGCATCATGTGCGGCCGGGCACAGTGAGCAGCAAGGCTCGGCCTTGAACGTCGGCGCTTGCGAGTCGTCTGCCCGAGCGACACCAGCGGCGGCCATCAAGGCGGCGGTGAGGCTGGACAGGCTCAACAGCTTGATCAGATGTGCGTGCATAACAATACCCTTCCTCATTCCCGCAGCTCGGTCTGGCTTTCGACGGGGTCGATCAATACGGCTTTCTTCTGGCGTACCAGCAGGTCGAGGATTTCGTCCTGGCGCTCACCGAGGACGCCGTTGAGGCTGATGCCGACTTCTTTGGTGGGCATCAGCATCGAGACGCGATACAGCTCGACACTCAGTGGCGAGTCGATGGACAGCGGGCCGGAACCATTGCTGGACAGTTCGCCGCCAACCATGATCAGCGAGACCTGAGCGTCGAACGGATCGAGCTCAATGTCGCGGTCGGTGTCGCTCAAGTCCTTGATGTGGCCGTAAACGCCCATCAGGCCGTTGCCCATGGCGACGTTCTCGTACAGCTTGATATTCACGCTGTTACGCACGCGGATACCGTGGCGGCGGTTGGCGATCACGCGATTGCCCCACAGCAGGTTGTTGCCGCTTTCGTACAGGGTGATGCCGTCAGTGTGGTTCTGGTAAATCTCGTTGTAGGCGACGATGTTGCCGACGCTGTTACGGTCCAGAACCACGCCGGACAATTTGTTGTTGTGGCTCTTGTTGCGGAAGATGAAGCTGTTGTCGACTTCCCGGGAAATGATGATCCCGTGCTTCTTCTTGGTCCCGTAAACGTCGTTTTCGGCGATGATCAGACCGTGCGAACGGTCGTGCGGGTCAATGCCGTAAATGATGTTGTCGCGGTAGGTGTTGCCTTTGACCACGAAGTCGCGGGTTTCATAGCAGTAGAAGCCGTACCACATGTCCGAGAACTCTGAATCGATGATCCAGCCCGTCGGTTCGGCACGCTTGAGAATCTTCGCGGTGTTGGGGGTGTACTGGGAAATACTGATGCCATAGGACTTGCTCTGGTCGTAGCCCATGCTCGCCATTTTGGTATTGGCGATCCAGGTTTCCGAGCCACCCCAGGTCAGCAGGAAAGGGCGAAACTCTTCAGGCTTGCGATAGGTCGCCAGGCTGTTGCGGGTTTCACTCCAGGCGTTGACCTGAGTGTGAGTGATCAGCATCTTGCCTTCACTGACGATGAACGAGCCCTTTTCCTGAGACAGACGCAATTCCTTGGTCTTGCTGTCGATCTCGAAGATCCCGGTTTCCTTGATCAGGATTGGCAGGCGCGCCACGTAGACACCTGGCGAAACCTCGTTGAGGAACTGCTTGGGCACCTTCCTGGCCAGGTCCTGCAGGCTCACGTAGCCGTCGGAAATCATGATGGCCTGGGGGATGCCGCGCTGACGGTTGACCCATTCGGCCATCTTGTTATCGCCGCCGATGAATTCCTTCAGGCCGGTTTCTTCCATCATCCGTGAAACAGTGACCTTGCCCGGTTTGTTGCGCACGATCTTTTTCAGGGCGGCTTCGGCGGTGTAGCCCTTGAGGTCGGGCAACACCGGCTTGGCCATTTCCAACGGCTCGGTCGGCGGGCTGGTGATGGTGTAGGTCTTGGCCTGGTGCAACTCCTTGACCACCGCCTTCTGTGTGTCGGGTACGACAGGCGCGTTGGCCAGCGCCACACCGCTGGCCAGCAGCAGGGCGCTGGTCAGCAGTGCGCTTTCGAGCAGGGTGTGCGGCCAGTGTCGGCTACGCCCGTTGCTTGTATGACTGTTCATCTCTGGCACTCCTTTGGCGGTTCGCATCAGAAGCGCCAGATGACGTCGACAACAGCGCGGTGCATGTAGCTGTCCACGTTGTTCTGATACGCGTCGCCTGGCTTGAAGACACCTGCGCGCAGGCGCACCAGTGCCGAAGGTTCATCGAACGACTGGCTCAGCGAAGCAGGCAGCAGGCCTTGCTTGAAGTACTTGGTCACGACCAGGTCCATTTCCTGACCCAGGTCCTTGCTGCCGTCTTCCAGCGGTAGCGAGCTGAACGTACCGTTCTGGTTGTCGTTCACCGCGTTGATGCCCGAGCCACCGATACCGGTGTTGCCGTCCACGCGACGGAACTTGTGGTAGATCAGCGACGCGTCGTATTCCTCGTTCATCTGCCAGGAGGCGAACAGCGAGCCGGTTTCCACGTTGGCCATTTCGCCCTGGAAGGCTTCACCGAAACGGTGGATGCGCGAACGCGTACCGGTCCAGTTGGAGCGGTTACTTTCCAGACCGTTCTGGACGTAGTCCTTGCTGGCGCGCGAGTAGGCGGCGCCGACTTGCCATTGCGGGTCCAGACGCAGGCGCAGGCCCAGGTCGGTGGCCCAGCCATTCATGTCACGGCTGTTCTTTTCGCCGGCGATGAACTGGTCGTTGGGAGCGGAGGTCACGCCGATCTCGTCGCGCGTTCCGTTCAGCCAGGTCAGGCTGCCCCAGTAGTTGAGCTGATTGGTGTTGCTGCGATAGTTGTAGGCATCGCTGTCAGCCTGCAGGCCGACCCAGGTCAGATCGCCATTGGAGGTCTTGTCCAGATCATCCAGCACCTGGCCCTGCGACTTGAGCTTGCCGTCGTCGGCACTGTGGTGAGCACGGATACCGGCCCAATGGCCTGGTGTCCACTGGTAGCTCACCGAGCCGAACAGGTGCTTGCGATCTTCGTCGTCAGGTGCCAGTTCGGTCAGGTCGGTGCGGTATTCGCTGAAACGCTGGGCAGCACCCAGTTCAGCGCGCAGCAGCGTGGTATCGAACGACCAGTTGATGGCCTCGATATTGGTGTCGTGCCATTGACCGTCGTCGTTACGCAGACGCTGACGACCGACTTTCAGGATCTCGCCAGGGTAGGGCGTGAAACCGCTGTAGCCGATCCAGAACTCACGCAGTGCGGCGTAGGTCTTGTCGGCTTCGCGCTCGCTGGCCGTGCCACGCGAAGTCTGGGTGCCGCTGCCGTCGCTGTTGCTCTGCTCCAGCGGGTCGGTCTGAATGATGTCGGTGGCGGTGACCACCTGGCCCATCGCGTAACCGCTCCAGTCGCCGCGCTCGCCATAGACCCAGGGACGCAGGTCCAGGCCCACACCGTTGACGTCGCCGCCCGAACGGGTGCCCAGATCGCGATCATCCTCGGCCTGCGCCGTGGCTTTGATTTCGATACCGAAATTTTGCGGTTGTTCGGTCAGCGCTGCCAGTGTCGGGCAGGCCCACAACAGGGTGAAGCCAAGGCCCATGCCGGCGGCCATCAGGGGATTCAACTTCATAATGCTTCCTCACCGTCTTTTTCTTCTTGCAGGGCCTGCAATGCCATCGCGTTCTGAGTGGCGTTAGCGCCCCGGACTTTTTGCTCGCGTGCCAACAGGTCTTTGGCGGTGGCGAGCTTTTCAGGCGGCAGTTGTGTATTGAGGGCCTCGGCAAGCTCGGTCGCTTGCGGGGTCTGACTGGCCAGCGCCAGTTGCGCGAACACCCAGGCGTTGACCGGGTCGGGCATAGTGCCCTTGCCCTGCGAGAACAGTTGCGCAAGGGCGAAGTCGGCGCTGTTCTGGCCACCACGGGCGGCGGTCAGCAGCTCGTCCACGGCTTTTTGCGAGTAGACCTGGCCCAGGTAGCCGCGACGGTAGATCTGACCCAAGTAGTAATGGGCAGAGATTTCCGTGGCGGTGGCTTTCTTCAGGTGCTCCTCGGCCTTGAAGGCATCGGGCGTGACCCATTTACCTTCGTAGTACAGGCGTCCAAGCAGCAGCTCGGCGCGAGGCTGGTCTGCCGCGCGGCCGTTGTTCAGGTATTCCATCATCTTGTTGACGTCACCCAGTTCGGGGAAGTCGTAAAGCAGTTTGGCCAGCGTGACCCACGAGATCGGGTAGCCCGGCGCAACGTTTTCCAGCAATTGCTGAGCGGTCTTTTCGTCTGGCGTACCGATGGTGGAGTCACCCAGTACGCGCGCGACGCTGTCCACACGTTGAGCATTGACGCGGCCAGCGGCGTAGTCGCTCTTGAGCTTTTCGATCAAGGCCGTGCGCTGCTCGGCCTGGCCACGTGTCTGGTAGACAGTGGCCAGTTCGACGTAGCAGATATCCGTGGCCGACAGCGCCTGTTTGCAGATGCTCTCGACCTCATCGAGGTGTTGAGCATATGTGCCTTGAGTGCGATACAGCAGCACCTGGGCCAAACCTGCCTCCGGATAACCGGCAGCGCGCCACTCACTGATCTTCTGCTGCGCATTCACTTCAGGGAAGGTGTGCGGGTATTGCAGATACAGCATCGCCAGCGGGATCAGCGTGCCGGATTCGCCATTGGCGAAGGCCTTTTTCAGCAGGCCTTCGGCTTCGCGATGTTCGGCTTCGGTAGCGTCGGGCTTGGCAGCCAGCAGACGGCCCAGGCGCGACTGCGCCCGGGGGGAGGTCTGCGCGGCAGCGCGGTAGGTAGCCTCGGCCTGCTTGAGCTGAGCCGGGTCGCGAGTCGCGACCTGAATATCAGCCAGGCCGACTTGCGCGTCGCTGTAGCCCAGGTCCGCCAGCTGCCGATAGTTCTGCTCCGCCAATGCAGTGTCGCCGTTTTTCAGGGCTTCATTGGCAAGGCGTTGATCAGGCAGGCCGGCACAGCCGCTCAGGCCGAGCGCGACGGCGAGGCTCAGTAGCGTGGGGGTCGACAGGCGTCGTAGTGGGCTGTTCATGGTTACAGACCCGCAGCCATTGCTTTATCGATCAGCCAGTTCACGGACGGGCCGCGATCGCTGACCACTTCGACAGGGCGACCGGCAAGCGAGCTGCTCAGGCTTTCGTCAGGCTTGATCTGCACGCGGATGTCGGTGGACAGGTCGGCGTCGCTCAGGTTGGTGCTGCTGATGATCTGACCCGTGCGCAGTTTGTCTTCGCCAGCGATCTGGAAGCTGACACGTGTGCCTGGCTTAACGTCGTTGAACTGGCGATAGGTGAAGCGAGCTTCAACCGTGGCCGGCGCGTTGCGTGGCACCAGTTGGAAGATCACCTGACCCTTGGACGCGAACTGACCGTCGGCAACCAGCTGGCGAGCCACGACGCAATCGCACGGGCTGGTCATGGTGCCGCTCATCTGCTTGCCATACAGCTCTTCGATCTTGGCTGGCTGCAGGTCTTCACCGGTCAGGCTGCCCTTGAGCATTTCCAGCATGCTGGTGTTGAAGGACGCCAGTGGCGCGCCTTTCGCGGCTTCGCCATTCTGGGCGACCAGGCTTTGTACGGTACCTTCACGCGGCATGGTCACGTCCATGCTTGGAATGGTGACCAGACCGGCCGATGCATGGCTGACGAAGTACAGGCCGTAGATCGTCTTGAAGATGAAGCCGAAAGCGGCCAGACCGACAATGAACACGCCCAGGCTGAAGGTTACGGCGCGCAGGCGACCCATGGCGCTCATGCCGCTGTCCTTGCCCTTGACCTTGCGTGCCTTGGTGAAGTTATCGCGCTGCAGCGTGGCCAGCACTTCGCCCAGGGTGACGACTTCGCCGGACAGGTGCGAGGTGATCAGGTGGCGCAGGGTAGCGATGTCCTGAGGTTCCAGATTCTGGAACTGGCAACCGATGCGGTTGCTGGCGTTGTCGATCGAGCGCACCTGCAGATCGACGTCCATGGCCAGGCCAAGGTTGTCGATGATGAATTGCAGGCGTCCCTTGACGATCTGCCCTTCGCTGAATTTCTGCCCGGACGGAGCAACGAAGCTCAGGCCACCGGCCGACAGGTCTTCGACACGTACCAGTGGCGCGTTGGGCTGATCATTCAGCAGGCGCAGCTTGGCAGGGATCTTGATCCGCGCGTGTTGGCGCTGGGCTTCGGATTCATGTACGACGTTCGCATTCACGGCTGTATTCATGGCTATTTTTCCTACTTAAGCGATTAATCCGTTGGCCCGGTCAAACCATCGTCAACAGCACAGCGACGAAGATGGTGCCAGCCGAGAAAGTCATGGTTCGGGACGACCACGTGTTGAACCAGCCCTGAAAGCTGGCCATGTCGCGGCTTAGTTTGGTGTCCTGGCGAGTCCAGGACTGGCGGTCCAGGCGGAAGAAGACATAGATCTTCATCAGCGCGCCGACGATCTGGTTGTAATAGAGAATGATCGGGTAGGCAGGCCCGATCCTGTGTCCCGAGAGGGACAGCAGCAGGGTGAGGATCAGACGGGTCATGCCGATCCACAGCAGATACATCAACAGGAACGCGCCGCCATACTTGAAGCTGGCGATCAGTGCGACGGTCAGACCGAGGATGGAGGTCCACATCGACACACGCTGGTCGAACAGTACGATGCTGGTGAAAATCCCCAGGCGACGTACGCCCAGACCCAGTGCACGCGAGTTCTGACGCAGGTTGTTGCCGTACCAGCGATACATCAGCTTGCGGCTGGCTTTCAGGAAGCTCTTCTCGGGCGGGTGTTCCACGGTGTTGATCGCTGCGTCCGGCACGTAGAACGTGTCGTAACCCAGGCGCATCAGGCTGAACCAGCTGGACTTGTCGTCGCCGGTCAGGAAGCGGAAGGTGCCCAGGCGCCAGTGATTGAGCGAGTCGCTTTCCACGTCGGCAATGAACTCGGGGTCGGTTACCACGGTTGCGCGGAACACCGACATGCGACCGGTCATGGTCAACACGCGTTTGGACAGAGCCATCGAGCACATGTTGATGTGACGCTGAGCGAAACGCAGCTTGTGCCACTCGCTCATGATGTAGCCACCACGTACTTCACAGAACTCGTTGGTGGTCAGGCCGCCGACGTTGTCGAACAGCTGGAACCACGGCACGGTCTTGGCGACCACACCTTCGTTGAGCACGGTGTCGCCGTCGATCACTGCAACCACGGCACGGCTGTCAGGCAAGTGACGCGAGATGGCGCGGAAGCCATAGGCCAGACCATCGCGCTTGCCGGTGCCCGGAATGCGTACGAAGTCCAGCTTGACGCGCTCCGGCGGGTTGAACTTCGCCCACATGCTCTTGACCAGCAGCTCATCGGACATTTCCACCAGCGAGCAGACGATAGTCGTCGGCAGGCCGCAGTCGATGGCTTCGCGGATAACCGAGTTGTAGACCTGTGCGGTGGTCAGCGCGTCGATGCGGAAGCTGGTGACCATCAGAAACACATGGGACGGGTCTGCTGCACTGCCCAGCTTGCGAACCTTGCGGCGCAAGTGCGGGTAGACGATGTACAGGAAAATCATCCCGCGCACGAAGTGCGTGATCCCCATCGAGTAGCGCCAGATACCAACGGCGCCAATCAGGAATATAAAGTTCTTCGACTGTGAGTCGAAGATACTGGTAGGCAATGCCGCGGCAAGGCCCATGAGTAAACTTAAATAGAACAGCCAACCTGCGGCCTGTAACAGGCCGTGCTTGAGCCTCTGCATAATCGTATCCCTAAGTCAGTTGCGAGCCTCAAGCCCCAGGCTGCAAGCACATTGCTTGAGCCTGTGGCCTGGAGCCTGGCGCTTGTGGCTTGCGGCTGATTTACCAGCAGATACCTTCGGCACGACCGTCTTCGCTGGTGGCGTTGGCCATGAAGCCCACCAGATCGATGACGCGCTTGCCTTCAGGGGTCTTGTTGGCGAGGGCGCGGAAACGCTCATCGCGGTTGCCGAGGATGATGACGTCGGAGTCATTGATGACTTGGTCGAAGTCCGAGTTCAGCAGCGAGGAAACGTGCGGAATCTTGGATTCGATGTAGTCCTTGTTGGCACCGTGAACGCGTGCATATTCAACGTTGCTGTCGAAGATGCTCAGGTCGAAGCCCTTGCCGATCAGCATTTCGGCCAGCTCTACCAGCGGGCTTTCACGCAGATCGTCAGTACCGGCCTTGAAGCTCAGGCCCAGCAGTGCAACCTTGCGGGTGTCGTAGCTGGCAACCATGTCGAAAGCGTTCTGTACTTGCGACGTGTTACTGCGCATCAGCGAGTTGAGCAGGGGAGCTTCAACGTCCAGGCTGCCGGCGCGGTAGGTCAGGGCACGAACGTCTTTCGGCAGGCAGGAGCCGCCGAATGCGAAGCCAGGGCGCATGTAGTACTGGGACAGGTTCAGCGCCTTGTCCTGGCAGACCACGTCCATCACTTCACGGCCATCGACGCCGACGGCCTTGGCAATGTTGCCGATTTCGTTGGCGAAAGTAACCTTGGTGGCGTGCCACACGTTGCAGGTGTACTTGATCATCTCGGCAACAGCGATGTCCTTGCGGATGATCGGTGCATCGAGTTCTTCGTACAGCGATTGCAGAACGTCGCCCGACGCTTTGTCGAACTCGCCGATCACGGTCATTGGCGGCAGGTCGTAGTCCTTGATCGCAGTACTTTCGCGCAGGAACTCAGGGTTGACGGCGACGCCGAAGTCAACACCGGCTTTCTTGCCGGAGCAGTCTTCCAGAATCGGGATAACAACGTTGGCAACAGTGCCCGGCAGTACGGTACTGCGAACCACGATAGTGTGGCGAGTGGCTTTGTCACGCAGGACATAACCGATTTCGCGGCACACCGATTCAATGTAATCCAGTTCCAGATCGCCGTTCTTCTTGCTCGGCGTACCGACGCAGATCATCGACAGGTCGGTGGCGCGAATGGCTTCGGCGAAGTCTGTAGTGCCGCGCAGTTTTCCGGTACTGATACCTTTCTGCAACAGCTCTTCCAGACCCGGTTCAACGATAGGTGATTTGCCGTTGTTGATCAGGTCGATCTTGGTGCTGGAAATATCCACACCAACTACTTCGTGACCGCGGGCAGACAGGCAACCGGCACAGACTGCACCGACGTAACCCAAACCAAATATGCTGATACGCATCGTATTCTCCTCGATTTTTCACGCCATAAATTGGCTGGATATTAATTTTGGCCAGCAGATGTCACGCGCCATCCCTCACGGCTAACAACGCCGTGGAACTAACGCAGGCATATTTAATGAGTGAGTGCCCAAAACAAGTAAGGCGAACTCAAATGACACTAAGTGCAAGCGGCAAGTAACCTGTCCGTTCGGTCAGGGCCTTGCTCTCCTTGGATGCAGTAAACCACTCCTTGTTCGACGATTGACGGCGGACCTCGGTAAGCATGCCTCTGGCGCAAGCCAGGGCCGTCCTGTTCGAATCCTGCGCATCACACCGGTTCGGCGCTTCGCCTGTCTACAACATCAACTAGTGATGTGAGTTTAGTTCTGGTACCTGACGCCAGGATCACGTGGGCCTGGCTTCCGTGTCGGTAACTTCCCGTTTTTCGAGGCGACCTGTAAGTGATCTCTTACACGTCAGCCCAGAATTGTTACGGGATGTAGGAGCGTATGAATTCGTATTTAGTTCCTGGCCGCTCGTCCTGATTTGCAGATTTTGCGGTATCCGATTTGTCACAGGGAGGGTATCGAGATGATGGCTTTTTTCGTAAAAGCCTCGATTTACGAGGGGTGTAGAGGGGTGAATATGAAAGTGCCACTACTGTAAAAAGCTGAAACGCCACTAGTTAAAAAAATGGATTTTTTTTTAAGAAAAAATCGCACGTGAGTGGCGAGTCGAAAAGTTGACGTTTGTCTGGCGTCATGAAGTTGGCATTTGGTGTTGGATCGTAGGACAGGCCGTGTAACAGCGCTCTGTTACACGACGGTTACATCATCTAGTGTTCTGCGATGTTGCGCAAAAACACCAACTTGTCAGGGGTCGACTGTTCGCGGTTGTAACGATAGCCCTGTGCATCGAACGCTTGTAATGCTTCGGGATCGTTGATGCGCTCTTCTATAACGAAGCGGCTCATCATGCCGCGTGCTTTTTTCGCATAGAAGCTGATGATCTTGTACTGGCCATTCTTGAAGTCCTTGAACTCGGTGTCGATGATCCTTGCCTTGAGCGACGAACGTTTGACGGCAGAGAAGTATTCAGTCGAGGCCAGGTTGAGCAGCAGGTCGTCGCCCTGGTCTGCCAGCGCTTCATTCAGCCATTCGCTGATCCGCGTGCCCCAGAAGGCGTAGAGGTCCTTGCCGCGAGCGTTGGCCAGCCGGGTGCCCATTTCCAGCCGGTAGGGCTGCATCAGGTCCAGTGGACGCAACAGGCCGTACAGACCTGACAGCATGCGCAAGTGGCCCTGCGCGTAGTCGAGCTGCGTTTCGCTCAGCGTTTCCGCTTCCAGGCCCGTATAGACGTCACCCTTGAAGGCCAGCAGTGCCTGCTTGGCGTTGTCGAGGGTGAAGTCCGGGTTCCAGCTGCCAAAGCGTGCCGCGTTCAATCCGGCCAGCTTGTCGGACAGGTGCATCAGTTCGCTGATCTGCGCCGGCGTCAGTTCACGCAGCTGCTCGATCAACACCCGGGAATGGTCCAGGTACTGCGGCTGAGTGAAGCGGCCGGTCGTGGGCGGTGTCTCGAAATCGAGGGTTTTTGCCGGGGAAATCACCATCAGCATGAAATCGTCTCCTTTTATCGTCCGTGGATTCTAGGGGCTGACAGCCTGCGACTCCAGCTATGGTGGCGATAGAGACCGTTCCGCGGGTGATGCCAGCATGACCTGCGGCTTTGTATGCGCGCCGACATAAGAAGGCCGGCGCATATCAGCTATAGTGGCGCGCTGGTCATGACGTTAATGGTTGATCGAGAGGACATCGGGTTTGCGTATCGTTTTAGCAGTGTGTGCAGGTCTGTTCTGGCTTCAGGCGCAGGCGGCAGCGCCGGTCATCGCCACCATTGACCGCAGCGTCTGGCCTGAACGGCTCGAGACGCCGGGGTTGTTCGACGTCGCGTCGCGTGCGGAGATCCTCGCCTTTGCCCACGAGTTGTACCTGAGCGAAAAGCTCGACGAGGAGGGCCTCAAGCAGCGCCTCGGCCTGCGCTTCGTCAACGTGCCGTCGTTGAATGTGGTTCGTCATCGGCTGTGGCTGCGGTTGCTGGAGAACTACCAGAACGCACAGAAGAGCTGTGAGCAGGACGCCAATTTCTGTGTGCTGGTCGAGGACATGGATCAGTTGCGGCAGCGCGCCGAGGAATACCAGGTATCCAACGATTCGTTCTATGCCAACTGGGCCAGACCCAGCGCCGCATTCCACCAGCGTTACCTGAACGAGCTGCTGTTCATGGCAGCCCTGTTTCCGCAGACCAGCAGCGAGATCGAACGCTACAACTCCGATGAGATGAGCGGCGACGAGATGCCGGATCGCACCTTCATGCTCAACTTCGAAAGTGGCCCGAGCCCGGCCGACGGTGGTACCGACTGGCTGGCTGACTTTATGCGCCAGCAGAAAATGACCGCCACCTTCTTCGTGCTGGGCAAGAGTCTTCAGGAGCGTCTCGAAAGCACGTCGGTTGCAGGTTTGCAGGCGCTGTATCGCCAGCAGTGTGTGGGCATCCAGGGCTGGGAGTACCGTTCGCACAGTCAGTGGCTGGACTGGCAGAATTCAGTGCAACGCAGCGCGGCACTGGTTCAGCAGGTGTTGCCGGACAACTTCGTGCCGCTGTTTCGCCCTCCTTATGGCCATCGACGTGCCGACAGCGGCAACTTCTTCCGCACCGAGCATTTGCGCGTGTCATTGTGGAATATCGACGCCGAAGACGACACCGGAAGGCTTTCTGCAGAGCAGGTGGGCGACCGTGTACTGACCCTCATGCTGCTCTGGCGCAAAGGGACGGTGGTATTCCACGATGTGGCCAACAAGGCGCAGTCGGCGCTGCCACTGCTGCTGGCCAATACCGCGCAAAGCGAGTTGATCTGGGACGATTGCCGAAATATCTCTGAAGCGCCCGAAGAACAAGGGCTGCAGAGCAGTGAAGAGGCTGCGCCGGAAGGGGAATGAAGGCAGATTCGGCGTGGGTGGACTTCCGACTTTAAACGTGCGGGGTACGTCCGCCAAGTCCTATTCGTCAGGCTGTGAAATAAACTTCAAAAAACTGTCAAAGAGCTTTTTTCTGTCATCCCTTTTGCTGTATTACGAATACAGACCGCCGAAACCTGCAACACAGGTGGCGTCTTCCAAGACCCACCTTGAGCGACATTTCTGCCCTGCCTGAAGGGGAGAATCCGGCGGCCTTTTCGTGGCGCAGTACTGTCGTGGTTCTGCGTCGCCCGGCTTCTACAAAGGTGAGCGAGTATGGATGACCACGGACGCACCCCTTCCACCAACCAGCCAATCCTTTACGTGCTCGATACCAACGTATTGATTCATGATCCAAACGCACTGCTGAACTTCGAAGAACACCACGTCGCCATCCCCATGACGGTTCTGGAGGAACTGGACAAACTCAAGGCCGGTAAACATTCGGTTGCTGCCGAATGCCGTCAGGCCATCCGTCTGATCGACAAGACCCTGGGCGAAGCTTCGCCTGAGGAAGTCGAGAAGGGCGTGCCCATCGATCGTGGTACAGGCGTGCTCAAGGGCTACCTGTCGATTTTGATGAGCAAACGCGAGGAACCCAACAGCCTGCTGCCCGAGCACCTGAACGACAACATCATTATCAACCAATTGATTGACCTGCATGCGCGCAACAAGGACTTGAGCGTCGTGCTGGTGACCAAAGACATCAACATGCGCCTCAAGGCGCGCGCCTGTGGCATTGCTGCCGAGGATTACAGTACAGACCAACTGGTCGACGACGTTTCACTGTTGTCGCGTGGCTACCATGACATGACCGGTTCGTTCTGGGACCGCGTCAGCAAGGTCGATACGCGTCAGGAGCGTGGTCGTACCTGGCACCGCGTGCAGCTCACTGAAATGCTGCCGGCGGTTCATATCAACGAGTTCATTGTCGATGAGCAGGGTTTTGTCGGCTGGATCAAAGGCGTCAAGAACGACGAACTGCTGATTCTCGACATGCACCAGGAGCCTTTGCTGCATCAGGAGGCCTGGGGGCTGAAGCCGCGCGATATCTATCAGGGGCTGGCGCTGTTTGCGTTGCTCGACCCGGATATTCATCTGGTCAACCTGTCAGGCGCTGCGGGCTCGGGTAAAACCATTCTGGCCCTGGCCGCTGCCATCGAGCAGACCATGGTCACCAAGCGCTATCGGCGCATCATCGCCACCCGCAGCGTTCAGGGGCTGGATCAGGAAATCGGTTTCCTGCCCGGCACCGAGGCGGAGAAGATGGAGCCGTGGCTCGGCGCTATCACCGATAACCTCGAAGCGCTGCACATGGATGACGAAAACACCCATGGCAGTGTCGATTACATCCTCAGCAAGGTGCCGTTGCAGTTCAAATCCCTCAACTACATTCGAGGTCGCAGCTTCCAGCAAAGTCTGATTCTGATCGATGAATGCCAGAACCTGACCCCGCACCAGATGAAAACCATCATCACGCGTGCCGGTGCCGGTTCCAAAGTGGTCTGCCTGGGCAACCTGGCGCAGATCGACACCCCTTACCTGTCGGCCACCAGTTCCGGGCTGACCTACCTGACGGAGCGCTTCAAGGACTTCCCGAACGGCGTGCACATCACCCTGCAGGGCGTGCCTCGCTCGATACTGGCCGAATACGCGGAGAGTCATTTGTAAATCAGATGCATGCGGGGAGCCCATGTGTGAATGGGTTCCTTGCTTGCAGCTCACGGCTTGTAGCGTGTAACTGCCACTCCCTCTACACTTCTTGCTTCTGCCAAGGAGTAACGTTGTGCTCACTCATCTCGATTCCCAGGGTCGCGCCAATATGGTTGATGTCACGGATAAAGCCGTGACGTCCCGTGAGGCGGTGGCCGAAGCCTTTGTGCGCATGCTGCCGACGACGCTGCAAATGATCGTCAGCGGTGGTCATCCCAAGGGTGACGTGTTTGCCGTCGCACGTATCGCCGGTATTCAGGCGGCGAAGAAAACCAGCGATCTGATCCCGCTTTGCCATCCATTGATGCTCACCAGCATCAAGGTCCACCTCGCCGCTGAGGGTGATGATGCCGTGCGCATCACCGCGAGCTGCAAGCTGGCCGGGCAGACCGGTGTGGAAATGGAAGCCCTGACGGCCGCCAGCGTTGCCGCGCTGACCATTTACGACATGTGCAAGGCCGTAGACCGGGGCATGGTCATCGAGTCGGTCCGGCTGCTGGAGAAGCTGGGCGGCAAGAGCGGTCACTTCATTGCCGATCAGGCACAGGTATCGTCATGAAGGTTCAGGTCCAGTATTTTGCCCGTTACCGTGAAGTCCTGGGCGTGGACAACGAGTCCGTCGAAGGCGAGTTCGCTACGCTGGATGCGTTGCGCCAGACGCTGCTGCAGCGTGGCGAGGCCTGGCAGGTGCTTGCCGAACAGAACCTGATGTGTGCTCGCAACCAGGAACTGTGCAAGCCGACCGAGCCGTTGGCCGATGGCGATGAAGTCGCGTTCTTTCCGCCCGTGACCGGAGGTTGATGATGAGCGTTCGCGTCCAGGCGGCAGCCTTCGACCCAGGCACTGAAGTCAACGCGCTGCATGCTGCCAACCTCGGCATCGGCGCAGTGGTCAGTTTTGTCGGCTATGTTCGGGATTTCAATGAAGGGCGCGAAGTGTCCGGCATGTTTCTCGAGCACTATCCGGGGATGACCGAGAAGGCACTGGCAAAAATCGTTACCGAGGCCGAACAGCGCTGGCCCTTGCTGCGCGTCGATGTGTTGCACAGGGTAGGGGCGCTGGAGCCTGGCGAGCCGATTGTGTTCGTCGGCGTTGCCAGCGCGCACCGTCAGGCGGCGTTCGAAGCCTGTGATTTCGTCATGGACTACCTCAAGACCCGCGCGCCGTTCTGGAAGCGTGAAAACACGTCAGAAGGCACGCGCTGGGTGGAAGGTCGTCACAGCGATCACCAAGCGGCTGATCGCTGGAAGTAAGCATCAGGCGTTGCTGCGTACCACGGCCCTGAGCAAATGAGTCGGCGGTGTCTCGCAACTGATCTTGCGGCCCAGTTTTTCCTCGATGGCGGGCAACTGGTAAGAGTCATCCTCACCGGCAAAACTGATCGACACGCCATCGGCGCCGGCGCGACCGGTACGGCCGATGCGGTGCACATAATCGTCCGGCACTTCGGGCAGGGTGAAGTTGATCACGTGGCTGATGCCGTCGATGTGAATGCCGCGACCGGCCACATCGGTGGCGACCAGCACGCGGATCTTGCCTTCGCGGAAGCCTTCAAGGGTCTTGATGCGCTTGTGCTGAGGCACATCGCCTGACAGCTGCGCCGCGTTAACGCCATCGCGCACCAGACGCTCTTCGATGCGCCGGACTTCGTCCTTGCGGTTGGCGAAGACCATCACCCGTTCCCAACCGTTGTCGGTCACCAGGTTGTAGAGCAGCTTGTACTTGTCGGCGCCGGCGACGGCATAGATATGCTGTTCGACGTTGTCACTGGCAACGTTCAGCGATTCGATCTCGACGATCGAAGGGTCCGTCGTCCACTGCTTGGCGAGGTTCATCACGTCCTCGGTGAAGGTCGCGGAGAACAGCAGGGTCTGGCGCTCACCCTTGTGCGGCGTCTGACGAATGATCTGACGTACCTGCGGGATGAAGCCCATGTCCAGCATGCGGTCGGCTTCGTCGAGGACCATCACTTCGACCATGTCCAGATGCACTTCGCCGCGCTGGTTGAAGTCCAGCAGACGGCCAGGCGTGGCGACCAGGATGTCGCAGTGCCGTGCTTCGAGTTGTTTGAGCTGCTTGTCGAAGTCCATGCCACCGACGAACGTCATGACGTTCAGGTTGGTGTACTTGGTCAGGTCGGCGGCGTCCTTGGCGATCTGCACCACCAGCTCGCGGGTCGGTGCGATGATCAGCGCGCGCGGCTCACCCATGTAGCGTTCTGCAGGCGGCGGCGTCTGGGTCAGCTGTTCGATGATCGAGATCAGAAACGCAGCGGTCTTGCCGGTGCCGGTCTGGGCGCGTCCGATCGCATCCTTGCCCTTGAGGGTGAAGCCCAGTACGCCCGCCTGGATCGGTGTGCAGTACGGGAAACCCAGGTCCTGAATCGCATGCATCAGTTCAGGCGCGAGGTTGAAGTCGTGGAAGCGGGTCTTGCCTTCCTGGGGTTCGACGACGAAATCTTCGAGTTTCCAGGCCGGCGCGGGCGGTTTTGTCACGCGCTCGCGACGCGGGCGCTCGGCCCTCGGCTTGTCGGTGCGCGGCGCTCTGGCTTTGGAGGGCTCGCTGGTCGTGTCCAGAGCCTGAGTCTGGACAGCATGATCCGGTGTGTCGCCTGTGGCAGCGGGAGAGGTGGGAATAGAGGTTATCGGAGTAGGCGCAGGCTGCTCAGCCTCGCTCTTACCGAACATCTTTTTAAGTGCTTTGAGCACGGTCATCTCATCAATTGGTTAAGGAATGTACGCCGAGCAGTGTAAAGCAAGAACCGTGCTCGGCGTAGTGCCATCCATGGCGAGCTACAAAAGCGGTCCGTCGCAAGGGGCTCAGAGCGCTTCAGCGAAGCCGTTCAGCCAGCCAGACGCCGATGTCGCGAATTTCCTCCGGTAACACTTGATGCTCCATTGGGTATTCCTGCCATTGAACGGTTACACCCTGGGCGGTGAGGTGGTCGTAGACGGCGCGGCCCATTGGATAATGCACAACCGCGTCGTGCTTGCCGTGCAGGCAGTAGGCCGGGATGCGTTGCTGACTCGCCGACAGGGTCATCTCGTTGCTGAATGTAGGGGCATAAGTGGACAGCGCGAGTACGCCGCCCAATGGGCCCTGCCAGCGACGGTAGCCAGCGTGCAAGACCACCGCGCCCCCCTGGGAAAAACCGGCCAGGAAGATTCGCGCCGGGTCGATGCCGCTGTCGCGCTGCTGCTCGATCAGGTCCAGCACCTTCTGCGCCGAGGCTTCCATCTGATCATGATCAATGGCCCGGGCCTCTGAACTCATGGACTTGATGTCATACCAGCTGGGCATTTCATAACCGCCATTGACGGTCACGGCGCGCGTCGGTGCCTGAGGCAGTACGAAGCGGGTGGTGCGCAACGACTCCTGCAGCGCCTCGGCGACCGGCAGAAAATCATAGCGGTCGGCACCCAATCCATGCAGCCAGATAACGCAGGCGTCGGCGGGGCTGGAAGGTTCAATGATCAAAGAATCGCTCATGACTGCTCCATTTGTGTGCGCGGGCTCTTTTTGAGCGCATTAATAAGGTGCGCGGGTAGATTAAAAATGAAAGAAGATGTCGCAAGGTTACAAGTTTTTGTCTTGACCTGTCGCTAATTCGACTTAGCCAGCATGCTGGTACGGGCTTTGCTACAGCAGGACTGGAGTCGAGTCGCTCACATCGTTCGGTAACACTATAAGGCTATTACTTATAGCGATCGAAAAGCAGCTCGGGAGTCCATGCGTCAGGATTCGCGGCACGATTCAACCTGTACCGCTCCGGTCCGGGAAAATCATGGGGTTTCAGTCCACGGGGCCGATTCTGAATGATGAAGACGAATGACGGGATGATCCTGCAGGCAATTCATGATTCAGGCCCAGCGTTGCATGACCCAAAAATAAGCCAGCACGGGTCATTAGCGCCTCACAAAGGTGCGACGCGACTGAGACACCTACACAACAAAGAGCAAACTGGAGGTTTTTGAATGAAGATGTTGAAATCTACCCTGGCTGTCGTCACCGCCTTGGCCGCATTCGGTGTGACCGGGGCTGCCAACGCCGGTGCCACGCTTGACGCTATTCAGAAGAAGGGTTTCATCCAGTGCGGCGTCAGCGATGGCCTGCCAGGGTTTTCCGTTCCGGACTCCACCGGCAAGATCACCGGTATCGACGCTGACGTCTGCCGCGCCGTTGCAGCCGCTGTGTTCGGCGACGCCACCAAGGTCAAGTTCAGCCAGTTGAACGCCAAGGAGCGCTTCACCGCGTTGCAATCCGGCGAGATCGATATCCTTTCGCGTAACACCACCTGGACCAGTTCCCGTGATGCGGGCATGGGCCTGGTGTTCACCGGCGTTACCTACTACGACGGTATCGGCTTCCTGGTAAACAACAAGCTGGGCGTGAAAAGCGCCAAGGAACTGGACGGTGCAACCATCTGCATCCAGGCCGGTACCACCACCGAGCTGAACGTCTCCGACTACTTCCGTTCGAACGGCCTGAAATACACCCCGATCACCTTCGACACCTCTGACGAAAGCGCCAAGTCGCTGGAAGGCGGCCGTTGCGACGTGTTGACTTCCGACCAGTCGCAGCTCTACGCACAGCGCAGCAAGCTGGCCAAGCCGGACGATTACATCGTTCTGCCTGAAGTGATCTCCAAGGAGCCTCTGGGCCCTGTCGTGCGTAAAGGCGACGAAGACTGGTTCTCGATCGTTCGCTGGACCCTGTTCGCCATGCTCAACGCCGAGGAAGCCAAAATCACTTCCAAGAACGTTGAAGCTGAAGCCAAGTCGACCAAGAACCCCGACGTAGCCCGTATGCTGGGCGCCGACGGTACTTACGGCAAGGACCTCAAGCTGCCGAAAGACTGGGTCGTGCAGATCGTCAAGCAGGTCGGTAACTACGGCGAAGTGTTTGAACGCAACCTGGGCGAAGGCACCCCGCTGAAAATCAAGCGTGGTCAGAATGCTCTGTGGAATGCCGGTGGCATCCAGTACGCTCCACCTATTCGTTGATTGACCCGGCGCCCGACAGGCTTCCCAGCCTGTCGGGCGTTGTTCTGTTGGATTTTTCCTGGGGCATTTCATGGAAAAGCAAATCGTCGCACCCAAGCAAAAGCTCTCTCTGAGCGATCCGAAAGTGCGCGCGTGGTTATTTCAGATCATCACTGTCGTGGCGGTGATCGCGTTGGGCTGGTTCATCTTCGACAACACCCAGACCAACCTGCAACACCGTGGTATTACCTCGGGCTTCGGTTTTCTTGAAAACAGTGCCGGTTTCGGTATTGCTCAGCACCTGATCGACTACAGCGAAGCGGACAGTTATGCCCGTGTGTTCGTCATCGGTTTGCTGAATACCTTGCTGGTGTCGGTTATCGGTATTGTCCTGGCGACCTTGCTGGGCTTTGTCATTGGTGTCGCTCGCCTGTCTCCGAACTGGATGATCAGCAAGCTGGCCACCGTGTATGTCGAAGTCTTCCGCAACATTCCGCCACTGCTGCAAATCCTGTTCTGGTACACCGCCGTATTCCTCACGCTGCCCGGTCCGCGTCAGGCGCATGGTTATCTGGACATGTTCTTCGTCAGCAGCCGCGGGCTTAACATGCCCAGAGCGTTGCCTGCCGAAGGCGCCTGGGCATTCCTGGTCAGTCTGGTTGTTGCCGTGATCGCCATCGTCATGATGGTGCGCTGGGCCAACAAACGCTTCGAAGCCACTGGCCAGCCGTTTCACAAGTTCTGGGTCGGCCTGGCATTGTTGCTGGTCATCCCCGGTCTGAGCATGCTGATCTTCGGCAGCCCGGTGCATTGGGAACTGCCACAACTGAAGGGCTTCAATTTCACGGGCGGCTGGGTGCTGATCCCTGAACTGATCTCCCTGACCCTGGCACTGACCATCTACACCGCGGCGTTCATCGCTGAAATCGTGCGTTCCGGCATCAAGTCGGTCAGCCACGGCCAGACCGAAGCTGCCCGCTCACTGGGCCTGCGCCCTGGGCCGACGCTGCGCAAGGTGATCATTCCGCAGGCGCTGCGCGTGATCATTCCGCCGCTGACCAGTCAGTTCCTGAACCTGGCGAAAAACTCTTCTTTGGCAGCAGCCATCGGGTATCCGGAAATGGTTTCCCTGTTTGCCGGTACGGTGCTCAACCAGACCGGGCAGGCGATTGAAGTCATTGCCATCACCATGAGTGTGTACCTGGCGATCAGTATCAGCATTTCCCTGCTGATGAACTGGTACAACAAGCGCATTGCGCTGATCGAGCGGTGAGGAAAAGCGCATGACAACTCATACTTTCAAACCTGATATGCCACCACCGGGCAAAGTGTTCGGCCCGATGGCGTGGATGCGGCAGAACCTGTTCTCCAGCTGGATCAACACCCTGCTGACCCTGTTCTCCCTGTATCTGATCTATCTGGTCGTGCCGCCTATCATCAGTTGGGCCCTGCTGGACGCCAACTGGGTCGGCACGACCAAGGCAGACTGCACCAAGGCGGGCGCCTGCTGGGTGTTCATCGAGCAGCGCTTCGGTCAGTTCATGTACGGCTACTTTCCCAATGAGCTGCGTTGGAGGGTCGACCTGACCGCTATCCTGGCGATCGTCGGCGCTGCGCCGCTGTTCATTTCGAAGTTTCCGCGCAAGGCTGTCTACGGTATCGCCTTCCTGGTGATCTATCCGGTTGTTGCGTTCTACCTGCTGCATGGCGGCGCGTTCGGTCTGACCAACGTACCGACCAGCCAGTGGGGCGGTCTGATGCTGACCCTGGTGATCGCTACCGTGGGTATCGTCGGTGCCTTGCCGCTGGGTATAGTTCTGGCGCTCGGTCGTCGCTCAAACATGCCCGCTGTGCGCGTGGTGTGCGTGACGTTCATCGAGTTCTGGCGCGGCGTGCCGCTGATCACCGTGCTGTTCATGTCGTCGGTCATGCTGCCGCTGTTCATGCCAGAGGGCATGAACTTCGACAAGCTGCTGCGTGCGCTGATCGGCGTCATCCTGTTCCAGTCCGCGTACATTGCCGAAGTGGTGCGTGGCGGCATGCAGGCCATTCCCAAGGGGCAGTACGAAGCAGCCTCGGCGATGGGCCTGGGTTACTGGCGCAGCATGGGGCTGGTGATCCTGCCGCAGGCGCTGAAGATGGTTATTCCCGGCATCGTCAACACCTTCATTGCATTGTTCAAAGACACCAGTCTGGTGATCATTATCGGTCTGTTCGACCTGCTCAACAGCGTCAAGCAGGCTACCGCCGACCCGGCATGGCTGGGTATGGCCACTGAAGGCTACGTCTTCGCGGCCCTGGTGTTCTGGATCTTCTGTTTCGGTATGTCCCGCTATTCCATGCATTTGGAACGTAAGCTGGACACAGGCCACAAGCGTTAGGAGTTTTGTGATGAGTGAAGTTATCAATAAGCCTCTGGGCGCTGAAGGCATGATCCGCATGGAGGGCGTACACAAGTGGTACGGCCAGTTCCATGTACTCAAGGACATCAACCTGAATGTGCGTCAGGGTGAACGTATCGTGCTGTGCGGCCCGTCGGGTTCGGGCAAGTCGACCACCATTCGCTGCCTCAACCGTCTGGAAGAGCATCAGCAGGGTCGTATCATCGTCGACGGCACCGAGCTGACCTCGGACCTGAAGCAGATCGAAACCATTCGCCGTGAAGTGGGCATGGTGTTTCAGCACTTCAACCTGTTTCCGCACCTGACCATCCTGCAGAACTGCACGCTGGCGCCAATGTGGGTGCGTAACATGCCGAAAAAGAAGGCTGAAGAAATCGCCATGCACTATCTGGAGCGTGTGCGTATTCCGGAGCAGGCCCACAAGTTTCCGGGTCAGCTTTCCGGTGGTCAGCAGCAGCGTGTGGCGATTGCCCGTGCCTTGTGCATGAAGCCGAAAATCATGCTGTTCGATGAGCCGACTTCGGCGCTTGACCCGGAAATGGTCAAGGAAGTGCTCGACACCATGGTCGGTCTGGCTGAAGAAGGCATGACCATGTTGTGCGTAACCCACGAGATGGGCTTTGCCCGTACCGTGGCAAACCGGGTGATCTTCATGGACAAGGGCGAAATCGTCGAACAGGCTGCGCCGAACGACTTCTTCGATAACCCGCAGAGCGACCGTACCAAGCTGTTCCTCAGCCAGATCATTCACTGAGTGGACATCTGCTGAACAAGGAAACCGGGCCATGTGCCCGGTTTTTTTATGCCTGTCGTCGCTGTGCGGGTTGTATGCAATTGCGCTGAACCTTGTATTCGCGATGATTCTCCAACAGGATACCGACCCCCTGAAAAGGGTCGACATACCTGATGACCGAGAAACTGATGACTGCCAAGGCTCAACCCAGCCCCCAACCGACTACCGATCAACCCCATTCTGCTTTGAAGCGCCCCTGGCTGCTGTTGCTGGGCCTGGTGCTGGTTGCCCTCAACCTGCGCCCAGCGTTGTCCAGCATTGCGCCACTGCTCAATACAGTTTCAGACAGCCTCGGCATGTCCGCCGCCGAAGCCGGACTGCTGACCACCTTGCCGGTCCTGTGTCTGGGCTTGTTCGCGCCGCTGGCACCGATTCTTGCCCGCCGGTTTGGCAGTGAGCGCGTGGTTCTGGTGGTACTTCTGACGCTGGCAGCAGGTCTGGCAGTGCGCAGTCTGTTTGGCCAGATCGGGCTGTTTTCCGGCAGTCTGCTGGCGGGCGCGAGCATCGGAATCATCGGCGTGCTGCTGCCGGGTATCGTCAAACGTGATTTCCCGCGCAAGGCCGGAGCCATGACCGGTGTCTACACCATGGCCTTGTGCCTGGGCGCGGCAATTGCAGCGGGTTCGACGGTGCCGCTGAGTCAGTACGTTGGTGGCAGTTGGCAGATTGGCCTGGGTTTCTGGCTGGTTCCTGCGCTGATTGCCGCAGCGCTGTGGCTTCCGCAGGCGCGTGAGGTGCATGGCACGCATCGCGATGTCTACCGGGTCCGCGGTTTGTTGCGTGATCCACTGGCCTGGCAGGTCACGCTGTACATGGGCCTGCAATCTTCGCTGTCGTACATCGTTTTCGGCTGGTTGCCGTCGATCCTCATCGGTCGCGGCCTGACGCCGACCCAGGCCGGTCTGCTGCTGTCCGGCTCGATCATCGCGCAAGTCATCAGCGCGCTGGCGGTGCCTTATCTGGCCACACGCGGCAAGGATCAGCGTCTGGCGATCATGCTGGTCATGTCGCTGACCCTGATCGGCCTGTTCGGCTGCCTGTACGCGCCACTCGGCGGTCTGTGGGGCTGGGCGATCCTGCTGGGCATCGGGCAGGGCGGCACGTTCAGTCTGGCGCTGGCCTTGATCGTCCTGCGCTCGCGTGACTCACATGTCGCTGCCAATCTGTCGAGCATGGCGCAAGGCTTCGGCTACACCATCGCCTCGACCGGCCCGTTTGCCGTGGGCGTGGTGCATGACATGACCGGCAGCTGGAGCGCGATTGGCTGGATCTTCGCGGTACTCGGGCTGGGCGCCATCATCGCGGGCATGGGTGCCGGTCGGGCTCTGCAGGTGCAGGTCAGTAGCGAGAAGGTTTGATTTTCGATGATTGTTGATCGCTAGGACCGGGCTTGAGCTGCTTCAGGTCTGAGCCAGATTGGCCAGGGCCCATTGTTCGGCACTGGTGACGCTCAGCCCTGATTTCGCGTTGTAGGTACGGGCGACGTCCCATGCCACGCCTCGGCCCATGGCAAAGACTGCCCGGTATTTGCGCAGATTGTCATCCGGCATTTCCGTCAGATCGGCCTGCAACTGCGCAACACTCCATACGTGCCGCTCGATGTCGCGCCCCGTGACACGCTCCACAAGATCGGCCAGCCCGGCGTACGTCAATGTGTCGCCAGCGGTGTACACCACCTGATTCACTATGCGCGGCTCGTGCATCACGATGGCAGCAGTCAGCCTGCCAATGTCCTCTGCGGTGGTGACTGTCACGGCCGTATCGAGGCTGCCCAGCGCATTGATCCGACCGCCTTGCAGATCGACGACACCGAACGCGGGTTCGAACAGGAAGCTTGTAAACATACCGGTCGAAACGATTACCCACTCGGTTTGCTGCTGGGCGCGCAGCTTTTCTCGTACATCGAGTTGCTCATCGAACAGATCCTGAGGGCTGCCCCGGCCGATAAGGTCGTAGTCAACGCCGAACTGCCAGGGCAGGTAGCGTTTTATGCCGGCCTTGAGCGCCGCATCGGTCAGTTTGCGTTGAGTGCCCCGGCCAGCGGCAAAACCCGCACAACTGATTACCGTGTCATAGCGCTTCATGACAGTGGCTAGTTCATCCACGGTGGCATCGGCCAGATCGGCGGTTTCGATGGCAATGTTCAGCGCGCGGATTTCTTCGATTTCCACACGCTTGGCGGGCGCTTGAGTGCTCAAGCTGCTCTGGCGCAGCAGTACGGCAATGCTCAAGTCATATGCTCCGGCTTTCTCGACCAGCCCTCGCAGCACGGCGAGCCCAAGCTCTCCTGCGCCTATTACCAGAATGCGTTGTTTGACGTTTGCGTTATCGGCTTGCATGGTGACCCCTTTGGACAGTCTTTCAATTCAGGCGGGAGAGATGCTGGCATGCCTGTCGACATACAAAAAGTAGGCACATCGGTGATACCGGGCGGGCTGGACGCGCAGGAAGTGGTCAGACGCTCCGAAGCGGCCTGTGCTGCGCTCAGCGATGATGAGGATGGTCTCAAGCGCGATATTCTCGGCCACGCCGGAAACCGCTGGTCATTGGGCGTGGTACATGCCCTCGGCCTCAGCAGCCCTTTGCGCCATGCCGAATTGCGCCGAAAGCTGCACGGTGTCACCCAGCGCATGCTCACTCATACCTTGCGCCAGCTTGAACAGGACGGGTTGATCACTCGCCATGACTACTGCGAGAAGCCGCTCAGGGTGGAATATTCGTTGACCGACCTGGGCATGGGGCTGCTGGTACAAATGATTCCGCTGTGGACTTGGGTGATTGAAAATTCAGAGGCGTTCAGTGCAGCGCGAAATCGTTATCCGGACAGGTAAAAGTGATGGTTGATGCGCCATCAACCCTCGCCATTTTCAGCGGCGCCGCTTATCGTGCACGGATAATTCGCCAAGGGATGTGCACGCATGAACTACGAGGAACAAAGTCAGGCCAACAGCGCACTGATCACCCGCTTTTATGAGGCGTTTGCGCAGCTGGATGCCGAGGCGATGAGTGCCTGTTATACCGATGACGTGCTGTTCAGCGACCCGGCCTTTGGTGAATTGCGTGGCGCTCAGGTCGGCGACATGTGGCGCATGCTGACTTCCCGGGCGAAGAATTTCTCGGTGGTCTTCGATCAGGTGCGAGCCGATGACCAGACTGGCAGTGCGCACTGGGTGGCGACGTACCTGTTCAGCCAGACCGGGCGCACGGTAGTGAACGATATTCAGGCCCGGTTCGTGTTCCGCAATGGCAAGATCTGCGAGCATCACGATCATTTCGACATATGGCGCTGGTCGCGTCAGGCCCTGGGTTTGAAGGGCCTGTTGCTTGGCTGGACGCCTTTGGTACGCAATGCCGTGAGGGCTCAGGCGCTCAAGGGTCTGAAGACCTTTTCAGAGAATCGCCGTGCCTGAGGTTGCCAGCACCGCGAGTGCGCCGACTGCCGAACAGGCGGTCGGCAAACCCTGGTTTGTCTATCTGGTGCGCGCTGCCAACGGCTCGCTGTACTGTGGCATCAGTGATGATCCGCAGCGCCGATTCGCTATGCACCAGAGCGGCAAGGGCGCGCGCTTTTTCTCTTCGAGTCCGGCGATGGCACTGGTCTACGTTGAACAATGGCCCAGCAAGGGCGAGGCGTTGCGCCATGAGCGGCTGATCAAGAAGCTCAAAAAAAGCGCCAAAGAGGCGTTGGCTGCCAGCTACGCAACGTCATCGATCCATGAGCGTGATGCCGTCCCATCAGTTTGAGGCTGTGTGCGGGCAGGGTGCTGCGGGTTAAGCTGTGTTTTTCCCATGTGCACAGAGGCTGAACATGTCCGAGTTGATCCTTCACCACTACCCCACGTCGCTGTTCGCCGAAAAAGCCCGCCTGATGCTGGGCTTCAAAGGCCTCACATGGCGTTCGGTGACTATCCCTTCGATCATGCCCAAGCCTGACCTGACTGCATTGACGGGCGGTTATCGCAGAACCCCGGTGTTGCAGGCGGGTGCGGACATCTACTGTGACACTGCGCTGATGGCGCGGCGTCTGGAGCAGGAAAAAGCGTCGCCGGCGTTTTATCCGAAGGGGCAGGAGTTCACGGTTGCCGGCCTGGCCGCCTGGGCCGATTCGGTGTTGTTCATGCATGCCGTGAGCCTGGTGTTTCAGCCTGAATCAATGGCTGTGCGCTTTGCCAAGGTGCCACCAGACGCCGCCAAGGCGTTCGTCGCCGACCGTTCGACGCTGTTCAACGGCGGCACTGCGTCGCGCCCGCCTGTGGAGCAGGTCAAACACCAATGGCCTACGCTGATGTCGCGTCTGGAACTGCAACTCTCGCACGGCGGTGACTTCCTGTTCGGCGTACCGTCGATTGCCGATTTCTCGGTCGCCCATACATTGTGGTTTCTCAAGCAGACGCCGGTCACTGCACCCTTTGTCGATGATTATCCGAGTATCAGGGCCTGGCTCGATCGTGTGCTGGGTTTTGGCCATGGCACGTTCAGCGACCTGAGCTCGGCAGATGCCATCGACATCGCCAGAAACGCCACGCCTGCGTCGTTGCCGGATGAAACCTTCGTCGATCCAAATGGCTTCAAGGCAGGCGACAAGGTCGCGGTTTCTGCAGTCGACTATGGCGTCGAAGCGGTTGAGGGCGAGCTGGTATTTACCGGCCGCGAAGAACTGATCCTGCGCCGCGAGGACGAACGTGCAGGTGTCGTGCACGTACACTTCCCGAGAATGGGCTATCGGATCGAGAAGCGCTGAGGTTCTACGATGCTCTGCGTCGCAAGGAGGACGCAGAGCATTGGCACAATAGTCAGGTAGGCTACTTCAGCGCCGCCAGTATCTGATCCGGGTCAAACCCCCTGATCAGCGTGCCGTTGACGTCGATCAGCGGGATGCCTCTGCCGCCCAGCGCTTCATAGGCCTTGCGGCCTTCTTCCGACTTCTCGATGTCGAACTCCTGATACGCAATCCCCTTGCTGTCCAGAAAACGCCGGGTCTGCTTGCAGTAGCCGCACCAGTCAGTGGCGTACATCACCACTTTTGCCTGGCTGTAGCGCTGCGCGACGTCTGCCGGGGGAGGGTTGACGACATTCTCGATCCTGCCCCAGTTCTGGTAAATCACCACCACCAGCATGATCAGGGCGAACTTCTTCAGGGTGCGCAGCAGCATGTTGATTACCGCCGCTTCAACTGGTCGGTCAGTTGCGTCGGCAGCCCCTTGATGATCAGGGTGCCGGCGGTTTCGTCGTATTCGATCTTGTCGCCCAACAGGTGGGCCTCAAAACTGATCGACAGGCCCTCGGCGCGGCCGGTGAAGCGGCGGAACTGGTTGAGGGTGCGCTTATCCGCCGGTATTTCCGGGGACAGGCCGTAATCCTTGTTGCGGATGTGATCATAGAACGCGCGCGGACGATCTTCGTCGATCAGCTCGGACAGCTCTTCCAGGCCCATCGGTTCGCCCATCTTGCTCTGACTGCTGGCGTAGTCGACCAGGGTCTTGGTCTTCTCGCGAGCCGATTCTTCCGGCAGGTCTTCGCTTTCAACGAAATCACTGAACGCCTTGAGCAGGGTGCGGGTTTCGCCGGGGCCATCCACGCCTTCCTGGCAACCGATGAAGTCGCGGAAGTACTCGGAAACCTTCTTGCCGTTCTTGCCCTTGATGAACGAGATGTATTGCTTGGACTGTTTGTTGTTCTGCCACTCGGAAATATTGATCCGGGCGGCGAGGTGCAATTGGCCAAGGTCCAGGTGTCGGGACGGGGTCACGTCCAGTTCGGCATTCACTGCCACGCCTTCGCTGTGGTGCAGCAGGGCGATGGCCAGGTAGTCGGTCATGCCTTGCTGATAATGGGCAAACAGCACGTGGCCACCCACTGACAGATTGGATTCTTCCATGAGCTTTTGCAGGTGCTCGACCGACACCCGCGAGAACGCCGTGAAGTCGCTGCCACCGTCGATGTATTCCTTCAGCCAGCCACTGAATGGATGTGCGCCGGACTCGGGATGGAACAGGCCCCATGCCTTGCCCTGTTTGGCGTTATAGCTTTCGTTGAGGTCGGCCAGCATGTTCTCGATGGCCTGGGACTCAGCGAGTTCGGAGTCGCGTGCATGGAGAACAGCGGGCGTACCGTCGGGTTTCTTCTCGATCAGGTGGACGATGCAGTGACGGATCGGCATGGGCTTCTCGGCTGAAAAAGGTGAAGAGCGTGCGGCTCGTTGCAAGGTGCCCAGTGTAACGCACGCATGCGCCTGATGGCCCGGGGCAGGCTGGTTTTCGCCTGCAGCGAGTGTTTGCTGGGTGTTTTTTGTGCAATTAGCATTAAAACCTGACCAAAAGGATAGGTAGAGGCGGATATTTGCCCGGCTCTGTGCTAGTTTTGCGCGGTCTTGCGCACTTAGCGCGTCAAGCATGCAGTTAGCGCACACGTAGGTCGAACCATTACCCGGTTTCAGTATCTACACTTTCGCGATTAATCGTGGCTGCTAGCGGGTGGCCAGGTTCGTTGCCTGGCCACGGGCCGACGTTGCGCTCTGCAATCCAAATGAATTTGATAGGGAAGGAACACCACCATGGCTCTTACTAAAGACCAATTGATCGCCGATATCGCTGAAGCTATCGACGCGCCAAAAACCACCGCGCGTAATGCTCTTGAGCAATTGGGCCAAATTGTTGCCGACCAATTGGAAAACGGCGTGGAAATCACTTTGCCAGGTATCGGCAAACTGAAAGTTGCAGAGCGTCCGGCTCGCACTGGCCGCAACCCTTCGACTGGCGCTGCCATCGAAATCGCTGCCAAGAAAGTTATCAAGTTCGTTCCAGCCAAAGTGCTGACCGACTCGATCAACAAGTAAGCAACCGCTTGCTGTGAAAAAGCCGTGCACCGGTTAACCGGGCACGGCTTTTTTGTGGGCGTCTGATCACAGATCTGTGCCGCACGGCACACTCAAGAGAGGACGCAGAGCGTCCAGAACGGCATGCGACGCGGAGCGTCGCACGATAGTCGAGGCTGAGGCATGTCGGCGGAGTGTCGTACGGTAGTTGAGATTATCGTTCCTCACGCTCCAGCGTGGGAATGCCTTGCGTGACGCTCCGCGTCACAGATCTGTGCTGCACTGCATACTCAAGAGAGGACGCAGAGCGTCCAGAACGGCATGCGACGCGGAGCGTCGCACGATAATCGAGATTAAGGCCTGCCGACGCGGCGTCGCACGATAGTCGAGATTAAGGCCTGCCGACGTGGCGTCGCACGATCGTCGATGCGGCACGATAGCCTTATCAGTGGGGTGTGCGTTGTGCCTTGTCAAGGAAGGTCCAGGCCACGAAGCGGCTTTGTTTCTGGCCCTGGCCCATCTCGACTACCTTTACTTCAAGCGCGCCGGCTTTTTTCAGGGCGCTCTGGATCGGCGGCAGGTTGGATGCCTTGGACACCAGGGTGCTGAACCACACCACCTGGCCCGGCAATGTGGCGCTTTCCTGGATCAATTGGGTCACGAAGCCAATCTCGCCGCCTTCGCACCACAACTCCTGAGATTGCCCGCCGAAGTTGAGAACCGGCAGCTTGCGCTTGGGATCCGCCTTGCCCAGTGCGCGCCATTTTCGTTGGCTGCCACGCTGCGCTTCTTCCAGCGAAGCATGGAAGGGAGGGTTGCAGAGGCTCACGTGGAAGCGTTCGCTGCTGTCGAGCAACCCGAGCAGGATTTGCTTGCGATTGCCCTGCTGGCGCACGCTGATGGCCTTGCTGAGGCCATTGGCTTTGATGATCGTGGTAGCCGCCGCGATGGCCGTGCTGTCGATGTCCGAACCCACGAACTGCCAGCCATAGTCGCTGTGCCCCAGCAGCGGGTAGATACAATTGGCGCCGGTGCCGATGTCCAGCGCCTTGATGGATGCACCGCGGGGTATCACGCCTTCATGGTCTTCAGCCAGCAAGTCGGCGAGGAAGTGCAGATAGTCCGCGCGCCCCGGAATCGGCGGGCACAGGTAATCGGCCGGAATGTCCCAATGGGCAATGCCATAGAACGCTTTGAGCAGCGCGCGGTTGAACACCCGTACCGCCTGCGGATTGGCGAAGTCGATGCTTTCCTTGCCGTAAGGATTGAGGATCACGAAGGCTGCCAGTTCGGGGCTGGATTTAATCAGCTTCGCAAAGTCGTACTGGCCCTGATGCCGATTGCGCGGGTGCAAGGTGGCCTTTTCACGCGGCGCAGCAGGTTTGGCTGGCCGCTGAGGCTTCTTGCGCGGTGGTTTGCGGGTATCGGTCATGGATTCGATTGTCAGCCGTGAGGTTGAGTTGCCTGGCTTATTCGCGAGCAAGCGACGTGTCGCCTTCGGCGTGACAGGCCTTGCTCGCGAATAAGTCAGTACAGAAGTTCAGATAACAAAAAGCCAGCCCATAATCGGGCTGGCTTTTCTGGCCACCTTACAGGCTGGCGATGCGTGCGTGTTGCTCGGCCAGCTTGCCCAGTGCCTGTTCGGCTTCGGTCAGCTTGGCGCGTTCCTTGGCGATGACTTCAGGCGGTGCCTTGTCGACGAAGGAGGCGTTGGACAGCTTGCCGCCGACGCGTTGCACTTCGCCTTGCAGACGCTGGATTTCCTTGTCCAGGCGCGCCAGTTCGGCCCCTTTATCGATCAGCCCGGCCATCGGCACCAGTACTTCCATGTCACCGACCAGCGCGGTGGCGGACAGCGGTGCTTCTGCGCCTTCGGTCAGCACGGTCATGGATTCGAGCTTGGCGAGCTTCTTGAGCAGGTAATCGTTTTCGCTCAAACGACGCTGATCTTCGGCGCTGACGTTCTTGAGGAACAGTTGCAGCGGCTTGCCCGGACCGATGTTCATCTCGCCACGGATGTTACGCACGGCGAGCATCAGGCCCTTGAGCCATTCGATGTCGTCTTCGGCCGCCTGATCGATGCGTGCTTCGTTGGCCACCGGCCAGGGTTGCAGCATGATGGTCTTGCCTTGCGCACCGGCCAGCGGCGCGAGGCGCTGCCAGATTTCTTCGGTGATGAACGGCATGAACGGGTGCGCAAGACGCAGCGCGACTTCCAGAACGCGGACCAGCGTGCGGCGTGTGCCGCGCTGACGCTCGACCGGCGCTGTTTCGTCCCACAGTACGGGCTTGGACAGCTCCAGATACCAGTCGCAATACTGGTTCCAGATGAACTCGTACAATGCCTGGGCAGCGAGGTCGAAGCGGAACTGATCCAGTTGGCGGGTCACTTCGGCTTCGGTGCGTTGCAACTGCGAGATGATCCAGCGATCAGCCAGCGACAGTTCGACCGCTTCGCCGTTCTGGCCGCAGTCCTCGCCCTTGTCCAGTACGTAGCGCGCTGCGTTCCAGATCTTGTTGCAGAAGTTGCGGTAGCCTTCGACGCGGCCCATGTCGAACTTGATGTCGCGACCGGTGGACGCCAGCGAGCAGAAGGTAAAGCGCAGGGCGTCGGTGCCGTAGCTGGCGATGCCTTCGGCGAATTCCTGACGGGTCTGCTTCTCGATCTTTTTCGCCAGTTGCGGCTGCATCAAACCACTGGTGCGTTTCTCTACCAGCGTTTCGAGGTCGATACCGTCGACGATGTCCAGCGGGTCAAGCACGTTGCCCTTGGACTTGGACATCTTCTGGCCCTGACCGTCGCGCACCAGACCATGCACATAGACGGTCTTGAACGGGACTTGCGGCGTACCGTCCTCGTTCTTCACCAGGTGCATGGTGAGCATGATCATCCGGGCGACCCAGAAGAAAATGATGTCGAAGCCAGTGACCAGTACGTCGGTGGAGTGGAAGGTCTCCAGTGCCTTGGTCTTTTCCGGCCAGCCGAGCGTGGAGAAGGTCCACAGGCCCGAGCTGAACCAGGTGTCCAGTACGTCGTTGTCCTGCTGCAGCGCGATTTCCGGCCCCAGGTTGTTTTTCGCCCGGACCTCGGCTTCGTCGCGGCCGACGTAAACCTTGCCGGATTCGTCGTACCAGGCCGGAATGCGGTGGCCCCACCAGAGCTGGCGGCTGATGCACCAGTCCTGGATGTCGCGCATCCACGAGAAGTACATGTTTTCGTACTGCTTGGGCACGAACGCGATGCGGCCGTCTTCGACAGCGGCAATCGCAGGCTCGGCCAATGGCTTGGTGGAGACGTACCACTGATCGGTCAGCCACGGCTCGATGATGGTGCCGGAACGGTCGCCTTTCGGCACCTTAAGGGCGTGATCATCGACACTGACCAGCAACCCGGCGGCGTCGAACGCAGCAACGATCTGCTTGCGCGCTTCGAAGCGGTCCAGCCCGGCGTAGGCGGCAGGCAGGCTGCCGTCGACGCTTTCGTTCAGCGTGCCATCGAGGTTGAACACCTGAGCGGCGGGCAATACGTTGGCATTCTTGTCGAAAATGTTCAGCAGCGGCAGGTTGTGGCGTTTGCCGACTTCATAGTCGTTGAAGTCATGCGCCGGGGTGATTTTCACGCAGCCGGTGCCGAATTCAGGGTCGCAATAGTCATCCGCGATGATCGGGATGCGGCGGCCTACCAGTGGCAGTTCGACGAACTTGCCGATCAATGCCTTGTAGCGCTCGTCCTGTGGGTTCACCGCGACGGCGGCATCACCGAGCATGGTTTCCGGGCGAGTGGTGGCCACGATCAGGTAATCCAGACCTTCGGCGGTCTTTGCGCCGTCAGCCAGTGGATAACGCAGGTTCCACAGATGACCTTTCTCGTCATGGTTCTCCACTTCGAGGTCGGAAATGGCGGTGTGCAGCTTGGTGTCCCAGTTGACCAGGCGCTTGCCACGGTAGATCAGGCCGTCTTCATGCAGGCGCACGAAGGCTTCCTTCACCGCTTCGGACAGGCCGTCGTCCATGGTGAAGCGCTCGCGGCTCCAGTCGACGGACGAGCCCAGGCGGCGGATCTGACGGCTGATGTTACCGCCGGACTCGGCTTTCCATTCCCAGATCTTGTCCAGAAACTTCTCGCGGCCCAGTTCATGACGGCTTACGCCTTGCGCTTCGAGACGACGCTCGACCAGCATCTGCGTGGCGATGCCGGCGTGGTCGGTGCCCGGTTGCCACAGCGTATTGCGGCCCTGCATGCGACGGAAACGGATCAGTGCATCCATGATCGCGTTATTGAAACCGTGGCCCATGTGCAGGCTGCCGGTGACGTTCGGCGGCGGGATCATGATGGTGTACGAGTCACCCACGCCTTGCGGAGCGAAGTAGTTCTCGGACTCCCAGGTCTGGTACCAGGAAGTTTCGATGGCGTGCGGCTGGTAAGTCTTGTCCATGCGCGGCGGGAACCTGTGGCATTGATTCGGAAACCGGTAAGTATAGACCTGACGGCCAGCGACAAGCCATAAGTGCCGGGCCACAACTGGCAGATCTGTCAGTAGGCGGCGAGTGGTCCGAGGGTCGGCTGGCGGCTCTGATACGCTCGCAGTCAGTTACCCGAGGTGCAGGTCCCGAGCCAGAAACTTCACTTCTGCTGCTGCGCCAATAGCCGCTCCAGCCTTGCCTCCAGCCGACGCTTGATTTCGTTTTCGATATGCGGGGCGAAGTCGTCGATCACGTCCTGCATGATCAATTGCGCGGCTGCGCGCAACTCGCTGTCCAGATGTAACAGTGCATCAGGGTTGGGCTGCGCTTGCGGCTGGGCTGTCTGCTGCACCTGCGGGGCGGGCGCTGTATGGGCATCAGGTGTCAGTGTCGGGATGTCGTCTTCGTCGAAGTCCTGTTGATACGCCGCGTCGGGGCGAGTGCCGACGACATCGAACAACAGGGGAATCTGGCCTTCGGGACGAGCCGTGTCGTTCGACACGGGGGAGTGTGCGGGGTCATCGCCGAGCAGTTGGCGGATCGACTCGAGGTCGTTCAGCAAGTGCGCGGATTCAGCTTTTTTTGAAGTATCCATCGTGTCCTCAAAGGCGCTGCAGTCGGTGATCTTGCGGAGGATAGCCCTGTTCGCGATAAGAACGGAAACTCTCGCGTGCGGCAAGACGTATGGCGGGGTCTTCGACAACGACTTCGGCCACGCGGGCGAAACGTTTGAAGAAGGCCGGAATGCTCAGGTCGAGGTTGACCAGCAGGTCACTGTGTTCGCCCGAGTCGTCGCCCAGGCCCAGTACCACGGCAGCATCGTGATCGCTCTCGGCGTCGCCATGGGGTAGAAACACTTCACCTCTGAAACGCCAGAGCCGGGCATCGAGGTCCTCACGCTGCGCAGCATCGCTGCAATGCAGATAGACCTTGTGACCCAGGCGCCAGGCCTTTTCCGTCAGCTTGCAGGCAAAGTCCAGGCGGGCCGCAGGATCGGCGCTGGGCAGGATGTAGAAGTCGACTTGAGTCATGTGGGTTCCAGAACCGGAGGCGTATCGACTGTGCAGTCGATACGCCAGGGTCTCTTTTTATACGCCGGCGCGGTCGAGCAGGTATTGGGTCAGCAGCGGAACCGGACGCCCGGTGGCGCCTTTTTCCTTGCCGCCGCTCAGCCATGCAGTGCCGGCGATGTCCAGGTGAGCCCAGTGGTAGGCCTTGGTGAAGCGCGACAGAAAGCAGGCCGCGGTGATGGTGCCGCCTTTCGGGCCGCCGATGTTGGCGATGTCGGCGAACGGGCTATCGAGTTGCTCCTGGTACTCATCGAACAACGGCAACTGCCAGGCACGGTCATCGGCCTGTTTGCCCGCGTCGAGCAACTGATTGATCAGCGCGTCGTTATTGCCCAGCAGGCCGGAGGTGTGGCCGCCCAGTGCAACGACGCAGGCGCCGGTCAGGGTTGCGATATCGATGACCGCCTGCGGCTTGAAACGCTCGGCGTAGGTCAGTGCATCGCACAGCACCAGACGGCCTTCGGCGTCGGTGTTGAGGATTTCGACGGTCTGGCCGCTCATGGTCGTGACGATGTCGCCCGGACGTGTCGCGGTGCCGCTCGGCATGTTTTCGGCACAGGCCAGAATGCACACCAGATTGATCGGCAGCTTCAATTCGAGCACCGCACGCAGGGTGCCGAACACGCTGGCAGCGCCGCACATGTCGAACTTCATCTCGTCCATGCCCGAGGCAGGCTTGATGCTGATGCCGCCGGTATCGAAGGTGATGCCTTTACCGACCAGCACGAACGGCTGGTCGCCTTTTTTGGCACCCTGATAGTTCATGACGATGAGGCGCGGCGGCTGGGCGCTGCCCTGTGCTACCGCGAGGAAAGAACCCATGCCCAGGTCGGCCAGTTTCTTCTCGTCGTGGACTTCCACTTTCAGGTTCTTGTGTGCCTTGCCCAGCGCCTTGGCTTCTTCGCCCAGGTAGGTCGGATGGCAGATGTTCGGCGGCAGATTGCCGAGGTCGCGGGTCAGTGCCATGCCGGTGGCGATTGCCTGAGCGTGAGTCGACGCGCGTTCGACATCGGCCGCCTTGACCTTGTCGGTCAGCAGAGTGATTTTCTTCAGGGCGCGAACTTCGGCCTTCTGGCTCTTGAAGCGGTCGAAGACGTATTCACCGTCGGCCAGGGCTTCGACCAGCAGACGAGCCATGCCATAGGTGTCGCGGTTTTTCACCGCCAGGTCATCGAGCGCGATCGCTGCATCGGTACCGCCCAGGCCCTTGAGGCAGGTGAGCGCTGCGCCGACGAGTTTTTTCAACTGACGGTCCGACAGCTCGTCTTCCTTGCCCGTACCCACCAGCAGCACGCGTTCGGCCTTGATGTTGGGCAGATTGTGCAACAGCAGGCTCTGGCCGACCTTGCCGGCCAGATCGCCGCGCTTGAGGATCAGCGAAATGGCTCCGCCGCTGAGGATATCCACCGTCCTGGCCGCACCGGCCAGTACACGGCTTTCACCCACGGTGACCACCAGCGTTGCGGTTTTCAAGGTTTCTGGGCTTACGCTTTTAACAACCAATTCCATGTGGGGTCCCCGAATAGACGATGAGAGTCGCAATATAAATGTCGTACGCGGCATGGCCTGAGTGTTTTCAGGGGCGATGCCTGCGCTAAGCCTTGCAGTTTGACCCCGCTGCACGACTGCTGACAACCCCGCAGAGCTGCCTGTCTGGCGTCTATGTGCGAACTATCCCCGGTGCGCAGTGACAGAAACACACAATCACAGGATAATGCCGCATATTTTTTGAGGCCCACGCCTTTTTTCGGCGTGAAGCTCTGGTTGCCGTGGCTCACAAATTTTCCCTGTTTGGCTGCCTGAGCCTGACAACTCTGGAGTGTCTGGTTTGATTGTCTTCCGTTATCTGTCCCGAGAAGTGCTGCTTACCTTGAGTGCGGTCAGCGCCGTACTGCTGGTCTTCATCATGAGCGGACGCTTCATCAAGTACCTGGCGCAGGCCGCATCCGGTGCACTCGATCCGGGCGTACTGTTCCTGATCATGGGCTTCCGCCTGCCGGGCTTTCTGCAGGTCATTCTGCCCCTTGGCCTGTTCCTCGGCATCCTCATGGCGTACGGACGCCTGTACCTGGAAAGCGAGATGACCGTGCTGGCCGCCACCGGCATGAGTCAGCAGCGTCTGCTGGCCATCACCATGGGGCCGGCCACGCTGGTCGGTCTGCTGGTTGCCTGGCTGAGCTTCAGCCTGGCTCCGCAGGGCGCTACGCAGTTTTCGCTGCTGATCAATCAGCAGGACGCCATGACCGAGTTCGACACGCTGGTGCCGGGCCGTTTTCAGGCGCTGCGCGACGGTACGCGTATCACCTACACCAAGGAGCTGTCGGAGGACCGCTCGCAACTGGCCGGTGTGTTCATCTCTGAAAAGCGCATGTCCAGCGACAAGAGCAAGGACAACGGCATCACCGTGCTGGTCGCGGAGAAGGGCCACCAGGAGGTACGGCCCAACGGCAGTCGCTTCCTGATCCTCGAGAACGGCTATCGCTATGACGGCAATCCCGGGGCGGCCGACTATCGCGTGATCAAGTACGACACCTACGGGGCGATGCTGCCCAAGCCGGAAATCAGTGAAGAAATCACCGACCGTGAAGCCATTCCGACCAGCGAGCTGATCGGCAACCCGGCACCGCGTTCCGTGGCCGAGTTGCAGTGGCGTATTTCGCTGCCGCTGTCGGTGTTCATCGTGACACTGATGGCCATTCCGCTGTCACGGGTCAATCCGCGTCAGGGCCGTTACCTGAAACTGCTGCCGGCGATCCTGCTGTATATGTCGTACCTGGCCATTCTGATTTCGGTGCGCAGTTCGCTGGAGAAAGGCAAGCTGCCACTCAGTCTGGGGATGTGGTGGGTGCATGCCATCTACCTGTCCATCGGACTGTTGCTGTTCTATTGGGAGCCTCTGCGTCTGAAGATGGCGAGTCGTCGCAGCGTCACGGAGGTGACTCGTGGTCAAGCTTGATCGATACATTGGCAAAAGCGTCCTGCTGGCGATTCTCGCGGTTCTGGGCATCATTCTGGGTCTGGTCTCGCTGTTCGCGTTCATCGACGAGATGGGCGATATCAGCGACACCTACACACTGGCGGATGCCCTCAGCTACGTCATGCTGACGGCGCCACGTCGTGTCTACGACACCTTGCCGATGGCCGCCCTGATCGGTTGCCTGATCGGTCTGGGTACGCTGGCCAGCAGCAGCGAGCTGACCATCATGCGTGCGGCGGGCGTGTCCATCGGGCGCATCGTCTGGGCGGTCATGAAGCCTATGCTGCTGCTGATGATCGCGGGCGTGCTGGTCGGCGAATACGTCGCTCCCTATGCCGAGAACCAGGCTCAGGCCGCGCGCTCGCTGGCGCAGGGCTCAGGTGATGCGCAGAGCGCCCGTCATGGTCTGTGGCACCGCCAGGGCGATGAGTTCATCCACATCAACACGGTACAGCCAAATGGCCTGATGCTCGGTGTGACACGTTATCGTTTCGACGATCAGCGCCACATGCTGACCTCCAGCTTTGCCAAAGAGGCCAACTTCAAAACCGATTACTGGGAATTGAAGGACGTCACCACCACGCACTTCAATGACGGCAGCACCAAGGTCATCAACACCCCGGTCGAGCGTTGGGACGTGGCGCTGAGCCCACAACTGCTGAGCACGGTGATCATGCCGCCCGAGTCGCTGTCCATCAGCGGCCTCTGGAGCTACGCGCATTACCTGGCTGATCAGGGCTTGAGCAATGGCCGCTACTGGCTGGCATTCTGGACCAAGGTCCTGCAACCGGCGGTGACCGTCGCATTGGTGCTGATGGCGATCTCGTTCATCTTCGGCCCGCTGCGTTCGGTTACGCTGGGGCAGCGGGTGTTCACCGGTGTGGTGGTCGGTTTTACCTTCCGCATCATTCAGGACCTGCTCGGTCCATCGAGCTTGCTGTTCGGCTTCCCGCCTTTGCTGGCAGTGCTGCTGCCTGCCGCCGCCTGTGCGCTGGCCGGGGTACTTCTGTTACGCCGCGCCGGGTAATGCGTCCGCCTTATTGAAAAAAGCCGACCCTTGGGTCGGCTTTTTTCATGGGCGCTTGCGGAGCCCTGCAAATCCCGCATGCAAAAAAGCCCCTGGCATCGCTGCCAGAGGCTTTCTTGTATCTGCGTGGGTGCGTCGTTATCAGCCTTCGGCTTGAACTTCGTCAGCCTGCATGCCTTTCTGGCCCTGCACCGCAACGAAGGTAACTTTCTGACCTTCTTTCAGGCTCTTGAAGCCGTTACCCTGAATGGCGCGGAAGTGTACGAACAGATCCGGCCCGCTCTCAGGAGTGATAAAACCAAAACCTTTTTCGTCGTTGAACCACTTGACGGTACCGCTCTGACGTTCAGCCATTTTCTTATTTCCTTGACGCTTGACTTGAATTGGTTACAGCCTCTTTCGTATGAAAGAGCACTGGGGCTGGTTGCAGGAAGTAAGAAACGTAGAACGGGTTGTAGCAAACCTAGAGCTACTGCCCAGGTCCAGATTCGGCGACCCATGCAAACACAGTTCGGAAACTCTACGCCAAGTCCCGTTACAAATACAACCCCCTTGCTTGGCACCCTGTTTCCGGGGTTTTGGCCTTGTATGCGCAGTGTTTGCGCCGCGTGCACGGTGATTGATCCGTCATAACATTTTGCACTTTATAGGTGCATTTTTTGCATATATGACAGGCTGTTCACGTGTTCGAAATACTGACGAAACACTGCTGGGGAACAGCGCTTCAGCAACACCGAAGTGTTGCTGTTTTTTTGACGCCGCTATTTAACCGCGGAAGTAACGTTGCGCAACAAAAGGCATTTTTGCGACGAGCATGGGGACTCTCTTGCCGCGCACCATTGCCCAGACAGGTGTATTCAGCGCCGTGTAATCGTTATGCAGATAACCCATGGCCAGCGGCCCGGTCAGCGACGGCCCAAAACCGCCGCTGCATACGGTACCGATAACAGCGCCCTGTTCATCGACGATCTCGGTACCTTCACGCACGGGTGTGCGCTCCTGGGGGAGCAGGCCGACTCGCTTCTTGCTGACGCCGTTCTGTTGCTGGGCAAAGATTCGCTCGGCGCCCGGAAAGCCGCCTGCACGCGCACCGTCGGCGCGACGCACTTTGGAAATGGCCCACAACAGACTGGCCTCGATCGGCGAGGTGTGTGTGTCCATGTCATGGCCGTACAGGCACAGACCGGCTTCCAGTCGCAGCGAATCACGTGCGCCCAGACCGATCGGTGCCACTTCCGGCTCATCCAGGAGGCGGCGTGCCAAGGCTTCAGCCTGTTCGGCAGGCACTGAAATTTCATAGCCGTCTTCACCGGTATAGCCCGAGCGACTGACATAGCATTTGACGCCGAGCAGCGTGACGCTGGTGAACTGCATGAAGGTCATTTTGGCAACTTCCGGGGCGAGGCGTGCCAGTACGGTCACCGCGGCCGGCCCTTGCAGCGCGAGCAGGGCGCGTTCTTCGAACAGTGGTTCGATCTTGCAATGCCCGGCCAGATGCTTGCACAGGTGCGCCAGATCCTGATCCTTGCAGGCCGCGTTGACCACCAGCATCAACTGGTCGTTGCCGAGATTGGCCACCATCAGGTCATCGAGAATGCCGCCGTTCTCGTCGGTGAACATCGCGTAACGCTGCATGCCGACCGGCAGGTCAATGATGTCCACCGGCACCAGGGCTTCGAGTGCCTTGGCCGCGTCCGTACCGGTGAGGCGAACCTGGCCCATGTGCGAGACATCGAACAGACCGGCCTGTGCGCGGGTGTGCAGGTGCTCTTTCATGACGCCAGCCGGGTATTGAACAGGCATGTCGTAACCGGCGAAGGGCACCATCTTCGCGCCGAGTTCGCGGTGCAGGGCGTGCAGGGGAGTGGTCAGCAGTGATTCTGTGGACATGTTCGATTCCTTGTTGAGCGGGCCGTGCCAATGGCACGGCCTGTGCGCGCAGCGCGATCAGGCAATGCCGGGCGGGGGCTGTCACGCTTCCTGATAGTTCTCGATGGACGGGCAGGCGCAGACCAGGTTGCGGTCGCCGAAGACGTTGTCGACACGACCGACCGGAGGCCAGTACTTGTTCTCGATCAACGAATCGACCGGGTACACCGCCTGTTCGCGGCTGTAAGGATGGCTCCACTGGCCGACGATTTCCGCAGCGGTATGCGGCGCGTTTTTCAGCGGGTTGTCATCCTTGTCCAGGGTGCCGTTTTCAACTGCGCGGATTTCTTCGCGGATCTTGATCATGGCATCGCAGAAGCGGTCCAGTTCTTCTCTGGATTCACTCTCGGTCGGCTCGATCATCAAGGTCCCGGCGACCGGGAACGACATGGTCGGGGCGTGGAAGCCGAAATCGATCAGGCGCTTGGCCACGTCGTCAACGCTGATGCCGCTGCTGTCCTTGATCGGGCGCAGGTCTAGGATGCACTCGTGGGCGACCAGACCATTGCTGCCGGTGTAGAGCACCGGGTAATGCTCCTCCAGGCGGCGCGAGATGTAGTTGGCGTTGAGAATCGCCAGTTGCGAAGCGCGTTTGAGGCCGTCACCGCCCATCATGCGGATGTACATCCAAGTAATGGGCAGAATGCTGGCGCTGCCGAACGGTGCTGCGCAGACCGCGCCTTCCTTGCGCTCCATGCGTGCATGGCCGGGCATGAACGGGGCGAGATGGGATTTGACGCCGATCGGGCCAACGCCCGGGCCGCCACCGCCGTGGGGGATGCAGAACGTCTTGTGCAGGTTGAGGTGCGACACGTCGCCGCCGAACTTGCCTGGAGCGCAGAGACCAACCATGGCGTTCATGTTTGCGCCATCGATGTAGACCTGGCCACCGTTGTCATGAACGATGCCGCAGATTTCGCGAATGCCTTCTTCGAACACGCCGTGGGTCGACGGGTAAGTGATCATGATTGCCGCAAGCTGGTCACGATGCTGAATGGCCTTGGCGCGCAGGTCTTCGATGTCGACGTTGCCGCGTGCATCACAAGCAGTCACTACGACGCGCATACCCGCCATGTTGGCAGTCGCCGGGTTGGTACCGTGCGCCGAGGACGGGATCAGGCAGATGTCGCGATGTTCATCGCCACGGCTCTGGTGATAGGCGCGAATCGCCAGCAGTCCGGCGTATTCACCCTGTGAACCGGCGTTCGGCTGCAGCGAGATCGCGTCATAACCGGTGGCCGCACAGAGCATGGCCTCCAGTTCGTCGGTCAGTTGCTGGTAACCGGCGCTTTGCTCGGCCGGAGCAAACGGGTGCAGGTTGCCGAACTCGGCCCAGGTCACCGGGATCATTTCGCTGGCAGCGTTGAGCTTCATGGTGCACGAGCCCAGCGGAATCATGGTGCGATCCAGCGCCAGGTCCTTGTCGGCCAGTTTGCGCAGGTAGCGCATCAGCTCGGTTTCCGAGTGATAGCGGTTGAACACCGGGTGGCTGAGGATCGCTGACTGACGCAACAGCCCGGCCGGCAGACGCGATTGCACGCTGTCTGCCAATGCGGCGAAGTCCGGCAGGCTCTGGCCTTCGCTGGCGAAGATTGCCCACAGGGTTTCGACGGCCGACTGCGAGGTGGTTTCGTCCAGCGACAGACCCAGACGCTGGTCATCGATTTCGCGCAGGTTGATGTGCCTGGCGCGTGCGGCGGCATGCAGTGCAGCGGTTCTGCCGCCGGTGTGCAGGGTCAGGCTGTCGAAGAAAAATGCCTGCTCGGCCTTCAGGCCCAGGCTGCTCAGGCCTTCAGCCAGAATTGCGGTCAGGTGGTGAACGCGATTGGCGATCTGTGTCAGGCCGCGCGGACCATGATAGACCGCGTACATGCTGGCGATGTTGGCCAGCAGCACCTGCGCGGTGCAGATGTTGCTGGTGGCCTTCTCGCGACGAATATGCTGTTCGCGGGTCTGCATGGCCAGACGCAGGGCCTGCTTGCCGTGACGATCTACCGACACGCCGACCAGACGGCCGGGCATGTCACGTTTGAAGGCATCGCGGGTCGAGAAGTAGGCCGCATGCGGGCCACCGAAGCCCAGCGGCACGCCGAAGCGTTGCGCGCTCCCGATTGCCACGTCAGCGCCGAATTCGCCTGGCGGGGTCAGCAGGGTGAGGGCCAGCAGGTCGGCAGCCACGGCGACCAGTGCATTGGCCGCGTGGAAGCGCTCGACCAGCTCGCGGTAATCGAATACGTCACCATTGCTGGCCGGGTATTGCAGCAGCGCGCCGAAGTAATCGCTGACATCGCCCAGCTCGTGCTCGTCGGCTACGACCACGGTGATGCCCAGCGGCTCGGCGCGGGTACGCAGCACGTCGAGGGTCTGCGGGTGGCAGTGGCTGGACGCGAAAAACTGTTGGCTAGCCTTGTTTTTGCTCAAGCGTTTGCAAAAGGTCATTGCCTCGGCGGCCGCGGTGGCTTCGTCGAGCAGAGAGGCGTTGGCAATCGGCAGGCCGGTGAGGTCGCTGATCAGTGTCTGGAAATTGAGCAGTGACTCCAGGCGGCCTTGGGAAATTTCTGGCTGATAGGGCGTGTAGGCGGTGTACCAGGCCGGGTTTTCCAGCAGGTTGCGCAGGATCGGTGCTGGCGTGTGGGTGTTGTAGTAACCCTGGCCGATGTAGGTCTTGAACAGCTGATTCTTGCTGGCGATGGCCTTGATGGAGGCCAGCGCATCGGCTTCGCTCTGTCCGGCAGGCAGGTTCAGAACGCTGGTGCCCTTGATGCTTTCCGGAATGACGCTTTCGCTCAGCGCATCAATTGAATCGAAACCCAGTGTTTGCAGCATGGCCTGCTCGTCGGCCGCCCGGGGGCCAATGTGACGGGCGATGAATTCGTTGGCAGTGGTCAGTTCAATACGGTCAGTCATGGCGTGCTCCTCAGGCTTCGGCGTTGGCTTTGATCAGGCGGTCGTAGGCGTCCTGATCCAGCAGGCCGTGAATGGCGTTGGCATCTTGTGGAACGAAGCGGAAGAACCAGCCCGCACCGAGGGCATCTTCATTGACCAGCTCCGGTGTGGCGTCGAGGGCGGAATTGACCTCGACGACTTCACCGTCCAGCGGCATGTTGATGCTGCTGGCCGCTTTCACTGATTCCACCACTGACACTTCAGCGTGTTGAGTGTAGGCCTGTAATTCCGGGAGCTGCACGAAGACCACATCGCCCAGCGATTCCTGCGCGTAGGGCGTAATGCCGACCGTCACGCTGCCGTCGGTTTCGGCACGCAGCCATTCATGGTCAACGGTGAATCGCAAATCGCTCATACAAACTCCTAGGAGAACAGGGCTCGCGCAGCACGCGAACAATATGAGATATGGCTTAGCAATTTAGCGGCCATGTTTTGTTTTTTTAATTAAATCAACGGGTTGTATGTTTTTTAACTGAGCCTGTAGATCTTGGGTGTAGCGAAAACGCTACAGTCGTTAGGTATTTGAAAATACCTGACTGATCAAGGCCTTGATACGCACGGAATGAGGTGTTTTGGAGTGAAATCGTTACAGTGGAGCGTTTTCGTTACGAATGGGTTGCAGTGAGTGTATCCATCCCGCAGTGGTCATCGTTTTCAAGCAGGTCGGACGCATCGGTCGAGCGTCACCCTTTACTTGACGCAGCTTTCTTTTCCGGTGAGCACAAAAATGTTTCGAGCTCTTCAAGCGGCAGCGGCTTGCTGATCAGATAGCCCTGGATTTGATCACAGTGGTTTTCCCTCAGGAACGCCAGTTGCTCCGGGGTTTCCACACCCTCGGCGATCACCTGCAGGTCGAGGCTGTGAGCCAGCTCGATGATGGCTCTGGCAATGGCCGCGTCCTGTGGATTGCTGGTCACTTCACGAATGAATGCGATGTCGATTTTAAGCTTGTCGATAGGAAAGCGGCGCAGGTACGCCAGGCTTGAATAGCCGGTGCCGAAGTCATCGATGGAAATACTCACGCGATTGGCCCGCAACGCTCCCAGGGTGGCGATGGTGTGAGTGGTATTTTCCATCAGCGAACTTTCTGTCAGTTCGACCTCAAGCCACTGCGGCGCAACATTGTGTTTTTCGAGGGCCTGACGAATGTCGGCAACCAGGCTGCTGCTGGAAATCTGTTGCCCCGAAATGTTGACCGCTACCTGAAACAATCCCAGCCCGGAGCGTTGCCAGCGCGCGATTTGCGCGCAGACGCTGTCGACCACCCAGTTGCCGACTTCACCGATCAGGCCGAGGCTTTCCAGCACAGGAACGAATACAGCGGGCGAAACGCCTGGATGGCCTGGGCGTGGCCAGCGCAACAGCGCCTCAAGCCCGCATATGCGGTCGTTGTTCAGGTCCAGCTTGGGTTGGTAGACGATTTCGAAGGACTGATTACGCACGGCTTCGCGCAGGGCAGTCTCAAGGTCCAGGCGTGCCGAAACATCGGCGTTCATCTGCGGCGTATAGAACCGGTAGTTGTCCGGGCCGATTTTTCGGGCGCTGTTCATGGCGGTGTAGGCGTGTCTGATCAGCTCGCGTGAGTCTTCGCCGTCCTCCGGGTACAGCGCAATACCGATGCTGGCGGTCATGACCAGGCTCTGGCCTTCTATGTGGAAGGGCGCTCGCAATGCGTTGCGGATGCGCTCGAGCGTTTGCCGGGTATCCGCCTGGCCGGGACGAAGCATCAGAATCAGGGCGAACTGATCGCCGTCCACGCGGCCAAGGGTGTCGCTGGCATTCAGGCAGTTCGACAGTCGGCGGCTGACTTCCAGCAGCACCTCATCGCCCAGCACATGCCCCCAGGTTTCGTTGATGTTCTTGAAACCGTCGATATTGACCGTCAGGGCCGCCAGCTTCCAGCGACTGATGGCCGCCTGGGTCATGCCCATTTGCAGGCTGGTAAAGAACAGGTCCCGGTTGGGCAGGCCGGTCAGCGTGTCGTAGTGGGCCATGGTCAGCAGGCGTTGGTCGCTTTCCTTGCGCCGGGTGATGTCGCGCACGATGCCGACGATGACCCAGTCCTCGCCGGTGCGGTACGCCTGACGATGGATTTCGACCTCGACATCCCGGCCACTCTTGTCGCGAATCTGGGTTTCCAATGGCTCGCTGGGGCCTTTGCCGGCAATGATCTGGTCGTACACGACCTCAAGCTGCTCCATGGACGTTTCGCCCAGTTCGGCAGGCGTCTTGTGTGACAGTTCCTCAGCGGTGTAGCCGAGCAACTGGCAGGCGCGGCGGTTGAATTCGATCAGGCTCATGGTGTTGCGGTTGATCAGGAAAATCGCGTCTTCGGAAGCGTCCATCACCGTGCGAAAGCGCTCGAGATCGATGGTGCGCTGCTGCAATTGGTCTTCGAGGATCAGGCTGTGGCTTTTCAGGTAGTCGCCAAAGGACTTGAGGCGCAGCAGATTACGCACACGCAGCCACAGTTCGGCGCTGTCCACAGGCTTGTTGAGGTATTCCTCGGCCCCGGCCTCCAGTCCCGAGAGGCGGGCACTCTGCTCGTCGAGAGCCGAGAGCATGATGATCGGTATATTGGCGGTGCCCTTTTCGGCCTTGAGCTGGGTGGCGACTTCATAGCCGTCCATGCCCGGCATCATGATATCGAGCAGGATCAGGTCGGGTGCCTGTTGTTTGACCATGGCCAGCGCCAGCTCGCCTGATTCCGCCGTCAGTGTCCGATAACCCTGGTTCTGCAAGAGCACCTCCAGCAGGTCCCGGACATGGACGTCGTCATCGATAATCAGGATGGTCGCGGCGCTCTGGGTCATATCGAATGCTCAGGTAATGGACTGTTGAGGCAGATTTTTTTCCAGCAGGGTGTCGATGACCCGGTACAACTCCTTGTAGCGCAACGGCTTGATAACATAAGCGTTGCAGCCCGCCAGGCGGATCTTCTCCTTGTCTTCCTTCATGGCCATCGCGGTCAGTGCGATCACCGGGATCGCGGCTGTGCCGGCGTCTTTCTTCAATAGCGACGTGGCGGTCAGGCCGTCCATTTCCGGCAGATGGATGTCCATCAGGATCAGGTCGGGCTGGCGCTCGCGAGCCAGTTTCAGGCCGCTTTCGGCATCGACGGCCGACAGCACAGCGTGCCCGGCGCTGGTCAGCAACAGCTCTGCCAGACGCATATTCGCCGCGTTGTCTTCAATGATCAGGATCTGGGCCATCGTGTCTCCGCTGATTCAGGTGAGCGGATGGGCAGCCACACAACGAAGCGTGCGCCGAGGTCTTTCACGCTGGCCACTGCGACGCAGCCGCCGTGAAGTTCGGCGAGCTGCTTGACCATCGCCAGGCCCAGTCCGGTGCCTTCGAATTTGCGTGCCAGGCCGCTGTCGATCTGGCTGAACGCCTTGAACAGCTTGTTCATGTCGCTTTGGGCGATGCCGATTCCGGTGTCGCTGACACTCAGTTCCAGAAACTGCTCACAGTCGCTGGAGGGAAGCGCAAATCCGTATGTCGGCCAGTCACCGTCGATAAGGCCTGCCTGAGCAAGCGGCACCAGACGCACCGCCAGTGTCACCCACCCACCGGGCTCGCTGAATTTCACGGCGTTGGCCAGCAGGTTGTAGACGATCTGTTTGGTCTTGCGCCGGTCGAGCTCAAGCACGCCGAAGTCGGCCTCTGTTTCCAGCTTCAGCTGGATATGTTGCAGTGCCGCTTGCTCGCGAACGATCAGCAGGCTGTTGCCGAGCAGTTCGTCCAGATCCACCGATTCGAGCTCCAGCGTCATCATGCCGGCCTCGACCTTGGACAGGTCGAGAATGTCATTGATCAGTGACAACAGATGCTGGCCGCTATTGAAGATATCGCCTATGTAGCGTCGCTGGGCATCAGTCATGTCGCCGACCATGCCGTCCCTGAGTGCCTCGGAAAAACCGATCACGGCGTTCAGCGGCGTGCGCAGTTCGTGCGACATGGTGGCAAGAAACTCGGACTTCATGTGGCTGGCGTGTTCCAGCTCGATATTCTTTTCTTCCAGTGTTCGCTCGAAACGCTTGCGCTCGGTCACGTCGCGGGCTGCGGCGAAGACACCCTTGAGCTTGCGGTCACGGTCGTGAAACGTGGCAGCGTTGTAGGACACCACGGTTTCAGTGCCGTCATAGGCCCGCACGGTAAGTTCGTAGTCACTGACCTTGTGCTCGCTGAGCACGCGCTTGATCGCGGCATCGGCACTCGCCGGGTCGGTGAAGAAGTTTTTGCAGGGCGCACCGATCAATTCGTCGCGGGTGCGTCCGGTCAGCGCCATCATCTGCTTGTTGACGTCGGAAATGATGCCTTGCGGGTCGGTCATCATCAGCGCATCGATGTTCGATTCGATCAGCGAGCGGGTATAGAACTGTTGGTCCCGCAAGCGCTGATCCAGCAATGCCTGAGCTTCTTCTTCCTGTTTGCGCGCAGTGTTGTCGGTGCCGATCAGCAGATAACCGATGATGGTTTCGGCGCTGTCGCGCAGCGATGTGACCGAGACCATGGCCGACAGGCGGCTGCCATCCTTGCGGATGTAGGTGAGTTCGTAGATGTCTTCGATGCCACGCGAAGCCTTGAACACCAGAGCCTCGAAGCCCGGCGTGATGGGGGTGTTGAGTTCATGGCTGAGGGCTGCTGCGCGGATGATGAGCTCGGCGGGGTCGGAGATGTCGGCAGGTGTGATTTTGTCGACAACGTCCTCGGAGTGATAACCGAGCATGCGTTCGGCGCCGACATTGAATATCTGGATAACGCCGTGTTCGTCTGTTGCGATGCTGGAGAAATAGGCGCTGTTGAAAATGGCATCCTGCAGTGCACCAGTCTTGAGGAGGATTTTCTGGCGGCGGGATTCGACGATTTTTTCAGCGCGAGACTGAGCATCGACGAGCGGGCGGTCCACTGGCGAGGTTGGCATATGACTTCCCGGTACTACCTGACCTTTATGCCATTACGGCCGTAATCACACTACGGACATCCATTCAAATGGATGATAAGAGGTTCATGGACAATACCAGATCGTTATCGGCAGATTAGTTATTAAATGAAACTTCTCGGAATATATTTTCGATAAATGACGCTAATCGACTAACGCTTGTCGGGAATTCCATATTTTCGCAGGCGATGAGCGATTGCGGTGTGCGAGGTATGCAGGCGATTGGCCAGTTGGCGGGTGGAAGGGTAGTCCGCATAGAGCTTTTCCAGCAGATTCCGCTCAAAGGTTTCGACGGCATGTTCGAGACTGTCGATCGAGCTGTCGTTCTGACGCGCCACGGCGGTGCCAGCGATATCCAGGTCGCCTATATCCACTTGAGTGTGTTCGCAGATGGCGGCCGCGCGAAAAATCACGTTTTGCAATTGCCGCACGTTGCCTGGCCAGCGGTTGCCGAGCAGGGCAGGGTAGGTGCCGGGTGCGAGCCTGCAGACCGGACGCTGAATCTGTGCGCACGCCTGTTCCATGAAGTATCGGGCCAGTAACAGAATGTCCTGACCGCGCTCGCGCAACGGCGGAACCTCCAGATTGAGGACGTTGAGGCGGTAGAACAGGTCTTCACGGAAGGAGCCTTCGCTGACCATTTTTTCCAGATCGCGGTGGGTGGCGCTGAGAATGCGCACATTGACCCTTACTTCCCGATCGCCACCGACGCGGCGGAAGCTGCCATCGTTGAGAAAACGCAGCAATTTGGCTTGCAGATAGGGTGACATTTCGCCGATTTCATCGAGGAATACGGTGCCTTGGTTGGCCAGTTCCATCAGCCCCGGTTTACCGCCACGCTGGGCCCCGGTAAAGGCCCCCGGGGCATAGCCGAACAGTTCGCTTTCAGCGAGGTTTTCCGGCAGCGCTGCGCAGTTCAGAGCCAGGAACGGCTCGCCGTGGCGGGCGCTGCTGGCGTGACAGGCGCGGGCAACCAACTCTTTGCCGGTGCCGGTTTCACCCTGAATCAGCAGCGGTGCATCCAGCGCCGCCACCCGTTGCGCCCGTGCCTTGAGGGTGCGAATGGCGGCTGAGTCGCCAAGCAAGGCGTCGAAACCTTCGGCGTGATCATGGTGCAAGGCCGACAGGCGTTCGCCGATTCGGCTGGGCAGGTACAGGGTAATCAGCGCGCCGGCTTCGGTAATCGGCGTGGCGTCCAGCAGCAGGGCTTCACCGTTCAGGTTGATCTCGCGCAGCGGCAGACGAAAGCCGTTTTCCAGCAACGCGACATGCAGACTGGGGTCGCTGAACAGCTCACCGATGGATTCACCCGCGGGCTCCCGGCCAATCAGCGCGATGAGTGCCGGGTTGGCCAGCAGCACGTGCCCGGCGCTGTCCAGAGCCAGCACCGGGTCAGTCATGGCGGCTAGCAACGCGTCCAGTTGCAGGTGGCGACGCTGCCCCGGAAGGATATCGACCACAGTGATCGCTTCCACACCTCTGACCCGAAACAGCGCGTCCTTGAGCTCTTCGAGCATCTGATGGCTGAGCGTCGGCGCATCGATGTACACATTGGGCGGCACCATCTCCACTGCGTCCAGATTCAGATTGCGTCCACCCAGAATCGCCAGCACTTCCTGGGTGATACCGACGCGGTCGATGAAGCTGACATGGATGCGCATGGGGCGATGACGGTTCGCGAATGAGAAGGCGGCAAGTATGCCTTGTGGCGGCAGGTTTGGTGAAATCCGCTTGTGGACTTGCACACACCTATCGCTGCTCACGCTCCAGCGTGGGCACGATGGTGTTTTCCGTGCCTGATTTGATTCCTCCCGCTACTGCCCGCTGGCGTTCTACGGGCCTCGACAGCGCTGGCTTACTCCAGATGCTCCGGCTTCACCGGGTCACCTGACTTGGCGTGGAGTTTGTCGCGAATGTCCGCGAACATTCGGTCGTAGTCCTTGTGCTGGGCGATGGGCAGTGCGGCCGAGTTGGGCAAGCCGTGCCTTATTGCGATGCGACTCGCGTCGTGGGCGAAGTTGAAGGCGAGGTCACGGGGCAGCTGGAATTGCTCTTCGAACGACTTGCCGTTGATTGCGCCCTGCATGGTGAAGTGCATGGACGTGCCTTGCTTGGGATCTTCCTCCACGTTGTAGCGCAAGTGGATGTCATAGCTGATATCCGACGGTTGAAGCGCCACGTGGGTGAGGTGCAGATGGCCTGGCTCGTACATGAAGTGACTCCATCAAGTGGTGAGTGTGCTCAGTCAGACACCCCTCGCGAGCGGACGGTTCAGCCTTGCGCAGAGTACTGCTCGCTTCATGCCTGCGCTTAACGATCGATCTTGTCCGGTTCCGGCCTCGACCAGATCCATAGATTGCCCAGCGCCATCCCCGAGAGTGCCAGGTACAGCCACCAGGCATGGCCGATCAGGCTCAGCATCACCACGGCACAGACGAGCATGCTGATGGTGGCGCTGATCTTGGCCTTGCGCGCGACCAGTCGGCCATTACGCCAGTTGTACAGTATGGGCCCAAACACGCGGTGGTTTTCCAGCCAGGCGTTCAGCCGCGGCGAACTGCGTGTTGCCGCCCAGGCGGCCAGCAGAATGAACTCGGTGGTTGGCAGGCCGGGAACGAAGATCGCAACGATGCCTATGCCCAACGCGGTATAGGCGAGGATGCCGTATAAAAGGCGTGAAAGTCTTGAGCCGGGTGGTTTGTACGTCATGGTCTCTACAGGCAGGTTCGGGGAGCCCGGTCAGCTTAACAGCACCGGGCGCTTTTTCATGCCTGCACAGTTTCACCACCCGCAGTGCATCGATCTGCCATGCGCTGAGCATGGTCGCGAGCGTCCATGACCCGGACACCTCTCGCTGCACATGCTTCAGCGCGGCTGCGCCGTTACTGCGCGTTATGCAGTGCCAGGCAGTTGTCGAGCATGCGATTGGAGAACGCCCATTCGTTGTCGTACCACGACAGTACCTTGAGCAGCTTGCCGCTGACCTTGGTGTGGTTGGCATCGAAGATCGACGACAGCGGGTTGTGGTTGAAGTCGTGGGAGACCAGCGGCAGGGCGTTGTAACCGAGCACTTTGGAATGCTGACTGGCTTCTTTCAGCAGCGCGTTGACTTCATCGACCGTGGTTTCACGCTTCAGGGTCACGGTCAGGTCGACCAGCGAAACGTTGATGACCGGTACGCGTACCGCCATGCCGGTGAGTTTGCCTGCCAGCTCCGGCAGTACCAGGCCCACCGCTTCGGCAGCGCCGGTCTTGCTCGGGATCATCGACTGCGTCGCCGAGCGGGCGCGGTACGGATCGGTGTGATAGACATCGATCAGGTTCTGGTCGTTGGTGTAGGCATGAATGGTGGTCATCAGGCCGTTTTCGATACCCAGCTCGCGATGCAGCACTTGAGCGACCGGGGCCAGGCAGTTGGTGGTGCACGAGGCGCTGGAGATGATCTGGTGCGACTGGCGCAGCGTGTCGTGGTTGACACCATAGACGATGGTGGCATCGGCACCGCTGGCTGGCGCGGAGATAATCACCTTGCGTGCACCGGCGGTGAGGTGCGCGGCAGCCTTGTCGCGGCTGGTGAACAGACCGGTGCATTCGAACACCACGTCGATGTCCTGCGCTTTCCACGGCAGCTCGGCCGGATTGCGGATGGCACTGACCGAAATACGGTCACCATTGACGGTCAGGCTGTCCTTGTCACACTCGACCGTGCCGCTGAAAGGGCCGTGTACAGTGTCGAAGCGCAGCAGGTGTGCGTTCATTTCGCTGTCGCCAAGATCGTTGATGGCGACGACCTGCAGGTCCTGACGGTAGCCTTGGGTATACAGTGCGCGTAGGACGTTGCGGCCGATTCGGCCAAAACCGTTGATTGCAATACGAAGAGTCATACAGCCGTCCTTCTGAATTTGTTGTTGGAATTACAAGATTATTCTCATAGAAATAGAAAACAAGCCTTTTTAGTGGCAATATTTTGTTTTATCTACAACTACAAGCCTGAAAGGCACTCCCAGTTGATCGAGATCAGGGTTTTGCTCCCTGACAGTCACTGCTCGAAAACCGGAGCCGTCTTTACGGGTGACCTTAGACGTTAGCCTGGAGTTCATCACATGCATCCCCGCGTCCTTGAAGTAACCGAGCGTCTCATCGCCCGCAGTCGCGATACCCGTCAGCGCTACCTTCAATTGATTCGCGGCGCAGCGAGCGATGGCCCGATGCGCGGCAAGCTCCAATGCGCCAACTTTGCCCACGGCGTCGCCGCCTGCGGACCGGAAGACAAGCAAAGCCTGCGTCTGATGAACGCCGCCAACGTGGCAATCGTCTCTTCCTACAACGAGATGCTCTCGGCGCATCAGCCCTACGAACACTTTCCAGCCCAGATCAAACAGGCATTACGTGACATTGGTTCGGTCGGTCAGTTTGCCGGCGGTGTACCGGCCATGTGCGATGGCGTCACCCAGGGCGAGCCGGGCATGGAACTGGCGATTGCCAGTCGTGAAGTGATTGCCATGTCCACGGCGATTGCCTTGTCACACAACATGTTCGACGCCGCCATGATGCTGGGCATCTGCGACAAGATTGTGCCGGGTCTGATGATGGGCGCATTGCGATTCGGTCATCTGCCGACCATTTTCGTGCCCGGCGGACCGATGGTTTCAGGCATCTCCAACAAGGAAAAAGCCGACGTACGGCAGCGTTATGCGGAAGGCAAGGCCACCCGCGAAGAGCTGCTCGACTCGGAAATGAAGTCGTATCACGGTCCGGGAACCTGCACCTTCTACGGCACCGCCAATACCAACCAGTTGCTGATGGAAGTCATGGGCATGCACCTTCCTGGTGCTTCGTTCGTCAATCCCTACACGCCATTGCGTGATGCGCTGACCGCAGAGGCGGCCCGCCAGGTGACGCGTCTGACCAAGCAGAGTGGCAGCTTCATGCCGATCGGCGAAATCGTCGACGAGCGCTCGCTGGTCAATTCCATCGTTGCGCTGCACGCGACAGGTGGCTCGACCAACCATACGCTGCACATGCCGGCCATTGCTCAGGCTGCTGGCATTCAACTGACTTGGCAGGACATGGCCGATCTGTCGGAAGTGGTGCCAACCCTGAGTCACGTCTACCCCAACGGCAAAGCCGATATCAACCACTTCCAGGCGGCAGGCGGCATGTCGTTCCTGATCCGCGAGCTGCTGGCTGCCGGTCTGCTGCACGAAAACGTCAATACCGTGGCCGGTTATGGACTCAGCCGTTACACCAAGGAGCCGTTCCTGGAGGACGGCAAACTGGTCTGGCGTGAAGGGCCGCTCGAAAGCCTCGATGAAAATATACTGCGCCCGGTGGCCCGTCCGTTCTCGCCGGAAGGTGGGCTGCGGGTCATGGAAGGCAACCTGGGGCGCGGCGTGATGAAAGTGTCCGCGGTGGCTCCGGAGCATCAGATCGTCGAAGCACCGGCCAAGGTGTTCCAGGATCAGAAAGAGCTGGCCGACGCTTTCAAGGCCGGCGAGCTGGAGTGCGATTTCGTCGCCGTGATGCGCTTCCAGGGCCCGCGTTGCAACGGCATGCCCGAGCTGCACAAGATGACGCCGTTTCTGGGTGTCCTTCAGGATCGCGGGTTCAAGGTTGCGCTGGTCACCGATGGACGCATGTCGGGCGCTTCGGGCAAGATCCCGGCGGCGATCCATGTCTGCCCGGAGGCGTTCGATGGTGGCCCATTGGCGCTGGTACGCAATGGCGATGTGATTCGCGTGGATGGTGTAAAAGGCACGTTACAAGTGCTGGTCGAAGCGTCAGAATTGGCCGCCAGAGAACCGGCCATCAACCAGATCGACAACAGTGTCGGCTGCGGTCGCGAGCTTTTTGGATTCATGCGCATGGCCTTCAGCTCCGCAGAGCAAGGCGCCAGCGCCTTTACCTCTAGTCTGGAGACGCTTAAGTGAAGTTGGCCCTGGTCGGTGATATAGGCGGTACCAATGCACGTTTTGCCATTTGGGAAGACGACACTCTGCATTCTGTCCGGGTATTCCCGACCATTGACTACGCGGGCCCGGAGAAGGCCATCGAAGTCTATCTGCAGGACCTGGAGCTGCAGCGCGGCGATATCGGTCATGTGTGCCTGGCGGTGGCCGGGCCTGTCGATGGCGATTTTTTCCAGTTCACCAACAGCCACTGGCAATTGAGCCGCAAGGCGTTCTGCGCCGACCTGCAGGTCGATGAACTGCTGCTGATCAACGATTTCACCGCCATGGCGCTGGGCATGACCCGGCTCAAGGATGATGAATACCTGACGGTCTGCCACGGTGTCGGCAAGCCTGATCGGCCGCGCGTGGTGGTGGGGCCGGGGACCGGGCTGGGCGTCGGTACGCTGATCAAACTCGAAGGCAGTCGCTGGATGGCGTTGCCGGGCGAGGGCGGTCATGCCGACCTGCCCATCGGCACCGCGCGTGAGGCGCTGCTGTGGACGCGGCTGATGGCCGAGCATGAACATGTCAGCGCCGAAGTCGTGCTCAGCGGTGCGGGCTTACTGTTGCTGTATCAAGTCAGCTGCGCGCTGGACGACATCGAGCCGGTGCTCAAATCGCCTGCGGCGATCACTACCGCTGCGCTCTCGGGCGACCCGGTAGCTGCGGCAGTGCTGGAACAATTCTGCGTGTTTCTCGGCAGAGTGGTCGGCAACCATGTGTTGGCCCTGGGCAGCCTCGGCGGGGTTTATATCGTCGGCGGCGTGGTGCCGCGCTTCACTGAGTTCTTCATCAACAGCGGGTTCAAGCGCGCCATGGCCGAGAAGGGCGTCATGAGCGACTATTTCAATGGCCTGCCGGTGTGGCTGGTCACGGCCGAATACCCGGGCCTCATGGGTTCAGGCGTGGCCCTGCAGCAGGCGTTTGGTGCGCAGATCTGAGCGATATGGCATAACAACAAAAATTAACAGCCAGACAAGGACGCTTCAACTTGAGCTCAGTCAGTAAATCGATCCTGTTGGTGGATGACGATCAGGAAATTCGCGAGTTGCTGGACACCTACCTGAGCCGCGCCGGTTTTCAGGTGCGCACAGTGGGCGATGGCGCGGATTTCCGTCGAGCGTTCAATGACGAACCAAGCGATCTGCTGATCCTGGACGTCATGCTGCCCGATGAAGACGGTTTCAGTCTGTGTCGCTGGATCCGCCAGCACCCGCGTCAGCCGCATGTGCCGATCATCATGTTGACCGCCAGCTCGGACGAAGCCGACCGGGTCATCGGTCTGGAACTGGGGGCCGATGATTACCTTGGCAAGCCGTTCAGCCCGCGCGAGCTTCAGGCCCGCATCAAGGCGCTGTTGCGACGTGCCCAGTTCGGTCAGGAGCGTCCGGGTGGCGACGTGATCCTGTTTGATGAGTGGCGACTCGATATGGTCAGCCACCGGCTGTTTCACAATGACGGCGAAGAGGTGATTCTGTCCGGCGCCGACTTCGCACTGCTCAAACTGTTTCTCGACAACCCCCAGCAGATTCTCGACCGCGACACCATCGGCAATGCCACACGTGGGCGTGAGTTGATGCCGCTGGAGCGCATCGTCGACATGGCGGTCAGTCGCCTGCGTCAGCGTCTGCGCGACACCGGCAAGTCACCGCGTCTGATCCGCACCATTCGCGGCAGTGGTTACCTGCTGGCCGCAAACGTCAACTCGCAAGCGGGCAACGGCTATTAAACCGACAGGGGCAGGCACGAAGAGAACCGGCCTGCCGCTGCCGCGCTCGTTGCTGGGGCGCATGTTGCTGCTGACCTTGCTGGCAGTTTTTTTGGCGCAGGCGCTGTCCAGCGTGATCTGGCTGTCACAGTTGCGTGCCACGCAGATGGAAGGCCTGGTGACCAGTGCGCGCAGTCTGGCGTACTCGATGGCGGCCAGTGTCAGCTACTTTCGCTCATTGCCGCTGGCTTACCGGCCCATGGTGCTCGACCAGTTACGCAGTATGGGTGGCACACGGTTCGTGGTGTCACTCAACGATCACCCGCTGGACATGCAGATCATGCAGCCCACCCCTCGCAAGCAGGCGGTGCTGGACGTGGTGGGCGAGGTGCTGCGCCAGCGACTGGGCAATGGTCCGGACATCACCGTATGGTTCGCGCGGCCCGAAGAACTGCGGATCTTCAACAGCGGCCTGAAGCTCGACGAGCTGCCGCGTTCGTGGGCGCATTACGCGCTGACACTCGAGCCGGTGAACCCGCCGGTGCTGGTCACGCAAATCGAAATGGCGCCGGGCGAGTGGTTCTACATTGCCTCGCTGCTGCCCGAACCCTACACCTCGCTGGAGGAGCAGGAGCTGCCTCTTCAGCAGGTCTCGTTCATTGTCCTGACCAGCGCATTTCTGCTGTTGTTCATCGGCTTGCTGGTGCACTGGCAGAGCCGCCCGCTCAAGCGTCTGGCGCGGGCCGCACGGGACATGTCCCTGGGCGCGGACGTCGAACCTGTGGTCGAGGGCGGCGGCAGCGAAGTCATCGAGGTCAGCCGGGCGTTCAATGCCATGCGCACACGGATCAGTCGCTACCTGACCGAGCGGGGGCAGTTGTTCAGTGCCATTTCCCATGATTTGCGTACGCCCATCACCCGTTTGCGCTTGCGGGTCGAGCTGCTCGAGGACGAGCAACTGCAACGCAAATTCAGTCGCGACCTGGATGAACTGGAGCTGCTGGTCAAAGGCGCGCTGCAGTGCGTCAAGGACACTGATATTCATGAAAACATCGAGCCGGTAGACCTCAACGCGCTGCTTGAATGTCTGGTCGAACCCTGGCTGCTTGCTGACGGTAATGGGCGGGTCACGCAGCAGGGTGAGGCTCAGGCTGCCTATTCAGGCAAACCGCTGGCGCTCAAGCGCTGCATCGGCAACCTGATCGATAACGCGCTCAAATACGGTGATCGCGCGCATCTGAAAGTCGAGGACGATGCCCAGGCGTTCGTACTGCATGTCGATGACGAAGGTCCTGGCGTTCCCGAGCAGCGTCTCGAACACGTTTTCGAACCGCATTTCCGTCTGGCAGGCAATCAGCAGCAGGGCTACGGTCTCGGCTTGGGCATCGCTCGCAACATTGCCCACAGTCATGGCGGCGAAGTCAGCCTGCAGAACCTGCGTGACGGAGGGTTGCGGGTAACATTGTACCTGCCGAGAACTGTGGAATGACGCGCTGCACAGTGGCTTTTGGCTAGCGATTGCACCGGGATTTCAATTGTCACCATTCTGTGACAATCACGCGTCCCTTCGTTACTGTCGGCGCGTCAGGCTTGGTTAGACTCCCACGAAGCGCAAGCACCAGACTTGCTCATGCATAACAACAAGAAAGGTCAATTCGATGAATTCCATGTCACGTCTCGCTGTTGTCATCTCTCTCGCTTCGTTGTTCCCTCTGAGCGCTAACGCCGCTGAATCCAAAGGCACCGTAGAAGTCGTGCACTGGTGGACGTCGGGTGGCGAAAAGGCTGCAGTCGATGTTCTGAAAGCTCAGGTTGAAAAGGACGGCTTTACCTGGAAGGACGGCGCCGTTGCAGGCGGCGGCGGCTCCACGGCCATGACCGTGCTCAAGAGCCGTGCGGTTGCCGGAAATCCTCCCGGTGTAGCCCAGATCAAAGGCCCGGATATTCAGGAATGGGCCTCTACCGGCCTGCTCGATACCGATGCGCTGAAAGAGGTCGCCAAGTCCGAGAAGTGGGACTCCCTGCTGGACAAGAAAGTCTCCGACACCGTGAAGTACGACGGTGATTACGTAGCAGTACCGGTGAACATTCACCGCGTCAACTGGCTGTGGATCAACCCTGAAGTCTTCAAGAAAGCCGGTATCGACAAGGCGCCTACAACGCTCGAAGAGTTTTACGCGGCAGGCGACAAGCTGAAAAAAGCCGGCTTCATCCCGCTCGCCCACGGTGGCCAGCCTTGGCAGGACAGCACCGTCTTTGAAGCTGTCGTGCTCTCGGTGATGGGGGCTGACGGCTACAAGAAAGCTCTGGTCGATCTGGACAACGGCGCGTTGACCGGCCCAGAAATGGTCAAGTCGCTCACCGAACTCAAGAAAGTCGCGACCTACATGGATGCCGATGGCAAGGGCCAGGACTGGAACCTGGAAGCTGGCAAGGTCATCAATGGCAAGGCCGGCATGCAGATCATGGGCGACTGGGCCAAGAGTGAATGGACCGCAGCCAAAAAGGTCGCTGGCAAGGATTACCAGTGCGTAGCCTTCCCGGGCACCGAAAAAGCCTTTACCTACAACATCGACTCGCTGGCGGTGTTCAAGCAGAAAGACAAGGGCACGACTGCCGCACAGCAGGATCTGGCCAAGGTCGCCATGGGCGAGGACTTCCAGAAGGTCTTCAGCATCAACAAGGGTTCGATCCCGGTTCGTGAAGACATGCTGTCCGACATGAGCAAATACGGTTTCGACTCGTGTGCGCAAACCGCTGCGAAGGACTTCCTGGCTGATTCGAAAACCGGTGGTCTGCAGCCAAGCATGGCGCACAACATGGCAACTACGCTGGCAGTGCAGGGCGCGTTCTTCGATGTGGTGACCAACTACATCAATGACCCGAAAGCTGATCCGGCCGAAACAGCCAAAAAGCTGGGCGCTGCGATCAAGTCTGCCAAGTAATTCGTTTTGAACCGCCTTTAACCGTCGTCCGCAGTGTTGAAATCCCTGGTTGATTTCACCTGCGGCTGCGGCCTGGATTCGATACACCGCATGGGATACTCCCGATGAGCTCTGTCGCTGCGAACAGCAAAGCCTCGCCAATGGATGCGCTGCAACGCTGGCTACCAAAACTGGTGCTGGCCCCCAGCATGTTCATCGTGCTGGTGGGTTTCTATGGCTATATCCTCTGGACATTCGCACTGTCGTTCACCAACTCGACGTTCCTGCCTTCCTATAAATGGGTCGGTCTGGCGCAATACGCGCGTCTCATGGACAACGATCGCTGGTGGGTGGCAAGCAAGAACCTTGCGGTCTTTGGCGGGATGTTCATTGCAATCAGCCTGGTGATCGGGGTCCTGCTGGCCGTCCTGCTGGACCAGCGGATTCGTCGCGAGGGCATGATTCGTACTATCTACCTGTACCCGATGGCGCTGTCGATGATCGTCACCGGTACTGCCTGGAAGTGGTTGCTCAACCCAGGCCTGGGCCTGGACAAAATGTTGCGCGACTGGGGCTGGGAAGGTTTCCGTTTCGACTGGCTGATTGACCAGGACCGCGTGGTGTACTGCCTGGTCATCGCCGCGGTATGGCAGTCCTCCGGCTTCGTCATGGCGTTGTTTCTGGCAGGTCTGCGTGGCGTCGATCAGTCGATCATTCGCGCGGCCCAGATGGATGGCGCGAGTTTGCCGATGATCTACTGGCGCGTCGTGCTGCCAAGCCTGCGTCCGGTGTTCTTCAGTGCCGTGATGATTCTCGCGCACATTGCGATCAAGAGTTTCGACCTGGTAGCCGCGATGACCGCCGGTGGCCCCGGTTACTCATCCGACCTGCCGGCGATGTTCATGTATTCGTTCACCTTTAGCCGCGGCCAGATGGGCATGGGTTCTGCCAGTGCGATTCTGATGCTTGGCGCGATCCTGGCGATTCTGGTGCCGTATCTGTATTCCGAGCTGAGGACCAAACGCCATGACTAGTCATGTTGGCAAACCGGGCATCAGCTTCAGTCGTGTTCTGATTTACGCCGTGCTGATGCTGGCCTGTCTGATTTATCTGGTGCCGCTGGTGGTGATGCTGTTCACCAGCTTCAAGACACCCGAGGACATCGGCACCGGCAACCTGTTGAGCTGGCCGAGCGTAGTGACTGCAATCGGCTGGATAAAAGCCTGGGACCTGGTCGATGGTTATTTCTGGAACTCGATAAAAATCACTGTTCCGGCCGTGATCATCTCCACCGCAATCGGCGCGCTCAATGGCTATGTGCTGTCGATGTGGCGCTTCAAGGGCTCGCAGCTGTTCTTCGGTCTGCTGCTGTTCGGTTGCTTTCTGCCGTTTCAGACCGTCCTGCTGCCGGCATCCTTCACACTGGGCAAGATGGGGCTGGCCAATACGACCACCGGGCTGGTGTTTGTTCACGTGGTCTACGGACTGGCATTTACCACGCTATTCTTCCGTAACTACTACGTCAGCATTCCCGATGCGCTGGTCAAGGCTGCACGATTGGACGGTGCCGGTTTCTTCACCATCTTCGGGCGCATCATTCTGCCGATGTCCACGCCTATCGTGATGGTTTGCCTGATCTGGCAGTTCACCCAGATCTGGAACGATTTCCTGTTCGGCGTTGTGTTCTCCAGCGGCGATTCTCAGCCGATCACTGTGGCTCTGAACAATCTGGTCAACACCAGCACAGGTGCCAAGGAATACAACGTTGACATGGCGGCGGCGATGATTGCCGGCCTGCCGACACTGCTGGTCTACGTACTGGCTGGCAAGTATTTCCTGCGTGGGCTTACGGCCGGCGCGGTCAAGGGGTAATCATGGCGACTCTCGAATTACGCAACGTCAACAAGACCTACGGCAGCAATCTGCCGGACACCCTCAAGAACATCGACCTGTCGATCAAGGATGGTGAGTTCCTGATTCTGGTCGGTCCATCGGGCTGTGGTAAATCCACGCTGATGAACTGCATTGCCGGTCTGGAAAGCATCAGTGGCGGTGAGATCCTGATCGACGGCCAGGACGTCAGCGGCACCAGCCCCAAGGACCGCGACATTGCCATGGTCTTTCAGTCCTACGCCCTGTATCCGACCATGAGCGTGCGTGAAAACATCGCGTTCGGGCTGAAGATCCGCAAGATGCCGCAAGCCGACATCGACGCTGAAGTGGCGCGCGTTGCCAAGCTGTTGCAGATCGAGCACTTGCTCAATCGCAAGCCGGGCCAGATGTCCGGTGGTCAGCAGCAGCGTGTCGCGATGGGCCGTGCCTTGGCGCGTCGACCGAAAATCTACCTGTTCGACGAGCCACTCTCCAACCTCGACGCCAAGTTGCGCGTCGAGATGCGCACCGAAATGAAGTTGATGCATCAACGCCTCAAAACCACCACTGTTTATGTGACCCACGATCAGATCGAGGCCATGACGCTGGGTGACAAGGTGGCGGTGATGAAGGACGGTATCGTCCAGCAGTTCGGCACGCCCAAGCAGATCTACACCGATCCGGCCAACCTGTTCGTCGCCAGTTTCATCGGTTCGCCGCCGATGAACTTTATCCCGCTGCGCCTGCAACGCAAGGATGGCCAGTTGATCGCTGCGCTCGACAGTGGTCAGGCCCGTTGCGAGCTGCCGGTGGGCGTGTCCGATGCAGGCCTTGAAGATCGAGAAATCATTCTTGGTATTCGCCCCGAACAGATTATGCTGGCCGCCGCTGAATCGACCGGGCTGCCGACCATTCGTGCCGAGGTCCAGGTGACCGAGCCGACCGGTCCGGATACGCTGGTGTTCGTCACGCTCAACCAGAGCAAGGTTTGCTGTCGCCTCGCCCCGGATGTCGCACCGCAGGTGGGCGAGAGCCTTACCCTGCAATTCGATCCTGCCAGGGTGCTGATTTTCGATGCCCAGAGCGGCGAGCGTCTCGGGGTGCTGGGAGCGCGACTGGCGGCTGAACGGGAAAACAATGTGTCACCGGTCGAGCCGCAAGTGATAAATTGATTCAGCAACGAGCATCGCTGGCTGGCCGTCTGCTGCCAAAACGCACGGCCGACCAGCGAACACAGGGCAGTGAATGAAGCAACACGTCTACCAAAGCTAATAACAATAAAACGAGGATTGATGGGATGAAGAAGATCAACAAAGGTAAATCGCTTTCCCGGCTCCAGTTGGTATGCAAGCTGTCGGCGTTGGGTGCGATGGGTCTGGCAGGCAGCGTTCACGCCGCCGAGCCGTTTGCCGCAGATTCACCCTGGATGACGGGTGACTGGGGTGGCAAGCGCACCGAGTTGCTGGACAAGGGTTATGACTTCTCGCTGGAATACGTTTCCGAGATGGCCAGCAACCTGAAGGGCGGCTACAACGACGACACCACCGGTCGTTACAGCGACCAGTTCGCGCTGGGCATGAAAGTCGATTTGCAGAAAGTTCTCGGCTGGCAGGACGCAGAGTTCAAGCTGGCAATCACCGAACGTAGCGGTCGCAACATCTCCAATGATCGTATCGGCGATCCTCGCGCCGGTACACTCAGCTCCTCCCAGGAAGTCTGGGGCCGTGGTCAGACCTGGCGTCTGACGCAGATGTGGATCAAGCAGAAGTACTTCGACGGCGCGCTGGACGTCAAGGCCGGCCGTTTCGGTCCGGGCGAAGACTTCAACAGCTTCCCGTGCGACTTCCAGAACCTGTCATTCTGCGGCTCGCAGGTCGGTAACTACGTAAACACCTGGTACAACTGGCCAATCAGCCAGTGGGCGTTGCGCATCAAGTACAACATCACGCCTGAAGTCTATGCCCAGGTGGGTGTGTACGAGCAGAACCCGTCCAACCTGGAAACAGGCAACGGCTTCAAGCTCAGTGGCAGTGGCACCGAAGGCATGATTCTGCCGGTCGAACTGGTCTGGACTCCATCCTTCAACTCGTTGCCCGGTGAGTACCGTGTCGGTTACTACAAGAGCACGCCAAACGCCAACGACGTCTATGAAGACGTGAATGGTCAGCCGCAAGCGCTGACTGGCGCAGCGTTCAAGTCGCACAGCAGCAAGCATGGCTGGTGGGTCGTGGCTCAGCAACAACTGACCACGCATGACGGCGATGCTTCGCGCGGCCTCAGCATTTTTGCCAACGCCACCGTGCATGACAAGGCGACCAACTTCGTCGACAACTACCAGCAGATCGGTTTCACGTACAAAGGTCCGTTCAACTCGCGTCCGAAAGATGACATCGGTATCGGTATTGCCCGTATCCACGTCAACGACGATGTGCAGGATCGCGTGCGTCTGGCCAACCAGATCAGCGGTATCAATGACTATGACAACCCTGGCTACCTGCCGGTCCAGAGCACTGAGTACAACTCTGAAATCTACTACGGCTTCCATGTCACCAACTGGCTGACCGTGCGTCCCAACCTGCAGTACATCAAGCATCCTGGTGGCGTAGATCAGGTTGATGATGCGCTGGTAGCGGGCATCAAGATCCAGTCGAAGTTCTGATTATTGACTGACGCGTAACGCGATCAAGGGTCGTGTGTGCTTTGCGGGCAGCCTGGCTGCCCGTTTTTTTTGGCTTGATCCTTTTATTTTTCAGGGACGCGATTGGCGATGACCACTCACGACGCGCAACTGCCTGAACATCCATTGCAACGCTTCTTCCGATCCCGACGTGCCAGACCGACTTTCGAGTGGGAGCGCCATCAACTGCGCGATGTATTGGTCATCGACCACCCGCAATGTCAGGCCGTGTTCAGTCGTCAGGGCGCGCAACTGCTGCATTTTCAGCCGCAGGGCCAGAAACCCTGGCTCTGGTGTGCCGCTCAGTGGCCACAGGTGGGCGCCATTCGTGGAGGCGTGCCAGTCTGCTGGCCTTGGTATGGCCGGCATCCCGGCGAGAGCGGCTGGCCGGCACACGGCTGGGGGCGTTTGCTGGACTGGAAGCTGATCGACAGCAGTGAGTGCGAAGAAGGCGTGAGCCTGCACTGGCGCTTGCAACTGTGGGACTGGCAGGTCGACCTGCATGCTGAACTGGGGCAGGGCATGGAACTGCGTCTGAGCACGCGTCACGAGGACAGCGAGCCGTGTCACTTCAGCCATGCGCTGCACGCGTACTGGCGGATCGGTGATGTGGCTGAAGTCGCGCTGGAGGGGCTCGACGGTGCACAGGGCTATGACGAACTCAGCCGACAGGCGTGTCAGCAACACGGCGAACTGCGCGTGGCAGGCGCCTGCCAGCGCGTATTCGAACACGCCGGCGCCCTACAGCTCCAGGACCCAATCTGGCAGCGCAGGCTTAACATCGACACCGGCGACAGCACCAACACCGTCGTCTGGCACCCCGGCAGCAGACCGCTTCTCGGCGTATGCGGCAGCGAAACCACAGGCTTCGTCCGTGTCGAAGCCGCCTCAGGCTCCGGCGACACCTTCAGCCTGCGGCCCGGAGAGCAGGTGCAGCTCAAACTGCAAGCCAGCCTGGCAGGGTGAGTTGCATCGTCTTCACTCGCGCTCAGCAAGGATCCACCTGAGGATCACAGAACCGCTGTGTGACGCAGAGCGTCACGAAAGGCATTCCTACGCGGAGCGTTGGAACGATAGTCAACGACACCCAGTCAGCCCTGATCCTCGATCGGATAACGGCTGTCATTCAGGCTTTCCTTGATCTTGCGCAAATGCGGCTGAAAGTCGACACCGCGACGCAACGTCATACCCGTGGCCAACACATCGAGCACAGTCAACTGAATGATCCGCGACGTCATCGGCATATAAATATCCGTGTCTTCCGGCAGAGGAATATTCAGACTCACCGTACTGGCCTGAGCCAGCGGCGAGCCGGCTGCCGTCAGCCCCAGCACCGACGCGCCATTGGCCCGCGCGATACGCGCCACTTCCACCAACTCACGAGTACGGCCGGTATACGAAATGATCACGAACAACTCGCCGGTATGCGCCACTGACGCAATCATCCGCTGCATCAGCACATCGGCATGCGCCGTCACCGCCAGATTGAAGCGGAAGAATTTATGCTGTGCATCCAGAGCCACCGGCGCCGAGGCACCCAGCCCGAAAAAATGGATCTGCCGCGCCTGGATGAGCATGTCCACGGACTTGCTGATCAAGGCCGGGTCCAACTGCTGGCAGGCGCTGTCCAGTGACGCGATGGCACTGCCGAAAATCTTCTGGGTATAGGCCTCCGGATTATCATCCGCTTCCACCGCACGGCTGACATAAGCCGCGCCGCTGGCCAGGCTCTGGGCCAGTTGCAGCTTCAATTCCGGATAGCCGCTGACACTGAACGAACGGCAGAAGCGATTGACCGTCGGCTCGCTGACCTTGGCGGCCTGGGCAAGCGCTGCAATGCTCAGCCGCGTTGCCATCTGCGGATTGAGCAGGATGACCTCGGCCACTTTGCGTTCGGCCTTGTTCAGCTCGTCGAGTCGGCCCTGGATTTGCTCCAGGAGGTTTCTTACGCGGTCCATTCAAAGTCCTTGTCGGGGCTGATTTACCAACGGTTTTGCCTTGGGCTTTTATTAGCCCTTTAGCCTGTAGCAAAGGTGGCCTATCGTACTGAGGGCCTGTGTTGATCACCACTGGAATATGCTTTCAGGCAGAATGTTGTGGTTATTACTACATATGGCCTTGAGTAACGCCTTTAAAAAAGGTATTTGTAGCCTAACTTGATAAAAGAACCAACATTATGCCCTTGATTACGGTTGAACCGTGCACATTTGCCCTGTTTGGTGCCTTGGGGGACCTGGCGGTACGCAAGCTGTTCCCGGCTCTTTATCAGCTTGATCGCGCTGGACTGCTGCATGAAGACACAAAAATTCTTGCCCTGGCGCGTGAACCGGGTGACGAAGAGTCGCATCTGGCGTACATCGAAAAATCCATGCGTCGCTTCATTCCCGAGACGGAACTGGAGCCGGACAACCTGGGCCGCTTTCTGGCGCGCCTCAGCTACCTGCATGTCGACTTCCTCAAGGCCGAGGATTACGTCGCACTCGCCGAGCGCGTCGGCAATGCCGAAACCCTGATCGCCTATTTCGCCACACCCGCCTCGGTCTACGGTGCCATCTGCGAGAACCTTGCGTCGGTCAACCTCGCTGAGCGCACGCGTGCCGTACTGGAAAAACCCATCGGTCACGACCTGGCCTCTTCGCGCCGGGTCAATGACGCTGTTGCGCAGTTTTTCCCGGAAAACCGCGTTTATCGTATCGACCACTATCTGGGCAAGGACACGGTACAGAACCTCATCGCTCTGCGCTTCGCCAACAGCCTGTTCGAAACCCAGTGGAACCAGAACCATATTTCGCACGTGGAGATCACGGTGGCCGAGAAGGTCGGCATCGAGGGCCGTTGGGGCTACTTCGATCAGGCTGGCCAGCTGCGTGACATGATCCAGAACCACCTGCTGCAGCTGCTCTGCCTGATTGCCATGGACCCGCCAAGCGACCTGTCCGCCGACAGTATCCGGGACGAGAAGGTCAAGGTGCTCAAGGCACTGGCCCCGTTTACCCCTGAGCGTCTGGCCACCCAGGTGGTGCGCGGCCAGTACACCTCCGGCTACAGCGAAGGCAAGGCGGTGCCTGGCTATCTGGAGGAAGAAAACTCCAATACCCAGAGCGATACCGAAACCTTCGTCGCGTTGCGTGCCGATATCCGCAACTGGCGCTGGTCGGGTACGCCGTTCTATCTGCGCACCGGCAAACGCATGCCGCAGAAGCTGTCGCAGATCGTGATCCATTTCAAAGAGCCGCCGCACTACATCTTCGCGCCTGAACAGCGTTTGCAGATCAGCAACCGCCTGATCATCCGCCTGCAGCCTGACGAAGGCATTTCCTTGCAGGTGATGACCAAGGATCAGGGCCTGGACAAGGGCATGCAGCTGCGCAGCGGTCCCTTGCAACTGAATTTTTCCGACACCTACCGCAGCGCTCGTGTCCCCGACGCTTATGAGCGGTTGTTGCTGGAAGTCATGCGTGGCAATCAGAACCTGTTTGTCCGCAAAGATGAGATCGAGTACGCCTGGCAATGGTGTGATCAGTTGATCGCTGGCTGGAAGAAGGCGGGCGATGCGCCCAAGCCTTACCCGGCCGGAACCTGGGGGCCGATGAGCTCCATTGCCCTGATTACTCGCGACGGGAGATCCTGGTATGGCGACATGTGACCTCAAGCTGCCAGCAGGGCTGGTAGCACACGATTTCGACACAGCGCAGCAACTGGCCGATGCACTGGCTGAAACTGTCGCCGAACGCCTCAAGCAGGCGATCAGCGAGAACGGTCTGGCGACGCTGGTGGTGTCCGGTGGACGCAGCCCGGTCGCCTTCTTCCAGCGTCTGGCGGCACAGCCGCTGGAGTGGTCGAAGGTCGTCATCAGTCTGGTGGACGAGCGCTTTGTGCCGACCGAACATGCCGACAGCAATGCCGGCCTGTTGCACCGCCACTTGTTGCAGGGGCCTGTGGCGAAGGCGAAGTTTCTCGGCCTGTACAGCGTGGCGAGCAGTGTCGAGGAAGCCGCTCAGGCTGCCGATCAGGCACTGGCCGAGCTGCCACCCATTGATGTACTGATTCTGGGCATGGGCGACGATGGGCATACCGCGTCGCTGTTCCCCAACAGCCCGAATCTGAGCGAAGCCCTTGACCTGCAAGGTGAGCGCCGCTGCCTGCCCATGCTCGCACCGAGCGTGCCGCACCAGCGCCTGACCCTGACCCGCCGCCTGCTGGCGTCGGCGCGTTCACCGATTCTGTCGGTGTCCGGTCAGGCCAAACTCGACACTCTGCGCACCGCGCTGGCAGGCGACGACCTCGCCGAGATGCCGGTGCGTGCCTTTCTCAACCCGTCTCTCGAGATTTACTGGTGCCCATAAGCCCCGATAAGCCCCACAAACAAAGGAACCGTCGCCATGACACAGAATGAAAATAATCAGCCGCTGACCAGCATGGCGAACAAGATTGCCCAGATCGACGAACTCTGCGCCAAGGCGAAGATTCTGCCGGTGATTACCATCGCCCGTGACCAGGACGTACTGCCGCTGGCCGATGCACTGGCCGCTGGCGGCATGACTGCACTGGAGGTGACCCTGCGCTCGGCGTTCGGTCTGAGCGCCATTCGTATCCTGCGTGAACAGCGCCCCGAGCTGTGTGTGGGCGCCGGGACCATCCTGGACCGCAAGATGCTGGCTGACGCTGAAGCGGCCGGTTCGCAGTTCATCGTCACTCCCGGCAGCACGCAAGACCTGCTGCAAGCCGCGGTCGACAGCCCTTTGCCGCTGTTGCCGGGTGTCAGCAGCGCCTCGGAAATCATGATCGGCTATGCCATGGGCTATCGCCGCTTCAAGCTGTTCCCGGCTGAGATCAGTGGTGGCGTGGCAGCGATCAAGGCCTTGGGTGGGCCGTTCAACGAGGTGCGTTTCTGCCCCACAGGCGGTGTCAACGAGCATAACCTCAAGAGCTACATGGCCCTGCCCAACGTCATGTGCGTAGGCGGCACCTGGATGATCGATAACGCATGGGTCAAGAATGGCGACTGGGGACGTATCCAGGAAGCGACTGCGCAGGCAATGGCACTGTTTGACTGATTTTCAGGATTTCGGAGTCAGCCCTTGCTGCTGATTCCGACAAGGAAGTTGTTGTTGGTTGTATGGCTTTTCGGTGCTCCCTGGTCCGGAGCACCGTTTTTTTTCCCCGGACCGTCTCTTTGTTTATCCCTTGTCCTTGAACGACTGGCGTGGACGCGTGCGCAACGGGTCCAATAGCGCGCCAAGGCCGTTGTGATCGATTTCCTGCATCAGCGCCAACAGACCTCCCAACTCTCCTTTGGGAAAGCCTTCCCGGGCGAACCAGTTCAGATAATGCCCCGGTAAATCAGCGATCAACCGACCCTTGTATTTGCCGAACGGCATTTCCTGTGTCACCAGCAGCTTGAGTTTTTCCGGATTCATCCGCGATACGCCTGTATTTCTCTTTCAGCCAGTACGATACGTGCATTCTGCATGCAGGCCAAACGACAGATCATGCAGAAGTCACGAACGGGTAATTGTGAAAATTTCGTAAGTCATTGATTTTAAATAGTTATTTTCGTATCAAAAACTGGCACGGTGTCTGCAATTACCTATACATCGAACACTTTCGTATCAACCTGCCATTAGGAAATTATCAAATGACTGATATCAACAAAGAAACGATCTCTATCCTGAATGACCTGATCGAAACCAGCAAAGACGGTGAAGAAGGTTTCCGCACCAGCGCAGAACACGCAAAAAGCGCCCAGGTGAAATCGTTCCTCGCAAACCGCTCTACCGAAGTCGCTGCAGCCGTTCGCGAACTGCAAGCTGAAGTGACCGCACTGGGTGGCAAGCCTGAAGATTCTTCCAGCGTATCTGGCGCACTGCACCGCGCCTGGGTCAACCTGAAGTCGATGGTTACTTCCGACGACGACAAGGCCGTACTGGAAGAAGTTGAAAAAGGCGAAGACGTTGCCAAGAAGGCTTACCGCGAAGCGCTGGAAAAAGCCCGTGCCAAGAACGTTTCGCCTAACGTTATCGCGCTGATTGAAAAGCAGCAGGCTGGCGTTCTGGCCAACCACGACAAAGTAAAAGCACTGCGTGACGCAGCACGTGCAGCCCACGCCGCATCGTAATCCGATGCGTCAGCGGTAACCGAAAAAACGCCAGCCAGTCTGGCGTTTTTTTATGCCCGAACGCAGCTGGTCAGACCGGGTCTGTCACCTTTCTGGCAACCGAACTGCGGTACTCGACCCGGTTGCGCCCATTGTCCTTGGCCTGATACAGCGCCTTGTCGGCCACCCCGAAAAATGCTTCCAGCTTGTCTCCCTGACGGACGACCTCCGAAGCGACCCCGATACTGACCGTGATGGGATACTCGGCATTCATGAACAGCGGAAGTGCCTCCGCAGCCTTTCGGATTTTTTCCGCGATCAGCATGGCCCCCGGCAAGTCTGTTTCCGGCAGCACAACTACGAACTCTTCGCCGCCATAGCGTGCCACGCGGTCGCCCGGACGACGGATGCAGTATGAGATGGTCTGCGCAATCAGACGCAGCGCCTCGTCCCCGCCCTGATGGCCATGACGCTCATTGAATGCCTTGAAATGATCTACATCGATCATCAGCAATGACAGCTGCTTGCCAGAGCGTTGCGCTCGCGCCCATTCGACTTCCATGGCTTCGTCAAGCTGGCGGCGATTATCCAGCCCGGTCAGACCATCTGTCGCGGCCAGGCTGGCCAGTGCATCTTCGGCACGGTGGCGCCTTCTCAGCTCGCGACACAGCAGCCAGGTCAGCCACAAAATGCCCAGACACAATATGCTGGTCGCGGAGCCGACCAGCCAGGCATTGCGTCGCCAGACGGCATACACCTCATCTTCGGATTGCCCGATCACCACGATCAGCGGCAAGTTGCCGACTCGGGAGAAGGTATACAGCCGACGAGCATTCAACTGCGTCGACATCGCGGCAAAGCTGCCATCGCCTTCCTGAAGGATGCGCTGAAAGTTGGGGCTGTGGCTGTAATCCTTGCCGATCAACTCCTGGCCTTCCATTTCCGGGTAGCGAACGATCAGAATGCCTGAGGTATTGATCAGGTTGATGCTGCTCTCACTGCCCAGATTCTGGCTCATGAACAGGTGTTTGAAATACACCAGGCGCATCGCCGCGCTCACGATCCCCATGAACTCGCCGTTGGGTCCTGATAGGCGACGGCTGAAACTGATGCACCAGTCCTTGTAGCCCCAGCGAGTCTTGTACGGCGCGCTGACATGTAGTGTCAAAGAGCGGTCTGTTGCATGGTCCTTGAAATAGGCGCGGTCAGCGAAGTTGTCATGTCGAGGAGTGACAGACAACGAATCAGCCAATATTTCGCCGCGGTTATCGAGCAATACCAGATCGCCCTTGTAAGAGGCGGCGGTGGCGCGATCAAACAGAACAAGTTGGCGCAGTTCAGGTGACAATTGCTGAAGGTCCGGACGCTGCCAGGCGCTGATCATGCCCTGTAGGGAAGAGTCGTAAAGTTCTGCGTTACGCATGACGTCGGCATCGATCAAACGCACGATATTGGACGCTGCACGTGCCGCTGTCTGTGCCGCGTCGTCGCGCTCCCGGGCCAGTAAAGACGCGACAATCGCCAGAATGGCGAGCATTGAAACCGAGCTGCCGAAAATCAATATCAGCTCCGGACGGGTCCATTTGAGCCGGGCTTGCCGAGAAAACGCAAACACCATCATCGGTTGTTCTACCTGCAGACGAATGATTCTTGATAATCGGTTAATAAAATTATCAGTTAGGTGGGGAACTTATTGACGCGTGTATAACACGCTCCTTATAGCCCCATATGAAGGGAATGTGAATAAAGCAACTGTATTTAAAACGCTGCGAACAGACGCACACTGAGGACCGTGAAAACGGTCAATGTAGTCAGTATTTTCAGGTGTCAGCGAGGCAACTGGATGCCGAAGGTATTGGCGCCCTTGTCGCTGTTCACGAACACGGTGCCGCCATGCATCAAGGCAATCGCCTTGACGATGGCCAGCCCCAGGCCGTGATTGGCGCCGCTGTTACTGCGTGAGGCATCCACCCGATAAAAGCGCTCGAACAGTCTGGGTAAATGTTCCTGAGCGATTTGTACGCCCGGATTGGTCACGCTGACAGTGACATGGGCATCGCGGGATTCGATGTTGACTTCAATCACTTCACCAGCGCCAGTGTGCTGAACGGCGTTATGCAACAGATTGATCAGCGCGCGGCGCAAGTGGGGTTTTTCAATGGGTGCGCTGGCGTCGCCGTGGACACGGACTTGCACGTGCGCGTCTTCCAGAATGAAGTCCAGATAATCCAGCGTCGTCGCGACTTCTTCAGCCAGTGAGGTGCAGATCTGTGCCTTGACCTTGGTGCCCTGATCGGCGCTGGCCAGAAACAGCATGTCGTTGATGATCGAGCGCAGGCGCTCCAGCTCTTCGAGGTTCGACTGCAACACTTCGAAATAATGCTCGGCAGAGCGGCCACGGGTCAGCGCCACCTGGGTCTGACCGATCAGGTTGGTCAGCGGTGAACGAAGCTCGTGTGCCACATCGGCATTGAACGACTCCAGCCTCGAGTAGGCTTGCTCGACGCGTTCCAGCGTGGAGTTGAACGAGGCGACGAATTGCTCGAGTTCCGGTGGCAGCGGCGACAACTGCAAGCGTCCGGACAGCCTTGGCGGGGCGAGCTTCTGGACTTCCTGCGAAAGGCTGGTCAGCGGTCGCAGGCCAATCCGCGCGACCCAGTAGCCCAGCGCCGACGCGAGCAGAATGCCCAGCGTGGCCAGGCTGATCAAGGCGACCAGCAGCGAGTGCTGCGTGTGCCAGAACGTCTCGGTGTCGATGGCAGTCAGAAAGCGCAGTGCCGGACGCTGTTCCTTGGCGGGAAACTCGCTGACCAGCACTTTGAACGAAAACGGGTGGTCCGCCAGCTTCAGGTCGTGCATGCCCAGCGGCCCCTGTGCAAAACGACGAATGTCCGCACCGGGATTGCCGAACTCATAGAGCGGATTGTCACTCACCACCCAGAAGCGCAGGCGTTTGTCCTCTTCACTGAGCAAGGTGAGCTTGGCCTTGATCTTGCGCCAGTGTTCCGGGTTGCCGAAACGATTGACCGCCGATTCCAGCACGCTGTAGCGCGCATCCACCTCTGCACGGGGCAGCAAATCGAGGCTTTTGTCGACCTGCAGGTACAAGGCCCAGCCGATCAGCAGGAACACCACCAGTGCCACCAGCGCGAACAGCCCGCTCAGGCGCAGGGCAATCGAATCAACCCGCACTGCGGTTCTCCAGCACATAGCCCATGCCGCGAATGGTGTGCAGCAGCTTGTGCTCGTGAGGGCCATCGAGCTTGGCCCGCAAGCGCTTGATCGCGACTTCGACCACATTGGTATCGCTGTCGAAGTTGATGTCCCAGACCATCTCGGCGATGGATGTCTTGGAAAGGATGTCACCCTGACGTCGGGCCAGCACACTGAGCAGCGAAAACTCCTTGGCGGTCAGGTCCAGGCGCAGGCCGGCGCGGGTCGCCTTGCGGCTGATCAGGTCTATCCACAGGTCGGCGATGGTGATCTGCACCGGCTCGTGGCCACCGCTGCGCCGCGTCAGGGCCTGCAGGCGGGCGACCAGTTCCAGAAAAGAAAACGGCTTGCCCAGGTAATCATCCGCGCCTTCGCGCAGGCCGCGAATGCGGTCGTCGACCTGCTCGCGCGCGGTCAGCATGATCACGGGCGTCTGTTTGCGCGCACGCAGCGCACGCAACACCCCAAAACCATCCAGGCTCGGCAGCATCACGTCGAGAATGACGATCGCATGGTCATTCTCCAGCGCCAGGTGCAGGCCTTCGATCCCGTCGCGCGCCACGTCCACGGCATAGCCCTGTTCGGTCAGACCGCGACGCAGGTAGTCGGCGGTTTTCTCTTCGTCTTCGATAATCAGCACGCGCATCGGGCAACTCTCACTTTTGCAGGGCCAGCGTCGGTGCGGCGGGCGCCGGTTGGCGTCGATGAAACAGCCGCTCCAGTTGCAGATAAATGACCGGCGTGGTGAACAACGTGAGCATCTGGCTCACCAGCAGGCCGCCAACCACGGCTATACCCAGCGGCTGCCGCAACTCGGCACCGACGCCGAAACCGAGCATCAGCGGCAGTGCGCCGAGCAGGGCGGCGAGGGTGGTCATGATAATCGGTCGGAAGCGGGTGATGCAGGCCTCATAAATGGCCTCGTGCGGCGTGAGGCCCTGCTCGCGCTGGGCCTGCAGGGCAAAGTCCACCAGCAGAATACCGTTCTTTTTGACGATACCAATCAGCAACACCACGCCGATCAGGGCCATGATCGAGAAGTCCTGCCCCATCATCCACAGCAGCAACAGTGCGCCGATGCCTGCCGAGGGCAGGGTGGAGATGATGGTCAGCGGATGCACGAAGCTTTCATAGAGCACGCCCAGAATGATGTACACCGCCACCAGCGCCGCAAGGATCAGCCAGGGCTGGTTGGCCAGCGAACTCTGGAACGCCTGGGCCGCGCCCTGGAAGCTGCCGATGATCGAGGCGGGCATGCCGATTTCGTTCTTGGCCTGATCGAGCATGCTCACGGCATCGCCCAGGGCGACCCCGGGTGCCAGGTTGAACGACAGGTTCGCCGCGGGGAACATCCCGTCATGGCTGATCGATAACGGTCCCATGCGCGGCGCACTGACGTTGGCCAGCGCCGACAGCGGCACCATTTCGCTGGTCAGCGGCGAGCGCAGATAGAAGTACGCCAGGCTTTCGGCCTTGCCGCGTTGTTGGGCGTCCAGTTCAAGGATCACCTTGTACTGGTTGACTTCAGTCTGATACTCGCTGATCTGCCGCTGGCCGAATGCGTCGTACAGCGCTTGGTCGACATCGGCCGTGGTCAGGCCGAATCGCGCGGCAGCACTGCGGTCGATGTCGATGTGCGTGACGCTGCCGCCCAGTTGCAAGTCGTTGGACATGTCGCGAAATGCAGGGTTGCTGCGCAGTTTTTCAGTCAGCCGTTGCGTCCAGGTGTTGAGCAATTCGCCGTCGTTGCTCTTGAGCACGTACTGGTACTGACTGCGGCTCGGGCCTGAGCTGAGGTTGATGTCCTGCCCGGCGCGCAGATACAGAACGATGCCCGGGACCTTGGCCAGTTTGGGGCGCAGGCGGTCGATGAATTCACTGACCGACACATCGCGTTCGGAGCGTGGCTTGAGCGAGATCCAGAAGCGGCCGTTGGCGATGGTCTGGTTGCTGCCTGAAACACCAACCGAATGCGAGAACGCCAGCACCGCAGGATCCGCGCCGACGATCTTTGCCAGCTCCAGGTGTTTTTCCACCATGTCCGGATAGGAGATGTCAGCAGCTGCCTCGGTGGTCCCGAGTGCAAACGCGGTGTCCTGGACCGGAAAGAAGCCTTTGGGTATGAGGATGTAACCGACTACCGCCAGCGCCAGGGTCAGGCCGAATATGCCAAGCATCAGCCGTTGATGGGCCAGGGCCTTGCGCAGGCCGCGCTCGTAGGAGGCGAGCAGGCGTTCACCAAACCCCGGTTTCTGATGCGGGTGATGGGTGGGCGCGCGCATGAACAGGGCGGCCAGGGTCGGCGCGAGGGTCAGGGAGACGACCACCGAAATAAGAATGGTCGCGGTTGCTGTCAGTGCGAATTCCTTGAACAGTCGCCCGACCACACCGCCCATGAACAACAGCGGAATGAACGCCGCCACCAGCGAGAAACTGATCGACACCACGGTAAAGCCGATTTCTCCGGAGCCCTTTATCGCCGCCTCGCGCATGCCTTGGCCGGCTTCGAGGTGACGGTGGATGTTCTCGACCACCACGATGGCGTCGTCCACCACGAAACCGACCGCGACCACGATGGCCACCAGTGTCAGGTTGTTCAGGCTGAGGCCGAACAGGTACATCATCGCAAAGCTGGCAATCAGCGATACCCCGAGTACCGCACTGACGATCAGGGTGGCTGACAGTTGGCGCAGGAACAGCGCCATGACCGCGACCACCAGCAGCACCGCGATCAGCAGGGTCAGTTCCACTTCATGCAGCGAGGCACGGATGGTGCGGGTCCGGTCGTTGAGTACCGATACATCGACGCTGGCCGGGAGCATTTCCTGCAAGCGTGGCAATTCACGCTGGATACGGTCCACGGTGTCGACAATGTTGGCGCCCGGCTGGCGGAAGATGGCGATGTTGACGCCTTGCTGATCGCCGGACCACGCCTTGACGTAGGCGTTTTCCGAGCCCGCGACGACCCGAGCCACATCCTTGAGCTGGACGGGCGCGCCGTTTTTGTAGGAAACAATCAGTTGCGCGTAGTCCTGCGGCTTGAACAACTGGTCGTTGGAAGACAGGGTCGAAATACTGTCCTTGCCGTACAGGGCACCCTTGGCCAGGTTCAGGCTGGTCTGTTGCACCGCCTGGCGAATGTCCGCCAGGGTCAGCCCCAGCGCGGCGAGTTTCTCGGGGGCGGCCTGGACACGAATCGCCGGACGCTGCTGACCGGTGATGTATACCTGGCCCACCCCTTCGATCTGGCTGAGCTGGCGCGCCAGAATGGTTTCGGTGACGTCGCTCAATTCGGTGCCGGGGATCAGACTGGAACTGACGCTGAGGATCAGCACCGGGCTGTCGGCCGGGTTGACCTTGCGCCAGGTTGGCAGACTGGGCAGATCGGCCGGCAGGCGTCCGGCGGCGGTATTGATGGCGGCCTGGACTTCCTGGGCCGCAGTGTCGATGCTTTTGTTGAGGGTGAACTGCAGCGTAAGGTTGGTGGAGCCCAGTGCGCTGCTGGAAGTCATCTGGGTCATGCCCGGTATCGCACTGAACTGCACTTCCAGTGGCGTGGCAACCGAAGACGCCATGGTCTCGGGGCTGGCGCCGGGCAGTTGCGCGGTGACCTGGATGGTCGGGAATTCCGCTTCCGGCAACGGCGCGATCGGCAGACGCGGAAAGGCAATGACCCCCAGCAGTACCAATGCGAAGGTCAACAACAAGGTGGCCACCGGGTGGTCGATGCACCACGCCGATACCGAACCACGGCCGTTCATCGTGCGGGCTCCACTTGCGCGCTGGCGACATCCGCAGCAGGCGCGGTGATCACTTCGACCGTTGCTCCCGGGCGTAGCCGCGACTGGCCGTCGCTGACCAGTACATCGCCAGCACGCGGCCCGCTGATCAGCGTCTGCTCGCTGTCCTGATAGAGTACTTTGACGGGGACGACTTCCACCTTGTTATCGGCAGTGAGCCGATAGACAAAGTGCAGGTCAACGCCGCGCTGCACCACTTGTGGCGGCACTTTCAGCGAGTTGAGTTCGATACCGGTCTGGATCTTCACGGTCACCAGTTGCCCTGGCCAGAGTTGCTCGCCGGGGTTTTTGAATTGAGCCTTGGCGCGGATCGTACCGGTGCTTGCCGACACCTGATTGTCGATCAATGAAAGCGTGCCTTCACCCAGCAGCAGGCCGTTGGCCGCGCCGTCGCCCTGATACGCCTTGACGGTCGCAGCGTCGCGCTCGGCAATCAGCCCCTGCAGGGTCGGCAACATCTGCTGTGGCAGGGAAAACTCCACGGCAATCGGGTCGATCTGGGTCACTGAAAACAGTCCGGCAGCATCACTGACGCGCAGGAAGTTGCCTTCATCGACATTGCGAATGCCGACCCGTCCCGTTACCGGCGAGCGAATCTGAGTGTAGGACAGTTGCACCTGTGAGGCGTTGATGCTCGCTTCGTTGCCTTTTGCCGTGGCTTCGAGCTGCCTGACCAGTGCCTGTTGCTGATCGAACGTCTGTCGCGAGATACCATTTTCCTGGGTGAGCTGGCGATAGCGCTTGAGGTCCAATTGCGCTACGTCCAGCTGCGCCTTGCTCTGCGCCAACTGGGCACGCGCCTGTTCCAGCGCAGCCCTGATAGAGCGGTCATCCAGCGTTGCCAACAGGTCTCCGGCCTTGACCTGCTGACCTTCCTTGACCAGCACGCGCGTCAGCACCCCATCCACCTGGGGGCGGATCACGACGCTTTGCAGCGACAGCACCGATCCGATCCCTGTGACGAAGCGCGGCACGTCTTCAAGACTGACCGTGATCACTTTGACCGGCACAGCGGCAGCGGCATTTTTGGGAAGCGTGGCCGGGCGTGTCAGTTTCCAGCCGGCAATCGCCACACAGGCGATCACCAGAACGACAGCGGTGACGGTCAGGGTCTTTCTGCGCATATGAAGAAAACGCCAAATGTCAGTACGGGAGAGATATTTTTTACAGCTTCCTTATAGCCTGCAAACCCGGTCAACAGAATGACTTTCAGCTGTCAGGTTTGTCAGAAAGCCTCCAGCGGGTGTGGCGTGCAGTCAAGAAAAGTCGGAATTGGACGATATCTATGTTGAAGAGATAGTTGTCCAGATGTTTATTAAGTCCTAGGAGTTTTCCTACATTTTCCTAAGTAGGTTTCTGGCAGGTCATTCTCTCATCAACTTAACTTATCGTATGAGTCAATGAATGGAGTACGCCATGAGCCGTCAGAAAACGAACGGAAAAGTGATGTGGAAGTTACGGTCCCTTGATAAAAAATTGTGGGTCGCAATCATGTCGACGCTGTGGCTGGCTACTCCCGCTGTGTCATGGGCAAAGGACGGTGCAATAACGTTGCGTGGCAGTATCGTCAACAGCAGTTGCAGGGTTTCCAGTACAGAGATAACGGTGCCCGGTAATCAGTCGAGAACGCTGGAAGTTGCACCCGGGGTCATTATTCATGTGAGCACCGAACGCAATGTCTGTGGTGAGCAGGCAATGCCCTTCGTGACGCAGTATCAGGTATTGCCTGCCGCCGTGGTTATCGACGGAGAAGCCCTGCAGGCGCGCGCTGCCGTCGTTACGTTGAGCTATCAGTAACTAGCTGCCTGTTGTGTTTTCTCGTCCGGACTGTCACGTTTTCAAGTGGCAGTCCAGTGCCCGCCAGGTTTGAACGATACATAACCTCGGCCACCGTCAAGGCGTCGCTAGTCTGTACCTGAGTAAGGGCGCGCTTCTGTATGGAAAAGGGTTTTTATCAGTGTGCCGGGCACGAATTATAATTATTCCTACAGACCTGTCCTGCGTGTCGTGTTGTGTTGTCTGCGGGGTGAAAGTTACCGGGCTGACAGCATTGAAATAGACCTGACTCTATAGTGCTCACCGTCCGATAGCGGGCACACACGAAATAACACAAGGAAGGTCGTTAGCATGAAAAAGCGTTCTCTTACATTGGCAGTTCTGGGCGTAATGGGCGTTGGCATGGCAGGTACCGCCAGTGCTGCGAACAACGGCACAATGGTCTTTAACGGAACACTGACCAATATCTCCTGCGATGTGGGGCCGGGCACGGGTGTCAGTGCGGGGACCAACCCTGGCGAAATCAATATCGACCTGGGCAACGTGTCCTTCTCCGATATCGGTGTATCGAGCGAAAGCCGATTCGAGACGGCTGCCCCCATCCAGCTGCTGGTCAACTGCAGTGCCGGTGCAGACCAGTACAACATGGTGAAGATGCGCCTTATTGCCCGTAACGGCAGTGGCCTGGACAACAACGACGCGAAACTCCTGCGCACCACCGGTGCGGCAGATGGCGTCGGTATCGGCCTGCTCAATGCGTCCAGTGTGCTGATGGATCTGAGTGGTGACGAAACCGTCGACACCACGCTGATCAAGGATGGCGCCAACGGTGCCACCGCTGAAATCAATTTTGGCGCGGTGTATGTGCTTAACGGCACGCCCACCAATCCGGGTAATGCCGACGGCTTCCTGCCGTTCGTGATGGATTACGAGTAATCGTGTCGGGCGGGGCGGGCAGTGCTCGCTCTGTCCTCTACCGAATTCAAGGCGAACGCCAGCATGTTTTCCGATTTTTTTCGCTACACGATGCTTGTTGCGTTGGTGTTCTGCGCATCCACCGTTCAGGCGGGCATTGTATTGAATACGACGCGAGTCATTTACCAGGGCACTGATAAAGAGGTCAGTCTGGGTGTTCACAACAGTGGCGGGGGAGAGATTCTCCTGCAGTCCTGGCTTGAATCGCCTGTGGCGGCGGTCAGCACTCACGAAAGTCTGCCGAACCTGCCGTTCATTGTCACACCCGCACTTGCGCGTATGGCCGGGGGTGGCAGGCAGCTATTGCGGATCATTCATTCCGGTGCCGACATGCCCACCGATCGTGAATCGGTGTTATGGCTCAATGTTCAGGAAATTCCCCAGACCGCAGCTGAAAACACACTGCAGATCGCGGTACGTCAGCGCATCAAAGTCTTCTTCCGGCCTGATGGTTTGCAGGGTGATCCACAGCAGGCTCCGGAAAAACTGAACTGGCAGTGGGTCGATGACACCGGTGTACAGGTCGAAAATCCCGGCCCCTATCATGTCTCCATGCTGAGGGTTTCCATACGCCAGCATGACACCGAACTTGCCCGTCTGGACAGTCAGATGCTGGCGCCGCATCAGCGTCTGCGTATTCCGTTACAGCACACATCGGCAAGTGCGCCGTTGCTGTTGAGTTTCGTCAGTCTCAATGACTACGGCGGACAAGTGCCTTATCAGGCAGCCCTTACCCATAAACAACCGGTTAACGCCGGCAAGGCGTCGCCCCGATAAGCTGGCGCATCCACTGTCAGCGTTCACTGTTCAAACCGTCGGGCCTCAGCGACAAGACCGCCCGGCAGACCTGCGTCTGTGTAAAAGGATTGCGCGACGCGCGCGACAGCCGAAGTAGAGTGAAGACCGCTATGGAATGGCGCAAAGAAGTTAACAAGGGAGTCATTGCCCAGTGCGCGCTCCCTCACCCCCGACGCTGTGCGCGGGGTATCGGTTTCGGATTGGCGTTGATGGTTGCGGTCAGCGCGTCGGCCGCCTCTTCGGGTGGCAGCGGCGCAGGCAGATTCAATACGGCTTTTATCCAGGGAAGCGATCAGCCGGCTGACCTTCAGGAGTTTCTGCGCTCCAATAGCGTACTGCCCGGTACTTACCGGGTTGATATCTACGTCAATCGCAAGCTGAGCGGCAGGCGGGATATCCGCTTTTTGAAAAATCCGCTGTCAGGCCTGATCGAGCCCTGCCTGTCGCTCGAGATGCTACAGAGCTTTGGTCTGGACTTGAGTCGTCTGCCGTCAGGTGAGGTGTCTGCCCAGGCCTGTTTCGACCTGCCTGCGCGTGTCGAATTTGCCCGCGTCGACTATCAGCCCGGTGCGTTGCGACTGACGATCAGTGTGCCGCAAGCGGTGATGTCACGCGGTGCCCGCGGTTATGTGTCGCCGGAGCTTTGGGATCAGGGCGAGACCGCAGGCTTTATCAATTACAACTTCAATGGCAGCCGTCGGCGTAACAAGGGCCTGGAAACGGATCAGTACTACGTGGGGCTGCGAAACGGGCTGAACGTTGGTGCCTGGCGTTTGCGCAACGAGTCCTCTCTGGTGGGTGGCAGTGACAGACCCTGGCGTTATCGCAGCAATCGTACGTTCGCACAGCGCGACATCACCGCCCTGAAAAGCCAGCTCACGCTGGGCGAGACGTTTACCGATTCGCAGGTCTTCGACAGTGTCCGCTTCAGGGGCGCGGCGCTGGTCTCTGACGACGGCATGTTGTCTGACAGCGAGCGGGCCTATGCACCGGTCATCCGCGGGATTGCCGAAACCAATGCGACCGTGGAAGTTCGCCAGAACGGCTTTCTGCTTTACAGCGGCAGTGTGTCGCCCGGGCCTTTCGAGATTGCCGATATTTATCCCAGTGGCTCGAATGGCGATTTGTCGGTGTCTGTCATCGAAGCAGACGGGCGTGTGCGAACCTTCACTCAGGCCTACGCGTCGCTGCCGATCATGGTTCCCGCAGGCTCGTTGCGCTACAGCCTGGCCAGCGGGCAGGTCGACAACAACGACGACCAGCAGGCCTCTCCGGCGTTTGCCAGCGCAGCCCTGATCTACGGGCTTTCCGAACGGATCACCGGGTTTGCCGGGCTGCAACTGGCCGAGGATTATCAGGCCTGGAATATAGGTACGGGAGTAAACACCGGGCTGGGCGCGGTGTCGATGGACCTCACCCGATCGATCAGCAAGGTGGATCAGCAGGCGCGCAGTGGTCAGAGCCTGCGGGTGCGTTATGCCAACACGCTGGACGTCACCGACACCACGTTGGCAGTGGCCGGTTACCGGTATTCGACCGAGCAATACCGGACCTTGAACCAGCACGTCAGCGATATCGGCCCGCAGCGGCTGGTACTGCCCTCTGGTCTGGCGCGGGATCGACTCGAACTCAGCATCACTCAGATAGTGCCTGGCCAGTCGGCGTCGCTGAGCCTGACTGCTTCAGAGCAGCGCTACTGGAACCTGCCCGGCAAGACCCGGCAACTTTACCTGTCCTATAACGCAGCCTGGCGTTCGCTCAATTACAGCCTGTCCGTCGAACGCAACGAGGATTTCGGGCGAAGCGGTGACGCGAGCACCGACAATCGTATTGCTCTGAGCGTGACCCTGCCGCTTGGATCCAGCCCCGGCTCGTCGCGATTGTCTTTCAACGCGGTGCGCGACAGCCGCGGCGAGTACAACGCGCAGACCGGTCTTAACGGCCAGGTGCCGGGCGATCGCGACACGTTCTATTCGGTACAGGCTGGACGTGACAGTACCTCCGGCAGTTTCGGCGCAGGCAAGGTCAGCACCAGCACGGCATTCGGCCGTTTCGAGGCCGGTTATAGCCAGGGTCAGGATTACGATGCATTCAGCCTGTCCGCCGCTGGTTCGCTGGTAGCGCATGCCGGTGGCGTGAACCTTGGGCAGGCCTTGGGGGAAACCTTTGCACTGGTTCAGGTGCCCGATGTCGGTGGTGCCCGCTTGAAGTCGTTCAGTAACGTCGAGACCGCCGGCAACGGCTATGCGGTTCTGCCTTATGCGCAGGCTTACCGCACCAACTGGGTCAGCCTGGATACCAGGCAGCTGGGCGCTGATGTCGATCTGGAAAACGCCATCACCCAGATCGTGCCGCGCAGGGGCGCGATCCCGGTGGTGCGCTTCAAGGCCAATGTGGGCCGTCGGGTGCAGTTCGAACTGGTGCGCACCGATGGCAGCAAGGTGCCGCTGGGCGCCAGTGTCGAAGATGAGCAGGGCAGGGCGCTGGCAGTGGTCGATCCCGGCAGTCAGGCGCTGGTGCTCAGCGAGCAGGACGCCGGCAGCGTGTGGGTGCGCTGGTCCGATCAACGTTGTCAGGCAACATTCTCGCTACCGCCCAGAGACCCGTCGCGAGCCTACGAGCGGATCAGGGTGATATGCCGATGAGCGCTTTCGCTGGCTCATGCAAGGCGCTGCTGACGGCTGTGCTTTTGACGAGCGACCTGGCGGCGCACGGCGCTGTTTCGCTGAGTGGAACACGACTGGTTTTCGACGGGCAGTATCGCGAAGTCACGCTCGAAGTGCGCAATCGCGGCAAGTCCGAGGCGCTTTTGCAGGCCTGGCTCAGCGACGCCGCGGACGATGACGACACCCCGGGTGAGCTTCGCAAAGCGCTGCCATTCGTGGTCACGCCACCGCTTGCACGCCTGGCGGTGGGCGGCAGGCAGACCTTGCGCGTGCTGTATCAGGGCTCGGGCATGCCGCAGGAGCACGAGTCTCTGCTGCATCTGTATGTGCTTGAGGTGCCTCGACGCCAGGACGGCGTGGGGCAGTTGAACATTGCCGTGCGCCAACGCATCAACGTGTTCTACCGGCCCCCCGGCCTTGACGGTGATCCGGCCGACACCCCCGCGCGGCTGCTGTGGACACTGACTCATGACCCGTCGCACGTCTTGTCGCTGACGGTCAGTAACCCGACGCCCTATCACGCCGCTCTGCAAGCGCTGCATATCGACGGTGTGCAGCTCGGCGATCATCTGCTGCTGGCGCCGGGCGCCCAGGTTGCCATGGGTGTGCCCGCAAGTGTCGAGCCCTCTGCCACACATCGTTTTTCATACCAGTCCCTGACCGACTACGGCGGCCGACGGACCCATTGCGCACAGCTCACCGGGCAGACAGCCACTACGGCCGGGCTGCCGAAAAACAATTCCATTCAGGACGAATGCTGATATGAAATATCTCTCTGCCGGAGGCTGGCTGCGATCCCTTGCCGTGGTGCTGTTACTGCATCCGGCTTCCACTTTCGCGCTGATCTGTACCACTCAAGGGACGGGCGAAACCGAAATTCACGATGATCTGAGCAGTTCGGTGGCAATCCCGGAGTCGAGTCCTGACGGGGAAGTGGTATGGCGTTCCGAACCTCTGACTGTTCAGGTCGAATGCGCGAGAGAGGGCTGGCAGTCCGGCGCGGAGGAGATTTTTATCTACCTGAATCCGGACAATCGTTCGATCGGTCAGGGGATTCGCGCCGGGATGACGCTGCAGGGCATCGATCACCTGCAAGGCGGTGGAAGGATCAGTACCGGGAGCTACCTGCCGATGTGTCGTGAGGGTGAGAGCACGCTCGACAACTGCCCTAAGGTGCGCTTCAGCCTGGCGTTTTCGGTGTTCATCCAGAAGTTCGGCGCTACACCGTCCTCCGGCGTGGCCAGTGACCTGCTCGATTACCGGTTTTTTCAGCTGGGCGGCGCGACAGACCCGAGTCGGCTGTCAGGGCGCAGCCTCAGTTATGTGATCAATAACCTGCGGGGGCTGAGGTTCGTGGCCTGCGATGCCGATCTCCAAGTGCTCCCGGAAACCGTGGAATTTGGCGATGTTGCGATACACCAAGTGGCCATTGGCAAAGTGACTGCCACCCAGACATTCTCCCTGCTGACCAGTCGCAGCTGCGATTCGCCCTTCAGCATCGACGCGCGTTTCAGGCCGGTGACAGGCACTCTGTCTGGCGAGCTGCTGATCCCTGTCGGAAATGATTCGTTGGGGATCCGGATGACCAGCGCAGTCAATGGTCAGCCGTTACGCTACAACGAACCCTTCCATCTGGCGGAATTGCTGGGCGAAACCAACACTGCCAGGGCGGACTTCAATGCCGAACTGCTATGGAACACCAGCACGCCACGGCCCGGACCGTTCAATGCCGAAGTGATGGTCGATCTGTTCTACAAATGACGGCGACAGGAGGCTCGGGCGGTTGTGCGGCGATTGATGTATGCTGCGCGGCCGCGGGCATTTGCCCGGCCAATTCGACTTTCTGGTGACACCATGACCACTCCTGAACAACCCCCTGTTCAAGACGCCGCCGCCGACTCCGCCGCAGACACTGAAAAGAAGGCTGTCATTGCGCCTTTCAGCTTTCCGTTCAAGCCTTCGGAGTTTGCCCAGGCCAAAAAGGAGCCGGCGTGGCATCAGAAAACCAACAAGCACGGCCACCACAAGACCCCGGGCGCAGCGCCGGCCGGCACCCGCAGGTCGATGGGCAAGCGCTGATTGCCTGATTGATCCTGTCAGGCAGCCTGCAACGGGATGAACAGGTAGGAAACCGGCTGCCGGTCAGTCACTTCGGCACCTTCCTGTTGCAGGGTGTCCAGGACGTGCTGGCCGGCCACGTGAAACTCCCACTTCGAGCCCTGGGCTCGCTCATCCTGCGCAGGATTTGCGACTTCTTCGATGGCAGCGGCAAACGCGCCCATGTCCGGCAGGTAGGCGACGAAACCGTTGCCCTTGAGGGCGGTGGTACGGATGCCGAGCTTCTGGCAAATCAGCTGTTTGGTCTCTATCTCATCCCGGTCGGCCTGACGCGACCGTTCGATCAGGTCTATCAGTTGTGTATCGACCAGCCTGTCGTTGACGATCAGGTCGGGACCCTGCTCCCAGGACTCTGGCGGGCAACCTTTGCTGTCCGGGCGTAACGGAATGTGCGGGTTGATCTCCATCGGATAGATTCGGCACACCAGCGGCCGGCGCTCGTAGATGCGGCACAGGTTCTTCTCGTCAAGATTCCGGCAGCGCCCCACGTTGTAGGCCGCGAAGGTGATCGCCACAAAGGCTGTCGTGCTGCCACTGCTCACCTCGGTCGAGCGACGGCTGGCATGGGTCAGCTGGGTCTCGGAGACCCCGTAGCCATTGCTCAAAAATGCCTCGGTCAGAACGATGACGTTGCCGCCATCTGCTGCCCACTGCTTGGCTTCGCCGAGCGTTAGCGGTACGTGATGGTCGGTGCAACAGCCGCCACAACCCACGCAGGAAAACTTGGTGTCCATTATCTCGATGATCCGTCGAAGAGGTATGTGGTGGGCGACAACAATTGGTCACTCACCTGCTTGATACCTCTCCGGAAGCAAGTTGTGCGCCAGTCGCCGGGCGGGTCAACAGCGCGTTCAGGCTGCAGGGATGTCGAAACGCTTGAGATAGGCCATTGCGGATTTCTCATAAAGACGCCGCGCCGCCAGGTTGTTTTCCATGACGTGAAGGTCGACAGATGCTTCGTTGCGCGTACGCAGATGGACGAACAGGTGATTGAGCAGGGCGTGGCCGATCCCGCTGTGTCGCACACCAGGGTGCACGACCAAGTCCCTGATGAATGCGCTGGTCCAGCACACGATCACACCGACTACCGTTGCATCACGCATGGCCAGAAAGCACAGCGACGGGTCGCATTCCGGATCGTGTTCGAAGGCGGCCAGCCAGTCCGGATAATCCGGAACGCAGCCTGCCGCGCTGCCGTAACCCAGGGTCAGCAGGCGGTGAACCTCTGGGGCTCGCTCAATGGTGAAGGGGTGTGGCTGGATGCCATGCGGCCAGGCTGCGAATGATACTGGCGCTGCAAGATCCCGACGCATCAGCCAGTAATGCGCGGCGGATGCGTCGGTCAGGTTCGGACGTTGTGTCGCTGTGCGCTCAGGGATCAGAGCCCTTGGGCGACCACCGTACGTGCGGCCTCGATCAGGCATTTGGTCAACTCGGGTGACGAGAACTTGGTCAACACGGCATTGGCCCCGGCGACCTGGGACTTCTCGCTGTTCATCGCGCTATCGAGCGAGGTGTGCAGCAGAATGTACAAGTCACTGAAGTCCGGCGTATCCCGGAGTGTGCGCGTGAGGGCGTAGCCGTCCATTTCCGACATCTCGATATCGGAAACCACCACGTTGATCTGCCGTGCAGTGCCCTGCAGGTCGAGCAGAACATCGATAGCTTCTTTGGCACTGCGCGCCGTGTGGCATTCGATGCCGAGATTACGCAAGGTAATGATCGACTGCTGCAGGGCAACCTGGCTGTCATCGACGACCAGAATCCGCGCCTTGCTCAGCAGTTCCGCATCCTCTTTGGCCAGCTCCGTCGATTGCACGACGATCTGCGCAGGGGCGATGCCGTGGATCACCTTTTCGATGTCCAGCACCTGCACCAGCACGCCGTCGACCTGAGTGACCCCGGTGATGAACGACTTGCTGCTCGACCCATAGGGCGGCGGACGGATATCGGTGGTCAGGCAATGCACAATCTTGCTGACGGCCTGAACGTGCAGGCCCTGCTTCGAGCGACTGACATCCGTGACGATCAGGCAGCCACCGTCGGGATCGGCCAGCGGACGCTCGCCGATCGCACGACTCAGATCGATAACCGACAGTGACGAGCCACGTAACGTCGCGATGCCTTTGACGTGCGGGTGCGATTCGGGAAGATGGGTCAGGGGAGGGCAGGGGATAATCTCGCTGACCTTGAGCAGGTTGATCGCCATCAGCTTGCCGCTGCGCAACGTGAAGAGGAGCAGCGAAAGTGAATCTGCTCGGACGTTCTTGGACATATGAACCTTCTGGCTGTAGGTGTTTCGTCGCCTGGTAGCGGCAAACAACTTTCTATGACAGGTTATCGACCTCAGACGGGCTGGCTTGAGGATTTTTAACCGACAGCCGAGCACGCCGTTCGCTTGCCATTGGAAGTCGTTGCACTACACCGCGGCGGGCCCGACAAACTGACTGCCCACGTCCCGATAGTGGCAGTCTGGCTTCGGTTGCGTCAAACCGGAGGAGGGCGGCAGATTGTCGCTCTCTGCATTCCGACAACCTGCGTCGAGGTTCGCACGCAGTAGTGCTTTGCCAGAAAGGCACCCTGCGACAAAATACCGCAGCTATATATAGAAGAAGAGCTGCGACAAACTGACGCACCCTTCTATATATAGAAGGGCATTGCTTCCGGCTCCCGCAAAAACGTCCTGTCGGTCGTGGATCTGCTGACGCGCAGACCATCCGGCTGGCAAATGCGTCCGTATGGCTGGCCAATGCTTGAGTTGCCGGATCAGACAGATGATCATCGCGCACGCCTCGGCTCAGCCAGGCCGTCCACCCCCGTTCAGGTTGCTGACGCACGCTGCATGGCGTTGACCAACCCTTTCATCAGTTCAGTAAGGTATGTGAATGAGCGACAACACGTTGTACCTGAGACGCGAAAAGCGCTTTCTGGTTTTGCTGGGGATTATCTGCCTGGCCCTGATCGGCGGCGCCCTGTACATGCAGATCGTCCTGGGCGAAGCGCCTTGCCCGTTGTGCATCCTGCAGCGTTACGCGCTGTTGTTCATCGCCATTTTTGCGTTCATCGGCGCGGCCATGCCCGGGCGTCGCAGCGTCACGGCGTTTGAAACCCTGGTTACCCTCAGCGCCCTTGGCGGCATTGCCGCGGCCGGCCGGCATGTCTGGATCCTCGCCCATCCGTCCGACAGCTGCGGTATCGACGTGCTGCAGCCGATTGTCGATGGCCTGCCATTGGCTACACTGTTCCCTACAGGGTTTCAGGTCAGCGGTTTCTGCACGACGCCATATCCGCCGGTTCTCGGATTGTCACTCGCGCAATGGGCGCTGACGGCGTTTGTCCTGACCGCAGTTCTGGTACCGGCGTGCATCATTCGCAATCGCCGCAAACCTTACTAACTACAGGGGCTTTCGCAAAAAATGCCCCGTGAATACGGGGCTTTTTTCGAGTGAAATGAGGCGTTTGCAAGACGATTGTTACGCATATAGAGAATAACTGTTACAAAATTAGGCATAGTCATTAAAAATTTACGTATCTACAATCCCCGTCACTTGTCGTTCAGCTTGGCCGAACGATCAGCATTTTGAGGCTTGGAGCGTCCCCTGTGCACTCTGAACAGGCAGCGCAACGCTTGCCTCTGAGGGCGTATAATGGCCGCGTCGAAAGCGTCTGCCCGAAGTTTTGGGCAGTTCCAGCAACTCAAAAAACAAGAATCCATAGCTAAACCCGGACTTGTCGATACGCCGCTGTGCGTACTGGCGGCCCTTGTTCAATTCAAAAAAATTAGCCGGCACTGGCAGGGCGAAGTGTTGGCGGTCGAAACCCAACTGCACCGCGCAAGCTGCTTTTAGAGGTCGTGAAATGAGTAAAAAAAGGTACCCCAGGTTTTTTGGCTTCTTGGCCCTTTTCTGTATGCTTTTGCTCAGTGGATGCGATGGCGTACCTCTGCTCGATCCAAAAGGGCAGGTGGGTATCGAGCAGCGGAACCTGATCGTAATCGCAACGTTGCTGATGCTGATTGTCGTGATCCCGGTCATCCTGATGACCCTGATCTTCGCCTGGAAGTATCGCGCGTCGAACAAGGCCGCCAAGTACACGCCGGACTGGTCTCACTCCACCAAGATCGAAATCGCAGTCTGGGGCGTACCCATGCTGTTGCTGGTCTTCCTGGGGTACATCACTTACGTTTCGACTCACTCGCTGGACCCTTACCGTCCGCTTGATTCGGACGTCAAGCCGGTCACCATCCAGGCGATCTCGGTTGACTGGAAATGGGTATTCGTCTATCCGGACTACGGCATCGCCACGGTCAACAAGATCGTGTTCCCTGCCAAGACTCCGATCAACTTCCAGGTGACCTCCGACAGTGTGATGAACTCGTTCTTCATCCCGGGTCTGGGTGGTCAGATCTACGCGATGGCGGGCATGCACACCAAGCTGCATCTCATTGCCAACGAGAATCACGAATTCAACGGTATTTCGGCCAACTACAGTGGCGCAGGCTTTACCGGCATGAAGTTCAAGGCCATCGCTACCAGCCAGGCTGATTTCGACAGCTGGGTCAGCGAAGTCAAGAGCTCACCTAAAAAGCTTGGCACGGCCGAATACGCCGAGTTGATCAAGCCGAGCGAACGCAACCCTGTCGAACTCTTTTCCTCGGTCACCCCGAACCTGTTCCAGATCGTCATCGACAAGTATGAAGGTATGAATCCAGGCAAGAAGGTTGTTGCTGGTGAGAAGGAAGTGGCCGGTGACGCTGGTGCGGAAAAAGGCAAAAATTCAGCTGCTGGGGCAGAGGAGTAAACGATGTTTGGCAAATTAAGTCTGGAAGCGGTGCCGTTCCACGAGCCCATAGTCATGGTGACACTTGCCATGATCGCGCTCGGCGGCATTGCGGTTGTCGGGTTGATCACCTATTTCCGCAAGTGGACGTACTTGTGGTCTGAATGGCTGACCTCTGTCGACCACAAGAAAATCGGCGTGATGTACATCGTCGTTGCCATGGTCATGCTGCTGCGCGGTTTTGCCGACGCCATCATGATGCGTACCCAACTGGCGATGGCCCAGAACGGTTCCGAAGGGTTCCTTCCGCCTGAACACTATGACCAGATCTTCACCGCTCACGGTGTGATCATGATCATCTTCATGGCGATGCCGTTCTTTACGGGTCTGATGAACATCGTTCTGCCTCTGCAGATCGGCGCTCGCGACGTGGCGTTCCCGTTCCTGAACTCCCTGAGCTTCTGGCTGCTGGTCGCAGGTATGCTGCTGATCAACATCTCCCTGGGTGTCGGTGAGTTCGCCAAGACCGGCTGGGTCGCGTATCCGCCTCTCTCCGGGTTGCAATACAGTCCTGGCGTAGGGGTTGACTACTACATCTGGGCGCTACAGTTATCCGGGTTAGGTACGACGCTGACGGGGGTCAACTTCCTCGTGACCGTTCTGAAGATGCGTACCCCTGGCATGAAACTGATGGACATGCCGATCTTCACCTGGACCTGCACCTGGGCAAACATCCTGATCGTGGCTTCGTTCCCGATCCTGACCGCTACCCTGGCGTTCCTGACCCTTGACCGTTACCTGGACTTCCACATTTTCACGAACGAAATGGGCGGTAACCCCATGATGTACGTGAACCTGTTCTGGGCGTGGGGTCACCCTGAGGTGTACATCCTGATCCTGCCGGCCTTCGGCGTGTTCTCGGAAGTCATCTCGACGTTCTCCGGCAAGCGTCTGTTCGGCCACAAGTCGATGATCTTCGCCTCCGGTGCGATCTGTATCCTGGGCTTCATGGTCTGGCTGCACCACTTCTTCACCATGGGTGCGGGTGCCAACGTCAACGCCTTCTTCGGTCTGGCGACGATGCTGATCGCGATCCCGACGGGTGTGAAGCTGTTCAACTGGCTGTTCACGATGTATCAGGGCCGTCTGCGCTTCACTCCGCCGGTACTCTGGACCCTGGGTTTCATGGTCACCTTCTCGATCGGCGGCATGACCGGCGTTCTGCTGGCGATCCCGGGTGCTGACTTCGTGCTGCACAACAGCCTGTTCGTGATCGCTCACTTCCACAACGTCATCATCGGCGGTGCGGTATTCGGTTACATCGCCGGCTTCGCGTTCTGGTTCCCTAAAGCGTTCGGTTTCACCCTGAACGAGAAGTGGGGCAAGGCTGCGTTCTGGTTCTGGATCGTCGGCTTCTTCGTCGCATTCATGCCGCTGTACGCGCTGGGCTTCCTGGGCATGACCCGTCGTCTGAACGCTACCGACATGCCAGAGTGGAACATCTACCTGGACGTCGCGCTGTTCGGTGCCGTGCTGATCGCGATGGGTATCGCTTCGCAGCTGATCCAGCTGTTCGTGAGTATCCGTGACCGCGACAACAACCGCGATCTGACCGGTGACCCATGGAATGGCCATACCCTGGAATGGTCCACATCTTCGCCTCCACCGTTCTACAACTTTGCCGAGCTGCCAAAAGCTGACGACATTGACGCGTTCACCGACGCAAAACGTGCCGGCACCGCTTACAAGGTTCCTGCCCGCTACTCGGCGATCCACATGCCTAACAACACGCCGACCGGCCTGTACATGGGTATGTTGCTGACGGTCTTCGGCTTTGCATTCATCTGGCACATCTGGTGGCTGGTAGGCGCAAGCCTGGTTGCGACCATTGCAGTCTTCGTTGCTCACGCTGTCCGTGACGACCAGGGCTACATGGTGCCTGCTGAAGATGTAGCGCGTATTGAAGGTGAGCATCACAAGGTCCTGGCGGCCAACGGTGCATACACTCCTGTCAAGTCCTCGCTGGAACAGGTTTAAACAATGTCAAATATTGCAATCAACTCCGGAGCCCACGATCACGGTCACGACCATGATCATGGGCATGACGATCACCACGACAGCGGTGGCATGACGGTCTACGGCTTCTGGCTGTACCTGATGACCGACTGCGTGTTGTTCGCCTCGTTCTTCGCGGTATACGCCGTGATGGTCAACAGTGTCGCGGGCGGCCCATCGGGCCAGGACATCTTCCTGCTGCCATTCGTGGCTGTGGAAACCGCGTTCCTGTTGGTCAGTAGTATCACTTACGGCTTCGCCATGCTGGCACTGTACAAGGGCAATAAAAGCCAGGTACTGGGCTGGCTGGCACTGACCTTCCTGTGCGGTGCTGCCTTCATCGGCATGGAAATCTATGAGTTCCATCACCTGATCGAAGAGGGCTACGGTCCGAGCCGCAGTGGCTTCCTGTCAGCGTTCTTCGCCCTGGTAGGCCTGCACGGTGCTCACGTGACCAGCGGTCTTATCTGGATGGCGATCATGATGTTCCAGGTCCAGAAAAGGGGCCTGACCAACACCAACAAGACGCGCCTGAGCTGCCTGAGCCTGTTCTGGCACTTCCTGGACGTTGTCTGGATCGGCGTGTTCACCGTTGTCTATCTGATGGGAGCTTTGTAATGTCAAATTCGCATCACTCCGCTGAAGACAATAGTCACGGCTCAGTGAAGTCGTACGTCATCGGTTTCGTACTGTCGATCATCCTGACCGCCATTCCGTTTGCCCTGGTGATGTCACCTTCACTGCCGAAGGACATGACGATCGCAATCGTTCTGGTCTTCGCGATCATCCAGATCCTGGTGCACCTGCATTACTTCCTGCATCTGGACTTCACGAGCGTGCAGCGTAACAACGTGATGGCCTTCGCCTTTACCACGATGGTTATCGTCCTGCTGGTCGGCTTGTCGCTGTGGATCATTTTCAGCGTCCACCGCGAAATGATGGCGCATTGAGGAATACCAGATGTCACTGAAGCACTTTATCCAAATCACCAAGCCGGGGATCATTTTCGGTAACGTGCTTTCGGTGGCAGGTGGCTTTTTTCTGGCTTCCAAGGGAAATATCGATTTCGGCGTGTTCCTCGCTGCGGTCATCGGTACTTCCCTGGTCGTTGCGTCCGGTTGTGTGTTCAATAACTGCATCGATCGCGATATCGATCAGCGAATGGAAAGAACCCGTAACCGGGTTCTGGTGCAGGGCCTGGTTTCACTGAAACTGGCGCTGCTCTACGCAACCCTGCTCGGTATTGCAGGCGTTGGCCTGCTGTACACCGAGGCCAATCCGTTGGCCGCGCTGTTTGCAGTGATCGGGTTCGTGATTTACGTCGGCCTTTACAGCCTGTACCTGAAACGCAGATCCGTTCACGGCACGCTGGTGGGCAGTCTCTCGGGGGCCATGCCGCCGGTGATTGGCTACTGCGCAGTGAGCAACAGCTTCGACTTTGCGGCCCTGACGCTACTGGTGATGTTCAGCCTGTGGCAGATGCCGCATTCGTATGCGATCGCCATCTTCCGCTTCAATGATTACCGTGCTGCGAAGATCCCGGTTCTGCCGGTCAAGCGCGGCATTCTGGTTACCAAGCGCCACATCATGCTCTACATCCTGGCGTTCCTCGTAGCGACCCTGATGCTGACCGTCGGTGGCTATGCGGGTCTCAATTACCTGGCTGTCGCAGCGGGTATGGGCATGTACTGGTTGTACATGGCCTGGAAGGGTTATAAGGCCGTTGACGATACTGTCTGGGCTCGCAAGTTGTTCGTGTTTTCGATCTTCACCATTACTGCGTTGAGCGTGATGATGTCGGTCGACTTTCAGGTGACAAAAGAATTGCTGGTGACTTACGCCTTCTGATTCCTCCTGATACGCGTTATGAAAACCCCGTTCTGCGAAGAACGGGGTTTTTTTTCGAGTGTCGAACTACACTGGATGAAACACAGGGCGTGTCGGCAGTATTGAAGTGCCTGTAAAAGCCTGTTTGCAGGGCGTTTTTGACCTTTCATGGAAAATCAGGAGCGCTTGCCGCATGATGTGCCGTTTTCAAGCGACCTGTTACAGATATCCGGTTTCCGAGCCCGCCAGGGCTGATCATGATTATGGCTGCTACCCATGATGTCTTCAGAAAGTCAGAACCCCACGTCCAGCCCCTTGGTTTCCATCGTTGCCCCTTGCTACAACGCCGAGCGATTTCTTGAGGCTGCGATTCAGAGCATCTTTGCTCAGGACTACGAAAATTTCGAGGTCATCGTTGTTGATGATGGCTCGACCGACAACAGCATTGCGATGCTCGAGTCCCTGCAGCAACGCTATCCTTTCCAGCTTTACCGTCAGGCCAATCAGGGTGTCAGTGCTGCCCTTAACCACGGTCTGCGGTATGCCAAAGGCGTTTACCTCTCCACGCCGGACCTGGATGACATCATGCTTCCCTCATCGGTGCGGATCCGTGCCGAGTATCTGGACAATCACCCCGCAGTAGGCTGTGTCGGCGCATTGATCAGCTACATGGATGGTGACGGCAATGAAATCAAACGTCAGTCGCGCGATTACATCGAGAGGCTGACGTTCGATGACATATTGCGCGGCGCAGTGGTCGTCGGCGCGCCGGTCGCTCTGTACCGCATGAAGGCCATCAAGGATGCGAACGGCTATGACCCGCAGATAAAGGTTCAGGATTTTCAGGCGACATTGAAAATAGCCCATCTGGGCTATGAAATTCATGTGCTCCCCGAGATCGTTACGCGCTACCGACGTCACTCGAACAACCTTTCACGCAAGTACAAGGTGTTGCTAGAGGCTGACTTGAAAAGCATCGAGCCTTATCGGGACCATCGCGAATACCAGAGCGGTCGCACTCAGGCCATCAACAAGGCCTTGAAATATGCCGCGATCGCGGACAAGCGATATGCCTGGAGTCTGCTGTTGTCCATTCCGTGGAGGCAGATCAACAGAACGACCTTGCGGCGCTGCAAGCGTTTGTTGTTGAGCTATCGGTAGGCGCTGCCTGCTGGTCAAAACATATGTGATTGAAGATATGAAAATCATCGAGCTGTTAAAAAATAGAAAAATACGCAAGCAGTTGCGCAAGATGGACAAGCTGGACAGGCACGCCGAAAAAATCAGATTGAAATACCCGCGTGCGGTAGTCGGCGTGGGGACTTACGGCATCCCGGAGATTGTCGACTTCGGAGACGACGCTGTGCTCAGGGTAGGTGCTTACACCTCCATTGCCGAAGGCGTGAAAATTCTACTGGGCGGTGAGCATCGCACGGACTGGATTACGACATACCCGTTCCCGGCGATGGTTGGGCAAGTCGCGGATATTCAGGATTACGCGCCGAGCAAGGGCGATGTGGTGATCGGCAGCGACTGCTGGATTTGCGCTAACGCAACGATTGTGTCGGGTGTCACCATCGGCGATGGAGCCATTGTCGCGGCAGGTGCGATGGTCGTTCGGGACGTGGCGCCCTATTCGGTGGTGGGAGGCAACCCCTGCAAATTTATCCGTTGGCGATTCGATGAGGACATTCGCCGGTTGCTGCTGCAGACGGCCTGGTGGAACTGGCCTGTCGAAGAGGTCAAGTTCGTTGCGCGAACGTTGTGCAGTTCGGATATGGACACGTTTATCGACTATATCCGCCAGCGCCAGGTATCGCCTCCGCTCCCGGTCGGGTGACCGCCGGGCTCATGAGGCTTCTGTCTGCAAGCCTGCTTCAGAAATGCCATGTCGGTTTGCATTTATTTCGAGCCTCATGGCCCGAATGATCTGGCAGAATAAGGCATTGGCCTGACTCGACCAGGCAGTCGCTAAAATGATAGAGGGCGTTATGAGTCAAGAAAGCATCAACTGGGACACTCTGGGTTTTGATTACATCAAGACTGACAAGCGCTACCTTTCTCATTGGCGCGACGGTGCCTGGGATCAGGGCTCACTGACCGAGGACAACACGCTGCATATCAGCGAAGGGTCGACCGCGCTGCATTATGGTCAGCAGTGCTTCGAAGGCCTCAAGGCCTACCGCTGCAAGGATGGCTCGATCAATCTGTTCCGTCCCGATCAGAATGCCCAGCGCATGCAGCGCAGCTGCTCCCGTCTGTTGATGCCCCACGTCCCGACCGATGTATTCATCGACGCCTGCAAACAGGTGGTCAAGGCCAACGAACGCTTCATCCCGCCTTACGGTTCCGGCGGCGCGTTGTACCTGCGCCCGTTCGTCATCGGTGTGGGTGACAACATCGGCGTGCGTACGGCGCCTGAGTTCATCTTCTCGATCTTCTGCATTCCGGTGGGCGCCTATTTCAAGGGCGGCCTGAAGCCGAACAATTTCGTCATCTCCGGCTACGACCGTGCTGCGCCCAACGGCACAGGTGCGGCCAAGGTCGGCGGTAACTACGCTGCCAGCCTGATGCCCGGTTCCGAAGCCAAGAAGCACAGCTTTGCAGATTGCATCTATCTCGATCCACAGACCCACTCCAAGATCGAGGAAGTAGGTTCAGCCAACTTCTTCGCCATCACCAAGGACGATGTGTTCCTGACGCCCAAGTCGCCATCAGTATTGCCGGGTATCACCCGACTTTCGTTGATCGAACTGGCGAAATCCCGTTTGGGCCTGACGGTCGAAGAGGGCGATGTGTTCATCGACCAGATCGGCGAGTTCAAGGAAGCAGGCGCATGCGGTACGGCTGCGGTCATTACTCCGATCGGCGGGATTTCCTACAAGGACAACCTGCACGTGTTCTACAGCCAGACCGAAGTCGGCCCTGTCACTCAGCGTCTGTACAAGGAGCTGACCGGCGTTCAGTCCGGTGACATCGAGGCGCCAGCCGGCTGGATCGTCAAGGTCTGATGAGCTGACCCGGATCGTTCCAGCGTCGAACGCTGGAACGACTACCGACCACACGTTCAGGCTTCAGGTGTTTTTCCTTGCTCAACCGGTTCTTTAGCCGGCCCCAGCACAATCGCCAAATGTCGCAAGTCGTCGACCTCCAGGCCATAGCTTTTGCCCGAAGGGCTCTGAGTGACCGTTCCCAGCGCATACACCGTGAAAAACTTCACGTCATCCGCGTGGCTCAGCAGCTCACTGATGTAACGGCTGGAGCGATAGGCCTGCATCTGCGCGGGCGACACATAGAGCGTCACCAGTTTGCCGTCAAGACGGTCGAAGAACCTGAACTTGAAGCCCAGCCCGTACCGCTGCTCGATCAGGCCGCCGCCGAACAGCACCCGGCCGTTATCGCCTGATTGCGCGTATTTGATATGGCGAAAATATGAGCGCAGCGACACTTCGCCCTGGCCCGGAATCTTCAGCTTCAACAGCTTGAAGTCTTCCAGTGACAGCTCGGCCTTGGCCTGCCGATAGCTGTCCACCAGCCGCTCCAGATTGTTGGTGCGCGTTTCGCTGTAGCGAGCAATCGGTGCCTTGGCAGGTTCTGTGACTGGAAGCGTTGCAGCAGGGCGCTGAGCGCCAGCATCGGGCTTTTCCGGGCCGGACGTTTCCTTGGTCGGCACCTTGATGACCGGGTCGAAGATATCGATGTAATCGTCCAGCTTGCGTTTGGCCTTGCGCAGGCGTGTCTGTACATCGGTTTCTTCGACCGGCTCGTTCGGTTCTTCCTCTGCTTCTGCGCGCTCATCCACCCATTCGCAGCCCGGGTGATGGTCGTAATGCGGGTTGGCGCGAAAGTGCGCGGCGACGAAGGTCGGGTTGTCCTGTGGTTTCACGTCATAGCGAACCCCGGTGACCTTCGCGCCCATTGCCCTGCACGCCTCGGTTGAGCAGAGAAACTCGAAGCGTGCGCGTGGCGGTTCCTGAGAGAAGTATTCGCGTCGCGCCGCGGCGATCGACAGCTCCTGCTGCAGTTCCACACAGTACGCACGGGTGATGGGTTTGCTGGGCTTCATGCTCGTTTGGCTGCCTTCCAGTGAGAGTTGCCGTAACACGCTATTTCACCCGGACACGCCTTGCAACCATTGCACAGCAGGACGTCGAAGGCAGTGCCCGGCAAAACCACTTCACACTCACTCGGCGGGCACTGCCAGCCATTCTCCCAGCGCCTGCTGATACTCGCCGGTGGCCTTGCTCAGGTGCAGCCACTGATCCACGTAGCCTTTCCAGGTGACATCGTCACGTGGCAACAGGTAGGCCTTTTCGCCGTATTGCATGTAGCGGGTCGGATTGACCGCGCACAGGCCGGGCATGCGTTTCTGCTGGTAGAGCGCTTCGGAAGCATCGGTGATCATCACGTCAGCTTTCTTGTCCAGCAGCTCCTGGAAGATGGTCTTGTTGTCGTGAAATGCCAGGGACGCCTTTGGCAGATGAGCGCGAGCGAAGGCTTCATTGGTGCCACCGGCGGGTTCGATCAAACGCACAGAGGGCTGGTTGATCTGCTCGACCGTCTGATACAGCGCCTGATCGGCGCAGCGTACCAGCGGGATTTTGCCATCGACGTCCAGTGTGTTGCTGAAAAACGCTTTTTTCTGGCGTTCCAGACTCACAGAGATGCCACCCATACCGATGTCGCATTTACCGGCCACCATGTCCGGCATCAGGTTTTTCCAGGTCGTGGGCACCCACTGCACCTTCACCCCCAGGCTCTTGGCCAGTGAACGGGCCATGGTGATATCGATGCCTTCGTACTCACCGTCTTCGCGCAGCAGGGTGTAGGGCTTGTAGTCGCCAGTGGTGCAGACAGCCAACTGGCCAGCTTGCAGCACCTTGTCCAGATGCGAGGTGTAGTCCTGAGCCTGAGCCATGCCTGTGATGCCCAGCAGCAGGGCGGTCAGTGCGCTGTATTTAAGATTCATCATGAGTCTGGATGCTCTCAGCGGTGCAGTCGGTTTTATTGGAGCCGACAGATTGCTTCATTTGTCAGGCCGCTGTGAAGCTGTAATCAAAACATGCCGTTGGCCGGGGGAGGGAAATCAGGGGTTGAACATTTCGTAAAAAAGCGTAATGTTATGCCCAATGATTCTTGAGCAAATCAAAGCGGTCGGCAATGACACTCGCATGTTGATCATGGAGTGGCTGAAAAACCCGCAAGCCCATTTCCCTCCCCAGGACCACGGTGATCCGGCGATAGGCGTGTGCGTGTCGCACATTCAGGCCAAGGCCAACCTGTCGGCTTCTACCGCGTCTGCGCATCTGGCCATCCTGCAACGTGCCGGGCTGGTTCAGGCAACGAGGATCGGCAAGTGGACTTATTTTCGCCGTGACGAGCAGGCCATAGACCGGTTTGCCGACAGGCTCAAGAAAGAACTCTAGGCTTTGAGCGTTATTTATACATTTCGTCATTTTGCGTAATGTTGAATTGATAGGAGATTGACCATGAGCAATACAACCATCTACGTGCAGGCTGGCGGCGGCTACGATCAGGTCAGCGTGGGCGAAAGCGAAGTACTGGCACCGAAAGCCGGTGAGATCACTGTGCGTCTGCATGCCAACTCGCTCAACTATCACGACTTCGCGGTCGTTACCGGCATGTGGGCACCGACGGAAAAACGCATTCCCATGGCCGATGGTGCAGGTGTAGTCACTGCAGTGGGCGAGGGCGTCAGCGAGTTCGCGGTTGGCGACTCAGTGGTCAGCACGTTCTTCCCGGAATGGATCAGCGGCGAGCCGCTGGTCGAAGGTTTTGTCACGGTGCCGGGTGATGGCGTCGACGGTTATGCCCGCGAGCAGGTGACTGCCCGTGCCACCTCGTTCACCCTTGCGCCAAAGGGCTACAGCCATGCTGAAGCGTCCACGCTGACCACCGCCGGTCTGACCGCATGGCGTGCGCTGATGGTCGATGACGCGCTGAAAGCCGGCGATACCGTTCTGGTGCAGGGCACTGGTGGTGTATCGATTTTCGCGTTGCAGTTTGCCAAGATGGTCGGTGCGACCGTTATCGCCACGTCGTCGAGTGATGAAAAGCTGGAGCGTCTGCAAGCCATGGGCGCCGATCACCTGATCAACTACCGCAAGGACAGCAATTGGGGCGAAACGGCGCGCAAGCTGACCGGCGGCCGTGGCGTGGATCACATCATCGACGTAGGCGGCCCCTCGACACTGCAGCACTCCATGAACGCGGCCCGGGTCGCTGGCCATATCTCGGTCATCGGTATTCTGAGCGGTGTTGCCGGCCAACTGGAGTTCGTCCCGGCGCTGGTCAAACAGCTGCGCATGCAGGGCGTTCTGGTCGGCAGTCGCACCCAGCAACAGGACATGATCCGGGCCATCGATGCCAATGGCATGCGTCCAGTCATGGACCGTTCCTTCCCGATGACCGACATCGTCGAAGCGTTCCGTTACCAGGAAACCAATCAGCATTTCGGCAAGATCTGCCTGGATATCTGATCCGCAACACTGTGCTGTTAACTGAGCACAGGTGAACAGCGCTGGCCTGCCGACCCTGGTGTCGGCAGGCCAGTTGTGATGTTTTGCATTACTTTCCCAAGTACTCCCCGCTCATTTCCTCGCATCAAGTTCGCCGGTCTGTGGTCACACCTCTGTGGCATGAAAGACGTTCGTGCTGTGCAGCATCAGTGCTGTCTGGCGCCACGTTCAATTCGATTATCAGATCAGGGACGCATTGAAATTATGAAACCTCATCTTTTGCTAGGTCTGCTTGGCGTTTTCTCCTTTGGTGTTCAGGCTGCATCGCTGGACGTTCCGATCAATCTGGTCAGCGCTGATGGCGCCCCCAAACCTGTCGGCAGCGTTACGGTGAGCGAAACGCAATACGGCTTGCTGTTCACTCCGAATCTGAAAGAGCTGCCTGCGGGCATCCACGGTTTTCATGTGCATGAAAACGGCAGTTGCGAAGCGGGCACCAAGGACGGCAAGAAGGTCGCAGCCCTCGCGGCTGGCGGTCACTTCGACCCGGCCAAGACCGGCAAGCATCTGGGTCCTTACGCCGGTGGCCATCTAGGCGATCTGCCTGCGCTGTACGTGGCTGCTGACGGCACTGCGACTTACCCGGTGCTTGCCCCACGCCTGAAGAAACTCTCGGAAGTCAAAGGCCACGCGCTGATGGTTCACGCCGGCGGCGACAACCATTCCGACCACCCCGCACCTCTGGGCGGTGGCGGTGATCGTGCTGCCTGTGGCGTGATCTGACGGATCGTGCCTGCATCCGTTTCGGGTGCAGGCGCGCCAATCGGTAAAGCTTTCTCGCGTAAGTGAGACGTGCGCTACACCGTTCTCTCCACAACGCGGCGTGGAGCATTCACGCGTGCTTGAGCGCATCCCCATGATGCATCGCCGAATGGCCGGTCTTGTCGCTCTTCACTTCGTACTGCGGATCGTCCTTTGAAGCAGGCCGATGTTTGCCCATGAACTCAACGTCCTTCACATGTACTTTAGTGACTTTGCCATGTACCTGGCCCGCCTCGGAGTTCCAGTGTACGGCGTCGCCAACTTTGAATGCGGTGGTCATTCAGACTTCCTCAAGTGGGGAGCGAATGATCTGCAGCATTCGCTCGGTATTGTTCGGAGTGTCCGGCGCGGGAAGAATTCACTACGGTTGATCGTGTGCCTGGCCTTTATCTTGCTCATGCTCATGTACCTGCGGTCCGTTATCAAGGAGTTGATTACATGAGGAAGTGGCTTACAGGCTCACAGATTGACAATGATCAAACCCGCGCTGTTGTTGACGGCGTCTTGCAACATGGCCGCGCATTGTCCGAAGCGAAAGGGGAAAAGGGGATTCTCGCATCACTGCTCTTGGTGTAAGTTGAAACGCTTCCTGATCAAACGATCAGAAAATCCGCACGTTGCCTGCCAAGGAATGCCTTCAATAATGAACCTGTCACTCAAAAAACTGGCTGCCTCCACCTTGATACTGGCCAGTCTCTCGTCGTTCGCCAGTCTGGCAAATGCCACTGTCACTGCACAACAGAGCGCTGTCATTCTCCAGACATTCAGTGAGACATCGGTAAAGGATTTCAGGCAGTTTCTGAACAATCTCGCCAGCGCTGATGTGGTGAAAACTGCCGATTTTGGCCCGGCCATCAGCGCCTTTCTCGACAACAAGCAACTTTCCGCATCGCAACAGAACGATATTCATCGTCTGCTTGGTCTGTATACCCGCATGAAGTATGGCAGCGCGGCTACTGAAACCCTGCGCGAGCTGGTGGCGATTCCCACTGTTCGTGTCGACGGCGTTGCCCAGCATGAAAACCCGGCGTTCATAAAGATCGCCGACACGATCAAGCGCCTGGCCGAGGGCTTCAATCTGAAGTTCCGTAACGTCGATAACCGTGTGTATGAAGTGTCGCTCGACGGGGCTGGTGACGAAGTGGTGGGCATTCATGTGCATGCCGATGTTGTGCCGGTCACGCTGGACAACTGGGTCTTGCCTGACGGCACTCGTCTGGACCCGTTCAAGGTGACGTTGATCGGTGATCGCATGTATGGACGCGGCACTGAGGACGATAAGAACGGTATCGTGGTGGCGCTTTATGCCATGAAAGTCATCAAGGAAGAAAAGCTGCCGCTGGCCAGAAACTTCAAGTTGCTGATCGATACCACGGAAGAAACGGCCGGCGACGCCATCCCGTACTATTTTGAGCGTAACCCGACGCCCGCCTACAACCTGGCGCTGGATGGCGGTTATCCCGTCGTGATCGCAGAAAAAGGCTACGGCACGGTCATGGCCAGCTTTGCTCGACGCCACGCCGAGGGCGAGGGCGCCGAGATCGTTTCAATGACCGGGGGCATGGCCACCAATCAGATTCCATCGAAGTCGGTGGCCACTCTGGTGACCGACAAGCCTGCCGAGCTGGCTGCCAGCCTGCAACAGGCCGGTGCCGAGTACGTGAAAAGTAATGGCGGCGACTTCGAGGTCGATGCCCGCGTCGACGGCAAGGACGTCAAGCTGACGGTCACCGGTGTATCCGCACACTCGTCGGCACCCCAGTCCGGCGTCAACCCGGTCGCGAGGATGCTGGACTTCATCAACAGTCTGCGGGGCAAGGTTGCGCTCAAACAGAACCAGATCACCGACGCTGCCCGCTATGCCGCTGACAACTGGGGGCTCGATTATCTGGGCAGCAAGTTGGGCGTCGGGTTCTCCGACGACTTCATGGGGCCTCTGACCGCATCCCTGACTTACGTAGCAATGGATGAAAAGGCGTTCAAACTGGCGGTCAATCTGCGTGTGCCGAAGGGCAAGTCCCCGCAGGTCCTTAAATCCGAAATCGCTGAAAAGCTCGAGGCCTGGAGTACAAAAACTTCTATCAAGCCAGTGTTTGACTATTCCATCGCCGAGCCGATGTATCGCAATCCCGAGGGTGAGTGGGTCAAGGCGCTGCTGGCTGTTGCCAGTGAAAATCTCGGCATGGAGCACACCTTTGGCACGTCGGCTGGCGCTACGTCGGTCCATTCATTACCCAACGGTGTGCAGTTCGGTCTGGCAAGACCCGAAGTCAAATACACCGGCCATACGGATAACGAGTTCAAGACCACCGGACAGTTCTTGCTGGATCTGCAGATCGTCACCGAGATGATGGGGCGTATCGGACAGTTGCCGAAGCTCTGACACGATGTCCGGGCCTGTTGTAATGACAGGCCCGGTTTCGATGAGCGGTGTTCACTCCGATGCGTGGGCGAACGACGCGGATGACGAAGAAAGCCGGGTCCTTGCCTAAGCGCATTCCACACGGTTGCGGCCCAGGCGCTTGGCCTGATAGAGCGCCTGGTCTGCGCGCTGAATGAGGCTGGCGGCCGTTTCCCCGGCGCTCAGTTCTGCAACGCCCAGAGAAATGGTCACCGACCCTGTTTCCGGAATCACCAGGCTTTCAACGCTCTTGCGAATGCGCTCCGCGAGTTCGGCCGCCTGTTTCAACGAGCTGTCGGGCACCAGGATCAGAAACTCTTCTCCTCCCCATCGGGCGGCGACGTCCAACAGGCGGATACGCTGTTTGAGGATGGCCGCAACGCTGGTGATTACGCTGTCGCCGGCAGGATGGCCGTACCGGTCATTGACCGCCTTGAAATGATCGATATCGCAGATGATCAGACTGAACGGCTTGCCCGACATACTCACCGCAGGTATCTGTCGCTCAAGCGTATGCTCGGCTGAGCGACGGTTATCCAGCCCGGTCAGCGGATCGCTGTGAGCAATCTCCAGCAACTTTTGCTCACGGCCCAGGCGTGTGGTCACATCCTGGCTGATGCTGACGTAGTGGGTGATTGCGCCCTCCAGGTTACACAGCGGAGAAATGCTGTGTTCCGCATAGAACAGCGAGCCATCCTTGCGCTTGTTGATGAAGGTCGTGCGAAGCGGGGCGCCACTCTTCAGCGCTTCCTTGAATTGCGCATAGAACGCCTCATCGTGTTTTCCAGAGCTCAGTATCCGCGGGTTTTCGCCGAGGATTTCGCTGCTGCTGTAGCCAGTGATCTGCTGAAAAGCCTCATTGGCAAACACGATGGTGGAATTGCAGTCGGTGATGATAATCGGATCAAGCGCAGCGTTCAGTGCCTGCGCCAGCAGGTGTTGCTCACGCTCGGCCCGGATGCGCGGGCTGATGTTCTGCTGCACAGAGACAAAGTTGCACACCGAACCTGCATCGTCGCGCACGGGAGAAATTTTCCATTCGACGATGTAAGGACTTCCGTCCGCGCGGTAATTGACTGTCGACCCTTCGAAAAAAAGGCTTTCACTCAGGCATTCGCGCATCCGCTCGATCACTTGAGGATCGGTGTCCGGGCCTTGCAGGATCCGTGGCGAAGCACCGATCAATGCCTCGGCCGTGTAGCCGGTCATGGAGCAGAATGCCGGATTGACGTACACAATGAAGGGGCCGCCATTGGCCAGATTGGCGTCGGTGATCAATACGGCATTGAATGACTGTTCGACAACTGCTTCAAGCAAGGCAAGACGCTGACTGGATGAGGTCATCTGATTTCCTGTCGAGTGATCCGTTAATTGATCGCGGCTCTGATCAGATAATGTGTGACGCAATGCCGGTTGGACAATGGGTGCAGTGAGTTGGACCGCAGGCACCGAGCACTGGTTGCACGGGCACTATACCTCCAGGAAAAAACGCGCGCATGACTCCCCGTGCAGCGCCCAAGTATCTGAGCGGTTTGGCAAATATTAACTGCGACGCGATGTCGCATTCCGGTATCGTTCGGTCAATTGAAACTAATTGTTTCTGACTCTCTCGGGGTGCGCGCTGAAATGCGTCCTGAAAAAACGAATGCCAGGAGGTCTGCGTTGGATTTGTCGTCTGCTGCCTGGGTGTTTCACGACACCCGTCTGATTATCTGCTGCCTGATTGCCATTGCCACGATCATCGTGCTGATCAGCGCTACCCGGTTGCCACCTTTTCTCTCCATTCTCGTCGGCACGTTCATCGCCGGTATCGGCGCGGGTTTGCCAGCCGAGGCTGTCGCAAAAGCCTTTAGTAAAGGCGCAGGCAGCATTCTTGGCGAGGCCGGAATCATCATCGCGCTAGGGGCAATGCTTGGCGCGTTGATGGCCGAGTCGGGGGCGGCGGATCGTATTGCCTCCACCTTGCTCAGGCTGGGCAAGGGCCGCATGTTGCCCTGGATAATGGCGCTGGTGGCGATGGTCATCGGCTTGCCGCTGTTCTTTGAAGTCGGTCTGGTGCTGATGGTGCCGATCATCTTCGTCATGGCGCGTCAGTCCGGTCAGCCGCTGCTGAAAATCGCGATTCCGGCACTGGCGGGTATGACCACCTTGCACGCTTTGATGCCCCCGCATCCCGGCCCGTTGATTGCGGTCAGCGCGTTGCATGCCGATCTGGGGCTGACCATGCTGTTGGGGTTGTGCATTGCCGTGCCGGCGGTGATTCTCGCTGGTCCCTTGTACGGCAACTGGCTGTCCGGACGCATGCACGTTGCAGAGCCAGCCGAGCTCGGTGAATTGTTCAGTGCCAAGCCTGAAACCAGTCGCCAGCCAGGGTTCGGCATCTCGCTGCTGATCATCCTTTTGCCGGTGATCCTCATGCTCGGCAGCACCTTTGCCAAGATCGCCCTGGAGCCTGAAAGCAACATCGCGCTGACCTTGAAGTTTCTCGGTGAGCCGCTGGTAGCGCTGGGTATAGCGGTGCTGGCTGCTACGGTTTGTCTGGGCTGGGCCAACGGGCTTTCCCGTGAACACGTCGGCGGTACATTGCGCAAAAGCCTCGCGCCCATCGCGGTACTGTTGCTGACCATCGGCGCGGGTGGCGGCCTCAAGCAGACGTTGCTGGATGCGGGAGTCAGCCAGACCATCAGCAAAGTGGCGGAAGGTGCGCACATGCCTTATCTGCTGCTCGCCTGGCTGATTGCCGTGGCACTGCGTCAGGCCACTGGTTCCGCGACCGTGGCGACCACCACGACCGCAGGCATACTCGCGCCGATGATGGCCGGGCTTGCGCCGGTGCAGGCCTCACTGGTGGCGCTGGTGATCGGTGCCGGTTCGGTGTTCTTCTGCCACGTCAACGATGCAGGCTTCTGGATGGTCCGCGAATACTTCGGCCTGCAACTCAAGCAAACCATTTGGGTCTGGTCGGTGTTGCAGACCATCGTTTCGGTGGTCGGGCTGATCGGGACATTGCTGCTGTGGCACTGGCTGACGTGAAGCCCTGCGGGAGGGCCGGGAATCATTCCGGCCCATCAACGTCGGCGTAAATCAGGCAGTGCATTCGGCTGCGGACTTAATGATATGCAACAGTGCCTCTGAGCGCATCGGCCTGTTCAACAGATAACCCTGAAAGTAAGGGCAGCCCATTTTGCGCAGCAGGTTGTATTGTTCCGCTGTCTCCACACCTTCCGCCGTGATATCCAGGTCCAGTGCTCGGCCCAGCGACAGGATGCTGCTGACAATGGCTTCGCTGCGCTCATACGTCATCATTCGGGACACGAAGGAGCGATCGATCTTCACGGCATCGATCGGGTAACGGTCGATGTAGCCGAGCGAGCTGTAACCCGTACCGAAGTCATCCAGCGCTACTCTCACGCCGAGCTGCCTGATCTGTCGGAGAATCTCCGCGATCGCGTCAGGCTGATAGAGAAACACCGATTCGGTGACCTCGATCTGCAGCTGGCCCGCAGGCAGGCCGGTGGAGGCGATGATCCGTGTCACCTGATCGACGAACCCGGGATGGCTCAACTCTTTTCCGGACACATTGACATTGAGCCTCAGGTCCAGGTGAGGGAACTGCTTGCGCCAGGCCTGCACTTCGCTACAGGCCTGATGCATCACCCAGGCCCCCAACTCATGAATGATCCCGAGGTCTTCGGCAATCGGGATAAACGCATCGGGGGAAATGATGCCCATGGTGGCGTGGTTCCATCTGACCAGGGCTTCGGCTCCCACCAGATGCTCACAGTCGCCGCTGTAGATCGGCTGATAAAAAACCAGGAAATCCTTGTTTTCCAGTGCCTGGCGCAATGCATTCTGAATCACCAGCGTGTCGATGGCCGCCTCGCGCATCGAGGCGTTGAAGATGTTCCAGCGTCCTCTGCCCTGTTTTTTTGCGGAATACATGGCGACATCGGCGTCACGCAGTAACTCTTCGGGCTTGGTATGGCTTTCACCTGCGGTGACAATGCCGATGCTGCACGAGATGAAAATGTCCTGGCCTTCGATCTGTATTGCCGTGTGCAATTGACTGACGATACGTTCAGCCATTTTTACGGCAGTCTCCGGCTGATCCTTTCCCATCAGCAGAATTGCAAATTCGTCGCCGCCGATTCGCGCCAAAACGTCATTCGAGCGAACGCAGGTCTGCAATCGGTTCGCGACCGCCTTGAGCAACTTGTCACCGGCCAGGTGCCCCATGCTGTCGTTGACCACCTTGAAGCCGTCCAGGTCCAGAAAGAGTACCGTTGCCCGTTCGTAACGAGAGTCACGGGTTACAAAGGCCGTGGTCAATTCGTTCATCAGGTAAGCGCGGTTGAACAGTGAGGTCAGCTCATCGTGAAAAGCGATATAGGTCAGCTCTTCGGAAATACGCTCGCGTTCCTCCAGCCGGCTCTGTAACGCAAGCTTTTCCTCCCACTCCAGCCGAGCTCGCTGAGCCAGTTGCTGGGACTCCTTGCGCTCGGTGATATCGCGCTGCACGGATACCCAATGAGTGAACCAGCCTTTTTCGTTGGCCACCGGCACAATGCTCAGCTCGACCCAGAACTGGCTGCCATCCTTGCGGGTGTTGAGCAGTTCGACTTCAACCGGTCGCCAGTGACTGAGTGCCTCGCGAATAACGTCCAGCGTTGCCCGACTGGTGTCCTCACACTGCAGAATCCGTGGCGTGCGACCTATGACTTCGTCTTCCGTGAAACCGGTTATTGCCAGAAACGCAGGGTTGCAATAGACGATACGCGGGCCGGGCAGATCGATGGGTTCCGCTTCGGTGATAAGAATCGCGTCATTGGCGTTGATGACAACCGATTCAAGCAAGCGCAGGCGTTCGAACGAGGTGACCAGCGGGTTATTGGCTTCGGGATCACGTCCCGGTTGCAGGTAAGTACGAATATGAACAGCCTGGGCCTGCAGCGCATAACGTTGCGCTGCGCTCAGCACTGTTGCGTCATCGCTGTTGCTCAACAACATCGCGCCCAGCAACTCATGCCTGAAGCCACGAATCGCGACGTAGATCAGGGTAGGCCCTGAGCCATTCGCTTCGATTGCCTTCGCCGGGCTGTCCTGACCGACCAGCACCACGTCTCCATACGATGAGATCATCCTTAACCATGCTTCGTCCGCCTTGGTCTGGCTTTGACCAACGCTGACCAACTGCTCCCAGCCTGTAGCGCTGGATACCATCAGCAAAGCGGCGTTACACGAGGCGGAGTGAGCAGCGGCCTGCAATACCTTGGCAACATCTTCAATATTCTTTGGTATGACGTGGTCGTGCTCATAGCCCTGAGGGTTCATCGATCGCTATTCCTGAATGGCATGCATGTAGTCCGGATCCTGTTCGGCAGCGCATAAGCCGTGGACGCGTTCCGTGGACCTCTTCCAGCTGCGCTAAGAGATCGTCTGACGGGTTCAGCTGATTTTTTTCAGCCAGCACCACGTACAGACTTGATGTTGCTAAAAGACGTTTGGTCGAAGCGACGAGTGACCTACTGGATAACGTGCCCCTCAGTCAGCTGCGGATCGCACCTGCTGTTACGGCTCATGTTTAATACAGTGAGTTCTTGCTGATGCCTAAGTGCTATTACGCACTAATGTTTACGACAGGGCGGGTTTCAAAAGGTTGCATGGAAGAGTGGATGTCCGGATGGAGTGCTAGCCCTACTGCCGAGAGATAGTGCAAGGCAGATAGTCGAAGTTGGCTTGTTTATATGAATGGCCCGTGCAGAGAAGTTGAGGGAGTCGTTCGCAGTCATACCCGTTGTGGCATTACGATGCTGCTAGCGCTGAGTTTTAAAGACACCCGCTTTCTCGAGTACTCTCACTAGGTTATCGGGCTTGATGATTTCCATTGTCGAGTTCAGTTCATTGGCGGACCACCAATGATGCTCTGTCATGACCTGAGTTTCCTGCAGCGTCCATTCTGATCGAGAGACTATCTGACGCTCTGTGTGCACAACGTAATACCGCTCAACGGCGAGTACGGTTTCACCATCAGGGAGGAGCATCGGAAAACGTCTGTTGGCAACATGCCCGGCAACCGAATTGACCCTGATGCCGGTTTCTTCGCGCAGTTCACGCAGGGCGGCGGCCTCGAAAGTTTCGCCGTCCTCTACGCCCCCTCCAGGTGTTGCCCAATAATTGTCGCCGGCCAACGCCCCGGTTGTGTGCTGAAATCTGAACAGCAGTACCCTCATCGACGGACTGACGATTAACAGGCGCGATGATTTGCGCTCACGCAATGGTTTGTCTGCCTTGAAATTGGGCATGAAACCTCACGCCTCATACCGCCGTCGTGCATCACTGAGCATGGAAATCGTCAGTTTGCGTACTTCCAGTTTGCTGATCTCTACATGGGAGCGCAGCAGCAATAATGCTTCGTCGCGTTTGCGCGCCTGAAGGGCATTGAGGATTGCGGCGTGTTCGAGGTAGGTATGTTCGATACGGGCGCTTTTGAAGAAGTCCAGGCGGCGCACAATACGGATGCGCTCGGTCACTTCCTGATGGATGCGGGCCATTTCCAGGTTGCCTGACGCCGCCACCAGTTGGGTGTGAAACTGCTCATCGAGGTCGGCGACCACTTGCATGTCTATCTGCCAGCGGTCGCGATCGACCAACCAGTGCTGGCGCAGAATAGTGAGTTCCGGATGCACCTCGGCGGATGCACAAATGCGCTCGACCGCCGCGCACTCCAGCACGATGCGCAGATCGTAGAGTTGGTCGATCTGGTTGAAATCCAGAGGCTTGACTGACCAGCCACGTCGGAACTCGACGTCCAGGTAGCCTTCGCGCTGGAGGCGGTAGAGTGCGTCACGCACCGGTGTTCGCGAGACCTGATAACGGTCGGCCAGCTGGGTTTCGGTGAACCGGTCATAAGGCAGCAGATAGAAGTCGAAAATCTCCTGCTTGAGCCGCCGATAGACGTCTTCTGCCAGTGCGTTGGTGGTGTTCGGGGAATTCAAGGGCGTGGCTCCAGGCTGCTCAGGTCAATGCTGACATGTGCAGCAACGACTTTCCAGCCGCCCTCCAGTCGCGCCCAGGTCTGCATCTGCCGACCGAGGCGCTGGGTGACGCCATCGTGAAACTCGGTACTGACCGTGGCGAAGTCTTCACCGAAGGTGCTCACCACGGTACGCAGCAGCATGCGGCCCGGTCCGACCGGCTGGCACTGGCGCCGATAGCGCGCAATCGTGTCGGCGCCATGCAGGTTCTCCGCGACGCCGTAGCGGACGGTCTGTTCGGAATCCCAGAAATATGCATCCAGCGTGGTCAGTTCATTGGCCAGCAGGGCGCGTTCGTAGTCGTGAAAGGCGTGGGTCACTTCAGCGACCACGTGGGGGAGGTTGATGTCCATCAATGTGTACTCCTTGTCTGCAGCGCCTGCTCCAGGTCCGTCAGTGAGGCGACGCGGCCAACAATCCCGCCTTGTGCGGTGATCATCTCCAGCGTGGCCCGTTTGAATGCGGGGAAGTAGCTTTCGGTCGCGTCCTCGATCAGCAGGCAGCGATAACCCCGGTCATTGGCTTCACGCATGCTGGTCTGCACGCAGACTTCGGTGGTGACGCCTGCAAAGATCAAATGGGTGATCCCGGCGTCGGTCAGCCGCGGCTGCAGATCCGTGGCGAAGAACATGCCTTTGCCGGGTTTGTCGATGACCCACTCGCCAGCGAGCGGCGCCAGGGTGTCGATAATCTGATTGCCGGGTTCGCCGCGAATCAGGATGCGTCCCATCGGACCAGGATCGCCGATGCGCAGGCCCGGTGAGCCATGGTCACGTTTGGCTTGCGGGCAATCGGCAAGGTCCGGGCGGTGTGATTCGCGGGTATGGATCACTGCAATGCCTTCATCGCGGGCCAGCGTCAGCAGGCGTTGCACGGACGGTACGATGGCTTGCAACGGTGCGACGTCGTTGCCCAGTGCGGCACCAAAGCCGCCGGGTTCGAGAAAATCGCGCTGCATGTCGATGATCACCACAGCGGTCCGGGACGTGTCGAAGGCGAAGCTGTCAGGGCGCGCATTGACCTTGATCATGCCGGTTGCCCCGCGAGATGCTCGGCACCGGCCATGTGTCGGCCCAGCTCGGTACGGTCAGCGTCCGCTGCACTGGTTTCAAACACCAGCTCGCCGTCGTGGATAACCACGATGCGGTCTGCCAGGCTCAGCAGTTCGTCGAGGTCCTCACTGAGCAGCAGGACCGCTGTGCTGCTGTTGCGAGCGTCGATCAGGCGCTGGTGAATGAGCGCGACACTGGCGAAGTCCAGACCGAATACCGGGTTGGCGACGATCAGTACCGCGACGTCGTGGGTCAGCTCTCGGGCCAGTACAGCGCGCTGCACGTTGCCCCCTGACAAAGTGCCGATGGGCCGGTTCGGATCGTTGGGCGATACCTGAAACTGCTCAATCAGGCTGCGTGCTTGCACACCTGCGGCGCGACGATCCAGGCGCCAGCCCTGACGGCAGAGCGGCGGCTGGTCGAAATTGCGCAGGGCCAGGTTGTCAGCCACGCTGAACGTGCCGATGCAGGCGTTGCGCAGGGGCTCTTCGGGCAGGCTGAACACGCGCAGGCGTTGCATCTGTTCACGCCGCGCGTGGTAAGGCTGACCGTCGACCGCTATCTGCCCGGCGCTGAAGGCTCGCTGGCCTAGCAGCGCTTCGGTCAGTTCGCGCTGACCGTTGCCGGAGATACCTGCAACCCCGACGATCTCACCCGGGTGAACGGCCAGAGACAGGTTTTTCACCGCCAGCGTGCCTTTGTCGCCAGGCACCTCCAGGCCTGTCACCTGCAACTGCGGCGGGCGAGCCGCCATCGCTGGGCGCTCGGTGCTCACTCCGCGCACCTGTGCGTTGCCCATCATCCACGCTGCCATCTGTTGTGTGGTGGTGTCAGCCACTGCTGCACTGCCCACCCAGCGGCCTTTGCGCAAAACGGTGACGTCATCGGCGTAGGTGCTGACTTCGCGAAATTTGTGCGTGATCATCAAGACGGTCAGTTCGCCACGATGCGCCATCGCCTGCATCAGCCCCAGCACTTCGTCGGCTTCCTGTGGCGTGAGCACCGAGGTGGGTTCGTCGAGAATGACCAGTCGACGCTCCAGATACAGCTGTTTGAGGATTTCCAGTTTCTGCTTTTCGCCGGCCGCCAGGCTGCTGACCGGACGATGGATGTCCAGCCGAAAAGGCATTTTTGCCATGAACGCTTCCAGACGCTGGTGCTCGCAGGCCCAGTCGATACGCCACGGCAGATCGCCACGCGACAGCACCAGGTTTTCCGCCACGCTCAGGCCCGGCGCGACGGTGAAGTGCTGATACACCATGCCGATCTGCAACTGATGAGAGTCGCGCGGGGTGCGAATCTCGTGTTCGCGGTTGTCGATCAGAATGCTGCCCGACTGCAGCGGGCTGTAGCCGATGATGCCTTTGACCAGCGTACTCTTGCCGGCGCCGTTCTCGCCGAGCAGGGCGTGGACGGTGCCGGCGCGGACCTTGAAGGACACCTCGTCGAGTGCGCGAAACGCTCCGAAATGCTTGCTGGCACCAATCGTCTCAAGGCTCGGGGCGCGCATGTTCATGCTCCCAACAGGTCGCGAAGCATTGAGGAATGGCCGACTGCGCCGAACACGCCACCCTGCATTTTGACCATGCTCAGGGCCGCCGCATGATTGCCAGGGTCGGTCGCCCCGCAGCAGTCTTCCAGCAGCAGGCACTCGAAGCCACGGTCATTGGCTTCGCGCATGGTGGTGTGCACGCAGACGTCGGTGGTGATGCCGGTCAGGATCAGATTGTCGATGCCGCGAGTGCGCAGAATCAGTTCCAGATCGGTGGCGCAAAAGGAGCCTTTGCCGGGCTTGTCGAGCACGATTTCGCCGGGCAGCGGTGCCAGCTCGTCGATGATTTCCCAGCCCGGCTCGCCACGTACCAGAATCTTGCCGCACGGACCTGGGTCGCCGATTCCCGCGCCGATGCGCTGCGAACGCCAGCGTTTGTTGGCGGGCAAGTCGCTGAGGTCTGGGCGATGGCCTTCGCGGGTATGGATGATGGTGAAGCCCAGCGGGCGCATCGCGGCGAGCAACGCCTTGATCGGCTCGATGGGCGCACGGGTCAGTGCCAGGTCGTAACCCATGCTGTCCACGTAGCCGCCGACGCCGCAGAAATCGGTCTGCATGTCGATCACGATCAAGGCTGTGTTGTGCGCATGCAATTGGCCGTTCCAGGGCCAGGGGTAGGGCGCCGATGCAATATGACGTTCACTCATGGCATTACTCCTCCCAACTGCTGGGGGTAGGTTTGAAGTCGCGCTCGGGGGCCGCGAACCCGCACGAGCTGCCATCGGTATGCACGACATCGTTTTCCCACGGCAGACGGTACTGGCCTGCGCTCAGATCGTGCATGTAGGTGTAGGGACAGTCGCGTGCGCCGCCCTTGACCGCCACATAGCCGCGATGCCCGAATTGATAGATGTTGTTCTCCACGCCCCAGTGCACACGGGCTTCGCGGACCAGGTCGGGGCGCAGTTCGCAGCAGACGATTTCGTCGGCCCGGCCACCCCCTTCAGCCATGATCGTACCGTCGAAGTCGACAAACATCGCTTCGCCCATGGAGTCGAACGTGCCGTCGGAGCCGCACATGCAGACGCTTGCGGTCTGCATCAGGTTGGTGAAGGCGTTGCTCTGATTGGTGATCTTCCACGAGTGGCGGATCGGTGCGGTGTAACCCGCTGTGCGCAGCATGATGTCGGCGCCCTTGTAGGCGCACTCGCGGGCCATTTCCGGGAACATGCCGTCGTGGCAGATGATCAGCGCCAGCTTGCTGCCGCGCGGTCCGTCGCAGACCGGAATACCCAGATCGCCCGGCTCCCACGGTTCGACCGGCACCCACGGGTGCAGCTTGCGGTAGTACAGGCGGATGTCCCCGAGGTCATCGACGATCAGGCCGCTGTTGAACGGGTTACCGTGCGGGTTGGCTTCCATGATCGAGAAGCAGCCCCATATCCGGTGCGTCTTGCACGCCTCGCGCAGCGCAAGGACTTCCGGGCCGTCGAGGCTGCACATGATCTCCGGCGCCGTGCTCATCGACAGGCCGTGCAGCGAGTATTCGGGAAATACGATCAGGTCCATGCCCGGGTTGCTGCGTCGCGCTTTGGCAACCATGCCGACCACTTTCTGCGTCTGCGCCCACAGCGCCTCGCGCGTATGCGGATCGGGCAACGCCAGTTGCGCCAGGCCGATCACCACGCCCTTGGGCGACTTGTTCAAACCACCAAGACCACTGGCCATGCAATGTCTCCTCGAAAAGATCAGTTCATCGCGTCAGGCTGAGTTCGCCCGGCGCGCCATTCAGAGTGCGACCACGGCGGCAGGTGGCGTACATCACCACCAGCGTCAGCGCATAAGGTGCTGCGGCAAACAGGTAGTAGCCGGTGCTGATACCGACCGCTTGCAGGGCCGGGCCGATGGCACCGGCAGCGCCGAACAGCAACGACGCCCACAGACACGCCAACGGGCGCCAGCGGGCAAAGATCACCAGCGCCACGGCCATCAGTCCCTGACCGCTGGACAGCCCTTCGTTCCAGCTGCCGGGGTAGTAGAGCGACAGATAGGCACCGCCGATACCGGCCAGCCCACCACCCACCGCAGTGGCCACAATGCGTACCTTGAGCGGTCGATAGCCCAGCGCCTGAGCGGTTTCAGCGTGGTCGCCGACCAGACGCAGCATCAGCCCCCAGCGCGTGGTGCGCAGCCCCCAGTGCAGAACGAACGCCAGGGCTGCACCGACGAAGAACAGCACATTGATGTTCAGCGCCGAGCGCACGCGTTCTTCGCTGCTCCAGGCTCCCAGCGCCAGTGAAGGCAGCATGGGCGCCTGTGGCTGGATAAAGGCTTTGCCGAGAAAGAACGCCAGGCCGGTGCCGAGCAGAATCAGCGCGATGCCGAACGCGATGTCGTTGACCCTTGGCAACGAGCACGCCAGCCCATGCAGCAGGCCCAGCAGAATGCCGACCCCTGCAGCCGCGCCCACCCCCAGCCATGCCGATCCGCTCAGGCACGCGATGGCATATCCGGACATGGCGCCAGCCACCAGAATGCCCTCCAGTCCCAGGTTGATCCGGCCGCTCTTCTCGGTCAGGCATTCGCCCAGGCTGACGAACAGAAAAGGTGTGCCGACGCGGATAGCGCCGGCCAGCAGGGCGAGGAGAAAGGTAGTCAGGTCGATATCAGCCATGTTGCAGTGCTCCCTTGTCGAGTGACGCGGGTGACGCCGTCAGCCTGATCTTCCAGGCGGCGATACGCCCACCCAGGGCTTCCCAGAGCAGCAGATTGGTGAACAGCAGACCTTCAAGAATCAGCGTGGTGGCGTCTGGCAGACCGAGTCGTCGTTGCAGCAGTCCGCCACTGGCCTCCAGCCCGCCAAGCAGGATGGCGCAGACGATAATTGCCAGCGGATGATGGCGAGCGGCGAAAGCCACGAGGATGCCGCTGGTGCCATAGCCTGCGATCAGCGCGGCGTTGGCGCTGCCTTGCACTGCGGTGACCTCGAACATGCCGGCCAGACCCGCCGCCGCACCGCCCAGCAGGCAACTGAGCATGATCAGCCGGTCCACGGGCAAGCCGATCATCAGCGCGGTACGCACGTTGCCGCCGACCACGGCGAGGGCAAACCCCTTGACGCTGTGGCGCACCAGCACATACGCCAGCAGGCAGGCGACGACGCCCGCCACCAGTCCCCAGTGCACCTCGAAACTGTCGCTGATCGTGCCGATCATGTAGGCATCGTCCAGCGGCGGCGTCGAAGGCTTGTTCAGGCTTGCCGGGTCGCGCAGAGGGCCTTCCACCAACTGCCGGAACAGTGCCAGGGCGATGTACGAAAGCAGCAGGCTGCTGATCGTTTCATTGACCCCGCGACGCTGGCGCATCCAGCCACTCAGACCGATCCACAGTGCGCCCACGGTCATTGCCGCGACGGCCATGCAGGCAAGCATCAAACCGGCTGGCAGATGGCTGAGCCACAAGGGTGTCACTGCGGCAGCCAGGCCGCCCAGTACCAGCGCACCTTCACCGCCGATGATGATCAGCCCGGCTCGCGCGGGCAGGGCGACGCACAGCGCGGTCAGCATTAGCGGCGCGGCGCGTTGCAAGGTGTTTTCCAGGGCGAACCACGAGCCGAACGCGCCTTCGCCGACCAAGTGCAGCGCCTGCCAGGCAGGCTTGCCCTGAACCGCCAGAAACAGCCCGAACAGCACGCACGAGGAAAACACTGCCAGCACTGTAGGCAACCCTGGCAACAGCGCGCTGGCCAGGCGGCGCAGACTTATCGATGAACTCATGAACGTTCCTCAGATCTGGCCAAGCACGCCTTCGACCAGGTAATTCATGCTCTCCAGCGCAATGTCGGTCTGGCCTTGTGCAACACCATCGGCAATCACCACGTTGCCCTTGTTGTCCTTGAGCGGGCCTTTGAAAATCACGAACTGACCGGCCATCATCTGCGCCTTGATGGCATCCGCTTTCTGTTTGGCGTCGGCTGTTACCGCAGGCCCGTAGGCGGACGTTTTGACGAAGCCTTCCTTCAGCCCGCCGCGCAGGAAGTTGATCATCGGCGCGCCGCTCTGGGCTGCCGCGACGTGAGCACGATAAGGCGTCTCCCAGTTCCATTCGGCACCGGTCAGGTAGCCCTTGGGCGCCAGCGCAGCCTGGCTGGCGTGATAGCCACAGGTCATCACACCGCGTTTTTCAGCTGTCTCGACAATCACCTTGGGCCCGTCGACATGGCAGGTCAGCACGTCACAACCCTGGTCGATCAGGCCGTTGGCAGCTTCTGCTTCCTTGACCGGCAGCGACCAGTCACCGGTGAAGATCACCGTGGTGACGATGCTCGGGTCGACCGAGCGGGCTCCCATGGCGAACGCGTTCAGGTTGCGCAGCACTTGCGGCACAGGTTTGGCGGCGACGAAACCGAGCTTTTTGCTCTTGCTCATGTGCCCGGCGATCACGCCGTTGAGGTATTGCGCTTCGTCGATGTACCCGAAAAAGCTACCCGCGTTCATCGGGTCGCGACCTTTCTGCCAGAGACCGCCGCAGTGCGCGAAACGGACGTCCGGGTACTTTTTGGCGACCTTGACCACGTGCGGTTCGAAATAGCCGAACGAGGTGGGGAAAATCAACGTGGCGCCGTCCTGACGGATCATGGCTTCCATGGTCTTCTGTACGGCCACGGTTTCCGGAACGTTTTCTTCCTCGATCACTTTGACGTTGGGCAGCGTCTTGATGATGGCCGCTGCCTGAGCGTGGGCCTGGTTGTAACCAAAGTCGTCACGAGCGCCGACGTAGATAAAACCCACTACCAACGGCGCATCGGCTGAATAGGCGCGACCGAAAGGCAGCGCTGCGCTCAGGCCGATAATGCCCGCCAACTTGATGAAACTGCGACGATCAACATTCGACATGTGTGCTACCTCGGGTCATTGAGCGATGGAAGATGTGTGCGCGGCGCGGTAGGCGCGCCAGCCTTTGTAATCGGTGATGTCCAACGCGCCTTCAAGGCCGCCAGGCTCACAGATGAAACCCTTGACCCACTGGCCGTCGGCCAATTGCAGCGAGCCGATGCCCAGTGGTGCGGGAATGGCTGCGACGAAGGCGCCGAACTGGCTCAGCGGCATTTCCCAGACTTCTATCTCGATGCTCGCGCCCTGTTCAGCGACGCGCACCAGTCCCGGTTTCGGCGGTGTCGTTGCTGCCAGCGCATACAGGCGGTAATCCGCGCTGGTGGTTGTGGTGCGCAGCAGGCGCGCGCCACCTTCGAGCAATTGCCAGTTGAGTGGCTGGCCAACGAGGTGTGCACCGACCACTGCAACCTGCACGGTCGGGCTGTTATAGGGCAGGGGAGCCATCGCCACGGCGTCACGCTGGTCAGCCTGGCCGAACAGCGGCTGCCAGGCAGCGGCGATCTCCGCCAGGCGCTGATCGGCACCGGCCGGGCCAATCAGCGTGATGCCCGCAGGCAGTCCGTCCGCGCGGCGATCTGCCGGGATGGCGATGGCGCACATGTTCATCAGGTTGACGAAGTTGGTGTAATAGCCAAGCTGCGAGTTGAGCTCGACCGGATTGCCGAGCACCGCTTCGATGGTCGGCATGCACGGCGCGGTCGGCACCACCAGCACGTCGATGTCGGTCAGCAACTGCTGCGCAGCGCGGGTCAGTTCTGCCAGGCGATAGCGGGCGTTGAACGTGTCCACGGCGTCGAATGAATCCGCGCTCTGCACAATGCCGCGCACCACGGGATGAATGTCGGCCGCGTTGCTGGCGAAGAATTCGCCGATGGCAGCGCGGCGTTCCGCCACCCACGGGCCCTGGTACAGCAGGGCAGCCGCCTCGGCGAACACGTCGAACTCGATAGCGCTGACCGTCACCAGCGGGTCGTTTTGCAGGGCTTCCAGCGTTTTGAGGTAAGCCGCCTTTGCCTGCTCGTCACCGAAAAACTCGCAGTACCGCGCGACGGCGACACGCCGAACCCTGCGCTGTACCGGCAATGCCTGCACGGCCGCACTGGACGCATCCAGCGGGTCGTAAGCTGCAATGACCTGCGCGACCTGCCAGGCTTGCATCACATCGTTGGCAAAGATGGATGGGCAGTCTAGCGTGCGGCAGGCAGGTACGACACCGCGGCTGCTGAACAGACCAAGGCTGGGCTTGAGGCCGACGATGCCGTTGAAGCCGGCTGGCACGCGGCCTGAACCTGCGGTGTCCGTGCCCAGTGCAAAACTGACGTAGCCACGCGCTACTGCCACTGCCGAGCCGGAACTCGAACCGCCGCTGACGTAGGCCGGATCATGCGCATTGCGCACTGCGCCGTAGGGTGAACGGACGCCCACCAGGCCAGTGGCGAATTGATCGAGATTGGTCTTGCCCATCAGGATCGCGCCGCTGTCGAGCAGCAGTTGCACAACGTGAGCACTGTCCTCGGGCACGTAGGCGTACGCCGGGCAGGCAGCCGTGGTGGGCATCTGCGCTACGTCGAAATTGTCCTTGACCGCAAAGGGCACGCCGAACAGCGGCAACCGGTCATACAGCGCATCGCCCAGTTGTTCGGCGATACTCTCCAGCGCCTGTGCCCGCTCGACAAGCTGTGGCAGCGGGACGCGATGAATCCAGACCTCTGCCCGGTCATCCGCATCAATGTGCGCGGTCAGGTTCTGCACCAGTGTCGTCAGCGTGGTTTCGCCCGAGCGGAGCGCCGACTGAAGTTCAGGGATATCGAGTGCGGTCATGGTGGTGTTCATTCATGTATACAAGATGAGCTGACGCGTTTGCACGTTACGGGCCAAGGTCAGCCGGAGGACGATTTACGGTGGGGTTACTGGCTATTGGCGGGGCGTTGCGCTGCAGTCATGCGTCATGTTTGCGCTTGAATGTGTCTGCGTGCACAAAGATAGGTCATGTCAGCCGCAGGGCGAATGTAGCGCCGCGCGGCTGACATCAATGCAGGGTTCTCAGCTCTCGCAGAACCTGAGCCGGTTACCGAACGGGTCGCAGACTTCCAGTGTCTTTCCCCAGCCTTGCTGAACGATGTCCGGGCGGGCGTAGCCATACTGCTTGCCGATCAGTTCATCGCGCAATTGCTCGATGTTCTGCGTCGGGATGAACACCGCCGCACCTGGACAGGCATCACCGTGATGTTCGGAAAGGTGCAGGTTCAGCCCATTACGGCTGATGCCCAGATACAACGGCAGATCCGCTTCGAAGCGGTGCTCGAATTCAATGCTGAAACCGAGAAAGTCGATGTAAAACTCACGCGCCTTGCGTTCATCGAATATCCGCAGGATCGGGATGGCACTGGTGAAGGTCACGGTGGCTGGCTCGGTCGTGGGCATCGCTATTCCTTTAGTTGAGGTTCAGTGGACAGGCGCCCATTACAGCTCTTTCTTCAAATGTTTTTCGATTTGCTCCAGTGACTTGCCCTTGGTTTCCGGCAGGCACAGGAACACGAAAATCAACGAGCCAATGTTGATGGCGGCGAAGATGAAGAACGTCGGGTTGCCGATGGTATCGACCGCAATCGGGAATGTGAACGCTACCGATGCGTTGAACAGCCACTGCATCGATACCGCCGTGCCGGTCAGCAAGCCGCGTACCTGCATGGGGAACAGTTCTGACATCAGCAGCCAGTAAACCGGCGAGATGCACATCTGCATGAACAGCAGAAACACCAGAATGCAGGCGAGGGCGGTGTAGCTCTGGGTCATGTTCTGCGGCATGAACTGCAACACGCAACCGAGCGCTGCCTGCATCAGAATGACGATGACCAGACCGGTCATCAGCAAATGCCGGCGCCCGTAGCGGCCGATGGCCCAGATGCCCAGCAAGGTCGCGATGACTGATACCACACCGTTGCCGATCGTCGCGGTCAACGCAGCGTTAGTGCCCATCCCGGTGTTCTTGAGAATGATCGGCGTGTAGTACATAAACGCGTTCACCCCCGTGAACTGCGCGGTGAAGCCCAGCCCTACACCGATCAGCAACAACTTGATGACCCAGCGCTGACGCAGCAATTCTCTTGCTTTCGGGCGATGGCGAGCTTCTTCGTCCTGCGCCTTCATCTCGTCGACTTCACGCTGCGCGTCCTGTTTGCTGGGGCGCAGTTGCTCCAGCACGTCCTGCGCTTCGTCGAAACGGCCTTTGGAGGCCAGCCAGCGCGGCGACGCAGGTACGAAGAACGTACCAACCAGCAGCAACACCCCTGGCACCATGGCGACGGCCAACATGTAACGCCAGATCCCCGGCGTATGCAGCAAGGCCGCCATGACCGCACTCAGCACATAGGCGAGCAGCTGGCCGCTGACGATCATCAGTTCGTTACGGCTGACCAGCCGCGCACGCCGTGACGGACCTGCGATCTCGGCGATGAACACCGGCACTGTTGCAGAGCCGCCGCCCACTGCGATACCCAGCAGGAAGCGCGCTGCGATCATGAACGGAATGGACGGCGCAATAGCAGTGCCCAGTGCGCCCGCAATAAAGAGCACTGACAGCAGGCGTAAGGTGAGGCGGCGTCCGAAGCGGTCGGAAATATAACCACTGGCAAGCGAGCCGAACGCGGCGCCGACAATCAGTGACGCGGTGACCATCCCTTCGCTGTAAGCATCCAGACCCAGCCCGCCCTGATCGGCGGGCAGTGTCATGAACGGCAGGGCACCGGCGATGATGCCAGTGTCATACCCGAACGCCAGTGCGCCCATGGTCGCCACAAGCACAGAGATAAAGATGAGTCGATTCGATGAAGCGCGTTGCCGGCCTTGCTGGCCCGCCGCTGCTGAGGTGCTACTTGAAGACATGAATCTGAAGTCCTTGGCTTGAAACCAGCGTTGCGCCAGTACATGGATGTCACGCTTAGGGCGATGTCGGCCGTGCTAGTTCCCTACAAACCTGCTCAGGATTGTTTTCCTGGCGAAAGCCTTGAGCTTGAGGCTGCTGAAACGATTAACTTTTCCTTGTCATAAACGCCCCTGTTTCCCCCTTTCGCTGTCAATGAAATTCAGTTTTTTTGACTGGTAAAAATGCTTTTCATTGATTTCCAAGCAGTTTTTATCTGGCACATGCGCTGCTGTCATTACTCTCTCTCTCTGCGCCGCTCATAAGCGCTACAGTAAGACAGCAGAGGTGTGCGGCCTTTTCAACGAGGCTGCGTCGGTATCTTTTGAAAAAGAGGGCGCAACATGAACCTGGCCGAGCAGTACCGTGCCTACATCGCCTGTCTCAACGAGCGTCGCTGGCAGGACCTGGGCAATTTCGTCGACGACGGTGTGCACTACAACGGCGAGCGGATCAGTCTGGCCGGTTACCGGGCGATGCTGGAAAACGACGTCAGGATCATTCCCGACCTGCGTTTCAATATCGACCTGCTGGTGGTCGAAGCGCCACAGATTGCCGCCCGTCTGCTCTTCAACTGCTCGCCGCAAGGGCGTTTTCTCGGGCTGGAGGCGCGTGGCCAACGCATCACCTTCAGCGAAAACGTGTTCTATACCTTTGCTGACGGCAAGATCATCGGCGTCTGGTCGGTTATTGATAAAGCGGCAGTGGAGCGCGAGCTTCGTGGCGAAGCGGCGGGCGCCTCGAGTGACAGAAGCACCTGAATGAATTCGTTACGTTCATCGAAGTAAAATCATTTCAGGGCACTCCGGGGTAGTAGCGCAGTCTTTTTTAGACACTCTCACCCGGCGGAGCCTCACATGATCACTGTCCATCACCTCAACAACTCACGTTCGCAGCGTATTCTGTGGCTGCTCGAAGAGCTCGACCTGCCCTACGAAATCAAACGTTATCAGCGCGACCCGAAAACCAACCTTGCGCCACCCGAGCTCAAGGCCGTACATCCGCTGGGCAAATCACCTGTCATCGAAGATGGCCCGCATGTCGTCATCGAGTCCGGTGCCATTGTCGACTACCTGATTCGCCGTCATGGCGACGGTCGTCTGCAGCCGGACCCGGCCAGCGCTACCTACGACGAGTACGTGCAATGGCTGCACTTCGCTGAAGGCTCGGCGATTCTGCCGCTGATGCTCAACCTGTACGTCGGGCGCCTGGGTGACGCGGGTGCGCCATTGCATCCGCGTATCCAGTCGGAGCTGGCCAACTACCTGGGCTATCTGAACGAAGCCCTGGGTCTGACGCCGTATCTGCTTGGCGATGAGCTGAGTGGTGCGGACATTCAGATGAGCTTTATCGGCGAGTTTGCCAAGGCTCAGGGAATGCTGCAGCCGTACCCGAACGTGACCGCGTGGGTTGAAAGGCTGCAGGGCAGACCTGCGTACCGCAAGGCTTTGGAGCAGGGCGGGGAATATTCCTTTGCCAAGTAACCGCCGTGCCTGAAGCGCTTGCAGCGCACGATACTCGGGCTGATCGTTCCTCACGCTTCAGCCTGTAGATGCAGTTCTCGACGCTCTGCGTCGCAAGAGGACGCGGAGCGTCCAGAAAGGCATACGACGCAGAGCGTCGTACGATAGTTGCGATGATCGTTCCTCACGCTTCAGCGTGTAGATGCAGTTCTAGATGCTCTGCGTCGCAAGAGGACGCGGAGCGTCCAGAAAGGCATACGACGCAGAGCGTCGTACGATAGTTGCGATGATCGTTCCTCACGCTCCAGCGTGGGAATGCAGTTCTCGACGCTCTGCGTCGCAAGAGGACGCGGAGCGTCCGGAAAGGCATACGACGCAGAGCGTCGCACGATAGTTGCGATGATCGTTCCGCACGCTCCAGCGTGGGAATGCAGGTCTCGACGCTCTGCGTCGCACGATGGTGCTCACGTGGCGGGTCAGCCTTCGGACTGGCTGTTGGATTCCTGATCCGCTTCGGCCGCCAGCTTCACGCGGTCGGCCTTGCTGATGTATTTGGTCTTACTCTGCGGGGCCAGTTTGGCGCTGGCTTTTTTGGCATGAGCTTTCAGCAACTGCTGGATTTTCTTGCGACGATTCATGTTCTTCAACTCGCTTGCACAGGCGCGAATCATAGCAGTTTGCCTGTCGCGCCATGCATGCGACTACCCGCCGTTCTGAACCATTTGCCACAACGACGCACCGACGCCGGTAATGCTCTCGCCGGCAATCAGGCCTGCCGCCGCAGTGATGGCGAAGCGTTCGGTAAGTGACGGCCAGCGACAGTTCACCAGCCAGGTGAGCACCGCACCGAGCGCCATCATCAACGACACCGAGGCGGGCAGCACGAAGGCCAGGCCCAGGGCTGCGGCGCTGGGCAAGTACCGGGCGCGATACGCAGGTAGTGTGCTGTCGAGGATGCCCAGCAGCAAGCCGGCCAGACCGCCGATGAAAATCGCCCAGCGGATGCTTGCCGACAGCGAATCCAGACCGTGCGTCAGGGTCTGCGCCACAGCCTTCCAGGTCGCCACCGCCGGGGCTGGCCACTCCTCGGTGAGCAGCATCGATTGCGGGTCCGGGATCAGCGCCATATAAGCCAGGACCCCGACGATACTGCCGACGAAAATCCCCAGTGTCTGGGCGATCAATTGTTTGCGCGGCGTGGCGCCGATCGCCCGGCCTACCTTGAAGTCGTTCATCAAATCGGTGCATTGCCCGGCTGAACCGCCTGCGGTGTTGGCGCTCATCAGGTTGATCGGCACCTGACCGGGCGCGACGATACCGAAGCTCAGTTGCGATAACTGCCCGATTGCGCCGATGGGCGGGATACCCGTGGCACCGACCACACGAGCCGCCACGGCCGCCAGGCAGATCGCCAGAGGAATGGTCAGCAATGCCATCCACAGATTGATACCGAACAACAGCGCCTGCAGGCTGACCACCAACAGGATCGCCAGCGCAAAACCGGCGGCCGGCCCGGGCTTGGGCATTGACCAGGGCGTCCCGCCGCTGGCTTTGGTAGACGCGTGCAGTGTCCACAGGCGGATAGCCAGCGAAGCCAGCGTCGAACAGACCATCAGGCTCACGCCCGGCCACAGCAACCATTCCACCAGCGCGGCGAACTGCGGGCCGCTGCTGTCGGACGGCAACGTCACCAGCCCCTGTTCCAGCAGCCACGGCGCCAGGCCACCCCAGGCCAGCACGGCACCGATCAGCAGGGTCAAGCCGACGCGAATACCGATAATCGCCCCGAACCCCACCAGCAACAGCGAAGGGTCCGCGGTAAAGGTCAGGCGCTCCAACTGAGCGCTCGGCGACCAGCGCGGGAACGCCCATACGAACGTGTCGATCCACTTGGCCAGCGCCGACAGCAACGCGGTACTGAGCAGCACCTTGAGGCGCGTCGCAGCTTCACGGCCGTGATTGTAGATGTGCAGGAGGGTTTCCAGAGTGGCCATGCCTTCGGGAAACTTCAGCGATGTGTCATTGAGCAGTGACGGCCGCAAATACCAGGCAATCCAGATCCCCAGAAAGCTCACCGAAAAGACCCAGGCGATCATCGGGATGGCGTCCAATTGCTGGCCTGTCAGCAAGGTATAAGCCGGAATCGGCGCGACCAGCCCGCCAGAAATGATCGACGCAGCGGCCGAGGCGACCGTCTGATTGATGTTGCTCTCATGCAGCGTCCACGGCAGCTGCCCGGAGGCGCGCTTCGACAGCCCTTGCCAGATCGCATAACCGATCAACAGCGCAATGATTGACATGTTGAACGACCAGCCGATCTTCAACCCGGCGTACACATTGGAAGGCGTCAACAGGATACCGAGCACAACCCCGGTAATCACCGCGCGCAGACTGAGCTCACGCTCGACAGGGCTGGCAAGAGGGTTCGATGGTGAGGTCGAAAGCATGCGAATTCCTTTCGGCAATGAGACAAGGCAACCTATAAAGTGAGCGCCATATCGGCCGAAGGTTCATATGGCAGGCTTCGTTGTGGAGTGGCGTTAAGGCATCCGTTTGTCCCGATCTTTGCCGACCGGCTACGCAGGGTGCCTGTTGCGGGAGCATCAGAAATCAGACTCTTGGAAGGACGTCGCCACGCGCCCTCTGATGAATGACAGGCGGTGAACCAGGATATCCAGCCCCTCGTCAGTGTGTGGAGTCTGGAAGTAGCGCGTGATCAGCCTGAACTCCGCATCTGTAGCCGCAAAGTCATGCTCTGCTGTTTCGTTGCGAGCATGCAGTCTGGCAAGGCAAATATCATCTTCCACATCGAGATAGTGCAGTCGATGCTTAACCTGAGCGTCTTCAGCCAGGCTGCGAAGCCATTGGCGGTCGGCAAGCGTATTGGCTGGGAAATCCAGAACCACGCACATACCGGACTTCAGCATGTCGATGACCAGAGGGCCGATGATGTCGCGAATCCGATGGGCCAGACGCACGTAGTCCGCCACTGATTTGATCTCGTCAGGGTAGAGCCGAGAGAGCCATTGATCTTCACTGAGCAGGATCGCTGAATGCTCGGTCGCGATTGATTTTGCCAGTGTCGATTTACCGGATGCGATCTTGCCGCACAGCAGGTGAAGTTTCGTGGCGAGCATCAAGGCGTGTCCCTTTTCCAGTCGTAAGGTGTGCATTCCTGAGCAGAGGCGAGGCCGTGACCCTGCGGGAGCCTCTCAGCCAAGCACATTCAGCGCATCATTGAAATGGCACTCGCGATTATCACCGCAACATGCGCGTCATTCTAGTCGCATAACCCTGCTGCGATCATCCTGCGCACGGCCCGGGCAATATCTTGCGTAGCCTGCGCTGTCTGCTCGCCTGGCAACTGATCGAACATATGCGGCACGCCTGGGTAGACATGCAATTCCACCGGCACCCCAGAGCGCGACAGGGTCAGCGCGAATGCCAGGTCCTCTTCCAGAAAGAGATCGAGTGCGCCAACGCAGATGAAAGTGGGCGGCAGATCGCTCAGGTCGGTGGCCAGTGCGGGGGAGAACAGGGCTTGGCGATCATCGTCCAGTGCGTAGGCACCGCGCAGGCATTCCCAGCAAAAATGATTGGCCTGACGCGACCAGCTGAAAGTGCCGGTAGTCGGGTTGGCTGACGGAGTGTCGGGTGTGCCTGTACGGTGATCCAGCATCGGGTAGATCAGCACCAGGCCGGCGATGGTCCGCAGACCTCTGTTTCTTGCCAGCAGGGCGAGCGCGGCAGCAAGCCCGCCGCCGGCGCTGTGACCCATGATCACCAGGTTGCGGGTGTCCATGCCCTGCGTCAGCCCGTTGCTCAATATCCACTCCAGCGCTGCGTAACAGTCCTCCAGCGGGATCGGGAATGGATGCTCGGGTGCAAGCCGGTAGTCGACGGCAATGACGATTGCCTGGAGCTCGACGGCCAGCGTTGCGAGGTAGTCATCGGCCATCTCCGGGCTGCCCAGTACAAAGCCGCCCCCGTGGATATACAGGATGACGGGGAGTCCAGAGTGAGAGAGCGAAAGGTCCGGACGATAAAGACATAACCTGACGCCGTTGTCCGAATCGGAGGAGATCCAGTGTTGCTCGCCGCGCTTTGTGGCGGCGGTTGCCCATGAGGCGCTGACGCGAGCCCTGATGTCGGCAAGGGTGTGCAGCGTCCAGTTGCTCGACGGCTCGTCCATGAACCAACGATAGGCCGGGTCCAGTAATTCATCGGCGTTCAATACGTGCTCCCGAGGCGCAGGGAGATAAGCCCCTGCGCCTGTCAGTGCTTAAAGCCACGCCTTGATTTGCGTACAGACGGCGGGCGTGGAAATGCCATAACGATCATGCAGTGTAGGCAGCGCTCCAGCGTCGAGAAAAGCGTCCGGCAGGGCGATCTGCCTGAACGTGGGCGTCACGCCATTGCGCAGCAGCACCGTCGCCACTGCTTCGCCCAGCCCGCCAATGACCGAATGGTTTTCGGCCGTCACCACCAGCCGGCCCGGCTTTCTGGCTTCAGCGAGTAGGGTCTGTTCGTCCAGCGGTTTGATGGTCGGTACGTGCAACACTGCCACGTCGATACCGTCAGCCTGCAGCTGCTTGGCCGCTTCCAGTGCACGCATGGTCATCAGGCCGGTGGCAATGATCAGCACGTCGTTGCCAGTGCGCAGTGTCTTGGCTTTGCCGATCTCGAATGTGTAACCGTATTCGTCCAGCACCAAGGGCACGTTACCGCGCAGCAGGCGCATGTACACCGGGCCCTGATGTGCTGCGATCGCAGGGACCGCCTGTTCTATTTCCAGTGCATCACAGGGGTCGACGATCATCAGATTGGGCATGGCGCGAAAGATCGCCAGGTCGTCGGTGGCCTGATGGCTCGGCCCGTAACCTGTGGTCAGGCCCGGCAGACCGCATACGATTTTGACGTTGAGGTTATCTTCGGCAATCGCCATGCAGATGAAGTCGTAAGCGCGACGCGAGGCGAACACCGCATAAGTGGTCGCAAAAGGTACAAAACCCTCCCTGGCCATGCCGGCCGCTGCGCTCATCAGCAACTGTTCGGCCATGCCCATTTGATAGAAACGTTCGGGATGCGCCTTGGCGAAGATGTGCAGGTCGGTGTATTTCGACAGGTCAGCCGACAGCCCGACGATATCCTGATGTTGCTCCGCGAGCGCCGCCAATGCATGGCCGAACGGAGCCGGGCGAGTGGCCTGACCCTCGGACGCGATAGACGCGATCATTGCCGAGGTGGTCAGTTTTTTCTTCGTGGCAACGGACGGAGACGGTGTGTGATTGGCAGAGCTCATACGATTTTCCCCTCGTCGAGGTTATTCAGTGCGATGTCCCATTCGTGCTCATCCACACGGATGAAGTGGGTCTTTTCACGGGTTTCCAGAAACGCCACGCCCTTGCCCATTTTGGTGTCGCAGATGATGACCCTGGGCTGCGTTCCGTCGTGCTGGCGCGCATTGTCGAAGGCGGCGACGAGCGCGTCCAGATCGTTGCCGTCGACCCGTTGGGTAAACCAGCCAAACGCCTGCCAGCGATCGACAATGGGTTCGAAAGCCAGTACCTCACTGGAGTGACCATCGGCCTGTTGGTTGTTCACATCGATGATCGCGATCAGGTTGTCCAGCTTCCAGTGCGAGGCGGACATGGCCGCTTCCCAGGTGGAGCCTTCATTCAGCTCGCCGTCCGACAGCAGGTTGTAGACGAAAGAACGCGAGTTCTTGCGTTTCAAACCCAGACAGGCCCCTACGGCAATGCCCAGCCCGTGACCCAGTGAGCCACCGGTGATTTCCATGCCGGGGGTGTAGGTGGCCATTCCGGACATGGGCAATCGGCTGTCGTCGGAGCCATAGGTTTCCAGCTCATCGAGCGGGATGATGTCGGCCTCGATCAGCGCCGCGTACAGCGCAATGGCGTAGTGGCCGATCGACAGATAAAAGCGGTCACGCTGTTCCCATTCAGGGTCTTCAGGGCGATAGTTCAGCGCGTGAAAATAGGACACGGCGAGCAGGTCCGCAGCGCCCAGCGCCTGTCCGACATAACCCTGGCCCTGAACCTGGCCCATGCGTAATGCGTGTCGACGAATGTTATGAGCACGCTGCGCCAGCGAAGTGGAATGCGCAGGTAAAGTAGTGGCTGTCATGGTGATTACTCCGTTGACTCAACGATTGACCGAGGCGGCAGGGATGCGCAGCACCAGATAGGCGCCGATGAACAGCACGCCGGTAATCAGGTACATGCCAATGGCGCTTGAGCCGGTCGTGGTGGTGATCCAGCCGATCAGGTAGGGCGAACAGAAGCCCGCGAGATTGGCGAAACTGTTGATTCCGGCGATCCCGGCGGCCGCCGATACCCCGCCCAGCAGGGTGGTGGGCAGCATCCAGAACAGCGACGATGCCGAGAGAATGCCTGCTGCGGCGAGGCACAGGCTGAGCACCGAGAGCAGCAGATTGCCGCCGAACAGCGCTGCCAGGCTCAGCCCGAGCGCGCCTGCGATCATCGGCCCGACCAGGTGCCAGCGGCGTTCTCGATGCTTGTCGCCGCTGCGCCCCATCAACAGCATCACGACGATTGCGCACAGGTAGGGAAGGCTGGTCATCAGGCCGATATGCAGCGGGTCGGAAACGCCTGCATTGCGAATCAGCGTCGGCAGCCAGAAGGTGATTGCGTACTGGCCCATCACCACGCAGAAGTAGATGCACGCCAGCAGCCACAGACGCTTGTCGCGAATGAAGGCGCCTACCGACGCGTGTACCACTTTCTGGCTGTTGTCCTCTTGCAGCTCCTTGTTGACCAGTTCCTTTTCTTCAGCGGACAACCATGTCGCCTGATGCACGCCATCCTTCAGATAGCTGAGTACCAGCAAGCCGACGATCACCGTCGGGATCGCTTCGAGGACGAACATCCATTGCCAGCCGGCCCAGCCATGAACGCCTGCGAAGCGGGTCATGATGTAGCCCGACAGCGGGCCGCCGATCATGCCGGACAGCGGGATGGCGATGAACCACAGCACGGTCATGCGCGCGCGGCGATAAGAGGGGAACCAGTACGTTAGGTACAGCAGCAGACCGGGTGCCAGACCGGCTTCCGCCACCCCGAGCAGAAAGCGCAGGGCGTAGAACTGCCAGGCAGTTTCGACAAAGGCGAAGAGCGCGGAAATAATCCCCCAGGAGATCATGATGCGGGCGATCCAGCGTCTGGCACCGACCCGGTGAAGGATCAGGTTGCTGGGCACCTCACAGAGGAAATAGCCGATGAAAAACATGCCTGCACCCAGCCCGTAGACGGTTTCGCTGAAGGCCAGGTCGTTCATCATCTGCAGCTTGGCGAAGCCGACATTGACCCGATCCAGGTACGCGCACAGGTAGCACAGCATCAGGAACGGCATCAGTCGCCAGGCGGTCTTGCGGTAGGCATTGGCGCGCGTGGTCGACACCGCGTCGAGGGTCATGGTGGTTATCATGATGGTCTGATCTCTTGTTTTTATAGATCGGCCAGGCAACCGCCTGGCGTATCGTCGATCCAGAACAAACACAGGCTGTTTGCCAGCCCGTCCACTCGCGGTCAGTGAATCAGCATGCCGCCGTTCACATCCAGCGTGATACCGGTGAGGTAGGACGACAGGTCGCTGGCCAGAAACAGCGCGGCATTGGCCACGTCCTGCGCTGCGCCCAGGCGGCCCAAGGGAATGCCGTCGATGATCGCGTGGCGTCGCTCATCCTGCATCAGACCGCCGGTGATATCGGTATGAATCAGGCCGGGAGCGATGGAGTTGACACGCACCTGATCGGGGCCGAATTCCCGCGCCATTGCCTTGCCAAGGCCCAGCACGCCGGCTTTCGCGGCGCTGTAGTGAGGCCCGCCGAAAATACCGCCGCCGCGCTGGGCGGAAACCGAAGACATGCACACGATACTGCCCGAGGACTGGGCGCGCATGGTCGGGATCACCGCTTGTGACATGAGCAAGGTGCCGCGCAGGCTGACGTCGAGCACCTTGTCGTAATCGGAAGGGCGGATGTCCAGGGTCTTGATGGGTTGTGTGATACCGGCGTTATTCACCAGAATGTCGATGCGACCATAGTGCGCGATAATTTTGCTGACGGCCTCGTGAACCTGACGTTCGTCGGCGACGTTGGCCGCCAGGCCGAGATGACCTTCGCCCAGTGCGGCGGCGGCATCGCGTGCTGCGGACTCGTCGAGATCGATAATCACCACGCGTGCGCCGTGGTTGGCGAAGGTGATCGCGGTTGCGCGACCGATACCGCGTTCCGACGCCGCGCCGGTGATCACTGCAATTTTGCCTTGAAGTAGCATGAGGGTTACCTCTGATTATTGTTATTGGGTTCGATTCGGGTGATCGATGACTTCAGAGTGTTCCCGGTGCCGATCCTGAGCAATGCCGCAAAAATCACTGGATGCTGAAAAAAATTCACCTCTCGTCAATTCGACAGGCGAGTGGTTGAATGAATGAAACTCGAATAATCGGACACATCGGAGCATCCATGCGGCCTGATGACGATGCACCGCTGAGCCTGCCACCGCTGAAAGCGCTTCAGGCTTTCGAGCAGACGGCGCGCTTTGGCAACCTGGCAAGAGCCGCCGAAGTACTGGATCTGACGCCGTCGGCGGTCAGTCACCAACTGGCCCGGCTGGAGGCCTTGATTGGCCGGCAGTTGTTCGTTCGGGCCGCCCGTGGTGTGACCCTGACGCCGGTCGGTGAGCAGTATCTGAAAGATGTCTCCGGAGTGCTGCACAGTCTCGCCGTCGCCACCGAGCGTGCCGCCAGCGATGTCAGCCTCGATTGCCTGCGTCTGCATTCTGCGCCCAGTTTCGGGCTGCTGTGGCTGATGCCCAGGCTGGAAGCCTTTCGCGTAAGCCATCCGGACATTCAGATCAACCTGTCGTGTTCTTACGAGTCGCTGCATTTCAGCAGGGACAAGATCGACGTCGATATCCGGCATGGCAGGCCGAACTGGCCGAGTTATGAAGTGCGCACCTTGCGTGACGAGAAATTCGCTGTGCTGGCGTCTCCGCAGCTATTGGCGCGACGTCCGGTAGAGAGCGCCGCTGGCTTGCTCGACCGCGAACTGATTCTCTCCGAGGCCACACTGCTGAAATGGCCTGAATGGTTTGCCCGGCATGGTCTGGCTCGTCCGGAAAAGCCCTACGCGCTGAGTTTCGACCGCTCATACATGACGCTCGAAGCGGCCAGCCACGGTCTGGGGTTTGCATTGGAAAGTACGTTGCTGGCGCAAAAATACCTGGCCACGGGTGAGTTGATCGAAGTTGCCCCTCAAGCCCTGACTGCACCGGTCGCCGCGCACCATCTGGTATTCCCCAAGGCGCACTCCAGCTTCCCCAGAGTCAGGCGATTTCTGGAATGGATGGAAGGCGAACTGGGGCAGGGATTTGTGTTTTGAACCGTGCTGTCTTTGGTCTGGCAATGGGATGCTCAATGTCCCGGGTGGCGTGCCAACGTTGAACATCGGCACGCCAATCAAGCGCTTCTAAACGACCAGCCGATGCGGTTGCCAGGCGCTGCCCTGCTGATCTTGCGCGTCAATCACCAGACTTTGCCTTGCCGGTGCATCAAACATCGAGCGCAGGTTCTTTTCGATGGTGTTGCACAGGTCTTCCATGCGGATCCGGTGCTGGCTGGCGCCGAACGGGGCTTGCAGGTCAGTGCCGATGCGGTCCATTGCCAGCAGCATGCAGCCGACCACCGTGGATATCGCCGGGGTGAACCAGCCCAGAGTGGTCACCATGCTCAGCGGCATGATGATGCAGAACAGGGTACTGAACAGTCTGGGGAAATAGACATACGGGTAGGGCAGCGGCGTATTGGCGATGCGCTCCATCCCGCCCTGGCAGTTGGACAGTTCGACCATGGTCGACTCCAGTCGCGCCAAGCGGATGCTGTCGATTCGACCCCCGACAAACTCTTCGGAGATCATGGCCGCCGAGCCATTGAGGATGTCATTGGGAAAGTTGTTGCTCTCTTTTGCGCGCTGAATCTCGGAATCCGATAACAGCCCTTCAAGTTTCGCTTTGCTGACATCGCCTTTCAAATGAGCGCGCAGTGCCCGCAGGTAAGCCACGTGACGATTGAACAGCACTTCTTTCACCGGGTTGCCGCGCTCGTTGGCATTGCCTTCAATCAAGGTCAGTACCTGGCGGCCATAGCTGCGCGAGCTGTTGACCATCGCGCCCCATAACGTGCGTGCCTCCCACCAGCGGTTGTAGGCGCTGGAATTGCGAAAGCTGATCAGCACGATAAGCGCCGAGCACAACAGCGTAAGCGGCATCAGCGGGAGATCTATCCCAGCACCCTGGACCAACATGAAGTCCATGGTCACGGCCACGTCCCAGAGCAGAAGCCAGAACAGTGACCAGCCAACGTAGGTGACCGTTCTGCTGATGCACCGCCATTTTTTTTCAAAAGGACCAGACATTGCGGCACTCCTTTGCTGGGTTGGAAGAGGTTTGGCGCGGTCAATCAACACGCCACGCTGCAAACTTACTGACCGAGGCTTAAAGCTCGCTTAATTCTCCATGGTGGCGAAACAGTCACGCCTGTCTTGACCATGGCGGCCCATGCCGACAGCTGGAACCCCCGGCACAGTTGCGACCACACAGCCTTGTCGGTCCTCTTCGCTGACGGGCACCCGGACGTTTGCAATTCCTATCACTCTCGGACCGACGCCCCATTGCCTTGCCTGTTCACAAGCAAGTCGTCCGGCCAGACCCGTCTCGTCGCGTTGCTACGCAACTTACGCAATAGAGAGGGAGTTTCCATGAACATCAACCGAACCGGCAGCCCGCACCCCAGCATCGAGCTGGAGCGGTTTTATTCCACATCGGAATCGTTTGCCTCCAGTTCCGTACGCGAGCTCAGCAGTGCCGAGCAGACCAATCTGCAAGCCATTACCGATTACTTGAAAGATCATGTGTTCGCTGCGCACAAACTGCCGTTGAGTGAGTCGGCCGTCGACCAGGACGCTGTTCATGCGCATAACGAGCAGATCGACAACATCATCGATACTCGCGCCAGACGCTTGCTGGACGAGGGCGAAACGCCTGCCAGCATTGGCGAAACCTTCGCCAAGGCGGAGAAGTTCGACAGGATGGCAACCACCGCTTCGACCGCGCTACGTGCCACGCCGTTTGCCGCTGCGTCGGTGTTGCAGTACATGCAGCCTGCCATCAACAAGGGCGACTGGCTGCCGACGCCGCTCAAACCCCTGACGCCATTTGTATCCGGAGCGCTGTCCGGTGTCATGGATCAGGTGGGCACTACGGTCATGAATCGCGCCACGGGCGACCTGCACTACCTGAGTACCTCGCCTGAGAAACTGCATGATGCGATGGCTGCTTCCGTGAAGCGTCATTCGCCGGGTGTCATGCGTCAGGCGGTCGATCTGGGCATTGCCGTTCAGACTTACAGTGCGCGTAATGCGGTGCGTACCGTGCTGGCGCCAGCACTGGCATCCAGACCCGCCGTGCAGGGTGCGGTCGACATCAGCGTGTCGGCGGCAGGTGGCCTGGCGGCCAACGCGGGGTTCGGCAATCGGATGCTCAGTGTGCAGGCGCGTGATCACCTGCGCGGCGGTGCATTCGTGCTTGGCATCAAGGACAAGGAACCCAAGGCAGACTTGAGTGAAGAAACCGACTGGCTTGAGGCCTACAATGCGATCAAGTCAGCCAGCTACGCCGGCGCGGCGCTGAACGCTGGCAAGCGGATGGCGGGTCTGCCGCTTGACGTCGCCACCGACGGCCTGAAAGCGGTGAGAAGCCTGGTGTCGGCCACCGGTCTTGCGCAAAACGGGCTGGCCCTGGCGGGCGGCTTTGCCGGCGTGGGCAAATTGCAGGAGATGGCGACCAAAAATATCACTGACCCGGCCACCAAGGCGGCGGTCAGCCAACTGACCAATATGGCCGGCTCGGCAGGTGTGTTCGCAGCCTGGACCACGGCCGCAGTCGCAACCGATCCCGCAGTGAAAAAGGCCGAGTCGTTCTTGCAGGATACGGTTAAATCGGCGGCGTCGAGTTCGACCAGCTATGTAGCCGATCAGACTGTCAAGCTGGCCAGGGCGGGCATCGACGCGAGTAGTGAGGCGATTGCTGCGACGGGGGCATCCCTGCGTGACACATTACGTCGTCGCAATGCTCGTGAGCCGGACATCGAAGAGGGTGGCATTGCAGCGGGTTCACCGAGCGCGGTGCCGTTTCAGCCAGGGCGCTCATAAGCGTCTCCAACCATAGCCGGTAAAGGAAAGGGGCGCCCTCTACGGAATGCGCCCCTTTGCTTGTTCCTCATGTATGCGTCGTATCAGAGCTCGGTGTGCTGGGTAGACGCCTTGGTCTTGTCATAGGCGTGCTTGACGTCGCTCATGGCGATGTCGCCAGTGGCCAGCTTCAGGTTATCGCTGTCGCTTTTGACGAGTGCGAACTTGCCATGGGTGGCGTCCACGCCATTGAGCTCGACACTCATGTCATCAAACTGTTTGCCGCCATTGGTGCGGACCAGCGTACCGAAATCGGTGGCTTTGAAACCGTCGACTTTCAGGTGAGTATCGGCGTTGAGCTGAATGACCTTGTCATCGGCACCGTTGGCGCTGCTGTTAGTGATGTTCAGGTTGGTCACTTTTGCGCCTCCTTCGCCCTTGACCGTGATCATGTCTTCACCGACGTTCTGGGCGTGCACGTTATCAATGGTGACTTGCTCCGAGTTTTTGGCATTCACGTGGATGCCGTCGGCTTCGTTCTCACCCAGGTTCACGTTTTTCAGCACAGCGCCTTCGGCCAGTTCGAACAGGGGCTTCTGATGTTCGTCCTGGTCGCCGGTGCCCATCGACTTGTCGGCGGTAAAGGTTGCACCGTGGCCGTCATACACCTGGCCAGGACCGACTTCGATGGTGTCTTTCTCGACATTGACCTCGCCGGATTGCTCAAGAGAGCCCGTTGTATCCGAAACCGTGCCGTTGCCCGAGCTGCGGCCGGGATTGGCCAGTTGTGGGGTGACTTGAGGCGTTACGCTATCACCGCCACCGCCACCGCCACCGCCACCGCCACCGGTTCCGTCCTCGGTCGAAGGCGTGCCGCTGCCGTCTGCGCCTGTCGACGCATAACTACCGCCGCCGTCACCTTCAGTGGTTGGGGATGTACCGCCACCATCGCCACCACCCGACGCTGCCGTTGTACCGCCGCCGCCGTCGTCACCGCCTGAAGCTTCCTGCGTACCACCGTCACTGCCTTCGGTCGATGGCGTACCGAGTCCGCCATTGTTCTGAAACGGGTCTTGCCAATCGTTGGAGTCCTGACCCGTGTCCTGTTTTTTATTGAGGTTCATGAGCATTTGCAGCAGCGATGTGACGAGCGCGCTGAGCAGCTTGACGACGTTGGACTGCGGGTCAGTTGCAGCACTGCTGTCGGTGGGGCTTTGAACCGTATTGTCGGGCTTTCCGAAACTGACGTCTTTCTGGCTGGCAGTGTCGAACAGCAGGGCACTCGGGTCGACGGCCTGTGCAGTGCTCTCATCGTTGAACGTATTGGTCTGTGGGCTCTTGCCGCTCAGCGCCGAGAAGTCCAACTGGGTTGAAGCGGGTTGGTAGGTGGTGGAGGAGTTGATACCGATGCTCATGGTGCTTTACCTCGATGGGATGGACATATGAACCAGCGTCGTCTTCCGGATTTACCGGCGTTGATCGCCGCGTCCTTGTCGGGCTCTATAGGTCGATGAGGACTCTGCCTTGGCGTTGCCCGAAGTGAGTGGCAACACGGTGGGATGGGTTCCCGTTTGTGTGCGTTGACTGGCGATGATCCCGATGTACGTGTCTGGAGAGGCCGACTCGCCCCAAGGAACCAAAACACCTTGTCCTCCGACTCAGTGCGCGCACGCCAGCAAAAAAATGGTGTGGACCCACATCGCACTCAGAGGCCGTGAAATGAACAAAAATGATGAGTATCAAACGCTTATAAATGAGATTTGCGCGCTCAGCCTGATCTCCGACCCCGAACGTTTTTACGAGTCAGCCAATTTCAAAATCAGCGACGTCGACTTCACCCTTCACTATCAGGACCGCGACGAGGGGCGTGCGATTCTGATCTACGGGGATATGGGCGCGTTGCCCGCGCGCAATCGCGACAGCGCATTGCTGGCGTTGATGGACATCAACTTTCATATGTTTTCGGGTGCCCACAGCCCGGCTTTCTCCTGGAATGCCCAGACCGGCCGAGTGCTGCTGATGGGATCGATAGGCCTTGAACGAGCGACAGCCGAGGGCGTGCTGTTGTTGATGAAGTCCTTTGCCGACCTGGCCAGAGAGTGGCGCGAACACGGTTTCATGGGGCCGGTGGGCACTGCGGGTGCCCCGCTCAATATGCCCGCTTCCAAGGCAACCATGCGTGATAATCCTGCGAGCGCCGGGAGGTTCCAATGATCGGCACACGAGTCGGCGGATCAGGCAGTACCGAGATCGTCCAGGCGAACCAGCCGCAGCCATCTGCCGCTGTCGCCCAGGCTCATCCACACGCGGTAAGCCCGGGCAGCAACCCGCCGCTGACCGCCAGCCAGTCGGCCGCGCAGGCGCCGGAAAGCTCGGCAGCCGGCGCTGCTCGCCTGCCAGTCGCGCCGCGACATCTGCCGATTTTGCAGAAGTTTCGTGCCGAACAGCCCACCGTACAAGGCACTTCCACACCGACTATCAGCTCTAACGCGGCCCTGCTGATCGGCAGTTTGTTGCAGTCTGAAAAGCTGCCCTTCGAAGTCATGGCCGCCCGGTTGGCGCCTGAGCGTTATGAGTTGAAACAGTTTCATGGCTCCGACTTGCAGCAAACGCTCGGACGATTCGCTGAGCCAGGGCATGTGCCAGGCAAGGCCGAGACCGAGCAACTGATCAAGGGATTTGCCCAGTCGCTCGCAGACCAGCTGGAACACTTCCAGCTCATGCACGACGCGACGGCTGATGGATTCGGCCCCGGAGGGCTGCGCGACCGCAACACGCTGGCGGTCAGTCAGGCGGCGCTGGGCGAATACGCCGGTCGGGCGAGTAAGTCCATCGAAGCGGGGTTGAACCACAGTCTCGCGGTGCTGGACGAACGCATCGCCGCACTGGACAGTCAATTGGAGGGCGCCAATGAGGGCAGCAGACCGGGTTTGCTGATGGATAGACAGGCGCTGGAAACGGCCAGAGCGATGCTGAGCGACTTGCACGCCGACTTCTGCAAATCGCCTGAAGCCAAGCGGCTGAATGCCGTTGCCGCTCACACGCAAATGGATGCTCTGATCGACAAGCTGAACGTTGATCGCAACTCGGTCGGCGGCTGGAAGGGGGTCGGTCCGATCGTCGCGGCAGCGGTGCCGCAGTTTATGGTGTCCATGCTCCACCTGGGGTATATCCGTACGGCCACCGGTGACGCGATGAAAGATGCCGTTCCCGGAAAGAGCGCCGACGCCAGCATGAAGAGGGCCCTGGCCGTAGGACTGACTGCCGGGGTGGCTCATGAGGGCATTACCAACCTGTTGAAGCCGATCGTGCAGGCCGGGTTTCAGAAAACCGGCCTCAACGAACGGCTGAATATGGTGCCACTCAAAGGGATCGATACTGACTCGGTGATTCCCGACCCTTTCGAGTTGAAGAACGACAACGGCGCACTGGTCAGAAAAACACCTGAAGAAGCCGCTGAGGACAAAGCCTTCGTCGAAAGCGAGCGAGCGGTTTTGAATCAGAAAAAGGTTCAGGTTTCGTCCACCCACCCACTGGGTGAGATGATCCCCTACGGTGCCTTTGGTGGCGGGCAGGCGGTACGCCAGATGCTGAATGATTTCAATCTGCTCAATGGCCAGACCCTGTCGGCCAGAGCGGTGACCTCCGGGATCGCCGGGGCCATATCAGCCACCACCCAGACCATTGCACAGATGAACTCGACCTATGTCGATCCGCGCGGACGCAAGATCCCGGTCTTCACCCCGGACCGCGCCAATGCCGACCTGGGCAAGGACCTGGCCAAAGGCCTGGACCTTCGCGAGCCGGCGGTACGCACCGCGTTCTACAGCAAGGCTGTTTCAGGTGTGCAGAGCGCAGCGCTGAACGGCGCGCTACCACCGGTGGCAGTCCAGCCCGAAGGTACATCCGGCACGCTCAGCGCGGGTAATATCCTGCGCAACATGGCGCTGGCGGCAACCGGTTCGGTGTCGTACCTGTCGACCCTGTATGCCAACCAGTCGGTTACGGCCGAGGCCAAGGCCTTGAAAGAGGCGGGCATGGGCGGCGCCACGCCAATGGTAGCCCGCACTGAAACCGCCCTGAGCAACATCCGCCATCCGGACAGAGCTTCACTGCCGCATACGTTCCAGCCAGCTACCTTGGGTGGCGTCCCCAGAGCCGTGGAAAACGCCTATCACATGGCCAGGGGGGCGCTGCAATTACCGACCCAGGTGGTGGTCGATACGGTGCGTGTCGTGGAAGACGGCGTAGCAAGCGGCGTGTCCTCGTTGCGCGATGCACTCAAACCAGCGGAAACATCATCGCCAGCAGTTGATGACGCCGCTGCTGTCGAACTGACGGCGATGGAGGAGGGGCGCCGACGCTGACGAAAGCAACCAGGGCTGAGCCTTTCTTTTGGAACCGACAGCGCCAGGCAGCCACTCACTGCCTGGTCAGCTCAGGCTTTTCTTAAAGGACTATGACGATGAATACCTCGCAACATGAGTTTTCCCGTTTCATCACTGCGCTGGGTACCCAGCTTGGCACTTCGCTTACCTGGCAGAACGGGGTATGCGCGCTGTATGACGGCCAGGATAACGAAGCCGCCGTCATCGAGCTGCCCGAGCACAGTGAAATGGTCATCTTTCATTGCCGCGTCGGGCGCTGCCCTGAACGCACTGCCGATTTGCAGCATTTGTTGAGCCTGAACTTCGATGTCGCCCGTTTGCACGGTTGCTGGTTTGCCGTCGATCAGGGCGATGTACGCCTGTGTGCGCAACGTGAGCTGGTGTCGCTCGATGAGCCAGCCTTTTGCGACGTGACGCGTGGCTTTATTGCTCAGGCACGCGAAGCCCGCGCATTTCTGCACGCCTGAGCAGACGGGTGTGCACGCAAAAGCGCCGCTTCCATGCGGCGCTTTTGCGTTGTTTCAGCTATCAGCTTTTGACTTCGAAGCCCGACAGTTTCAACTCGCCTGCCGCCTCTTTCAGCGATGCCGAGGGCCGCGACAGCTCCCCGTCGAACGTGTAGCCGATGGGTTTGTCCTGGTCTTCGCCATAGATGAAGTTGATTCGCCCGAGGGTCTTGTTCACGCTCAACGACGCACCGCTGTTGTAGCTGATCAGTGGCGTGGGTGACGTGAAGTTCTCGGTCTGCGGTGGCGCATGGAACACCACCAGCCTTTTGATCCTCATGTTGTTGCGATTTTCCAGAAGGCCGGAGAGTTCGGTCTGCGTCAGCGTACCCCTGCGGCTGCCTTCGTCGATCTCGTCGATCAGCGAGTCTTTTGGTTCAAGGCGTACCCGGGCGAGGGTGCCCTGGCTGTTTTCAAGCTGCTTGACCATGGCGCTGAGCGTCGGGTCCTGACGCATGTACTCGGCGACCCTGGCGGCGTTGCCGGGCGCACTGGCTTCGCGTATCGAACCCATGATTCTGGTGAGGATGCTTTCCTTGCTCAGGCCGGACAGGTTGGTCTTGCTGGTTTCGAAGCGGGCATTGTCCAGCACGCTGTGATTGCTGATCGACGCTTCGTGTTGCACGGCCGCCCGTTTCAGGTCTCGAAGCGCCTTGTATTGCGTGTCGTTCTGCGACGGTCTGTCGGCAAACAGCGCTTTGAGCTCGTCAAGTCGTGCCTGAGTGGCCTGCTCAGTGTCCATGTCGGCGTAAAGCGCGTTCAGCGGATCCTGCAGCGCTGCAAGCCTGGCTGTCGTGGCTTTATCCTTGAAGGCTGCAGCGAGACTTTTCGACAGTTTGTCCAGGCTCTCGGTGCTCATCGGGGTCGCTACGTTAAAGCGGAACTTGACCCGTTTGACGGTTTTGTCATCGATGGTCACGTTCGCTGCGACGCCCAGGTTATTGGCCGCCGATTGAGTCGCTGGCGTCGGCCCGGCAGCGGAGGCCGGGGTCGCTGTGGCGTTGGTGTGCGTGCCACCGATCTGCCCGCGCGCCTGCCCGCCGAAGATCAGACTGTTGAAAAAGCGCGGCCGGTTCTTGCCGCCTTCGCGCAGTTCTGTCTTGTCGTTCTTCTGGGTCAGGGAGTAATCGGTGTAGCTCAGCAGGTTGACCGTGACATTCGCCGCCACGCCCAGACGCGCAACGGCGGAAAGCGGCGCGCTGTCGGCCTCCGACAGACCGAAGCCGACGCGCATATCGGCGCTGAAGCCTGTCGTGATATCGAAATTGAAGCGGCGCGCTTCATAGGTTTCGTGGTCCTTGACCTTGTTCAACAGCTGCAAGGGGTTGAGCTTGCCTTCGAACAGGTCGTCGACGAATCCATCGATTTCGTCGTCCGCTACATTGAAGATCACCCCGGCACGCTGGCTCGCGGCAGCGGTTGCGGTCACGTCTCCGCCAAGACGGAAGTTCGGGGTCATCTTGCGGTTGTTACCGATATCGACGCTGCGGGCAGGGTGGTTTTCGTCGAAAAAGCCAGGCCAGTAGTCCTTGCCACCCCCCACGCCGCCGCTGATATTGCCGGCCGCTTCTCTCATCAGGTACAGGGTCACGCCACCTTCGCAACGTTCAGCACTGAAGAGGTAGTTGCGATTGCCGGTAGCCCCGGCGGTCGGCCACGGGCCTGTCGACTTGTCGGCAAGGACGGCGAACGGGCTGGTCAGGTTCAGCCCGTAACTGCGTTGCACGCCGATTTCATCGTCGCCATGCTCCAGGTTTTTGAGCATGGCCTTGAGCGTGTCGGCCAGCTCGGACTGATCCTGGCTGCCGGTTGCCGCGCGCATATTGACGCTGACAGCGTGGTCGGATTTTTTTAATGCGTTCGAGAACGCCTTGACCGCGTCATACGCTCCTTCCAGTGCTGCGTTATCGGTAAAGCCCATGTCGGTGACCTGCTTGACCGGGTTCTCGCCATAGGTCACATCGCGTAACGAGGTCAATTCCGCTTGCAGCCTGGGCAGGTCGCTGCTGCGTGCCAGCAGCTCAACCTTGCCAATCAGCGCGCCGAGGTCTTTCAGGGTGACCAGATCCAGCGCCAGGCGGGCCTTGCTCAGCCCGTGATCTTCATTGGCATCGCGGCGTTGACCCAGACCGATATCGGTTTTGGTGTGAGAAAGCTTCACCCCGTTGTCTTTCAGCCGCTTGAGCGTTGCGGCCGTTGGGTTTTCTGCGGACGGGGCGACCCGGGTCAGTGCGTTATCCAGCTCATTGACGAAATCATGGCCGGAGCTTTTGAAGTTGAGCATCGACCCCAGTTCAGCCAGCTTCTTGCCTAGCTGAGTGCGTTTCGACGACTTTGCCAATTCGCTGTGCTGGTTGAGCACGCCGTCGTTCTGCCTCAGGTTTTTGAGCTTGCCGTAATCCTTGCCGATGTTCTCCAACGCGGTCCTGGCGTGCTTCTCCAGTTCGTCGCGGAATACTTCCAGTTCTTTTGCCAGCTCAGCGCCTTCAGGGCCAAGCTGCAGGCGCGCAATCCGCGCCTTGAGATCGTTGCCCGGGGTCGGCGGTGCGCCGCCGGCTTCATGAATCAGTTCAAGTTGTTTGAACGCGATCAGCTCTTTCTTGTAGAGCTCCTTCAGGCCCTCGCGACCATGATAGCGATGCTGGATGTTGTTGCCGACGTTCTTCATCCAGCGAGGCGGTTCCAGCGTGTGCTTGTAGACATTGGCCCGAATAGCCTCGCTGGCGGCGGGACGATTGCTTTTCTCCATGCCGCTGCGCCCGAATGCATTGATGTCCAGCTTGGCCGTCAACCCGGTGCCTGGAATCCGCCAGGTCTTGTGCGCTCGCGTGATGCGATTGTAGACGTCGTTCAAGCCGTTTTTTTCCACGGGACGCTGTTCGAACGCTTGCCACTGCCCCTCTTTCAGTTGCATCAGGCCTTGACCGGCGGCGTCCTCGACCTGGACGCTCAAGCGATTGTCATCATTGCTGTACAGCGCTTTGACCGGTTGCCCGTCAGGTGCTGCGAGCGGCGTCCATTTGGCGGCCAACTGGCCTCCGAATCGGGTTGCCTGCCATGCCTCTCTGGGCATGCAGTAAAGCTTGCCGGTGCTGCTCAGTGTGTAAAGGTTGTGCTTTTCGTCCAGGGCCAGTTCCTTGATATCGCCCTCGATTGCGGACGTATCCAGATCAATGGGTTTGTGGTCCTTGCTATGGGCCGTCAGCCTGTTCTGATCATCGAGCACAACAAAGCGCTTGTCGCTGACCATGGCAAAGGCGGTCACGACCCGATTCTCCAGCCCTGCGATTTCCTTGCCCATCGCCACCTTGGTCGAGCGTGCTATCTGGGCCAGCGCCGTATTGTGGTCGAAGGCGACATTGGGGTGTTTAGGGGCCACATCCAGCCTGAGCAGCTTGCCACCTTTCAATACGTAGGCGTTGCTGTCGGCACCGCGTTGCAAGCGATCCACCTCCTTGATGCCAGCATCTTTCCAGCACTGTGGCGTCGCATCCCAACGCTGGATACGACCGGCGCTCAGGCCGACCAGCCCGGCACGGTCGAGGTGCAGGCGGTCAGCCCCGGTGGGCGCTGGCATAACCGTCAGGCCGCGTGTGTTGTCCAGTACCAACGCATTGGTCAGGTTCCAGCCGCTTTCCAGTTTCGTACCCTGCTCATCGAGTGCATGGGAGTGCACCTCGCCCTGACGATTCCTGATCAGTGCATGCACGCGACCGTCATCGCCACTGATGAATCCGCTGACGCTGTTGTGGCCGCCCATGGGTTGATCGTCCAGCCTGTAGCCGGCCCGCTCCGGCATCAGGCGCAACGTCGGGTCGTTGCTTTCGAAGGCGCTGCGATCAGTGCTGTAAAGCCTGCCCTGCGTGTCTGCAATAAATAGCCTGTCGTTGCTCAGGGCGACTTCGGCGGCCTGTGCCTGACCACCGTCGAGTTCCAGGGCTTTGGTTTTTTTCGGGGTCAGCCCACCAATCACCGGACTCATGTCGGTCAGCAGGACGGTCTGCACGTCCGAGCCGCTGAGCAGTGCCGCGGTATCGTCAGGGGCAACCGAAAATGACTTCAGGTCGTTGAACTCGGCGTGCGGCATGAACGGGCTGGAGAGATCGACGACGACATCGTCACTTTTGGCGTAGACCGAGCCGTTGCCTCCGGTTATCAGGCGGTTGAAAGCGATGTCCTCGATATCATCCACTGGTTTCCAGCGAGCGGCGAGCGGTTCGAACTGGTACAGCCGGTCTTCGTGCACGCGCAGGCGGTCGCCGCTGGTGGTCTGATGGACCTCGGTGAGGTGGGCGATATGAGCCTTGCCTGGCAACTCCTGGCTGCGCCGCCCGTCAAGGGTGTCGAGATGAATGTGGTTTTCTTCACGCTGCATGTTCACCGGAGGAGGTTTCCCGCCTGCTACCGGCAGTGTGGGCTCGCTGCTGCGGATGACGGCCAGCGAGCTGTCGTCCTGCGCCAGATGCAGCAGATGCCCGTTGGCTTGCAGAAGTTGGTGGCCCTGCGCGCCTTGCTCACTCTGCTGCGCCAGATAGGTTTGTCCGGGCTTGGCGAGTATGTCGTCCAGCAGCGCGGCCATGCCGGGCGTCTTGAACGAAGAGAAATCCGGCTTGCCATCGGCACTCAGCCTGACAGTGGCCTGTGGTTGCGCATTGCGTACCCGTTGCTCGCTCTTGAGCGCGGAGCGCCCGCTGGTGCCAGGTTCCAGCCCGGGGTTGCGCGGCGCAAGCGGCTCTTCAGGATCGTCGGCTTTGGTGCCGGAACTGCTTGCCGTGTTCGTGTCCACAGGTTGCATTGACTGGCGTGTACCATCGGAGCCTTGCAGGCGGCTGCCAGGGTTACGGCGTTCGCGCATAGCGCTGGCGACCGCCTCTTCGTCAGTCATGGGCTCTGCGGAGAGCTGCTGCGAAGCGCTGTGTGTGAGCTGATCCTGCGGAAGATTGAATGTGACACGGCGATTGTTACGGGGGGCAGTGCCTGTCCGCGCCGATCCTTCTTCTATTTCATGCGTCGTCGTCCCTGACGCGTTTGCCCTGTTCGCACTGGTGCGCAGAATGGACTTGGGAGGCTGGTCGCTGCGTGGCGCCGGGTTATCCGGCAAACGATTGCCACGACCGGTATTTCTGCCGGCCTCGCGACTGGAGCGCGGCGCTGAGCTTGAGGGTGTTTGTGTACTGGGCGATCTGGCGGCCGATTGCCGGGGTGCCTTGGATTTCTGGAAAACCTTGCCGACGCTTTTCAGCAGCCGTTTTCCCATGCTCCCCAGGGAATGTGAGGAGCGCTGGGTCGGCTGTTCAGTTTGCTGCCGCAGATTTGAAGGGTTGTCGGCTCTTGCTGTTGCTTCTGGCGAAATGACGTTACCGGTATTGCGGTTGACCGTTGGTGCCTGCACGGTGCATCTCCCTTTCCATTTGCCGCCCGACGACGGCGATTTTGTAACCCTTTGAAAATTCCTTCAGCTTCTGTGTGGCATGGGAAAGGCACCGGTTCCTCAGAAAAACAGATGGCTGAAACGTTTCAGGCTTGTGCGTACGCAAGCGAAATACGCGTTGCAGGGAACTGGAAAGGCGGGCGTGCCACGTAGGGGGACACGTTCAGGACATTCCGCACATGGCCGCCGTTGCCCTCCACGTTTCGTCTCCTCGTTTGCTGGCTCGTTCGATACAGATCGCCGTCCTGGCCTTGGGGTCGCTGTGTGTGGGCTGTCAGTCAGTCGATGACTCACAGCCGCGCCTGGACCGCTTACCGCGACTGGTCGCCGGGCTGGGGCATCGCTCTGACGACGCGCAGGCAAACCCTCTGGCTGCAACGACTGTTTCCGATTTGCCCGTCTACAACGGCGAGGACGTTTGGCAACGGGTAGCGCAGCGATGCCGGCTGGTGGACGGGCAGGGCGTCAATGAACGTATTGCTCGTCAGCGTGACTGGCTGCTGAACAATAGGGGCTTCCTGACCGGGGCCAGCAAGCGCGCCACGCCTTATCTGCATTTCATTGTCGAGCGCCTGGATGAGCGCAACATGCCATTGGAACTGGCACTCTTGCCCATGATCGAGAGCTCCTACAATCCCTTGGCCAACTCCCCGGCGGCGGCAGCGGGCCTCTGGCAGTTCATCCCGTCCACCGGTCGCCAGTTCAACTTGAACCAGAGCGCTACCTACGACGCCCGCCGCGATGTCGTAGCGTCAAGCAAGGCGGCGATGGATTATCTGACTCGCCTGCATGATCAGTTCAATAACGACTGGCTGTTGGCACTGGCGGCCTATAACGCAGGCGAGGGTACGGTTGCACGAGCGATCGACGCCAACCGTCGGCGTGGCTTGCCTGTCGACTACTGGCATTTGAATTTACCCCGCGAAACCCAGGACTACGTTCCGCGCCTGCTGGCACTCTCGCTGGTGGTGCGTAATCCAGGCGCCTATGGCGTGCAACTGACGCCGGTCGCCAACATGCCGTATTTCGATGTGGTTGAGCTCAACCACACGGTAGACCTGACTCAGCTCGCCGCCACCACCGGGGTAGATGAGGCGCAGTTGTTGCGCCTCAACCCGGCATTCCTGCGAAAAAAGACCCCGGATGGGCCGGGACGCTTGCTGATTCCCAAGACCCACACGCAGGTTTTGACTGCTGGTATCGAGCGGATCACCGGAGAGTCGCCGACAACCGCTGTCATCCCGCCCAGCCCTGGAAAGCGCGTGCTCGAGCGTCAGCCATCGTCGCAGGTGGCCGAGCGCGCTCCGACGCCTGGACCGTTGCACGCAGCAGCGCGCGAGCAGACCGTAGGCCTGATGCAGGTTCTTGGGCGGGAGCCGGCACCGGAATCGGTGCAACCGGTCAGACGTGAACCTCAACCGAAAGTGGTGCAGGTTGCCAGGCAGGAACCCTTGCCCGGCGCCGCGCAACCCGTTAACGCTGCCGAGCGGGTGCCTGTATCCGACCCCATCCAGCCTGAGCGTCTGGCGTCGTCGCAGGCGACACAGCTTGAATCGCAAAACGAGCGTTCGTTACTGGACCGCCGGATACAAAAGAGGCTGTACATCGATGACCGTTCGTCGCCACGCAAGCGCGACGAGATCGCGTACCGCGATGAGCCGCGTGAGCTGCCGAACGGTCCTCGTGTCGTGGTGTACGCGAGCGATCCACGCCAATAACCTCTCGATTTTTTTCTCCTGAGCCCTTAAAGCACCTGAAAATTGACCTTTTTTAGTGCTTTTTCGCGTTTTCAGTGTGTATCCGAAATCCTCGGAGGCAGAATTTTGCTCCTTTTTTTGCCGTTATAGGGGCGTAAAAAGGGCGGCTGACCGACCTGCACCAGATATGTTTCTCAATGGATCATGCAAACTTTGTAAAGAATTGTAAGTAAATACTTACACATATTTTGAAACAATCTCAGTGATGATGAGGTATCAGTGCTGCTTATGGAGGGAAAAGTTCACAGCGCCATAATCCTTGATTGCCGGATTGTCCTACAGTGAATCCTTTCAGCTGATTAGCCATTTTCAGAACCTGACAATCTAAATTCTGAAAAGGCGACGCGTTCGGATTACCGAATGCAGGTGTGGCAAAAAGCTATCGCGAGATGGGCCCAAGAAATGGGGGGATTCTGGATCCAACCAAGTCAGTGATGTGGCACCGTTCGGAAATCCGACTGATAACTTGGTTGTATTCGCCCAGCTATCGGGCATTGTTTTGCAGTCCGGCACTTTATATTCGAACGTGTGGAACAGGTTGGACATTGACAGGTTTATGCCTGAGTTTGTTAGTTGTAATGTTATTGAAAGTTAATCTATTAAGTGCATGTGCTTTATTATTTTGGTTTGATCGATTTTTACTGTTGCAAAGAACTCACGCGTTGCGGCACACCGTGCAGGGGCATCGAAGTTCATGGGGTGGCTAACTGTTTTTTCTACGATTGGCAAGTTACAAATTTTTCGATTTCATTATGGCTCCTGATCGGGCATGCGCCCGGATCCCCAGCAGCTGTGGGGCCTGCGGCGATGCTTGGTCAGCGTAAGTCTATGATAATTTTGGAATAAGTATATATTAATAAGGTCATGTAAAAGCGCGTTCGCTATACCGAGTGAATCTTAAGGTGCTGACGCTACTTGATAGTGATTCTCGAGTTTGTGAAATTTTTTACCGTCGTTGGGGAACTAAATTACTATAGGTGTGCCTTGTAAGACGTGGTATTAATATCCCGCCTTCCTCCCGCTATGAGAGTGATCGATGAGCACAGACATTGATAACGACGTTCGAACGCGTTGGAACGTAACTGCATTATCGGCTGGTCATCAAATTGCAATGCACAGTGCGCTACTGGATATGGACTTGCTTCTTTGCGGGGAAACCGGCACCGGCAAAGACACCCTGGCCAGCCGGATTCACGAGCTGTCGAGCAGGACAGGGCCCTTTGTCGGCATGAACTGTGCGGCCATCCCCGAGTCGTTGGCAGAGAGTCAGCTATTCGGCGTGGTCAATGGTGCGTTCACCGGCGTGTGCCGCGCTCGCGAGGGCTACATCGAAGCCTCCAACGGCGGCACCCTCTATCTGGACGAAATCGACAGCATGCCGTTGAGCCTTCAGGCCAAGCTCCTGCGCGTGCTGGAAAGCAGGGGGGTCGAGCGGCTGGGCTCGACCGACTTCATACCCCTGGATCTGCGAGTGATCGCCTCGGCCCAGCGCCCGCTGGATGAACTGGTGGAACAAGGACTTTTTCGTCGTGACCTGTTTTTCAGGCTCAATGTGCTGACACTGCAGTTGCCAGCCTTGCGCAAGCGTCGCGAGCAGATTTTGCCATTGTTCGACCAGTTCACCCAGGACATCGCCGCAGAGTGTGGCCGCTCCGCTCCAACGCTCGACAATGGGCGTGTACAGATCCTGTTGAGTCATGACTGGCCCGGCAACGTGCGCGAACTGAAGTCCGCTGCCAAGCGATTTGTCCTCGGATTGCCGTTGCTGGGCGCCGAGCCGGTCGAAGCGCGTGACCCGGTAACAGGACTGCGCATGCAGATGCGCGTCATCGAGAAAATGCTCATCCAGGATGCCTTGAAGCGGCATCGCCACAATTTCGACGCTGTGCTAGAGGAACTCGAACTGCCCCGGCGGACCCTCTACCACCGCATGAAAGAGCTGGGGGTTGCTTCGCATATCGACCTGGCAGCCGAGTCCTGAATCGCCGCTGCGCTCGCGCAACGCCGATGCCATTGGAGTCATGAAATGAATCTCGATGATGAGTTTGACGATGACCTGGATGCGGAGCGCGTACCCAATCTGGGGATCGTTGCCGAAAGTATTTCGCAGCTCGGCATCGATGTCTTGCTGTCGGGCGAAACCGGCACCGGTAAAGACACCACTGCCCGGCGCATTCACAACATGTCCGGGCGCCAGGGGCGCTTCGTACCGATGAACTGCGCGGCCATTCCGGAATCGCTCGCCGAGAGCGAGCTGTTCGGGGTGGTGAGTGGAGCCTACACCGGCGCGGACCGTTCTCGAATGGGCTACATCGAAGCGGCGCAGGGTGGAACCTTGTATCTGGATGAGATCGATAGCATGCCGCTCGCCCTCCAGGCCAAGCTGCTGAGGGTGCTTGAAACCCGAGCACTGGAGCGTCTGGGCTCGACCTCCACGATCCACTTGGATATCTGTGTGATTGCGTCGGCTCAGGCCTCTCTGGACGATGCCGTCGAAGAGGGGAAGTTTCGGCGCGACCTGTACTTTCGCCTGAACGTGCTGACCCTCAAACTGCCGCCGCTGCGCGATCAGCCCGAGCGTATCCTGCCGCTGTTCACTCGGTTTGTGGCGGCGTCTGCCAAAGAACTGAACGTCGCGATTCCCGATGTATGCCCGTTGCTGCAGCAGGTACTGACGGGGCATCGCTGGCCCGGCAATATCCGCGAGCTCAAGGCCGCTGCAAAGCGTCATGTGTTGGGCTTCCCCTTGCTGGGGGCTGACTCGCAGACCGAAGAGCACATGGCGTGCGGGCTCAAGTTCCAATTGCGGGCGATCGAAAAGGCCTTGATTCAGCAAGCGCTCAAGCGCCACCGCAATTGCATCGACGCGGCCAGCCTGGAGCTCGATATTCCACGTCGTACGCTCTACCGTCGCATCAAGGAATTGAGCATCTGATTTTTTGCAGAAGATCTGGAACCGATTCGCGGACACATGCCACCTAGCTGTACCAAGCAATTACGCTGGTACAGACGAAGGGGTATGACGTTATGACTATCATGAGTTCTCTGGCGGGTGCGGGTCGCGGTGTAGTCAACACGATCGGTGGTGCCGCTCAGGGCATCAACAGCGTAAAGAGCAGCGCCGACCGTAATGCTGCACTGGTGAGCAACACCGGCAGCACTGACAGCATCGACGCTACTCGCTCCAGCATCAGCAAAGGCGATGCAAAAAGTGCCGAGCTTGACGGCACCGCGAACGAAGAGAACGGCCTGCTCCGCGAGTCGAGCATGCTGGCGGGCTTTGAGGACAAGAAAGAGGCGCTTTCCAACCAGATCGTCGCAAGCAAGATCCGGAACTCGGTCGTCCAGTTCTGATTTCTTGACGCCCCTTCGTACCTGAGGGGGCTGCTACTTTTAGGAGGTTGTGATGCAGAGTCTCAGTCTTAACAGCAGCTCGCTGCAAACCCCGGCAATGGCCCTTGTCCTGGTACGTCCTGAAGCCGAGACGACTGGCAGTACGTCGAGCAAGGCGCTTCAGGAAGTTGTCGTGAAGCTGGCCGAGGAACTGATGCGCAATGGTCAACTCGACGACAGCTCGCCATTGGGCAAACTGCTGGCCAAGTCGATGGCCGCGGATGGCAAGGCGGGCGGCGGTATTGAGGATGTCATCGCTGCGCTGGACAAGCTGATCCATGAAAAGCTCGGTGACAACTTCGGCGCGTCTGCGGACAGCGCCTCGGGTACCGGACAGCAGGACCTGATGACTCAGGTGCTCAATGGCCTGGCCAAGTCGATGCTCGATGATCTTCTGACCAAGCAGGATGGCGGGACAAGCTTCTCCGAAGACGATATGCCGATGCTGAACAAGATCGCGCAGTTCATGGATGACAATCCCGCACAGTTTCCCAAGCCGGACTCGGGCTCCTGGGTGAACGAACTCAAGGAAGACAACTTCCTTGATGGCGACGAAACGGCTGCGTTCCGTTCGGCACTCGACATCATTGGCCAGCAACTGGGTAATCAGCAGAGTGACGCTGGCAGTCTGGCAGGGACGGGTGGAGGTCTGGGCACTCCGAGCAGTTTTTCCAACAACTCGTCCGTGATGGGTGATCCGCTGATCGACGCCAATACCGGTCCCGGTGACAGCGGCAATACCCGTGGTGAAGCGGGGCAACTGATCGGCGAGCTTATCGACCGTGGCCTGCAATCGGTATTGGCCGGTGGTGGACTGGGCACACCCGTAAACACCCCGCAGACCGGTACGTCGGCGAATGGCGGACAGTCCGCTCAGGATCTTGATCAGTTGCTGGGCGGCTTGCTGCTCAAGGGCCTGGAGGCAACGCTCAAGGATGCCGGGCAAACAGGCACCGACGTGCAGTCGAGCGCTGCGCAAATCGCCACCTTGCTGGTCAGTACGCTGCTGCAAGGCACCCGCAATCAGGCTGCAGCCTGACCGACAACCGCCTGACGGAGAACTCACGTGACCATTTCCCACCTTGGTAATGTTAAAAGCATCTCGCCGGAACTCGGGCAGGATGTGCCACAGGGGCTCGTTTCAGAACCGGCCCAGGCGGATGTCGACATCTTCACCGCTGCCACGCAGCCGGACGGCGTTTCAAGTGGAGCGCCGCTTTCCGAGCATATCGCCAGCGCAATTTCCGGCGGTCTGGGCGAAACCGAAAAAATGTCTCAGCAAGCGATGCGGTCGATGAAGAAAGCCTCCGGGACTGGAGACGCGCTGGATATCGCGGCGATGACCAGAACCTTGTCGCAATGCTCGTTGCAGACTGCGCTCACCACCAAGGTGGTGAGCAAGACTGCGCAGGCGCTCGACAAGCTGACTAACTTGCAGTAGAGGTTTCCGTGAAATTTCTGAGCGCAGGGCTGTTGCTGATTTGCATGGTGTTGCTCGGCGGCTGTAGTGATGAAACCGATCTGTTCACCGGCCTGTCCGAGCAGGACTCCAACGAGGTCGTTGCGCGCCTTGCCGATCAGCATATCGACGCGCGCAAACGTCTGGAAAAAACCGGCGTTGTCGTCACCGTCGCCACAAGCGACATGAACCGCGCCGTCAGAGTGCTCAACGCTGCCGGCCTGCCACGTCAGTCCCGCGCCAGTCTGGGGGATATCTTCAAGAAAGAAGGGGTCATTTCGACCCCGCTCGAAGAGCGCGCCCGCTACATCTATGCCCTGTCTCAGGAACTCGAAGCGACACTTTCGCAGATAGACGGCGTCATCGTGGCCAGGGTGCACGTGGTACTTCCGGAACGCATCGCACCGGGCGAACCGGTGCAACCTGCTTCTGCTGCGGTGTTCATCAAACACTCCGCAGCGCTTGACCCGGACAGCGTGCGCGGACGCATTCAGCAGATGGTCGCCAGCAGTATCCCCGGTATGTCGACGCAAGCGGCAGAATCGAAAAAGTTTTCCATTGTGTTCGTACCGGCTACCGAGTTTCAGGAAACCACACAGTGGGTCAGTTTCGGACCGTTCAAGCTGGACAGCGCCAATTTGCCGTTCTGGAACTTGATGCTCTGGCTGGTGCCGGCTGGCCTGGCGGTATTGCTGCTGATCACGGCGCTGCTGTTGCGCAGTGACTGGCGCGCTTCAGTGCTGCGGCGGATCGGCTTTGCCGGCCGGAGTCGCTCGACCGTACCGGCGCGCGCGTGATGGACCTGACCGCCGAGGACTATTGGACTCAGTGGTGGTGCAATCCCTGGCCATGGGCGCATCCGGGCTGGCAAAGCCGGTTCGCCGAGCGCTGCGGACTGACCGTCAGCGAATGTGAAGCCCTTATGGTCAGCCGTCACAGTGTGTTCCTGCAGAGTATCGGCATCACGCCAAGTCAACCGCCAATGCCTGCGGAGCCTGTTTTGAACTGGCTGGCACTGACGCCCGTGCAGCGTGATCAGGCGCTGGATCTGGCGCAGCGCATCTGTTTTTCCCGTAACGAAAGCGACGGCCATGACGGGCAGTGGTGCTGGGCGCTGACCAAAGCGTTGCGCCCCGGTGTCTGGCTGGAGCTGGAGCGTGAAGATGCGCGCTTGCTGTTGGGTGCCTGGCTCGGGCCTGAGTATTGGTCGCGATTGCGTCTGGCCTGGGCGCCCGATGAGGTCACCGACAGACCTTGCGCGGCCCCCGAAAATAAACTTCAGACGTTGTGGCAGGCTGTTCTATGGCGTGTCACCGCGACCTGAGTATCCGCTCCTCTCTGCACCAGGAATTCTCCCATGCTTGCCAAACGCAGTATTACTTTGACTGCCGACGCGGTGCTGCCCGAGCCGGTATTGCGCCGTGAAGACATCGCCAACAGTTTGCTGGCTCGCGACATTCTGACTGACGCGCGCCGTCAGGCGGAGCAACTGCTGGTGCTTGAGCAGGCTAAAGCCGATCATCGGCATCAGGAGGCGCTTGCGCAGTTCTGGGAGCGTGCCAATGCCTTTCTGGACGAGCTGCACGTTCAGCGCGAAGCCTTGCAGCAGCAGGCCATGACTGCTGTAGAGGAACTGCTGACTGAGGCATTGTGCCAGTTGCTCGACGAAACAACCCTTGCCGAGCGCGCTCGGGCACTGGTCAGGAACCTGGCAGCCAGTCAGCTCAACGAAGCAGTGGCCACACTCAGCGTTCATCCGGAGATGGCCGAGCCGGTCGCCGAATGGTTGGCAGAGAGCCGTTTTGCCGAGCACTGGGAGCTCAAGCGCGATGCGACGCTGACCACCGAAAGCCTGCGCCTGAGCGACGCCAACGGCGCTTTCGAAATCGATTGGGCAACCCTTCGCAATGGGCTGGCAGGCGCGGAGCCAGCTGCCTGAAACAGACTCTTGCGGCGAAAATGGAACCGCTCCACCTGTTTGCTCCACTCAAGGTTTGAACCTTTCTGCTGGAGTATCAGGACATGATAAATTTCAAATCCCTGCAAAATAACCTCGATTCCACGCTCACTCGCGCGTTGTCCGACGTGGATGACGTGCTGGACGGGGGCAATGGGCATTTCACCGCCGACGACATCGATGCCTTCAGTGAGGCGAGCCAGCAGGCTGCGGTCAGCTCCAACATCGCTGATCAATGCCAGCAGGCTGGTTATAAAATGACCAAAAATGTCATCGATGGATTTCAGTGAGTTCGAGGAGGTCGTCGGCCTGTGGCGTGATCAGCGTCCGGCGAGCCCGCTCGACTGCTGGGTCGACGACGCCAACGCACGGCTGGAAATGGTGGGTGGCGGAGTCCGTTGCAGCATCGAATTACTCGACCCCTATGACGCCAACGACCCTCAGCGTATCGAAGCATTGCTCAGTCACGGCGGTGCCAGCCTGGCGTGTGCCTGTGACGGCGCGTTCGCCATCGATCCGCAAACGCGCTGCATGGTGCTGGTCAGCTGGATGCCTGGCCCCTGCGGCCTTGCCGATCTGCTGAACCGTCTGGAAAGCCTGGCCAATCAGCGCGCGGCCTTGCTCAGCCTGATGCACACCACTCTGGTCAATTCCGTGCCCGCCTTAGCCGGGCGCACGACCCTCAATCACCGGCAACCGGGAGTTTGAAATGCGCAAGGCCTTGATGTGGTTGCCTTTATTGTTGATCGGGCTGTCCCCCGCCACGTGGGCGGTGACCCCCGAAGCCTGGAAACATACGGCTTACGCCTACGATGCCCGGCAGACCGAGCTGGCGACGGCGCTGGCCGACTTCGCCAAGGAATTCGGCATGGCGCTGGACATGCCGCCCATCCCGGGAGTCCTCGATGACCGGATACGCGCCCAGAGCCCGGAAGAGTTTCTCGATCGTCTGGGCCAGGAATATCACTTCCAGTGGTTTGTGTATAACGACACGTTGTACGTCAGCCCCTCCAGCGAGCACACCTCGGCACGCATCGAAGTGTCCTCCGACGCGGTGGATGACCTGCAGACTGCCTTGACCGATGTGGGGCTGCTGGACAAGCGCTTCGGTTGGGGGGTATTGCCGAACGAAGGCGTGGTTCTGGTTCGCGGCCCGGCAAAATATGTGGAACTGGTGCGCGATTACAGCAAGAAAGTCGAAGCGCCGGAAAAGGGCGACAAACAGGACGTCATCGTATTTCCGCTCAAGTACGCCAGTGCTGCGGACCGCACCATTCGCTATCGCGATCAACAACTGGTGGTCGCCGGTGTCGCCAGCATTCTCCAGGATTTGCTGGATACCCGTTCTCATGGCGGGTCCATCAATGGTATGGATCTGCTGGGGCGAGGCGGTCGCGGTAACGGTCTGGCGGGCGGTGGCAGCCCGGACACTCCGAGTCTGCCAATGAGCTCCAGCGGCCTCGATACCAATGCGTTGGAGCAGGGCCTCGATCAGGTGCTGCACTATGGTGGCGGCGGCAGCAAAAGCAGTGGAAAAAGTCGCTCTGGCGGGCGGGCCAACATCCGTGTAACCGCCGATGTCCGTAACAATGCCGTGCTGATCTACGACTTGCCCTCGCGCAAGGCCATGTACGAAAAGCTCATCAAAGAGCTGGATGTTTCGCGCAACCTGATCGAAATCGACGCCGTGATTCTCGACATCGATCGCAACGAGCTGGCAGAACTGTCCAGCCGCTGGAACTTCAATGCCGGGAGTGTCAACGGGGGCGCCAACATGTTCGACGCTGGCACCAGCTCCACCCTGTTCATTCAGAACGCCGGCAAGTTCGCCGCCGAACTGCATGCGCTGGAAGGTAACGGCTCGGCGTCTGTGATCGGCAACCCGTCCATTCTTACCCTTGAAAACCAGCCGGCCGTGATCGACTTCAGTCGCACCGAATACCTCACCGCGACCTCGGAACGCGTGGCCAATATCGAGCCCATCACCGCAGGCACCAGTCTGCAGGTGACTCCGCGCTCGCTGGATCACGATGGCAAGCCTCAGGTGCAACTGATCGTCGATATCGAGGATGGTCAGATCGACATCTCCGACATCAATGACACGCAGCCAAGTGTGCGCAAAGGCAATGTCAGTACCCAAGCCGTCATAGCCGAGCACGGTTCGCTGGTCATCGGTGGTTTCCATGGTCTTGAAGCCAACGACAAGGTCCACAAGGTTCCGTTGCTGGGCGACATTCCCTACATCGGCAAGCTGCTGTTCCAGTCACGCAGCCGTGAACTGAGCCAGCGCGAGCGCCTGTTCATCCTGACGCCAAGACTGATTGGCGATCAGGTCAACCCGGCTCGCTATGTGCAGAACGGCAACCCTCACGACGTCGATGATCAGATGAAAAGGATCAAGGAACGGCGTGACGGCGGTGAGCTGCCTACCCGTGGCGACATTCAGAAAGTCTTCACGCAGATGGTTGATGGCGCTGCGCCAGAGGGCATGCATGATGGCGAAACACTGCCCTTTGAAACCGACAGCCTGTGTGACCCGGGCCAGGGCCTGAGCCTCGATGGCCAGCGCTCGCAATGGTATGCCCGCAAGGACTGGGGTGTGGCTGTCGTGGTCGCGCGCAACAATACCGACAAACCGGTGCGGATCGACGAGAGTCGCTGCGGTGGTCGCTGGGTCATCGGCGTCGCCGCCTGGCCCCATGCATGGCTGCAACCGGGCGAGGAAAGCGAAGTGTATATCGCGGTACGTCAGCCACAGATATCGAAAATGGCCAAAGAGAGCCGGCCATCACTGCTCCGGGGGGCAAAGCCATGAAGATCAGCAGCGTTGCAGTCGTGTTGGTGGTGTTCGCTACCCTGACCGGGTGCGCCACCCACGGTTGTTCGGGAACTGCCTGCAAACGCCCGGACTCCACCAGCCGCGAACTGGTCATCTGGTGGCCTCCGGACATGCGTGACGGTCTTGACGACCAGGACCACGAGCGTGATTACACCGTCGTGAAGTTAAGGGACTAGACATGATCGAGGTCGAGGAGAAAACAGCGTTCTACTACAACGTTGCGGCGCAGAGTCCTGCGGTCTGGCCGGTGGCAAACGGAGTGTCTTTCGTCAGCCGGCGCGAGCATCATGACTGGGGCATTGCGCTGCACATTGAGGGTCGAGCGCTGCGTCCCGAACAACTCAGAGAGGCGCTGCAACTGAGGTTTTCACAAGCCGAACGATTCAATGACTACTTTCTGTTCCTGGATATGCGGCGTGATTTCGTGGTGTGGCACGCGGTGAGCGACGCCCCCTATGCCGTCACCAACCTGGATGATATCCGGCGAAACGAGCTGATACTGGCAGGCCTGGATCATCTGGCTTAGGAGATAACACCCGCGTGAAAAGAAGACCGCCCCATCTGGGGCGGTCTTTTTTTGCGCAGATGCAATCCAAAAGCATCAGGCAGTTACTGGTCATGCGGAGCTCGGTCGGTTTTCGACACTGCACAGCTGTCACCCCGGCAGCGAGCACTGCCATCAGGATGGGACGACCAGGCCAACTGCGGACGCCAGCGATAAAAAAGACCATAGCCGAGATCAAGCAGCGGCCTGGTCAAGCGCCATGGCATCGGAGCAGCCCCGACATCCAGGCCGCCAATGGGCAATGCAGCCCGGTATGACCCGGTATGACTCTGTCTGTGATTCATGCAGGCTTCGACGACCACGAGATAACGTCGGTTGAGGTCACTTGGCTGGAAGGGTACGCGTATGGTTAAACAGCCATCACAGCTCGACTTCGACCTGAATCACTTCATCGGTGACTTCGTCCAGTTGCCGAACCACTTTGTAGATGTGGCCGACAGCCTGCAGGGTGGGGCGGGGGATGTATTTGCCGACCTTGGAGCGGTACAGCGTGCGGGTCAGCCAGATGCTTTGCACCACCGGGATGCCGGCTTTTTTGGCCCGGGCAATCAATGCCAGGGCTTCCTCGTCTTCCCCTTTGCAATGAATCAGAGGCAGAGGCGTTTCGCCTGGTCGGTAATACAGGGCCACCGCATAGTGGGTCGGGTTGACCAGCAGCATGTCGGCGTCTTCCAACGGCTTGGGCGCAGCGCTGGGCTCCTGATTGAGGATCTCCTGGGCAAGTTGCCGACGATGGCCTTTGACGTGGGGGTCGCCTTCCGATTGCTTGTACTCTTTCTTGATGTCTTCGTGGCTCATGCGCAGTTTTTTCGCATGGAAGTATTTCTGCATGGCGAAGTCGATCATGGCGATCGCCAGCAGCAGTCCCAATATCACTCGCAAAATATGCCTGAACAGCTCGACCAGCGCGTGCCAGTAGGTCGTCAGATCGCTGTTGGCCAGCACTGCAAGGGTACCCAGCACAGGTTTGACTTGCACATACAGCGTCGCGCCGATGGCAATGGCCTTGAGCACACTGAGCAGCAGGTTGAGCAGGTTTTGCCCGGAAAACATCTGTTTGGCGTGGGAAAACGGGTTGATCTTGTTGGGATCGATTTTCAGCGCCTTGGGCGCGAACAGAAAGCCGATCTGCATCCAGCTGCTGATCAAACGCATCAGCATCGCTATACCGACGCTGCACAAGGTAAAGCTGAGCAGTACGGAGAATCCTTCGCTGGCAATCAGCTCGACCGAGGCGGCAAAGCTGCGGTCGATACCTTGAAAGGACAGCGACAACAGCGCCTCCAGGCGGTTGACGCTTTCATCAGCCAGGGCCAGGGTAATTTCACTGACAGCCATCAGCACCAGCAGTTTGCCGAGGTCCTGACTCTGCCCGACCTGACCCTTTTCCCGCGCGTCACGCAGTTGCTTGGGCGTGGCCTTTTCGGTTTTTTCGCTCACGGCACTTGCACCAGAAGTGTCAGTAGCGACTTCAGATCAACCAGCTTCAATAGTTGACCTGTGCCCAGTTCCAGCAGCGTCGGCAGATAGATCAGCAGAAACGCGAGGCCGGCCATACTCTTGGCCGGCATGGCGAGGATCGAAACGTTCAGCTGTTGCGCATACAGGCCGATGATCGCGAACGCCGCTTCGATCAACAACAGCAGCGCAATGAAGGGCGCGGCGTACAACAGCATGTGCTGCATCGTCTGGTTCAACTGCTCCAGAAATACATCCAGGCCGCCAGCGTTCATGCCCGGCAGCCAGGCCGTCGGAGGCCAGACGCTGTAGCTGTCCCAGATGATCTGAGTCATCAGCGATAGCCCCCCGGTGAGGATGACCAGCATGATCAGGGTTTCTTGAAACAATTCGCCCAGTGGCGTGGCGTCAGGGCCCAGCGCCGGGTTCAACTGGCCGCCGCTGAGCGCACCGCGCTGGCTGTCGAGCAGTGCGCCGACCGAGGCGAACATCCAGAACGGCGCATACAGCAAAAGCCCCAGTAGGGTGCCGAGTACCGCTTCCTTGATCAGCAGGCCGCCGATTGCGAACCAGTTGTCGTCGAGGGACTCCAGAGCCCGGGTGATGGCCGGTGCCGGGATCATCGCCATCACCGCCACGACGGCATAACGCAACGGGCCTTTGAGGTATTTGAAGCAGAAGGCTGGCACCAGCAGCATGCAGGGCATCAGCCGCGCCATTGCCAGTCCCATGCCCAGCATGAATTGAAAGGCGCTGTGCGCGTCGAAGGGCATTTAGTGACTGACCCCGGAGCGGGCAATCAGGTCGAAGGCCATATTGATGAACTGGATCAGCTCGACGCCGATCCAGCGGCCGGTCATGGCCAGGGTCAGTCCGACGGCCCCCAGTTTGATGCCGAAGGGCAATGTCTGATCCTGAATCTGCATGAGTGCCTGCAGCAGCGAGGTGACCACACCCACCAGCACCGCAACGGCCAGCGGCGGGGCGGTCAGGATGACGACCAGAAACATGCCTTGCTTGAACAACGCCAACGCTTCCATGACCGCCTCACATATAGGAATAGAACAGGCTGTCGAGCAGACGTGACCAGCCCGATACAAGCACGAACAGCAGCAGTTTGAGTGGCAGCGACAGTGTCATCGGCGAGACCATCTGCATGCCCAGTGCCAGCAACAGGTTGGAGACAATCAGGTCAATGACGATGAAGGGGATATAGATCAGAAAACCGATCTCGAAACCGGCCTGCAGTTCCGACAGCACAAAGGCCGGGATCGCCAGCAGAAGATCGTTTTTGTTGGCCTGATCGGCCATTTCCTTGGGCCACATGCGCTGGGTATTTTCCAGCAGGTGGGCGACGACGTCCGGGTCGGTGTTGCGTGTCATGAAGCGTTGCAGCGGCTCGATGACCACTTTGAGGCTGCTCTGCAGTTTGTCGGCGTTGCTCAGTTCCAGCGGATGTTCATGGACCCGCTGTTGTATGTCGTGCGCCACCGGGGCCATGACGAACATCGTCGCGGCCAGGGCGATGCCATACAACGCCATGTTCGGCGGTACTTGCTGAACGCCGATCGCGTTGCGGGTGATCAGCAGCGTCATGGCGATCTTCAGAAAGGCGGTGCAGACGATCAACAGGAACGGGATCAGCGACAGCGAGCCGAGAAACAGCGCCAGCATGATCGGGTTGACGCCCTCCATGATCATGAGCGCGCCACCAGCCGGGTAATCTGCAAACCGAGGCGGCCTTCGACGTCGACCAGTTCGCCTTCGGCAACCACCTGCTCACCGTGGCACAGCGTGGCGTGCCCTGGCGCGATGCCGCTGACTTCAAGAATGCTTCCGGCGTCCAGTCGACGCAGTTCGGCAAGGGTCAATCTGAGATCGCCGCAGCGCAAGGTCAGGTCCAGCTCCAGTGAATCGAGCATCGGCGATTCATGGTGGTCTCCCGACTGCTCTTCATGCTCCGCGTCGCTGTCCGCGTAGCCGAATGCGTGCTCGGCGTATTCGTCGTCACGCTGTTGCTGATCAGCCTGTTCAGGCACCGGTTCTTCATAGTCGTCGAGCATCTCGACGTCGTCCTGATACAGATCTTCAGTACTCATGGTGACTGTGCTCCTCATGACTGAGCTGCAGAAAAAGATGCTGTGCCTGTTGGTCGGTACGGGCCGCCCATTGACGGCCAGCGAGTGTCACGGACCCTTGTCCGGCGCTGTCGAAGCGGCAGCGGGCGGGCAGCACCACGTCACCGGGGCGTAGCGAGGCGATTTGTTCCCGGGTCAGTGACAGTTCGCCGACGATCAGCGGTGTCGACACCGACCAGGATTCGTCCAGGTTACGATTCAAGACCTGCCAGTCAGCCGAACCCAGAAGCCTGAGCAGAGTGGCGGGTGCGGCGTGCAGGCGGGTATCCAGTCGCTCGCTGCCCAGCCGCACGTGAACGCGGCAGCCGATGGCCAGCTCGGTCGGGGTGTCGGAAAACGGCGCAACAGGCGCCAGCAGGTCGGCGACCACCGGGCTCAGGCGCTGGTTGAACAATTGCCAGTACCAGCCCTGGTGCTCGCCGCCAAGCGTGAAGGGCACTTCGCCCAGCAGGCTGAGCAACGCTTCGGCATCGCTCAGCAACAAGGGGCCGACCGCCGTATTCAACCAGACACCGTCTGCCGGTATCCGCGCGTCTTCGAGCAGCGGTAGCAGGCTCAGTTCGGCGTGCTGACCGCGGCTGCTGAAGCCCAGGCGCCGTCCGGCACCGAGTGCGCGTGTGGCTTGGGCCAGCAGAGCGTCGACCTTGCGCAGACGCAGGGCGCTCATGCTGTGAAGTCTTCATGCATGTCCAGTTCGACGTCCTGACCGAGCGCCTGTGCCAGCGATTCCCGGCATGCGCCGACCTGGCCCTGCAAGCGCTTGAGAACGTCACGCCGACCAAACCCCAGTTGAATATTCCAGCGGTTTTCGGATTTGCTGGCGTTGACCCGCACGCTCCCCAGATTGGGCATGAGCAGGCTGAATGCCAGCGGACCGTCCGGCTGGTCGGGCAAGCGCTGAGCCAGCTCGTCGATCAACTGCGTCGGTACGTTTTCGGACTGTGCGGAGAAGGCCACACCGCTGCCTCCGAAGCCCTGCTGATCTGGCTCTTCGCCTACCTGCGGTATCAGCAGTTGCGAGAAGAACATGCCGTCGGCGCTCATCGGGCTGTCGGTCACTGAACGGTTCAGCGCGAAACGAACCTTCTGCACATCGCCCCTTGGCGTCCCGGTAAAGGCCGGCGGCTGGTCATCGAACCTGGCGGGCTGACGCCGCGAAGGCAGGGGGCGCGAGGCGGCTGGCGGTGCACTCGGCGCGGGTGGCGCTTTGGCGGGGGTTTTGATCGGTGCGGTCATCGTCACTTAACCTTCTTCGTTGAGCGTCTCCTCCATGCAGGCGAGTTTCTCGACCGCGCGCTGAGACGCCTTGGCTTGCAGCCGTTTCTGTTCAAGCAACGCCTGTTGTTCAGCTACTCGCATTTGCTGTTGCTGCACGTCCTGGCGGATGTAAGCCAGGCGGTCGAGCATGGTTCTTTCCTTTTCGTGCCAGCCGTCCACATCAGTCAGGCTGAGAGTTCTTTGCAAATGCGCATGGGACAGACTCTCTCGGCGGCGCTTGTGGTTTTCGCGTTCCTGATTCAGCGACGCCCTGGTCTCTGCTAAGTGGTCGAGCATCGATTTCAGTTCCAACTGCGCCTGGCGATGAGCCCGCTCGGCACTGGCCTGACGATGTTGACGCAGTGGTGTGAGCAGACCGATCACCTGATGCAGAGCAACCTGTTGCGGGTCGTCTTCCAGTGGTTCGTCCATGGCTACTCCGGCAGTTGAGAGGTGAGTTGCAGCAGCCTGTCCAGGGTTTCCTGCAACGGCACGGGCTCACGCAGGTCCTGGCGCAGGAACGCGTTTATGGCTTCGTTCAGTTGCACGGCACAGTCGGTGACCGGGTCGGCCCCGGCCTGGTATTCACCCAGGCGCAGGAGCATTTCCACTTGTTTGTAGGCGGCCAGTAACTGGCGCAGGCGATTGTTCGCCCGTTGATGTTTACGACCGGTGACGTTGCTCAGAATCCGGCTGATGCTGGCCGACACATCGATAGCCGGGTAGTGCCCGCGCTCGGCCAGCTTGCGCGACAGTACGATGTGTCCGTCGAGCAATGAGCGCACTTCGTCGGCGACCGGATCGTTCATCGAGTCCTGTTCGATCAGCACCGTATAAAGCGCGGTGATCGAACCGTTCTCGCTCATCCCGGCGCGCTCCACCAGCCGTGGCAGCAGGGTGTACACCGAGGGTGGAAGACCGCCGCGCCCCAGTGGTTCGCCCGAGGCAATACCGATTTCCCGTTGCGCGCGGGCGAAGCGGGTCAGGGAGTCGAGCAGCAACAGCACTTTCTGGCCACGGGCGCGAAAGGCTTCGGCGATGGCGGTGGCAGTGAACGCAGCACGGGCGCGCTCCATACTGGAACGATCGGAAGTTGCACAGACCAGCACCGAGCGGCGGCGCAGGGTTTCGTCCAGTTCGTGATCGAGAAACTCGCGCAACTCGCGACCCCGTTCGCCGATCAGGCCAAAAACGATGACGTCACAATCCATGTTGCGCGCCAGTTCGGCCATCAGTGTGGTCTTGCCGCAGCCCGCGCCGGCGAATAGCCCGACACGCTGTCCCTCACCGAGCAGAATCGCACTGTCGATGGCGCGTATCCCGGTGGGCAAAGCCCGGGTGATGCGCGGTCGCTGGGTCGGCGGCAGGGCGTCGGCGATCACCGGCAGAGTCGTGCGGCGGTCTTCGGGGCCGGCGAAAGCGCCGAGGCAATCGCCCATCAGCGGCCGCCCGAAACCGTCCAGTACACAGCCGAGCAGGCTGTCATCGACGCCGATCCGGTGTGCCACGCCCAGCGGTCGGATCGGCGCGCCCACCTGAATACCGTCGGGTGGGCCCAAGGCACTGAGCAGCGTGCATTCCTGGGTGAAACCGACGATTTCGGCCAGCAGCAACGAGCCATCGGCTTTGCTCACTTCACAGAGATCGCCGACCTTGGCCGATGGAATCCTGCACTCCAGCAGAATCCCGCGCACGGCGCTGACCCGGCCAATGACGCGCACCGCGCAATACTGGCTCAAACGCTTGGCATGCGCGTCTTTCCACAGGTTCAGTGCTGCATTCACCAGTTCACCTCGATATGGCGATTACCGTCGAATTGCAGACGCTGATTATCGATTCGGGTGAGGCGCAGGCCATCCACTTCGTCACCTACGTAAACACGTCGACCGTCGGCAGTCACCAGATGCGCATGCGGCCCGGTCATGATCTGAACCACCACAAAGGGCAGGGTGTTGCGATTGCTGCCCACGTTGTCCAGGACGGTTACCGGCGAGTCATACAGCGCCTTGAAGCGCTGAAGCATGCGCTGGTAGACCAGCAGCGATTCTTCTTTCAGATCGCCGTTGAGGATCAGCCCGTCGGGCGTCTCTTCCACGCTGATGTCAGTCAGCAGGCGGTCGCTGAGCATGGTGCTCAACTGATGGCGGACGGCATCCGCGTTGCTCAGGCGTATGCGTTTGTCGGTCACAGGGTTTGCAGCCCTGGCTGGTGCCTTGGGCGTATCGGGCAAGGCCTCTGTTGTGGCGGCAGCCAGGTGTGCCGGGCTCTGATCCATCGCAATAGCAGGCGGGCGGGTCAGGCTCCAGGCGCTGCCGATGACGCCCACCAGCAGCCCGGCGATGATGCCCGTGGTGCGGTTGAGAAATTGCGAGCGGGACTTGACCTTCTCCAGCGGCACATCGTTGTGTGCCGGCCCGGATTCGGCCTCGGGCTGTTTGGGAAGCACGGCGGGCACCGAGGGCCACTCATCGCCCGCAGGCGAAACGCACAGCCACACCGAACCCAGCATGAAAGCGTTATTGAGCGTCAGGTCAATGCTCGGCCGGGCGTTGCCCTGTTCGTCGCAGACCGCGCCTTGTTCAGCGTTCAGTGTCCAGTTGTCGTCGACACGTTGCAGGCGGCAATGCAGGCTTTCCACGCCCGCATCGTCCAGCGCCAGATCGTGTTGCCCGGCAGAGCCAATCGACCATTGCTCACCGATCAGCGGTAATGCCGCGCCTTGGTGCTGGCCATTCAGTACGCGTAATTCAAACATCTGAAAGTCTCCGTGCATTCAGGCCTTGCAGGCTCAGGCAGCGTGCTCGTTGTCCAGCGGCTCGAGATCGTCTTCAAGGTCGAATCGACCCATGACCTTGACCTTGGCCGCGTTGCTGATTTCCGCAAAAGATAGTACGGGTACATGGTAGAACTCCTCCCTCAACAAGGTACGCAGAGGGCTGCGCAGATCCTGTGCCACCAGCAGAACCGCCTGTTCGGGAGCTCGTACCGGGAAGGCAATGTGCAGCTGTTGCACGAGCATCTGGCTGGTCTCGTTGCTCAGCGCGAAGAATGTTTCGGTTTGCGTCTGGCGCAGGCCATCGCGCAACAACCCCTCGCTTTCCGGCGTGAGCAGCCACACTTGCAGGCCTTCGGCACCGCAGTACTGGTGGTAGATCTGCGACTTGAGCGCTATGCGCACATAGTCGGTCAGCACATTGGTATCGCGTTCATGCTGGCAGTGCTCGATCAGGGTTTCGGCAATGACCCGGATCGCCCTCAGCGGCACACACTCCGAGGCCAGGCGTTGGAGGACGGCCGAGAAGCGCGTCAGGGTGAGGACCCGCTGCATTTCCTGAGCGAGTTCCGGTTGCTCGGACTCCAGCCAGCTGAGGATCGCTTTGGTTTCCTGCAAGCCGATGAACTGCGGCGCGCAGGACTGCAATGCACGCTCCATGCGTTCGATGATCAGCGTCGTGGAACTGACCGGGTTCAATTCGCCAGACTGCTCGGCAGGCAGCCAGACCCATTGATCTTCCTGGCGGTCGGTATTTCCCGGGATGGCAGCTGGAAGGTTTTCGCCTTCCAGCTGGCGCGCTTCCACGGCGACATGGCTCTGCGTGAAGGTGGCCTTGAGCATCGGTACGTCATAGACGGTGAAGCGAAACTCGTCCGGGGCAATGTCATCGACATGCTCGATGATGAACGAAGGCAGGGTCAGGCCGTACTGCACCACCAGACGGTTGCGGCGCTTGCGTATTTCGCTGACCAGCGCTTCGATCTGTGCGCTGTCCTGACCGGGGTGGAATTGCAGCACAAACTGGCGGCTGGGCGAAAAGGTACGCAGGTCTTCCTTGCCGTTCATTTCTGGCGCCACAGCGGCTGTACGTTGCTCATCGGCCTTGGGTTTTGCCCGTTGCAACTGCAGCAGTCCACCGGCACCGCAGATGATCGCGATGGTAATGAAAACACCGGTCGGCATTCCCGGCAGGGCCGCGAAGCCGAGCATGGCCACCGAGGCGATGATCCAGGCCTTGGGCTGGCTGGTGATCTGCTCGGCGATCTCGCGGCCAATGTTGGCTTCCACACCCGCCTCGGTGTTGGGCACGCGGGTGATGATCATGCCGCTGGTCACGGAAATCAGCAGCGCAGGAATCTGCGCGATCAGGCCGTCACCGATGGTCAGCACGGTATACAGCTGCAAGGCGTCGCCTGCCGCCATGTTGTGTTGCAGCACGCCGATGGAAATGCCGCCGATCATGTTGATGGCAACGATGATCAGGCTGGCGATCGCATCGCCGTTGACGAACTTCATGGCGCCATCCATCGCACCGAACAACTGGCTTTCCTTGTTCAGTTCAGCGCGTCGTTTGCGGGCCTCGTGGACGGTGATCAGGTTGGCACGCAGGTCACTGTCGATGGACATCTGCTTGCCGGGCATCGCGTCCAGGGTAAAACGCGCACCGACTTCGGCGACCCGTTCCGAGCCTTTGGTAATCACTAGAAAGTTGACCACCGTCAGGATCAGGAAGATCACCAGACCCACCGCCAGATTGCCGCCCACCACGAACTGCCCGAACGCCTCGACGATGTGTCCGGCGTCCTGGTTGAGCAGAATCAACCGCGTGGTGGAAACCGACAGGGCCAGACGAAACATCGTGGTCAGCAGCAGCACGGCAGGGAAGGTCGAGAACGCCAGTGGCCTTGGCAGGTGCATCGCCAGCATGATCAGCAGGCAGGAAATACAGATGTTCACGGCGATCAGCACGTCGATCAAGCCGGTGGGCAGCGGTGTGATCATCATGAACACGATGGCGATCACAAAAAACGCACCGACCAGTTCCGAGCGGCGCATGGCCGACAGCGCGACCATGTTCAGAAAGTTGATGACCCGGTTCATCAGGCAAGCCCCTCGTATAGTTGCTTCTGTTCCTTATGCGTAAGCTCGGCCATCAGCGTGAGTAGATTATTCAGCGCGGCCTGGCGGCTTTTCAGGTCCCGCCAGAGCAGGATCGGCAGTTGCATCAGCATCGGCCGCAGGCCATTGAGAAACGCCAACTGGTGTTCGAGTTTGTTGCCCCCGATGTGCTGGGTCAGCTGCAAGGTCTGATTCACGTTCATGCCATTGGCCGTCAGGGTCAGCATGTGCTTGAGGAAGGCCGGAGGGTCCACGGTCAGTTTGGGATTCTTTTTGCGCATGCGTCCCAGCAGGTGTTCGCAACCGCGCAGCAACGTAGTGACATGGCGCGCGGTGGTCAGGCCATGCATCAGCGTGCGCAGTTGTTCATGGGAAGCCGACGGAGTAATCGCCGAAAGATCGTCGGCGATGGCGATGCGCATGTCGCGCAGGTTCAGGTCGAACTCGCCGGGTTCCTGTTGCTCGCCGATCAGGGCTTCGATCAAGCCCGTGACGTTGGGTTGTCCCGACACCGCTACGCCATACAGATTGCGCAAGGCAGTGCGGCGCTTGTTATCGATGTTCTGGCGCCCGAAGGCTCTTGCGGTATTGATACCGGCGCGCGCGCGCGGACCGAATCGGCGGCGCAGATGTTTAAGCGTCTGCGTCAGCGCTGCATATTCTTCTTCAGCCCCATCGTCTTCTGCCTGTTTGCGCGCTGCCTGCAACACCACGTGAGCCTTGGCAGCGTCGCCGTCAGCGAATTCCAGAACCTGTTCCAGATCGGCGTCGTTGTCCTGCAGCAGTTTTTTGCGCAGCAGTCTGGCGGCGTTATCCAGCCCGGTGTCGCTGGTGCTCATCAGCAACTGATAAAGCTCGCCCAGTTTGACGGCCCGCGACTGCAACGCGTTCCTGCTCGCGATCAGCTCTCGCTCACGCAGTATCCGGCTGTGCTGCACCAGCGCTGCGGCGAAGCGCGAGACCTGCAGTGACGAGGTGCCTTTTTCATCAGGCAACCCGCTGCCGGGAATCGCTCGCGCAGCCGGTGTGATGGCGCGGATTGGCGCTACCGGACGAATGGGTAATGTAGGCGGGGCGACGATTTTCATAGGACGATTCTGGGCCTGGTCATGACCGCTGAGTGGGTCATTGACGCGGTTCGGTTCCCTGGTGCCGAAGGCTTGTGCGTTTGTGCCAAAAGCTGCAGAGCCAAAAACCGTGTTGCGCAAAAAAATGTATTTCAAAGAATTTCAAATTTTAAAATAGTTTTATAAAACATGTGCTTATAAATATTTTTTGGCTGGCATGGTTATCGCTATAGGGCTTGCACTCCATCAAATGAGGCAAGCCCATGCTCCCGAATCTTGTGATCCTTGATGTAACCGAACCACGCAAACCATCCTCGTCCGCTGGTATTCGTCAATTGACGGCCGATCAGATCCAGATGCTCAGGGCGTTCATTCAGAAGCGGGTAAAGAACGCCGATGATGTGGATGACATCCTGCAGTGTGTGTTTCTCGAAGCGTTACGCAATGAGCACAAGTTTCAGCACGCCAGCAAACCGCAAACCTGGTTGTGTGGCATTGCACTGAATCTGATCCGCAACCACTTCCGCAAAATGTATCGCCAGCCTTATCAGGAAAGCTGGGAAGACGACGTCCATACCGATCTGGAATGGCACGGCGATATTACTCATCAGGTAGACGGGCACCGGCAGTTGGCACGTGTCATAGAGGCCATCGATTGCTTGCCGACGAACATGCAGAAGGTCCTGGAAGTTTCGCTGGAAATGGACGGCAATTATCAGGAAACCGCCAACACGCTGGGTGTCCCGATCGGCACCGTCCGCTCACGGTTGTCCCGGGCACGGGTGCAGCTCAAGCAACAGATAGACCCGTTTGCCTGAGTGGTTATCTGTCTGGAACCAACTCGCACGCAAAACCACACAGTTGCCATCCCTCACCACTTGGATGGCAACCATGCGTATATCCAGTTCTCCCAGTCCTGCCCTCGGCAGCATCGTGAATCAACCCACCTCTGGCGAACTGGCTGCTGAGACGCCATTGGCCAAAGCCTCGCTCACGCAGAGCGGCGCAGGTGGTGGTCAGGCTTTTGTACAGTTCGGCCAGGCCAACGACAGCCCATCGTCCTTTTCGGGAACCGAGCAAAGCGGCTCATCGCTGATGAGTCTGCTGACTCGCAGCAGCAGTAGCGAAAGTACCTCAAGCGTCGATCAGGACAGTGATCAGGTGTCCCCGATGACGTCGGTCTCGTCAACCGCGAGCGCGTCACCCACGGCGGCCTCCAACCCGGCGAATGCACCGAGCGCGACCGATGCAGCGTTTCTCGATAACTCCGAATACTCTTCGCCCGAGGCGCTCAAGCGCTGGGAACCGATGGTTGCCAACCTGCCGCCCGAAGAGCGCGAGCAGGCCGCCAAAGAACTCAACCGGCCCATCGCCGCAGCCTGGATGGCCAGAGAGAATGGCCCCAACGCCGAAAAGGCGATGGCGTTCATCAATGCCAATCCTGCGTTGAAGACGGCGGTCGACGTCGGCAAGGACGGTGGTAATGCAGATGGCAAAATCACCAACAAAGACCTCAAGGCGTTCGCCAAAAACATGGAGAAGGCGGCCGACAATGCCGACAAGGACGTGGCCAAGTACATGGAAGACAACCCCGGCGCCGATCCTCAATCCCTTGAAATGGTGCGCAGTGCAGCGGTGATGCGCGCCAATATGCCGTTGGCCACGGCTGCCGACCCTCATCATGCAGTCGGGGCGGCGGACAAGACCGATGTCGATGGCAATGTCAGCGCCGAGGGTCTGAAAGCGCTGATTAAAAGTAACCCCGGGTTGTCAGGCACGCTCAAACAGTCGTCCAACATGTGGTCGCAGGCGGGCTTCCTCAGCCAGGTGGATGAAGCCGGTCTGACCGGGCGCAAGAAGGCTGCGCATAGTCCCGACCAGGTGTTCGATGCGTCCAATATGAGCGAGTGGATCAGGAAGAGCGCGCCCAAAAATGGTGGCCAGTTCGCCAGCATGCTCAGCGACGCCGCGACGTTGAATTCGGTAGCCGGTATCGATATCAGCAAACTCAACGCCCAGGTTTTCGAGAAGCCCAAGGCTTACACCGGCGCGCAGAAGGCCGCTGTGATGATCAAGTTGCAGCAGACTCAGCAGAGCGTGATAGCCGGGCGGGATTTGCGCAATACCGAGAAGACCGAGGCGGGCCTTAACGAGCGAATCGCTCAGTTGCAAGCCGATCCTGACGTTCAGGAGTACCTCAACAAAAGCATTCCCGAACAGGAGCGCAGCCTGGTCAGCAGCGATTCGGCGCTGCAGAAGGCCGTGACTGAGCAGGTTCAAAACGTCAACAGCGGAAAGGCCTTGCAAACCGACCTGGCAACCGCAGACAAGGCCGTCGACAAACACAACCCCGACCCCGATTACAGCGGCGCCATCACCGGCCTGTCGGCTCAACTGCAACTGCAAAAAGACCTGTTTCCCGATGCTCAGGTGCCCACTGCCCAGCAAGTATTCAACAACCAGCCTGATGAAGTGCAAACGAAGATTGCCGATTCCTACGTTCGCAACTTCAGCGAGGGGGGCGCTCTGAAACAACTGCTTGGCCAGAAAAAGTCTGACGCCGGTGAGTCTCTGCAAACCGCAGATAACCAGAAAGCGGCGTATGAAAGCGTGCTGCCCGCTGATTTCGTTAATGGTGAGCGTGAGAGCTACACGGCCAGCACCTTGTCCGAACTGCAGAACTCCAAAAAAGGCCGCAAGTTGCTGGAGGGCAAGACCGATGAAGAGGGTGGCCCTTCGCTGGCAGAGCAGCTCGCCGAGCAAGGTATCGGAGGCAAGGCATTCAATTCGGTCATGGGCTTCGCGTCAGTGTCTGACAGGCTCGCCAGCGGCGACAAGCTGGGCGCGGCTCAGAGCATCATCGACAGCTCCAGGTTGGGTGCGGAGGCAATCAAGGGCGGCATAGACACCGGCGCGAAAATGATGGGTCGCGAGGCGTCTGCCGGCCTTGGTCGTCTGGGCGGGCAGATGATCGGCCGCGCTGTCGGTCTGGTTGCCGGTGAAGCCACAGGGCTTGCCGCAGGCGCAGCGCTGGGTGCTGCAATCCCGGTGATCGGCTGGGCCATCGACGGCGCCATGGCTTTGGGTTTTGGTATTTCGGCGATTATCGATGCAGTCAAAAAGCACAAGGCACAGAAGGCGTTTGATCATAACGTTGACCCGGTGCTGGATCAGTTCGGGATTGACAGGGCGCATTGATAGCAGGGAAGAGGTTGAACTCTTTTCAAGCCTCTTCCTCTTGTGCTGTGTATGAGGTGCTTGTATTGTTCCGCCCGTCTTCAATCCTAGGGTTTTTTACTTGCCAGGAAAGTATTGGCATGTTGATGCCGAGGTTGAGGAACACGTTGCCCATAGGCAGCGGTTGGCAAGTTTATCCAGTGTCGCGTTCGGACCCATCAGGCACCTACTCAAAAATAATTCAAAAGCCCGCGGTGAGCGGGCTTTTTCATATTGATTGCTCCTGCGTTGTCGTGCGTAGGCAGAGACCGTCTGTTTATCCTCATTCGTGATGCGCGCGAGCAGGTTCCTCGCCAACGGGCTTATCACAAGACCACTCATAGCCATCTACCCAGTCGGTGATAAAGGCTCCGGAGAAAGCGGTTGGAGACCAAAAAACCGATCAGAGGCTGATTCAGCATTCAGGCTGCGGCGCTCAGTACTGTTCCGGCTTTTAATGAACTGCTAAACACCCCTGAAATAGAAAACGCCCGATGCGGTGCATCGAGCGTTTTAAGTGTGAAACAGGTATAAATCTATCTCAGGACCACACAGGTAATAAGGGCAGTGAGTGTGTCAGCTATTTAGCCCCGATTTCAGTTTCGCGCCCTGAGCGCCGGATTTTCCGGGTCATAGCCTCTTTCTGCCAGCGCCATTTTGAGTCTGTTCTCCATGGGGCCCTGGCCTTTCAAGGCATCCATGATAACGTGTGTTCTCGCCTGTCCGTGGCTGGAAGGCTGCCCTTCAACCGACTCGGCATAAGAAAGACCGAGACCCGTCGACTGCATGCTTAGCGGTGTATGTTCGACGAATCCTTCAGGAGGGATACCGCTCAGCTTTTTCAGCTTTTCGCCCAGTTTTACTGCTTTTGCAAGATCACCATTTATGTAAAGAATGGCAGAGTCAGTTTGCTGGCCATATTTTGCCGGACCGACGACTTTACCTTGTGTCACAGATTTGTGCTTGTCCATCAGGGTTGCCATTGCGAGGGCCAACTGCGCTCCATATTTAGGTTCTACACCAATGGTAAGTCGTCCCGAGTTTGTCTCAGGTGCGCGTTGGTCTTTAGGAACCATTCTAAAAAAGCCGGTTCTGGCATTTCTGTCTTCAGCGATGTATCGGCCCAGATCAAGCTCTTCCTCTTCCCGATCATCATGGATCTGCGGGCGTATGATAAGGTTTTTCTTGTTATCGAGAGCCTGTAGCGTTTCCAGGTAATGTTCTTGCTCTGCCGCATTCATAGGCGTTGTGTCTGGCGTGTCCCTCTTGTAGATCATGTAGATACCGATTTCGGTATCGCGCCCGAGCGCCTCAGCTTTTTCAGCCCATTGCTGGAAGCTGGCAAATGTCTGTTTTGATGTCAGTCGGCTGTCGGCAGCCTTGATTGCGGCGCCCACAGCGCTACTTCCGCCCTTCTCCAGATCGAAGCGTCTGCCCAACATTCTGTCCAGGCGTGGAACTGCCGCCGCTTTCTCGTTGAGTACCTGGGCTATTTGGGCACGCTGGCTTTGTCCGCCAATAAGATGCGCTGCGCCTTTGAAGAACTTGTCTGCTTTGGACTGTTGATCGGGTCTGAGGACCGCGATTGAGCCGTCAGCGGCCGCACGAATCTCGTAACGCTTGCCGTTGACTTCCAACTGACCCTCGGATTTGATTGCCTGAATATCAACGTTTGAATGTCTGAGCGCTTCTACGCTGGAGAAGCGTGCATGGATAGGGTTCACTAAAAGCTCCTTACGCTAAGCAAGAGTAGTTGAAATACGTCGGAAGATTGAAAGCGCGGTCACGTGCGGGCTTCTCGCCAACACTTCATCCATTCGACCAATCCTGCAATTTCGAGCTTCAGCATCTCCACGCTGACTTTTTCCCGCGCGATGCTTTGGTAAGCGTGGTACAGGCCGCTTTGCTCATCCCAGCCAATGCCGGGGCCGGCATTCACAAGGGGGTTGAGAGCGCCAGCCAACAGGCGCTGCAAGGGTAGATCCTCGTGTGGCTCAAGCAGACCAATCAGCAACAAACGTTGATGCTTGTCGTCGCGCAACAGCGTCAGAGCGAATGCCTTGTCGATGATCATGTTGCACGCACCCTTATCGTCAAACGCCAAGGCGGGCATCTCCATGCATCTTGAAAAGTCATCAAGCAACGTTTTGTAGAAAAGGCTACTCATAATCGGTTCGCCACTGTGGATTTGTCGGGTGGGTGGCAAATTTTCCCGATAAGGTTCCATGCGCGTACAGAAACGTCAGGCAGACGCCCTGTCAGTGCTTACGTTTCGAAAGGTTCAAGTGATTAGCGGAGCGGCATTTGGAGGTCTTCGCCCACTGCTCATCGAAGGCATGTGTGTAACGACGAATGTTTAATGCAGGAAGGCTTTGCTGGACGTTTAGCACTCTATTCCGAGAAAGAGGCGGAAGAGCGAGGATTGGATCAAGGCACTTTCCACCAGACGAAAAAAAAGACCTTGAATTTCAAGGTCTTTTTTAAAGGTGGTGCCCCGAGGGAGAATCGAACTCCCACTTCTTTCGAAAACGGATTTTGAATCCGCCGCGTCTACCAATTCCGCCATCAGGGCTCAATGGCGGCGAAGTATAAGGATGAGTTTTCTGTTGGTCAACAGGGATTTACGCAGGTTTTTTACTAATGCCGTCAAACCGGATAAACTTCCCGGCCCTGCTAAACGAACCCGATCATGCGCGTCGCCGACTTTACCTTCGAACTCCCCGATTCCCTGATTGCTCGCCACCCGCTGGCCGAGCGTCGCAGCAGTCGTCTGTTGACCCTCGATGGGCCGACGGGCGCGCTGGCACATCGTCAATTCACCGATTTGCTCGAGCATTTGCGCCCGGGCGATTTGATGGTGTTCAACAATACCCGGGTCATTCCCGCACGTCTGTTCGGGCAAAAGGCCTCCGGCGGCAAGCTGGAAATTCTGGTCGAGCGCGTGCTGGACAGCCATCGTGTGCTGGCGCATGTGCGTTCGAGCAAGTCGCCCAAGCCTGGCTCGTCGATTCTGATCGACGGCGGTGGCGAGGCCGAGATGGTGGCGCGGCACGATGCGCTGTTCGAGCTGCGCTTCGCCGAAGAAGTACTGCCGTTGCTGGAGCGTGTCGGCCATATGCCGTTGCCTCCTTATATAGACCGTCCGGATGAAGGCGCGGATCGCGAGCGCTATCAGACCGTTTACGCGCAGCGTGCGGGTGCTGTGGCTGCACCGACTGCTGGCTTGCATTTCGATCAGCCGCTGCTGGAGGCGATCGCCGCCAAGGGCGTCGAGACTGCGTTCGTCACGCTGCACGTTGGCGCGGGTACATTCCAGCCGGTGCGCGTCGAGCAGATCGAAGATCACCACATGCACAGCGAATGGCTGGAAGTTGGCCAGGACGTGGTCGACGCTGTGGCCGCGTGCCGTGCACGGGGCGGGCGAGTGGTTGCGGTCGGGACCACCAGTGTGCGCTCGCTGGAGAGTGCCGCGCGTGACGGCGAACTGAAGCCGTTCAGCGGCGATACCGACATCTTCATCTATCCAGGCCGGCCGTTTCACGTAGTCGATGCCCTGGTGACCAATTTCCATCTGCCTGAATCCACGCTGTTGATGCTGGTTTCGGCGTTCGCCGGTTATCCCGAGACGATGGCGGCCTACGCGGCGGCCATCGAGCACGGCTACCGCTTCTTCAGTTACGGTGATGCGATGTTCATCACCCGCAATCCCGCGCCGACGGCCCCACAGGAATCGGCACCAGAGGATCACGCATGAGTCGCACCTGTCGTATGTCTTTCGAACTGCTGGCCACCGACGGCAAGGCCCGTCGCGGTCGCCTGACCTTTCCGCGTGGTGTGGTCGAGACCCCGGCGTTCATGCCGGTGGGCACCTATGGCACGGTCAAGGGCATGCTGCCCCGTGATATCGAGGCGACCGGCGCGCAGATGATTCTGGGCAACACGTTTCACCTGTGGCTGCGTCCGGGTACCGAAGTCATCAAGGGCCACGGCGACCTGCACGATTTCATGCAGTGGAAGGGGCCGATTCTGACCGACTCCGGCGGCTTTCAGGTGTTCAGCCTGGGCGCCATGCGCAAGATCAAGGAAGAGGGCGTGACGTTCGCTTCGCCGGTCGATGGTGCCAAGGTGTTCATGGGGCCGGAAGAGTCGATGCAGGTTCAGCGTGATCTGGGCTCGGACGTCGTGATGATCTTCGACGAATGCACGCCGTACCCGGCCGACGAAGATGTAGCGCGGGTCTCCATGGAGCTGTCGCTGCGCTGGGCCAAGCGTTCCAAGATCGCCCACGGCGAAAACACTGCCGCGTTGTTCGGCATCGTTCAGGGCGGCATGCACGAGAACCTGCGCAAGCGCTCGCTGGAAGGCCTGGACGAGATCGGCTTTGACGGTCTGGCGATCGGCGGTCTATCGGTGGGCGAACCCAAGCACGAGATGATCAAGGTGCTGGACTACCTGCCAGGCCTCATGCCGGCAGACAAACCTCGTTACCTGATGGGTGTAGGCAAGCCGGAAGATCTGGTCGAAGGTGTGCGCCGTGGCGTCGACATGTTCGACTGCGTGATGCCCACCCGCAACGCCCGCAACGGCCATCTGTTCACCGATACCGGTGTATTGAAAATCCGTAACGCGTTCCATCGCCACGACAATTCGCCGCTGGACCCGACCTGCGATTGCTACACCTGCAAGAACTTCTCGCGCGCTTATCTGCATCATCTGGACAAGTGCGGGGAAATGCTGGGGAGCATGCTCAATACAATCCATAATTTGCGGCACTACCAGCTGCTTATGGCTGGTTTGCGCGAGGCTATTCAACAGGGTACATTGGCCGCCTTCGTCGATGCCTTCTATGCCAAACGCGGTCTTCCAACGCCGCCTCTGGGTTGAAACAGAACGAGTTTTTCCTGCTTTTTATACTAATTATGTAACTGGAGCGACAAATGAGCTTTTTCATCTCTCCCGCTTTTGCGGATGCTGCTGCACCGGCTGCCGGTCCTGCGGGCAGTGGTTTCGAGTGGATCTTCCTGGTCGGCTTCCTGGTCATCTTCTATCTGATGATCTGGCGTCCACAGGCCAAGCGCGCCAAAGAGCAGAAAAACCTGCTGGGCAACCTGCAGAAAGGCGACGAAGTTGTCACCAGTGGCGGTATCGCGGGCAAGATCAACAAAGTGACCGATGACTTCGTGGTCATCGAAGTGTCTGACACCGTTGAGCTGAAAATCCAGAAGGGCGCCATCGCGGCCACTCTGCCTAAAGGCACCCTGAAAGCGATCTGAGCAACAACTTTTTACCCATCGACGGGGCGCGCAAGGCGCCCCGCGTTTTAAGCGGGCGGCGTGATGCTGAACAAATACCCTCTGTGGAAATACGTACTGATCCTGGCGGTGCTGGTGGTCGGTTTTATTTATTCCGCACCCAATCTCTACCCTGATGATTCTGCCATCCAGATCAGCGGCGCAAGCACTGCGTTGCAAGTCAATCAGGCGGACGTGGATCGTGCAGCCAAGGCGCTTGCCGATGCCGGCATCTCGGTCAAGGCTTCTTCTCTGGCCGAGAATGGCAAGGGCGGTTTGTTGCGTCTGAGCAAGCAGGAAGATCAGTTGCCAGCCAAGGATGTCGTGCGCAAGGCGTTGGGTGACGACTATGTCGTTGCACTGAACCTGGCGCGTACCACGCCGACCTGGTTGCGTCACCTGGGTGCAAGCCCGATGAAGCTTGGTCTCGACCTGTCCGGCGGTGTGCACTTCCTGCTGGAAGTCGACATGGACAAGGCGATCGATGCACGTCTGAAAGTCTACGAAGGCGAAGTCAAATCCCTGTTGCGCAAGGAAAAGGTGCGTTATCGCAGCCTGCCGCAGCTGGGCAATGTGATTCAGCTGGGCTTCACCGACGACGCAGAGCGTGAGCAGGCGCGTGCACTGGTACGCAAGACCTTTACCGATTTCGAAATCACGCCTGCCGAGCTGAACGGTATCCCGGTACTGCGCATGGCGTTGACGCCTGCCAAGCTGGCCGAGATTCGCGAATACTCGATCAAGCAGAACCTGACCACCGTGCGTAACCGGGTCAACGAGCTGGGTGTTGCCGAGCCGCTGGTTCAGCGCCAGGGTGCCAACCGCATCGTGGTCGAGCTGCCGGGTGTGCAGGACACGGCCGAAGCCAAGCGTATTCTGGGCAAGACCGCCAACCTCGAATTCCGTCTGGGTGCAGGCCCGGATGATTCGAAAGGCACCACCGAGATGTTCGAATTCCGCGAAGGCGGTCGTCCGGCAGCGGCGGTGGAGCGTGGTCTGATCATTACCGGTGATCAGGTGACTGACGCCAAGGCCAGCTTCGACGAGCATGGTCGTCCACAGGTGAACATCAACCTCGATGGTCACGGCGGCGAACTGATGAGCCGTGCAACCCGCAGCAATGTGGGGCGCAGCATGGCGGTGATCTTCATCGAGCAGCGTCCGACCACCACCTACACCAAACAGATGGTCGATGGCGTCGAGAAAGACGTGCCGGTGCAGACTTTCAAGGAAGACAAGAAAATCATCAGTCTGGCGACCATTCAGTCGCCACTGGGCAGCCAGTTCCGGATTACCGGTCTGAATGGTCAGGGTGAGTCTTCCGAGCTGGCGCTGCTGTTGCGTGCCGGTGGTCTGGCGGCGCCGATGTACTTCGCTGAAGAGCGCACCATCGGTCCTAGCCTGGGTGCCGACAACATCACCAAGGGTATCGACGCTTCCCTGTGGGGCATGCTGTTCGTCTCGCTGTTCATCATGGCGATCTACCGCTTCTTCGGTCTGATCGCGACCGTGGCACTGGCCCTCAACATGGTCATGCTGCTGGCATTGATGTCCTTGCTGGGTGCCACACTGACCCTGCCGGGTATCGCCGGTATCGTGTTGACCATGGGTATGGCGGTGGACGCCAACGTGCTGATCTTCTCGCGGATTCGTGAAGAGATCGCCAACGGCATGACGGTTCAGCGTGCTATCAACGAAGGTTTCGATCGTGCCTACACGGCGATCCTCGACGCCAACCTGACGACGCTGCTGGTCGGCGGCATTCTCTTTGCGATGGGCACCGGCCCGGTCAAGGGGTTTGCGGTGACCATGTCGCTCGGGATCTTTACCTCGATGTTCACGGCCATCATGGTGACCCGCGCTATGGTCAACCTGATCTACGGCGGTCGTGACTTCAAGAAGTTGTGGATTTAAGGGGCTGCCATGTTACGTACCATCAACTTCATGGGCGTTCGCAATGTTGCGTTCGCCATCACAATGCTCCTTACCGTACTGGCGTTGTTCAGCTGGTTCCATAAAGGGCTCAACTTTGGTCTGGACTTCACCGGCGGTACGCTCATCGAGCTGACCTACGAACGTCCCGCCGACCTGGGCAAGGTTCGTCAGGAGCTGGTTTCGGCGGGCTATCACGAAGCCGTTGTACAGAGCTTCGGCGCCACCACCGACTTGCTGGTGCGCATGCCGGGTGAAGACCCGCAACTGGGCACCCAGGTTGCCGAGGCGCTGCGCAAGGCCGGTGCCGATAACCCGGCAGTGGTCAAGCGTGTCGAGTTCGTCGGCCCGCAGGTCGGTGAAGAGCTGCGCGATCAGGGCGGCCTCGGCATGCTGATGGCGCTGGGTGGTGTTCTGATCTACCTGGCATTCCGCTTCCAGTGGAAATTCGCAGTCGGGGCGATCGTCTCGCTGATTCACGACGTGGTGGTGACGATGGGGATCCTGTCGTTCTTCCAGATCACCTTCGACCTGACGGTGCTGGCGGCGGTGCTGGCGATCATCGGCTACTCGCTGAACGACACCATTGTGGTCTTCGACCGGGTACGCGAAAACTTCCGCCTGCTGCGCAAGGCTTCGTTGATCGAGAACATCAACATCTCCACTACGCAGACACTGCTGCGCACCATTGCCACCTCGGTTTCGACCCTGTTGGCGATCGTGGCGTTGTGGGTGTTTGGCGGTGACAGCCTGGAAGGCTTCTCCATCGCGTTGTTCATCGGCGTACTGGCGGGTACCTACTCGTCCATCTACATCGCCAACGTGGTGCTGATCTGGCTGAACCTGACCACCGAGGATCTGATTCCTCCAGTGGTCGTCGAGAAGGCTGACGACCTCCCGTAGGTCCGGCCATCATAAAAAAGGCGCGAGTGCTGAACTCGCGCCTTTTTTTATGCTCCAAGGCTAGGCATTGCGCAGCCATGCTGCGTTTCGATTGGTCAGGAGGTTCAAGTGAACAAGTCTATGCTTGTTGGTGCTGTGTTAGGTGCTGCTGTCGTGACTGCTGGCGGCGCCGTTGCCACCTATAGCTTGGTCAAGGGTGGTCCTGAGTATGCGGATGTATTGGCGGTAGAGCCTATCAATCAGCAGATCAAAACCCCCCGTGAAGTTTGCAAGGACGTAACCGTTACCCGTCAGGCGCCGGTCAAGGACCAGCATCAGATCGTCGGTAGCGTTATTGGCGCGGTTGCCGGTGGCTTGCTGGGTAACCAGATCGGTGGCGGTAACGGCAAGAAGATCGCTACAGTCGCGGGCGCGGTAGGTGGTGGTTATGCGGGTAACAAGGTTCAGGAAGGCATGCAGGAGCGTGATACCTACACCACTACGCAGAACCGCTGCACGACGGTCAATGATGTGAGCGACAAGGTTGTGGGCTACAACGTCAAGTACAAGCTGAACGAGAAGGTGGGTCAGGTTCGTATGGAGCGTGATCCGGGTAGCCAGATTCCGGTCGACAAGAACGGTCAGCTGATATTGGGTCAGGCGCAGTAACGCCAGCCGCTGAGCTTCAGAAGACATAAAAAAACCGGCTTGCGCCGGTTTTTTTATGCCTGCCGCTTAACGCTTGAGCGAAGCTGGCAGGTGCGGTGCGATCGCGGTCAGTACCGCCTTGAAGCACTTGGTGTTGCCGGCAACGATGTGGCCTTTCTCGAGGAAGTCGTGACCACCGGTGAAATCGCTGACCAGACCGCCTGCTTCCTGAATCAGCAGGGCGCCTGCGGCCATGTCCCACTCGGACAGGCCCGACTCCCAGAACGCATCGAAGCGACCGGCAGCGACATAAGCCAGGTCGAGGCTGGCAGCACCTGCGCGGCGGATGCCGGCGGTCTGGCCTACCAGGCTACGGAACATGCCCAGGTAGTTCTCGATGTTGTCCATCTGGTTGTCACGAAACGGGAAGCCGGTGCCGAGCAAGGCGCCTTCCAGGCTCTTGCGCTGGCTGACGCGCAGACGGCGACCATTCAGGGCTGCGCCACGACCACGGCTTGCGGTGAATTCTTCCTGGCGGACCGGGTCGAGAACCACGGCGTGCTCGAGGCGGCCGCGGTATTTGCAGGCGATGCTGACGGCAAAGTGCGGGATGCCGCGAACGAAGTTGGTGGTGCCGTCCAGTGGGTCGATGATCCACAGGTAGTCGGTGCCTTCGCCGCTGCCTTCGTGCAGGCCGCTTTCTTCGCCGAGAATGCCGTGAGTCGGGTAGGCCTTGCGCAGAGCGGTGATGATGCTTTGCTCGGCAGCGCGGTCGATCTCTGTGACGTAGTCTTTGGCTTCTTTTTCGTCAACCTTGATGGTATCCAGGCGCTCGATGGAGCGGAAAATCAATTCGCTGGCGCTGCGGGCGGCGCGCAGCGCGATATTCAGCATGGGCTGCATGGATAATTCACCTAAGGTTGTTAAAGAGAGCCGGGCATTCTATGGGCTGATTCGAATTATTTCCAGCCTTGCGTTGTTACGGTTGTCGGGTTCGTGTGTGTTTTTTTGCGTCCGGCGCGGTCGCTCATGCTGTTGCAGCTCTCACAGCTTCATGGCGTTAGTCGAGCCGTTTCTGTAAGATTTGCCCCCCTAATTCGTATCAGTGAGCGTTCGCTTTGTTGCAGAACATTCGTGTTGTCCTGGTCGGCACTACCCATCCCGGAAATATCGGCGGGGCTGCTCGCGCCATGAAAAACATGGGGCTTTCGCGTCTGGTGCTGGTCGATCCGCGCATTTTTCCTTCGCCCGATGCCGATGCGCGTGCGTCCGGCGCTACCGACATTCTCGAGGGCGCGCAGGTGGTGGCGACCATTGAAGAAGCGCTGGTCGGCTGCCGTCTGGTGCTGGGCACCAGCGCGCGGGATCGAAGCCTGCCGTGGCCTATGCTGGATCCGCGTGCCTCGGGTGAAAAAGTCATCGAACAGGCCGGCGACGGTATCGAGGTGGCGCTGGTGTTCGGTCGCGAACATGCGGGCCTGACCAACGAAGAGCTGCAGCGTTGCCACTTCCATGTGCACATCCCGTCTGACCCCGCGTTCAGTTCTCTCAATCTGGCGGCTGCCGTACAGGTGCTCAGTTATGAGGTGCGCGTGGCCTGGCTGGCTGCCGCGGAGCAGGGCGAGGCTTCAAGGCCTGCGTCGGCGCACAGTGCCGAACTGGCGACCATGGACGAAATGGAAGGTTTCTACACCCACCTCGAGGCCACGCTGGTGGCCATCGGCTTTCTTGATCCGGAAAAGCCACGGCATCTGATGGCTCGGTTGCGCAGGCTGTACGGGCGTAGCGAAGTCGAGCGATCCGAGCTGAGTATCCTGCGCGGTGTGCTCACTGAAACCCAGAAAGCCGCGCGCGGTGAACCCTACAAGCGAAAGGATCAGTGATGTTCGAGCGTCTGCGAGAAGACATTCAAAGCGTGTTCCACCGCGATCCCGCAGCGCGCAACGCCTTTGAAGTCCTGACCTGCTATCCGGGGATGCACGCGATCTGGCTGCACCGCTTCGCCCATATTCTGTGGCGCAACGGCTGGAAATGGCCGGCACGGGTGGTCTCGAACTTCGGCCGCTGGATGACCGGTATCGAGATCCATCCGGGCGCGCGCATCGGCCGCCGTTTTTTCATCGATCACGGCATGGGCATCGTGATCGGCGAAACCGCCGAGATCGGCAATGACGTCACCCTCTACCAGGGCGTGACCCTGGGTGGCACCAGCTGGAATGCCGGCAAGCGCCATCCGACGCTGGAAGATGGTGTGGTGGTCGGGGCGGGTGCCAAGGTACTCGGGCCGTTTACGGTGGGCGCCGGCGCCAAGATCGGCTCCAACGCAGTGGTCACCAAGGCTGTGCCTGCGGGCGCAACCGCAGTGGGCATCCCGGGGCGCATCATCGTCAAGTCGGACGATGAGGTTGAGGCCAGGCGCAAGGCCATGGCCGAGAAGCTCGGCTTCGATGCCTACGGTGTCAGTGCAGATATGCCCGATCCGGTCGCGCGCGCCATTGGCCAGTTGCTTGACCATTTGCAGGCTGTCGATGGGCGCCTGGAAGGCATGTGCGATGCACTCGGCAGGCTTGGCAGTGATTACCGCGCCAAGGAGTTGCCGGAGCTGCGTGACGAAGTTTTCGACTGCGTCAAGGACTGCCAGGAAGGCAAGGTCGGCTAGCGCTCACGGTGGGCAGGGTGCGTGCCATTACGCCGCACCTTTGCTATGATGCAGCCCGCGCTTTTCGCTAATCCCGACTGTTTTACTTGGTCTAATAGTTGACTCTTTTACTCGGGAATAGCATACTCGCTCTCATTCCGAACCTCTGCGGTATACGCCATGCGACTGACTACTAAAGGCCGATACGCTGTAACAGCCATGCTTGACCTGGCGTTGCACGCGCAGAACGGGCCAGTGTCTCTGGCCGACATCTCCGAGCGGCAGGGTATTTCCCTGTCCTACCTCGAGCAGCTGTTCGCCAAGCTGCGTCGCGGCAATCTGGTTTCCAGTGTTCGTGGTCCGGGTGGTGGTTACCAGCTGTCGCGCGACATGAAAGGCATCCAGGTTGCTCAGGTTGTCGATGCAGTCAATGAATCTGTCGATGCCACGCGGTGTCAGGGTCTGGGCGATTGCCATGCTGGCGATACCTGCCTGACTCACCACCTGTGGTGCGACCTGAGCCAGCAGATTCACGAATTTCTAAGCGGTATCAGCTTGGCGGATCTTGTCACTCGCCGTGAGGTACAAGAAGTCGCTCAGCGCCAGGATATGCGCCGTGGTCATAACCACATGTCGCAACTGGGTAAGATCGAAACGTCCGCCGTCGAATGAACGCAGATGAATGAGCGGTGCGCCTGCCTGATAGGAGAGCTTCAATGAAATTGCCAATTTACCTCGACTACTCCGCGACGACCCCGGTCGATCCGCGTGTCGCGCAGAAAATGATCGATTGCCTGACCGTCGAAGGAAACTTCGGCAACCCGGCCTCGCGCTCCCACGTCTTTGGCTGGAAAGCCGAAGAAGCGGTCGAGAACGCTCGTCGTCAGGTCGCTGATCTGGTCAACGCCGATCCGCGCGAAATCGTCTGGACTTCGGGTGCCACTGAATCCAACAACCTGGCTATTAAAGGTGTTGCGCATTTCTACGCCAGCAAAGGCAAGCACCTGATCACGTCGAAGGTTGAGCACAAGGCTGTCCTCGACACCACTCGCCAGCTGGAACGCGAAGGTTTCGAAGTGACCTACATCGAGCCAGGCGAAGACGGTCTGATCACGCCTGCCATGATTGAAGCGGCACTGCGCGACGACACCATCCTGGTTTCGATCATGCATGTGAACAACGAGATCGGCACCATCAACGATATCGCCGCGATCGGTGAGCTGACCCGTTCACGTGGTGTGCTGTTCCACGTCGATGGCGCGCAGTCGACCGGCAAGGTTGAAATCGATCTGGCCAGCCTCAAGGTTGACCTGATGTCGTTCTCTGCACACAAAACCTACGGCCCCAAAGGCATCGGCGCACTCTACGTCAGCCGCAAGCCACGTGTTCGCCTTGAAGCGACCATGCACGGCGGCGGTCACGAGCGTGGCATGCGTTCCGGCACCCTGGCGACTCACCAGATCGTCGGCATGGGCGAAGCATTCCGTATCGCCAAGGAAGAAATGGCTGCTGAAAACGTGCGCATCAAGGCACTCAGCGATCGTTTTTTCAAGCAGGTCGAAAACCTGGAAGAGCTGTACGTCAACGGCAGTCTGACCGCACGCGTACCGCACAACCTGAACCTGAGCTTCAACTATGTCGAAGGCGAGTCGCTGATCATGGCGCTCAAGGATCTGGCGGTATCGTCCGGTTCGGCCTGTACCTCGGCCTCGCTTGAGCCTTCGTACGTGCTGCGTGCCCTGGGTCGCAACGACGAACTGGCGCACAGCTCGATTCGTTTCACCTTCGGCCGTTTCAGCACCGAAGAAGAAATCGATTACGCCGCGCAGAAAGTTTGCGAGGCTGTCACCCGGCTGCGCACGCTTTCGCCGCTGTGGGACATGTTCAAAGACGGCGTCGACATCTCCAAGATCGAGTGGGCGGCGCACTAATTTAAAGTCGCCTCCAAGACAGGTCATGGGCAATTGCGACGTGACCTGCAGAGCGGCTCCCTGATGTGAGAGGAATAGAATCATGGCTTACAGCGAAAAGGTCATCGACCACTACGAAAATCCACGTAACGTCGGCAAGATGAACGCGGAAGATCCTGATGTTGGCACCGGCATGGTCGGCGCTCCTGCGTGCGGCGACGTGATGCGCCTGCAGATCAAGGTCAACGAGCAGGGCGTTATCGAAGACGCCAAGTTCAAGACCTACGGCTGTGGTTCGGCCATTGCGTCCAGCTCCCTGGCGACCGAGTGGATGAAAGGCAAGACTCTGGATGAAGCAGAGACCATCAAGAACACTCAGTTGGCTGAAGAGCTGGCACTGCCGCCAGTGAAGATTCACTGCTCGGTACTTGCTGAAGACGCCATCAAGGCGGCCGTTCGCGATTACAAGCAAAAGAAAGGTCTGCTGTAAGCAGGCTTTTCAAGAGAAGCTTGCGACAGAGTCAACTGCAACAGGCTAATGCAACAGGCTAAGGAGTTCCGATGGCTATCAGCATGACAGAAGCTGCCGCTAACCACGTACGACGTTCCCTCGAGGGGCGCGGCAAGGGTGACGGCGTTCGTCTGGGTGTTCGCACCACAGGCTGTTCAGGTCTTGCCTATGTGCTCGAGTTCGTCGATGAGGCGGCCAGCGAAGACACCGTGTTTGAAATGCACGGCGTCAAGGTGATCATTGACCCGAAGAGTCTGGTCTATCTGGATGGCACCGAGCTCGATTTCGTGCGTGAAGGGTTGAACGAAGGCTTCAAGTTCAACAATCCCAATTCGCGCGGTGAGTGCGGCTGTGGCGAAAGCTTCAACGTCTGAGGCTTTTTATTGTGGGTACTCCCTGTCACTTCGCCCTGTTCGACCTCAAGCCCGAGTTTCAGCTTGATCTTGACCAGCTGGCCACGCGCTACCGTGAGCTTGCGCGTAACGTGCATCCGGATCGCTTTGCGGATGCCCCCGAGCGTGAGCAGCGTGTGGCGCTGGAGCGCTCGGCCAGTCTCAACGAGGCCTATCAGACCCTGAAAAGCCCGCCGAAAAGGGCGCGCTACCTGCTGGCAATGAACGGCAACGAAGTGCCGCTCGAAGTCACGGTGCATGATCCCGAGTTTCTTCTGCAGCAGATGCAATTGCGCGAAGACCTCGAGGACTTGCAGGAAGAGGCTGATCTCGCCGGCGTTGCGACCTTCAAGCGTCAGCTCAAGGTCGCTCAGGACGAACTGAACCAGAGCTTCGCGGCCTGTTGGAATGATGCTGCACAGCGCGAGCACGCTGAAAAGCTGATGCGGCGTATGCAGTTTCTCGACAAGCTCTCTCACGAAGTGCGCCAGTTAGAAGAGCGCCTCGACGATTAACCCCGCGCGGCTTCGGCCGCGCGCCAGTGATTATTCTGAACAGCATGGCTTTACTGCAGATCGCCGAACCCGGCCTGAGTCCTCAACCGCACCAGCGTCGTCTGGCTGTGGGTATCGACCTGGGCACCACCAACTCTCTGGTTGCTGCAGTACGCAGCGGCCTATCCGAACCGCTGGCCGATGCAGAGGGGCAGGTCATTCTGCCGTCTGCCGTGCGCTATCACGCTGATCGTGTCGAAGTAGGGCAGTCAGCGAAGATCGCCGCCTCCCAGGACCCGTTCAATACCGTTCTGTCGGTCAAGCGTCTCATGGGGCGTGGCCTGACTGACGTCAAGCAACTGGGCGAGCAGCTGCCGTACCGGTTTGTTGGCGGTGAGTCGCACATGCCGTTCATCGACACCGTGCAGGGGCCGAAAAGCCCGGTCGAAGTGTCTGCCGACATCCTCAAGGTCCTGCGCCAGCGCGCGGAAGCCTCGTTGGGTGGCGAGCTGGTAGGCGCGGTGATCACCGTTCCTGCCTACTTCGATGACGCTCAGCGTCAGGCGACCAAGGACGCTGCCAGACTGGCGGGTCTCAACGTACTGCGCCTGCTCAATGAGCCCACGGCGGCGGCTGTCGCCTATGGCCTGGATCAGAAAGCCGAAGGCGTGGTTGCCATCTATGACTTGGGTGGCGGGACCTTCGATATCTCGATCCTGCGCCTGACCGGCGGTGTGTTTGAAGTACTGGCCACTGGCGGCGATACCGCTCTGGGTGGCGATGACTTCGATCATGCGATAGCCAACTGGATTGTCACTGATGCCGGTCTGTCTGCCGATATCGACCCTTCCGCGCAACGCAGCCTGCTGCAGGCTGCCTGCTCGGCCAAGGAAGCGCTGACTGACGCCGAGTCTGTCGAGGTCGCCTACGGTGACTGGCGTGGCACGCTGACCCGCGAGGCGCTCAATGCGCTGATCGAGCCTATGGTCGCGCGCAGTCTCAAGGCCTGTCGTCGTGCGGTGCGTGATACCGGTATCGAGCTTGAAGAAGTCGAAGCGGTGGTCATGGTCGGCGGTTCAACCCGAGTTCCACGCGTACGCGAAGCGGTGGCCGAGCTTTTCGGTCGTCAGCCGTTGACCGAGATCGACCCGGATCAGGTGGTGGCCATCGGGGCTGCGATCCAGGCCGATACTCTGGCCGGCAACAAGCGTGACGGTGGCGAGCTGCTGCTCCTCGATGTGATTCCGCTCTCGCTGGGGCTGGAAACCATGGGCGGTCTGATGGAGAAGGTCATTCCGCGCAACACCACCATCCCTGTGGCGCGTGGTCAGGAATTCACCACGTACAAGGATGGCCAGACGGCCATGAAGATTCATGTACTGCAGGGTGAGCGTGAATTGATCAGCGACTGTCGTTCGCTGGCGCGCTTCGAGCTGCGTGGCATCCCGCCGATGGTCGCGGGTGCGGCAAAGATTCGTGTCACCTTCCAGGTCGATGCTGACGGTCTGCTCAGCGTTTCGGCGCGTGAAATGGGCTCGGGTATCGAGTCGAGCATTCAGGTCAAGCCTTCCTACGGGCTGACCGATGACGAAGTCACCCGCATGCTCAAGGACTCCTTCGAGTATGCCGGCGACGACAAGGTCGCTCGTGTGCTGCGTGAGCATCAGGTTGATGCCGAGCGTCTGCTCGAAGCTGTTCAGGGTGCCCTGGATGCCGATGGCGAGCGTCTTCTCGACGAGGAAGAGCGCCTGGTCATCAATCTGCAGATGGACGAACTCCGTGAACTGATGCAAGGCACCGATGGTTATGCCATCGAGCAGCAGACCAAGCGTCTGTCGCAGGTAACCGATGCATTTGCTGCCCGACGCCTCGATTCGACGGTAAAAGCCGCACTGGCCGGGCGCAACTTGAATGAGATTGAGGAATAACTGATGCCGCAGGTGATTTTTCTGCCCCACGCCGAGCATTGCCCGGACGGGCTGGTTGTAGAAGTGGAGCCCGGCACGTCTATTCTCGACATTGCCCACGAGCACCACATCGAGATTGAAAGCGCCTGTGGTGGCGTGTGTGCGTGCACCACCTGCCATTGCATCATTCGCGAAGGTTTCGGTTCGCTGAATGAAGCCGATGAGCTGGAAGAAGACATGCTCGACAAGGCGTGGGGGCTGGAAGCGCAATCGCGTCTGTCCTGTCAGGCCATTGTCGGCAACGAAGACCTCACGGTCGAAATACCCAAGTATTCGCTCAACCACGCCGCTGAAGCGCCACACTGATTCAAGGATTGCTCATGAGTCTCAAATGGGTTGATGTGCAGGAAATCGCCATCCAGCTGGCTGAAAGCCACCCGGATGTCGATCCGCTGACTGTGAGTTTTCCCAGGCTGCGTAATCTGGTCATGGCCTTGCCTGAGTTCGATGACCACCCGGACCGTAGTGGGGAAAAGGTTCTCGAGGCGATCCAGGGGTTATGGATCGAAGAGGCCGATTGACGTTCAGTAACGTACGCAGTTAGGCAATACACCAGAACCCGCGTATAATTCGCGGGTTTAATTTTTCGCTTCAATCACTGCTTCTGGAGTTTCACCATGGCTGTTCAACGTACTTTCTCCATCATCAAGCCTGACGCCGTTGCCAAGAACGTAATCGGCGAGATCACCACTCGTTTCGAAAAAGCCGGTCTGCGCGTTGTCGCTTCCAAGCTGAAGCAACTGTCCAAGGCCGAAGCTGAAGGTTTCTACGCTGAGCACAGCGCTCGCGGTTTCTTCGGCGACCTGGTTGCTTTCATGATCTCCGGTCCGGTTGTCGTTCAGGTTCTGGAAGGCGAAAACGCTATCGCTCTGAACCGCGAGCTGATGGGCGCTACCAACCCTAAAGAAGCTGCTGCCGGCACCATCCGTGCTGATTTCGCTGATTCCATCGACGCCAACGCTGTTCACGGCTCCGATTCCGAAGCAGCCGCCGCTCGCGAAATCTCGTACTTCTTCGCAGCTACCGAAGTAACCGCTCGCTAAGTCATTTTTGACTGACGAGTGAAGGGTGAATTCATGATTGCATCGACTGGTAAAACCAACCTGCTGGGGCTGACTCAACAGGAAATGGAGAAATTCTTCGACTCTATCGGGGAGAAGCGCTTCCGTGCCGGTCAGGTCATGAAGTGGATTCACCACTTCGGCGTCGACGATTTCGACGCGATGACGAACGTCAGCAAGGCCCTGCGCGAAAAGCTCAAGGCCTGTGCCGAAGTTCGCGGTCCCGAAGTGGTCAGCGAGGACATCTCCAGCGACGGCACCCGTAAATGGGTGGTGCGCGTAGAGTCCGGCAGCTGTGTCGAGACCGTCTACATTCCGCAGGGCAAGCGTGGCACCTTGTGTGTTTCGTCCCAGGCGGGCTGTGCCCTGGATTGCAGCTTCTGTTCCACGGGCAAGCAAGGCTTCAACAGCAACCTCACCGCCGCCGAAGTCATCGGTCAGGTGTGGATTGCCAACAAATCCTTCGGCAGCGTCCCGGCGACCGTCGACCGTGCCATCACCAACGTGGTGATGATGGGCATGGGTGAGCCGCTGCTGAACTTCGATAATGTCATTGCCGCCATGCATCTGATGATGGATGACCTGGGGTATGGCATTTCCAAGCGCCGGGTGACCTTGTCCACCTCCGGTGTGGTGCCGATGATCGATGAGCTTTCCAAGCACATCGACGTGTCCCTGGCCTTGTCGCTGCACGCACCGAACGATGCGCTGCGCAACCAGTTGGTGCCGCTCAACAAGAAATACCCGTTGAAAATGCTTCTTGAGTCCTGCCGTCGCTATATGTCCAATCTGGGCGAAAAGCGTGTGCTCACCATCGAGTACACCATGCTCAAGGACATCAACGACAAGGTAGAGCACGCGGTCGAGATGATCGAACTGCTCAAGGACACACCTTGCAAGATCAACCTGATTCCGTTCAACCCGTTTCCGCACTCCGGTTACGAGCGTCCCAGCAACAACGCAATCCGTCGTTTTCAGGACCTGTTGCATCAGGCCGGTTATAACGTCACTGTGCGCACCACACGCGGTGAAGATATCGATGCTGCATGCGGCCAGTTGGTCGGGCAGGTGATGGACCGCACACGCCGTAGCGAACGCTACATTGCAGTGCGTGAGTTGAGCGCCGAGGTCGATGCGGCCCCTGTCGCGGTGACTCGAACCTGACTGCGAACCTGACCGAGAGAGACTCCATGCCTGTGCGTGCCTCGCTGCTGCTCTGTGTTGTCGTCCTGCTGACAGCGTGCGTGTCCACCGGTAACGTCAACCCGCTGACGACGGCCCAGGGGCGCGAGGAAGCGCGCAAGGCTTACGTGCAGCTTGGCCTGGGTTATTTCCAGCAGGGGCAGACCGAGCGCGCCAAGGTTCCGCTGAAAAAGGCGCTTGAACTCGACAGCTCGGATGCGCAGGCCAACGCCGCGCTGGCCCTGGTGTTCCAGACAGAGATGGAGCCGGAGCTGGCAGAGCAGTACTTTCGCAAGGCGTTGGCCGCCAGCAATAACGAAACACGTATCGTCAACAATTACGGCAGTTTTCTGTTCGAGCAAAAACGTTACAAGGAAGCCTACGAGCGTTTTGAACAGGCGGCTGCCGACAACCTGTATCCTGAGCGGTCACGGGTTTTTGAAAGCCTGGGCATGACCTCGCTGAAACTGGGCAACCGCGAGCAGGCTCGCGAGCATTTTACCAAGGCATTGCGCCTGGACCGTCAGTTGCCATTATCCTTGCTGGAAATGGCTCAGCTGTCCTACGAAGACAAGCAATATGTGCCGGCGCGTGACTATTACGACCGTTTTAGCCAACTCAGCGAGCAAAATGCACGTAGTCTATTGCTCGGTACACGGCTGGCGAAGATATATGATGATCGTAACAAGGCAGCCAGCTTTGGCCTGCTGTTGAAAAGACTCTATCCCGGTACGCCGGAATATCAGCAATACCTGTCGGAGCAATGATGAAAGCGGCGCATCCCGAAGTTGTAGCAACCAATCGCGTGAATCCTGGAGAAACCCTGCGCCAGGCCCGCGAGAGCAGGAGCTGGTCGCTGCCAGATGTGGCCTTGAGACTCAATCTCACCGTGACCTCCCTGACCAATCTGGAGAACGGCCAGTTTGAAAAGCTGCCTGGGCATACGTTTGCCCGGGGCTACGTGCGTGCCTACGCCAAACTGCTTGACCTTGATCAGGCGGCGCTGGTCGAACAGTTCGACCAGTTCACCGGCACTGACGGTAAGGGCAGTTCGGTCCACGCGCTGGGCCGTATCGAAGAGCCGGTCAGGCTGTCGCACAACATTCTGCGTATCGTCAGCCTGCTGTTGCTGGTGATCCTGGTCGGCGGTGGTTTCTTCTGGTGGCAGGATCAGGCGACCTTGCGCGGCAGGGATCAGTCCGGGCTGAACATGGAGCACGTCGAAGTCGAAAGTGCCGACGGCACCACGCAGATTCACCCGCTCGACGAGCCGGAAGAGCCTGCTGTGGCTGAAACGCCTGCCTCCGGACAAACTTCCTTGCCGTTGAATACCGGTGCGCCTGCCAGTGAGGCGCCAGCTGCTGCGCCAGCGGCCCCGGCTTCCAGCGTTACAGGTCATGCAACCGCACAACCACAAACACAGACGCCTGCTGCTGCCACGCCACCGGCGAGCACGCCGCAAGCCCCCGTTGCTGCGCCGACCGTGCCGTCGATGCCGACTGCACCTGCCGAGCAGCCAGTGCCTGCCGTGACGGGTGCCGGTCAGGTGACCGTACAGTTCGTTGCCGATTGCTGGACCCAGGTCACTGACGGAAACGGCAAGGTGCTGGTCAGCGGCCTCAAGCGCAAGGGCGACAGTCTGGATGTCAGCGGCAAGCCGCCGTTGACCCTGCGTCTGGGCTATGCGCGTGGTGCGCAGGTCAGCTACAACGGTCAGCCTGTGGATGTAGCACCTTTTACCAGCGGCGAAACTGCTCGCCTGAAGCTAGGGCAATAAGTCATGCACGGCGAATCTCCAATCAAGCGTCGCGAATCCCGGAAAATATGGGTCGGTTCCGTACCAGTCGGCGGTGATGCGCCGATCGCGGTGCAAAGCATGACCAACAGTGATACCAACGATGTGGCCGCTACCGTGGCACAGATCAATCGTCTGGAAGCGGCGGGTGTCGACATCGTGCGTGTTTCGGTGCCCGACATGGACGCTGCCGAAGCATTCGGCCGCATCAAGCAACTGGTCAAGGTGCCGCTGGTCGCCGACATCCACTTCGATTACCGCATCGCCCTGCGTGTGGCGGAGCTGGGCGTCGACTGTCTGCGTATCAACCCGGGCAATATCGGTCGTGAAGACCGTGTGCGGGCCGTGGTCGATGCTGCGCGTGATCGAGGCATCCCGATCCGTATCGGCGTCAACGCCGGTTCGCTGGAAAAAGACCTGCAGAAGAAGTACGGCGAGCCTACGCCAGAGGCCTTGGTAGAATCTGCGCTGCGCCATGTCGAGCACCTGGAACGCCTGAACTTTCCGGACTTCAAGGTCAGCGTCAAGGCTTCCGATGTGTTTATGGCCGTCGCTGCCTATCGCCTGCTGGCCAAGGAGATTGTTCAGCCGCTGCACCTGGGCATCACCGAAGCCGGTGGCTTGCGTTCAGGTACGGTGAAATCGGCTGTCGGTCTCGGTATGCTGCTCGCCGAAGGAATTGGCGATACTATCCGCATCTCGCTGGCGGCTGACCCGGTCGAGGAAGTGAAGGTCGGGTACGACATTCTCAAATCGTTGCGTCTTCGTTCGCGTGGTATCAACTTCATCGCCTGCCCGAGCTGCTCGCGGCAGAACTTCGATGTGGTCAAGACCATGAACGAGCTGGAAGGTCGCCTCGAGGATTTGCTGGTTCCGCTCGATGTCGCGGTCATCGGTTGTGTGGTCAATGGTCCGGGCGAAGCCAAAGAGGCGCATATCGGCCTGACCGGTGGTACGCCGAACCTGATCTACATCGACGGCAAACCCGCGCAGAAACTGACCAATGACAATCTCGTGAATGAGCTGGAACGCTTGATTCGCGAGAAAGCGGCTGAAAAAGCCGAAGCCGACGCCTCGGTCATCGTGCGCGGCTAACCCGGATTGCTAAGGATTTTCTGTGAGTAAGTCTCTACAAGCCATTCGTGGCATGAACGACATCCTGCCCGAGCAGACGCCGCTGTGGCGTCACTTCGAAGGCACTGTTTCCCGTCTGCTGGATAACTACGGTTACCGCCAGATTCGTATGCCTATCGTCGAATTCACCGAGCTGTTCAAGCGCTCCATCGGTGAAGTGACCGATATCGTCGAGAAAGAGATGTACACCTTCGCCGATCGTAACGGTGACTCTCTGACCCTGCGCCCTGAAGGCACTGCCGCATGCGTGCGTGCGGTCCTCGAACACGGTATCACTGGCGGCGGCCAGGTTCAAAAACTGTGGTACATCGGTCCGATGTTCCGTCACGAGCGTCCACAGAAAGGCCGTTATCGTCAGTTTCATCAGATCGGCGTCGAGGTTTTCAACCTGGACGGTCCGGATATCGATGCCGAACTGATTGTCATGACCTGGCGCCTGTGGGGCCTGCTGGGCATCCGCAACGCCGTGAAGCTCGAGCTGAACAGCCTGGGCACCAGCGAGGCGCGTGCGCGTTATCGCGACGCGCTGGTCGAATACCTCTCGGCACGTCTCGACCAACTGGACGAAGACAGCCAGCGCCGCCTGAAAACCAACCCGCTGCGCGTGCTGGACACCAAGCACCCTGAAACCCAGGCTGTGCTGATCGATGCGCCGAAACTGGCGGACTACCTGGATGACGAGTCCCGCATTCACTTCGAAGGCCTGAAGGCCCGTCTGGACGCCGCCGGTATCCCTTATGTGATCAATCCCAAGCTGGTGCGTGGCCTGGACTACTACAGCAAGACCGTTTTCGAGTGGGTCACCGATCAACTCGGTGCCCAGGGTACGGTCTGTGCGGGCGGTCGTTACGACGGTCTGGTCGAGCAGATGGGTGGCAAGCCTACTGCAGGCGTCGGTTTCGCGATGGGTATCGAGCGTCTGGTTCTGCTGCTCGAAACCCTTGAACAGGTGCCGGAAGAGATTGCCCGTCAGGTCGATGTCTACCTGTGCGCATTCGGCGAAGCGGCCGAGCTGGCGGCACTGGCATTGACCGAAAAGGTCCGTGATCAGCTGCCGACCCTGCGGTTGCAGGTCAACGCCGGTGCCGGCAGCTTCAAAAGCCAGTTCAAGAAGGCCGACAAGAGCGGTGCGCTGTTCGCACTGATCCTCGGCGAAGAAGAACTGGCGGCGAAGGTCATTGGCGTCAAGCCCCTGCGTGGCCAGGGTGAACAACAAAATATTGCCTGGGATGCTCTGTCAGAGCACCTGGCCTCCTGCGTCGTGCAGGGTTGAAGCTGATTTAACAGCCGTTTAGCGAATAGGAGTATTGGGGTGTCGGGTACCGAAGATGAAGAGCTGGCGGTAATGAAGGACTGGTGGCAGCGCAACGGCAAACCTCTGTTGACCGGCGGTCTGCTTGCGTTGGTCGTGGTTCTGGGTTGGCAGTTCTGGCACAGGTATCAGGCCAGCCAGTCGCAAGGCGCCTCGATGCTTTATCAGCAATTGCTGGAAACCGCGCTGACGCCCAGTGGTCAGGCAGACACCGCACGTGTAGCCGAGATCTCCGGCAAACTGAAAAGCGAATTCGGTGGCACTACCTACGCACAGTTCGGTAGCCTGTTCGTCGCCAAGGTGGCGGTCGATGCTGGCAAGCTGGACGATGCTGCAGCCGAGCTGAAAACCGTGGCCGACAAACCTGCCAATGACACGCTGGGCGAGATTGCCCGTCAACGTCTGGCACGCGTGCTGGCTGCGCAGAACAAGACCGATGACGCGCTGAAGCTGCTCGACGGCGATGCCGACAAGGCTTTCCTCGCCAGTCGTGAAGAACTCAAGGGTGACCTGCTGGTACAGCTGGGTCGTACCGACGAGGCGTATGCTGCATACCAAAAGGCCAAATCTGCTCTGTCCGAAGACGCAGCAGTGGGTGGCCTGCAAATGAAGCTCGACGATCTGGCGAAAGGGGATGCGTGACGTGATTCGTTGGAAACATGCAGCATTGCTGGCTCTGGCCATTCTGGCCGCGGGTTGCAGCAGCAACAGCAAAAAGGAATTGCCTCCGGCCGAGCTGACCGACTTCAAAGAAGAAGTGGTTCTGCACAAGCAGTGGAGCCGTTCCATTGGCGACGGTCAGGGCAAGACTTACAACATGCTCGTGCCGGCCATTGATGGCGACCGTATCTATGCGGCTGACGTCACGGGCGAAGTCGTGTCGCTGGACCGTCTGACTGGCGACGTGATCTGGAAGAAGGATCTCGACCTGCCCGTTTCCGGTGCAGTCGGCGTGGGCTACGGACTGGTGATGATCGGCACCCTCAAGGGTGAAGTGATTGCCATGGACGCCACGTCCGGTGAAGAAAAGTGGCGCGCTCGCGTCACCAGCGAAGTGCTGGCTCCGCCTGCCACCAACGGTTCCGTGGTCGTTGTCCAGACTCAGGATGACCGCATCGTCGGTTTCGACGCCTCTACCGGTTCGCAGCTCTGGATCTACGAAAGTACCCCGGCGGTGCTGACCCTGCGCGGTACCGGTGCTCCGCTGGCGACGAACCGTCTTGCCGTGGCAGGTCTGTCGACCGGCAAGGTCGTCGCTCTGGATATCACCAACGGCGTGCCGATCTGGGAGCAGCGTGTTGCCATCCCGCAAGGTCGCTCGGAACTGGATCGTGTGGTCGATATCGACGGCGGCCTGTTGCTGTCCGGCGGTACGCTGTACGTTGCTACCTATCAGGGCCGCGTCGCCGGTCTCGATCTGGAAAGCGGTCGTGTCCTCTGGCAGCGTGATGCTTCGAGCTACTCGGGTGTCGCCCAGGGCTTTGGCAGCGTCTATGCCACTCTGGCCTCCGGTACTGTCGAAGGTATCGACGAGCGTTCGTCCTCTGCACTGTGGAGCAACGAATCACTGGCTCGCCGCCAGCTCGGCGCGCCGGAAGTGTATTCCAGCTACGTAGCGGTCGGTGACATGGAAGGCTACCTGCACCTGTTGAGCCAGGTGGACGGTCGTTTTGTCGGTCGCGAACGTATCGACAGCGACGGCCTGCGTGCGCGTCCGCTGGTGGTTGGGGACATGATTTACGTGTATGGCAACAGCGGCAAACTGGAAGCCCTGACCATCAAGCAATAAGTGTCCATGCCCGGGGCCAATGGCCCCGGGTGCCCTTGCTTCGGCAAGGCTGCGCTGCCTTTGTGGCATCGCCCCGAACTCCGGCCGCTGCCCTGCAGCGGCTTTTGTATTTTCTGAAATAACGAAGTGGAGAGCCGCATGGTTCCCGTAATCGCCCTGGTGGGTCGACCGAACGTCGGCAAGTCCACCATGTTCAACCGCCTGACCAGGACTCGCGACGCCATTGTCGGCGATCTGTCCGGTCTTACCCGTGATCGCCAATACGGAGAGGCGAAGTGGCAAGGGCGCTCCTATATTCTGATCGACACCGGCGGTATCTCCGGTGACGAGCATGGCATGGACGAAAAGATGGCCGAGCAGTCGCTGCTGGCCATTGAAGAAGCCGATGTGGTGCTGTTTCTGGTGGACGCCCGTGCGGGCTACACCGCTGCTGATCAGATGATTGGTGAGCACCTGCGCAAGCGCAACAAGCGTTCCTACGTGGTTGCCAACAAGATCGACAACATCGACGAGAACCTGGCACGCGCCGAGTTCAGCCCGATGGGCCTGGGCGATGCCATTCCGGTGGCCGGTGCCCACGGTCGTGGTATCTCGCAGATGCTCGAAATCGCTCTGCGCGAATTCCCCAGAGACGAAGACGAGCCTGAAGAGGGCGTTGAGGTCGAGGAAGTCGCCGAAGGTCAGGAAGCCAAGCGCATTCCCGGCCCTAGCGAGAAAGACGGCATCAAGATCGCCATCATCGGTCGTCCCAACGTCGGCAAGTCGACGCTGGTCAACCGTATGCTGGGTGAAGACCGGGTTATCGTCTATGACGAGCCAGGCACCACGCGCGACAGTATCTACATTCCCTTCGAGCGTAACGAAGAGAAGTACACGCTGATCGACACCGCGGGTGTGCGCAAGCGCGGCAAGATCCACGAGGAAGTTGAAAAGTTCTCGGTGGTCAAGACGCTGCAGGCCATCAAGGACGCCAACGTGGTGATCTTTGTGATGGACGCCCGCGAAGGTGTGGTCGACCACGACCTGAACCTGCTGGGCTTCGCCCTTGAAGCGGGTCGTGCGCTGGTCATCGCGCTGAACAAGTGGGACGGCATGACGCCGGGCGAACGCGATTTCGTGAAGATCGAGCTGGAGCGCCGGTTGTTCTTCGTCGACTTCGCCGACATCCACTTCATCTCCGCACTGCACGGCACGGGCGTGGGCAACCTGTATCAGTCGGTACAGAACTCGTTCAAGTCTGCGGTAACCCGCTGGCCAACCAGCCGCCTGACGCAGATTCTCGAAGATGCGGTCAGCGAGCATGCGCCACCGATGGTCGGCAGCCGCCGCATCAAGCTGCGCTACGCTCACTTGGGTGGTGCCAACCCGCCGCTGATCGTGATCCACGGTAATCAGGTCGAGAAAGTACCCAAGTCCTACGTCCGTTACCTGGAAAACACTTACCGGCGTGTGCTCAAACTGGTCGGTACGCCGATCCGTATCGAGTTCAAGGGCGGCGAGAACCCGTATGAAGGCAACAAGAACACGCTCACCGACCGTCAGGTCAACAAGAAGCGTCGGATGATGTCGCACCACAAGAAGGCCGACAAGAAGCGCCGCGACAAGCGCTGAGTCAGCATCTGGAAAAAGGCGCTTCGGCGCCTTTTTTTGTGTCCGTTTAATGGGCTATCCTGCCTGACCCCGTGCCGCCCGGTGCCGGGAGATTGCAGGGAAAGGGTTCCATGATCGACAGCAAGTTGCCCAACGTGGGCACCACTATCTTCACCGTCATGTCACAGCTGGCCGCCGAAACCGGGGCTATCAACCTGTCCCAGGGGTTTCCTGATTTTGACGGGCCGCAGGCGCTGCGTGACGCGGTCTGCCGACACGTCACTCAAGGCCATAACCAATACTCACCGATGACCGGGCTGCCTGCGCTTCGTCAGCAAGTTGCGGCAAAGATCGCCCGCAGCTATGGGCGTACGGTCAATGCGGACACTGAAATCACTATTACACCGGGTGCCACCCAGGCGATTTTCTGCGCGATCCATAGCGTTATTCGTGCTGGCGATGAAGTGATCATTTTCGACCCTTGTTACGACAGCTATGAGCCTGCCGTCGAACTGGCCGGTGGGCGCTGCGTTCATGTGCAACTGGGGCTGGATGACTTCTCCATCGACTGGCAAAAGCTCAGCGATGCGCTGAGCCCGCGTACCCGCATGATTGTCATCAACAGCCCGCACAACCCCAGCGGCGCTCTGATCAGTCGTGCAGAGCTTGATCGACTGGCCGCGCTGATCGCCGATCGCGACATTTACCTGCTCAGCGATGAAGTCTATGAACACCTGGTGTTTGACGGCGCACGCCACGTCAGTGTGCTCGACCACGAAGCGCTGTATCAGCGCGCCTTCGTCGTCAGTTCGTTCGGCAAGACCTATCACGTCACAGGCTGGAAAACCGGTTACGTGGTCGCGCCGCCTGCGCTGACGTCCGAACTGCGCAAGGTGCATCAGTATGTGAGCTTCTGTGGTGTCACGCCGTTGCAATACGCATTGGCCGACTTCATGGCCGAACACCCTGAGCATGTCGATGAACTGCCAGGCTTCTATCAGGCCAAGCGCGACTTTTTCTGCAGTCATCTGGCCGAGTCGCGTTTCAGCTTCCGGCCGGTGGGCGGGACTTATTTCCAGTTGGTCGATTACTCGCAGATCAGGCCCGACCTCAATGACGTCGACATGGCCTTGTGGATGACCCGTGAGCATGGCGTGGCGAGCATTCCGATTTCGGTGTTCTACCAGAGCCCGCCAGAAGGGCAGCGCCTGATCCGCCTATGCTTCGCCAAACAGGAAGAGACGCTGCGTCTGGCGGCGGAGAAACTATGCGCGATATAAGCGGGCTGCCCAACCTCAACCTCGCACTGATCCAGACCACGCTGGCGTGGCATGATCGCGAGGCCAATCTCGAGCATTTCGAGCCATTGCTGGATCAGGCTCGCGGCGCGGACCTGGTGATCCTGCCAGAGATGTTCACCACCGGGTTCTCGATGGAGTCCGAGGCCCTGTCAGAGCCGGAAGCCGGGCCTACATCGCTATGGCTATTGGCGCAGGCCAGGCGTATCAACGCCGTGGTAACCGGCAGCGTCATGATGCGCGCTGCCGATGGCAGTCATCGCAATCGCCTGTTGTGGGCGCGGCCAGACGGTGAACTGCTGCATTACGACAAGCGTCATCTGTTTCGCATGGCCGGTGAACACGAGCACTACACGCCGGGTGATCGCCAGGTGATGTTTGAGCTCAACGGCTGGCGTGTACGCCCGCTGATCTGCTATGACCTGCGCTTTCCGGTCTGGAGCCGTGACGCCCAGGACACCGATCTGTTGCTGTACACCGCCAACTGGCCGGGCGCACGGCGTCTGCACTGGAACCGGTTGCTGCCCGCCAGAGCCATTGAAAACCTGTGCTACGTGGCGGCGGTCAATCGCGTCGGGTCGGACGGCAAGGGCTTTGCGTACACCGGTGACAGTCAGGTCCTGGATTTTCAGGGCGAGAGCCTGTTGAGCGCGGGCGAAGCGGATGGAGTGTTCAGGGCGACGCTCAGCGCGGCAGACCTGCAAGCCTACCGTACGCGGTTTCCGGCCGGGCTGGACGCGGACTCTTTCAATATTCAATAAAAGTACTTCAGAATGTTTCCAGTCGGCCGATAGCTGTTCCAGACTTCCAGGAGACCGTCATGACTACTATCAATACCTCCACGCTGAACAGTTACTCAAGCTCGTTGACGCTAACGGTCAAGCCTACTGATGCTGAAACGGCCAAGACCGCGACTGCTGTCGCCACCACGACTACCGAAACGGAGAAAAGCTCTGATCAGGCGTCGACTGAAGGTGGCAAGGCCGGTGCAGCGGGTGGCGGCGGCAGCGTGGGTGGCTCCAGCGAATCGTCTCTCAATCAGACGATCGAGCAGATAAAGCAGCAGATCAAGGACGCTCAGAAGCAACTCGCCGAGCAGAAGGCGCAGCTGGCTGCTGCTCAAAGCGGTAAAGGGTCAGCGGAAGAGAAGGCGCAGAAGTCCATGGCGATTCAGGGCCAGATCGCGACCATCAGCGCCAACCTGCAGACGTTGCAGGCCTCGTTGCTGCAGCTGGAAACCGGTGGCGGTGTAAACACCACCGCGTGATATCGCCTGCTTTGCGTCCGAAGTGATGCTCATCATGCCCGCGCACAGTGTTGCGTGGGCATTCAGCTGCTTGCGCCCCTGATCAGGCGGCGCAGCGTCCAGCGTTGCCTGTCACTCGTTGACGTTCATGAATTTGCGGGCCCACTCTACGTAGTCTTCAGGCTGCGTGTAGGTGTGGGTCAGTTCAGTCGCACTCATGTTCGACTCGTTGCCCAGTATCTGACGCTGCTCGCGCAGGCAGTCATAGGTGGCCTTGATCGCCGCGAAGTACGCTGCGTGGCCATGCACGCAAATCCTCACACCCATCTCGGCAAGGCGCGCGTTGTCGTGCAGTTCCGGGTTGCCGTACGTCACCAGCATCAGCGGTACGGTCACGCCTTCGGATATCTGCGCCAGGTGATCGAAGTCCCGAATGCCGACGATGGTAATGCCGTCAGCCCCGGCAGCCTGATACTGCTGAACCCGGCTGATGGCTTCCTGAACCGGAATGATCGCTGCGTTGGTACGAGCGAAAATCGACATCTCTGGATCGACGCGAGCCTCCAACGCTGCGCGGATCTTGCCAACACCTTCGGCAGTGGAAATCAGATCAGTGGATTTGCGTCCGAACTGTGCCGGCAGCAGGGTATCTTCGATCGTCAGTGCAGAAATACCGGCACGTTCCAGTTCGACAACGGTGCGCATGACGTTAAGGGCATTGCCATAACCATGGTCTGCGTCCGCGATGACCGGGAGCTGTGCGACACGGCCGATGCGCGTGGCCTGTTCAACGAATTCGCTCAGGGTGATCAGGGCGAAGTCAGGGGCTGCCAGGACTTGCAGCGACGCCACGGAGCCGCCGAGGATGCCTACTTCAAAGCCCAGATCCGCTGCGATTCGCGCTGACATGGGGTCGAACACCGAGGCTGTGTGAAAGCAAGCGTTCGACGAGGTGAGCGCACGGAAGCTACGGCGCAAATCTTGATGGGAAGCCTTGGGCATAATCGCTCCAAATGTGATTGGATCAGCTCAGCGTACCGAGGCCGATGGTAATTTCAATGCACGGTGGGTCTGCCCGAGCATTCTTTTCGTCCGGAAATCAATGCAATAGTCGTCTTGGTTTTATAGGAAAGGTGCAGCTGGCAGGTAAGTCCGAGCAGGCATCGTCAGCATATGAATTGCTGTTGGATTGGGCGCGCTCTGGAGTAAGGGCAGCATGCTACCACAGCATAAATGAAAAAGATTATGCCGAAACAGGCAGGGTCATGCGCGGAATGCAAGAGGCTGGTGCAGTGTGAGGCGGGGAGGGAAGAGGGCGATGCGGATGACGGACCTGCGTCCGCCATCCGGCTATCGAATCAGGCCGCTTTGGCCTGGGTCTGGCTGAGTGAACGATTCAGGGCACTGAACAGGGCGCGGAAGCTCGCCGTGGTGATGTTTTCATCGATGCCCACGCCATGGACGGCGCGTTCGCCATTCACGCGCAGCTCGATGTAGGCGGCCGCCTTGGCGGTGGTACCCGAGCCGATCGCATGCTCGTTGTAATCCATGATTTCCACGGCCACCGGCAGACCGGCAACCAGTGCTTCCAGCGCGCCCTTGCCCTTGCCGCGCCAGTGCTGGGTTTCGCCGTCGACGTGCACCTCGGCATCCACCGAGCTGTTGCCGTTCTCCTCCTGCAACTTATGGCTGATCAGCGCATAAGGAACGTTGGCTTGCAGGTACTCACGACGCAACAGCGAGTGAATCTGCTCGGCCGTCATCTCCAGACCCAGACGATCGGTTTCACCCTGAACCACCTGGCTGAACTCGATCTGCATGCGGCGTGGCAGGGAGATGCCATATTCCTGTTCCAGCAGGTAAGTGATGCCACCTTTGCCCGACTGGCTGTTGACGCGAATCACCGCCTCGTAGCTGCGACCGATGTCGGCCGGGTCAATCGGCAGGTAAGGCACTTCCCACAACTCGCCTTCCTTCTGCTGGGTGAAACCCTTGCGAATCGCATCCTGGTGCGAACCGGAGAACGCGGTGTGAACCAGGTCGCCAACGTACGGGTGACGTGGGTGCACAGGAATCTGGTTGCATTCTTCGACGACCTTGCGCACACCGTCGATATCCGAGAAATCCAGCTCCGGGTTGATGCCTTGGGTGTAAAGGTTCAGGGCCACGGTGACCAGATCGACGTTGCCGGTCCGCTCGCCGTTACCGAACAGGCAGCCCTCGACGCGATCTGCGCCGGCCATCAGGCCCAGCTCGGTAGCGGCAACGCCCGTACCACGGTCGTTGTGGGTATGCAGGCTGATCAGCACGCTGTCGCGGCGGGTAATGTTGCGGCCGAACCATTCGATCTGGTCAGCGTAAATGTTGGGTGTCGCCACTTCCACGGTGGCCGGGAGGTTGAGGATCACCTTGTTCTCGGGCGTCGGGTTCCACACCTCGATCACCGCATCGCAGACTTCCTTGGCGAATTCCAGCTCGGTCGCACTGAAGGTTTCCGGCGAGTACTCGAAGGTCCACTGGGTTTCAGGCTGTTGTGCTGCATATTTGACGAACAGCTTGGCCGCGTTGACCGCGATCTCTTTCACCCCGGCCTTGTCCTGATTGAAGACGATGCGGCGGAATGACGGGCTGGTCGCGTTATACAGGTGAACAATGGCCTTTTTCGCGCCGCGCAGCGATTCGAAGGTGCGGGCGATCAAGTCTTCGCGAGCCTGGGTCAGTACCTGGATGGTGGTGTCATCCGGGATATGGCCGTCTTCGATCAGGGTACGCACGAAGTCGAAGTCAGTCTGCGAAGCCGATGGAAAGGATGCCTCGATTTCCTTGACGCCAACGCTGACCAGGGTTTTCCAGAAGCGCAGTTTCTTGGCCGCGTCCATGGGTTCGATCAGCGACTGGTTGCCGTCGCGCAGGTCGGAGCTGCACCAGATCGGCGCTGCATCGATGGTCTTCGAAGGCCAGGTGCGGTCAGGCAGATCAATGGTCGGGAACGCACGGTACTTCTTCGAAGGGTCTTTGAGCATGGTCATCAGGAAATCCTTTTGTATTCACGGGGCCGGGGTTGGGCGGCCTGCCGTTCTGGATAGATAGCACAGGAAATTGCGAACACAGGGACGAGGCACAGCATGCTAGCCAGGCAGTCGGGCGCTGACCAGGCTGAGGCACCGGTGTTGGCGCAACAGAATAAGGGTTTGAGAGGTTTTCATGAGGCCAACCGTAACCATTGGCATGGATGATGGCAAGCACTTGAAAAAGATTGGAATAAATTCTCGAAAATACGCCTTTGACGATTTTTTATAGCGGTATTTAAAGCGTTATATCCAGGTTATTGTTGGTCGAAAGCGATGTGCGCAAGTGAGGGCTTGCGTGAGCGAGCGCCGTAACGCTCGCTCACCAACAGGCTTACGGCTGAAAAGCGCCGATGAAGATCGCCGGGTCCACGCGCGCATCGTTGAGGCTGACGTTCCAGTGCATGTGCGGCCCGGTTGCGCGACCGGTGGCGCCGACCTTGCCGACCACTCCGCCACGCGCGACGAGGTCGCCGACCTTCACGTCGATCTTCGACATATGGCAAAACATGCTGATGAAGCCTTGCCCGTGATCGACGAATACGGTGTTGCCATTGAAGAAGTAATTGCCGGTCAGGATGACCTTGCCCGCTGCCGGGGACTTTATCGGTGTGCCGGCCGGAACCGCGAAGTCGAGTCCCGAATGCGGATTGCGCTCTTCGCCGTTGAAGAAGCGACGCACGCCGAATTTGCTCGACAGCGGGCCGTTGACCGGCTTGTCCAGAATCAGGTTGCTTGGCGTGCCTGGGCTGAAACTGCGGTAAGCGCGCAGTTGCTCGGCCAATTCGCCCTCGATGCGTTTGTTGTCTTCAGGGTTGGGATTGACCTGACGTTTGTTCTTGAGCGTGATGTGCTGCTCCGGGTATTTCTTGCTGCCAACGGTGAAGTTGAGCGTGCGCCCGCCGGACGTGACTTGCTGAGTGCCGGGTTTGACGGTCAACGGAATGCCCACGATGGCCAGCCAGCGCGTGCCCTGTTCCTTGACCACCAGCACCGGTTTGCCTTGATAGGTGGCGGTCGGAGCCTGAGCGCCAGTGCCCAGATCGACAACCGCCACGCCGCCTGGCACCGGTTTGTCGAGTGCGCGGGTAATAAAACTGTCAGCGTGAGCGGGAAGACAGAGCAGCAGGGCGAACAGCGGGGCAATAAAACGTAGCATCAGGCAGTCAGTCCAGAAGGGAGAGGGTCACGGGTGTGAGGTGATTGTCTTCGACGCGCACTTGCAGTTCGCCTTCGCCGAGCCTGGCGGTAAGCCGTTGGCCCGTTTGCGTCTGTGCCGCGCTGCGGATCGCGTGGCCGCGCTCGTCGAGCAGGATGCTGTAACCGCGTCCCAGTGTGGCGAGCGGGCTGACCACGTTGAGGGTCTGCACCTGACTTTGCAGTTGCAGCTTGCGCGCCTTGATCTGTTCACGCATGGCTCGCGGCAGACGCTCGGCCAGGGCATCCAGACGCTGGCGCAAAAAGGCCAGGGTCCGGCCCGGGTGCTGGGCAGCAAGGCGGCTCTGCAGGTGCGCCAGACGCAGCTGGCGTTGATGCATGTTCTGTTCAAAGGCGCGGCGCAGGCGCATGTCCAGATCATCCAGCCGTTGCGACTGCTGACGCAAGCGCTCGCCAGGGTGGCGCAGACGCCGGGAAATACCCTCCAGACGCAGCCGCTCGCGCATCAGGCGGTCCTGCATGCGGCTGACCAGTCGCCGGTGCAGGTTGTCGACGCGTCGATGCAGGTCGATGGAATCCGGGGCGAGCAGTTCGGCGGCAGCTGAAGGCGTCGGTGCGCGCACGTCGGCGACAAAGTCGCTGATGGACACATCGGTTTCATGCCCGACAGCGCTGACAATCGGCGTCACGCACGCGTCGATGGCGCGGGCGACAGCTTCTTCGTTGAAGCACCACAGGTCCTCCAGCGAGCCGCCGCCACGGGCCAGGATCAACGCATCGAAGCCCCTGCTGTCGGCCAGCTTCAGCGCGCGGACAATCTGGTTGATCGCCTCGCGACCCTGAACGGCTGTGGGAATCAAGGTCAGCTCGACCCGCGGCGCGCGACGGCGGAACACGCTGATGATGTCGCGGATCACCGCACCGGTCGGAGAACTGATAATCCCGATACGTTGCGGGTGCAGCGGCAGTGCGACCTTGCGCTCGGCGCTGAACAGGCCTTCGTCGCTGAGCTTGGCTTTCAACGCATCGAATGCCAGGCGCAACGCACCATCACCTGCAGGTTCCACCGTGTCGAGAATCAACTGATAGTCGCCGCGGCCTTCAAACAGCGAGACCTTGCCGCGCACCTTGACCTGCAAGCCGTCCTTGAGCGCCTGACGCACACGTGCCGCGCTCTGCCGGAACAAGGCACAGCGCACCTGCGCGCCAGAGTCCTTCAGCGTGAAGTACACATGGCCCGACGCCGGGCGCGAGAGGTTGGAGATCTCCCCCTCGACCCAGATACTGCTGAACACGTCTTCCAGCAGCACACGGGCACGGCCGTTGAGCTGGCTGACAGTAAGGACTTCCCGGTCGAGGCCGAGTCTTGCGAAAGGGTCTTTGATCATGTCCGGCATCATAATGGCAATGCCGGTCTGGCGCACAGGTCTGTCTCGTCGGTAAAGGCAGGATTGCTTCTTGACCTGAATGGCCAGCCTATTAAGCTGCGGCCTCGAACAGCTTTAAGCGACGCTCCGTTATGAACACCCAAAGCATCATCGTCCCGCAAATTTCCACCTTTCCCGGGCACGAGGCCAGGGCGCGGCTGATCCTGCGCTGGCTGGTCAAGCTCGATGTGGTCGAGCCGGAGTTGACCACGTGTGGACGCACCTATAACAAGATGGCTTACGCAGTGGCACCCGGAGCGAAGCGGGTGGTGAAGAACCCCGATGCGTTGCCGTTCGGGCAGGTCGTCAATGGCCTGGAAGTCGTCACCAAGCGCTGCATCTATACCCCGCTGAACGACTTTGCCGAAGAGGCCGGTTGCCCGGAGTGTCGCCGCGAAGTGGGGGAGGCGCTGTTCGACAGCCTGGAAGACTGGATGCCCGGTCATACCGATAATTTCACCTGCCCCGAATGCCGCCACGAAGATGACATCAACGGCTTTCTTTTTCTCGACGCCTGCGGGTTTTCCAACCTCGGTTTCATCTTCAATAACTGGCTGGATGCGTCGTTCACGCAGACCTTTCTGGATGACTTCGCCGAACGTCTGGATCGCCCGGTCTCCTGCGTTAATGTGCGTCTATAAACAGCTTTGATAATAGGCTGAGGTTTACATTGAGCCGGGCGGGGTCTGTGGGTATAATGGCGCGCTTCCAATTTCCCGCCCGGGAGCCCCCGCGATGCTGCGTATCAGTCAAGAAGCCCTTACATTCGACGACATTCTCCTTGTGCCCGGTTATTCCGAGGTACTTCCCAACGAAGTCAGTCTGAAAACCCGTTTGACCCGTGGCATCGAGCTGAATATACCTTTGGTCTCTGCTGCAATGGATACAGTCACCGAGGCCCGTCTGGCAATTGCCATGGCCCAGGAAGGCGGTATCGGTATCATCCACAAGAACATGACCATCGAGCAGCAAGCTGCCGAAGTGCGCAAGGTCAAGAAGTTCGAGGCCGGCGTCGTTAAAGACCCGATCACGATCGAAGCCGACGCCACTGTTCGCGATCTGTTCGAACTCACCCGCATGCACAACATTTCCGGCGTACCGGTTCTGCACAATGGCGACCTGGTCGGCATCGTGACGTCCCGCGACGTACGCTTCGAAAACCGTCTTGATGTCCCTGTTCGCGAAGTGATGACGCCCAAAGAGCGCCTGGTCACTGTGCGCGAAGGCGCCGACAAGAACGAAGTGCGCGAACTGCTGCACAAGCACCGTCTGGAAAAAGTCCTGATCGTCGACGGCAACTTCGCGCTCAAGGGCATGATGACCGTCAAGGACATCGAAAAAGCCAAGGCTTACCCGCTGGCCAGCAAGGACGATCAGGCTCGCCTGCGCGTCGGCGCTGCAGTCGGTACCGGCAAGGACACCGGCGAGCGCGTCACCGCACTGGTCGCGGCTGGCGTTGACGTCGTGGTCGTCGATACCGCTCACGGCCATTCCAAAGGTGTGATCGACCGCGTTCGCTGGGTCAAGGAAAACTTCCCTCAGGTGCAGGTCATCGGCGGCAACATCGCCACCGGCGAAGCGGCCAGGGCACTGGTTGCCGCAGGCGCCGATGCAGTCAAGGTCGGTATCGGCCCGGGCTCCATCTGCACCACGCGTATCGTTGCCGGTGTCGGCGTGCCGCAGATCAGCGCCATCGCCAACGTCTCCGCTGCCCTTGAAGGCACTGGCGTGCCGATGATCGCCGACGGCGGTATCCGCTTCTCCGGTGACCTGTCCAAGGCTATCGTGGCTGGCGCCTCCTGCGTGATGATGGGCTCGATGTTCGCCGGTACTGAAGAAGCGCCAGGCGAGATCGAACTGTTCCAGGGTCGTTCCTACAAGGCCTATCGCGGCATGGGTTCGCTGGGTGCGATGTCCCAGGCGCAAGGCTCGTCCGATCGCTACTTCCAGGATTCGTCCGCAGGTGCCGAGAAACTGGTGCCGGAAGGTATCGAAGGCCGTGTGGCCTATAAAGGTCCGTTGTCGGCCATCATCCATCAGTTGATGGGCGGCCTGCGTTCCTCCATGGGGTACACCGGCAGTGCCGACATCGAGCAGATGCGCACCAAGCCCGAGTTCGTTCGCATTACTGGCGCCGGTATGGCTGAGTCCCACGTCCATGACGTGCAGATCACCAAGGAAGCGCCGAACTATCGCGTCGGTTGATCCGGACTGCATCGGGGTGTTTGCCTCGATGCAGGCCAGCAAGTTTCATAGCCGGGGCTGTTGACGCAGCCCCGTGTCGTTTCTGTTTTTTGACGAGAATGAGTCATGGCCCTCGACATTCACGCCCACCGTATCCTGATCCTCGACTTCGGTTCCCAGTACACCCAGCTTATCGCCCGCCGCGTGCGCGAAATCGGCGTGTATTGCGAGCTGCATCCGTTTGACATGGACGACGAAGCGATCCGCGAATTCGCTCCAAAAGGCGTGATCCTCGCCGGCGGCCCCGAGTCCGTACACGAAGCCGACAGCCCGCGCTGCCCGCAAGCGGTATTTGACCTGGGTGTGCCGGTTTTCGGTATCTGCTACGGCATGCAGACCATGGCCGAGCAGTTGGGCGGCAAGGTTGCCGGTTCCGAGCTGCGCGAGTTCGGCTACGCTCGCGTTGACGTAGTCGGCAAAAGCCGTCTGCTCGATGGTATTGAAGACCATATCGACGCCGACGGCCTGTTTGGCCTCGACGTATGGATGAGTCACGGTGACAAGGTCACCAAACTGCCGGAAGACTTCCACATTCTGGCCAGCACCCCGAGCTGCCCGATTGCCGGTATGGCTGACGACGCGCGCGGTTACTACGGCGTGCAGTTCCACCCGGAAGTGACTCACACCAAGCAGGGCGGTCGCATCCTGTCGCGTTTCATCCTCGACATCTGCGGCTGCGAAGCACTGTGGACCCCTTCGAAGATTGCTGAAGACGCTATCGCTCAGGTTCGCGCTCAGGTCGGTACTGACAACGTGTTGCTGGGCCTTTCCGGCGGCGTTGACTCCTCCGTGGTCGCGGCGCTGTTGCACAAGGCCATCGGCGATCAACTGACCTGCGTATTCGTCGACAACGGCCTGCTGCGTCTGCATGAAGGCGAGCAAGTGATGGCCATGTTCGCCGAGAACATGGGCGTCAAGGTGATCCGCGCCAACGCCGAAGAACAGTTCCTGAACAACCTGGAAGGCGAGAGCGATCCAGAGAAGAAGCGCAAGATCATCGGCCGTACCTTCATCGACGTGTTCGATGCCGAGTCCTGCAAGCTGGACAACATCAAGTACCTGGCGCAAGGCACCATCTACCCGGACGTCATCGAGTCCGCTGGCGCGAAAAGCGGCAAGGCCCACGTCATCAAGTCGCACCACAACGTGGGCGGCCTGCCGGAAGAAATGAACCTCAAGCTCGTCGAGCCACTGCGCGAACTGTTCAAGGACGAAGTCCGCCGCCTGGGCCTCGAACTTGGCCTGCCCTACGACATGGTCTACCGCCACCCATTCCCCGGCCCAGGCCTGGGCGTGCGCATCCTCGGCGAAGTGAAGAAGGAATACGCCGACCTCCTGCGTCGTGCCGACCACATCTTCATCGAAGAACTGCGCAAGGCCGACTGGTACCACAAGGTCAGCCAGGCATTCGTAGTGTTCCAGCCGGTCAAATCGGTTGGCGTCGTCGGCGACGGCCGCCGCTACGCCTGGGTCGTCGCGCTGCGCGCGGTCGAAACCATCGACTTCATGACCGCTCGCTGGGCACACCTGCCTTATGAGCTGCTGGAGACGGTGAGCGGCCGGATCATCAACGAGATCGAAGGGATTTCGCGGGTGACTTACGATGTGTCGAGCAAGCCGCCGGCTACTATTGAGTGGGAATGATTGAACGTCCGGCATTGTCCGGCACGATCTAGCAAGAAATGCTCTGAAGCCCGCGTAATTGCGGGCTTTTGGCTTTTTGGGGCTGGCAAATTCTGGCAGTTTGTGCATCGTCAAAAACGGCGTTTGTACTGCTTGATTTATCAGGTAACCCCGGCCTGCAAAAGCATCAGCGCTACTCTACGCCTACATAAAGCAATCCTTCGCTGCCGCCGTGACGAACGACGCCTCCCTTGCCAACCCCAAAGCACCTCATTTGAAACTGATCTGAAGTTCGAGGAAAATCGTTACGGAAAATCCGCTCAAAGGCCCCCCAAGCCCCTAACGTCAACGCCGGCGTAGCCCAGCAAAAAGATTCAATATCCGCATCCGCAAAAACCAAGGATCCCATTCATGAAATCCCGATTTCCTTACAGTTCATCCTTTCTGATCATATTGTCGCTGACAGGATGCGCAGCGAATATGGATGCTCCAAAGCACGATCAGCCTGGAGAAAGCGCGCTTTACGGCAGTTGGCATGTTGCAGGTGTAGCGGTATCAGACTCGGGCGTGCAGGCACTGGGGGATGATGATCCGAGCTTTATGGGGCGACGTCTCAGTTTCAATCACGACCAGCTTGCATGGAAGGCGTCGGCAAACTCGACGGAAGATGTGTGCAAGGGGCCTGTTTTTCATAAGCTTCCGCCGATCAGTGGAGCTGAACTAGAGCCACAACTCCATAAGCTTGGCATCGAAAAAGCCGACCGCTATAGCGTTGAATGCAAATCTGGAAGCTGGGGTCCTTTTGATAAAGAAACGCCGGCATTTTTCCTGGCACAGGATGGGTCGTTAGCTCTTTCCTGGTATGACGGCGGACTGCTGAAGCTGGTGCGAGACTGACCACGGGAGGATCGCGCTGCCGTCCATGACACCAATCTGTGAGGCCTTGGCAGGGCGTGATTTTCGCGCCCGCGTGCATATGGAGGAGTGCACAGTGGCCTGCACCGTGACATGGCTGAAACTGTCTTTTCAGAAAGTCTCAGCCACTGCCTCCACCGGCCAGTCAGTTATCCAGCAGAAGCGACACCACACCCATCCAATCAAGCAAAGAACTCACCTGCCTCGATAAATATTCGACTCCGGCTTCTCATAAAACACCGTCTCACCCGGCGTCCGATCCATCACATCAATCAGCTTGAGCCAGGTATCCAGGTCATCCGTGCTGATCTTCGTGTCGCGCTTGTCTTTCTTCCAGAGGTTATCCAGCAAGTCGAAAAAGCCTTGGTCACTAAGAATAAACTCGGCCGCAGCTTTTTCCTTCTCGTCGCCACCACTCAGAATCTTCTCGAAGTCCTTTTTGCTGACGATATCGTCCTTGCCGTTCCATTCGTCCCACTTCTCGCGGATGGTTTCGATCTCTTCCTTGTGCGCGTCGTAGTACGCCTTGTTGTAAACGTCCATTGGCAAGCCGTTGGTATTCTCGCCAACGATGCCGTTTTTGTCTTTATGCACGCTTTCGTCCAGGCGGATCATCGACGAGCCCTGATCCTGTGGGGTTTCCTGGAAGTGCTTCCACTCTTCGGTCTGGTAGTCGAAGATGCTTTGATCGTCCGGTGCATCCCGGCCTTCATATTCGTAGAAGCTGTAACGCCCGTATTCAAGCTTGTCGCCCCAGTCGTCCTGCGCGAAGCCCAGTTCGGCCTGATCCTTGAACCACTGGCCTTCCTTGTCGGTGGCCTTTTGTTTCTTCTGATGATCGACGAACACGCTGATGATGCCGGTAATGATCCCCAGGCCTGCCGTCACCAGAAATAGCGGCGCGGTTGCTCCAGCAATGGCGCCGATAGGGCCGAGCAAACCGGCGATCCCGATCCCGGCGGCTGCTGTGCCCGCCACACCTGAAACAATTTGCAGGCTGCCATTGGCAATTGCCAGATCGCTGTCGGACTTGATGCCATCCTTGATGGCGATCCCGCCCATGACGATATCGGCGATGCTCATGATGTCCGGTGCTACGCCGAGTACCTTGACCACTGTCCCGGCAATGCGCGCCGATACACCGGGCACCACCTTGTCCGCTCCGTCCGGTGCAGCACTCTGAACGCCTTGTGCAACAGATTGTGGGTCTACCAGGCCCGCACCCCCTGCATTACCGGCCACGGCCTGGCCGACCGAGTTGCGCATGTTATCGACGATGTCATCAGCCGGGATTGGTTGATTATCGGCTTCGAGCATCACGTTGATCGACTCGCGATCGATCTCGTCGCTGCCAAGCATTTCACTCAGGTTGACCCGATCGTTTTCCGCCGGGACCGGCTGACCGTTGCGCTCCAGCTGGTCCTCAATGCCGGCAGCAAACGCTTCACGGGTTGGCGGGGTGATGTCTTGTGCGACGAAGCGCTGCACGGCATCGTCGTAGAGTTTGTACAACGAGTCGCTGTAGCTGGCGTAACCGGAGCCGGAAGCAGAGTCCGGAACCGGCGTGCTGGCAGCACGCTCCACCTCGACGGCCATATTGTTCAGGCTTTCAGCATCCAGGGCGGGGAGGTCGACTAAGGCGCGCTGAGAATTGATGCTCTGCACCACCGCATCCTGACTGATGTTCAGTCTCAGATCTTCAGCCAGTTCGTTCAGATTGCCGTACTTCGAATAATCTGCGGGCGGAGTGCCGCCAGATCGGGTCACGATCTCGTCCAGCAATTCGCGACTGACGTCCTCGGAAAGCGAGCCGGCGTCGTTGACCTCATTGATCAGGCCAATCTGATCCATTACGTCGCCGATACTGCTACCTGCTCTGATGCTGTCCAGCTCATAAACGCTGGCCAGTCGGTTCTCCAGACCGTCCGCAACGTCTGGCACGTTATTGGCAGCCTGCGCCGTTTCAATCTTTTTGCCCCACAAACCTTCCTTGCCCCAGATCTCCGGGACGCTCTTGCTCAGCCCGAGCAAATCCGCAGTTTTGGTGTGGGTCATCAAATCAAAGATGCCAGTCTTTTCAAACTGCGCACCGGAGCCCAGGAAGGTGATGAAGTCCTTGGCGATAGCCAGGCGTTCCAGCGGATCGTCAGCAAGTTGGCCGTTCTTGGCCGTTAGCATATAGATAGCGCCACCGAGAGAGGTGAAGCCTGCAGCGGTGCCGAATACGCCGCTCTGGTTAAGTTTACCGATGGCTTTCTTGAAGCCTTCCTTGTCTTCGGCACCCACGTATTTACCTGCCAGGTTTTCCTCGAGCTGCGCCTGAGTCATTTCGCCTGATTTGACCTTGTCCACCTGGTCCGAAAAATCGCTGAGTTTGGTTTTGTCCTGTAGCAACTCGTTGATGAATTTCTCGATCGTCTCCTGAGTACGGCGGGGTATATCCGCCATACCTTTGATCCCCTGTTTAAGTGCAGAGAAAATGTCCTTCAGGGCCAGCTCTTTGTATTCGTCCGGGATACCGCCAGGGTCGGCCATCAACTTATCGACTTCGGCCATGACGCTGTTTTTCTGCAGCTCATTCTGGGCGTCTTTCGCCAATTGCGGATCGAGAAGTTCCAGGCTGGAAAGCAGGCGGGCTACATCGGATTGTCCTTCGGACTTTTTACCGGCCTTGTCCAGATCAGCGAGGTAATCGACAAACTCGCTGCTGACCAACTTGTCATGCAGGTCCTTGGCCAACGCCTCCTTATCGCCACCGCTGACTTTTTCGATGGCCGCGTCCATCTCGGCCTGATATTCCTTGCCGATCTTGTCCTTCTCGCCATTGCCATTGGCAAACAGCTCCGTCAACGCTTTATCGATGTTATTGCCGTCGAGGATGTCCTGCATATCGGCGCTTGTCAGGGTTTCGCCCTCGCTGTCGAACCTGCGCCAGGACTCGGCGCCGCGAGGCTCTTCGATATAAGGCGTGATGGTGCGTCCACTTTCCATACCGGCCTTGGCCTGGATCGCCATGACCAGTTTGTAAACGTCGCTGTTCTTGTCGACTTTCTTGTCGTCGACCAGCTTCTGATACTTGTCCATCAGGTTTTTGGTGGCCAGCTCGACCACGGTCAGGTCTTCGGAGTCCTTGTCTTTCTCGTCAGACTTCACGCCTGTGGGTTTACTGAGAATATCCAGTTCGTCGAGATTGCCCAGGCCGTGTTCGTCACGGATCTTCTGCACGTCGCCCTGCACCCCGGAACTGCTCTTGTCGGCAACCCGGTCATACAGCTCCTTGTTCTGATATTCGGAGACCACGTATTGCTTGCCGTCGCGGCTCTCGAACTCGATCACGCCGTTACCCAGTTCGTCCTTGGTGCCAGCCTTGATGATGTCGTGATCCGCGACATAGACGTTCTCGTCTGCCACTTCGCGCCCATTGTTATTGACGCGGTTTTCCACGGTAACGCGCGAGAGGCCCATTTGCTGAGCCGCAGTGAACAATTCCGGTGTGAGTGATTTTGAAACAGTGACCTTCTCACCATCCTGTTTGACGTAAGTGACCACCTCGGCTGTTTCCAGCTGACCTTGCCATTCAAAGTTCTTGATATCGCCCCACGCAGGTAGCTCGGTGTTTCGATCTGCGATTGGGGTCCCGTCGGCGATGGCTTTTTCGACCAGCGATTTCTGTGTCGGAGACTGGCTCAGGTCATCGAGTTGTTTGAGAAACTGATACAACTTCGGATTAGTCGACGCCGCCACGACAACACCTTGCCCATCACGCTCGTAACGCATGTCACCGTTGTCGGTAACCGACACGGTGGTGCCTTCAATCGGCGGCCATTGCTCGTTGTCGGTTGCGGTGCGGTCTGGTTTTTTCTGCTCATCGCCTTTGGCGGAGACGATGCTGCGCTTAAGCCTTGACTCGAAATCTGCAAGACCTTCGCGAGGGAGCGTGTCGTTTTTGGGCGTGATGTTCATGAGCGCCTCGTCAGTTAAGGCGAGCCTTGAAAGGTAAGGCCGCAAGAAAGCGAAAAAAGGAGTTCTTCGATTCTTACTGCGATCACCTGCAAATCGTTGTGAAAAGTTGTGAAACGTTGTGATAACGGTCAGTGCGATAGTAGCGTTGTCACAGTCCTGCAGATGGGTCTGAATATCCGTTGGAAGTGCCAGCGTGAGCAGGCACTGGATGCTTTTTATCAGCAGCCCATCGCTGAATACTGCCAGGAATAGCCCTGCATCGCGCGTGGCACTGTTGGTGTGTAAGATGTTTGGCATGCAGGAAGAACTGGGGTATTACCGCGCCCATCCACCGCTTGATGCAGAGCCGGCGTATAGCGAATGGCTGCAGCGGGTTAGTCAGTCATAGCGGTTGATCGATGCAAAAAGCCGGAGCGGGTGTCACTGCCTTGCCCGGCTTTTTTACGCCTCGACTTCAGTTCGTGGTATCTGCCCTTATCTTTACGCAAATGCAGGTGTATCGTATTCGCCCCTTGCATTTGCTCGCAGATGCGCTCAGTTGTCGTTTTTGAGGTTGCGCCGTTCATGTCCTTTACCCGTCGTCAAATCCTTACAGGCATCGCCGGTCTGGCCGTCATAGGCCTTGGCGCGGGTGGGGCCTCGCGTTACTGGATGGGGCGGCGCGAGTCGGAGGCCGGTTCGGACTTCGTGCTGATCGCCGCTCCGCTGGATGTGGAACTGGTGGCGGGACACAAGACACCTGCCTGGGCCTTCGGCGGTTCTGCGCCGGGCACTGAGTTGCGCGTGCGCCAGGGCGAGTGGCTGCGGCTGCGCTTCATCAATCAGTTGCCGGTCGAGACGACCATTCACTGGCATGGCATCCGCTTGCCGCTGGAAATGGATGGCGTGCCGTATGTGTCTCAGTTGCCGGTCAAGCCGGGTGAATACTTCGATTACAAATTCCGTGTGCCGGACGCCGGTAGCTACTGGTATCACCCGCACGTCAGCAGCAGCGAAGAGCTGGGCCGCGGGCTGGTCGGGCCGCTGATTGTCGAAGAGCGCGAGCCGACCGGTTTTGCCCACGAGCGCACGGTCAGTCTGAAAAGCTGGCACGTGGACGAGCAGGGTGCCTTTACCGAGTTCAGTGTGCTACGTGAAGCGGCGCGTGAGGGCACGGCGGGGCGGCTTTCAACGCTGAACGGTATTTCGCAGGCGGTGATTGAGTTGCCTGCCGGGCAGATCACACGCGTGCGCTTGCTCAATCTCGACAATACCGTGACCTACCGCCTCAACCTGCCGGACGCCGAGGCGCAGATCTATGCGCTGGATGGCAATCCGGTAAAGCCTCGTCCCTTCGGTGACGAATACTGGCTGGGGCCGGGCATGCGCATCTGTCTGGCGATCAAGGCTCCGCCGGCGGGCGAGGAGATCTCGCTGCGTAACGGCCCGGTGCGCCTGGGTACGTTCCGCTCGGTCGCCAATAATGACGCGCCCGGCCAGTGGCCGCCCGAGCTGCCGGCCAATCCGGTGGCCGAGCCTGATATGGATAACGCCGAGAAGATCAATTTCAACTTCGAGTGGGTGGGCTCCATGTCGGTCAACACCGACAATGGCAAGCCGCCCAGCCTGTGGCAGATCAATGGCGAAGCGTGGGACATTACCGACAAGACTTGCGCCGACCGGCCAATCGCCAAATTGAAGCTGGGCAAGAGCTACATCTTCGAGTTGAAGAACATGACTCAGTATCAGCACCCGATTCACTTGCACGGCATGAGTTTCAAGGTGATTGCCTCCAATCGGCGCAAGATCATCCCGTACTTTACTGACACGTTCTTGCTGGGTCGTAACGAGCGGGCGCGAGTGGCGCTGGTGGCGGATAACCCTGGTGTATGGATGTTCCATTGCCACGTGATCGATCACATGGAAACCGGCCTGATGGCCGCCATCGAGGTGGCATGATGCGGCAACCGCAGATCATCGACCGCAGCAAGGATCAGTACTTCATGCGTGAAGCGCTGGCGCTCGCCGCGCAAGGCGCACTGTTGGGTGAGGTGCCTGTCGGGGCAGTGCTGGTGCAGAACGGCGAGATCATCGGTCGCGGTTACAACTGCCCGATCAGCGGCAGCGACCCGAGCGCGCATGCTGAAATGGTCGCAATTCGTGATGCCGCCAAGACGCTGGACAATTATCGCCTGCCGGGCAGCACGCTCTACGTAACGCTGGAGCCGTGCAGCATGTGCGCGGGGCTGATCGTGCACTCACGCGTGGCACGTGTGGTTTACGGGGCGCTCGAGCCCAAGGCGGGCATCGTGCAGAGCCAAGGGCAGTTTTTCAGTCAGGCTTTTCTCAATCACCGCGTGCTGTTCGAAGGCGGGGTGCTGGGCGAGGAATGCGGGACGATGTTGAGCGAGTTTTTCAGAATGCGCAGGGCAGCCAAGGACGCTGGCAAAGACAGCGTTTAGAGCGCAGATTCGTCCGTGCTGCTGGAGGAGGGGACGGGAGAGGCTGGCGGGACGGGCGGTTGGGTCTTGTCGACGCCAGGAACGTGCAGATTGCCATCGGCGACCTGACTTCCTTCAAGCTGTGGCTGCGTCACCCAGGTCAGAATGTCGTAATAACGGCGAATGTTGGCCACGAAATGCACCGGCTCACCGCCTCGGGCATAGCCGTATCGTGTTTTGCTGTACCACTTCTTCTGTGCCAGACGCGGCAGCATTTTTTTCACGTCGAGCCATTTATCAGGATTCAGCCCCTCGTTCTGGGCCAATTTGCGCGCATCTTCGAGGTGACCGCTGCCAATGTTGTAGGAAGCGAGAGCTAGCCAGGTGCGATCCGGCTCTTTAATCGAGTCGTCCAGCTGATCCTTGATGTAGGCAAAATACTTCGCCCCGCCCTGAATGCTCTGGCGTGCATCCAGCCTGTTGGATACGCCCATGGCTTGCGCGGTGTTCTGGGTGAGCATCATCAGGCCGCGCACGCCGGTTTTCGAGGTCACGGTCGGCTGCCACATCGATTCCTGATAGCCGATGGCGGCCAGCAGTCTCCAGTCGACCTGTTCTTTCTTGGCCGATGTCTGGAAGTGTTTCTCGTATTTGGGCAGACGTTCCTGAAGGTGCTGGGCAAAGGTGTAGGCACCCACGTAGCCGAGTACGTCGACATGGCCGTAGTAGCGGTCCTTTAAGCGTTGCAGCGTGCCGTTCTTTTCGACCTTGTCGAGGTAGGCGTTGATTTCGTTGAGCAGGCTATTGTCTTCACCCGGCGCTACGGCCCAGCGCTGTGCGCGGGCTTCGCCCAGATCGAAGGCCACGCGTACATTGGGGAAGTAGACCTGATTCATTGCCAGCTCATTGGAGTCGACCAGGGTCAGGTCGATCTGGCCTTCGTCGACCATGCGCAGGAGATCAACGACCTCGACCGCGTCAGATTCTTCATATTCAATGCCGGGATTCTGCGCCTTGAGCGCCGCCAGTTGCTCGGCATGCGCACTGCCTTTGAGCACCACGATGCGCTTGCCCACCAGGTCGCCGGGATCGGTTGGCCGTGACTGGCCGTTGCGATAGACCACCTGAGGGGTGACTTCCAGATAGGAATGCGAGAAACGCGCCTGCAATTTGCGCTTTGGCGTCTCGATCAGGCCGGCGGCACCCAGTACCGGACCGCCCGGTTTGTTCATCTGGTCGAAAAGATCGTCCAGATTGTCAGCCGTTTCTATCTTCAATTCGACGCCCAGGTCCTCGGCAAAACGCTTGACCAGCTCGTATTCGAAGCCGGTTTCACCGTTGCGATCCTGGAAATAAGTCGCCGGGCTGTTGCGAGTGATCACCCGCAGTACGCCGTCCTCCTTGACTCGCTCCAGTGTGGTGGGTTTTTCCACACAGGCGCCGAGCATCAGGAAGAGTCCGGTTGCGATGAGCCATTTGGCGCAACGTGGGCGGAAATCTGGTTTGAAGAACATCGGTGCAGTATACGCAAAGCGCACCGGGCGCCATATCTCGACAGTGAAGCTTGCGTCTGATAGGCGAGTGGCTTTTATGGGCATTTCCGGAGTTTTTTTGCGTGGGGCGACATTCGGGCGCAGCGGATGCCGCCGTTTTGGGTGATCAAATGCCCGGTTTAGGCTAGAATACGCGGCCTCAAAGCACACCCCCTTCTCGAGGCTGTCCCGAAGATGTTGATCCTGCGCGGTGCTCCTGCCCTTTCTGCTTTCCGCCACAGCAAATTACTAGAACAACTGAAACAAAAAGTTTCAGCTGTCAGTGGCTTGTACGCCGAATTCGCCCACTTCGCTGACGTCAACGACGTTCTGACCAGCGAAGAACAGCAGGTTCTCGATCGCCTCCTGAAATACGGCCCCAGCGTGCCGGTTCAAGAGCCGAGCGGCCGTCTGTTTCTGGTGTTGCCGCGTTTTGGCACCATTTCACCCTGGTCGAGCAAGGCCAGCGACATCGCTCGCAATTGCGGTCTGAGCAAAATCCAGCGCCTGGAGCGCGGGATTGCCTTCTATGTAGAAGGCCAGTTCAGCGAGACCGAGGCCCAGGCAATCGCCGACAGCCTGCACGACCGCATGACGCAACTGGTATTGGGCGACCTCGAGCAGGCTGCCAACCTGTTCAGCCACGCTCAGCCCAAGCCGCTGACCGCTGTGGACATTCTGGGTGGCGGTCGCGCGGCACTCGAAAAAGCCAACGTCGAGCTGGGCCTGGCCCTCGCCGAAGATGAAATCGATTACCTGATCACCAGCTTCAATGGTCTGGGGCGCAACCCGCACGACATCGAGCTGATGATGTTTGCCCAGGCGAACTCCGAGCACTGCCGTCACAAGATTTTCAACGCCAGTTGGGACATCGACGGTCAGAGCCAGGAAAAAAGCCTGTTCGGCATGATCAAGAACACCTACCAGATGCACAACGAAGGCGTGCTGTCCGCTTACAAGGACAACGCTTCGGTGATCGTCGGTAACGTCGCTGGTCGTTTCTTCCCGGACCCTGAAACCCGTCAGTACGGCGCGGTTCAGGAGCCTGTGCACATTCTGATGAAGGTCGAGACGCACAACCACCCGACCGCCATTGCGCCGTTTCCTGGTGCAGCGACCGGCTCCGGCGGCGAGATTCGCGACGAAGGTGCAACCGGTCGCGGTGCCAAGCCCAAGGCCGGGCTGACCGGTTTCACCGTCTCCAACCTGCAGATCCCCGGTTTCATGCAGCCTTGGGAGGTGCCGTACGGCAAGCCCGAGCGCATCGTGACGGCGCTGAACATCATGATTGAAGGCCCGCTGGGTGGCGCGGCGTTCAACAACGAGTTCGGTCGTCCGGCGCTGACCGGCTATTTCCGTACCTTCGAGCAGTCCATCACCACACACCACGGTGACGAGGTTCGTGGTTACCACAAGCCGATCATGCTCGCGGGCGGTATGGGCAACATCCGTGAAGATCACGTCCAGAAGGGCGAGATCACCGTGGGTTCCAAGCTGATCGTACTGGGTGGCCCGGCGATGCTGATCGGCCTGGGTGGCGGCGCGGCCTCCTCGATGGCAACCGGCACCAGCTCCGCAGACCTGGATTTCGCTTCGGTTCAGCGTGAAAACCCCGAGATGGAGCGTCGTTGCCAGGAAGTCATCGACCGCTGCTGGCAGTTGGGCGACCGTAACCCGATCAGCTTCATCCACGACGTCGGTGCCGGTGGTCTGTCCAACGCCTTCCCTGAACTGGTCAACGATGGCGATCGCGGCGGACGTTTCGAACTGCGTAACGTACCGAATGACGAGCCGGGCATGGCCCCGCTGGAAATCTGGAGCAACGAATCCCAGGAACGTTACGTGCTGGCCGTTGGCGTCGAGGATTTCGAGCGCTTCAAGGCTATCTGCGAGCGCGAGCGCTGCCCGTTTGCGGTTGTCGGCGAAGCCACGGCAGAGCCGCAACTGACCGTCACTGACAGCCATTTCGGTAACAGTCCGGTAGACATGCCGCTGGAAGTCCTGCTGGGCAAGGCGCCGCGCATGCACCGCTCGGTCGCCCGCGAAGAAGAGATCGGCGATGATTTCGATCCAAGCACGCTGGACATCGAAGAAAGTGTGCAGCGCGTATTGCGCCACCCGGCAGTCGCCAGCAAAAGCTTCCTGATCACCATCGGTGACCGCAGCATTACCGGTCTGGTCGCTCGCGATCAGATGGTCGGTCCATGGCAGGTGCCTGTGGCTGACTGCGCCGTCACCGCCACCAGCTTCGACGTCAACACCGGCGAAGCCATGGCAATGGGCGAGCGTACTCCGCTGGCGCTGCTGAATGCTCCGGCGTCGGGCCGTATGGCGATTGGCGAAACGCTGACCAACATCGCGGCCTCGCGTATTGAAAAGCTTTCTGACATCAAGCTGTCGGCCAACTGGATGTCGGCGGCTGGCCACCCTGGAGAAGACGCGCGTCTTTATGACACCGTGAAAGCGGTGGGCATGGAGCTGTGTCCGGAACTGGGGATCACCATTCCAGTGGGCAAGGACTCGATGTCCATGAAGACCCGCTGGAGTGACGAGGGCACCGAAAAGAGCGTGACCTCGCCGCTGTCATTGATCGTGACGGGCTTTGCGCCAGTGGTCGACATCCGTCAAACCCTGACGCCCGAGCTGCGCATGGACAAGGGCATCACCGACCTGATCCTGATCGATCTGGGTCGTGGCCAGAACCGCATGGGCGCCTCGATTCTTGCGCAGACTCACGGCAAGCTCGGCCGAGTCGCTCCGGACGTCGACGACGCTGAAGACCTCAAGGCCTTCTTCGCCGTGATTCAGGGTCTCAATTCCGACGGTCATATCCTGTCCTATCACGACCGTTCCGACGGTGGTTTGCTGGTCAGCACGCTGGAAATGGCTTTCGCCGGTCACTGCGGTCTGAACCTGCATCTGGACGGTGTGGCCGACAACGTTTCCGAACTGAGCGCGATCCTCTTCAACGAAGAGCTGGGTGCGGTCATCCAGGTGCGTCAGGACGCTACTCCACTGGTGCTGGCGCAATTCAGCGCGGCCGGTCTGGAAGACTGCGTGGCAGTGATCGGTCAGCCGATCAACAACGATGAAGTATCGATCAGCTTCCATGGCGAGCCTGTATTCAGTGGCCAGCGTCGTCTGTTGCAACGTCAGTGGGCCGAGACCAGCTATCAGATCCAGCGCCTGCGTGACAACGCCGAATGCGCGGATCAGGAATTCGATGCGCTGCTGGAAGAAGACAATCCGGGCCTGACCGTCAAGCTGGGCTTCGACGTCAATGAAGATATCGCCGCGCCGTACATCAAGACGGGTGTTCGTCCTCAGGTTGCCGTTCTGCGCGAGCAGGGTGTCAACGGTCAGGTCGAAATGGCGGCAGCCTTTGATCGTGCCGGCTTCAACGCAATCGACGTGCACATGAGCGATATCCTTGCCGGTCGTGTCGACCTGAACGACTTCAAGGGCATGGTCGCCTGCGGTGGCTTCTCTTACGGCGACGTATTGGGTGCCGGCGAAGGCTGGGCCAAGTCGGCATTGTTCAACAGCCGCGCGCGTGATGCGTTCCAGGGCTTCTTCGAGCGTTCCGACAGCTTCACGCTTGGCGTGTGCAACGGTTGCCAGATGCTGTCCAACCTGCACGAGCTGATTCCGGGCAGCGAGTTCTGGCCGCATTTCGTGCGTAACCGCTCCGAACAGTTCGAAGCGCGTGTGGCTATGGTCCAGGTTCAGGAGTCGGCGTCGATCTTCCTGCAGGGCATGGCCGGTTCGCGCATGCCAATCGCCATCGCGCATGGCGAAGGGCACGCGGAGTTCCGCAGTGACGATGCACTGCTTGAAGCTGACGTTTCCGGCACCGTGGCACTGCGCTTCGTCGACAACCACGGCAAGATGACTGAAACCTACCCGGCCAACCCGAACGGCTCGCCACGCGGTATTGGCGGCATGACCACCCTCGACGGTCGTGTGACCATCATGATGCCGCACCCGGAGCGTGTATTCCGCGCAGTGCAGAACTCGTGGCGTCCTGAGGACTGGAACGAGGACGGTGCCTGGATGCGCATGTTCCGCAACGCGCGGGCCTGGGTTAACTAAGGCGCGTGTACAAGCTCGCCTTCTTCGTTCCGCCGAGCCATGTGGACGAGGTCAAGAACGCCGTATTCGCTGCTGGTGCAGGGCGAATCGGCGCTTACGATCACTGCTCGTGGCAAGTGCTCGGCCAGGGCCAGTTCCGCCCGCTGGATGGCAGTCAGCCATTTATCGGGCAGAGCGGTGTGGTCGAGTCGGTAGAGGAGTGGAAGGTCGAGCTGGTCGTCGCTGACGAACTGATTCAGCACGTGGTGGAGGCTCTCAGGCAGAGCCATCCCTACGAAACGCCTGCTTATGAAGTATGGCGGCTGGCAGAGTTCTGAAGCTGGGCGCAGAGCGTCCGGAAATGCATCACCACGCTGGAGCGTGGGGACGACAACCATCGCTCAGAGTGTCTCGCGGGAGCGAGCTTGCTCGCGAATGCGCAACGCCGTCTATTCAGGGCCGAATTTCGATCATCGTCCCGTCTTTCACCAGATCCCATATTTCCCGCATGTCGTTGTTCTTCAGCGCGATGCAGCCGTTGGTCCAGTCCAGCGTGTGGAAATACCATTCCGGATACTCTTCATCCACCGGTGTGCCGTGGATCATGATCATGCTCCCCGGTTTCACGCCTGCGGAACGTGCGCGTGCCGAGTCCGAGACATTCGGGTAGGAAATGTGCATCGACAGGTTGTAGTTATTGCTGGGCTTGCGCCAGTCGAGCCAGTAGAAACCTTCCGGCGTGCGTTGATCGCCTTCCTGCAGCTTGGTGCCCTTGGGGTTCTTGCCCAGTGAGATTCGGTAGGTCTTCAATGCCTCGCCACCGCTGATCAGCTGCAATTGGCGCACCGACTTTAGCACCAGCACCTTGTCGATAGGCTTGCTGGCGATACTCTCGGTATTGATGACCTTGTTATTGATGATTTTCTGTTCGCTGCCCTTGGGCACGATAGTTTGAGTAAACGCGGCCTGCGAAAGCGGCATGAACGACATGCAAAAGAGTGCGAGCAACCAGCGCATTACGATTTCCCTGAAGATACTTCTTTAACAAAAGCGCCGATGTTGTGTGCGACCCTGGCTTTCAGGTGTCCAGCAACGGACGTGACGGGGGAAGGGCGCTGGTATGAACCGGGTAGGTCTGCCGACGCCTATCCGCAAAGAAGTATTCTAGGGTACGCCCGACTGTCATGAAAGCCAGGTCCGACCACGGAATGTCGGCTTCGTCGAATAACTGCACTTCCAGGCTCTCGATGCCTGCGGCGAATGCCTGATTCGCCATCTCCCCGCGATAGAACACATGCACCTGATTGATATGCGGCACATCGATCAAGGTGTACAGATGCAGTTCGCTCAGGGTGGCGCAGGCTTCTTCCATGGTTTCGCGCCGTGCAGCCTGTTCGATGGTTTCGCCGTTTTCCATGAAACCGGCCGGCAGCGTCCAGAAACCCAGGCGCGGCTCGATGGCCCTGCGGCACAGCAGGACCTTGCCGCCCAACGTCACCAGGCAGCCCGCAACGATGTTCGGGTTCTGGTAATGAACGGTGTGGCAATGCTCGCAGACATAGCGCAAACGGCTGTCGCCTTCGGGAATGCGCTGGATAACAGGGTTGCCGCACTGGCTGCAAAATTTCATGGGATCAGTCGATAGTGAACGCAGTCGCTATCTTGGCCTGTCGTGCGGCGGCTCGGCAACCCTCAGTGTGACCGGAGTTGTCCTACAAGGGCTTGGGCGCAGCGTTGCTTTGGTGCATGATGCCAGACAGGCAACAGATCGAGATTTCCCATGCTGGATGAGCTACTTCGCCGTGTAGTCAGTCATACGCCAGAAACCCTCGACTCGGATCGACAATTCCCCGAGGCTGCTGTTCTGGTGCCGATTACCCGCAGCGAGCAACCCGAGCTGATTCTGACCCTGCGCGCCAGTGGCCTGTCGACGCATGGCGGTGAAGTGGCGTTTCCGGGTGGCCGCCGCGACCCGGGCGACCCCGATCTGATTTTCACGGCGTTGCGCGAAGCCGAGGAGGAAATCGGCCTGCCTCCCGGGCTGGTCGAGGTGATCGGGCCTTTGAGTCCGCTGATTTCCAAGCACGGTATCAAGGTCACGCCTTATGTGGGGGTGATACCTGACTTCGTCGAATACCAGCCCAATGACGGCGAGATCGCTGCAGTCTTCAGCGTGCCGCTGGAGTTCTTTCGTCAGGACACGCGCGAGCACACTCACCGTATCGATTACGAAGGCCGCAGCTGGTACGTGCCCAGTTACCGTTATGGCGAGTACAAGATCTGGGGGCTTACCGCGATCATGATCGTCGAGCTGGTCAATGTGCTGTACGACACCAGAATCAGCCTGCATCATCCGCCCGAACGCTCGACGATCTGAGTCGCTGGCACCTGAAGCGTCACTGTTTATAGTTCGTCCCCATGAGTACGACCCGCCCGAGGAGGCTGCATGAAATTTCGCCTGGGAGAATCCCGTGTCCAGACCGATCCGCAGAGCTGGGTGGCTCCCAATGCGACGCTGATCGGCAATGTCAGGCTCGAGGCCGGCGCGAGTGTGTGGTTCAACGCGGTGTTGCGTGGCGACAACGAACTGATTCACATCGGTGAAAACAGTAATGTGCAGGACGGCACGGTGATGCACACCGACATGGGCTCGCCGCTGAGTATCGGCAAAGGCGTGACCATCGGCCACAACGCCATGCTGCATGGCTGCAGTGTTGACGACTACAGCCTGATCGGCATCAACGCGGTCATCCTCAACGGGGCGAAGATCGGGAAATACTGCATCATCGGCGCCAATTCTCTGATCGGAGAAAACAAGGTCATTCCTGATGGCTCGCTGGTCATGGGGACACCGGGTAAAGTGGTGCGCGAACTTACCGATGTGCAGAAGCAGATGCTGGAAGCCAGCGCAGCCCATTACGTACACAATGCCCAGCGTTACGCCCGTGACCTGGCGGTGCAGGAAGATTGATGAGCACTGATACCCCGATCGAAAAGCCGGTCCGCTCCCCCTGTGTGAGTATTTGTGCACTGGATGAGCAGGATATATGCACCGGTTGCCAGCGAACCGTCACCGAGATCACCCGCTGGAGCCGCATGAGCAACGACGAGCGGCGTGTCGTGCTCGGCCTGTGCGACAAGCGCGCCAGAGCCAGCGGCCTGATGTGGACGGTTGGCGGGGCACGCTGATGTTCTGATGGCCTTGTAGTCGCGAACAAGTTTGCTCCTACAGGTTATCCGCGAGCTTTTGTAGGCGCGAACTTGTTCGCGAAGAGGGCGGTGCAGTCGATGCATTTGCTACGTCAGGAATAACGCTTTCGTTTTCGCTTGGGCGCGGCTCTTGCCCGCGTTTGCTATCATTGCCGCTCGCTTGCACAGGCCCAAACCCTCCATGCTTTTCCTGATCGCTTACATCAGCAGTGTCGTGCTGATCAACTTCGCCTTTTCCAGTGCGCCGCACCTGGACATGATCTGGTCTGCCTGGGGCGGGCTGGTGTTCGTGTTGCGGGACATGGTGCAGATTCGCTTTGGCCATGGCGCGATCATTGCCATGCTGGTGGCGCTGGTCCTGTCCTATGTCACCAGCGACCCCACCATCGCCCTGGCCAGCGCCACGGCGTTTGCGGTTTCCGAATGCATTGACTGGCTGGTGTTCAGCATTACCAGGCGCCCGTTGCGTGATCGGTTGTGGATCAGTTCGGCACTCAGCATTCCGCTGGATACCTTTATCTTCTTCGGCATGATCGACGCCCTGACAGCGCCGGTCGTGCTCACCGCGCTGCTATCGAAGTTCGCTGGCGTGACCATTGTCTGGATGATCATGGCCTGGCGGGCGCGCAACAGTGCGTGTCCGGGCTGAGCGCCCATTTGCCGGGGCTTCGTGGTAAATTGCGCGCCTTTCTCCACAGCGGTTGCTTGCATACGGCGGGCAGCCCTCGACATCTGCTTCACGAGGACCTGAGATGACTCAAATCGGAACTCCACTGTCGCCCACCGCGACGCGCGTACTGTTCTGCGGCAGCGGCGAACTGGGCAAGGAAGTCGTGATCGAGCTGCAGCGCCTTGGCGTTGAAGTGATCGCTGTTGACCGTTACGAGAACGCGCCGGCCATGCAGGTCGCGCATCGAAGCCATGTGATCAACATGCTCGACGGCGCAGCACTGCGCGCAGTCATCGAGGCCGAGAAGCCGGATTTCATCGTTCCGGAAATCGAAGCCATCGCCACCGCGACGCTGGTTGAGCTTGAGGCCGAAGGCTTCACTGTGATCCCGACCGCACGCGCCGCGCAACTGACCATGAACCGCGAAGGCATTCGTCGTCTGGCGGCTGAAGAGCTGAAGCTGCCGACCTCGCCTTACCACTTTGCCGACACTTTCGAGGCGTACAGCAAGGCGGTCGAAGACCTCGGTTTCCCGTGCGTGGTCAAGCCGGTCATGAGTTCTTCGGGCAAGGGGCAGAGCCTGCTCAAGAGCACCGATGACGTACAGAAAGCCTGGGACTATGCGCAAGAGGGCGGTCGCGCCGGCAAGGGTCGCGTCATCGTCGAAGGGTTCATCGACTTCGATTACGAAATCACCCTGCTGACCGTGCGTCACATCGGTGGCACCACGTTCTGCGCGCCGGTTGGGCATCGTCAGGAAAAGGGCGACTATCAGGAGTCCTGGCAGCCGCAGGCTATGAGCCCTGTTGCGCTGGCAGAGTCCGAGCGGGTTGCCAAGGCGGTGACCGAGGCATTGGGTGGGCGCGGGATGTTTGGCGTTGAACTGTTCATCAAGGGCGATCAGGTGTGGTTCAGCGAAGTCTCGCCGCGCCCGCACGACACCGGTCTGGTGACGTTGATTTCTCAGGACCTGTCGCAGTTTGCCCTGCACGCACGCGCGATTCTTGGCCTGCCGATTCCGTTGATCCGCCAGTTCGGCCCTTCGGCGTCGGCAGTGATTCTGGTCGAAGGCCAATCCACGCAAACCGCTTTCGCCAACCTCGGTGCTGCGCTGGCCGAGCCCGACACCGCATTGCGTCTGTTCGGCAAGCCGGAAGTCAACGGTCAGCGGCGCATGGGTGTTGCCCTGGCGCGTGACGAGTCCATCGAAGCCGCTCGTGCCAAGGCCACTCGTGCCTCGCAGGCAGTCGACGTCAAGTTGTAAGGCTCACGCCGCAGGCGGCAAGAAACAACGCTGCGCGTATTCTTGCCGCCTGCATTCACCATGACCTCAAAGCTATAGCTCGCTGTCCCGCGTCTCCTTCAGGCTCAACACCGCCAGCACGCTGATCAGCGCTGCTGCAGACACATACCCGCCCACCCAGCTCAGGCCACCCATCGCCACCAGTTTCTGGGCGAAGAAGGGGGCGACCGACGCCCCAACGATTCCGCCCAGGTTGTAGGCCGCCGATGCGCCGGTATAGCGAACCTGTGTCGGGAACAGCTCCGGTAATAGCGCGCCCATCGGGGCGAACGTGATGCCCATCAGAAACAATTCGATGCACAGAAACAGCGCCACAGCCCAGGTGCTGCCGTGGGTCAACAGTGGCTCCATGGTGAAACCTGACAGGATCGCCAGCACGCCACCCGCAATCAACACCGGCTTGCGTCCGAAGCGATCGCTCGCCAATGCAGCCAGCGGTGTGGCCGCCGCCATGAACAGCACCGCAAAGCACAACAGCCCCAGGAACGTTTCTCGGGTATAGCCCAGTGTGGCCACGCCGTAGCTCAACGAAAACACCGTCGAGATATAAAACAGTGCGTAGCAGACCACCATCGACGCCGCACCGAGCAGCATGGGTTTCCAGTGCTGACCGAAGGTTTCCACGATGGGCAGGCTGACCCTTTGATGGCGAGCCATGGCCTTGGCGAAGACGGGTGTCTCTTCAAGCTTCAGACGCACGTACAGTCCGACCATGACCAGTACGGCACTGAGCAGAAAGGGAATCCGCCAGCCCCACGCGCGGAATTGTTCGTCATTGAGGGTCATTGCCAGCGTCAGAAACAGGCCGTTGGCGGCGAGAAAGCCGATTGAAGGGCCCAGTTGCGGAAACATGCCGAACCAGGCGCGCTTGCCTTTCGGGGCATTCTCGGTCGCCAGCAGTGCCGCGCCACCCCATTCGCCACCCAGGCCAAGCCCCTGGCCGAAGCGCAGCACGCACAACAGAATCGGCGCCCATGCCCCGATCGTCGCGTAGCCTGGCAATACGCCGATCAGTGTGGTGCAGATCCCCATCAACAGCAGCGAGGCCACCAGCGTCGACTTGCGCCCGATCCGGTCGCCGAAGTGACCGAACAGCGCCGACCCCAGAGGGCGAGCGAGAAAGGCGATGCCGAAGGTCAGAAACGAGGACAGCATCTGTGCCGTGCCCGATGTCTGCGGAAAAAAGACCGGACCGATCACCAGAGCGGCGGCGGTGGCATAAACGTAAAAGTCGTAGAACTCGATGGCCGTGCCGATGAAGCTGGCCGTGGCGACGCGGGTCGTCGAATTCACCGGCTTTGCGGGCGCGTCGTGATCTTCACGAGAGAGCGGGGTGCTGGTCATGCGGATTCCCTGACAGTCGACTCGCCGGTCGGCAAGGACCGTGTCCGGCAAGCATGTATTTATTGTGATTGTGGGTGCAGCGTCGAGCAGAGTAACCCGAATGGGTCGAGAGGCAAGGATGGGGCGATCTATTTGAAGGCAGACATTTATTTGAACGTGCGGACCAGCGTGTTCTGCCACATGGCGACACGCTTGACGCGGTTGTCCTCGGTCTCGAGGATTTCCAGCCGGTAAGGCCCTATTTTCAAGCAGACTGGAGCGTCCGGAATGGTTTCCAGTGCCTCGGTAACCAGCCCGTTGACGGTTTTCGGACCGTCTGAAGGCAGGTGCCAGCCAAGGCTCTTGTTCAAGTCGCGGATGGACGCTGCGCCTTCGACTTCAAGACGCCCGTCGTCCTGTTGTTTGACGTGCGGATTATCCAGTCGCTGCTCGCTTTCGAACTCGCCGACAATCTCTTCGAGAATATCCTCAAGGGTGACGATGCCCAGCACTTCGCCGTATTCATCGACCACCACGCCGAGGCGCCGTTGCTGTTTGTGGAAATTCAGCAACTGCAGCTGCAATGGTGTGCTTTCCGGCACGAAATAAGGCTCGTAGCAGACCGCCAGCAACTGCTCTTTGGTCAACGTGCCCTTGGGCAGCAGGTGGCTGATGTCACGGGTATTGATGACGCCTTGCACCTGGTTGATGTCGTTGTGATAGACCGGCAGGCGCGTGTGCCGTGAAATGATCAGGCGTTCGATGATCATTTCCATGGGGTCATCGAGGTTAACGCCATCCACTTCGTTGCGCGGGATCAGGATGTCATTGACCGTAATGCTGTCCAGCGCACGAATGCCTGACAGCACGCTGGCGCGCGGAGAGTATTCCTGGGCAGCATCGTTGCGCGGGGTATTTTGCGTGTCGTCTTCGAAAGCCTGATCCTGCTGTTGTACGGCGCGAGACAGGAAGGGACGCAGCAGTGTCTTGGCCAGAACATTGAACACGTAGGCCAGCGGCCAGACGATCTTCATCGGAATGCGCAGCACACTGTTGCCCAGCAGCAGCGTCGAGACAGGGTGGCGGTTCGCCAGGCGGCGGGGCATGTATTCGGCGAAGACCAGCATGATGCTCACGGTAGCGAGCCAGGCCACGGTGGGACCGTTGTAGAACCAGTAACTGGCGGCGATAAGCGTGGCGATGACAGTGATCAGTACCCTGATCAGGGTATTGCCCAGAATCAGGCTGTTCAGGTTGAACGCCAGCTCGGGGAGCGGTGCCGACTTTTCCGGGCGGCTGGCGGCGCGCATCGCCTTGACTTGATGATGAGCAGCCTCGACTGCGGTCAGCAGACCGGCCCACAACAGCAGGAGGGCGAGGACACCGAGCAGCGGGCCCAGGGGCAGATTATCCATGATCAGGGCCCGTCAGATGTGCAGGATGAATTCGCGTACCAGCTTGCTGCCGAAATAGGCGAGCATCAGCAGGCAGAAGCCGCCCAGGGTCCAGCGAATGGCCTTGTGACCACGCCATCCAAGGCGGTTACGCCCCCACAGCAGCACACTGAACACGATCCAGGCCAGACAGGCCAGCAGGGTCTTGTGCACCAGATGCTGGGCAAACAGGTTTTCGACGAACAGCCAGCCGGAAATCAGCGACAGCGAGAGCAATGACCAGCCAGCCCACAGGAAACCGAACAGCAGGCTTTCCATGGTTTGCAGCGGCGGGAAGTTCTTGATCAGCCCGGAAGGGTGCTTGTGCTTGAGGCGGTAGTCCTGCAACAGCAGCAGCAGCGCCTGAAATGCAGCAATGGTAAACATCCCGTAAGCCAGCAACGACAGCAGGATATGGCTGAGGATGCCGGGCTCTTCCATGATCGGCTGCACGGTGCCGCTAGGGGCGAACTGGGCGAGCAGTACGGTGACCATGCCCAGCGGGAACAACAGTACCAGCAGGTTTTCCACCGGGATGCGCGACGTGGCGATCAGGGTCACGACGATCACCGACGCCGCGATAAGGCTGGCCGAGTTGAAAAAGTCCAGGCCAAGGCCGACCGAGTGCGTCAGTTGGGAAAACAGACCAATGGCATGTGCGATGACCGCCAGTGTACCGAGCAGGCAAAGCAGCCGCTTGTCGGGCTTGACGGCCTGGCTCAGGCGCAGGCTCTGATAGACGGTCGCAGCGGCATAAATGATGGCGGCGGCGAGGCTGGGAAGCAGGCTGGGTGGCAAAGGGGACATAGATCCTGATGGACGGGCCTGAAAAGACGCTGAGTTTGGCATAGAACCGGCAAATCACGAAAGACCACAGAAGCAGTCTGCGTGGTGTCCGTGCGACGGAGTCTTCGCTATAATCCGCGACCTGCTCAAGCCGCAGGCTCGCCGAGCGCCATTTCTGCATTACGGGCCGGGCCGCATCAACCGGGGTTCGACGAGAGCCCGAAAGGATCGCGCATGTTTGAAAATCTGACTGACCGCCTCTCGCAGACGCTGCGCCATGTTACTGGCAAGGCCAAGCTGAACGAGGACAACATCAAAGATACCTTGCGCGAAGTGCGTATGGCGTTGCTCGAAGCCGACGTCGCCTTGCCGGTGGTCAAAGACTTCGTCAATAACGTCAAGGAACGCGCCGTCGGCACCGAGGTGTCGCGCAGCCTGACCCCGGGTCAGGCGTTCGTGAAGATCGTCCAGGCCGAACTCGAAAGCCTGATGGGCGCGGCCAACGAAGACCTGGTGCTCAATGTCACGCCGCCTGCCGTCATCCTGATGGCGGGTTTGCAGGGTGCGGGCAAGACCACCACTGCCGGCAAGCTGGCGCGCTTCCTTAAAGAGCGCAAGAAGAAAACCGTGATGGTGGTGTCGGTCGACGTTTATCGTCCCGCAGCCATCAAGCAGCTCGAAACGCTGGCCAACGACATCGGCGTGACGTTCTTCGCCTCCGACATCAGCCAGAAGCCGGTGGACATCGCCCAGGCGGCCATTAAAGAAGCCAGGCTCAAGTTCATTGACGTGGTCATCGTCGACACCGCCGGTCGTTTGCACGTCGATGTCGAGATGATGGGCGAGATCCAGGCGCTGCATGCGGCGGTCAAGCCGGCCGAGACGCTGTTCGTGGTCGATGCCATGACCGGCCAGGATGCTGCCAATACCGCCAAGGCCTTCGGTGACGCATTGCCGCTGACCGGCGTGATCCTCACCAAGGTCGACGGTGATGCCCGCGGTGGTGCCGCCCTGTCGGTGCGTGCCATTACCGGCAAGCCGATCAAGTTCATCGGTATGGGCGAGAAGAGCGAGGCGCTGGAGCCGTTTCACCCGGACCGCATCGCGTCACGCATCCTCGGCATGGGCGATGTGCTCAGCCTTATCGAGCAGGCCGAACAGACCCTCGATAAGGACAAGGCCGACAAGCTGGCGAAAAAGCTCAAGAAGGGCAAGGGCTTCGATCTCGAAGACTTCCGCGACCAGCTGCAGCAGATGAAGAACATGGGTGGCCTTGGCGGCCTGATGGACAAATTGCCGAGCATCGGCGGCGTCAACCTGTCGCAGATGGGCAACGCCCAGGGCGCAGCTGAAAAACAGTTCAAGCAGATGGAAGCCATCATCAACTCGATGACCCCTGCCGAGCGTCGTGATCCGGATCTGGTCAGTGGCTCGCGCAAGCGCCGCATTGCGATGGGTTCGGGCACTCAGGTTCAGGACATCGGGCGTCTGATCAAGCAGCACAAGCAGATGCAGAAGATGATGAAGAAATTCTCCGCCAAGGGTGGGATGGCCAAAATGATGCGCGGCATGGGTGGAATGTTCCCCGGCGGCGGCATGCCAAAAATGTAATTGCGTCGCGTGCAAGAGGCTTTGCACGCGTCCCATCTGGGGGGTGACCCCCAGTCAGCCCGCGTCATGCGGGCTTTTGCCGGCTGTCATACCGACAGCTCCCTCGCAAATCTGGAAGGCATGCCGATAGGCGCCGGAAAAAGACATTTGCAAAAGTCGGGATATTCCTTAGAATATGCGGCCTTTCGGGCACCTATGCCCGCTGTGCATCTTAGATTTGCAGCACCGACTACAGGAACGATGTTCAATGCTAACCATCCGTCTTGCCCTTGGCGGCTCCAAAAAGCGCCCGTTTTACCACCTGACCGTAACCGACAGCCGCAACGCTCGTGACGGTTCCCACAAGGAACAGGTTGGTTTCTTCAACCCTGTTGCCCGTGGTCAGGAAATCCGTCTGTCCGTTAACGAAGAACGCGTCAACTACTGGTTGAGCGTGGGTGCACAAACTTCCGAGCGCGTTGCCCAGCTGCTCAAAGAGCACAACAAGACCAAGGCCGCGGCCTGAGTCTTATGAGCGCGACGCCTGCATCTGCCGACGATCTGATCGTCATTGGCAAGATTTACTCGGTTCATGGCGTTCGCGGCGAAGTGAAGGTTTATTCCTTTACTGATCCGATTGGAAACCTGTTGGACTACAAAACCTGGACGCTTCGGCGCGAAGGCAGCGTTGATAAACAGGTGGAGCTGGTCAGCGGACGCTTGCAAAGCAAGTTTCTGGTCACAAAGCTCAAGGGTCTCGATGATCGTGAAGAAGCACGTCTTCTGTCCGGTTACGAAATCTGCGTGCCGCGTAACCTGTTCCCTGATCTGGACGATGGCGAGTACTACTGGTACCAGCTTGAAGGCCTCAAGGTCATCGACCAACTCGGGCAATTGCTCGGGAAAATCGATCACCTGCTCGAAACCGGTTCGAACGATGTAATGGTTGTAAAGCCCTGCGCGGGTAGCCTGGATGATCGCGAACGCCTGTTGCCCTATACAGAGCAATGCGTGTTGGTAATCGATATGGCTGCTGGCGAGATGAAGGTGGATTGGGACGCGGACTTCTGAATGCCATGGCCAGCCTGCGCATAGAAGTCATCAGTCTGTTTCCCGAGATGTTTTCCGCCATCAGCGAATACGGCATTACCAGCCGTGCGGTGAAACAAGGGCTGTTGCAGCTTACTTGTTGGAATCCGCGGGATTACACCACTGATCGCCATCACACTGTGGATGATCGCCCATTTGGCGGTGGTCCGGGCATGGTGATGAAGATCAAGCCCCTTGAAGATGCTCTGGTTCAGGCCAGGCAAGCGGCAGGGGATGCGGCGAAGGTGATTTACCTGTCGCCACAAGGCCGCCAGCTGAATCAGTCTGCGGTACGCGAACTGGCGCAGGAGGAAGCGATTATCCTCATCGCCGGTCGTTATGAAGGCATTGACGAGCGTTTTATTGATGCTCATGTCGATGAAGAGTGGTCGATTGGTGACTATGTTCTTTCCGGTGGCGAGCTGCCGGCGATGGTCCTGATTGACGCGGTTACGCGGCTGCTGCCTGGAGCTTTAGGGCATGTGGACTCCGCGGAGGAAGATTCCTTCACGGACGGTCTGCTGGATTGCCCGCATTACACCCGACCTGAGGTGTATGCGGATCAGCGTGTTCCCGACGTGTTGCTAAGTGGCAATCACGCGCACATCCGGCGTTGGCGTTTACAGCAGTCCCTTGGGCGGACCTATGAACGACGCGCTGATCTTCTGGAAAGCCGCTCGCTTTCTGGAGAAGAGAAGAAGCTGCTGGCGGAATACATCCGCGAGCGGGACGATAGTTAACGTATCGATGGTCGATCCAGACGGATTACCTTAGGAGCACCAGCATGACTAACAAAATCATTCTTGCCCTCGAAGCAGAGCAGATGACCAAAGAGATCCCTACCTTTGCACCAGGCGACACCATTGTCGTCCAGGTTAAAGTGAAGGAAGGCGACCGCGCTCGTCTGCAAGCATTCGAAGGCGTTGTAATTGCCAAGCGTAACCGTGGCGTGAACAGTGCTTTCACTGTTCGTAAAATCTCCAACGGTGTTGGCGTTGAGCGTACTTTCCAGACTTACAGCCCGCAAATCGACAGCATGGCTGTGAAACGTCGCGGTGACGTTCGCAAGGCCAAACTGTACTACCTGCGTGACCTGTCCGGTAAAGCAGCGCGCATCAAGGAAAAACTGTCCTGATACAGTTTTTCGATGCATAAAAAAGGCAGCCCCAGGGCTGCCTTTTTGCTGTCTGCTGTTTGATGATTCACCCCTTGTCTACCGAAACACGCACTGAGTGAACATGGCTGCCATCGACCATCCGCTGATTGACCGGTTTCTGGACGCGCTCTGGCTCGAAAAGGGCCTGTCCGACAACACCCGGGATTCTTACCGCAGTGATCTGGCGCTGTTCAACGGCTGGCTGCAGGAGCGCAACGTTGATCTGATCAGTGCCGGGCGTGAAGTCATCCTCGATCATCTTGCCTGGCGCGTTGAAAATGCCTACAAGCCGCGCTCCACGGCGCGTTTCCTGTCTGGCGCACGTGGCTTCTACCGCTACCTGCTGCGCGAAAAGCTGATTTCCGTCGATCCCACCCTGCAAATCGACATGCCTCAGTTGGGCAAGCCGTTGCCCAAATCGCTTTCCGAAGCTGACGTCGAAGCATTACTTGCTGCTCCCGACCTGAGCGAGCCCATCGGCGAGCGTGACCGCGCCATGCTTGAGGTGCTGTATGCCTGCGGTCTGCGCGTGACCGAATTGATCAGCCTGACCCTGGAGCAGGTCAATCTGCGTCAGGGCGTGCTGCGCGTGATGGGCAAAGGCAGCAAGGAGCGACTGGTGCCCATGGGCGAAGAGTCCATCGTCTGGGTCGAGCGTTACCTGCGCGGCGCCCGCGACGAGTTGCTGGGCGGAAAGCCCAGCGACGTACTGTTCCCCAGCAGCCGTGGCGATCAGATGACCCGCCAGACCTTCTGGCACCGTATCAAGCACCAGGCAACGGTTGCAGGCATTGGCAAATCCCTGTCACCGCACACCCTGCGCCATGCCTTCGCCACCCATCTGCTCAATCACGGCGCTGACTTGCGCGTGGTGCAGATGTTGCTCGGGCACAGCGATCTCTCGACAACGCAGATCTACACCCATGTGGCGCGGGCGCGGTTGCAGGAATTGCATGCCAAGCATCATCCACGCGGTTGACTCACGACGTATTTTGCGAAGCTTCTTACGTCGCTCCGAGTCGGCCCCGCGAGCCTTATGTGGTAGGCTTTGCCGGTTTCGCCTATCAAGGCTGGCACTCCTTTTTTCGACAGTTGCCAGCCTGTCCGCCGTCATAGGAGTTTTCATGCGTTTGCCACAGATTTTCGCTGCCGCGGCTTTGATGCTGGCCGGCACCTTCAGTATGTCTGCTCTGGCTGATGCAGCCCCTGATCAGGCCATCCGCAAGACGCTCGACTCGCTGGAATTGCAGCTGCCGGTCGAGAGTATCTCGCCGAGCCCGCTCAATGGCCTTTATGAAGTGAAGCTCAAGGGCGGCCGCGTCCTGTACGCCAGTGCCGACGGTCAGTTCGTGGTTCAGGGCTATCTGTTTCAGGTGCAGAACGGCAAGCCGGTCAACCTGACCGAGAAAACCGAACGTCTGGCCATTTCCAAGACCATCAACGCCATTCCTGCTTCCGAGATGGTGATCTATCCGGCAGTGGGCGAGACCAAGTCGCACATCACAGTATTCACCGACACGACTTGCCCGTATTGCCACAAGCTGCACGAAGAAGTCGGCCAGTTGAACAAGATGGGTGTCGAAGTCCGTTACCTGGCATTCCCGCGTCAGGGCCTTGGCTCTCCGGGTGACGAGCAGTTGCAGGCGGTGTGGTGTTCCACGGATCGCAAAGGCGCGATGGACCGCATGGTCGATGGCAAGGACATCAAGGCCGCCAAATGCGACAATCCGGTCAGCAAGCAATATGAGCTCGGCCAGTCGATCGGCGTGAACGGGACGCCTGCGATTGTCCTGGCCGACGGTCAGGTAATTCCGGGTTATCAGCCTGCAGCTCAGGTTGCCAAGCTGGCAATGGGCGCCAAATAAGCCGGTGTTTTCAGGCGCGCCTTGTGCATACACGGCGCAAGTGGCCGAAGTGTCGTCAAAATTTCAGCCGCATGGCGCCATGCGGCAGTTTTTCCACAGCCGATTCAGGTTCGGCTGTTTTTCGGGGAGTTCATCAGTGAAACCGGTCAAAGTAGGCATATGTGGGCTGGGTACTGTCGGTGGCGGTACCTTCAACGTACTTAAGCGTAACGCCGAGGAGATTGCCCGCCGTGCCGGGCGTGGAATCGAAGTTGCGCAAATTGCGGTTCGTACACCAAACCCCAATTGCCAGATTACCGGTACGCCTACCACCAGCGATGTGTTTGCCATTGCGACCAACCCTGAAATCGACATCGTCGTGGAGCTGATCGGCGGCTACACCGTTGCCCGCGAACTGGTACTCAAGGCCATCGAGAATGGCAAGCACGTGGTGACCGCCAACAAGGCGCTGATCGCGGTGCATGGCAACGAGATCTTTGCCAAGGCGCGTGAGAAGGGCGTGATCGTTGCTTTTGAAGCCGCTGTTGCCGGTGGTATTCCGGTCATCAAGGCCATTCGTGAAGGCCTGTCGGCGAACCGTATCAACTGGGTGGCCGGCATCATCAACGGCACCGGCAACTTCATCCTCACTGAAATGCGCGAGAAGGGCCGCACCTTTACCGATGTTCTGGCCGAGGCTCAGGCCCTGGGTTATGCCGAAGCCGATCCGACCTTCGACGTCGAAGGTATCGACGCTGCGCACAAGCTGACCATCCTCGCCTCCATTGCCTTCGGCATTCCGCTGCAGTTCGACAAGGCCTACACCGAAGGCATCACCAAACTGACGACTGCAGACGTCAACTATGCCGAAGCGCTGGGCTATCGCATCAAGCACCTGGGCGTTGCACGCAGCACGGCTCAAGGCATCGAACTGCGTGTACACCCGACGCTGATCCCGGCCGATCGCCTGATCGCCAACGTCAACGGCGTCATGAACGCGGTGATGGTCAATGGCGATGCGTCCGGCTCGACGCTGTTCTACGGCGCGGGTGCCGGTATGGAGCCTACGGCTTCTTCCGTGGTGGCCGATCTGGTCGATGTGGTCCGTGCGATGACCTCGGATCCGGAAAACCGGGTCCCTCATCTGGCCTTCCAGCCCGATTCGTTGTCAGCCCACCCGATCCTGCCGATCGAAGCCTGCGAAAGCGCCTACTACCTGCGCATTCAGGCCAAGGATCACCCGGGCGTGCTGGCCCAGGTCGCGAGCATCCTGTCCGAGCGTGGCATCAACATCGAATCGATCATGCAGAAGGATGTCGAAGAACACGATGGCCTGGTGCCGATGATCCTGTTGACTCACCGGGTAGTGGAGCAGGGTATCAATGACGCCATTCAAGCCCTGGAAGCCCTGCAGGATGTCGTTGGCCCGGTGGTTCGTATCCGCGTCGAGCACCTTAATTAACATCAACTGCAAGCTGTCAGTTCCAGGCCGCAAGCCGATCGTTTCGACCTTGCAGCCCTGGAGCCCTGGCTTTCAGCCCAGACCAAAGGTTTGATCCCATGCGCTATATCAGTACTCGCGGCCAGGCGCCGGCCCTGAATTTCGAAGACGTGCTGTTGACTGGTCTGGCCAGCGATGGTGGCCTCTATGTGCCGGAAAACCTGCCACGCTTCACGCAGGAAGAGATCGCTTCCTGGGCAGGTCTGCCTTATCACGAACTCGCCTTCAGGGTGATGCGCCCCTTCGTGGCTGGCAGCATCCCGGATGCCGACTTTAAAAAGATTCTCGAAGAGACCTACGGCGTGTTTGCCCACAGCGCTGTTGCGCCGCTGCGCCAGCTGCATGGCAACGAGTGGGTGCTTGAGCTGTTCCATGGCCCGACGCTGGCCTTCAAGGACTTCGCACTGCAACTGCTTGGCCGCCTGTTGGACTATGTACTGGCCAAGCGTGGCCAGCGTGTCGTGATCATCGGCGCGACCTCGGGCGACACCGGTTCTGCGGCCATCGAAGGCTGCCGTCGCTGCGACAACGTCGACATCTTCATCCTCCACCCGAACAATCGTGTATCCGATGTACAGCGTCGGCAGATGACCACGATCTTCGGCGACAACATCCATAACATCGCGGTCGAAGGCAACTTCGACGACTGCCAGGAAATGGTCAAGGCCAGCTTTGCTGACCAGAGCTTCCTGAAGGGCACACCGCTGGTCGCGGTCAACTCGATCAACTGGGCGCGGATCATGGCTCAGATCGTTTACTACTTCCACGCCTCGCTGCAGTTGGGCGGACCTGCGCGTTCGGTATCGTTCTCGGTACCGACCGGTAACTTCGGCGATATCTTTGCCGGTTATCTGGCGCGCAACATGGGGCTGCCGATCAACCAGTTGATCGTCGCCACCAATCGCAACGACATCCTGCACCGCTTCATGAGCGGCAATCAGTACGTCAAGGAAACCCTGCACGCCACGCTGTCGCCTTCCATGGACATCATGGTGTCGTCCAACTTCGAGCGCCTGCTGTTCGACATGCACGGTCGCAATGGCGCTGCCATTGCCGGGCTGATGAGCACGTTCCGCCAGGGTGGCGGTTTCAGCGTCGAAGAAGAGCGCTGGACCGAGACCCGTAAACTGTTCGATTCGCTGGCAGTCAGTGATGAGGATACCTGCACGACCATTGCCGAAGTGTTTGCCAGCACCGGCGAGCTGCTCGACCCGCATACCGCTATCGGGGTAAAGGCCGCGCGCGAATGCCGCCGCAGTCTGGACACGCCGATGGTGATTCTGGGCACCGCGCATCCGGTCAAGTTTCCGGAAGCGGTGGAGAAGGCCGGTGTAGGAAAAGCGCTTGAGCTACCTGCACATTTGTCTGATTTGTTCGAGCGTGACGAGCGCTGCACTGTTCTGCCAAATGACCTGAAAGCCATACAGGCGTTTGTCAGCCAGCACGGCAATCGCGGTAAACCGCTCTGACAGAAGCGTCGTGTAACAACTTTAGGCCCGCCACTTGGCGGGCCTTTCTGTTTCTACGTGCCAAACTTCGCTGGTTTTTCGAACCACTGAGTTGAGTCATTCGTAGTGAAGCAGGCAAGTATGCAAGGCGTAGTCAGGGAGGCAGGCAACACATCGAGATGCCGCGCATGGCGCAGGGTATGGGTGTTGCTGGCGCTGGTTTTTGCCGGGGCAGCCAATGCGGCGCAAAGCTTGCCGTTTTCACTGACAGCCCCTTTTGTGGCTTCGGCGGATCTGATCCTCGAAGATCAGGACCGGGCCTGGCTCGACCAGCGCAAGGTTCTTCGGGTCGGCATTGCGATCGCAGACTACGAGCCGATCGATATCACCAGTGACCGCAACCGTTATCAGGGCATCAGTGCCGACTACCTGGGGCTGGTCAGCGACCAGTTGAACCTCCCGGTGCAGGTCACCGGGTTTGCCAAGCGTTACGAGGCTATCGATGCGCTGCGCGACGGCAACATAGACCTGCTGACCAGTGCCAACGGTTTCGAGCGCGGTGTGAAAGGACTGTCCTTCTCGACCGAATACATGCCTGATCGATCGGTGGTCGTTGGCCGCGGCAACGATTTGAGCCCGTTGTCGAGCCTGGCCGGCAAGAAGGTCGTACTGCTTGACGGCTATGCCGATTCGGACGTGGTGCATCGCGTTTACCCTGACAGCCAGATCATTATCGCGCCTAACCTCTACAGTGCTCTGGAAGCGCTAAGTCAGGGTGAAGTGGACGTGTTCATCGGCAACGAAGTCATCGTCCGTACCTATACCGCCCTGCGGCCCTACCTCGATTTGCAGATCAAATTCGAAAGTCGTTTGCCCCCGGTGGGGTTCTCCTTTGCGGTGCGTGACGACGAGCAGCGCCTGTTGACCTTCATCAATCGGGCCCTGGACAGCATTGCACCTTCGACCAGTCGTGAAGTGCTCGGCCGCTGGACCATGGGTCTGGGCGCTGACGTGGAGGGGCAACGCATTCGCCTTACCAGTGCTGAGCGACGCTGGCTGCTCAAGCATCCGAGTGTAACCATTGCGACCGTGCAGCACCCACCGTATATCTACAAAGACAGTAACGGCCACTGGGTGGGATTGAACGCAGATGTGCTGTCACGTATCTCGCGCATGACCGGATTGCAGTTCGTCCATCAGGAATCGCCTTCCACGCAGCAGTCCATCGACATGCTGCGCGCCGGTCAGGCCGACATGAATACCACGCTCGCGGAAAATGCCGAGCGTCGCCGGTTTCTGGACTTCACTTATTCGTTCGGCGGCAATAGCTGGATGTTCGTGGTGCGCTCCGACCGCTCGTCGCGCATATCGCTCGACAGTCTGGCCGGGAAAGTACTGGCCCTTCCGGCCAGGCATGCGCTCGAGGACCTCATCAGGCGCGAGCACCCCTCGATCCAGCTGCGACTGGTGGACACCTACGATCAGGCCCGTGCGCTGGTGGAAAGTGGTGCTGCCGATGCGACCATTCAGAATGAAGTGGGGGCCTACCTGTTTCCGTCCGGACAATTGAAGGTTGCCAGAAGTGTCGAAGGCCAGTGGTCGCCCGACAGATTTTCAGTGATCAAGACCCAACCCGAACTGCTGGGGATTCTGAACAAAGCGCTGGAAGAGTTCCCGGTAGCCGAATTGCGTTCAGTCCGTCTGAAGTGGCTGGGATCGGCGCTGCCTCAGCCGTCGCTCTGGGCGCGCATACCGCAATGGGTATTCTGGGTAGTGTCCCTGGCGTTGCTGACCGGTCTGGTGTCGCTGATTTGGAGCAGTCGCCTCAAGGTGCAGATTCGCCAGCGCCAAAGGGCGCAACGACAGCTCAATGATCAACTGGCCTTCAAACACGCTCTGCTCGACGGTATCCCCAATCCGATTTATGTACGCGATCTCAAAGGGCGTCTGATTTCCTGCAACCGTAGCTACGAGCAGAGTCTGGGCATCAGTTTCGAACAGATGAATGGCCGACGCCTCACGGACGTCAATCTGATCCCGCGCGCGCTGGCCGAGCAGATGCACACCGATTACCTCAATCTGCTGGAAAATCATCAGCCGGTCTTTTCCGATCGCACCATCGAACTGCCTGGCAAACGCATGGACGTCTGGCAATGGACGGTCCCGTTCTTCGCCGCCGATGGACAGTTGCAGGGGCTGCTTGGCGGCTGGATCGATATCACCGAGCGCAAGCAACTGGAGCAGCAGCTTCAGGAGGCCATGCATCTGGCCGCTCAGGCCAACGAGGCAAAAAGCGCTTTCCTGGCCAGCATGAGCCATGAAATTCGCACGCCGATGGGGGCAATCATTGGTTTGCTGGAACTGGAATGCGAACAGGCCTTGCGCCTGGGCAGGATTCCCTCGCAAGGCCTGCAAGTGGCCCACCGCTCAGCTACGGAGCTGGTAGCGCTGATTGGCGAAAGCCTTGATCTGGCCAGAATCGAAGCGGGCGGCATGCAGTTGTCACTGGCTGTCACTTCCCTGGAAGGGCTTTTCGACGGGGTGATCGAGCTTTTTTCCGCGCAGGCTCGGGAAAAGGGGGTGGAACTGCGCCTGGAGTTCTCCGGGCAGGCGCGGGGCGACTACTGGCTGGATCCCTTGAGGTTGCGTCAGGTGCTGCACAATGTGCTGGGCAACGCGTTGAAGTTCACTCGGCAAGGTGCGGTGGTCGTGACGCTTGATGTGACCAGTGACTCGCCTGAGTCCACGCGTCTGCGCATTGGCATTCAGGACAGTGGCGAAGGGATCGATCCGCAGCGTCAGCAGCAGGTATTTCAGCCTTTCACCCAGGCAAATGACGACACGGCCGCACACTACGGGGGCAGCGGGCTGGGGTTGAGTATCACCCGGCAACTGGTTGAACTGATGAAGGGCGACATCAGCCTGCACAGCGAGCCGGGCAAAGGGACGCTGGTCACCATCGACCTGCCGCTGACCAGGGTGAGCGAGCCGGTTTTGCCCGCGGACGATGTTGCGGATGCGCCCGTCGACACGCGTAGCCTTCATCTGCTGGTGGTCGATGACATGTCGGCCAATCGTCTGGTATTGACCCGGCAGCTGGAGTTTCTTGGCCATCAGGTAACGGCGGTCGAGGACGGCAGGGCGGCGTTGTCGAGCTGGTGTGAAGGGGCGTTTGATGCGGTTATCACCGACTGCAACATGCCGGGTATCAGCGGCTACGCATTGACCCAGGCCATTCGCCAGATCGAAGAGAAAGAGCAACGTCAGCGATGCCCGGTCATAGGCTGTACCGCCAACGCGATGAGTGACGAGGCGGCACGTTGCGAGCAGGCAGGCATGGACGGCCTGCTGATCAAGCCGCTGTCACTGGCGCGTCTGGCCCAGGAGCTGGCGGATCGGGTGCGTGAGCCGACGTTCGACATCGGCACGCTGCAAACCATGACTCAGGCTAATCCGCAACAGATGCAACGGTTGCTGGGCGAGTTATGGAAGAATCTGAGGCACGAATACGCTTTGCTGGAGCCTGCGGTGTCGGCCAATGACTGGAAGATGCTGAGCGCCTGTCTGCATCGCCTCAAGGGGGCGGCGAGCCTGGTTGACGCAGTGCCGCTTGCCAAGGCGTGTGCCGCGCTGGACGACAGTGTCCGGCTGCAGAGCACGGCCAGTCTGGCGGAACGCTGGCAGGCACTGGAGGTAGCCATGACCCGTCTGCGCGCTGATATCGAAGTGCAACTGGTGGTCGTGCCGGAGACTGCGGTGCCAGGCGGTTGAATCTTGCGAACAACGTGTGGCGGGTTTAGGACATGTCCTATGGGGCGGGTGTCCGGGACCCGCTACAGTAAGTGTTATCCCGGGCCGCTGGCTCTGACTCCGCAGGCGTGATCGTGCACTCACTCAAGGTTCTGATTCTCGAGGATCATCCCTTCCAGCTGATGGCTCTGCATCAGATGCTCAACGCCAATCAGGTGTTCGATGTGCTGACGGCCGATAGCGTGGAAGTCGCCAGGCTTTCCCTGCAAAGCCGTGGTCCGGTCGACATCGCGATCTGCGACTTGCAGATGGAAGGGCCTGACGGCCTGGAATTGATCCGCTTCATGGCTGAGAACGGTTTGGCGCGTGCGCTGATCATCGTCAGCTGTTCCGCCGCCTGCGTGCTGGAAGGGGCCGCGCAACTGGCGCTCGCCCAAGGCCTGAACGTTCTGGGGTATGTGCAGAAACCTGCGTCCGCCGGGGCGTTGTACGAGTTGCTTGAGGCGTATGGGCCCGGTCGGACAGACTGTGTAGAGCAGGCCCCGACGGGCAGCGCGTTTAGAGCTCTTTCCGCCATCGAATTGTTTGACCCGACGCGCAGCGGACCGATAGACGTGGCGTCCATTGCCGAACAATGGATCACCTATTTTCAACCCAAGGTCAGTCTGCAGGGCGAGTTGCTGGGTGCCGAAGCGCTGGTTCGCTGGCAGCACCCCGTGTATGGGCTGCTGGCACCCGGGCGATTCATCGACGTCATCGAGGCTGAAGGGCTGACCGTTGCATTGACCTGGCGGGTCCTGGATCAGGCCCTGCAGTTCTCTGCGCAGGTCATGCGCGAGCGGGGTGAGCCGCTGTCGGTTGCCGTCAACATTGACCCGCAAGTGCTGCAGCAGCTGGATTTCGCCGAGCAGATCATGCAAGCGCTTGCCCGGCATGGCGTACCGGCCACCGCGCTGACCCTGGAAATCCTCGAGCAGGACGCCGCGCGCCCGGAAACCTGGCAGCTCGAAGGCCTGCTGAGGTTATGCATGCAGGGTTGCAAGTTGTCTATCGATGACTTTGGCATGGGCGCTTCGAACATCGACCGCCTTCTGCAATTACCTTTCAGCGAGCTGAAAATACCAACCGAGTTCGTGCGCGGCATGGCCGACGACGCGCGTAAATCGGCGGTCGTGGCCGGTGCTTTGTTCATGGCGCAGCGGCTGTCGATGTCGGTGGTGGTTGAAGGTGTCGAGACGATTGAAGACGTTGACAGTCTGCTGGCGCTGGGCGATCCCGCCATTCAGGGGTATTTCATTGCCCGCCCGATGCCGGCCTCGGCCTTCATGCGCTGGGTGGCGGAGCGTGACAGCGGCCATCTGCAAGCTGTTTCCAGAGACAACCCGCCTCAGGACAGACCGCTTTCCTGCAAATAAATGAACAGAGCAGCGTCATTGGCCAGTCCGAGCTTGCGCATGGCGGCGACTTTCTGGGCGCTGACGGTCTGTTTGCTGCGATTGAGTTGCGCCGCGATCTGCCCCACCGTGTGGCCAGCCGAGAGCAGGCGTAACACTTCCAGCTCCCTTGGCGACAAGCGATCTGCCTGCAGCAGCGCGTCGGGCCCATGCTGGCGTGCTTCTCTGAGTACCCTGCGTACCGAATCGGCGACAAAAAGCCCACCGCGCCTGACCCCCTTGATGGCAGCAGGCAGTTCTCCGGCAAGGCTGGCCTTGCTCAACAAACCCCGGACACCCAGGTCCAGCATGGACTGAAACAGTCCGGCATTGCTCAGGGTGGTGACAACGATCACTGGCAGCGCCGGGAAATCCCGGCGAATACGTTGCAGCAGACGCAGGCCGTCGTTCTGCCGTTCGACGGGCATCATGAAGTCAGTCACCAGCACATCGCAGGCGTGGCGTTCGAGTACCTGGAGCAGTTCGTCCGGATTGCAGGCCTCGGCGACGACGCTGGCCAGATTGTCCTGCTCCAGTACAACGCGCAGGCCGATGAGAAAAATCGGGTGGTCATCAGCCACGATGACCCGCAACCGGCGATCAGCGGAATCGCTCAAGGGATGGCTCCGTCAAAAGGGCTATACGGGTATTGCACGCGATGGAATTGTTTAACGCAGTGATCAAGAGCATAGGCACCTTGTAGGACGCGTAGCGGAATTGTGTTGGATTCTTCCTACAAGCTCACTTTCGGCTGGCATCGGCGTCCGGTTTTTTCCTTGTCACATTCAGCAGGCATGCTCGAAATGACAGACAGGTGCTGCGATCTGGCGATAGAAAGAACTTTCTGCTGTCGCCGATGGTCATTGGTTAGCACCTTTGCATTCAAACTGTTGAGTGGTGATCCGGATGGAAAATATCAGCTTACTGCTAAGCGAAGCGCTGGCTCCCTATCAGGCCAGTATTGGCCCGGCCGGTTCTCGGGGCGAACGTCTGGTGACTCTGAAAGATAAAGCGGGCACCTGTGTGATCGAGCGCGCATTCAGCGCTGATCAACTGAGCGACAAACGTCAGCTCACCGACGTGGTAGACGGTCTGCGCCGCGATCTTATGGTTGCCGAGGGGCGAATCGAACCCTGCGTCATTGCCGCCATGCGCAATGCTGCAATCAGCCGTACGTTTGTCGGCACCCCATCTTTTGCTTAACAGTTGCTTAACCGGCGTTAAAGGAACTGGAACCTGAAGGGTTCGCTGCACTCCTATGCATTACGTCAGTTTTGATCATTGTGCTCCGGTGATCAACGGCTGACGTCATGACCGATAAGGTCACGTTTACCCCGAGCAGGTCCCCCTCTGCCCGGGGTTTCTTTTGTCCGGTCATTCCTTGTCCAGCAGTGCCTTGACGTCTTCCAGGTAGCTGGCCCGTTGCGCGGGCTCCAGCCACTGCGCATAAAAGCCCATCAGGCTGGTTTCACGCAGCACGCGCATCTCGCGGTTGATCAGTTCAATGGCCTGCTTGCCCTTGGGCGAGTTGCTGCAACTGACATAGACGAACTGGTATGCAGGATTGTCCTTGATCGGCAAGAAGGCCAGTTCCTCCGGCCTTATGCCTTGTTGCATGGCCTGATAGCGCGCTTCCGGCCAGAAGCTGATAAAGGCTTGCAGACGCCCCAGACGCTCCATTTGCAGCAGGCTGCCGACCGCATCGTTACCGTAGTGCGGCACGAGGATATCTTCATCGACGTCGTGCAGCGTGTGGTCGATCATTTCTCCATAGCTGCGTTCGGCAACGATGCCCAATTTGATCGTCCGGCTGGCCATCAAGGCCGCGAAGTCTAGCTTTCCGTCCTCCACGTAGGGCTCGAACTTCGACATCTCCTCCTTGCGCACAATCAGGCCGCTGCTGAGGATGGCGCCGATCGGTATGGAAAAAAGCAGGGTTCTGGCTCTTTCTGCCGTCCACAGCATGGTGGGATCACAACTGAGAGACGTGTCGTCGCTCAGCATTTGCAGAGCCCTGGCGCGGTTGACCCGCATCAGCACGTGGTTGTACTCGGGCATTCGTGCTGTCAGCAAGGGCATCAACTGATCAATTGCACCTTGGCCGCGCATGGCGCCGGAAAAAATCGTTGAAGGGGGGATGTCGCGCATCAGCCAGGTCAGCGTCTCCCTGGCCTGGCTGACGCACGACATGGCAGCCAGCGACAGGGCGAGCATCAATCGAGCCGTTGTACAGCACGAGGCAGGAAGGGGCATTCGCGGGTGTCATCCTCGAAAAGGGTTCAACAGTCTGAGGTAGGGTTGGCAGCTCTTTGAATGGTGCTGCGCCAGTGGCGTCACATTCAGGTGCCCCGGTTGGGAGTTCGGGTGCTCGCTGCAGATCGTCTTTAGCACAGATATGTATCAGAAATTTGTTTCAAATTATCGATTTTTGTTCGTCCTGCAAATGGGGGGCAAGCACATCCTTGCGCGAGCAAGTTCGTTCACAGGCCCGGCATCGGGTAGACTTGCTGTCTTCCCTCCAGACTCTAGAAGCCCGTTCATGGCCCAGCCGTCCACGACCTACAAATTCGAACTCAACCTCACCGACCTTGATCGCGGCGTGTACGAGAGCGTCAAGCAGACCATTGCCCGTCATCCTTCGGAAACCGAAGAGCGCATGACCGTGCGTCTGCTGGCCTATGCCTTCTGGTACAACGAACAGTTGTCGTTCGGTCGCGGCCTGTCTGATGTGGACGAACCCGCGCTGTGGGAAAAAAGCCTCGATGACCGCGTTCTGCACTGGATCGAAGTCGGCCAGCCGGACGCCGACCGACTGACCTGGTGCTCGCGCCGTACCGAACGCACCAGCCTGCTGGCCTATGGCAGCCTGCGCGTCTGGGAAGGCAAGGTCATCCCGGCGATCAAGAACCTGAAAAACGTCAATATCGCCGCCGTCCCGCAGGAAGTGCTGGAAGTGCTGGCCAAGGACATGCCGCGGGTCATCAAGTGGGATGTGATGATCAGTGAAGGGACGGTGTTCGTCACTGACGACCGCGGCCAGCATGAAGTCCAGTTGCAATGGCTTGCGGGCGAGCGCGGCTGATAGCCGCCGGTTCCGATCGAAAACACATTCATCGACACTGCAAAGAGAATCAGCTGACCCGCATGCGCATCGAACCTCGTCTATTGCCCGACACCTTGCCGTTCCTCGGCGACCTGCCGCCCTTGCTCACTCGACTGTACGCAGCACGAGGTGTGGCCTGCGAGGCCGAACTGGACAAAAGCCTGGCGCGGCTGATTCCTTATCAGCAACTCAAGGGGATCGATGCTGCGGTGGACCTGCTGGTGACTGCGCTACGCGAGGGCCAGCGTATGCTGATCGTCGGCGATTTCGACGCCGATGGCGCGACCGCCAGCACCGTGGGTGTTCTGGGCCTGCGTCTGCTGGGCGCGGCGCATGTGGATTATCTGGTGCCCAACCGGTTTGAATATGGCTACGGCCTGACGCCGGAAATCGTCGAAGTGGCGTTGCAGCGCGAACCTCAGCTGTTGATCACCGTGGATAACGGTATTTCGAGCGTCGAGGGCGTGGCGGCGGCCAAGGCGGCCGGCTTGCAGGTACTGGTGACCGATCACCATTTGCCTGGTCATGAGCTTCCTGCCGCAGACGCCATCGTCAACCCGAACCAGCCAGGCTGTACCTTTCCCAGCAAGTCGCTGGCCGGTGTCGGGGTCATTTTCTATGTATTGATGGCCTTGCGTGCGCGTCTGCGCGAGACCGGCTGGTTCGAGAGCAATCAGCGTGCCCAGCCCAATCTGGGCGAGCTGCTGGACCTGGTTGCGCTGGGCAGCGTGGCCGATGTGGTGCCGCTGGATGCCAACAACCGCATTCTGGTTCATCAGGGGCTGATGCGTATCCGTGCCGGGCGTGCCCGACCCGGGCTGCGCGCCATTCTGGAAGTGGCCCGGCGTGAACCTTCGCGCATCACCTCCACCGACCTGGGGTTCATCCTCGGGCCACGCCTGAACGCGGCAGGGCGTCTGGATGACATGAGCCTGGGCATCGAATGCCTGCTCTGTGACGACCCGACACTGGCGCGGGAAATGGCCGTGCAACTGGACGAGTTGAACCAGGATCGCAAATCCATCGAGCAGGGCATGCAGCGTGAAGCGCTCGCCCAGCTCAAGGACCTGCCGGTAGAGTCGATGCCGTTCGGCCTCTGCCTGTTCGATGCCGAATGGCATCAAGGGGTCATCGGCATCCTCGCTTCGCGTCTCAAGGAGCGTTACCACCGACCTACCATCGCGTTCGCCAGCGCCGGGGAGGGTGTGCTCAAAGGTTCGGCCCGCTCGGTGCCGGGGTTTCACATTCGCGATGCGCTGGACGCTGTGGCGGCCAGCCATCCGCATCTGATCAGCAAGTTTGGCGGCCACGCGATGGCGGCAGGTCTTTCGCTGCCTGAAGAGAACTTCCCGGCGTTTGCCGAAGCGTTCGATCTGGAGGTGCGTCGTCAACTCGATGAGCAGGACCTGACCGGACGTCTGCTGTCCGACGGCTCGCTGGCCGTTGAGGAATTCCACCTGGAACTGGCCCGCGCGCTGCGCAATGCCGGTCCCTGGGGGCAGCACTTCCCCGAGCCCCTGTTCCACGGCGTGTTTCAGCTGGTCGAGCAACGGGTGGTGGGCGAGCGTCACTTGAAGATGGTGCTCAAGACCGAGTGCGGCAGCGTCAAGCTCGATGGCATTGCGTTCGGCGTCGACCGGGATGTCTGGCCCAATCCGAATATCCGCTGGGTCGAGCTGGCCTACAAACTCGACCTCAACGAGTTTCGCGGCAACGAAACCGTGCAGCTGATGGTGGTGCATATCGCACCGCGTTGACGATAGCAGGAACCCCGCTCTCCACCGGGTTGTCGACACTACACGGTTTGCCAAACCTGTTCTTTGAATGAACGGAACCTGGACACCTGAATTTTCATTACGAGAGGTTGCCATGAGCCTGCTGCTTGAACCCTATACCCTGCGCCAATTGACCCTTCGCAATCGCATCGCAGTGTCGCCGATGTGCCAGTATTCCAGTGTCGACGGCCTGGCCAATGACTGGCATCTGGTTCACCTTGGAAGCCGTGCCGTCGGCGGTGCCGGACTGGTCATCACCGAAGCGATGGCGGTGACGCCGGACGGCCGCATCACTCCCGAAGACCTTGGGCTGTGGAACGACGAACAGATCGAACCGCTGCAACGCATCACGCGCTTTATCAACGCTCAGGGCGCAGTTGCAGGCGTCCAGCTGGCGCACGCCGGCCGCAAGGCCAGCACCTGGCGCCCGTGGCTTGGCAAGCATGGCAGTATTTCTCTCAATGAAGGCGGCTGGACGCCAGTCGGGCCTTCAGCGATTGCATTCGATCCGCAGCACACGACCCCTGTGCAATTGAGCGAAACGCAGATTCAGGAGTTGATCAAGGCGTTTGTCGATTCTGCGCGGCGTGCCTTGGAGGCGGGCTTCAAGGTAGTGGAAATCCACGCCGCCCATGGCTATTTGCTGCATCAGTTCCTGTCGCCTCTGAGCAACCAGCGCACCGACGAGTACGGTGGTTCATTCGAGAACCGCATTCGCTTCACACTGCAAGTGACCGAAGCCGTGCGTGCGGTATGGCCTGCAGAGCTGCCAGTGTTCGTTCGCGTGTCCGCCACCGACTGGGTGGAAGACGGCTGGAACGCCGATGAAACCGTCGAGCTGGCGCGTCGCTTGAAAGCAATCGGGACGGACCTGATCGATGTCTCATCGGGCGGTACGTCAGCCAATGCGGAAATTCCGGTTGGCCCAGGCTACCAGACGCGCTTTGCCGAGCGGGTTCGCAAGGAGTCCGACATCGCGACGGGCACGGTGGGCATGATTACCGATCCGGCTCAGGCAGAACATATTCTGCGCACCGGGCAGGCCGATATCATCCTGCTGGCGCGTGAGCTGCTGCGTGATCCGTACTGGCCACTGCGCGCCGATGAAGACCTGGGTGGCCGCCTGGCAACCTGGCCTGCGCAGTATCAACGCGCTACGCATCGTGATCAGCCCATTCATGAGTCTGACCTGCGCGACTGATCGCCAATCGATTCTCTGCTGGCAATACCCGATAAATGAGCGCCGCACGGCGCTCAATTTTTTTGTTACTCGCCTTCCAGCAGTTCGGTGACGCGGCCGATCAGTTCGGCAATCGCGAACGGCTTGGGCAGCACATGCATGCCAGGCTCAAGCGTGTCATGCGCCAACGCGGCGTTTTCAGCATAACCAGTCACGAACAGGATTTTCAGGTCGGGCCGGACATCCCGCGCCGCGTCTGCGACCTGACGACCATTCATGCCGCCCGGCAGACCGACGTCGGTGATCAGCAGGTCGATCGCCGCTTTGGACTGCAGAATGGCCAGGGCATCGGCACCCCGTTCAGCCTGCAAGACAATATAGCCAAGGTCTTCAAGCAACTCGGCAATGAGCAAGCGCACGGCGGGCTCGTCATCGACGACCAGAATGGTTTCGTCACTCGTGCTGGAAGCGGGGACTTGCAACGGGCTGTCATCGAAGACCACCGTTTCAGCTTCGCCTTCGTGCATCGGCAGCAGAATGCAGACTTTCGAACCCTCGCCAACCTTTGATGTAATGTAAACGCCGCCACCGGACTGCCGTGCAAAACCGTAAATCATCGACAGCCCCAGCCCGGTGCCCATGCCTGTCGGTTTGGTGGTGAAGAACGGGTCGAAGGCCCGCGCCATGACGTCGTTGCTCATGCCGGTGCCGGTGTCGCTGACGGACAGTTCCACATAACGGCCTGCGGGCAGTTGATACTTGGTCGCCATGACTGCCGTCAGGTGGCGATTGCCCGTCTGGATCAGCAGTTTTCCGCCATCGGGCATGGCGTCCTTGGCGTTGATGCACAGGTTGAGCAGCGAATTTTCCAGTTGATGCGGATCAACCAGGGTCGCCCATAGCCCGCGTGAGGTATTGACCTGCATATCGATGGCCGGACCTACGGTGCGCCGAATCAGCTCGTCCATGCCCGCGACCAGAAGATCGATATCCGTGGCCTTGGGGGCCAGCGTCTGACGGCGCGAGAATGCCAGCAGCCGATGTGTCAGGGATGCCGCGCGTCTCGAGCCTTCCAGCGCTGCGTTGATGTAGCGGTCCAGTTCCGTGAAGCGTTCCTGTCTGATCCTCGACAGCAGCAGCTCCATGTTGCCGGTGACGCCCATCAGCAGGTTGTTGAAGTCATGAGCCAGCCCGCCGGTCAGTTGCCCGACCGCTTCCATTTTCTGCGATTGAATCAAGGCCTCTTCGGCAATACGCAATGCTTTGATGCGGTCCTTTTCGTGGGTCAGGTGCTTGCCCAGCGCAAAAATGATTCCGTTGCCGGGTGCCGCAGTCCAGCCGAACCAGTGGTAGCTGCCGTCGACATGCTGATAACGATTTTCAAACAGCGGCAGTACATGGTTGACAGTGTGTTTCAGAGCATTCTGGGTGTTGCTGACATCATCCGGATGCAGCAGGGTCATGATGGAGGTGCCCAGCAGCTCTTGTTCCGGGTGGCCCAGCAGCGCTGTCCAGGCCGGGTTTACCCGCAGAAAGATACCGTTGAAATCGAGTATCGCCAGCGGGTCAGGAGATATTTGCCAAAACGTGTCCAGCTCCAGCGTCCGTTGTTCAAGTCTGGCGGTCTGCTGTCGTTCCAGACTGACCAGATCATCAATCAGTTTCAGGCGTTTGCGCTCGCTTTCCTGCAGCGCTTGCTGATTGAGAACATGCGCAGTGGTTTCGTTGGTAATGCAGAACATGCCGACTACCACGCCATGCTCGTCGATGACCGGTGAAAACGAGAATGACCACCATGTCTGCTCGACCTCGCCGTAGCGTGCCATGGACAGCGGCAAGTCCTGGTAGTGGCAGGGCTTGCCGGCGAGGGCGTCGATCACCAGCGGCGCGACCTGGTCCCAGACGTCTGCCCACAGATCCGGAATGAGTGCGCCGATAGCGTCGTCCTTGCGCGGGCCGAGGATCGGGGTATAGGCGTCATTGTGGAAAAACACCAGATCCGGTCCCCAGAGCAGGTACATGGACTCCGGAGAATTGAGGATCAGATTCAGGGTGTTTTTCAGCGATACCGGCCAATGCTCGATCGGTCCGAGTGAAGTCTGACTCCAGTCCCTGGATCGGATAATCCCGGCGGCCTTGCCGTTGGCGGTCGGGAAACCAGTGGGCGATATCACTTCGGACAAGCTCCTGAAAATCTGCATGAAGAGGCAAGGGTATTCATATGAATAGGGATGTGTGTTTGCTCAGTTCAGGAAAGGGGCTGCATACCTGCTTTTACCTGCAGCCTGTACTTTATTGACTCTTCGCCACAGGTGCGGGTTGCACGCAGTTCGCCAATAGGCGGGGCAGATTGACGAACGGGTATCTGCTCAAACCCGTAACATCCGGAAGCACACCGGTAATAGCCAGACAGTGACTTCTCTTCAACTTGTTGGTCAATGACTCATCTGACAAACCTTGTAGGAGGCTTCCTGTGAATACGCGTGGTTTACTCGATCAATTGCTCAAGTCCGGACAAAGCATGTTGCAGGACAAGAACAAAGGCAAATCCGGCAAGCAATCGTCGGGCAGCGACTCACTGATCAATGGCCTCGGCAGCCTGCTTGGCGGTGGCAAAGGACAGGGCGGTTCCCAGAATGGACTGGGTGGTCTGCTGTCCGGCGCCGGTGGTGGCGCCCTGGCCGCAGGTGCCATGAGTCTTCTGCGCGGCAAGCGTACCCGCGGGATGGGCGGCAAGGTGTTGACCTACGGAGGCCTGGCGGCGCTAGGAGTACTGGCTTACAAGGCATACAACAACTGGCAGTCCAGCCAGGGGCTTGCCGCTCAACGTGAACCGCAAACCATCGACCGGCTGCCCGAGGCTGAAGCCGAGCAGCACAGCCAGGCAATCCTGCGCGCATTGGTCGCCGCCGCAAAGGCCGATGGCCATGTCGATGAGCGTGAGCGCGAACTGATCGAAGGTGAGTTCACCAAACTGAACAACGATCAGACGCTTCAGCAATGGCTTCACGCCGAGCTTAACAAGCCGCTGGACCCGGCAGAGGTGGCCCGGGCCGCGACCACGCCGGAAATGGCGGCGGAAATGTACATCGCCAGTGTGATGCTGGTGGATGAAGAGCACTTCATGGAACGCGCCTACCTCGATGAGTTGGCGCGTGAGTTAAAGCTGGAACCCGGCCTCAAGACCGAGCTTGAAGGCCAGGTGCGGAACGCTGAGTAAACCGGCTCTCCGGCCAGTGAGTTGCCTGGCACGCCTTGTGTGCCAGGCAACTGCCCCGATCAGGGGTGTTCCATTCCTTCGGCGTTGGTCAGTTCCCTGATCAGCGCTGTCTGCTGCTCCTTGAATGTGGCTTCGAACTCTACAATCCGTTCTTCATACTCCGGGTCTTCGAGACTGATATTGCGTTGTTCGAACTCGTCGGTGAGCTGGTTCAGTTCAGTCCTGTAGGTACGTTCGAGTGCTTCGAAGCGTCCAGTGTGGGTTTCACGCAGGTAGCTGATCCAGTAATCCTGCTGCTGAGCGAAGCGCAGGAAGGGCTCGCCGCGTTCTCCGTTTTGCACGCGAAGCATTGCAGTGTCGAACTCCCCGGGTCTGATGGCTGCGTGAGCCTGGAAAAGCATGCCTTCCGGTGGTACTGGCAAGTCCAGCGCGCTGGCCCAGTGCGTGCGATACGCCAGACGCACCTCGGCTTCATCACGGCCCCCGGACTGTTCGCGGGCTGCGGCATCCAGCTCGGAGAGGCGATACAGCCGGACGGTCAGCCGATACAACAGGGCGCCGCGCTGCTCCGCTACGACGTCCTGCAACGACTGCCGGACGAACACCAGCACCTCCATCTGGTTGAATTCCAGAAGAATGCCGTCCGGGCAAGTGTCGTTGTCACGAAACAGCCTGAGCGGTTCTTCGGCGATGGCGTTGAGGGTCTCTCCAAGTTGAGGCTCCTGACTCACTGCGGTCAGTACCCGCCAGACGCGCTCGCGCAGTGCTGTGCGGCTGGTGATGTTGCGATAATCGGCGCTGCGACGCAGCGAGTCGATCAGGTCGAGCAGGTTGCGGGTGTGCTCGCTGGCCTCCAGTTGCTCCCACATCTCACGCCGCCCGGCGCTCAACGGGTTGCTGTCGTCCAGCCAGGGCTCGACGGTGACGGGCTCCGGAGTCGATGCCCGACTGTCATCTGATGACAGATAATCAGAGATCGATGCGTCCGAGTCATGGTGTTCCGTCCAGTCCATCGCGCTGAGCTCGGGCGGCAGATCCATGTCGAAGGTGAAAGAGCGTCCATAACGTTCTGACAGATGTGCCCGGCGCATGGTGTCTTCGGAAAGCGGATTGCTCAGCAGGCTTATTTCCGTGTGCGAAAACTCGCTGCCGGGATTGGCGAGTATGTGTTCTGGCAGTTCGCTGATCAGATTGCCTTCCAGCAACAGTGTCCTGATCTGGGCTGGGACCATGCTCTCCACCCAGGTTGGCCATTCGACCAATCCGATGTTGTTCAGTGACAGCCAGTTAAGTGCTGTGCCACTGAGGCTGGCCAGGTCGCTGATGGCACCGATCCGGTTGCCATCCAGCTCCAGCCTTTCAAGCGTCGCAATCCGGCCGAAGAAATCGATGTGCTGTTGCTCTACCAGCATCCCTTGATCCATCAGCGATAGTGTACGAAGAGATCGAAGCTCGAGCAGCGCCGGTGGCAGTTGCAGCAGGGGGGCGACATGCCCGCTTATTTCCAGCGAGGTCAGATCCGTCATGCGGCGCAACAGTTGATCCAGATCAGCGGCTGTGCCAATGATTCTGCTCAGATGCAGATAGCGTACCTGGCGATAAAAGAAATCCGGCAGGTGTCGGGGAAAGTCGGCCAACGCAATGTCTGCGAGGCGCAGTGGACTGTGGATTTGCCCCAGGCTGAAGGTTCGCCAGTGATCGGTCAGAAGCCTGCCGATCTGACGGCGTGATTCGAGGGTCTGCTCGCTCGGTAAGGCCATCGAGCTGGAGGCATGCGTCCACCGATCAACGGCGGCAAATAATTCTGCACCTTCGTTCAATTGCCTGTTTACAGCGGCCTGCACGGCAACCGGAGTGTCCATGACAAAACTGAAGGAACTGCCGGCTACCGCTTCATTGATACGTGCATGCATCGCAGTGTGTCGGGACAGGATGTTGCCGCGCAAGTCAATCACTGTCCGATGCTCAGGGCTGGGAGGATTGTCGAGGATCCACCCGGGCAGTTCCGTCAGGTTATTGTGCGCCACCGACAGTTCGCGAATGTTGTTCGGGATTATGTCGGTCAGCCAGGACGGCCAGCGGTGCATGCTGACCCGCTCCAGCACCAACCGGTCGAGGTGCAGCCAGCTCAGGTCCATGGGCAGCACGCTGATCAGGCGATTGCCACTGAGGTTCAGCATCCTCAGGCCAGGCATGCTGCGCAAGGGGTCCATTTGCGCCTGGTCCAGAAAAATGCCCTGGTTGATCAGCCCCAGTTCGGTCAGTTGGGGCAGCACACGGGACACTTGCTGAGGCAGGTTGAGAAAGATCGAGGGCTCGGGGGCCAGACGGGAGGCGGGCTCACTGATCAGGTTCAGTGCGCGGGTATGCGGGAAGCGCTGCAGGAAGGCGCCAAGTTCGACGCTGTTGGTCGACTGTCGGGGCAGGTTCATGCCTGCTGGCGTTATATCCGCTGGATCGAGTCGCGCTCCGGACTCGACCGATATGTTTTCCAGGTGCAGTGCGGTAACGCGGTTGAAGACGAAGTCCGGCAGATGTTGCGGAAAATCACTCAGCGAGACATGGTGCAGGCGCAGCGGCTCAAGCGTCCGTCCTATCTCGGGGAGGTTGTTGAGGCGCCAGTGGCTCCAGATCGCTTCGTGGATGCGCGTGCGACTGTCGATATGAGCCTGACTCATGGGGGGCATTGCCACGGATTCATAGGTCCAGGCGTCGAGACTTGCGCGCAACAGCATTTGCTCGCCCAGCAGGTCGTTGAGTCGCGTATCGATGGTTCTGTTGTCCCAGCCGGCGTGGCGCAGACGGTCGAGGATGTCTTCGGGAAACGCATCCTCCAGCTCAAGTGTGCGGATCTTGTCCAGCAGACTCTCGTCGGTCATGTGCCAGTCGACTCTGCCGCTACCGCTCAGAGGGTAGCCAAGGCGACCGTCAGCCAGGCGCATGGGGGATTTCGAGCCTGGCTTGATCGCCTGCATTTTCAGCAATGGTGCCAGGTGCTGGCGGGGCAGGGGATTGTCCTGAATCAGCGCTGCCAGCGTCTGGCCCTCGCTGGTCCGGGCAAAGCCCAATTGCTTGCGTTGGGCATCGGGCAGGGCGTGCAGCACGGACGAGTACAGATCGTCCAGCCCGTGCAGGTGCTGGTCCTCAGCGTCACGGGCCTGGTAACGATTGCCGTCCTTGATCAGTACTTTGCGTACGGGGGCATCCTCGGGGCCGATGCTGTCGATCAAGCGGCCACCGAAATACCGGTCATGGACCTCAAGTCTGACCTGGGGCGGCCATTGCGGCAGGGCTTCAAGGCTGTGCAATGCAAGGCAGTCAGTGTCGGCACTGTAGACCGAGGTCAGATAAAGCCCTTCATAGGCCCGCGCCAGCCTTACCTGTTGTAAATAGGCGCTGGCCTCTTCGGCAATGGTCAACGGTACACGTCGTTCTGCCACGAGTTGCAGTCTTTCGGCAGGCGAGGCATGGCTGGCCAGTTCCTCGGTTACCAAAGGCGGCAGACCGGGAAATGCCTTCTGCAGGGTTTGCGCACCTTGCGCCTCGGTGGTGTTCAATGCGCGGTAATGAGACTCGAACAGCCAGCCCCGCGTGGTACGGGCGCGTGCCGCCAATTGCGCCCGTAACGTGATCAGTCGCGGTGACATGCCAAGCTGGCCTGCACCGAACTCTTCGTTGAGCAGGGTGCGGATTTCGTTGTTGCTCAGCTTTTCCAGCACCTGGCGCAGGGCATCCGGCTGGTCGGCATGAACAGTGATGTTGAGGGTGTCAGACACGACCGGCTGATAGGCCGGAGCGAATGTCTGCAGCGTGCGGCCCTCGGCATCCACCAGTACCAAGGCGCGATTGCTCGGCCAGCCACGGTCCTGGCTCAACAGTTCAAGTTGAAGGGGCGCCGCGGCGTTCGTATCGTTGGCTTCCAGCTGTTCGATGAAACACTCGATCTCCTGGTCCAGCCTGAACCGGCGCGCCGTGTCCTCAAGCAATGCCGGAGGACGACGCTGATCGGTCAGTGCCTCGCGCATCACGGATTCAGGCGTGTTGCTGACCTTGACGATGCGCCTGGCGGTACTGTCCGAAAACGTTTCACTGGAATAGCCCAACCGTCGAAACAGGTTCAGGCCTTCCATCTCCAGCGGCTGATCGAGCTCATGCAGCCATGCGCCTGCGCCGTTGTGCCGCAAGGCGGGCCGATAGCTGTCCGCGCGGGTCGGGTGCTCGATCAGGTAACCGTCGCCGCTCGTGGCAGGGCTGACTGAATAGGTACGTCCTTCAAGTGGCAACCACTGCTTGCCTTGCCAGGTGTACAGCCCGGTAGCGTCGGGCTGCAGACCCTTGGGCAGTACGATGTCATGGGCAAAGGGCGTCAGGTCAGGCTTCCACAGGCGGGTCGTGCCGCCCGGCAAATCCACGGGCTTGAGGCTGTTTACGAACTCGGGCGCCTGTACCGCCGGGATACCTGCGGCGCCCGTCGATGCAGCGCCAAGAGCCGATATCAGGGCAACGTTCTCGACTACATCGAACAGGTAGGCGAACGCCTGCTGTTTCTCGTCCTTGGCCCAGCTTTCCACGCCCTCATACACTTCGTGAACCAGCTGAATGGCGGTGACGGCCATCATCACTTCGCCCAATACCGGAACGACGAAGCCTGCGATATTCAGGACATTGAAGGCGGTGTCCATGAAGTACTGCACGCGCTCATCGAAGGTTTTCTGATCCTGTTCTGCTGTAGGCACACCATGAAACAGTGCGTCGTCGCGCAAAGCCTCGCGTTTGCGCTCGTGCAGGTTGTCCAGCAGTGGACCTTGCAGCACGGTTTCTCTCAGGTGGAGTCGGGCGTTTCGGTCCGCCTCACGCTCCAGCCACTTGCGCTCGAAAATGCCGCCTTTCTTGACTTTGGGGTATAGGCGCTCGGATAACTTTTCAAACAAGGCACTTCGATGGCGCGCCGGTATGAAGCGCATGAAGAAGTTCAGGTAGTCGTTGATGAACATCCGGTCGCGTAATTCATTTATGAAGACTTCGACCGAGTCGTATTCCTTCAACGGCGCAACGGGATCATCCGGGATATACACCACAATCCGCTCTGCCTGAGTGGCAATATCCCGGTCCTTGCCAATAACCAGAAGACCGCTCAGTTCGATATCGCCCAGGCACACAACGCTGCAGTTGACTGGCCGGTTATCGAGGCGGACTTGTTGCTTGCCATCGAGAAGCTCCAGTAATGCGCCTTGCAAATCCGGGCTGATCTGTTGTTGCAGGGATGCAATCTGCAACTGCAGCCGGATCGACGATGCTTCCAGCTGCATGAAGGTCTGGCGCAGCCTCGATGCCGCAGCGTCTTCCGTTTCGTCAGGGGTCGAAGGCGTGCTGAAGGCGGTCTGGATATGCGCTTGATATTGGCCGCCCAGGTCCAGCTCACGGCACAGCGCCGCAAAGCCGGCCGGGGAAATAGGCAGGGACTTGCCGGTGATCTGTGGGCCGAGGATTTCAAAGGAAGAAAACACCTGGGCCTTGATACCGGTGCTGGCGTCCATTGCGCCCGGTGCGGTTTCCCAGGCTTCGAAATTCTGTAGCGCAGCCTTGAGCAGGCTCTGGGTCGCGGCCCTCAGTGCAATGTTTGCCTGCGTTAGAGGGTCTCTGGATGCCGTATTGAACGATTGATCGACCCGCGCCCGACTGGCGTGGAACAGCCAGGTGTCGGTGACGTCCACCTCCAGCCCGAAGCGGTCCTTGATGGCGGCTGTCAGCAAGGGCCTTGCGAAGTCCTCCAGCGTCGACAGGCGATCCAGCGTCGGGCGAACCAGGTGCTCGTGCTTTCGGTGCTCGGCATACAGGCGCTGCAGTTCGGCGACCTGATCAGGGCTGGACTTGCGTGCGCCTTTCAGCCATTGCACGGGGCGCCGAGAGGCCTTGCGCAAGGCCGCATGGGTTGGCGGCTCAGCCTGAAGCAGCCACTCCGGGGCTTTGTCTTTTATCAGTTGCAGATGCGGGAGTGCAGAAGCCTTGCCCGACAGAGATAGATCCAGCATTTAAGTGCCTTGTCGTGAATGAACAACGACAAAGCTTACGGTCGTGACTTGCCGTACAAGTGCTAACTATCTATGTGCTTTCGCTGTTTCTGAAGACCATCGCTCAAGTAGTGGTGGCGATGGCCGACAAGACATTGGATGGGTGAAGGAGCGGTGATCGATAGCGGCCGTGACTTCGTTCTGTATTACCCATGTAACGTTTTACGGCTGGGCTATACTCACGCCGTTTGGACCGTCCGTCGGTCCACTTCTTGAACACGGCCCGACGCCGTCGTTGAACTCTTGAGGGCTGACTGTGAAGAACTGGACCTTGCGCCAACGGATTCTGGCGAGTTTCGCCGTCATCATCGCAATCATGCTGTTGATGGTCGTTGTATCTTATTCACGGTTGTTGTCCATCGAGTCCAGCGAGGAAGATGTGCGTCTGGATGCGTTGCCCGGCGTGTATTACAGCACCCTGGTGCGCAGTGCCTGGGGCGAGAGTTACATCCGCACGCTGGAGCTGATTGCCGAAGGGCAGGCGCGGCCGTTGACCAAGCAGGAAAAGGACCAGTTTCAGGGCTTTGACGAAAACCTGCAGGCACAGATGGACGGCTACAAAAAGTCCATCTTCGATGATGCAGACAGAGACAGCTTCGCGCTCTTCGAAAAGCGCCGCGAAGCCTATTCGCGCATGCTCGCCGATGTTCACGCCAAGTACGATAGCGGCGACTACGCAGGCGCGCGCGCCGAATTCTATGGCGAAGTGAACCCGGTCTGGCTCACGGGACGCAAGCAGCTCAATGATCTCATTGTGGCCAATAAACAGCTGGCTGATCAGGCCACCGCCAACATTGTCAACGCCGTGCTGGCTGCCAAGATCAGCATGATCCTGTCGCTGCTGGTCGCCGTGCTGGCGGCTGCGGCCTGCGGTCTGCTGTTGATGCGTTCGATCACGGCACCGATGCAATTGATCGTTCGGATCCTGGACGTCATGCGTACCGGCGACCTGAGCACTCGATTGAACCTGTCGCGCAAGGACGAGTTCAATGCGGTCGAGACCGGCTTCAACGACATGGTCACCGAGCTCACCGCGCTGGTTGCCCAGGCGCAGCGCTCCTCGGTACAGGTCACTACCTCGGTCACCGAGATCGCTGCAACGTCACGCCAGCAGCAGGCTACCGCCACCGAGACCGCTGCAACCACCACCGAGATCGGCGCCACGTCGCGGGAAATCGCCGCCACCTCGCGGGACCTGGTGCGCACCATGACCGAAGTCACTTCGGCGGCGGATCAGGCGTCGGTTCTCGCCGGTTCCGGCCAGCAGGGCCTGGCACGCATGGAAGACACCATGCATCAGGTGATGGGCGCTGCCAATCTGGTCAACGCCAAGCTGGCGATCCTCAACGAGAAGGCCGGCAACATCAATCAGGTCGTCGTCACCATCGTCAAGGTCGCCGACCAGACCAACCTGCTGTCGCTCAATGCCGCCATCGAGGCCGAGAAGGCCGGTGAATACGGTCGCGGGTTTGCAGTGGTTGCCACCGAGGTCCGTCGCCTGGCCGACCAGACTGCCGTCGCCACTTATGACATCGAGCAGATGGTGCGGGAAATCCAGTCTGCGGTGTCTGCGGGTGTGATGGGCATGGACAAGTTTTCCGAAGAGGTGCGCCGTGGCATGTTCGAGGTCACCCAGGTCGGTGAGCAGCTGTCGCAGATCATCCATCAGGTTCAGGCGCTGGCACCTCGTGTGCTGATGGTCAACGAAGGTATGCAGGCCCAGGCCACCGGCGCCGAACAGATCAATCAGGCGCTGGTACAACTGGCGGATGCCAGCAGCCAGACCGTCGAATCACTGCGCCAAGCCAGTTTCGCGATCGACGAGTTGAGTCAGGTCGCGGTCGGGCTGCGCAGCGGCGTTTCGCGTTTCAAGGTCTGAAGGATCAATGAGCGATCAATCGCCGAGGCGCAATGGCACGCCACTGACCGCCAGCAAGCTTTTTCTGCTGTTTTGCATCGGCGAAGACCGCTATGCGCTGGACGCGACCGAGATCGCCGAAATCCTGCCGCGGGTAAAACTCAAGGCGATTGCCCAGGCACCGCACTGGGTGGCGGGAATCTTTGCTCATCGCGGCGAGATTGTCCCGGTGATCGACATCAGCGCGCTGAATTCCGGTCAGCCAGCGCGCTCGCGTACCAGTACGCGCATGGTGCTGGTGCATTATCGCTACGACGACGCGCACCCGGCTCAGTTGCTCGGGCTGATTCTGGAGCAGGCGACCGAAACGCTGCGCTGCCCGGTTGCGCAGTTCAAGGCGTACGGGCTGGACAATCGCCTGTCACCTTACCTGGGGCCGGTCCGCGAGGACGAGCAGGGCCTGCTGCAGTGGATTCATGTTCACGAACTGTTGAGCGAGCCGGTCCGCGAGTTGTTGTACCCGGTGCCGCCGATTGACCTTGAGCTGCTCGAGGACGCGCGATGAAGGTGGATGATTCGCGCTTCTTCAGCTTTCTCAAGGAGCGTATCGGACTGGATGTGACGTCCGTCGGCGAAGCGATCATCGAGCGCGCCTTGCGTCAGCGTGCGACGGCTGTCAATTGCCCTGACAGTGATGCGTACTGGCATCTTCTGGTCTCGTCGCCGCAGGAGCAGCAGGCGCTCATCGAAGCGGTGATCGTTCCCGAGACCTGGTTCTTTCGTTATCCCGAATCATTTGTCACCCTGGGTATGCTGGCCCGCGAGCGTATCGCCGGTATTGCCGGTGCGCGCCCCTTGCGCATTCTCAGCCTGCCGTGCTCGACCGGTGAGGAGCCGTATTCCATTGCCATGGCGTTATTCGACGCCGGTGTCGACGCCCGGCAATTCAAGGTCGATGCCATCGATATCAGCCCTGTTTCGATTGCCAAGGCCGAGCACGGTGTCTACGGCAAAAACTCGTTTCGTGGCAGCGACATCAGTTATCGCGAGCGCTATTTCAGTCCTGTCGCTGACGGCTTTGAAATCGCTGACAGTGTTCGCGACTCTGTGAGTTTTCAGCCGGGTAACCTGCTCGACCCGAAACTCGCTTCACAAGTGGCCTATGACATCGTCTTCTGCCGCAACCTGGTGATCTATTTTGATCGGCAGACCCAGCAACATGTATTCAAGGTCCTCAAACAACTGACCCGTGAAGACGGCCTGCTGTTTATCGGTCCGGCGGAGGGCAATCTGCTGGCGGGTATCGGCATGCGCTCGACGGGTATCGCCCAGTCCTTCGCCTTCCGGCACGCGCCCGTCGATGCGGTGGTGCCGGTGCCTGTCGCTGCACCGATGGCATCGCGTCCGGTGGTCGAGGCACCTGCCAGAGCGGTCGCGCCACGACCTGCGCCGCGAACATCCGCAGCTTTTGCGCCCGTCGCGAAACCCGTCGCTGCGGCAGGCAACAGCGATGTTTCGGCCTTGCTCGACAGGATCGCGGGGCTGGCCAACGAAGGTAAAAGTGCTGAGGCTCGGGCTGCGTGCGAGCGTTACCTGCAGCAGCATGAGCCGGTCGCGCAGGTGTTTTACTGGCTGGGTCTGCTCAGCGAAGTGGAAGGCCAGGTGCCACAGGCGCAGGGCTTCTATCGCAAGGCGCTGTATCTGCAACCGCAGCACTCCGAATCGCTGGCCCAACTGGCAGCATTGCTGGCTGCCCAAGGTGACACTGCTGGCGCCCGGCGCTTGCAGGACCGCGCAGCACGTGGCACGAATAAACAAGGAAACCAATGATGGCGGGCGTGTCCGGTTTTTCCAGTCTGACCCATGATCAGGCCCTGGATATCGATGATTGCTGGAACCGCATCGGCATTCACGGCGATCGCTCCTGCCCGTTGCTTGCAGAGCATATCCACTGCCGCAATTGCGCGGTTTATTCGGCTGCCGCCACCCGTCTGCTGGACCGCTACTCGCTGGTCCAGGAGTCGCCTGAGCAGTTTCAGGGTTCGGTGTTGCTGCGCGACATCGAGACGCGCTCGATTCTGGTATTCCGGCTTGGTGAAGAGTGGCTGGGGCTGGCGTCGCGCTGCTTCTCGGAAGTCGCTCCCAGTCAGACCATCCATTCACTGCCACACCAGCGTTCGCGTGCATTGCTGGGTGTCGCCAATGTACGCGGCGCTCTGGTAGCGTGCATCTCGCTGGTCGAGCTGCTCGGGCTGGACAGCACCGCGGTGAGTACCCCGTCGACGCGGGTGGTACCGCGCATGTTGATCGTCAGCGTCGAAGGCGGCCCGGTCGTGGTGCCGGTCGACGAGGTGGACGGTATTCACGCCATCGACGAGCGTGAGCTGGAAGCTGCTTCGGCATCCGGCACGCATGCCAATGCCCGTTTCACCCGTGGCGTGCTGCAATGGAAGGGCCGCAGCCTGCGCTGGCTGGACGAAGAAGAGTTGTTGTCGGCGGTGTATCGGAGCCTCACATGACGCCAGATCAAATGCGTGACGCCTCGCTGTTCGAACTGTTCACGCTGGAAGCCGACGCGCAGACCCAGGTATTGAGTGCGGGCCTGCTGGCACTCGAACGTAACCCGACCCAGGCGGATCAGCTGGAAGCCTGCATGCGTGCTGCTCACTCGCTCAAGGGCGCAGCGCGGATTGTCGGCGTCGATTTCGGCGTGAGTGTCGCGCATGTGATGGAAGACTGTCTGGTCAGCGCTCAGGAAGGGCGCCTGCTGCTTCAGGCCGAGCATATCGACGCGCTGCTGTCGGGGACCGACCTGTTGATGCGTATCGCCACGCCCGGCAGCGACGGTATTGGTCAGCCTGATATCGACAGTTATGTCGAAAGGCTCAATACGTTGCTGGCTTCCGGCGCTGGCACGGCGCGTACGGTCAGTACACCACTGCCGGATCCAGCCTCGGAGGCCTTGCTGGCCAGCGCGATGCTGCAGCTTGAGACGTCAAGCGGGTCGGTTGCGCCAGCGCCTGAGTCTGTCGCAGCGCCGTCGGCCGCCGCGTCGCCTGCCAGTCCAGCCGCCATGCCGGCTTCGGAACCAGAGGCACCGTTCACGCCCTTGCGTGAACGCCGTGTGGCCGAGGGCGGCGAACGCGTGTTACGAGTCACCGCCGAGCGCCTCAACGGGCTGCTGGACATGTCCAGCAAATCGCTGGTCGAGACTCAGCGCCTCAAGCCTTTGCTGGCTGGTATGCAGCGTCTCAAGCGCCTGCAAAGCAGCAGCGACCGTGCGCTGGAGGTATTGGGGGCCAGCTTTGGTGAAGAAGGTCCTTCGGCCGATGTGCAAAAAGCCCTGGAGGACGCGCGCAACCTCCTGTCCCAGGCGCAGCAGGTGTTGGCCCGGCAGACTGCCGAGCTGGATGAATTCGGCTGGCAGTCGGCACAACGTGCGCAACTGTTATACGACACGGCACTCGCGTGCCGCATGCGACCCTTCGCCGACGTACTGAATGGTCAGGCGCGCATGGTCCGGGATCTGGGGCGTGAGCTGGGTAAACAGGTCCGCTTGCAGATCGAAGGCGAGAAGACCCAGGTCGATCGCGATGTGCTGGAAAAGCTCGATGCACCCTTGACTCACCTGCTGCGCAACGCCGTGGACCACGGCATCGAGTCGCCCGAAAAGCGCGTGGCGTCCGGCAAGGACCCTGAAGGTCTGATTCGTCTGCAGGCGTCGCATCAGGCTGGCTTGCTGGTCGTTGAGTTGAGCGATGACGGTGGCGGCGTGGACCTTGAACGTCTGCGCCAGAACATTATCGACCGCAAGCTTTCGCCGGCCGAGACCGCTGCGCAGCTGAGCGAGGAGGAACTGCTGAGTTTTCTGTTCCTGCCGGGCTTCAGCATGCGCGACAAGGTCACGCAGATCTCCGGCCGTGGTGTCGGCCTCGATGCCGTGCAGCATATGGTTCGCCAGATGCACGGCAGCGTCGAGCTGCAGCAATGGGCGGGCGAGGGCAGTCGCTTCAGGATAGAAATGCCGCTGACGCTTTCAGTGGTACGCAGCCTGGTCGTGGAAGTGGGCGGTGAAGCGTATGCCTTCCCGCTGGCTCATATCGAGCGCATGCGCGACCTGCAGCCTGACGACATTCTGCAACTGGAAGGGCGTCAGCATTTCTGGGATGAAGAGCGCCATGTCGGTCTGGTTTCGGCCAGTCAGCTGTTGAATCGACCGGCTGCGCAGAAGGCCGGAGAAACCCTCAAGGTTGTGGTGATTCGTGAGCGTGATGCTGTTTATGGCGTGGCCGTTGAACGCTTCATCGGTGAGCGCACGCTGGTGGTGATGCCGCTCGATGCGCGCCTGGGCAAGGTTCAGGACGTGTCGGCGGGGGCCTTGCTCGACGACGGTTCGGTGGTGCTGATCATCGATGTCGAAGACATGTTGCGCTCGGTGGAAAAACTTCTGAATACCGGCCGCCTGGAGCGCATCGACCGACGCACTCGTCAGGCAGACCAAGTGTCACGCAAACGCGTGCTGGTCGTCGATGATTCTTTGACCGTGCGCGAGCTGGAGCGCAAGCTGCTGCTCAGTCGCGGCTACCAGGTGTCGGTGGCCGTGGACGGAATGGACGGCTGGAACGCGCTGCGCGCCGAGGACTTCGACCTGCTGATTACCGACATCGACATGCCGCGTATGGACGGTATCGAGCTGGTGACCCTGTTGCGCCGCGATACCCGCTTGCAGTCCCTGCCGGTCATGGTCGTGTCCTACAAGGACCGTGAAGAGGACCGGCGTCGCGGCCTGGACGCTGGCGCCGATTATTACCTGGCCAAGGCCAGTTTCCACGATGATGCCTTGCTCGACGCTGTCGTCGAATTGATAGGAGACGCGCAAGGATGAAGATTGCCATCGTCAACGATATGCCCATGGCCATCGAAGCCCTGCGCCGTGCACTGGCTTTCGAGCCCGCGCATCAGATCATCTGGGTGGCGTCCAATGGTGCCGACGCCGTGCAGCGTTGCGTCGAGCAGACCCCGGACCTGATCCTGATGGATCTGATCATGCCGGTGATGGATGGCGTCGAAGCCACCCGCCGGATCATGGCCGAAACACCCTGCGCTATCGTTATCGTGACCGTCGACCGCGAGCAGAACATGCGCCGCGTGTTCGAAGCGATGGGGCACGGCGCGCTGGATGTGGTGGACACGCCGGCCATTGGTGGCCCCAATCCAAAAGAGGCGGCGGCGCCCCTGCTGCGCAAGATCCTCAATATCGACTGGCTGATCGGCCAGCGTGTCGGCGTTGAACGGGTCGCGGTTGCGCCGGTTTCCGCGCCGTCGAAACGTGACCGGCTCGTGGCGATCGGTTCCTCGGCAGGCGGGCCTGCAGCGCTGGAGATTCTGCTCAAGGCGCTTCCGGTGAGTTTCCCGGCAGCGATTGTCCTTGTACAGCACGTCGACCAGGTCTTCGCCGCCGGTATGGCCGAGTGGTTGAGCTCGGCCTCCGGCCTGCCGGTACGTCTGGCAAGGGAAGGCGAAACGCCACAGCCGGGTGTGGTGTTGCTGGCAGGCACCAATCATCATATCCGTTTGCTCAAGGACGGCACGCTGGCGTACACAGCGGAGCCGGTGAATGAAGTTTACAGGCCCTCGATTGATGTGTTTTTCGAGAGCGTTACCCGATATTGGAGTGGCGAGGCGGTCGGCGTTCTGCTGACCGGGATGGGGCGCGACGGTGCACAGGGACTCAAGGCCATGCGTGAGCGGGGGTTTCTGACCATCGCTCAGGATCAGGCCAGTTCTGCTGTTTATGGCATGCCCAAGGCTGCCGCAGCCATTGATGCTGCCGTGGAAATCTGCCCATTGCCCGCCATAGCACCTCGCTTGATCGAGGTATTTACTCAATGACTGCTCTGCTGAACTCAGTGGCAGTCGGCGATCAGGAGAAAGATCATGAATGACCTGCAAACGGATGAGCTCAAGACGCCGGATGAAAACAGCGCAATGGTGCTTTTGGTGGATGATCAGGCCATGATTGGTGAAGCCGTACGACGCGGCCTGGCCGGCCATGAGTCCATCGACTTTCATTTTTGTGCCGACCCGCATCAGGCGATTGCACAGGCCGTGCAGATCAAGCCGACGGTGATTCTGCAGGACCTGGTGATGCCGGGCCTGGACGGGCTGACGCTGGTTCGCGAGTACCGCAGCAACCCGCTGACCCGCGATATCCCGATCATCGTGCTGTCCACCAAGGAAGACCCGCTGATCAAGAGCGCGGCGTTCACGGCCGGGGCCAACGACTATCTGGTCAAGCTGCCGGACAACATCGAGCTGGTGGCGCGCATTCGCTATCACTCGCGCTCGTACATGACCCTGTTGCAGCGCGACGAGGCCTATCGGGCCCTGCGCGTCAGCCAGCAACAACTGCTCGATACCAATCTGGTTCTGCAGCGCCTGATGAATTCCGATGGCCTCACGGGGCTGTCGAACCGCCGCCATTTCGACGAGTATCTGGAACTGGAGTGGCGCCGTGCAGTTCGCGAGCAGACCCAGTTGTCGTTGCTGATGATCGATGTGGACTACTTCAAACCCTACAACGACAACTTCGGGCATCTTGAGGGTGACGAGGCCCTGCGTCAGGTCGCCAAGGCAATCCGCAACAGTTGCAGTCGCCCGTCGGACTTGCCGGCTCGCTACGGCGGCGAGGAGTTCGCCATGGTCCTGCCCAACACCTCGCCGGGAGGGGCGCGTCTGCTGGCTGAAAAGCTGCGCCAGAGTGTCTCCGGCATGAATATCCCGCATATGGCGCCAGCGCCTGGCTCCAGCCTGACGGTGAGTATCGGCGTGGCAACCGTGACGCCGCAGCTCGGAATGCACAGCCGTCAGCTGATTCTGGATGCCGACAAGGGGCTTTATCAGGCCAAGAATAACGGGCGCAATCAGGTCGCGGCAGGCTGACGCCGGCAGCGACCGGTAAATAGGCCTCACAACGCCCGCTCGACGGGCTGCTTTCGTGGCCTTGCCTGGGGTATACTCTCCGGCTTTGAAAATTTCGCCTGCGAGTGCTGCCTACCATGGAAATCAACCCGATCCTAAACAGCATCAAGGATTTGTCCGAGCGCTCCGAAACCATTCGGGGGTATCTTTGACTACGATCACAAACATGATCGTCTGACCGAAGTCAACCGCGAGCTCGAAGATCCAAACGTCTGGAACAACCCGGCCTACGCCCAGGAACTGGGGCGCGAGCGCTCCCTGCTGGCGCAGATCGTAGAAACCCTGGACGAAATGTCCTCGGGTCTGGTCGATGCCAAAGACCTGTTGCTGATGTCTGCCGAAGAAGAAGACCAGGCTGCCGTCGATGACGTCGCCGCCGAAGTCGAGCGCCTGCGCGAATCGCTGGAAAAGCTCGAGTTCCGCCGCATGTTCAGCGGCGACATGGACCCCAACAACGCTTATCTGGACATCCAGGCCGGCTCCGGTGGCACCGAAGCGCAGGACTGGGCGAACATCCTGCTGCGCATGTACCTGCGCTGGGCTGACAAGCGCGGTTTCGACGCTACCATCATGGAACTGTCTGCCGGTGAAGTCGCCGGTATCAAGGGCGCTACCGTGCACATCAAGGGCGAATACGCCTTCGGCTGGTTGCGTACCGAGATCGGCGTTCACCGTCTGGTGCGCAAGAGCCCGTTCGACTCCGGCAACCGTCGCCACACCTCGTTCTCGGCCGTATTCGTTTCGCCGGAAATCGATGACAACATCGAAATCGACATCAATCCGGCGGATCTGCGCATCGACACCTACCGTTCTTCCGGGGCCGGTGGTCAGCACGTAAACACCACTGACTCGGCGGTGCGGATCACCCACGTTCCGACCAATACCGTGGTCAGCTGCCAGAACGAGCGTTCCCAGCATGCGAACAAGGACACCGCCATGAAAATGCTGCGGGCCCGTTTGTATGAGCAGGAAGTGCAGAAGCGCAATGCAGCGTCCCAGGCACTCGAAGACACCAAGTCCGATATCGGCTGGGGTCATCAGATTCGCTCCTACGTACTGGACGCCTCGCGTATCAAGGACCTGCGGACCAACATCGAACGCAGCGACTGCGACAAGGTGCTTGATGGCGATATCGACGAATACCTGATCGCGAGCCTCAAGCAAGGGCTGTAAACCGTCAGCCGACACCTCAAGTCCCTCGTCGCAAGGCGAGGGCGAACCTGTGATGGAATCTTTAAAGACATGAGCGACCAACAACTCGACCCGCAAGCCCTGCAACAGGAAGAAAACACCCTGATCGCCTTGCGCAAGGAAAAGCTTGCAGCAGGCCGTGCCAAGGGTCAGGCCTTCCCCAACGACTTCCGCCGCGACAGCTACTGCAATGACCTGCAGAAACAGTACGTCGACAAGACCAAGGAAGAACTGGCAGAGGCAGCGATTCCGGTCAAGGTTGCCGGTCGCATCATGCTCAACCGTGGCTCGTTCATGGTGATCCAGGACATGACCGGGCGCATCCAGGTCTACGTCAACCGCAAGACCCTGCCTGAAGAAACCCTGGCCGAGGTGAAAACCTGGGACCTGGGCGACATCATCGCTGCCGAAGGTACTCTGGCACGCTCCGGCAAGGGCGATCTGTACGTCGAGATGACCAGCGTTCGTCTGCTGACCAAATCTTTGCGTCCGCTGCCCGACAAGCACCATGGCCTGACCGATACCGAACAGCGCTACCGTCAGCGTTACGTCGACCTGATCGTCAACGAAGACGTGCGCGAGACCTTTCGCGTGCGCTCGCAGGTTATCGCTCACATCCGCAGCTTCCTGATGAAGCGCGACTTCCTCGAAGTCGAAACGCCGATGCTGCAGACCATTCCCGGTGGCGCGGCGGCCAAGCCGTTCGAAACCCATCACAATGCGCTGGACATGGAAATGTTCCTGCGTATCGCCCCGGAGCTGTACCTCAAGCGATTGGTGGTCGGTGGTTTCGAGAAGGTCTTCGAGATCAATCGCAACTTCCGTAACGAAGGTGTTTCGACCCGGCACAACCCCGAGTTCACCATGCTCGAGTTCTACCAGGCCTACGCCGATTACGAAGACAACATGGACCTCACCGAGGAACTGTTCCGCGAACTGGCGCAACTGGTTCTGGGTACCACCGACGTGCCTTACGGCGACAAGGTGTTCCACTTCGGCGAACCGTTCGTGCGCCTGTCGGTGTTCGACTCGATCCTCAAGTACAACCCCGAGCTGACCGCTGCCGACCTGCAGGACATCGACAAGGCCCGCGCCATCGCGAAAAAGGCCGGTGCCAAGGTGCTGGGCTTCGAAGGTCTGGGTAAATTGCAGGTGATGATTTTCGAAGAGCTGGTCGAGCACAAGCTGGAACAGCCTCACTTCATTACCCAGTACCCGTTCGAAGTGTCGCCACTGGCGCGCCGCAATGACGAAAACCCGAATGTTACCGACCGTTTCGAGTTGTTCATCGGCGGTCGCGAAATCGCCAATGCCTACTCCGAGCTCAACGACGCCGAAGATCAGGCTGAACGCTTCCAGGCTCAGGTGGCCGACAAGGATGCCGGTGACGACGAAGCCATGCACTACGACGCCGACTTCGTCCGCGCGCTGGAGTACGGCATGCCGCCGACGGCAGGCGAGGGGATCGGTATCGACCGGTTGGTGATGCTGCTCACCGACTCGCCATCGATCCGTGATGTGATCCTCTTCCCGCACATGCGCCCGCAAGCGTAATCAGTGGAAAAACAGCCGCCTTCATTGGGCGGCTTTTTTTTAAGTGTTTTTTCAGATCGACTCATTTCAGAGCGACTTATAAGGAAGCTGTCGTGACGATTGCCAGAGAAGGGGCCGCCGGAGTAGCGAGCGCGGTGGCCAAAAGTGTCAAGTATCAGGGGCGCAAGGCTGCGCGTGAGGGCAGTGAGCAACGCAGGCAGGTCATTCTCGATGCCGCCATGCGTATCGTGGTGCGTGACGGCGTACGCGCCGTACGCCATCGTGCAGTGGCCGCCGAAGCCAGCGTACCGCTGTCGGCAACCACCTATTACTTCAAGGACATCGATGATCTGCTGACCGATGCCTTCGCCCAGTATGTACAGCGCAGTGCCGACTATCTGGCGCGGCTGTGGCAAAACACTGAAGGCATTCTGCGCGAGATGATGAGCCGCAGTTCCGGGAGCCCGACTGACCGGTTTCGTCTGGCGGACGACATTGCGCGTATGGTGACGGAGCATATTCGCCATCAATTGCTGACCCGGCGTGACTATCTGATCGCCGAGCAGGCGTTCTACCACGAAGCATTGATCAACCCGCGCCTGACGCCGCTGGTCATGGCCCATCAGGAAATTCTTCTGCAAGGCAGTTGTCAGTTCTTTCAGGTGATCGGTTCCCTGCAGCCCTATCAGGATGCTCAGGTGTTGACGGGGCTTATTCGCCGCATTGAGTATCAAGGTCTGCTGCATGGGCCACAGCGTCAGGCGGACGAAGAAATGCTCTGTATCCTGACGCGGCAGATGCGTCTGGTCCTGGGGACCCCGCAGCCGCTTCGAGGGTGACTATACTGCTGCGCGAGTGCCTGGGATCGGCTGTTCAGATGGCTTGACGATCCTGCCGGTTTCGATATTTTCCAGAGGTGGCGTGTTGTTCGGCGCCGCCATGCAGTAGCGTGACAGCCAGCCAAGGAGTACCGGTGGACGAGTATCAACAGACTATTCGTGCTTTATCGGATCGGATCGTCGTTGCACAGACGCCGATTCGCATTCTGGATGCAGTTAAATGGGATGAGAACGTCCGCAAGGAGTTTCTGGCCGCCAAGGGCAAGGCGCTTCCTGCCGTGGACCGCGCCTACTACGAAAACCGTCCGCTGGGTTTCGACTCTTCCGCCTTGAAGCAGGAGTTTCAGAACATCGAGCGCGACGTCACGCGTCAACTGGGGCAGTTCAATCCGGTCGGTCAGATCATGCGCCGCATGTGCCGTGAGTACCGCATGGTGGTGCGTATGCTCGAGGCCCGCGGTACGTCCGACTTCGGCCTGATTTCTCAGGAACTGTACGGCGCGGCATCCGACGCCTTTCATGCGGGTGACCCGACGCTGGCCGATCTTGGCTTGATGCTTTCGGATTACCTGAACAACATTGCCGGACGCGGCGACCTGAAGGACGAGCCGAAAACGCTCACCGCCAAGGACGCCGTTTCGCTGCTGCAATCGCGTTTGAACCGCGTGTTCGGTGAGGCCGAGGAGACCATCCGGGTTTTCGAATCCGATGGGATCGTCGCTGATGCGGCTGCCGGTGCCGACTACATCAAGATCCGCACCGACGCCATGTTCAACGAGCGCGACGTCCGTGCGCTGGAAGTGCACGAAGGGCTGGTGCACGTGGGTACCACGCTGAACGGGCAAAACCAGCCGATCTGTACGTTCCTGTCAAAGGGGCCGCCGTCATCGACGGTGACGCAGGAAGGCCTGGCGATTCTCATGGAAGTCATCGCCTTTGCATCCTATCCCAGCCGCCTGCGCAAGCTGACCAACCGCACGCGCGCCATTCACATGGCCGAGCAGGGCGCTGATTTTCTGCAGGTGTTTGAGTTCTATCGCGAGCAGGGTTTTGGCATGTCGGAGAGCTACGGCAATGCCAGTCGCGTCTTCCGCGGCTCGGTGCCCAACGGCTTGCCGTTCACCAAGGACCTGTCCTATCTGAAAGGCTTCATCATGGTCTACAACTACATTCAGCTCGCCGTGCGCAAGGGCAAGCTTGAACAGGTGCCGCTGCTGTTCTGCGGCAAGACCACGCTGGAAGACATGCGTACCCTGCGCCAACTGGTGGACGAAGGGCTGGTGGTTGCACCCAAGTACCTGCCCGAGCAGTTCCGGGACATGAACGCCCTGTCGGCCTGGATGTGCTTCTCCAACTTCCTCAACCACCTGAGCCTGGACCGCATCGAAGCGGACTACTCGAATATTTTGTAGGCCGAACTGACTATCGTGCCAATGCTCCGCGTTGGCACGCAGTGGGTGACGCTCGGCGTCACAAATCTGCGCCGCGCTGCACAGTCAGGATCGGACGCAGAGCGTCCAGAACGGCATTCCCACGCTGGAGCGTGAGGAACGATAATCTTGTAACTATCGTGCCATTGCTCTGCGCCAGCACGGCGGTGATGTGGCGATGAAAACAACAAGGAAACCTCATTTGAAACTGCTCGGCATCTTCACCCTGATCCTTGCGCTCACCGGTTGCAGTTCGATGTTGTTCTACCCCGAACCAGGTGTTCCGTTCACGCCTGACAAGGCGCGCCTGCAGTATCAGGACGTGAACCTCACTGCGGCCGACGGTACACGCCTGCATGGCTGGTGGCTGCCCGCCAGGGAAGGCGTGCCGGTGAAGGGTACGGTGCTGCATCTGCATGGCAACGGTGGCAACCTGTCCTGGCACCTTGGTGGCGTCTGGTGGTTGCCCGAGCAGGGTTATCAAGTGCTGATGCTGGATTACCGCGGCTATGGCGAGTCGCAGGGCGAGCCGAGCCTGCCGGCGGTCTATCAGGATGTTCAAGCCGCTTTCGACTGGTTGAACACTGCACCGCAAGTGCAAGGCAAACCCCTTGTGGTTCTGGGACAAAGTATCGGTGGAGCACTGGCGGTGCATTATCTGTCCGAACACCCGCAGGAGCGCTCGCGGCTCAAGGCATTGGTGCTGGACAGCGTGCCGGCCAGCTACCGCAGCGTCGCGCGAAACTCGCTGAGTAAATCGTGGCTGACCTGGCCATTGAAAACGCCCTTGTCCTGGCTGATCCCGGAGGCAGACAGTGCCGTCAACGGCCTGCCACGATTGGCCGGCACACCGATGCTGATCTTTCACAGCATGGACGACACACTGGTGCCACTCGCCAACGGCATCGAGCTGTACAAGGCCGCGCCGCCACCGCGCGTATTGCAATTGACCCGGGGCGAGCACGTACAGACATTCGCAGACCCTCTCTGGCGTCAGGTGATGCTGCGCTATCTGGACGATCCGACGCATTTCAACGGCCTGCGCCGCCTTGCGGAAGTGCCCAACTACCCGACCCCCGCCACACCGCCAGCGCCATGAGTGGCGACCGTAACCTCAATGGCATGATCCTCAGCGCTGTCGGTGCAGTCATCGGCACGGTGGGCTGCCTGTGGTTTTACGGTTACCTGCACTTCGCAAAGCCAGAAGATGCGCTGCTGCTCGGTGAATTCACACTGCTAAAAACCGTACCCGGCGAGGATTACAAAGTCGCTGCCACGCCCGCCGCCGAGGTGGCGCAGTGCGTTGATGGCGTACTGGTGTTGTTCGATACATCACGAAAAGGTCTGTCGGGCGTATTGATCGATGATCGCAGGCAGGCAGTACGCTGCCTGGGTCAGCAAACGCCTCGGCAATAAAGACAGCGGTAAAAACCCTCGCCCATGAAAAAGCCCCGCCTGTATGCGCAGGCGGGGCTTCGGTGCAGCAGCTCAGTCGCTTATTTCATCGAAGAGCGTGGTGCAACAGGCTGGTTGTCGTTGGAGATGGTGACTTCCACACGACGGTTCATGGCGCGGCCCGAGTTGCTGGAGTTGTCAGCAACCGGGTATTCCTTGCCATAACCCATGGTCACAACGCGCGCTGGGTCTACACCCATGCGTACCAGAGCCATGCGCACCGAGTTGGCGCGACGCTCGGACAGCGACTGGTTGTAGGAAGCCGAACCGGTGCTGTCGGTATAGCCTTCGACAATCACTTTACGGTCCGGGTTTTCCTGCAGGAAGCCAGCCAGCTTGCCAATGTCGCCCTGGGCGGTTGGCTTCAGTTCGGCCTTGTTGTAGTCGAACAGTACGTCACCGAAAGTCACCAGCGTACCGCGTTCGGTCTGCTTGGCGTTCAGGCTGTTTTTCAGTGCAGCGATCTGCGCGTCACGCGCTTCCAGACGGGCCTTGGCGCGGTCGGCAGAAGCGTTTTGCAGAGCTGCTTCAGAGGTACGCAGAGCGATGGTCTGCTTGGCCAGCTCGATACGCTGGTTGGTCAAGTACGACAGTTGATCGACTTTCTGTACGTCTTCATCGTTACGGAAGGCCTGTTCTGCCTTGGTCAGCCATTCGCTGGCGTCCTTGGTTTCCAGGGCTGCGACTTGAGTGGCCTGAGGGTTGGTCTGCAGCGCGGTGAAGTTGCTGCGAGCCTGTTCCAGGTTAGGGTTCGGCTTGGTTGCACAGGCTGCCAAGGCAACGCTCATGGCCAGCAGAGCAGGGATCATCAATTGTTTACGCATAATAGGGTCGTCCTTTAATCAGTTACGAATTCATGAAAACAGAAGGGGGCGCAGGGCAATCACTGCACCTGGCGCAGGCCTTCTTCACGGAGTTCGTTGACGCCTTGACGAGCGTCCTGCACGGCCTTGGCAGCTTTGGCGGCCTGAGATTTACGTTCTGCTACGCGAGCGTCCCACTCGGCTTGTTCAGCCAGACGGCGTGCTTCATCGTATTTGTGATCCTGCATGGCCAGATCAGCAGCTTTGAGCTTGTCCTGAGCCGACTTCATTTCTACCGCCGCGAACTCGGTACCGCCAGCGCTGACAGCGCTGTTGACGGCCGATTGCGAAACCGCGTACTGCTCGGAGGGCGGGTTACCGGCACAACCGGCCAGGATAAAGGTGCTACCGAGTGCCAGCGCAGCCAGCTTGAGACCGCGCAGGCCTTTGAACTTGGTTTTGGCAGTTAGGGTGTTCATGTTGATCAACTCCAATGTCTGACTCCAACGTGGTTATCCATGACAGTCGTTGCATCAAGTCCGGGCATCAGGTTGTACAACCGCCTACTGCCTTTCGGGCTTTCCTGTAATGGTTAATCGTTCCGACCTGCGCGGTTTTTGAATAGTTCAGATAAATATCTACTGAGCGGTCAGGATTTTTCAGAGGCCTTCAGATGAATGCCAATATGTTGTCCATCATATGAAGGGGCGTGAAGCCACGATCAATAACCCTGATGGCGTTCAGGTTTTTGCTGAAGCATTTGTCCAATTGCAGGCTTTTGGTGCACTGTTGGCACAGCGGATTTGAATTCACGTATGCCCGTGCTGCCGAGCGGGTACGCAACTGAGCCCAGATAAAAAACGGGAGAGGAACGATGGCCGATATCGATGCGCGTCTGCGCGAAGACGTTCACCTGTTGGGTGAGCTGTTGGGGAATACGATTCGTGAGCAGCGGGGCGCTGAATTTCTCGACAAGATCGAGCGTATTCGCAAAGGTGCCAAAGCGGGCAGGCGCGGTTCCGCAGAAGGGGCCGAGCAACTCAGTTCCAGCGTCGACGGGCTGGGTGATGACGAGCTTCTGCCGGTTGCACGTGCGTTCAACCAGTTTCTCAACCTGGCCAATATTGCCGAGCAATATCAGCTCATGCACCGCCGCGACGATAAACAGCCGCTGCCGTTCGAGTCGCGAGTACTGCCCGAGCTGCTTGATCGCCTGAAGGCCGAAGGCCATTCACCTGCTGCCCTGGCACGTCAGCTGAGCAAACTGGAAATCGAGCTGGTGCTGACTGCGCACCCCACCGAGGTCGCACGCCGTACGCTGATTCAGAAATACGACGCCATCGCTGCGCAGTTGGCAGCACTCGATCATCGCGATCTCAACAGCACCGAGCGCACACAGATTACTTCGCGCCTGCAGCGGCTGATCGCCGAGGCCTGGCACACCGAAGAGATTCGGCGCATCCGACCTACGCCGGTCGATGAAGCCAAATGGGGTTTCGCGGTCATTGAACACTCGCTCTGGCACGCCATTCCAAACTACCTGCGCAAGGCTGACCATGCGCTGCATGCGGCCACCGGCCTGCATTTGCCGCTGGAAGCCGCGCCGATCCGTTTTGCCTCCTGGATGGGCGGCGACCGTGACGGTAACCCGAATGTCACGGCTGCGGTCACCCGCGAAGTGCTGTTGCTGGCGCGCTGGATGGCGGCTGACCTGTATCTGCGTGACGTGGACAATCTCGCCGCAGAACTGTCGATGCAGCAAGCCAGTGACGCTTTGCGTGCCAGCGTGGGTGACAGTGCCGAGCCCTATCGGGCGGAGCTCAAACGTCTGCGCGAGCGTTTGCGTGCGACGCGCAACTGGGCCAATGCCTCATTGAGCGAAACCTTGCCTGCGCCGGAAGCGGTGCTGCGGGACAACCGTGAACTGCTGGACCCTTTGCTGCTGTGCTTCCAGTCGCTGCACGAATGCGGCATGGGTGTGATCGCCGACGGGCCGCTTCTGGATTGCCTGCGTCGCGCAGTCACATTCGGTCTGTTTCTGGTGCGTCTGGATGTTCGCCAGGATTCCAGCCGTCACTGCGCAGCGATGACCGAAATCACTGATTACCTGGGGCTGGGTCGTTACGAAGAGTGGGATGAGCAGGCCCGCATCGACTTTCTATTGCGTGAATTGAATAACCGCAGGCCGCTGCTGCCGAGCTACTTCAAGCCGGCAGCCGACACCGCAGAGGTGCTGGCAACCTGCCGGGAGGTGGCAGCCGCTCCAGCGGCGTCCCTGGGGTCTTATGTGATCTCGATGGCCGGCTCGGCCTCGGATGTGCTGGCCGTGCAGCTGCTGCTCAAGGAGTCGGGGCTGCAGCGGCCCATGCGTGTGGTGCCGTTGTTCGAGACACTGGCCGATCTGGATAACGCCGGGCCAGTGATCGAGACGCTGCTCGGGCTGCCGGGCTATCGCTCGCGTCTGCACGGCCCGCAAGAGGTGATGATCGGCTATTCCGACTCGGCCAAGGATGCCGGCACGACGGCGGCGGCCTGGGCGCAGTACCGCGCTCAGGAAAGGCTGGTGGAGATCTGTCGCGAGCAGCAGGTCGAATTGCTGCTGTTCCACGGCCGTGGCGGTACAGTCGGTCGTGGCGGCGGTCCCGCGCACGCGGCGATCCTGTCGCAACCGCCGGGTTCTGTGGCCGGGCGTTTTCGGACCACCGAGCAAGGGGAAATGATTCGTTTCAAATTCGGCCTGCCGGACATCGCCGAACAGAACCTCAATCTTTATCTGGCCGCCGTGTTGGAAGCGACCCTGTTGCCGCCGCCACCTCCACAACCGGCGTGGCGGACGATGATGGACCAGATGGCCGGCGACGGAGTCAGCGCCTATCGCGCGGTGGTGCGTGAGAACCCTGAATTCGTCGAGTATTTCCGCCAGGCGACACCCGAGCAGGAACTGGGGCGTTTGCCACTTGGCAGTCGTCCGGCCAAGCGCCGCGAGGGCGGTGTAGAGAGTCTTCGTGCCATTCCGTGGATCTTCGCCTGGACGCAGACGCGTCTGATGCTGCCCGCCTGGCTGGGTTGGGAAGCGGCACTGAGCAAAGCCCTGGAGCGCGGCGAAGGTGAGGTGCTGGCACAGATGCGTGAGCAGTGGCCGTTCTTCAGAACCCGTATCGACATGCTGGAAATGGTCCTCGCCAAAGCCGATGCGGACATCGCCCGACTCTACGACGAACGTCTGGTCAGCGCCGAGCTGCAACATTTGGGCGCACATTTGCGCGACCTATTGTCGCAGGCGTGCAATGTGGTTCTGGGGTTGACCGGCCAGAAGCAACTGCTGGCCCACAGTCCTGAAACACTGGAATTCATCAGTCTGCGCAACACCTACCTTGACCCGTTGCATTTGCTTCAGGCAGAGCTGCTGTCGCGCTCGCGTAATCGTGAAGCCAGTCTGGACAGTCCTCTGGAACTGGCGCTGCTGGTGTCTGTAGCGGGGATTGCTGCCGGTCTGCGCAACACCGGCTGATGGATGAGGCCCATGCCATCGTCTGGCCTTTTCGGTCCGGCGATGGCCAGCGCCGGATTTGCAGGCTGGCCTGCCGTAAACCTTGATACAGGTCATATCACTCTGAAATCAAGGCTGACAAGGCGGTACGCCTGCGCTTACTGCGACTTTCGGCGGCTTGTGCGGCCTCGGTCTGCTGTGTATCTTGATCAGCCTTTCGGCCTATTGGCCTGATTCATTTTTTAGATTGGCCCCCGAGGCGAATCCGATGATTTCACTATAAAAAATTTGAGGAGCATGACGATGCGCGTGATTCTGCTGGGAGCTCCCGGGGCCGGTAAAGGTACTCAGGCAAAATTCATCACTGAAAAGTTCGGCATCCCGCAGGTTTCGACAGGCGACATGCTGCGCGCTGCAGTCAAGGCTGAAACCGAGCTGGGCCTGAAGGCCAAAAGCGTCATGGACTCGGGCGGTCTGGTTTCCGATGACCTGATCATCGGCCTGATCAAGGACCGTCTGGCCCAGCCGGACTGCGCGAACGGCGTGCTGTTCGATGGCTTTCCGCGCACCATTCCACAGGCCGAAGCCCTGTTGAAAGCCGGTCTGGAAATCGACCATGTGCTGGAAATCGCCGTCGATGACGAAGAAATCGTCAAGCGCATGTCCGGCCGCCGGGTTCACGAAGGTTCCGGGCGCATCTACCACACCATCTTCAATCCGCCGAAGGTTGAAGGCATTGATGATGTGACCGGCGAACCACTGCTGCAGCGCAAGGACGACGTCGAAGAGACCGTGCGTCATCGCTTGTCGGTATACCACGCCCAGACCAAGCCGCTGGTCGAGTTCTACAGCAAGCTGGAAGCGAAGAACGGCAAGCCCAAGTGCAGCCATATTCCGGGTGTCGGTTCGGTTGAGGACATCACTGCGAAAGTACTGGAAGCCCTGAAGTAAGGCTCTCGGCCTGAACAATAAATGGCCCGCTTGCGGGCCATTTGTCATTTATACTGCTGCACTTTTTCACATTGACTACGACGGAAACACCGATGACCACCTTGCTGGCCCTGGACACCGCCACTGAAGCCTGCTCGGTCGCTTTGCTGCATGACGGCAAGGTGCTGAGCCACTACGAGGTGATCCCGCGCCTGCATGCCCAGCGGCTGCTGCCCATGATCAAAAGCCTGATGGCCGAGGCGGGCATTGCCATGTCGGCGCTGGACGCCATCGCTTTCGGGCGCGGTCCCGGCGCGTTTACCGGCGTGCGTATTGCCATCGGCGTCGTGCAAGGCCTGGCATTCGCCCTTGAGCGTCCGGTGCTGCCCGTGTCGAACCTCGCCGTGCTGGCGCAGCGCGCCTTGCGCGAACACGGCGTGTCGCAGGTGGCATCGGCTATCGATGCGCGCATGGACGAGGTGTACTGGGGTTGCTATCACGAGGCCGCCGGGGAAATGCGCCTGTTGGGCGAAGAGGCGGTGATGGCGCCCGAATTGGCCGCGCTGCCTGCGCACGCCAGCGGGCAATGGTTTGGCGCCGGTACGGGCTGGGGCTATGCAGAGCGTATTCCGCTCAGTCTGACAGGCCATGATGCAGCCATGCTGCCGCACGCGCAGGATCTGTTGACGCTGGCAACCTTTGCCTGGCACCGCGGCGAAGCCCTGCCTGCGGATGACGCTCAGCCGGTTTACCTGCGTGACAAGGTGGCTACGCCGAAGGCGCGTTGACGCAAGGGCGGGGCTTGCACAACAGCCTGCCGCATTCCATGCAGATGTCTTTCAATACTCGCCAACCGCGCAGCCAGTATTTAAAAATATCAGTTTGCCATCTACCGTTTATCGTCTGAATGGTCTTTAATCTCATTTGGCGATAACAAGTTGCAAGATATGTGGTCTAGTTATCGTTACGCAATTTGCGAACTACAAGGCAGTAACGCTAAATTGCCACTATCGACGCCGAGTACATAATCGATGCGCATAGACGGAACCTCATCACGCTCGTATCCCATCAAGCGAAAGCCGCAGAAAACGCCTTCGACCGTCGAAGGGTCTTTTGAGGAAGTCGTAGTTGATGCCGAGTTGCCGCCGCCCCCAGCGCGCGCTCGCCGTGAAACGGGTGATTCACCGATTGGCAGCACTGCCAACGTGCCTGCGCGTCCGCAAGACATCATTTTCCCACGCTCCATGAGCTCTCGTGTCGCCCACGCGCTGGCCAGTTATATGGCCACTGCCAGTTTTGTCGATTGGGACCTTGAAGTATCGGGGCTCGATCTGCACGTTTGATTGTGTCCCGTCTGCCTTACTACGTTGGTTGTCCGTCATGGAGTGAAAACGCCTGGCGCGATTCGTTGTACCCCGAAGATGCCCGCCCCAATGATTTCCTGAATCTTTACACTCAGGTATTCAACGCTGTCGAAGGTAACACCACTTTCTACGCCCGTCCCGCCGCCACCACGGTGCAGCGCTGGGCAGAAACGATGCCCGACGATTTTCGTTTCACCGCCAAATTCCATAAAGACATCAGTCATAACGGCGACCTTCGTGAGCAGGTCGGCGCCGCTGAGGAATTCATCCGGTTACTTGCGCCTCTGGGCGGGCGGATAGCGCCGTTCTGGCTGCAGTTGCCCGCCAGCTTCACGCCGCAGCGTCTGGCCGAGCTGGCCGGCTTTCTCGACGAACTCAACGTGCCGCTTGCCGTAGAAGTGCGCAATATGGCGTTTTTCCTGAAAGGTGATGAAGAGCGCATGCTCAATCGCCTGCTGCTGGACCGAGGCGTCGAGCGCATCTGTCTCGATTCCCGCGCGTTGTTCAGCTGCGTCTCAAGCGATCCCGCAGTCCTGCACGCCCAATCGAAAAAACCCAAGGTGCCACCTCGTCCGGCCGCGCTGACCCTGTTTCCTCAGGTCCGTTTCATCGGCGGTCCTGACCTGGAGGCCAATGATCAGTTTTTGGTGCAGTGGGTGGAAAAGGTCGCCGTGTGGATCGAAGAGGGGCGCACGCCTTATGTCTTCCTGCACACCCCGGACAACATCAAGGCTGCCGAACAGGCCATGCGCTTTCATCAGCAACTGATGGCGCGATTGCCTGGCCTGCCGGCATTGTTCGAACTGGATCGCGGGCCTCAGGTGGAACAGTTGGGCTTGCTCTGAGGTCTTCCAGGTGTGGGCTGACAGAGTCCGACCTTGTGGAGAGCCCGCTTATGGATTCGCAACTGCGCTGTTTTGTCCCTATCCATAGATTTTCTGTTCGATTCGCACCCGTGGCGCGGGTCAAGGGTTAAGCATGCGCGTGCTGCTGGTATTCCTGCTGCTCTGTGCAATGGGGGCGTTCGCCGTCTGGCGCGGTTGGGTCGATGTACCCGAGCGCTGGAACCCGTGGGCGCCGTTGGATGTGCGGGCCGAGCCCAACTTTCTGACGTCTTACAAGCTGTCGCGACTGCAAAATGATCCCGCGCTGTGCGATCAGGTGCTGAGTTCGTCAGGGTTGCGTTTCAGTCGCCAGGCCGACAGTGATCCTTCTGCCCGTTGCCCCCTGGAAAATACCCTGCGCATTCAGGGTGGCGACGTGGCGCTGAGCAGCAGCTTTCTGGCCAGTTGCCCGTTGGCGGTCGCCTATGCGCTGTTTGATATTCACACCTTGCAACCCGCCGCCCAGGCTGTTTTCGGCCAGCGGGTAGCGCGGATCGATCATTTGGGCAGCTTTGCCTGCCGCAACATCTACAACCGCGCCAATGCTCGGCTCAGCCAGCACGCCACGGCCAATGCGCTGGACATGGCAGGTTTTCGCCTGGCAGACGGTCAGCGCATTGTTGTTCTCAAGGATTGGGGCGACGAGGGGGAAAGGGGGCGTTTTCTGAGGCTGTTACGTGACGGTGCCTGCAAAAACTTCAGCACGGTGCTCGGGCCTGAGTACAACGCGGCGCATCGCGATCATTTTCACGTCGACATGGGGCGCTGGTCGGTGTGCAGGTAAGTGTTCGGGGCTTATGCCGCCATCCGCAGGTTCTGCAGGATCAGCGGACGTGCCCAGCCGTTCTCGTAGTCGAACTGGCGCTGTTGGGCGGCGATGGTCTGCTCATCCAGAGGTTGGGCAGGCTTGTCGGCCAGTTCCCATTCGAATTCGGCAATCGGCAGATGCAGCGGGCGTGGCTGCGGGCCTGGGCCTGGTTTGACGCTATCGTCATAAGGGTTCAGAACGGTAGGGCGTACCCAGTGGCTCTCGAACTCCAGATGGCGTTGCTGTTCGATCATTTCAGCCATGCTGAACGGCTCTGCAGGCGGAGGCAGCAGATCAAGGTCAAACTCGGCAATCGGCAGGAACAGCGGCTCTGGAGGCTTGACCTCGGTATCGGTGACCGGGCAGGTACGTTGCTCGACGATCTTGCTCAGGGTTTTCGCGCCAGCGACCGGCTCGCCTGTTTCTACATCCACCTCAACAGCCGTCGGGTGTACGGGTACTGAAGCGCTTTCACTGACCTGATCCGCCATCGCCCGGGCAAATGCATCCGACCACAGCTGTGTCACACCACCCAGTGTGCGGCTGTTGCGAACGCTAAAGTCGCCTGAGTGCGACAAATAGCCGATGGATGATTGAACAATCTCTGACATAGCGATCAGTACTGGCCTTGGGTCTGGCAAAATGCCGGATACTTGGTTATCGGCAGACTTTGCCGATCATTAACAATTTTTGAGTGTGTAGACGCAATGATTGAGCAGCAAGCAGGCAGTCGTATCCGGGTCGAAGCCCTGGCCGTTGGCGAGCAGGAGCAGGCGGCGCAATGGGCGCAGCGCCTGGGCCTGCCGTTGAGCGATGCGCACGCTGATTTTGCACTGCAACTGACTGACGACGGGCTGCAATTGCAGCAGTTGGGCGATGATGCACCGGGCGCTGTACGTGTCGACTTTGTCGAGGGCGCAGTCGCTCACCGGCGGCTGTTCGGTGGCGGGACCGGGCAGATGATTGCCAAAGCGGTCGGTATTCAGCCAGGCATTCGCCCCAGCGTGCTGGACGCAACGGCAGGCCTTGGCAAGGATGCGTTCGTGCTCGCGAGTCTCGGTTGCGACATGAGCCTGATCGAGCGTCAGCCGATCATCGCTGCATTGCTGGAAGACGGTCTGGCCCGTGGGCGCGGTGATCGTGATGTCGGTTCTATCATCGCCCGGATGCGCCTGTTGACCGGCAACTCGATCGATATCATCCGCGCCTGGACAGGGGAGCCGCCTCAGGTGATCTACCTGGACCCGATGTTTCCGCACCGGGAAAAGACCGCACTGGTGAAAAAGGAAATGCGTCTGTTCCGACCATTGGTCGGTGATGACATGGACGCGCCTGCGTTGCTGGAGGCAGCACTGGCGCTTGCCACCCACCGCGTGGTGGTCAAACGCCCGCGCAAGGCGCCCTGCATCGACGGCCTCAAGCCAGGTTATGCGCTGGACGGCAAATCCAGCCGCTACGACATTTACCCGAAGAAGGCCTTGAAGCCCAAGGCAGCCGCAGAGGAAAGCGGTGCATAGCGCCTGTTCTCAACGGCCTGGGCCCGAGTCAAACGCAGAGGCGCCCGTGAATACAGGCGCAGACTTGCACTCAAAGCGCGCCAAATACCTTCTTCGCCAGGCCCGTAGCGGCAGCAGCAGGGTTGGCGCGGATGCTTTCTTCCTGTTTGGCGATCATTTCGAACAGCCCGTTCAGCGCTTGTTCGGTCACGTAGCCTTCAAGGTTGGCACTTTTGCTGTCAAGCGCGCCAAGCGCCGCCGCTTTGCCGGCAAAGGCATTGTACTTCTGGGCCAGACCCACCTGATCGGTGGACTTCTTGACGATAGGCAGGAACCTGGCGCGGATCTGCTCGCGGCTGGTGCTGCTCAGGTACTGGGTGGCCGAGTCCTTGCCGCCGCTGAGAATGGCCTTGGCGTCGGTTACGCTCATCTTTTTCACTGCATCCACAAGCAGTGCCTGAGCTTGAGGCACGGCGGCTTCGGCGGCCTGGTTCATGCTGGTTTCCAGCTGATCGACCTGAGTGCCCATGCCCAGCATTTTCATCTTCTTCGCGATCTGGCCGAGTTTGCCCGGCAGCTCGATGCGCACCTCTTCATTTTTGCTGAAACCACCGGGAACGCCGAGCTGTTTGACGGCGACCTGTGCGCCCTGAGTCAGGGCATCCTTGAGTCCACCGGTTGCGTCCGATTGCGAGAGGTCGCTCAACGACAGAGCGAAAACGTTGGCCGACAGCAGAAGGCCAGCGCACAGGCCGGCCAGGGAGAACGAAAAACGAAGCATGAGAGCGTCCTTGTTGAAGTGGGTTCTGACCTGAACCCGGGGCGATAGTGGTGCGGTGCGTGAGCAAGCGTATCAGGAAGTCGCGACAGGCACTTGCACCCGTTAGCGATGGACGTCAATCGATGTCGAGGGGATGAAGCTTTGTGAAACGACAACGGCGCGCCGAGGCGCACCGTTGAAGGGAGCATTCAGTGTTGAACGGATCAGCAGGCTGCCTGAGTTGATAGGCACCAGTCATTGGTACACACCCAACCCTGGCAGGGGCCAGACAGCACAAAATACTCGTCTAAAGATCCCTGCCAGATTACGGAAAAGCCCTACGCTGGCTCTTGATCGCTTCCCACGTCCTGCTCCTCTTCATTGCTGTGCAAGGCCACTTGCCGTATCGAAAGACGGATTTCGGCAGGCAATACGCGCTTGGCCGCTCCTTCCGCCAGTTCGCCCAGCATCGGGTGATAGCTCAGCTTGCCAGCACTGTCCTTGCGCAGCACGCCCAGGTCCAGCAGGGTCTGGATGAAGTGCCGGAACAGGCTCTTGTCGAAAAACTCCGGCGCATTGAGGCCGTGCAGAATCGACAGGCGCTGGGCCATGACCGTGCACAGGTCCTCGAGCTGTTCGGGACTCAGCGTGTTCTGCCCGCTGTTGAGCAACAAGGCGATCGCCATGTAGAAGCGCTGCAGGGTCTGGGCGATGGCGCGCGACAACAGGGTCAGCAAGACGAACTCGCGCGAGCTGGGCTCGGGGCGCACGTAGGCGTCCTTTTTGAAGCGCAACAGACCTTGTTCCACGAACGCAGCGAGCCATTGATCGACCACCTCATCCAGTTCGTTCAGCGGCCAGCGAATGAACAGCTCCGATTGCAGGAACGGGTACAGCGCACGTGTGTAGCGCAGGATCTGATCGCGGGTCATGCGCGACGAGCTCTGGAAAAAGCTCGCCAGCAGCGACGGCAGGGCGAAGATGTGCAGAACGTTGTTGCGGTAGTAGGTCATCAACACCGCATTCTGTTCGTTCAGGTACAGAATTTTGCCCAGCGCGTCTTTTTGCTCGGCGAGCAGGTCCATGCCTTTGACATGCTCGATCAGCGAACGGCCGTCGCCTTCGGGCAGCGTTGTGTGCGGGGAGTACGGAACGGCGCGTAGCAGGGTCAGGTACAGGTCGAGAACCCGCTCCATGGCCTGATCGTCCAGCGCCAGCCTTTGCGTCGACAGTAACGCCACGGCAACCAGGTTCATCGGGTTGACGGCAGCGGCTTCGTTCAGGTGCTGGGCCACACGCTCACCCAGGCGGTGCGTGGTCTCGCTCAGCCATTCGGGGCGAAATTGCGGGTCCAGTTGCTGTTCACGCCAGTCCGGTTGCTCGCCATCGAGGAACTCGGCCAGTTTGATGGGCGCACCGAAGTTCACCGAGACCTGGCCGAAGCGCTTTTTCAGCGCGCCAATGACTTTGAAGATATCGAAGATCGACTCTTTCTTCTTGGTTGCCCCGCGCAGCTCGCCCAGGTAGGTGCGGCCCTCCAGAACACGCTCGTAGCCGATGTACACCGGAATGAAGACGATGGGCATCCGCGAGTTGCGCAGGAAGCTGCGCAGGGTGATGGCGAGCATGCCGGTTTTCGGTTGCAGCATGCGCCCGGTGCGCGAACGGCCGCCTTCGACAAAGTATTCGACCGGAAAGCCCTTGATGAACAGCGTGTGCAGGTACTCGGTGAACACCGCCGTATACAGCGGGTTGCCCTTGAACGTGCGGCGCATGAAAAATGCCCCGCCACGTCGCAGCAGGCTGCCGACCACAGGCATATTCAGGTTGATGCCGGCGGCGATGTGCGGCGGCGTGAGGCCGTTGCGAAACAGCAGGTAAGACAGCAGCAGATAATCGATATGGCTGCGGTGGCAAGGTACATAAATGACCTCATGTCCCGGCGCGACTTCCTGAACGCCTTCGATGTGGCTGACCTTGATGCCATCGTAGATCTTGTTCCAGAACCAGCTGAGGACCACTTCCATGAAGCGGATCACCGAATAGGTGTAGTCCGAGGCGATCTCGTTGCCGTAGCTCAGTGCCCGTTCCCGCGCCTTTTCCTGGGTGATGCGTTCACGCTCGGCCTCTTCGATGATCGCCTGCTTGACCAGTGGCTCATCCAGCAGACCCTTGACCACCGTGCGCCGGTGCGAAACGTCCGGGCCGATCACGGCGCTTTTCAGGTTGCGAAAATGCACGCGCAGCAGACGTTGAGTCATGCGCAGCGTCAGTTCGTAACCCTTGTTTTCACCCACCAGTTCGCGCATGTGAATCGGCGCAGAAAACTGCACGCGGGTCTTGCGGCCCAGAATCAGGATGCTGACCAGACGGCGTAAGCGACCGGTCACCGCCCAGCTGTCGGCAAACAGCAGCTTCCAGGCACTGGACTCGCGGTCAGGTGACTGGCCCCAGAACACGCTGACCGGGATGATCTGCGCGTCTTCGCCGGGGTTCTGGCTGATGGCTGCAACCACACGCTCCAGCGTCGGGGGCGCACCGCGCTTGTCCTGGCGACCGAGCCAGTCAGGGGAGGGGGTCAGGTAAAAGAATGCGGCGGGCTCAATCAGGTTACCGACCGCCACCGACAGCACCGGACGAGGCAGACCGGCCTTGCGGCATTCTGTGTCGATCACTGCCAGATCGCTGATCGACGGCGATTGCAGTGCATAGAACACTGGGCGACTGCGGTCCAGATTCAGCGTGAAAGACGATTGATTGATGGTTTCCGAGCGAACCCAGAGATACAACAACCGGCGCAGGGTGCCGAACACAAGACGACGGAATGGAGAACGGGTCATACGGCTTCTGCTGAGTGAGGGGCGGGCGATTGCCCTGGATGGGCGCCAGTGTGACGTATGCCGCAGCGATCGGCAAAAGCGCCGTATGCCGGCTGAACGGATCAAGTCTGAATGACCGCGTACCGAGCCGGGTTCACCTCACGACGGCACGCATCGGCAACGTCGCAGCGAAAAATCCTACGAGGTTCTCCAGGTTATCTCTTCTTCGCCGTCGGCACTCACGCGTATCCAGCGATCGGCAGTCTCGTCGCTTTCTTCTTCAACCCAGGTGCCCGGGGCGCAACGTACTTCAACGTTCAAGGCCTTGAATGCAGCGCGGGCGCAGGCGATGTCGTCTTCCCACGGGGTCTGGTCGCTGTCCAGATGCAGGCTGTTCCATTTGCCGACCGCTTTGGGCAGCCAGGTGACGGCCACAGTGCCCGCTGTGCATTTCCAGGTCTGGCCTTTCTGCTTCCATTCGCTGCAGGAGCCCAGCGCGTCGCCGAGCCATTGGGCGATGGCCTTGTGATCGACGTCTTCGTCTTTCAGGTAAATCTCGATATCGGGTTGGCGCATGGGGGCCTCTGTTGAATGCTTATTGCAGCACGAAATAATCGTAGCGCATGGAAACGGTGACCTTGAAAGGTCCTGGTTGCTCGATGACCGCTGCCCGACGTTCGGCGCTGGCGCGCCAGCCGTGCGGTGTCATGGCCAGCAGATCGGCGCGGGACTGGCCGTCGATCAGCTTCAGCGTGTAGCGCAGGGTTTCGCTGTGTTGCAGCTGCATGCCTTGCGGCACCAGCGACAGGTGCTTGTCATCGGCATAATCGCGCACTTCATCATAGAGCCGCTGACGCAGCTCCATCAGATGCTCATTGGTCGGGCCGACCCGCATCAGTCCGCCGCCTGGGGTCAGCAGGCGTTTGGCTTCCTGCCAGTCCAGGGGGCTGAACACGCTGGCCAGAAACTGGCAACTGGCATCCGGAAGTGGCACACGCGCCATGCTGGCGACCATCCAGGTCAGCGTCGGGTCACGACGGCAGGCGCGCTTGACCGCTTCACGGGAGATGTCCAGCGCATAGCCATCGGCATGAGGCAAGGCTTCGGCAATCTGCGCGGTGTAATACCCTTCGCCACAGCCGATGTCCAACCAATGCGCGGGGGATCGCTCGGCGGCCAGTTCAGCCAGACGCCGGGCTACCGGAGCGTAGTGCCCGGCGTTGAGAAAGTCGCGTCGCGCCTCGACCATGGCCTGATTGTCGCCAGGGTCGCGGCTGTTCTTGTGCTGCACCGGCAACAGGTTCAGATAACCCTGACGGGCGCGGTCGAAGCGATGATTGGCCGGGCACACAACGCCGTTGTCGGCAGTGCTGAGCGGCGCTGAGCAGATCGGGCAGGTCAGCATCAGGCGAGCAACTTGACCAGGGTCTGGTAGTAGATCTCGGTCAGCACATCCAGATCGCTGGCCAGAATACGTTCGTTGACCTGGTGGATCGTCGCGTTGACCGGCCCCAGCTCGACCACTTGGGTACCGAGTGTGGCAATGAAGCGACCATCGGAGGTTCCGCCGCTGGTCGAGGCTTTGGTGTCACGGCCCGTGACGCTTTTGATGCTTGAGGACACGGCGTCCAGCAACGCGCCCGGCTCGGTCAGGAATGGCAGGCCGGACAATGCCCAGTCCACGTGCCAGTCCAGTTCATGCTTGTCGAGGATGTCGGCAACGCGCTGCTGCAAGCCTTCGACGGTAGATTCGGTGGAAAAGCGGAAGTTGAAGACCGCCACCAGATCGCCCGGGATGACGTTGGTGGCGCCGGTGCCAGCGTTCAGGTTGGAGATCTGGAAGCTGGTCGGCGGGAAGAAATCGTTGCCATGGTCCCAGTGCTCGGCGGCCAGTTCGGCCAGGGCCGGCGCGGCCAGATGAATCGGGTTCTTCGCCAGATGCGGGTAAGCCACATGGCCTTGCTTGCCGCGCACCGTCAGCGTGGCCCCCAGCGAGCCGCGTCGACCGTTCTTGACCACATCGCCGACCAGTGTGGTGCTCGAAGGCTCACCGACGATGCACCAGTCCAGACGCTCGTTACGGGCCGCGAGGCGCTCTACGACAGCCTTGGTGCCGTGATGCGCCGGGCCTTCTTCGTCGCTGGTGATCAGAAATGCCACCGAGCCCTTATGATCAGGATGATCGGCGACAAAGCGCTCGGCCGCCACCAGCATGGCCGCCAGACTGCCTTTCATGTCTGCCGCGCCGCGCCCGCAGAGCATGCCGTGCTCGTCGATCAACGCATCGAACGGATCGTTCTGCCAGTTCTGTACCGGACCGGTCGGCACCACGTCGGTATGACCGGCGAAACACAGCACCGGGCCGTCGGTGGTGCCGTGGGTGGCCCAGAAGTTGTCGACGTCTTCGATACGCATTGGCTCCAGCTTGAAGCCGGCATCGCCCAGGCGCTGCATCATCACGGTCTGGCAATCGGCATCGACCGGCGTCACTGAAGGACGGCGGATCAGATCGCAGGCGAGTTGGAGGGTGGGCGAGAGGTCGGCTGGGGCCGTCATGTACAGAACTCCGGTAGCAAGACTTTGGGCGCGAAAAGGCAGATATCTTAAAGCAAAACGACGACCTGAGGCCGTCGTTTATCGTGCGCTGTGAATAGGTCAGGTTGTGGATGGGGCGGGGCGAGTTGCGCGAGCGGACAGGATTGCCATGGTAATGGCTGCCAGATAAGGGAGTGATTGTGCGAACAGCATGGTTATCCAGAAACCGGAATTCGTATCGATGGATGCCCTGCCTGTGAGCAAAAGCACAATCGCGATCCAGGAGATCGCCAAGGTAGACAGTTCTTCCCTTACATCGAGCAGGTTTTGTCCGATCCGGTTTGCAGAGGTATGTTTGGGCGTTCTGTAGAAAGGCATTGCCGAGGTGAAAAGCCCCGCCAGCACTGCCTTGCCCAAGGTCGGATAAAGCGCCATGCCGGCCAGTATCGCCGCCAGTGCCTCTTTGGTATGTGTGCTGACCAACTGCCGGTAGAGCACAATCATCTTTAACGAGCGCAGGGCAAACATCAGTATCAACGACGTGGAAAATATCCATGGCAGCGGCCCGAAAGTCTCGGGCTTAAGGATCATTGCCATCGACCAGGCCAACGCAGCCAGCGTTAACAGATAGTTCATTCCTTCTGCCACCCACGGCATCCACCCCGCGATGAAATGGTAGCGTTGCATCGCGCTCAGGGACTCGCAGTTTCCTGCAATCAGGCTTCCGGCGTGCCGCTTGACGATCTGCATAGCTCCATATGCCCAGCGATATCGTTGTTTCTTGAAGTCCATGAACGTATCGGGAGTCAGCCCTTTGCCATAGCTGATAGCGGCGTAACCCGTGGAGAAACCACTTTCCAGCATACGCAGGCCAAGTTCGGCGTCTTCGCATATACACCATTCCGCCCAGCCCAGTCGGTCCAGTGCTGATCGGCGGATCAGTGTCATGGTGCCGTGCTGGATAATTGCATCGTGATCGTTACGGATCACCATGCCGATGTTAAAAAAACCTTGGTACTCGGCCTGACAGCAATACTTGAACAGGCTTTCGTGACCGTCGCGATAATCCTGCGGCGATTGAATGACTGCAACCTTCGGGTCCGTGAAGTGGGGCACCATATGTTTGAGCCACTGTCGATGGACGCAGTAATCAGCGTCGATGACTGCCACTACTTCTGCGTCTTCAGCGGTATGTCTCAGGAGATAGTTAAGTGCACCCGCTTTGAATCCGGGAAGTGGACTGACATGAAAAAACTGGAACCGAGGGCCGAGCTGCTGACAGTATCGCTCGATAGGCTTCCAGATGGCCGGGTCCTGAGTATTGTTGTCGATGACCAGCACCTCGAAGTCCGGGTAGTCCAGCTTTTGCAGCGAGTCGAGGGTCCGTTTCACCATATCCGGAGGTTCGTTGCAGCACGGAACATGCAGGGAAACTTTCGGGGCGGGACCAACAGGACGATGGACGGGGCGGAAAGACCGTGGGGTTTCCGGTCCCCAGCAGGCTTCGAGGAATTCGTGCGTTTCGATACCCACGTAAGTCAGCACGCTGGCAGCCCAGATAAAGGCGACAGGCAGCGCGAGCCAGGCGGGCAGTGGCTGTGAGTAGTGCATGCCGAACCCTGACAATACGCAATAAGCCAGCACGATTATCAAGGCGCCTGTAGGCCACGACTCCGGTTTAAGGCGGGTGATAAGCCTGAGTATTTCCGAGAGCATGTTGACCGGCATTTTTACCGGGCCGTTGATGTGCAGTTTTAATCTGCGCTTTGCATCGAACAAACCCCAATTAGGCCCGGGCAGACCTTCTTCAGTCTTCCAGTGCTGATCGAAGGCTTCTATCACGAAATAGTCATGGCCGTGCTGATCCAGTAATGGAATCTGGTTGCGCAGGTATATCGAGTGCTCTGCGTCAGAGGTCGTCATCCGCCTCTTGGCGATGGCCTTGCTCGGCCAGCCAATCTCGGAAAGTATGAGGGGGGTGTCGGGGAATCTCGTTCTCAGTTCGTTCGCGTGAGCCAGAGTGATCGCGGTCGCGTCCAGCGCTGAAACGCTTTCCCAGAAAGGCAAAATATGGGCGGCAATGAAGTCGACATGCCTGACGAGTTCCGGCGTCTCGTACCATTGTGTCCATATCTCGGAGGTCGAAACAGGCACATTGACGGCGCGTCGTGCGGTCTGCAGATAGAGAATAAGCAGGTCGATGGGAACATCATCACGAAACAGGACTTCATTTCCCAAGACCAGGCGTTGCACGCTGGAGTAACGGTTGGCGAGTTCGATCCCTGCATTTATTTCCTCGATATTGTGCGTTTCATCCTCTGTTATCCACACGCCAAGCGTGACATTCATGCCAAGTGCTTCGGCGAGTTCGGGGATATGCATCAATGTCCCTCCCACCGAGTAAGTTCTTATATTCCGTGTAATGCTTCGAAGTAGCAGCAGGTCTTCTCTTATCTGATCACGCGTCGGAAAAATCTGTTTGTAGGGGCTTTGGCCCGGTCGAAAAGGGGCGTAGGCCACGCCAGAGATCATTGCAGGCCAGTTGGGCGGATAGTTGAACCTGGTTTTGAACAGGTTTTTCAGCCACGTGCCTGCCTTGTTTGAATATTCATCCATGTCTGCAATGTGCTCCATGCTTGTTGCGCCGGTGCCGCGAGTTCCCTTCGCGTTGATTAACCTTAGTCGTCCTCGTTCATTGCCGTTTGCAATGCTTAGACTCTTTTCCTCGGGCTTTTCCAAAAACGGTATGGCGTTTAAGCAGTCAGCGTTGATCGCGTTCTGAGATCATTATTTTTTACTTCCCTTGAGTCTCTGGGGCAGCTCGTCAACGGACAACGACCTCGCCTGCCGGGAACAAGTCAGGTGTCTTGCCGTCGACAAACCCCTATAATGCGCGCCGGTTTTTGAGGTATTGATCATGAGCGCAGAAGATCCACGGTTCGCGGGTATCGCCCGTCTATATGGCATCGAGGGGTTGGCACGCCTGCGCGCGGCTCATGTGGCGGTGGTGGGTATCGGCGGTGTGGGCTCCTGGGCGGCGGAAGCGATGGCGCGCAGTGGCGTGGGCGAGATTTCGCTGTTCGACATGGACGATGTCTGTGTCAGTAACAGCAACCGCCAGTTGCATGCGCTGAGCGGTACGGTCGGCCAGCCGAAAGTCGAGGTGATGGCTGAGCGTATCCGCGCGATCAACCCAGATTGCATTGTCCACGCCGTGGCTGATTTCGTGACCCGCGACACCATGGCCGAGTGCATTACCCCTGACATGGACTTCGTGATCGACTGTATCGACAGCGTCAATGCCAAGGCTGCGCTGATTTCCTGGTGCAAACGACGCAAGATTCAGATGGTCACCACCGGCGGGGCGGGTGGGCAGATCGATCCGACCCTGATTCAGATCGCCGACCTCAACCGCACCTTCAATGACCCGCTGGCCTCCAAGGTGCGCTCGACCCTGCGTCGGGATTATGGTTTTTCACGTACGCCGAACCGTCACTACAGCGTGCCTTGCGTGTTTTCCAGCGAGCAACTGCGCTACCCCAAGCCGGATGGCAGCATTTGTCTGGAAAAGAAATTTGTCGGCGAGGGCGTAAAGCTCGATTGCGCCGGTGGTTTCGGTGCCGTGATGATGGTGACCGCGACCTTTGGCATGGTTGCCGCCACCCGTGCAGTGGACAAGTTGGTGGCGGGCACGCGACGGCCTTCGGAGCGGGTCAAGCCAGCGGCTGCAACGCCCGATCAGGCTTGAGTCAGATGGCGCATCTTCTGCAGTACGGCATTCAGGCCGTTGCTGCGCGAGGGTGAGAGTTGGCGGGCGAGTCCCAATCGATTGAACCAGTCAGGTAAATCCACGGCTGCCAGTTCTCGTTCCGACAGGCCGTTGACACGCGCCAGCAGCAGCGCTACCAGACCGCGAATCAGTCGAGCGTCGCTCGCAGCTCGAAACAGCCAGGCGTCGTCGCTGACTTCGCCGGTCAGCCAGACCTTGCTTTCACAACCGTGCACCAGATTGTCGTCGGTCCTTTCTTCGTCACTCAACGGCGCCAGTTGATCGCCCCATTGCATCAGCAGGCGCGCGCGCTGTTCCCAGCCTTGTTGCCGGGAAAAACTGTCGAGCGCAGTTTGCGCCAATGCGGGCAGGCTCATCGAAGCAGCTCCAGTGCCTGATCCAGTGCGCTGAAGAACTGCAGCAGATCGTCCGAATCGTTGTACAGCGCCAGTGACACCCGAATTGCGCCGGGCAGGCCAAGGGTCTTGAACAGCGGCATCGCGCAGTGATGACCGGCGCGTACGGCTATGCCCTGTTCGGTCAGCAGGTGGGCCACATCGGCATTGTGAATACCGTCGACGACGAAGCTGACCAGTGCCAGATCCGGCGAGCCCAGGACCTGAATGCCGTCCCGCTGCTGCAGGCCCTCGAGCAGGCGACGGTGCAGTCTGGCTTCATGTTCTGCAACCGCCTGATGGTCGAGACTGTCCAGATAACCCAGCGTAGCGCCCAGACCGATCACGCTGGCGATGGGCGGGGTGCCGGCTTCGAAACCCAGGGGTGCCGGACGAAATTTCGCGTGCTGATAATCGGCCGTCAGCACCATCTCGCCGCCGAACTGCCAATGCGCGAGGCTGGGCAGCGCCTCGTTGCGTCCGTAAAGCACGCCGAGTCCTTCCGGGCCGTACAGTTTGTGGCTGGAAAACACATAAAAATCGCAACCCAGCGCCTGCACATCGTGGCGTCCGTGCACCACGCCTTGTGAGCCGTCCACGACGGTGAGTGCGCCTTGGGTCTTGGCCAGTGCGATGAGGCGGGCCAAGGGTTGCCAGGTGCCGAGCACGTTTGAGAGCTGGGTGACTGCGAGCAGGCGTGTGCGCGGTCCGATCAGGTTGGCTGCCGCATCGCAGTCGATCACGCCATCAATGTCCAGCGGCAGAATTACCAGTTTCAGGCCGCGTCGCTGAGCCAGTTGCTGCCATGGCAGCAGATTGGCGTGATGTTCCAGCGCGCTGATGGCGATTTCGTCGCCCGCAGCGAATTCATGTTCCAGCCCGTAGGCCAGCAGGTTCAGCGCAGACGTTGCGCCGTGGGTGAAGATGATCTGGCCGTGTTCACCGGCATTCAGCCAGTGGGCGACCTTGCCACGGCTGGCCTCGAACGCCTGGGTGGCGTGCGCGCCGGGCAGATGCTGGGCACGATGCACGTTGGCGGCACCGTTGGTGTAGTAATGAGTCAGGGCGTCGATCAGCGCCTGAGGCTTCTGCGTCGTGGCGGCATTGTCCAGATAGGTCTGGCCTTGCCGTTGCAGAGCGGCGAGTGCGGGGAAGTCGCTGCGCCAGGGAGAGAAGAGGGGCATTGTTCGTCCAGCGTGTGGAGGCGGGTTCAACGCCATCGGCCTCGAACCCGCACACAGCATCAGTTATGAGCGTGCAGTGCTTCGTTCAGCTCGATGGCCGACTTGTGGGTTTTGCATTCCACTGCGCCGGTCTGAGAGTTGCGACGGAACAGCAGGTCTGTCTGACCTGCCAGCTCACGGGCCTTGACGATCTTGACCAGCTCATTGTTTTCGTCGAGCAGCGCGACCTTGGTACCTGCGGTCACATACAGACCCGACTCCACGGTGTTGCGATCACCCAACGGGATGCCGATGCCGGCGTTGGCGCCAATCAGGCAGCCTTCACCGACCTTGATGACGATGTTGCCGCCACCGGACAGCGTACCCATGGTCGAGCAGCCGCCGCCCAGATCCGAACCCTTGCCGACGAATACGCCGGCGGAAACGCGGCCTTCGATCATGCCCGGGCCTTCGGTGCCGCCATTGAAGTTGACGAAGCCTTCGTGCATGACGGTCGTGCCTTCGCCGATATAGGCGCCCAGACGCACGCGAGCGCTGTCAGCGATACGAACGCCGCTCGGCACAACGTAATCGGTCATTTTCGGGAATTTGTCGACCGAGAATACTTCCAGCAGCTCGCCCTTGAGGCGTGCTTCGAGTTGACGCTCGGCCAGTTCGACCAGGTCGACCGCGCCCTGGCTGGTCCAGGCCACGTTTGGCAGCAGAGGGAAGATGCCTGCCAGGTTCAGACCGTGCGGCTTGACCAGGCGGTGCGACAGCAGATGCAGCTTGAGGTACGCCTCGGGAGTCGACGTCAGTGTGGCGTCTTCAGCCAGCAGGGTCGCGACCAGCGGCTTCTGGCTTTCGGCCAGGCGAGTCAGCAGTGCGGCTTGAGTCGTGTCCACGGATTTGACCGCTTCGGCCAGCTTGTAGGCCAGATCGACATTGAAGGTGATTGCCTGGTTGCCGCCGGTGTAACCCAGAACCGGTGCGATGGCCGCGACCAGTTCCGCAGAAGGATTGATCAGAGGCTGAGCATAAAATACTTCAAGCCATGCGCCTTGACGATTTTGGGTGCCGACGCCGAAGGCCAGGCTGAACAGGGTGGTGGACATGTAAATACCTCGTGGCTTTATCAAGGGGCTTTCAGTAGCGCTCTGGCTTACTGTAAAGCCGCTGCATACAGGTCAGGCTTGAAGCCGATCAGGGTTTTATTGCCCAGATCAAGCACTGGACGCTTAATCATGGACGGCTGCGCGAGCATCAGTTCTATGGCTTTCGCCTGGTCGAGATCGGCCTTTTGTCCGTCTTCGAGCTTGCGAAAGGTCGTGCCTGCGCGGTTCAGCACAACCTGCCATCCGTGTTCATTGCACCACTGCTCGAGGTGCTCGCGGTCGATGCCCTGGGTCTTGTAGTCGTGAAATTCGTAGCTCGCCGAATGCTCGTCGAGCCAGGTACGGGCCTTTTTCATCGTGTCGCAGGCTTTGATGCCAAACAGAGTGTAAGTCATTGTTTAAGGTGGGGTGGCTGATCTTGCTCGATACTCCCCACGTCCTCTCCTCGCAATTTAGCCGGCTATTATGCCACGTCATTCCGTTCAGTGTTGTGACAGCGCCAGTACGGAGACTGAACGGAAACTAGATAATAAGGCTAACCATCATTAAGAAAACTTCACCCGCTCACGCTTGAGTCGCTGGCTGCTGCGGGCAATTATTACCCGTCATTTGAAGTTTGGGTGCGTTATGTCTGAGCAAGAGAAGAAGCGTCAGGAAGCGCTTGTCCGGCAGCGTTATTACAGGGAGCGTCAACGTGCCGAGGGATTCAAGCAAAGTACCCTCTGGATTCACGGTGAAGCCGAAGCCCAGGGCCGGCTGGCTGCTCGTGAAGGAAAGCCGTTGCTGCCCATGCAGTCTCATGATCCTGTCAGTTGGGCGGTCGGCTGGGTAGCTGAAAAGCTGCGAACCCGAGAATAGTCAGCACTTTTCTCAGGCGGTCACGCCACACGTGCGAAACGTATGGCGCACTGTTGATTGCAGCAGGATCAGCACCTGTTCGAACGCTGTCCTGTCAGGGCGTTTCGAATTTCGAGTTGCTCCGGTCCGCGTAGATGGCGCTCATCACGGCGATATCATTGCTGCTGAGCGTCTTGCCCACATTGATGATCTCGAAATCGCCGAGGGTCAGGCCGTTGGGGATATCGAAATGCATGACCGAATCACGATCGTAAGCCGAATGGTGGAAATCGGCGGCCTCGTACCTGTCGAAGAAATTGATATTGATCTCTTCGTCACTCAACCCGGTTTGCGAAAGCAGTGAGCGCACCAGTGGTTCGTTCCAGGGGATGTTTGCCTGCGGATGTTGATGCTCGTGAACCGCGCCCAATGCGTGTCCGAATTCATGCAGAACGATACGCGTCAGGTCCGGCATTGGTTTCAGGTCCGCCGCGTACAGTTCTTTGACGTTGAACTCCATGGTCGATTCATCAGGCTCGGCCAGCAGGGTATCGGTGCCTATGGCGCTCCAGTTCAGATGTTCATTGAAGCCAATTCGGATATCGCTCGCTCCGTCCGTCACGAACTCGAATTTCAGGTTTATGTGCGGCAGCCATTTGCTTGCCGCTTCCACGATGGGGGCTGTGAGGGTGGCTGGAGGATTCTTAAGGAAAAGAACTTTCAGGGTTCGCCCGCGAGCCCAGTATTTGCTGAACGAAACCAGCAGGCGCGCCTGCTGCCTTGGCTGGCCGGTGTCGTCGGTTTCCGAGTTGTACGCAGGGTTGATAGCCGCGTTGGCGGGATTTTCGTGAATCGCTGCTTCATACGAAGCCTGGTGATTTCCAGCGCTGCGCATGCAGCAGGATGCGGGCAGTTTTACGCCTTTGGGAGCAGTGGATGCGGGCATGGGATTGGCCTTCATGGTGATTCGCTCCGTGTCCGGAAGCATGAAAAATGAAGGTTGAGAGTACGTTCACGCAGCGGGCGGGAGGTGGTAACTAATTACCCCGCCGCACATTGCATGCGGCGGGGTGATTTTTTTGGGTTTGGCTTTTACTTGCTCAGGAAGGCGCGGATACGTTCGGCCGCTTCGATGCATTCCGCCAACGGTGCCACGAGTGCCAGACGCACCCGGCCTGCGCCAGGGTTGACGCCGTCCACTTCGCGGGAAAGGTACGAGCCCGGTACTGCGGTGACGTGCTGATCGACGAACAGATCGCGGCAAAATGCAGCGTCATCGGTACCAACATTCGGCCACAGGTAAAAGCCGCCGTCCGGGCGCTGAACGTCGAGCACCGGGCTCAGGATGTCGAGCACCGCAGCGAACTTCTCGCGGTACAGATCACGGTTGGCGCGTACGTGCTCCTCATCATTCCAGGCCGCGATGCTGGCCAGTTGAGTCTGAACCGGCATGGCGCAGCCGTGGTAGGTCCGATACAGCAGGAAGGCCTTGAGGATCTCCGCGTCACCCGCCACAAAACCGGAGCGCAGGCCCGGCAGATTGGAGCGCTTGGACAGGCTGTGGAAGACCACGCAGCGTTTGAAATCCTTGCGGCCCAGCTCGACGCAGGCGCTGAGCAGGCCCGGCGGCGGGGTTTGTTCGTCGAAGTACAGCTCGCTGTAGCACTCGTCCGCAGCAATGACAAAGTCATGTTCGTCAGCCAGGGCAATGAGCTTTTTCAGGGTTTCAACCGGGATCAGTGCACCGGTCGGGTTGCCTGGCGAGCACAGAAAGAGGATCTGGCAACGCTTCCAGATATCCGGGCTGACGGCATCGAAATCGGGATTGAAACCGTTCTCGCTCAGGCATGGCAGGTAGTGCGGCTGGGCTCCGGCCAGAAAAGCGGCGCCTTCATAGATCTGGTAAAACGGATTCGGGCTGATCACCAGGCCGTCATCACTGCGATTGACCACGGTCTGGGTGAAGGCGAACAGCGCTTCGCGCGTGCCATTGACCGGTAGTACATTGCGCGCCGGATCGATCCAGTCCTGTGGCACGTCGAACCGACGGCTGCACCAGCCGGCAATGGCTTCGCGCAGTGCCGGAATACCCAGCGTGGTCGGGTAAACCGCCATCTGATCAAGGTTGTCGGCCAGCGCCTTGGCAACGAAATCGGGGGAGCGGTGCTTCGGTTCGCCAATCGACAGCGCTACCGGACGCTTTTCCGGATTGGGCGTTACGCCGGCCAGCAAAGCGCGCAGCTTCTCGAACGGGTAAGGCTGAAGCAGTTGCATGGCGTTATTCATGGAACGTGTTCCTCAATGAGCTGCGTTGAGTCGATTCGTATGACCGAGTATTCATATGCTGATCCGCAAATCGCCGCCTGGCTCTGAGTTGACGCTCAGTTGCTTGACGATTGCATCCTGCAACTGGCGGCACAATTGTGGATCGGACAGTGGGTGATTGTTGGCGTCGGTGATGAAGAACACGTCTTCCACACGTTCGCCCAGCGTCGCAATCTTGGCGTTTTGCAGGGACAGGTCGAATTCCAGGAAGATTTTGCCGATGCGCGCCAGCAGGCCGGGGCGATCCGGTGCCAGCAGTTCGAGTACCGTCACCGGACGCTGGGCGTCGTTGTGAATGGTGACTTGCGGTGCGAAAGCAAAGTGCTTGAGCTGCCGTGGCACGCGGCGCTTGATGATTGTCGGGTAATCATCCGGGTTGCGCAGGGCCTCGGTCAGGCCTTCGCGGATATCCTGAATCCGCTCCGGATTGTTGCCGATCGAACCGCCTTCATGGTCGAGAACGATGTAGGTGTCGAGTGTGAATTTGCTGCTGGACGTAATAATACGCGCGTCATGAATGTTCAGGTTCAGCTGGTCCATCGCCGCCACGGTCACCGCGAAGAAATCATGCTGATCCGGGGCGTAAATGAAGATCTGTGTACCGCCCTCGAATTCACGCTGTGTGGTCTCCTTGATCAGCACCAGCGGACCGCCGTCGGCCGGTTGCTGCAGAATTGCATCGCTATGCCAGGCCACATCGCCTGCGGTGTGACGCAGGAAGTAATCGTCGCCCAGCGCTGACCAGAGCTGCTCGACGTCATCCGGATCGGTGCCGTTGCGTACCAGAATATCCAGCGCGGCAGTCTGTGTGCGACGAATCTGTTCTTCGCGGTCGACCGGATTTTCCAGGCCGCGGCGCAAGGCTCGCTTGGTCTCGGTGTACAGCTGGCGCAGCAGGCTGGCACGCCACGAGTTCCAGAGCGTCGGATTGGTCGCATTGATGTCGGCGACGGTCAGCACATACAGGTAATCCAGATGCACTTCATCGCCCACGAACTGGGCAAAGTCGTGGATGACCTGCGGGTCGGAAAGGTCCTTGCGCTGGGCTGTGGTCGACATCACCAGGTGGTTGCTCACCAGCCAGACGATGAGCCGGGTGTCCCACGCAGGCAGATGATGGCGCGTGCCGAACGCCTGTGCGTCGATTGCGCCCAGCTCCGAGTGATCACCGCCACGACCCTTGCCGATGTCGTGATAAAGCCCGGCCAGGTAGATCAACTCCGGCTTGGGCAGACGGCCCATGATCTTGCTGGCCAGCGGAAATTTCTCGGACACTTCGGTGTATTGCAGCTTGCGCAGGTGTTTGATCAGATTCAGCGTGTGCGCATCGACGGTATAGATGTGAAACAGGTCATGCTGCATCTGGCCGACGATATGGCCGAACTCGGGCAGGTACAGGCCGAGAATGCCGTAGCGGTTCATCCGGCGCAGGTTGCGATGAATGCCGATTTCGCACTTGAACAGCTCGATGAACAGGCTGGTGTTGCGAATATCATTGCGGAAGTCATCGTTGATCAGGTGACGATGTTCACGCAGCAAACGAATGGTATCGGCACGCACACCCTTTATTTCCGGATGCTGGGCCATGAGCACGAAGATTTCGATCATGGCAAACGGGGTGCGCTTGAAGACGTTCGGGTGGGTAGCTTCTATATAGCCGTCGTGCAACTGAAAGCGTGAATTGATCGGCTGTGCCGTACCGCTGTCGTCGGAAAGAATCACTTCTTCGAAATGCTGGATGATCAGATCGCTGAGTTCGGCGATGCTCATGACCACTCGGTAGTACTTCTGCATGAAGCGCTCTATGGCCAGCTTGGCATCGTTGTCTTCATAGCCCAGCAAGCCGGCGATGCGTACCTGATAATCGAACAGAAGCCGGTCCTCGGAGCGTCCGGCCAGCATGTGCAGCGCGTAACGCACCTTCCACAAAAACTCCTGAGAGGAGGCGAGCAGGGCGTTTTCGCTGCCCAGCAGGAAGCCTTCGCCTGCCAGCGCATGCAGGTTCAGCGTGCCGTACTGGCGTCGCGCTACCCAGAGGATGGTCTGAATATCGCGCAGGCCGCCTGGAGAACCCTTGACGTTGGGTTCCAGGTTGTATTCGGTGTCGTTGTACTTGTGGTGACGTTTTTTCTGTTCCGCGTGCTTGGCGAGGAAGAACTCCTTGCTCGGCCACATGTGCTCGGTGCTGGTGACTTCCAGCATGCGCTGGCGCAGATGCTCGGGGCCGGCGATGGTGCGGCTTTCCATCAGATTGGTGATCACGGTCAGGTCGGCGCGGCCTTCCTGTGCGCATTCGTTGACCGAGCGTACGCTCTGTCCGACTTCCAGGCCGATGTCCCACAGCAGCGTCAGAAACCGCTCGATGGGTTCGCGGAAAACTTCGTGGTCGTCGCTGTCCAGCAGGATCAGCAGATCGATGTCCGAGTACGGGTGCAGCTCGCCGCGGCCATAGCCACCCACTGCCAGGAGCGCGATGTCGGCGTCTTCACTCCATTCGAACTGATCCCAGGCCTTTTGCAGGATGTTATCGACAAACCATGCCCGGTCCTCGATCAGTCGTCGAATGTCACGGCCCGACCGGAAGCGCTCATCAAGGACGTCTCTCGCTTTGCGGATGGCCTTCTTGAACGCAGCGATGGGGCTGGCTTTCAAGGCCAGTTCGGCCTGGAACTGGCCACGATCGAACAAGTCTGGATCTACTTGCGGCATTGAGCAGTATTCCTCGTGTCGGGCTGTGCAAGTGACGGGCCTGGGTTCAGCGGGGCAGACTCGGGTCAGGGAGCCTTTTGGGCAATGGTGTCGTCGCTGCGCAAGGTGAAGATTTCGTAACCGTCGGCGGTCACCAGCAGCGTGTGTTCCCATTGCGCCGAGAGCTTGCGGTCCTTGGTGATCGCCGTCCAGCCATCGCCGAGGATCTTGGTTTCAGGGCGCCCCTGGTTGATCATCGGCTCGATGGTGAAGGTCATGCCTTCCTGCAGTTCGATACCGGTTCCGGCTTCGCCAAAGTGCATGACCTGCGGCTCTTCATGAAACACCTTGCCGATGCCATGACCACAGAACTCGCGAACCACGGAGAAACCGTTCTTTTCAGCGTGTTTCTGGATGACGGCACCGATGTCCCCCAGGCGCGTGCCGGGCTTGACGATTTCGATGGCCTTGTACAGGCACTCCTGAGTCACCTTCGACAGGCGCTCGGCCCATACCGGAACGGTGCCGACATGGAACATCCTGCTGGTGTCGCCATGGTAGCCGTCCTTGATGACAGTGACGTCGATGTTCAGCGAGTCACCGTCCTTCAGCTTCTTGTCGCTCGGGATGCCGTGGCAGACCACCTGGTTGATCGAGGTGCAGATCGACTTGGGGAAGCCCTTGTAGTTCAGCGGGGCCGGGATCGCCTTCTGTTCGTTGACGATATAGTCGTGGCAGAGGCGGTCCAGCTCTTCGGTGGTCACACCGGGCTTGACGTGCGGCGCTATCATTTCCAGAACATCGGCGGCCAGGCGACCGGCGATGCGCATCTTTTCGATGTCTTCCGGGGTTTTGAGGGTGATGGTCATACGAATTCTCTCGGCGTGGCAGGCACGCGGTTGGTGCGCAAAGGCGCAATTCTATCAGACCGCCGGTGCCGGGTAATCATCGCTTCCTTCTATAGGCTGTCCATGAAGCTGCAAAGTCACCGCAAAACAAGCACTTGATGGGAGTTCCGTTCTCTTCCCTTTTATGATATAAAATGCGCCGCTTTCCAAGGTCCGTCCTTGAAGCACAAACCCACACACGTGTCGACACGATGACCTGGGTGCCCTTGGCAGATGCCATTGGTTGGTCATTGGGATACGTGGAGGCCTAACCCGACTTATCAAGGAACTATTTATGTCCCAAGTCAATATGCGCGATATGCTGAAGGCTGGTTGCCACTTCGGCCACCAGACCCGTTACTGGAATCCGAAAATGGGTAAGTACATTTTCGGCGCGCGTAACAAGATTCACATCATCAACCTTGAAAAAACCCTGCCTATGTTCAACGAAGCTCTGACTTTCGTTGAGCGCCTGGCTTCGGGCAAAAACAAGATTCTGTTCGTCGGCACCAAGCGTTCCGCTGGCAAGATCGTTGCTGAAGAAGCAGCACGTTGCGGTTCGCCGTACGTCGACCATCGCTGGTTGGGCGGCATGCTGACCAACTTCAAGACCATCCGTCAGTCGATCAAACGTCTGCGTGAGCTGGAAGTACAGGCTGAAGACGGTACTTTCGCCAAGCTGACCAAGAAAGAAGCCCTGATGCGTACCCGTGATCTGGAAAAACTGGATCGCAGCCTGGGTGGTATCAAGGACATGGGCGGTCTGCCGGACGCTCTGTTCGTCATCGACGTTGATCACGAGCGCATCGCGATCACCGAAGCCAACAAGCTGGGCATCCCGGTTATCGGCGTCGTCGATACCAACAGCAGCCCGGAAGGCGTCGACTACATCATCCCGGGCAACGATGACGCAATCCGCGCCATCCAGCTGTACATGGGTTCGATGGCTGATGCTGTTATCCGTGGTCGTAACAATGTTGCTGGCGGCACCGACGTTTTCGTCGAAGAAGCTCCAGCTGCAGCTGCTGTAGAAGGCTGAGTACAAACGCCTGGCGTTTACTCAGTACGCGAAAAGGGGGCTTAGCCCCCTTTTTGCCACCTAGGAAATGATTTGTCGGTCTGTAACCATGACCTCGCTGTCATGTGTTGCTGCCACCCTGATTTTTCAAGAATTGCACGCCCGGCCTGTCGGGTGGAATGGTTGAAGACCTATCCAAGAGGATTTTGAAATGGCAGAGATTACTGCAGCGTTGGTCAAAGAACTGCGCGAGCGTACCGGCGAAGGCATGATGGATTGCAAAAAGGCCTTGACCAAGGCTGGCGGCGACATCGAAAAAGCAATCGACGATATGCGTGCTTCCGGCGCCATCAAGGCCGCCAAGAAAGCAGGTAACGTGGCTGCTGAAGGCGCTATCGCCATCAAGGACGACGGTAAAGCCGCTGTCATCATCGAAGTCAACTCGCAGACCGACTTCCTGGCCCTGCAAGACGACTTCAAGGCTTTCGTTGCTGCAAGCGTCGAAAAAGCCTTCGCTGACAAGATGACTGATGCCGCTCCGTTGATCGAAGCTCAGGAAGCTGCACGTCTGGTACTGGTCGGCAAGGTTGGCGAAAACGTCAACATCCGTCGCCTGAAGCGTATCGAAGGTGATGTTGTAGGTACTTACCTGCACGGCAACAAGATCGGCGTAGTTGTTACCCTCAAGGGTGGCGACGTCGAGCTGGCCAAAGATATCGCCATGCACGTAGCGGCAAGCAACCCTGAGTTCCTGTTCCCTTCGGAAGTGTCTGCTGAAGCGATCGAGCGCGAGAAGAATGTCTTCCTGCAACTGAACGAAGACAAGATCAAAGGCAAGCCGGCTGACATCGTTGAGAAAATGGTTGGCGGTCGTATCACCAAGTTCCTGGCAGAAGCCAGCCTGGTCGAGCAAGCCTTCGTCAAGAACCCGGAAGTCAAGGTCGGTGATCTGGCCAAGAAAGCCGGCGCTGAAATCGTTTCCTTCACCTACTTCAAAGTAGGCGACGGCATCGAGAAACCAGTTGATAACTTCGCTGATGAAGTGGCTGCTCAACTGGCTGCCGCCAAGCAGTAAGACGGTTTTTCAACTGTCGCCCCAAAGAGGCTGCCCGCTCACGCGTGCGGCCTCTTTGTCGAAAGAGAAAGGGAAATTTTCCTTGGAGATTGTGCCCACAAGGCTGCATTCTCCCGACGCGCGCAAAGCGTCAAGCTAAAGTAAGCGCAGGCTTGAAATAGCCCGCACAGATTTTTTTCAGAAAACGCCGCAGGAGAGATTCGCAATGGCTCAGCAGGGCAGTGGTTATCAGGCTCGCTATAAACGCATTCTACTCAAGCTTAGCGGTGAGGCCCTCATGGGCTCGGAAGAGTTCGGCATCGATCCCAAGGTGCTGGATCGCATGGCGCTGGAAGTCGGCCAGCTGGTCGGTATCGGCGTTCAGGTCGGTCTGGTGATCGGCGGCGGCAACCTGTTTCGTGGCGCGGCCTTGAGTGCTGCGGGCATGGATCGGGTGACAGGCGATCACATGGGCATGCTGGCCACTGTGATGAACGCCCTGGCAATGCGCGATGCGCTGGAGCGCGCTAATATCACCGCCATCGTGATGTCGGCCATTTCCATGGTAGGCGTGACCGATCATTACGACCGCCGCAAGGCCATGCGCCATCTCAGCTCGAAGGAAGTGGTGATTTTTGCTGCCGGCACTGGTAATCCGTTCTTTACGACCGACTCGGCTGCCTGCCTGCGAGCGATCGAGATCGACGCCGATGTAGTGCTCAAGGCCACCAAGGTGGACGGTGTCTACACTGCAGATCCGTTCAAGGACCCGAATGCCGAGAAGTTCGATCATCTGACCTACGATGAAGTGCTGGATCGCAAGCTGGGTGTGATGGATCTGACCGCAATCTGCCTGTGTCGCGATCACAAGATGCCATTGCGCGTCTTCAACATGAACAAGCCGGGTGCTCTTCTGAATATCGTCCATGGTGGCGCTGAAGGGACCCTGATCGAGGAAGCACAATAATGATCAACGAAATCAAGAAAGACGCTCAGACCCGCATGCAGAAGAGTCTGGAGTCGCTGACCCATGCGTTCACCCGTATCCGTACCGGCAAAGCGCATCCGAGCATCCTCGGTGGTGTCATGGTTCCTTACTACGGTGCCGATACCCCGCTCAGCCAGGTGGCCAACGTCACCGTCAAGGACTCGCGTACCCTTCAGGTCGTAGCGTTCGAGCGCAACATGCTGGCCGCTGTCGACAAGGCCATCCAGAGTTCCGGTCTGGGTTTCAACCCGACCAACCTGGGTGAGTTGCTGCTGATCTCCATGCCGGCGCTGACCGAAGAAACCCGTAAGGGCTTCACCAAGCAGGCGCGTGATGCCGCAGAAGATGCCCGTGTGGCCGTCCGTAACATTCGCCGTGACGCCTTGAGCCAGTTGAAAGACCTGGTCAAGGAGAAGGAAATCAGCGAAGACGAAGAGCGTCGTGCGGCTGACGACATACAGAAGCTGACTGACAAGTTCGTGGCGGAAATCGAAGTTGCGGTCAAGCAGAAAGAAGCCGATCTGATGGCTGTTTAAGGTTTCGGACGCTTTCATGGAAAAGATAAAACCGGCCATGACGCCCTCGGTGCCGCGCCATGTCGCGATTATCATGGATGGTAATAATCGCTGGGCCAAGAAGCGCCTGCTGCCAGGCGTTGCAGGCCACAAGGCGGGTGTCGATGCTGTGCGGGCCGTTATCGAGGTCTGCGCTGAAGCCCGGGTCGAAGTGCTGACACTGTTCGCGTTTTCCAGTGAAAACTGGCAGCGCCCGGCCGAAGAGGTGGGTGCGCTGATGGAGCTGTTTTTCACGGCGTTGCGCCGTGAAACCAAGCGCCTGAACGAAAACGAGATCAGCCTGCGTATCATCGGCGACCGCTCGCGCTTTCACCCTGAACTTCAGGCGGCCATGCGCGAGGCGGAAGTGCGCACCTCCGGCAATAGCCGCTTCGTGCTGCAGATCGCTGCCAACTACGGTGGGCAGTGGGACATCGCGCAGGCCGCCCAGCGGCTGGCGCGTGAGGTTCAGGCCGGACATCTGCAGCCGGAGGACATTACTCCCCAGTTGTTGCAGACCTGTCTGGCCACCGGCGACCTGCCGTTGCCGGATCTGTGCATCCGCACCGGCGGTGAGCACCGCATCAGCAACTTCCTGCTTTGGCAGCTGGCCTACGCCGAGCTGTACTTCTCCGACCTGTTCTGGCCGGACTTCAAACACGATGCCATGCGCGCTGCGCTGGCAGATTTCGCTTCTCGCCAACGTCGCTTCGGTAAAACCAGCGAACAGGTAGAAGCTGGAGCCCGGGCTTAATGCTGAAACAACGGATCATCACGGCACTCATTCTGTTGCCGATCGCCTTGTGCGGGTTTTTCCTGCTGACCGGCATGTACTTCGCCCTGTTCATCGGGGTGGTCGTGGTTCTGGGTGCCTGGGAATGGGCACGACTCGCAGGTTTTGCCGCACAGTCGATGCGTATCGGCTATGCGGCTGTGGTCGCTGTTCTGCTTTTTCTCATGTACCTGCTGCCGGGGCTGGAGCCCTGGGTGCTGGTTGCCGCAGTCATCTGGTGGGGCGTTGCGACCTTTCTGGTCCTTACCTATCCGGACTCGAGCAGTCACTGGGCAAGTGCAGCGTGCAAGCTGGTCATCGGTCTTCTGATTCTGCTGCCTGCATGGCAGGGTCTGGTTCTGATCAAGCAATGGCCGCTGGGTAACTGGCTGATTCTGTCGGTAATGGTGCTGGTCTGGGCCGCCGACATTGGTGCTTATTTCTCCGGCAAGGCTTTTGGCAAGCGCAAGCTTGCGCCCAAGGTGAGCCCTGGCAAGAGCTGGGAGGGCGTATATGGCGGTCTGGTGGTCAGTCTGGGCATCACGGCAGCAGTGGGCTTTTCCCGCGACTGGACGGTTGCGCAGTTCATTGCGGCGCTCTTCGGCGCAGCGGTGATCGTATTCATCTCGGTGATTGGCGACCTGACCGAAAGCATGTTCAAGCGCCAGTCCGGGGTCAAGGACAGCAGCAATCTGTTGCCTGGCCACGGCGGGGTGCTGGACCGTATCGACAGCCTCACGGCGGCCATCCCGGTATTTGCCGTTCTGCTCTGGGCCGCTGACTGGGGTGTCATGTGAGTGGGCCGCAACAAATTACCATTCTGGGTGCAACCGGTTCCATCGGACTGAGCACTCTGGATGTCGTTGCCCGTCATCCAACGCTTTATCAAGTGTTCGCGCTCACCGGCTTCAGCCGTCTGAACGAACTGCTGGCCTTGTGCATCAGGCACACGCCGCAATACGCCGTAGTGCCTGATCAGGTGGTCGCCCGCAAACTGCAGGATGACCTAGCGGCTGCCGGGCTCGATACCCGGGTGCTGGTCGGCGAGGGCGGTTTGTGCGAAGTGGCCGCTGACCCACGGGTCGATGCGGTCATGGCCGCCATTGTCGGGGCTGCCGGCTTGCGTCCGACGCTGGCTGCGGTGGAAGCGGGCAAGAAGGTATTGCTGGCCAACAAGGAAGCGCTGGTCATGTCCGGCGCCCTGTTCATGCAGGCTGTTCGGCAAAATGGCGCTGTGCTTTTGCCCATCGACAGCGAGCACAATGCGATCTTCCAGTGCCTGCCCGGCGACTTCGCCCGCGGGCTGGGTGCCGTCGGTGTTCGGCGGATCATGCTGACTGCCTCGGGCGGACCGTTCCGCGAAACGCCGCTGGAGCAGTTGCAGAATGTTACGCCAGAGCAGGCCTGTGCCCATCCGGTCTGGTCGATGGGTCGCAAGATCTCCGTCGATTCGGCAACCATGATGAACAAGGGGCTCGAGCTGATCGAAGCCTGCTGGCTGTTCGATGCGCGTCCGGATCAGGTCGAGGTGGTCATTCACCCGCAAAGCGTGATCCACTCGCTGGTCGATTATGTCGATGGCTCGGTGCTGGCTCAATTGGGAAATCCCGACATGCGTACCCCCATCGCCAATGCACTGGCATGGCCTGCGCGTGTAGACTCTGGCGTTGCGCCACTGGATCTGTTTCGTATCGGCCAGCTTGATTTTCAGGCGCCGGACGAGGAACGATTCCCTTGTCTGCGGCTGGCCCGACAGGCGGCGGAGGCTGGGGGCAGTGCACCTGCCATGCTCAACGCGGCCAATGAAGTGGCCGTTGCGGCATTCCTCGAAGGGCGTATCCGCTACCTGGAAATCGCCGGTATTATCGAGGAGGTTCTCGATCACGAGCCTGTCACCGCGGTCGAAGGGCTGGATGCGGTGTTCGCAGCTGACGCGAAGGCGCGTTTGCTGGCAGGCCAATGGCTTGAGAGACACGGGCGATAGCGACCTGAAAACCCGTCAGGATGTGAGTGAAAGGGTTGATGTGGTGCGTCAACGGCGGGCCTGAAGGCCTGCAATGATTAACACACTGGCCGACCAGTCGGTACCCGGAGAAGACTGATGAGCGCTTTATACATGATTCTCGGCACCCTGATTGCGCTGGGCGTGCTGGTGACCTTCCACGAATTCGGCCACTTCTGGGTGGCGCGTCGTTGTGGCGTCAAAGTGCTGCGTTTTTCAGTAGGCTTCGGCACGCCTCTGCTGCGCTGGCATGACCGTCAGGGCACAGAATACGTGGTGGCTGCCATCCCTCTGGGCGGCTATGTGAAAATGCTCGACGAGCGCGAGGGTAATGTTCCGCCCGAGCTCGCTGACCAATCGTTCAATCGCAAGACAGTAGGGCAGCGCATCGCCATCGTGATCGCCGGCCCGACAGCCAACTTCCTTCTCGCCATCGCATTTTTCTGGGTGCTGGCGATGATGGGCAGTGAGCAGGTGCGTCCGGTTATCGGCGCAGTGGAGGCCGGAAGTATCGCCCAGCAGGCTGGCCTGACGGCTGGACAGGAAATCGTCGCTGTCGATGGCGAGCCTACTTCTGGTTGGGCCGGGGTCAACCTGCAACTGGTCCGTCGTCTGGGTGAAAGCGGTACTATCGCTTTGAAGGTCAGGGATCAGGGTTCTACGGTCGACACCTCCCGTGAGCTGGTACTCAATGACTGGCTGAGGGGCGCAGAAGAGCCTGATCCTATCAAGTCGCTGGGTATTCGTCCGTGGCGTCCCGCGCTGTTGCCGGTGCTGGCAGAAATCGATCCGAAAGGTCCCGCGCAGAGCGCGGGGCTTAAAACAGGTGATCGTCTGGTTTCGATGGACGGTCAGCCGCTCAATGAGTGGCAACAGGTTGTCGATCGGGTACGCGAGCGTCCTGAGGCGAAGATTTCGCTGCGCATCGAGCGCGACGGCGTGCAAATGGACGTGCCGGTGACTCTCGCGGCCAAGGGCGAGGGCAAGGCTGCCGCGGGTTACCTCGGTGCTGGTGTGAAAGCTGTCGATTGGCCACCGGAAATGCTGCGCGAGGTCAGTTACGGGCCTTTCGCGGCGATGGCCGAGGGTGTGAAGCGCACCTGGAACATGAGTGTGCTGACCCTGGACTCGCTGAAGAAAATGTTGTTCGGCGAGCTCTCGGTAAAAAACTTGAGTGGACCGATAACCATTGCTAAAGTGGCGGGCGCTTCGGCCCAGTCGGGCATCGGAGATTTTCTGAACTTCCTCGCTTATCTGAGTATTAGCCTGGGTGTTCTGAATCTGCTGCCCATTCCCGTCCTGGACGGGGGGCATTTGCTGTTTTATCTGATCGAGTGGGCGCGTGGTCGTCCCCTTTCGGAAAAGGTTCAAGGTTGGGGGGCGCAGATCGGTATCAGTCTGGTAGTGGGCGTAATGTTGCTCGCGCTGGTCAACGATCTGGGCCGACTGTAAAGCGTTGCCGAGTTGCGAATCTGCCGCATTTTGCGGCAGTTTGTTTATTGCCAGTTGGAATAAGAAAGGACTTCATGAAACGTCTGCTGCTAACTGCGGTTCTTTCCGCACTGATGATCGCTGAAGTTCACGCCGAGTCCTTCACCATCTCCGATATCCGTGTCAACGGCCTGCAGCGGGTATCCGCCGGCAGTGTCTTTGGTGCATTGCCGCTGAACGTAGGCGAGCAGGCGGACGATGGTCGTTTGGTCGATGCTACCCGTTCGCTGTTTAAAACCGGTTTCTTTCAAGATATCCAGCTGGGTCGCGACGGCAACGTGCTCGTCATCAATGTCGTCGAGCGCCCTTCGGTTGCGAGTATCGAAATCGAGGGTAACAAGGCCATTTCCACCGAGGACCTGATGAAGGGGCTGAAACAGTCCGGTCTGGCCGAAGGTGAGATTTTCCAGCGTGCAACCCTCGAAGGTGTGCGTAACGAGCTGCAACGTCAATACGTTGCCCAGGGCCGTTACTCTGCCGAGGTTGACGCCGAGGTCGTTCCTCAGCCGCGCAACCGCGTAGGCCTGAAGATCAACATCAATGAAGGCACCGTAGCCTCCATTCAACACATCAACGTGGTGGGCAACACGGTCTTCTCCGATGAAGACCTGACCGACCTGTTCGAGCTCAAGACCAGCAACTGGCTGTCGTTCTTCAAGAATGATGACAAGTACGCCCGTGAAAAGCTGTCGGGTGACCTTGAGCGTCTGCGTTCGTACTACCTCGATCGCGGCTATATCAACATGGATATCGCCTCGACCCAGGTGTCTATCACGCCTGACAAGAAGAACGTGTACATCACGGTCAACATCAACGAAGGCGAGAAGTACAGCGTTAAGTCGGTCAAGCTGAGCGGTGACCTCAAGGTCCCTGAAGACCAGGTCAAATCCCTGTTGCTGGTGCAGCCGGGCCAGGTCTTCTCGCGCAAGGTCATGACCACGACGTCCGAACTGATCACCCGTCGTCTGGGTAACGAAGGCTATACCTTCGCCAACGTCAACGGCGTGCCGACGCCGAATAACGAAGACCACACGGTCGATATCACCTTTGTCGTCGACCCGGGCAAGCGTGCCTATGTCAACCGTATCAACTATCGCGGCAACACCAAGTCGGAAGACGAAGTGCTGCGTCGCGAAATGCGTCAGATGGAAGGCGGCTGGGCATCGACCTACCTGATCGACCAGTCGAAAACCCGTCTGGATCGTCTCGGCTTCTTCAAGGAAGTCAACGTCGAGACGCCGCCTGTTCCAGGCACCGACGATCAGGTCGATGTGAACTACGCCGTTGAAGAGCAGGCATCCGGTTCGATCACCGCCAGCGTCGGCTTCGCGCAAAGCGCCGGTCTGATCCTCGGTGGTTCGATCAGCCAGAACAACTTCCTGGGTACTGGTAACAAGGTCAGCATCGGTCTGACCCGCAGCGAATACCAGAGCCGTTACAACTTCAGCTACGTCGATCCGTACTACACGCCGGACGGTGTCAGCCTGGGTTACAGCGCGTTCTACCGCACCACCAACTACGATGACCTCGACGTTGATGTTGCAAGCTATGCGGTTGACAGCCTGGGTGCCGGTATCAACCTCGGCTACCCGATCAGCGAGACTTCGCGCCTGACCTACGGCCTGACCGTGCAGCAGGACGAAATCAAGACCGGCAAGTACACCGTTGACGAGATTTTTGACTTCGTCGAGAAGGAAGGCGACAAGTACCTGAACTTCAAGGGCTCGATTGGCTGGTCTGAATCGACTCTGAACAAAGGCGTGCTGGCGACCCGTGGTCACTCGCAAAGCCTGGTGTTCGAATCCACCTTGCCGGGCAGCGACCTGTCGTTCTTCAAGCTGGATTACCGTGCTCAGTACTTCCATCCGATCACCGATAACTACACCCTGCGTCTGCACACCGAGCTGGGTTACGGTGACGGATACGGTTCGACCTCGGGTCTGCCGTTCTACGAGAACTACTACGCGGGCGGTTTCAACTCGGTACGTGGCTTCAAGGACAGCACTCTTGGTCCACGCAGTACGCCTAGTAATGGTTCCAAGCCAGGTACATTGGCGGACCCGGATCAGGATCCACTGCCGTTCGGCGGTAACGCCTTGGTTCAGGGTGGTGTAGAAGTCATGTTCCCGCTGCCATTCGTCAAGGATCAGCGCTCGCTGCGTACGTCTGTGTTCTGGGACGTGGGTAATGTCTTCGATACCAAGTGCGACTCGACCAGAACAAGCTCGTCAGGCAAGAAAGTCGAATGTAACGACATCGACCTTTCCGGCATGGCCAGCTCTGTGGGTATCGGCGTCACCTGGATCACCGCACTCGGCCCGCTGAGCTTCGCTCTGGCGATGCCGATCAAGAAGCCGGACGACGAAGCCGAAACGCAGGTTTTCCAATTCTCCCTGGGTCAGACCTTCTAAGCGTCTGATCTTTGATAACGCAACGAATTTTGTAGGAGTTGTATTGTGCGTAAGTTGACTCAACTGGTAATGCTGGCAACCGTACTGGTCGCAAGCCCTGCATTCGCCGACATGAAAATTGCGGTACTGAACTATCAGATGGCCTTGCTGGAATCTGACGCTGCGAAGAAATACGCTGTCGATGCCGAGAAAAAATTCGGTCCGCAACTGACCAAGCTGAAAAGTCTGGAAAGCAGCGCCAAGGGTATCCAGGATCGTCTGGTCAGCGGTGGCGACAAGATGGCTCAGCCTGAGCGCGAGCGTCTGGAGCTTGAATTCAAGCAAAAGGCCCGCGACTTCCAGTTCCAGTCCAAGGAACTGAACGAAGCCAAGGCAGTTGCTGACCGTGAAATGCTCAAGCAGTTGAAGCCGAAGCTGGATCAGGCTGTAGAAGAAGTCATCAAGAAAGGTGGTTTCGACCTGGTTTTCGAGCGCGGTGCGGTGATCGACGTCAAGCCTCAGTATGACGTGACTCGTCAGGTCATCGAGCGCATGAACCAGCTGAAGTAACCATGAGCATAACCATCAAACTCGGTCAGTTGGCCGAGTTCCTTGGTGCCACGTTACGTGGCGACAAGGACAAGGACATCACCGGGCTGGCCTCTTTAGAAGAGGCTGGCCCTGGTCAAATCAGTTTTCTGGCAAAATCCAAATACCGTCAATTCCTGGTCGATGCCCAGGCTGCTGCCGTGCTGCTCAAGCCCGCAGATGCCGACAGCTACACCGGAGATGCGCTATTGGTCCCGGATCCTTATCTGGCTTATGCCCGTATTTCGCATTTTTTCGATCCCAAGCCTAAAAGCAGCGCAGGCGTTCATCCGACGGCCTTGATTGCCGAGGATGCACTGATTGATCCTGCCGCCAGCATTGGCGCTTTTGCCGTGATCGAGAGCGGTGTGCGCATTGCAGCAGGTGTCACCATCGGTGCGCACTGCTTCATCGGCGCTCGCTGCGAGATCGGTGAAGGCGGCTGGCTGGCACCCCGTGTGACGCTTTATCACGATGTGCGCATCGGCAAGCGTGTGGTCATTCAGTCGGGTGCTGTGCTGGGCGGTGAAGGTTTCGGCTTTGCCAATGAAAAGGGTGTCTGGCAGAAAATCGCACAAATCGGCGGCGTCACCGTGGGTGATGACGTCGAGATCGGTGTTAATACGGCGATCGATCGCGGTGCACTGGCTGACACACGCATTGGCAATGGCGTGAAACTGGATAACCAGATTCAGATTGCTCACAACGTTCAGATTGGCGACTACACGGCGATGGCCGCGTGTGTCGGCATTTCCGGAAGCACTAAAATCGGCAAGCATTGCATGCTTGCTGGTGGTGTTGGTCTGGTAGGGCATATCGAGATTTGTGATGGTGTTTTCATCACCGGCATGACGATGGTGACGCATTCCATTACCGAGCCGGGTTCCTACTCGTCCGGTACGGCCATGCAGCCGGCCGGCGAGTGGCGCAAGAGTGCAGCTCGTCTGCGCAAAATCGATGATATGGCGCGACGTCTGCAAAAGCTTGAAAAGGCCATAGAGACGGTGACCTGCGCTGATAATCGCTCATCTGATGGCTGATACCTTTTTAATATCAAGCGTGCTCAGTCGATAAACTGCCTCCTTGATGTAGAGGGGTGCTGCGCAGTCGCGACGCACTCCTAATCTTTACTACAGGCTTCCCCTCGAAATGATGGACATCAAAGAAATTCGCGAATACCTGCCTCATCGTTACCCGTTCCTGCTGGTGGATCGCGTGACCGAGCTGGATATCGAGAACAAGAACATTCGCGCCTACAAGAATGTCAGCGTCAATGAGCCTTTCTTCAACGGTCACTTTCCCGAGCATCCCATCATGCCCGGCGTGCTGATCATCGAAGCGATGGCGCAGGCTGCCGGTATTCTTGCGTTCAAGATGCTCGACTCCAAGCCTTCCGACGGCACGCTCTATTATTTCGTGGGCTCGGACAAACTGCGTTTCCGTCAGCCGGTCCTGCCGGGCGACCAACTGGTTCTTGAGGCGAAGTTCCTGAGCAGCAAACGTCAGATCTGGAAGTTCGAATGCAAGGCTACCGTTGATGGCAAGGCAGTCTGCTCTGCTGAAATCATCTGTGCGGAACGCAAACTATGAGTTTGATTGACCCTCGCGCAATCATCGATCCGACGGCCGTTCTGGCCGACAATGTTGAGGTCGGCCCTTGGTCGATCATCGGACCCGGTGTGGAAATTGGCGAGGGTACAGTTGTCGGTCCTCACGTTGTCCTCAAGGGGCCAACCAGAATCGGCAAGCACAACCGTATCTACCAGTTTTCATCGGTGGGTGAAGACACGCCTGATCTGAAATACAAGGGCGAGGAAACCCGCCTTGTCATCGGCGATCACAACGTTATCCGCGAAGGCGTGACCATTCACCGCGGGACCGTTCAGGACCGTGCCGAAACCACGCTGGGCGATCACAACCTGATTATGGCCTATGCCCATATCGGGCACGACAGCGTGATCGGCAACCACGTGATTCTGGTCAACAACACCGCCCTGGCAGGCCATGTTCACGTGGATGACTGGGCTATCCTGTCGGGCTTTACTCTGGTCCATCAGTTCTGCCATATCGGTGCGCACAGCTTCTCCGGCATGGGCACTGCGATCGGCAAGGATGTACCTGCGTTCGTCACGGTGTTTGGCAATCCGGCCGAGGCGCGCAGCATGAACTTCGAGGGCATGCGCCGTCGGGGTTTCTCCGAAGAAGCCATTCATGCGCTGCGCAGAGCCTACAAGACGGTTTATCGTCAGGGGCTGACCATCGGCCAGGCGCTGGCCGATCTGGCAGAGCCTGCGGCGCAGTTTCCTGAAGTGGCCATATTTCTTCAGTCCATTCAGACGTCGACTCGCGGCATCATTCGCTAATCATGACCAGTCCACTCTGTATCGCTCTGGTCGCGGGTGAAGCATCCGGCGATATCCTCGGATCCGGTTTGATGCGTGCCCTCAAGGTGCGCCATCCCGATATCCGCTTCATTGGTGTCGGTGGTCCGTTGATGGAAGCCGAAGGCATGCAGTCCTTCTTCCCGATGGAACGCCTGTCGGTGATGGGGCTGGTTGAAGTGCTCGGGCGACTGCGCGAGCTGCTGGCCCGGCGCAAGCTGCTGGTCCAGACCCTGATCACTGAAAAGCCGGACGTCTTCATCGGCATCGACGCCCCTGATTTCACGCTCAATATCGAACTTCAGCTGCGTCGCGCCGGCATCAAGACCGTGCACTACGTCAGCCCCTCAGTCTGGGCCTGGCGCCAGAAGCGTGTGCTGAAGATTCGTGAAGGCTGTGATCTGATGCTGACCCTGTTGCCGTTCGAGGCGCGTTTCTACGAAGAGCAGGGCGTACCGGTGCGCTTCGTCGGGCATCCGCTGGCAGACACCATCCCCCTGGAGTCCGATCGTGCAGGTGCTCGCGCTGGCCTGGGATTCGCGCAGGATACGCCGGTTGTGGCATTGATGCCGGGCAGCCGGGGCGGTGAAGTGGGGCGTCTGGGCGCATTGTTTTTCGACACGGCCGAACTGTTGCTTGCCCGGCGCCCGGGCCTGCGCTTCGTACTGCCGTGCGCCAGCCCGCAGCGGCGGGCTCAGGTGGAACAGTTGCTGCAGGGTCGTGATTTGCCCGTCACGCTGCTCGACGGCCAGTCGCACGTTGCTCTGGCCGCCTGCGATGCGGTACTGATCGCCTCCGGCACGGCGACCCTGGAAGCGCTGCTTTACAAGCGTCCCATGGTGGTTGCCTACCGCCTGGCGCCGCTGACCTTCTGGATACTCAAGCGAATGGTCAAGAGCCCTTATGTGTCGCTGCCGAACCTGCTGGCCCAGCGTCTGCTGGTGCCTGAACTGCTGCAGGACGACGCTACGCCAGAAGCCCTGGCGCGTACGCTGCTGCCATTGATCGAAGACGGTCGCGAGCAAACCGCCGGTTTTGACGCTATTCACCGGGTTCTGCGCCGCGATGCGTCCAATCAGGCCGCCGATGCGGTATTGAGCCTGCTCGGACGGTCGCCTTCACTGTGAGGTCGCCCATGATGCAAACAGGTCTGGATTTTACCCTCGTCGAGGACCTGGTGGCGGGTGTCGATGAAGTGGGTCGCGGTCCGCTGTGCGGTGCAGTGGTAACCGCCGCCGTCATTCTCGATCCGGCCAGGCCCATTCGCGGTCTCAATGACTCGAAGAAACTGACCGAAGCCAGGCGCGAAAAGCTCTACGTCGAAATTCAGGAGAAAGCCCTGTGCTGGTTCATCGCCAGGGCTGAAGTCGAAGAGATCGACCAGTTGAATATCCTGCACGCCACGATGCTGGCCATGCAGCGCGCCGTCGAAGGGTTGAGTATCACGCCCAGACTGGCGCTTATCGACGGCAACCGCTGCCCGCAGTTGTCGGTGCCTTCGGCGCCGGTGGTAAAGGGTGACTCCAAGGTACCCGCCATCGCCGCCGCATCGATTCTCGCCAAGGTAAGCCGGGACCGGGAAATGGCGGCGTTTGAACTCATCTATCCGGGTTATGGCATCGGTGGGCACAAGGGTTATCCTACGCCGGTGCATCTGGAAGCACTGGCCCGGCTTGGGCCTACGCCCATTCATCGGCGTTCCTTCGCTCCGGTGCGTGCAGCCCATGAAGCGCGCGCCACGCTGATGCTCGGCGGCTCGCTTCCGTTGTCAGCCGGTTTGCTGCAGGACTGACGTTTCACTCCGGGCCAGCTACAATCCTGCCCTTCGTTTTTTGTATTTTCGCGTTTTATAGGATCACCATGCCGGCTTCTTTCGTTCATCTACGCCTGCACACCGAATATTCTCTGGTTGACGGTCTGGTCCGGGTCAAACCGTTGATCAAGGCGCTGACCGGCATGAACATGCCCGCCGTGGCGGTGACCGACCAGAACAACATGTGTTCGCTGGTCAAGTTCTACAAGGCTGCCCAGGGCTCCGGCATCAAGCCGATCTGTGGCGTCGACCTATGGCTGGCAGGCAGGGACGAAGATGCCGCGCTCAGCCGCATCAGCCTGCTGGCCATGAATGCCCAGGGCTACCGCAACCTGACCGAGCTGATTTCCCGAGGCTTTATCGAAGGCCAGCGCAACGGTCAGATCGTCATTCAGCGCCAGTGGGTCGCGCAGGCCAGCGAAGGCGTGATTGCGCTTTCCGCGGCCAAGGAAGGCGAGATCGGCATGGCCTTGCTCGGCGGCAATCCGGGGGAGGCCGACGAACTGTTGCGCGAGTGGCTGGAAGTCTTTCCTGACCGCTTCTACATCGAAGTACAGCGTACCAACCGCGCCAATGACGAAGAACACCTGCACGCTGCGGTGGCCCTGGCCGAGCGTCACGGCGCGCCGTTGGTGGCGACCAATGATGTGCGCTTCATCAAACAGGCCGATTTCGAAGCCCACGAAACCCGCGTATGCATCGGTGAAGGCCGTGCGCTGGACGACCCGCGTCGCTCGCACAATTACAGCGATCAGCAATACCTGAAAAGCCCGGAAGAAATGGCCGAGCTGTTCAGCGACCTGCCGGAAGCGCTGGAAAACACCGTCGAGATTGCCAAGCGCTGCAACATCGACGTCAAGCTGGGCACGCACTTCCTGCCCAACTTCCCGATTCCCGATGGCATGACCATCGATGAGTATTTCCGCAAGGTCTCCTTCGATGGCCTGGAAGAGCGTCTTGCAGTCCTGTTGCCCAAGGACACGACCGAAGATTACGAAGCCAGGCGTCAGGTGTATGTCGACCGGCTGAATTTCGAGCTGGATATCATTATCCAGATGGGCTTCCCCGGTTACTTTCTGATCGTGATGGACTTCATCCAGTGGGCCAAGAGCAACGGCGTACCGGTGGGGCCGGGTCGTGGTTCGGGGGCCGGCTCGCTGGTTGCCTATGTGCAGAAGATCACCGACCTCGACCCGCTGGAATACGACCTGCTGTTCGAACGCTTCCTGAACCCGGAACGGGTGTCCATGCCCGACTTCGACGTCGACTTCTGCATGGATGGTCGTGACCGGGTGATCGAGTATGTGGCCGAGAAGTACGGTCGCAACGCGGTCAGCCAGATCATCACCTTCGGTTCCATGGCCGCCAAGGCGGTGGTGCGTGACGTGGCGCGGGTGCAGGGCAAGTCTTACGGGCTGGCGGATCGTCTGTCGAAGATGATCCCGTTCGAAGTCGGCATGACCCTCGAAAAAGCCTACGAGCAGGAAGAGATTCTTCGCGATTTCCTCAAGGTGGATGAGGAAGCTGCGGAAATCTGGGAGATGGCGCTCAAGCTCGAAGGCATCGTGCGTAACGTCGGTAAGCACGCCGGTGGTGTGGTAATTGCCCCGACCAAGCTGACCGACTTCTCGCCGATCTATTGCGACGAGGCCGGTGACGGTCTGGTGACCCAGTTCGACAAGGACGATGTCGAGGCTGCGGGGCTGGTGAAGTTCGACTTCCTCGGTCTGCGTACCCTGACCATCATCGACTGGGCACTCAAGACCATCAACCGCGACCGCGCCAAGGTCAACGAAGAACCGCTGGACATCGCGTTCATCCCGCTCGACGACATGCCGACCTATCAGTTGCTGCAGCGCGCCGAGACCACGGCGGTGTTCCAGCTCGAGTCGCGCGGCATGAAAGAGCTGATCAAAAAGCTCAAGCCCGACTGTCTGGAAGACTTGATCGCACTGGTGGCGTTGTTCCGCCCCGGCCCGCTGCAATCGGGCATGGTGGACGACTTCATCAACCGTAAGCACGGTCGCGCCGAGCTGTCCTATCCGCACGTCGATTACCAGTACGAAGGCCTCAAGCCGGTACTCGCACCGACCTACGGCATTATCCTGTATCAGGAACAGGTGATGCAGATCGCTCAGGTCATGGCCGGTTACACCCTTGGCGGTGCGGACATGCTGCGTCGCGCAATGGGCAAGAAAAAGCCCGAGGAAATGGCCAAGCAGCGCGGTGGTTTCATCGATGGCTGCAAGACCAATAACATCGACCCGGACCTGGCCGGTAACATCTTCGACCTGGTGGAAAAATTCGCCGGTTACGGTTTCAACAAGTCCCACTCCGCGGCCTACGGGCTGGTGTCGTACCAGACTGCCTGGTTGAAGACTCACTACCCGGCGCCGTTCATGGCGGCGGTGTTGTCGGCGGATATGCACAACACCGACAAGGTCGTGACCTTGATCGAAGAAGTGCGCACGATGAAGCTGCGCCTCGACGCGCCGGACGTGAACACCTCGGAGTTCAAGTTCACGGTGAGTGACGATGGCCGCATTCTTTATGGCCTTGGCGCGATCAAGGGCGTAGGCGAGGGGCCGGTCGAGGCGATTACCGATGCGCGCCAGAACGGGCCGTTCAAGGACTTGTTCGACTTCTGCGCCCGCGTCGACCTCAAGCGCGTCAACAAGCGAACGCTGGATGGCCTGATTCGCAGCGGTGCGCTGGATCGTCTCGGGCCGTACTTCGAACTCGAGCCCAAGGCTTATCAGGCCAATATCGATCGTAACCGTTCGGTGTTGCTTGCGGCGCTGGAAGAGGCCATTCAGGCTGCCGAGCAGACAGCGCGCAGTCGCGACAGTGGTCACTCGGACCTGTTCGGCGGCCTGTTCGTCGAAGCGGACGCCGATGTTTATGCGAATCATCGCAAGACCCGTGAGCTGAGCCTCAAGGATCGTCTGCGTGGTGAAAAGGAAACCCTGGGCCTGTACCTGACCGGGCACCCGATCGATGAATATGAAGGCGAGATCCGCCGTTTCGCCCGGCAACGGATCATCGATCTCAAGCCCGCAAGAGACACCCAGACGGTCGCAGGCCTGATCATTGCCCTGCGCGTCATGAAGAACAAGAAGGGCGACAAGATGGGGTTCATTACCCTGGACGATCGCTCGGCGCGCATCGAGGCGTCGCTGTTTGCCGAAGCGTTTCATTCGGCTCAGTCACTGTTGCAGACCGATGCTATGGTGGTGGTCGAGGGCGAAGTCAGTAATGATGACTTCTCCGGTGGGCTGCGCCTGCGGGCCAAGCGTGTCATGAGTATCGAGGATGCCCGCACCAATCTGGCCGAGAGCCTGCGTGTGACGGTGCGTGCCGAAGCGCTCAAGGGCGACCGGCTGCGCTGGCTGGGCGATCTGTGCAAGCGCCATCGCGGTGCCTGTCCGATCACGGTGGACTACACGGGGCAGGACGCCCGCGCATTGCTGCAATTGGGAGAAGCATGGCGGATTGATCCTGCGGACAGCTTGATTCAAGCTCTGCGTGACCAGTTCGGACGTGAGAACGTCTTTCTCCAGTATCGTTGAACGTCGCAGGCTCGACTTGCGCTCAACCCTGAATTTTAATTTCGACCTGAACGCGCCGGTTCCGAACAGGAACGGCGCAGACGGATCAACCGGCCGGCCTCTTGGCCGTCGACCCAAGACGGATGCCTATGAACCCGAATTTTCTTGATTTCGAACAGCCTATCGCTGACTTGCAGGCCAAAATCGAAGAACTGCGCTTGGTGGGTAATGACAACTCGCTGAACATCGGCGACGAGATCTCCCGGCTGCAAGACAAGAGCAAGACGCTCACCGAAAGCATCTTCGGCAACCTGACCAGCTGGCAGATCGCGCGCATGGCGCGCCATCCGCGTCGTCCCTACACGCTGGACTACATCGAAAACATCTTTACCGAGTTCGATGAGCTGCACGGTGATCGTCATTTCTCCGATGATGCGGCGATCGTCGGCGGTATTGCCCGTCTCGACAACCAGCCAGTCATGGTTATCGGTCATCAGAAAGGCCGGGAAGTGCGCGAGAAGGTTCGTCGCAACTTCGGCATGCCGCGCCCCGAAGGCTATCGCAAGGCCTGCCGCCTGATGGAAATGGCCGAGCGCTTCAAGATGCCGATCCTGACCTTTATCGATACGCCGGGCGCTTATCCTGGTATCGACGCGGAAGAGCGCAACCAGAGCGAGGCAATTGCCTGGAACCTGCGTGTCATGGCCCGTCTCAAGACCCCGATCATCGCTACTGTTATCGGTGAAGGCGGTTCCGGTGGTGCGCTGGCAATTGGCGTATGCGACCAGTTGAACATGCTGCAGTATTCGACCTACGCGGTAATCTCTCCGGAAGGCTGCGCGTCGATTCTGTGGAAAACCGCCGAGAAGGCACCGGATGCTGCCGAAGCCATGGGTATCACCGCTGACCGCCTGAAAGGCCTGGGTATCGTCGACAAGGTCATCGCCGAACCACTGGGTGGCGCGCATCGTGATCCGGTCGCCGCCGCTGCCTTGATTCGCGAAGAGTTGAGCAGTCAGCTGGCGATGCTCAAGGAGTTCGATAACGATGAGCTGCTGGCCCGCCGTTATGACCGCTTGATGAGCTACGGTCTGTAAGCTGCGTCGCCCGATTGCTTCCACGTCTTGCGGGCTTCTGCCCGGAAGGCGTGGGAGCGAACCTGTTCGCGAAAGGACTGGCTTGAGCACTGAAGCGTTTAGTGTGCGAACCCGCCAGACCGGTGAAAAACACCCATGACCACTCTCTCACGCGCCGGTCATGATCTTTCTGTCAGGCTTCTTCAAGTTCTGGCCCCCTGGCGCAATGCGCCTGTCTGGCATGTCGGTTTCTCCGGCGGCCTCGACTCAACCGTGCTTTTGCATCTTCTGGCTGAACTCGCCGGCCGCGAAACCCTGCCTGCGCTCAACGCAATCCATGTGCACCACGGTCTGCAGACCGCTGCCGATGCCTGGCCAGAGCATTGTCAGCAGGTCTGCAAGGCGCTCGGCGTGGCATTCGAGTCTGTTCGCGTTCAGGTCGAGCCTGCTGCAAGTCTCGAGCAGGCTGCCCGTCAGGCGCGTTACGGCGCCTTCACTGAGCGGCTGGGTGAGGGCGAGGTGCTGCTGACCGGGCAGCATCGCGATGATCAGGCCGAGACCCTGCTGTTCCGTCTGCTGCGCGGCGCAGGCGTTCGTGGTCTGGCTGCCATGCCCTATCAGCGAGTGCTGGGCCGTGGGCATCTACTGAGGCCGCTGCTGGATGTATCGCGTATGCAGCTGGAAGATTACGCGCGTCGACATGGACTGAACTGGATCGAAGATGCCAGCAATGACGATCAGCAGTTTTCGCGCAATTTTCTGCGCAATCAGGTACTGCCGTTGCTGACCTCCAGATGGCCGCAGGCAGCCGCCAGTCTGGCACGTACCGCACACCACCTCGGCGAAGCGCAGCAATTGCTCGATGAGCTTGCGCTGCAGGATATTGCCAATGCTCAGGCTGCTACGTCGTTTAGCTGGGTTGGCCTGCCGGTGTTGAGTCTCGGGCCGATTGCCGCTTTGTCCGCAGCCCGGCAGCGCAATGCAGTGCGTCATTGGCTTGCGCCACTGACGCGTCTGCCGGACACCGATCACTGGGCTGGCTGGGAGGCGTTGCGCGATGCGGCGCAGGACGCGGGTCCGCTGTGGCGGCTCGCCGATGGAACGTTGCACAGGGCGCAGGGCTGCATCTGGTGGGTGCCGGCTGCCTGGGAGCCGCTCTGTCATCAGGCAATGGACTGGACGGACCCTGGTGTGGCGCTGGACTTGCCCGGCAATGGCCGCGTGGTTCTGGAGGGCGAGGCGCCGTCGGGGTGTCTGCAAGTCCGCTATCGGCAGGGCGGTGAAGTGTTACGCCTGGACGGACGTGGCAGCCGTGATCTCAAGCGCCTGCTCAACGAACAGTCAGTGCCGGCGTTTCTGCGCGGCAGATTGCCGCTGCTCTACCTCGATAACGTGCTGCTGGCCGTCGCCAACCTGCCTGGACTGGACGGTTCGCCCAATGAAAACTGGCGTTTGCGCTGGGTTGTGCCGACCGGCGACCAAAGTTTGAGCTGAAAGGCCCTTTCAGGTAGACTACGCTCCCTTCTTGATACAGCTTCTGTCGGTTCTTTTGAAACGACATGAGTTGCCGGTTACCAACCAGTATTTACTGGGTAATTCTTAAAATGTAGCGCACACCACACTGGCTTCGGCCGGTCGGTTTCAACGCAGCAGTTTCGGGAGTGCACCGTGAATTTTGTCGGTAATCGGGGGCTTCGGCCTTCCTTCGCTATCCCCGGCGGCTCTGACCGCTTTAACGCAGACTTCTAGGGTTTTTCATGACGCGCTACATCTTCGTCACGGGCGGTGTTGTTTCTTCATTGGGGAAAGGCATTGCCTCGGCTTCATTGGCGGCCATCCTGGAGGCGCGGGGACTCAAGGTCACCATGCTCAAACTGGATCCCTACATCAACGTGGACCCAGGCACCATGAGCCCGTTCCAGCACGGTGAGGTGTTCGTCACTCACGACGGCGCCGAGACCGACCTGGACCTTGGTCACTACGAGCGGTTCATCCGCACCACCATGACCCAGAACAACAACTTCACCACCGGCCGTGTGTACGAGCACGTCCTGCGCAAAGAGCGCCGTGGTGATTACCTGGGCGCGACCATTCAGGTCATCCCGCACATCACCGATGAAATCAAGCGCCGTATCATCAAGGGTGCAGGCGATGCCGATGTGGCGCTGGTCGAGATCGGCGGTACCGTAGGCGACATCGAGTCCCAACCGTTCCTTGAAGCCATCCGCCAGTTGCGTTTCGAAGTCGGCGCACGCCGCGCAATGCTGATGCACCTGACGCTGGTGCCGTACATCGCTACTGCCGGCGAGACCAAGACCAAGCCGACCCAGCATTCGGTGAAGGAACTGCGCTCCATCGGCCTGCAGCCTGATGTGCTGGTCTGCCGCTCCGATCACCCGATCGACGTTTCCTCGCGTCGCAAGATCGCTCAGTTCACCAACGTCGAAGAGCGTGCTGTCATCGCCCTCGAAGACGCGGACACCATCTACAAGATCCCGGGCATTCTGCATTCGCAAGGCCTGGACGATTTTGTGGTCGAGCGCTTCGGTCTGCAATGTGGTGGTGCCGACCTGTCCGAATGGGACAAGGTTGTCGACGCCAAGCTCAACCCGGAACACGAAGTGACTATCGCGATGGTCGGCAAGTACATGGAGCTGCTCGACGCCTACAAGTCGTTGATCGAAGCCATGAGCCACGCCGGTATCACCAATCGCACCAAGGTCAACCTGCGCTACATCGACTCTGAAGACATTGAAAACCAGGGCACCGGCCTGCTGGAAGGCGTGGACGCGATCCTGGTTCCGGGTGGCTTCGGTCTGCGCGGCGTCGAAGGCAAGATCACTGCCGTTCAGTTCGCCCGTGAGAACAAGGTTCCGTACCTCGGCATCTGCCTGGGCATGCAGGTCGCGGTCATCGAGTTCGCGCGCAACGTGCTGGGCTGGAAAGACGCCAACTCCACCGAGTTCGACCGTACCAGCGCACACGCTGTAGTGGGTCTGATCACCGAATGGGAAGACGCCACCGGTGCAGTCGAAACCCGTACCGAAAGCTCCGATCTGGGCGGCACCATGCGTCTGGGCGCACAAGAGTGCCAGCTTGAAGCCGGTTCGCTGGTCCACAATTGCTACACCAAGGACGTGATCGTCGAACGTCATCGTCATCGCTATGAAGTGAACAACAATCTGTTGCCGCAACTGATCGAGGCGGGCCTGAAGATCTCCGGCCGCTCGGGCGATGGCGCACTGGTTGAAGTGGTCGAAGCACCGGATCATCCATGGTTCGTCGCTTGCCAGTTCCACCCGGAATTCACCTCAACGCCCCGTGACGGTCATCCGCTGTTCAGCGGCTTCGTCAAGGCGGCATTGGCTCAACATCAGAAAAATTCCTGACAGGGACTGCAGACATGGCTCAGAAAATCATCCGCGTAGGTTCGATCGAGATCGCCAACGACAAGCCAATGGTGCTGTTCGGCGGCATGAACGTACTCGAATCCCGGGATATGGCCATGCAGGTCTGTGAAGAATACGTAAAGGTCACCGAAAAGCTCGGTATCCCTTACGTGTTCAAGGCCAGCTTCGACAAGGCCAACCGCTCTTCGGTGAACTCCTACCGTGGGCCGGGCCTTGAAGAAGGCATGCGTATTTTCGAAGAGATCAAGCGCACCTTCAACGTGCCGCTGATCACCGATGTTCACGAGCCTCATCAGGCCGCCGTGGTGGCCGAAGTCTGCGACATCATTCAACTGCCGGCTTTCCTGTCGCGGCAGACCGATCTGGTCGTCGCGATGGCGAAAACCGGTGCAGTCATCAACATCAAGAAAGCCCAGTTCCTTGCACCCCAGGAAATGAAACACATCCTGACCAAGTGCGAAGAGGCGGGGAACGATCAGTTGATTCTCTGTGAGCGGGGCTCCAGCTTCGGTTACAACAATCTGGTCGTGGACATGCTTGGCTTTGGCATCATGAAGCAGTTCGAGTACCCGATCCTGTTCGACGTGACCCATGCCCTGCAGATGCCGGGCGGTCGCTCCGATTCTGCGGGCGGGCGCCGCGCCCAGGTGCTGGATCTTGCCAAGGCCGGTATCAGTCAGAATCTGGCCGGTCTGTTCCTTGAAGCCCATCCGGATCCTGACAACGCCAAATGCGACGGGCCATGTGCCCTGCGTCTGGACAAGCTCGAGCCGTTTCTGGCCCAACTCAAGTCCCTGGATGAACTTGTAAAGAGTTTTCCGATCGTAGAGACCGCTTGAACAGGGTTCTCCAGTAAAGTGCCGTTCCCCGTCATTCGTGACGGGGTTGTCGCATTCAGACCTGCCTTTTCCCGCGTCTGATTGCGAGCATTGTTTTCCCAGCTGCGTCGTTTTCGTCAATCTTGGAGTGTTTACAACAATGGCAAAAATCGTCGACATCAAAGGTCGTGAAGTTCTCGACTCCCGTGGCAATCCCACCGTGGAAGCAGATGTGCTCCTCGATAACGGCATCATCGGCAGCGCCTGCGCGCCGTCCGGTGCTTCAACCGGCTCGCGCGAAGCGCTGGAGCTGCGTGATGGCGACAAAAGCCGTTACATGGGCAAGGGCGTTCTGAAAGCTGTGGCCAACATCAATGGCCCTATCCGTGACCTGCTTCTGGGCAAGGATCCGGTCGACCAGAAGGCGCTGGATCACGCGATGATCGAGCTGGACGGCACCGAAAACAAGGCAAGCCTGGGCGCAAACGCCATCCTCGCGGTCTCCCTGGCAGCTGCCAAGGCGGCGGCACAGGATCAGGACCTGCCGCTGTACGCGCACATCGCCAACCTCAATGGCACCCCGGGCGTGTACTCCATGCCGGTGCCGATGATGAATATCATCAACGGTGGCGAGCATGCCGATAACAACATCGACATCCAGGAATTCATGATCCAGCCTGTCGGCGCCAAGTCCTTCGCTGAAGGCCTGCGCTGGGGCACCGAGATTTTCCATCACCTCAAGGCGGTCCTCAAGGCGCGTGGCCTGAACACCGCAGTGGGTGACGAAGGTGGCTTCGCGCCTAACCTGGCATCCAACAAGGAAGCGCTCGACGCTATCGCCGAGGCTGTTTCCAATGCGGGTTATACGCTGGGCACCGACGTGACCCTGGCGCTGGACTGCGCAGCGAGCGAGTTCTACAAGAACGGCAAGTACAAACTGAGCGAAGAGGGCGAATACAGCTCTGCCGAGTTCGCTGAATACCTTGCCGAGCTGACTCGCAAGCACCCGATCATTTCCATCGAAGACGGTCTGGACGAGTCCGACTGGGATGGCTGGAAAATCCTCACCGACAAGATCGGCGAGAAAACCCAGCTGGTAGGTGACGACCTGTTCGTGACCAACACCAAGATCCTCAAGGAAGGCATCGACAAGAAGATCGCCAACTCGATCCTGATCAAGTTCAACCAGATCGGTACGCTGACCGAAACCCTGGAAGCCATTCAGATGGCCAAGGCTGCCGGTTACACTGCGATCATCTCTCACCGTTCCGGCGAGACCGAAGATTCGACCATTGCCGACCTGGCTGTGGGCACCTCTGCCGGTCAGATCAAAACCGGTTCGCTGTGCCGCTCCGACCGCGTGTCCAAGTACAACCAATTGCTGCGCATCGAGGAGCAATTGGGCTCCAAGGCTGTGTATCGTGGTCGTGCCGAGTTTCGCGGCTGAGCCATAGATGGTAAAAAGACGCAGAGTGCTGCACGGATTCGAGTCCCCTGACTTGCCCGTGCAGCTCCGATGCTGACGCTCCGCGGTAATCTGGAGTGATTGAGCCTGGCTTATGTCAGGCTCAATGCCCTCAGTCGTTTGTTGTTCACGTTGGCTCTGCTGTCTTTTTTACTGGGTACCTGATATTTCAATGCGCAGTCCTAACTGGTTGTTCCTCGTCCTGCTCCTGTTGCTGGCTGGCTTGCAGTACCGCCTTTGGGTCGGTAACGGAAGCCTTGCGCAAGTGGCCAGCCTGACTCAGCAGATTGCCGACCAGCATGCTGAAAATCAGGTGCTGCTGGAGCGCAACCGCGTGCTTGATGCCGAGGTCATGGAATTGAAAAAAGGCCTGGAAACCGTCGAAGAGCGTGCCCGACATGAATTGGGCATGGTCAAGGACGGCGAAACCCTTTACCAGCTCGCGCAATAATCAAGTTGGTGCGATGAAAGACTTTCTTCCTGCCTTCTGGGCAGTGATACCTGCAGCGGGCATTGGTGCTCGCATGGCAGCCGACCGTCCCAAGCAGTACCTGCCACTGGGCGGCCTGACAATTCTGGAACACAGCCTGCTTTGCTTTCTCGATCATCCCCGGCTCAAGGGGTTGGTGATCAGTCTGGCTGTGGACGACCCTTACTGGGCTGCATTGCCCTGCGCGCATGACACTCGCATTCAGCGCGTGGACGGCGGCAGCGAGCGCTCAGGCTCGGTACTCAATGCGCTGCTGCACCTGCATGCGCAGGGCGCCAGTGACAATGACTGGGTGCTGGTTCATGACGCTGCGCGTCCGAACCTGGCGCGCAGCGATCTGGACAATCTGCTCGGCGAACTGGCCGATGACCCTGTCGGCGGCCTGCTGGCCGTGCCGGCCCGCGACACGCTCAAACGTGCCGACAGCAGCGGTCGCGTGCTGGAAACAGTGGATCGTAGCCTGATCTGGCAAGCCTTCACGCCGCAGATGTTTCGTCTTGGTGCCCTGCATCGCGCCCTGGCGGACAGCCTGGTATCTAACGTCAGCATCACCGATGAGGCATCGGCCATCGAGTGGGCGGGGCAGTCGCCACGCCTGATCGAGGGACGTTCCGACAACATCAAGGTCACGCGTCCCGAAGACCTGGAGTGGCTGCGCCAGCGCCACAGCAAGTTCGGGCGCCAGGTTTCCGCTACTGGCGATATTCATCCCTCATCGCCAACCCTTCCTTAAGATAATCCACCAGCTTGCGCACCTTGGGTGACAGGTGCCTTTGCTGCGGATAGAGCGCCCATACTGCAGTGTTGGGCGGTTGATGCGCCTCCAGCAATGAAACCAGCGTGCCGTCGTTGAGATGTTTCTGCACGTAGTAATCCGGCAACTGACACAAACCGACTCCGTGCAGTGCGGCATCCAGCACGGCCTGGCCGCTGTTACAGCGCCAGTTGCCTTGTACACGCTGGGAAAACTCACGCCCGTTCTGCTGAAGCTGCCAGGTATCGCTGCCTCCGATCAGGCAATTATGGCGATTCAGTTCCGAAAGGCTGTGCGGTCTGCCGTAACGCTCGATGTAGGACGGCGAAGCGCACAGGTACATCTGCCGTGGCGCGAGGCGGGTCGCGACCAGACGCGAGTCCTGTAACCGGCCAAGCCGAATCGCCAGGTCCATGCCTTCATGAACCAGGTCCAGCGTGTCGTTGCTCAGCTCGATATCGACCCGCAGGTGCGGGTAAACGTCCATGAAACGCGTGACCAGCGGCGTGATGAAGCGCTCGCCATAGGCCACCGCGCAGGTCATGCGCAACAACCCCTTCGGTTCGCTGGCCAGATCGCCCACGGCGCGCAGAGCTTCTTCGCGGCCGTCCTGCAGGCGCTGGCAGTGGTGCAGAAAGGTTTGCCCGGCTTCCGTCAGCGCGACCTTGCGTGTGCTGCGGTAGAGCAGACGGGTCTGCAGGCGCTCTTCAAGACGAACGATTTGACGGCTCACATGCGACGAGGAGACCCCGAGCCGCTGAGCTGCCGCCGTGAACTGCCCGCATTCTGCAACGGCAACGAACTCATCCAGACCTTCCCAGCGATTGGTGTACATCGATTATCCCTGTACAGCATTAATGTTTTGCTTTTAGCCGCATTACTCGTCAATTGGCACTGTACTACACTGCAATCCTTGTTTTTACCCGTCGGAGAAGATTGATGATCAAGTCGCGCGCTGCTGTCGCTTTTGAAGCCAAAAAGCCATTGGAGATCGTTGAAGTCGATGTCGCCATGCCCAAGGCGGGAGAAGTGCTGCTCAGAGTAGTAGCCTCCGGCGTCTGCCACACCGATGCCTACACCCTGTCCGGGGCTGACCCTGAAGGGATTTTCCCGTCGATCCTCGGTCACGAAGGCGGTGCGATTGTCGAAGCGGTGGGAGAGGGCGTGACCTCGGTGATGGTCGGCGACCACGTGATTCCGCTGTACACCCCGGAATGCCGTCAGTGCAAGTTCTGCCGCTCGGGCAAGACCAACCTGTGTCAGGCGATTCGTGCCACTCAGGGTAAAGGCCTGATGCCGGATGGCACCACGCGCTTTTCCTACAAGGGCGAGCCGATTTTCCACTACATGGGCACATCGACCTTCTCCGAGTACACCGTACTGCCGGAAATCTCGGTGGCCAAAATCGACAAGCAGGCACCGCTGGAAAAGGTCTGCCTGCTGGGTTGCGGTGTCACCACCGGTATCGGTGCGGTGCTCAACACCGCCAAGGTCAAGCCTGGCGATACCGTGGCCATCTTCGGCCTGGGCGGTATTGGCCTTTCGGCATTGATCGGTGCGGTCAAAGCCAAGGCAGCTCGAATCATTGCCATCGACATCAACCCGGCCAAGTTCGAAATCGCCAAGCAGCTGGGCGCGACTGATTGCGTCAATCCGAAGGATTTCGACCGTCCGATCCAGGAAGTCATTGTCGACATGACCGATGGCGGCGTCGACTTCTCGTTTGAGTGCATCGGTAATGTGCAGCTGATGCGTGCAGCGCTGGAATCCTGCCACAAGGGCTGGGGCGAGTCGGTCATCATCGGCGTGGCCGGTGCCGGTCAGGAAATCGCTACTCGTCCGTTCCAACTGGTGACCGGGCGCGTCTGGCGCGGTTCGGCATTTGGTGGCGTGCGTGGTCGTACCGAATTGCCAAGCTACGTGGACATGGCGCAGACCGGTGAAATCCCGCTGGATACGTTCATCACCCACACCATGGGCCTGGAAGACATCAACAAGGCATTCGACCTGATGCATGAAGGCAAAAGCATCCGCACGGTCATTCATTTTTAAGGAGCAGCGGCAGGCGCTCGGCTTCAAGCAGCAAGCAGGATGCTCTGGTCCATGCCTGCAGCCTGAGGCTTGACGCCTGCAACTGGAGGAAACCCTATGCCTTTGGAAAATATTTCCTGCCAAAAGAGTTTCGGCGGCTGGCACAAGCGCTACAAGCATCATTCTCAAGTGCTCGGTTGCGACATGGTGTTTGCCGTCTACCTGCCGCCACAGGCGGAGCAGGGCGGCAAGCTGCCGGTGTTGTACTGGCTATCCGGCCTGACCTGCACGGATGAAAACTTCATGCAGAAAGCAGCGGCCCATCGACTGGCGGCCGAGCTGGGCATCATCATCGTGGCGCCTGATACCAGTCCGCGCGGTGCCGACGTGGCAGATGACCCTGACGGCGCCTGGGACTTCGGTCAGGGCGCGGGCTTCTACCTTAACGCTACCGAGCAGCCTTACGCGCGGCATTACCAAATGCATGATTACGTGGTCAAGGAACTGCCGGCGTTGATCGAGGGGCATTTCCCGGCGTCGCAGGTGCGCAGTATCAGCGGCCACTCGATGGGCGGTCACGGCGCGCTGGTCTGCGCATTGCGCAATCCTGGCCGCTATCGCTCGGTGTCGGCGTTTTCGCCGATCAGTAATCCGATCGATTGCCCCTGGGGGCAAAAGGCATTCTCCCGTTATCTGGGCGAAGACCGTTCTCGCTGGCGCGAGTGGGATGCCAGCGTGCTGATTGCGCAGGCGTCCGAAAAGCTGCCGACCCTGGTCGATCAGGGCGATCGTGATGATTTTCTGGTCAATCAGCTCAAACCCGAGGTGCTGGTTCAGGCGGCCAAGGCTGCGGATTACCCGCTGACCCTGCGCATGCAGCCAGGTTACGACCACAGCTATTTCTTCATCGCCAGCTTCATCGAAGACCATCTCAGGCATCACGCTGCAGCCTTGAACAGCTAACGCGCGCCAAAGCAGGTAGAATCACGCCCTGACTTTTTTCAGGGCGTTTTTTTATGCGTATTGGCCATGGCTATGATGTGCACCGTTTCGCTGAAGGCGACTTCATTACCTTGGGCGGCGTGCGGATTGCACACGGGTTCGGCCTGCTGGCCCATTCCGATGGCGATGTCCTGCTGCATGCCTTGAGCGACGCGCTTCTGGGCGCCGCAGCGCTGGGCGATATCGGCAAGCACTTTCCTGACACTGATCCGCAGTTCAAGGGCGCCGACAGCCGCGTGCTGCTGCGTCATGTCCTCACGCTGATCCATGGCAAAGGCTTGAAGGTCGGTAATGTCGACGCGACCATCGTCGCTCAGGCACCGAAAATGGCGCCGCATATCGATGCCATGCGTGCATTGATCGCCGAAGACCTTCAGGTTGAGCTGGATCAGGTCAACGTCAAGGCCACAACGACCGAAAAGCTTGGCTTTACCGGGCGTGAAGAAGGCATCGCGGTGCATGCCGTTGCGTTGTTGCTGCGCGCATGAATGAACTTGAACTGCTGGGCCCGCGAGCTTACGGCGATGCACTGGGGCGTGCAGTGCTCAAGGCGACTGCCGAAGACTTTCAGGTCGATGAAGTGCTGGACATTCCGCTTTCCGGGGATGGCGAGCACTTGTGGCTATGGGTCGAGAAACGCGGCCTGAACACGGAAGAGGCGGCGCGCCGGCTGGCCCGGGCTGCGGGCGTTCAGTTGCGCACAGTCAGCTACGCCGGTCTCAAGGATCGCCAGGCATTGACCCGTCAGTGGTTCAGTATTCAACTGCCGGGCAAGGCCGATCCTGATCTGTCTGCTGCGCAGGACGACACGCTGAAGATTCTCAAAAGCGGTCGTCACAAACGCAAGCTGCAGCGTGGCGCCCATGCGGCCAATGGCTTCACCCTGCGTCTGACTCAGCTGGATGCAGACCAGGGCGCGTTGAATCAGCGCCTTGAAACCATTGCCCGGCAGGGCATCCCCAATTATTTCGGCACGCAGCGTTTTGGCTATCAGGGCGGAAATCTTGGCGAGGCACGCGATTACGCCGCCCGCAAGGCGCTGCCTGAGCAGCGCGCCGTGCGTTCGCGACTGTTGTCCACGGCGCGCAGTTACCTGTTCAACCGGGTGTTAGCCGCCCGGGTTGCCGATGGCAGCTGGCAGAAGGCTCAGGTCGGGGATTTGCTTGCGTTCACCGACAGTCGCAGTTTTTTCCCGGCCGGATTGGATGAATGCAGCGATCCTCGTCTGGCGATCCTCGATCTGCACCCCACCGGTCCTCAGTGGGGTGAAGGCCCTTCGCCAGCTGGCGGTGCGACGGCAGCGCTGGAAAATACCGTTGCCGATGACGAATCCGTGTTGCGTGACTGGCTGGTCAGAGCGGGCATGGAGCACGAACGTCGCATCCTGCGACTGCCCATTGGGCGGCTGACGTGGCATTATCCCGAGTCTGACATTCTGCAACTGGAATTCGTCCTTCCGCCCGGATGCTTTGCGACCGTCTTGGTACGCGAACTCATCGATCTGGTGCCGGTTGGGCAGACGGACAGCTCATGCGTATTCTGATATCAAATGATGACGGGGTGAATGCGCCCGGTCTTGTCGCGCTCCATGCGGCGTTGGCGAACTACGCCGACTGCGTGGTGATTGCGCCTGATCAGGACAAAAGTGGTGCCAGCAGTTCTCTGACACTCGACCGGCCCTTGCATCCGCACACCCTTGAAAACGGCTTCATCAGTGTCAACGGTACGCCCACCGATTGTGTGCATCTGGGCATTCACGGGCTACTGGAGCGGCAACCGGACATGGTGGTTTCAGGCATTAACCTGGGGGCCAATCTGGGCGACGATGTACTGTATTCCGGAACGGTCGCCGCAGCGCTTGAAGGGCGTTTTCTGCAGCGCCCGTCGTTTGCCTTTTCGTTTCTGTCACGTCAGCCGGATAATCTGGCGACGGCGGCGCATTACGCGCGCTTGCTGGTCGAGGCCCATGAGCAACTCGACCTGCCACCCCGCACGGTATTGAACGTGAATATTCCCAACCTGCCGCTCGAGCACATCCGCGGCATTCAACTGACCCGATTGGGGCATCGTGCCCGCGCTGCGGCGCCGATCAAGGTCGTCGACCCGCGTGGCCGCGCTGGCTACTGGATCGCTGCTGCCGGTGATGTCGAGGACGGCGGCGCCGGGACCGACTTTCATGCGGTCGTACAAGGCTATGTATCGATCACGCCGTTGCAGCTGGATAGAACCTATCAGGACGGATTCAGCAGCCTGAACACCTGGCTGGAGGGACTTCGTTGATGTCACGCGAGCAGGATGATTTATTGCGTCGAGGGATCGGAATGACATCGCAGCGTACCCGCGAGCGTCTGATTCAGCGCCTCTGTGAAGAGGGCATTTCCAACCAGCGGGTACTGGACGTCATTCGCAAGACGCCACGGCATCTGTTTGTCGATGAAGCGCTGGCGCATCGCGCCTACGAAGACACCGCATTGCCCATCGGTCACAACCAGACCATTTCCCAGCCTTACATGGTCGCGCGGATGAGCGAGCTGCTGTTGGCAGCCGGGCCGCTGGACAAGGTCATGGAGATCGGTACGGGGTCAGGCTATCAGACTGCTGTGCTGGCGCAGCTGGTAGAACGAGTGTTCTCGGTCGAGCGCATCAAGGTGCTTCAGGATCGCGCCAAGGAACGTCTGGTCGAGCTCAATCTGCGCAATGTGGTGTTCCGCTGGGGTGACGGCTGGGAAGGCTGGCCAGCCCTGGCGCCCTATAACGGCATCATCGTCACCGCGGTGGCAACCGATGTACCGCAGGCATTGCTCGATCAGCTGGCACCGGGAGGCCGTCTGGTCATTCCCGTGGGCTCGGGGGAGGTTCAGCAGTTGATGCTGATCATCCGTGAAGAACACGGTTTTTCCCGGCACGTGCTGGGGGCTGTGCGCTTCGTGCCATTGCTCAATGGACCCATCGCTTGAAGATTGTCTGCGGTAAACAATGAATTCTGGCGTCAGTCATCTGTCTACAGCGCGCGGCCCGGAATGTTGAATGGCCTGATGGCATCATTTCCATGCAGCTGATTGATACTTAACAGCGTTTTTCAGCGGATATCACTGGCTGCCCGTCGCTATTACGGCACAATAGGCATCTTTTTTGAATTCAGTCACCAGTAAAGGGAGTGGCGGGTGAGTCTCACAGTCATTCAGCAGCTCAGGTCTTCAAGAAGTTATCAGCGTCTGGTGATTGGCATTGCTCTCAGTGTCCTTTTGGTCGGCTGCTCCAGCTCGCCCTCAGGCGGCGTTCGCGTCGTTGATCGCAACGGCAATGCCGTGGCCCAGCGCCCGACGGTGACCACTGGCCAATACGTGGTCAGGCGCGGTGACACACTTTTTTCCATTGCATTTCGTTACGGCTGGGACTGGAAGGCGCTGGCTGCCCGTAACCAGATCCCGGAGCCGTTTACCATCAAGCCTGGTCAGACAATTCGCTTTGACGGACGCTCCTCTTCAACACCGAGCGTGGTTTCAACGTCGAGCGCCGGGCGTCCAGTGACGTCCACGTCAACCACTACCAGCAGTTCCGGATCCGTCAAAACCACGGTCATGTCCAAGCCTGTTGCGGTTGTACCTGTGGTTATACCTCCCTCGGCGACCACCGGGACAGGCCCGGCCGGCAAGTCCCCGACAGGTTGGACCTGGCCTTCGAGTGGCATTTTGATAGGAAAATTTTCCTCAAACGGCAGTTTGAATAAAGGAATTGATATCGCTGGTGATTTGGGACAGCCTGTTTTGGCAGCGTCTGATGGTTCAGTTGTTTACGCCGGAAGTGGATTACGGGGCTACGGCGAATTGATCATCATCAAACACAGCGATACCTACGTCAGTGCCTACGGTCATAACCGCAGGCTTTTGGTACGGGAAGGACAACAGGTCAAGGCAGGGCAGACGATTGCCGAAATGGGGTCAACAGGAACTGACCGGGTGAAACTGCATTTTGAGATTCGCCGCCAAGGGAAACCTGTAGATCCGTTAGGATTCTTGCCACGTCGTTGATAGTTGCCAGCCTGTTCCAGGCGTAATAGGAACAGGCTCAAGCGTTGCCATGGAACCAGGCGATGCTGGAGCTTGAGGTCGAACTCACCAAAGGACTAAAACAATGGCTCTTGGCAACGAAGCGCCGGAGTTTGACATCGATGATGAAGTGCTCCTTATGGAAGCCGGCATTGTCCTGAAGGAAGCGTCAAACGAGAAGCAGCCAGCCGCTGTCTCGGGACGTACCAAGGTCAAGCAATCAACATCGCTCAAACAACACAAGTACATTGACTACACGCGGGCGCTTGATGCTACCCAGCTGTACCTCAATGAAATCGGTTTTTCTCCTCTATTGTCCCCGGAAGAAGAAGTGCATTTTGCGCGTCTGTCGCAAAGTGGAGATCCGGCCGGGCGCAAACGCATGATTGAAAGCAATCTGCGGCTGGTAGTAAAAATTGCCAGACGCTATGTCAATCGTGGGCTGTCATTGCTTGATCTGATCGAGGAGGGCAACCTGGGGTTGATCAGGGCGGTTGAGAAGTTCGACCCGGAGCGCGGTTTTCGTTTCTCCACCTACGCCACCTGGTGGATTCGTCAGACCATTGAACGCGCGATCATGAATCAGACGCGGACCATCCGACTGCCGATTCATGTGGTCAAGGAGCTGAACGTTTATCTGCGTGCGGCCAGAGAGCTGACCCAGAAGCTGGATCACGAACCTTCTCCTGAAGAGATCGCCAACCTGCTGGAAAGACCGGTAGGCGAGGTCAAGCGCATGCTGGGCCTGAACGAGCGTGTTTCGTCAGTGGACGTTTCGCTGGGCCCGGATTCGGACAAGACGCTGCTCGATACCTTGACCGACGACCGTCCGACAGACCCCTGCGAGTTGCTGCAGGACGACGATCTCTCACAGAGTATCGATCAATGGCTGTCTGAACTGACCGAGAAGCAGCGCGAGGTGGTGATTCGCCGCTTCGGCTTGCGCGGGCATGAAAGCAGCACGCTTGAAGATGTAGGGCTTGAGATCGGCCTGACGCGTGAGCGTGTAAGGCAGATTCAGGTTGAAGGACTCAAGCGTCTGCGTGAGATCCTCGAGAAAAATGGTCTGTCCAGCGAATCCCTCTTCCAGTAATCCCCCCTCTGCAGCATCCATCCAGGGCCGATATAACACAGTGTGTGTATATCGGCCTTTTTATATGTCTTTCGTCATTTTAATATTGCTGCTCACGGGACCCGCCAATACGGTTTTGCCTGTTCAATCTCGCGGTCGGTGTACTTGGAAGGTTCAAAGCCTGTAAGTCATTGCGCACGCTTGCTGTAAGTCATTCAGGTAATCGGAGTAAGGCTAGTCGCCAATTTCACGGTTTTTTCGTTGCAAGGCTTTGTTTTTGAAAAGGTTTAATCCTGTAAGACAATCGACCGGGAAATATTCTGGAGCGTTTCGGGTGTTGCTCTCCAGGGTTAAATCTCTAATATCGAAGCTGTGCCAACGGACAGGCACGGGCCATCAAGGATGACGGTCAAGGACATCGCGGGATGCGATTCATCAGGATGATGACAAGGGAATACAGGGATCAGGGAAAAACGTGGGCGGGTCATACCGCCCCTTTTTTTGTCTGCAGAAAAGCGCATTCAATAAAAAAGGCCCTCTTGAGGGCCTTTTGTCTGTCTGGAATCTAGCGTTCCAGATCAGCGATCTTGCCGGTTTTGCCATCCCACTCTGCCGCTTCCGGCATAGCGTCTTTCTTTTCGGTGATATTGGGCCAGACTTCGGCAAGCTCGGCGTTGAGCTCGATGAAGTTTTCCATGCCGGCAGGGATCTCGTCTTCCGAGTAAATGGCTACGGCAGGGCACTCTGGCTCGCAGAGCGCGCAGTCGATGCACTCGTCCGGGTGGATCACCAGGAAATTCGGGCCTTCGTAAAAGCAGTCCACCGGACAGACTTCTACGCAGTCGGTGTACTTGCACTTGATGCAGTTGTCGGTGACGACGAAGGTCATTTCTAATTTTCTCCTCAGGCGGCTGCGGCAGAGCCCTTCCAGACAGGGGTGCCAGGTTCGGGAGGTTTCCCGGCCCTATGAAAACACGTGCTTTTGGTGGGTGGCCTTGAAGCGGTAAGACTGCGGCGTCTGCTACCTGTCCCTGCTACCTACCGATGGTTCGCTGCATTTTCACGCGGCTCGAAAAACGCCTCGACCAGGCTAAAAGCCGAGAGCGTCCCAAACCGCGCGGGATTCTAACAGTATGTAACGCTTCGCGTCACAGGCGAGTTTGCAATGTGTATAGCAAATCCAGCGCCTGCCGCGGGGTCATATCGTCGACCTTGACCTTCGACAGCTCGTCGAGCACCGGGTGCGGCAGACTTGCGAACATATCGCTCTGCTGCGGGACTGCGGGCTTGCCGGGTTTGGCGCGCGGCTGCTCGTGCGGCAGGCTGGTGGTTTCCAGACGCTGCAAGTGTTCCTTGGCGCGGCTGATGACCTTGCCCGGCACCCCGGCCAGTTGCGCCACGGCCAGACCGTAGCTCTGGCTCGCAGGCCCTGGCAGGACGCGGTGCAGGAACACGATGCGCTCATTATGCTCGGTGGCGTTGAGGTGCACATTGGTCACCAGCGGTTCGCTTTCCGGCAACACCGTCAGTTCGAAATAGTGCGTGGCGAACAGTGTATAGGCGCGCAGCTGCGCGAGGCACTCGGCTGCCGCCCAGGCCAGCGAAAGGCCGTCGAAAGTACTGGTGCCGCGCCCCACTTCGTCCATCAGCACCAGACTTTTATCGGTAGCGTTGTGCAGGATGTTTGCCGTTTCGCTCATTTCGACCATGAACGTCGAGCGTCCTCCCGCCAGGTCGTCGCTGGAGCCGATGCGCGTGAAGATCCGGTCGACCAGCGACAGTTCGCAGCTGGCAGCGGGCACGAAGCTGCCGATATGGGCCAGCAGCACGATCAGCGCCGTCTGACGCATATAGGTCGATTTACCGCCCATGTTCGGGCCGGTGATGACCAGCATGCGAGTGCTGTCGTCCAGCGCCAGGTCGTTGGCAACGAAAGGCGTGCTCAGAACCTGTTCCACCACCGGATGACGGCCTTGCTCGATGCGCATGCAGGGTTCGGCGACAAAGCGTGGGCAATTGAGGTCCAGATTCAGCGCGCGCTCCGCAAGGTTGCTCAACACGTCCAGTTCGGCCAGCGCCGCCGCCGTATCCTGAAGCGGCGCAAGATGACCGATCAGGTCTTCGAGGAGCGTTTCGTAGAGCATCTTTTCCCGAGCCAAGGCGCGGCTCTTGGCCGACAACGCCTTGTCTTCGAACTCCTTGAGCTCGGGCGTGATAAAGCGCTCGGCGCCCTTCAGGGTCTGGCGGCGTATGTAATCAGCCGGCGCCTGCTCGGCCTGCTTGCTTGGCAGCTCGATAAAGTAGCCATGTACGCGGTTGTAGCCGACTTTCAGGTTGCCGAGACCGGTGCGGGCTTTTTCGCGGGCTTCCAGGTCGATCAGGAACTGGCCGGCGTTTTCGCTCAGAGACTGCAGATCATCCAGCTCAGCGTCGTAGCCAGTCTTCAAAACGCCACCGTCACGAATGACGGCTGGCGGGTTGTCGATGATCGCGCGCTGCAGCAGATCGGCCAGCTCGGGATAGGTGCTGGCGGTCTGCGCAAGTTGCTGCAGATGCGGCGCTTCCAGATCGGTCATCGCCTGTTGCAACTCGGGCAGGGCGCTCAGGGCGTCGCGCAGGCGAGCGAGGTCACGTGGCCGCGCGTTACGCAGGCCGATGCGCGCCAGAATCCGCTCAATGTCGCCGATTTCCTTGAGCTGTGGCTGCAGGTTTTCAAAGCGATAGCGTTCCAGAAAACAGGTGATCGACGTCTGGCGTGCCTGAAGGATGGTCAGGTCGCGCAATGGCCGGTTCAGCCAGCGGGTCAGTAACCGTGTCCCCATTGCGGTCTGGCAGCGGTCCATGACCGATTGCAGGGTGTTGTCACGGCCTCCGGACAGGTTGGTGTCCAGTTCCAGATTACGGCGACTGGCGGCATCGAGGATCACGGTATCGTCGAGACGTTCGTGACGCAGGCTGCGCAGATGGGGCAGGGCGGTACGCTGGGTTTCCTTGGCATAGCTCAGCAGGCAGCCGGCAGCACCGATGGCCAGCGTCAGGTTTTCGCAACCGAAACCCGTCAGGTCCTGGGTTGCAAACTGCTGACACAAACTTTTGTGCGCTGAGTCGCGCTCGAAATCCCAAGGCGCGCGACGTCGAGAACCACGGCGCTTCTCGGCAGGCAGACCTTGTGGCCAATCGTCCGGGATCAACAGCTCGACCGGGTTGATGCGCTCGAGCTCGGCCAGCAGGTTCTCCCAGCCCTTGATCTCCAGCACACTGAAGTTACCGCTGGTGATATCCAGTACCGCGAGGCCGAACAGGCGTTCGTCACCCAGCACTGCGGCGATCAGGTTATCGCGGCGCTCGTCGAGCAGGGCCTCATCGCTGATGGTCCCTGGCGTGATGATCCGCACCACCTGACGGTCCACCGGCCCCTTGCTGGTAGCCGGGTCGCCGATCTGCTCGCAGATCACCACCGATTCGCCCAGTTTCACCAGCTTGGCCAGATAACCCTCGGCTGCGTGGTAGGGAATCCCGCACATGGGAATGCTCTGACCTGCCGACTGGCCGCGTGCGGTCAGGGTTATATCGAGCAGCTTGGCGGCTTTCTTCGCATCTTCGTAGAAGATCTCGTAGAAATCGCCCATGCGATAAAACATCAGTTGATCCAGGTGCTGGTTTTTCAGTTTCCAGTACTGCTGCATCATCGGAGTGTGTGCGGAGAGGTCGGAAATTGCTTTATTCATCAGTGGCTTAGGCAAGTTCTTGAGAGGAGTGAGGCAACCTTGAGACGCGACGGGTGTCCCTTGTCTGAAGCAAGGGGCGTCTGCCGGGTATGTGCGATGGCGGCAAGGTTATCACGCTCGACCGGGTGGTGCAGTGACCGCGTGGCTTCCCGCGTATTGGTGACCGGGCGTTTCCAGACAGCCATGCATCCCGATTTGGCGTATAGACTTTCATCGCTGCCACCCGATAACCGGACGGTAACTTATAAAAAAGGACTTTTATATGAAGAACAAACGAGCAAGGGACTCTGTCAGCGGGCGCTTCATTCCTTTGGAAGAAGCCAGAAAAAGGCCGAGAGAAACCACGGTGGAAACGGTCAAAAAGCCCGGGCGCAGGAAAAATGACCAGTAAAGCAGCATGCTCAGCCCCGTTGCGCGGCAGGTGCGCTGCCTCAGGATTCACCTTTACAGGCTTTTTAGCATGAACGATTACACCGAGGATGAGATAACCGGGCTTGCCGATACGCTTGGCAGGCTTCTGGGTGCAATGGGCGCGCAAGTGACCACTGCCGAATCCTGTACGGGGGGCGGAATAGCCGAAGCGATCACGCGCATTGCCGGCAGCTCGGCGTGGTTCGAAGCGGGCTACGTGACCTATTCGAATGCCCAGAAGACCCGCCAGTTAGGGGTGCCCGAGGTGTTGTTCGCACAGGTCGGGGCGGTCAGTCAGCCGGTTGTCGAGGCCATGGTGCGAGGCGCACAGCGTGAAAGCGGTGCACGATTCGCCGTCGCGGTCAGCGGTGTCGCGGGGCCTGGCGGCGGTTCGCCGGACAAACCGGTCGGTACTGTGTGGCTGTGCTGGGGCAAGGATGATGCGCTGATCGCCCGGCGTTGCCACTTCGATGGCGACCGTGATCAGGTCCGTCGACAGACGGTCGAAGCCGCGCTGCACGGGCTGATACAGCTTGCACGCGGAGAAATGCCAAAACAGGGGTAGGCGCGCGCTCACTGCTGTGGAATAATACTGTCTACTTATACAGGTGTTGTGGCCATCAAGGCCCTAATTGAATTTGATTACGTGAGGACTTCAATGGACGACAACAAGAAGAAAGCCTTGGCTGCGGCCTTGGGTCAGATCGAGCGTCAGTTCGGTAAAGGCGCCGTGATGCGCATGGGCGATCATGATCGCCAGGCGATCCCTGCCATCTCCACCGGTTCGCTGGGTCTGGATATCGCACTCGGTATTGGCGGTCTGCCGAAAGGCCGGATCGTGGAAATCTACGGTCCTGAGTCTTCCGGTAAAACCACACTGACGCTGTCGGTCATCGCTCAGGCCCAGAAAATGGGTGCTACCTGTGCCTTTGTCGACGCCGAGCACGCACTGGATCCGGAATACGCCGGCAAGCTGGGCGTCAACGTCGACGACCTGCTGGTTTCGCAGCCGGATACCGGTGAGCAGGCGCTGGAAATCACCGACATGCTGGTGCGCTCCAATGCCATCGACGTGATCGTGGTCGACTCCGTTGCTGCGCTGGTACCCAAGGCAGAGATCGAAGGCGAAATGGGTGACATGCACGTGGGTCTGCAGGCGCGTCTGATGTCGCAGGCGCTGCGCAAGATCACCGGTAACATCAAGAACGCCAACTGCCTGGTGATCTTCATCAACCAGATCCGCATGAAGATCGGCGTGATGTTCGGCAGCCCGGAAACCACTACCGGTGGTAACGCGCTGAAGTTCTACGCTTCGGTACGTCTGGACATCCGCCGTACAGGCGCGGTCAAGGAAGGCGATGAAGTTGTCGGCAGCGAAACCCGCGTCAAGGTCGTGAAGAACAAGGTAGCTCCGCCGTTCCGTCAGGCCGAGTTCCAGATTCTCTACGGCAAGGGTATCTACCTGAATGGCGAAATCGTCGATCTGGCCGTTCTGCATGGTTTTGTCGAGAAGTCCGGCGCCTGGTACAGCTACCAGGGCAGCAAGATCGGTCAGGGTAAGGCCAACTCGGCCAAGTTCCTGGCAGATAACCCGGAAATCTGCAAAGCGCTTGAGAAGCAGATCCGCGACAAGTTGCTGACCCCTGGCGTTGATACCAAGGCTGTCGGCTCCCGTGAAGCAGTGGCTGCCGATGACATGTCTGAAGCAGATGTCGATATCTGATAGCCATGCCTGCCGTGCTCGATACACCCGTCGCCGTCAGGCGCACTGCAATGGACCTGCTCGCACGTCGCGAGCATGGTCGAGTCGAGCTGACGCGTAAACTGCGTCAGCGCGGCGCTCCCCCCGAGCTTATCGATGCAGCCCTTGATCGTCTGGTCGAGGAAGGTTTGCTCTCCGAGTCCCGTTACCTTGAAAGCTTCGTTTCTTATCGGGCACGTTCGGGCTACGGTCCTGTTCGTATTCGAGAAGAGCTGGGTCAGCGTGGTTTACAACGTGCCGACATCGAGCAGGCGCTCAGGGAGTGCGGCATTGATTGGCAGGAGAAGCTTCACGAGCTCTGGCAGCGCAAGTTTGCCGGTGCTCTGCCTGTCGATGCTCGTGAGCGAGCCAGGCAGGGGCGTTTTTTGAGTTATCGCGGCTATCCGCTGGAAATGATCGGCCGCCTGTTAAGCGGCCGTGGCGGGGATGACTGATCTATCCGGGCGCTTACTGTGGCGCCCGGTTCCGAGCTGCGTCCCTTGGCGCTGAAGCGTCGTCTTCCCAGTTTTCCTGTTGATTGATGTAATCCACCAGTTCCCGAAGCCCGCCCTGATTGCGTCCTGTGAACGTGAACGCCAGCCGTGTCAGGTGACTGAATTGCGCTTCATCGTGCTCTTCGCCCTGATAACTGTGCTGATGAAAGTTTTCATTGATGCACAGGTCAGCGAACGCGTCCTGCATGTGCTCCAGGGCCTGTTCGTTCAGCGCATGATGCATACGGATCACGAACTTGTTTTTCAGCCAGCGGCTGGAATGGAAGTTGGCATAAAACCGGTTGATCTCTTCCACCGCTTCATCGGCGCTGTAAACCAGTCTCATCAGCTTCATGTCGGCTGGCAAAATGTAGTGATTGTCCTGCAACTGATGCTTGATGAAGTCCAGTGCACCTTGCCAGAAACTTCCGCCAGGCGTATCCAGCAATACAACAGGCACCAACGGGCTTTTGCCGGTTTGTATCAATGTCAGCACTTCCAGGGCTTCATCCAGAGTTCCGAAGCCGCCGGGGCATAGCACCAGCGCGTCGGCTTCCTTGACGAAGAACAGCTTGCGCGTAAAGAAGAAGTGGAAGGGCAGCAGGTTTTCGCTGCCCTCAACTGTCGGATTGGCGTGCTGTTCGAAGGGCAGGGTAATGTTGAACCCAAGGCTGTGTTTCAAGCCTGCACCGGCATGGGCTGCCGCCATGATGCCGCCGCCCGCGCCGGTGATGACCATCATGTCGGAGCGGGCCAGCTTTTCACCCAGCTCTCTGGCCTGTGCGTACAGCGGATGTTCCGCCGGTGTGCGAGCGGAGCCGAATACAGTGACTTTGCGGCGGCCCTTGAAACGTTCGAGCACCCGAAAGGCCTTGTCCAGTTCGCGCAGGGTTTGCAGCGTTATCTTGACGTCCCAGCGGTTGCGGTCATCCTGGGCCATGCGCAACACCGTGAGCATCATGTCGCGGTACAGCGGCAGGTTTTTCGTGCCCGGAGCCACCTCATTGATGTGCTCTTCAATCTGGCTGGTCAGGTCGAGACCATCGCGTTGGAAGTGTCGGGATAGAAGATCGTCAGGTACATACGGCATTCGGGATTTTTCCTCCTGCTGGATCAATGGCCCGATGGGGCGTGTTGAATCGATGATGTCCCGGTTTGAAGCGAAAGGCTACCCATTCCCTGTTCATTGCCAGGGTGGATTAGTTGCAGGATGTCTTGAGAGTTGCTCGACTGACGCGCCTGAGGGACAGGCGCGCGGGGGAGGTTACATGTCGGATATGGCTTATTGCTTGGGTTTTACAGTGCAGTCGGAAGCCTGAAAGGTTTGCGTCGCAACCGGGCGGTTGGTCTTGTACTCAGTGAACTGATACTTGAGGACGGCACCCTTGGTCATCAACTGGCGGAAACCATTGTTGTGGCAAACGCTGTTGCCCAACTGGTTGCGCATCACGTCCGGATTGGCGCGCATCTGCTGAGCCTGGCCTTCACGAACGCTCAAGTGGTTGATCAACTGGTTGCCGGTGACGGTGTAACCCTGATCAAGGATGTCTTCGTTGATCGCTCTCGGCGTGCCGACACTGCTTTCCTTAGCGACTTTTTCCAGCATCTTGCTGAGTTCGAACTCCTGTTTCGACGCCGCCTGGGCGCACAGTGGAGCAACGAGCAAAAGCGTAAGGGTGGGTACGATAAGGCGCAGCATTAAACTCTCCTGGTTAAGTAACTGGCCGTTGGACCAGCGACTTCAAAGTGCGTTCCGGGCAGCCCACCGATAGCGCGGGGTGCGATGGCGCAGCAGTATAGAGCAGGAGCCTTCATCGGGCCTAGGCTCTGTACGAAAACAGGCCTGCGGACCGAAAGCGCGTTGAAGTGCCGGGGCTCTGATAAACTGCGCGGACTTTAATCCTGCCGAGTCTTTGTGGTGTCGATGTCTTTCCCCCGCAGGCGTGTCCTGTAATGAGCCATGCCGTTTCCCGCCTGCGCGATGAGCGTCTGGCCCGCAGTACCAGGCCTTTCATTGCCCGAGGCTCGCGCGCGCCGCGCTGCCCGGATTGCCGGGTGATTTCCAGCTATTGCCTGTGCGAATGGCGACCCAGCGTCGCTGCCGAGTCAGGCATCTGCCTGCTGATGTATGACACCGAGCCCTTGAAACCGACCAACACCGGCTGGCTGATCGCCGACGTCATCAAGGACACTCATGCCTTTCTCTGGTCGCGGATAGAGGTCGATGAGCAATTGCTCGCCTTGCTGGATGACCCGCAGTGGCAGCCTTACATCGTTTTTCCCGGTGAGTTTGTTGCCGAGGACCGCGTGGTGAATACGGTTTCGCGCCTGGATGGCAAGCGCCCGCTGTTCATTCTGCTGGATGCCACCTGGACCGAAGCACGCAAGATGTTTCGCAAGAGCCCTTATCTGGAGCGTTTTCCAGTATTGAGTCTGGAGCCCGAGCAGATCTCGCGCTACCGTTTGCGTCGATCAAGGCGCGACGATCACTTCTGCACGGCGGAAGTGGCCGCCCTGTGTCTGGAGCTGGCCGGTGATGCCAGCGCCAGCGGAGTGCTGGATGCTTATCTGGACGTGTTCAGCGCTCATTATCTGGGCGCCAAGTATCAGAATCCGATTGATTCCGACGACGTGGCGCATACCCATTTGAAAGCGTTCATTTGAAGGCTGTTCATAACAAGGGGCTGCCGAAGTCCACTGGTTTGGCTAATTGCCATCTATGTTCTCGGGTATCGACGCTTCGCGCTTGACCGTCATGGCCATGCTGGGCATGCTTGGCGCCGCCTGGAAGCCGATTCATCTGGTCTGGCATTGCGCCGGCGCCCGTTTTGGGTTGCGCACTGCGCGTTCGCCAGCCTCGCTGGGTGGCCGATTCGTCGGTCCCTCACTATAAAAACAGGATCATTACATGACCTACGACATCCTGATCGCCGATGATCATCCCCTGTTTCGCAGTGCGCTGCATCAGGCGCTGAGCATCGGTCTGGGGCCTGACGCACGGCTGGTCGAGGCAGAAAGCATTGCCCAGCTTGAGTCGCGCCTGGCGGAGAAGGCTGATTGGGATCTGGTTCTGCTGGACCTGAACATGCCAGGGGCCTATGGCTTCTCTGGGCTGGTCCTGTTGCGTGGCCAGTATCCGCAGATACCGGTGGTGATGGTCTCGGCGCAGGAAGAAGCCTCCATCGTGGTGCGCTCCAGAGAGTTTGGTGCCAGTGGCTTCATTCCCAAATCCAGCTCGCTGGAAGTCATTCAGCAGGCGGTACGCACGGTGCTTGATGGTGACGTCTGGTGGCCGCCGCAGGTCAATGAAGTGATCAGTGTTTCAGACGAGGCAAAGGCCGCCAGCGCAGGCCTTGCCAGCCTGACGCCGCAGCAGTTTCGAGTGTTGACGATGGTTTGTGAAGGCTTGCTGAACAAGCAGATTGCTTCCGAACTCAGCGTGTCCGAAGCCACCATCAAGGCACATGTCACGGCGATTTTCCGCAAGCTTGGCGTACGCACGCGCACCCAGGCAGCATTGTTGTTACAGCAGCTTGAGTCCATTTCGTCCAGCTGACGGCTTTCAGGTTCCAGTATTCACGCTTTTTTGACCTTTATTGCCTTAGCTTTCCTCATCTTTTTACACAGCAGCCTCTCTATGTCGCCCTTCAAAGGCCAAACCGGTCTGAAACGTATTCTTAATGCCGCAGGTTATTCACTGGACGGTTTATGCGCTGCCTTCAAAGGTGAAGCGGCTTTCCGTCAGTTGGTACTGCTCAACGTGGTCCTGGTCCCGCTGTCGTTTTTCCTGCACGTCAGCAAGGGTGAGCATGCCCTGCTGGTTGCCGTGTGCCTGCTGGCGCTGATCGTCGAGCTGCTCAACTCGGCCGTAGAGGCGGCCATTGACCGCATCTCGCTGGACCTGCACCCGCTGTCCAAGAACGCCAAGGACATGGGCAGCGCTGCCCAGTTCATCGCTCTGAGCATGATCGGTCTGGTGTGGGCGATCATTCTGCTGGGCTGATGCCTTTCGATACAGACGCGTCAATACAGGCTTGGCAGCACGATTTCGTCGCTGCGCTGAACTCCGGCGGTGAATGCGCGGCACAGCTCAAGAAACTCGCGCATGGCTGAGGTCTGGTATTTCTGTTTGTGCCAGATGAAATAGAACTGCCTGGCCAGGTCCAGCTCGGGCGTGGCCAGCTCCACCAGATTGCCGCGACGAAAGGCATCGCGCAGCGCCAGTCTGGAGATGCAGCCAATGCCCAGCCCGGATTCGACTGCACGTTTGATCGCTTCGGTGTGCTCAAGCTCCAGCCGGACATTCAGCCCGTTACGGTGATGACGCATCGCCTGATCGAACGTCAGGCGCGTGCCCGAGCCTTGTTCCCGAAGGATCCAGGCTTCGTGGGTCAGCTCTTCCAGCGTAACCTGAGCGCGTTTGGCCAGCGGATGCTGCGGGGCACAGAACACCACAAGTTCGTCTTCGACCCAGGATTGCACTTCGATGTCCGGGTGGCTGCAATCGCCTTCGATAAGGCCCAGATCGATCTCGTAGTGAGCGACCTGTTGCACGATATGCGCAGTGTTCTGGACATGCAGCTTGACCTGGCTTTCCGGGTGGCGCTGCATGTAGCCGCCGATCAGCAGCGTCGCCAGGTAATTGCCGATCGTCAGCGTAGCCCCGACCGCCAGGGAGCCGAAGCCTGACTTGCCATTGAGCAGGTCTTCGATTTCCTTGGCCTGATCGAGCAGCGCGACGGCTTGCGGCAGCAATTGCCTGCCGGTGGCGTTGAGGCTGAGGCGCTTGCCGGCGCGGTCAAATAGCTGGCAGCTCGACTGGCGCTCCAGCTCGGTGATGGAGGTGCTGGCAGCCGACTGCGAAAGCGAAAGCAGTACCGCGGCTTTGGAGACGCTTTCCTGCCGGGCGACGGCCACAAATACCTGGAGCTGACGGAGAGTAAATCGCATATCTATATAACCGATAACCTATATCTTGATAATTCATTTAACAGATATTGTGTCTGCCACTAGAATGTCGCGCAATAGCGCAGTGCTTCTGCGCGCACTATTTTTTCAGGAGTCCTCACGTACATGAGCAACATGAACCACGAGCGTGTCCTCAGCGTCCACCACTGGAACGACACCCTCTTCAGTTTCAAGTGCACCCGCGACCCTGGTTTGCGTTTCGAGAACGGTCAGTTCGTGATGATCGGTCTGCAGCAGCCAAACGGTCGTCCGCTCATGCGTGCCTATTCGATTGCCAGCCCGAACTGGGAAGAGCATCTGGAATTCTTCAGCATCAAGGTGCCGGACGGCCCGCTGACCTCCCAGTTGCAGCACCTCAAGGAAGGTGACGAAATCATCATCAGCAAGAAGCCTACGGGTACGCTGGTGCTGGACGACCTCAAGCCGGGCAAGCATCTTTACCTGCTGAGCACTGGCACCGGCCTTGCGCCGTTCATGAGTGTCATCCAGGATCCCGAAACCTACGAGCGTTTCGAGAAGGTCATCCTCTGCCACGGCGTGCGTTACGTGAACGAAGTCGCCTATCGCGAATTCATCACCGAGCATTTGCCGCAGAATGAATTCTTCGGTGAAGCGCTGCGTGACAAGCTGATCTACTACCCGACGGTCACCCGCGAGCCCTTCGAGAACGAAGGTCGTCTGACCGACCTGATGCGCAGCGGCAAGCTGTTCAGCGACATCGGCCTGCCGCCGATCAACCCGCAGGACGACCGTGCCATGTTGTGCGGCAGCCCAAGCATGCTCGACGAGACCAGTGAAGTGCTCAACAGCTTCGGCCTGACCGTATCGCCGCGTATGCGCGAGCCGGGCGACTATCTGATCGAGCGTGCTTTCGTCGAGAAGTAAACCGGCTGCACAAGACCCGCCTCGTCCTTGACTGGATCAGGCGGGTTTTTGTTGCGCGGGATTTGTCACCTCGATCAGTTTAGGCAAGCAGCAGCTTCAGGCGAGCAGCACTTCCAGCACGCAAATCACACCCGCTTGCGGGTAGTGCCAACGCACGTCCAGATCCCAGAACTGAGCACCATAGCGACGTTCCGGCGTGGGCAGCTGATAGGCCGGGCGCGGGTCCTGGGCCAGACACTGCTCGATCAGTTCGACCAGCGGCTCATTCAGGCGCAGCGCGTGTTCGCGAGCCTGTTGCAGCGCGGCGTCTTGCCAGTGCACCGGTATCAGGGCTGGCGCAGCACTGGCGATGCAGTTGGTCGCACCGCCAATTGCATCGGCGTAGGGTACGTAGGGCTTGATGTCCAGCACCGGCGTGCCATCCAGCAGGTCGATGCCGGACAGCCAGAGCCGCCCAGGCTCGACCTTGTCCAGCTTGACCACTGACTGGCCGATGCCATTGGGACGATGGGTTGCGCGGGTAGCGAACACGCCCATCGACTGGTTGCCACCCAGGCGCGGCGGGCGCACCTTCAGGCGTGGCTTGTCTTCCAGCGCCAGGTGGAACAGAAACAGCAGCCAGACGTGACTGACCTGTTCCAGCCCCTGAACCGCTTCACCCTGATCGAACGGTGCCACCAACTCCAGCACCCCGCGGGCCGCCGGGGCCAGTTGTGGCTGGCGAGGGATGGCGAATTTCTCCTTGAAGCAGGAGCGCACGAAGCCGACAGGGGAGACGTTGTAGCTCATCGTGGCAGGTTCAGCCACGCACGCGCAGGGTCAGGCCCTTGAGGAAATTGCGCAGCAGTTGATCGCCACAGGCGCGGTAGTTGGTGTGTCCGACCTTGCGGAACAGGGCGCTCAGTTCTGGCTTGGAGACCGGGAAGTCGACTGATTTGAGGATGGCGTGCATGTCATCTTCTTTCAGTTCGAACGCCACGCGCAGTTTTTTCAGGACGATATTGTTGGTGATCGGCAAATCGATCGGCTGTGGCGGACGGCTTTCGTCCTTGCCACGCTTGAAGTAGACCAGGCCATCAAGGAAGTGCGCCATGATTTCATCGCTGCAATCCAGGTAGCCTTCTTCTTCCTCTTTTTTCATGAACGCGATGACATCGCTTTTCGACACTTCAAAACCGGTCAGTGCGGTGATCTCGACAATCTTGCTGTCGCTGATATCGAGCATGTAGCGCACGCTGCGCAGTACGTCGTTGTTCATCATGAGGCGTGGTTCCTGATAAGTCGTAGGGCAGCGCATGACGGTGGTCATGCGCGCTGTAATAAGGTGGGTGGCGCGAGGGTCAGAACTTTTCCTTGGCCGTCATGTAGCGCCACTGGCCCTCGGGCAGTTTGCCCATGGACACGCCGCCAATACGGATACGGCGGATGGCGACGATCTTCAGGCCGACGGCCTCACACAGCAGGGCGATGATGCCGGGCTGCGGATTTTTCATCGCAAAGCGCAGGCGGTTCTCGTTCTGCCAGCTGGCTTTCACGGCCGGCAGCTCCTTGCCTTTGTAAGTCAGGCCGTGGTTCAGCCGGTTGAGGCCATGAGCAACCATCTCGCCCGAGATCTCCACCACGTATTCCTGCTCGATCTTGCTGCGGTCATCGGTGAGCTTGCGCAGGATCTTCCAGTCCTGGCTGAACACCATCAAGCCGCTGGCGTTGGCCTGCAGGCTTGAAATCGCCTCAAGGCGCATGAAGTGGCCCTTGAGCGGACGCTTGCTGTAGCTGTGCTCTACGGAAAGCGTGCCCGGAGTGATCATCTGCAAAGCCTCTTCGGCGCTTGCCGAGGCGGGTTTGTGCAGGATGATCGTCACCGGCTCCGGGGCGTCGGCCTTGGCGTCCGGGCTGAGTTCGATTTTCTGGGTGCTGACCTTGAAGTGCGGTTCTTCGATGACCTCGCCGTCCACCGTGACCCAGCCGCCCTCGATAAACAGCTCGGCCTCCCGGCGGGAGCAACCGACCAGCTCGATTAGGCGTTTGGAAAGGCGAATGGGGTCTGTCATGACAAAAAAGCCGTTTGCTAAAATAAAGTCGCCATTGTAACCGTCTGGCGACGGTTAATCGCGGCAACATTGCATCTGCGTTGCAATCGATGTCATTGACGATCGATCAGGCGCATTCTGAGCATGGGGTAAGGCTGGCCCAGGCCATCGACTTCAGAGCGGCTGACAACCTCGAAACCATACCTGCGGTAAAACCCCAACGCCTGCGTATTCTGCTCGTTGACGTCCAGTTCACGGATATTGAACTGCTCGATTGCATGAGCCAGCAACTGCGTGCCCAGCGTCTGGCCGCGATGGTCCGGGTCGATGAACAGAATATCCAGACTGGTCTTGCGCGTGCCCGCAAAGCCGGTGATGTTGAGCTGTTCATCCCGGGTACAGAACAGGGTCACACTGCCCAGATACTGCGGCAGCAGCCCCTTGAGCCGGGTGATGTAGGCGTCTGGCAGAAAGTCATGGGTCGCGCGCACCGAGCGTTCCCATACCTCGGTCAATTCCGGGTAATCGTGGGTATCCGGTGTATACAGCGGCATCTCGCGTCCTCCTTTCAGCTGGTCCTGGATAGACAACAGCCGGAGACAAAAAAGCCCTGCCGGTTAAAGGGCAGGGCTTTCGTTTGCAACCAGGGCGAGCGCTTAGAGCATCTCGGCCCACAGGTCGTATTCGTCGGCATCGGTCACCCGGCACATGATCTTGTCGCCGGGCTGAACGGTACTGCCGTCTTCCAGGCCGATGAACACGTTGCCGTCGATTTCCGGGGCGTCGAAGAAGCAGCGGCCCACGGCACCACGATCGTCGACTTCGTCGATCAGCACTTCGATTTCCTTGCCAATCTTCATCTGCAGGCGCGCAGCGCTGATTGCCTGCTGATGAGCCATGAAACGATCCCAGCGATCCTGCTTGACGTCGTCCGGCACGATGGCCGCGTCCAGCAGATTGGCGGGCGCGCCTTCAACCGGCGAGTACTGGAAGCAGCCAACCCGGTCCAGCTGCGCTTCGGTCAGCCAGTCCAGCAGGTACTGGAAGTCTTCTTCGGTTTCGCCCGGAAAGCCGACGATGAAGGTCGAACGGATGATCAGGTCAGGACACTGCTCACGCCAGTTCTTGATGCGCGCCAGCGTCTTGTCTTCGAAGGCCGGACGCTTCATCAGCTTGAGGATTTTCGGGCTGGCGTGCTGGAACGGGATGTCCAGGTACGGCAGGATCTTGCCAGCGGCCATCAACGGGATCAGTTCGTCGACGTGCGGGTACGGGTAGACATAGTGCAAGCGCACCCAGACGCCCATCGAGCCCAGCGCCTGGCACAGCTCGGTCATGCGGGTCTTGACCGGCTGACCGTCCCAGAAACCGGTACGGTATTTGACGTCAACGCCATAGGCGCTGGTGTCCTGGGAAATGACCAGCAGTTCCTTCACGCCGGATTTTACCAGGCGCTTGGCCTCGTCCAGCACATCGCCCACCGGGCGGCTGACCAGCTTGCCGCGCATCGACGGGATGATGCAGAAGCTGCAACTGTGGTTGCAGCCTTCGGAAATTTTCAGATACGCGTAGTGACGCGGGGTCAGTTTGACACCTTGTGGCGGCACCAGATCGATCAGCGGATTGTGGTCCTGACGGGGCGGCACTACGTCGTGCACGGCGTTGACCACCTGTTCATATTGCTGCGGGCCGGTCACCGACAGCACGCTGGGGTGTACGTCGCGGATGACATTGGCGTCGACGCCCATGCAGCCGGTAACGATGACCTTGCCGTTTTCCTTGATGGCTTCGCCGATCACTTCCAGCGACTCGGCCTTGGCCGTATCGATGAAGCCACAGGTGTTGACCACCACCACGTCGGCGTCCTCGTAGGTCGCAACGACTTCGTAACCTTCCATGCGCAGCTGGGTCAGGATGCGTTCAGAGTCAACGAGTGCCTTTGGGCAACCCAGTGAAACGAATCCAACCTTGGGGGCGGACGGCGTGGTGACGGTGGACATGGCAAACCTCGGCGTGAAGGGCACCCGGACGCGAAGCGCAGGCGCTGACTGGGCGCTTGCTGCGCCTCTGATCAAAAAGTGCGCAATTCTAGCGGTGAGTGGACAGGATGACCAGCGTTTGCATGAGAATTACGACGTACGCGAGACGCAGACGGGGTCAGCGCCCACCCATTCGATCGCATCATGATCGACAGTAGCTTCGGTACACGCAGTGTATTGAGGGACATGGCCGAGGTTGCAGCGTGCGACTGAGACATTCTGAATGCAGTCCAGGCCCGCATGAACGGGCCTGGACTGACTTTCACATGTTCTCAGCGCCGCGGTTCATGCATCGGGCAGCCGTTGTGCTGACTGCGAAAGCCCGCTGAGTGTTCATAGGCCGGCTTGCGTACGCGCATGACGCCGCCCAATGGACGATGTGCCTCAAGGCCGTGCCAGGGGCTGAATGCCATGGCTTCGTCAATTTCCTGGACGTTTTGCTCGGACCACGACGACTGGCGGGGCACATCGATGCGAGCGACGGTGACGTAGGGGCTGAGGTCTTCCGGCCAGATCGCCGAGGCGTCCTCGATCGGCATTTTTTCCAGGTCCGTGGCCAGCTGAACGCGGACTTCCCAGCTGGCGTCGTGTTCAAGAAAAAACGCTTTGACCGCTTCGCGCAGACCGTCCGGATTGTCTTTGAGGTCCAGTGCCTTGTCGGTCAGCGCAATCAGCTCGGCGGAGACGGGCACGACGCTGAGCTTGGCGTAGTAGGGGCCATACAGAAAAGGCACGACGGTGTAGAACGTCTCGCCGAGGATGTGGGTCATCGGGTGCCCGCCGAGACTTCTCAGTGTGCCACTTTCGCCCCCTGCAGACTCGATCACCGACTCTATGCCGCGCAGGACGGCAGACAACGCACGTTTCATGCCCGGAGCCTTGTCGGTCGTTTTGGCCAGCAACTTCAAGGTCTTCAGGAAGGCCTTGGGGTCCTTGGCGGTAAAGGCCTTGGCGTTTTGCATGACGAAATCCTGAGTGGTTGCCTCTGCACTGCCAGGCAAGCGCGCGCCTTCGACGCCAACCAGTTTGATGGCCAGGCCTCTGGGCGTGGATACCTTGTCGTCGAGAATGTCGCCCGGGTTGGTCGAGAAGCGCATGACGACCGGGAAGTTGCCGGGCCTGGCAAAGGCACCCTGGGCCAACGGCTCGGGCAGGTCGCCGTAGACCTGAATCTGACCGTGAAGCAAGCCGTGAGCCTTGGCGTGCACACTGCGAATGGCGTGCCCTGTGTCTTGATACGTGGTCTCGAGGATGGAATGCATGGCTTCGACCAGCTCTTTGCTGGTCTGCGCTTCATCGTCCGGAACGACTTCAAATGAGGGCTGGAAGGGTAACGGCTGGACAGTCAGGTTTTGTGTGGTCATCAGAGCATCTCGGTGGGAGGGGATCAGGGTGCCCTGGCGTCGATGCGGTTCTTGAAGACCCCTGATGCGGCAGGCTTAAGTAATGACCGGTCAATATTTTTGTCGTTCCATGAGAAATGTTGCTTCGAAAAACTGCTTCAAGGGGCCGTGATCAAGGCGTGGTGGCAGGCCGGATCGATATAACCATCTGCGTTTCACCAAGAATTACGACGAGTGCTGCGTTATGCTTCGCGCCATCGCGCCGAGGCATGTCAATGTCTGGCTGAATCTGAATTGTTACGCCTTGTGATGTTCTCAGTGTTGAACCTCATGTCTGGTTTCCGGGAGTAGTGGATGAGTCAAGCAAACAGTCATGCGGAGGCCGGAGGCGCTGCCAAGCCCATCGGACTGCTGATCGCCGCAGTCGGGGTGGTTTACGGCGACATCGGCACCAGTCCGCTGTACACCCTCAAGGAGGTGTTTCAGGGGGGGTACGGCGTGGAAGTGACCCATGATGCGATTCTCGGGGTACTGTCGCTGATCTTCTGGTCGCTGATCTGGGTGGTTTCCTTCAAATACATGGCGTTCGTCCTGCGTGCTGATAACCAGGGCGAGGGCGGCATCATGGCGCTGATGGCCCTGGCGCGGCGTGCGTCTGCCAAGCATCCCCGCCTGCAAATGATGATGGTGGTGTTCGGACTGTTCGGCGCCGCATTGTTCTACGGTGACAGCATGATCACCCCGGCAGTTTCGGTGTTGTCGGCAATGGAAGGGCTTGAACTGGCGTTCGATGGCCTCGATCACTGGATCGTGCCCATGGCGCTGGTGGTGCTGGTGGGCCTGTTTCTGATTCAGCGTCATGGCACCGCGCGCATCGGCGTGCTGTTCGGCCCGGTGATGGTGACCTGGTTTCTGGTGCTCGGTGCGCTGGGTGTCTATGGCATCATGCAGTCGCCGGAAGTGCTGAAAGCGGTCAATCCGGCATGGGGTGTGAATTTCTTCATCATCCATCCGGGCATTGGTGTGGCCATTCTGGGTGCTGTAGTGCTCGCCCTGACGGGGGCCGAGGCGCTGTATGCCGACATGGGTCACTTTGGCCGCAAGCCGATTTCACGTGCCTGGTTTATCCTCGTGCTGCCTGCGTTGCTGCTCAACTATTTCGGTCAGGGTGCGCTGGTGCTGGGCAATCCTGAAACGGTTCGTAACCCGTTCTACCTGCTGGCGCCGGGCTGGGCGCTGCTGCCGCTGATCGGCCTGTCGACGATGGCGACCATCATTGCCTCGCAAGCGGTGATCTCCGGCGCGTTCTCGATGACGCTGCAGGCGATCCAGCTGGGCTACATTCCACGCATGCACATCCAGCACACCTCCAGCGACGCGCAAGGCCAGATCTACATTGGTGCCGTCAACTGGGCGCTGATGGCGGGCGTGATTCTGCTGGTGATCGGCTTCGAATCGTCTGGCGCGCTGGCGTCTGCCTACGGCGTGGCGGTGACCGGGACCATGCTCTGCACCACCATTCTGGTGTCGACCGTCATGCTGATGCTCTGGAAATGGCCGCCATTGCTGGCCGTTCCATTGCTGATCTGCCTGCTGCTGGTGGATGGTCTGTTCTTCGCGGCCAACGTGCCGAAGATCTTCCAGGGCGGGGCCTTCCCGGTGCTGGCGGGTGCGGTGCTGTTTATCCTCATGACCACCTGGAAGCGCGGCAAGCAATTGCTCGCGGAGCGAATCGACGAGGGCGGCCTGCCATTGCCGATCTTCATCGGCAGTATTCGCGTCCAGCCGCCGCATCGGGTGCAGGGCACGGCAGTGTTCCTGACGGCGCGTTCGGATGCCGTGCCCCATGCGCTGTTGCACAACATGCTTCACAACCAGGTGTTGCATGAACAAGTGGTGCTGTTGACGGTGGTGTATGAAGATTCGCCGCGTGTACCGTCCGCTCAGCGCTTCGAAGTGGAATCCTATGGCGAAGGCTTCTATCGGGTGATCCTGCACTTCGGCTTTATCGATGAGCCCGATGTACCGGCTGCACTGGCCCTGTGTCACTTGCCGGAGCTGGACTTCAGTCCGATGCGCACCACGTACTTCCTCAGCCGCGAGACGGTGATCCCGTCCAAGATGGATGGCATGGCGCGTTGGCGTGAAGCGTTGTTCGCCTTCATGCTCAAGAACGCCAACGGCAACCTGCGCTTCTTCAAGCTGCCGTTCAACCGGGTGATCGAGCTGGGTACGCAAGTGGAGATGTAAACGTTGGCCGGGTTGTCCGGCAGCGCAGATAAAAAAATCCCGGCAACCTCACGGTGCCGGGATTTTTTTGGGGCGCAGACTGCAGCGTTACTGAGCGGTAGTCTTGCCCTGACGCTTGTTGATCGCGTCGATCAGACGTTTGGCCAGTGCCGGGTAGTCTTCATCGAAGTGATGACCGCCTGGTAACTGAACCGCTTCGCCAACGGTGGTGGTGTCGGTGCAACCGCTGTCTTTCTTCTCTTCTACGCCGTAAACGCAGAACACCTTGGCGGCTGGCAGCTTGGCCATTTCCTGTCCGGTGGTGGCTTCCTTGCCTGCGTTACCGAGCCAGCCGTCAACGTGAATCTCGAAGCTGCCAGTGCGCGCGAAGGCCAGTAGAATGATTGCGTCAACCCGGTTCTGATCGTCTGCGGCCAGGCGATTGTAGATGGCTGGCATAACGTCCGCACCGAACGAGTAGCCAGCCAGAATGAAGCGCTTGGTGCCCCATTTCTGACGGTAGTGGTTCATCAGGTCGGTGAGGTCGACGGCGGTCTGTTCCGGCGTCTTGTGTTCCCAGTAGTAGCGCAGCACATCGATGCCGACCACCGGGTAGCCCATCTTGGCCATGTCGCCAGCCACGACCTTGTCCAGGTCGCGCCATCCGCCGTCACCGGACATGAACAGCGTCACCGTGTCAGACGGCTGGCTGGCCGGGACTTCGACCGTTGGTATGCCCAGTCCGCCGCTGTCATTCTCGCCGAGTAGCAGATGACGAAGTTCGGTATTGAGCACCTGAGGCAGCGGAATGTCGTAGTCGCTGATGCTGGTGTCGGCGTTGGTCTGGTCGCGCACGAACGCTGCGCTCGGATCATCCGGCGCGTCATTCCAGGCGGCCAGCCAGTGCCCGTGCTCAGCCTTTTGTGGCAGTGGCACGTCACAGATCTGTGGTGGCTTTTCGTCCTCTTCCACAACAGGCGGCGGGTTCGAGGCATGTTCAAGCGCAAAACCTACGGAAATGGCCTGCGCCTTGTCATCGGTCTGTCCGGCCAGCCAGCGCCAGGCCAGCGTTGCACCAGGGCCTATGCCACCGACGACCTTTGCCGGGCCGTCGAGCTTCGCCAGAGCGTCCTGGAAGGTCTTCTGCTGCAGGACGCAGTCGTCCTTGGGCAACACCACCTGAATGATGCGTGCTGATGCATCCTTGCTGATCGCCAGCAATTGCTTGTCGGTCAACATGTCTTCAGCGGTAACGGCCAGTGCGATACGGGTCTTGATGCTGGTGGCCGGTGTTACGCTGGTCAGCGGCGCGCCACCGTCAAGGTTCGAGTGTTCCAGCGATGCGGGCGGGGCGGGGCGGGTCCAGACCCAGACTCCCAGCGCTACGATTAAAAGAACAATTACCAGAGCTGCGAGCAAAAGGCGCCAGGAGCGTCGAATCATCAGCGTTTCACCAATCCAGTCAGGCCGCCCGCAATCAGGGCGGCGGTGTCAGCCAGTGCCACGAGCGGATCAAGTCCGGCAGGCACGGCCATATAACGAGGTTCCCAGTCAGGCTGGAACTTGTCCTTGAAGCGACGCAGCCCCTGGAAGTTGTACAGCTGTTCGCCACGGCGGAAGATCATCGAACCCAGACGCTGGGTGATGGGTGCACCGCGTCGTGGCTGCAGACCCGACAAAGGCACCATGCCCAGGCTGAAGCGCGCGTAGCCCTGGGCTTTGTAATGCAGAATCAGGCCGACCATCATGAACTCCATGGTCAGCTTGGGCGCATCCGGGTGAGAGCGCATCAGGTCAAGGCTGGCCAGTTCCGGGCTGGTGGTTTCCAGCAGGTTGGAGAACGCGACCGGCTTGCCCTGAAAGTGCACGATGGCAATGCGGAAGTACTTTAGGTACTCGGTGCTGAAGCGGCCCAGGGAGAAGCCTTTTTCACGGACATTCTTGCCCGTCAGCCAGGCGTCTGAAATCACTTTCAGCTCGTCGATCGGCGCCTGGCCCGGTTCGTAGATTTCCAGCGAAAGACCGTCGCGGCCACCCCGGTTCCAGGTGTAACGCAGGTCCTTCATCTCCTTGCCCTTGGCGTCGATGTCGAAGCGCCGCAGGTCGACGCGCGCTTCTTCACCCAGCTTGATGGCGGTGAGACCGATGTCCATGTAGAACGGCAGGTTTTCTGCACGTACCTGGTAGAACACCGGACGTGCATGGTGCACGTCGCACAGATCGCGGAATTGCCAGATCAGCTCGGCACGCTGCTGTGTAGGGCCGATCGGATCGTAAAGCGCCACCAGACTGCGGCCGCGATGCGAGTACATCAGGAATGCATTGCCGGCCGGATGAAACAGTATCGCCTTGTCGCCGGTCAGCACCAGGCCGCCATCCGGCTGTTTGGATGCCTTGAGGATCTCGGCCGCCTTGTCCAGATCTGCTGCGTCGGGCAGCTTGATGACCGGCCTGGCAGTACGCAGCAACCAGGTCAGCGAAACCACCACCAGCAGTACTGCGCTGCCCAGTGCCGAACGCAGGCCGCGTGGGGCATCTGCATCCAGTGTGAACTGCCACCACAACTGGTGACTGTAGGGCACGTCCTGATAGGCGAACAGCAGCAGCCAGATCGAGGCACCGACCACACAAATGCTGGCAATCAGGTAGACCGGCGAGAACGGCAGCTCCAGCAGGCGGCTTGGACGGTAGAACGAACGGCGGAAGGTCAGCAGTAGGCAGGCGGTCAGCAGCAGCATGCTGGCTTCTTCCCAGTCGAAGCCTTTGAGTATCGACAGCACTGCACCGACCAGCAGCAAAATAGAAGTCAGCATCCATGCGGCCGACAGTCGCCGACGCAGGCCCTGGGCAAGCAGCAGGCACAGTACGCCGACAAGACTGGCCCCGAAGTGCGATGCATCGATCAGTCGATGCGGGATCATGAAGCCGACGTTTTCCAGACGGGTATCGATTTCAGGGGTGGCACCAGAGAAGAGCAGCACCACCCCCGACAAGAAAACCAGTAGTGCCAGAATCGGTGCCGCCAGCCCTGAGGCGACGCGCATGGCCTGCCGGGTCGGCAGCAGGCGTTGGGCTTCGGTAAACAGCAGGGTAAGACAGGCCAGCAGCAGCGGCAGGATCACGTAGATCAGGCGGTACAGCAGCAGCGCAGCGGCGAGCGGGGCGGCACCCAGTTCGTTGGCAAAGGCTGCGAGCAGAATCGCTTCGAACACACCGACGCCGCCAGGCACATGGCTGAGTACGCCAGCAGCGAGGGCCAGCAGATAGATAAGGATGAATGCACCCAGCGGCGGCGCGTGCGGCAGCAGGAGGTACAGGACCATCGCTGCGGCGGCGACATCCAGCGCGGTGATCACCAGCTGGATCAGCGTCAGCTTCAAATCCGGCAGGCGCAAGGTACGACGACCGAGACGAACCAGAATATTGTGCGGGATGTCCTGTTCCGGCAGGCGGCGACGGTAGACAAACACCGCCAGCAGCAGGCTGCCGATCAAAACTGCTGTGGCGACGACAGCCAGCACGTCGACGGGAAGCTTGAGTGCCAGTGACGCGCCTGACAGGTTGCTCAACGTGGCCAGTGCAGCCAGCGGCGGCAGCGCACAACCCAGTGACAGGCTGGCGAACACGGTCATGCGGGCAATTTCGATTGCGCCTACGCCGTGGCGTGAATAAAGCCTGTAGCGCACCGAGCCACCGGACAGCATCGACAGGCCGACCGCATTGCCGATGGCAAATGAGGTGAAGCCGCCGAGAAGCAGCGTCTTGATGGGCAGGTCGACATTGGCATAGCGACTGGCCGACAGTTCATAGCCCATCAGGATGATATAGCCGACGATTGCCGCGAGCAGCGCACCGCCCAAGGCGGGCAGGGGGACTGCGAACAGCGAGTCGTGCAGCGCATACCAGTCCATTTCGACCAGCATGTGGCGGCAGGCTATAAGGGCCAGGCTGAACAACAGCAGCATCACTGCCAGCCCGATGGGCTGTCGGTATTTGCTCAGCAGCTCCCGCCAGTTATGGCGCGGTGGGCTGATGGGTTGCTCTGCATCAATGGTTTCATTGGAATCGGACATGTTGTCGCGCATCAATCACTCCTTGGATCGTGCGCGACAGGATGGAGGTATGCAGCCAAGTTACCAATCCCTACGCAGAAAATATTTCAGGATGTTAGCGCGTCAACGTCTAACGAGCGAATAGCGAATCGAGCCGGGTGATGCTGTTCAGCTACGGTTCAGTCGTGATTCAGCTTAGTAACACCTATCGGCAGCGCACGCAAAAACTGTCGTAAATGCACGCATTACGTTACAGATGTGATGATAGGGTTTCAAAGGACTTTGGAAATAGTCTTTTTTGTCAGACAGTTAGCCGTTGCCCGCACTGCTTTTTTACCGGAAACAAAAAAGGCCACTCTTTCGAGTAGCCTTTCTTGATGTTTGGTTGCGGGAGCCGGATTTGAACCGACGACCTTCGGGTTATGAGCCCGACGAGCTACCAGACTGCTCCATCCCGCGTCTGTGTGGCGGCATTCTACAGCCGAACGCCGACGTGTCAACCCTTAATCCGGAAAGCCTGCAAATGAGTAGCAGATTGTGCAGATTTTGCACGATTGGGTTCGGATGCGCAGTTTTCAGGACTGCGCGCTTGCGTGGGGCGTTATCAGGAAAGCGTAAGGCCTTTGGTCAGGATTTGCCGCAGGTCGCCGGGAGCGATCTATATCTGCGCGAGGCGTGGTCCATGTCCAGGCCTTAGAAGGGTGCTTTTCAGGCGCGCACAAAAAAGGCCACTCTTTCGAGTAGCCTTTCTTGATGTTTGGTTGCGGGAGCCGGATTTGAACCGACGACCTTCGGGTTATGAGCCCGACGAGCTACCAGACTGCTCCATCCCGCGTCTGTGTGGCGGCATTCTACAGAGAGATGGCGAGGTGTCAATGGTTAGTTTTAAGAAAGTGCTTTTTCTTCAAATGCTTAGCGGATCCAAATGATCGGTCTGCACGGCATCGGCGCTTGCATGACGGGGCTTTGCGGCTTTTTCGGTCATGCGTGATGGGCTTTTGACTACTTTTCATGGCGGCCTTTCGCATCATTGGATGTTACTTGGCGGTACGAATGAGATACTGCGCGGCCATTGATTGTAAAATCCCATCAGGTCATGACGCAGCGCAAAATCATCCACATCGACTGTGACTGCTTTTATGCAGCCATTGAAATGCGTGACGAGCCCGACCTCGCTGGCAAGCCGCTGGCGGTAGGCGGCTCTGCGGAGCGGCGCGGGGTGATTGCGACCTGTAATTACGAGGCGCGCGCCTATGGGGTGCGTTCGGCCATGTCGTCCCGGCATGCGCTCAAACTCTGCCCGAACCTGACCATCGTCAAGCCGCGCATGGATGCTTATAAAGAAGCATCGCGGGAAATCCACACGATCTTTCGCGATTACACCGACCTTATAGAGCCGTTGTCTCTGGATGAGGCCTTTCTGGATGTGTCCGAGGCCGGGCATTTTTCCGGCAGTGCCACGCGCATCGCGCAGGACATCCGTCGCAGGGTCTCGAATCAGTTGCACATCACCGTGTCGGCGGGCGTTGCGCCCAACAAGTTTCTCGCCAAGATCGCCAGCGACTGGAAAAAGCCCAACGGGTTGTTCGTCATCACACCGGATCAGGTCGAGGATTTCGTCGCTTCCTTGCCGGTCACCAAGCTTCACGGCGTCGGAAAAGTCACCGCAGACAAGCTCGGCCGGCTGGGTATCGTCGACTGCGCCGACCTGCGAAGCCGCAGCAAGCTCGCGCTGGTCCGGGAATTCGGCAGCTTTGGCGAGCGCCTCTGGAGTCTGGCGCACGGGATCGATGACCGCCCCGTGCAGAATGACAGCCGACGTCAGTCAGTCAGCGTTGAAAATACCTACGACACGGATCTGCCCGATCTGGCGGCCTGCCTGGAAAAGCTGCCGGACCTGCTGGAAACGTTGAGTGGCCGCATGGCCAGAATGGAAGGGCAGTACCGGCCCGGCAAGCCGTTCGTCAAAGTGAAGTTTCACGACTTTACGCAGACGACTCTGGAGCAGTCCGGAGCCGGCAGGGATCTGGGCAGCTATGAACAGTTGCTGGCTCAGGCGTTCGCCCGTGGTGGCAAGCCGGTCCGCTTGCTGGGCATAGGCGTACGTCTGCACGATCTGCGTGCAGCCCATGAACAGCTGGAATTATTCTCTCGATAATGACTGGCCGCGGTTATACGCCGCGGCCTTTCATGTTACGGGCTCTTGCTACTGGCTCTGGGCAGGAACAGCGACCAGGCGGCCAGCGTCTCTGGCGAGAGACTTGAGAAACTCACCCTGCAACTGCGGATCGTTGCGCGTCAGTTCGATCAGGCTCTGTTCCAGCTCACTGGCTTCTTCTTCCAGCCCCATGTCAGAAAGACGTTTGACGCGATGCACCCACTGGCTGACCTCGTCATCTTCCAGGTCGTCGTAGATCAGGGCGTGCGCCTCCAGCAACTTGCCGCGTAGCGAATGGCTGATTGGCAAACTGGCGTTCGCGTGCGCGCTGTCCTGATCGTCTTCGACATTGATATAGATGCGCGTGATGCGGCTCAGGTCCTGTTCCGCAAACGGGCTGTCCAGCAGGTTCAGGCGCAGGATGCCGTTGCGGTCAGTGCTCATTTCGTGAGTTTCATTGCCAGCCTTGACCATCACCGGGCGTTCATTCCAGGGCAGGGTGGAGTTCTCGATCCGCTTGTCCTTCTGAACCTCGTCGATACTCGCCAGATTCTGCTCGGCGCGACCGTGGGACGGGGCATTCATGAACGGGTTCAGACCTGCCACGCCATAGTGAATCCAGTCCTTGGTCATGCTTTCCGGCAAATTGCCCAGCGCAAACACGTTGACCACGTTGGCCCCGACACCTGCGACAACCGCTATTGCGCCGAGCGGGATCTCGTAGACCTCCCGCCACGGTTGGTAAGGCGTGTAGCGGTCATAGTGTCGAGTGACTTCAAAGTCGGTGACCTCGAACGATTTGTGCTCGTGAATCCGCACGCGGCGTTGCGGCAACTCCAGTGTCTTGGGTTCGCCAATATCGACTTGCAGGGTATGTTCGAGCAGTTTGCGTTCGACTCGCTCCTCGTGCTCGCTGCGCTGAGAGAGCTGGTTGGCACAGCCGCCGACGAGAAATGAGCCGCACAGAACGGCGCTGCCGAGGCTTAAGGTGCTTCGTTTGAGCATGGGATCTCTGATGCGGATTGGGCGAGTGAAGAGCGGCGCACCTGCGAGCAGGTGCGCCTTTTGACTCAGCGGTTCACTTTGCCCTGGATGAACGACAGCACGTCCGCGACCGCAATGGCTTGCGGTTGCGATTCGGTACGGCTCTTGTATTCCAGATTGCCTTCGGCCAGGCCTCGGTCGCTCACCACGATGCGGTGCGGGATACCGATCAGTTCCATGTCGGCGAACTTGATGCCTGGGCTGGTCTTCTTGTCGCGGTCGTCGAGCAATACTTCAAAACCGGCAGCCGTCAGGTCGGCGTACAGTTTGTCCGTCGCTTCACGAACGGCGTCTGTCTCGTAGCGCAGCGGAACCAGCGCAATCTGGAACGGTGCGAGGGTGTCGTTCCAGATGATGCCGTTTTCGTCGCTGTTCTGTTCGATGGCAGCCGCCACCACCCGGGAAACACCGATGCCGTAGCAACCCATCGCCAGATTGACTGGCTTGCCGTTCTCACCCAGCACCTGGCACTTCATCGCTTCGCTGTACTTGGTACCCAGCTGGAAGATGTGACCCACTTCGATGCCGCGCTTGATTTCCAGCGTGCCTTTGCCATCCGGGCTTGGATCACCCGCAACCACGTTACGCAGGTCGGCGACGGTCGGCACCGGCAGATCGCGCTCCCAGTTGACGCCGAAGTAGTGCTTGTCGTCGATGTTGGCACCCACGCTGAAGTCGCTCATCAGCTCGACAGAGCGGTCGATGATGCACGGCAGTGGCAGGTTCAATGGGCCCAGCGAGCCCGCGCCTGCGCCGATGGCGTCGCGCAGTTCGGCTTCGGACGCCATAACCAGCGGGCTGGCGACCTGTTCCAGCTGGCTGGCCTTGATTTCATTGAGCTCGTGATCGCCGCGGATGATCAGGGCGATCAGCTTGCCTTCTTCGGCCGCATGGACCACCAGAGTCTTGACGGTTTTCTCGATGGGCAGACCGAAACCCTCGACCAGTTGGGCGATGGTTTTGGCGTTTGGAGTGTCGATCAGACGCAATTCTTCAGTAGCGGCCGGACGAGTCTTTTCGCGAGGCACCGCTTCGGCTTTTTCGATGTTGGCTGCGTAATCGGAGCCATCGCTGAACACGATATCGTCTTCGCCGGATTCGGCCAGTACGTGGAATTCGTGCGAGCCTGCGCCACCAATCGAGCCGTTATCCGCTTCGACCGGGCGGAATTTGAGGCCTAGGCGGGTGAAGATGTTGCTGTATGCCAGGTGCATGCGATCGTAGGTGACCTGCAGCGATTCGTGATCGGCGTGGAACGAGTAAGCGTCTTTCATGACGAACTCGCGTCCACGCATCAGGCCGAAGCGTGGGCGGATCTCGTCACGGAATTTGGTCTGGATCTGGTACAGATTGATTGGCAGCTGTTTATAGCTGTTGAGCTCATTGCGTGCCAGATCGGTGATGACTTCTTCGTGGGTCGGGCCCAGGCAGAACTCACGGTTGTGGCGGTCGACCAGACGCATCAGCTCCGGGCCATACTGCTCCCAGCGTCCGGATTCCTGCCACAGCTCTGCGGGTTGAATGCCGGGCATCAAGATTTCGAGTGCGCCTGCGGCGTCCATTTCTTCACGAACAATGGCTTCGACCTTGCGCAGCACGCGCAGGCCCATGGGCAGCCAGGTGTAAAGACCGGATGCTAACTTGCGGATCATGCCGGCGCGCAGCATCAGCTGATGGCTGACCACGACCGCATCGGAAGGGGTTTCTTTCTGTGTGGCGAGCAAAAATTGACTGGTGCGCATGGTTGGCCGTTGTCGGTTGCTGAGACAGGAAATGACCTGGCATTGTACGGCGGTGTGCCGGTCGCGTACAGGGCGGGGCTGGCTTGCAGGTGGCTTCAGAGCGCTTTGATGGGAGCATGAAAAAGCCCGGCATGTGCCGGGCTTCTTCTATTAACGAGTGCTGAGCGGTGATTACAGGATCGAGATCGGGTAATCGACAATCAGGCGGAACTCGTTGACGTCGCCATCTGCCTGGGCATCGTTACCACGGTGCCACGCCTGACGCATACGGAAGGACAGATCTTTGGCTGGGCCAGTCTGTACAACGTATTTGGCTTCAAGGTTGGTTTCGTGGTGCTTGCCGTCGGCTCCATACATGTTGGCATAGGCACTGGACGCGTCTACTTTGGTGCCATCAATGTTGTCACCGTTGAGGTAGCGGGTCATGAAGCTCAGGCCAGGAACGCCGTAAGGCGTCATGTTCAGGTCGTAGCGCACTTGCCACGACTTCTCGCCTGGACCGTTGAAGTCGGAGTACTGAACGGAGTTGGCCAGGAAAATCGAGTCGCCGCCACGATTGTTGTCGCCTATACCGATGTAGTCGAACGGTGTATCGCCGTCGACTTTCTGGTACGCAACGGTAATGGTATGCGCTGCCAGGAATGAATAGGCTGCCGATGCCGAGTAAGTGGTGTTGTTAATCGACCCAGCTTTAGCGCTGCCTTCGTCAAGGGTGCGGTACAGGTTGACGTCGAAGGCCAGTGACTGATCATTCCCCAAAGGCAATGCGTAGTTCACGTTACCGTAGTACTGATCCCAGATGTCTTCGAGTTTGGCTGCATAGAAAGCTACGCCCAAACCGTCGGTCACTGCGTACTTGCCGCCAACAAAATCTGCGCTGCTGGCTTTCAGGCCGTTGAAGCCGTTTGCGTAAGTTGCCCAGATGCTGCCGTCGTGACTGGTGTCATCCTGGCTTGTGCCCGAGTAGAAGTGTCCTGCTTCAAGATCAAGACCTGCAATCTCACTGCTTTGCAGGCTTAGACCACTAGCGGTTTGAGGTAGCAGGCGTGATCCGCCAACCGCAAATACTGGACTGGTAGGCTGCATATCACCGATTTTCAATTCAGTCTTCGATACGCGGAATTTTACAGCGCCGCCCAGCTTGCCCTGCGTAGCCTCGTTATCACCATTGGCGTCAGTGACCAAGTTTCCAGAGCCTGAGTATTTGTCGAGACCCCAAAGCCTGAGGCCCCCGTAGCCGAATGCCTCAACGCCTACACCGATGGTGCCTTGAGTGTAGCCGGTGCTGAAGTTGGCCCAGATGCCCTGGGTCCAGTCTTTGTCGCTGCGGCCGCCTGGAGCAGGGTTGTTTTTCTTGTCGCGGTTGAAATAATAGTTGCGCAACTTCAGGTCAAGCGTGCTGCCTTCCACAAAGCCCTTGGCATCAGCCTGATCGCTGACGAAAGGTGCGGCTGTTGCCATTTGGGCGCTGGCTGCTGTAACGGCCAGTGCGATTGCGCTCCACTTCATCACTCTCATCGTGATTGCTCCTTTGGTTTTTAGAAGATTTTTCTGCCGTCCCACCTGCTTTTTTATCTGGGCGGCTCTTTCTATTTTTGTCGGCGGAATCTATATCACGCTGACTTGGGTTGCTATAGCTACAGCCTTATCCTTTCAGAATCTTTACGACGCGCAGCCGAGCTAGCCTGTAGTGGCATTCTGCACATTGTCGGATCGATCAAAGTGCGGTCCGTCACGGCGTCCCTCAGGGTCGCAAGCCTTGTTTCCCTTGATGCTGTCACCCCTGTTTTCCGCCAGGGATGTCGTGATCATATGGGTGATAAAGCAACAAGCGTGCACAAAGTTTCCGAAAATGAAAAAATTTTGTGAAAAATCAGAATCAAGATCGCCTTTTTGCTCCATCTAGCTGTTTTAAATGACTATTTTTATTTTTTTAAAATACCGCTGGCTTTTCTCCGCCAAGGCTGGCTTCTGCCCCTCTCGCCCAAAAACGTTACCGGTATAGGCTTACATTGAGTAGAAAACGAATCCACCGTGTTGCTGGCGCAACAGCAGTGTGTGATTTTGGTGCATTCCCCATCGGGTTCGCCTGAACCTGGAGCGTTGCTATGGGTGGCGGTCATGGTGAGGCAATGGATGTTTCATTTTCATGTACGCGAGGCAGGCAATTGTAAGGCGGTGGTTCAAGGTGAGGCTGTTTTCAACGGGGTCCGCCGTCAGTCAGTGGCGTCAAATCGGTGCGGCGACCGTTGCAGTGGATGCATTCTGGTGCGCAGGTGAAGCCTTACGCGAAGCCTAGTATCCTGACTGCCTATCGCAGCACCCTGTTACCGACAGGGCAGGTGCATTCACCTGGCAATCAGGAGCTTTTTATCGTGTTCGTTCTGGATTCCCGGCTTCAACAAGACACCTTGCCGATTGGCGACTTTCCGCTATGCCGGTTACTGCTCTCCAACGACAGCCACTACCCCTGGTTCATTCTGGTGCCGCGCCGCGCAGACATCACCGAAGTCTTTCAACTGAGTGCAGCAGACCAGATGCAGTTGTGGCAGGAGACGAGTGCGCTGGCCAAGGTGCTGAACGAGCTCTTCGATGCGGATAAAATCAATGTTGCCGCCTTGGGCAACGTAGTGAGCCAGCTGCATATGCACGTCATCGTGCGCAAACGTGACGATGCTGCCTGGCCTGCGCCCGTGTGGGGCAAGCATGCTGCCATCGCTTATACCGACGAACAGCTCTCGGCAATCCGTCGGCAGTTGAAGCCGGTACTGACAAATGATTTCCGATTTGAGGAGGAGTAATCATGAGCCTTGAAGAGCGAGTCATGGAGCTTGAAAGCCGTATGGCCTTTCAGGACGATACGATCCAGGCACTCAATGACGTGCTGGTAAAACAGCGGCGCGAATTGGATCATCTTCAACTGCAGATGGCGGCGATGCTCAAGCGTCAGGAGGAAATGGGCAGCCAGTTCGAGACCTTCGAGGAAGATGCTCCGCCACCTCACTATTGATCGGCTGGCATAAAAAAACCGCGACTTCCGTCAGGAGGTCGCGGTTTTTTATTGCTTGAAACAATTAGCGGCGGGGCAGGGCTGCAATGACATCTTCGGCCTGCAGGCCTTTGTCGCGGTTCATCACGGAAAATTCGACGCGTTGCCCTTCGACCAGTACGCGATGACCCTCACCGCGAATGGCGCGAAAATGCACAAAAATATCGTCGCCGGAATCCCGGGAGATGAAGCCGAAACCCTTGGACGTGTTGAACCACTTTACGGTGCCGGTATCACGATTTCCCATGTCGTGGCTTTGCGGCGCGGACGAAGGGGTGTAAGACCTGTAAAAGCTGACACCCAGGTGCAGGGCGACGGCTACGATGGCGATAGCCAGGCTCACCAGAATGGCGGGTTGGCCTGCGATGCCTGGTAGAGGAACAAGCAAGGTTAGCGTTTGTACGATTACCGCAATGACAAGCAGTGCACTGACCAGATTTTGCAGATTATGACGCGGGCCTCGATTCCAGTAAGGAATGACCGGAGCGAGTATCAGGTTAAGCAGCCCTAGAAAAGCCAGGCAGATCGCGTCAGGATTTTGCAGGTAGAGAGATGCCGCTTCACTACGCAGGCTGGGTATGAAAGAGAGCAACAGGGCTGCTGCTCCCGTTACCAGGTGGACGATTTTCAACATTTTAAAAAGCTCACATGCAAGAAGGATTACAAGAAATAGCTGGTAACGCCCGGTACGCTTCTGAACAAGATGAGGCGTGATGCACGGACGCTGGGCCGGCCTATGTGCCAGCGCTGGATGACAACTCGTTGGCGACACGACGTGTATTTAACAGCAAAGCCTGATGCTACTCAAATCAGCAATCAATAACGGCTCTCCTGCTTGCCCTGCCTGGATAGCCTGTGCCGCTACAGGGGTTGAGACAGAGCGTTCAGGCTGGTTTTGCTAACGAGTATTGAGGGTGCGCAGGGATTTTCTGTCCGTGGCGCCTGTCGTGATGCGTCACAAAGCACCCAGGTATGTCCATGAATCGTTGCCGGCTTGTGGCATCGACCCAACGGAAAGCTGCGCCATTCGGGTTCTCTTGATAGAGTAGTGGTCTTTACTGCTTTTCAATCCTCACTAAAAGGGCATGAAACATGGCAATCGATATTGGTATCAGTGAAGAGGATCGCAAGTCGATCGTGGACGGTCTGTCGCATCTGCTGTCGGATACTTATGTGCTTTACCTCAAGACTCACAACTTTCACTGGAATGTCAGCGGGCCGATGTTTCGCACGCTGCATTTAATGTTTGAAGAACAGTATAACGAACTGGCACTGGCGGTTGACTCTATTGCCGAGCGTATTCGTGCGTTGGGCTTCCCTGCTCCTGGCACTTATTCGACCTATGCGCGCCTGTCTTCCATCAAGGAAGAAGAAGGCGTGCCAAGTGCTGAAGATATGATCAAAAGTCTGGTGCAGGGTCAAGAGGCTGTTGTCCGTACTGCTCGTAGTATCTTTCCTCTTCTGGATAAGGTTAGCGATGAGCCGACAGCTGACCTGCTGACACAACGCATGCAGGTTCATGAGAAAACGGCCTGGATGTTGCGCTCGATGCTTGAATCGAAGTAACGGCCAGGGGCGGGTGGCTTCAAGTGCCACTCGTCCCGCTCTTCAACTGTTCTTCCCTCTCGTCACCTGCCTTCATTGCGCAATCACTCGGGCAGCTCAAGGCCCGAATGCCCTGCGCTGCGCTGCAGTTCTCCTCGCTTTCTTCATAGTCCCTTCAAGTTTAAACGATATTCCGCTATTTCCTGTTGCCATCTCCTACAGTGATAAGGTGTAGGGGCTTCTGGCTATAAAATCGCCAATCATGTTTTATACATCGGGACATTTATTTGTTTTTGAATATTTCTTTTGGTGTTTAAAACTCAATGATTCGAAGGTGGCGGTTATGGTGTTGCGAAGTGCTGAGCGAGAACTTAAGTTGTTACATCGAGAGGTGGAAATACGCCATGATCCTTTTGTCGAGGATTTCAATATGACGCTGGCGCAGCCACATTCCAAATCCGTTCGGCTTAACGGTCTGGCGACGTGCCTGCGTCTTGAGAACGTGTACTGGAACATTCTTTCAGGTATCGCCAGTTCCAATGAATGCTCCGTTAATGCGGTATTGTCCTACATTGATCGGGAGGTTCACTTACGGTACGGGGGGGTAAAGAATTTCAGTGGCCTGATTCGTGTTGTCTGTGTGGCGCATCTTTTGAAGGGCGACTGCCTGGAAAATTCCCACGTCTAGCTTGGTTTTATCCTTATTTCTGCGGGCTCGCTCAGGCGTGCCTGCGCTGTCCCCCGCAGCGCGAGTGAACAGCGCGGCTGCGCGGGGTGGTCACAACCTTATCCGGTCGTTAATGGGTTCGTTCGGCTGCACGGTGCCAATTAACTCTATATAATCCTCCGTCTTGCTAGCGGGCGTGACTCTGCGTGGGCCAGGGCTGGCTTTAGCCTTGTGCCGGTGCCTTGTACCACTGAGCGCAAGCCAGGAGCGAAATCGCCACCGAATTCGAATTACGAGAAGTGAAAACACCATCATGATGCGCAGCCATTATTGCGGCCAACTGAACGAGAGTCTGGAAGGCCAGGAAATTACCCTTTGCGGATGGGTCCACCGTCGTCGTGACCACGGGGGCGTTATCTTCCTCGATATCCGCGACCGTGAAGGCATGGCTCAAGTCGTGTTCGACCCTGATCGTGCCGACAGTTTCGCAGCCGCCGACCGTGTGCGCAGCGAGTACGTGGTCAAGGTCGTGGGCAAGGTTCGTGCTCGTCCGGCAGGTGCCGTGAACGCGAATATGGCGTCTGGCGCCATCGAGGTTCTGGGTTACGAGCTCGAGGTGTTGAACGAGTCCGAAACGCCGCCGTTCCCGCTGAATGAGTACTCCGACGTCGGCGAGGAAACACGCCTGCGTTATCGCTTCATCGACCTGCGCCGTCCGGAGATGGCCGAGAAGCTGCGTCTGCGTTCGCGCATCACGACCAGTATCCGTCGCTACCTGGATGACAACGGTTTCCTCGACGTCGAGACGCCGATCCTGACCCGCGCTACCCCGGAAGGCGCTCGCGACTATCTGGTTCCAAGCCGTACACACCCGGGCAGCTTCTTCGCTCTGCCGCAATCGCCTCAGCTGTTCAAGCAACTGCTGATGGTGGCCGGCTTCGACCGTTACTACCAGATCGCCAAGTGCTTCCGCGACGAGGACCTGCGTGCCGACCGTCAGCCGGAATTCACCCAGATCGACATCGAAACCAGCTTCCTCAATGAAGAGGACATCATCGGTCTGACCGAGAAGATGGTTCGTCAGCTGTTCAAGGAAGTCCTGGACCTGGAGTTCGGTGATTTCCCGCACATGACTTTCGAAGAGGCCATGCGCCGCTACGGTTCCGACAAGCCGGACCTGCGTAACCCGCTGGAACTGGTGGATGTTGCCGATCAGCTCACCGGCGTGGAATTCAAGGTGTTCAGCGGCCCAGCCAACGACCCCAAGGGGCGCGTTGCCGCACTGCGTGTACCGGGCGCCGCCAGCATGGCGCGCAGCCAGATCGACGACTACACCAAGTTCGTCAGCATCTATGGTGCCAAGGGGCTGGCCTACATCAAGGTCAACGAGCGCGCGAAGGGGCCGGAAGGCTTGCAGTCGCCGATCGTCAAGTTCATCCCGGAAGACAATCTGAACGTCATCCTCGATCGCGTTGGTGCGGTTGATGGCGACATCGTTTTCTTCGGTGCGGACAAGTTCAAGATCGTCAGCGAGGCCCTTGGCGCGCTGCGTATCAAGATCGGTAATGACCTCAAGCTGCATACTTGCGAGTGGGCACCGATGTGGGTCGTTGACTTCCCGATGTTCGAAGAAAACGACGACGGCAGCTTCACCGCGTTGCACCACCCCTTCACCGCACCCAAGTGCACGCCTGAAGAGCTGGAAGCCAACCCGGCGACCGCGCTGTCCCGTGCCTATGACATGGTGCTCAACGGCACCGAGCTGGGCGGCGGTTCGATCCGTATCCATCGCAAGGAAATGCAACAGGCGGTCTTCCGTCTGCTGGGCATTGCCGAAGACGAGCAGCAGGAGAAGTTCGGCTTCCTGCTCGATGCCTTGAAATACGGCGCGCCACCGCACGGTGGTCTGGCTTTCGGTCTGGACCGTCTGGTGATGCTGATGACCGGCGCGCAATCGATTCGCGAAGTGATCGCGTTCCCGAAAACCCAGAGCGCGGCCGATGTCATGACCCAGGCGCCTGGCGTTGTCGATGCCAAAGCGTTGCGCGAGCTGCACATCCGTCTGCGTGAGCAGCCGAAGGCCGAGTGATGCCGGGCAGGGCGTATCGTCGATACGCCCTGTATCTGCCCTTATTGAGTGAAGCTTTTTGCCCGGGCTGTTCGGGGCGGAAGGTGAAGGTGTTTCAAAAAGAATCTGGAGCGAAAAATGGCAGGTCATTCTAAGTGGGCGAACATCAAGCACCGCAAAGAGCGTCAGGATGCCAAAAAAGGCAAGATTTTCACCAAGTGGATCCGTGAGCTGACCGTTGCTGCACGTCAGGGCGGCGGTGACCCTGGTTCCAACCCGCGTCTGCGTCTGGCGCTGGACAAGGCGCTTGGTGCGAACATGACCCGTGACACCATTGATCGTGCGGTGGCGCGAGGGGTAGGGGCATCCGACGGTGATGATGTCGAGGAGCTGGGTTACGAGGGCTACGGTCCGGGCGGCGTGGCGATCATGGTCGAAACCATGACCGACAACCGCAACCGTACCGCGGCGGCTGTGCGCCACGCATTTACCAAATGCGGCGGCAATCTCGGCACCGACGGCTCTGTTGCCTACCTGTTCGATCGCAAGGGCCAGATATCCTTCGCTGCCGGTGTCGATGAGGATTCGCTGATCGAGGCTGCCATGGAGGCCGATGCAGACGATGTCGTGACCAACGAAGACGGCTCGATCGATGTGTTCACATCGTTCTCCGGGTTTTACGCGGTGCGTAACGCATTGGAGGCTACGGGCTTCAAGGCGGCAGATGCAGAAATCGTCATGCTGCCGACCACCAGCGCCGTGCTTGATCTGGAAACCGCTGAAAAGGTACTCAAGCTGATTGATATGCTCGAAGACCTGGATGACGTGCAGAACGTCTATTCAAACGCGGAAATCCCGGATGAAGTGATGGAGCAGCTGGGCTGATCGCTCACCGGTAACACCAGGTCGGAAGCCGGGGGAACGAAGCTGTGAGCAACACGCAGCTATCGGCCCCCGGCTTCTGCCTTTATGCTGCACCTATTGTTTTGCGTGACCTCCTCAAGCTGCAGGCGTTATGACTCTTATTCTTGGTATCGATCCCGGTTCGCGAATTACCGGCTATGGTGTGGTACGCGACACCGGGCGCGGCTGTGTCTATGTCGCGTCGGGCTGTATCCGCACTGGCAGCGGCGAGCTGCACGAGCGTTTGCAGATCGTTTATCGCGGTGTGCGGGAGGTCATCAAGACCTACGGACCTGTGACGATGGGTATCGAAAAGGTGTTCATGGCGCGTAACGCCGATTCGGCATTGAAGCTGGGGCAGGCCAGGGGCGCGGCCATCGTGGCGGGTGCCGAAGAAGCGCTGGAAATTGCCGAATACACCGCAACCCAGGTCAAGCAGGCCGTTGCAGGAACCGGCGGTGCCAATAAAGAACAGGTGATGATGATGGTCATGCACCTGCTCAAGCTGACCCAGAAACCGCAAATCGATGCGTCCGATGCCCTTGCCATCGCCCTGTGCCACGCGCATACGCGCTCCAGTCTGATTCCTCACGGGTTGGGCACTGCGCGCAGTCGCGGCGGCCGCTTGCGGCTCTGACTGGCATTATGTGTCCGCCTATTTTCTATGATGACGGTGTTCAACTTCTTCGCGCGAGCGACAGGCAACACGAAAGGATCTGAAACGTGATTGGACGTTTACGCGGCTCTCTCGCCGAAAAGCAGCCTCCGCATCTGGTGCTGGATGTCAACGGTGTCGGCTATGAGGTGGAAGTGCCGATGACCACCCTGTACCGGCTGCCGCATGTTGGCGAAACGGTGACTTTGCACACCCACCTGGTGGTCCGCGAGGACGCGCACCTTTTGTACGGCTTCTACGAAAAGCGCGAACGCGAGCTGTTTCGTGAGCTGATCCGGCTCAATGGCGTCGGCCCCAAGCTGGCACTGGCGCTGATGTCCGGTCTGGAAGTCGATGAGCTGGTGCGTTGCGTGCAGGCGCAGGACACATCAGCGCTGACGCGTATCCCCGGCGTGGGCAAGAAGACCGCCGAGCGGCTGCTGGTCGAGCTCAAGGACCGTTTCAAGGCCTGGGAGTCCTTGCCAGGCACCTTTACGCTGGTTTCCAATGGCCCCAATCAGGCCGAGCCTGTCGCGTCGGCAGAGTCCGATGCGGTCAGCGCACTGATTTCGCTGGGCTACAAACCTCAGGAGGCGAGCAAGGCCGTCTCCGCCATCAAGGAAAAAGATTTGAGCAGTGCGGATCTGATTCGCCGTGCGTTGAAGGGGATGGGTTAAGTGATAGACGCCGACCGCCTGATAACCGCCACTGGTGGCCGTGATCGTGATGAACAGATGGACCGCGCGATTCGGCCACTGAGCCTCGCGGACTACATCGGCCAGCCGACCGTACGCGAGCAGATGGAGTTGTTCATCCAGGCTGCCCGTGGTCGCAGCGAAGCGCTGGATCACACGCTGATCTTCGGTCCGCCCGGCCTGGGCAAGACCACGCTCGCCAACATCATCGCTCAGGAAATGGGCGTGTCGATCAAGAGCACGTCCGGCCCGGTCCTCGAACGGCCTGGCGATCTGGCAGCGATCCTGACCAATCTCGAACCCAATGACGTACTGTTCATCGACGAGATCCATCGTCTGTCGCCGATCGTCGAGGAAGTGCTGTACCCGGCAATGGAAGACTTCCAGCTCGACATCATGATCGGTGAAGGCCCGGCAGCGCGTTCGATCAAACTTGATCTGCCGCCGTTCACGCTGGTCGGCGCGACCACTCGCGCCGGCATGTTGACCAACCCGTTGCGCGATCGCTTCGGCATTGTGCAGCGACTCGAGTTTTACAACATCGCCGATCTTTCGACGATTGTCTCGCGCTCGGCAGGCATTCTGGGGCTGGTCATCGAACCGCAGGGCGCTTTCGAGATCGCCAGGCGCGCCCGTGGCACGCCGCGTATCGCCAACCGCCTGTTGCGTCGGGTGCGGGATTTTGCCGAAGTTCGTGGCAACGGGCAGATTACCCGGCAGACAGCCGACAAGGCCCTCAACCTGCTGGACGTCGACGAGCACGGCTTCGATCATCAGGACCGGCGTTTGCTACTGACCATGATCGAGAAGTTCGACGGTGGTCCGGTGGGTATCGACAGCCTGGCAGCGGCTATCAGCGAGGAGCGTCATACCATCGAGGACGTACTCGAGCCCTATTTGATCCAGCAAGGCTATATCATGCGCACACCTCGCGGGCGTGTGGTCACCCGGCATGCGTATCTGCATTTCGGCCTGAACATCCCGTCGAGGATGGGGGAGATACCAGTGCCGGACGATTTTGGCGACGAGCCTGTGGATTTATAGCGATGGCTTGCAATTTATTTGCGGTCTCTGTGGTCACATTGCCAGTCCTGCCGCCGATACCTGTAACTAAGTGGCAAAAGGTTGAAAAACAGTTGCCTGACCCGATTGGCAACCTGAGGAGTAAGCTCTAGAGTATGCGCGCGCAAAACGGGGTTCAGTCGTTCGCACATCGCTGTCGCGTTTATTACGAGGACACCGATGCCGGCGGCATCGTCTACTACGTCAATTATCTGAAATTCATGGAGCGGGCTCGTACCGAGCGGCTACGGGAATTGGGCTTTGCCCAATCCGAACTGGCGCAGGAAAACCTTTTATTTGTCGTGCACTCCAGTGAGGCTCGTTATCACAAGCCGGCGCGGCTGGATGACGAGTTGCTCGTCAGTGCGGAAGTAACCGAATTGAATCGCGTCAGCCTGCGCTTTAAACAGCAGATCAGGCGGGCGTCGGATGCAACGCTGCTCTGTGAAGGGCAGTTCCTGGTGGCGTGTGTACGCGCCGATAGTTTTAAACCCCGGGCCATTCCCGAAGCTCTGCGAGCGGCCTTTGCCGACCAGGGCGGCGCGGGCATACATTCAGAGCAGGAGATAAAGCGTGGAAGCTAACGTCGTCGACCATTCCTCCATGTGGAGTTTGGTCAGCAATGCCAGCATTGTTGTTCAGTTGGTAATGCTGATTCTGGTAGCTGCTTCGGTCACTTCGTGGATCGTGATTTTTCAGCGCAGCAACATGCTGCGCGCAGGCCGACGTGCACTGGACAGCTTTGAAGAGCGTTTCTGGTCGGGTATCGATCTGTCCAAACTGTACCGTCAGGCGGGCAGCAATCCCGATCCGGACTCGGGCGTCGAGCAGATCTTCCGTGCCGGTTTCAAGGAGTTTTCGCGCCTGCGTCAGCAGTCCGGCGTCGATCCTGATGCGGTCATGGAAGGTGTGGCGCGCGCCATGCGTGTTGCCATCTCCCGCGAGGAAGAGAAGCTCGAAGCGGGTCTGCCATATCTGGCGACCGTGGGTTCTACCAGCCCTTATGTCGGTCTGTTCGGTACTGTCTGGGGGATCATGAACTCCTTCCGCGGTCTGGCGACGGCGCAGCAGGCAACGCTGGCGACCGTGGCACCGGGCATTGCCGAAGCACTGATTGCAACGGCCATCGGCCTGTTTGCAGCCATTCCGGCCGTTATTGCCTATAACCGTTTCGCCGCGCGCAGTGAGACCTTGATCAGCCGTTACTACACGTTCGCTGACGAGTTCCAGGCCATCCTGCACCGTAAAGTGCACACCAGCGAAGAGTGAGCAGGTAATTCCCCATGGCTTTAATCGCTCGAGATCGTCGCAGAAAACGCAAGCCGGTCGCCGAAATGAACGTAGTGCCCTACATCGACGTGATGCTGGTGTTGCTCGTGATTTTCATGGTGACGGCTCCCATGATCAACCAGGGCGTGAAAGTCGACTTGCCCAAGGTCTCCAGCGAGGCTTTGCCGCAAGACAACAACAATCAGGTCCTGACCATTTCGATCAAGGCTGACAAGACCTATTACTGGAACCTTGGCAGCGAAGTCGATACCGACAAGCAGATGGACAAGGCAATGACCCTGCCACAGCTGACTGCCGCAGTGACCAAGATCGTCGCTGCCGGTCGTGATGCAGGCAAGCAGACGCAGGTTTTCATTCGTGGTGACAAGACCGTCGATTACGGCTCGGTCATGGGCACGATGGGCGGGCTGCAGAAGGCTGGGGTCGGGAATGTTGGCTTGATTACCGAGGCACCCTGATGCAGCCGATTCGAGAGCCGTCCGCCTCGGAAAGCTACTTCTGGCCCAGTGTCTGGGCCGTGGCATTGCATATTCTGATCTTTGGCATGCTGTTCGTAAGCTTTGCCATGACTCCGGATCTGCCCGAAGCCAAGCCTATCGTTCAGGCAACGCTCTATCAGCTCAAGTCCAAGAGCCAGGCCACTACCCAGACCAACCAGAAGATTGCCGGTGAGGCGAAGAAAACCGCTGCGCGACAAACCGAAGTCGAACAGCTGGAGCAGAAAAAGATCGAGCAGCAAAAACAGGAAGCTGTAAAAGCTGCGGAACAAAAGAAAGAAGAGGCTGCTCAAAAAGCCGAAGAGCAGAAAGCTGCCGACGAAGCCAAAAAGGCCGAACAGAAAGCAGAGGAGGCCAAAAAGGCTGACGATGCCAAGAAAGCCGATGAAGCCAAGAAGGTTGCCGACGCCAAAAAGCTTGAAGAGAAGCAGCAGGCTGATATAGCCAAGAAAAAGGCCGAAGAAGAGGCGAAGAAAAAAGCCGAAGAAGACGCCAAGAAAGCTGCTGCCGAGGAAGCCAAGAAACAGGCTGCTGATGAGGCCAAGAAAAAGGCCGCAGAAGACGCCAAGAAAAAGGCTGCCGAGGACGCGAAGAAGAAAGCCGCTGCCGATTCCGCCAAGAAGGCGCAGGAAGCAGCCCGTAAATCCGCCGAAGACAAGAAGGCGCAGGCATTGGCCGATTTGCTCTCCGACAAACCGGAGCGGCAGCAGGCTTTGGCTGACGAGCGGGGCGATGAAACGGCTGGCAGTTTCGATGACCTGATTCGTGTCAGGGCTTCCGAAGGCTGGAGTCGTCCACCATCGGCACGTAACAACATGTCGGTAACGTTGCAGATCGGGATGTTGCCCGACGGTACGATTGCCTCTGTATCGATTGCCAAATCCAGTGGTGACGGACCGTTTGACAGCTCTGCGGTTGCTGCGGTGAAGAACATTGGACGTTTGACAGAAATGCAGGGTCTGAAGCCGGCTGACTTCGCGCCCTATCGTTCATTCAAGATGACATTCACACCTGGAGATCTAGCCTTGTGATCAACCTTTTTCGAGGACTGCTGGTCGTTCTCTGTTTCGCATCCGCAATGGTGTCGGCAGAAGAAAAGAACATTCTGGTCACCAGCGGCAGTGACCGTGCAGCGCCCATCGCTGTTGTGCCTTTCGGATGGCAGGGCGGTAACGTTCTGCCTGAAGACATGGCCGAAATCATAAGCAACGATCTGCGCAACTCCGGCTACTACGCGCCGATCCCGAAGCAGAACATGATCAGCTTGCCGACCCAGGCCAGCGAAGTCATTTTCCGTGACTGGAAAGCGCTGGGTGCCCAGTACGTCATGGTCGGCAACATCACGCCTGCCGGCGGACGTCTGCAGATCCAGTACGCACTGTTCAACGTCGCTACCGAGCAGCAGGTACTGACCGGCAACGTATCGGGTACCAATGACCAGCTGCGTGACATGGCGCATTACATTGCCGACCAGTCGTTCGAGAAACTCACCGGTATCAAGGGTGCGTTTTCCACTCGTATGCTCTACGTGACGGCCGAACGCTTCTCGGAAAACAACACGCGTTACACCCTGCAGCGTTCGGATTACGACGGTGCTCGTGCGGTAACCCTGTTGCAATCCCGTGAGCCAATCCTGTCGCCGCGTTTCGCGCCGGACGGCAAGCGTATTGCCTATGTCTCGTTCGAACAGAAGCGTCCACGCATCTTTGTTCAGCACATCGATACCGGTCGTCGCGAACAGATCACCAACTTCGAAGGCCTGAACGGTGCGCCTGCCTGGTCGCCGGATGGCAGCAAGCTGGCGTTCGTGCTGTCCAAGGACGGCAACCCGGAGATCTATGTAATCAATCTGGCGTCGCGTCAATTGAGCCGCGTCACCAACGATTCTTCGATTGATACTGAACCTTTCTTCGGTAAGGACGGGTCTACGCTATACTTCACGTCGGACCGTGGCGGCAAGCCACAGATCTACAAGACCAATATCAATGGCGGCGGTGCCGAACGCGTGACGTTCGTGGGTAACTACAACGCCAACCCGAAATTGTCAGCCGATGAAAAGACGCTGGTAATGATTCACCGGCAGGACGGCTTCACTAATTTCAAGGTGGCAGTGCAGGATTTGGCCCGCGGTAGCGTAAAAATCCTCACAGATAGCAACCTTGATGAGTCGCCTACTGTTGCGCCCAACGGCACCATGGTAATCTACGCCACCCGCCAGCAGGGCCGGGGAGTCTTGATGCTCGTGTCCATTAATGGACGCGTAAGGCTCCCGCTTCCTACCGCTCAAGGCGAAGTCAGAGAACCTTCCTGGTCCCCTTACCTGAACTGACGCGGCGCTACACGATTTGCTTAACACACTGGGGTTCATTAGGAGTTTCAAGATGGAAATGCTGAAGTTTGGTAAATTTGCTGCGCTGGCTCTGGCCATGGCCGTAGCTGTAGGTTGCTCGTCCAAAGGCGGCGACAATGCCGGTGCAGGCGGTGCTGCTGTTGATCCTAACGCTGGTTACGGCGCCAACTCGGGTGCTGTTGACGGCTCTCTGAGCGAAGAAGCTGCTCTGCGCGCAATCACCACCTTCTACTTCGAATACGACAGTTCGGACCTGAAGCCAGAAGCCATGCGCTCCCTGGACGTGCACGCCAAAGACCTGAAAGCTAACGGCGCTCGCGTTGTTCTGGAAGGCAACACCGACGAACGTGGTACTCGCGAGTACAACATGGCACTGGGCGAGCGTCGTGCGAAAGCCGTTCAGCGCTACCTGGTACTGCAAGGTGTTTCCCCAGCTCAGCTGGAACTGGTTTCCTACGGCGAAGAGCGTCCAGTTGCTACCGGCAACGACGAGCAGTCCTGGGCTCAAAACCGTCGCGTCGAACTGCGTAAGTAATTTGACATGCGAACGTGCCGACGTGCTCTAACCGTTTTGGCCCTCGCCCTTCCGCTTTCAGCGTTGGGTGCGGCACCTGTGGTCGATAACAATTCTGGCTCTGGCAGCAGCAGTTATCCGCCAGCGGGTTATGGCACGTCCGGCGCCTATGCCGGGGGAGGGGTTACGGCCCCTGCCTCGGCACAAGGTCAGCTGTTCATGCAGCTGCAGCAAATGCAGGACGAAATCGCGCGTTTGCGCGGTGTTGTCGAGGTCCAGCAAAATGATATCCAGCGCATCAAGCAGGAAGCTCTGGAGCGTTATCAGGAACTCGATCAACGTATAGCCAGTGGCGCAGCCGCTCCGGCTACCAATAATTCCCAACCTGCTGGTGGCGCTATCGACGCCGGCGGGACGCCTTCGGCCTCAGCGGCTCAGCAGGCACCGGCAGCAGGCACTGAGCCTCCTGATCCGGCGAAGGAAAAGCTTTATTACGAAGCAGCCTTCGATTTGATCAAGGCAAAGGATTTCGACAAGGCCAGTCAGGCCTTCACCGCTTTCCTGCGCAAATACCCCAACAGCTCGTATGCGGGCAACGCCCAATACTGGCTGGGTGAAGTAAATCTGGCCAAAGGCGACCTTCAGGGCGCTGGTCAGGCGTTCGCCAAAGTCAGTCAGCAGTATCCGAAGCATGCCAAGGTGCCTGATTCGCTCTACAAGCTGGCTGATGTCGAACGCCGTCTGGGTCATACCGATAAGGTAAAAGGCATATTGCAGCAGGTCGTTGCCCAGTATCCGGGCACTTCAGCTGCACAATTGGCGCAACGGGATCTCCAGCGCCTTTGATGTCCTGACCCGCTGATCAAGAAAGCCGCGCTAGTCGCGGCTTTTTTCGTTAGAATCTCGCACCCGAAATTCCGGTACACCTTACGCTTTTCTGGATTCCGCGATTGCCGAGTCCCTTGAAGTGCCTGACGGAGGCGGACGGCCTGTTTAGCTGTTACGCCCGTGGCTGATATGCAAGACACATTACGCATCACCGAAATCTTTCACTCGTTGCAGGGTGAAACCCGTACGGCTGGCCTGCCCACCGTATTCGTACGCCTTACCGGCTGCCCGTTGCGCTGTCAGTACTGTGACAGTGCCTACGCGTTCAGTGGCGGCACCATTCAGACGCTGGACGACATCCTTGGACAAGTGGCCTCCTATCGCCCTCGTTATGTCTGCGTCACTGGTGGCGAACCTCTCGCCCAGCCCAATGCCATTCCGTTGCTGAAGCGTCTTTGCGATGCAGGCTATGAAGTGTCTCTGGAGACCAGTGGTGCTCTGGATATCTCGGCGGTGGACCCTCGTGTCAGTCGCGTAGTAGACCTCAAGACCCCAGGGTCAAAAGAAGTCTCGCGTAATCGCTACGAGAACATGGAACTGCTGACGGCCAATGATCAAGTTAAATTCGTGATCTGTTCGCGCGAGGATTATGACTGGGCCGTTTCCAAGCTGATTCAGTACGGTCTTGATCGTCGTGCGGGCGAAGTTCTGTTCTCGGCCAGCCACCACGAGCTCAAGGGCCGTGATCTGGCGGACTGGATCGTGGCGGATAACCTGCCGGTACGCCTGCAGATGCAGTTGCATAAAATTCTTTGGGATGACGAGCCGGGGCGCTGATATGAGTGAATTGACCAAGACTGAAAAAAGAGCCGTGATCCTCCTGTCTGGTGGTTTGGACTCTGCGACCGTCGTAGCCATGGCACGCGCCGAGGGTTACACCTGTTACACCATGAGCTTCGATTACGGCCAGCGTCATCGCGCCGAGCTGGATGCCGCTGCACGCGTTGCCGGTGATCTCGGTGCCGTGGAGCACAAGGTCATCGGCCTGAACCTCAACGGTATAGGTGGCTCGGCATTGACCGACAGCTCGATTGCCGTGCCTGAGTCGCCTTCTGAAGGCATTCCGGTCACCTACGTACCGGCACGCAACACCGTCTTCCTGTCGCTCGCCCTGGGCTGGGCAGAGGTCCTGGGCGCGCGGGATATCTTCATTGGCGTCAATGCCGTGGATTACTCGGGTTATCCGGATTGCCGTCCCGAGTTTGTCGAGTCATTCGAGCGCATGGCCAATCTGGCTACCAAGGCCGGTGTGGAAGGGCAGGGCTTCACCATCAGGGCGCCGCTGCAGAATCTGAGCAAGTCGGACATCGTCAAGGCTGGCACTGCGTTGGGAGTCGATTACTCGCTGACGGTTTCCTGCTACCAGGCTGACGACCAGGGTCGTGCCTGTGGCAAATGCGACAGCTGCCGTTTGCGCGCAGAGGGCTTTACCGCCGCCGGTATCGCAGACCCGACTCGCTATTTTTAAAGTTTTTTAAAAAAGGTGTTGAATTACTGATAAAAATCAGTAATATACGCGCCACACAACAGAGGGTCGTTAGCTCAGTTGGTAGAGCAGTTGGCTTTTAACCAATTGGTCGTAGGTTCGAATCCCACACGACCCACCATTTCGAAAATCTGGAAGGCCCATGAAAATGCGGATTTCCAGGTTTTTTTTTGCCTTGCAGATTATCCGGCCTGAGGTGGGGTAGCTGATTGGGCTTCCGTCACGGCATTTCAGCTGATCGGCGGGGTCGTAAGCAGGGCGCCCAGTGGCCTTAGGCTGAGCTTTCTCAAAGCCGAGCTGGCCCAGATCGAGCTTGGCGACATACAGGTCGATAACCCGTACGAGGTTATCTTCAGGGATCAGTTCCTCCAGCGAGACCGGGAACAGGCTGGTCTGGCAACGGGACTCTCCTTGTATGTAGGCCATAACGGAGTGAATCGCCCCGGATTTTCTAGACACCTTGCAAGCTCATTGCGTAACGTTTTTCGAACTCTACCGGTGACAGCTGATTGTTGAAACCATGGCGGCGTTTTGGGCTGTAGAACATCTCGATGTAATCGAACACATCACTACGAGCATCTTGCCGTGAGGTGTAGATTTTCCGCTTGATTCGTTCCCGTTTCAGAAGCTGGAAAAAGCTCTCAGCCACGGCGTTGTCATGACAATTGCCTCGGCGGCTCATGCTGGCAACCAAATTGTTTGCCTTCAAAAAACTGCCCCAATCGGAGCTGCTGTACTGGCTGCCCTGGTCGGAGTGAACCATCACCTCTTGTTTCGGTTTTCGCCTCCAAACCGCCATCAATAACGCATCAATGGCCAAATCACTGGTCATCTGCGACTTCATTGACCAGCCAACGACCTGACGAGAAAACAGATCCAGCACCACCGCCAAATACAGCCAGCCTTCATACGTACGAATGTAGGTGATGTCGGTGACCCAAACCTTGTTGGGTTCCACGACATCGAACTCGCGCTTCAGTAATTTGGGTGAGGCGACCGCTGGCTTACCGCCGTACTTTCCAGGGCGACGTCGATACCCTGTCTGAGGGCGCAGACCTTCAAGACGCATCAACCTCGCCACACGATGCCGACCACAATCTTCACCGACCTCGCGCAGGTCTTCATGGATTTTGCGATAACCATAAACTCCGCCGCTCTCCAGCTACGAGTGCTTGATCAAACCCAGCAATCGCTGGTCGTCTTTAGCGCTTGCAGATTGCGACTCAGACAACCAAGCGTAATAACCACTGGGATGGACTTTCAGCGTCAGGCAAAGCCGTCGAATGGAGTAGTCGCCCGCGCGCTGCTTGATAAAGGCGTACTTCAGCCGCACTCCTTGGCAAAGTACGCGGCGGCCTTTTTTAAGATGTCTCGCTCTTCAGTGACCCGCTTGAGTTCCGCTCGCAGACGACGCAGTTCAGCGTGCTGATCATCGTCTTGCTGCCGTTCTACCTGAGGTTTGCTGTAGCGCTTTATCCAGGCATAGAGGCTATGCGGCGACACGCCAAGACGCGCCGCCACATCAGCGACAGGCAGCTTCTTTTCGGTCACTTGATTGACCGCTTGGATTTTGAATTCTTCGGGATAACGTGGGTTGCTCATGGCACCTCCTGATTGGCCTCAGTTTAAGGCATGGAGGTGTCTACGAAACCCGGGGCGATTCAATATGCACTGAGCGATGCTCGCACTGCGATTGTCGGCAAAGCTTAAACCGTTCGCATTTATTCATCTTGCCAAGGTCAGATCCACAGGATCCGTGCAAGCCCCTTCCCAATCCGTTCGGGTTCCATGCCTAAAGGACAATGTCATGGCGTCAATCGATAGCAAGGCCACCATCAACTACACCGTGCGAACAGGCCCGGGAACAGTGCAGGTCGACCCATCCTCGGGTGGCGATTCAAACTGGAGCATCATCCTTCAGCCTGACGGCAAAATCCTTGTCGGTGGCGAAAGCTTCCAGACTGCCATTGGCTATCCTGGCTCGCCGGGCGATGAAAGCTATGGTACGCGCGGCAGCTACACGGCGGTGCGCCTCAACGCTGACGGCAGCCTGGACAACAGCTTCGGCCAAGAGGGAATTGCCCTCGTGCCCGGCAACCTGGACCCGGAAGATTATGCTTACTACGTAATGTCGGTGCAGGCCGACGGTAAAGTGCTATCAGCACAGCCAGGGCTTGGCGGTTTGAAGGTAGAACGCTTCAACGTAGATGGCACTCTGGACACCACTTTCGGCAAAGGCGGCGCGGCTGGCCTTGATGTACCGATCGGCGCTGATGGAATGGCTATTTACGCCACAGCAGATGGCTCGGTGTACGTCAGCCTTCGCGGCACGTCCCAAGCGATCGTGTTCAAGCTGGACAGCACCGGGGCGCCGGTCGAGGATTTCGGTGCCAACGGCGCACTTCTCCTCAACCCGACGGGGCATTACGGCACCGGTAATATCGCCACCGTTGTGCAGACCGACGGCAGCTTATTGCTCGGCAGTTGGCTGTATGTGGGCGCCGACGGCCCCCACGACCCGGGCGGTCCGGTTTATGCCGTTCAGCGACTTGCAACCGACGGCAACCTGGATACCGCGTTCGGTGTGGACGGTGTGGTGTATTTTGATACTGCGCTGGGGCTGGACTACCGGGCTGCGATAACCGTGCAAGCCGATGGCAAGATCATCGTGGCCGGCGAGAGTAACGACAATAACGCCTTCAACGTACTGCGGCTGAATGCGGATGGCTCGTTCGACACCTCCTTTAGTGACGATGGCAAGCTGACGATCCAGGTGCCCCAAGGCGCGAAGAACTATGCCCACTCGGCAATCGTTCAGCCGGATGGCAAAATCCTTATCGCCGGCGACGTGATCACCCGACTGAACGCCGATGGCAGCTTGGACACCACCTTCGGCAGCCAGGACGGCCAATACCACGTGGACGGATCCAGCCAGGCCAACCACCTGATTGGCAACGACACAGCCGAGATTATCCGTGGCCTGGGCGGAGACGATGTGCTGCAAGGCGCGGGTGGCCGTGACGTGCTGGCAGGCGGGACGGGCTCAGATATTTTCCGCTTCACCCAGATCAGCGACAGCTACCGTACCGCTACCGAAACAGGCAGCGACCGGATTCTGGACTTCGACGCCTCTCAGGACCGTGTCGATCTGATTTCGTTGGGCTTTACCGGCATTGGCGATGGCCATAACGGCACGCTGGCCATCCAGGCCAACGCTGAGGGCACGCGCACATACCTGAAAAGCTTCGATGCCGACGCCAACGGACAGCGCTTCGAACTGGCGTTCGAAGGCAACCTGACGGGGCAGTTTAACAGCACCAACCTGGTGTTCACGGCCCCCACCGTCGAAGGAACGGCTGGCAAGGACGTAATCACGGGAAGCGCAATGTCGGAAGTCATCTATGGCCTGGCCGGCAACGACCGTATCGACGGCGGCAGAGGCTCGGATGTGATCATCGGAGGCGCGGGCGCCGACTTGCTGATCGGCGGCGACGACCCGAACCTTTCGGTCTCTGGCCGTAATGGCATCAATGACGCTGACGTATTCCGCTACACGGCAGCCACTGACAGCTACCGCACGGACAGCCAGAGTTTCGTGGACCTGATTGTCCGGTTCGCAAACAACAACGACAAGATAGATGTGTCGGCGCTGGGTTACACAGGGTTCGGTGACGGTACCGGCACTACACTGAAGATGGCCTATAATGCGGATCTGGACCGCACCTACCTCAAGGATGTGGAACCTGACGCTCAGGGCCATCGGTTTGAGATTGCCCTCACCGACGACTGGACCCAGGATCTGGGCAACAACGATATGATCTTTGCGCCAACCGCGCAGGTGTCGCTGGTGGGTGTGGCTAGCGCGTTCACCCAATCACCAGATATGGTGTAGCTGGGCAGAACATTGATGGGGTTCTGAGCAGTGGTGAGGGTGGCTGGCGCGCCTTTGGGCTTGCTGGCTGCCGTTATCCAGGACGACGCTATTCTGGACAACAGCCACTTCACGAACTCATAAAAGTCGTTCTAATGCCCGCCACGGCCTGATGTCGATCCAAGGGTTGCTCAGCACGAGGATTCGATATTCGCATTCACCAAAATCACGGATCCCATTTATGAGATCTCGATTTTCTTTCAGCTCATCCTTTCTGATTATGTTGTCGCTGACAGGATGCGCAGCCAGTATGGATCCTCAAAAGCGCGATCAGCTTGGAGAAAGCGCGCTTTACGGCAGTTGGCGTGCTGCAGGTGTCTTCCGGAAATCCCAACTGGTCGAACTGACGCACCTGCGCATTTGATCTGCGCAGTACGAACACATCCTGGCCGAAGGCATCGGGTAGCCGATCCTCGACCTCAGATTCATCGTCGTAAGAGATGTCATTAGTCAGTGCCTCAACGAGCCGGATACGAAGCGAGCCTAGGCAACTGAGTCGGTAAGCGGTCACATGCCCCCTTGATTGTCAGACCACCGGCCTTTCACCAGCGGAAGTCGGGGCTTGCGTGTGCGCTTTTCGGGAACTCCCTGCCACCAGGCGATGGTCTCCAATGTGCTCGGCAGGCAGGGCCGGAAGCGCTGGCAAACTTATTGAATGTTGCTCCCTCAAGGTGATCTATAACGCTGTGATTAATTGTCCCGGCGCCGCCATTCCAGCCGTCGATCAGGTTCGCTACTCCATCCAAAAGATTCAGGAAAAGTGAAAAATGGAAAAAGAGGCTTTTTTGCAACTGCTGGCTGCCGAAGGGTTTGGAACCGTTGTTGAAGTTGAGCGCGAAGCGTTTGGAACGCTGAACTCGCATGCCCACAACTTTGAGGCGATGGCGCTGGTTCTGCACGGTAGCCTCGTCATCCATAAATCTGATGGTGATTTCACCTACAACTCAGGAGATATTTTTCACCTGGAATGTAACGAGCCCCATTCGGAAGTGTTTGGTGAGCATGGCGTACGGTACCTCGTGGGAAGAAAGTGACGACGCTGGCCTTTCAGCCTGGATTCAAGTGATGTCAGACGTACAGGAAAGACCATGTTCGAACATCTCGACCTCAACGCGCTGATCGCCGCCTACGGCTATTGGGTCATCTTCCTGGGCTGCCTGTTGGAAGGTGAAACAGTGTTGATCCTTGGCGGTATCGCTGCGCATCAGGGCACTTTGCAATTGCTGCAAGTAATCGGCTTGGCCACGTTGGGCGGTATGCTCGGCGATCAGTTGTTATTCTGGACCGGACGTTATTCCGGGGAGCGCCTGCTGCCCAGACTCAAGCGTCACCAGTCTGCCATTAGGCGGGTCGAGGGGCTCATCCAGCGCTACCCCACGACCTCGGTATTCGCTGTTCGCTTTCTCTACGGCATGCGCCTGGTAGGGCCCATGGTAATAGGTGCAAGTGGCCTGTCGCCTTGGCGTTTCGCGCTTATCAATGTGCTGAGTGCGGCAGTCTGGGCAACCCTGTTCGTCTGCGCCGGCTATTGGGCCGGAGAGGCGTTACAGCATTTACTTGGTGACCTGAAGCCGTATCGCCTGCCAATCTTCCTTTCGGTGGTAGCACTGGTGACTCTCGCGGCGTTGGTGCGGTATATGCGTCGCCGATCCAAGACAACGCATGATTGAGGTGGCGGTGGAGTCGGCGTAACGGCAAGACGCCCTTCAGTGACGGACAGAGACCTGTCTGTATTGGAACCGCTGTCTGCGTCGGGTCCACCAAGGGGTTTTAGGCCATGAGACCCGCCATGAACCCCATTCGTAATTCTCCGTCTTTCATCCCGCCCGCTCATTCGCCGGCAACTCAAGCGCCATCGCCTGGCACTGCGCTGCATGCTGCAGTGGTCAGTCGCGACAGCAAGGCCGTAGCGCAGCTGCGCAATGAGGGCGCGCGCGCCAATAAACTGGATGCACAAGGGCACTCGCCTCTGGACGTCCTCGACACTATGCGTGATATCGACGAGCGCAGCCGTTCCAGTCTGCGCATGGCATTACTGCAGTCACTCAATCCGACTGCGCAACTGGGCTATACCAAGCCCGAGGCTCTGCACGGAACGCCCTGGGGCCTGGAAATCCTGCAGTCGGGAGCGCTCAGGGGCGGTGTCAATGATGCAAAGGGTGGAACCCAGTCTCTTGAAGGCAAGGTGTTTTTCTCTGATCGAACGCGGGAGAGTGCGAGCGCTGAAACCACTCGTGCAGACTTGCGCAGCAAGCCCAGAGTCTATGCGAGAGGTGAGGGGATGCATCCCAGCAATGCTTACTCGCGCGCTCAGCAACACCGAATGGCGCAAGTGATCCTGCATGCGCTGGACAACGGCAGATCGCTCTCCACCAATGAACTCGCGCCATCGATCGAAGTGAGCAGCCCAGAGACGCTGCATATCGAAGGTGCTGCGTGGCTGCAACGTTTACTGCATGGCGGGTACATCAATAAATTAGGCGGGCTCCCATTCATCAATGCCCCACTGGGCGAGCATCTGGACTCACTGAGGTTACCTGGCTCGATTGAGTTGAGAGTCGATGGGCAGGTAAAGAAGTTACAGGGTGAAGAGCTGAATCGCTTTTATCATCAGGCGGCGAGTGAACTGCAGCGTTCTCTGGAAAATGGCAAGGCCCCTTACCTGGGTTTGTTGAACAAGGGAGCCATTGTTCCACTGGTGTTCGGTTTCGAGAAAATCAACAACCTGTCTACGCATGAAATCAAATTACGCTCGAAAACCACACAGCACTCCTATCAGGATACCGAGCACCCACTTGCCGGAAGTCCGGAGAATGGTGGGAAGCTGAAAGAAGTGGAGGTGCGTAGCCTGGGTGATTTCGCCACATTGTGCCTGGGGTGCGCGGTCAAGGGCTTTGAATTGCCTACCGACATAGTCGTGCGTGTTAAAGGCCAAAAAAGCCAAAAAGCTCAGTATCTGGACGCGCAACAAATACAGGCATTTCGGCAAAACCTGGCAGCTCAAGTGGCCGAGCAGGCAAAGGGGAAGCCTCTGGGAGCGCTCCCTTTGCATCAGTTGCAGGAGATCAATTCTCGACTGCGGGCTGGCGATTTAAGTGACTGGACCAACGTTTGAGAATGGGTGGGCGATGCGTGCCTGACAGCATTCATCGTCCCTGCCTGGCAGCTGTGCAGTGCTCAGCACCTCACTCTTTCGGAAAGTCCGCGCCGATGCTGATGTCGTGAACCTGCTCGATCTGCTTCAAGCGTGCCTGACGATCAGCCACCACGGCGTCATATCCCCAGCTGCCCAATACAAGATGACGCGGCGCATCGGCTTTTTGGGTCAGGGCGACCATCGCCTCTGCGGCGCGTACCGGGTCCCCGGCCTGATTGCCACTCGATTGTCTGGTCGACTCCAGACGCTTGGTGGCAGTGTCCTTGTAGTCGTCGATGCGCGATGGCGTCTGGCGCAATGAGCGTCCTGCCCAGTCGGTGCGAAACGGCCCCGGCTCTACGCACGTGACGGAAATCCCCAATGGCTTGACCTCCGCGAGCAGCGCGTCGGAAAAACCTTCGACGGCGTGCTTGGAGGCTGCGTAGTAGCCCGATCCCGGAAAGCCGATAAGGCCGGCAACCGAAGTGATATTGATGATGTGGCCGCTGCGTTGTTCGCGCATGATCGGCAGCACGGCGCGGGTGACGGCGAACAGACCAAACACGTTGGCATCGAACTGGGCACGGATTTCAGCATCCTCGCCTTCTTCGATCGAGCTCTGATAACCGTAACCCGCATTGTTGACCAGTACGTCGATTCTGCCGAACTGCTCCTTTGCGGCAGCCACTGCGGCTTCTATCTGGTCTGCCTTGCCGACGTCGAGGTCGACCACCAGTACCTGGCCTTCCGCGCCCTCGGCCAAGTCTGCGACTCGCGACTTGTCCCTGGCCGTTGCCACGAGGCGCCAGCCGCGAGCGATGACAAGTTTGGCCAGTTCGCGGCCGAAGCCGGTGGAACAGCCGGTGATGAACCACACCGGGGTATTGGTCGATTCGCTTGCCATGTCATTTTCTCCGTCACAAGGGGGCTAATGGCTGTGACAGGGCATAACGTGCGTCGTTTCATTGAGTCGCCGGTCGGAATCACGCCTAGGCAAGCGGGTCTTCAGGAACGCTTCTCATCGCTGCCTGATGAGCCAGAAACAGCTGTTAAATCAGTTTTTTGGCGCTAGAATCGGCGCGCCTCAAGAGAAGTCTGGCCGATATCCACCGGGTATCAGCCATAAGCCTTTGTACAGATGGCGCAGCCTCTGTCAGGCTTTTTTTATTGCCTGTATTTCGGGTGTAAACTTGCCTTTCGCGCACTGGCGCTTTCAGGTCCCGTGAACATGACACAGATCTCCGAACGTTTCCTGGTGCAGGCGCATCTTGATGCCAAACAGCCCAGGACGTTGAGCCCGGCAGAGCAGGCGCGTTACCGTGCCGACATTGCTGAGGAACTCAAGAAGCAGGACGCCGTGCTGGTCGCTCACTATTACTGTGATCCGGTTATCCAGGCGCTGGCCGAGGAAACCGGTGGCTGCGTGGCCGACTCTCTGGAAATGGCGCGCTTCAGCAATAACCACGCGGCCAGTACTGTGCTGGTGGCGGGTGTACGTTTCATGGGCGAAACCGCGAAGATCCTCAACCCGGAAAAACGCGTGTTCATGCCGACGCTCGAGGCCACCTGCTCGCTCGATGTGGGGTGCCCGGTCGACGAGTTTTCCGCTTTTTGCGACCAGCATCCGGAGCGTACGGTGGTGGTGTATGCCAACACCTCGGCAGCGGTCAAAGCCCGTGCGGACTGGGTAGTGACCTCAGGCTGTGCGCTGGAGATCGTCGAGAGTCTGATGGACAACGGTGAGAAAATCATCTGGGCGCCAGACAAGCACCTGGGCCGCTACATTCAGCGTGAAACCGGTGCCGACATGCTGTTGTGGGACGGTGCCTGCATCGTCCACGAAGAGTTCAAATCCAAGCAGCTCGAAGACATGAAAGCCTTGTACCCCGAGGCTGCGATTCTGGTTCACCCGGAGTCGCCGGAAGCGGTCATCGAGCTGGCTGACGTGGTCGGCTCCACCAGCCAGATGATTGCTGCAGCGCAACGCTTGCCCAACAAGACGTTCATCGTCGCCACTGACCGCGGCATCTTCTACAAGATGCAGCAGCTGTGTCCGGACAAGATCTTTATCGAGGCGCCTACGGCCGGTAACGGCGCGGCGTGCCGGAGTTGCGCACATTGCCCGTGGATGGCGATGAATACGCTTGAGCGCACCTTGCAGTGCCTTCGTGAGGGCAGCAACGAGATATTTGTCGACCCGGCGCTGATCCCCAATGCCGTGCGCCCATTGCAACGCATGCTGGACTTCACTCAGGCAGCGCGCTTGCGACAGGCAGGCAACGCCTGACCGCTGTGATGAAAAAGCCCGACTGAAGCGTCGGGCTTTTCATTTGTGGTCGTATCGGGCGCCTTGCGCCGGACGATCAGTTCATCATGTCCTTGACCATCCGCTCCTGCTCGATCAGATCCTTTTGCCGCGCATCGATCCGTGATGCCAGCTGAAAATTATTGGCCGCACGGCGTTTGGCGAAGTCCAGCTGCTGGATCGCCTGACGGAAATCACCGACCAGCGCAAAGTACTCGGCGCGCGCCTGATGCAGTCCGATGGTGTTGCCATTCAGGCCACGGGTTTCCGCCACGACGTACCAGATGTCCGGATCGTCCGGGCGGGTCTTGAGCAGGGCTTCAAGGCTTTTCTCGGCTTCGGCCGTCCGGTTCTGCTTGAGCAGCACGTCGATACGCACGTCGTTGAGCGGATAATTGCCGGGGTACAGCGTCAGCATGCGATCGACACGCTGCTGCGCATCGGCCAGCCGGTTATTGGTGATGTCCAGGTCGATCTGCGTCAGGTTGTAGGTAATGTCGTTCGGCGCTTTTTCGAGCAATGGCTTGAGGGTTTCCCTGGCCTCGTTCAACTGTCCGCCCTTGATCTGTGCGATGGCCAGGCCATAGCGCGCCGGATCGGATTTCGGGTTTTCAACCAGTTGCGCACGGAAGCGCTTGGCGGCGATGCCAGGCGTTTCTTCATAGATCAGTGCCACGCGGGCGCGCATCAGTTGATACAGCACGCTGTCTTCCTTACCGCCCGGTTTGGCCTGTTCGGCACGGTTGCGTGTGTCGGCGATCCGCGATTCGCTGACCGGGTGAGTCAGCAGAAACTCCGGAGGTCTGGCGTCGAATCGATATTGGCGCATGAGGCGCTCGAACATGGTCGGCATGTTACGCGGGTCATAACCGGCCTTCTCCAGGTTGAGAATGCCGATGCGGTCGGCCTCCTGCTCGTTCTGGCGTGAAAAGCGCCGTTGCTCCTGGATCGCGGCGGCCTGTGAGCCGGCGATGGTGGCGATACCCGCATCACCGGCGCCTGCGGCTGCCATGACGATACCTGCCAGCATCGCGGCCATGACTGGCACCTGCATGCGTTGCTGGGCTTCTATGCCTCTGGCGAAGTGGCGCTGCGACAAGTGAGCCAGCTCGTGAGCCAATACCGAAGCGTACTCGCCCTCGGTCTGAGCATTGAGAAACAGACCGCCGTTGACGCCGATGATCCCGCCGGGTGCGGCAAAGGCGTTGAGTTGCGGGCTGTTGATCAGGATGAATTCAAGCCGCCGGTCCTGAACCTGACTGGTCTCGGCAAGGCTGTAGACCGAGGTTTCGACGTAGTCCTTGAGTTGCGGGTCCGACAGCTGCGCCACCTGGCCGCGCAGCAACCCCAGCCACGCACGGCCCAGACGGTGCTCCTGTTCGGGAGAGACAATCGAGGAGCTGGCGTCACCCAGTGAGGGGAGGTCATCCGCCATGCCGTGTGTAGCGAACAGGCAGGCGAGAGTGAGCAGTGTAGGACGCAAAAAATTCATGCATGAAGCTCTGGTCAGAAGAACCTGTACTGTAGCTGGCTCAATGGCGTGCTGACCAGAGTGAGGTATTCTTGCCGCCTTGTTCGTGCTGCCTTTTCGGCCCCGCTTTGTAATTCGATGTGTCCGCCTGGAGAGAAACGATGTCTGACGCTGTAGTGCGCCCCGAGGCCTGTGATGCCGAACTGGATGCCAGTGGTCTCAACTGTCCGCTGCCCCTGCTGAAAGCCAAGATGGAGCTCAACCGCCTGGCCAGCGGTGCGGTGCTTAAAGTCATTGCCACCGATGCCGGTTCGCAGCGCGATTTTCGAACCTTTGCCAGGCTTGCCGGGCATGAGTTGCTGTATGAAGAGGTCGATGCTGGCATTTATCGTTACTGGCTGCGCAAGGCCTGATCCATTGCTGCGGTTTTTTTCGAAAAGGATGTTTGATGTTCAATGTGCTTCGCAATTGGGTGCAACGCTATTTCTCTGACGAGGAAGCGGTGGTCCTGGCAGTTTTGCTGTTTCTGGCGTTCACCCTTGTCCTGACGCTGGGCGGCATGCTGGCGCCGGTTCTCGCCGGTCTGGTGCTGGCGTTTCTGATGCATGGTCTGGTCAGCGCTCTGGAACGCCTGCGCATGCCTGAAATGGCCGCCGTCGGTCTGGTATTCACCCTGTTCATCGGCGTATTGCTGGTGTTCCTGCTGGTGTTGGTGCCTCTGCTCTGGCATCAGTTGATCACCTTGTTCAACGAAGCACCGGGCATGCTTGCCAAGTGGCAGTCGGTACTGCTGTTGCTGCCCGAGCGTTATCCGCATCTGGTGTCCGACGAGCAAGTGCTGCTGGCCATTGAAGTCGCCCGTGGTGAAGTGGGCAAGATCGGTCAGTTGGCGCTGACGTTCTCGATCTCCAGTCTGCCTCTGCTGGTCAACCTGATGATCTATCTGGTGCTGGTACCGATTCTGGTGTTCTTCTTCCTCAAGGATCGGCACATGATCGGCCGCTGGGCGCGTGGTTATCTGCCCCGTGAGCGTGCCTTGATCAACCGGGTGGCGGATGAGATGAAGCGCCAGATTGCCAATTACATTCGCGGCAAGGTCATCGAGATTTTCATCTGTGGTGGCGTGACCTACATCGCTTTCGCCGCGCTCGGGCTCAATTACGCGGCGCTGCTGGCAATGCTGGTCGGCATATCGGTGGTCGTGCCTTATGTCGGCGCAGTGGTGGTCACCGTGCCGGTGGCGTTGATCGGTCTGTTTCAGTGGGGTTGGGGTGATCAGTTCATCTACCTGATGATCGCTCACGGGATCATTCAGGCGCTGGATGGCAACGTGCTGGTGCCTCTGTTGTTTTCCGAGGCCGTCAATCTGCACCCGGTCGCAATCATATGCGCCGTGCTGTTGTTCGGTGGGCTGTGGGGGTTCTGGGGGATCTTCTTTGCGATTCCGCTGGCCACGCTGTTCAAGGCCGTGCTCGACGCCTGGCCACGCAATGAGCCGACGGTAGCCCCGTTGCTTTGACGCGATCATTGCGACAGAAGGACTGAATCGCTGCGGCACCTTGCGCGCCGCAGCGGGGCATGCTGATCAGCCTTTGTTCAGGGCTTCTGCCTGCGCCAATACTTCAGCCACATGGCCCGGCACTTTCACACCGCGCCATTCCTGACGCAGTACGCCTTCCTTGTCGATCAGGAATGTGCTGCGGTCGACGCCCAGGTATTCCTTGCCGTAGAGCTTCTTGAGCTTGATGACGTCGAACAGTTGGCAGACGGCTTCGTCCTTGTCCGAAATCAGCTCGAACGGGAAAGACTGCTTGGCCTTGAAGTTTTCGTGGGTCTTCAGGCTGTCCCGGGAAACACCGAGCACAACCGTGTTGGCTGCCTGAAACTGCGCGATATGGTCACGAAAGTCCTGGCCCTGCGTGGTGCAGCCGGGCGTGTTGTCTTTCGGGTAAAAATAAATCACGACCTGCTGACCCTTGAGCGCAGACAGCTCGACAGTCTGTCCGCTGGTAGCGGGTGCCTGAAAATCGGGAACCGGATGATCTACTGTGACAGTCATGAGGACTCCTTACATTGGGGCTTGTGGGCGCCAGGGTTCGATCAGTGCGTCCAGATTCAACGCGTCGGCGAAATCGAGGAATTGATCGCGCAGCCAGCTGATCTGCGTCCCGGCAGGCAGTGTCACCGTGAACGTGGCGTTGAGCATGGTGCCGCCGGTCTGCGGAGCCTGATAGGTGTCGCAGATCAGGTTCTCCAGCTCGACGTTGTGGTCAATAAAGAACTGGCACAGCTCATTGATGATGTCCGGGCGGTACGCCGAGCTGACGTAGGCCACGTAGGGCAGGGCTTCCGGACGGTTCTCCAGCGTGGCGCTGCGCACGACGCTGGTCGTGAACGCATGCTTCTTGGAGAGACTCGCCAGGCCGGTTTCAAGGCGCGCCAGAGCGTCCCAGCTGCCCGACACCTGAAGAATCAGCGCACTGCACTCGCCGTGGCGGGTGAGGCGCGAGGTGACGACCGAGCAGCGGTTTTCATGGCTGGCGCGGCACAGGACGTTGGTCAGCTCCATGGGGTTTGCGCCAAGGGCACTGATGACAAGGAATTGTTCGCGAACTGTGGGGGTGGACGACATGCAGCATTCCTAGACGATGAGCGGTCGGTACTTTTTCGGACTTGCGGGGCTGTTTCGACAATCGATGGCGCAAGATAACTTGCCGGGTCCCTCGGCGCCCGGCCTGCATGGATATACCATGACTGGGCTGGAGTGCGCTGGGGCAGGGCTTCTGGCGACAAATTCGACCGATTGAGCGAGGTGCGCAGGTGACCAGTACCGATCAAAGGACGAAGGGTAGCGAAAACCATCGCTCAGGGGAATGCTCAGAGCGCGGTACTTCGCTTGTACAAGGCTGATAGCGCCAGTACCATTACGGCTCTCTTTTTCCGGCAGGAGCGGTTGCATGATTGCGGGCAGTATGGTGGCACTGGTCACACCAATGGATGCACAAGGTCGTCTGGACTGGGACAGCCTGAGCAAACTGGTTGACTTCCACTTGCAAGAGGGCACCAACGCCATTGTTGCCGTAGGCACCACCGGTGAATCGGCGACGCTGGATGTGAACGAACACATCGAAGTCATCCGCCGGGTGGTCACTCAGGTTGCAGGTCGCATTCCGGTCATCGCCGGTACAGGCGCCAATTCGACGCGTGAAGCCGTCGAACTGACCACCAACGCCAAAAATGCGGGTGCCGACGCGTGCCTGCTGGTGACGCCTTACTACAACAAGCCGACTCAGGAAGGCCTGTTCCAGCATTTCAGCCACATCGCCAATGCCGTCGACATCCCGCAGATCCTCTACAACGTGCCGGGCCGTACGGCCTGCGACATGCTGCCAGAGACCGTTGCGCGTCTGTCGACGGTAAAAAACATCGTCGGCATCAAGGAAGCCACCGGCAACCTGCAACGCGCCAAGGACATCCTGGCCAGCGTCAGCAGCGATTTTCTGGTGTACTCCGGCGACGACGCTACAGCAGTCGAGTTGATGCTGCTGGGTGGCAAGGGCAATATTTCCGTCACCGCCAACGTTGCACCGCGCGCCATGAGCGATCTGTGCGCAGCGGCCATGCGTGGCGATGCGCAAACGGCCCGGGCGATTCACGAAAAGCTCATGCCGCTCAACAACACCCTGTTCATCGAATCCAACCCTATCCCCGTGAAGTGGGCCTTGCATGAAATGGGTTTGATGCCAGACGGTATCCGTCTGCCGCTTACCTGGCTCAGCGAAGCCTGTCATGAACCGCTGCGTCAGGCCATGCGCCAGTCCGGCGTCCTGGTTTAATTGAGGAAGTATCACGCAATGAAGCGATTGGCCGGACTTTCCGCACTTGCTCTTATTATCTCCAGCACCAGCGGTTGCGGTTGGCTCTGGGGCGAAGATGGTTACTTCCGTGATCGCGGCAGCGATTACCTCCAGGCGACCCAGACCCCGCCCATGCAGTTGCCCGCCGATGTTAGCGGCGTCAAACGCCTGGATCCTTTGCTGCCGATCCCGCGTAACGTGGCTGACAGCACCCAGAAAGACGGCGAGTACATCGTGCCGCGTCCTCAGCCGCTGGGCACGACTTCCGAGTCGAGCGACTTCAGCCTGCAGAAGAGTGGCGATGCGCGCTGGATCCTGGCTCAGCGCCAGCCTGCCGAAGTCTGGCCGGTGGCTCATCAGTATTTCGAAGACAACGGTTTCCGTATCGCCGAAGAGCGTCCGCAGACAGGCGAGTTCAGCTCCTCGTGGCAGCGCCTCGATGAGTTGTCCGCTTCGGTGGCCAAGCGTCTGAGCGCCGCTGGCGTCGCCGCCGATGCAGAAACCCGCGTGCGGGTGCGTATCGAGCCGGGCGTGCAGCGCAATACCAGTGAAGTCTACGTGGTCAGCGTCGAGCGTCCTGCCGGCAGCACTGCCGACGTGGCCTTCCCGACGCGCACCACCAACCTGGGCCTCGATGCCGCACTGACCGACGATCTGCTGGCCAGCATGGGCCGCAACGCCGAGAAGGGCGGCTCTATTTCCCTGTTGGCGGCACGTGACTACGACACCCCGAGCCGTGTTGCCTTGAGCGAAGACGGCAGCGGCAACCCGGTATTGAACCTCGGTGCCGACCTGGACCGCGCATGGTCGAGTGTTGGCCGCGCCCTGGATCAGGGCGACTGGCGTGTCGAGGACATCAACCGCAGCCTGGGTCTGTACTACATCAACCTGGCTGAAAAGGCCAAAACGCCTGAAAACGAGCCTGGTTTCTTCGGCAGGATGTTTGGCAGCAAGTCGACCAAGGAAGAGATCGATGCCCGTGCCGAGCGCTATCAGGTCCGCCTGAGCAAGGTCGGTGACAACGTTCAAGTGACCGTCGAGAAGAACATCAACACCGTTGCGCCAGCGGATATCGCGCGCCGGGTGTTGAGCGTTATTCAAGACAACCTGGGTTAAGTGCGTTTCGCGGTTCTCGGCAGCGGTAGTCGTGGCAACGGCACGCTGGTCGCAAGCAACGATACGTACGTACTGGTCGATTGCGGTTTCTCCTTGCGGGAAACCGAGCGGCGCCTGGCTCGTCTGGGCGTCTCGGCAAGCCAGCTGAGCGCTATTCTGGTAACCCACGAACATGCCGATCACGTGCATGGCGTGGGTTTGCTGTCGCGGCGCTACAATGTGCCGGTCTACCTCAGCAACGGGACCTTGCGCGGAATGCGCAAGCCGGTGGAAATTGCCGGCCTCTTGGCAGGCGGGGAGAGTTTGCGGATCGGCGCACTGGACATCGACGTGGTGTCGGTCGCTCACGATGCGCTCGAGCCGACGCAGTTCGTCTTCAGTGACGGCAAGCGCCGCTTCGGCCTACTGACCGACCTTGGGTCTTACTGCTCCAACGTATTACAGCGTTATCAAGGCCTGGATGCCTTGATGATCGAGGCCAATCACTGTCGCGACATGCTTGCCCGAGGCCAGTATCCGGTCTTTCTCAAGCAGCGCGTGGGCTGTGAAACAGGTCATTTGAACAACCATCAGGCCGCCAGCCTGGTGAGCGAGCTGGGATGGCAGGACCTTCAGCACCTGGTGCTGGCGCATCTCAGCAGCAAGAACAACCTGCCGCATCTGGCCCGGCAATGTTTCGTCGACACCCTCGGGTGCGACCCGGACTGGCTGCAACTGGCCGATCAAGATTCAGGGCTCGACTGGCGACATATCGCCTAGCCCAACTACTTAGCAAGCGGAGCCCATCATGGAAAAACGTGAAGAACTCTACCGCGGCAAAGCCAAATCGGTTTACAAGACCGACGACGCTGACCGCTTGATCCTGCTGTTCCGCAACGACACCTCGGCGTTCGACGGCAAGCGCATCGAACAGCTGGACCGTAAAGGCATGGTGAACAACAAGTTCAACGCCTTCATCATGCAGAAGCTTGAAGAGGCGGGTATCCCCACCCAATTCGACAAGCTGCTGGGCGATAACGAGTGCCTGGTCAAGAAGCTCGACATGATCCCGGTCGAATGCGTCGTGCGTAACTACGCCGCTGGCAGCCTGGTCAAGCGCCTGGGCATCGAAGAGGGCACCAGGCTCAATCCGTACACCTTCGAACTGTTCCTCAAGGACGACGCCAAGGGCGACCCGTTCATCAACGAATCCCACGTTGTGGCGTTCGGCTGGGGTACCGCCGAGCAACTGGTTCGCATGAAAGAGCTGTCGATCAAGGTCAACGACGTGTTGACCAAGCTGTTTGACGACGCTGGCCTGCTGCTGGTCGACTTCAAACTCGAGTTCGGCGTATTCCACGGTGAAATCGTCCTTGGCGACGAATTCAGCCCTGACGGCTGCCGTCTCTGGGACAAGGACACCCGCAAGAAAATGGACAAGGACCGCTTCCGTCAGGGTCTGGGCGACGTTATCGAAGCTTATGAAGAAGTCGCAAACCGTCTGGGCGTGCCGCTGTAAGCGGAAAAAGCACGCAAGCGCTTGATAGCACGAAAAAAAACAGCAGAAGGGCTTCGCCTTCTGCGTTGATGCTGTTATGATGCGCGCCGTTGGAGAGATGCCAGAGTGGCCGAATGGGACGGATTCGAAATCCGTTGTACCTTCACCGGTACCTAGGGTTCGAATCCCTATCTCTCCGCCATTATTTGAAAAGCCCCGTAAGTCACTGATTAACGGGGCTTTTTTGTGTGCGCTGGCTTTTCGCTTTGCCCACTGTCTTTGCCCACTCTATTATTTGGAACGCCATCACCCTGCCGTGGCACCCTAACCGCTGCCAGACGACCACTTGGCTTGTGAGTCTAACGATCTAGTGAGTGCTGATATTTGAACGTAAAGGCTCATTGCCATTGTACAGCCGCCTGAGCTATCGTCCATAAATCGAAGGGAGGGAAGCAGATGGACTTGGATCGATTAAAGCTTGCATATCGGAATAGCACTACTAATATTTGGCTAGTTCGAGCTACGGGTGGGAAGTTTCTAGAACACTTCAGACAGAACGGTGTAGTTGCGATAGGGCATCTCGACGATATTTATGATCACCGGGACGCCGTTGACAGCAATATTCCGAGATTTGACGATATTCAGTCGATGCTGCTTCGTAAGTCGGAATATACAACGGTGGTGGAGGGAACTAAAAGATCAGCGAAAAAGTTAAATGGAAAGGGGACCAAGAAACTTAGACAGATTGCTAGCTTTAACGAGCGAATTAAAAAAGGCGATATCATAGTGTCGACCGATGGCGATGCTTTGGTTGTCGGTATATGCAATGGTCCAGCGTTCTTTGGCTCAGAGTCAGTCAGCATTGAAGTACCCGACAATGCTGATCCAGGATTCAGACCGCCTAAAATGTATCACCGGCTTCGGCGTGAGGTTATATGGGGTCCCCGGATAGCACGTCATAACTTGCCTAGTGCAATCAAAAAAACCTTGCAGGGTCAGCAAACAATCATTGATCTTCAGAGGCACTGGGATAAGTTCTACCATTTGATTTATCCATTCTTCGTCGATGAAAACTATCTTTATATTTCCAACAAGATTACTGGTTCAGGTGCAGTCAATAATCTTGCTATTGGCGGCTTGCTTCAGAATGTTTCTCTTATGCAACTCTTCGCACAGGAAATAGAAGATACAGGTACAATTGATCTTGATTCTATTGCTCGGCTTCTGAATTTCGAGCTGGGGCTCGGTGAGCTTTCTGCCACTACCAAAGCGGAATTCATGTCCCCGGGAGACTTGTGGAACCGAATTCCGCTTGAAGGGTTCGGGGACAAAGCTCAAGGCGCGATTTTGTGTGTGGCGCTGACTCTTATAATGGCCGGATATGCAAACGCGGACGAATTTGTCGCTGATTCATCTACTCCCGTTTTGCAGGCTGATGCAGTAAGTCCAGATGAGATGGTCCGGGATATTTTTCGGTCGCCAAAGAAGAAAGTTAACAAGCAGCAAAAGGCGGTGCGATCCGTTGAGCAAAATTCTGATGAGTTAGATGAGGCTAGTAAAAAACGCCACTCTAAGAAAATCAAAGGTTCGCTGGCATTAAATCTGCCTACCGTCGATACCCGATCTTTAGAAAATTTTGAATTCGGCATACCTGCGATCAAAGTCTTTGAGGACCGGTAGTATGTTTGCCAAATTTCTTGAGACGGTAAGTGCAACCTTCATGCTCACGGCTGCAGCATATGCCGCTGGAGTTGTACAGAGTAAAGAGCTTTTCAGAGAGCTAGGGGTCGAGCCTGAATTGGTGTCAATAGAAGTACAGAAGGCGCTTTATGATGGTGGCTTGCTGATTTTTGCTGAGTTGTCTCGGGACTTTTGGAAGCTGATCCCGTACTTCGCGGGGGTAGCGGCTTTATGTTTGATAGTGCTTCGCATACGACGTGTAAGGGAGTGGCTGACTACCCACGGTATTATAATTGTTCGATGTCTATCTATTTTTTTTTATGCCCTGTTTCTATGGGTGATTTACGATGTGTCGGTAAGTGCCTTTGCAAAAGGGCGAACTCTAGGTGCTGAGTTTGCGATCCATCTGAAGAAGGAATGCACGTCCACGACAGTTAAGTATGAGGGTGGTGCATCAGCCGGGCTTTGTGCAATCGGACGAACGTCAGATTTGCTCTGGTTTTACGATCCAAAATCGCATAACTCGGTCGCATTTGGGAAAGACAAAGTAATCAGGTTAACTACCGGAAATTGACTGTCGGCTTCCACGAACGAGAATCAGGGTTTCTCAAGTGGAGTATGTCTGAGGCTATGGTGTCTAAGTTAGACCACGATATCCGGCAAGTTTTCAGATAGTGATGATCTAAGATGATTCGCTAGCGTGCCGTGCATTTGAGACTATGTAGAATGATGACGAAATGTAAGGAGGTGTACAAGTGAAATGGCTAGATTTTGATCCTCACGTTACTTTTTTGAAGTTAAAATCTGTGGCGTACGTTATTATAATGATACTTGTCGCCGCATCATTAATTGCACTTACCATCTTGGTGTTCACTCCGAACTTGAAATTCAACCCTTCAAGCGAAGGTTGGAATAATGCAATTGAAATATTTAAATTTCCTTTAGGGCTTCTGGCAGTATCCATCCCCCTGATCGCGCTATTCGCTGCCAATCATCGCTCAGTTCAGTCTAAGGCTCAGATGGAGCTGACCCAGTCTCAAATAAAGCTTAGTAACATTCAGATAGAATTAACCCAATCTAATAACCACTTAACGAATTATTACAAGCATGTGGATGAGTTTCAGAAGTACCTTGAAACCCACGTAAACAAACTTGAATTCATAGATGGGAATAAAGCTCGAGTAGCATACCCAAGAAAACTGCATAAGATGATTTTCCCCGCCGCTAAGCGTGGAGTCTTAAAGGTGGATGAAGACTTTATCAAAGTGCTTTGCTCAGATATGGAGAAGGTGATTGCAGCGACTGATGTATTCCGTGCGGAGAAATATGAAAACCGTGCCACTCATCTCCATATACTCAACGTCAAAATCGACCGATTGGCTAAGAAGTATCAGGTGACAAACCATAGGGCTAACGGCATACCAGAGATGACGGAGATGAACGGTGACCTCGTGGGCACCGCCACCATCAGTGATTTTTTGTATCCTTTTGGCCTAGTGAGCACGGTAATTACGGAGTCATTGTTATTCGATGAGTCCTTTGAGGCTCCACCGCTAATTGATCAGATCGCTAGATTTGACTGGCAGAATGTAAGGCCTGACAAGAAGATAAGTAATTCAATGAACTATCACTTTGACCATCTGCTAGCAGACGACGCAACGATAATGGCTGAGAATGAAGGGCTTTGATAATACACATATTTCGCAGCTGACTCGGACCGCGCAGTGGTAACCTCCTCCCTGAGTAAGGACGGATATGACGAGATGGCCATAAACTATATAAGGGAAGAGCTTGATAGACTTGCGTCTAAGTTATCGCAACTTAATCAGCGCAAGTCACAAGCGAACAACATATACGCAGAGCACCACAAAGCAATTCAGGAATTCCACGACCAGCTACCAGAGTGGGCGCTTGAGCTTCAGTACGGCATGGAGCATCCATTCCATTTCAGGTGCCCATCAACTGGCGAAGACCTCATGCACAACGCTCCAGCGTTATCGCTGGAGGATCGCATAGAACTGAATCTGCTTCAGAAACTGAAGACGTATCAGTGGCTTTTGGTAGAGGCGTACGAAGCCTTTGAAGACTTCGTCGAAAGAGCCTACGCGTCTTGCGGCCTTGCTGGGATCGGCATATGGAAGCTTCCAGTTGACTGGAACCACGAGGGTTCGAACGACATCCAGCGCTACCATCAACTCCCGACAAGGAAGGACCGGAAGCCGTACGCACAGCTTAGAGAGTTTCGAAGAGCGTCAAAGCATTTCGAGCATTTCGAATCCGAGAACCCAACGGGGACAAATTACAGGGTGATACTCGTTCTGGTCGAAAAGCTAAGGCACTACATTGTCCACAATGGCGGATACTACGACGATGCTGGAACCCTAGCAGGCAGAGTGCATCAAGAGTTGCCGGATATGGACATGAAAAGCGTAATGGGGTTCGTGAACTCGTTCTTCATACCCCACGGCCATGGCAAGATAGTTGACTTGCTCGAATATCCAGCCGACCCAGAGGAAAAGAAGCCACAGGGCACATTTCATGATCCGATGCTTGGGTTCTTCAGAAATCTGATGGAGTACGGCCTCCTGATCTTCCAAACCATTCACATGGAAATCGAAGCGCGAAAGCATCAGTAACAGTTTTCTGGGAATACCAAATCCCCCGCCGCGCGCAGGTCGGATGTTAAAGGAGATTGAGCGTGCAGCCAGAAAAAATAATGTGGCGCCCTTGGAGACATCCGCAAAGCTATCAAACACGAGCCGACCCGGCCCCATGGCAATGCTCCAAAGGGAACCACAAATAAGCTTCTCAGTTGTTAAAGAGCGATGCCGCCAGAAGGCCCTGTAGTGCCACGTGGTAAGCGTTCATACGTTTCACCTCCTTGGGTTTCGTCTGTTGCAGTGATGCTTAGGCTTGATCCTGAGCGGTCTTGGCTTCACGTTTGATCCTGTACACCGTAGCAACGCCGCATTCAGCGAGCTTGGCCACGTCGTCAGCGCTCATGTCCGGGTGCTTAGCCACAAGCGAATACACCTTCTTCCACAGGTCAATGTTCTTCGCCTTACCTGTCGGCTTCCACTCGGGATCGGCAGCCTTCTTGTTCTCGATGCCTTGCTTGATCCGCTCAACACGTTTTTCTTGGTCCAGTCGTGCCATGGTGGCCATCAGGTCCAACAGCATGTTGTTGATCACTTTCATAATCTGCCCGGTGATGCCTTTGTCTTGCACCAGCATATGGCTGGTGGGCAGGTCAGCGATAATCAGACGCAAGCCCTTCGCCTTGATCGTAGTCTTCAGCACTTCCCAATCGTCCTGTGACAGACGTGATAACCGGTCCACGCTTTCGCACAGAAGGATTTCGCCTGACTTGGCGGTATCCAGCAGACGCATCAACTCGGGACGCTGAAGCTTGGTGCCGCTGATGTTCTCGGCATACACGCCAACCACACCCAAGCCTTTCTCGACCGCAAATGCTTCCAGCGCCACCTTGGCACGGTTCGCATCTTGGTCTTTGGTGCTGGCTCGGAGGTAGAGATGGGCGTTCATGGCGACTATCCTTTGGCATCTGTTTCGATAGGTCAATGATAATGCGATCATATAGGTATCACCTAACCCTTTATGATAGCGCCCGACGGACGGTTATCGTACTACCATACGAGTAGACCTAAACGATAGTGATTCTGGGATGCAGCGGGATGGGATGGCAGCCTTGGCGATCAGTACCCGGCTGCAAGGATGGGCCTATTCGTCGATCAGCAAATCGGTAGCAACCTCCCTTCCCGCTGGCGTCAAGGACACCTCGATAAACTCTAACCCACCATCATCTGAAGCGTCCGCTCCCGTCGCAAGTCCGCTTCTGATCAGCGCTCTAAGAGTATGGACATCTTCACCTGTAATAGTCGAAGCACCGTCACGGATCGCCATTAACAGCTTTGCCTCTGTCTTCATCATTTGCATCTTGTGGTCCTCATCACTAGGTTTTCACTAGAGTCACACAAATCAAGGGAGGAATCAAAGTTATAGCTTGACGTGGGTGCCTAGGTGTTATAAGCGCTGCATAGGCCAAGAACTGACGCACACCGGATGCTCACGAACGATTTATATCGTTGGTTCGCTAATTAATAGCGTTGAAAGCGCCCGGCTTGACCCACGGTCAGCACAGGCCCAGCCGTTACTGGGCTGTAGCCATTTAAGAGTTTATAATCTACAAATCTGATGGGTATTAATAGGGGGTTTACAGGAGTTTATACGACGTTTGGGACATATAAAAAACTGACCCTATAAACCCTACCTACCAAAGCCAGCTAAATTGCTGTAACGGTCAGCTCTCGGTGTATGAAGAATAGACACCAGATTTCTTGGCTATCCCACCGGACACAGCTTGTGCGTTACCGATCTGAGCTACATAAGTAATTCCGTCAGGCTTAAACTCTTTCGCAGCAGCAAGGAGAGTGGACGATATAAACTTTATTACCTCGTCAGAATCCGTCTGAGTGTGCTTGTCGAGATAGAATGTCCAAACAGTATCGACATTATCTCGTTTGCTCCAGTTCTTGGTGTCGAGATACTTGTAGAAGTCATTGCGTGATTCTTCAGCATTTGCAAAATCAAGGGACAACATCACATGTAGCATCTGGCAATTCCTTTTGTGCTGATCTGCGGGATGCAGCTTCAGACCCCGAATATCATGTCACTATGCCTTCATCCGCGACAACCGACGAAGGTCGTAGGAAAATTCGACAGCCGCCACTGGCTGGATTATGGCTGGATGTATCAGGACGTTCACCTAAAGGCGTAATCAGGCTCATAGCTCCGCTATGGAATGTAACGTTTTAACCGGGCGTCCATGGGCGGAAAGCCACGTAGAATAAGGCTTGTAGCGTGGTTGCAACTGGTGGGTGCCCTACTCAAAGAGTATAGCAGTGGCCTTGTTACCTTCTTCGTCACGAAGAAAAGCCCCCACCATCGCTGGCAGGGGCTTGATCATCATCACCATGGAACAGGGTCATAGCTGGCTTCGGGTTGCACGTTGAACAAGACAGGAACGATGTTGGCTTGTTGGCCGTCCAGCGTTTCAGCAAACGAAACTGCGAACGCAGGTGACTCGATTCTGGCGAGTAGCACAGGGAACCGAATCGGCTTGTACGCTGGAATGCGTTCCGGCGGTGCAGGCTGCACGAAAGGCTCGCCCGTGACTGGGCAGATACCCTCGTACATGATCACCGTTGTGTGACGTTGTACATAGTCGTCGATTACATGTTGTACATCGTCCAGCGCTTTACCGTGCAACAGGTCGAATAGCGCTTGTTCGAGCGCTTGGCTCTCCGGCTTGTCAACGCTGTAGCGAAGGTGGCGAATGTCTTCGAGTGCTTGTAACAGTTCTGGACGGTACTGTGCGTGGCGTTCCAATTCCATCACCAGAATAGAGACACGTGAATACCGTACCGTCTTCGGTGACCATCCTTTAGCTTCCTTGCCCTTGAGTTCCGATTGCAGCGTGCTTAGAGCTACGGTGGTCTTCGCTGCTAGGTCTTTCAAGTGACGGGCATGCACTGGGTCTGCTTGGTTCAGAAACTCACGGAGCCAGCGTAGAAGCTCGTTACGGCGTGTAGGCTTGATCTTGCCCAGCTTTACCACTTCGTCAATCAGGGGCTTGCCAAGGTAGTCAATCAGGCGTTCCAGCACATCGCTATCGCGTTCGTTCTCATGCACGGCATTACGAGGGTGACAGTCTGCACGTGCAATTCGGCGTCCGCCGCCGTAGTAGCTGGTGCCATGGGCCTTGTTTGGCTTCTGGGGACTGAGCACCAGATTATCGGCGTAGTACATACCGATGTGGGTTTGACCCTCTACCGGGGCGATGTGAGAAAGCTCGAACAGGCGAGCCGTTCCGTATTGGTTGCACTTGGAGGCCATAGCTTGAAGCTGGATCACATCGAGTAGTGATTGTGCGGTGTGGCCCTTGAGCACTTCCAGAGTTCTGGCACGTTTACACTCCTGTACAAGGCGATAGAACGGTGCTGAGCGGCGAGCCCTTTCGATGCGGTCAACCTTGGGACGTTTGCCGTTGGCAGTTTTACGAGAGCATTGCACAGAACAATACTTCTTGGTGGCAGTAGGCGTTGTGAACACTTTGGAGCATTTGGTACATCTGCGACTGTGGCGCTTCTTGGCTGGCTTCTTAGCCTTGGTTGTAACTGGTGTTGCTTGTTTCATTGATTGCTCCAATCAGGATAGCGGGAATGGGGTAGATAGTCATGAATGCCTGACGGCATGAATTGCTACAGAATGGGCGAATACGCTTTGAGGCGTAAACGTGACCACACTTCTTGCATGTGCAAACTTTCATGCTGCGAACCTCTCGAAGGGAATAGCGGGATTACCGCCATGGTGTGCTACGACCCAACGGCGAAGACCGTTAATGCTGAGCACTTCTTTGACGACAAAGCGTTTACGTGTTGAGCCGATGAGAGTCATGGCGGCAGACATCGCCGCCCCTTGTGATGTGAATTCGTATGGCGTAGCCATGGTGGTATCTCCTGTATGAGTAAGGTGATGTTGTATGCCGGGCATACGTTTGTAACGCGTAAATGGTTTGAAAGCCTTATGTAGCAAGGGTTACAGCGTAATGGCACCATTATCAAAGATAATAGCAGTGGTGTTGCCAGCTTCCTTTAAAGTGGCTCTAACCCATACATGCCGAGAATCATTTCCTGTGTCTGGGCTTCGGTGTATCCGTACAAGACGCCGACATGGATTTCCCTTTGGGCAATTGGGATGGCATGTGCGACATCATCACCATATCTGGCGGCGAGATAATCGGCACATGCCTGTTCGAGTTCAGGTTGTAGGGCGATTTGATCGTATGCCACGCCGTGGGCACTGTTTCCGATGAATATCAATTCGTTCCACCGAACGAGTGTTTCACAAAGGGCGATGTATACTGCTGCAGCAGCTTTTCCGCTTCAATCTTGAACTTGAGCGTACTGACGCCCTCGAATACCACTTCGCCGCTTTCAAACAACTTACGCTGTTTACCCTTGGCCATGAACGCAAACACGTAAGCTGTTACAGCGGGTGTGCCAGATACCAGGACGGTGACAAAGTTGTCGCACCGAAACCACGCCAGCTTGTAAACAGCTCTATCGCCCATCCTTTTGATGTCTGCACGAAAAGCACTGAAGATACGCTGAGGATTTAGATTGTCGGCGGATACGGTGAAGATGGCGTGACGTTGAAACTCTTTACTTGTTACATCGGCAATACGAGTTGCCAATTGAATCGGGATTACCGTTTGTGTCATTTGGTCTCTTTTGCCATGTTAACTTGAAGTTGTCGAGTGAGGATATCTATAACGATCTGTGGATAGCCTTGAGACTTCATTACAGCGATTCTCTGTGCGAGGGTTAGCGTAGATGCCTGTTTGTTTATCTCGACGCTCACAGGCGCCTGTAGGGGCGCTTGTGCTGGCTCGATTAATAGAAGGCTGTCGGGCTGATATTTCAGCAGCAATGCACGTGTCAGGGCGTCGATCATTTGACCCCCAGCGCATCGCGCACTTCCTGCGTAATACGATCACGGCGAGCTTGCTCGGCGTCGGCTTGTTGTTTCTGCTCAAGACGAATCTCGCGCTCTACTTGCGAATCGATTTCTCGCTGGATGATGGCAGCGTTATAACTGTTAATCTCCACACGGTATGCTTGTTCTACTTGCCGGAACACTTCAATCAGGTCTTTCTGAATTTCAGCTTCTGGGCGAAGCATGAAAAACTCAAACGCAAGAGGCCCAACAGCGGCGATTTCAAGCGATTCGTGCAGTGTATATCCTTGAGATTGCTTTTCTACGAAGGTGGGCAAGACGGCGTAGATGCTATTGCAAAGGATGGGTTCAATCGCTCCTTTCACCACCAGTGCCCCAGTGTTGTACCTACTGATTTCTTGAGCCGAAGCGGCACTGACGCCGTTGATACGTGTTCTGAAGGAAAGCTCTTCTGCTTTCTGGCGGGCGGTTAGCTCTTTCTTGTCGAACTCTTTAAGTACGGTCATTTTTTTCTCCGTTTGATGTTGGGCTGTTAGATTGGTAGTGATACCAAAGCTGCTGAAGTATTTCGTCGATAGCTTTATCCTTGGCATTGCCGACGACGGGAATGATAACTTGTGGCGTAATACCGTCCCATTCTGTCGGGCGGACCATGTCCAATTTTTGGAGCATATCTTGTATTTGTTGCTCGATATTCATTGCTGTTCCTCTGGTTGCGTTAGTTTTTTGATGCGTTGGCGGTAAAGGATTGTGTAGCACTTCAACCCACATGTGGGAGTTGAGGTTGTTCGTTGTGTAGCGACAGACTTGCCGCATACGGCACAAGGTCTGTATTTAATGATGGTTCGTTTCGCAGGCAAGGGATTACCTCCTTCTGAGTAGGTATTTGAATGACTGGGTATTGCAAGATTAAGGATGAAGCACAAAAAAGAACAGGCAGATGCCTGTTCAAAGAGTGTGGAGAGGAACGCCAACACTTCAGGAAATTTTTAGTCTCTTGGCCGATGATAAGGCGGCTTGCGACGGAGACTGACGCCGCGACAGGAGTACCAATCCTATCTACAGTAACGACCAACTCAACTGCTGGTGAGCGAACGCGTCTTGGAACGCTGGTCATCAACTGCCGCACACAATTACTCGAAGGATAGCGCGGGTGGTGCGGAAGTTAAATTTTGGGAAGCTGGGGTGTTGCGAGGGAGGCGAAAATTTTGCGTTTTGTTTCTATATCTTTGTACAAATTATCTCACGGAAAGTGCATTTTGTCAATATGTCAAGCACAATTTCGACATAAATAACAAGCTATTTATTTTTTGTCTGCTCACACTAAACCCAGCCCTGTTACATATCCGGGTATCATCGCCGAAAACGACGAAAGTTGTCAGTCCAGCAACTTCGACAGGGTGATCAATCGAACGTGAAGTGCAGTTTCTGAATGGCTTCCAACTTCTGCTTAGGGCTGGCCCCTTCGTCGTAAACGTCGAATGTAACCAACCCCGTTTCGTGTCCGACGATGTTTGCGACAGTTGGGCCTGGCACGCCTGCACGTAGTAGTAGCGTGACAACCATAGACCGTACGCTATGGAACACGTGCTGTCTGCCGAATCCTTGTGCGGTCTTCAGCCGCCCAAACGCTTTACTCAAAGAGTCGGAACGAATCCCGTACTTGTTGCCCGCTGAACTTGGAAGCAGGTATCCATCTGTACTGTCTGCAATCAAACGATCTACGGTAGTCGTCAGGGCAGGGTGGATGGGCATCTCCCGAATGCCTGCGGCGGTTTTGCTGTCGTCGATCTTGAAGCTCAGGAAACCTTCAACTTTTACCACCGATTCCTTCCGAAGCTGAGCAAGTTCCTCGATGCGACAACCGGTGTGGGCGCCCAGTTTGATCAAGTCACATAGCGTTTGATTTCCAGCAGCCGATGCTACTGCAAACAGGCTTTCGATTTGCTCAGCCGTGAACGCTTTACGTGCTGACTCGACCTTGGCCTTACCTCGGACCTTGGGTAGAAACTGACCTCGGAACGGATTGTCTTTCCCGGCGAAGTCCTCCCTCCATCGGCTGTCATGCTTCATAGCCCACACCCAGAAGGTTGAGCCCGCCAACAGGTATTGAGCCTTGGTCTTGCTCGACAGTGACAGCGACTCAAGCCATGCCGCCACAAGGTCAGCATCCAGCGGCTTGCCCTGATCACCAAGGTACTTTGAGAGATTTTTCAGCTTGCTTTCTTGCTGGTCGATTGTCTTGGCCGCAATGCCTGACTTCTCTCGGGACACCCGGAACGCTGAAAGACGAGAGGGTGTTATCGGCGATACCGGTTTGTAAGCCGACGGGGTGCGCAGGATGTCGCGGGCTTCGATGACCTCAGACGGTGACAGTCCGTGGCTGCGCTCCGCCAGTTGTAACACGGCATCCTCCATAATCGCCGCTTCCTGCTTAACTCGCTCCACTGGCAACGCTGGGTCCATGGCAAAAGCAGTACGTAGGCGGTCGGTGAACCCAATCGCTCCCTGTTTCTCCACCATTCGCAACATGCCCAGCAATAAATCCTGCTCTCGACCGGGCCTTACTGCGTCACCTGCAATCTCTCTGAATATACCTGTGTTTGGATGCGAAGGATGCTTGACTGCCTTGAGCAGACTCTCGTCGAGCATTTGCTCCAGCCGCATTCCTCCTTCTGCAAGAGCAGGTCGCCATAGGTCACGGCCTGCTGCTTTCGCATCTTTCGCTTCCTGAACCTGCTGCTTCCATAGTGCGAGGATCGGCAGGCGTCTATCCATGGCTTCGGACTTGTTGCTTGTGCCCGTTGTTTTAACCAACTTGGTCAAGCCGCCGAATGCACTTCGCACCTCGACGGGAACCGTCATGCGAACATACCAAGTGCTTTCATTCGGTTTCTGGAATAGGTGGGTGGTCATCAATTTTTTCCTGTGGTTTGCCCACTCACTTTGCCCACTATTGGGTGTGAAAGGCAATAGCCACGGGGGATAAAGGGCGCGAGGGCGCTGATATGAGAGTCCCTATCTCTCCGCCATTATTTATCCAAAAAGCCCCGCAATGCGGGGCTTTTTGGTTTCCGGGATTTGATGATCCTCAGCCCAGCCCCTCACTTCTATCCTGAAAGGCTACTTTTACCGTGAGACCAGCCGAGCCACCGCTCGAACGCTGTGCCTCACCAGTAGCGTGATTGGAAGGGCGTGTGCGCACCCGGTTGTTTCAGTGCACCACGCGTCGGTTGTCGCTCACCGAGGCGGGGGAAACCTTCTACCGTACCTGCACGACGGTCGTTTCAGATCTGCAGGAAGTCGAGATTGCGCTGACTTCAACCCAGACCGAGCCACAGGGCAAGGCGCGTATTGATTGGCCAGCGGCATCTGAATAGCGGCAGGCTGGTGGCGGTGCTACTGGATCTTGCTACCGAAGGCCTGCCGATGAGTTTTGTCTGGCTGCGAAGTCGCGAGGCGCTGCCAAAAGTCAGCGCGTTAAGTGCCTGCCTGGGAGCCAACCTCACGCCTGCCGGGCATGTTGGGAGGTGATGGAAAACTCGGGGAGAATGTGCTCCTGAAGTTCATCGATTACCTCCAGAGAGGGACGCCGCGTCGGCTTGAGGTTCAATGCGACATGATTGATCCCGGCTTCGCGTTGCCGGGAGAAGAAGTCCTTCAGCGCCTTTCGACCACCCCGTAGCATCCGCCCCGTTTGTAGCGGCGCGTCAGGATTGGCGTCGAGGTCGAACATCGCGCCGTAGCCGAAAGGGATGAATCCCCTGGAAGCGGTTGCCTCACGCCAATGCGGTACAGCCTCCGGCATGCGCAGCGCATCGCCATGCCAGATCCAGGCATCGACATTGGCCGCAAGCCACTCCAGGCTCTGTCCAGCACGACCGATGGCGATGACAGGGACCGGTTGAGCAGCGGGTTTGGGTACCAGATCGATGTCGCCCCGCAACTGGCCGAAATGCTGTGTCTTCAGCCGCGGAAACGACTCTGAAAGCAGCGTTTTGATCAGCGTTACCGCTTCCCGATAGCGTTCAGCCCGGCTGGCAAAGTCGACTCCGAAAGCCGGATATTCTGTTGCCCGGTCACCCGAAGCCATGCCCGCGAGAAAGCGGCCTCCGAGGAGTTGGTCCGCCGTCGCAATCTGCTTGGCGGTGATAACCGGCTCCCGCAACGGGCTGACGATGCCTGCGGTGCCGATGGCGATTCTGCTCGTAAGCGCTGCCAGCCAGCCCGCGTACACCATCGGATCAAGGACCTGGCCGGTATCACCAAATGACGGATCGTAAAACGGCACATCGCGCAGCCACAGCGCCGCAGCATCGCTCTGATCAAGGCGCTGCACGATCTCGGCCTGGTCCTCCAGGCTGGGAAAAGGGCTGTCAGGATAGCCTCGCGCGGGCGAGATGAACCCGATGGTCAACTGATCACGCTGGAATGTACCGCTGAACGCCGTATGGTTCTCCAGGCCGAGCGATTGATTGTTCTGAGTCATCGTTTTACTCCGTTTCGGAAATCGATCATTTGATTCTATAGATGACCTTCAGGCTGATCTCAGACCTTTTGGATCAGTCATGGTGAAAAAAATCACGAATAGTCGGTCTGCAGCACTTAATTGAACCACTGGCATCCCGTGCAGGGTAGAAACACTGTCACCATCCACCTGCGAAATCGCCTGGTCTCACTCGTCCCATTCGGCTATTCGCAAACTAATCCTGCCTCCCGGTTTCGCTTTCGCCCTTTCTGATCTATACCTTGGGTTCAACGTTTTGTGAGGCGAGGAGCTTTCAGATGTCAGACGTAGATCAGGTACAAAAGTCGCAACCTTCTCCCAGCCAGAGCCACGATGACGTGATTGCCCAGTTCAAATGGCAGGGCAAGCAGATCGACTGGTTGCTGCAATGGCTGGTCAAGTTTGTTGCCAACACCAAGGTTGAGATGGGCGTGACGCTGTCGGTGGGTGGAAATCTGGTTTCCGGGCATCTGATTTCTCACGATGCGTATTTCGAGCAGTTGGCCGACGATATCTCGGCACCGTTCAGCTCGTTCGCCAACGGCACTGACGCGACCATGAAAGAGATGATCCTGTCCTTCAAGCCCGGTGAGTCATCTGAAGACACCCCGGCCTTCCATTTCATTCACTTGAAGGACTGCCGCACCTATTCCACTGACGGCAACCCGATTTGTGATGCCGGTGTGCTGTGGCGGGGCCGAATCTCGGCCGTCGATGGGTTCACCATCGGGCTTATCGCCGAAAAGCCTGACGCAGCCTGACCCCATGGAGCCTCGACGTCCGTCGGGGCTTTTTCAACCCGAGACCATGATGGCTTCCAGCGTGCAGAATGCACTGGTTGATCACGGAATGCTGCACCTGCAGTAGCGTCACTTAGCCACTCTTTGCGCGACAAAATGTCGCAAGCCGCTGTCAGGCGAGTAATATGTTCGCCCTGACCTTATCTGCCGAATGGTTTTCGGCATGGCCTGATAGAGAGCTGGCGACAAGAAAAAACAACAAGAACTGAGCCAGGCTGCCCGCCCCGGTCGACGTAAAGAATTAATGAGTAGACGAAAAAGGCGATTAGAGAAAATGACCAAAACTTCGCGACCTTTGTACATTTCCTACGCAGGACCTTCACTGCTGGAAATGCCCCTGCTGAACAAAGGCAGTGCCTTTACCCCGCAAGAGCGGGTCGAATTCAATCTGATCGGGCTCCTGCCGCAGAACGTGGAGACGATCGAAGAGCAAGTCACCCGGGTCTACAGCCAGTACAAACAGTGTGCGAGCGACCTGGACAAGCATATCTACCTGCGCTCGATCCAGGACAACAACGAAACCCTGTTTTTCCGTCTGCTCGACTCCCACCTGGACGAGATGCTGCCGATCATCTACACGCCGACGGTGGGGCAGGCCTGTCAGGAGTTTTCCAAGATCTACCGCACGCATCGCGGCCTGTTCATTTCCTACCCTGAGCGCGACCGCATCGATGATATTTTGCGCAGCGCGACCAAGGACCGGATCAAAATCATCGTCGTGACCGACAGCGAGCGAATTCTCGGTCTGGGTGATCAAGGCATCGGCGGCATGGGCATTCCGATCGGCAAACTGTCGCTGTACACCGCTTGTGGCGGGATCAGCCCGGCGTACACGCTGCCGATCGTGCTGGATGTCGGCACCAACAACCGTGAGCTGCTGGACGACCCGATGTACATGGGCTGGCGTCACGAGCGGGTATCGGGCAAGGAATACGAAGACTTCATCGCGCTGTTCATCGACGCGGTGCAGCGTCGCTGGCCGGACGTGCTGTTGCAGTTCGAAGATTTCGCCCAGTCCAACGCCATGCCGCTGCTCGAAAAGTATCGGGACGAGTTGTGCTGCTTCAACGATGACATCCAGGGCACCGCGTCGGTTGCCGTGGGTACGTTGCTGGCGGCCTGCAAGGCCAAGAATGAAACCCTCGGCCAGCAGAAGGTGGTGTTTGTCGGTGCCGGTTCGGCAGGCTGCGGGATCGCCGAGCACATCATCGCAGCGATGCGCATCGAAGGCCTGAGCGAAAGCGAGGCGCGCAAACGTATCTTCATGGTCGATCGTTTCGGCCTGTTGACCGAAGGCATGGATAACCTGCTCGACTTCCAGAAGCGACTGGCGCAAAAGACTGCCGACGTATCTGGCTGGACTGCCGGCTCCGAAGCCTTCCCGCAGTTGCTCGACGTGGTCACCCACGCCGGGGCCACCGTAATGATCGGTGTGTCCGGGCAACGGGGTCTGTTCACCGAGCAGGTGATTCGCGAATTACACAAGCATTGCGCCAAACCCTTGGTAATGCCGCTGTCCAATCCGACTTCCAAGGTAGAAGCCACTCCGGAAGAAATCCTGCGCTGGACCGACGGTAATGCGCTGGTGGCCACCGGCAGTCCGTTTGCGCCAGTGGAGATCAACGGCCGCACGGTACACATCGCGCAGTGCAACAACTCCTACATCTTTCCGGGCATCGGCCTCGGCGTGGTGGCCTGCAAGGCATCGCGCATCACCGACCGGATGCTCATGGCGGCGTCCAATGCGCTGGCCGAGTGCTCGCCGATGGTGACAGGGAAGGGCGATGCGGTGTTGCCGCCGCTCAAGGAAATCCAGCAGGTCAGCCGCAAGATCGCCCTGGCTGTGGCCAAGGAAGCGCAAGCCGAAGGGCTGGCGCTGGAAACCACCGAAGAGGCGCTGCTTGAGGCCATCGAGCGTAATTTCTGGTTGCCGGGCTACCGGGCCTATCGCCGCCGCTCGGTCTGATCGGGCGTATCTGCGAGGATGACGTCTCCGCAAGCTTGCTTGCGGAGACACGCTGCTCTGCAAATGCAGTAACGCTGCAATGAGTTTCTTTACAGTGAAATAAGCTTCATTCAACCCAATCCTCTCACCTTTTTCACATAAAATTGATGATGCGCTGCCTACAGTGCGCGCCATCGGAGTGTTCACTGGCTCCTGAATGCCCGATGCATATTAATTCGATAAGCAGACCACGATGCCGACACCCAGAACTGTTCGTCCAGAGGTTGTAACCCTACTTGCCAGTGCGTTTCTGTTACTGGGTTTCAATATCAATCTTTGGCAGCATCTTTTCTCGATTACCAGCGCCGATAGCAAAGGGTTGGCCATGCGCTTTGCGTTTGGCTTGATGATTTTCTGCGTGTTCAATATCGTGTTGACGCTGTTGGCATTTCGTCGTGTGCTTAAACCGGTGTTGATCAGTCTGTTTATGATCAGCGCGGGGGTGGTTTATTTCATGACCGAATACGGGGTCATGATCGACGCGGGCATGTTTCGAAACTTCGCCGAAACCAACGTCACGGAAGTGCAGGGGCTGCTGTCTTTAAAACTGGCTTTGTATATCCTTCTGCTGGGCATAGTGCCTTCGCTGATACTCTGGAAACTGCCGATCAGCTACCGTCGCTGGCACCTCGAATTGTTCAGCAAACTGTTGGTGACGGTGGCGTGCTGCGTGGCAATCGGCGCCATTGCACTGGCCAATTACCAGGGCTTGTCGTCGTTGTTCCGCAACCACCATGAATTGCGCCTGATGGTAGTGCCAAGCAATTACATTGGTGCGTCGCTGGGCTACCTGAGTGAGCAGGTGATCTCCGCCAGGCGTCCCTTCGTCAAGATCGGCGAGGACGCCAAGCGTTCTGCGGACTGGGCCACGCACGCCCGCAAATCATTGACCGTGCTGGTGGTCGGCGAAAGTGCCCGGGCCGAGAACTTCGGAATCCTTGGCTACGGTCGTAACACCACGCCCAACCTGAACAAGGAAAGCGGACTGGTGGCGTTTACCGATGTGTATTCCTGCGGTACCGAAACCGCAGTATCGGTGCCTTGCATGTTTTCCAATATGGGACGCAAGAACTACAACGCTACCCAGGCGCGTAATCAGGAAGGCTTGCTGGACGTACTGAAGCGCGCGGGTATAGACGTGATATGGCGTGACAATCAAGCGGGCTGCAAGGGCACCTGTGATCGAGTGACCTTCCAGGACGTGAGCAATCTCAAGGACCCGCTGTTGTGCAACAACCATGAATGCCGGGACGAGATACTCTTGCAAAACCTGCAGGCCTTTATCGACGGCCTCGACAAGGACACGGTGCTTGTTCTGCATCAGATGGGCAGCCACGGTCCTGAATACTACAAACGTTACCCGAAAGACTTTGAAACGTTTACCCCGGTGTGTGAAAGCAATGCGCTGAACAATTGCAGCCGGGACAGCATCGTCAATGGGTACGACAATACGTTGCTGTACACCGACCATGTATTGTCCACGCTGATTGATCTTCTGCGCACCAATCAAAACAAGGTCGATACCGCCATGGTGTACCTGTCGGATCATGGCGAATCTCTGGGCGAATATAATCTGTTCCTGCATGGCACGCCTTATGTGCTGGCGCCTGATCAGCAAAAGCATGTGCCGATGATGGTCTGGTTGTCCGATACCTATCAGAAGTCCTTTGCCGTTACGCCGGAGTGTCTGGCCAAACAGCGCAATGCACCGTTGAGCCAGGACAATCTTTTCCATTCCATGCTCGGTCTGCTGAAAGTCGATACCAAGGTCTATGACCCCAGTCTCGATATGTTTGCCGCATGCCGCAGCGAGTTGGCGACCACCGACAAGTAACGACATGCGCGGCGTGCCGGGTATTGATCGTCCTCTCAAGCCGTGGGGGCGATCATTGGCAGCGTGTCTGTGAGGCAATAGCTCCTCCTGTCCTTCATTTGCATGAAGATGCGCCAGACCCGGACGACAGACGCGCGATAATCTCCCATGACGATATATACTGCGCGCCATTGTTGAAGGGAGAGCCGTGTGGCCATCGATATTCACTGGATTCGCGACGACGACAGCCTCGCCCGGCATTGCGCACAATGGCAGTCACTGCCTTTCGTGGCGCTCGACACCGAGTTCATGCGGGTCGACACTTTTTATCCGATCGCTGCGCTGCTGCAGATCGGCGACGGGCAGAGCGCCTGGCTGATTGATCCATTGCTGATCAACGACTGGCGGCCGCTGTCTGCGTTGCTCGAAAACCCCGACGTCATCAAAGTGGTGCATGCGTGCAGCGAAGACCTCGAGGTATTGCTGCGCCTGACCGGCAGCCTGCCGGTTCCGCTGTTCGATACCCAATTGGCAGCTGCCTACCTGAACCTCGGTTTTTCCATGGGCTACTCGCGTCTGGTGCAGGAGGTCCTCGACATCGACCTGCCCAAGGGCGAAACCCGCTCCGACTGGCTGCAGCGTCCGCTGTCGGAAACGCAGATCAGCTACGCGGCCGAAGATGCCGTGCACCTGGCCGAGCTGTTCACCATCCTGCGCCCGCGCTTGTCCGACGACAAATACGCCTGGCTGCTGGACGACGGCGCTGAACTGGTCGCCAACCTGCGCCGTGAGGTGGACCCGTACGAGGTGTATCGCGACGCCAAGCTGGCCTGGAAGTTGTCCCGTGCCCAGCTGGCGGTGCTGCGCGAGCTGTGTGCCTGGCGTGAGCGCGAGGCGCGTGCCCGCAACCTGCCGCGCAACCGTATCGTGCGCGAACACTCGCTCTGGCCATTGGCCAAGACCCAGCCGGACAACCTCGGCGCGCTGGCGCGGATCGAAGACATGCACCCGCGTACGGTCCGCCATGACGGCGAGTTTCTGCTCGAGCTGATCAAGACCGCGAGCGTGCTGCCTCCAGAAGAGTGGCCACCTGCGTTGCCCGAGCCATTGCCCATCGATGCCGCCGGGTCGATCAAGCGTCTGCGTGCAATCGGTCAGCAGTATGCCGAGCAACTGGACATGGCCCCGGAACTGATGCTGCGCAAGAAGACCCTCGAAGCCCTGCTCAAGAGCGGCTACCCCGACGGTCCTTACCAATTACCCGACTCGCTGCGTGGCTGGCGTCGCGAGTTGATGGGTCAGGCGCTGCTGGACAGCCTGGCCACCCCCGGAGAACCGTCTTGAAGCGCATCTGCTCGATTTATCGCAGCCCGAAAAGAAACGAGATGTACCTTTACGTCCTGAAGAGCGACGTTCTCAAGCGTGTGCCTCCAGAGCTGATGGTGGCGTTCGGCAAGCCGGTTCATGCATTCGATCTGGTGCTGAGCCCCGAGCGGGCGCTGTCGCGTGAAGATATCAATGTGGTGCTTGAGAACCTTGACAGCCAGGGCTATCACTTGCAGATGCCGCCGGCTGAAGACGATTACATCGAGCACCTGCCCGAAGAGCTGCTGCGCCGCAACGATCCCATGTAATCGTTGCCTACGTTGTAAAGCAGCCCACATCGACGTGGGTTGCCTGTCCTGTTTTTAAGGTTTTTGAAACATGCGCGTTCTGATTGCCGAGCACGATTACCACGTTTACACCCAATTGTTGCGCAAGGCTGCGCCTGATCTGGAAGTTTTCAGCACTGGCGATTCTGCCGAGCTGTCGCGCATGGCCAGCGACTGCCCGGTCTGGCTGGGACAGCCGGACCTGATGGCCAACCTGTTGCGGCAGGGGCACAAGCCGCAGTGGCTGCAATCCACCTGGGCGGGCATCACACCGCTGCTGGCTGACAGCCTGTCGCGGGAATATCGCCTGACCCGTGCAGTCGGGATTTTCGGTCAGGTCATGGCCGAATTCGTTTTGACCTACATGCTTGGCCATGAGCGCGAGGTGCTGGCGCGCCTGATGAGCCAGGTCGAACGCAAGTGGGACAACCGGACCGGGCAGAGTCTGTCGGGCCGCAAGGCATTGATCGTCGGTGCCGGTGATATCGGTCAGCGGGTTGCCGAGTTCCTCTTGCCGTTCGGTGTGCAGGTGTACGGTGTGGCTTCCAGTGCGCGCGCACAGGAACCGTTCATCGAAGTGACGGCGTTGTCAGACATGACGCGTCTGCTCGGCGAGATGGATTACGTCATCAACCTGCTGCCCAACACGCCCGAGACGCACGACCTGTACGATGCCAAGCTGTTCGCCAGCTTCAAGCCCACGGCGCTGTTCATCAACGTCGGGCGCGGCGTGGCGGTTGTCGATGCGGATCTGGTCGAGGCGTTGAAGGAAGGGCATCTGGCTGGCGCGGTGATTGACGTCTGCCGTCAGGAGCCTTTGCCGCAGCGGCATCCGTTCTGGACTGCCTACGGTCTGCTGTTGACCGGTCACAGCTCGGCGCCTACCTCGCCCGTGGCCATGACCGAGCTTTTCGTCCATAACCTGCAAGCTTTCCAGGCAGGAGAGGCGCTGCGCGGCGAGGTCGATTTTTTGCGAGGTTACTGACGCCCTTGCCAACGAGCCGACGTTTCAGGCGCCGGCTCGCAGGCATCGATTACTGCAACCAGTCAGTTACAGCGAAAAATCACCTTCGGCGGCCAGTTCTGCCAGCGGCTTGCGCGGGCTTGGCACTTCGCGGCCTTGCAGGTAGTCCGGCAGGGTCGACTTGTCACCCAGCTTGCCGATCGCGATGGCCGCGTGCACAGCGTAGCCCTCGGGAATATTCAGTTCCTTGCGGGTCAGATCCTGATCGAAACCGGCCATGCCGTGGGTGTGCCAGCCGCTCAGGCTGGCCTGCAGTGCCAGGTAACCCCATGCGGAACCCGTGTCGAAGGTGTGCCATAGCGCCGGGCTCTCTTCGCTTGCGCCGGGGGCGACGAAGGTGGTCTTGGAAATGACGATCACCAAGGCCGCCGCGTGTTGCGCCCAGCTGCGGTTGAACTCGTTCAGCAGGCCCAGATAACGCTCCCAGTTTGGCGTATCGCGACGTGCATAGAGAAAGCGCCAGGGCTGCGAGTTATACGCCGAGGGTGCCCAGCGTGCGGCTTCGAAAAAGCTCAGCAGGGTTTCCTGGTCGATGCTTTCGCCACTGAAGGCACGTGGCGACCAGCGCTCGGTGAATTGCGGGTCGATAGGGTGATCGGCGATGCGAGGGTTCGTGCTCATGAAAGTCCTTGATAGCGAAGGTTGAAAACGAGCGTGGCTTGATGGGCCGTGGTCGGCAGGCATCGCTTGAACGCACTGAAAACCCGTTAACGCTACTGTTTTGCCCCGTCGCTGACAAGTCCCGGCTACCGGCAGTCGCAAGTGCTTGGCCCGCACCCCGTGTACCTCTAGACTGGCGGCCTTTTCATTATCGATACCGTTGTCCGAACCATGGCCGCTAAAGTTGAACCCTTCTGGATTCGCAAGACCCTTGACCAGCTCGATACCCAGGAGTGGGAGTCGTTGTGCGATGGCTGTGGCCTGTGCTGCCTGCAGAAGCTTGAGGACGAGGAAGACAACGCGGTTTATTACACGCGAATTGCCTGCAAGCTGCTCGATCTGAAAACCTGCCAGTGCTCCGACTACGCAAACCGTCGTGCCTCGGTCCCTGATTGCATTCAGCTGACGCCTGGTCAGGCAGATGAGTTCAAGTGGCTGCCGCCGACCTGCGGCTATCGTCTGGTCAGCGAGGGCAAGGATTTGCCGCTCTGGCACCATCTGGTGTGTGGTGATCGCACGGCCGTGCATCACGAACGCATCTCCCAGTCAGGCCGCATGCTCAGCGAGAACAATGTGGCCGAAGACGACTGGGAGGATTACCTGATTTTTCGCGCAGGTTGAATGCTTAAATGACCGGCTTTGGCTCGGTCAACGCTTCCACGCCTTTGACAGCCGCCGTCTTCACGGCATTTTCAGCGTCGTCCTTGAGGGTGTTCAGTTCTGCGCCTGCACGTTCGATGGTCGAGCGTGCGCTTTGCAGATCGCTGCGGCCTTTTTCCATCAGGCTTTTCGCCGAGCAGTGACCACTGATACCGCGAGCCAGTGCCGCGCCGCCGATGGCCAGTTGAATCAGGCCCAGAAAGCCGCCACGACGGACGCCTTTACCCATCAGCAGTACGCCGCCAGCCAGTGAGCCGATGCGCTCCCAGCCCTGTACATTCTGCTCGGGGTTGCGTTGAAGCAGTTCAGGTGTGTCGATGCGTTCGATGATCGGGGTGTCGCGCATGATGGCTCTCCATGAGGTAGTAGGTCGGATTTGGCAAATTGGAAGCAGTTGCTCGATTCAGAGAAACTGACTGCCCGCGCGCGACACAGGTTCAATGCTTTTCCGTCAGCGGTCACTGGCCGGATCAATTTTCTCGCGACCGAACTGCGGGCCCGAACGGGTATTGATACCTTTGGCCATGCGGTCGTAGAGGACGACGTTGACGGTCGCCGCCAGATTCATGCAGCCCTCGGTCGGGATATAGACCACGTCTTCACACCAGTCGCGAATCTCCTGATCCAGCGAGCCATCTTCCGGGCCGAAGATATACAGAGCGCGATCAGGGTGCGTGTATTCGGGCAGTGCGCGGGCGCCTTCGACCAATTCGACGGCCACCGGGATGCAACCCAGCGGCAGAATGCTTTTGAGGTCTTCGATGCCGATCAGCGGGATGTCCTGATGGATTTTCTTGGTGTCGGTGATGAAGTCCCGCGCGCGCTCATAGCGTTTACCGGTATAGAACACCGACGCCACGCCGTAACAGCCGGCCGCACGCATCACGGAGCCGACGTTTTCCGGGGACTTGGGGTTGTAAAGACCGATGCAGGCGTACCGTTTGTTGGCCACGGGGAGGGTGCTCTGAAGAAAACCGGGGATTATACGGCAGCCTCAGAGCAATGCCATTGACTGTGTTCAGAACCACATGCGCACGCCGACCACCAGTCGCGCGTCCTGGGTGTCTTCGTCGTCCTCGCGCGCGTAATCGGCCGTCTTGCCGTAGGAGCGGTCCCAGCTCACGCCGACATAAGGAGCGAATTGCGGGGTGATCTCGTAGCGCAGCCTGAGGCCGAACTCACTGGTCGACAGGCCCGAACCGTTGCCGCGTTGCGGGTCGTTCTTGCCATAGAAGTTCAGCTCCGCGGTGGGCTGCAGCACCAGATTGTTGGTCAGCTGGAGGTCGTAGTCGGCCTCCAGGCGAGCGGCGGTCTGTCCGGCTTCACCGATGAACGCAGTGGCCTCGATGTCCAGATCCGAAATGGCTTGGCCCTGCAGGCCGAAGGCGGCCCAGGTTTGCGGCGCGCCCGGTTTGAAATCCTGACGTGCACCGGCGACCACGTCCCACCATGGGCTGATCGAGTGGCCCCACAACGCCTGGATTTCCGCTTCTTCGGTCTTGCCGTTGGTTCGCTCGCCTTCGGAGCGCAACAGCAGGCGGTCGATATCACCGCCGATCCAGCCGGACAGGTCCCAGGCCAGCGCGCTGCCGTCATTGGCGTCCTGCCATTCCAGCTTGTCGGCCAGAAAGTAACTGTTAATGGCGCTGTCATGGACCTGATGGCCGGCGTGGCTGGTGTACACCGCAGCCCGGTCCGCATCGGTGATCGGCGGGATCGGGGTTCGGCTCTGGGCGGGCGCAGACTGCGTCGAGGACGCGTCCTCGCTGTCGCTGGCATCCATATGCATCGCATGGCTGCCGTGGTCCATGCCTTCCATCCCCGCGGCCATGCTCAAGGTCCACGGTGCAGCGGTCAGCCCGGCAGCCAGCAACAGCATCGGCAGGCGGGGCGAATTCAGCGTTCTGCTCAACATCAAGGTCCTCATTCTTCAACCCGCACTTCGCGGAACATGCCCATTTCCATGTGGTACAGCATGTGACAGTGATAAGCCCAACGGCCCAGCGCATCGGCGGTCACCCGATAGCTGCGGCGTGATCCCGGTGGCATGTCGATGGTGTGTTTACGCACCATGAACCGGCCGTTTTCGTCTTCGAGGTCGCTCCACATGCCATGCAGATGGATGGGGTGGGTCATCATCGTGTCGTTGACCAGCACGACACGCACCCGCTCACCGTATTTGAGCATCAGCGGTTTGGCGTCCGAGAACTTCACACCGTCGAACGACCAGGCGTATTTTTCCATATGCCCGGTCAGGTGCAGCTCGATCGTGCGGCTTGGCTCACGACCGTCCGGGTCTTCGAAGGTGCTGTGCAGATCAGCGTAGGTCAGGACTCTACGGCCATTGCCCCTCAGGCCGATGCCCGGATCGTCGAGCTTGGGCGAGGTGCTCATGGCTTGCATGTCGACCAGCGGGTTATTGTTTTCGCTCGCGGGGTGCGATTGCGGGCCCGGCGTTTTCGAGGCCGGCATCTGCGTGTGGTCCATTGCGGGCATCGCGTCGTGCCCCATCTTGCTGTGGTCCATGCCTGACATGTCGTGCGTTGTCGGGGCTGCGGCGTGGTTCATGCTGCCATGATCCATGCCCGCCATGCCCATATCATCCATGCTCAACAGCGGGCGTGGATCGAGGGGCGGAACGACAGCCTGCAGGCCGGGCCTGCTGGCCAGGGTGCCGCGGGCATAACCGGTGCGGTCCATCGACTGGGCGAACAGGGTATAGGCACCTTCCGCCGGCTCGACAATCACGTCGAAGGTTTCCGCCACTGCGATGCGCAACTCATCGACGGTCACCGGCTTGACGTGCTGGCCGTCGCTGGCCACCACGGTCATCTTCAGGCCCGGAATACGCACGTCGAAGTACGTCATTGCCGAGCCATTGATCAGCCGCAGTCGAATCCGCTCGCCAGGCTTGAACAGCCCGGTCCAGTTCATGTTCGGCGCCTGACCGTTCATCAGGTAGGTGTAGGTTGCGCCGCTGACATCCGCGAGATCGGTCGGGTCCATTCTCATCTTCGCCCACATCCAGCGATCCCTGGTGGTCTCGCTCCAGCCCTTTTCACCCACGTCGTTGATGAAGTCGCCGACGGTGCGCTGGTTATTGTTGTAGTAATCGGACTGTTTCTTGAGCGTTTTCATCAGCTGGACCGGCTTTTCGTCGGTCCAGTCGCTGAGCATGATCACGTGTTCGCGGTCATATTCGAACGGCTCCGGCTCTTTCGCATCGATCACCAGTGGCCCGTAGACCCCCGACTGTTCCTGAAAGCCGGAGTGGCTGTGATACCAGTAGGTGCCGTGCTGCCTGACCTTGAAGCGGTAGACATACAGGCCATCCGGCGCGATGCCGTCAAAGCTCAACCCTGGCACGCCGTCCATGTTGGCCGGCAGGATAATGCCGTGCCAATGGATGGATGTGGCTTCGTCGAGCCGGTTCTTGACCCTCAGGGTCACGGTGTCGCCTTCGCGCCAGCGCAGCAGCGGGCCAGGAATGCCGCCGTTGATGGTCTGCGCGGTCCTGGCGCTGCCGGTGATGTTGACCTGGGTTTCGCCGATATACAGATCGAACTCAGTGCCGGACAACCCGTTGGGCTGACCCGGATTGGTCACCGCCCACGCCGGACTGCGCCATAGCCCGAGGCCGCCGAGCAGGCCACTGGCGGCCAGCCCTTTTACAAAGGTTCGTCTTGAGGTTCGGGTGGGCATGGCGAAATATCCGGTCGGTCGGGTGGCCGCAGGCCAGGAGAAGTGCGGGTAGGGCGGGGGAGCGTGGGGCGTTGAAGGTACCGAGGTCACTCGTCCTTTTTCATCAGCCCGGCCAGTGCAGCGAACGGGTTGTGGGTCGCCTTGGCGGTTTTCGGACTGCCCAGGGAGCCATCGGCGAAGTACTGCTGATCGGTGTAGCGCGAGTGCTCGTTGTCGTGGCAATACAGGCACAGCAGCTCCCAGTTGGAGCCGTCCTGCGGGTTATTGTCATGGTTGTGGTCGCGGTGGTGTACGGTCAGTTCGCTGAGGCGTTTACCTGCGAACTCGCGCGCGCAGCGGCCGCAAACGTGCGGGTACATGCGCAGCGCCTTGTCGCGGTAGCCCATCTCGCGGTCGCGCTGGGCGTCGGCCAGGATGCGGTCCAGCTTGGCAGTATGGGAAGGAGGATTGGCCGTGCTCATGGTGTCACCTGTGCGTGTGCGCATTGAAAGCGGAATGTCGGTAAGTTTAGCGCCAGATGGGCAAACTCACACCTGCTGGGAGAGTAATTGACCATCGACCATGCGCAGGCGCTTGGACAACGAGATGGCCAGGGCGCGAATGATCTTGGCGGCGATTTTCGGCGCGTCCTCGAGCATCTTGTCCAGCGAATCACGGCCCAGGTTCAATAGCTGGCAACTGGTGGCTGCGATACAACTGGCGGAGCGGCGCTCGCCATCCAGCACCGCCATTTCTCCGAAGGCGCGTCCGCGCCGCAGAACGGCGATTTCCACCTGTTGACCGTCTGCAGCAAGCTTCTGCACAGACACGGTGCCCTGATGGATGATGCACATGAAGGTTCCGGCATCGCCCTCGGCGAAGATGGTCTCGCCTTTATCGATATCGGTAATGCTGAAATAGCCCGCTACGGTAAAGAAATCGCCCGGCAGCAGCGTGTCGAACAGGCCGCAATCCAGCAGCATGTCGCGTATGGCGTTGTTCAGGTTGGACAGTGGTTCTGACATGTGAGGTCTGGTAATCCTGACAAAGGGGCAACTCCGCTGCCCCCGATCCTAGTAAGACAGGTGTTTCACACCAAGTTCATTCAGCGATCTGCAATACCTTGAAGATAAACGCGTATTCCAGCGCCACGTCACGCAAGCCCTGATAGCGACCGCTCATGCCTCCGTGTCCGGCACCCAGTTCGGTCTTGAGCAGCACCGGATTGTCGTCGGTCTTGGTGGCGCGCAACTTCGCGACCCATTTGGCGGCTTCCCAATACTGCACGCGGCTGTCGTTATAACCGGCGATGACCAGCATGGCCGGGTATGCCTGGGCCGTGACGTTTTCGTAGGGCGCGTAAGCCTTGATACGCGCGTAGACCTCGGGCTCCTGCGGGTTGCCCCATTCGTCGTATTCGGTGACGGTCAGCGGCAGGTCCGGGTCGAGCATGGTGTTCAGCACATCGACGAACGGCACTTCGGCAATCGCTGCCTTGAACAGCTCTGGCCGCTGGTTGAGCACCGCACCGATCAGCAGGCCACCGGCGCTGCCACCGCTGATCACCAATTGTTCGGCGCTGGTCAGCCCCTGGGCAACAAGGTGTTCGGCGCAGGCAATGAAATCACCGAAGGTGTTCTGTTTGTGTTCCTGCTTGCCGTTGCGATACCAGGCTTCGCCCAGCTCGCCGCCGCCGCGCACATGAGCAATGGCGAACGCCACGCCACGGTCGAGCAGGCTCAGACGGGCGTGGGAAAACCACGGGTCGAGGCTCTCGCCATAGGCGCCGTAGCCGTACAGATACAGCGGGGTGGACTGTCCGGCCAGTTCGCGCTTGACCACCAGGCTGATCGGCACCTGGGTGCCATCGCTGGCCGTGGCCCACAAACGCTGGCTGACGTAGGCATCGGCGTCGAAGGTGCCCAGTACCGGGGTTTCCTTGAGCACTGCCTGCTCGCCGCTGGCCAGGGTCAATTGGCGGACCTGGGCCGGACGGTTCAGCGACTGGTAGCGCAAGCGAATCTTGTCGCTGTCGAATTCCAGCGTGTCCTGCACGTACAGGCTGTACGCGGCGTCAGGCAGCTGCACGCGATAAGTCGGCAGGGCCTGCGGACGCACTTCGATGATCGGCAGGCCGCCCTCGCGCAGGCTCAGACTGATGCCTTTGGCGTTGAGGCTGACGCCTTCGAGCATGACCTGGTCGTCGTGCGCGACCAGTGTCTGCCAGTCCTCGCGCCCCGGTACATCACTGGCTTGTTGCGCAGCGTGATACAGCGCGAAGTTGATGCCGCTCTGATTGCTGCGGATGAACCAGGTCCAGACGCCATTGAGCAGCCCGTGGTCCGGATAGTATTCGTGGCCTTCGCTGCGTGGCGCGAGGCAGGTGAAGGCCTGTTGCGGATGATCGGCGTCCAGCACCCAGGCTTCGCTGGTGGTTTTGCTGTTGAGCAGAATGATCAGTTGGCGCTCTGAGCTGCTGCGGAAGCAATGCAGGAAGAATCTGCCGTCCGGCTCGTCGAACACCAGCTCGGCTGATGACGTGCCCAGGGTATGGCGATGCAGCTTGCCCGGACGATGGGTTTCGTCCAGCTCGCCGAAAAACAGGGTCTGACTGTCGTTGGCCCAAGTCATGCTGCCGTCGCAGTTTTCGAAAGGCAGGCTGCTGATCTGACCGGTGCTCAGCTCTTTGACGTACAGCTCGTATATCTCGTCGCCACTGGTGTCCAGGCTGTAGGCCAGACGCTGGTGATCCGGGCTGATGCTGAACGCGCCCAGTGAGAAAAAGCCGCCATCGGCCATCTCGTTGGGGTCGAGCAACAGCTCCTCAGCGTTTTCATCCACCGTGTTGCTGTCGTCGGCCGGGCGCGGGCAGCGGTAGTGCCGGGCGTATTCGTCGCCTTGTGTGGTGCGGGTGTAATAAAGGTACGGCCCCCAGGGGGAGGGCAGCGACAGGTCGGTTTCGAGGATACGGCCCTTGATCTCTTCAAACAGGCTATCGCGCAGTCCGGCCTGCTCTGCCAGTTGCTGCTCCTGCCAGGCGTTTTCGGCCTTGAGGTAGTCGAGCACTTCGTCAGTGTCGCGGTTCTGCAGCCAGGCGTAGGGGTCGGAACCGTCGGCCTTGCGAGCGCTCGGGGCGCTGGAGGTTGCATTCGAGAAGGACATGCTGGGCTCTCTGTTAAGGCATCAATCAGGAAAATATCGGTACACGCTGAACCGAATACTGCAGCGAGGCAAGCCGCGTCAGGCAAAAGCCGTTATCATAAGCGCCTCTTTACCTGGCTTACCACGGACGTCATGACCGAAAACGACTATCTGATCGCCTGGAGCGTCTACGCCTTCGCCGCGTTGGGTTGCCTGCTGGTATGGTTTCTGATGACCCGCTGGATGTGGCGGTATCTCAAGGAGCCGTTGCTGGTGGCGGTCGCGGTGCTGCTGTTTACGCCGACCATGGTCGACCCTGCCAAGGACGCGATGGCACCAGCCGTGGCGATCACCGCGCTCGACCTGATGTTCAAGGTCGGCAGCAATGTCTGGACCGCCGTGTCGGACCTTGCCATGTACGGCATGTTCGCCTTCGCCGCGTACCTGCTGTTCGTGCTGATCCGCTGGCCGATCGAGCGCAGCCGCAAGGCTCGCCAACCCAAGGCTGCGGCCCAGCCTGTGGACACCGACCCTGCTGACGAACCGTTTGCCGAAGACGATCACTACGCTCGCAGAAACGCTGCGCCCCTTCCGCCGACCAGGGCTGCACGGGTCGAGCCGCGGCTGTAGCTCCCGCTTCGTTGGCAAGCGCCGTTAGCAGCGGCGCGTGACCTGCTGCAAAACGTCTTGAAGCGAGAACCTGAGCATGTGTGAACTACTGGGCATGAGCGCCAATGTCCCGACCGACATAGTCTTCAGCTTTACCGGGCTGATGCAGCGGGGCGGCCGCACCGGTCCGCATCGCGATGGCTGGGGCATTGCCTTCTACGAGGGCCGCGGTCTGCGCCTGTTTCAGGACCCGGCAGCCAGCAGCGAATCGGAAGTCGCACAACTGGTGCAGCGCTATCCCATCAAAAGCGAAGTCGTGATTGGCCATATTCGTCAGGCCAACGTCGGCAAGGTCTGCCTGTCCAATACCCATCCTTTCGTGCGTGAACTCTGGGGCCGTAACTGGTGCTTTGCCCATAATGGTCAGTTGGCGGATTTCACCCCGGGCGTTACCTTTTATCGGCCGGTGGGCGATACCGACAGCGAAGCGGCATTCTGCGACCTGCTCAATCGCGTCCGCGAAGCCTTTCCCGAACCGGTCGAAGTCGAGGAATTGCTGCCTTCTCTGATCCAGGCGTGTGCCGAATATCGCAGCAAAGGCGTGTTCAACTGTCTGTTGAGCGACGGTGACTGGCTGTTTTGCTTTTGCAGTACCAAACTGGTTCAGATCACCCGCCGTGCCCCATTCGGTCCGGCGAGGTTGAAAGATGTCGACGTGATTGTCGATTTTCAGGCTGAAACGACGCCGCACGACGTGGTCACGGTCATCGCGACCGAACCCTTGACCGAGAACGAAAACTGGAACCGCTATGAGCCGGGCCAGTGGAGCCTGTGGCGCAAGGGCGAGTGCGTGGCGCAGGGCTCGGTCGACACCGTCACTGAAACGACCAGGCCCTGAGACACCGGCCCATCGGCTTACTGGATAAAAAAGAAGAGGGATATTGATGCTGCGAAGTTATCTGCGATTGGTCCTGTTCACCATGGGCCTGCTGTTCGGGGTACAGATTCCCGGTTTCATCAGTGACTACAGCAAGCGTGTCGAAGCGCATCTGATCGAGGCGCAGCAATCCGTCAAGGGCTATACCGCCACTGCGCAGCAGTTCTTCAAGGGCGATATTCAGGCGCTGATCCAGCATTATCGCAGCAGTGAGGACCCGGTTTTTCGCAGCGATGCGGACACTATCGACACCCTGATGAACCGCACCCACATCCTTGAGCGTCAGTGGCTCGGGCTTCAGGGGCCTTGGTATTCCAAAGCCTTGTTCGTGGCCACTTCTTCCGATCCGGATATCCGTCGCGAAACCTTCAACGGTTATACGTGGCAGGTTCTGCTGGCCCCCGAGGTCATTGCCTGGGGCATTATCAGTGCATTGCTGCTGGCGCTGGTGATCGAAAGCTTCGTGCTGTTGCTCGGCTGGGTGATCCACGGCGGACGACGCAAGCCGCAGTTCGAACGCCACAGGAGTTGACTGCAGGCCGTTGTGACAAGCAGAGCGGGCGTCGCTATGGTCGCGCGCCCGCCGCCTTCACTTCGCCAGGTAGCGCATGCCTTCTTCCAGACCGCTAAGGGTCAGCGGATACATCTGACCCTCGATCAAATCACGCACAACATGCGTCGAGGTGGTGTAGTCCCAGGCATCTTTCGGATAGGGATTGATCCAGATGATCTTCTTGAATTTGGCCATGAAGCGCTGCATCCACACATAGCCTGGCTCTTCATTCCAGTGTTCGACGCTGCCGCCGGGCTGGGTGATTTCATAGGGCGCCATCGAGGCGTCGCCGATGAAAATCACTTTGTAGTCCTCGCCATACTTGTGCAGCAGGTCCTGGGTGGCGGTCCGCTCCGAGTTTCTGCGCTGGTTGTTCTTCCACACCGATTCGTAAATGAAGTTATGGAAGTAGAAATACTCCATGTGCTTGAACTCGGTCTTGCATGCGGAGAACAGCTCTTCACAGACCTTGATGTGTGAATCCATCGAGCCGCCGATGTCGAACAGCAGCAATAACTTGATGGTGTTGCGCCGCTCCGGACGCATCTGAATGTTCAGCAGGCCCGCATCGCGTGCGGTGTGATCGATGGTGCTGTCGATGTCCAGTTCATCCGCAGCGCCCTGACGAGCGAACTTGCGCAGGCGGCGCAGGGCCACCTTGATATTGCGCGTCCCCAGCTCAACCTGATCGTCCAGGTTTTTATATTCGCGCTGGTCCCAGACTTTGACGGCCTTGCCTTTGCGCTCGCCTGCATCGCCGACGCGGATGCCTTCCGGGTTGTAGCCGCCCGAGCCGAACGGGCTGGTGCCACCGGTGCCGATCCATTTGTTGCCACCGGCATGGCGTTCCTTCTGTTCTTCCAGGCGTTTCTTGAACTCTTCGATCAGCTTGTCGAGGCCGCCCAGCGACTGGATCTGCGCGCGTTCCTCCTCCGTTAGCGAACGCTCGAACTCTTTGCGCAGCCAGTCTTCCGGGATCAGCGCCTGCAAATGCTCGTCGAGGTTTTCCAAGCCGTTGAAATACGCACCGAAGGCCCGGTCGAACTTGTCGAAATGGCGCTCGTCCTTGACCAGAATCGTGCGCGCCAGGAAGTAGAACTCATCGATGTCGGCGAACACGACCCGCTGTTTAAGCGCATTGATCAGGTCCAGCAGTTCACGCAGAGACACCGGCACCTTGGCCGCGCGCATTTCGTTGAACAGGTTGAGCAGCATGGCTGTCGCCCTTTTACATGGCAGGTTGGATAGACACGATCAGCGATTGCCGCGACGGCTCATGAACGCCAGACGTTCCAACAGGTGCACGTCCTGCTCGTTCTTGACCAGCGCGCCGGCCAATGGCGGAATCGCCTTGGTCGGGTCGCGTTCGCGCAGCACGGCTTCACCGATGTTGTCGGCCATCAGCAGCTTCAGCCAGTCGACCAGCTCGGAGGTGGAGGGCTTCTTCTTCAGCCCCGGCACCTTGCGCACGTCAAAGAATACGTCCAGCGCTTCGCTCACCAGGTCTTTCTTGATGTCCGGGTAATGCACATCGACGATGCGTTGCAGCGTGGCCCGATCCGGGAAGGCGATGTAGTGGAAGAAGCAGCGACGCAGAAAGGCATCCGGCAGCTCCTTCTCGTTGTTGGAGGTAATGATGATGATCGGTCGATGCCTGGCTTTGATGGTTTCATTCGTCTCGTAAACGTAGAACTCCATCTTGTCGAGCTCCTGCAACAGGTCGTTGGGGAATTCGATATCGGCCTTGTCGATCTCGTCGATCAGCAAAATCGCCCGTTCGTCAGACTCGAAGGCCTCCCAGAGCTTGCCCTTCTTCAGGTAATTGCGTACGTCGTGGACCTTGTCGACGCCCAGTTGCGAATCGCGCAGACGGCTCACCGCATCGTACTCGTACAGGCCTTGATGGGCCTTGGTCGTGGACTTGATATGCCAGGTAATCAGTTTCGCGCCGAAGGACTCGGCCAGTTGTTCGGCGAGCATGGTCTTGCCGGTGCCGGGCTCGCCCTTGACCAACAATGGACGCTCCAGCGTGATGGCCGCGTTGACCGCCAGCTTGAGATCGTCAGTGGCAACGTAGGCCGGCGTACCTTCGAACTTCATTGATCCATCCTTTTCGCGTGGGTGCGCGTAACCGGTCGGCACGCGCGCCGTAATAGGGCAAGCAATGCCCTGACTATAACGTGGCGGCCCGATGGCTGTGAACGAAGACGCCTCATTCAGTTCTTGAATGGGGCGTCACGCAGTGACCGGGTCGAAATTGTAACGCTGCTTTAAGGATGTTCAAGTATTGGCCGGCCACCGGCTGGCGTTGACGTTGATAGATGATCAGCAACACACCTTCGACATGAGCTCCGATGTGCAGACCTTCCCCGACCTGCGTCCACTGATAGCCGATGACGCGTTCGCCCAGGCACAGTTGGGCGACCATGGCTGGAGCGTCGAATGGCCTGAACTAGACATCCAGACAGGCGCGGATACTTTGTTTTCCGACAGTTAAGTCAACGCTGCCCCTGATGAAAACGTACGATTTTTCATCGTTGGCGCGCTTGAAAAAACCGCTAAGACCCCTTGCTGCTCTCATAACGCGCATTGAATGCCTGCACGAAAGCATTGCGCAGGATCTGCAGAAACGCCTGGAAGCCGCTGATGTCCTGCTGATGAACGCTGCCGCTGAGGTCGACGCGTGTGGCGAACTGGTTTTCCCGCTGGTTTTTCAACACGGTTTCGCTGGTTCCGACCAGCGCTTCCCAGATCGAGCGGAAAACACCCTTGTCCTTGTTTTCGACATCCTGCTGCCAGTTGAACACGTCCACGTTGCGCAGCAGCGGCTTTATGTAGCCCTTGAGCTGGCCTTTGTCGGCCTGCGCTTCAATCACCACATCGCCATCGCCGGCGTTGAAATCGAACTTGCCGTAGGCCGACGAGAAATCGTTGAGTTTCTTGAGCTGGATGCCGGTGGCGCGCAGTTTGAAGTCGAAGTCTTCAAAGTTGCTGAACGGATCGAATCTGGCTGAGCTCTCCAGATCGGCATGGCCCAGCAGACGTGCCTTGCCCTTGAACTCGGCATCGCGATTGCCTTCCACGTCGACCACGTTGGTCAGGTTATAGATGCTGGCATTGACCTGATCCGCCTCGATTTTTACTTTGGGCGTGGAGTTGAAGTTATTGAAGGTGATACGCCCGTTATCGATGCGCAATTCGTTGAGGGTGATGGGCAGCAGCTTGTCCATCTGGGTACGCCAGTCGGTGCCCTGACCGGTCTGCGAGTCCTGCTTGCTGCCGCCGTCCACGAAGTTGATCTGCGGGCCGGTGAAGAGGGCTTTCGCGACCACTGCATGGTCATACCAGAGCGAATGCCAGCTGACAGCCAGTTCGATCATCGGTGCGTCGAAAAAGGGCACCGGGACCTTGCCGTCGGTCTTGACGATCTTCAGCCCCTTGATCCGGTACGCCCCTCGCCACAGTGCCAGGTCCACATCGGTGATCTCGCCCCGGTAGTCACCCATGTCGGCCAGTTTGTCGTTCAGATAGTCACGCACCAGATACGGCAGGGCGATATTGACAGCGATCAGCAGGACTACCAGAGCGGCCAGGGTCCATAGCGGCCAGCTGTAGCGACGTTTCATGACATGAGTCTCCTGTTTCAATGAAGGATTGACTGCTCGCGCCGTCATCCGTTCGGTCAGACTGGACGCCCCACAGTTGGCGGCATAGGCTTTGGGTCTTTAACCGATGTGCACAAGGACACCCTCATGAGCCGTATCTACGCTGATAACGCCCATTCCATCGGTAATACGCCGTTGGTGCAGATCAACCGTATCGCGCCGCGCGGTGTCACCATTCTGGCCAAGATCGAAGGGCGTAATCCGGGTTATTCCGTTAAATGCCGTATCGGCGCCAATATGATCTGGGACGCCGAAAGCAGCGGCAGGCTCAAGCCGGGCATGACCATCGTCGAACCGACCTCGGGCAACACCGGCATAGGTCTGGCCTTCGTTGCCGCTGCCCGTGGCTACAAACTGATGCTCACCATGCCCGCTTCCATGAGCATAGAACGTCGCAAGGTACTCAAGGCACTGGGCGCAGAACTGGTGCTGACCGAAGCGGCCAAGGGGATGAAAGGTGCGATTGCCAAGGCCGAAGAACTGCTGGCAGACAACCCCGAGAAATATTTCATGCCGGCGCAATTCGAGAACCCGGCCAACCCGGCCATCCATGAAAAAACCACCGGCCCGGAAATCTGGGCAGACACCGACGGTGCCATCGACGTCTTGGTAGCAGGCGTAGGGACTGGCGGGACTATCACCGGTATCTCCCGGTATATCAAGCACACCGAAGGCAAACCGATCCTGTCGGTCGCAGTCGAGCCGGACGGTTCGCCGATCATCACCCAGGCGATGGCCGGTGAAACGATCACCCCCAGCTCACATAAGATTCAGGGCATTGGCGCCGGCTTCATCCCGAAAAACCTCGACCTGTCGATTGTCGACCGGGTAGAGCGTGTCACCGATGAAGAGTCCAAGGCCATGGCCCGGCGTCTGATGCAGGAGGAGGGCATCCTCTGTGGTATTTCCTGCGGCGCGGCGATGGCGGCGGCCGTTCGTCTGGCTGAAAAGCCGGAGATGCAGGGCAAGACGATCGTGGTGGTCCTGCCGGACTCCGGCGAACGTTACCTGTCGAGCATGCTGTTCAGCGATCTGTTTACCGATCAGGAGCTTTCCCAGTAACACATCTTCGCAAGTGCGTACTTCATGCGGGCAACGCAAGGGTTTATGATGGCCAGCTTACGACTCGCCGGACGATCAGCGCTGTCGGCCCGGCGCTCCAGTCATTATTCAGAATCATGCATCAGCACTGCCCGCGTGACGTTTGGCGTTATCTGCCCGCTTCAAGGAGAGCTTCATGACCCTTTCATTTGTTGCCAAGGCATCGATCCTGATGCTGTTTCTGGGCAGCACGCTGTACGTTCATTTGCGCGGTCGGGCCCGACTGCCTTTGTTGCGGCAGTTCGTCAACCATTCGGCATTGTTCGCACCGTACAACGCACTGATGTACCTGTTTTCCCGCGTCCCGTCCGAGCCCTATCTGGACCGCAGCAAATTCCCTGAGCTGGACATCCTCAAGGACAACTGGGAAACCATTCGCGACGAAGCCATGCACCTGTTCGACGAAGGCTATATTCGTGCAGCGGAGAAAAACAACGACGCCGGTTTTGGCTCGTTCTTCAAGAAGGGCTGGAAGCGCTTTTACCTGAAGTGGTACGACAAGGCCCTGCCGTCTGCCGAGGCGCTGTGCCCGAAAACCGTTGAACTGGTCAACAGCATTCCCAACGTCAAGGGCGCGATGTTCGCGCTGCTGCCGGGTGGCAGTCACCTCAATCCGCACCGCGATCCGTTCGCCGGCTCGCTGCGTTATCACCTGGGCCTGTCGACACCCAACTCCGATGACTGCCGGATCTTCGTCGATGGCAAGGAATACGCCTGGCGTGACGGTCAGGACGTCATGTTCGATGAGACCTACGTTCACTGGGTCAAGAACGAGACCGACCAGACCCGTGTAATTCTGTTCTGTGATGTCGAGCGTCCGTTGACCAACCGCTTCATGACCCGTGTGAACCGCAGCGTCAGCGCGTTTCTGGGCCGCGCCACCGCTCCGCAGAACCTTGACGACGAGCGCGTCGGCGGAATCAATCAGGCGTATGCATTCAGCAAGCGTTTCAGCGATGGTTTCAGTGGCAAGGTCAAGCAGTTCAAGCGCGCCAACCCCAAGGCTTACCGCGTACTGCGCCCTGTTCTGGCAGTCGTGGTACTGACGCTGCTGGGCTACTGGTTGTTCGGTTAAGCGACAGTCTTTCCGGTTATTCCCCCTCTGATCCGGTTGTTCGCAGCCTCTGCGAACAACCGGCATTCCGTTACCCGTCCAGACTCACATGCCGGCTCAACAGCGCGCGCAGCGCTGCAGGCTTGACCGGCTTGGGCAGGTAATCGAGCCCCGCCGCGTGCACCTGAGCGATCAACTCCGCACGCCCATCGGCACTGATAAGCACGCCCGGTACCGGTTGACCCAGTCGGGTGCGCAGCCAGGCCATGAGTTCAGTACCGGTTTCGCCCTCATCCAGGTGGTAATCCACCAGAGCAATCTGCGGCCGGATGCCATTGTTCAACAGCGCTTCGCATTCCTGGCGATTGCGCGCGGTCCAGACCTGACAGCCCCAGCGTGACAGCAGACTGTGCATACCGATCAGGATGCTGTCCTCGTTGTCGACACACAGCACCTGTGTGCCGTTCAGCGCGGGGCGGCTGACATCGGGCAGTGTTGCGGGGACTGCCGCCTGAGGCGCGGCCAGCGGCACCCGCACGCTGAACACGCTGCCTTTGCCGGTCCATGAGCGCACTTGCAAAGGATGCTCGAGAATGCGGCACAAACCATCGGCAATCGCCAGCCCCAGACCCAGCCCCTTGGCCGCGTGAGTCTTGTGGCTGTCGAGGCGTTTGAATTCTTCGAAGATTACCTTGCGTTTGTCTTCGGGAATGCCCGGCCCCCGGTCCCAGACTTCCAGGCTCAGGCTGTCACCGTAGCGCCTGACACCCAGCAGAATAGGGCCTTTGGCATAGCGGAAAGCGTTGGTCAAAAAGTTCTGCAGCACTCGGCGCAACAGTTTGATATCACTGTCGACGCGCAGTGAACTGCCCCTTACACGAAAGCTCAGACCCTTTTCCTGGGCCAGCGCCTTGAATTCGGCACCCAGGGTGTCAAACAGCGCGCTTAGCGGAAACGGCTGACGATCCGGGGTGATCTTGCCGTTTTCGATTCGGGAAATATCCAGCAGGTCGCTGATCAGGTCTTCGGCAGAGCGCAACGAGCTGTCCAGGTGCCGAACCAATTGCTGGGCTTCGCTGGAAATCCCCTCCTGCTGATGTGACAGCGCAGCGGAGAACAGCCGTGCAGCGTTCAACGGCTGCATCAGGTCATGACTCACCGCGGCCAGGAAGCGGGTTTTCGATTCGTTGGCGGCTTCAGCGGTGCCCTTGGCGTCGGTCAGCGCCTGGTTGAGCTGGGACAATTCGTGGGTACGTGCGGCTACCCGCTGCTCAAGGCTTTCATTGACGCCTTTGAGGGCGTGTTCGGCGGCGCGGAACTCGGTGATGTCGGTGAAACTCATGACGAATCCGCCGCCCGGCATCGGGTTGCCAATCAGTTCGATCACCTGGCCATTGGGAAACAACCGCTCCGAGGTATGAGCGCGGCCCTGGCGCATCCAGTGCAGACGCCGCGCAACGTGAACCTCTGCCTCGCCCGGCCCGCAGAGTCCGCGCTCAGCGTTGTAACGGATGATGTCGGCAATCGGCCGGCCAACGCCGATCAGGCCTTCGGGGTAGTTGAACAGCTCAAGGTAACGACGATTCCAGGCCACCAGCCGCAAGGACTGGTCCACCACGCTGATGCCCTGGGTAATGTTTTCGATGGCACCCTGCAGCAGCGCGCGGTTGAACTGCAGAACTTCGGAGGCTTCGTCGGCGATGCGTACAACGTCTTCCAACTGCATGTCGCGACCTTCGATAGCGGCCTTGACCACGGCGCGGGTCGAAGAGGTGCCGAGCACGCCGGCCAGCAGCCGCTCGGTATGCGCGATCCATTCACCATCGGCATTCAGGCCGGGGTTGAAACCCTTGCCCTGCCTGTGGGCGAAGCGGATGAAACTCTGTCGCGCGCGGTCCTCACCAACGAAGCGTGCCGACAGGCTCAGCAGGTCCTCGATCTGCACCGCGAGCAGGGGGCGGCTGAAGTCGCGTCCCTGGGTTTCCTGGCCGATGAAACGACCCGCCTGCCAGTGCTCGGCTACTCGCGTGCGCGACAACATCGACACCCAGGCGAACAACGTACAGTTGCCGGCCATCGACAGCACCACGCCCTGGGTCATCGGCGAGATAGGCAGGTCGAACGGGTTGCTGTGCAGCCAGGAAAGCAGCGGGAAAGTGCTCAGCGACCAGCCCATGCCATGCGCCGCTACCGGTAGCACAAGGGTGTAGAACCAGATGAAGATGCCCGCCGCCAGGCCTGCAAATACGCCACGCCGATTGGCCTGCTTCCAGTACAAGGCACCGAACATGGCGGGAGCCAGCTGGGTGATCGCGGCAAAGGCGATCTGGCCGATGGTTGCCAGACTGGCCGTCGACCCCAGCATCCGGTAGCTGACGTAGGCCAGCAGGAGAATCATCACGATGCTGATGCGTCTGACAGAAAGCATCCAGTGACGAAACGCCTCGAACGGCCGTTCGGTGTTTTTGCGTCTCAACAGCCACGGCAGCAGCATGTCGTTGGAAATCATCGTCGACAGCGCCACGCAGGCGACGATCACCATGCCGGTTGCTGCCGATGCTCCGCCGATGAAGGCCAGCAGCGCCAGCGACGGGTGAGCGTGCGCCAGCGGCAGGCTGATCACGAACGAGTCGGGCAGCATGGAGCCGGGGAGGAGCATTTGTCCGGCCAGCGCAATCGGCACCACGAACAGCGCAGCCAGCGCCAGATAGGCCGGGAACACCCATTTGGCGAGATTCAGGTCCTGAGGCTCGATGTTCTCGACCACCGTCACGTGGAACTGACGGGGCAGGCAGACAATCGCCATCATCGCCACGCCGGTCTGCACGAACATCGACGGCCAGTTGATCGTGTCTTTCCAGTATTCCTCGAGACGTGGCGCCAGTTTGGCCTGATTGAACAGGTCGTCGAATCCGTCGTACAGGCCGAACGTGACGAACACACCGACTGCCATGAAGGCGAACAGCTTGACCAGCGCCTCGAAAGCAATGGCCAGCACCATGCCGCGATGATGTTCGGTGACATCCAGATTGCGCGCACCGAAGACGATGGTGAACAGCGCGAGAATCAGCGACACCACCAGCGCGGTGTCCTGAGCACGAATACCGGTGGAATCGGCCACGGCACCGATCAGGATATTCACCCCCAGCACGATGCCTTTGAGCTGCAGCGCGATGTACGGCAGCATGCCGATCAGGCAGATCAGCGCCACCATGACTGCTAGGGATTGGGATTTGCCATAGCGCGCCGCGATGAAGTCGGCGATCGAGGTGATGTTTTCCTGTTTGCTGATCAGCACCATTTTTTGCAGCACCCAGGGTGCCAGTACCATCAGCACGATGGGCCCCAGGTAGATCGGCAGGAACGACCACAACTGCTCGGCGGCCTGACCCACTGCGCCGAAAAACGTCCAGCTGGTGCAGTAGACCGCCAGCGACAGGCTGTAGACCCAGGCGCGCATGGTCGGGCGCAGCGACGCGCTGTAGCGGTCGCCGTAAAAGGCGATAGCAAACATGATGGCCATATAGGACAAGGCAACGGCCGCAATCAGCCCGCTGGACAGCGACATATCAAATTCCACACCGTATCGATAACGCGCAGTCTCGCACGATGGCTGCGCTTCGTCTTTGTCGACCAAGGTCGAGCGTGGCGCGGTGTCGCAGCTGCCCCGACCAAGCCCGAAGTGATAAAAATAGCGACACAGGTTTTGTAAAAAGAAATGTCCTATCGACATTCGTCAGCGTTACGTCTTCAATGTGCCTCGGATTGGCCGCTGCGTCAGTTCACCCCAGCCTCTCAGGACCACGGACGATGAGCCAACAGTCACAATTCAGCCTGCTCGGGAAACGCCGTTTCCTGCCGTTTTTCATTACGCAGTCCCTTGGGGCGTTCAATGACAATATCTTCAAGCAGTCATTGATCCTTGCCATCCTTTACAAGTTGAGCATCGACGGGGATCGTTCGATCTACGTCAATCTGTGCGCTTTGCTGTTCATCCTGCCGTTCTTTCTGTTCTCGGCGCTGGCCGGGCAGTTCGGTGAGAAGTACCCCAAGGACAAGTTGATCCGGATCATCAAGTTCGGAGAGATCGTCATCATGGCGGTCGGTGCCGCAGGTTTTCTGTTCAATCATCTGGAGTTGATGCTCGCCGCGCTGTTCGCCATGGGCACGCATTCGGCGCTGTTCGGACCGGTCAAGTATTCGATCCTGCCCCAGCACCTGCGCGAGAGCGAACTGGTCGGCGGCAACGCGCTGGTCGAGATGGGCACCTTTCTGGCGATTCTGGCCGGCACCATCAGCGCGGGTGTGATGATGTCTTCTTCGCACTATGCCTGGGTGGTGGCGGCTGCCATCGTGCTGGTCGCCTGCCTGGGGTTCCTGGCCAGCTTCGGTATCCCGCGCGCCGATGCCGCCTCGCCGGAGATGAAGCTCAACTGGAACATCTTCACCCAGTCATGGGCGACCTTGCGCATGGGGCTGGGGCAAACGCCTGCGGTTTCGCGCTCGATTGTCGGCAACTCGTGGTTCTGGTTCGTGGGGGCGATCTACCTGACGCAGATCCCGGCCTATGCCAAGGAATGGATGTACGGCGACGAAACGGTCGTTACCCTGATTCTGACCGTGTTCTCCATCGGCATCGCGCTGGGCTCGCTGCTCTGCGAGCGCTTGTCCGGGCATAAGGTCGAGATCGGGCTGGTGCCGTTCGGCTCGATGGGCCTGACGATTTTCGGCCTGCTGCTGTGGTGGCATTCGGGCGGTTTCCCGCAGAACGTGCAGGCCAACGACTGGCTGGCGGTGCTGTCTTCCGGGCAGGGCTGGCTGGTGCTGTTCGACATTCTCGGTATCGGCATCTTCGGCGGCTTTTATATCGTGCCGCTGTACGCCTTGATCCAGTCGCGCACGCCGGTAAAAGAGCGCTCGCGCGTCATCGCCGCCAACAACATCCTCAACGCGCTGTTCATGGTGGTCTCGGCGATTGTCTCGATCCTGCTGCTGAGCGTTGCCAAACTGTCGATCCCGCAGCTGTTTCTGGCCGTATCGGTGATGAACATCGCGGTCAATATCTACATCTTCAAGATCGTCCCCGAGTTCACCATGCGCTTCATGATCTGGCTGCTTGGCCATTCCATGTACCGCGTCGAACACCGCAATCTGGACCGTATCCCGGACGAAGGCGCGGCACTGCTGGTCTGCAACCATGTGTCCTTTGTCGATGCATTGCTGATTGCCGGCGCAGTGAGGCGCCCGATCCGCTTTGTCATGTACTACAAAATCTACCAACTGCCCGTGCTTAACTTCATCTTTCGCACTGCAGGGACCATCCCCATTGCCGGGCGTAACGAAGACATGGACATCTACGAGAAATCGTTCAAACGCATCGCCCAGTACCTCGCAGAAGGCGAACTGGTGTGCATCTTCCCGGAAGGCAAACTGACCACCGACGGCGAAATCAACGGCTTCAAGAACGGCATGAGCCGCATCATTCAGGAAACCCCGGTACCGGTCATTCCACTGGCACTGCAAGGCCTGTGGGGCAGCTTCTTCAGCCGCGACCCGAGCAAGACCCTGTTTCGCCGCCTGTGGTCTCGCGTCGTGCTGGTTGCCGGCTCGCCCATTGCAGCAGACGTGGCAACCCCCGTGGACGTGCGCGAAGAAGTGAAAGCACTGAGAGGGAAAGTGCAGTAGCGTCGGCGCTCCGTACGACTGACGTGCCAATCACTTCGCGTTGGCACGATAGCCAAAGGTGACCTGAGCCGGAACCCACATCCACCTGATGTCACAGAACCGCTGTGTGACGCGGAGCATCACGAACGGCATTCCCACGCGGAGCGTGGGAGCGATAGTCGAGCCTGAACCCCAATCCGCCTGATGTCACAGAACAGCTGTATGAAGCAAAGCGTCACTGCGGCCTGGACGTATTATCTTCCTCCGGCATCTTCCTGAAATACGTCGACAGCAACGCCCCGGAAATATTGTGCCAGACACTGAACAGCGCACTTGGCACCGCCGCCAGCGGCGAGAAATGAGCACTCGCCAGCGCAGCGCCCAGCCCCGAGTTCTGCATACCGACCTCCAACGCCAGCGACTTGCGTTGCGCCAATGGCAGCTTGAAAACCTTGCCAGTGAAATAACCCAACAGAAAACCGAACGTGTTGTGCAAAATCACCACTGCCATGATCAGCAGGCCGGATTCAGCGATTTTTGCCTGACTGGCGGCGACTACAGCGCAGACGATCATCACAATACTGACCACCGAGACCAGCGGCAGCACGTCCACGGCATAGCTGACCCGCGCACCCAACAGGCGCTGTGCAACCACACCGAGCACAATCGGCAGCATGACCAGTTGCAGGATCGACCAGAACATATCGAGGAAAGACACCGGCAGCCACGCCGAAGCGAGGAACCAGATCAGGGTCGGGGTCAGCAGCGGGGCGAGCAGGGTAGTGACCGCAGCGATTGCCACCGCCAGCGCCAGATCACCCTTTGCCAGCCAGGCCATGACGTTGGATGAAGTGCCGCTCGGGCAGCAACCGACCAGAATCACGCCCACGGCGATCTCCGGCGGCAGTTGAAACACCTGGCACAGCAACCAGGCTACACCGGGCATGATTACAAAGTGCGCGATCACACCCAGCGCCACTCGCCACGGGTTACGCGCCACTTCGGAGAAGTCGTCAAGTTTCAGGGTCAGGCCCATGCCGAACATGACCAGCCCCAGCAGCGGCACGATCCAGCTTTTCAGGCCGATGAAAACCTGCGGAAACAGAAATGCCAGAATGGCGAACAACAAAACCCAGTAGGCAAACGTGTTGCCGACAAAACGACTCAAGGCTGCCAACGCACGCATGGCCTGCTCCTTCTTGTTGAATAACCGGGATGAAATGAATGCGCCGTCTGACGAGACGGCGCGGTGTTTCGAGCGGCAATGTTGCAAAAGCGCGTATCAGATGCCTTGCGGAATCTCTTCGCCGCCCAGTGCCTCGAACAGCTCCGGCAGGAACTCGCCGAAGGTCAGCATCATCAGCGTGAAGCTGGCGTCCAGTTGCCCCAACGCTTCGTCACCACCGTCCTGTTCGGCCTGATCCTGCAGCAGGTCCTCGAACTTCAGACGCTTGACCACCAGTTTATCGTCCAGCACGAACGACAATTTGTCCTGCCAGGCCAGCGACAGCTGGGTCACGACCTTGCCTGTGCTCAGGTGCAGCTGGATTTCGTCGCCGGTCAGGTCCTGACGCTTGCAGCGCACGATACCGCCATCTTCATGGGTGTCGCGCAGCTCGCACTCGTCCAGCACGAAGAAGTTGTCGGCTGCTTTCTGGGTCTTGACCCAGTCGGTCATGGTCGCACTCGGTGAAACCTTGACCGTCAGCGGACGTACCGGCAGCGAGCCGATGACTTCGCGCAGAGTGGACAACAGGTCTTCGGCGCGTTTCGGGCTGGAGGCATTGACCAGGATCAGGCCCTGTTTCGGCGCGATGGCGGCGAAGGTGGCGGAGCGGCGGATAAAGGCGCGCGGCAGGAAAGCCTGGATGATTTCATCCTTGAGCTGATCACGTTCCTTCTTGTAGACCTTGCGCATCTGCTCGGCTTCGATCTCGTCGACCTTTTCCTTGAGCGCGTCACGCACGACGCTGCCCGGCAGAATGCGTTCTTCCTTGCGTGCGGCGATCAGCATGAAGTCCTGACTGATGTGTACCAATGGAGCGTCTTCGCCCTTGCCGAAAGGAGCGACGAAACCATAGGTGGCTACCTCCTGGCTGGCGCAGGCGCGCGCCGGCTTGGTCGCCAGTGCTGTCTCCAGCGCTTCGGCATCAAAAGGCACGTCCTGGGTCAGGCGATAGACAAGCAGGTTTTTGAACCACATGAGGTGAATCTCTCTTTCTATACAAAGGCGGGCATTATTCGCTCCTCAGCCGCTGGGGCCAACCCTGTACAGAGCGTTTGTAAGCCTTTGGAAGGATTATAAAAATTATTTGAAAAAGTGCTTGCCAGAGTACAGGTCGCTCCGTAGAATGCGCGCCACACCGAGAGTGAAGGGTGATTAGCTCAGCTGGGAGAGCAGCTGCCTTACAAGCAGCGGGTCGGCGGTTCGATCCCGTCATCACCCACCAAACTCGCTTTTAGTGTTACGCGCAGCGGTAGTTCAGTCGGTTAGAATACCGGCCTGTCACGCCGGGGGTCGCGGGTTCGAGTCCCGTCCGCTGCGCCATATTCCGCTTCAAGGCCCTTGAACTCCTTGAAGCAAACAGAAAGCCCGCCTAGTGCGGGCTTTTTGCTTTCTGTCGTCTGGAAATCCCAACCCTCCTCGTGCAATGCCCCTGCGGCAGTTCTATTGAAGTTCTGTAAGAATTACTCTTCGCGAATGTAAGTAATTTCCTTAAATATTGAAGTTAAAACCAGGCTTGTTAGTTAGCTCCGGTGAACGCTTGATTTATCCTCTTTGCTGGTATTAGCTGCATGGGTTGATCGGGTATTCAGGCATCAGGAGTGCTCTTGATTACCCAGAATAATTAATCCAAGCCGACCGCCGAATCGAGGCGGTCTGATACGGTAGTGAGTTAAGGGATAACTATGAAAAATCGTTTTAAACTGCTTGCAGGCACCACAGCCTTGATCCTCTCTGCGGGCGCGCTGGCCACGCCAGCACTGCACACCGCAACCATCGACCAGCACGGCAATGTCGTTGCTCAGTCGTCGCCGTGGATCAAGTCTGTAAGTTACAGCAGTCAGAAAGACTACTTCGCGACTTATAAAGTGCTCTTCAAGGAAGGGCAATTTGAAAAGTCTCCAGGTTTTTGCTCGGTATCTTCCATCGATACCAGTGATCATGAGCGGCTGTTCTACGGGCACGCCAAGTTGGGCGGCGCTGCAACAACAGAGCAGGTCAATGTATTGGGGCTTATGGTCGGCAAACGGGGAGCCTCGGGTGATGCCTCGATGAGTTTCCAGTTGGCCTGCAGTAATTGATTCAATGAACCCCGCCTGGTGCGGGGTTTTTTACGGCGGTCCGATCTGGCAGCGCACCGTCCGGCTTTCCATCCAGCGCATTTGCGCAGATCATTCCTCCACCTCCCAACAAGAAAGGACGTGTCATGAGCCTGCCTCTTCAGGGCATCAAGGTGGTGGAGCTGGGTCAGCTCATTGCCGGGCCGTTCGCGGCGAAGATTCTCGCCGAGTTCGGTGCCGAGGTCATCAAGGTCGAGCCGCCGCTGACCGGGGACCCCCTGCGCAAATGGCGTTTGCTGCATAACGGCACGTCCGTCTGGTGGGCGGTGCAGTCCCGCAACAAACAGTCCGTGACCCTCGATCTGCGCCAGCCTCAGGCGCAGGAAATGGTACGGCGGCTGATCCGGGATGCCGATGTACTGGTCGAGAACTTCCGCCCCGGCACACTTGAGGGCTGGGGGTTGAGCTGGGAAGCGCTGCACGCCCTCAATCCGAAACTGATCATGCTGCGTGTCTCTGGCTACGGGCAGACCGGCCCGTATCGCGACCGGCCGGGTTTTGGCGTGATCGGCGAGGCGATGGGCGGTTTGCGTCATCTGTCCGGTGAGGCAGGGCGCACACCAGTACGTGTCGGCGTATCGATTGGCGATTCGCTGTCTGCGCTGCACGGTGTGATCGGCGTTCTGCTGGCGCTTCGTCACCGCGAGCAGAACGGTGGCGAGGGGCAGCAGATAGATGTCGCGTTGTACGAGTCAGTGTTCAACATGATGGAAAGTCTGATTCCCGAGTATTCGGTATTCGATACTGTCCGCGAGCCGGCTGGCAGCAGTCTGCCTGGCATCGCTCCGAGCAATGCCTACCGCTGCAATGACGGCAAGTACGCGCTGATCGCGGGTAATGGCGACAGCATCTTCCGGCGCCTGATGGAAAAGATCGGCCGCATGGACCTGGCCAGCGACCCCGAACTTCAGCATAACGACGGGCGGGTCAGGCACGTTGCGCGCATCGATGCGGCCATTTCGACCTGGACCGCCGAACGCTCGATGGACGAAGTCCTTGCGGCGCTCAACGAAGCACGCATTCCGGCAGGCAAGATCTACGACGCTGCCGACATTGCCAGTGACCCGCATTATCAGGCGCGGGACATGCTGTTGCAGGGCACGCTGGACGACGGAACACCCGTCACCCTTCCGGGGATTGTGCCTAAACTTCAAGCCACGCCGGGTCAGGTAACATCGTCTGCGCCAACACTCGGTCAACACACCGATGCCGTGCTTGAAGCGCATGGTATAGATGCTGCCACACGTGCCGAATGGCGTCGGCTCGGCATTATCTGATCCGAAACGTGGCCGTTGTCGTAAAAAAGAACTCTATTTCAAACGGAGCTGATCCCGTGATTGATCATCTGGACCACCTGGTACTGACCACTGCCGATATCGACGCCTGCAAGGACTTTTACGTACGCGTTCTGGGGATGACCCCTGAACGCTTTCGTCAGGGGCGTCTGGCATTCCGCTTCGGCAATCAGAAAATCAACGTTCATGAACGCGGCAAGGAGTTCGAGCCCAAGGCTCATTTGCCAGTACCGGGTGCGCTGGATCTGTGTTTCATCGCCACCATCCCGCTGGAGCAGGTGATTGTGCACCTGCAGGAGCAGGACTGGCCGATCGTCGAAGGCCCGGTCGAGCGCACCGGTGCTACCGGGCCGATCTGGTCGGTGTATGTGCGTGATCCGGATCTGAACCTGATCGAAATTTCCGAGCCAGCGGCGGATGTGTCGATTTAATCGCACTCTATGAGGGCGGCTGCATCACTGCATCAGCAGCCCTTCGCAGGCGCTCCGTCTTTCGGCACGAACGCGCCTTTGTCACCTGGCTTGGTGATGATGTACGCGCGTCGCCACGGCTGGTCGTCGATCAGTTTCCAGCGATGGCCAGGGCCGGTGGTGTCCTGCGCCAGCAACACTTCTCCGGGGTGCAGGACAAAGTTCTCGCCGCCGGTGGTGGAAAATTCCAGAGTGCCGGACAGGGTGATCACGTACTGCTCTTCGGGTGCCGGATGCCAGTCATAGGTGGAGTGCGCCGGGGTTTCCTTGAAGTGCAGGGTGCTGACATCGGTCATGGCTTTTTGATCGATCGAACCCACGATAACGTGTGACAGATTGTCGGGGCCTGTGCACAGGCGGTAGGCCTTGATGCCCTCAGTGACAACCAACGGCGGCTTCTTGGCGGCATAGGCTGCGCTGACCGGCAACAGGGCTGCTGTGGCGATCAAGGCCAGGCTTGCCAATTGGCGAGCTGTCGAGCGCGTTGAGCGAAAACGAGTGGTCGGTTGCATAAAAATGTTCCTGAGCACGACAAACTGCGTAAGCCCTGGTCGCCAGTCGCGATGGTCGACGCAGGGTCTGGGCCGATTCGCCCACGCCGCGGATCGAAGCACATCCCGGAACGCTTAAAAATTATCTTTAATTTCATGTTGTTCGGCGCTGGCTGATCTACATAACGTCATATTCATCTATGTCACTCGCTGTCTCGGGTTTCCTTACGCTCATGGCTCAATCAGTCAGGCTTTCAAGGAACCGTGCATGCACCCCAGAAAAAGACTCTTCAAGCGATCCATCGATCACCACCCCGATATGCCGACGCTCAGCGCGCCGTTCGATCATCCTGATGATGCGGCGCGTTATGCTCATGAGCGGATCGGCGACCGGCGTGATCGCGAATACGGCGGTTTCATTCTGGTTCGCAGGGATGGCAAATACATCGCGACCGAACCCATGAACGGCAGCCAGTTCAGCTTCGATCCCAATGAAGTCTTCCCGCGCAACGAGCAGGAAGGTTATGTGCTCTACCCGCATGGGCATGACGACTATGCGGTCTACCATTCTCACCCGTCACTGCAGGCCGGGCTCGACGAGTGGCCGGAGAGTGAAAAGGTCACTTACCCGAACAGCCTTTCAGTCGGCGACATTTACGCAGTGATCGATGATCAGAAGGTGTGTTCGGCGACCTATCTTTCCGGGCCTGACGGTTCCCTGATCAAATACACACTGTCTCGCTCTGCCGCCGAAGACGCCTTGTTTGCGCGCGTCTCCGGTCCGCCGAGCATGCCGCACCTGTGTGAACTCAGCCAGATCCACCAGGCGTTGCAGAACCTCAGCATGATGCCCAGTGATGTGGTTCGTCTGCTGGCCGGTGCCGGGGATCTGCGCGTGATAGTGCCCAGCCTACTGTGGGGACGGGTGGGCAAAGTGCTGGCCGACTGGCACCCGTATCCTGACGCAACCGCTGCTCGCGCGGCGCCGGTCAAATCGCCCGCAAGCTGCGACGTGCAATGGCCGCCCCGATCTTTGAGCCTCAGCGCGCCGTTCGACAGCGCCGACGAGGCTGCACGCTACGCACATGGCCGTATCGGCAGTCGTATTCATTCACAGATCATCGGTTTTCTTCTGTTCAATCCGGTCACCCGAGCCTATCGGATTGCCGAGCCGACGCTCGATGACGGCATGCCAGTGTATGCGCCGTGTTCGGCGTTCCATCCCGATGCGTATTACCGGCCTGCATTGCCTGACGGCTATCGTGTGGACGGTATGTATTTTTGTTCAGCCAATCTGGCCGTCGAGGGTGGGCGTGAAGTGATGAACGATTTCTTCGAGCCGGATGACCTGCATCGGATGTTCAGCTATCGGCACAAACCGGCCCAGCGCCGCAAAGGCATGCCGATTCGCTATGGTTTCGAAATGTCCGCCGTTTATTTCTCGGCAGCCGACGGCGCACTGCTTTGTTACACACCCAGCCAGTCCGACGAGGAGTTTCAACTGTTGCAAAGCGTATCGCGTGTCTATTCGGGGGGCGGGTCCATTCAGGCGCAACTCGCGGCCGGTACCCTCAGCGTGCAGGATTTCGTCCTTCGGGTGGCGCGGGCCGGGCATCTGCGCGTGCTGCAGACCAGTGAGCGCTGGCCCGATGCCGGTGTGATCAGTCCCGTGGGCTGAGCCCTGTGCAGCGTGCCGGCGCCTTGCCGTCGCGAATCACAAACTGAACTGCAACTGAACAATGCGGTACAGATCCGGGAAAACCTTTGGATACCTGAACTTATCGGCGTTTTCTCCCTCTCATGCCGGTAGCCATTGATCGCGGCGGCCTGATAAGCTCGCGGCTTTACTCGTTTGCCCTTTTGGCGCATGAACAAGGAATTAGCATGAAACAGCATCGGTTGGCAGCGGCGATTGCCCTGGTCGGTCTGGTACTCGCAGGTTGTGACAAGCAAGCCAGCACCGTTGAGCTGAAAACCCCAGCACAAAAAGCGTCTTATGGCATCGGTCTGAACATGGGCAAAAGCCTGGCTCAGGAAGGTATGGATGATCTGGATTCCAAGGCTGTAGCCCTGGGTATCGAAGACGCTGTCGGCAAGAAAGATCAGAAACTCAAGGACGAAGAGCTGGTTGAAGCCTTCTCCGCGCTGCAAAAGCGTTCCGAAGAGCGTCTGGCGAAGATGAGCGAAGAGGCTTCTGCCGCTGGCAAGAAATTCCTCGAAGAGAACGGTAAGAAGGACGGCGTGGTCACCACCGCTTCCGGCCTGCAGTATCAGATCATCAAGAAAGCCGATGGCCCTCAGCCCAAGCCTACCGATGTTGTGACTGTTCACTACGAAGGCAAGCTGATCGACGGCAAGGTCTTCGACAGTTCCGTTGAGCGCGGCAGCCCGATCGACCTGCCTGTTGGCGGTGTGATTCCGGGTTGGGTCGAAGGCCTGCAACTGATGCACGTCGGCGAGAAGATCAAACTCTTCATCCCGAGTGATCTGGCTTACGGCGCACAGAGCCCGAGCCCGGCGATCCCGGCCAACTCGGTACTGGTGTTCGATCTCGAACTGCTGGGTATCAAAGACCCTGCAGCGGCACCGACTGCAGGTGCTGATGCCGACGAAGAAGAAGAGGCAGCCCCTGCCGCTTCGGCTCCGGCCAAGAAGTAACGCTCTACCTGGCTACAGAAAACGCCCTGTCTCGACAGGGCGTTTTTGTGTCCGGCTTATTTCCCGAACGCTTGGCCATTCGGGCAGTCCCACTACCATGGATGCATGCAAAAGCATTGTCCGACAGTCCGGCAGGATCAAGGCACTCGTCTCATAGAGGGTATCGGGTTCACACGTTTGTAGTTTTTTTGTGAGTAAAAAACGCCCGATTTGACTGTGGCCCCCCGAAAACGGGGGGTTGAGGCTGGAAAAAAGCCACTGTTCACAAGGTTATCCACAATTATTGTGGATAACCTTGTGGCTTTGGCCAGGCAGGTCCAGCGGACCTGCTTTTATCGAACGACATTTTGCTGAGCGGGAGTGGGTATGAAAGCACCGTGGAATTTTATCCGTTATCTGCCCGGAGCCCGGCGTCTGCTGGCAGCCGGGCGATTGCCAGGGCTATTGTTCGCTGTCGCGCGCAAGGGCAACAGTGAAGGTAATCGTCTCGGCAAGCTCAAGGAAGACCTGCGTTTGCTGCAGGCCTTGTGCCTGGCTTACTGGCGGGGCGAATACCGCAGCATCAGCCCCAAAGCGATTCTGTCCATCGTCGCCGGTCTGATGTACTTCCTCAGCCCGCTGGATGCGATCCCCGACTGGATACCCGGCCTCGGCATGCTCGATGACATCGCCGTGCTTGCATGGGTTACCAAGCACTTGAGCAATGAACTGGATGCCTTTCGTGCATGGCGGGCGCAGCAATCGCCCGAGAAACTCATCGTGGTCGAGCAACTGCCGAAGACTCAGGCACTGCTGGAGCAAGAGCGGGGTAAGGTGTAAGTCTCACGGATTGAGCACAAGCCCTGGCGTTCCGCTGTTAAGATGCCTGCCTATGGATCAGGCCTGATCAGTATGCGGTCGTGTAGTACAAGGTGACTCTATGGATCTTCAAGTGATATCCCGTGACGGGGAGCCTGAATATGCAGTGCTGCCCTGGGCGCAGTATCAAGCGCTGCTCAAGGCTGCCGGACTGGCCGGCAAACCGTCCAGCGAGCCAGCTGTATCGACTTCCGGCACTACCGCCGGTGAGCTTCCAGGGTTCGATGAGTTGCGTGCACTGCGCGAGGCCAAGGGCCTTGAAGCGGCGAGCCTGGCGCGTACCGTCGGGATCAGCCCGTCCTATCTGGAATTGATCGAGAACGGTACTCGTGAGCCGGACGGCGCGATCAAGCGCAGCCTGGCGTGGGAGCTTGGGGTGCCGGGCTGGCGAGGTGAGTCGTGAGCGTGCGCATCAGTCGTCAGCATTGGGACGGGCTGCTCAATGAGCTCGATCTGGCCCGTCGCCAACGGCATTTGCTGACCTATCGCGCGCTGGTGGAACGCTTGCAACTGCCCAGTCCGGCGATGCAGACCCTGACGGCGGCTCTTGAGCACCTCGCCGCCATGGATGCCCGCGCTGAACAGCCCTTGCGCAGTTCGCTGGTCATCAGCCAGGGCGCAAGCCGCCTGCCGCGTCCTGGTTTTTTCGAGTGTGCCGAACGCCTGGGCCGTTTCTCCGGACCTTCGGACGGCGTCGCGGCAGCCTCATGGCACGCCTCGGAAGTGGTTCGGGTGTTCGAATACAGTTATCCGGAAGTTGAAGCGCAGTAGGGGAATGGCACCGGCCCTCACGCCTGCATCAACAAATCCAGCCGCGTCGAGTCTATGACGTGAATGCTTGCGCCGGCGACATCCTTGGCGAAGTGCTTGGCCTGTGAAGCGAGGTCGGCCAGTTGGCTGGCATCGACCAACGTGCAGCTTTCTTCATGCAGGTGCACCACCCCAATCGACAGCGACAGCAGGGGGAATTCCTGGCGTTGGCCCTGCCGGTTGAGGGCGATGAAGCACCCGGCTTCCAGGTGTTCTGCGCGGTAGAAACGACGGCATTGATTCTGAAAATCATCCAGCAGGCTTTTCAGGCGTCGTTCCCAGTCATCAAAGCCCAGCACCATCAGAAAATCATCTCCGCCGATGTGCCCGACAAAGTCCCTGGCCGGATCGATGCGGTCGTTGAGGCATTGCGCCAGACACAGCAGCACCTCGTCGCCACGGGCATAACCGTAGATGTCGTTGAAGGGCTTGAAACTGTCGATGTCCACGTAGCAGATCATCGATGCGCGGCCTTGCTGCAGCAGTCGAGTCAGGCACTGCTGAATCGGGACGTTGCCGGGCAGCAGGGTCAGCGGGTTGGCGTAACGTGCCTGCTGGATCTTCATTTCGGTAATCAGCTTGAGCACGTCGATCACCCGGCCCAGCCCAAGATAGGTACCGTTCGAGGTGATGATGAAATCCTCCTCGATGCGTTGCCGGGCACGGCTGGTCAACAGCCGGCTGACCTGTTGCAGCGACTGGCTGACTTCCACGGCCAGAAAGTCACTGCTCATCAGACGGCTGATCGGTTTGCGGGCAAACAGCTCGGTGCCGAAGGGCTTGAGCAGGGCCTCGGACAATGAGTGCCGGTGGACGATGCCACACGGTCGGGCGTCGTCATCCAGCACCGCCAAAGAGTTGAGGTTGGCCTGCCTGCGAAACGCTTCCAGCACTTCAGCAGTGGGAGTTGACTGGCTGACCGATGGCTGCGGGTTGAGCAGGGCAGACAGGTCGGCCGCTTCTTCGTTGAGCGGCGTCACTGCGATCTCTGTCCTGGGCAGCATGGCGCGAGTGTCGCGCGGCGGGCGCTCCTGAGGGCGCGCTAGCAGATAGCCTTGAACCAGGTTCACGCCCATGTCTTTCAGCGTCGCCAGCTCTTCGGGCAATTCGATGCCTTCGGCAATCACCGTCGCTCTGGAAGCCTTGGCCATCTGCAGCATGGAGCCGACGAACTCGCGCTTCACCGCATCCTGATGAATGCCGTCGATGAAGTGCCGATCGATTTTCACATAGTCCGGGCGCAGCTCCGACCACAGTCGCAAGCTCGAATAACCGGCACCGAGATCGTCCAGCGCAATGGAGAAGCCCATGTCGCGATAGTGATGCAAGGCGTTGTACAGCAGGTCGAAATCGTCGGTAGGCATCTGCTCGGTCAGTTCGATGACCACGTCCTTCGGCGCGATGAGGTATCGGCGCAGCATTTCCAGCGTCCGACCCGGAGGATGAGAGCTTTCGAGCAGCGATTCGGGAGAGACGTTGAGAAACAGCTTGCCCGGCAACTTCTGCTGACTGAAACGTCGGCAGGCGCTGTCTCGGCAACTTAACTCCAGCTCGCTCAAACGCCCGGCCTGGCGGGCGATGGCGAACAGATTCAGGGGCGAGTGCAGGGCGCTGTTGGACGGGCCGCGGGTCAAGGCTTCATAGCCCAGAATCCGGTGCTCCGACAGCGAGACGATGGGTTGGAACAAGCTGTGCAAATCACCACGAGCCAGAATGGAACTCAGTGCGCTCAGCTGCTCTGTTATGGTCATGGTCGTCTCGGAGAGAATGAAAAAGGGCTGAGCGCTTTCGCGTTCAGCCCCGTATTTCACGACAGCTTCATGACTGTTTGATGACGTTGCGGCTAACTGGCCATCAATGAGCCTGCGTTACTTTTTCGCGACAGCCGCACTCAGACCCAGATAGTCGATGAGAATGCGCCCGGTCTCTGCCAGGTAGGCATCGTCCTCGGGTTTGGTTTTCTCGTCTTCTACCGGCAGCGCGTCTTCATCTTCCTTCTTCAGCTCTTTGAGCGGCTCTTCACCCTTGGCCTTGCGGCGGGTGTTTTCCAGCGCAAGTTGCTTGCTTTCGATAGACGCATGCTCGGCACGACGGTCGGCTTCATTGAGGCTGACGGTCTTCTCGTTCATCAGCTTCTTGGCCAGCGCCAGGCGATCCTCGATGAACACGAACTCGGCGTCTTTTGCCGAACGTGCTTCATGACGCGCCTGCAATTGGGCCAGGAACGGCTTGAACGGGTCGATTGCCGGCTTGATCGCCGGTTTGATGCTGTCCCACGGCATGGCTTCGGGCAGCGCGCTCTCGCCGATTTCCTTGGTGTCGATCAGCGATGGGTACGTGATGTCCGGTACCACGCCCTGATGCTGGGTGCTCTGACCGGAAACCCGATAGAACTTGGCCAGTGTCAGTTTCAGTTCGCCGTGATTGAGCGGCTGAATGGTCTGCACGGTGCCTTTACCGAAGGTCTGGCCACCGATCACCAGCGCGCGGTGATAATCCTGCATCGCCCCGGCGAAAATCTCCGACGCCGACGCAGACAGACGGTTGACCAGCAATGCCATCGGGCCTTTGTAGAACGCGCCCTTGGCTTCGTCTTCCAGGACGTCGACCTTGCCGTCGGCATTACGCACCAGCACGGTCGGGCCCTTGTCGATGAACAGGCTGGTCAGCTCGGTGGCTTCCTGCAACGAACCACCACCGTTGTTGCGCAGATCCAGTACCACACCGTCGACCTTCTCGGCCTGCAATTCGGTGAGCAGTTTCTTCACGTCACGGGTAGTGCTCTTGTATTCAGGATCGCCAGCCCGGTAGGCCTTGAAGTCCAGATAGAAGGCTGGAATGTCGATGACCCCGAGCTTGTAATCCTTGCCGTCCTGCTTGAGGTGCAGGATCGACTTCTTGGCCGCCTGTTCTTCAAGCTTCACCGCTTCACGGGTAATGGCAACGATCTTGCTGGTCTGGTCGTTCGGTGCATTGCTGGCCGGGATGATCTCCAGGCGTACCACCGAGCCTTTCGGACCGCGAATCAGCTTGACCACTTCATCGAGGCGCCAGCCGATCACGTCGACCATTTCCTTGTCGCCCTGGGCAACGGCCACGATCTTGTCGGCCGGAGCGACCTGTTTGGTCTTGGCCGCCGGACCTGCCGGGACCAGACGCACGATCTTCACGTTGTCGTTGTCGCTTTGCAACACGGCGCCGATGCCTTCCAGCGACAGGCTCATGTTGATGTCGAAGTTCTCCGCGCTGTCAGGTGACAGGTAGTTGGTGTGCGGGTCGTAGGACATGGCGAACGTGTTGATGTAGGCCTGGAAGATATCTTCGGCACGGGTCTGGTTCAGACGCGCCTGCTGATTCTTGTAGCGCTTGGTCAGGGTTTCCTGAATCTTCGCCGGGTCCTTGCCTGCAATCTTCAGACGCAGGACTTCATCCTTGATGCGCTTGCGCCACAGTTCGTCGAGCTCGGCAGTATCCTTGGGCCATGCGGCGTCCTTGCGGTCGACCAGCAGGGTTTCCTTGGTATTGAAGTCGAGCTTGTCGACGCCCTTGCCCAACTCGGCCAGCGCAAAATTCAGACGCGCATTGACGCGGTCCAGATAGCGCTTGTAGATGGTGAAGCCGGCGTTCAGGTCGCCGCTTTTCAGGAAGTCGTCGAACTGGAACTGCCATTTGTCGAAATCGGCAATGTCGCTGGCCATGAAATAGCTGCGCGAGGGGTCCAGTTGCTTGATGTAGCTCTGGTAAATAATCGCCGAACGCTTGTCGTCCAGGGGCGGCTTGCTGTAGTGATGTCGTTTGAGCAGCTCAACCACGTTGAGGCTGGCAATCACTTCGTCGCGGTCCGGCTGAAGATTATCCCAGCTGTTGGCGGCAAAGGTACTGGCTGACATCGGCAAAACGCTAAGGCCGACAAACAGTGCGAGGGCAGTGCTGGGGAATAATTGCTTCATGCTGATTCGACGCGAGGACAATTGATAACGCATATTAGGCCGTCTTTGAGGTCGCCGGTTCCTTTGGACCCGGCCGCATAATGCAAAAGCCCGGGCAAAACAGCCACGGGCTCAGTCTGGACTCACTATGGAGGCACCGTGAAGGCATTGCAAGGCGTTGAAGGACATGTGGAATGGGTCGAGGAGCCGAGTCCGGCCCTCGATGTGGGGCAGGTACGTATCAAAGTGGCTGCGGCAGGTTTGAATCGTGCCGATCTGTTACAGCGCGAAGGCAAGTATCCGCCGCCGCCCGGCGTCACTCAGACGCTGGGTCTGGAGTGCTCCGGCGTGATCGCCGAAGTCGGTCCGGGTACCTCCTGGGTCGTCGGAGACCGCGTCTGCGCGCTGTTGGCGGGCGGGGCGATGGCCGAAGAAGTGGTGGTCGATGGGCGACACGTGCTGCCGGTACCGGAAGGTCTGTCGCTGCACGAGGCGGCCGCCATTCCCGAGGTCTATGCCACTGCGTGGTTGAACCTGTTCGAGCTCGCCGGGCTCAAGCCTGGCGAGAAGGTTTTGCTGCACGCTGGCGCAAGTGGGGTTGGTTCAGCCGGGATTCAGCTTTGCAAGGCATTTGGCAACCCGGTCTGGGTCAGTGTCGGCTCGACCGAACGTCTGGCCTATTGCGTCGAACTGGGTGCTCAGGGCGGTGTGGTACGCAGCGAAAGCCTTGAAGGCCTGAACGACTTTGCACCGTTCAACGTCATCCTCGACCCGGTGGGGGCGAGCTACGCCGAGCTCAACGTCAAACTGCTGGCCCTGGACGGTCGCTGGGTGCTGATCGGCGTCATGAGCGGCCGCGAGGCGCAGGTGGATCTGGCTCACGTACTGGGCAAGCGTATCCGGCTGATGGGTTCGACCTTGCGCAGTCGCGACGACACGTTCAAGGCCGACCTGCTCAGCGACCTGGGCCAGCACGTCTGGCCGCTGTTCACTGAGGGCCGCCTCAAGCCGCAACTGGCGAAATCCTTTGCGATCAAGGATGCCGAGGCGGCGTTCGAAGAGCTGGCGACCAACACGGTGTCCGGCAAGATCGTGCTGGTCATCGACGAAAGCCTGGTCTGATCAGGCGGTGCCTCTGGACTCAGCTCCAGTCGTGCACCGGCCAGCCCGCTTTCTGCGCGTGTTCCAGTAACACGGCATCGGGGTTGACCACGTTAGGGTGGTCAACCTTGAGCAGCAGCGGCAGGTCATTGCGCGAATCCGAATAGAAACTCGCACCCTCGAGATTTTCCCCCTCGGCATCCAGCCATTCCATCAGGCGCGTGATCTTGCCTTCCCGATAGGTCAGCACGCCGACGGTTGCACCGCTGTAGACGCCGTGCTGCACGTCCAGTTCGATACCCAGCACTTCGTCGATCCCGAGGCGTTCGGCGATCGGCTTGACCAAGTGCACGCCCGACGCCGAGATCACCAGAATGCGGTCACCCTTGGCGCGGTGCTTTGCAATGCATGTGCAGGCGTCGCTGTAGATGATCGGCTCGATGACGTCCTCGACCCAAGGGCCGACCAGATGGTCGATTTCTTCAGGGGTACGGCCAGCCATGGGTTCCAGGCTGAAGGCCATGTAGTCTTCCATCGCGAGCTTGCCCTCGCTGTAGGCGGCCATCAGTTCGTCGTTGCGTTGCATGAACGACGTCGAGTCAACCCAGCCCAGGCGACCCATCTGCTCGCTCCAGAGCGTGGCGCAGTCACCACCGATCAGGGTCTCGTCCAGGTCGAAAATTGCCAGGGGCATGTGCGTTTCTCCTAAAAGTCTGTTGAGTCGGCTGTCAGCTTCACGCATGGCGTCTTGATCGGCAAGCGCGTGGCGTTATGCGTGCAGAACGAATTCAGTTCACGGCGCGTTCAGTTCAAGGCAACGCTCAGTTCAAGGCGCAGAGTGCCGACGGTTCAATGTTCAGTGTTACACGCCTTCCGTCCGGGTGCAGGTCGTCGGCGCTGCGGTTCAGTACGTCGACCACAAGGTCTACGCCACGCGCCTGGACCCGGTAGCGGATGACGTTGCCGAGCAGACTGTGACTGCGTACTTCGCCTTCCAGTTCGCCCGTCAGGCTCAATTGGATCGACTCAGGGCGGATCGCCACACGGCTGTTGATCGGGCGCTGCATCAGGCGAGTGGCATCGTCGGCTTCCAGCAGGTTGTAGTTGCCGATGAAGCCTGCGGCGAAAACGTCCACCGGCGCGGTGTACAGTGTCTCGGCGTCACCGCTCTGCACGATCCGGCCCTGGTTCATCAGGAAGATACGGTCTGACAGGGTCAGTGCCTCTTCCTGGTCGTGGGTCACGAAAATAGTGGTCAGGCTCAGCTCGCGCTGAATGGCGCGTATCTGTTCACGCAGGTTCTTGCGAATCCGCGCGTCCAGCGCCGACAGCGGCTCATCGAGCAACAGCAGACGCGGGCGAGTGACCAGCGAGCGCGCCAGCGCCACACGCTGGCATTGCCCGCCGGACAGTTGATGCGGGTAGCGCGTGGCAAAATCGTGCAGCTCGACCATGCGCAGAATCTCGGCAACACGCCTTGAGCTCTCGTCGGCACCGACTTTCTGAATGCGCAGCCCGAAGGCAACGTTTTGCTCGACGGTCATGTTGGGAAACAGCGCATAGCTCTGGAACACCATGCCGATGTTGCGCTTTTGCGGCGTGAGCGGCACCAGGTCGCTGCCATCGAGCAGAATGCGCCCGCTGTTGACCGGGGTCAGCCCGGCAATGCAGCGCAATAACGTGGATTTGCCGCAGCCCGACGGGCCCAGCAAGGTAACGAATTCGCCCTTCGCGATGCTGCAGTTGATATCGCTGAACACTGACGTGCTGGCGTAGCTTTTCTGCAGGTTTTCAATACTGACAAAACTCATCTCAGTCTTTGTCCTTGTTCAGTCGATTGGCGGCCCAGGTCAGCACCAGCACGAAGAGGAAATAGGAAATCACCAGCGCGCTGTTGAAGTGACCACTGCTGTTGCGCATGTTGTTGAGGTAGACCTGCAGGGTTTCATAGCGCGTGCCGACCAGCAGGTTGGCGAACACGAATTCGCCGAACAGGAACGAGAACGACAGCAGCAGGGCAATCATCAGGCCCTTGCGCAGGTTGGGCAGCACGACCATGAACGCCGCCTGCCAGGTGCTGGCGCCGAGCAACTGGGCGGCGTCCATCAGGTCTGTCAGGTTGATGGCCTGCAGGTTGTTGGTGATGGCGCGGTACATGAAGGGCAGGGCGACCGTGAAGTAACAACCAATCAGAATCCACGGTGTACCGACCATCGCCATGGGGCCTGAGCCATACAGCTGCAGCAGGCCGACCGAGGAGACCACGGGCGGCACGGCGAACGGCAGCAGGATGAGGATGTTCATCAGCCCGTCGAGGCGCGGAAAGTAGTAATGCACGACGAACAGCAGGGGCAGAATCAGCACCACCGAAAGGACCAGTGCGCCGACGCAGACCAGCAACGATTGGCCGAACGCCGTCAGAAAGCGTGGGTCGCTCCACAGCGCCACGTACCATTTGAAGGTCAGGCCGCTGGGCAGAATGGTCGCCGACCAACTGGTCGCGACCGAGTACAGGAAGGTGCCGGCCAGTGGCAGCAACAGGATCAGGAACAGCAGGTAGACCACCGTCTTGTGATAAATGCTCGCAGGCCCTCGTTCAACGCGTGACATGGTAGCTCCTTCTCAACAACCACTGATGGACCACGGTGACCAGGGTCATGAGCCCGACCAGAATCATCGCCAGCGCGCTGGCCATGTTCGGATCCAGCGTGATATCCCCCGCGACCATCGCCGCGATACGGATCGGCAATACGTTGAAATTGCCGGTGGTCAGCGCGTAGACCGTGGCATAGGCGCCCAGCGCATTGGCCAGCAGAATGACAAACGTGCCGAGCAGCGCCGGGGTCAGCACCGGCAGGCCGATGTAGCGCCAGAACTGATAGCTGCTGGCTCCCAGCAATGCTGCCGACTCGTTCCAGTCTTCGCGCACGGCATCGAATGCGGGGTAGAGCAGCAGCACGCCGAGTGGGATCTGGAAGTAGGTATAAAGGATGATCAGTCCGGTCTTGGAATACAGGTTGAAGTCATCGATGATCCCGGTCTGCTTGAGGATCAGGGTCAGCGCGCCGTTGAACCCCAGCAGGATGATGAACGCGAACGCCAGTGGAACGCCGGCAAAATTGCTGGTCATGTTGGCGAACGAGTTGACGAAATCGCGCAGCCGCGAATCCACCTTGCGCAGCGAATAGGCACCCAGGATCGAGATGATGATGCCGAACAGGCTCGACCAGAAGCTGATCTCCAGGCTGTACTGAATGGCTTGCCGGTAGAACTTCGAGCTGAACGCCCGGATGAAGTTTTCCCAGCCCCAGCCGGCATCGCTTTGCAGGCTGTGGATCGCGACCCACAGCAGCGGTGCGATCTGAAACACGATGAAAAATACGGCGAAGGGCAGCAGGCACAACAGCCCCAGCCACTTGCCTCGGGAAAAGGTTGTCAATTGAGAATCTCCCGGCAGACCGGTTTGTCGTGCGGCACGCCAAGCAGCTCGCAGACGGTGCCGCACAGATCGATCTGGCGCGGCGCGGCGTCGACATTCAGGCTGAAGGCATCACCGATGACGAACAGCGGCACCTCACGCTCTTCCGGCAACAGCCCGTTGTGCGAGCGGTCATTGTTCATGCCGTGGTCGGCCGTCACCAGCACTTGATAACCCGCATCCAGCCAGCGTTGCAGGTAGTCAGCCAGAATGATGTCTGCGCTGCGGGCGCTGTTGCGGTACTGCGCAGTGTCGAGGCCGTGCTTGTGCCCGGCGTCGTCGATGTTCATGGGGTGGATCAGCAGAAAGTTCGGGGCGTGCCCGAGGCGCAGGCTTTCGGCGTCGGCGAACAGGTGCGAATCAGGGTAGTGATCGGCCCAGTAGAACAGTCCGTGCTGAATCGGCAGATCCGTGGCTTCCGTATGGCGATCGCGTGCCGGGTCGAACGGGGTGCTGTTGTACAGCTCGCTGACCCAGTGATAGGCCGCTGCTGCAGTGCTCAGCCCGGCGTCGCGAGCATAGTGAAAGATGCTGCGCTGATTCGACAGGCGCGAGACGTTGTTATGCACGATGCCGCTGTCGATGGGCGCGACACCGGTCAGTATGCATTCGTAAAGGGGGCGTGAGAGGGCGGGCAGTTCGCATTCCATCTTGTAGAGCGCGGCCCGGCCCGCATCATGCCAGGCTTGCAGGTGCCCCATCGCATGGCGTGCGACTTCGTAATTGAGGCCGTCCAGCACGATCAGGATGACGTTGTGTTTCATGGGCGACTCGCTTTGAAAGAACGGGCGAGACTGGCTCGCCCGGAGTACACGACTTCATCCCTGAGCCGCAGGAGAGGATCAGTTCATCTCGATGATGACCTGCTCGTTCCACATCTGCGGCAGCGCTTTGGAAGTTTTCTCCCACGCCTCTGCGTTCTCGATTGGCTTGGCGTTTTTGTACTGGTCTTGCGGCAGCAGTTTGGCTTGAACATCTTCAGGCAGTTTGATGTGCTCTACGCGAATCGGGCGTGCATTGCCCTTGGCCAGATTGATCTGACCCGCGTCGCTGAAGGTGTATTCACGCGCCAGCTTGGCGGCGTTCGGATGTTTGGCATACTTGTTGATGATGGTGGTGTAGCCGGAAATCACCGAGCCGTCCGAAGGGATCAGCACGACGTAATCATCGGGTTTGGTCATCTTGGCTTTGTAGCTCAGGCCGTTGAAGTCCCAGACCACACCGACTTCGATTTCGCCTTTCTCGATGGTCTGAATGGTCGGGTTGGCCAGCGACAGACGCTTCTGTTTGGCCAGATCGGTGAACAGTGCCAGGCCCGGTGCGATGTTGGTTTCGTCACCTTTCATGGCGATGGCCGCTGCCAGTACACCGTTGGCAGCCTGAGCCGCAGTGCTCACGTCGCCGATGGACACCTTGTATTTGCCGGTTTTCAGGTCAGCCCAGCTTTTCGGGATTTCAGAGCCGTGCAGCAGGTTTTTGTTGACGATGAAGGCGATGGTGCCGGTGTAGGCCAGCGCCCAGTGGCCGTCCTTGTCCTTGGCCCAGGTCGGGATCTGATCCCAGGTAGTTGGCTTGTAAGGCTGGGTAACGCCTTTTGCTGTGGCGATAGGGCCGAACGCTGCGCCTACGTCGCCAATGTCACCGCTGGCGTTGTCTTTCTCCGCCTCGAACTTGGCGATCTCCTGGGCCGAACTCATGTCGGTGTCCATGTGCTTGAGGCCATATTTGGCTTCCAGGTCTTTCCAGATGCCGCCCCAGTTTGCCCAGTCATCCGGCATGCCGAGGCTGTTGACCGCGCCTTCAGCCTTGGCCGCAGCCTCCAGCGTTTTAAGATCCGTGTCCGCAGCCATGACCAGCGAACTCATTGCCATGGCTGAACCGAGGAGTGATGCCAACAAAAGATGTTTCATTCGGAGCTCCTAGTGCACTTCTTGAGAAAAGTGTTCGTTGCGGATTATTTGGTCTAGATCAGCAATACCTGAGCCAAGTTAGGCTTTTTGCATGACATTTTCGTGTCGTGTTGCACGGACAAAAGCGTTTTTCACGGGCCCCGGCAGTGCCTGGCGCTAAGCGTAGACCATCGCAATGGGCCTGTTGGGCAGGGGGTTATAGGCTCTTTTCGGCGCAGTTGGCATGCAACGTGATTTGTCCTGTAACAGTACAGTCATGTCCCCGGCCTAGGCTCACGGCAAGGGAGTCAACGGCGTTGGCTGCACTGATGTATGCCTCGTAACAGGGCTGGTCTAGTCCAGACGGATACCGGAATGCGCGAAGATGTGCCACGGGCTGTAACAACCATTTGCCATGCGCTGCAGGAGCAGATCGAACATGGTTTGTTGCCGCATGGCAGCAAGTTGCCTGCAGAGCGCAAGCTCAGCGAGGTATTCGCCACCACCCGCATCACCTTGCGTGAAGCGCTGTTGCAGCTTGAGGCGCAGGGGTTGATCTATCGGGAAGAGCGGCGTGGCTGGTTCATCTCGCCGCCGCGACTGGCCTATGACCTGATCAGGCGTAGCCATTTCCACGCAATGGTCTGTGCCCAGGGAAGGGTGCCGCACACCCGGCTTCTGTCTGCACGCCTGCAACCTGCTTCAGCGATGATCTGCGAAATGCTGGAACTGCCGGCGCTGTCGAGCGTGATCCAGATCTGTCGCGCGCGACGGATCGATCAGCGTCTGGTGCTGTATGTCGAGCACTACCTGAGACCGGAGTTGTTCCCCGGCATTCTCGAACACGACCTGAACGAATCGCTCAGTGAACTCTACGCCCGCCGCTATGACATTCATTACGGTCGGGTGCGCTTCGACATGGTCCCCACGGCGCTGCACAGCGAAGCAGCCGCTGCACTGAAGGTTTCACTGGGTAGCCCGGGCCTGCGCATTGCACGTGTCAATTATGATCGGAAAGATCGGTTGATCGACTGTGACCTCGAATACTGGCGTCATGATGCTATTCATGTGCGCGCAGAGGTGAACGGCGACTGAATGCCGGTGTGGCAAACCCACTTCCCAAGCGCGGTCTGTGCCACCGTTAGTTCGCTGTTTTCTATAAATAAATACTCATTTCGTTGATAAGAATGTGTGCAATGTACAGCCTGTTTAATAGGTTTTGTATAATGCATACATTTGATTAACAAAAAAAATTAATGAGTATTATTCTATTGTTGCTGGCGAGGTGGCGTTAAATTAGTTGGTTTTTTTGATGAAATTTCCCAGAGTAATTATTCTAGTTTTCAGCGGATTTAAGAAAAATCTTAATATTAATTAATGTTTGTTAGTGGGGTGTGGTAGGTTTTTGGTGTGGAAGGATAGGCGCTGTTTAGTTGGTATTATTTGCACGATCGTTCCATGTTTGGATTAAGGCTGACATGGCAGTTGTCCTATAAAGCAATGCTTGATAAGTGCGGCTGCTTTTATTTAAAGGATCTATGAGGATGCTGTAATGACTCTCGACAAGGCGTTGGTGCTGCGTACCTGTGCAAATAACATGGCCGATCACTGCGGCCTTATATGGCCCGCGTCCGGCACGGTGGAATCCAGATACTGGCAGTCAACCAGGCGGCATGAGAATGGTCTGGTCGGTTTACTGTGGGGCGCTGGAACCAGCGCTTTTCTAAGCGTGCATGCCGATGCTCGATGGATTGTCTGTGAAGTTGCCGTTGCAGACATCATCAGTCTGGAAGAGCCGGGAATGGTCAAGTTTCCGCGGGCCGAGGTGGTTCATGTCGGCGACAGGATCAGCGCGTCACACTTCATTTCGGCACGTCAGGCCGACCCTGCGTCAACGTCAACGTCAACGTCAACGTTAACGCCAATGCCTACGGCCATACCCACGCCCATGCCTGCGGTAGCAAGTGTCACGTTACCGGTGGCCGAACAGGCCCGTCATGAAGTGTTCGATGTCGCGTCGGTCAGCGCGGCTGCCGCCCCAGTAAACACCCTGCCGGTGACGACGCCGCAGAATGTGCAGACCGCCACTTACGGCAGCACGTTGAGTGGCGACAATCACAGTCGTCTGATTGCCGGTTATGGCAGTAACGAGACCGCTGGCAACCACAGTGATCTAATTGCCGGTTATGGAAGTACAGGCACCGCCGGCTCCGACAGCTCGCTGGTCGCTGGCTATGGAAGCACCCAGACCGCCGGTGGGGACAGCGCGCTGACAGCGGGTTACGGCAGCACCCAGACCGCCTGCGAAGGCAGCAACCTGACGGCAGGGTACGGCAGCACCGGCACGGCAGGCTCGGACAGCTCGCTGATCGCCGGTTACGGCAGTACTCAGACTTCTGGCGGGGACAGCTCACTCACAGCGGGTTACGGCAGCACGCAAACGGCTCAGGAAGGCAGCAATCTCACCGCTGGGTATGGCAGCACCGGCACGGCAGGTTCGGACAGCAGAAGACAGCTCGCTCACAGCGGGTTACGGCAGCACGCAAACGGCTCAGGAAGGCAGCAATCTCACCGCTGGGTATGGCAGCACCGGCACCGCAGGCTCGGACAGCTCGTTGATCGCCGGTTATGGCAGTACACAAACCTCGGGAGGCGACAGTTCGCTGACCGCGGGCTACGGCAGTACTCAGACGGCCCAGGAGGGCAGCAATCTGACGGCGGGGTACGGCAGCACGGGTACAGCAGGGGTCGACAGCTCTCTGATCGCGGGATACGGCAGCACGCAGACCTCGGGAAGTGACAGCGCCCTGACCGCAGGTTACGGCAGCACGCAGACGGCTCAGGAAGGCAGCAATCTCACTGCTGGGTATGGCAGCACCGGCACGGCAGGTTCCGACAGCTCGCTGATCGCCGGTTACGGCAGCACGCAAACCTCGGGCAGTGACAGCTCGCTCACGGCGGGGTACGGCAGTACGCAGACGGCCCAGGAGGGCAGCAACCTGACAGCTGGCTGATCGCGGGATACGGCAGCACGCAGACCTCGGGAAGTGACAGTGCGCTGACAGCGGGTTACGGCAGTACGCAAACGGCTCAGGAAGGCAGCAACCTGACGGCGGGCTACGGCAGCACTGGCACGGCAGGTGCCGACAGTTCGTTGATCGCCGGATATGGCAGCACGCAGACGTCAGGCAGCGAAAGTTCGCTTACCGCAGGCTATGGCAGTACCCAGACTGCCCGTGAGGGCAGCACCCTGACGGCCGGATATGGCAGTACCGGAACAGCTGGCGCTGACAGCTCGCTGATCGCCGGTTACGGCAGCACGCAAACCTCGGGCAGTGAAAGCTCGCTCACGGCAGGTTATGGCAGTACCCAGACCGCACAGCAGGGCAGCGTACTCACATCAGGCTATGGCAGTACGCAAACGGCCGGGGCTGCCAGTAACCTCACCACCGGTTACGGAAGTACAGGTACCGCAGGTCACGAGAGTTTCATCATTGCGGGTTATGGAAGTACACAGACAGCGGGCCACAAAAGTATCCTGACCGCTGGTTATGGCAGTACTCAGACGGCCAGGGACGGTAGCGACCTGATTGCGGGCTATGGCAGTACGGGAACCGCAGGCTCGGGCAGTTCGCTGATCGCAGGTTATGGCAGCACCCAGACCGCGAGTTACAGAAGCATGCTGACCGCCGGTTATGGCAGTACCCAGACCGCCAGAGAACACAGCGACCTTGTCACAGGCTATGGCAGCACTTCAACGGCAGGGTCAAACAGTTCGCTGATCGCCGGCTATGGAAGCACTCAGACGGCGGGCTTCAAAAGCATACTGACCGCCGGTTACGGCAGTACCCAGACGGCACAGGAGCGCAGCGACCTGGTCGCAGGCTACGGAAGCACGTCGACTGCGGGCTATTCCAGTTCCTTGATCGCCGGCTATGGCAGCACGCAGACGGCAGGCTACGAAAGCACGTTGACCGCCGGTTACGGCAGTACGCAAACCGCTCAGGAAAACAGCTCGCTCACCACAGGTTACGGAAGTACTTCTACTGCGGGCTATTCCAGCTCGCTCATCGCGGGTTACGGCAGTATGCAAACGGCAGGCTACGAGAGCACGTTGACCGCCGGTTACGGTAGTACGCAAACCGCGCAGGAGCGCAGTGATCTGGTGACAGGTTATGGAAGTACCTCCACCGCCGGCTATGCGAGCTCGCTGATTGCGGGTTATGGCAGCACGCAGACTGCGGGTTATGAGAGCACGTTGACCGCCGGTTACGGCAGCACGCAAACCGCACAGGAAAACAGCTCGCTCACCACCGGGTACGGAAGTACCTCCACAGCCGGCTTTGCCAGCTCGCTGATCGCCGGTTATGGCAGTACGCAGACAGCCGGCTATAAAAGTACCCTCACGGCCGGTTACGGCAGTACTCAGACCGCAGAGTATGGAAGCTCACTCACTGCGGGCTACGGCAGCACTGCAACGGCCGGGCAGGACAGTTCATTGATAGCCGGTTATGGCAGCTCCCTGACCAGCGGAATCAGAAGTTTTCTGACGGCAGGCTATGGCAGTACGCTGATCGCCGGACTTCGCAGCGTTTTGATCGCCGGTTATGGCAGTAGTCTTACATCGGGCATTCGCAGCACGTTGACTGCGGGTTATGGCAGTAACCAGATTGCAAGTTACGGCAGCTCGTTGATTGCAGGCCATGAAAGCATTCAGGTCGCCGGAAATAAAAGCATGCTGATCGCCGGCAAGGGCAGCTCGCAGACAGCAGGTTTTCGCAGCACGCTGATTGCCGGTGCGGGCAGTGTACAACTGGCGGGTGATCGCAGCCGGTTGATTGCCGGTGCAGACAGTAATCAGACCGCGGGTGACCGCAGCAAACTGCTGGCCGGTAATAACAGTTATCTGACTGCCGGCGATAGAAGCAAACTGACCGGCGGGCATGACTGCACTCTGATGGCGGGAGACCAAAGCAGATTGACCGCTGGTAAGAACAGTGTCTTGACGGCAGGCGCTCGTAGCAAACTTATTGGCAGTGAAGGCTCGACGCTCTCGGCTGGAGAAGACTCCACACTTATTTTCAGGCTCTGGGACGGGAAGAGGTACAGGCAACTGGTCGCCAGAACGGGTGAGAACGGTGTTGAGGCCGACATACCGTATTACGTGAACGAAGATGACGATATTGTCGATAAACCCGACGAGGACGATGACTGGATAGAGGTAAAGTAGCCCGCGTTATTCAAGCACTCCACGACTGAATCATCGACAGGGCGCGTCGATGGAATTCGGGACATGAAGTCCCTTTATAAACAAATGACCTGTTGTCCGGTACGAGGTGGTTCAAAATGGCGCAGGCAAAAGTATCTTTTTTATCGTTATGATGAGAGACATTTTATTTCTTTCAATGGGCACTCTAGCGAGCGTCAACACCGAAACGCGGGAGCAACAGGTCACCCCCGCGTTATCGATTATCGCCTCAGCCGTTATGGCAGCTCGTGGCTTGCATAGAACGCGCTCAATACCTTGACCAGATGCGCCAGGTCATGGCTACCGGCCAGTTCGCGAATCGAGTGCATGGCGAACGTCGGCAAGCCGATGTCTACCGTGCGAATACCCAGATGGCTGGCAGTGATTGGTCCGATGGTCGAGCCGCAACCCATGTCGCTGCGTACCACAAAGCTCTGTACCGGGACCTCTTCGGCCATGCACAGATGGCGGAAGAAACCGGCGGTTTCGCTGTTGGTGGCGTAACGCTGGTTGCTGTTGACCTTGATCACCGGCCCTGCGTTGAGCTTGGGACCATGATTGGCGTCGTGCTTGTCAGCGTAGTTGGGATGAATGCCGTGGGCGTTGTCGGCTGATATCAGCAGCGACTTCTGAATCGTGCGCACGTAGTCTTCGCTGCTTGGCAACAGACGCTGGACGATCTGCTCGAGCATCGCACCGTCTGCGCCACAAGCGGAAGACGAGCCGACTTCTTCGTGATCGGTGCACACCAGCAGGGCGGTTTCGTCGCTCTCGGTGTTGAGCAGTGCCTGCATCCCGGCGAAACACGACAACAGGTTGTCCAGGCGTGCGCCTGCCAGGAAGTCCCCATTGAGGCCGACCACAGCGGCGCCCTGGGTGTCGTAGAAACTCAGCTCGTAATCGAGCACCACATCGGCATTGAGGCCGTGCTCGCGGGCCAGTTGGTCGGTCAGTAATGCCCGGAAGTCGGCGCGCTCGTCACCGGCGACCTGCGCCAGGATGGGAGGCAGTTCGTTTTGCGCATTGATTGCCCAGCCTTCGTTGGCAGTGCGGTTCAGGTGAATCGCCAGATTGGGGATCACGGCGATCGGCAGTTTGAAGTCGATCAACTGACTTTCAACCCTGCCGTCGCGGCGGAAAGTGACACGGCCGGCCAGCGACAGATCACGGTCAAACCAGGGGGCCAGCAAGGCGCCGCCGTAGACTTCGACGCCCAGTTGCCAAAAACCCTGACGTTGCAGTTCCGGTTGCGGCTTGACCCGCAGGCACGGGCTGTCGGTGTGTGCGCCGACCATGCGAATGCCGCCCGTGAGTGGCGACTGACGACCCATCCGGAAAGCGACGATGGAAGAGTCATTACGGGTGACGAAATAACGGCCCCCGGTTTCTACTGCCCACGTGTCACGTTCGTCCAGCCGCTGAAAGCCTGCGGCTTCGAAGTGTTGCACGAGGGTGGCGGTGGCGTGGAACGGGGTGGGAGAAGCCTTCAGAAAATCGATGAGGCCTTTGTTCAACTCTGCGCGCATAAATAGCTCCAGACAGCAATGGCGCGAGTTTACCGCATTGGCTCAGTCGTTGCCGCTGCCACAGAAACGCTTTTCGACCGCGAAGGGCCTGACGAAGTTGAGCCGGAAACCGGAGCCAAGGGCCTTGCTCGCTTTGGTCCCTCAAAGTGAGTCGCTGAGGGGTGAAAAGGTAACTTGAGCCGAACGCCAATCCACCTGATATCGCAAACCGCTGGGTGACGCGGAGCGTAACGAACTGCATGCCTACGCGGAGCGCAGGCACGATAGTCTAAGCTGACGCACAGCGCCGAGAGTAAAAGCGCTTTTCAACCGCGGTGGCACTGACGACGCAGAGTGCGACGTTAGTGACGGCTGAGTCCTGGCGCTGATCCGGGGGTAGCCTGGCAGGACGCCAGGCTAGCCGCACCGGGCCATGGATGGCCCGTTGCGGCGACCCCCGGATCAGTGACAGGGCGAAGGAACCCGACGAAGTCGGGCCGGAAACAGGAGCGGGGGGCTTTGGTTACTTTGGCCCGATCAAAGTAACTCGCCGAGGGGCGAAAAGGTGACCTGAGTCGACCCTAAATCCACCTGAAGTCGCAGAACCGCTGTGTGACGCGGAGCGTCACGAACGGCATTATCACGCGGAACATGGGAACGATAGTCAGAGCAGCTGTATGACGCGGAGCATCTGCACGATATTCAGCGTGTCATTCAGATCAGAACGGCGCGGTGCACTCGAAGGTCAATCGCTCGCCGGTCCCCGGATGGGTAAAGCTCAGCATGCTGGCATGCAGACACAGACGCGGATACGCCGCCAGCGCTTCCGGATGCGCGTACAGACCATCACCCAATAACGGATGCCCGATCGACAGCATGTGCACACGCAACTGATGCGAGCGGCCAGTGATCGGCGTGAGCTCGACGCGACAGTAAGTGTCATGCCGCTCGACAACCTTCCAGAACGTCAGCGCGTGTTTGCCACCCTCGTGGTCCACCACATGCCGGGGCTTGGTGGGCGGGTCATAGCGCAATGGCAGATCGATACTGCCGCTGTCCAGGGACGGTTGGCCCCAACACAGTGCGGTGTAGGCTTTCTCGGTTTCGCGGTCATGAAACTGACGCGACAGCTCTCGATGCGTATCGGCATCACGGGCCAGCAGAATGATGCCCGAGGTTTCCCAGTCCAGGCGATGGACGATACGCGCTTCGGGGTAACCGTTTTCCTGCAGGCGGGTAATCAGGCAATCCTTGTTATCGTCGGCACGGCCGGGAACGGAAAGCAGCAGGGTAGGCTTATCGATCACCAGAACGGCGGCGTCCTGATGAATGATGCGGATGTTCGACAACGGCATGCAACGGCCTCGAAACGCTATAAACGCCAACGGCGGCAAGGGCGCAGCTTCCGCAGAAGTGCGCCGATACCGCCGCGAGCGACTGCCTGATCAGCGATCGGGCAGGGTGATATTGAGTTCCAGAATCGAACAGCTGCCCTGGCTTTCCAGAGCGACCTGTACCTGGTCAGACTCGATATTGACGTATTTACGGATCACTTCCACCAGCTCTTTCTGCAGCGCAGGAAGGTAGTCCGGGGTACTGCGTTGGCCGCGTTCGTGAGCAACGATGATCTGTAGACGCTCTTTCGCGACCGAGGCCGTGCTTCCTTTTTTGCGGTCACGAAAGAAGTCAAAAATATTCATTAATTACCCCCGAACAGGCGTTCAAAGAATCCTTTCTTATGCACATCCAGAAACCGGTGCTCAAGTGTTTTGCCCAGCAGGCGGTCAACCGCATCGCTGTAGGCCTGACCCGCATCGCTCTGGTCATCGAGAATGACCGGCACGCCCTGGTTGGAGGCTTTCAGTACAGCCTGGGATTCGGGGATCACGCCGAGCAGGGTAACGGCAAGGATTTCCTTGACGTCTTCCACGCCGAGCATTTCGCCCTTGCTGACGCGCTCAGGGTTGTAGCGGGTCAGCAGCAAGTGTTCCTTGATCGGGTCTTCGCCACGTTCGGCGCGACGCGATTTGCTGGCCAGCAGGCCCAGCATGCGGTCGGAGTCACGTACCGACGAGACTTCAGGGTTGGTCACGACGATGGCTTCGTCGGCGAAGTACATGGCCAGGTGAGCACCGGTTTCGATACCGGCCGGCGAATCGCAGACGATGTATTCGAAGGATTCCTTCAGCTCCATGAGGACTTTTTCAACGCCCTCCTTGGTCAGTGCTTCCTTGTCACGGGTCTGGCTGGCGGCCAGCACAAACAGGCCTTCGATCTTCTTGTCCTTGATCAGCGCCTGTTGCAGGTTGGCTTCGCCATTGACCACGTTGACGAAGTCATACACGACACGACGTTCGCAACCCATGATCAGGTCGAGGTTACGCAGGCCGACGTCGAAGTCGACGATGACTGTCTTGTGGCCGCGCAGTGCGAGACCGGTACCGATGGCGGCGCTGGTGGTGGTCTTGCCCACACCACCCTTGCCGGATGTAACAACGAGAATCTTGGCCAAGGTGTATCACCCCTAGAGGAAAAGGACATTGAGTCCCTGAAAGGCATCTCCTGGCGCCGCGCCCGCCGAAGCATTCTGGAAATCCTGGGGTCTGATTCCGGAAAGCTAGCACTAAGCTATTACTTTCGACTCATATACCCGCTGAAAAGCAGTGCTTTTCAGAACTTCCTGCCGCCTTCACGACAATTTCGCGACGAATCAGAGATGCTTTGAAAATTGCGGCAGTATCCGTTAAAGACGAATGATGTTCAACACATCACCTGACAAGCTGATCTGGACCGGCGAGCCCCATAACGGGTCCCTGCGCAAGTCCTCGGACACCTTGTATTGCCCGGCAATCGAAATCAGCTCGGCACTCAACTGCTGACAGAAGATCCGTGCCTTGGTATCGCCCTTTATTCCCGCCAGTGCCCTGCCACGCATCGGGCCGTAGACATGGATGTTTCCATCGGCGAGAAGTTCCGCACCGGGACTGACCGGCGCGACTACCACCAGGTCGCCGCCCTGAGCGTAGATCTGCTGACCGCCGCGTACCGGAGCGGTTATCACGCGGGTCGGCTTGATCAGTGGCTCTGGCGGTTTTTCCGGGATTTTTTTCGGTGCTTCGGCCTCGACCGGGTCGATCACGCGCTCACGTGCGCCGGACGGCGGCAGCACCGGGAGGTCGACGGCAATCGCTGCGGCAATGTCTTCGATGCGGTTGGCGCGGATCGCCAGGGTGCGCAGGCCATGCTGGCGACAGATACGCACCAGACCCGGTAGATCCACCGGGCCTTCGTTCGGTGCGAGTTTGTCCAGAGCCAGGATCAGCGGCGTATTGCTGAAGAAGTTGGGGGCTTGTGCCACCTTGGCCGCCAACTGCCTGTCGAGCGCTTCAAGGTTGGTTCGGGCCAGCTCCATCACGGTGATGGCGAGCATGCTGCCCTTGAGCTGAAATACAGGTTCCGGGTTTTGCGATTCAATCTGGCTCATGGTTGATATACACAACAGCTTGTCGCTAAAAGTGCCGAGACTTATAGCGAGAACGCCCGCGAGCCGCAAGCGGCCAGAACCGTTGTAGAATGCGCGGCCTTTGTTCTGACGGAAGCCCAAATGGATCGCCCGCGTCTTAAAGCCAGTTTCCTTCACCCCCGTTTCTGGCCGCTATGGCTGGGGCTGGGGCTCTTGTGGCTGATTGTTCAATTGCCATTTCGCGTTCTGCTGGTCATAGGTCGGGCACTGGGCGCCATCATGTACCGTGTGGCCACTGATCGAAAAAAAATCGCGTCACGCAATCTGGAGCTGTGCTTCCCACATTTGTCCGCGGCCGAGCGCAAGCGTCTGCTCAAGGAAAACTTCGCCTCCACCGGGATTGCCTTCTTCGAGATGGCCATGAGCTGGTGGTGGTCGAAAAAACGTCTGGCCAGGCTTGCCCACGTCGAAGGGCTCGAGCATTTGCAGAGTGCCCAGGAAAAAGGCGAGGGCGTGATTCTGATGGCGCTGCATTTCACCACGCTGGAAATCGGCGCGGCACTGCTGGGCCAGCAGCACACCATTGACGGCATGTATCGCGAACACAAGAGCCCGTTGTTCGACTTCGTCCAGCGTCGCGGACGCGAGCGCCATAACCTTGATTCACTGGCTGTCGAGCGCGATGACGTACGCGGCATGCTCAAGTTGCTGCGCGCCGGTCGGGCGATCTGGTACGCGCCGGATCAGGACTATGGCGCCAAACAGAGCATTTTTGTGCCGCTGTTCGGCATCCAGGCCGCGACCGTGACCGCCACCAGCAAATTCGCCCGCCTGGGCCGTGCGCAGGTTGTGCCCTTCACTCAACGGCGTCTGGCAGACGGTAGCGGTTACCGGCTGGTGATTCATCCGCCGCTGGACAACTTTCCGGGTGAGAGCGACGAAGCCGATTGCCTGCGCATCAATCAATGGGTGGAAAAAGCCGTCACTGAATGCCCGGAACAATATCTTTGGGCCCATCGACGCTTTAAAAGTCGACCAGCCGGTGAACAGAAGCTATATGAGAAGCATAGATAAAAAGCGTCGTTGATCACCGAGGTCAGTCGTAGATGCAGGATCGCGCAGTAACGAGCAGTGCAGTAAGTGGTGTCGAGCCTGTAACCGGGCTGATTTTATCGGGTGGCGGGGCGCGTGCGGCCTATCAGGTCGGCGTACTGGCAGGCATTGCCGACCTGCTGCCGCCCGGTTCGCCCAATCCCTTTCCGGTCATCGTCGGTACGTCGGCTGGCGCGATCAATGCCGTCAAGCTGGCCAGTGGCGCGCTGCATTTTCGGATTGCCATTCATCAATTGACCGAATTCTGGCAGTCATTTCGCAGCCATCAGGTGCTGCGCAGCGACTGGTCCGGGGTGATTCATCAGGCCAGCCGTTTTTTCGGTCGCAGTCTGCTGGGGTTTGGACGAAACATCCCGGTTGCCTTGCTCAACAGTTCGCCCCTGCGTGATCTGCTCAATGAGCGGTTGGACCTGTCCGGAATCGAAGCCGCCATCGACGCTCATCATTTGCGTGCAGTGGCGGTGACTGCCTTCGGTTACGAATCGGGTCAGGCGGTCACGTTTTATCAGGGCCGCGGTACGATCGAACCCTGGCTGCGCCATCGCCGTATCGGCCGTCCGACGCAATTGACCGTGGATCACTTGCTCGCCAGTTCAGCCATTCCCTTGCTGTTCGCCCCCGTGATGCTCGACGAGGAATACTTTGGCGACGGGGCCGTGCGTCAGTCGGCACCGATCAGCCCGGCGCTGCACCTGGGCGCCAATCGTGTTCTGGTGGTCGGCGTGAGCGGCAACCCGCGCGGCCTTAAAGCCGAAAGACCGGCACCCCGCGCGCCACGCGGCGCTCAGCCAAGCCTGGCGCAGATCAGCGGCCACATGCTCAACAGCACGTTCATCGACAACCTGGAAAGCGATATCGAGCTGCTCGAACGCTTGAACACCGCCAGTGCGTTGCTGCCCGAGGATCAGGTCAGGCAGCCGGGCATGGAGCCGGTGGAAGTGCTGGTGATTTCGCCGAGCCGTCCGCTGGATGAGATTGCGGCCCGCCACCGCCGCGAATTGCCCCCCGCACTGCGCACGTTCCTGCGCGGGCCGGGTGCGACCAAGAGCAGCGGCGCCAGTGTGCTGAGCTATCTGCTGTTCGAGTCAGGTTATTGCAGCGAATTGATCGAACTGGGGCGTCACGACGCGATTGCTCAGGGTGCCGAACTGAAGCGCTTTCTGCGTCTGGAATAACTCGGCGAGACAGAGGCGGGGCCTCTGTCTCTTGATCAGCGTGCGCAGGGCTCAGTGAGCGAAGTTGTCACGCCGTCAGACGATCTTCCCGGAAGTCACGAATCGCCTGCTCGATCTCTTCCTTGGTGTTCATCACAAAGGGGCCGTACTGCACGATCGGTTCACGCAGGGGCTTGCCTGCAATCAGCAACAGCCGCGCACCAGCGGCGCTGCTGATCTGCACCTCACCGATGTCGGACAGGCGTGCCATTTGGCGTTTACCGATCGGCTGGGTGCTGCCTTCCAGCTCGACACTGCCTTCATAGACGTACAGCAGCACAAGGTGCCCTTCGGGTACGTGCGGGCTGATACGGCTGCCGGCAGGCATATCAAAGTCAAAGTACAACGGCTCGGTGTCCGGACGCTGTACTGCCCCGGCCTGGCGAACCTGGCCATCGTCGAAATGCCCGGCCAATACCACCACTTGTACACCGGCCTGGGTGGTGACACTCGGAACGTTTTCCGGCTGGATGTCCTGGTAGCTGGCATCGCTCAGCTTGTTCTTGCCCGGCAGGTTCAGCCAGAGCTGAAAGCCGCGCATGGTGCCTTCTTCCTGTTCAGGCATTTCGCTGTGAATGATCCCGCGTGCCGCCGTCATCCACTGCACACCGCCGCTCTGCAGAAGGCCGACATTGCCCATATGGTCTTCATGACGCATACGGCCTTCAAGCATGTAGGTCACCGTTTCGAAGCCACGGTGCGGGTGAGGTGGAAAACCGGCGATGTAGTCATCCGGCTTGTCTGACCCGAACTCGTCCAGCATTAGAAACGGATCGAACTGCTCCACGCCACGTCCGCCGAAGACGCGCGTCAGCTTGACGCCCGCGCCATCGGACGCTGGTTGACCCGCTTGAATGGACAGGACTTTACGAAATTGAGTCATGGGAGACAGAGCACTCCTTATCAGGTGATACGAAGTGTCATGGTATGCCTGTCTATTCGATAAATTTATTCGAATGCCGGGACAGAATGATCGTATTGGTCGATAGGTTGCGCTGCATGATGCAGTGGCGCGGAGTGACAGGCAGCCTGCCCGGAATGATCTCCGGGGCAGGCTTGAAGCCAGAGGATGCTCAGTGCTTGCTGCCCTGTGTCGACATGCTCAGCAGCTGTTTCTCCTGATTCCAGTCGAACGGTTCCTCGTTCTGCTCCGCTTCGTAGCGGCGTTCTTCCAGCGCCTGATACAGCTCGATTTCATCATCCGGCATGAAGTGCAGGCAGTCACCGGCGAAGAACCACAGCAGGTCGCGCGGTACCAGATGCGCGATTTGCGGGTAGCGCTGGATGACCTGGCAGAGGATGTCCTGACCCAGGTACTGGCTTTCGATGGGGTCCTGCGGCAACAGCTCGACCAGTTCGTCGAAACGCTCCATGAACAGCGCGTGGCTTTCTTCCGGAACCTGCTCGGCCTCGCCCAGCGCGACCAGAATGCTGCGCAGGTGTGCCAGCAGGCCAAGTTGGTGATCGAGAGTGGCGTCGGCCATTGGGTAATCCTCAAATGCAAAAAACAGGCGCGAGAGTATAAAGCTCTACGCGCCTGCTGTGTGGTGCGACCTGACTATCAGCGAATCTTGCCGGCTGCCAGAGTCAGTTCTTCCTTGTCGAAATCATCCACATCAATCACCTTGCGGCGGGCTGCCTCGGCGGTACGCAGGGTTTGCGCTTCGTCGGCCTGCAACACACCGATGCGCAGCGCGGCGTCGATGACAGGCTCGCCAGCGTCCGGCTTGACCTGACCACTCTTGATTGCCACTTGCAGCTTCTTGTGCAGCGGATACGCAGCGCTGAGCAGGTCGATGGCTTGTTGCAGCGCGCCGACCGGATCGTCTGCCGATTGCGGGCGATAGCAGCCTGCCAGCAACTCTTCCAGCGTCGGATCGCCCTTGGCGCGGCCCAGCACCTGGGCAACTTCCGCATCAAGCTTGTCCGATGGCCCCTTGTGCCGACGACCGAACGGGAACACTACGGCACGCAGCACCCCACCCAGTATGCGGTTGGGGAAGTTGCTGAGGATCTCGTCCATCGCACGTTCCGAATGCCCCAGGCTTTCTTCCATGGCCCAGCGGAACAACGGGCTCATATGGTCCGGCGAACCGAGGTCGTGATAACGCTTGAGCGCTGCCGAGGCCAGGTACATATGGCTGAGCACGTCACCCAGGCGGGCCGAAAGGCGTTCGCGGCGTTTCAATTCGCCCCCCAGCAGCATCATGCTCAAGTCGGCGAGCATCGCGAACGCTGCTGCCTGACGGTTGAGCGCGCGGAAATAGCCCTGGCTCAAGCCGTTACCCGGCGCTCTTTCGAAATGACCGAAGCCCAGGTTGAGGATGAAGGTGCTGGCGGCATTGCTCACCGCAAAACCGATGTGTTTGAGCAGCAGGCTGTCAAACTCGATCAGCGCCTGCTGCTTGTCTTCGCGCCCGGCGAGGGCCATTTCCTTGAGCACGAAGGGATGGCAGCGAATCGCGCCCTGGCCGAAAATCATCAGGTTGCGCGAGAGGATGTTGGCGCCCTCGACCGTGATGAATATCGGTGCACCTTGCCAGTTGCGACCCAGATAGTTGTTCGGGCCCATGATGATGCCCTTGCCGCCATGCACGTCCATGGCGTGACCGATACACTCGCGACCGCGCTCGGTCAGGTGATACTTGAGGATTGCAGAGAGCACCGAAGGCTTCTCGCCCAGGTCGACCGCATTGGCGGTCAGCATGCGCGCGCTGTCCATCAGCCAGGCATTGCCACCGATACGCGCCAGCGCTTCCTGGATGCCTTCGAACGCCGAGATAGGCACGTTGAATTGCTCACGCACCTTCGCGTACTGGCCAGTGACCAGGCTGGTGTACTTGGCTGCGCCGGTGCCGACTGCCGGCAGCGAGATCGAACGACCCACCGACAGGCAGTTCATCAGCATCATCCAGCCTTTGCCCAGCATCGGCTGACCACCGATCAGGTAGCTCAGCGGGATGAACACGTCCTTGCCCGAGTTGGGGCCGTTCATGAACGCTGCGCCCAATGGCAGGTGACGGCGGCCGATTTCCACGCCGGGCGTGTCGGTCGGAATCAGCGCCAGGCTGATGCCCAGATCGTCTTTTTCGCCGAGCAGGTGCTCAGGGTCGTGGGCCTTGAAGGCCAGACCCAGCAGGGTGGCGACCGGGCCGAGGGTGATGTAGCGTTTTTCCCAGGTCAGGCGCAGACCGATGACTTCTTCGCCCTGCCACTGACCCTTGCAGATGATCCCGGTGTCGGTCATCGCGCCTGCATCGGAACCGGCCAGCGGACCGGTCAGCGCGAAGCAGGGGATGTCTTCACCGCGTGCCAGACGTGGCAGGTAATGATTGCGTTGCTCGTCGGTGCCGTAATGCAGCAGCAATTCGGCCGGGCCGAGAGAGTTGGGCACCATCACCGTGGACGCCAGGTCGCCGCTGCGGGTGGCCAGCTTCATGGCTACCTGGGAGTGGGCGTAGGCGGAGAAGCCCTTGCCACCGAATTCCTTGGGAATGATCAGCGCGAAAAAACCGTGCGCTTTCATGTGCGCCCAGGCTTCAGGCGGCAGGTCCATGGCCTGGCCGATTTCCCAGTCGCTGACCATCGCGCAGAGTTCTTCGGTCGGCCCATCGATAAAGGCCTGTTCCTCTTCGGTCAGTTGGACTTTCGGGTAGGCCAGCAGCTTGTCCCAGTCCGGGCGCCCGCTAAACAGCTCGCCATCCCACCAGACCGTGCCGGCATCGATCGCATCACGCTCGGTTTGCGACATCGGCGGCAGGACTTTTTGAAACCAGCTGAACATAGGCGCAGTGAAATGCTTGCGGCGAAGATCGGGCAGCATTACCGGTATGAATACTGCCAGCCAGAGCAACCAGAACACCGTCAGCAGCCATCCTGGCGCGTGACTGAAAATGCCCATGGCCAGCAGGTAGACAGCTACCACGCCAAGCGCCGGGAGCGGGGCGGTTCGCCGATGAGCCAGCCAGGCAATGCCGACGACCAGCACAACAATCCACAACAACAGCATAAATATTCCTCCGTGATGACCGCCACTGTGGCGGCGATCAAACTGGTCGCCGGGCAGTGGTGAGGCGACATCGATAGTGACCCCTGGTTGACGAGGAAGTTGCCGCCGCTTCGGGGTAGACTGTGAGCCTTTATTTATCAGCGACTGCGAGGGGAACGCAATGCTCAAGATCTGGGGGCGGAAGAATTCCAGCAATGTGCGCAAGGCACTCTGGATTGCCGAGGAAGTGGGCGTACCCTACGAGACGCAGGACGCCGGTGGTGCATTCGGCCTGGTCAACGAAGCGGCCTATCGCGCGAAAAACCCCAACGGCCGGATTCCGATGATCGAAGACGGCGACTTCGTGATGTGGGAGTCCAACGCCATCGTGCGCTATCTGGCCGCCCGCCATGCCCCCGATTCTGATTTATACCCCGCAGATCTGCAGGCCCGTGCCAACGCAGACAAGTGGATGGACTGGACCACCTCGACCATCGCCGCGCCGTTCAGCCCGGTGTTCTGGGGGGTAATACGCACGCCCGCCGATAAACAGGACTGGCCGGCCATCGAGCAAGGCATCAAGACGCTGCACAGCCTGCTGCTGGTGGCCGACGAGGCGCTGTCGCGACAGCCCTATCTGTCTGGCGATGCGTTCGGCATGGGTGATATTCCCTTGGGATGCTTCGCCTACGGCTGGTTTGAAATGCCGATTGAACGTCCGCCGCTGCCTCACCTCCAAGCCTGGTATGAGCGTCTCAAGACTCGCCCGGCTTATCGCAAGGCGGTCATGACCCCTTTAACCTGAGCATGTGATGTGAACAGGTGATAGGGCTGATCGGGCGCATGTCCGGCGCTCGATATTTACTATTAACAGATGTGTCTGTACTTGAACGGCGCAGCCAAGCACCATTGCGCGGCTGGGTCGTCACGGCAGGCGGCTGGTGACAGTCATCTTCAATTCCTTTTTCTGATGAGTACCTTTCCCGATATGTCTTCCGCTCTGTCCATTCGGCAGCTAACCAAAACCTACGGCAACGGTTTCCAGGCCTTGAATGGCATCGATCTGGACGTCGCCGAAGGTGATTTCTTCGCCTTGCTGGGCCCCAACGGCGCTGGCAAATCCACCACCATCGGCATCATCTCGACGCTGGTCAACAAGACCAGCGGTACGGTGAATATCTTTGGCCACGACCTGGATCGCGAGCCCGCTGCGCTCAAGCGTTGCATCGGTGTCGTGCCGCAGGAGTTCAACTTCAACCAGTTCGAGAAGACCCTGGACATCGTCGTCACTCAGGCGGGCTACTACGGCATCCCGGCGAAAATCGCCAAAGAGCGCGCCGAGCAGTACCTGACGCAGCTGGGGCTTTGGGAAAAGCGCGATGTGCCTTCTCGTTCGCTGTCCGGCGGCATGAAGCGGCGTCTGATGATCGCCCGTGCGCTGATTCACGAGCCGCGCCTGCTGATACTCGACGAACCCACTGCAGGCGTGGACATCGAGTTGCGCCGTTCGATGTGGACCTTTCTGACCGAGCTGAACAGCAAAGGCATCACCATCATCCTCACCACGCACTACCTGGAAGAGGCTGAACAGCTGTGCCGCAACATCGGCATCATCGACCACGGGGTGATCGTGCAGAACACCGGCATGAAGCAGCTGCTCAGCACGTTGACCGTCGAGACGTTCGTGCTCGATCTCAAGGCCTCCTGGCAGACCGCGCCACAACTGCCCGGTTTCCCTTGCCGCCTGCTCGACAGCCACACCCTGGAAGTGCAGGTCGACAAGAACGTCGGCATCACTGCGCTGTTCAGCCAGTTGGCCTTCCAGAACATCGAAGTCTTGAGCCTGCGTAATAAATCCAATCGCCTTGAGGAGTTGTTTGTGTCCCTGGTGGAAAAAAACCTCGCGAAGGTGGCGGTATGACCGTAGCCAACGGCGAGTTGCGCCCCAACCTGATTGCCCTGAAAACCATCGTCTACCGTGAAGTGCACCGCTTCATGCGGATCTGGCCGCAGACCCTGCTGCCGCCAGCCATTACCATGGTTCTGTACTTCGTCATCTTCGGTAACCTCATCGGTCGCCAGATCGGCGACATGGGCGGCTTTACCTACATGCAGTACATCGTGCCGGGGCTGATCATGATGTCGGTGATCACCAACTCCTACGGCAACGTGGTCTCGAGCTTCTTCGGTGCCAAGTTTCAGCACTCCATCGAAGAACTGATGGTCTCGCCGGTCTCGCCGCACACCATTCTGGTCGGTTACACCCTGGGCGGTGTGTTGCGTGGTCTGATGGTCGGTTTCATCGTCACCATGCTGTCGATGTTTTTCACCGACCTGCAAGTGCACCACTTGGGCGTGACCATTCTGGTGGTGGTGTTGACCGCCACGATTTTCTCTCTGCTGGGCTTCATCAACGCAGTGTTTGCACGCAACTTCGATGACATCTCGATCATTCCGACCTTCGTCCTGACCCCGCTGACCTATCTGGGTGGCGTGTTCTACTCGATCAACCTGTTGCCGCCGTTCTGGCAGACCGTGTCGCTGGCCAACCCGGTCCTGCACATGGTCAATGCCTTCCGCTACGGCATTCTGGGCGTCTCCGACATCAAGATCAGCATCGCTCTGGCGTTCATGATCGTGGCGACCTTCGTGCTGTATATCGGCTGCGCCAGGTTGCTGGTGAGCGGTCGCGGTATGCGTCAGTAACACATTGGCTTCGACCCGCCAGGCTGGCGGGTCGAGCGCTGGCCGGGAGCGGCCGTTCAGATTCTGCAACACACCACCTCTTCCGACATTTCCCCGGTGCGCTGATCCTTGAGGCTTTCCGCTGCAAGGAACCGTCATGCGCACAGGGATGATCGCGCTCGCGCTCGGGCTGCTTGCCCTGCGTTTTCTACCGGCGTTGCCGCCGACCTGGCTATTGCTGTTGATGCCGATACTGGCGTTGATGCTGCTGCCGTTCCGTACCTATCCACTGGCGTTGTTCCTGCTCGGTTTCACTTGGGCCTGCGTGTCGGCGCAGTGGGCGTTGAGTGACCGGTTGGCGCCGCGTCTCGATGGTCAGACGCTGTGGGTGCAGGGCAAGGTGGTCGGTTTACCGAGTGTCGCCGAAGGCGTGGTGCGTTTCGAGCTGGAAGGTGCCACGTCACGACGCGCCAGGCTGCCCGCGCGAATCAGGGTGGCCTGGTACGGCGGCCAGCCGGTGAGCAGCGGCGAGCGCTGGCGTATGGCGGTCAAACTCAAGCGACCGGCCGGGCTGGTCAATCCGGATGCTTTCGACTATGAAGCCTGGCTGCTGGCGCAGCGCATCGGTGCGACCGGCACGGTAGTGGATGGTCAGCTATTGGCACCCGCGCGTGCCGCCTGGCGCGATGCCATTCGTCAGCGCCTGCTGGCGGTCGATGCGCAGGGCCGGGAGGGTGGTCTGGCAGCGCTGGTGCTGGGCGATGGCTCAGGGCTATCGAGCACCGACTGGCAGGTGTTGCAGGATACCGGCACTGTGCATCTGCTGGTCATTTCCGGTCAGCACATCGGGTTGCTGGCCGGGGTGATTTACGCCTTGGTCGCAGGCCTGGCGCGCTGGGGGCTGTGGCCGCGCTTTTTGCCCTGGCTGCCGTGGGCGTGTGCACTGGCGTTCAGCGCTGCACTGGGCTACGGACTGCTGGCCGGTTTCGAGGTGCCGGTCCGGCGCGCTTGTGTGATGGTCGCGATGGTGCTGCTGTGGCGCTTGCGTTTTCGCCATCTGGGCGTGGTCTGGCCCTTGTTGCTGTCCTTCAACACGGTGCTGATCTTCGAGCCGCTGGTGACGCTGCAGCCGGGTTTCTGGCTGTCCTTCGCAGCGGTCGGCATTCTGATCCTGATTTTCAGCGGACGTCTCGGCGCCTGGCGCTGGTGGCAAAGCTGGACACGGGCGCAATGGCTGATCGCCGTTGGCTTGTTGCCGATCCTGCTGGCGCTGAACCTGCCGATCAGCCTCAGTGGGCCGTTTGCCAACTTGCTTGCCGTCCCTTGGGTCAGCGTGATCGTCCTGCCTCTGGCATTGCTCGGAACGCTGTTGCTGCCGATCCCTGTGGTCGGGGAAGGTCTGCTCTGGCTGGCGGGCGGGGCGCTGCAGTGGCTGTTCGTGTTCCTCGACGCGGTGGCTGCCGCATTGCCGGCCTGGTTGCCCAGTGCGGTGCCAATCTGGGCATGGTGGTTGAGCCTGCTCGGGGCCTTGCTCTTGTTGCTGCCCAAGGGCATGCCCGTGCGGCCGCTGGGCTGGCCGTTGCTGTTGCTGTGCGTTTTTCCGCCACTCGAATCAGTGCCTGAAGGCCAGGTAGACGTGTTGCAACTGGATGTGGGGCAGGGACTGGCGATTCTCCTGCGCACCCGCAACCACACACTCCTGTATGACGCAGGTCCACGTTTCGGTGAGTTCGATATCGGTCAGCGCGTGGTCGTGCCCGCCATGCGCAAGGCAGGTGTCCGCCATCTCGACCTGATGTTGATCAGCCATTCCGACGCAGACCATGCCGGAGGTGCGGCGGCGGTTCATCAGGCCTTTCCGGTGAGCCGGGTGCTGGGTGGCGAGCTGGCCAGACTCGCGCCGCAACTCGATGCCCGATTGTGCGAGAGCGGTGCACGCTGGGGGTGGGATGGCGTGGTGTTTTCCACGTGGCGCTGGGAGCTGGGGCCTAATGGCAATCCAGCCTCCTGCATCCTCAGCGTCGACGCCGGGGGCGAGCGTCTGCTGCTGGCCGGCGATATCGATGTGAACGCCGAGCGCGCGGCAATCGACAGCGGGTTCGACCTTCGTGCTCACTGGTTGCAGTCGCCACATCACGGCAGCCGAACCTCGTCGTCCAAAGCGTTTCTGCGCGCCGTGGCACCGGTAGGCGTGCTGATTTCCCGTGGTCGCAACAACGCGTTCGGTCACCCGCATCCGTTGGTCATGGCGCGCTATCGAGGCCTGGGCATCGCCAGTTACGACAGTGCCGAGCTGGGCGCGGTCCGCCTGCAACTGGGGACGTTCGGAACGCCACAGGCCGAGCGCGCGCAACGGCGCTTCTGGCGTGATTGAGTGAATGGATATCGATCTCGGCGTTCGGCACTTGGCGACCCTATGGTAGAGTGGCGCCAATTTTTCGAGGGAGTGATCACTGTGTGGGAACTGGTCAAATCTGGCGGCTGGATGATGCTGCCGATTATTCTGAGCTCCATCGCCGCCGCCGGCATCATCATCGAGCGCCTGTGGACGTTGCGTGCCAGCCGTATCACGCCACCGCACCTGCTCGGGCAGGTCTGGCAGTGGATTCAGGAAAAGAAGCTGGACAGCGAAAAGCTCAAGCAGCTGCGCGCGGACTCGCCGCTGGGTGAAATCCTGGCCGCAGGTCTGGCCAATTCCAGGCATGGTCGCGAGATCATGAAGGAATGCATCGAAGAAGCCGCTGCGCGGGTCATTCATGAGCTGGAGCGCTACCTCAGCGCACTGGGCTCGATCGCTGCCATGGCGCCGCTGCTTGGTTTGCTGGGCACCGTGCTGGGCATGATCGATATCTTCGGCTCGTTCAACAGCTCCGGGGCCACCGCCAACGCCGGCGTGCTGGCAGGTGGTATTTCCAAGGCGCTGATCTGTACGGCGTCGGGTCTTATCGTCGCGATCCCGGCAATCTTCTTTCATCGCTTTCTGCAGAGCCGCGTCGATGAGTTGGTGGTCGGCATGGAGCAACAGGCCATTCGTCTGGTTGAAGTGGTGCAGGGCGACCGCGATGTCGATCTGATCGACGCCAAGATCGACCTCAAGTCGCTGGCCAGAGCGGGCGGGGGCAAGAAGAAGTGAAATTTCGCCGTCGCAGACCCCGGGAAAACATCGACATCAATCTGGTCTCTCTGATTGATGTGGTGTTCATCCTGCTGCTGTTCTTCATTGTGACGACCACCTTCACTCGCGAAACCCAGTTGCGGGTGGATCTGCCACAGGCCGTTACCGGAACGCCGGACGTAGACGCCAGCGCCAAACAGCTGGACATCGCCATCAACGCCGACGGGATTTTCTCGCTGAACAATCAGTTGTTGCCGAAAAACGACCTGGCAACGCTGATCGAAGCGCTGCAGCGCGAGTCGGGGGGCGATACCAGTCTGCCGCTGTCGATCAGTGCCGATGGCAAGACCCCGCACCAGTCGGTCATCACGGCCATGGATGCGGCGGGCAAGCTGGGCTTCAGTCACTTGCGCATGACCACTGTCGAGGCCACACCGGCTAACTGATGGCATTCACTGACCGTTTGCTCGACGCCTGGTACAAGGGCCACCCTGCGCTGGCGCTGTTGCGCCCGCTCGAAGGCCTTTACCGGCGTGTCGTAGAGCGCAAACGGGCGCGGTTTCTGGCGGGCGAGGGTGATATCTATCGCGCGCCGGTGCCGGTTATCGTGGTGGGTAATATCACCGTCGGTGGCACTGGCAAGACGCCGTTGATTCTCTGGATGATCGAGCACTGCCGCCGTCGCGGCCTGCGTGTCGGTGTGGTCAGCCGCGGTTACGGCGCCACGCCGCCAAGCCTGCCGTGGCGCGTCCTGCCTGAACAAAGTGCCAGCGAGGCAGGGGACGAGCCCCTGCTCATCGTTCAGCGCTGCGGCGTGCCACTGATGATCGATCCGGATCGCAGTCGTGCCGTACAGGCCTTGCTCGCTGCCGAACCACTGGATGTGATTCTTTCCGACGACGGCTTGCAGCATTACCGTCTGGCCCGCGACCTGGAACTGGTGCTGATCGATGCCGCCCGTGGTCTGGGCAATCGCCGTTGTCTGCCTGCCGGGCCGTTGCGCGAACCGATCGAGCGGCTGAGCAGTGTCGACGCCTTGCTTTATAACGGCGCGACGGCTGACAGGAACGACGGCTACGCCTTCAGGCTCAAGCCTTCGGCGCTGATCAATCTGCGCAGTGGCGAACGTCAGCCGGTGGATTATTTCCCGGCCGGTCAGGCGCTGCATGCGGTCGCCGGAATCGGCAATCCCCAACGTTTCTTCAATACCCTCGAAGGATTACACTGGCAACCGGTGACTCACGCGTTCGCCGACCATGCTGTCTACAGCGCCGAGGCGCTGACATTTGCACCTGCGTTGCCCTTGGTCATGACCGAGAAGGATGCGGTGAAATGCCGTGCCTTTGCCGCTGATGACTGGTGGTATCTGGCAGTGGATGCACTACCTTCCGATGCCTTTGTCGGTTGGTTCGACCAGCAACTGCTACGTCTTTCTCCATGATTGCTTCAGGATCTCCTATGGACACCAAACTACTCGATATCCTCGCTTGCCCTGTCTGCAAGGGACCATTGAAGCTCAGCGCCGACAAGACCGAGCTGATCAGCAAGGGCGCAGGTCTTGCCTATCCGGTGCGCGACGGCATCCCGGTGATGCTCGAAAGCGAAGCTCGTACCCTGAGCACCGACGAGCGGCTGGAAAAATGACCGCAGCGTTTACCGTTGTCATTCCGGCGCGCTACGGCTCCAGTCGCTTTCCGGGCAAGCCGCTGAAAACCATTGCCGGCAAACCCATGGTTCAGCTGGTCTGGGAGCAGGCGTGCAAGAGCAGCGCCGAACGTGTGGTGATTGCCACCGACGATGCGCGCATTGTCGAAGCCTGTCAGGCTTTTGGTGCCGAAGTGCTGCTGACGCGCGACGATCACAACTCCGGCACCGATCGTCTGGCTGAGGTGGCCGCGCAATTGGGCCTGGCGGCTGACGCGATTGTCGTCAATGTGCAGGGCGACGAGCCGATGATCCCGCCTGCGGTGATCGATCAGGTGGCGTCCAATCTGGCCGCCCATCCCGAAGCTGGCATGTCTACGCTGGCCGAACCTATCGACGACGTAGCGGCGTTGTTCAACCCCAACATCGTCAAGGTTGCTACGGACATCAACGGCCTGGCGCTGACGTTCAGCCGGGCTCCCTTGCCATGGGCGCGCGATGCGCTCGCAGCAAATCGTGACCAATTGCCTGCCGGTGTGCCTTATCGTCGGCATATCGGTATCTATGCCTACCGTGCGGGCTTCCTGCATGACTTCGTCAGTTGGGGGCCGTGCTGGCTGGAAAACACTGAAAGCCTGGAACAATTGCGTGCGCTGTGGAATGGCGTGCGGATTCACGTTGCCGACGCGCTTGAAGCGCCACCCGGTGGCGTTGATACGCCTGAAGACCTGGAGCGCGTAAGGCGCTTGCTGGAGGGTTGATGCGCTGCGTCCATTGGTTCGGGAAGGCGAGGGTATGACCTTGCAGGTGCAATCCGCGATTTCCCTCAAACCGTTCAATACGTTCGGTGTGGATGTTCAAGCCCGGCTATTTGCCGAAGCGCACAGCGATGACGATGTTCGCCAGGCGCTGGCCTATTCGGCCGAGCACGATGTGCCACTGCTGGTGATTGGCGGTGGCAGCAACCTGCTGCTCAGCGCTGACGTGCAGTCACTGGTCGTACGCATGGTCAGCCGCGGCATTCGCATCGTGCATGAGGACTGTCTCGAGTCGATTGTCGAGGCAGAGGCTGGCGAGCCTTGGCATCCGTTCGTGCAGTCCTGTCTTGAGCTGGGGCTGGCGGGGCTGGAAAACCTCAGTCTGATTCCAGGCACCGTTGGTGCGGCACCCATGCAGAACATCGGTGCCTATGGCGTCGAGATCAAGGATGTCTTCCATAGCCTGACTGCGCTGGATCGTGAAACGGGCGAATTGCGCGAGTTTTCTCTGCAGGACTGTGCGTTCGGCTACCGCGACAGCGTGTTCAAGCATCAGGTCGCGCGCTGGTTGATCCTGCGTGTGCGTTTCAAGCTCAGCCGCGTAGCTCGCCTGCACCTCGAATATGGCCCGGTTCGTCAGCGTCTCGACGAGCTGGGTATTGATCGGCCGACGCCGTTCGATGTCAGCCGTGCGATCTGCGCCATTCGCAGTGAAAAGCTGCCTGACCCCGCGGTGCTGGGCAATGCCGGCAGTTTCTTCAAAAACCCGATTATCCCTGCCGAACTGTACGCAACGATCAAACAGCAGCACCCAGGTGTCGTCGGCTACCCGCTGGACGATGGCCGCGTGAAACTGGCGGCTGGATGGCTGATCGAGCAGGCGGGCTGGAAGGGTTATCGCGATGGTGATGCTGGCGTGCACAAGCTTCAGTCGCTGGTGCTGGTCAACTATGGGCAGGCCAGTGGCTTGCAGCTGCTGAGTCTGGCGCGCCGTATCCAGACCGACATCGCCGAACGTTTCGGTGTCGAGCTGGAGATGGAGCCGAACCTCTACTGATAGCCTGAAGATGGTCTCTTGTGGGAGCGAGCCTGCTCGCGAAGGGATCAGCTCAAGCGCTGTGTATTGAAGATGAACGCAGTGCAGCCCTCAATCAACGGGCATGAAAAAGCCCCGCCTGTTTGCACAGGCGGGGCTTTTTCATGGGCCGGGATTAGGCGAGGGGTTTAGGCTCGTTTTCTTTCTCGGCTTCATGTTGCGGTTTGACTGCTGGTTGCTCAGTGGCCGCTTCTTCGGTCTTTTCCCCGGCTGCCGGTGAAGGCTGGGCCGATTCTGCTTCAGCGGCAGCAGGCGCTGCCTCGACGACTGGAGCGCTGGCAGCAGCGGCTTCCTGTTGACGACGTGCTTCTTCTTCACGCTTGCGGCGACGAACTTCACGAGGATCGTTCGGTGCGCGGCCCGTGCTGCTGACCACTGGTGCAGGCGCTGCTTCTTCAGCCGCAGGTGCCTGCTCTAGTGGGGCAGGTGCCTGTTCTTCAACGACCGGCTGAGGCGCGACGTAAGGAGCAGGCTCTTCTTTCACGGCTACCGGCTCGACGGCAGCAGGTGCAGGCGTTGGCAGTTCGGATGATTCGGTGGCTGGCACTTCCTCATGAGCCGCCGCTTCGACCGGCGCCTGTGGTGCTGGCTCTGGCGTCGGCTTGAACGGCACTACGCGTTCTGCGTGAGGTGCTTCGAACAGTTCGGACTGCGCAGCAATGGCCGGGGCTTCGACCGCTGCCGGCTGAACTTCAACCTCTGGAGCAGGCTGTGCTACAGGAGCATCGTCCGCTACAGGGGCTTCAACGGCAGGTGCCTCGACAGTCGGTTCGGCAACGGTCGGTGCTTTTTCGGCAGCCGGTGCTTCGGTGGCTGGCGTTTCAGCTACTGGCGTTTCAGTCACAGGCGCTTCGGTCGCAGATGCTTTGGCAGCAGCTGCCTGATGCGCTGGCTCGGCGTCTGCAGCGGCGGCGTTGCTGTTGGCACGTTCGGCCTGCTGATGCGCGTCGGCTTCGGCAGGCGCGCTGATCACGCTGCTGGCAGCGGAAGCTGCGGCGGTGAAGCCCAGACCCGCCGACAGGTCGGTGGCGCTGCCTTCTTCTTCGTTGCCGTTCTCTTCGGAGCCTTCGATCACGTTGCCATTGGCATCGCGCTGACGCTCACGACGATTGCTGCGACGACGCTGGCCACGCGAGCGGCGGCGAGGGCGGTCGCCTTCGCTACCGTCGTTGCCTTCCTGGTTCTCGTCATTGATCTGCTCTTCGTTGAGCAGCACTTCCTCTTCGCTAACGGCAGCCGCGGCCTGTTCGGCGCGTGGTTGACGTTCTTCACGAGGTGCGCGCGGCTGGCGCTCTTCGCGTGGTGCGCGTTCAGGACGCTCCTCGCGAGCGAGGTTCACCGCAGGGGCTGCATCCAGAGGCTCGCGCAGTTCGCGAACCGGGCGATCTTCGCGCGCTTCACGCGGCTTGCGCTCGCGGGTGGTACGGGCTGGACGCTCTTCGCGCGGTGCCGACTCCTCGCGGGCTTCACGCGGTTCGCGAACGGTGCGCTCTTCACGAGGTGCACGTTCTTCACGCGGAGCACGCTCTTCACGAGGAGCACGCTCTTCACGAGGTGCGCGCTCTGCACGCTCTTCGCGGGGGGCGCGTTCTTCACGAGGCTTGCGCTCTTCGTCGCGGCGATTGTTGCGGCCACGGCTCTGCTGGCGGCCGTTGCGGCGTTCCTCGTTGCGGGCTGGACGCTGTTCTGCAACAGGCTTCTCAACCACAACCGGAGCGACAGGCTCTTCCTTGGTCGCGAACAGGCTGACCAGGGATTTCACCAGACCCTTGAACAGGCTTGGCTCGTGAGCGGCAGGTGCCGGTGCAGGCGTTGCCGCAGGGGCAGCGGCTTCTACCGGGACCGGCGCATTGGCGCGAGCCGGAGCAGTCTTGACGGCCGCTTCCTGACGAACCAGGGTGCGGGTTGCGGCGGCCAGTGGTGCAATTTCTTCCACTTCGGCAGCGGCAGCAGCGATTTCATAGCTGGTCTGGCTGCTGTGCGCTTCAGGGCTGTCATCACGCAGACGCTGAACTTCGAAGTGCGGCGTTTCCAGCTGATCGTTCGGCAGAATGATGATGCGCGCACGGGTGCGCAGTTCGATCTTGGTGATCGAGTTGCGTTTTTCGTTGAGCAGGAAAGCCGCGACCGGAATCGGCACCTGGGCGCGCACTTCGGCAGTGCGGTCTTTCAGGGCTTCTTCTTCGATCAGGCGCAGGATGGCCAGCGACAGCGATTCAACATCACGGATGATGCCGGTGCCGTTGCAGCGAGGGCAGACGATGCCGCTGCTTTCGCCCAGCGATGGACGCAGGCGCTGACGGGACATTTCCAGCAGACCGAAGCGCGAAATGCGACCGATCTGCACGCGGGCACGGTCGGCTTCCAGGCTTTCGCGGACTTTCTCTTCCACGGCGCGCTGGTTCTTGGCCGGCGTCATGTCGATGAAGTCGATGACGATCAGGCCGCCGATGTCACGCAGACGCAGTTGACGGGCGATTTCCTCAGCCGCTTCAAGGTTGGTCTGCAGGGCGGTTTCTTCGATGTCGCTGCCTTTGGTGGCGCGCGCCGAGTTGATGTCGATAGACACCAGGGCTTCGGTCGGATCGATGACGATGGAGCCACCGGAAGGCAGTTCGACTACGCGCTGGAAGGCGGTTTCGATCTGGCTTTCGATCTGGAAGCGGTTGAACAGCGGAACGCTGTCTTCATACAGCTTGATCTTGCTGGCGTACTGCGGCATCACCTGACGGATGAACGTCAGCGCTTCTTCCTGGGCTTCGATGCTGTCGATCAGGACTTCACCGATATCCTGACGCAGGTAGTCACGGATGGCGCGGATGATGACGTTGCTTTCCTGATAGATCAGGAAAGGGGCGGAGCGATCGAGGGACGCTTCCTTGATGGCGGTCCACAGTTGCAGCAGGTAATCGAGGTCCCACTGCATTTCTTCGCTGCTGCGGCCCAGGCCGGCAGTACGAACGATCAGGCCCATGTCGGCTGGCGCGATCAGGCCGTTGAGGGCTTCACGCAGTTCGTTGCGCTCTTCGCCTTCGATACGGCGCGAGATACCGCCGGCACGAGGGTTGTTCGGCATCAGAACCAGATAGCGGCCTGCGAGGCTGATGAAGGTGGTCAGGGCTGCGCCCTTGTTGCCACGCTCTTCTTTCTCGACCTGAACGATGACTTCCTGGCCTTCGCTCAGGACGTCCTTGATGTTGACGCGGCCTTCAGGGGCTTTCTTGAAGTACTCGCGGGAGATTTCCTTGAGGGGCAGGAAGCCGTGGCGCTCAGAGCCGAAATCGACAAAGGCAGCCTCGAGGCTGGGTTCGATGCGAGTGATTCGGCCTTTATAGATGTTGGCCTTCTTCTGCTCGCGTGCACCTGACTCGATGTCCAGGTCGTAGAGGCGCTGGCCGTCTACCAGTGCAACACGCAACTCTTCGGGTTGAGTTGCGTTAATCAGCATTCTTTTCATGTAGTACCGTCGGTTTCCGGGCTGCCGGAAACGGCGTTCGGCACACACGACTTCTCACGGTCGGTGTCAGGGCACGTCAGGAGTGGTTGGACACTCCAGTGTCTAGCGAGGTCCTCGCCCAGAGGGGGCGGAGGGTCGCGACGACGTTTCCTGCTTGCTGTGGTGGCATAAGACACCCCTTTCAGCAAAAGCTTTGTCAGGAGGAGGAATCGACCATCGGTAGCGGACGAGATGAAGCGTCTAGAACAAGCCTTGTGCTACACAGTCCGATGGTTGTGCGTCTCCACCCTACACGTATCCCTGATAATTCGGGTGCTGCCGCGCGCAGAATCCGCAGCGGGTTGGCATTTACCGCGACCTTCGATAGGGAAGGTCGCGCATCATGGCTTGAGGCGTTGTTCCCGAAGCATTCGCTCGTAGCGTCTGAAAGCGACTGCACTTTGTGAACTGGCCATGAACTGTCCGCACTGGCCGCGAGCTGTCTGCTCTGCGGTCAGGCGTGTTTCCGGCCTCATGTCACCTGCGCTCGTTACGTTTTCAGCGTGCTCCGTTGTCACCGAACACTGCGTAGGACGGCCTCCCGTCCTTGTGAATTGCGTTGGTCAGGGCCGGTTGTCAACCGTTGGTCCGCTGTCCGGCCGCTTTTGGCGGCGTTCGCGACTATAGCAGCAATCATTAAGTGCTTCAAATCCATAAAAAATTGTTATCATTTGCGGCATGACGAATATTGCCCCCCCAACCCCCGGCGTCCAGCTGGTTGAGGTTGCCCCGGAACTTGCCGGTCAACGCATCGATAATTTTCTGATCACTTATCTCAAGGGTGTACCCAAAACCTTGATTTACCGCATTTTGCGCAAAGGCGAAGTGCGTGTGAACAAGGGGCGGATCAAGCCGGAGTACAAGTTGCAGGCAGGCGATATCGTGCGCATTCCTCCTGTGCGCGTGCCTGAGCGCGACGAGCCTGTGCCGGTCGCGCAGGCACTGTTGCAGCGTCTCGAAGCTGCGATCGTTTACGAAGACAAGGCGCTTATCGTGCTCAACAAGCCCGCAGGTATCGCCGTGCATGGCGGCAGCGGCCTGAGTTTTGGTGTGATCGAAGCGTTTCGCCAGTTGCGCCCGGATGCCAAGGAGCTCGAACTGGTGCACCGTCTCGATCGCGACACGTCCGGTCTGCTGATGATTGCCAAGAAACGCAGCATGCTGCGTCATCTGCACGAAGCCCTGCGCGGCGACGGCGTCGACAAGCGCTACATGGCGTTGGTCCGCGGTAACTGGGCAACGGCCCTGAAGCAGGTGCGTGCGCCGCTGATGAAAAGCAACCTGCGCTCCGGCGAGCGCATGGTCGAAGTGAATGAAGAGGGCAAGGAGGCTCTGACGATTTTCAAGGTGCTGCGTCGTTTTGGCGACTTTGCCACCATGGTCGAAGCCAAGCCGGTCACCGGACGTACCCACCAGATCCGCGTGCACACCTTGCACGCGGGTCATGCGATTGCAGGTGACACCAAGTATGGTGACGAGAATTTCAGTCGCGAAATTCGCGATCTGGGCGGCAAGCGTCTGTTTCTGCACGCCTACATGCTGACGGTGCCGATGCCCGATGGCAGCAAGCTTAATGTGCAGGCGCCTGTCGATGACATGTGGGCCAAAACAGTGGAGCGTTTGAGTGCGCCGTGATTACGATCTGTTGATTTTCGACTGGGACGGCACACTGGCCGACTCGGTCGGGCGCATCGTCCTGTCCATGCGCACGGCGGCCATCGAGACCGACCTTGAAGTTCGTGACGATACGGCGATCAAGGGGATTATTGGCCTGGGGCTGCCCGAGGCGATTCGAACCCTGTATCCGCAGATCAGCGGTAATCAGCTGATCGATTTTCGGCAGCACTACGCGGACAGTTACATGGCGATGGATAACGTGCCGTCGCCGCTGTTCGACGGTGTGGTGGAGTCGATGCAGGCGTTTCGCGAGGACGGCTATCGTCTGGCGGTCGCTACCGGCAAGGCGCGTCGTGGGCTTGATCGTGTGCTGAAGGCCAATGGCTGGCAGGATTACTTCGATGTCACCCGGGCAGCCGACGAGACCGCCAGCAAGCCTGATCCGCTGATGTTGAACGAGATCATGGCGCACTGTGAGGTTACGCCGCAGCGTTCGCTGATGATCGGCGATGCTTCGTTCGATCTGTTGATGGCTCGCAACGCCGGTATGGATTCGGTTGCGGTGGGCTATGGCGCTCAGCCGCTGGAGTCGCTGCGTCAGTTCGAGCCGCGGCTGGCTATCGAGCATTTTTCCGAGCTGCGCACCTGGTTGAACGGGCGCAGCGTCTAGTTTTCGGGTTGGAGTGATTGGAACATGTCTGACGAATGGAAGGCACCCGTTTCGCAAGGCGCGGACGAGGGCATCAATGGCAGGGAAGAGGCGAAGAGCTGGAAGCTTCTTGAAAAGACGCTGCTGGCCAGTGTTCAGGAGCAGCGCCGCGCGCGTCGCTGGGGGATCTTTTTCAAGCTGCTGACGTTCGCGTTCCTGTTTGTTGCAGTGATCGTCCCGATGCTGGATTTCGAGGGCGGCACTTCTCGTCGTTCCAGCCACACTGCGCTGATCGATGTGCAGGGCGTGATTGCCGACAAGGAGGCGGCCAGTGCCGAGAACATTGTCACTGCGCTGCAGAAGGCCTTCGAGGATGAAAAGACCAAGGGTGTGATTCTGCGAATCAACAGCCCGGGTGGCAGTCCTGTGCAGTCGGGCTATGTCTACGACGAAATCCGTCGTCTGCGCGCGGCGAAGCCGGACATCAAGGTGTATGCGGTCATTACCGATCTCGGTGCTTCGGGGGCTTATTACATCGCCAGTGCCGCTGACCAGATTTACGCCGACAAGGCCAGTCTGGTGGGGTCGATCGGTGTGACGGCAGCAGGTTTCGGCTTTGTCGGTGCCATGGATAAGCTCGGCGTTGACCGCCGTACCTATACTTCCGGCGAGCACAAGGCATTCCTTGATCCGTTCCAGCCGCAGAAGGCTGATGAAACGCAGTTCTGGCAGGGTGTGCTGGACACGACTCATCGCCAGTTCATCGCCAGTGTCAAACAGGGTCGTGGCGACCGGCTGAAGGACAAGGATCACCCGGAGCTGTTCTCCGGGCTGATCTGGACCGGCGAGCAGGCTGTTGCGCTGGGTCTGGTGGATGGGCTGGGCAGTGCAAGTTATGTTGCGCGTGACGTAATCAAGGAAAAGGACATCGTCGAGTACACCGTCGAAGAGTCGCCTTTTGATCGCTTTTCGAAAAAACTCGGCACCAGTATCGCTGAGCGAATTGCCATGCTGGTCGGTTTCAACGGCCCAAGCCTGCGTTGATGGTTTGATGCAGAAATAAAGAACCCGGCCAATGGCCGGGTTCTTTGTCTGAGTCTCAGGGTACGCTGAGGCCTTCCTTTATTAGCATGTCCACCAGGCGTATCAGCGGCAGGCCGATCAGGCTGGTCGCATCGCTGCCTTCGGTGCTGCGAAACAGGCTGACGCCAAGGCCTTCTGCCTTGAAGCTGCCTGCGCAGTCATAGGGCTGTTCAGCATGCAGGTAGCGTTCGATGCTGGCCCGGTCGAGTTCGCGCATGTGTACTGTAAAAGGCACGCAGTCGACCTGGCACTCGCCGGTCGAGCTGTTGAGCAGGGCCAGACCGGTCAGGAAGGTCACGCTTTTGCCGCTCGCTGCCGTCAGCTGTTCCAGTGCGCGTTCGAAGCTGTGCGGTTTGCCCAGGACCTGTTCGTCAAGAACGGCGACCTGGTCGGAGCCGATGATCAGGTAGTGTGGATGTTCCGCGGCCAGCGCCTGGGCCTTCTCCCCGGCAAGGCGTTGTACGAGGTCGAATGCGGCCTCGTTCGGTCGCCGGCTTTCATCGATATCCGGAGACCTGCAGGTGAATGGCAGGCGCAGGCGGGCGAGCAGTTCGCGGCGGTATGAGGAGCTGGAAGCGAGGAGCAGGGATGGCATGCGGTTCTCCGTAGGCTGAGCGTTGATTCTAAAGAGTGGCCGGAGTGACGAACAGGCCTGAATTTCCTTTGACATGCCCGGGGGGCATCCCTAGAATGCTGCGCCTATGTTGAATGACCCGATTCCATCTCACGTTGACCCGCGCAAATTGTCCGATCGCGGCACTACCCTTCAGGGTGAAGTGCTGCTGGGCGATCTGAAGAGACTCTGCGACCCGCTGGCCGACACTGTCGGTACGGTGCAGGCGAAATTCGTTTTTGAGCGTGACGAACGCCGTTCTGTGGTTATCCACAGTTCGATAGACGTCCCGGTCAAGATGGTTTGCCAGCGTTGTCTTGAGCTGGTGACCCTGCCGATCCACAGCGAATGCAGTTACGCCGTGGTGAAGGAGGGTGCGAATACCCAGTCGTTACCGAAAGGTTATGACGTGCTGGAACTGGGCGAAGATCCTTTGGATCTGCTGGCATTGATCGAGGAGGAGCTATTGCTCGCCTTGCCCATTGTGCCTGCTCATCATCCTGAAGAATGCCAGCAACCGGCGGGTCTCGATGAGCCCGAACCGAGCGTGGACGAGGTAACGCGGTCCAACCCGTTCAGTGTATTGGCGCAGTTAAAGCGTGACCCAAACGTTTAGGAGTTAATCAATTATGGCTGTTCAGCAGAACAAAAAATCCCGCTCTGCCCGTGACATGCGTCGTTCGCACGACGCTCTTGAGGCAAGCACTCTGTCGGTAGAAAAGACCACTGGTGAAGTTCACCTGCGTCACCACGTATCGCCAGAAGGCGTATACCGTGGTCGTAAAGTGATCGACAAGGGCGCTGACGAGTAATTTCTTGTCCGCTCCGATCATCGCGATCGACGCAATGGGCGGGGACTTCGGTCCCCGCAACATTGTTCAGGCAAGCCTCGCGTGCCTGACAGCTACTCCCTCGCTTCACCTGGCCCTTGTCGGCCAAGCTCCCCTTATTGAAGAACTCGTCTCTGCTCATGAAGCCGTGGACCGTTCGCGCCTGCGTGTCATTCATGCCAGTGAAACGATTGCGATGGACGAGCGTCCGTCTCAGGCGTTGCGTGGCAAACCTGACTCCTCCATGCGCGTTGCTCTCGAGCTGGTGGCCAGCGGTCAGGCCCAGGCCTGTGTCAGTGCCGGCAATACCGGTGCGCTGATGGCGCTTTCCCGGTTCGTGCTCAAGACCTTGCCAGGGATCGACCGCCCGGCAATGATCGCAGCCATTCCCACTTGCTCGGGTCATTGCCAACTGCTGGACCTGGGGGCGAACGTCGATTGCAGTGCCGAGGCGCTCTATCAGTTTGCAGTGATGGGTTCGGTGCTTGCCGAGATCCTCGGTGTCGCAACGCCCAGAGTGGCCTTGCTCAACGTGGGCACGGAAGACATCAAGGGCAATCAGCAGGTCAAACGTGCTGCCGGTCTTTTGCAGTCTGCGTCGGGGCTTAACTACATTGGTTATGTAGAAGGCGACGGGTTGTACAGGGGAGAGGCTGACGTGGTGGTGTGTGATGGCTTCGTCGGCAACGTATTGCTCAAGTCGAGTGAGGGGCTGGCGACCATGATTGCAGCCAGAATCGAGGCGCTGTTCCAGCATAATCTGCTCAGCAGGGCGGTCGGCGCGCTGGCGTTGCCCTTGCTGAAGCGCTTGCAGACCGATCTGGCACCCGCCCGTCATAATGGTGCGAGCCTGCTCGGGTTGCAGGGGGTCGTGGTGAAAAGCCACGGTTCTGCCAGTGTTTCAGGTTTTCAGAGTGCGATTCAGCGAGCGGTCGTCGAGTCCCGTGAAAACCTGCCAGAGCGTTTGAAGGGGCGGCTTGAAGCGATGTTTCAGGACGGCCGAACCTGAAAATGTGACGCATCAGACTGGTCAGTCATCCAACCGATCAGTCATGTAAATTAGAATTCCCGCGTTCGGCCTGTCCGGACGCCCATTTTGGCGACAATAAATTCAGAGGCTTGTCAAATGTCTGCATCCCTCGCATTCGTCTTTCCGGGTCAAGGATCGCAATCGCTCGGTATGCTCGCCGAGCAAGGCGCGCAGCATCCGCTGATCCTCGACACTTTCGAGCAGGCTTCCGAAGCCCTTGGCTACGACCTGTGGGCATTGACTCAGAACGGTCCTGCCGAGCTGCTCAATCAGACCGACAAGACCCAGCCGGCCATTCTCACCGCTTCCGTTGCCTTGTGGCATGTGTGGCTGGCCGAGGGCGGTGCGGTTCCTGCGTTCGTCGCCGGTCACAGCCTGGGTGAATACAGCGCACTGGTGGCCGCGCAAAGCCTGAGCCTGGCCGACGCCGTGAAGCTTGTCGAGCGTCGCGGCCAGTTGATGCAGGAAGCGGTGCCAGCGGGTCAGGGCGGCATGGCCGCCATTCTGGGTCTGGATGATGCCGACGTTATCGCAGCCTGCGCCGAAGCGGCGCAGGGCGAAGTCGTCAGTGCCGTGAATTTCAACTCGCCGGGTCAGGTGGTGATTGCCGGTTCCGCCGAGGCCGTCAAGCGTGCCATGGAGTTGTGCAAGGCCCGTGGTGCCAAGCGCGCCTTGCCGTTGCCGGTCAGCGTGCCATCGCACTGCGAACTGATGCGCCCGGCTGCCGAACGTTTCGCCGAGGCTGTTGAGGCCATCGAATGGCAGGCGCCGGAAATCGCGCTGGTACAAAACGTCAGTGCCAGTGCTGTCAGTGATCTGGCGACGCTCAAGCGTGATTTGCTGGAGCAGTTGTACAAGCCGGTACGCTGGGTCGAATCCATTCAATGTCTGGCGAGTCGCGGTGCGACCCAGCTTGTGGAGTGCGGTCCGGGCAAAGTGCTGGCCGGTCTGAACAAGCGTTGCGCCGACGGCGTGATTACCTACAACCTTGATACCCCGGACGCCTTTGCCGCCGCGCGCGCGGCACTGGCCTGATTAGGAGAAGCCTGCATGAGCCTTCAAGGTAAAGTGGCACTGGTAACCGGTGCAAGTCGCGGCATTGGTCAAGCCATTGCTCTGGAATTGGGACGCAACGGTGCTGTTGTCGTGGGCACCGCGACGTCAGAGTCCGGCGCCGAGCGCATCAGTGCGACGTTCAAGGAAAACGGCATCGAAGGCTTTGGCCTGATGCTGGATGTCTGTGATGCCGAGTCTGTGAATTCGGTCCTGTCCACCATTCAGGAGCGCGTTGGCGCACCGTTGATTCTGGTCAATAATGCCGGTATCACCCGTGATAACCTGATGATGCGCATGAAAGATGACGAATGGTATGACGTCGTCAACACCAATCTGAACAGCCTTTTCCGTCTTTCCAAGGGCGTTTTGCGTGGCATGACCAAGGCGCGTTGGGGACGTATTATCAGCATTGGTTCGGTTGTGGGTGCCATGGGCAACGCCGGTCAAGTAAACTATGCTTCCGCGAAGGCCGGTCTGGAAGGCTTCAGCAGGGCTCTGGCCCGTGAAGTGGGCTCGCGGGCGGTCACCGTGAATTCGGTGGCACCGGGTTTCATCGACACCGACATGACGCGTGAGCTGCCTGAGGCTCAGCGTGAGTCACTGATTACCCAGATACCCCTGGGCCGTTTGGGGCAAGCCGAAGAGATTGCGCACGTAGTCGCTTTTCTTGCGTCCGAAGGCGCAGGCTACGTTACCGGGGCCACAATCCCTGTTAACGGCGGCATGTACATGAGCTAATGTGACGACCTGTTTCAAAAAAATGTCATACGAGCTGTCTAAAATCCGTTATAAAGCTGCAATCTATGAATGGGCGAAGGTACGGTTGGGCATAAGGGGAGAGCGTTAAGCTTGAAATTCGCAAAACCTCTTCTATACACTTACCCACTGGCCAGATGCCTGAACATTTCCACTAGGAGTTAAAACTAGGTATGAGCACCATCGAAGAGCGCGTCAAGAAAATCGTTGCAGAGCAACTTGGCGTCAAACCAGAAGAGGTTGTCAACACTGCTTCTTTCGTTGAGGACCTGGGCGCTGACTCCCTGGACACCGTCGAGCTGGTAATGGCTCTGGAAGAGGAATTCGAGACCGAAATCCCGGACGAAGAAGCGGAAAAGATCACTACCGTTCAAGCAGCAATCGACTACGTCACTAACCATCAGGCTTAAGATTTGTAGTCGCTGACTGCTGTCACGGGAAAACCGCACTGCTTTAATCGGCGTGCGGTTTTTTCTTTAAAAAACGCTGTGATTGTTCCGTAAACAAGAGAGAAGGAGAGTCCTGTGTCGCGTAGACGCGTCGTGGTCACCGGGATGGGCATGCTTTCGCCACTGGGCAATGACGTGCCCAGCAGTTGGCAAGGCATTCTGGCGGGCCGCAGTGGCATTGGCCTTATCGAGCACACGGACTTGTCAGCCTTCACCACCCGCTTCGGCGGCTCGGTCAAGGGTTTCAACGTCGAAGAATACCTCGCGCCCAAAGAAGCGCGCCGCCTCGATCTCTTTATTCAGTATGGCCTCGCGGCCAGCTTCCAGGCAGTGCGTAATGCCGGCCTTGAAGTCACTGATGCAAACCGTGAGCGCATCGGCGTTGCCATGGGTTCGGGCATCGGTGGTCTGACCAATATCGAAAACAGCAGTCGTCTGCTGCACGAGCAGGGTCCGGGACGGATTTCACCGTTCTTCGTTCCTGGCTCGATCATCAACATGATTTCCGGTTTCCTGTCGATCCATCTGGGCGCACAGGGACCCAATTACTCCATCGCGACGGCTTGCACCACTGCAACCCACTGCATCGGCATGGCCGCGCGCAACATCGCCTATGACGAAGCGGACGTGATGATCGCTGGCGGCGCCGAAATGGCCGCCTGCGGCCTCGGTCTGGGCGGCTTCGGTGCAGCGCGTGCGCTGTCGACCCGCAACGACGACCCCACCCGCGCCAGTCGTCCCTGGGACAAAGGCCGCGATGGCTTCGTCCTGTCAGATGGTGCCGGTGCCATGGTGCTCGAAGAGCTTGAGCACGCCAAGGCGCGTGGCGCGACCATCTATGCAGAGCTGGTCGGGTTCGGCATGAGCGGTGACGCCTATCACATGACCTCGCCACCTGATGACGGCGCCGGTGCCGCGCGCTGCATCGTCAATGCGTTGCGTGATGCCAGGGTCAATCCCGATCAGGTGCAGTACATCAACGCACACGGTACGTCGACGCCTGCAGGCGATCTGGCCGAAGCTTCTGCGATCAAATCGGTATTCGGTGATCACGCCTACAAGCTGGCAGTCAGTTCGACCAAGTCGATGACCGGCCACCTGCTGGGCGCCGCCGGTGCTGTCGAAGCGATCTTCAGTGTGCTGGCAATGGTTGATCAGGTGGCTCCGCCGACCATCAACCTGGATGAGCCAAGCGAAGGCTGCGATCTGGACTTCGTGCCCCACGAAGCGCGCCGCATGCCGATCGACGTCGTTCTGTCGAACTCCTTCGGCTTCGGTGGCACCAACGGCTCGCTGGTATTCCGTCGGTTCGCCGAGTAATGCCCGCCTGGGTCGATGGCTGCCCCGCAGACGCCTTGTCCCTCAAGGACCGGGGGCTGGCCTACGGCGATGGACTGTTTGAAACCATCGTCGTCAAGGCCGGGCAGCCATTGCTCCTGAAGCGCCATCTGCAGCGTCTCGAAAACGGATGCGCGCGCTTGTCGATCGCAACCGATCATGCGCTTATCCGTGCAGAAATGACCCGCTTCGCTGCAGAGCTTGGCGATGGGGTCATGAAGCTGATCCTTACCCGCGGCGACAGCCAGCGCGGTTACGCTCCAGCCCCTAATGCCCAATCGCGTCGAATCCTGCAGGGCGGCCCTGCGCCAGCCTATCCGGGTGTGCATGCCGAGCAGGGCGTGCGCCTGTTTGCCTGCCAGACGCGTCTGGCGGAACAGCCGCTTCTGGCTGGACTCAAGCACCTCAATCGTCTGGAGCAGGTACTGGCTCGCTCCGAGTGGAGTGACAGCCAGCACGCCGAGGGCTTGATGCGTGACACGTCCGGGCGACTGATAGAGGGTGTCTACAGCAACCTGTTTCTGGTCAGTCAGGGGCGTCTGCTGACTGCCGATCTCAGCCGCTGCGGGGTCGCCGGTGTGATGCGTGCCGAGTTGCTGGATCAGGCACCAAAGCTGGGGCTGGCTGTCGATATCCGTGACCTGCACATGTCTGACCTTGAATCGGCGGACGAAGTGTTTCTATGCAATAGCGTGTACGGCGTCTGGCCGGTTTGCAGCTTTGCAGCGTTGAACTGGCCGGTCGGGCCGCTCACCCGTAAACTGCAAGGTATTGCCCGCACCCTTCTGGATATCTGATTTTGATCCGAAAAATATTGGTGTTGCTGGAAACAGCGGTTGTCCTGGCAGGTTTGCTGCTCGGCTTTGCGTTCTGGCAGCAGTATCAGGCGCTGAACCAGCCACTTGAGGTGGCTCAGGAACAACTGCTGGACGTTCCTGCTGGTTCAACGCCGACCGGCGTACTCAATCGATTGCAGGCCGATGGCGTGATCAAGGACGCTTTCTGGCTGCGTCTCTACTGGCGTTTCAACCTGTCCGGGCAGGCGCTGCACAGCGGTGAATACCGCATGGTGCCGGGCATGAACGTCAAGGGCCTGTTCGACGTCTGGAAGCGCAAGGAGGTCGTGCAATACAGCCTGACACTGGTCGAAGGCTGGAATTTCCGCCAGGTGCGTGCTGCGCTGGCCAAGCAGGCCAAGCTCGATCAAACGCTGACAGGTCTGTCCGACAGCGAGCTGATGGCGAAAATCGGCCATCCCGATGTGTTTCCAGAAGGCCGCTTCTTTCCCGACACCTACCGCTACGTGCGCGGCATGACCGATGCCGAATTGCTCAAGCAGGCTTATAGCCGCCTGGAAGAAGTACTCGACGAGGAATGGAATGCGCGGTCGTCAGAGGCTCCCTATTCAAACCCTTACCAGGCGCTGATCATGGCGTCGCTGGTCGAGAAGGAGACCGGCGTACCTCAGGAGCGCGGCCAGATAGCCGGTGTGTTCGTGCGTCGCCTGAAGCTGGGCATGCAGTTGCAGACCGACCCGACCGTCATCTACGGCATGGGCGAGCGCTACAACGGCAAACTGACCCGCGCCAACCTCAAGGAAGCAACACCCTACAACACCTACATGATCGCCGGCCTGCCGCCGACGCCCATTTCGCTGGTGGGGCGCGAAGCGATTCATGCTGCGCTCAATCCGGTGGACGGCAGCAGCCTGTATTTCGTGGCCAAGGGTGACGGCAGCCATGTGTTCTCGGACGACCTGGATGCCCATAATGCGGCCGTGCGTGACTATCAGCTCAAGCGCCGCGCGGATTATCGCTCCAGCCCGGCACCTGCAGCACCGGCTACACCGGCACCGGCAACTGACTCGCCCTCTTCGGAAACCGTGCCTGCGGATGCTCCGGATGCGCCGCGGTCCGAGCCGAGTGCGCAATGATGACGATTAAGGATGACCTGTGACTGGCTTGTTTATCACTCTTGAAGGCCCGGAAGGTGCAGGCAAAAGCACCAACCGCGACTACTTGGCGGCGCAATTGCGTGCGCAGGGTATTCAGGTACTGCTGACCCGCGAACCGGGCGGCACTCCGCTGGCCGAGCGTATTCGCGAGCTGTTGCTGGCGCCCAGCGACGAGTGCATGAGCGCCGACACCGAACTGCTGCTGGTGTTTGCCGCGCGTGCACAGCATTTGGCCGAAGTCATTCGTCCAGCGCTGGCGCGTGGCGAGGTGGTGCTCTGTGATCGGTTTACCGATGCGACCTACGCCTATCAGGGCGGCGGTCGCGGCCTGTCCCATGAGCGTATTGCAGCGCTGGAGCAATTCGTTCAAGGCGACCTGCGACCTGACCTGACGCTGGTGTTCGACCTGCCCGTTGAGATCGGCCTTTCACGTGCCGCTGCACGCGGTCGGCTGGATCGGTTCGAGCAGGAAGGCCGGGCGTTCTTCGACGCCGTGCGCAGCACCTATCTGGAGCGCGCCAAGGCTGAACCTGCGCGCTATCGTCTGGTAGACGCCGCACAGACCCTGGCCGATGTTCAGGCTTCCCTCGATACCTTGCTGCCTCAGTTGCTGGAGCTGCAACGTGGCTGAAGCCTACCCCTGGCAGGCTTCGCTCTGGCAGCAGATGGCCGGTCGCGCCCAGCATGCTCACGCCTATCTGCTGCACGGGCCGGCGGGTATCGGCAAGCGCGCCCTGGCTGAACGGCTGATGGCCAGCCTGTTGTGCAAGACGCCCGAAGGGCTTGATGCCTGCGGGCACTGCAAGTCCTGCCTGCTGCTGGCGGCTGGCAGCCATCCTGACAATTACGTGCTTGAACCGGAAGAGGCGGACAAACCGATCAAGGTCGATCAGGTGCGTGATCTGGTCAGTTTCGTGGTGCAGACCGCCCAGATGGGCGGGCGCAAGGTGGTGCTCGTCGAGCCGGTGGAAGCGATGAATACCAACGCCGCCAATGCCTTGCTGAAAAGTCTGGAAGAGCCGTCAGGCAATACCGTTCTGTTGCTGGTCAGCCATCAACCGAGTCGTTTGCTGCCAACGGTGAAGAGCCGCTGCGTGCAGCAGGCCTGCCCATTGCCTGGCGAGCAGATGAGCCTCGACTGGCTGAGCGGGGCCTTGCCCGATTGCACCCAGGACGAGCGCTTCGAGTTGCTGACGCTGGCCGCCGGGTCGCCGCTGGCTGCGGTGGCGCTGCATACGCAGGGCGTTCGCGAACAGCGCGCGCTGGTGGTCGACGGCGTCAAGAAGCTGCTCAAGCAACAACAGTCGGCTACCCAGCTGGCCGAGGGCTGGAAGGATATTCCGCTGTTACTGTTGTTCGACTGGTTCTGTGACTGGTCGCATCTGATCCTGCGCTATCAGATGACGCAGGACGAGGAAGGCCTTGGCCTGGGTGACATGCGCAAGGTGATTCAGTACCTGGCGCAGAAGTCTTCTCGCGCCAAAGTGCTGGAGATTCAGGACTGGATTCTGGCGCAGCGTCAGAAAGTCATGTCCAAGGCCAACCTCAATAGGGTCTTGCTGCTTGAAGCGTTGTTGGTGCAGTGGGCAGGCCTGCCGGGACAGGCGTAGACTCTGCGTTATCCGGAACCGTTGAGGTGTTGTCATGAGTTTGCCGCCGAGCACAGGTCCACGTAATGGCATTTTGTCCCTGACCATCAAGGACAAATCCGTTCTCTACGCTGCGTACATGCCGTTCATCAGAAACGGCGGGCTGTTCATTCCGACCAGCAAAAGCTACAAGCTGGGCGATGAGGTGTTCATGCTGCTCAATCTGATGGACGAACCGGAAAAGGTTCCGGTAGCCGGCCGTGTTGCCTGGATCACGCCAAAAGGCGCCCAAGGCAATCGCACCGCTGGCGTGGGCGTGCAGTTCAATGACGGCGACAACACCGCCCGCAATCTGATCGAAACTTACCTGGTCGGCGCTCTCAAGTCCGATCGTCCAACCCATACGATGTAGTTGTGTTTTAACCCATGCTTGTAGATTCCCATTGTCACCTCGATCGCCTTGACCTTGCCCAGCACGACGGCTCTCTGGATGCAGCCCTCAATGCTGCTCGTGGCAGAGGGGTCGGGCATTTTCTCTGCATCGGTGTCAGCGCCGACAATGCGAGTGCGGTCAAGGCACTCGCCGAACGCTACGCGGATGTCGATTGCTCGGTGGGCATTCATCCGCTGGACGTGAAGCCCGGCGAAATGCCGCCCCTGGACTGGTTGCTCAAGGAACTGGATCACCCGCGGGTGGTAGCGATTGGCGAGACCGGTCTGGACTATCACTACGAACCTGAAGCGGCCGAGCTGCAACAGGCGTCTTTCCGGGTTCATCTCGAGGCAGCCAGAATCACTGAAAAACCAGTGGTCATCCACACTCGGGGCGCACGTACCGATACCCTCAGCCTGTTGCGCGAAGCCGCCTTGCCCCACGCCGGTGTCCTGCACTGTTTCACCGAAGACTGGGAGATGGCCAAGGCCGCGCTGGACCTGGGTTACTACATTTCGCTGTCCGGTATCGTGACGTTTCGCAATGCCGATGCCCTGCGCGACGTTGCCAGGCAGGTGCCCGCCGATCGTTTGCTGGTCGAGACCGACTCCCCGTACCTTGCACCGATCCCGTACCGGGGCAAGCCGAATCTGCCCCAGTACGTACGTGAGGTTGCCGAGTTTCTGGCCATGCTGCGAGGCGAGTCCTATGAGCGCTTTGCCGAGCAGACCACAGCCAATTTCGCTCGCCTGTTTCCGCTGGCGCACGTTCAGCGCTGACGGATACGGACGTCGACGGGCAGGCAAATCGCAGGCAAAAAAAACCCGGATTCTGGGGGGTGAAGCCGGGTTAAGACCATTAGGAGTAAAACAAAGGCGCGCTCTTCCTTTGGCACCTCTACTGCCGAGTCATTTGGGGAATGATAACGCGTCAGCAGCTTAAGTATTGTTCAGGACGGCGTAGCGTCCAGTGTCTTTTGGTCGTTTTTTAAACAGTTTTGGAATACTAAAGCGATCCTTGAGTGCTCGATGAACACTCTCATCGGGCGAAATACCAAGGTGTCGCCGTAATGGAGTGGTGGGGTGGAGTTTTCCAATGGTTTTCTGCTGAGTCTTTCCTTGTGCCTGGACATCGGTCTGGCAAACATCGCCATGATTACGCTGTCCATGCAGCGCGGTTTTTCCAGAGGCCTGTGGCTGGGCCTGGGAACCTGCGTTGGGGATCTGGCCTACGCAATCCTGGCCATGCTCGGCATGGCCGTGCTGCTGCAATATGAAGCCGTGCGCTACGTGCTCTGGATTGGCGGCACTGCGGTGCTGGCCTGGTTCTGCTTCAGGATGGTCATGAGTGCCACCGCCGTCAGCACCGGTCTCGGCGGCCAGGACGTTGCATCGGAAAAATCCAGCCTGGCGCTGTTCCTGCGCGGGATCTTTCTGGCGATGTCCTCTCCCAGCGCCATCCTCTGGTTTGCCGCAGTCGGCGGAGCGCTGATTGCCCGGCAAGGCTCTGATCTTGCCAGCGCTTCGACCTTTCTTGCCGGGTTCGTCGCCGCAGGCGTGGTCTGGTCGATCTCGCTGTGTGCGCTGGCTCACCAGGGAGGGCGTTTCATGGGCGAGCGAATGTTGCGCTGGTCTTACATAGCCTCGGCGCTGATCTTTGCCTACTTCACGTTGTATGTGGTAATCACGGGTTATCTGGAATTTGTCGTCGCTGCCCCCGCGTTGCCAGCGCACTAGATTTCCAGCGCAGCGGAATGCTAGCGGGCGCGCGATGACCGGTGCGGATTTCCCGTGCGAATCGTTCATGCAGGTCGACAAGTATGGATGAACCGTGCAATTTAGCGCCGATTGGGCATAATACCCCGCTTCGATTTCGATCCTGACAGACCTCTCTATGCAGAAAGAACCTCGTAAGGTCCGTGAATTTCGCCGCCGTGAGCAGGAAATTCTCGACACCGCGCTAAAGCTGTTTCTCGAGCAAGGCGAAGACAGCGTCACTGTCGAGATGATCGCGGACGCCGTCGGCATTGGCAAAGGCACCATCTACAAGCACTTCAAGTCCAAGGCGGAAATCTACCTGCGCCTGATGCTCGACTACGAGCGGGACCTGAACGAGCTGCTGCATTCGGCCGATGTCGACAAGGACAAGGAATCGCTGTCGCGCGCCTACTTCGAATTCCGCATGCGTGACCCGCAGCGCTATCGTCTGTTCGACCGCCTGGAAGAGAAGGTGGTCAAGGGCAATCAGGTGCCTGAGCTGGTCGAAGAGCTGCACAAGATCCGCGCTTCCAACTTCGAACACCTGACGCTGCTGATCAAAGGCCGCATCAGTGAAGGCAAGCTCGAAGATGTCCCGCCTTACTACCATTACTGTGCTGCCTGGGCGCTGGTGCATGGCGCCGTTGCGCTGTATCACTCGCCGTTCTGGAGTAACGTGCTGGAAGACCAGGAAGGCTTCTTCCACTTCCTCATGGATATCGGCGTACGCATGGGCAATAAGCGCAAGCGCGACGGCGACGTCAGCGCTGAGCCCACGCCGGATCCCGCCGCCGAATAACCCGCCAGCCCGGTCTTGAGCGCCAGCTTCAAGGCTTTGATGGCGGCTGTGCCAGATATGGCGCGGAAGCTGCATCCGACGACCATTCGCCGGTTTTCCGTCACCGGTATTTGGGAGGGGATAATGCGTAGCCTGGTTATGCTGCTCGCGCTTCTGGCGTTGAGTGGCTGCATGAAAGTCAGTGACATGGGCGAAGGTGTTCGCGAGCAATTCAGCGACGCAGGTCTGCTCGACCATAGCGAAACCCGTCGTACTGCCAACTGGCGCGTGCAGCCTGACTCGTTCATTTACATCGCTCAGGGCGCCTTCGTGCCGCCAGGCAATGCCTATCCGCGCCCCAACGTGGTGGCTGAAGAAGCCTTCAAGGGCTTTATCGAGTACTTCCCGATGGTCCGTCGTGCCCGAGGCCCATTGGGGCTGGATGAAGCCATGGTCGAGGCGCGCGCTGCGGGCGCACATTATTTGCTCTATGCGCGTTTCGCCAAGGCTGACGACCGAATCGGCAATGGCGATCAATGGGCCGATCAGGAAGCGGTGGATCGTCTGGGCGTCGACAGCGGCGTCATTCAGCTGATGCTGATCGAGACCGGCACCCGCTACCTCATCGACAGCGCACGCATTCGCAGCCGTGGCGGATTGCTGACGCTTTACGACAAAAGCCCCGAGGATTTGCTGGGGCCGCCTCTTGAGGACTACGCTCGTACCTTATTGGGTGTCGAACGCTAGAGCCTAAAGCTCGCATCAGGAGAGTGGAGTGACCGATTCAAACAAGGCGGGTGATCTGTTTGCACAGATCCCCAAAACCAAGGGGTTGCCGCCTGTTCATTTGTGGAATCCGGATTTCTGCGGCGATATCGACATGCGTATCGCTCGCGACGGTACCTGGTATTACCTGGGTACGCCGATTGGCCGCAAACCGATGGTCCGGTTGTTCTCGACCATCATGCGCCGCGACGGCGACGACTATTTCCTGATCACTCCTGTGGAGAAGGTCGGCATCACGGTTGATGATGCGCCTTTTGTCGCCGTCAGCCTTGAGGTGCTGGGGGAGGGTGAGGGCCAGGTGTTGCGCTTTCTGACCAATATAGAGGATCAGGCCGAGGCGGGACCGGAACACCCTTTACGCGTTGTAACCGACCCTGATACCCAGGAACCGGCGCCCTACATTCACGTGCGGAGCAATCTGGAGGCGCTGATTCACCGCAATGTTTTCTATCAGTTGGTCGAGCTGGCCGTTTCCCGCGATATAGATGAACAGCGCTGGCTGGGCGTCTGGAGCCATGGCGTGTTCTTCCCGATAGGGCTCGAGCCTTGAAATACACACCTGATTGCCGGCTTGAATTGCCTGTCGGCAATGCGGCGGTTAAAGTGCCGCTCCCTGATTTTCCTGAGGTTTTTGCATGAGCCAGTCCTTTGATATCGCCGTAGTCGGCGCAACCGGTACTGTCGGCGAAACCGTTGTGCAGGTTCTGGAGGAGCGCAATTTCCCGGTCGGCAATCTGTACCTGCTGGCCAGCATCGAATCCGCAGGCCACTCGGTGCCGTTTCGAGGCAAGAATGTGCGCGTACGTGAAGTCGACGAGTTCGATTTCAGCACGGTGCGCATGGCGTTTTTCGCTGCAGGACCTGCGGTCAGTCGCAGTCACGCCGAAAAGGCGGTAGCGGCGGGGTGCACGGTCATCGACCTGTCGGGCGCATTTACCGCAGTCCAGGCACCTAATGTCGTGCCGGAAATAAATGCTACGCTTTTGCACAACCGTGGCGTCGCTCCTTGTCTGGTTGCCAGTCCCAGTGCTTCTGCCACTGCGGTTGCCCTGGCTTTGGCGCCGTTGCTCGGCCTGATCGATATACAGTCGGTGGCGGTAACGGCGTGTCTGGCGGTATCGGCACTGGGGCGTGAAGGCGTCAGTGAGCTGGCTCGTCAGACCACCGAGCTATTGAATGTTCGCCCGCTGGAAGCGCGGTTTTTTGATCGTCAGATGGCGTTCAACCTGCTGGCGCAAGTAGGGACACCAGACGCGTCGGGGCACCTGCCGCTGGAAAGGCGTCTGGTCGAAGAATTGCGCGAACTGCTGGCGCTGCCATCGCTCAAAGTGTCTGCGACCTGCATTCAGGTACCGGTGTTCTTTGGTGACAGCTTCACGGTAGCGTTGCGCACGGCCGGGGCGGTCGACGTGGCGGCGGTCAATGCAGCACTCGAGTCTGCAGACGGAATCGAACTGGTCGATGCGGGGGATTACCCTACGCCGGTGGGCGATGCGGTGGGCCAGGACGTGGTTTATGTGGGACGCGTCAGGGCGGGAACCGACGATTCCGAGCAGCTCAATCTGTGGCTGACCTCGGATAATGTGCGCAAAGGCGCTGCGCTCAACGCTGTGCAGGTTGGCGAATTGTTGATAAAAGACTATGTGTAAAAGATACTTGGCAACAATTTGAATAATTGTTTTAGCGGCGATACGCCTTACACCCAAATGCAGGACTACCTCCCCGGATCTCGGGGAATCTTTAAACAAGGGATGGGCTATGGTTCAGGTTCGTAAACTGGTATTAGCAATCGCTGCGGCATCAGCGCTGTCATCGGGTATGGCGCAGGCGCTGGGGCTCGGGGAATTGTCGGTCAAGTCGACCCTGAATCAGCCATTGGTAGCGGAAATCGAGTTGACCGAGGCTCAGGGGCTCAACGCAACGCAAGTTGTGCCCAGCCTGGCCACCACGGCCGACTTCGCGCAGGCGGGTGTGACCCGTCAGGCATTTCTCAACGATCTCACCTTTACCCCGGTTATCAATGCCAGCGGTAAAAGTGTTCTGCGCATTACTTCCAGCAAGCCGGTGCGCGAGCCTTATGTGAAGTTTCTGGTTCAGGTGCTCTGGCCCAATGGCCGGTTGCTGCGTGAGTACAGCCTTCTGCTCGATCCGCCGAAATTCTCTCCCGAGGCAGCCGCTGCGGCTGCTGCCCCGGCCCCCGCTGCAGCGCCCGCGGCGCCTGCGCAACTGGCAACGGTAGCCCCGTCGGCTGAAGCGCCGGCAGCCGAAGCGCCAGCACCGGCAGCCAACACATCCACATTGCCGGCGCCAGCCGCCGACAAGCAGTCACAGTACGTCACCGCCAATAACGACACCTTGTGGGAAATTGCTGCGAAGGTGCGCAATGGCGGGACTGTCCAGCAAACCATGCTGGCGATTCAGGCTTTGAATCCGGATGCGTTCATTGGTGGCAACATCAACCGCCTGAAGAAAGGGCAGGTGCTGCGCCTTCCGACGCCGCAGCAGACCACCGCGCTGCCGCAATCACAGGCAGTGGCAGAAGTTTCCCGGCAATACAGCGCCTGGCGTGAAGGTCGCCGTCTGCCGGCCGGTACACGTCAGGTCGATGCTACCCGTCGTGACCGCGCGGGTGCGGCGCCTTCCAAAGTGGATACCTCCGATAACCTCAGTCTGGTTTCGGCAAGCGGCAAGCCGGCGGCAAAAGGTGCGGCGGGCGACAGCGATCTGGGCAACAAGCTGGCCGTGGCTCAGGAAGCGCTGGATACCACACGTCGTGATAATGCCGAGCTGAAAAGCCGCATGAACGACCTGCAAAGCCAGCTCGACAAGCTGCAGCGTCTGATCGAGTTGAAAAACGGTCAGTTGGCCAAGATGCAGGCCGCTGGCGCAGTCGTGCCTCCACCTGCCGCTACCCCGGAAGCTGCAACGCCGGCCAACGCGGCGGTGCCTGCCTCGCTGGTCGACGCCAACGGTGCTCCGGTCAAACCGGCTGGCGAGATTGCGCCTGAAGATGCATTGCCTGCCGGTGCTGCCGAAGTTGCGACGCCGGCGCCAGAGCAGCCGCTGGCGGTGGAGCCGGTTGCTGCAGCAGACGAAGACCAGGACGCGCTGCAGAAAATCATCAACAACCCTGTACTGCTTGGCCTGATCGGCGGGGCGGTACTGCTGATTCTGGCCTTGCTGTTGTTGTTCCTGGCGCGTCGTCGCGCGGCGAAGGCCGAAGCCGAGAAGCACAAGCGCATGGCGCGTGCGCTGGCCGAGGAGTCGGATTTCGTCTCGGACATGGACATGAATGCACCGCCCGCCAGCTTCGACGGGCTTGATGTGCCGCCGCCCAACGTGCGCATGGGAGGCGCCGCAGCAGCCGTTGCCGGTCGTGAACGTCCTGCCGATCCGCTGGTTCAGGCCGAGATCCATATCGCTTACGGTCGTATGAATCAGGCGATCGAGCTGCTGGAAGAAGCCGTCAACGAAGACCCCAAGCGCGACGATATCCGTCTGAAACTGATGGAAATCTACGCCGAGCAGGGTAACAACAAAGCCTATGCCGCCCACGAACGTAAACTGGTGGCTGCGGGAAAGCTTGAAGCTGAGGTCGAGCAGCGGGAAGAACTTAACTCGACCCTGAAGCCGGTGGCACCTGTTGCTGCGCCGCTGGCTTCTGAAACCTCTACTGCATCGGCTGCTCCTGCCGTCGCTGCAGCCGCCGCGGCGGCTACAACGGCCGCACTGGTTGCAGAGCTCGATGCCAAATATCTTGAAGAGCTGCTGGCCGATGATTCGGCAGAGCAGGAGCCTGAGCCTGAAATTGTTGCAACGCCTGAGCCTGAGCCGGAAGTCACCGCTCCGCTGGCCGCAGAGCCTGTCGAAGAGGCAGACCCGTTTGATAACGATTTTGACTTGAGCCTGGACGAGTTCGAAGAACCGTCTGTGCCTGAAGTCTCTACCGTTAACGATCTCGATGACCTGATGCTCGACGAGCCCAAGGTCTCGGCGGTAGCGGATGACGAAGAGCTGAGCTTCGAGTCTGTCATGCAGCAGCAGGAAGAGGCCCGTGCAGCGGCAACGCCGCAGGACCTCGCCGACTTCGATCTGGACTTGTCCGAGGAAGACCCGGCCCTCAAGAGCGAAGATGATTTCCTGCTCGGCCTTGGCGAAGATCCGCTGGATTTGGGTGAAACCTCGCCTACACCACCGGTCACTGATGACCTCGAGCTTCCAGAGGATTTCGACCTGTCGCTGGCGGACGAGATTGAAACCGATCAGGCAAGCCAGGCATTCGCGACTGAAATCGACGACGTCAACGCCGAGCTTGAGCGTCTTTCGCAGAATCTCGAACATCCGCCGCTCGATGAGCCAAGATTCACCGCCGAGGATGCGGCAGCGCTGGATGACGAGCCGGACTTCGACTTCATGGCTGGTACTGACGAGGCGGCGACCAAGCTTGATCTGGCGCGTGCCTACATCGACATGGGCGATGCGGACGGCGCTCGGGATATTCTTGATGAGGTCGTCACCGAGGGCGATGACGGTCAGAAAAGCGAAGCGCGGGAGATGCTTTCGCGGCTGGCCTGATTCAACCCCGGCAACCTGCACACGGCCGCTTATGCGGCCGTTTGCATTTCAGATGTCCGGCTTGAGTAGCGTGTTTTTTTTGCGGCCGTATAATGGCCGACTTTTCGCGAACCGACAGGCTGTACCACTTTGGCGAACATAGATAACCCGGCCGCCGAGATGGCGGCCGAGGGCTTTTCCCGAATCGCGCTGGGCGTCGAGTACAAGGGCTCGCGCTATTGCGGCTGGCAGCGTCAGGCGTCCGGCGTGCTGACCGTGCAGGAAACCCTTGAAGACGCTTTGTCAAAAGTGGCCGCGTCACCGGTGTCACTGATGTGTGCCGGTCGCACGGACGCGGGGGTGCATGCCTGTGGTCAGGTGGTGCACTTCGACACCCAGGCCGAGCGCACCATGAAGGCCTGGGTCATGGGCGCCAATATCAATCTGCCCCATGATGTCAGCGTCACTTGGGCCAGAGTCATGCCGGCCACCTTTCACGCGCGCTTCAAGGCCATCGCCCGGCGTTATCGGTATGTGATCTACAACGATCAGATCCGCCCGGCGCACCTGAATCAGGAAATTACCTGGAACCACCGCCCGCTGGATGTCGAGCGCATGGCGCAGGCTGCCGAATACCTGGTGGGTACTCACGATTTCAGTGCCTTTCGCGCCGGTCAGTGTCAGGCCAAGTCGCCGGTCAAGCAGTTGCACCATCTGCGCGTGACCCGTCACGGCAAGATGATCGTGATCGATGTGCGCGCCAATGCCTTTCTTCATCATATGGTGCGCAATATCGCCGGAGTGCTGATGACCATCGGCACCGGCGAGCGTCCGGTCGAGTGGGCGCGGGAGGTGCTGGAAAGCCGGATTCGGCGTACCGGTGGTGTCACGGCCCATCCTTACGGGCTGTACCTGGTCGGGGTCGAGTACCGTGATGAGTTCCCGTTGCCCGAGCGCTATATCGGTCCTCATTTTCTTACGGGCTTTGCGGAATTGGACGGCTGACGATCCCGGCAGCATTTGCTAACATCCGGGACTTTCCGAAAGGCTTGAGGTTACTCACGACATGTCAGCCGTTCGCAGCAAGATCTGCGGGATTACCCGCATAGAGGATGCACTGGCTGCCGCCGAGGCAGGTGCCGACGCTATCGGTCTGGTGTTCTATCCGAAAAGCCCGCGTGCGGTGACGGTATTGCAGGCGCGTGCCATCATTGCCGCGTTGCCGCCGTTCATCACCACCGTTGGCCTGTTCGTCAACGCCAGTCGCTGTGAGCTCAACGAGACGCTGGATGCCGTCGCGCTGGACATGCTGCAGTTTCATGGCGATGAAACACCCGATGAGTGCGATGGGTATCATCGCCCGTACATCAAGGCGCTGCGGGTCAAGGCCGGTGATGACATTGCCGGGGTCTGCCGGACCTATCGCAATGCACGCGGCGTGCTACTCGATACCTACGTTGAAGGGGTGCCCGGCGGTACCGGAGAAACCTTCGACTGGGCATTGATTCCGGACGACCTGGACAAGCCGGTCATCCTGGCGGGCGGGCTGACGTCCGCCAATGTGGCGCAGGCCATCGCTCAAGTCCGGCCCTATGCAGTGGATGTCAGCGGCGGCGTTGAAAAGAGCAAGGGCATCAAGGATCGGGAGAAGATCCTGGCGTTCATGAGTGCGGTGCACGGCACCTGATGTGACGGCTATTGATCGGCCGCCGTCCATAAGCCTGTTCCCGCCACGAGGCACGCGGGTCGAATCGAGTAAGCGGTGGTGCCACTGAGCAACGCCGTCGTTGTGAAAAATCGGGGTGAGGGGCGCGCAGGTCCGGCCATGAGTCGATCGCTATCCTTTCATCGTCGTCCATATACGAATTTATCCGAGGGCATGCGACTGGCGTTTGATTTGTCAGTCGTTCGAGCCACACCGGTACTGGAGATATAAAGCATGAGCAACTGGTTGGTAGACAAACTGATCCCATCGATCATGCGTTCCGAGGTCAAGAAGAGCTCGGTTCCCGAAGGCCTCTGGCACAAATGCCCGTCCTGTGAGGCGGTGCTGTATCGCCCTGAGCTGGAAAAGACCCTGGACGTCTGCCCCAAGTGCAACCACCACATGCGTATCGGCGCACGTGCACGTCTGAACATTTTTCTGGACGTCGAAGGGCGCGAAGAGCTGGGTGCCGATCTCGAGCCGGTCGACCGTCTGAAATTCCGCGACGGCAAGAAGTACAAGGATCGCCTGACCGCTGCGCAGAAGCAGACCGGTGAAAAGGACGCGCTGATTTCCATGAGCGGCACCTTGCTGGGCATGCCGGTGGTGGCTTCGGCATTCGAATTCTCGTTCATGGGTGGTTCGATGGGTGCCATTGTCGGCGAGCGTTTCGTACGTGCCGCCAACTATGCGCTGGAAAATCGCTGCCCGTTCGTCTGCTTCGCCGCTTCCGGCGGTGCGCGCATGCAGGAAGCGCTGATCTCGCTGATGCAGATGGCCAAGACCTCGGCTGTTCTGGCGCGTCTTCGCGAAGAAGGGCTGCCGTTCATCTCGGTGCTGACCGACCCGGTCTACGGTGGCGTTTCCGCCAGCCTGGCCATGCTGGGTGACGTCATCGTCGCCGAGCCCAAGGCGCTGATCGGTTTTGCCGGTCCACGGGTCATCGAGCAAACGGTTCGCGAGAAGCTGCCTGAAGGCTTCCAGCGCAGTGAATTCCTGCTGGATCACGGTGCCATCGACATGATCGTCTCGCGCAGTGAGCATCGTCCGCGCCTGGGTAACCTGCTGGCACAGATGATGAATCTGCCGACCCCTCGCTTTGTCGCACCCGTCATCGAGCCAATCGTCGTCCCGCCGGCACCCGCGACGATATGACCCCTACGTCCCTGAGCGACTGGCTCGCCTATCTGGAGCAACTGCATCCGTCGGCCATCGACATGGGCCTGGACCGGTCTCGACAGGTGGCGCTGCAATTGGGTCTTACACGCCCGGCGCGCCAGGTGATCACGGTGACGGGCACCAACGGCAAGGGCTCGACCTGCGCCTTTGTCGCTGCCTTGTTGCAGGCTCAGGGCTTGAAGGTTGGTGTCTACAGTTCCCCGCATTTGATTCGCTATAACGAACGGGTGAAAGTGCAGGGCGTCGAGGTAACCGATCTGGAACTATGCGACGCCTTCGCTGCGGTCGAAGCGGCGCGCGGCGATGTCACCCTGACTTATTTCGAAATGGGCACGCTGGCGGCGTTCTGGCTGTTCGAGCAGGCCCGGCTCGATGCAGTGGTGCTGGAAGTCGGTCTGGGCGGTCGTCTGGACGCGGTCAATCTAGTGGATGCGGATCTGGCGCTGGTCACCAGTATCGGGGTCGATCATGCCGAGTATCTGGGCGACACCCGTGAGTCGGTCGCTTTCGAGAAAGCCGGGATCTTTCGCGCCGGTTGTCCAGCGCTGTGCGGTGACCCGGCGCCCCCCGAGCCGCTGCTGGCCAAAGCCCGCGAGCTGGGCTGTCCGTTGTTGCTGCGTGGCCGGGATTTCGATCTTTCCATAGGTGAAGACAGCTGGGACTGGCGTGGTGTCGCTCAGGGCGAGCAGATCGAGCTGCGCGGTCTGCCGCTGCTCGATCTGCCCATGCAGAATGCCGCGCTGGCGCTTCAGGCCTTCGCCCTGCTGGGGTATCCATTGCAAGCGGATGCGACAGGCAAGGTGCTTGCCGAGACCCGGCTCGCCGGTCGTCTCGATCGCAGGGTCGTCAGGTGGCACGGCAAGTCGCTCAACCTGCTTCTGGATGTAGGCCATAACCCCCACGCGGCCCGGTTTCTGGGCCAACGCCTCGCGCGGCAGCCAGTTGGCGGCAAACGTCGAGCGGTGTTTGGTCTGCTCAGCGACAAGGATCTCGACGGCGTGGTCGCGCACCTGGCACCGGTCATTGAAGAGTGGGCTGTTGCGCCGCTTCCGACCTCGCGCAGTCGGCCAGCAGAAGAGTTGCAGACGGCCTTGCAGAACCTTGGCGCCCGCGTGACGTCCTATCAGAGTATCGCGTTGGCGCTGGAAGCTCAGTGCGCGCATGCCACGCCCGATGACGAGATTCTGCTGTTCGGTTCATTTTACTGTGTTGCCGAGGCCCTTGAATGGTTGGCCCGGTACACCGATGAGGACGCTGCAAATGGCTTTGCTGGATAACGTATTCAAGCAGCGAATGGTTGGAGCACTGGTGCTGATCGCCGTGGCGGTCATTTTCCTGCCCATGCTTTTCACGCGTGAAGATGAAACACGTCAGGTGCAGGTCGAGGCGCCAGCCGCGCCTCAGGCGCCTGCAGCTGCGCAGGTGCGGGTCGATCCGGTGCCTGTTCCGGAGCCTCAGGTTCTGCCTCAGGAGCCTGTGCCGGGTGATGATGACATGAGCAGCAACCAGCCGCCTGCCATGCCGATCGCGCCTGCGCCGACTGTTCAGGCTGCACCTGCAGCGCCTGCTGCTCCGGTCTCCAAACCTGCTGCCAAACCGGCACCCGCTCCGGCGCCAGCGACGGCTGCTGCACCAGCAGCGACACCGGCTCCTGCCAAACCTGCAGCACCTGCTGGCGTCGATGCCAATGGTCTGTCGATCAGTTGGTCGGTGCAATTGGCAAGCATGTCCAATCGGGCCAATGCCGACAATCTGCAAAAGACGCTGCGTACCCAGGGCTACAACGCCTACATTCGCACCGCTGATGGCGTGAACCGGGTGTTTGTCGGCCCGCTCATCGAGCGCTCCGAGGCCGATCGCCTGCGCGATCAGCTCGATAAACAGCAAAAGCTCAAGGGTATTGTGGTGCGCTTTCAGCCCGAGCGCGGCTGACCGTTCGGCACCTGGTGCCCCTGGCACAAAGGAAAATGCCTCGCGCCGGTAATCGCTGCTTACCGGCAGGCGGACGCTCTGCTAAAATGCGCCGCCTTATCCGTCTGCAGGCTGCAACGTGCCATTTACTCCGGTTGACTGGGCAATTCTCGGAATTGTCGCCATCTCCGCCCTGATCAGTCTGAAGCGCGGCTTCGTAAAAGAAGCACTGTCGTTGACGACGTGGATCATTGCAGGTGTTGTGGCCTGGATGTTTGGCGCAGGGCTGTCGCAGTATCTGGTCAATTACATAGAAACACCTTCGGCCCGCGTGATCGCGAGCTGTACCATTCTTTTTGTCGCCACCCTGCTGGTAGGCGCCATGGTCAATTTTCTGATAGGCGAGCTGATTCGCGTCACCGGGCTTTCCGGGACCGATCGTTTTCTCGGTATGGTCTTCGGCGCAGCGCGCGGAGGCCTGCTTGTCGTTGTGGCGGTAGGGCTGTTGAGCCTGGGGCCGGTGCAACAGGATCAATGGTGGCAGCAGTCGAGGCTGGTGCCGCAATTTCTCATGGTCGCTGACTGGTCGAAAAACCTGATTCTCGGGATGTCCAGCAAGTGGCTCGCCAGCGGCATCAGCGTACCCGCTGACATGCCGTTCAAGGAACAGATCCTGCCGTCTACAATGCCGCAGGATGTGCTCGGTAAATCCAGTTCCACTAAGTAGGGGTTGTGTCGCATGTGTGGCATCGTCGGTATCGTCGGCAAGTCGAACGTCAATCAGGCGCTGTATGACGCGCTTACCGTCCTCCAGCACCGCGGCCAGGACGCTGCCGGTATCGTAACCAGCCATGATGGCCGGTTATTCCTGCGCAAGGACAACGGATTGGTGCGCGATGTGTTTCATCAACGTCATATGCAGCGTCTGGTCGGGCATATGGGCATCGGTCACGTGCGTTACCCCACCGCGGGCAGCTCGACGTCGGCCGAGGCTCAGCCGTTCTACGTCAACTCGCCTTACGGCATCACGCTGGCGCATAACGGCAACCTCACCAACGTCGAGCAGTTGGCCAAGGAAATTTACGAATCCGACCTGCGCCATGTGAACACCAATTCCGATTCGGAAGTGCTGCTCAACGTATTCGCCCATGAGCTGGCCGTGCGTGGCAAGTTGCAGCCGACCGAAGAGGATATCTTCGCGGCAGTGACCGATGTGCATAATCGCTGCCGTGGTGGTTACGCGGTCGTGGCCATGATCACTGGCTACGGTATCGTCGGCTTCCGTGACCCGGACGCCATTCGTCCTATCGTGTTCGGCCAGCGTCATACCGACGAAGGCGTCGAGTACATGATCGCGTCGGAAAGCGTATCGCTGGACGTACTGGGCTTTACCCTGATTCGCGACCTGGCGCCGGGCGAAGCGGTCTACATCACCGAAGACGGCAAGTTGCACACCCGTCAGTGCGCGGCCAACCCCAAGTACGCACCGTGCATCTTCGAGCACGTCTATCTGGCGCGCCCGGATTCGATCATCGACGGCATCTCGGTCTACAAGGCGCGCCTGCGCATGGGCGAGAAGCTGGCCGACAAGATCCTGCGCGAGCGTCCGGATCACGATATCGATGTGGTCATCCCGATTCCGGACACCAGCCGGACCGCCGCTTTGGAGCTGGCCAACCATCTGGGCGTCAAGTTCCGCGAAGGCTTCGTCAAGAACCGTTACATCGGCCGGACCTTCATCATGCCGGGCCAGGCTGCGCGCAAGAAATCCGTACGCCAGAAGCTCAACGCCATTGAGCTGGAGTTCCGTGGCAAGAACGTGATGCTGGTGGATGACTCCATCGTACGTGGCACCACTTGCAAGCAGATCATCCAGATGGCCCGCGAAGCCGGTGCCAAGAATGTCTACTTCTGTTCTGCAGCCCCGGCTGTGCGCTACCCCAACGTCTACGGCATCGACATGCCGAGTGCTCACGAGCTGATTGCCCACAACCGCACCACTCAGGACGTGGCCGACCTCATCGGTGCCGACTGGCTGGTCTATCAGGATCTGAATGACCTGATCGAAGCGGTCAGCGGCAGCAAGAAAATCAAGATCGACAACTTCGATTGCTCGGTTTTCGACGGCAAGTACGTGACCGGCGACATCGACGAGCATTATTTGAACCGGATCGAGAGCGCGCGTAATGACGCCTCCAAGATCAAGACTCAGGCAGTGAGCGCGATCATCGATCTGTACAACAACTAATTGGGCAAGGAGTGGGCGGCATGACTCAGGAATGGGATGCAGGTCGGCTGGACAGCGACCTTGAAGGCGTAGGTTTCGATACCCTAGCCGTACGTGCCGGGCATCACCGTACACCGGAAGGAGAGCATGGCGAACCCATGTTCTTTACCTCCAGTTACGTATTTCGCACGGCCGCCGATGCGGCTGCGCGTTTCTCCGGTGAGGTGCCGGGCAACGTCTACTCGCGTTACACCAACCCGACGGTGCGTTCGTTCGAAGAGCGCATTGCCGCACTGGAAGGTGCCGAGCAGGCTGTCGCCACGGCGACCGGCATGGCGGCAACCCTGGCCGTGGTGATGAGCCTGTGCAGCGCCGGTGATCACGTTCTGGTGTCACGCAGCGTGTTCGGCTCGACCATCAGCCTGTTCGACAAGTACTTCAAGCGCTTTGGTGTCGAGGTTGATTACGTTCCTCTCGCCGACCTGAGCGGCTGGGACGCGGCGATCAAGCCCAACACCAAAATGCTCTTCGTCGAATCGCCGTCCAATCCCCTGGCCGAGCTGGTCGACATCGCGGCCCTGGCCGAGATCGCGCACGCCAAGGGCGCGATGCTGATCGTCGACAACTGTTTCTGTACGCCGGCCTTGCAGCAGCCACTGTTGCTGGGCGCTGACATTGTCGTGCATTCGGCCACCAAGTTCATCGACGGCCAGGGCCGTTGCATGGGCGGCGTGGTTGCCGGGCGCAGCGAGCAGATGAAAGAAGTGGTCGGCTTCCTGCGTACTGCCGGGCCGACGCTCAGCCCGTTCAATGCGTGGATCTTCCTCAAGGGCCTCGAAACCCTGAACCTGCGCATGCGCGCTCACTGTGCCAATGCCCAGGCACTGGCCGAGTGGCTCGAGCAGCAGGATGGCATCGAAAAAGTCCATTACGCCGGGTTGAAGAGCCACCCGCAGCACGCGTTGGCCCAGCGTCAGCAAAAGGGTTTCGGCGCGGTGGTGAGCTTCGAGGTCAAGGGTGGCAAGGATGGCGCATGGCGCTTCATCGATGCCACGCGACTGATTTCGATCACCGCCAACCTGGGCGACAGCAAAACCACGATCACTCACCCGAGCACCACCTCTCACGGTCGTCTGGCACCTCAGGAGCGTGAGGCCGCAGGTATTCGCGACAGCCTGATTCGGGTTGCAGTGGGGCTGGAAGACGTGGCTGATCTGCAGGCTGACCTGGCCCGTGGTCTGGCGGCGTTGTGAGTAGCGAGGCCAGCAAACCGGCCAGTGGCAAGCCGGGTGAGACGTGGGCGTTGAAATTTTCCAGCGTCCACAATGGTCGTGTCGCCCTGGTGACCGGTGCCGCTCGCGGTATCGGGCTCGGCATTGCAGCGTGGCTGATTGCCGAAGGCTGGCAAGTCGTGTTGACCGATCTGGATCGTGCGCGTGGTTCGAAAGTGGCCGGTGCCCTGGGTGAAAATGCCCTGTTCATTGCCATGGACGTTGCCAGTGAAGAGCAGGTCGCAGCGGGCGTGGCCGAGGTGCTTCGGCAGTTCGGTCGTCTCGATGCGCTGGTGTGCAACGCCGCGATCGCCGATCCGCACAACACTACGCTGGAAAGCCTTGAGCTGTCGCACTGGAACCGTGTACTGGCAGTCAACCTCGGCGGTCCGATGCTGCTGGCCAAGCATTGCGCGCCTTACCTGCGTGCGCATTGCGGCAGCATCGTCAACCTGACCTCCACACGCTCTCGCCAGTCGGAGGCCGACACCGAAGCTTATGCGGCCAGCAAGGGCGGTCTGATGGCGCTGACACATGCGCTGGCGATCAGTTTGGGGCCGGAGATTCGTGTCAATGCTGTCAGCCCTGGCTGGATCGACGCGCGCGACCCCTCGTTGCGCAGAGCCGAGCCTTTGTCCGAGACCGATCATGCCCAGCATCCGGCGGGCAGGGTAGGGACAGTGGAGGACGTTGCGGCAATGGTTGCCTGGCTGTTGTCCAGAAACGCCGGTTTCGTGACCGGGCAGGAGTTCGTGGTCGACGGTGGCATGACGCGCAAGATGGTGTACGCCGAGTAGTTTGCGCGGACGAGCTTCGATTGAGCTATTGCTTGTGCTTTTGGTGTGTGGTGAGGGTTTTGTGATTGAGGCGGTTTTTAAAAAAACTTCAATCAGGCTATTGACTTAGGTTCGTTAGGTGCGTAAATTTCGCGGCCTCAACGAAGCAAAGGGTGATTAGCTCAGCTGGGAGAGCAGCTGCCTTACAAGCAGCGGGTCGGCGGTTCGATCCCGTCATCACCCACCATCGTTGAGTTTGAAAGCTGAAGTACGAGGGCTTTCAAAAGTGATTTTAAAAAGCTTACACGGACGCAAGTCCACAATGCGCAGCGGTAGTTCAGTCGGTTAGAATACCGGCCTGTCACGCCGGGGGTCGCGGGTTCGAGTCCCGTCCGCTGCGCCATATTTGTACAGATCGGGTTCTCCGGGTCTGCGATTGAAAAGCCCAAGGGTCTTTCGGTCACATGTACAGGAAGCAGCCTACCTAAGGTTTGTTTCAAACAGGTTTACAGCGATACGCAGCGGTAGTTCAGTCGGTTAGAATACCGGCCTGTCACGCCGGGGGTCGCGGGTTCGAGTCCCGTCCGCTGCGCCATACACCGCTTCAAGGCCCTTGAACTCCTTGAAGCAAACAAGAAAGCGGCCCTAGGGTCGCTTTTTTGTTGTCTGCATTTTGTGTGTCTGAGGGCCTGGCTTCGTGCGCCTGAGCGGTTTGTATCCAAATCCTTTTGAACTGTACGTTGATCCAGCGTCGGCCTTGTTGCAGACTTACCGCCATTTCCCAGTTCGCAGTCTTGCTGGCAGTCTTTTCCTTCCTCAGGATTTTCGATGTTTAAGCTACTGAACGTTCGTACCGCCCTCTGGATTTCTGCCGTGTTGATGGCAGCCGGCTGTTCATCGCCCAAGCAGGCGGTGTATGACCATGAACACTTCGACGACGCCGGGACCTTCTCCCGAAGCTACCCTGCGACCGACATGGCTTACTGCGAGGCGGGGCGGCGCGCCTTGCTGAGTCAGGGCTATATCATCACCAGCAGCGACCCGAAGATGATTGCCGGCCGCAAGAGCTTCCAGCAGACCGGCGATACGCATATCGAAATCAGCTTCAATCTGGTGTGCGCCGCCGATGCGAAGGATGGCAGTTCCACCATGTTCGCCAACGCCCTGCAAGACCGCTACGCGTTGAAGAAGACCAACAACTCGGCCAGCCTCGGTGTCGGCGTGCTGGGTTCTGTGTCGATGCCGATAGGCTCGACTGACGACTCGATGGTCAAGGTCGCCAGTGAGACCGTCTCGTCGGCAAAGTTCTACGAGCGCTTTTTCGGTCTGGTGGAAAACTTCCTGCCGCCTGAAGTGAAAAAGGCTGCGCATATTGTCGAGAAGCCCAAGGCCGACCTCGGTGTGCCTGACACGGCTCCCGCAGCCCCGGCGGCTCCCGTCAAAGCTGCCGAGCCTGCTAAGCTGGCGCCTGCGTCGTCAGAAAACGCGCCGAAGGCCGAGCCTGCTGCCGAACCGGTTACACCTGCTGCAAGCGAACCTGTGCCTGCGCCGTCCGAACCTGCTTCATTCAAGGCTGAAACGGTCGAAACACCGGCCGCAGAACCTGCCGAAAGCACCGCCCCCACGCCAGTCGAGCCCGCCCCGGCGCAGTAAGGTGTTGTGCGGAGCGTGCGGAACAATTGTCGTCAGGCATAACACTATCGTGCCCATGCTCCACGTGGGCATGCCGGTCTGGACGCTCTGCGTCCTCTTGTGACGCGGAGCGTGAGGAACGCGAGATATCCCGGCCTTAGCCCAGAAACAACCGGTACGCTGGGTTCTCGCTTTCATCCCAATACCGGTAACCGATCTCATCCAGTGCAGCGCCGACCAGATGCCGCTCATCCTCCGGCACCACCAGCCCGGCAACCACCCGGCCGTCAGCAGCGCCGTGGTTGCGGTAGTGGAACATGGAGATGGTCCAGCGGCCGCCCAGACGGTTGAGGAAGTTGAACAGCGCGCCCGGTCGCTCCGGGAACTCGAAGCGCAGCACCACTTCATCATTGACCCGCTCGGCATGCCCGCCAACCATGTGGCGAATATGCAGTTTGGCCAGTTCGTTGTCGGTCAGGTCCAACACCGGGAAGCCCTGGCCGGTCAGGCTGGCGATCAGGGCGCTGCGTGGGTCGTTCTCGGGATGGGTCTGCACGCCGACGAAGATATGCGCCTCGCGATCAGTGTGATAGCGGTAGTTGAATTCGGTGATCTGCCGCTTGCCGATGGCCTCGCAGAACGCCTTGAAGCTGCCCGGTTGTTCAGGAATCGTCACCGCAATGATTGCCTCGCGGCCTTCGCCCAGTTCGGCGCGCTCGGCCACGTGACGCAAGCGGTCGAAGTTGACGTTGGCCCCTGAATCAATCGCCACCAGCGTCTGGCCGCTGACGCCGCGCTGCTCGACATATTTCTTGATCCCGGCCACGCCCAGCGCGCCGGAGGGCTCGGTGATCGAACGGGTGTCGTCGTAGATGTCCTTGATCGCCGCGCAGATCTCGTCGGTGCTGACGGTGATCACTTCATCGACATAATGGCGGCACACTTCGAAGGTGTGATGGCCGATCTGCGCGACCGCCACGCCATCGGCAAACAGCCCGACCTGGCTCAGCACCACGCGCTCCCCGGCGGCCATTGCCGCTTGCAGGCAGTTGGAGTCGTCCGGCTCGACGCCGATCACCCTGATCTCCGGGCGCAGGTATTTCACATACGCCGCGATACCGGCAATCAGACCACCGCCCCCGACCGGAACAAAGATCGCATCCAGCTGGCCCGGTTGCTGACGAAGAATTTCCATCGCCACAGTGCCTTGCCCGGCGATGGTGTCGGGGTCGTCATACGGATGGATGTAGACGAAGCCCTGCTCATCGACCAGCTTCAGCGAGTAGGCCAGCGCTTCCGGGAAGGAATCGCCGTGCAGCACCACGGTGGCACCCCGCGAGCGCACACCTTTGACCTTGATCTCCGGCGTGGTGCGCGGCATGACGATGGTCGCCTTGATCCCCAACTCGCGTGCCGCCAGCGCCAGGCCCTGGGCATGATTGCCCGCCGATGCCGTCACCACGCCCCGTGCAGTCTGCTCTGCGGGCAATTGCGCGAGCTTATTGTACGCGCCGCGAATCTTGAACGAGAACACCGGCTGCAGGTCTTCGCGCTTGAGCAGCACCTGATTGCCCAGCCGTTCGGACAGCTGGCGAGCGCCTTGCAGCGGCGTTTCGATGGCAACGTCGTAGACGCGGGAGGTGAGGATTTTGCGCGCGTAATAGTTGAGCAGATCGTGCGGGCCCTGGCTCATCGCATCGCCTCTTCATACGTGGTGCCTGGATACTCGGCGAACGCGCGCGGCAGATCGATAATCAGGTCCAGAGTGGCGAGAAGGGCAATAGAGCGAGGGATGGCGATCATGTCTGACTCCTGATTCGGCAATGGTTGCCCGGGAGACAGAAGAAACCCGCCTCCAGGGCGGGTTTTTTGCAAACGTCGGCTAACCCGCCATGACTGGAATGACGGTAATAATAATCTGGCCGAGGTTGTGCTTGATGAGGTTCATGAGCAGGAGGTTAGGTCGACACTGGCATGCAAGTCAATAGCGCCCGTCCGCTAGAGAGTTGAGGGGAGTGCTGAATCGGCCGCGGTCTTTTTCGTCTGTTTGACAGGAATCAACATTTTTATTTCACATTGGCACTTTAATGTTGATCTTGCGGTCAGTTATTTCAGCTTTGATTATCACCCCCACTCACTCAGCCAAGAGGGCGAAGAAATGGACGAATACCAGGAAGAACTACTTGAATACCGTGCATCGGAACTGGACCCGGTAGAGCCTGCCGACGACGCTACCGAACTGTGAACGGCTTCATACGCTTTGACGCTGGCTGCGGCGGAACTCTCCCGGAGTCTGCCCGTTCCAGCGTTTGAAGGCGCGTTGAAAGGCTTCGGCAGAAGCGAATCCCAGCAGGTAGGCGATCTCCCCGAACGCCAGTTCAGTGTCGCGAATATAAGTCATCGCCAGATCGCGCCGCGTGTCATTGAGCACTGCGCGAAAGCATGTACCTTCCTCGGTCAGCTTGCGGCGCAGCGTCCAGGTGGGCAGTTTGAGCCTTGCCGCCACTTCCTCCAGATCCGGTTCACTTCCGCCGTTCAATAGCGGCCCCAGCAATTGAATGATGCGTTCACGCAGGCTGCGGGTGCGGGTCTGTTGTTCCAGTTCGCTTTCGCACAGCTGCAACAGGTGCCGCCAGGTACTTGGGCAATGGTCCGGGTTGCGTAATGCCAGGCTGGTCTGATCCAGACGCAGTTGATTGGTCGCCGCGCCAAACACCATCGGGTTATCACTCAAAGCGGCGTACTGCGCGGCATAGTCAGGCGCTTCGAATTCAATCTCGATGCGTTGTGCGCGCAGTTCTGTACCTGCCAGCGTCGAAAGCTGAGCCAGCCAGCCACCTAGAATCGAGTCCACCACAAACCTGTTGTAAGCGTTATAGGGGCTGATCGAATAGAAGCGCATCCAGGCGCCGCCGGCATCCTCGTGGAAACTCGACTGGCCGCGATAATTGGAACCGTACAAGGGCTCAAAGCGAATCAGCGTGCGCGCCGCCTCGCGCACGTTGGGTGCTTGGGCCGCAGTGATACCGGCCAGACCTGCCTGCGCAAAACGACTGAGCTGGCCCATGCGCAACCCCAGCCCGGGTTGGCCGGTCAGTTGGATGGCGGCATGCCCCAGGCGCATGTAACGCGGGATCGATAGCCGCGCTCGCGCCTGGCTCAGGCGAATCGGGTCAAGACCGTACTGCTCCAGCAGCGCGTCAGGGTTCCTGTCGAAACTGTTGACCGCATCAGTCAGGCTCTGGATGAAACCCACCGACAGATCACCGAGGCGCAGCGTCAGGGTCGGCATCGTCAAAGCCAGAGGTTGATCAGGCGCGCGCCGCCAGTGGCAGCATTTTCCTGCTGCGGCTCGGCGATCGTTTGCCCTGCGTGGCTGGCAAAACTTTGCCCGGCCACGCCCTGATTCCAGAACTGTCCGCGCATGAATACACTGATCCCGGCCTGCGCAGTGCTTTGCGGAGCACGGCCGGTCAATGTCAGGTGATGCCAGGCGTCGCCCTCACTAGGCGTTTCGTTCGGCACGTCGATGTCTGAGTGCCGAGGCTTGCGCCACGGTTGGGACCAGGCGGCCTTGCCGATCACAAAGGCCGGCACCGCAATCAGTTGTGCACCGCTCTGGTTCAGGCGCGCGTAATTCTCCGGGTACCAGCTGTCGCTACCGATCAGCACCCCCAGACGCCCGGCCGGGGTATCGACCACATACAACGGTGCGTCGCTTGCCGTGTGCACATAACGCCTCTGATAGCGCTCGGCGTACAACTGACGCTGCGGCTGACCGAGCGGCAGGCCATCGCTGCCAAATATCAGGCTGCTGTTATACAGGGCGCCGCTGCCGACTTTCAGCTGACCGCCTTCGACACTGGGATCGGGCAGCACAATTGAACCGGCCACCAGTGTGACGCCGAACTCTCTGGCCAGCCCGCCAAACAGTGTCTGATAGTCCCGCGCCATCGATCGGGCCTTGATCCGCAGGTGGGCGTCATCCAGACGGTCCCGGCCTTCGGCCCGCAGCACCGCTTTGATGAATTGCAGCGGGTTGCTCCACGACAGCCAGTCCATGGCTTCATCCAGCGTGGCAGCTTGATAGAGCTGATCCTTCTCGCCACTGGCGAACAGCCAGGTGCCGATATGTTCCGGCAGTACCACCACCGTTCGTGGGTTGATCAGGCCATTTTCACGGGCCTGTTGCAGATAAGCGGCGAGCTTGCGGTGCAGTCGCTCAATGTTCTGGTAATCAGTCGGAAACAGCTCGGGCTCGATCCCCAGCAGATTGCCGCGTTCTCCGGGCTGGCCTTCATTGATGGCCAGACGAATGCGCAGATCGGACAGGTAGTGACCCGCCGGGCGTTGTCCGGTCCAGATTGCGTAGCTGACAAGGCTGGCAATACTCAGCAGAACCAGGCAGATGGCGAAGAATTTGCGCATAAAAAGATCGAATGACGGCCATCGGGAAATTGTCGACTAGGGTAGGGCGGCGTCGGGCGCTTGCCAAGTGCCACTGCGCGTTTGGATCAATAACTTGTCACTTTCGGTCATTGAGTGTGTGGCGGGATGCGTCTTTACTGTTGCCCATGAACCAGAGGACCCGCAGAGGTCCTTGCTATTCCGTGATTGACTCGATGGAGCTTCGCCATGACTGCTGCTCATTATCCGCACCTGCTGGCCCCCCTGGACCTGGGCTTCACGACCTTGCGCAACCGCACCCTGATGGGCTCGATGCACACCGGTCTTGAGGAGCGGCCGGGCGGCTTCGAGCGCATGGCGACCTACTTTGCCGAGCGTGCCCGCGGCGGGGTCGGGCTGATGGTCACCGGTGGCATCGCGCCCAATGAAGAGGGTGGTGTCTATGACGGCGCGGCGAAGCTAACCAACGCTGAAGAAGCGGAGCACCATCGCATCGTGACGCGTGCGGTGCACGAGGCTGGCGGCAAGATCTGCCTGCAGATTCTCCATGCCGGTCGTTACGCCTACAGCCGCAAGCAGGTCGCGCCGAGCGCCATTCAGGCGCCGATCAACCCGTTCACGCCGCGAGAGCTGGACGAAGAGGGCATCGAAAAGCAGATCGCCGATTTCGTGACCTGTTCGACGCTGGCGCGCAGTGCCGGTTATGACGGTGTCGAAATCATGGGTTCGGAAGGCTACTTCATCAATCAGTTCCTGGCCGCGCATACCAATCACCGCACCGACCGTTGGGGCGGCAGTTATGAAAACCGTATGCGTCTGGCGGTCGAGATTGTCAGGCGCGTACGTGAGGCGGTCGGGGCACACTTCATCATCATCTTTCGCCTGTCGATGCTCGATCTTGTGGAAGGCGGCAGCAGCTGGGAAGAAATCGTCGAGCTGGCCAAGGCGGTCGAGCAGGCCGGAGCGACCCTGATCAACACCGGTATCGGCTGGCATGAAGCGCGCATTCCGACCATCGCCACCAAGGTGCCGCGCGCCGCGTTCAGCAAGGTCACTGCCAAGCTGCGAGGCTCGGTGAACATCCCGCTGATTACCACCAACCGGATCAATACCCCGGAAGTTGCCGAGCGCATTCTCAGCGAAGGTGATGCGGACATGGTCTCAATGGCTCGTCCGTTTCTGGCCGATCCCGAGTTCGTCAACAAGGCCGCTGCGGGCCATGCCGAACGCATCAACACCTGCATCGGCTGCAATCAGGCGTGCCTCGACCACACCTTCGGCGGCAAGCTGACCAGCTGTCTGGTCAATCCGCGTGCCTGCCACGAGACCGAGCTCAATTACCTGCCCACCCTGCAGGTCAGGAGGATTGCCGTAGTGGGCGCCGGGCCTGCCGGTCTGGCCGCCGCAACGGTTGCCGCACAGCGCGGGCATGAGGTGACGCTGTTCGATTCGGCCAGCGAAATCGGCGGCCAGTTCAATATCGCCAAGCGCGTGCCGGGCAAGGAGGAATTCGCCGAAACCCTGCGTTACTTCCGCAACAAAGTGCAGGAGACGGGTGTTCAGTTGCGCCTCGGCAATCGGGTAAAGGCTGCAGACTTGCTGGGCGCAGGTTTTGACGAGGTGATTCTGGCGACCGGCATCGCGCCGCGCACACCGGCCATCCCCGGTATCGATAACCCCATGGTGTTGAGCTATCTGGACGTCATATTGCAGCGCAAGCCGGTCGGGCGCCGCGTGGCAGTGATAGGTGCGGGTGGCATCGGTTTCGATGTGTCGGAATTTCTCGTGCATCAAGGCGTGGCCACCAGTCTGGATCGCGAGGCTTTCTGGAAAGAGTGGGGCATCGACACGACCTTGCAGGCCCGCGGCGGTGTCGCCGGAGTCAAGCCCGAAGTCCACGCGCCGGCACGTCAGGTGTTTCTCTTGCAGCGCAAGAGTTCCAAGGTCGGCGACGGCCTGGGCAAGACCACCGGCTGGATTCACCGCACGGGGCTCAAGAACAAACAGGTGCAGATGCTCAATGCCGTGCAGTACCTGAAAATCGACGATGCAGGGCTGCATATTCGCATTGGCGAAGATGGCGAGGAAAAGCTGCTGGCGGTGGATAACGTGGTGATCTGTGCCGGGCAGGACCCGTTGCGTGAACTGTATGACGAACTGCTCAACGGCGGGCAAAGCGTGCACCTGATTGGCGGCGCGGACGTTGCCGCAGAGCTGGACGCCAAACGGGCCATCGACCAGGGCTCACGTCTGGCCGCCACCCTGTGACAGACAATGCCTGATTCAGGGCTTCGCGCCGCAGCCTGCTGATCGACGAAGACCCTGAAACGGCTTGTCTGTAGACTGCGGCGCATGATGCTTGACGCCCTCGGCTGGCAACCCACTGCCCCCTTGGAACGCTTGAACCTGCCCTGGCTGCAAGACGCCGGGGTCGAGGTTGCGATTCTGCGCCTGGACCTTATCGACGCGCTGATCAGCGGCAACAAATGGTTCAAGCTCAGCGAGCACCTGAGCCTGGCTGTGGACTCGGGTGCCGAGGGGCTGATCAGCATCGGCGGAGCGCACTCCAATCATTTGCATGCCCTGGCCGCAGCAGGCAAGCGCTTCGGTTTCCCGACGGTCGGCCTGCTACGTGGTCATGCCCAGCAGACGCCGACGGTGCTCGATCTGCAGGCTTTCAATATGCAACTGCACTGGCTGGGTTACGCCGGCTATCGTGAGCGGCATGCTGCTGGCTTCTGGTCGACCTGGCAGTCCCGCTATCCCGGTCTTTATCCGATTGCCGAAGGCGGTGGCGGGCTTGCTGGTGCTCTGGGTTGCGGTCGATTGCGGGCAATGGTCGAAGAGCAACTCGGGCATCTGGGTTGGGGCGATTACCACGGATGGTGGCTGGCGGCAGGCACCGGTACCACGCTGGCCGGCTTGCTGTTGGCAGAGGCGGGCGTTCGTCCGGTGTATGGGGCGATGGCTGTGCCCGAGGATCACGGGGTCGCGCAAAACATTATCGCGGTGCTGAGTGAGGCGGCTGGTGCGCAGGCCGACGTCAGTACGTGCCTGCCTCCCAACTGTGTTCTGCTCAATGCCAGCCGCGGCGGTTTTGCCAGAACCGACGCGGCGCTGCTCGATTTCATTGCCGCCAGCGAGGCTCAGAGCGGCATACCCCTGGAACCACTGTACACCGGCAAGGCATTGCTGACCCTGCATGATGAGGTGCTGGCCGGTCGTTTCGCGCCCGGCACCCGCATGGTCTTCGTCCACACCGGCGGCCTTCAGGGGCGGCGCGCGATGGGCCTGTAAACCACGTGGCAGAGCCTTTGGCACGAATTCTGCGCAGTTCGATGGCGAGACGTCGGCCCTGACTACGTGGATGACACTTCTGGAGAGGGGCATCCGGGTCGCTGTCTCGATAATCGATCCATTCCAGATCAAGACGTCGAGGCCAGTCATGACAACTCCTACCGTAGAGCAAGTCGATCCTGCCACGCTGAAAAAAGTTATCGTCGCTGCGGCCATCGGCAACTTTGTCGAGTGGTTCGATTTTGCTGTGTATGGCTTTCTGGCAACGACGATTGCGCTGCAGTTCTTCCCCAGCGGCGACAGCAGTGCGGCGTTGCTGAAAACCTTTGCCGTGTTCGCCGTGGCCTTCGCCTTCCGACCGCTGGGCGGGATTTTCTTCGGCATGCTGGGTGACCGGATCGGGCGCAAGAAAACCCTGGCGATGACCATCCTGCTGATGGCCGGTGCCACCACACTGATCGGCCTGTTACCGACCTATGCCGCGATCGGTGTGATGGCGCCGGTGCTGCTGACCATCATTCGCTGCGCGCAGGGTTTTTCGGCCGGCGGGGAGTATGCCGGCGCCTGTGCTTACCTCATGGAGCACGCCCCGCGCACGCAACGTGCCTGGTACGGCAGTTTCGTTCCGGTCTCGACGTTCTCCGCATTCGCTGCTGCGGCAGTGGTGGCCTACGCGCTGGAGTCATTTTTGTCGACCGAGGCGATGGGTAACTGGGGCTGGCGTCTGCCGTTTCTGATTGCTGCACCGCTGGGGCTGGTCGGGCTGTACCTGCGCTGGAAGCTCGATGAAACCCCGGCGTTTCAGGCGGTCGCTCAAGAACACGCCGTTGCCCATTCGCCACTCAAGGACACCTTGCGCCATCACGCGGCGGCGATGTGCTGTCTGGGCGCATTCGTGTCGTTGACGGCGTTGTCTTTCTACATGTTCACCACCTATTTCGCGACCTACCTGCAAGTGGCCGGTGGGTTGAGCAGGGCAACGGCGCTGCTGGTCTCGTTGATCGCTCTGGCCTTCGCCGCCGCCCTCTGCCCACTGGCCGGTGCCTATTCGGATCGAGTAGGGCGCCGGGTCACGATGGCAACGGCCTGTATTCTGTTGATGATCGTGGTGTTTCCATCATTCCTGATGGCCAGCTCCGGCTCGTTCATCGCCTCAATCATCGGCGTCATGCTGCTCGCCGTGGGCGTAGTGCTGTGCGGCGTGGTAACGGCCGCACTGCTGTCGGAAACCTTTCCCACCCGTACCCGCTACACCGCCTCGGCGATCACCTACAACATGGCCTACACCCTGTTCGGCGGCACCGCGCCGCTGATGGCCACCTGGCTGATCAGCATGACCGGCAGCAACCTGTCGCCCGCGTTCTACCTCATCGCAGTTGCAGCGCTGGCAATGGCCGGCGGCATGGCCCTGCCGGAAACCTCGAAAATCTCGCTGCATGATGTACCTGTTGCAGGTGAGGAGCCGGTGGTGGGGTCAATTGCCTGAGTGCGGGAGTGGTGCGTTAAAACCCGCAGCCTCTGCCGCAAGCGCTTTTCAACAGCGAAGGAACCCGACGAAGTCGGGCCGGAAACGGAGCTGGGACTTTGCTTGCTTTGGCCCCTCAAAGTAAGGCGCCGTAAGGGCGCAAAGGTGACCTGAGCCAAACACCAATCCTCTCCTGACATCACAGAACCGCCGTGTGACGCAGAGCGTCACGAACTGCATTACCACGCGGAGCGTGGGAACGAGAATCCGAGTCGAACTTCAATCCGCCTGATGTCACAGGGCCGCTGTGTGACGCGGAGCGTCACGAAAGGTATTTCCGTCAGCGAAAACGCAACAAAACGTGGCACAGTCGCCCCGAAAAATGGCACATTGGCGCGCCCCGATACGCGTGACACATCTTGTAATCATCCGTACCGGGCGACCCGCGAACCCTTTTACGGATAAATACCATGGCGACCAGTGCTCCGCCCGCGACGGCGAAGGCCTCGACCACCTCCCAAGCCAGCCCGCTGGTGATGCGCATCATCGGTGCCGTCGCCCTCGCGCACCTGGTCAATGACCTGATTCAAGCCATCCTTCCGTCGATCTACCCCATGCTCAAGGCCAGCTACGACCTGAGCTTCACCCAGATCGGCCTGATTACCCTGACCTTTCAGATCACCGCCTCGCTGCTGCAGCCCTGGGTCGGTTATTACACTGACCGCCATCCCAACCCGCTGGTACTGCCCGTCGGATCGATCTGCACGCTGATCGGCATCGTGATGATGTCGGTGGTCGGCAGCTTCCCCTTGATCCTGCTGGCCGCTGCATTGATCGGCATCGGCTCTTCGACGTTCCACCCGGAGGCCTCGCGTATCGCGCGACTGGCCTCCGGTGGTCGCTACGGGCTTGCGCAATCGACCTTTCAGGTCGGTGGCAACACGGGCACGGCGTTCGGACCGTTGCTGGCAGCGGCGATCATCATCCCGTTCGGCCAGGGCAATGTCGCCTGGATCGGGCTGTTTGCGTTGTTCTCGCTGGGGCTGCTGTACGCAATCAGCCGCTGGTATCGCGCGCACCTCAATCTGTTCAAGCTCAAGGCCGGTCAGGCCGCGACTCATGGTCTGTCCAGAAAGCGTGTGATTGCCTCCTTGGCAGTGCTGGCGTTTCTGGTGTTTTCCAAGTTCTTCTACATGACCAGCCTGACCAGCTATTTCACCTTCTACCTGATCGAGAAATTTGACCTGTCGGTCGCCAGCTCGCAGTTGCACCTGTTCCTGTTTCTGGGCGCCGTGGCGGCAGGGACCTTTTTCGGTGGGCCGATCGGTGACCGCATTGGCCGCAAGGCGGTGATCTGGTTCTCGATTCTTGGCGCTGCGCCGTTCACCCTGGCGCTGCCCTACGCCGATCTGTTCTGGACCAGCGTACTCAGTGTGATCATTGGCTTTGTACTGGCCTCGGCGTTTTCCGCCATCGTGGTCTACGCCCAGGAGCTGGTGCCTGGCAACGTGGGCATGATTGCCGGGCTGTTCTTCGGCCTGATGTTCGGCTTCGGCGGCATCGGCGCTGCCTTGCTTGGCTATCTGGCCGACAGCCACGGCATCCTGTTCGTCTACACGCTGTGCTCCTACCTGCCGCTGCTCGGCATCCTCGCGATTCTTCTGCCTCGGACCAAATAATGCTGATAGCAACGCTGATTTTCCTGTTCACCATCACGCTGGTCATCTGGCAACCCAAGGGCCTGGGCGTAGGCTGGAGTGCCGTACTGGGGGCAATCCTGGCGTTGCTGACAGGCGTCGTGCATTTCAGTGACATCGCTGTGGTGTGGGGCATCATCTGGAATGCCACGGCGACCTTCATTTCGCTGATCATCATCACGCTGCTGCTCGATGAAGCCGGTTTCTTTGCCTGGGCAGCGCTGCATGTGGCGCGCTGGGGCAAGGGCAACGGACGCCGTCTGTTTGCCTTGTTCGTGCTGTTCGGCGCGCTGGTGTCGGCTTTGTTCGCCAACGATGGTGCCGTGCTGATCCTCACCCCGATCGTCATTGCCATGATGCTGGCGTTGCGCTTTTCGCCTGCCTCGACGCTGGCGTTCGTCATGGCGGCCGGTTTCATCGCCGATACGGCCAGCCTGCCGCTGGTGGTCTCGAACCTGGTGAACATTGTGTCGGCGGATTACTTCAAGATCGGTTTCAACCGTTACGCAGCGGTCATGGTGCCGGTGAATCTGGCCAGTGTCGCCGCCACCCTGGCTGTGCTGATGTGGTACTTTCGTCGGGACATTCCCGCCGAGTTCGAGCCCGAGCATCTGGACAAGCCGGAAACGGCTATCCACGACCGCGCCACGTTTCTGGCCGGTTGGGCGGTGTTGCTGATTCTGCTGGTGGGCTGTTTCGCCCTTGAGCCGCTGGGCATCCCGATCAGTGCGATCTCGTCGGTGTGCGCAGTGTTGCTGCTGGGCATCGCCGCCAAAGGGCATACGATCAAGACGCGCAAGGTGATGAAAGAAGCACCGTGGCACATCGTGGTCTTTTCGCTGGGTATGTACCTGGTGGTCTATGGCCTGCGTAACGCCGGGCTGACCGATTACCTGGCCAATCTGCTGGATTGGTTCGCGGGCTATGGTATCTGGGGCGCGGCGATGGGCACCGGTGTGATGACCGCGTTCCTGTCTTCGATCATGAACAACATGCCCACGGTACTCATCGGGCTGTTGTCCATCGACGCAAGTCATGCCAGCGGCGCCATCCAGGAAGCGATGATCTACGCCAACGTGATCGGCAGCGACCTCGGCCCGAAAATCACTCCTATAGGCAGCCTGGCCACGCTGCTCTGGCTGCATGTCCTGGAGCGCAAGGGCATCACTATCAGCTGGGGCTATTACTTCAAGGTCGGCATCGTGCTGACCGTGCCTGTGCTGCTGGTCACACTGGCTGCGCTGGCATTGCGGTTGAGTTGAGCGGATGACGGGTGTCGGCCCAGGCTGTGTAAAAACTACTGCGCTTGGCACTACTGCGTTAAAAACAGGCGAAAAATGCTCATTTGGAACACCTAGAGTCGGTCGCGACCCCGGCCGTTTTCGCCTGTCTTTGCCTTGTCTTGCCTTCGCTCGTGACGTTTTTACACAACCTGGGCCAGATTCGGCCACAGGTCCGACACCAGAAACAGCCGCTCGGCTTCCTCCCAATTGCCCTCTGCATTTTCCCTCAGGCGCACCAATAGCTGCGCCGGGGCCAGCGGGTCGAGCTCATTCAGCCAGTCGTGCAACTGCTGATCGCTCCACGCCTGGTTGTAGAGTGCCGGCGCCAGCCAGGCATGGCGCGGCAAGGGCTGCCAGCGTCCCGGCTGGCTTTGCGCCAGGAACGACTGCCAGTCACGCTGATGCAGCCAGCGACCCTTGAGGTGCTGCGGGTGAACGCCGGCAGGGGATTGGCATGAGCCTGGCCACGGGTACAACAGGTAGCCGCCCAGCCACAACTGTGCATTGAACGCTTCGACCCCCAGCGCTGCCAGCGTCGCCCGGCTTTCCGGACGTGCGGACATTGGCAACTGATGCTGGCTCAGATGGGTCAGCTTGCGGTCCAGCCGGTCCTGACAGCCAGGCCCCAGCCAGTGCGCCGGATCGCGGCCATCGCCGTCCTGCGGCCCGAGGTAGAGCTTGATCGCCAGTTCGACGTGGTGCACGCCTTCACCATCCCGCAACAGTATGTCCAATTCGCCCAGCGTCTGATTGCCAAGCCTGATGGGCAGGTTGGCGGCGATTATTTCCACCCCCGGTGCATGCTGCACGGCGAATTGCCAGAGCCGTTCGTAATAGCGGCCCAGTCTTCGTGTGCTGGCTTGCGCCAGCCAGTCTTCCAGCGGACGGCTGTCGTGGTCCAGTTGCCAGAGAAAATCCGCCAGCTGCTGTGGGGCTTTCACCCAGTCGCTGCCCGCCAGTGGATGGCGTTGCGGCCAGGGTGCGGTTTCAAGCATGGGCGGGGCGAGGATCACCCAGGCAAGGTCGCGCACTTCGGAATGCCGCAATCGGCGGGGGAGATCGATCAGGCCGGGGAATAGAGTCATGCGCCGAGAATAGCGTGAGTCGCCGCCGACAGACAGCGTGTTCGGCAAGCGGCCGGTGCGCACGGGTATTTTTTGCTTCGCAGACAACACATGACGTACGACGTGCGACAGGATGATCATCGAATAAAGAAAGGTTATCGAAAACTATCAGTGGCCTTCTCTTTGTGCAAACTGTCATTCATATCCAGTATATTGTTTGCGTCAAACAATTCAGGCACTGCTCAATGATGTTCATTGGCCGGTCTGTCTCAATTGTGGTCACCTGGTGGTGAACGTCATTCAATCAGTCGGTCGACTCGTGGGCTGCCTAATATAGGCAGTCTTCATGCGGCGGATATTCGACTCGGCAAATCGGATGCCTGGAGTTTTCTATGAACGGTGATATGCAGGCCCGGATAAAACAACTGCTCTCACCCGCCATTGCCCGTGTGCAATGTATTGCCATCGTTTGTTGGCTGGTTGTTCTGTCGGTCACGCCGTATCTGCAATTCGGTCTGCCGGAAATGCTGCTGACCCTTGGCCTGCTGGGGGCGTGCGCCTGGCAATACCGCGCTGTCGACTTCAGAGTCTGGCGATGTATGGGCATGACATTCGTGATCATTGTGGCACTGTGCTTTTCAAGGGCGGGCCATTTGCGCACCGGGATGGACATCAACTGGTCACTCTCGGTCGCCGTGATGATTATCCTGTGTTCGACATTGTTAGTGGTGTATACGCGGGATTATCTTCTGGTCGCGGTACTCGCCTGGTGTATTCTCTCTCCCGCTCAAGGACTGGACACGGACAGTGTCGCGACTCTGTTCATGACACTGTTCTTTATCACGTCGGTCAGTCTGGGCAGTGTGATGAATCACACTTACACGCGCACACTTCGTACGGTATTGAGTCTGGAACATCAGTTTCGCGAACTGTCGCTGACCGATGACCTGACCGCCATATTGAATCGCCGGGCACTGATGCAGGCACTGGATAAACATGTGCTGAATAACTCCGCGGGTTATTTTCTGATGCTCGATATTGATGACTTCAAAACCATCAATGATCAATTTGGCCACGACGCCGGTGATCAGGCACTTCGCGTGATGGCTGGCTGCCTGCAAAAGACTGTGGGCAGTCTCGCCTTCGGACGCATGGGCGGAGAGGAGTTCGGCGTGATCCTGCCAATGTGCAGTGAAGATGAAGCTCGGGAATATGTGCTGAACCTGCTGGATTGCATCAGAAAATCACTCGCTGTCAGCCCGCTGACCTGCAGTGCCGGGCTGGCCGACATCCCAGCGGCAGTGGACAGCTCGGAAGTGCTCAAGACTGCCGACATCAATTTGTATCAGGCCAAGCGGGGCGGCAAGGACCGGGCATTCTGGCGAGGTGCGCAGATAGGCGGCCATCGAGCGGGCGGCGTCAGTGTGGAATGCGATAAAACCCGCGCTCTGACACGGTAGGCAGGCATCGGACTTTAGCGTGCTGCCCATACCCTGTTGCAAGGTCCGCGAAACCCTTTTTAAACCCCGGTTTGCTGCTGTCAGGCCCTTTCGCCCATAATCACGTTTTTAAAGTCGTATCGAACCCGCAGCAGGAGCCTCATGGAGCAATTTCGCAATATCGGCATCATCGGTCGCCTGGGCAGTGTTCAGGTGCTCGAGACCGTTCGCCGACTCAAGAGATTCCTGCTGGACCGCCACCTGCACGTCATTCTCGAAGAGACAATCGCCGAGGTCCTGCCCGGTCATGGCCTGCAGACCTCATCGCGCAAGATGCTCGGCGAGGTCTGCGACATGGTCATTGTGGTCGGCGGCGACGGCAGCCTGCTGGGCGCAGCGCGGGCGCTGGCCCGGCATAACGTTCCGGTGCTGGGCATCAACCGTGGCAGCCTGGGCTTTCTGACCGACATCCGTCCCGACGAGCTGGAGGTCAAATGTGCCGAAGTGCTCGACGGGCATTACCTGGTTGAAAACCGCTTTCTGCTCCAGGCCGAAGTGCGTCGCCACGGCGAGGCCATCGGTCAGGGCGATGCGCTCAACGACGTGGTGCTGCACCCCGGCAAGTCCACGCGCATGATCGAATTCGAGATCTACATCGACGGTCAGTTCGTGTGCAGTCAGAAGGCCGACGGCCTGATCGTCGCCACGCCGACCGGATCGACGGCCTACGCGCTGTCTGCGGGCGGGCCGATCATGCACCCCAAGCTCGACGCCATCGTCATCGTGCCGATGTACCCGCATACCCTGTCCGGGCGGCCCATCGTGGTCGACGGCAACAGCGAGCTGAAAATCGTGGTGTCCAAGGACATGACCATTTACCCACAAGTGTCGTGCGACGGTCAGAATCACTTCACCTGTGCACCGGGTGACACCATTACGGTCAGCAAGAAACCGCAGAAACTGCGTCTGATCCATCCGTTGGATCACAATTATTACGAGGTCTGCCGCACCAAGCTCGGCTGGGGCAGCAAGCTCGGCGGCGGGGGCGATTAATGCTCGATCCGGCGCGTGGCTATGATCTGATCGGTGACGTGCACGGGTGTGCCCATACCCTCGAGCACTTGCTGGAGCTTCTCGGTTACCGTCTGCAGGCTGGCGTTTGGCGCCATCCCGAGCGCATCGTCATCTTCCTCGGCGACATCATCGACCGCGGCCCGCGCATTCGCGAATCGCTGCACATTGTTCGCGACATGGTTCAGGCCGGTCAGGCGTTGTGCATCATGGGCAACCACGAGTTCAACGCGCTGGGCTGGGTGACGCCGGCCCTGTCCGAAAGCGGTCACCAGTTCGTGCGCGAGCACACCCCGCGTCATGCGCGGCTGATCGGCGAGACCCTGGCGCAGTTCGAGCAGTATCCGGATGAGTGGAGCGAGTTCGTCAATTGGTTCTACGAGTTACCGCTGTACCTCGATGCCGGTCGCTTCAGGGTCGTGCATGCCTGCTGGGATGCGACCCTGATCGATCCGCTGCGTGGCCTGCATGGTACGGGGTGTATCGACAAGCATTTCGTCCAGGCATCGGCAGTACCCGGCAGCTTCGCCAGTAATGTCTTCAATCGTCTGCTGCGTGGCACCGACATGCGTCTGCCGCACGGCCTGACCCTGACTGGCGGTGATGGACTGACCCGCGAATTCTTCCGCACCAAATTCTGGGAGGATGATCCGCAAACCTATGGCGACGTGGTCTTTCAGCCGGACGCCTTGCCCGAAGGGGTTGCCAAGACGCCGCTGTCCACATCGGAAAAAAACGCGTTGCTGCGGTATGGCATCAATGAGCCGCTGCTGTTTGTCGGTCATTACTGGCGCAGCGGCATCCCTGCGCCCATCCGGCCTAACCTGGCCTGTCTGGATTACAGCGCCGTGCTCTACGGCAAACTGGTCGCCTATCGGCTGGACCAGGAAACACAAATCGATCCGGACAAATTCGTCTGGGTAGATGTGCAGCGTCCCGAGGTTTGAGAATGAGTCCTGTAGCTGTCCTGCGCTTGCCGCTGAGCACCGACCTGAGCGGTTTTATCAGGTTGTTGCTGCGCTTGCAGATTCCTCACCGAGTCAGTGAAGAGGCTGGCGAGCAAGTCCTGTGGGTGCCGGACGCGCCGCGACTGGTCGAAGAAGTGCGCGAGTTGTACACGCGCTTCCCCGAAGGCGACGAGCACGTTCAACTGGCGCAAGACACCGTGAACTCCACCTACAAGCCGCCCGGCCTGATCGAGCAGTTACGCAGCAGTCCGGTGACGGCGCTGGTGTTGCTGGTCACCTTGCTGGTGGCCGGCTTGACGCTGCTGGGCGATAACCTTGAGGCCGTCCGCTGGCTGACCTTTCAGGATTTCCGCATCAATGGCGAGTACGCAACGTTTCTGCCATTGTCCGAAAGCCTCGCGTCCGGGCAGTGGTGGCGCATCATCTCGCCCATGCTGATCCACTTCGGCATCCTGCACCTGGCCATGAACGGCATGTGGTTCTGGGAGCTGGGGCGGCGGATTGAAATTCGTCAGGGCAGCCTGTCGTTGCTGTTGCTGACCTTGCTGTTCTCGTCGGTCTCAAATTACGTGCAGTACCTGTTCAGCGGCCCAAGCCTGTTTGGCGGATTGTCCGGCGTGCTGTATGGCCTGCTCGGGCATTGCTGGATTTTCCAGATGCTGGCGCCCAACCCGGTCTATCGCCTGCCACGCGGGGTGTTGATCATGATGCTGGTCTGGCTGGCGCTGTGCCTGTCCGGGCTGGTGAGCATGCTCGGCTTCGGCGAGATCGCCAACGGTGCGCATGTCGGCGGGCTGATCATCGGTTGTGTCACCGGGCTGCTGGGTGGTGCGATTGCACGCCGCAAGGCCTAGAATTACCCGCTATTTTCTGGAGTGCGCCATGTCGTCTTTTATAGAAATGATCGAAAACATCACCCCGGATATCTACGAGAGCCTGAAACTGGCTGTGGAAATCGGCAAATGGTCCGACGGTCGCAGGCTCACTCAAGAGCAGCGTGAACTGTCCCTGCAGGCGCTGATCGCCTGGGAAGCGCAGAACCTGCCGGAAGACCAGCGTACGGGCTACATGGGGCCGCAGGAATGCGCCTCGAAATCGGCCCCGGTGCCCAATATCCTGTTCAAATCGGATGCTATTCATTGATCGAAATTGGTCGCGGAGCAGTCAACAAAATGTCGGCGCGTCAGGATGACACGTCGTGTGTGCAATACGCTTTTCGCCTGGGCGACACCGAGATAGCAGTCAACCCGCTGATCGGCAAGACGCTGCGTCTGGAGTTTCTCGGCGCCATTCATTGCAGTCATTGCGGGCGCAAGACCAAGTCCAGCTACAGCCAGGGTTACTGCTACCCGTGCATGCTCAAGCTGGCGCAGTGCGACCTGTGCATCATGAGCCCGGAAAAATGCCATCACGACCAGGGCACCTGCCGTGATCCGGCGTGGGGCGAGCAGTTCTGCATGACCGATCACATCGTTTACCTGGCCAATTCGTCAGGCGTGAAGGTCGGTATTACCCGCTCAACGCAGTTGCCGACCCGCTGGCTGGACCAGGGTGCAAGCCAGGCTCTGCCGATCCTGCGCGTAGCAACCCGCCAACAGTCCGGCTTCGTCGAAGACCTGCTGCGCAGCCAGGTGGCCGATCGTACCAACTGGCGTGCCTTGCTCAAGGGTGACGCTCAACCCGTCGACCTCAAGGCCATTCGCCAGGAGCTGTTCGACAGTTGCGGCGCAGGGCTGCTGGGATTGCAAGAACGATTCGGGCTGCAGGCCATCCAATTGTTACATGACGCCGAGCCTGTCGAGTTTCGTTACCCGGTCGAGGCGTATCCGACCAAGATTGTCAGCTTCAATCTGGACAAGAACCCGATTGCCGAAGGCACGCTGCTGGGGATCAAGGGCCAATACCTGATTTTCGACACCGGCGTGATCAATATTCGCAAGTACACGGCCTATCAGCTGGCCGTGCATCAGTAGAAGGATTCCAGCATGCGCACCGAACAACCGAAAATGATCTACCTGAAGGATTACCAGGCTCCCGAGTACCTCATCGATGAGACGAACCTGACCTTCGAACTGTTCGACGACCACTCGCTGGTTCACGCGCAACTGGTTATGCGCCGCAACCCCGAGCGTGGCGCAGGCCTGCCGCCGCTGGTGCTGGATGGTCAGCATCTGGAACTGGTCTCGGTCAAACTGAGCGATGTCGAGCTGAGCGCTGCGGATTATCAGTTGACCGACGATCACCTGACCCTGCACCCACAGGCTGAAAGCTTTACGGTCGACAGCACCGTGCGCATCCATCCGGAATCCAACACCGCGCTGGAAGGGCTGTACAAGTCCAGCGGCATGTTCTGCACCCAGTGCGAGGCCGAAGGCTTCCGCAAGATCACCTATTACCTCGACCGTCCTGACGTGATGAGCAAGTTCACCACCACCGTCAGCGCCGACAAGCAGGGCTTCCCGATCCTGCTGTCCAACGGCAACCCGGTGGCCAGCGGCGAAGAAGAGGGTGGTCGGCACTGGGCGACCTGGGAAGACCCGTTCATGAAACCGGCCTACTTGTTCGCGCTGGTGGCCGGTGATCTGTGGTGTATCGAAGACACGTTCACCACCATGAATGAGCGGAATGTGACCCTGCGTATCTACGTCGAGCCGGAAAACATCGACAAGTGCCAGCACGCCATGACCAGCCTGAAGAAGTCCATGCGTTGGGACGAAGAGACCTACGGTCGCGAGTACGATCTGGACATCTTCATGATTGTCGCGGTCAACGACTTCAACATGGGCGCGATGGAGAACAAGGGCCTCAACATCTTCAACTCCAGTGCCGTGCTGGCGCGTGCCGAGACGGCGACCGATGCCGCACACCAGCGTGTCGAAGCGATTGTCGCCCACGAATACTTCCACAACTGGTCGGGCAATCGCGTGACCTGCCGTGACTGGTTCCAGCTGTCGCTCAAGGAAGGCTTCACGGTGTACCGCGACGCCGGTTTCTCGGCCGACATGAACTCGGCTACGGTCAAGCGTATCCAGGACGTTGCCTACCTGCGTACTCACCAGTTCGCCGAGGACGCAGGCCCGATGGCGCACGCCGTGCGTCCGGACAGCTTCATCGAAATCTCCAACTTCTACACCCTGACCGTGTACGAGAAGGGTTCGGAAGTGGTCGGCATGCTTCACACCCTGCTGGGTGCTGAAGGCTTCCGCAAGGGCAGCGATCTGTATTTCGAACGCCACGATGGCCAGGCCGTGACCTGTGACGACTTCATCAAGGCCATGGAAGACGCCAATGGCGTCGACCTGACCCAGTTCAAGCGCTGGTACAGCCAGGCGGGCACGCCGCGTCTGGCGGTCAGCGAGTCGTACGATGCTGCGGCCAAAACCTACAGCCTGACCTTCCGTCAGAGCTGCCCGACCACACCAGGCCAGCCTGGCGATCAGAAGCAACCTTTCGTGATCCCGGTTGAACTGGGGCTGCTAGACAGCAAGGGTGGCGAAATTGCCCTGCGTCTGGCGAACGAAACGGCGGCGACCGGCACCTCACGAGTGTTGTCGGTTACTGAAGCCGAGCAGACCTTCACCTTCGTCGACGTCGCGGAAAAGCCGCTGCCTTCGCTGCTGCGCGGCTTCTCAGCGCCGGTCAAGCTGAGCTTCCCGTATGACCGCGACCAACTGATGTTCCTGATGCAGCACGACAGCGATGGTTTCAATCGCTGGGATGCCGGTCAGCAGTTGTCGGTTCAGATATTGCAGGAACTGATCGGCCAGCATCAGCAAGGCCAAAAACTGGTCATGGATCAGCGTCTGATCACTGCACTGGGTACCGTGCTGGCGGATGATGACCTGGATCAGGCGATGGTCGCGGAAATGCTCTCGTTGCCGGGCGAAGCTTATCTGACCGAAATCAGTGAAGTGGCCGACGTTGATGCCATTCACGCTGCTCGCGAGTTTGCCCGTCAGCAACTGGCAGAGGGGCTGTTCGATGGGCTGCTGGCGCGCTATCAGGCCAACCGTGAAGTGTCGAAGGTCACGCCTTATGTGGCCGAAGCCGCGCACTTTGCCCGTCGTGCCCTGCAGAATATCGCGCTGTCGTACCTGATGCTGAGCGGCAAGCCGGAGGTGCTGGCAGCCACCATTGATCAGTTCGATACCAGCGACAACATGACCGAGCGCCTGACTGCGCTGGCCGTGCTGGTCAATTCACCGTTCACTGCCGAGCGCGACAAGGCGCTCGCGGTGTTTGCCGAGAACTTCAAGAGCAATGCTCTGGTCATGGATCAGTGGTTCAGCGTCCAGGCGGCGAGCACGCTGCCAGGCGGCCTGCAGCGTGTGCAGGAATTGATGAAACACCCGGCCTTCAGCATCAAGAACCCGAACAAGGTGCGTGCCCTGATCGGTGCCTTCGCCGGGCAGAACCTGGTCAACTTCCACGCGGCTGATGGCTCCGGCTACCGCTTCCTGGCGGACCTCGTGATCGAGCTGAACGCGCTGAACCCGCAGATCGCTTCTCGTCAATTGGCACCACTGACCCGCTGGCGCAAATACGACAGCGCCCGTCAGGCGCTGATGAAGGCCGAGCTGGAGCGCATCCTCGCCTCCGGCAAACTGTCGGCGGACGTGTATGAAGTGGTGAGCAAAAGCCTGGCTGAATAAGGGTTTGTGCTGTGCCTATTGCCTGAACTGCGTGGGTGATAAAGGCGCTGTCTGCTGATGCGGACAGCGCCTTTTTTGATTTGTGTGCCAATGCTCAAAGCGCTCATCGCAATGCGCCCATCTCGTGGGAGCGAGCTTGCTCGCGAAGGCGATGGTTGCAACGCCTCTGTCCGTGGATTGTACTGGCACCTTCGCGAGCAAGCCCGCTCCTGCAGAGACTGGCGTTTATCCAGTTACCAGCGTTTCAGCCATCCGGTTTTCAGAATTCATCTCGTGTTGTGTAACGACGATAAGAATTCACTCCTGAAAATCTCACATGTGATGCGTATCTATCTTCAGAAACATCTGATACGTTGCTTACCTGATTCACGGCCAGCAGCAAGGGGAAGCGCCAATGCCTCGTAAAACCCAGGGCGATAACGCAACGGTCCCGGCCAAGGTGTCCAAGAGCTCCACTGATTACATGCGTGAAATGCGCCTGCGGCTCAAGGAGGCGGGGCTGGTGAAGCGCGAATTCTGGATCCGGCCGGAAAATGTCGATGCCTTGCGGGGGATCGAAAAAGCTTTAAGACAGCCCTTTCTGGGCGACAGAATAAAACTGGAGGACTTCATGACCGAGAATACCCACTGGACCATCAGCTCTCTGCAGAAGGCACTCAGCGAACTGGAACTGGTGACGAACGGCAAGATCGAGCTCGATGTGACCGAGGGCGATGCTTCGGGAATCAGGCTGACCATGGCCGACTACGGCGACCTGCCGATCTACATCGCCGTGGAAGGCGAGCAGATTCTCGCCGATGCGACCTTGATCGAAGTGAACAAGATCAAGAACGTGCAAGCGTTCAACGACGTTGTCCTGCGCAGCCGCGACCTGTTTCCGCTGTCGTCGGTCGGCATCGAAAAGCTGGGCGGCGGTCAGGAAGTCTACTGCCTGTTCGGTGCACTGAGCGCGGCCTCTTCGCTCACTGTAATCGTGCAGGAAATCCTCACACTCGCGGACAACGTGATCCGTGCGGCCGATGCTTTTGAAGATCATTTCATCTACTGAACAGCGCTGTCAGGCGGAGAACATTCATGACTACAAGTATCTGGAAAAAACTGGTGACCGCTGTTCGTGGCGGCGCTTCCGAAGTGGGCGAGTCGATTGCCGACGCCAATGCCATCCGCATTCTGGACCAGGAAATCCGTGACGCCGAGAACGCGCTGGTCAAGGCCCGCGACGGGCTGATCACCATCAAGGCCAAGCACAAACTCTCGGCGCAGCGTCTTGAAGAACACGCCACCAGCATCGCCAACTGGGAAGGTCGCGCCCTGCAGGCCCTCGATAAGGGTGAAGAAGCGCTGGCTGTCGAATGTGCAAACAAGATTGCCGAAATCGAAGCCCTGCGTGATCAGGAGCAGGAGCTGGCCGATCAGTTCAGCAAGCAGGTCAACCTGCTGCAGGATCAGGTGATCAAGGCCGAGTCGCGAATCAAGAGCCTCAAGCAGCAGGTCGAGATGGCCAAGGCCCGTGAAACCGTGCAAAAGGCTCGCGTTGCAACGGCCACCGCAACCGGCGGTGCCAGCGGCGCCGTGGAAACCGCAGTGGGTTCGCTGGCACGTCTCAAGCAGCGTCAGGACGAACAGGATGCCAAGCTCGAAGCGGCTGAAGAACTGGCCAGCCAGTCCAGCGGCAGCGATCTGGAACGTCGTCTGCAGGATGCCGGGATCGGCGCCAAAAGCGGCGGTGCGCAGGATGTACTGGCGCGCCTGAAAGCCAAAAGTCAGACGCCGGCTCAGTAAGCGCTGCAACAAGGTGGACGAGGGTAGTGCATGGCGTTTTCCCGACGACTCAAGGTCATCCTCGTCCTCTCGGCCGTGTTGATTGCGGTACAGGCAATCAACTCGGTCACCGACAACAGTCTGGTCCATTTCGGTATCATGCCGCGCAGCTTCATCGGGTTGCGCGGCATTGTGTTTGCGCCCTTTCTGCACGGGTCGATTCAGCACTTGCTCAGCAATCTGTTGCCGTTCATTGTGCTGAGCTGGCTGGTGGCGACCGAGGGTGTCAGGCGTTATGCATGGGTCGCCGGGCTGATGTGCCTGCTGGGCGGGCTGCTGGTCTGGAGCTTCGGTCGCAGCAATATCCATGTCGGCGCAAGCGGTCTGATTTTTGGTTTGTGGGCTTATCTGCTGGCGCGTGCGTGGTATCAGCGCAGTATCGCCAGCGTGCTGATCGCGCTGCTGGTGCTGGCCGCTTACAGCGGGTTGGTATTCGGCTTCGTTCCGGTGGCCGGCGTGTCGTTCGAATCACATATCGCCGGTGCAGTTGCGGGCGTTTGTGTGGCCTGGCTGATGCATTCCAGGGCATTGCTGGCGCAGAAGTGAGCCAGTCTAATGCGCGGCGGCAGTGCGCCTGTTGCGCTTGAAGAGCGTTATATATCGTCACCCGTCACTGCAAGGAAATGGATTATGAGTTGGTTCAAACGGGCCATGGGCCTGGAAGCCCCCAAGGCATCAGGCCGGGACGGCGTACAACCGGTCAGCACGGTCAGTCCGCTGGGGCTGGCGTCCGGACGCATGCTGTGCCTGGACAGTTCACTGAAGCTGTTGCTCGACGGTCACTCGGAAGTGGTCGTTCCGGGCGATGAAAAGGTCTGGTCCGTAGGGCATATTGATCTCGGCCAGTCCATGGCACTGCATCGTTTTTACCTCGATAACGAGGACTATTTTCTGCAAGTGGTCAGCGACGGCCCCAATCCGGAGGACGTGCAGGACATCATCCTGTTCGGCTACTACAGCGCCGAGCCGATCACCAGCAAGGATGAATTGCTGCGCCTGACCGGGCCATCATCGAAGATCGGCCTGCCGACCTACGAGCACGATGGCGAGGTCTTCGAGCGGCAATGGGGGACTTCCCCTGGCCAGACCGAGCTGACGCCGCTCGATGAAGACATTGTCAGTCCCGACGCGACTTATCGTGTCAAGCACCTGAGCATGCTGTACGCCCGCGAAACGGGACTGATCAACCGCCGTGAATTTCTGCTGTTTTCCGTAGAGGAAGACGAGGAGGGCAGCATCACGCTCACCACGGCGGTCGGCATAACGCTGCAATCCACTGATATCAACGTTCTTTGACAAGGAAATCCTCATGATCGACGCGCTGCGTATGTCGCTCAATGCCACGGCCGTGTTTGGCTTCGTCCTGTACATTCTGGTGGCGGTCATCCTGTTCGCGCTGTTCCAGTTCATCTACAGCCGGATCACCCCACACAAGGAGTTTGCGCTGATTCGCGAGAACAACAGTGCCGCCGCGCTGGCGTTGGGTGGTTCGCTGATCGGTTTCGCGCTGCCGGCCAGTAACATCATCAGCTACAGCATCAGCATTCTGGACGTGATCGTCTGGGTGGTGATTGCCGCCATTGTGCAGCTGCTGGCGTTCGGCGTTACCAGTCTGGTGCTCAAGGGCCTGTCGACACGCATCGCCAAGGGCGAAATGGCAGCAGCCATCTATTCGGCCAGCGTCGCGATCAGCGTCGGTCTTCTCAATGCCGCCTGCATGACCCCGTCGGTCTGACGGCAGCCTTGAACAAGGAGACTCACGATGAGACGTAGTTCAGTAAAACTGGTACTCGCCGGTGCACTGCCGCTGGCCCTTGCCGGGTGTGGCCCGTCCGAGAAAAAGGACACCGTCAACGCCAAGGCCAACTTCAGTTCGGTGCAGGAATGCGTCGATGCCAAGGTGCCGGTGAATATCTGTTCGGATGCCTACATGCAGGCGCTGTCCGATCATCGCCGCATTGCGCCGACCTATGATGACAAGGCGTCCTGCGACGCGGACTTCGTACCGGATTATTGCCAGGTCACCTCTGACGGCAAGTACATGCCCAAGCTCGGCGGCTTCGAACTGGGCTTTTCCGGGCAAGTGCCGAAAGAGGCACTGGACCGTGCCAATCAGGAAGTCAACCAGTCTGCTCCGGCAGGCATGAGTGGCACCACCGGGCTGATGGCCGGGCTGCTGATCGGCAATCTGCTCAGCAACGGCTTCGGCAATAACCGCTATTACTCGCAGCCCATCTACCAGACGCGCGATGATCGAGGCGGCTATTACAGCTCGTCGCTGCCCAGTCAGATCGATCGCGGCAAGACCTTCGGCCGTTCCACCCAGGCGCAATCCAGCCCGGATCGCAGCTACGGCAGGAGCACCCTGGGGCGCAATCTGGGCAGCTCTGGGTCCGGCTCGTCTTCGGTGTCATCGACCATCTCGCGCGGCGGCTTCGGCAGCCAGGCTTCGGCACGCAGTGGCTGGGGCGGCAAGAGCAGCAGTGGCAGCAGCAGTTTCGGAGGCTGACGGTTCGCGGCATGAAAAAGATCAGCATCGAGGAACGTCCGGACTGGCGCACGACCGCCGAACGTGAAGGCTTCAACTTTCACACTATCGACGGCGAGCGTTACTGGGACGAGCGCGGGTATTACCTGTTCAGCGAACAGCAGATTACCCGCGATCTTGAAGCGCCCACCCAGGAACTTCACCAGCTGTGCATGGACGCCGTGGCGCGCGTGGTGGACAGCGAAGCGCTGCTCCATCAACTGGCGATTCCGGAAGCGTTCTTCGACCTGATCCAGACCTCGTGGAAGGAGGGACACCCGCATCTGTACGGGCGCTTCGATTTTGCCTACGACGGTACAGGCCCGGCAAAGATGTACGAAATCAATGCCGATACGCCGACCAGTCTGATGGAAGCCGGGGCGGTGCAACTGCTCTGGCTGGAAGAGCAGATGGCGCGCGGCGTGTTGCCTGCGCATGCCACCCAGTTCAACTCGATTGCTGAGGATCTGGTTCGGGCCTTTGCCGAGTTTTCCGGCACGAGTCCGTTCTACTTTTCGGCGATGTCCGGTTCCATCGAAGACCGGGGCACTACCGATTTCCTGCGGCGTATGGCAGCACACGTCGGCATCGATGCGAGGCATATCGATATCGAAGACATCGGCCTCGGCGCTGATGGGCGTTTTGTCGATCTGGACGGGCGCTGGATCGAGCGCTTGTTCAAACTGCACGCGTGGGAGCATATCTTTCACGAGGAATTCGGCCAGCACGTGTCAGCCAGCGGCACTCAGTTTGTCGAACCCGCGTGGAAGGCGATTCTCAGCAACAAGGGGATTTTGCCGTTTTTGTGGCAGTTCAACGAAGGTCATCCGAACCTGCTGCCTGCGCATGTCGACCACGAGCCGAGCAAAGCGGTCCCCAAAGGCTGGGTACGCAAACCCTACTTTTCCCGTGAGGGTGCCAATATTGAAATGCGTACGCCCGGCGATCAGGTCATCTCGGTCGATGGGCCTTATACCGATGCGCCCTACATTCTGCAGGCGTACTCGCCGCTTCCGCGATTTGGCGACAGCTACACGCTGATCGGCTCCTGGATCATCGGCGATCTTGCGTCAGGGATCGGTATTCGTGAAGACGACAGCCTGATCACCAAGGACACCAGCCGCTTCCTGCCACACGTGGTTATCGACTGAGCGCTGCCTGTCGTCACCCGGTGTTACTGGCTTGAAGCACGTAACACTCTTTTTTGTTACCACACGTTCATATACCCGCCAATAAGCCGCCATAACGAGCGGCCTTGTTAGTATGCTGTCTGACAATCAAACAGGCGGTGTCGTTGTTTTTAATTCTGGTCATAACGCGGGAGCACGTCGTTTCAGATCTGTACCTTATATAAGTTGTGATCTGTTCTTTATTGCCTGTTGGCATTCACGTTGCATTACTGTGGGCCATTCCGGGTGCCTGCTTCATGAATGTTTAACAGCGTGTTGTTCATTCTTTTTTATTTTGTGAAGTTTCCTACGGACGTATATCCGATAGACAAACTGTTCGCGGGAAGAATACGTGGGTCACTCGGTCTGCCTGTCAAACAACTGTTTATTGGCCGCGCGTCAATAACCGGTGTCGCCCCGACAAAACGCTGTTTATAGCAGAACTATTACAGGCCAGGACGCCATACATGCGTCCCGACGTGGCCATGCAAGGAGAGCCCACATGCTCATGAAACAACTGCTGGGCGGCGCGCTGACGCTGCTGTTCGCGATCAACACCTGCCAGGCAGTCGATACCACGTTGCTCGGGAGTCGTTTGACCCCGCTGGGAGGCGAGATGGCAGGTAATGCCACGGGGACCATTCCGCCCTGGACGGGCGGAATCACCCGGCCCCCGCCCGGATACAAGGGCTCGGGCACTCGGCATGTCGACCCGTATACCGCTGACAAGCCCCTGTTCACCATCACTCACGCCAATATGCAGCACTATCGCACGCGCCTGACGCCTGGGCAGGTGGCGATGTTCGAAACCTACCCCGACAGCTACCGGATGCCGGTATACCCCACGCGACGTTCCGGATCGGCGCCGCAATGGGTGTACGACAACACCCGCCGCAATGCGCAGAAAGCCCGATTGATCGGCGGTGGCAATGGTTTTGTCGATGCCTACGGCGGCATTCCATTTCCGCTTCCGGAAAAGGGCATTCAGGCCGTGTGGAACCACATTGCCCGGTATCGCGGCCATTATGCGGTGCGACGTACTTCGGAAGTTGCGATACAGCGCGACGGCAGTTTCAAGCTGAACACGTCGCGTCAGGAAGTGCTGTTTCGCTTCTATGATCCTGCGGGCAGCTTTGCCAGTCTGGATAACGTGCTGTTCTATTACCTGTCGTTTACCCAGTGTCCCACGCGTATGGCCGGTTCTGCCGTGCTGGTCCATGAAACACTGGACCAGATACAGGAGCCGCGGCAGGCGTGGACCTACAGTGCGCGGCAACGTCGGGTACGCCGCGCGCCGAGTCTGGCTTACGACATGCCGATCCCGGCCTCTGAAGGCTTGCGCACGGCTGACGACACCGACATGTTCAATGGCTCGCCGGATCGTTACGACTGGAGGTTACTGGGCAAACGCGAGATTTATATTCCCTACAACAACTACCGCATTTCCAGCCCCGACATTACCTATCGGCAATTATTGCAGGTGGGTCATCTCAACCCGGCCTATACGCGCCATGAACTACATCGTGTATGGGTGGTGGAGGGCACGCTCAAACCGACCGCGCGTCATGTCTACTCAAGACGCACGCTGTACCTGGACGAGGACAGTTGGCAGGCCGCAATCGTCGATCAGTACGATGCCCGGGGGCAGTTGTGGCGCGTCTCCATGGCGTACCTGAAGAACTACTACGAACTGCCGACGACCTGGTCTGCTCTGGACGTCTTCCATGACCTGCAGGCCCGGCGTTATCACGTACAGAACCTCGACAATCAAGAGCCTGGCACCAGTGATTTCTCTCAACCGGCGCCCAGCGTGAACGCCTTCAAACCAGCGGCCTTGCGGCGCAGAAGCATTCGCTGACCGGCGTCTGGTCAATCTGCCCGATCAACCGTCGTTATGTTTCATCAATCACATTCAACACGCTTAACAAAAGATAACGACATGTCGATTGTCAGGCATTTGCAAAGCTGCCTAGGATGGCTGAGCTTCCAGACAGGTAACGCCATAGCGCTGCGGGCGTCGACATCGATACGAGTTGTCCGGCACCCGCACCCGATAACAGCCACCTGATAATAATAAGAGCGGAAAAGTCCATGCGTGAGTCCTTCCATCGTCGCACCTGGTTATGCGCGGGCATGTCCCTGGCTGTCGTTGCGTCATCCCTGTTTGCGCTGCCAGCCACGGCCGGGTCCGAGCCGGTATCCACTGCCGTTGCTGCAGACGCTCCTGTTTATGCCATCGAGTCGGCCAAAGCCTCACGCACGCTGTTGCTGGACGTCGCCCATGCGGGAGCGCGGCTGGTCGCGGTGGGTGACCATGGGCATATTCTGCTTTCCGATGATCAGGGCAAGACCTGGAGTCAGGCTCGTGTGCCTACCCGGCAGTTGTTGACGGCCGTGTTTTTTGTGGATGAACAGCACGGTTGGACGGTCGGTCACGACGCGCAGGTACTGGCCAGCAGCGATGGCGGCAAGAGCTGGAGCAAGCAGTTCGAGGACTTGAAGCGCGAGGCTCCGCTGCTGGATGTCTGGTTCAAGGATCTCGACAACGGTTTGGCCATCGGTGCCTACGGCCTGCTGCTGAGCACGGCCGATGGCGGGCAGCACTGGGAAGATGTCAGCGACCGGCTGGACAACGAAGACCAGTACCACTTGAACGGCATCACTCAGGTCAAGGACGCCGGCCTGTTCATCGTCGGCGAAGCGGGCAGCATGTTTCGCTCCCGCGACGAGGGGCAGACCTGGGAGAAAATCGACGGCCCGTATCAAGGCTCGTTATTCGGTGTGATCGGCACGGCACAGCCGTCCACGCTGCTGGCCTATGGTCTGCGCGGCAATCTGTTTCGCTCCAGCGATTTTGGTGACAGCTGGCAGCCCGTCGAACTGAAGGGTGCGCGCGGGCCGATCGAGTTCGGGCTGGCAAGTGCCACGCTGCTGGCCGATGGCTCGCTGGTGCTGGTCGGCAATGGCGGCAGTGTCATGCGCAGCACCGACGACGGTGAAACATTCGCGGTCTTCAATCGACCTGATCGCATCTCGCTGGCCGGGGTCACTGGCAATTCTCAAGGCAATCTGATTCTGGTCGGGCAGGGCGGCGTTCGCCTCACCTCGCCGACGGGCGCCGATACCACCCAACAATAAGACCTTTCAGGGCGGGGATATTCAGGCATGAACACGCACCAGCACGCGCAAGATCCGGATGACAAGGCAACCTTCCTCGAACGCCTGATTTTCAACCATCGCCCGGCAGTCATCATCCTGTGCCTGCTGGCCAGCCTCTTTCTGTTCTGGCAGGCCACGCAGGTGCGGCCTTCCACCAGTTTCGAGAAGATGATTCCGCTGTCCCATCCGTTCATCCAGAACATGATGGAACACCGCAACGATCTGGCGAATCTGGGTAACACCGTTCGTATCTCGGTAGAGGCCAAGGAGGGTGACATCTTTTCCAAACCTTACATGGAGACGCTGCGTCAGATCAGCGACGAGGTGTTCTACATTCCTGGCGTTGACCGTTCTGGCCTGAAATCGCTGTGGAGCCCGAGCGTACGCTGGACCGAAGTGACGGAGGAGGGCTTTGCCGGAGGCGAAGTGATTCCGCAGAGTTACAACGGTTCGGATGAGAGTCTGGATCTGTTGCGCAACAACATACTCAAGTCCGGACAGGTCGGGCGGTTGGTGGCCAACGATTTCAAATCCAGCATCATTGATGTGCCGTTGCAGGAGTCCTACCCGGATCCGGCAGACCAGGGCAAGTTGCTGGCGCTGGACTATCAGCAGTTCTCGCACCAGCTTGAAGAGAAGATCCGCGACAAGTATCAGGCGCAAAACCCGAACATCAGGATTCACATCGTCGGCTTCGCCAAGAAAGTCGGCGACCTCATTGACGGCCTGTTCATGGTGGTAATGTTCTTTGGCATCGCCTTTCTGATCACGCTGGTGCTGTTGATCTGGTTCACCCGCTGTCTTCGCAGCACCATCGCCGTGCTGATCACCACCTTGATTGCGGTGATCTGGCAACTTGGGCTGATGCACGTCGTGGGGTTCGGTATTGACCCGTACTCGATGCTGGTGCCGTTCCTGATCTTTGCCATCGGCATTTCCCATGGTGTGCAGAAAATCAACGGTATCGCCTTGCAATCCAGCGAGGCCGACAACGCCCTGACCGCTGCAAGGCGGACGTTTCGTCAGCTGTTTCTGCCGGGCATGATCGCGATTCTGGCCGATGCGGTCGGCTTTATCACGCTGCTGATTATCGACATCGGGGTGATTCGCGAGCTGGCCATCGGCGCTTCCATTGGTGTGGCAGTGATCGTGTTCACCAACCTGATCCTGCTGCCGGTGGCGATTTCCTACGTGGGCATCAGCAAGCGGGCGATCAATCGCAGCAAGCAGGATGCGGTGTCCGAGCATCCGTTCTGGCGCTTGCTGTCCAACTTTGCCAGCTCAAAGGTTGCGCCGGTCTCCATTGTGCTGGCGCTGCTGGCCTTCGGTGGCGGGCTCTGGTACAGCCAGAACCTGAAGATCGGCGACCTGGACCAGGGCGCGCCGGAGCTGCGTCCCGATTCACGTTACAACAAGGACAACGCGTTCATTATCAGTCATTACTCCACCAGTTCGGACGTGCTGGTGGTGATGGTCAAGACGCCACCAGAAGGTTGCTCGGCCTATCCGACAATGTCAGCGATCAACGAGCTGGCCTGGAAGATGGAAAACACCCAGGGCGTGCAGTCGGCCATTTCGCTGGTGACGGTGTCGAGACAGATGATCAAGGGCATGAACGAGGGCAACCTGAAATGGGAGAGCCTGTCGCGTAACAAGGATGTGCTGAACAACTCCATTGCCCGCGCCGACGGTCTGTACAACAACACCTGTTCGCTGGCGCCCCTGCTGGTATTCCTCAACGACCATAAAGCCGAAACCCTGGACCGTGCCGTACATGCCGTGCAGGATTTCGCCAAGGAGAACGACACGCCGGACCTGCAGTTCCTGCTGGCCGCCGGCAATGCCGGGATCGAGGCCGCGACCAACGAGGTCATCAAGCAGTCCGAGCTGGTCATTCTGGTGCTGGTCTACCTCTGCGTGGCAGCCATGTGCATGATCACCTTCCGCTCATGGGCCGCCACGCTGTGCATCGTCCTGCCACTGGTGCTGACCTCAGTGCTGGGCAACGCCCTGATGGCGTTCATGGGCATCGGCGTCAAGGTCGCGACTCTGCCGGTTGTGGCGCTGGGAGTGGGCATCGGCGTCGATTACGGCATCTACATCTACAGCCGTCTGGAAAGCTTCCTGCGCGCCGGCCTGCCGTTGCAGGAGGCCTACTATGAAACCCTTAAGTCCACCGGCAAGGCCGTGCTGTTTACTGGTCTGTGCCTGGCCATTGGCGTGTGCACCTGGATCTTCTCGGCAATCAAGTTTCAGGCCGACATGGGCCTGATGCTGACCTTCATGCTGCTGTGGAACATGTTCGGCGCACTGTGGCTGCTGCCCGCGCTGGCGCGGTTTTTGATCAAGCCGGAGAAGATGGCGGGGAAGGTGGGCAATTCGCTATTTTCACATTAAGACACACATGAGGTTATCCAGCCTCTTCTTGGTGAAGTGTCTTCGCTCTGTGCCGAACGTTTCGCAACGCGCGGCTGCTTTTATTGATCGGCTTGTGTCAGGTCAAGGTTGCCTTGCCCTGTAAAAGGGGGACAGCGGGATGAGAGAAGGGGCGAAGAATAGAGTTTTTAGGGTGTTAGAGTTAAAGTTTTTATGAGACGCCTATCAGAACTATCAAGGTATTGTTCTGTGGGGTGGAGCTGTTAGTGTGCGGCTTAATAAGATGTCGTAAGAAATACTATAATCGCGCACAGTGAGTATCAGTGTGCAGGCAAAGTGCCGGTATTCAAAGTCTGAGAGTTACTTAAGTTGCGTGAAGGGTGGGGCGTAGTTATCATGAATTGCATGGGCTTCTCACTTGAGAAGTAGCCATTTCAAATGGTTCATGGAGTAGGATGATGGCACTTTCATTGCGCAGCGATATGTTTGGCCATGAAAAAAGCACCGGCAGACAAAAGCTGGAATGGGAGTTCGAACAGAGTGCAAGTGAGCGGGGTGTTCATCACTATGCCTATTTTTTTTATCATCACACGCCAGCCTTACAGCAACATGGCTTTGTTCTGGTCAGCGGTCCGGAGGCAGGGGAAAAGAACAGTCATTGTGCGGAGCGGCAGGACGTAGCGGATACGGTTCGGGGCGTTGCTTGCTCTCAGCCACTATTTACCGGGTTACTGAACAGGCCTGTATCATCAAATGACCGTGGCGAAATGATCGACGCCGGTACCACCTCTGACGGGATGACGGCGTTCTACCTCGGCGAAGAGAAGGCATTCAGTTTACTTCGGTTTGCAAATAAAGAAGCCGGAACAGGGAATGCGCAAGGCGAGTACAGTCTTGCGACGGAGGTGAAGTCGCTGGTTCGTGAGTTTCATCATAAGTTGACGGGCCTGGTCATGGGCTTGAATGAATCGGACGAAAACTTCACTATCACGGACCGTGAAAAGGAAGTGTACATCTGGACGGCAATAGGCAAGACCTGTAATGAAATTGCCGTCATTCTAAATATATCCAAAAGAACCGTGGATTTTCACATTTCCAATGTGATCTCGAAGTTGGGTGTCCGAACCAAACTTCAGGCTTGCATACAACTGACCAAGATGGGCATTTTGTAAGGGACGGTGCTAGCCTTGACGACCGCCCTGAGTGGCAGGTCGCAAAGGCCATTAAAGCGTTGAGTGAGCCTCGGCTCTTTGTGCGCGATTCCGATACAGCGCGGGTTCGATCGGAATACTTATGGACAACCTGCAGTGGAACGCGACGGCTACCGGTTATCGCCTGTTGTTGCCTGCGTACCTTCGCGCGTCGACTGCTCGTACCGCGCCTGATGCGCAGTGTTGTGCTGAGAATGACGTTTGTTTTGCAGGCGATAAATGTTCAGTATCTGGCGTATGACCGATTGCCTGTCGCGACGACCCGAGATGATGCCACCCTTGACCTGATTGACTGCAGCATAGCTCGGGTCCTGCAGAAGAATGCAGTGCGCCTTGTACAGATTCCAGTAGGGGATGCCTGCAAACAAGTGATGAGTGAGATGCAGGTTGTCTCCATGCATGCCGATAAACAGCCTCTCCCACCAGGAGGGGAAACGGTTGCGGGTGATACGCAAGGCCTCCCGTTCCTTGCCGAACAATCCAAAATGTTCAGAAACCTCTGACAGCCAACCGATGACCTGAAAAGCCGTGAGGTAAGGAACGAGCCAGAACATCAGGTAACCGTACAGGCCTGTGGTGGCGTAGAACAACGAGAATAAAACAGCGTGTACTGCGATGAGGGTCAGCGCTTTGCGAGGGGACTTGAACAGTGCGCCCAACCGATGAATGACAAGGTAACGCAGGTAGCTGAATATATTCAGGAGCAGCACGGTTTTAAGCAGATGGTTAAACATGAAGTCAAACCGATCTACGGTCGCCTGCAGTCCAGAATCGATATAGTAACGGTAGTCCGGGTCTTTGTCGGCGTCACCGAGATGATGGTGATGCAGGTGCACGTGCGAATGTCGATAAGCTTCGTAATCCTGAAAGATGGGTAAGCCGGTTAGATAGTGGCCAATGGCATAACTTAGGGAACGGCTTTGAGTCAGGGTTAAATGGGCTGCTTCATGAACAAGGGAGGCGAGTGCGCGTTGCCTTGAACCGATAATTAGCACGCTGAGGGGATAAGCATACAACGACCATTGGGTGAGTGCGACAGCGGAAGCAATGACAATAATATCCACCGACCAACCCAGTAGCCATCGCCAGTTATTCTTTTTGTAAAGACGCATGAGTTCAAATTTGAGTGCATCGTTACAGTGAAATCTTTGGACGGTTTGCATCGTTTACCTCGACAGGTTGTGCTCTGCAATGCGTTGTTATTAGGGCGTTATATAGACTAGGAAGGTTGGGGGGGCTGCGTAAGCTGTTATTTTTCACAGGTAGACGGTTACAGGGTGTATGTGGTTTTTTTGAAAGAAGTCAATCGTCGTTAACAAAATCTCTTGCATCGGTTTTTTTACGAGGTTGATGTCACCTGATTAATATGTTACCTGAGGCCGTCATGAACAGTTTTGAGAAAAATAATACCGCACCGTCACGCTCTCAAGATCTCGCTAAGCGGGCCGGCGTACAGCATATAACCGGTACGGAAGGGCCACTCTCCATGTCTCAGGAACAGGCCTGGTTTCTTGAGACGTTAGTACCAGAAAGTATCGCTTATAATTTTCAGGCCATGCTGAATATTCGCGGCGACCTTGATATCAACGCGCTTGAACTGGCGCTGAGTATGGTGGTTGAGCGTCATCAGTCACTCTCCACTGTTTTCGATGAGGTTGACGGGGAGCCACGGCAAACTATTCAGGACGCCTGGCCCGTGAACATCCCGATCGTTGACCTGTCTGCCAGCAGTGAAGCGGTACGGCAGACCTACATGAATTCTATTATAAAAGCTGAAATAGCCCAGAAAATCCAAGTGGCGAAACTTCCGCTGATTCGATGGGTGCTGTTCAAATTCAGTGACCAATTCCACTCATTGCTGCACATCGAACACCACCTCATTCATGACGGCTGGTCATTTCGGCTGTTTCTCAAAGAGCTCAATCATTTTTACAACGAACAAAAGGGCCGTGTTAATCAAGAGCCCCTTGAGCCGGTGATCCAGTTTATCGATTACTGCCAATGGGAGCGCGACTGGCTGGATTCGGCTCAAGGTCGTCAAGGCCGAGACTTCTGGTACGGTCGTCTTGAAACCTGGCCTGCCTACACGCATTCGCCGTTTCCTGCACCGAAGGGGGGGCAAGCGGCGTTGGATTTTGTCGGCAGTTCCGTGTCGGTACCGTTGCCCGGTGGGTTGATCAGCGCACTTCAGGCGTATGGCTCGAAGAATAAATCCACCCTGTTCGAGACTATGTTTTCACTGTTTGCCTGTGTAGTAGCGGCGCGTTCGGGTCAGACGCAACAACTGATCGGTACCGCCGTCGCCAACCGCGACCTGCCGGGTATCGAAAACACCATCGGTATGCTGGTCAACATGTTGCCGCTGCGCATCGACATTGACGCGAACACGCCCTGGGCACCTCTACTGGCAGCCGTGAAAGAAGAAATCCGCACGGCCTGTTTGCAGTCGCATGTGCCGTTTTCCACCATGGTTGCCGATCTGAGCCCGGAGCGTTTAACTCAGCAGTTACCTTACATTCAGGTTGCTTTCAGTTTTCATAACTCCATGTCCCGCACCCTGGACTTTGCGGACATTGATGTCGAGGTGGTGGAAGGCTTGGCAAACGGTTCTGCGAAATTCGACCTCAATGTCATTTGCGTTTTCGATGACGAGGTTAACCCGGCCGCTGGCGGTCGTTTCATGCTTGAGTACTCCACCGCTGTCGCCAAAGAGGCAGATGTCGTAGCGCTTATGGATGATTTCCTCCACCTGGCAAGCGCCTGGCTCGAGCAACCGGCAGAAAGCCTCGCCAATGTACGCAAGTCTGCTGTCCTTGCCGCAGGCGGTACTTCTGTCAGTCCTGGCGTAGAGTTCTGGAAACAATCTCTCGACCTCGAAGCCTCGGGTCTTCTGGCTGACCATGCGCTTAATCGCGTTGTCAGCGGGCCACTTGTGCGTCATGAAATCCCATTGTCGGATGAAAGCCTTGCACGCCTGTTTCAAGCGTGTGAACAGCGCCGCATTGAACCTGAAGTAGCGCTTTTTTCTATCTATGCCATTGTCATGGCACGTTATGGCGGGCATCAAACCGTCGTGGCTGGTCTGGGTACCGCTGCCGATGGACAGCGTCTTGCCACACCGTTGCCACTCAAGCTGACGCTCACTGCGCACGATACATTTGCCGATGTCTTCCTGCGCACACAACAGCACTGCGAGCAGGCTCGTCAGTGGCACGCATCTTCCGCACAGAGCCTGGAAAAAGCGCTCGATGACAGTGTTGCGGCATCGGGAAGAGCGCCACAGTCATTAATACAGTCGGTATTCTGCAACGGCCTGTCCGCGCGTGCAGAGCAGGGAAGTGCTTCGGGCAGTCTGCATCCGCCCATCGAATTCGTCCTGGACCGTTCCGGCACAAAGGCTTCGTTGTCACTCGGCTATGCCGCTGACCTGTTCACTCAGGAAACAGCGACATCAATGGCCGGGCATTATGTCCAGCTGCTGGAAAAGGCCGGTGAGTCACTTGACGAGACGTTGGCACAAAGCCTGTCGGCCCAGCACCAGGCTGCCATTCAGGCACAGTGTGAGGGGCTTGCTTCGACCTACCCTGAAACGTCCCTGCACGCCATCGTCGAGGCATTTGCGGCCACACAGCCCGAAGCCATCGCTGTGCGGTGCGGGGAGGCAGTGCTGACGTACGCTCAGCTCAATGAGTCCGCCGACAAAATTGCCGACATATTGCTTCGCAAGGATGTGCAGCCCGGTGATGTCGTCGGTATCTGCATGATGCGCTCCGAGTGGCAGGTTGCAGCGCTCTTGGGCGTACTCAAAGCCGGTGCGTGCTACCTCTCGATCGACTGTGCGTCGCCTGCCGAGCGTCGTGACTGGCTGCTGGAAGAGGCGGACGTCAAGTGGGCACTGATCGATGAGAGTGCTCCGCCTCTACGTGATGCAACCTCAACGCTGTTGATCGAGCAATTGTTGACTGAGCAGGATGACCTGCGCGTGTCGCCACTGGTCAAGCCTGTCGTCAGCGCCGATGCTCACTGCTATTACATGTTCACATCGGGTTCCACAGGCACTCCGAAAGCCACTGCCAGTACCCACCGCGCGGTCGTGAGTCTGGTCAAGGGGACGGACTATATCGATATCAATGGTGACGACCGCTTCCTGTTTTTCGCGCCCCTCGCCTTCGATGCATCGACCTTTGAAATTTGGGGTGCCTTGCTGAACGGCGCGCAGTTGGTGGTTCAGCCTGGAGAAGCCGGCGGGCTGGATGACCTGGCACACACACTGGAAAGCCAGCAGGTCAGCGTACTCTGGCTGACGTCCGCATTGTTCCAGGAAATGGTCGATCAGTATCCTCATGCGATGGCTGGCGTCAGACATGTAGTGACCGGCGGTGACGTTGTTTCACCGCAAAGCATGCGCAGTTTTCTGGCACAGTCCACCGGGACGCTCACCATCGGGTACGGCCCTACTGAAGGTACGGTGTTTACCACTGCCTACAGCATGGACAAAGTCGAACAAGTGACTGACAAGCCTCTGATCGGATGGCCAATTGCACAGGCCGATGCCTACATCGTGGATGTTTTCGGGCAGCTTGCCGAGCCAGGTGTTCCAGGAGAGTTATTTATCGGCGGCACAGGTATCACCGGCGCCTACCTCAAGCGTCCGGAACTGAGCCAGGAGCGTTTTGTGACACTGAAGAGGTTCCCCGGCAAAACTCTCTTCCGCACCGGTGACCTGGCGCGCTGGACCCAGAGCCGCGGTATCGAGTTTCTGGGGCGCAGTGACAGCCAGATCAAGATCCGTGGCTTGCGCATAGAGCCTGGTGAGGTTGAGCAGGCGATACGTCAATTGCCTGGTGTCACGGCGTGCTCGCTGATTCTGCGCACACTGAATCTTGATAAGCAACTCGTTGCCTTTGTCAGTCTGGACGGGACCATTGCACTGGATGAACAACAGATTCGTGTAGCGCTAAGGGATCGCCTCCCCGACTACATGGTGCCTGCCGAAGTGCATGTGATCGAGCAACTGCCGGTCAATGCGAGCGGCAAAGTCGACAAGCGTGCATTGCTTGAACTGGCGACTCAAAACGGCCGTGCAAGAGTCACCAGCGAGCGACCGTCGACGGCTCTGGAAAAATCCATTGCCGAGGTCTGGGCGCAAATCCTCAATGTGCCGGAAGTGGGTAGAAACGAAGACTTCTTCTCCATCGGCGGGCATTCGCTGGCCGGCATGCGGATCATGTCGCGGCTGAGCAAGCAATTCGGCAGTCGTCTGTCGCTGAATCTGCTCTTTGAGTATCCCAGCGTCGAGACGCTTGCAGGTGCTATCGAGCGCTCGACCGAGCCGTTGACCGCCTGACCGCTTACCGGCGCGTGGTGGGTAGTAAAAATACCCCCGCGCGCTTTCTCGCCTCTCAGCCCCCCAATTTAACCCGTCCTCGCAGCGACATCGTTCGCTGTCGAGGTGGAGATGGTCATGTCCCAAAAAAAAACGGTCACTTCAACCACCGGATCCGCTGTCAGGAGTCCGACCCCGGCAGCCCGGGGGTTTCTGAATTTATCGCCTGCGCAAAAAAGCCTCTGGTTCATGCACCAGATGGAAGATGCGAGCGCCACATACAATGTGCCTTTCGCGCTGCGCATTGACGGGGCGCTGGATTGCGCAGCCCTTGAGCGGGCGGTGGACAGTGTCTATCAGCGCCAGACTGCACTGCGCTATCGTTTTCCCTGTATCGATGGGCAACCGGTCATTCGCCTTGTCAACGAGCAACTGTTGACTCGCAAAGTTGACCTGCGAGCCGAGCCGGACAGCGAAGCTGCGCTGAAAGCGTTCGAGCAAAGCGAAGCCCGTTATGTTTTCGATCTTGAGCATGAAGCGCTTCTGCGCGCGACGTTGCTGCACTGTGCGACCGACGAGCATGTTCTGTTGATCAATGTTCATCACATCATTTTCGACGGTTGGTCGATGCAGATCTTCCTCTCTGAAGTGGCCTCAGCCTATTCGGCGCTGGTGCAGGGCAGCGAGGTGAACGTCGAGCCGTTGAACTTCGACTTTGGCGACTATTTAAGTCTGAGCCCATCGAGCGCTGAGCGAGATCCCGATATTGCTCACTGGCAGCAGCGATTGGCCGGTGCGCCTCCGGTATTGCCACTACCGCTGGATGACAAGCGTCCTGCCGTTCAGCGTTACGCGGGGCAGCGTTGTCATTTTCAAGTGCCTGCAGCCGTCTCGGACGCGCTGAAAAAACTGGCCAAGGACTGTCGCGTCACGCCCTATATGGTAGGGCTTGCGGCTTTTTCCGTGCTGCTGTATCGCTATACGCAAGAGGCGGATCTGGTCATCGGATCGCCGATGTCGAATCGGCAATCCGCTGATCTGGAAGGCGTGATCGGTTTCTTCGTCAATACGCTGCCAAACCGGATCGATGCATCGGGTTCTCCTTCTTTCGTCGAGTTGCTCAAAAGAGTTCGCGCCTCGGTGCTCGATACATTCGAGCATGCCCATGTGCCTTTCGATCAGATTGTCGAGGCCATTCAGCCCCCGCGCTCTTTGAGCCATGCGCCGGTGTTTCAGGTGCTGTTCGATATGGCCAACGAGGATTTTTCGGTCGAGCTGGAAAACCTGCGCACTCGCGTTTATACGCTCGACTCCTGCACCGCCAAATATGACCTGAGTCTGACCCTGGCACTGACTGCGCGCGGCATGAGCGGCGCGGTCGAGTATGACACCGCATTGCTGGATGAGACCGCAGTGCAGGGGATGATCGATAGCCTGCTGATCATTATGGAACAGGTGTCGCGCAACCCGGACGGGGCTATTGACGATTTTTCGCTGTTGTCTGACGAAGCCGTGGAGCAGGCGCTGCGCTTGGCTAATCATCAGCCGGCAGCGCCGCAAGCGCCTTTTGCACCTTTCCATCAGTGGTTCAAATGCAGTGCCGCGCAGTGGGGCGAGATGGATGCGCTGATTTATGCGGACCGTCGATACAGCTATGCGCAACTGGATGCAGAGGCCCGGGTACTGGCGGGTCATCTGCATGCTGCCGGTGTTCGTCATGGTGACCGGATCGCGGTAGTGCAACGCTATGGCCCAGAGGTCATCGTCGCGTTACTGGCGGTGCATCAGGTGGGCGGTATTTATGTGCCGCTCGCAATCGACGATGCGCGTCATGCGGATCTGCTCAAGGACATCGAGCCCAGACTGGTCCTGACGCTGCGCGCCTTTCAGAAGCAACTGCAGGACTATCCGTGCCTGCTGCAGGATGATTTGCCGCAGACCACCGGCACGCTGCTCGAGAGCGAATTCGAGGGGCGCAACACGCAACCGGAAGACATCGCCTACATCATTTTTACCTCCGGCTCTACCGGTCGTCCCAAGGGCGTCAGTGTCTCTCACGGCAGTTGGGTAAGCCTGCTCCAGGCCTTGGAGCAGACTTACGGTCAGACCGAGCCGGGTGTTACTGGCATTTTGCAAATGGCCAATTTCACGTTTGACGTATTCATGAGCGATGTCGTCCGCGCGCTGGCGGTTGGCGCGCGGTTAATCATGTGTCCTCGGCAGAGTCTGGCTGACCCTGAACGACTCTATGAGCTGATCACAGCTGAACGGGTGACGTTGCTCGAGTTCGTGCCTGCGGTCCTGCGGCAGATGATTCGTTACCTGGAAGAGACCGCACGGCGTCTGGATACCCTGCATACACTCACCTGCGGTGCGGACGTGTGGTTTGTCCACGAGTATCGGAAAATGCAGACGCTGTGTGGACCGCATACCAGGGTTGTCAGTGTTTACGGAGTCACCGAGGCAACCTGCGAAAGCGCCACGTTCGAGCCCGATGCAGGGTGGTATGACTCTGAACGCAGCTTGCCTATCGGCGGTCCCTTGCCTAACACCTCCCTGTACCTGGTCGACGCAACGCTGAATCTGGTACCGCGTACTGTCCCCGGCGAATTGTTGATTGGCGGCGGCGCGGTGGCGTCCGGTTACATGAATCGCCCTGAATTGAACGAGAAGAGCTTCCTGACAGGTTCGTTCTCGGCCAGCGGACGGTTTTTACCTGGCATCGGCAAACAGCGGTTCTATCGCACCGGTGATTTGTGTCGGCACATGCGCGACGGCACCATCGAGTTTTTGGGCCGCAGTGACAACCAGGTCAAAATTCGTGGCTTCCGCATCGAGCTGGGTGAAGTCGAGAGCGTACTCGCCGACCATCCTGATGTGAGTGAATGCGCGGTGGTCACCCGTCAGTCACCAGGTGCCGAGGCCGAACTGATCGGTTATGTGCAAACCCGCGCTACAGCGCAGCAACTCAATGCCTACCTTGGCGAGCGTCTGCCAGGCCATATGGTGCCGCGCCTGTTGGTAGTCTTGCCAGCACTGCCTTTGACCGCAAATGGCAAGATCGATCGCAAGAGCCTGCCTGAGCCCGATTGGGCGCAGGACTCACGCGCTTATGCCGCACCGCGCAACAGTCTGGAAGAACAGCTTGTCGAAGACTGGCAGCAACTGCTCAATGTGCCGCGTATCGGCATTGACGACAATTTTTTCGAGAGTGGCGGGCATTCTCTGCTGGTCACTCAAGTCATTGCGCACATCAAAAAGCGCTTTGGTGTGGCCCTAAGTATTGCAAACCTGTTCGAAGGGCCCACCGTCGCTCAGGTCGCCGAAAAGATCATGCTGAATATGATCCAGATCGCCCAAGGTGCCAGTGTCGCTTCCAGGCCTGCCGCGATCGGACGCAGTAGCGGTATCGAGCGCCAACGTCTCTCGTTTGCGCAACGCCGTCTGTGGTTGACCCAGCACAGTGAGCCGGGCACCGCTTACAACATGCCGGAAATATGCCGTCTGACCGGGCAACTGGATATTCCTGCGCTGGAAGGTGCATTGAATCTGCTACTTGAGCGTCATGAAGTCTTGCGCACGCATTTCACCTGCGAGCTTGAAACGTTTGTGGACGCTCAGGGCCTTACGCAGAAAGAGCCGCTGGTTGTGACAAGTCACGCTGACAGCGCGCGCGTACCGTTCAGGCAGCAAAAAATCGCTCGCGAAGCGCTCTCGGTCACACTGGAGCGGGAGGTGCACACGCCGTTCTTGCTGGACAAGGAACTGCCGATACGCGCGGTGCTTCTGCAGACCGCTTCGGATGAATATGTGCTGTGCCTGACCTTGCATCACATTGCCTACGATGGTTGGTCGAGTGCCTTGCTGCGTCAGGAACTGGCAGCATTTTATCGGCATTTGACGCAAGGTGAGTGCCTCAGGCTTAGCGCACTGGAGGCTCAGTATCAGGACTATGCTGCCTGGCAACGAAATCAACTCGAAAGCGGGGCGTTCGAGGCTCAGCTAGACGCCTGGAAGGCTTCGCTTAAGGACTTGCCGCCGCCTCTGGTACTGCCTGTGCGTTCCAGCCCGCGAGCAGGAAATCCGCTGGCCGGCGACTACGTTGCGCTGACTCTTCCTGGCGATTGCTCGGCAAGGCTCGATCAGCTTTGCCTGCGTCTTCAATGCACGCCGGCCATGGTCATGCACGCCGCGTTCGCGCTGCTATTGCATCGCTACACCGGGCAGGACGACATTTTGATCGGCATGCCATTCTCGGGAAGGGACCATGATGAAAGTGCGAACCTGATCGGGTTCTTCGTTAACCTGCTTCCGTTACGGCTGCGTTTGCGAGGCCCTCTGCGTGTGGCGCAGGTTATCGAGCAGAGTCGCCAGGCCCTGCTTGCCGCCGAGGCAAATCATTCGGTGCCGATCGATTACCTGGCGCAAGTGCTCAACCCGCAGCGGCTGCCCGGCAAGCATCCTTTTTTCCAAGTGGGTCTTGTGGTGCAGAGCACGACGGCCGTACCGCTTACCTTGCCGTATGTGCAATCGGAAGAAATTTCTCTTGCCTCCACTGAGGTGAAGCTGGACCTGATGCTGGAGTTGCGTGCTGTTAAAGGCGAAGGGGTGAGTGGGGTATTCAAATATCGGACGTCACTGTTCGAGCGCTCCGTCATTTCGGGCATGGCAGAGCACTTCCAGTGCCTGCTGGAAAATATGCTGGCCAATGCCGAGCAGACCGTTGCTCAGGTGAAGATGCTTCCTGCAACCGAACATCAGAGGCTGATCAGCCAGTTCAACGACACGTCACGCGACTTCGGCGACGGCGATATCGTCAGCCGTTTTGAACAGCGTGTACGTCAGACTCCGCAGGCTATGGCCCTTCAGTTGCAACAACGCTGCTGGACATACGCGGAACTGGACCGGTTAGCCAACGGCATCGCGCACGCGCTGATAAAGAAGGGTGTGCAAGCGGGTGAGCACATCGGCCTGTTCACTGGACGGCATCCCTATCTGGTGGCAGGCATGCTTGGCATCCTGAAGGCGCGCTGTGCCTTTGTCCCCTTGAATCCGCAGGATTCGATGGAAGGTGCGCTGGGCTACATGATCAAAGACGCAGCATTGCGCCGCGTGGTGGGTCATCAAGGCTTGGCACACGAGCTTGCGGCTTTGGGGCTGGAGACGTTGCTGGTCGACGACTTCGAAGGTGCCGAGGGCGAATGGTCTGCTCCGGCCTGCCAGCGTGAGCCTCAGGATCTGGCCTATATTCTTTACACCTCTGGCTCGACCGGGCAGCCCAAGGGGGTGATGGTTTCGCAGCGCAATATCGATAACACCGCGAATGCATTTGCGCGAGCGCTGGAACTGAATGCTCAGTCGCGACAACTGCAGTATTTTTCGCCTGTCTTCGACGGGGTCTGTGGCGAGGTGTTTCCGGTACTGATCAGCGGCGCTACGCTGGTATTTGCCGCCTCTGAACAGCTGCTTCCGGGGCCGGATCTGGTGACGCTTCTGCGCGAGCAACGTATTACTCATCTGCAGATCACGCCGACGGCCCTGCGCTTGCTCCCCCATGCCGAGCTTGCCGAGCTGAAAGTCATTATCAGCGCCGGTGAGGCCTGTCCGGCGAACGTCGCCCAGACCTGGGCAACCGGCAGACGTTTCCTCAATGGTTACGGTCCGACCGAAACGACGGTGTATGCATCTGCCCAGGATTACTGGGATGAACGAGGCGCCTTGGTATTGCGGCCTCTGGACAACGTCAGAATGTATGTTCTGGACCCGTACCTGAACCCTCTGCCCTGCGGTGTACCCGGCGAGCTTTACATTGGCGGGAACGGGGTGGCACAGGGTTATCTGAATCTGGATGAGCGCACTGCGCAAGCGTTTCTTCCAGACCCATATGGTGTTTCACCCGAGGCGCGGCTGTACCGCACTGGCGACTTTGTGGTTCGTCAATTCGATGGAAGCCTGAGCTATGTCGGGCGTATCGATAATCAGGTGAAGGTTCGCGGTTTCCGCATTGAACTGGGCGACGTCGAAGCGCGCTTGAACGCGATAGTCGGGCTTGAGCAGGCGGTCGTGGTCGTTAAACAGGATGACCACGAGCACAAGATCCTGGTGGGGTATTACGTCGGCAAGCCGAGCATTGCACAGGTGCGTGCAGAGCTGGCGAAAGTGCTGCCGACACATATGGTGCCGGAGCGTCTGATCTGCTTGCCCGAACTACCGCTTAGCCGTACTGGCAAGGTCGATCGCAAGGCACTCGAAAACCTCGTTGATCAGCGCGCGCAGGAAGGCACTGCGGTCGGTAAGATGCCGACCTCTCCTGCGGTCGTCAGGCCCGCTGGAAAACGCCTGCACAACAAGGTCAGAAAGATCTGGCAGGAAGTACTCGATTGTCAGGAAATCGATTCGGACGACAATTTTTTCGATCTCGGTGGCCACTCGTTACGCATTGTCGAGACGCAAAAACGTTTGAGCGAGCTTTTGCAGGCGCCCGTGGCCATGACAGACCTTTTCGAATACCCGACGCTGCGTGGTCTGGTCGCTCACCTGGAACGCTTGCATGGGCCGCTGCCGGAGGTTCGCCAAGCCAGCGAGGCATCACCTGCCATTGATCCCGGAAATCGTACGCTGGCGGTCGTCGGCATGGCCGGGCGCTTTCCGGGCGCCGCTGACCTGAGCGAGTTCTGGCAGAACCTCACCGAGGGGGTGGAGTCGACCCTTTATTTCAGTGACGAGGTCATGCTCGCGCATGGCGTAAGCCCTGATCTGCTGGAGCGTGCCGATTTCGTCAAGTGTGGCAATCGTCTCGAGGATGTCGACAAGTTCGATGCCGAGTTCTTCGGCTTCTCACCTCGTGAAGCCCAGTTGATGGATCCTCAGCAGCGCATCTTTCTTCAATGCGCATGGACCGCTATGGAAGCCGCCGGTTATGGCGGTTCTCTGAACGATTTGCGCGTAGGCGTATTTGCAAGCGCGAGCACCAGCCATTACTTGCTTGATCACGTTTACCCGAGGCGCCAGGAGCTGCAACTGGAGAACATCCAGTGGCTATTGGGTAACGGCCGCGATTTCATGGCGTCGCGTGTGGCTTACAAACTCAATCTCGCCGGACCTGCGATTACCGTCGAGACGGCTTGCTCCTCCTCACTGGTAGCGGTCCAGATGGCTTGCGAAAGCTTGCTGCGGGGCGAGTCGGATATGGTGATCGTCGGCGGTGCTTCCGTCGAAGCTCAATACTACGGTTACCAGGCGGCACCGGGCAGCATCATTTCCGCCGATGGCCATTGCAGGCCTTTCGATGCGCAGGCCAGCGGCACCACAGGTGGCAGTGGTTGTGCAGTGCTGGTCCTCAAACTGGCTGACAGGGCAATCGAAGATCGCGACCATATTCATGCCTTGATCAAGGGCGGGGCGGTCAATAACGATGGCTCCAGCAAAGTCAGTTATACCGCGCCCAGTGTTCACGGGCAGGCCCAGGTGGTGAGCGCCGCGCTCGATGCAGCGAATATCAGTGCAGACTCCATTGGTTATATCGAGGCGCATGGCACCGGCACTCGCCTGGGTGACCCGGTAGAAGTCCGTGCGTTGACGCAGGCCTATACCAGCGCTTTGCCAAATTTCACGCCGGGCTTTTGTGCCCTCGGTTCGTTGAAGAGCAACATCGGTCATCTTGACGCGGCTTCAGGCGTCGCCGGGCTGGTCAAGGCCATACTTGCCGTGCAGCACGACGTCCTGCCTGCAAGCCTTAACTTCACGCGAGCCAATCCCGAAATTGATTTCAACGACAGCCCTTTTTATGTCAACACGACGTCCCGACCCTGGCCGGCTACGGCCTCGCCACGTCGGGCAGGCGTCAGCTCCTTCGGCATCGGCGGGACCAATGCTCATGTCATTGTCGAGGAGCCTCCGCAGCCGTCAGTGCGCCCGCATGACGATAGCGATTGCTGGTACATACTGCCGTTCTCCGCACGTACCGCTACAGCGCTGGACCATCAGCGTCGGCAACTGATCACCTGTCTGCAGAACCCGGTGGCCGATATACGCGATATCGCCTTCACGCTGGGAGAGGGCCGCACACGATTTGCCTTCAGGGACAGCGTTGTCAGCCAGAGCATTGCCGGAGCCTTGCACGCGCTGCAGACACCTTCGTCCACAGCGCTCATGGAGCGCAGACAGGACCGTCCGATCGTGTTCATGTTCTCCGGGCAGGGTAGCCAGTATGAGGGAATGTTCAAGGGCCTCTACGGCAGTGAGGCGGTATTTCGACAGACAGTTGACCGCTGCACGGTCATATTGAAGCGTTATGGCGTCGACATTCTGGCCAGTCTATACCCGCCAGCGGGTGGCGATACAGCCAACAGTCTGAGCCGTACGGAAATCGCGCAACCGGCACTTTTTGTGGTCGAGTACGCGTGCGCCCTGTTGTTGCAAAGCCGCGGTATCCACCCGCAGGCGCTGATAGGCCATAGCCTTGGTGAACTGGTGGCAGCCTGTTTTGCGGGTGTCTACAGTCTGGAAGACAGCTTGAAGCTGGTTGTCGAGCGGGGCCGCCTGATGCAACGTCAAGCTCCGGGTGCGATGCTTGCCGTTGGCCTCTCTGAAGCAGATTGCGCGCGCTTTCTGGGGCACGGCGTGGAGCTGGCGGCCGTCAATGGGCCGCTGCAATGTGTTCTTGCCGGTGATTTTGAGGCCATTGCGCGGGTCGAGCGACAACTGGCCGAGGAAGGGCTCGTGGGGCGTGTACTGGATACCTCGCACGCTTTTCATTCCCGCATGATGGCTCCTGCTGCGCACGCGTTGAAGGCAGTTGTCAGCGGGTTCTCTGTTCAGTCTCCGACTATCGCGCTCGTGTCCAACCACAACGGTGGCTGGTTCTCGATCGATTCGAGCAGCCAAAGTGATTATTGGGCGTCTCATCTGCTCGATACCGTGCGCTTTTCTGACGGTATCGCGCTGCTTGCCGACGAACTGGAAGACCCGATTTTTCTCGAAGTCGGCCCGGGCCGTGCTCTTCAGAGTGCACTGAAATCCTATGCTGAGCCCTTGTGCGTGCTTGGTTGCACTCGGCATGCACGGGACAGCCGGTCGGACGAGGCGGCGTTGGCGGAAGGCATCGCGTCATTGTGGAGGCAGGGAGCAAGTTTCGGTTGGGCGCAGGCCGCAGGGTGTACAGACGGCGCACGCGTGCCGCTGCCGACTTATCCGTTTGCGCGGGACAGCCACTGGATCGAGGCTGCCGGGACGGTTTCTTCAGCGCAGCACAAGCAACCGTTGTTCCTGCATTGGCAGCGCGTGCAGGGTAACCGTCGGCAGTTCCGATTGAGCCTGTCGCCACAACTCTGGCTGGTGGACGAACATCGCGTTTTCGAAGGAAAGCCAGTGCTTTCCGGCACCGGATGTGTCGAGCTGGTACGCAATGCCTACGCGCGTATGGAAGGCATCGAGTTGATCGAACTGAGTGACGTTTACTTCCCGACCCCTCTGGTTCTGGAAGATGAGCAGGCCTCGCAAAGCGTGCTGATTACATTCACGGATCACACCGAGAGCACTGAGTTTTTCCTCGAGTCGGTATCGGACGATGGTAACGCTCCGCAGCAGCACAGAATGCTGCACGCGCTAGGTTTCATAAAACGCCACAACCGGGAGCGCCTCGTACTAAAAGGGCTGATGCAGCTTCAGTCCGACCATACTGACTGTCTTGCCGATGAAGTCGAACATGCGGCATTGAACACGCGTCTCGGCTTGTTCGGGCCTCGCTGGAAGTGCTTTCGTTCGATCTGGCTCGGCCAGGATGAGGGGCTGGCGCTTCTGGAACTGGATCAGGTGTTTGCCGCTGACCTTGAGCGCTTTGCGCTGCATCCGGCGTTGCTCGACATGGCGACTGGTTTTCTCTCGATCATGGAAAACAGCACCCGCAGATTACCGTTCCATTACCAGCGCCTGACTATTCATGCACCACTGCGCTCCCGGCTTTACAGCCATGCACGGCGAGTTCGCAGCAATGTCTATGATGTGCAACTGTTCGAAGTCGATAACGACGGCGGAATCGGTGCTCTGCTGGCCGAGGTGATCGGCTTTACTTTGCGCGATGAGCGAGTGGCACCGGACGCGCAGCGCACCGAGCCCTTGGACTGGTGTCAGGTACCAGCATGGCGGCCGGCATTGCCTCCCAGGGGCGACTCGCCGTTACAAGGGCCCTGGCTGGTTGTCACGCGTGGCGTTGCAGCCGATAACAGCATTCTCGCTGCGCTACCGCCGGACAGTGTCTGCATAGGCGATGCAGGTGATTCTGGCGCTACGATCGCGACAATTGCTCGCGGCGACGCACAGGCATATGGACAGCTGTTTAATACACTGGCGACGCAAGATGCCTTGCCGAGCCAGATCATTTACATGGCCGGTAAGACGCAGCTTGCGGAAGGCGAGCACGCCGCCATTACGCTGTTTTCCGATCTTATGGTGTTGGTACAGGCATACATTCCTCATGCGATAAACACCACTGTTCTGTCAGTGGTGACCGAAGGTGCCTGCCAGGTGGATGACGATGAGCCGGTCAACAGCTGTGTAGCAACCTTGTCTGGTGTGGTTCGGACACTTACTTGGGAGCTGCCGCAGATACGCTGCCGTCATTTTGATCTGCCGCTGGCCAACGCGGCCGAGAATGAGATGCTACTGCTTCAGGTACTCCAGCACATCGATCCCGATCAGGCTTCTCCGCTTGCGCCGACTCTGGCCTTGCGCAAACAGACGTTGCATGAACCTTGCCTGCGAGCGCTGCAAGTCTCGCAACCTTCACTGCACTTCAAGGAGGGCGGGACCTACGTGGTTACCGGTGGTCTGGGCGGCATGGGGCTGGCGCTGGCCAGTCATCTGGCTGCGAAGGTAAAAGCTGTCACCTTAGTCCTGATGTCCCGTTCGGCGACGGTCAAGGATGAGGTCGGGCAAGCGCTGCAGGCGATGGAACAGCAAGGCGCGCGGATTCAACACGTGGCGGTCGATTGTGCTGATCGTGAGGCTTTCACTGCTGCGCTTCAGCAGGTCAGGCTTCAGCATGGGTGTATCAGTGGGGCGATACATGCCGCAGGTGTGCAAGCCAGCGGTCTCATCCAACTGAGCCAGGCAAATGCATGGGCACAGGTGATGGGCAGCAAGGTGGTTGGCACCGATGTGCTGATAGAGGCTTTGCGCCAGGAGCCTGTCGATTTCATATTTCTGTGTTCGTCGCTGGCGTCGGTGCTCGGGGGGCTTGGTCAGGCGGATTACGCCGCTGCCAACGCCTATCTGGACGCTAGGGCGCAGGCCTGTCGTCAGGAGGGCATGCCTGTGGTTTCGCTCAACTGGGATGCATGGGCGCAGGCAGGTATGCGTGTTGCCTATGACAGTGCGCATCCCGAGCAGGCGCCGATTGACAATGTGCGGGGGCTGACCAACGCAGAAGGTTGCCAGTTATTCGAGCTGGCTCTGGCGCAAAACACTGCTCAGATCATCGTGCACAAGGCGCAGGATCTGCAGCAACTGATCGATCAACTGCAGCGCGGCGGTGCGACGTCGGCGGGCCGGGCAACACCGCTGTTCGACTCCGGTGCCGAGCGTGTTGCGCCACGCAATGCTGTGGAGCAGGAAGTCGCGCAGTTGTGGCAAGAGCTGCTGGGCGGTGATATGCCGGGTGTGCTGGATAACTTCTTCGATCTGGGCGGGCACTCACTGTTGGGGTCCCAGCTGATTTCGCGGATTCGTTCGCGCTTTCAGCAGTGCCTGACGTTGGCCGAGTTCCTTGATGAACCGACCATCGAGCGAATCGCCCGTTCATTGGACAGTGTCGCCGAAGATACGCCAATCGACGCCGATGAAGCCGCCGTACGTTACTGTCTGGTGCCGGTGCAGCGAAACGGCGAGGGGAGACCATTCTTTTGTCTGCCGGGCATGGGCGGCAACGTCAATCAGGTGCTTGGGTTGGCCAAGGCCATGGGCGCGCAACGGCCTTTCTACGGTCTGCAATGCCTGGGGCTCGATGGCAAGGCTGAGCCTCACCTCAGCGTCGAGGAGATGGCCGAACACTATATTCGCTGCATGAAGTCGGTTCAGGCGCATGGGCCTTATCTGCTGGGCGGCCATTCACTTGGCGGAAAAGTGGCGTACGAAATCGCCAGACTGCTTGAAGCACGTGGCGACCAGGTGGGTTTGCTGGCGCTGTTCGACTCGGCAGCCCCTCCGTATACGCAAATGCAGGTGCCTACCGATGCTCAGGTGTTGGGTTCGCTGCTGAGTATCTTCGGGCATTACTTCGACAAGCCAATCAAGCTCAGCCGCGAGGAGTTGCAGGCGCTCGAGCACCTGGGTGACGAGGAAAAGATCCGCTATCTGAAGGACACGCTGGAAAGTCACGGGTTGCTGGATGCGCGTGGCGATGAGGGAAGCATTCTGGGGCTGTTCAACGTGTACAAGGCTGCTGCGGCCTTCGGCATGCGCTATGACCCGCCCAAGGTTGCGCTTGATGCCTCACTGGTACTGTTCAGGGCGGTCGACTCGATGCCCTCCGGTATCAACCTGCCCGAGATCCGTGACACGGATGCCTGGGGCTGGGAGTTGTTCAGTGCGGCAAAGGTAAGAACGGTCGATGTCTCTGGGGATCACTTTACTTGCCTGTCCGTCCACGCCCAGCAAATTGCCGATGTGTTGATCGGGCAACTTGCCGAGTGTGATCGATAACCCGTCGTTGCGGAACATGGCGAGCAGGCTCAACGCCTGCTCGCCTGCATTAATCAGTCTGAGGTCTACATATGTCTGGAGGTTACTCAAAAGGTGAAACTCGCCCACCCATGCGCTTCATTCTTCTGATATTGGGGCTCGATGTGCTTGGTATCGGTCTGGCGATTCCTGTCATGCCGACGCTGATCGCGACTATCTGGCCATCGTCTACCGAGCATGTCTCGTTGGCGCTGGGCGTGGCGCTGACACTTTATTCGGCGATGCAGTTTCTGTGCGCGCCGCTGCTGGGGGCGCTGAGCGACTGTCATGGGCGCCGGCCGGTATTGCTTCTGGCGCTGGCCGGCATGTGCCTGGGCAATCTGATGGCTGGCTTCGCCGGCAGCCTGACGGTCTTGCTGATAGGCCGTGCCATCGCAGGAATCACTGCCGCCAATATCGCCACTGCGATGGCCTATATTGCGGACATCAGTGAGGGTGAGCAGCGCACGCATTTCTACGGTGCAGCGGGCAGTGTCATCGCCATAGCGCTTGTTTTCGGCCCGGTCATAGGCGGGGGGCTTGCGTCTTACGGGCCGCACTTGCCCTTTCTGGTCGCTGGCGGCCTGGCGGCAATCAACCTGCTGTATGGCTACATGAGGTTGCCGGAAAGCCTTGCGGCCGAGCATCGGCGCGCCTTCGAATGGCGGCGAACCAACCCGTTTGGCAGCCTGCGAGGACTATGGGGTACGCAAGGCCTGCGCCCGTATCTGCTGGCTGCGACGTGCTCCTGGTTCGCCTACGGGATATTTCAAAGCTGCTTTGTGCTGGCCAATCAGATGCGTTATGGCTGGAGCATGCTTGAAGTGTCGTACGCATTGGCGGCGCTCGCCCTGGGCATGGCGTTCGCGCAGCGCGTACTGGTACGCAAGCTGACGCCAATCATGTCCAACCAGCGGATAATCGTTACCGGTTATGCCTGTTGCTTACTGGGTTATGCTTTCTATACGGCCGCTGCAAGCGTTTGGCTGACGTTGGTGGGAATGTGTTTCCATGCTGTCGGGCTGATTGCCGAGCCGGCGTTGCGTGGTGAGCTGTCGCGTCATGCCAAGGCAGGGCATCAGGGCGAGCTGCAGGGGGGGCTGACATCCCTGCTGAGTCTGGTGGGCGGTGTAGCGCCAGTGATTGGCGCTCTGATCTTTTCGGGTAACGTCGGCTCGGGCGAGCATTTTCTGTGGCTGGGCGCCCCGTTTTTGGTCAGCCTGTTGATGTACGTGCTGGCGATAGGATGCATCCAGAGGGGGAGAACATCAGCCGCCTGAAACGGTTGACCCTCAAGCTGGAAACCCGTCAACCGCCGCCCAGGACTACACTCAGCGCATTGCGCGCATCGTCCAGTTGCACCAGCGAAGCATGGCGTGCGCCCAGTGCGTCGCGGTTCTGGATGGCGGTGAGGATTGCCTTGTGACGAGGCATGGCCAGTTCGTGCAGGTTGGGACGCTTGTTGGAGTATTTGAGCGCCTCGCGCAACGCCAGTGACAGCATGTTGCACAGGTGTGCCAGCAGGTCGTTGTGGGTGGCGTCGGCGATGCGGCTGTGGAAGTCGAGGTCGGGTTGCAGCAGGTCTTCCGGCGTCGGTGCGGCTTCCATGCGCAGATAGGCTTCGTGGATCGACTCGATCTCTGCGTCGGTGGCATGCTGCGCCGCCAGTGCGGCAACCGCTGGTTCGATGACCGCGCGTACGCTGGTCAGCAGGTTGAAGAAATCATTCTGCGGCGAGCTTTGCATGACCCAGTGCAACACGTCCGGGTCCAGCAGATGCCATTCGCGGCGCGCCTTGACCACTGTGCCGACACGCGGACGCGAATAAACCAGACCCTTGGCCACCAGAACCCGTGTCGCTTCTCGCAGGACCGGGCGGCTGACGGCGTACTCTTCGCAGAGCAGCGCTTCGGCAGGCAGCTTTTCGTCAGGCTTGAAACGGCCGGACACGATTTGCATGCCCAGTTCCTGGACGATGCGCGCGTGCATGCTTTTTCGGTCGGAAGGCTTTCGATAATCCATGGGAACGCAGTGGGGTCCTGGCGGTGATTGCTGGGCATCATACCATCGCGCAACGATTACGGCGGCCATCTGCGTCAGGCGGCCGCCGTTTCGTTCAGTGCGAGTGACGAGGGACTTCGGCGCCCCTGCAACCGACCAGGAAGTCGAAATCACAGCCCTGGTCTGCCTGCATCACCCGGTCTACGTACAGTTGACGATAGCCACCGAGCAACAGCTGCTGCGGTGCCTGCCAATCGGCGAGGCGCGCCGCCAGTTCGGCTTCCGGGATGTCCAGATGCAGACGTCCGCCAGCGCAGTCCAGCTCGATCCAGTCGCCTTCCTTGACCACCGCCAGCGGACCGCCGGCTGCGGCTTCCGGCGCCACATGCAGAACCACTGTGCCGTAAGCCGTGCCGCTCATGCGCGCATCGGAAATACGCACCATATCAGTCACGCCCTGTGCCAGCAGCTTGGCTGGCAAGCCCATGTTGCCGACCTCGGCCATGCCCGGATAACCTTTGGGGCCGCAGTTCTTGAGCACCATGACCGAGTTGGCATCGATGTCCAGATCCGGATCGTTGATCCGTGACTTGTACATCTCGAAATTCTCGAACACTACTGCGCGGCCACGGTGCTGCATCAGTGCCGGTGTCGCGGCCGAGGGCTTGAGCACCGCACCCAGCGGCGCGAGGTTGCCGCGCAGCACGCAAATCCCGCCGTCGGCGCGGATCGGGTTATCCAGCGCGCGGATCACCTGATCTTCACCATAGATCGGTGAGTTGCAGGTGTTTTCGCCGATGCTCTTGCCATTGACGGTCAGGGCATCCGGGTTGGGCAGCAGCTTGGCCTCGTTCATGCGGCGCAACACGGCGGGCAGGCCGCCAGCGTAATAGAATTCTTCCATCAGGAAACGCCCCGACGGTTGCAGGTCGACGATGGTCGGCATGCCACGGCCCATGCGCGACCAGTCATCCAGGTCCAGATCGACGCCGATGCGTCCGGCGATGGCTTTCAAGTGGATGACGGCGTTGGTCGAGCCACCGATGGCCGCGTTGACCCGGATGGCGTTTTCGAACGCAGCCTTGGTGAGAATCTTCGACAGGCGCAGGTCTTCGCGGACCATGTCGACGGCACGCATGCCGGACATGTGCGCCAGCACGTAACGCCGCGAATCCACCGCCGGAATGGCCGCGTTGTGCGGCAGCGAAGTGCCCAGCGCTTCGGCCATGCAGGCCATGGTCGACGCCGTGCCCATGGTGTTGCAGGTGCCAGCCGAACGCGACATGCCGGCTTCGGCGGACAGGAATTCATCAAGGCTGATGGTCCCGGCCTTGTAGGACTCGTGCATCTGCCAGACGATGGTTCCGGCGCCGATGTCCTTGCCTTCATGCTTGCCGTTGAGCATCGGTCCGCCGGTGACAACGATGGCGGGGATGTCGCAACTGGCAGCGCCCATCAACAGGGCAGGGGTGGTCTTGTCACAACCGGTCAACAGCACGACCCCGTCGATGGGGTTGCCGCGAATCGCTTCCTCAACGTCCATGCTCGCCAGGTTGCGGGTGAACATTGCGGTAGGGCGCAGGTTGGATTCGCCGTTGGAAAACACCGGAAACTCCACCGGCCAGCCGCCTGCTTCGATCACGCCACGTTTGACATGCTCGGCGATCTGCCGGAAATGCGCGTTGCAGGGGGTCAACTCCGACCAGGTATTGCAGATGCCGATGATCGGCTTGCCCTGAAACTGGTGGTCGGCAATGCCCTGATTCTTCATCCAGCTGCGGTACATGAAGCCATTCTTGTCGGCGGTGCCAAACCACTGGGCAGAACGGAGGGTCGGTTTTTTATCGGAGTCAGACATGATCGGCTCTCTTATTGTAAGACTTAATGGCGATACTGCTGGCTAAGGTAAGCCTAAAAAACGCGTATTGGAAGAGTTGTCAGTTTAAATAGTATTACTATATAGTCGGTTGTAGACGAGGGATCATCCTGGCGCATGTGCTGCGTTATTCAGCCCCCAGGCACAGAGGCGATCCCCGCAGGTTCCATAACAAAAACAATGGGAGACCGCCTACATGAGCCAGGAACTGCGGCTTATACGCCGCATTACGTTCAAACTGATTCCTTTCCTTATCCTGCTGTACCTGATCGCTTATGTAGATCGCTCTGCCGTGGGCTTTGCCAAGCTGCACATGGGCGCGGACATCGGTATCGGCGACGCCGCCTACGGGCTGGGTGCCGGACTGTTCTTCATCGGTTACTTCCTGCTGGAGATCCCCAGCAACCTGATGCTTGAGCGCTTCGGCGCACGCCGCTGGTTCGCGCGGATCATGATCACCTGGGGCGCGATCACCATCGGCATGGCCTTCGTCAAGGGGCCGCACAGCTTCTACGTGATGCGGTTTCTGCTGGGCGCTGCCGAGGCGGGCTTCTTTCCCGGTGTGCTGTACTACATCACCCAGTGGTTTCCGGTGCGCCATCGCGGCAAGATCCTTGGCCTTTTCATCCTCTCGCAACCCATCGCCATGATGATCACCGGGCCCGTTTCCGGCGGTTTGCTGGGCATGGACGGCATACTCGGTCTGCATGGCTGGCAATGGCTGTTCATCGTCATCGGCACGCCAGCGATTCTGCTGACCTGGCCGGTGCTGCGCTGGTTGCCGGATGGTCCGCAGCAGGTCAAATGGATGGACCAGGCCGAGAAGGACTGGCTGACCGGTGAGCTGAAAAAGGACTTGGAAGAATACGGCCAGACCCGCCACGGCAATCCGTTGCACGCCTTGAAAGACAAGCGTGTGTTGCTTCTCGCGCTGTTCTATCTGCCGGTGACCTTGAGCATCTACGGTCTGGGCCTGTGGCTGCCGACGCTGATCAAACAGTTCGGTGGCAGTGACCTGACCACCGGCTTCGTGTCATCGGTGCCTTACATTTTCGGCATCATTGGCCTGCTGATCGTGCCGCGCAGTTCCGACCGCCTCAATGACCGTTACGGGCATCTGGCCGTGCTCTATGTGCTGGGTGCCATCGGCCTGTTCTGCAGCGCCTGGCTGACCATGCCGGTGGCGCAGCTGGCTGCATTGTGCGTCGTGGCGTTCGCGCTGTTTTCCTGCACTGCGGTGTTCTGGACCTTGCCGGGGCGGTTCTTCGCGGGTGCCAGTGCCGCAGCCGGTATCGCGCTGATCAATTCGGTCGGCAACCTGGGCGGTTACATCGGGCCGTTCGTGATCGGTGCGTTGAAGGAAATCACCGGCAGCCTGGCATCGGGCCTCTATTTTCTGTCGGGTGTCATGGTCTTCGGGCTGCTGCTGACCGGCATCGTCTATCACGTGCTGGAGCGCAAGCATGTGCTGCCAGTGTCCGACTTCGCGGCGAGTGCCAAGGCGAGATAGGTTTTCAGCGGCCCATTATCTGGAAGGAGAATTTCATGCGGTTAGTACAGTTTGAATTGAGCGACGGTCAGCGCCGGGTCGGTCTGGTCGACGGTGATCAGGTACGTGAGGTCCAGGGTGTCGAAAGTGTTCGCGAGCTGGCGCTGGCGGCAATCGAGGCGGGTTCGGCTCTGGCGCACCAGGTCGAGCAGCGTGGCGTTGGCGAGACGCACGACTATTCGCAGTTGCTTGAGGCGTTGCGGATCCTGCCGCCGCTCGACCATCCTGATCCGGCGCACCTGCTGGTCAGCGGCACCGGGCTGACCCATCTGGGCAGTGCGTCGGCACGCGACAAGATGCACCAGCAGTCCGGCGACGAAGCCTCGATGACCGACACCATGCGTATCTTCAAATGGGGCGTCGAAGGCGGCAAGCCGGCAGCGGGGCAGGCCGGTGTTCAGCCAGAGTGGTTCTACAAGGGGGATGGCAGCATTGTCGTGCGCCCCGGACATTCGTTTTCGCTGCCGCCCTTTGCCGAAGATGGCGGGGAAGAGCCCGAGCTGAGCGGCCTGTATGTGATCGGTCATGACCGCAAGCCTTATCGCCTGGGCTTCGCCATCGGTAACGAATACTCCGATCACGTCATGGAGCGTCGCAACTACCTGTATCTGGCGCATTCGAAACTGCGCGCCTGTTCGTTCGGTCCGGAGTTGCGCGTGGGCGACTTGCCGCAAAGCTTGTCGGGCACCAGCCGGGTCTGGCGCGACGGCAAGGTGCTGTGGGAAAAAGAGTTCCTCAGTGGCGAAGCGAACATGTGCCACAGCCTGGAAAACCTTGAATACCATCACTTCAAGTACGCACAGTTCCTCAGGCCCGGTGACGTGCATGTGCATTTCTTCGGCACCGCGACCCTGTCGTTTGCCGATGGCGTGCGCACCCAGCCGGGCGATCGTTTCGAGATCAGTCAGGCCGAGTTCGGCAAGCCGCTGGTCAACGGTTTGGCACCGAGCGAGTCGGTGTTTCAGCCGGGCGGCATCGGCAAGCTGTAAGCGCAGTCCCTGTTTGATTGCTCACCGTGCCAGCGCTCGGCGCTGGTACGGCTCTACTTGCGCTCCGACTGTATCTACGCCTGCCTTTTGCCCTATCATTCGCGCTTTTGCTGGCCGGATGAATTTCATGACTACCACACCCACCACACTGCTCGCCGCACTCGAAGCCACCACCATGCTGGAAATCGACGGTCTGCACGCCTGGGACTTCTCTCTGGGCGAGGAACTGAACGTCGAATGCATGGACGGCCGCGAGCGCAAGGTATGGCGCTTCACCAAGGCGCAAGTCGATGCTGCGACCTTCGATGAATCCCTGCAAAGCTGGGTGATCAACGACGGCAACGCCGATCACCGGATCATCTGCCTGGATGCCTTCACCCCTTCCGATGAAGATGATTCTGCGCAGGATTGAGTAAATGCGGGCTGGCGCTGTCATAGACCCCGACAGTGCCGTAACAGGCATCAATAACTTCGATAACAAGGGATGCCCCCATGCCCCATAAACTTCTGCCGTGGCTGGCGATTGCCAGTGCCATGAGCGCATTTACCCTGCAGGCCCAAGCCATGCCCGATACTGAATTGCTGATAGGTTCCTACACGCAAGGCAAGAGTGAAGGGATCTATCGTTTTGCCTTCGACAGCAAAACCGGGATGATCGGCGCCAAGCCGCTGCAAGTGGTCAAAGCCGAAAACCCGTCGTGGTTGACCGTCTCCAGAGACCAGCGCTACCTGTTCGCGGTCAATGAAAATGGCCCCGGACAAAAAGACGTGGTCGGTAAGGTCAGCAGCTTTGCGATCGACCCGAAAACCCGTCAGATCACGCCGATCAATCAGGTTCAAAGCCGTGGTGAAGAACCGACGCACTCCAGCCTGAGCTACGATGGCCGTTACCTGTTCGTGGCCAACTACGCCGTAAACCCCGACCCGGGCGGTGCGCTGACCGTGGTACCGGTGGGCAAGGACGGTAAGTTGAGCGAAGCCGTTCAGGTGCTGCCGCTGGGTCCTGGAAGCAAGGTCAACAGTGAGCGGCAGATGTCGTCGCATGTGCACCTGGCCGTGCCGACCCCGGATGACAAGTACGTGGTGACCGCCGACCTGGGCGCTGACAAGCTGTTTGTCTATCAGTACGACGCCAGCCAGGCCAAGCCATTGCAGCCAGCCAAGGTGCCGTTCGTGCAGTTGCCGGGCGGCTCCGGACCCCGGCATACCCTTTTCAGTGGGGATGGCAAGCATGCCTGGCTGGTGCTGGAAATGACCGCCCAGGTCGCAGTGTTCGACTACCATGACGGCGGCTTCAAGCAGACCCAACTGGTCGACATGAAGAACAAGGGCGTGGAAGAGAAAAACGGTGGTGGCGCCTTGCACACTTCACCGGATGGCAAGTTTCTGTACGTGACCAATCGGGGTGACGCGAATCAGGTCGTGGTGTTCCGCATCGATCAGGCCAGCGGCAAGCTTGAAGAAATTCAGCGTCGCTCCCTGGAAGGCAAGGAGCCACGTGAGTTCGCTTTCGATCCGACCGGCAAGTTCATGCTGTTCGCCAATCAGAAAAGCAACCAGATCGTGACCGTACGCCGTGATCCGCAGAGCGGGAAGATCGGTGAAACGGTGCAGAAATTCGATGCCGATGCACCTTCGTACCTGCGTTTTCTGAACGACAAGTAAGCTGCCCCCGGCTCCAGCCCCCAAGATACAAGGGCTGGAGCCGTTATCATTCTTGATGATATGGGTTAGTGCTACAAAAGATTTCTGCTGAACCACCCTCGGGCGTAAGTTTGAGTCACGGCCATAACGGTCAGGACTTCAAACCAGCGTACAGACAGACAAGAGGGGTGACCGACATGAATTTCAATCTTTTCTCCATCATCGCTGCATCTGCTATCTCGGCAAGCGTCGCTCTTCCGGCCAGCGCCAGTGTCGAAGTGAACGACAAGAAAGCCCATGCGACTCAGACGTACACAACCAAATACCTGCAGCAGAGCGCTAATTTCTACGCAGCGCTGGACCACAAATCTGCCCAGTGATTGATCAGCCGTCACGCTTTCGCGAGCATGTTTGCCCACACAGGTCCCTGCGACTTACTGCCCAATGCGTGGCAGACCATGCACGGAATGTCAGGCGAGCCTGTTCGCGAAAGCGCTGGTGGCACAACATTCAGGAGGCGGACGCAGAGCGTCCAGAACGGCATTCCCACGCGCAGCGTGAGGAACGATAGTCAACTGCCGTGCCTCACGTTCCGCGTCGCAGGTCCCTCAGTTGCCCACCTCGATTGTGCTCAATCCATTGCCCTGACGACGTACCTTGATCTGCACCGGGATTCGTTCGTGCATTTCCTGGACGTGGGAAATCACGCCGACCTTGCGGCCCTGCGCCTGCAAGCCGTCGAGGGCGTCCATCGCCAGTTGCAGCGATTCCGGATCGAGGCTGCCGAAACCTTCATCGATGAACAGTGACTCGATGCGCAAGGTGCTGGATGCCATCGAGGCGAGGCCCAGCGCCAGTGCCAGCGAGACGAGGAAGGTTTCCCCGCCGGACAGCGAATGAACCGAGCGTAGTTCGTCGCCCATTTCCGTGTCCATGACCAGCAGACCGAGCATGCTGCCGCCGCGTTTCAGGCGGTAGCGGCGCACCAGTTGCCTGAGCTGCGCATTGGCATGGTGGACCAGCAGGTCAAGGTTGTAGGCCTGGGCGATTTTGCGAAACCTGTCGCCTTCTGCCGAGCCGATCAACGAAGCCAGACGTGCCCAGCGCAGGTATTCGCTGTTGGCGTCGGCGATGCGCGTCTGCAGTTCGCTGCTGGCGTTGCGGCGGCGCTGATCTTCACTGAGCTCGGCACGCAGGTCGGCGCAGTGCTGCTCACTGAGCGCCGACTGTTCATGGGCCTGTTGCAGCGATGCTTCCAGTTGCGCACTGTCGGTCAGATCACTGTGTTGCGCCTGATGCTGTTGCAGGCGCTGATCGCGTTCCTGCAGCAATACTTTTGCCTGCTCCAGCGCCTTGTCGGTGCTACTCAATTGCACACGCAGTTGCTCGATATGTGCGTCGTCGTAGGTCAGCAGGGTGTCCAGCGCGCTATCGTCCAGTTGCGGATGCTGAGCGCGCCATTCGCTGATCTGCACATCAAGTTCAGCCAGTTCCTGTTGCAGGGCCTGCTGCTGTTGCTGTTCGGACTTTAGCTCGGCAGCCAGTTGAATCAGTTGATTGTGGATATCCTGCAGCGCCTGCGCCGCCAGACTTTCTGCCTGTCTGGCCTGTTCGATAGTCTGCTCCAGCGCCTGTTGCCATTGCTCTGCGCTGGCGTGGTCGCCCAGCAGACCGGCAAGTGTCTGCTGACTGTTATGCCGTTGCTCGCCGAGCCGGGTGACGTCCTGCGCCAGTTCGGTCTGGCGGTGCACGCGAGTCTGCTGCTCGACCTGCTGCTTCTCGATCTTCTGCTGACGCTCGGTTTGCTCCTGCTGCTCTTCGTGTTGCTGCTCCAGCTGATCGAGACGCTGTGTCACCTGCTGTTCTAGCTGCAGCACGGTCGCCGATGCATCGCTGCGCAGACCTTCAAGCACCTGGGGCGATACCAGCGGCGTGAATGCCGTCAGTTCTTCTTCCAGCCGCTGCCCGTCGACCTCCAGTTGCTTGAGCTGCTCGGCAACATGGCCCGCAGCGCTCTGGCTGGCTTCGCTCGCCGCCTGCAGCTGCTGCTGCAGGCGTGCAGCGTCTTTTTGCAGGGTCAGCAAGGCTTGCTGACGTTGCTCGTCACGGCTGATGACTTCGCTCAGTTGACTCAATTGCTGGCTCAACCAGCTGTCGCGCTTCTCGGCGTCGCGGTCGAGTAACTGGGCGGCGAGGGGATGTGACTCCAGGTCCGGTGCCAGGGCCTGATGGCGCGCGTTGAGCTGTTCGTGCTGACGCAGCAGCTCTTTCTGCCGGGCGATCACGCCACCGACCTGCTCACGCAATTGATTGCGTTGCTCGGTCAGCAGGTCCACGGCTTTCTGCGCGCTGGCCTGCTCGTTGTCGTCGTGTTGCGTGAGGCTTTCGAGCAGCGCCTCCGGCTGATGCCAAGGGTGTTCGATGCTGCCGCAGACCGGGCAGGGCTGGTCGTCCTGCAACTGCACGCGCAACTCCTCGACACTGGCGCTGCGGGCGAGGCGCTGGCGCTCCAGCAGTTGCCGGGTAACGGTCAGGGTCTGCTCGGCGACGGTCAGTTCATCACGAACGCGAAGGCCTTCGCTGTTGAGCTGTTCGCGTTGCTGCTGGGCGCTCTGCTGTTGCTGGGTCAGCTCGGCAAGTTGCCGGTCGACGTCCTGCTGACTGGCCCACAGACGGGCCAGCTCCTCGAAGGCACGCTGCTGTTTGCGGTTGTCCTGCAACAGGCTGCCGAGGATCTGCACCTGTTCGGTCACTGCCTCCACTTCGCAATCGGCTTCGCGGTACAGCAACTCCAGCGCGCTGCGTTGCTCGGTCAGCTGCTGATCGGCAGTGTTGGCACGTTGCTGCAGGGCAGGCAGCTCGCTGTGCCCGTGCTTGAGGCGATTGGCGATCAGCGTGAGGGATTTCAGGCGGTCACGCCACGCGTTCCAGGCCTGAGCCAGTGGCGCCAGTTCGCTGCTGTGCTGCAGTTGCCCGGCAATGCGCTCCAGACGTTGAGCCACCTGCTGTTGCTGATCGAGCAGGGTTTGCAGGCTGGTCTGGCCCTGGATGCAGAGCTGCTCGCTCTGCTGGTGCAGGTCGGACGCCTTGGCCATTTCCTGGGCCAGGTGATTCAGGGTGTTCTGGGCTTCGAAAGCCTGCAGCAACAGCGGTTTGGCGCTGCTGTGGGCTCGCTGGGCTTCCAGCAAACTGGCCTGCGCCTGAGTACGGTGGCTTTCCAGCTGTTGCTGCTGGTCGTGCAGCGAGGTCTGCTGTTGCTGATGCTGGCGAATCTGTTCAGCCAGCGGATCAAGCTGAGCATTCAGCGTGATCCGACGCGCGAAGCGATGACGCTGCGGGCCCAGACGTTCCAGCTGGCCGAGGGTCTGGCGTGCTCCGCTGTGGTCGTCCCAGACCTGTTGCGCACTGTGCAGGGCTTCCTGGGCAGCGAGCTGTTCGTCACGCAGACGGTGCAGCTCGGTGAGCCACTGCTGTTTGATTTCCAGTTGCCGTTGCTGTGTCTGATGGGCCTTGAGCTGCTGCTGCGCGTCGCTCAGGCGTTGTTCCAGTTCAGCCAGCAGTTCCGGGGCCAGCGGGATGATGTTGCTGGCCTGCGCAGTCAGGGTTTTCAGGGCGTCTTCGGCTTCCTTGCTTTTGCTGTACGCGCGCCGACCGAGCTGGCTGTAGATCGCAGTGTTGGTGAGCTTTTCCAGCAGCTCGCTGCGTTCCTTGTCATCCGCCTTGAGGAACGCGCTGAACTCGCTCTGGGCAAGCATCACGGCGCGGGTGAACTGCTCGAAGTTCAGGCCCAGGCGATTTTCGATCAATTGCTCGAATTCGCGTTTGCTCTGGTTGCTGAGGATTTGCTCGCTGTCCAGATCGGTGAGGGTCTGGCGGCTGGCCTGCAGTTTTTTGGTCGCATTGTCGCGCGCGCGATTGGTTTCCCAGCGCGCGCGATAACGCCGCTGATCGATGCCGATGAAGTCCACCTCGGCGTAACCGCTGCCCGTGCCGCGGCGCAGCAGGGTACGTGGGTCGCTGGTGGTGATGTCGCCATCGATGTCCGGGACTTTGGACTGGCCGATATTGCTCAGCCGCGGAATCGCCCCGAACAGCGCCAAACACAAGGCATCGAGCAGGGTGCTTTTGCCCGCGCCGGTAGGACCGGTGATGGCAAACAGTCCGGCGCTGGCCAGCGGCTCGGCAGTGAAGTCGATTTCAAAGGGGCCGGCCAGCGAGGCCAGGTTTTTCAGGCGAATGGCGAGGATTTTCATGGCAGCTCGCTCTCCTGCTGGACTTCGCGCAGCAGCGTGGCGAAATCGGTCAGCGTCTGCTCGTCGACCTCGCTGCCGAAGTTGTCCTGCCAGGCACGGCTGAACAGTTCCTGAGGCGTGAGCTGGTCCAGTTCGATCAGCGTGGCGTCACCCTCGCTGCCGTCCGCGCTGCCTTTGCCGGCATATTCGGCACCGATACGTACCAGCCGCACGGCCTTGCCCTGTAGGGCGTTTTCGATCTGGTTGCGCAGGTCCGGCTGGGGTTCATCCAGGCGCACGCGTACTTCCAGCCACGGCTGGCGGTCCGGATCGGCGAGCAGGTCGATGTCCGGCAGCGCCTTGAGCTGTACCCGCAGATCGGCCAGTGGCGCAGGCCCGAGGCGTTGCAGGTTGACGGCGCGAGGGATGAGCAACGGCTCGACACTGGTCAGCGTCTCGCCGTCGCAATTGATCTCCAGAATCTGGTGCTGATAGCTGATTTCCGAAAAGGACAGCGGGATCGGCGAGCCGCTGTAGCGAATGCGCTCCTCGCCGTTGACCCGCTGCGGTTTGTGCAGATGGCCCAACGCAACATAGGTGATGCTCGGCCCGAACAGGCTGGCCGGCAGGGCTTCGGCGTTGCCGATGATCAGGCTGCGTTCGGAGTCTTCCGAGACCGAGCCGCCTGCCATGTGGGCGTGGCTGATGGCTATCAATGCCTGACCGGGCTGGCGCTTGAGGTCAGCCGCCGCGATCAGCAGCTCATGCACCCGGCCGATGCCACGCAGGTAGTCATCGCCCAGGGTCGGACCGGTGACTTCGGCGGGACGCAGGAACGGCAGCGCCAGGCACCAGGCCTTGATGTCGCCATTGGCGTCCGGCAACGGCAACAGCAGGCGTTCGGCATCCAGCACGCCATCGTCCAGCCACATTACCCTGCCCAGCGCGTGGGTACGCAAGCGGCGCATCAGCGGGGCGGGAAGTTCGATACGCGAGCCGGAGTCGTGGTTACCGGCGATCATCACGATGGTCAGCAGCGGCTGCTGCTCGTGGGCGTTGACGATGAAGTCGTACAGGCGTTCCTGCGCTTTGACCGGCGGGTTGACGGTGTCGAAGATGTCGCCCGCGATCAACAGTACATCCGGTTTACGGTCGGCCAGACGGGCCAGTAGCCAGTTCAGGAAGCAGGCGTGTTCGAAATCCCGCTCCTGGCCGTGCAGGTTCTGACCCAGGTGCCAGTCAGAGGTGTGAAACAGACGCATTGGTTTACCTTGTCGTATAGGGGTGTTGCCTGAGCTGCATCCTTATTTGGGATACAGCGGCGGCAACCCGGCATCACCTGCCGGGTCCTGAATATGTTCGGCGGCGGGCAGCTTGCGCACCGCGCGCCAGAGGTCCCCGCCCAGCCACAATTTGCCGGTTTCGCTGTACAGCGCACCGTTGAGACCGTCCAGGGCATCGGACAGCGGCACGAAACGCGCGGCCATTTCGGCCAGGGTTTCCGGTTGCTGGCGTGCCCAGGCGTCGAGCGCCTGACGGGTGCCCTGCGGATCATTGGCCAGGCAGGCGCGTTTGAGGTCATCGAGTACGGTACGCGGGCTGGGCCCGGTCTGCACGGCCCGGGCGATTGCCGGCTGTCCACGGGCGCGCCACCACAGGCCGAAACCGAGCAGTGTGGTGCAAAGCAGCAGCAATGTGCTCATCTGCCACGGCCAGACTGGCGGACCGATCACGGTCACGCCGCTCATGTCGTTGTTCACCGGGGTGTCCACCGCCAGACCGGGGTTGCTGCTGATCTGCAGGGTGCGCGCGGGCAGGCTGGTGTGCTCCAGATGATCTTCGCGGGTATTCCACCAGGTCACTTCAACCGCAGGCAGGTCGATTGCCCCGGCGCGGGCTGGCACCAGGGCCTCGCGTTCTTCGCGCGTGCCGATCAGGCCGCGTTCGCTGGGCAGGTTGCGCAGTTGTGGCTGATCCGGGTAACGCCGCAGGCCAGGTACTTCTGTGGGCGGCAGAGGTGGCAGCTGCGCGCCGGCCAGCCCTTCGGCCTTGAGCGTCAGGGTGCGGGTCAGCGAATCGCCGACCTGCGTAGTGCCGGGCTCCGGGCTCCAGCTTTCTTCCAGGTTGATACTGCGTGCCGGCAACCAGGCGACATCGGCCGGGTAGTCGGCAGGCTTGGGCTTGACGGTCAACGGCACTTCGGCGGACTTGACCCGCACCGATCGGCCCGGCTGCGGACCGAACGGATTGCTGTCCTGGGCTTGCGAACCCTCGGCAGGCGTCTGCACCAGCGTGGCGCTGAACACTTGCGCCGGTATCTTCAGCACGCCGCTCTGCTGCGGGTAGATCGCGTAGCGTGTCTCGATGACCCCGTGGCGCACACCGTTGATCAGCTTTTCGTAAGTGCGCGAGTCACCGAGTTTTTCGACCCGTGCGTCCGGCACTTGCAAGGGGCTCAGGCTGCTGTCGTCGAACAGCGAAACCGAGTGGTAGACGCGCAGGGTCAGCACGGCCTGGGCCTGAACATACACGCTGTCCTGATCCAGGCTCGCTTCAATAAAGATCGATGCCAGATGGTTGCCTTGCTCCTGGGGCTCGCTCTGCAGGACCTGCAAGGTCAGCGGCTGGCTTTTCAGCTCGCCCAGTTGCAGCGACGGAATCAACACGCTTCCCGTCTCGCGAGGCAGCAGGGTGACGATCCAGCGCGTCGTTGCCTGGCTGCTGCCATCCAGGGTTTTCAGGCTGTTGAGCTGGCGCGTGTCGCGCACCTCGAAACTGCTTTCCAAGGCGCTCATGTCCGGCTTGCCGAACTGCGTCACATCGTCGGTTTCCAGCGTCAACTCGACGGTTTCTCCGGCGTTTAGGCGCGTGCGGTCAACGCTGGCGGTCAGTTGCGCAGCCTGCAGCGACAAGGTGATCAGGCTCAGCAGCAGGCCGATCAATAAGGTGTAAACGCGACTCATCGGGTCTTTTCCTGATGTTGCTGTTCGTAGCGAAATTTGCGCCGCAACAGTTCGCCCGGATCATCCGGAATCTGCCTCAGCCACTGCTCCAGCTCCTGACGCCGCTCGCCGGTCATGGGGCTGTCGGCGGACTGAAGCGGCGGGCGGGTGGTCTGTTCGTCGTCTGCCGACTCGCCCGAGGTGGCCTGGCCGCTGCTGTCCGGCGGCAGGCTTTCGCTGGTGCCGGGTTGATCCGATCGGGACGGGTTCTGCTCGGCGGGTGAAGCGCTGCTATTGGGATCTTGCGACGCCTGCTGACCTTCTTCGCCTTGATCGGCCTTGTTCTGTTCGTCCTGGGCAGGCTTCTGCTCTTCGGTCTGATCCAGCAGACTTTGCACCAGTGCCCGATTGGTTTGTGCCGCAGGGAAGTCGGGCTGCCGGTCCAGGGCCTGCTCGTAGGCATCCAGTGCCGCTGCCAGCTCGCCGTTACGGGCCAGCGCATTGCCACGATTGTAGTGGTCGGCGGCGCTGTTGCCTTCGGCAAACTGCCGGGCGGCGCTGGCGTAGTCTTGCGCCTGGTAAAACGCCACGCCTTTCCAGCGCGAGTCTTCGAAGCGTTGCGCAGCTTCGGCTGGCCGGTGCTGTTCCAGCAACCGCTGGCCCTGTTGATCGGGACGCAGCCACAGGTCCTGAAACTCGAACGCCTGGCTGTTCTGCGGAAACATGAATATCAGCGGCAGGCAGAACAGCCAGCCGCGCCGACCGGCCAGTGCCGCGATAAGCAGCAGGGGCAGCAGCAACCAGTGGCCCTGGTCAGCCCAGGTGTCGAGTTGCACGAACTGGCCGTCGCGGCTCATGTGTCGAGGGCTGGCCAACAGACCAAGGCTGCGCAAGTCCTCTTCATCGCCGCGTGCCTGGCGATAGCTGCCACCGACCTGATCGGCGAATTCGTTGAGGCTGGTGCTGTCCAGGCGCGGGACCAGAATCGCACCCTGATCGTCCTTGAGCAGGCTGCCGTTTTCCTGTGTGACCGGCGCGCCTTCGGGCGTGCCGACCCCGAGGATGAGCAGTGGCGGCGATTGCCCGCGCAACGCGGCACGGATGCCCTGACGTTCCTGTTCGCTCAGCGACGAGGTGATCAACAGAATCCGCCCCTGACCCAATGCGCCCTGTTTGAGCAGGTGCAGCGCTTTCTGCACGGCCAGATCGGCGCGCTGGCCGGTCACCGGCATGATCGACGGTCTGATGGCTTCCAGCAGGTTGTGGCTGGTGACCAGATCATCGGACAGCGGCACCAGGGTGTGTGCGCTGCCTGCGTAGACAACGACGGCGGTCTGCGCATCGCTGCGCTTTTGCAACAGGTCCAGCAGCTTGCGTCTTGCCTGTTCCAGACGGGTAGGGGGCGTGTCGGTGGCGAGCATCTGTGGGGTGAGTTCGAGAATCACCACCAATGGATCGACCGGCTTCTGGCTGATCTGTTCGACGCGCTGCCAACTGGGGCCCAGCAAGGCGAAAAGGGCCAGCAACCAGGCGAGCCCCAGCGCGACCCATGGCAGTTTGCTGTTGCTGCCGCGCCCACCGTTGAGCAACACCTCGTGAAAGTGAGTGGGCAGCAGCATTTGCCAGCGTCCGGCGCGTTTCTGCCGGTGCCAGAGCCGCCAGATCAGCAGCGCCAGCAGTGGCGTGATCAGCAGCCATTCCGGGCGAAACCAGTGCGGCCAGAGCCCGCTGATCATCGCGACCTCCACAGGCTTTTGCAGCGCTCACGCCAGTTGATGGAACGCACCGCCGTCAGTAGGCGTTGCAGGGCGTTGTTCGGCCACAACTCACGCAGCACCAGCAGCACACTCAGCAGCAGGGCTGTCGCCAGTGGCCATTGATAAAGCGCTTGCGCCGGACGCGCCTGGGTGGGCTGCTGTGTCACCGGCTCCAGGGCATCGAGGGTGGCGCGGATTTTTTCCAGTTGGTCGCCATCGCGCGCGCGGAAATACTGGCCACCGCTTAGGCTGGCGATTTCCTTGAGTGTCGGTTCGTCCAGATCAAGACTGGGGTTGAGGCCAAGTACGCTCTGCAGCGCGTCCTTGTCAGGGTCCGAGCCGATGCCGATCGGGTAGATTTTCACCCCTTCTTCGGCAGCCAGGCGTGCGGCGGTGATCGGATCGATCTGACCGGCGTTGTTGGCGCCGTCGGTGACCAGCACCAGCGCACGACTGGTGGCCGGACGCATACGCAGACGTTTCAGGGCCAGCCCGATGGCATCGCCCAGTGCGGTGTTCTTGCCTGCAATGCCTATCCTCGCCTCGTCGAGCCAGACCCGCACAGTGCGGCGGTCATAGGTCAGTGGCGCCTGAACAAACGCCTGGGTGCCGAACAGGATCAGGCCGACCCTGTCGCCCTTGCGGCCTTCGAGAAAGTCACCGAGCAGTTGTTGCACCAGCACCAGCCGGCTGACTTCATCGCTTTTCCATTGCATGTCCGGGTAGTCCATCGAGCCAGACACGTCGACCGCCACCAGCAGATCGCGGCCGCTGGCAGCCACCGGCAGCGGCTCGCCCAGCCACTGCGGTCGCGCCGTGGCGATCAGCAGCAACAGCCAGATCAGCAAGAACGGCGCACGCTGTCTCCACACCGGCAGATTGGCTTTGGCGCGGCGACCGCTCAGGCCTTCGAGTTCACTGAGAAAGCTGACCTTGAGCGCGGGCTCGCCGCTGTCGGCCATGGGCAGCAGGGCGCGCATCAGCCACGGCAATGGCAGCAGGGCGAAGACCCACGGCCAGGCGAACTCAAACATGTTTGCGGATCCAGGTATCGACTGCCTGAGTCAGGCCGGTGATGGCCTTGTCGTCCAGTTTGCACTCGGGCTTGTAAGCGCCTTCAACCAGAATCATCCAGCGCGTCAGGCCGGCCGCCGGGCAGCGATTGTCGAGGAACGCCAGCCATTTGCGGCCGTTAAGGGTATGGCTCTGGCTGTGTGGGTAGTGGTTACGGCACAGGCGCTTGAGCAGGCCGTTGATCTGCTGCAGCCAGGCACCGGCCGGCGCGCCGTCGTAGGGTTTCGGCAGGCTGGCCAGTTCCGCCAGCGCGGCGAGGCGAACCGGGTCCAGCGGCTGTTCGCTGCGCACGTTGCGGGCCTTGGCCGGCAGCAGTTTGCGCAAGCGCCACAGACCCCAGCCCGCCACGGGGATCAGCAACAGCAGCAGCCACCAGCCCGGCGCAAGCGGCCAGAAGCCGACGGCTTCGGGCGCAATCAGCGGCTCCAGCTGATCGAGGGGATTCATTTGCGCTTCACCGGACGTCGCGCGTTGAGGTATTCGCGCAGTTGTTCGACGAGCTCCGCCTGGGTACTCAATGGCATGAGCAATACCCGCAGCTTCTGCGCCAGCAACTCCCAGCGCGCCGTGCGCTCCTCGCCCTGTTGTCGGTAGGCGCGGCGCAGTTCGGGGTTGAGGGTGTCGATTTCGAGTTGCGCGCCGCGTTCGGCAAAGCGCAGCAAACCGGCAGCGGGCAGGGCGCGGTCCAGTGGGTCGGAAAGCGGCAGCAACAGCAGGTCGCTGTGCCGTGACAGCAGGCTCAGTTGTTGTTCGGCGGCATCGGACAGGGCGCGCTCGTCGCAGAGGACGATGACCAGACTGCCGGGGCGCAGCACTTCCCGTGCGCGACGCAGCGCAGTGCCGAACGCATCGCGGTCTGGCGGAATCTCGGTATGCAGCGACTGATTGACCCGCACCAGCCGGTTGAGCAACTGCAGCAGGCTTTGTTTGCTGCGTCGCGGCTTGATCTCGTAGTGTTCGTTATCGCCGAACACCAACCCGCCGACTCGGTCGTTGTGTTCCAGCGCCGCCCAGCCGATCAGCGCGGCCGCCTGAGCCGCGAGTACCGACTTGAACATCAGGCCGGAGCCGAAGAACAGCCGTCGGCTCTGTTCCACCAGAATGAAAATGGGCCGCTCGCGTTCCTCATGGAACAGCTTGGTGTGCGGCTCCTGCGTGCGTGCCGTGACGCGCCAGTCGATGCTGCGCACATCGTCACCGGCCTGATAGACCCGCACCTGATCGAAATCCACACCACGCCCGCGCAACTTGGAATGGTGCAGGCCGATCAGCGGGCTGCGTTGGCTCGGGGTGGAAAACAGCTGCACTTCCCGCACCCGATGACGCATCTCGATCAGCTCGCTGAGGCTGACGCGGATGCCCGGCTGGGGGATCAGGTAGGGTTGCATGGGGTCAGGCGACGGCCACGACGTCGAGGATGCGCTGAATCACGCGATCCTGATCGATACCGGCCGCTTCGGCCTCGAACGACAGGATGACCCGGTGGCGCAAGACATCGAACAGCACCGCCTGAATGTCTTCGGGGCTGACGAAGTCGCGTCCGGCCAGCCAGGCATGTGCACGGGCACAGCGGTCCAGCGAGATGGAACCCCGCGGGCTGGCACCGTAGGCAATCCATTCGGCCAGTTCCGGGTCGAACTTGGCCGGGGTACGGGTGGCCATGACCAGTTGTACCAGGTATTCCTCGACCGCATCGGCCATGTACAGGCCAAGGATTTCCTTGCGTGCGGCAAAGATCGCCTGCTGGCTGACGCGACGCTCCGGCTTGGTTTCGCCGTTCAGGGCTTCGCCACGCGCCTGTTGAAGGATCTTGCGTTCGACGGCGGCATCCGGGAAGCCGATCTTGACGTGCATCAGAAAACGGTCGAGCTGGGCTTCGGGCAGCGGGTAGGTGCCTTCCTGCTCGATGGGGTTCTGGGTCGCCATGACCAGAAACAGCGGCGACAGGTCGTAGGTGCTGCGCCCGACACTGACCTGCCGTTCGGCCATGGCTTCGAGCAACGCCGACTGGACCTTGGCCGGCGCACGGTTGATTTCGTCGGCCAGCACCAGGTTGTGGAAGATCGGCCCTTGCTGGAACACGAAGCTGCCGGTTTCCGGGCGATAGATCTCCGTACCGGTGATGTCGGCAGGCAGCAGGTCGGGGGTGAATTGAATGCGGTGAAACTGGGCTTCGATGCCTTCTGCCAGCTCCTTGATGGCTTTGGTCTTGGCCAGGCCGGGAGCGCCTTCGACCAGCATGTGGCCGTCGGCAAGCAGAGCGATGAGCAGGCGTTCGATCAGCTTTTCCTGGCCAAGGATCTGCGTTGAAAGAAAAGTTCGCAGCGCAATCAGCGCTTCACGATGTTCCATCGGTGACGGTTCCTGGCAGGGCGAACAGCGGTGTCTGGTGACTGCTGAGCTGGGGGCGATACTTTAATCCATCCAGGCAGGTATCGACTAACGACTACCGCGTTTTTTATTGCATTTAGAGAAGTGCCTGTCATTTATGCAGGTATTGTCCTACATGATACATAGGTATCCATGTAGGAAGGCTGGCTATGGCTCTCGGAACCACGGCGTCAGAGTCGATAGAAGTCCGCCGCGTTTTCCCACAGCGCCTGACGGGCGCCGCTTTCGCCCAGTGCGTCGATCAACAGTTCGATATCGTCAGGCCTGAAGCGGCGGGGTGCGCGGGTCGACGGCAGGTCGGTGCCGAACATCAGGGCATTCGGGTTGGCGGCGTGGATATCCCTGAGCGCCTCGCGCACCGGAAAGTCAACACGCCCGAAACCACAGGCCTTGACCCGAACACCGTGCTCGGCAAGGCGCAGGAGCACGGGCAGCCCTTCGGCACTCAACCCCAGGTGATCGATGCTGATGGCAGGTAGTTTGCGCAGGCGTGTTTCGATGGGCGCCAGTTCTCGCGAGTCGATATACAGCTCGGAGTGCCAGCCTGCGTGTTCATGGACACGCAAGGCCAGTGCCTCCAGCTGGTCGAGCTGCTCCGAGCCGCCGCGCTTGAGGTTGAAGCGCAAGGCGCGCACGCCTGCCGCGTTCAGGTTGTCCAGCTCTGCATCGGTGACGCTGGCGGGCAATTGCGTGACACCGACGAAACCCGGTCCCAGCAGGCGCAGGGCCTGAAGAAGATATCCCTGATCAAAGCCCTGAAAGGAACCGGACACCACCGCGCCGCCCTGAACGCCCAGCTGCTGGACCGTCGCAAGGTAGTCAGCGACACCGAACGGCTCCGGTAGATAGCCGTTATTGGCGATCAGCGGGAAATGCGGGTCGATGATGTGGCAGTGGGCGTCGAAAATGCGGTTCATGACACACTCCTGTTCGGCGAAGTACTCACTCTAGCGCTTTTTTGATCATCAGCTGATTGTGCTGGTGTACTCACCGACGTTTTCGAGAATGACCTGTAACGTTTGGTGAACGTCCTGCAACTCGCCTGCATCGGTGGCGTGGAGAATTTCGTACTGATGGTGGCCATCGAGCTGCTTGGCGTCCTGCGTGTCGATTTCCACCAGCAGGCGCTCGGCACTGAAGGTGACTTTCAGGCTGGACACACTCAGGGACTTGTCGTCGCTGACGGTGATTTCCACTTCGTTCTCGTCCGGGAAGCGGGTCAGGGAAAACAGCATGCCGTTTTCTGCGTGGCAGCAGAGCAGCGCCATATCGTCATATTCGTCGTCGCACGGGTTGGCGATGAGGCTGGCGGTCTTGATTTGCATGGGTGGCTCCGGGTCTGTCCAGGTAAGGCGTGAGTGAATTTTGCCAGTCCCGGGCAAATAATGTCGGGCGATATTGGCACCATCGTGCGCAGTGTATCGCGACCTGATGACCGAATATGTCGCAGCCTCGTAAGCAGTGTGCGCTCAGCTCTCGTTAAGCTGCGTGACGGACAAGTGGTGTACGGTGTCGGGTGCGCGTAGCGTTTTTTCACTCCAATGTACAAATGTGACTACCCTGACACGGCGCGCGTTACTACTTTAGCTTTACACTCGATCAGGTGATGCCCACGCGATTGGATGCAAGGGCACCCCGGTTTCAACACCTTCTTCAAGCCTCCCCAATAAAAGCCAAAGCGGAGTACCACAGATGGCGTTCTTCACCGCAGCCAGCAAGGCCGACTTCCAGCATCAACTGCAAGCGGCACTGGCTCAGCACATCAGCGAACAGGCACTGCCACAAGTGGCGCTGTTCGCCGAGCAATTCTTCGGCATTATTTCCCTCGACGAACTCACCCAGCGGCGGCTTTCCGACCTGGCAGGCTGCACCTTGTCCGCATGGCGCCTGCTGGAGCGTTTCGAACATGCTCACCCGCAGGTCCGGGTCTACAACCCCGATTACGAGCGCCACGGCTGGCAATCGACTCACACTGCCGTTGAAGTGCTGCATCATGACCTGCCGTTTCTGGTCGACTCCGTCCGCACCGAGCTGAACCGCCGCGGCTACAGCATCCACACCCTGCAGACCACCGTGCTGAGCGTGCGTCGCGGCGCTGCTGGCGAATTGCTCGAGCTGCTGCCCAAAGGCACCGCCGGCGACGACGTGCTGCAGGAATCGCTGATGTACCTGGAGATCGACCGCTGCGCCAACGTCAGCGAGTTGAACGTGCTGGCGCGCGAGCTGGAGCAGGTGCTGGGCGAAGTACGCGCTGCCGTCGAAGATTTCGGGCCGATGAAAGCGCGTCTGCACGAGCTGCTGGCCAGTATCGATGCCAACGAGTCCAACACCGACGTCGAGGAAAAAGCCGAGATCAAGGTCTTCTTGCAATGGCTGGTGGACAACCACTTCACCTTCCTAGGCTACGAAGAGTTCGAAGTGCGTAACGACGCCGAAGGCGGCCAGTTGGTCTACGACGAGTCGTCCTTCCTGGGGCTGACCCGACTGCTGCGCCCTGGTCTGACCCGCGAAGAGCTGCACATCGAAGACTACGCGGTGAAATACCTGCAGGAACCGGTGCTGCTGTCGTTTGCCAAGGCGGCGCATCCAAGCCGCGTGCACCGTCCGGCGTACCCGGATTACGTTTCGATCCGGCAGATCGACGCGTCGGGCAAGGTCATCAAGGAATGTCGTTTCATGGGCCTGTACACCTCGTCGGTGTATGGCGAGAGCGTGCGACAGATTCCGTACATCCGTCGCAAGGTCGCCGAGGTCGAGCGTCGCTCCGGTTTCGACGCCAAGGCGCACCTGGGCAAGGAACTGGCGCAGGTGGTCGAAGTGCTGCCACGTGACGACCTGTTCCAGACGCCGGTGGACGAATTGTTCACCACGGTCATGTCGATCGTGCAGATTCAGGAGCGCAACAAGATTCGCGTGTTCCTGCGCAAGGACCCGTACGGGCGTTTCTGCTACTGCCTGGCCTATGTGCCGCGCGACGTGTACTCCACCGAAGTGCGCCAGAAGATCCAGCAGGTCTTGATGGATCGCCTCAAGGCCAGCGATTGCGAGTTCTGGACGTTCTTCTCTGAATCGGTGCTGGCGCGGGTGCAGTTGATTCTGCGCGTAGACCCGAAGATCAATCTGGAGATCGACGTCGCCCAGCTGGAAAACGAAGTCATTCAGGCGTGCCGTTCGTGGAAGGACGACTACGCCAGTCTGGTGGTTGAAAGCTTCGGTGAAGCGCACGGCACCAATGTGCTGGCAGACTTCCCGAAAGGCTTCCCGGCTGGCTACCGCGAGCGTTTTGCGGCGCATTCGGCAGTCGTCGACATGCAGCACGTACTGAGCCTCAGCGAAGCCAATCCGCTGGTGATGAGCTTCTACCAGCCACTGGCCGGTGGCCGCCAGCAATTGCATTGCAAGCTGTATCACGCCGATACACCGCTGGCCCTGTCCGACGTGTTGCCGATTCTGGAAAACCTCGGCCTGCGGGTGCTGGGCGAGTTCCCGTACCGCCTGCATCATGCCAACGGTCGCGAGTTCTGGATTCATGATTTCGCCTTTACTTACGGCGAAGGTCTGAACCTCGATATCCAGCAGCTCAACGACACCCTGCAGGATGCGTTCGTGCACATCGTGCGCGGCGATGCCGAAAACGATGCGTTCAACCGTCTGGTACTCACCGCCGGCCTGCCGTGGCGCGACGTGGCACTGCTGCGTGCCTATGCGCGCTATCTGAAGCAGATTCGTCTGGGCTTTGACCTGGGTTACATCGCCACCACGCTGAACAACCACACCGACATCGCCCGTGAGCTGACGCGTCTGTTCAAGACCCGGTTCTATCTGGCGCGCAAGCTGGGTTCCGACGATCTTGACGACAAGCAGCTGCGTCTCGAACAGGCGATTCTGACTGCGCTGGACGACGTGCAGGTGCTCAACGAAGACCGCATCCTGCGTCGTTATCTGGACCTGATCAAGGCAACCCTGCGGACCAACTTCTATCAGGCCGATGCCAACGGGCAGAGCAAGGGCTACTTCAGCTTCAAGTTCAACCCGCGCCTGATTCCCGAGTTGCCCAAGCCGGTGCCCAAGTTTGAAATCTTCGTTTATTCGCCGCGTGTCGAAGGCGTGCATCTGCGCTTCGGCAACGTGGCGCGTGGCGGCCTGCGCTGGTCGGACCGCGAGGAAGACTTCCGTACCGAAGTGCTGGGCCTGGTAAAAGCCCAGCAGGTGAAGAACTCGGTCATTGTGCCGGTAGGTGCCAAGGGCGGCTTCGTGCCGCGTCGCCTGCCGACCACCGGCAACCGCGACGAAGTGCAGGCCGAGGCAATCGCCTGCTACCGCATCTTCATCTCCGGGCTGCTGGACATTACCGACAACCTCAAGGAAGGCGCGCTGGTGCCGCCGGTCAACGTCGTGCGGCATGACGACGATGACCCGTATCTGGTGGTGGCCGCCGACAAGGGCACGGCGACGTTCTCCGACATCGCCAACGGCATTGCCATCGATTACGGCTTCTGGCTGGGTGACGCCTTCGCTTCCGGTGGTTCTGCCGGTTATGACCACAAGAAGATGGGCATCACCGCCAAGGGTGCCTGGGTGGGCGTACAGCGTCACTTCCGTGAACGTGACATCAATGTGCAGCAGGACAGCATCAGCGTGATCGGTATCGGCGACATGGCCGGTGACGTGTTCGGCAACGGCCTGCTGATGTCTGACAAGCTGCAACTGGTCGCAGCGTTCAACCACCTGCACATCTTCATCGATCCGAATCCGGACCCGGCCAGCAGCTTTGCAGAGCGTCAGCGCCTGTTCAATCTGCCGCGCTCGTCCTGGACCGACTACGACACCAGCATCATGTCCGCTGGCGGCGGGATCTTCCCGCGCAGCCTGAAGAGTATCGCCATAACCGAACAGATGAAGGCGCGCTTCGATATCAAGGCCGACAAGCTGACCCCGACCGAACTGCTGCATGCGCTGCTCAAGGCGCCGGTCGATCTGTTGTGGAACGGCGGTATCGGCACGTACGTGAAGTCCAGCGAAGAATCGCATGCCGATGTGGGCGACAAGGCCAACGATGCGCTGCGCGTCGACGGCAACGAGCTGCGCTGCAAGGTGGTGGGCGAGGGCGGCAACCTGGGCATGACCCAGCTGGGCCGTGTCGAGTTCGGCCTCAATGGCGGCGCGACCAACACCGACTTCATCGACAATGCGGGCGGTGTGGACTGCTCCGACCACGAAGTGAACATCAAGATCCTGCTCAACGAAGTGGTGCAGGCCGGTGACATGACCGAGAAGCAGCGCAATCAGTTGCTCGAAAGCATGACCGATGAAGTAGGCCACCTGGTGTTGGGCAACAACTACAAGCAGACCCAGGCGTTGTCGCTGGCAGCCCGTCGCGCTTACGAGCGGATTGCCGAATACAAGCGTCTGATGAGTGACCTGGAGGCGCGTGGCAAGCTTGATCGTGCCATCGAATTCCTGCCTGCCGAAGAGCAGATTGCCGAGCGGATTGCAGCCAAGCAGGGCTTGAGTCGTGCCGAGCTGTCGGTGTTGATCTCGTACAGCAAGATCGACCTCAAGGAAGCGTTGCTGGAATCCCGTGTGCCGGATGACGACTATCTGGCGCGTGATATGGAAACCGCGTTCCCGCCTTCGCTTGGCGCCAGGTTTTCCACAGCCATGCGCGGCCATCGTCTGAAGCGCGAAATCGTCAGCACGCAGATCGCCAACGATCTGGTCAACCACATGGGCATCACCTTCGTGCAGCGGCTCAAAGAGTCGACCGGCATGAGCGCTGCTGCGGTGGCCGGTGCCTACGTGATCGTGCGTGACATCTTCCACCTGCCGCACTGGTTCCGTCAGATCGAGGCGCTGGACTACAAGGTTTCGGCGGAAATCCAGCTGGCGCTGATGGATGAGCTGATGCGTCTGGGGCGTCGAGCCACGCGCTGGTTCCTGCGCAGTCGTCGCAATGAACTGGACGCTGGCCGTGACGTGGCGCACTTCGGTCCGCACCTCGCTGCACTGGGCCTCAAGCTTGACGAGCTGCTGGAAGGGCCTACCCGCGAGATGTGGCAGACCCGTTATCAGGCGTATGTCGAAGCCGGTGTGCCGGAACTGCTGGCGCGCATGGTCGCCGGTACGACACATCTGTACACGCTGTTGCCGATCATCGAAGCCTCCGACGTGACCGGGCAGAACGCTGCCGATGTCGCCAAGGCGTACTTTGCCGTTGGCAGCGCGCTGGACATAACCTGGTACTTGCAACAGATCAGCAGCCTGCCGGTGGAAAACAACTGGCAGGCGCTGGCGCGTGAAGCGTTCCGTGACGATGTCGACTGGCAACAGCGGGCAATCACCGTGTCTGTTCTGCAGATGGCCGACGGTCCTTCGGAAATCGACGCGCGTCTGGCCCTGTGGCTGGAACAGCATGCTCTGATGGTCGAGCGCTGGCGTGCCATGCTGGTCGAACTCCGTGCGGCAAGCGGTACGGATTACGCGATGTACGCGGTTGCCAACCGCGAGCTGCTGGACCTGGCCATGAGCGGGCAGGGCATCACCGTGTAATCGGGCTGTAAAAGTTGTACCCATAAAAAACCCGCATCGAAAGATGCGGGTTTTTTTGTCTGCTCGACGCGTTCTGTAAGTCGATTACAGCGCCGACAGATGCTCGTAAAGAATCGTTGCACCGACCACGATCAGTACGATACCGCCAACGATTTCAGCGCGTTTGCCGACCATGGTGCCCAGTACCCGGCCCAGCATCACGCCGATGGTGACCATGACGGTAGTCGCCAGGCCGATGGCCAGGGCGGCAACCACGATATTGACGTCGACAAATGCCAGGCCTACGCCGACCGCCAGTGCATCGATACTGGTGGCGAATGCGGTGACGGCAAGAATCCAGAAAGAATGCTGCCCCGGCTTTTCCTGCTCTTCGTCATCGTCTTGCTTGATGCCGTTGTAGATCATGTGCAGGCCGAGCACCAGCAGCAGAGTGAAAGCGATCCAATGGTCCCAGCTCTCGGCGAAGCGCGCAGCCACCTGGCCGATACCCCAGCCTATGACTGGCGTGATGGTTTCGATGGCGCCGAATATGAGGCCCGTGCGCAATGCTTCGAGAAAGCGCGGTTTATGCAGGCTTGCTCCTTTACCAAGGGCCGCAGCAAAGGCGTCCGTGGACATGGCAAGCGCGAGAAAGAGGAGGGAAATCGGATTCACGGTTATATCCAGTCGGGCTATGAGTCAACGACGCAACCACACGCCCGACTTTAGGCATGGATGCATCGTTGGTCTCGCCAACCAGAAGGTGTTCGCACCACGGCATGCTGCCGAGAATGTTGATGCGAACGCTCTGTGACCGGAGTCAAGAGCAGGCTACTCCCCAACAAGGGCCGCCACTATAGCCATGTGAATGTGAAAAATATATGTACGTGTTCGATTGAGGGCAAAAAAAACCCCATCGCGAGGATGGGGTTCTTATGGTGCCTGCTTTCGTGCTTACACTTGAACGGCCGGGATGTTGGCGTTCGCAGCGGCTTCACGGAACTCGGCGATCTGATCGAAGCTCAGGTAGCGGTACACGTCCGCTGCCATGGTATCGATCTGGTTGGCGTAGCTCATGTACTCTTCGACCGTCGGCAGACGACCCAGAATAGACGCAACGGACGCCAGCTCGGCCGAGGCCAGGTAGACGTTCGCGCCGTCACCCAGTCGGTTCGGGAAGTTACGGGTCGACGTCGACACTACGGTCGAGTTCGGTTCCACGCGCGCCTGGTTACCCATGCACAGCGAGCAGCCCGGCATTTCCATGCGCGCGCCAGCCTTGCCGTAGATGCCGTAGTAGCCTTCTTCGGTCAGCTGGTGAGCATCCATCTTGGTCGGCGGCGACAGCCACAGACGCGTCGGCAGCTGGCCCTTGACCTGATCCAGCAACTTGCCCGCAGCGCGGAAGTGGCCGATGTTGGTCATGCAGGAGCCGATGAACACTTCATCGATCTTCTCGCCCTGTACCGAAGACAGCAGGCGGGCATCGTCCGGGTCGTTCGGCGCGCAGAGCACAGGCTCCTTGACGTCGGCCAGATCGATTTCGATGATTTCGGCGTACTCGGCGTCCTTGTCGGCTTCCAGCAGCTCCGGGTTGGCAACCCAGGCTTCCATCGCCTGAGCACGACGCTCCAGAGTGCGCGGATCACCGTAGCCCTGTTCGATCATCCAGCGCAGCAGGGTGATGTTCGAATTCAGGTATTCGATGATCGGCTCTTTGGCCAGCTTGATGGTGCAACCGGCAGCCGAACGCTCGGCAGAGGCGTCGGACAGCTCGAAAGCCTGTTCGATGCTCAGGTTGTCGAGGCCTTCGATCTCCAGGATGCGACCGGAGAATGCGTTCTTCTTGCCTTTCTTCTCTACGGTCAGCAGGCCAGCCTGAATCGCGTAGTAAGGAATGGCGTGAACCAGGTCGCGCAGGGTGATGCCAGGTTGCATCTTGCCCTTGAAGCGAACCAGGATCGATTCAGGCATGTCCAGCGGCATGACGCCCGTTGCAGCGGCGAACGCCACCAGGCCGGAGCCGGCCGGGAAGGAGATACCGATCGGGAAGCGGGTGTGCGAGTCGCCACCGGTACCGACGGTGTCCGGCAGCAGCATGCGGTTCAGCCAGCTGTGGATGATGCCGTCGCCCGGACGCAGGGAAACGCCGCCGCGGGTCATGATGAAGTCAGGCAGCGTGTGGTGCGTCTTGACGTCGATCGGCTTCGGATAAGCTGCGGTGTGGCAGAACGACTGCATGACCAGGTCGGTCGAGAAGCCCAGGCACGCCAGGTCTTTCAGTTCGTCGCGGGTCATCGGGCCAGTGGTGTCCTGGGAGCCGACGGTGGTCATCTTCGGTTCGCAGTAGGTGCCCGGACGAACGCCCGCTACGCCGCATGCCTTGCCGACCATCTTCTGCGCCAGGGTGTAACCCTTGGTGCTTTCGGCTGGCTGGTCAGGGGTCTTGAACAGGTCGAACTCCGGCAGGCCCAGTTCGGCGCGCGCCTTGCTGGTCAGGCCGCGGCCGATGATCAGCGGAATACGGCCGCCAGCGCGGACTTCGTCGAGCAGCACCGGGGTCTTCATTTCGAAGGTGGTGATGACTTCGTCGCTGTCGTGCTTGCAGACCTTGCCAGCGTAGGGGTAGACGTCGATCACGTCACCCATGTTGATGTTCGAGACATCGAATTCGATTGGCAGAGCGCCAGCATCTTCCATGGTGTTGTAGAAGATCGGAGCAATTTTGCTGCCGAAGCAGAAACCGCCGGCACGCTTGTTCGGGACGTAAGGGACGTCGTCGCCGAAGAACCAAAGTACCGAGTTGGTTGCCGATTTACGCGAGGAACCGGTACCGACCACGTCACCGACGTAGGCAATCGGGAAGCCCTGACCGCGCATTTCTTCGATCTGCTTCATCGGGCCGATGGCGCCCTGGACGTCAGGGACGATCCCGTCACGGGCCATTTTCAGCATGGCCAGTGCGTGCAGCGGGATGTCTGGACGCGACCAGGCATCAGGGGCAGGGGACAGGTCATCGGTGTTGGTTTCGCCGGTGACCTTGAAGACGCGCAGGCTGATCTTGTCGGCCAGCGTCGGACGCTTCTTGAACCACTCGCCGTCGGCCCAGGACTGCAGGACAGCCTTGGCGTGGGCATTGCCGTTCTTGGCTTTTTCGGCCACGTCGTGGAAGGCGTCGAACATCAGCAGGGTGTGCTTGAGTTGTTCGGCAGCGACTGGCGCGAGGGTGGCGTCGTCGAGCAGTTCAACCAGGGTGACGATGTTGTAGCCACCTTGCATGGTGCCGAGCAGTTCGGTAGCGCGTTTTTTGTCGATCAGGGGAGAAGTGGCTTCGCCCTTGGCCAGGGCAGACAGGAAACCGGCCTTGACGTAGGCAGCTTCGTCAACGCCTGGCGGAACGCGATTGGTGATCAGGTCGACAAGGAAAGCTTCTTCGCCAGCCGGGGGATTCTTCAGCAGCTCGACCAGGCCTGCAGTTTGTTCGGCGTTAAGCGGCTGGGGCACGATGCCCTGGGCGGCACGCTCTTCGATATGTTTACGGTAGGCTTCAAGCACAGTATTAACCCTCATCAGTGGTCCCAAATGGGTGTCCGGGACGCTCATCCAGAAATCGCCCGTACCCACGCAAGGCTTATTGAGCCTTGTTGGCAGGGTAGCGGTGATTCCTAACAGAAGCTGTTTTCAAAGTTTTACGCCTGCAGGGCGGGGGGGAGTGGCGGTCGACACGGCCATTCGTGATGAGGGAATGGCCTGTCGACGCCGCACTGCGGGATTAACTTGACTGTGCTCGTGACGCTTTGAAAACAGCTTCCAACGGACATTGGCGCCTTAAAAGGCTCGCTGATTCTACGCCAAAACTTTGCCGAAGGTAAGTTAGCCCCTACATCTTCGGGGGTGAACTTGCTTAGACAAAGGGCTAACATGAGCCCCTGTTTCGCCTTCCCCAGTCCTGCCTGACATGCCCGATTACATTATCAAAACCCCCTGCGTCGGCCTTTGCTCCACTGTTTACGGGGATCTGGTGTGCCGTGGCTGCAAGCGCTTCCACCACGAGGTCATCCACTGGAACGGCTATAACGAGGATGAAAAAAGAGCGGTCTGGCTGCGTCTGGAGCAACTGCTGGTCCAGGTGATGACTGCCAAGCTCGAAGTCTTCGATGCCGACAAGCTGCGTGCGCAGCTGACCCAGCGCAAGATCCGCTTTGTGCCACACCAGTCCGAATACTGCTGGGCTTACCAGTTGATCGCCCGTGGCGCACGGGTCATCAGCCAGGTCGAGGCCTACGGTTTCGTGTTGTTGCCGGAGTTTCGCGACTGGACGCTGCCGGAACTGCGCGATGCCATCGACCGCGAGTTTTTCCTGCTCTCCGAGGCGCACTATCAGCGCTATATCGCGCCGGGCTTTCTGCGCGACGCATTCGGCGCCTGACAAAACCGGCATGCTTTTGTGTCGCGAGGTACCGTGGCTCCTCGTATAATGCGCGGCCGTGCCTCTCCGTCATTCTGTGAGCCTATGTACCCGATCCCTGAAATCGAAGCCTTTCTGCTTTGCCGCACCCCCGACAGCTGGGTCCAGGCCGCGCTGCGCAATCTGGACATCCTGCTGATCGACCATGCGAACAACGAGAAGAAGGCCGCCGGGGCTGCGTTCCAGTTCATGTTTCAGTACAACGACAAGTTCGACCTGTTGAGCAAGATGTCGCGTCTGGCCCGGGAAGAGCTGCGCCACTTCGAGCAAGTCATCAGCATTATCAGAAAGCGCCAGATCCCCATGGCCAACATCAGCTCGGCCCGTTATGCCGGAGCGCTGCGCAAGCTGGTGCGTAATCACAACCCCTACCGGCTGACCGATGCGCTGATCGTCGGTGCCATCGTCGAGGCTCGTTCCTGTGAGCGATTCGCCGCGCTGGTGCCGCATCTTGACGAAGAGCTGGCCAAATTCTATGGCGGTCTGCTGAAGTCCGAAGCGCGGCACTTTCAGGACTACCTCAAGCTGGCTTACAGCTATGGCGACAAGGCTGATGTCGATGCCAAGATCGAGGAGATCCGTCTGGCCGAGCGTGAGCTGATCGAAAGTCCTGACGAAGAGTTCCGCTTTCACAGTGGCGTCCCTGTCGCCGCCTGATTCCTCTCGCACGTCCGCCCCCCAAAACGACCGCCTTGCCAGCGGTCGTTTTTTTATGGGGATTTAGTAAGCACGCTAATAAATGCTTTGACAACGGCTGCCTAGGCAGTAATATTTTGCAATCACTGCCTAGGCAGCTATCTGGGTCAATCCGTGAAACATTTCAGCCCCGACAATTTCGAATCCAGCCTCATCGGGCTGCTGGTCGGTCGTACCAATGCGCTCAAAGACCGCATGCTCGACAAGTACCTGCTGCCCTATGACGTGACGTTCGCGCAGTTCAAGGTGCTGATCATCATTGCCCAGTTTTCTACCGATACCCCCGTGGAATTGTGTCGGCACCTGTCACTGGACAGCGGTTCGATGACCCGCATGCTCGATCGTCTGGAACAGAAAGGGCTGGTGGTGCGCAAGCGCTCCGCGACCGATCGTCGTCAGGTGCGTCTGGCGCTGACCGAGCAGGGACAGGCGCTTTCCGATCTGTTGCCGCAGATTGGCGCCGACGCGATGAATGACACGTTCGCCGCGCTCGACAGTGAAGAGGTCGAGAGCCTGAAAAGAATTCTCACCAAGGTGCTGGTGGCTGCCGATGACCACATCACCCTGACTCGTTTGAGCTTCAACCCCAAAGCTAAAAGCTGAGCAGCCGACGTGTTGGCAGGCGTGAGCCTGATCGCCGTCGTTCCGTCGCTTCGCTGATTAAAGGTAACTGCCATGGCCACTGCTGCCGCTGAAAACACATCTGCCCAGGCTCCTCAACAGGAGCCGAAGTCTGGCAAGCGCAAGTTCCTGCTGATCGGGCTTGCCATTGTCGTGGTGATCCTCGCACTGGGCATCTGGGCCTGGTACGAGATCTACGGCCAATGGAGCGAAGAGACCGACGACGCCTATGTCAATGGCAACGTGGTCGAAATCACCCCGCTGGTCACCGGAACCGTCATCAGTATTGGTGCCGACGATGGTGATCTGGTGCACGAAGGGCAGGTCCTGCTCAAGTTTGACCCGAGCGATGCCGAAGTCTCGTTGCAGAGCGCCGAGGCCAATCTGGGCAAGGTTGTGCGCCAGGTGCGCGGCCTTTACAGCAACGTCGATGGCATGAAAGCGCAACTGGCCGCGCAGCGTGCTGCGGTGCAGACCGCTCAGGACAACTATAACCGTCGTCGCAGCCTCGCAGCCGGCGGGGCGATTTCCCAGGAAGAGCTGTCGCACGCAAGAGACAGCCTGACCAGCGCGCAGAGCGCCCTGAACAATATTCAGCAGCAACTCAGCACCAGCGTGGCGTTGGTCGATGACACCGTGGTGTCATCACACCCGGACGTCAAGGCTGCGGCCGCACAGTTGCGTCAGGCCTACCTGGCCAATGCACGTTCGACGCTGGTGGCACCGGTCACCGGCTACGTCGCCAAGCGCACCGTGCAACTGGGGCAACGCATTCAGCCGGGCACTGCAACCATGGCGGTCATTCCGCTGGATCAGTTGTGGATCGATGCCAACTTCAAGGAAACCCAACTGGGCAAGATGCGCATCGGTCAGCCAGTGGAGATCAGCTCCGACCTGTATGGCAGCGATGTGAAGTACAGCGGCACCATCGACAGCCTGGGGGCCGGTACCGGCAGTGCCTTTGCGTTGTTGCCTGCGCAGAATGCCACTGGCAACTGGATCAAGATTGTCCAGCGTGTGCCGGTGCGGGTGCACATCAACCCTGAAGAACTGGCGAAGTCCCCGTTGCGTATCGGCCTGTCGACCACGGTTGAAGTCAATCTGCATGACCAGAGCGGTCCGGTCCTGGCGCAACAGCCGCGCAAACAGGCGGCCTTCAGCACTCAGGTGTACACCGAGCAACTGGCTGACGCCGACGCGCTGATCGCCCGCCTGATTCACGAGAACAGTGCGCCCGGTGGCAAGACTGCCGTTCAGCGCTGAACCGCCAATCCGTGAGCCCCGGCCTGCTGGCCGGGGTGTCGCATTCGTCTTCAGGGATTCGCGATGAGCAACAACGCCCCCGCTTCTTTTACCCCGCCAAGCCTGTTGCTGTGCACCATCGGTCTGTCGCTGGCGACCTTCATGCAGGTGCTCGATACCACGATTGCCAACGTGGCGCTGCCGACCATCGCCGGCAATCTGGGTGTCAGCTCGGAGCAGAGCACCTGGGTGATCACCTCGTTTGCGGTCAGCAACGCGATTGCCTTGCCACTGACCGGCTGGCTCAGTCGCCGCTTCGGTGAGGTCAAGCTGTTCCTGTGGGCCACCATTCTGTTCGTGATGGCTTCGTTCCTGTGCGGTATTTCCCAGTCCATGCCGGAACTGGTGGGCTTTCGCGCGCTGCAGGGCATGGTCGCCGGTCCGCTGTATCCGATGAGTCAGACCCTGCTGATTGCGGTGTACCCACCCGCCAAAAGAGGCATGGCCCTGGCATTGCTGGCGATGGTGACGGTGGTGGCGCCCATTGCCGGTCCGATCCTCGGTGGTTGGATCACCGACAGCTATAGCTGGCCCTGGATCTTCTTCATCAACATTCCCATCGGCTTGTTCGCCGTGCTGGTGGTGCGTACCCAGATGGCCAAAAGGCCGGTCACGACTGCTCGTCAGCCGTTGGACTATATTGGCCTGATAGCGCTGATCGTCGGTGTGGGCGCGCTGCAGATAGTGCTCGACAAGGGTAATGATCTGGATTGGTTCGAGTCGAACTTCATCATCTTTGGCTCGCTGATTTCGCTGGTCGCGTTGACCTTCTTCGTGATCTGGGAAATGACCGACAAGCATCCGATCGTCAACCTGCGCCTGTTTGCCTACCGCAATTTCCGCATCGGCACACTGGTCATGATCGGCGGCTATTCCGGCTTCTTCGGCATCAACCTGATATTGCCGCAGTGGTTGCAGACCCAGATGGGCTACACCGCGACCTGGGCTGGGCTGGCCGTCGCGCCGATTGGCATCCTGCCGGTACTGATGTCGCCCTTTGTCGGCAAGTACGCGCACAAATTCGATCTGCGTCTATTGGCCGGGCTGGCATTCCTGGCGATGGGGTTGAGTTGCTTCATGCGTGCAGGCTTCAACACCGACGTGGATTTCGAGCATGTGGCGATGGTGCAGTTGTTCATGGGCATTGGCGTGGCACTGTTCTTCATGCCGACTCTGAGTATTCTGCTGTCTGACCTGCCGCCCAATCAGATCGCCGATGGTTCAGGGCTGGCAACCTTCCTGCGCACCCTGGGTGGCAGCTTCGCAGCCTCGCTCACCACCTGGATCTGGATTCGCCGCGCCAACCAGCATCATGCCTACCTGAGTGAAAACATCAGCACCTTCGACCCAGCCACCCGCCACGCCCTTGACAGCCTGGGCGGCGCCAGCCCGCAGGCCTACGCGCAACTGGAGCAGACCCTCAACGCCCAGGCCTACATGATGTCCACCGTGGATTACTTCTACCTGCTGGGCTGGATATTCGCAGGACTGATCCTGCTCGTCTGGCTGGCCAAACCTCCATTCGCCGCCAAGGCCGGGCCTGCGGCAGGGGGCGGGCACTAGTTTCTTATGCGCCTATCTGAACCGTGCCTTTGGCCAAACTGCTCTAAAGTGCTTTTTCAACCGCGATGGCACAGACGACGCAGAGTGCGACGTTAGTGACAGGGCGAAGGAACCCGACGAAGTCGGGCCGGAAACAGGAGCGGGGACTTTGCTCACTTTGGCCCCTCAAAGTGAGTCGTCGAGGGGCGAAAAGGTGACCTGAGCCGAACGGCAATCCAGCTGAAGGCGCAGAACCGCTATGTGACGCGGAGCGTCACGAACTGCATTACCACGCGGAGCGTGGGAACGAGAGTCTGAGTCGGACTTCAATCCACCTGAAGTCGCAGAGCCGCTGTGCTCTCAGCCGTTACCGCGCAATCAATTCAACAGCGCAGTCGTTTCAGGCACAAAGTCGAACGGGTTCAGGCTGAAACCCTGATCATCCACCTGCAACACCCAGCCCTGACGATCCCAGTCACCCAGCACAATGCGCCTGGCCGCCTGATCGCCAATCTGCAACTTATGAATCGCCGGACGATGAGTGTGACCGTGGACCAACGTACGCACGCCGAACTGCTGCATGATCCGCGGCACCTCGTCCGGCGTCACATCGACAATATCGTTGGCCTTCATACGGGTTTGCGCACGGCTCTCATTACGCAACTTGCGCGCCAGCTTATGGCGGGTGCCCAGCGGCAAATGGCGCAGAATGAAAAGCGTCAGCGGATGGCGCAGATAGCGACGCATCCGGATATAACCTTCATCGCGGGTGCACAGACTGTCGCCGTGCATCAGCAGCACCGGCTCACCGTTCAACTGCACGACGCTCGGGTCACTCAGCAGCGTGCAGCCTGCTGCCTTGCAGAAACCCTTGCCGAGCATGAAATCACGGTTGCCGTGCATCAGAAAAATTCGTGTGCCGCTGTCGCTCAACTCGCGCAGGGCCTTGCAGATCGAAAGCTGGAACGGCGACATCGCGTCGTCACCGATCCAGACTTCAAAAAAATCCCCGAGGATATACAGCGACTCGGCGTCGCGAGCGCGTCCTGCGAGCAGATCCAGAAACGCCCGGGTAATGTCCGGGCGCTCCTGTTCAAGGTGCAGATCGGAGATCAGCAGTATCACTCAACGATCTCGGCTTTCTCGATGATCACGTCTTCTACCGGGACGTCCTGATGGCCGGCCTTGCTGGAAGTTGCCACGCCTTTGATCTTGTCGACGACGTCAGTGCCTTCGATCACTTCACCGAATACAGCGTAACCCCAGCCTTGAACGGTCTTGGCGCTGTGGTTCAGGAAGGCGTTGTCAGCGACGTTGATGAAGAACTGCGCAGAGGCCGAATGCGGCTCCATGGTGCGGGCCATGGCGACGCTGTACTTCTTGTTCGGCAGACCGTTGTCGGCTTCGTTCTGGATGCTCGGGCGCTTGTCTTTCTTTTCTTTCATGCCAGGCTCGAAACCGCCGCCCTGAACCATGAAGTTGCCGATCACACGGTGGAAAACCGTGTTTTCGTAATGACCGGCTTTAACGTATTCGATGAAGTTGGCAACGGTCAGCGGCGCCTTTTCTTCGTTCAGTTGCAGCACGATGTCGCCGTGGTTGGTAGTCAGCTTTACATTAGGCATTTGGGAAGTCGCTCTCTAGTCATGCATGAATGGGCAGATTATGACCCTGACGCGCAGTTTACAGACGAGGTTACATTTTTCAGCGCTTTTGCAGCTTTTATGCCTTCAAATACGCAGTCTGTTGTCAGGGACTTGACAGCTTCGGCTATGATAAGCGCTTTGATTTAGTCGGCCTACCCTGGCCGCGCACGTATGTCCAAGGATCCTATGAGCAAGCCCACTCCAGAACCCGCTGCCCATTCAAAGGCAGGTCCAGCCGTACCGACCAATTTCCTGCGTCCTATCGTGCAGGCAGACCTGGACTCGGGCAAGCACAGCAAAATCGTGACCCGCTTTCCGCCGGAGCCCAACGGCTACCTGCACATCGGTCACGCCAAGTCGATCTGCGTGAACTTCGGTCTGGCCAAGGAGTTCGGTGGCGATACGCACCTGCGTTTCGATGACACCAACCCGGCCAAGGAAGACCAGGAATACATCGACGCCATCATGAGTGACGTCAAGTGGCTGGGCTTCGAATGGGCGGGCGAAGTGCGCTACGCCTCGCAGTATTTCGACCAGTTGCACGACTGGGCGGTCGAGCTGATCAAGGCGGGCAAGGCTTACGTTGACGATCTGACCCCCGAACAGGCGCGCGAATATCGCGGCACCCTGACCGAGCCGGGCAAGAACAGTCCGTTCCGCGAGCGCGGCGTCGAGGAAAACCTCGACCTGTTCGCGCGCATGAAAGCCGGCGAGTTCGAGGATGGCGCTCGTGTACTGCGCGCCAAAATCGACATGGCCTCGCCGAACATGAACCTGCGTGACCCGATCATCTACCGCATTCGTCATGCGCATCACCATCAGACCGGCGACAAGTGGTGCATCTACCCGATCTATGACTTCACCCACGGTCAGTCGGATGCCCTCGAAGGCATCACCCACTCGATCTGCACCCTGGAGTTCGAAAGCCATCGTCCGCTGTACGACTGGTTCCTCGACAACCTGCAGGTGCCGTGCAAGCCGCGCCAGTATGAGTTCTCGCGCCTGAACCTGAACTACACCATCACCAGCAAGCGCAAGCTCAAGCAACTGGTTGACGAGAAACACGTCAGTGGCTGGGATGACCCGCGTATGTCGACGCTGTCGGGCTTCCGTCGTCGTGGCTACACGCCGAAATCGATTCGCAATTTCTGCGAAATGATCGGCACCAACCGCTCTGACGGCGTGGTCGATTTCGGCATGCTCGAATTCAGCATCCGCGACGACCTGGACCACAGCGCGCCGCGCGCCATGTGCGTGCTGCGCCCGCTGAAAGTGGTCATCACCAACTACCCGGAAGGTCAGGTCGAGAAGCTGGAACTGCCGCGCCACCCGAAAGAGGACCTGGGCATGCGCGAGCTGCCGTTCTCGCGTGAGCTGTACATCGACCGCGACGATTACATGGAAGAGCCGCCAAAGGGCTACAAGCGTCTTGAGCCCAATGGCGAAGTGCGTTTGCGTGGCAGCTATGTGATCCGCGCCGATGAAGCGATCAAGGATGCCGACGGCAACATCGTCGAGCTGCGTTGCTCCTACGATCCGGACACCCTGGGCAAGAATCCTGAAGGCCGCAAGGTCAAGGGCGTCGTGCACTGGGTGCCGGCAGCCGAGAGCATAGAGTGCGAAGTGCGTCTGTACGATCGTCTGTTCCGTTCGCCAAACCCTGAAAAAGCCGAAGAGGGCGCAAGCTTTCTGGACAATATCAACCCGGACTCCCTGCAAGTACTGACCGGTTGTCGCGCCGAGCCCTCGTTGGGCCAAGCGCAGCCGGAAGACCGTTTCCAGTTCGAACGCGAAGGTTATTTCTGCGCGGACATCAAGGACTCCAAACCTGGTCGACCTGTCTTCAACCGCACCGTGACGTTGCGGGATTCCTGGACCTGATGCTGTACGTTTGAGGGGGAGCACGTGCTTTCTATCTACAACACGCTCACCAAGAGCAAAGAAGTTTTCAAGCCGCTGGATGGCAACAAGGTGCGCATGTACGTCTGCGGGATGACCGTGTACGACTACTGCCACCTGGGCCATGGCCGCAGCATGGTTGCGTTCGATCTGGTGACGCGCTGGCTGCGCTTCAGCGGTTATGAACTGACCTATGTGCGCAACATCACCGATATCGACGACAAGATCATCAACCGGGCGCGGGAAAACGGTGAGTCGTTCGATGCACTGACCGCGCGCATGATCGGTGCCATGCACGAGGACGAGGCGCGCCTCAACATCCTCAAGCCAGACATGGAACCGCGTGCCACCGATCATATCCCCGGCATGCACGCCATGATCCAGACCCTGATCGACAAGGGCTATGCCTATGCGCCGGGTAACGGCGATGTGTATTACCGGGTCGGCAAGTTTCAGGGTTACGGCAAGCTGTCGCGCAAGAAGATCGAAGACCTGCGCATCGGCGCGCGCATCGAAGTGGACGAGTCCAAGGAGGATCCGCTGGACTTCGTGCTCTGGAAAGGTGTCAAGCCGGGCGAGCCGAGCTGGGAATCGCCCTGGGGTGCAGGACGTCCCGGCTGGCATATCGAGTGCTCGGTGATGTCGACCTGCTGCCTGGGCGAGACCTTCGATATTCATGGCGGCGGCAGCGACCTCGAGTTTCCGCACCATGAAAACGAAATCGCCCAGAGCGAAGCGGCCACCGGCAAGACCTACGCCAATGCCTGGTTACACTGCGGCATGATTCGCATCAATGGCGAGAAGATGTCCAAGTCCTTGAACAACTTCTTCACCATCCGCGACGTGCTGGAGAAATACCACCCGGAAGTGGTGCGTTACCTGCTGGTGTCGAGCCACTACCGCAGCGCGATCAACTATTCCGAAGACAGCCTGCGTGAGTCGAAGGCGGCACTTGAGCGTTTCTATCACGCGCTCAAGGGCCTGCCGCTTGCCGAGCCTGCGGGTGGCGAGGCGTTCGTCGAGCGTTTCAGCGCGGCGATGAACGATGACTTCGGTACACCTGAAGCCTGCGCGGTGCTGTTCGAGATGGTTCGCGAGATCAATCGTCTTCGTGAGTCCGATGTCGCAGCGGCGGCGGGTCTGGCGGCGCGCTTGAAGCAACTGGCCAGCGTGCTGGGTGTCCTGCAACTCGAAGCCGACGACTTTTTGCGCGCTGGCGCGGAAGGGCGGGTTAATGCGGCTGAAGTGGAGGCGCTGATTCAGGCGCGTCTGGCTGCGCGTGCCGCGAAAGACTGGGCCGAGTCCGACCGTATCCGCGACCAGATCACCGCCATGGGTGTGCTTCTGGAAGACGGCAAGGGCGGCACCACCTGGCGTCTGGCGGACTGATCAAGTAAGGCGGCTGGGTGACGCGAAGCGTCATGAAGTGCATTCCCACGCGGAGCATGGGAACGATAATGACGCGGAAGACTATCGTGCCCACGCTCAGCGTGGGCATGCTGTTCTGGACGCTCCGCGTCCTGTCCTCGATGCTCGGCCTGCCGAGCGTCGAACACTAAACGATCCGCTGTTCCCGCAACCGCTTGTACAGTGTGTTGCGGCTGACGCCCAGACGTTTGGCCAACTGTGAAATATTCCCGCCTGCCGCTTGAAACAATTGGCCGAGGTCTTCGGTCGCGTGAAGGCGCGTGGCCGATTCCTGAGTTCTGACCGGGATAGGGCATTCCTCATTCACCTGTGCATCGAGCAGAAAGTCCTCGGGCAGATGGTCAGTGCCGATCGGCTGTTCGTCGGCCAGTGCCAGCGCCACCTGAATCACACTGTTGAGCTGGCGCAGATTACCCGGCCAAGGGTGATGCTCGAATAACTCAAGTACCTCTCTGGAGAAGCCTGCACGCTGATGGGCATCACGGTGCCGCTCCCAGATTCGCTGGATAAGCGCATGCTTGTCAGTCCGCTCGCGCAGGGGAGGAAGTTCGATGCTCAGGCCGCTGATCCGGTAATAAAGATCCTGGCGGAAAAGCCCCGCTTGGACCTGATCGCGCAGGCTTCGGTTGGTGGCTGAAATCAGGCGTATGTCGACCGGATACAACTCGCTGCTGCCCAGTGGCTGAACGCAGCGCTCTTGAAGCACGCGCAGCAGCCGCGCCTGTACCGGCATCGGCATGTCGCCCACCTCGTCGAGAAACAGCGTGCCTTTGTCGGCCTTGCGGATCAGGCCGATGCTGCCCTTCTGATTGGCCCCGGTGAAGGCGCCTCTTTCATAGCCAAACAGCTCGGCCTCGACCAGTTCGGCCGGGATCGCTGCGCAGTTGACGGCGATCAGAGGCTGGCCGGCGCGCGCACTGGCCTGATGCAGGGCTTTGACAAACACTTCCTTGCCGACCCCGGTTTCCCCGTGGATCAGCAGCGGAATGTCCTTTTCCAGCAGCCGCTGCGCCTGACGCACGGCTTTTTCGATTTTTGCATCACCCAGGCTGATCGCCTCCAGGTCAAGACTCTGCGGCGCCACGGGTGCCTGAACTGGCTGTACGCTGTGCAGCTTGAGCGGCTTGCGGGTCGGCCGCTTGAGCAGGCACTGAAAGCGATTGTTGCCAAATGCATGCAATGCAAACGGACGCGCTTCGGTCTCGCTGAGCAATTGCAGGATCGGACATTTGAACAGCGTCTCGATGCTGGCGCCGGCCGGAGTCTTCCCCAGCAGGGCGTCGGCACGCCGATTGGCGCACAGGATCTGGCCGCTTTCGTCAAAAATCAGCAGGCCAGCCCATTGGCTATCGAGGTTGTTCAGACCGGTATTGAAGATCAGCTGGAAGTGGGAATCGCGGAACTGGTCGAGGATCAGGCGGTTTTCCACCGACTGGCTCATCATTTTGACCATGCCCAGCGTGTGCGAGGGTGGCAGGAAGCTGTCACTGGACACATCCAGCACGGCAATGATGCGCCTGTCGGCGTCGAAGATCGGTGAGGCCGAACCGGTCATGAAGCGATTGGCCTTGAGGAAATGCTCGTCCGGTTCGATATGGATGGCCTGTTCGCAGGCCAGCGCCGTGCCGATGGCGTTGGTGCCCGTGCCGCGTTCGCTCCAGCTGGCACCGGGCATGAAGCCCTGAGCCTGGGACGATTCGACGAAGCGTTGCGCACCCCAGGACTTGAGCAACTGACCTTGAGGGTCGGCCAGAAGAATCAGGCAGCTGGAGTTGCTGAGAATGTTTTCGTAGACCGGCAGCACCTCCTGATGGGTGGTCTGTACCAGTCCGCGATGGCGCTCCAGCAGCCTGGAAACCTCCGCCCCCGGCAGTTGGCCGAATGAGGGGCGCGTCTGATGACTGAGGCCGAAGTCCCGGCAGCGGGTCCATGAATCCTGAATGATGATGTCGTGAGCAAGCGAAGCGCTGGTTTGAGACATGAGGATGCCTGCGAATATGACGTATTGTTTTTGTTTTTAGGTCCCGTCGGCGTGACCATCCTTGCCCGCAACGTCCGTCCAGTGTCGTTCAGTTTTGTTCAAAGTCAATGTTCATTTTGTTCAAGTGTTCAGTATTTTCTGTTCATTATTGTTCAGCTGTGAAAGGTGTTTCGTCCCCTGAATACGGGCGAACGCTCTGTTTCGGGCCTCACCGGCGATCCGCCTGAGCTGGCACGAATGTCGCTATCTGCAAACAGTCACGCATTCACCCTTAAGAAAAAAACAACAAAGGGCACGCCATGTCACTCACGCTGGAGCATGTCAGTCGCGCCGTCGATGGCCAGGTCTGGATCGACGACGCCTCCCTGAGCTTTGAGCCGGGATCATTCAACGTTCTGCTGGGGCGCACCCTGTCCGGCAAAACCAGCCTGATGCGCTTGATGGCCGGGCTGGACAAGCCGGACAGCGGGCGAGTGCTGATGAACGGGGTCGATGTCACCCATCGTCCGGTTCGTCTGCGCAACGTCTCGATGGTTTATCAGCAGTTCATCAATTACCCGAGCATGACGGTGTTCGAAAACATCGCCTCGCCGCTGCGTCAGGCCGGTCTGTCCAAAGATGTGATCCACAGCCGGGTGCAGGAAACCGCGAAGATGTTGCGCATCGAAAAATTCCTGCAACGCCATCCCCTCGAACTGTCCGGTGGGCAGCAGCAGCGCACCGCGATGGCCAGAGCGCTGGTCAAGGACGCCGAGCTGATCCTCTTCGATGAACCGCTGGTCAACCTCGATTACAAGCTGCGCGAAGAGCTGCGCCAGGAAATGCGTGAGCTGTTCGCCGCTCGCCATACCATCGCCATCTACGCCACTACCGAGCCCAATGAAGCGCTGGCGCTGGGCGGCACCACCACCATCCTGCATGAAGGGCGGGTGGTGCAGAGCGGCAAGACCCCTGAGGTCTATCATCGACCCGCGACTGTGCTGGCCGCCGAGCTGTTCTCCGAACCGCCGATCAACCTCATGCCGGGCCGTATAGACGGCAATGAAGTCAGCTTCGCCAACTTCGTGCATTTCCCGCTCAACGTCGACCTGCGGGCTGTCGGCGACGGCGAATATCGTTTCGGCGTGCGCCCCAGCCATTTGAGCCTGGTGCCGTCCAACGATGACGATCTGGAACTGGCGGTCACCGTCGAGCTGGCGGAAATCAGTGGTTCGGAAACCTTCCTGCATGTGCGCAACGAGCTGTTCTCGCTGGTCCTGCATCTGCCAGGCGTGCATGCCTACGACGTCGATGCGGCGATTCGGGTGTACATCCCGACCCACAAACTGTTTGTATTCGATCAGCAGGGCGGCCTGATTCAGGCGCCGGGCCTGCGTATGGCGAGGGTTGCCTGATGGCCGAGATCCGCTTGCAGAACCTTGCGCACAGCTACAGTGCCAAGCCCGGTCCTGACGACTATGCAATTCGCGAGATGAGCCACGTCTGGGAGCAGGGTGGTGCTTACGCGCTGCTCGGGCCTTCCGGGTGTGGCAAGTCAACCCTGCTCAACATCATTTCCGGTCTGCTCAGTCCGTCGCAGGGCCAGGTGCTGTTCGACTCGAAAGTAGTCAATGAGCTGCCCCCGGAGCGTCGCAACATCGCTCAGGTTTTCCAGTTTCCAGTGATCTACGACACCATGACGGTGTTCGATAATCTGGCCTTTCCGTTGCGCAATCAGGGCCTGGACGAGGCGCGGATTCTCATCAAGGTCAACGAAATTGCCGATGTCCTGGACCTGCAGCCGCTGCTGAAAAAGAAAGCGCGCAACCTCAGCGCGGACGAAAAGCAGAAAGTCTCCATGGGTCGCGGGCTGGTGCGCGATGACGTGTCGGCGATCCTCTTCGACGAACCGTTGACTGTGATCGACCCACACCTGAAGTGGAAGCTGCGGCGCAAGCTCAAGCAGATCCACGAGCAGTTCAATATCACCATGGTCTACGTCACTCACGATCAACTGGAGGCGTCGACTTTCGCCGACAAGATCGCCGTGATGTATGGCGGTCAGATCGTCCAGTTCGGCACGCCGCGGGAGCTGTTCGAGAAGCCGTCGCACACCTTTGTCGGCTATTTCATCGGCAGCCCGGGGATGAATCTGATTGACGTTACGCCGCAGCCGGGCGGCGTCGGTTTTGCGGATATTCACCTGCCGCTGCCTGAGTCGTTGCAGCAACGGCTCGCCAATACACCGTGGAAAAGTCTGAAAGCAGGCATTCGTCCCGAGTTCGTTCATGTCTGGGACGGACCTTACGACGATGCGATGTGTGCCGACGTGACCTATGTGGAAGACCTCGGCACCTACAAGATCATCACCCTGAAACTGGGTGGGCAACTGCTGAAGGTGCGGCTGCAGGAAGACAAACCGGTGCCGCAAGGCCAGGCCTGGATCAGCTTTCCGGGGCAATGGCTGATGCTCTATGCAGATGATTACCTGATCGAAGCCGGCCCTGCCAGTGAGGTGTCCCATGCGTAAGGTTCAGAACAACAAGGCCTGGTGGCTGGTGATGCCGGTGTTTCTGCTGGTGGCATTCAGCGCGATTATCCCGATGATGACTGTGGTCAACTATTCAGTGCAGGACATCTTCGACCAGTCCAGCCGCTATTTCGTAGGCACTGACTGGTTCCGGCAGGTCCTGCAGGACCCGCGTCTGCATGACTCGCTGCTGCGTCAGTTCATTTATTCGGGCTGTGTACTGCTGATCGAGATCCCGCTGGGTATCGCGATTGCCCTGACCATGCCGACCAAAGGGCGCTGGTCGTCGTTGTGCCTGATCGTGATGACCATTCCACTGCTGATCCCGTGGAACGTGGTCGGCACGATCTGGCAGATCTTCGGCCGTGGTGATATCGGTTTGCTGGGGTACACGCTGAACAACGTGCTGGGCATCAACTACAACTACGCCGCCAATGCCTCGGATGCCTGGGTGACGGTGCTGGTCATCGATGTCTGGCACTGGACCTCGCTGGTGGCCTTGCTTTGCTATTCAGGGTTGCGGGCAATTCCGGATGTGTATTACCAGGCGGCACGCATCGATCGTGCGTCCGGTTGGGCGATCTTCCGGCACATCCAGTTGCCGAAGATGAAAAGCGTGCTGCTGATCGCGGTGATGTTGCGCTTCATGGACAGCTTCATGATCTACACCGAGCCGTTCGTGCTGACCGGTGGCGGGCCGGGCAACTCCACTACTTTCCTCAGTCAGACCCTGACCACCATGGCGCTCGGGCAGTTCGACCTGGGGCCTGCGGCCTCGTTCTCGCTGGTGTATTTCCTGATCATTCTGTTGGTGTCATGGGTGTTCTACACCGCCATGACTCACAGCGAAAAGAATTGAGGGGCTGGTCATGAGTCTGCGCAAAACCATACCGCTGTGGATTTACCTGTTGTTTCTGCTGGTGCCGATCTACTGGCTGATCAACATGTCGTTCAAGACCAATACCGAGATCCTGGGTGGCCTGACCCTGTGGCCGCAGGATTTCACCCTGGCCAACTACAAGGTGATCTTCACTGACGAGAGCTGGTACAGCGGCTACCTCAACTCGCTGTACTACGTGTGCCTCAATACCGTGATATCGCTGAGCGTCGCACTGCCGGCAGCCTATGCGTTTTCACGCTATCGTTTTCTCGGCGACAAGCACCTGTTCTTCTGGCTGCTGACCAACCGCATGGCACCACCGGCAGTCTTCCTGCTGCCATTTTTCCAACTGTATTCGTCCATCGGCCTGTTTGACACGCACATCGCCGTTGCACTGGCGCACTGTCTGTTCAACGTTCCGCTGGCCGTATGGATTCTGGAGGGTTTCATGTCAGGTGTTCCCAAGGAAATCGATGAAACGGCCTACATAGACGGTTACAGCTTTCCCAAGTTTTTCGTGAAGATTTTCATTCCACTGATTGGCTCGGGTATCGGGGTCACCGCGTTTTTCTGCTTCATGTTCTCCTGGGTCGAGCTGTTGCTGGCGCGCACCCTGACATCGGTGAACGCCAAGCCGATCGCTGCGGTGATGACCCGCACCGTCTCGGCATCGGGTATCGATTGGGGGGTGCTGGCGGCGGCAGGGGTGTTGACCATTCTGCCGGGCATGCTGGTGATCTGGTTCGTTCGCAACCATGTGGTCAAGGGCTTTGCTCTTGGTCGTGTCTGAGGAGTCGAAAAAATGGAGTGGATGTCCTGGACACTGCCCACTGCGGCCTTCTTTATCAGTATTGCGCTTCTGCTGGCAGGAATGACCGTATGGGAATTGCGCTCGGCAAGTATCGAGCGCCGCGGTTTTCTGCCGATTGCCACCACGCGTGGCGACCGTCTTTTCATTGGGCTTTTAGGTAGCGCTTATCTGCATTTGCTGGTGATCGGCGCGACGGACTGGAGCATCTGGATCGCTTCTGGGGCTTCCCTGGTGTGGCTGTTGGTGGTGATGCGTTGGGGTTAGAGGGCGGCCGGGCGTGGTTGCCGGGGTGATCCGGTCGGCAGTATTGAAAAAAGCGGGACTACATGAAAGCAACCTGGAGATGACTATGTTCAATAAGAAAAACAAGCTGCAACATAGCGTGACGCTGGCAACCATGATCATGCTCAGTGGGTTGAGCGTGTCGGCGTGGGCGGATCAGTACGAAGATGCGGCGAAGAAGTGGGCGGCGAGCGAGTTCAAGCCGAGCACGCTTTCCGATGCCGAGCAGTTGAAAGAGCTGGAGTGGTTCATCGAAGCTGCCAAGCCGTTTCGTGGCATGGACATCAAGGTGGTGTCGGAAACCCTGACCACCCATGAATACGAGTCCAAGACCCTGGCCAAGGCGTTCACCGAAATCACCGGTATCAAAGTCACCCATGACTTGCTGCAGGAAGGTGATGTCATCGAAAAGCTGCAGACCGCCATGCAGTCGGACAAGAGTATCTACGACGGCTGGGTCAACGACTCGGACCTGATCGGTACGCACTTTCGCTACGGCAAGGCCCTGTCTCTGACGGATCTGATGGCCAGTCCGGAAGGCAGCAAAGTCACGTCGCCGACGCTGGACCTGAAAGACTTCATCGGCACCTCGTTTACCACTGCTCCGGATGGCAAGCTTTATCAACTGCCTGACCAGCAGTTCGCCAACCTGTACTGGTTCCGTGCCGACTGGTTCGAACGTCCCGACCTGAAAAAGAAATTCAAGGACAAGTACGGCTATGAGTTGGGCGTTCCGGTCAACTGGTCGGCTTACGAGGACATCGCCAAATTCTTCAGCGAAGACGTCAAGGAGATCGACGGCAAGAAAGTCTTCGGGCACATGGACTATGGCAAGAAAGACCCGTCACTGGGCTGGCGTTTCACCGATGCCTGGTTCTCCATGGCCGGCAGCGGCGACAAGGGTTTGCCTAACGGTCTGCCGGTGGATGAGTGGGGTATTCGCGTCGAAGACTGCCATCCGGTCGGCTCCAGCATTACCCGCGGTGGCGACACCAACGGCCCGGCGGCAGTGTTCGCTACGCAGAAATACATCGACTGGCTGAAAGCCTATGCGCCGCCGGAAGCGGCGGGCATGACCTTCTCCGAATCCGGGCCGGTGCCGTCGCAGGGTAACGTCGCGCAACAGATTTTCTGGTACACCGCCTTTACCGCCGACATGACCAAGCCGGGCCTGCCGGTAATGAATGCTGACGGCACGCCGAAGTGGCGCATGGCGCCTTCGCCAAAAGGCCCTTACTGGAAGGAAGGCATGAAGCTTGGCTACCAGGATGTGGGTTCATGGACGTTCCTGAAGTCGTCCGACGAGAAAAAGCGTCTGGCCGCCTGGCTGTATGCGCAGTTCGTGACCTCGAAAAGCGTTTCGCTGAAGAAAACCATCGTCGGCCTGACGCCGATTCGCGAGTCGGACATCAACTCCAAGGAAATGACCGCGCTGGCGCCCAAGCTGGGAGGTCTGGTGGAGTTCTATCGCAGCCCGGCCCGCGTTCAATGGTCGCCTACCGGCACCAACGTGCCTGACTATCCGAAGCTGGCACAGCTGTGGTGGAGCCATGTGGCCGAGGCGGTCACTGGCGAGAAGACTGCGCAGGAGGCCCTCGACGGTCTGGCCAAGGACCAGGATGCAATCATGACGCGCATTGAGCGCTCCAAGGTTCAGGAAGCCAGCAAGTGTGCGCCGAAGATGAATCCGGAAACCACCGCGGAAGCCTGGTACAAGAAGGCCGAAGAGAGCAACGGCAAGTTCCTCGCGCCACAGCGCAAACTGGCCAACGAGAAACCCAAGGGTGAAACCATCGCCTACGCTGACCTGCTGAAAAGCTGGGAGGCTGGCAAGAAGTAAGGTTTTGTCGAGGTAAAAAAAACGGCACCTTGAAGGTGCCGTTTTTTATTGCTGCAGGCTGATCAGTCGTGCAGGGTTTCTGCGGCGTACAGCGTGTTTTCCAGCAGGCAGGCGCGGGTCATGGGGCCAACGCCGCCCGGAACCGGAGTGATCCAGCCGGCGCGGGGCAGGGCGGTCTCGTAAACCACGTCGCCTACCAGCTTGCCGTCTTCCTGGCGATTGATGCCGACATCGATGACGATGGCACCTGGCTTGATCCATTCGCCTTTGACAAGGCCTGGCTTGCCGGCGGCAACCACCACCAGATCGGCACGACCTACATGGCCTGCCAGATCCTTGGTGAAACGGTGGGTCACCGTGACGGTGCAGCCCGCCAGCAGCAGTTCCATTGCCATTGGGCGACCGACGATGTTGGACGCACCGACGACGACGGCATCCAGCCCGTACAGGTCGACACCGGTGCTTTCCAGCAGGGTGATGATGCCTTTTGGGGTGCACGGGCGCAGCAGCGGGATGCGCTGGGCGAGACGGCCCACGTTATAAGGATGGAAACCGTCCACGTCCTTGTCCGGGCGAATGCGCTCCAGCAGCAGCGAAGCATCGAGGTGCGCAGGCAAGGGCAGTTGCAGCAGGATGCCGTCGACAGCGGCATCCTCGTTGAGGCGGTCGATCAGATCGGTCAGTGCGGTCTGAGTGGTCTCAGCGGGCAAGTCGTAGGCCTGGGAGATAAAGCCTACTTCCTCGCAGTCCTTGCGCTTGTGAGAGACATAGACCTGGGACGCGGGGTCGCTGCCGACCAGAATCACCGCGAGGCCCGGCGTACGCAGACCTTGCTGGCCACGTTCGGCGACACGTTTGGCGATCTGCTGGCGCAGGCTGGCGGCGATCGCCTTGCCGTCGATTAGTTTTGCAGTCATGACGCGTGATTAACCATCGAGAGGAAATAAAATGAGCGCGCATTCTCGCATGACATGGCGCGAGGGCAAAGGCGATTGCTTTGTATATTCAGCTAACTCCTTTATCTAGCTGAATTTTTTTCAAAAAAAGGTTGACGACCCCAGGGGCCGTCTATAAGATTCGTCGCACTTGCCGGGCAGAGCCCAGCACTGGTTAAGCTAGCACTGGTTGATTCGGTCAGGCAGAGTTGCAAATCAGCTCGGTGTGATTGAAAGCCTTTTAGTTTGTTATCGCAAGAATACAAATTATATAAGTGCCCGTAGCTCAGCTGGATAGAGCATCCGCCTTCTAAGCGGATGGTCGCAGGTTCGAGTCCTGCCGGGTGCGCCATTTAAGGCAGCTTTGGCACAGCAAGTAAGTTTTATCGTCACGCGCAATATGGTGGGCGTAGCTCAGTTGGTAGAGCACAGGATTGTGACTCCTGCGGTCGTGGGTTCGAACCCCATCGTCCACCCCATATTAAGAAGGGCGCCAGATTCATAGTCTGGCGCCTTTGCTTTAAAAGTCTGAAATGCGGATGTGGTGGAATTGGTAGACACACTGGATTTAGGTTCCAGCGCCGCAAGGTGTGAGAGTTCGAGTCTCTCCGTCCGCACCAGGATAAATGTAGCCGACTATCAGTGTTTCGGTTGCAAAAAGGTACAAAAAGAAAGCCGCCTAGTGCGGCTTTTTTTGTTTTGGCGTATTCGTTCCATCGCCTCGCTGGTCCGTCGGCCCTGTCGCCGTCGGTCGATCGAGGCTTGCTATGCAGATGGATTCGGTCATCGTCCGGTGCAGATGCTTCCTTATATAGGGGCCGTGCCAGACACGTCGCGAGTGATGCGAGGTGTTTTCCTTTCTCCTCCGGCTGCAGGCCGATTCCTTCTTGTTAACCCGCCCTTTTTCAGTAGGGTGACTTCTTGAGTTTGACCCACTAGAATGCATGCCCTTGATTCTGGGGTCGGAAACGGCCGGCTAACGTCTGTGCAACGAGGAATATCCATGCAAGTTTCTGTTGAAAATACTTCCGCTCTTGAGCGCCGCATGACCATTGGCGTGCCTGCCGAGCGCATCGAGACCGAAGTCAACAAGCGTCTGCAACAGACCGCGCGCAAAGCCAAGATCCCGGGCTTCCGCCCTGGCAAGGTGCCTATGAGCGTGATTCGTCAGCGTTACGAGGACGGCGCACGTCAGGAAGCACTGGGCGATCTGATTCAGGCTACTTTTTATGAAGCTGTGGTTGAGCAGAAGCTGAACCCGGCTGGTGCTCCTGCTGTAGAGCCCAAGTCGTTCGAAAAAGGCAAAGATCTGGAATACGTGGCTACTTTCGAAGTATTCCCGGAATTCACCGTTGCCGGCTTCGATAGCATCTCCGTAGAGCGCCTGTCTGCCGACGTGGCCGACAGCGATCTGGACAACATGCTTGAAGTGCTGCGCAAGCAGAACGTTCGTTTCGAAGTGGCTGATCGTGCTGCCCAGAACGAAGACCAGTTGAACATCGATTTCGTCGGCAAGGTCGACGGCGAAGTGTTCGCTGGCGGTTCCGCTACCGGTACCCAGCTGGTTCTGGGTTCGGGCCGCATGATTCCTGGTTTCGAAGACGGTCTGGTTGGCGCCAAGGCCGGTGAAGAGCGCGTTCTGAACGTGACCTTCCCAGAGGACTATCAGAACCTCGAGCTGGCCGGCAAGGCTGCCGAGTTCACCGTGACCGTCAACACCGTTTCCGAGCCAAAGCTGCCTGAGCTGAACGAAGAGTTCTTCAAGCAGTTCGGTATCAAGGAAACCGGTATCGAAGGCTTCCGCACCGAAGTTCGCAAGAACATGGAGCGCGAGCTGCGTCAGGCGATCAAGTCCAAGGTCAAGAATCAGGTCATGGACGGTCTGCTGGCCGCCAACCCGATCGAAGTGCCCAAGGCGCTGCTGGAAAACGAAGTCAACCGTCTGCGTGTGCAGGCCGTTCAGCAGTTCGGTGGCAACATCAAGCCTGACCAGCTGCCGGCAGAGCTGTTCGAAGAGCAGGCCAAGCGCCGCGTCGAGCTGGGTCTGATCGTTGCCGAGGTCGTCAAGCAGTTCGACCTCAAGCCTGATGATGCTCGCGTTCGCGAAATGATTCAGGAAATGGCCTCTGCCTATCAGGAGCCTGAGCAGGTCGTTGCCTGGTACTACAAGAACGAGCAGCAAATGAACGAGGTACGTTCTGTTGTGCTTGAAGAGCAAGTTGTAGATACTGTTTTGCAGAAAGCTAGCGTGACCGACAAATCGGTCTCCTACGAAGAAGCTGTCAAGCCGGTGGAAGCTCCAAAAGCCGACTGATTTCTCTTTTCGTGCGAAAACACCCACAAGCCAGCCTTCGCGCTGGCTTGTGCGTATTCAAGACTCGACTATTTGGGAGTGAATGCAGGACATGTCCCGCAATTCTTATATTCAGCAGAACTCTGACATCCAGGCCGCTGGCGGCCTGGTCCCGATGGTTATCGAGCAGTCCGCCCGTGGCGAACGCGCCTATGACATCTATTCGCGCCTTCTCAAGGAGCGAGTCATCTTTATGGTGGGTCCGGTAGAGGACTACATGGCCAACCTTATCGCGGCGCAACTGCTTTTCCTTGAAGCGGAAAACCCGGACAAGGATATCCATCTCTACATCAACTCGCCGGGCGGTTCGGTGACTGCAGGCATGTCGATCTACGACACCATGCAGTTCATCAAGCCGGACGTTTCGACCATCTGTATCGGTCAGGCTTGCAGCATGGGTGCATTCCTGCTGGCCGGCGGTGCAGAAGGCAAGCGTCACTGCCTGCCCAACTCGCGAATGATGATTCACCAGCCGCTGGGCGGTTTCCAGGGGCAGGCGTCGGACATCGACATCCATGCCAAGGAAATCCTGCACATTCGTCACCGTCTCAACTCGCTGCTGGCTCATCACACCGGCCAGAGCCTCGAAACCATCGAGCGCGATACCGAGCGTGATAACTTCATGAGCGCAGAGCGTGCAGCCGAATATGGCCTGATCGACTCGGTGATCAACAAGCGTCAAATGCCTGCCTAAGCGGCTCAAAATGTAGGGGGTCGGGACAACCGACCGCCTGCGGACTTGAAAAAGCCCGCAATAGCCTTCATCTTGTGTTGCAAGCCTACCGGATTGGATCGATCGAATGACTGACACCCGCAACGGCGAGGACAACGGCAAATTGCTCTATTGCTCCTTCTGTGGCAAAAGCCAGCATGAAGTGCGCAAATTGATTGCCGGCCCCTCGGTCTTTATCTGCGACGAGTGCGTCGACCTGTGCAACGACATCATCCGTGAGGAGGTGCAGGAAGCCCAGGCCGAAAGCAGCGCGCATAAATTGCCTTCGCCAAAAGAAATCAGCGGCATCCTTGACCAGTATGTAATCGGTCAGGAGCGTGCCAAAAAGGTTCTCGCAGTAGCGGTGTACAACCACTACAAGCGTCTGAATCAGCGTGACAAGAAGAACGACGACGTCGAACTGGGCAAGAGTAACATCCTGCTGATCGGACCTACGGGTTCCGGCAAGACGTTGCTGGCCGAAACTCTGGCTCGCCTGCTCAACGTACCGTTCACCATCGCTGACGCCACCACCCTGACCGAAGCCGGTTATGTGGGTGAGGACGTCGAAAACATTATCCAGAAGCTGTTGCAGAAATGTGATTACGATGTCGAGAAGGCCCAGATGGGTATTGTCTACATCGACGAAATCGACAAGATTTCGCGCAAATCCGACAACCCTTCGATCACTCGTGACGTGTCCGGTGAAGGCGTGCAGCAAGCCTTGCTGAAACTGATCGAGGGCACCGTGGCTTCCGTTCCGCCTCAAGGTGGTCGCAAGCACCCGCAGCAGGAATTCCTGCAGGTGGACACGCGTAATATCCTCTTTATCTGCGGTGGCGCCTTCTCGGGCCTGGAAAAGGTCATTCAGAACCGTTCCACCCGTGGCGGCATCGGCTTCAACGCCGAGGTTCGCAGCAAGGAGGAGGGCAAGAAGGTCGGCGAGTCGCTGCGTGAAGTCGAACCTGACGATCTGGTCAAGTTCGGTCTGATCCCCGAGTTCGTGGGCCGTCTGCCGGTGCTTGCAACGCTGGACGAGCTGGATGAGGCTGCTTTGATACAGATCCTCACCGAGCCGAAGAACGCACTGACCAAGCAGTATGCCAAGCTGTTCGAGATGGAAGGTGTGGACCTCGAGTTCCGTACCGATGCGCTGAAATCGGTTGCCCGTCGCGCGCTGGAGCGCAAGACCGGTGCCCGTGGCCTGCGTTCGATTCTCGAGGGCGTGCTGCTCGACACCATGTACGAAATCCCGTCGCAAAGCGATGTGAGCAAGGTGGTGATCGACGAAAGCGTTATCGATGGCACGTCCAAGCCGTTGTTGATCTACGAAAACAACGAGCCGCCTGCCAAGGTTGCTCCCGACGCATAAACGCATGTTCATATGCGTGTGAAGTAATACTGAAGGGGGCCTTTTTGGTCCCCTTTTGCATTTTTAGGCTGTTCATTCGTTTTGTATGAAGAAACTGATCTTGGCGGGTCGCGCCTCTAGAGCTTGTTTTTTTCTGACGCTACCCCCATCTTGGCTTCAAGCTAATTCCATCTGTCCCGGCCAATTGGCCGCCGTAGAGGCGAAATCATGAAGACCACTATTGAATTGCCTCTCTTGCCATTGCGTGATGTCGTGGTTTATCCGCACATGGTTATCCCGCTGTTCGTGGGGCGCGAGAAGTCTATCGAAGCCCTTGAAGCGGCAATGACAGGCGACAAGCAGATCCTGCTGCTCGCGCAAAGAAACCCGGCTGACGACGATCCTGATGAAAAGGCTCTGTACAGCGTCGGCACCATTGCAACCGTATTGCAATTGCTCAAGCTGCCCGATGGCACCGTCAAGGTGCTGGTCGAAGGTGAGCAGCGTGGTTCGGTAGAGCGTTTTATCGAAGTCGATGGCCACTACCGCGCAGACGTCTCGCTGATCGACGAAGTCGATGCACCGGACCGTGAATCCGAAGTGTTCGTGCGCAGCCTGCTGGCTCAATTCGAGCAGTATGTGCAACTGGGCAAGAAGGTCCCCGCAGAGGTCCTGTCGTCGCTTAACAGCATCGATGAGCCTGGTCGCCTGGTTGACACCATGGCCGCGCACATGGCGCTCAAAATCGAGCAGAAGCAGGAAATACTCGAGATTATCGACCTGTCAGCCCGTGTCGAGCATGTGCTGGCCTTGCTGGATGCCGAAATCGACCTGCTGCAGGTCGAAAAGCGCATTCGCGGTCGCGTTAAGAAGCAAATGGAGCGCAGCCAGCGCGAGTACTACCTGAATGAGCAGATGAAGGCCATTCAGAAGGAACTGGGCGATGGCGACGAAGGCCACAACGAAATCGAAGAGCTGAAAAAGCGCATCGATGCCGCAGGTCTGCCCAAGGACGCTCTGACCAAGGCGAATGCCGAGCTGAACAAGCTCAAGCAGATGTCGCCGATGTCCGCCGAAGCGACCGTGGTGCGTTCCTACATCGACTGGCTGGTTCAGGTGCCGTGGAAGGCGCAGAGCAAGGTACGTCTGGACCTTGCGCGTGCCGAAGCGATTCTCGATGCCGACCATTACGGTCTGGACGAGGTCAAGGAACGCATCCTCGAATACCTCGCCGTGCAAAAGCGCGTGAAGAAGATTCGTGGCCCTGTGCTGTGTCTGGTAGGTCCACCGGGTGTGGGTAAAACCTCCCTGGCCGAGTCCATCGCCAACGCAACCAACCGTAAATTCGTGCGGATGGCACTCGGCGGCGTGCGTGACGAGGCTGAAATTCGTGGTCATCGCCGGACTTACATTGGTTCGATGCCAGGAAGATTGATACAAAAGATGACAAAGGTGGGCGTTCGCAACCCGCTGTTCCTGCTTGACGAAATCGACAAGATGGGCAGCGACATGCGTGGCGATCCGGCGTCGGCATTGCTCGAGGTGCTTGATCCCGAGCAGAACCACAATTTCAACGATCACTACCTTGAGGTCGACTACGATCTTTCGGACGTGATGTTCCTTTGCACGTCGAACTCGATGAACATTCCGCCAGCCTTGCTGGACCGGATGGAAGTCATTCGCCTGCCGGGCTACACCGAAGACGAAAAGATCAACATCGCCGTCAAGTACCTCTCGCCCAAGCAGATTCAGGCCAACGGCTTGAAGAAAGGTGAGATCAGTTTTGATGAGGATGCGATCCGCGACATCATCCGTTACTACACCCGTGAAGCGGGCGTGCGCGGGCTTGAGCGTCAGATTGCCAAGGTCTGCCGCAAGGCGGTCAAAGAGCACGCGATGGAAAAACGTTTCGCGGTTCAGGTCACAGCCGACATGCTCGAGCACTTCCTGGGCGTGCGCAAGTTCCGCTACGGGCTGGCAGAGCAGCAGGATCAGATCGGTCAGGTCACCGGCCTGGCGTGGACGCAGGTGGGTGGTGAATTGCTGACCATCGAGGCTGCCGTGGTATCGGGCAAGGGCCAGTTGATCAAGACCGGTTCGCTCGGGGATGTGATGGTCGAATCCATTACCGCAGCCCAGACCGTGGTTCGCAGCCGGGCTCGTAGCCTGGGCATTCCAGCTGATTTCCACGAGAAACACGACACGCATATCCACATGCCGGAAGGCGCCACGCCGAAGGATGGACCGAGCGCTGGTGTGGGCATGTGCACCGCCCTTGTTTCGGCGCTTACGCAGATCCCTGTGCGTGCGGATGTGGCAATGACGGGCGAAATTACTTTGCGTGGTCAAGTGCTGGCGATTGGTGGTTTGAAGGAAAAACTGCTGGCTGCACACCGTGGCGGAATCAAGACGGTGATCATTCCAGAAGAAAACGTGCGTGATTTGAAGGAGATTCCTGACAATATCAAGCAGGATCTGCAGATCAAGCCCGTTAAATGGATTGACGAAGTCCTGCAAATTGCGCTGCAATACGCGCCGGAGCCTTTGCCGGACGTGGCTACAGATCTGGTCGCCAAGGAAGAGAAGCGCGAGTCTGACTCTAAGGACAGAATTAGCACGCATTAAGTCTGGGCAGGCTTCCTTGACAGCTTTTTAGAGCCCTTGTTATAAAGCGGCTCTTTAAAGCAATCACTGGCAAGCCTTCCAGCGCTCGTTTTGCTTAACACCTAAAACTTAGAAACATACTCAATATAGAGATAAGGGGACTTAGAGTGAACAAGTCGGAACTGATTGATGCTATCGCTGCATCTGCTGATATCCCGAAAGCTGCTGCTGGCCGCGCGCTGGACGCAGTGATCGAATCCGTCACTGGCGCTCTGAAGGCTGGCGACTCGGTTGTTTTGGTTGGCTTTGGTACGTTCTCCGTGACTGATCGTCCTGCTCGCATCGGTCGCAACCCTCAGACTGGCAAGACGCTGGAAATCGCTGCTGCCAAGAAACCAGGTTTCAAAGCCGGTAAAGCTCTTAAAGAAGCTGTCAACTAAGCCTCTCTATGCCTTTGCCCGCTGGATCGGGCCTGTCCTGATCCAGTAGCGGAGCGGTGGTGCACTCGGTTGCGACACCGAGGGGTTCGAGCCCTACCGCTTCGTCAGTTACGAGAAGGCGCATCCTCGGATGCGCCTTTCTTCTATCCGCTTTCTACCCACGCTCCGCGGTTGGTTAGTCAGTACAACCGTTTTGGGGGACGCAATGCTGCAGAACATCAGGGACAATTCACAAGGCTGGATTGCCAAGACAATTATCGGACTCATCATCGCCTTGATGGCCTTCACCGGCATCGAAGCGATGTTTACCGCTACCAGCAACAAGCAGAACGCGGCTGAAGTCAACGGCGAGGACATCTCTCAGAATGAGTTGAGCCAGGCTGTCGACATGCAGCGCCGCCAGTTGGCTCAGCAGCTTTCGCAACAGCTGGGCAAGGATTTCGATCCTGCCATGCTGGATGAAAAGCTGCTGCGCGAATCAGCGCTCAAGGGCCTGATCGACCGCAAGCTGCTGCTGCAAGGCGCGGCGGATGCCAAGTTCTCGTTTTCCGACGCGGCACTGGATCAGCAGCTTTTGCAGACGCCTGAATTTCAGGTAGACGGCAAATTCAGCGCTGACCGTTTCGATCAGGTGATTCGCCAGTTGGGTTACAGCCGTCTGCAGTTCCGCCAGATGCTGGGTCAGGAAATGCTCATCGGTCAGGTGCGTGCAGGTGTTGCCGGCAGTGCCTTTGTAACCGACGCACAGGTTGAAGCCTTCGCACGCCTCGAAAAGCAGACCCGTGATTTCGCGTCGCTGACCCTGCCTGCCGATACCTCGGCGGTCAAGGTGACCGATGACGAAGTCAAGGCGCATTACGACGAGCATGCCAAGGAGTTCATGAGCCCTGAGCAGGTCGTACTCGACTACATCGAATTGAAGAAGTCGTCCTTCTTCGACAAGGTGCAGGTCAAGGACGAGGACCTGCAGGCGGCTTATCAGAAGGAAATCGCCAATCTGTCCGAACAGCGTCGTGCGGCACACATCCTGATCGAAGTGAACGACAAGCTGAATGACGAGCAGGCCAAGGCGAAGATTGAAGAAATTCAGCAGCGTCTGGCCAAGGGTGAGGATTTCGCGGCATTGGCCAAGGAATACTCGCAGGACCCTGGTTCGTCCAACAAGGGCGGTGATCTGGGCTACGCAGGCAAGGGTGTCTATGACCCGGCTTTCGAAGAGGCACTGTATGCCTTGAACAAGGATCAGGTTTCGCAGCCGGTGCGTACCGATTTCGGCTGGCACCTGATCAAGCTGCTGGGCGTTGAAGCACCTTCGGTGCCGACCTTTGCCAGTCTGAAAGGCAAGCTGACCAACGATTTGAAATCGCAGCTGGTTGAGCAGAAGTTTGTCGAAGTGACCAAGCAACTGGAAGACTCGGCGTTCGAATCGTCCGACCTGTCCCAGCCGGCACAGGACCTGGGCCTGAAGGTTCAGACCACTGCACCGTTCGGTCGTGAGGGCGGCGAAGGCCTGACGGCCAACCGTGCGGTCATCCAGGCGGCATTCAGCCCTGAAGTGCTGGAAGAAGGCGCCAACAGCAACACGCTGGAGCTGGATCCGGAAACCGTTGTGGTGGTGCGCTCCAAAGAGCACCTGCAACCGCAGCAGTTGCCACTTGAGAGCGTTGCCAGCTCGATTCGCGCTCAACTGGTCAAGGAACATGCTTCGGCAGCTGCCAAGGCCAAGGGCGAGGCGCTGCTGGCCGGTCTGCGTGAGGGCAAGATTCCTTTGGCTGCCAAGCAGGACGGTCGTGACTGGAAGATGATGGAAGCGGTCACTCGCAGTCAGGAAGGGGTTGACCCTCAAGTGCTGCAGACGCTGTTCCGCATGCCCAAGCCGACAGGCAAGGACAAGCCGGAATTCGCCAGCATCACTGCTTCGGATGGCAGCTTCGTGATCGTCCGTCTCAATGGCGTCAATCAGGCTGCTGCGCCGACTGACGCCGAGAAGGCACAATACCGTCGCTTCCTCGCCTCCCGCGAGGGACAGCAGGATTTCGCGGCGTACCGTGCACAGCTGGAAAGCAAGGCGAAGATCGAGAAGTTCTAGGCTCGAAACGCGTAAACAAAGAAGGCCGCTCATTGAGCGGCCTTCTTTTTGAGTCCGGAAAAGTGCCGCTCGCAAGGAGCGGCGTTTACCGTATCACTCGTCCATGCTGCCCATCGCGGTGGTGTTGAAGCCGCCGTCGACGTACATGATTTCACCGCTGATGCCCGACGCCAGGTCGGAGCACAGGAACGCGCCGGCGTTGCCGACTTCGTCGATGGTGACGTTGCGGCGCAGAGGGGTCTGCGCTTCGTTGGCCGCCAGCATCTTGCGGAAGTTCTTGATGCCTGACGCGGCCAGGGTGCGGATCGGGCCGGCCGATACAGCATTGACGCGAGTACCTTCCGGGCCGAGGCTGCCGGCCAGGTAACGAACGCCAGCTTCCAGGCTGGCCTTGGCCATGCCCATGACGTTGTAGTTGGGCATGGTGCGCTCTGCGCCCAGATAGGACAGGGTCAGCAGGCTGCCGTTGCGGCCCTTCATCATTTCGCGACCGGCCTTGGCCAGGGCCACGAAGCTGTAGGCGCTGATGTCATGAGCGATGCGGAAACCTTCGCGCGTGGTGGCTTCGGTGAAGTCGCCATCGAGCTGGTCGCCAGGCGCGAAGCCGACCGAGTGAACGATCACGTCCAGGCCGTCCCACTTCTTGCTCAGCTCTTCGAAGACCTTGTTGATCTCTTCGTCGCTGGCCACATCGCAAGGGAAGCACAGCTCAGGGCCCGAACCCCAGCCTGCTGCGAACTCTTCGACACGACCCTTGAGTTTGTCGTTCTGGTAGGTGAAGGCAAGCTCTGCGCCTTCACGATGCATGGCGGCGGCAATACCGGATGCGATGGACAGTTTACTGGCGACACCGACGATCAGGACGCGCTTACCGGCGAGAAAACCCATGTGTTGTTCCTCTTCAGGTTCAGGTTAATCGACAGCTACCGGCGCCAGGAAGGCGGCCTCCAGCAGCTGCTGTGTATAAGGATGTTGCGGTGCGGCGAAGATATCCTGCGCTGCACCCTGTTCGACCACTTGGCCTTGCTTGACCACCATCAACTGGTGGCTCAGCGCTTTGACGACAGCCAGGTCATGGCTGATGAACAAATACGTCAGGTTGTACTTGGTTTGCAGCGAGCGAAGCAGCTCGACGACCTGACGCTGTACGGTCCGGTCGAGGGCCGAGGTCGGCTCGTCCAGCAAAATCAGCGCCGGCTTCAAGACCAGCGCACGTGCAATCGCGATCCGCTGGCGTTGGCCACCGGAGAACTCGTGAGGGTAGCGGTGCCGGGTATCCGGGTCCAGACCAACCTCCCTGAGCGCTTCGATAATCGCCGTCTGCTGTTCGGCGGCCGTACCCATGCCGTGGATTCGCAAGCCTTCGCCAACGATTTCAGCCACCGACATGCGCGGGCTCAAACTGCCAAACGGGTCCTGGAAAACCACTTGCATCTGCCTGCGCAGCGGACGGATTTGCTGTTGCGACAGGGATTCTAGCGCGTTGCCCTTGAACCGTATGATGCCCTGACTGCCGATCAGTCGAAGAATCGCCAGGCCCAGCGTCGATTTGCCCGACCCGCTTTCACCCACAATACCCAGTGTTTGCCCTTGCGGCAGGCTGAAACGTATGCCGTCCACCGCCTTGACGTGGTCGACCGTACGCTTGAGCAGGCCTTTTTTGATCGGGAACCAGACTTTCAGGTCCTCGACTTCAAGCAGCGGGGCGCCGGCGGCGTTGGTCGATGGACCGCCGCTGGGCTCCGCGCTGAGCAACACTTGGGTGTAAGGATGTTGCGGCGAACGGAACAATTCTTCGCACGATGCCTGTTCGACGATGCAACCGCGCTGCATGACACATACTCGGTTGGCTATTTGCCTTACCACGTTCAAATCGTGGCTGATCAGCAGCAGTGCCATGCCCAGGCGAGCCTGCAACTGCTTGAGCAGTTCGAGGATTTTCAGCTGTACCGTCACATCCAGCGCAGTGGTCGGTTCGTCGGCAATCAGCAGCTCGGGTTCATTGGCCAGGGCCATGGCGATCATCACACGCTGACGCTGGCCACCTGAAAGCTCGTGTGGCAGTGCTTTGAGGCGTTTGTGTGGCTCAGGTATGCCGACCAGATCGAGCAGCTCCAGCGTGCGCTCGGTGGCGGCCTTGCCAGTCAGGCCCTTGTGCAGGCCCAGCACCTCGTTGATCTGTTTTTCCACTGAATGCAGCGGATTGAGCGAGGTCATCGGTTCCTGGAAGATCATGGCGATGCGGTTGCCACGGATCGAACGCAGTTTTTTCTCTTCGACTTTCAGCAGGTCTTCACCCGCGTAGCGGATCGTGCCGCTCGGGTGGCTGGCGATGGGGTAGGGCAGCAGGCGCAGGATCGAGTGCGCGGTGACTGACTTGCCCGAACCGCTTTCGCCGACCAGCGCCAGCGTTTCACCGCGACGAATATCGAAGCTGATGTTCTCGACCACCCGTTGCCGCGAGTCGCCCGTCACGAACTCGACCGCCAGATCGCGGATTTCGATCAGATTGTCATTGTTCATCTTATTTCCTTGGGTCGAAAGCATCGCGGGCGGATTCGCCGATGAACACAAGCAGACTCAGCATGATGGCCAGCACAGCGAAGGCGCTGATGCCCAGCCAGGGCGCCTGCAGGTTGGATTTGCCCTGCGCTACCAGCTCGCCCAGTGACGGCGAGCCGGCGGGCAGGCCGAAGCCCAGAAAGTCCAGCGCCGTCAGGGTGCCGATGGCCCCGGTGAGAATGAACGGCAGAAAGGTCATGGTCGATACCATGGCGTTGGGCAGGATATGGCGGAACATGATTGCGCCGTTCTCCATGCCCAGCGCCCGCGCGGCCCTTACGTATTCCAGATTGCGGCCACGCAGGAACTCGGCGCGCACCACGTCCACCAGGCTCATCCAGGAAAACAACAGCATGATGCCCAACAACCACCAGAAGTTGGGTTGTACGAAGCTGGCAAGGATGATCAGCAGATACAGTACCGGCAGGCCCGACCAGACCTCGAGGAAGCGCTGGCCCAGCAGGTCGACCCAGCCGCCATAAAAGCCCTGCAAGGCGCCGGCGATGACGCCGATGATCGAGCTGAGGATGGTCAGGGTCAGGGCGAACAGTACCGAAATCCTGAAACCGTAGATCACCCGTGCCAGGACGTCACGGCCCTGATCATCGGTGCCCAGCAGGTTCTCCCGCGAAGGCGGCGCCGGAGCAGGGACTTTCAGGTCGTAGTTGATGCTCTGGTAGCTGAACGGGATGGGTGCCCACAGGGTCCAGCCATCCTTCGCGGCGAGCAGTTCCTTGATGTATGGGCTCTTGTAGTTGGCTTCCAGCGGGAATTCGCCACCGAAGGTGGTTTCCGGGTAACGCTCGAATACCGGGAAATACCAGTGGCCGTCGTAGCGCACAGCCAGCGGTTTATCGTTGGCGATCAGTTCGGCGCCCAGGCTCAGGCCGAACAGAATCAGGAACAGCCACAATGACCACCAGCCACGCCTGTTGGCCTTGAAGCGTTCGAAGCGACGGCGATTGAGAGGAGACAGCTTCATATCAATGCTTCCTGCTTTCGAAGTCGATGCGCGGGTCTACGAGGGTGTAGGTGATATCGCCGATCAGCTTCACCACCAGCCCCAGCAGGGTGAAGATGAACAGCGTGCCGAACACCACCGGATAGTCGCGGTTGATCGCGGCTTCAAAGCTCATCAGGCCCAGGCCGTCCAGCGAAAAGATCACTTCCACCAGCAGCGAGCCGGTGAAGAAGATACCGATGAACGCCGACGGGAAGCCGGCGATCACCAGCAGCATCGCGTTGCGAAACACATGGCCGTAGAGCACCTTGTGGTTGCTCAGGCCCTTGGCTTTGGCCGTGGTCACGTATTGCTTGCTGATTTCGTCGAGAAAGCTGTTCTTGGTCAGCAGCGTCATCGTGGCAAAGTTGCCGATCACCAGTGCGGTGACGGGCAATACCAGATGCCAGAAGTAATCGAATAGCTTGCCCAGCGTGCTCAGTTCGTCGTAGTTGTTGGAGGTCAGCCCGCGCAGTGGAAACCAGTTGAAGTAGCTGCCCCCGGCAAACACCACGATCAGCAGAATCGCGAACAGGAACGCCGGAATGGCATAGCCGACAATGATTGCCGAACTGGTCCATACGTCGAACTGGCTGCCGTGGCGCGTGGCCTTGGCAATCCCCAGCGGGATCGACACCAGGTACATGATCAGGGTGCTCCATAACCCGAGGGAAATGGACACCGGCATTTTCTCGACAATCAGGTCGATGACCTTGGCATCACGAAAGAAGCTGTCGCCGAAATCCAGCGTGGCGTAGTTCTTGATCATGATCCACAGGCGTTCCGGCGCCGACTTGTCGAAACCGTACATGCGTTCGATTTCCTTGATCAATGCCGGGTCCAGGCCTTGCGCGCCGCGGTAGTTGGAGCCGGCCACCGATACTTCGGCGCCGCCCCCGGCTATCCGGCTGGTGGCGCCATCGAAGCCTTCGATCTTGGCGATCATCTGTTCGACCGGGCCACCGGGGGCGGCCTGAATGATGACGAAGTTGATGATCAGGATGCCGAGCAGGGTAGGGATGATCAGCAGCAGCCGTCGCAGAATATAAGCCAGCATGTTATTGCTCCGCGTTCGCAGGCTTGGCCTGATCAGGGGCTGACGGGGTCGCGGCCACCGGTTTGACATCCGGCCTGGCCCACCAGGTCATCAGGCCGATATCGGAAAGTGCTTCGGCCTTGGGATGGTCGAGGTGATTCCAGTAAGCCACCCGCCAGGTCTTGATGTGCCAGTTCGGAACGACGTAAAAGCCCCACAGCAGCACACGGTCCAGTGCCTTGGTATGGGTGATCAGGCTTTGCCGTGAGTCGGCGTTGATCAGGCCGTTGACCAGCTCATCCACTGCAGGGTCCTTGAGGCCCATGAAGTTGCGGCTGCCCGGGTTGTCGGCGCTGGATGAGTCGAAGTACACGCGCTGCTCGTTACCTGGCGAGCTGGACTGCGGATAGCCAGTGACAATCATGTCGTAGTCCCGCGAGCGCAGGCGGTTGATGTATTGCGACACGTCGGCCCGACGAATCACCAGCTCGATACCCAAGTCGCTAAGGTTGCGCTTGTAAGGCAGCAGAATGCGCTCGAACTCGGTCTGGGCCATCAGAAACTCGATTTTTACCGGGTTGCCCTGCGCGTCGACCATCTTGTCGTCGACGATCTTCCAGCCCGCCTCCTGCAACAGCTGGAAGGCCCGGCGCTGCTGCGGACGGATCATACCGCTGCCATCGGTGACCGGCAGGGTGAAGGGTTCGCTGAACACGCGATCCGGAATCTTGCCGCGCAACGGTTCCAGAAGCTTGAGTTCTTCGGCAGACGGCAGGCCGCTGGCGGCCATTTCCGAGTTGTCAAAATAACTTTTGGTGCGGCTGTACGAGCCGTTGAACAGCTGTTTGTTGGTCCACTCGAAGTCCAGCAGCAGAGTCAGCGCCTCACGGACCCTGACGTCCTGAAACACGGGCTTGCGCAGGTTGAAGACAAAGCCCTGCATGCCCGTCGGGTTGCCATTGGGAAGCTCTTCCTTGATCAGCCTGCCGTCGCGCACTGCGGGCGTGTCGTAAGCGGTTGCCCAGTTCTTGGCACTGGTTTCCAGCCAATAGTCGAATTGCCCGGCCTTGCCGGCCTCCAGCGCTACCGTATTGTCGCGGTAGTAGTCGGTGGTCAGCACGTCAAAGTTGTAGAAACCCTTGTTGATTGGCAGGTCCTTTGCCCAGTAATCCTTGACCCGCTCATAACTCACCGAACGACCGGCCTTCACGTCGGCGACCTTGTAGGGGCCGCTGCCCAGCGGGAAGTCCAGGTTGCCCTTACTGAAATCGCGATCGGCCCAGAAATGCTTGGGCAGCACCGGCAACTGGCCAAGGATCAGCGGCAACTCGCGGCTGCCCTTGTGCTTGAACTTGAACAGCACGCGCAGCGGATCTTCGACGATGACCTGATCGACGTCGGCGTAGTAGCCCTTGTACATGGGCGAACCGTGCTCCATCAGGGTCTTGAAGCTGAATTCGACGTCGTCGGCGCGGATCGGGTGGCCGTCATGAAAGCGCGCCTCGGGGCGCAGATAGAAACGCACCCAGCTGTTGTCCGGGGACTTCTCGATCTTGCCCGCGATCAGTCCGTATTCAGTGAATGGCTCATCCAGGCTCGAGCGGGCAAGGGTGTCGTAGATCAGACCGATATCGTCTGCCGGTACGCCTTTGTTGATGAACGGGTTGAAGCTGTCAAAGCCGCCGAAGCCTGCCTGACGCAGCGTGCCGCCCTTGGGGGCATCCGGGTTCACGTAGTCGAAGTGCTTGAAATCAGCCGGGTACTTCGGCGCTTCGTCATACAGCGTCACGCCATGCTGAGGCGCAGCCTGTACTGTGCAGGCGAGGCTGGCCAGCAGCAGGCCTGCTGCCTGCGAGCGCAGGGAGTGCAGAGGGTTCATCGGGGCTTCTCCAGAGTCTTGAGCCACCACGCACGCAGCCCCAGAGTGTAGGGCGGTGTAGTGACCATGGCGAATCGGTTGCGATAGGCAAGCCGATGATTATTCAGATACCAGTTGGGGATGCTGTAGTGCTGAGACAGCAATACGCGGTCCAGCGCCCGCGCCGCGGCGACCTGTTCGTCCCGGGTTTGCGCGGCCAGCAGTTTGTTCAGCAGGGCATCGACCACGGGGTTGGCGATACCCGCGTAGTTCTTGCTGCCGTTGATCGCAGCCTGACTGGAATGGAAATACTGCCACTGCTCCAGACCGGGGCTCAGGGTCTGTTGCAGGGTCATTAGAATCATGTCGAAATCGAAACGGTCCAGACGTTGCTTGTACTGGGCGCGGTCGACGGTGCGCAGCCCTGCATTGATCCCCAGGCGGCGCAGGTCTTCGATGTAGGGTTGCAGAATGCGTTCGAGGTTGGGGTTGACCAGCAGGATCTCGAAGCGCAACGGTTGCTTGTCGGCATTGAGCAAACCCTTGTCCGACAGCGTCCAGCCAGCCTCGGCAAGCAGCTTCAGGGCCTTGCGCAAGGTCTCGCGCGGGATTGCGCCACCATCGGTTTTCGACGGGGCGAACGGCTGGGTGAACAGGCTGGCGGGCAACTGATCGCGGTAGGGCGCCAGGAGCAGCCATTCGGCCCCGGTCGGCAGGCCCGTCGCGGAAAACTCGCTGTTGGGGTAGTAGCTGATCGAGCGGTCATAGGCGTCGCTGAACAGCGTGCGGTTGGTCCATTCGAAATTGAACAGCAGACCCAGGGCTTCGCGCACGCGGATGTCGGCGAAGGCGGCGCGCCGGGTGTTCATGAACAGTCCCTGGGTCTGTGTCGGTATGCGGTGGGGGATCTGCGCCTTGATCACCTGACCATTGGCCACCGCGGGGAAGTCGTAGCCACTGGCCCAGTTCTTGGCCTGATGCTCGATGTAGATGTCGAATTCACCCGCTTTGAACGCTTCGAACGCCACGTCGCTGTCGCGATAGAACTCGACCTCGACCCGGTCGAAATTGTATTTGCCGCGGTTGACCGGCAAGTCCTTGCCCCAGTAATCCTTGACCCGCTCGAACACCAGTTGCCGACCCGGCTGCACGCGAGTGATGCGGTAAGGGCCACTGCCCAGCGGCGGCTCGAAGGTAGTCGCCTTGAAATCCCTGTCCTTCCAGTAATGTTGCGGCAACACCGGCAGTTCGCCCAGGCGCAGGATCAGCAGCGGGTTGCCCGAGCGCTTGAAGACAAACCGGATGCGATGACGGTTGAGAATGTCCACGCGCTGCACTTCCTGCAAGGCGGTGCGGTATTGGGGGTGACCGTCCTTGAGCAGTGTCCGGTAGGAAAACGCCACGTCGTAGGCGGTGATGGGCTTTCCGTCATGGAAGCGCGCCTGCGGGCGCAGGTTGAACACCACCCAGCTGCGGTCCTCGCTGTATTCCACCGACTGGGCGATCAGCCCGTAACTGGAGGTCGGTTCATCGCCGGATGGGTCGTATTGGCCTGTGCCGACCATCAGCGGTTCATTCAGCTCGTTGACACCATACTGCAGGAAGTTGCCAGTCGAGACCGGGCTGCTGCCCTTGAATGTGTAGGGGTTTAACGTGTCGAACGTGCCGAAGGCCATCATTCTCAGGGTGCCACCTTTCGGCGCCTCGGGATTGACCCAGTCGAAATGAGTGAAGCTGGCCGGGTACTTGAGAACACCAAACTGCGCGTAACCATGACTTTCGGTGATGGCTGCGTTGGCGCAGAAGCTCAAGGCCAGGCTGAGGGTCAGCAGGAAGGGACGTATCACGATCCAGACGGCCTGGGCTTTCGGGTCGCTAACAGTAACAGCTTGTTCCAGCTGGAAAAAGACTGCAGGTGATGGCGCTGCCGGGCTGCATCGGACACCCGCCCCAAGGTTATCGAAGGGCAAGTGGCCGTGCGCATCAGTGTGGCAGGTAAACGGTCAGGGTCTGGCCGGGTTTGAGAGCCTGCCCGCTACGTGGATTCCAGCGCTTGAGATGTTGCATCTCGACGTTGAAGCGCTTGGCGACCAGGTACATCGAGTCGCCTTTCTGGATCTTGTACTGCATGGATTTCTTTTCGCTGTCCTTGCCACCGGTGCTGGCGACCGACTTGCTGGCGGCTTTGCCGGCAGGTTTGCTGGTGTCCTGCATGACCAGCGTCTGGCCGACCTTGAGCTTCTTGCCGGTCAGCTTGTTCCAGCGTTGCAGGTCTTCGACATCCACCTTGTTGGCTTGCGCGATGGTGGTCAGGTTGTCACCGCTGCGCACCTTGTAGCTTCGGGTACGTGACGGCTTGTCGTTGCTGGCCAGCGCTTCGAACACGGGTTGTGAATTCTGCATGCCCGGCTTGACCGGTATGCTCAGTGATTGACCGACCTTCAGGCGGTTGCCGGACAGCTTGTTATTGCCCTTGAGCGAGCTGACCGTGACCTGATAACGACTGGCCAGGCTTTCCAGGGTATCGCCCTTGCGCACCCGATAAGGCTGCCAGGCGACCAGTTCTTCCTGTTTCATGGTCAGCAGGCTGGCCGTCAGCAGTTGCGCCTTGGAAGTGGGCACCAGCAGGTGCTGGGGGCCATCGACGGTCAGGCGCTTCTTGTAGGCGGGGTTGAGCTGGATAAGCTCGTCTTCGTCGATATCGGCGGCGCTGGCCACTTTGGACAGGTCGACACGCTTGTTGAGCTCGACGACTTCGAAGTAGGGCTGGTTGGCGATCGGGTTCAGATTGACGCCGTAAGCTTCCGGCGACAACACCACCTGGGACAGTGCCAGCAGCTTGGGCACGTAATCGCGGGTTTCCTGCGGCAGCGGCAGGTTCCAGTAATCGGTCGGCAGGTTGAGTTTGTCATTGCGCTCGATGGCGCGGCTCACCGTGCCTTCGCCGGCGTTGTAGGCTGCCAGGGCCAGCAGCCAGTCACCGTTGAACATGTCATGCAGGCGGGTCAGGTAATCCAGTGCCGCAACGGTCGAAGCCTGGATGTCGCGACGTCCGTCATAAAAGCTGGTCTGGCGCAGGTTGAAGTAACGCCCGGTCGACGGGATGAACTGCCAGAGGCCGACCGCCTGGCTGCGCGAAACGGCCATCGGGTTGTAGGCGCTTTCGATGACCGGAAGCAGCGCCAGTTCCAGCGGCATGTTGCGTTCTTCAAGGCGCTCGACGATGTAGTGCATGTACAGGCTGCCGCGCTCGCCAGCGTTTTCCAGAAAGGAAGGGTTGTTGGCGAACCACAGGCGCTGTTGATCGATGCGGGGGTTCTGATCATTGCCTTGTTGCAGTTGAAAGCCCTGACGCATGCGCTCCCAGACATCCTGTGGAGGTGCGAGAGGGGTGGCAGGCTTGTGCGACAGGAAAATCGGTTTTTGCTTGATGCTGGCGGCCAGGTTAGGCGCGCGATGGCTATTGACCGGGTCGACGCTGGCGGTGCTCTGGCAACCGGCCAGAAGGGCACTCGCGGTGACGGCCATGGCCTGAGCCAACCGAGTCAATGCGTCCGAATGTGAAGGCTTGCTGGTAGATGACGACATTGTTCGGGGGGTACATCCAGACGAAAATGTCGGGCGATTCTAGGAAGCAGCCTGCCGTCGGTCAACCTTTCAGAATTTTATTGCGGTTTTAAGGTCGGGTCAGAACTTATCTTTCCAGGCCCTCAAGCTGGCAAAGACCGCACTCTGCGAGGTGTTTTGCCCGCCGCTCCGTTCGTCCGCTTTTTCTTTAACGGATGTTTCCCCGGTACGCAGGAACGGATTGGTACGTTTTTCCAGGGCCAGATTCGACGGAAGACTGATGCGATTTTCGCTGCGCCAGCGCGTCACTTCGGCCAGGCGTTCGGCGATATCGACATTGTCGGGCTCGACGGCCTGCGCAAAGCGCAGATTGCTCAGCGTGTATTCGTGAGCGCAGTAGATCAGTGTGCTGTCCGGCAGATCGGCCAGGCGGCTGAGAGAATCGTGCATCTGTTGCGGCGTGCCCTCGAACAACCGTCCGCAGCCAGCAGCAAACAGCGTGTCGCCGCTGAACAGCAGGGGGGTCGTGGCGTCCTCGTGATAGAACGCGATATGCCCCAGCGTATGACCAGGGACCGCATGCACTACAAATTCAAGGCCCAGCACGGTCAGTCGGTCATTGTCGACCAGCGCGACATCGCGTGCCGGTATGGTTTCGGCTGCAGGGCCCAGCACGCGCGCCGCGGTCGACTGCTTGAGTTCCGCAACGCCGCCCACATGATCATTGTGATGGTGGGTGATCAGGATATCGGTCAGCCGGTAGTCGGGATTCTGCGCCAGCCAGCCCAGCACCGGCTTCGCGTCGCCCGGATCGACGACAGCGCACTGCTGGCTCGAAAGGTCTTGTAACAACCATATGTAGTTGTCATTGAAAGCAGGAAGGGCATGGATCTGTATCATGGCGCAGTTCGCATAGCGGCAGACAATGGTGCATCTTAGAGTCTGTTGCCGCTGTATGCGAGCACCTCTGGAGGAGAACTCATGACCGATGAAGCGTTCGCTCAGGCTGATCCTGAGTGGCTTGCATTGATCCGCGCTGCCCGTGAATGGCTTTCCGGGCCGCTCGGGCAGCTTCTGCTCGAAGAGGAACGGCGCATTCTCGACGAAGAGCTGGGGCGGTACTTCGGCGGCTATCTGGTGCATTACGGCCCGTCGGCGGAAAGCCCGCCAGTGGCTCCCCAGGTGCAGCGCAATGTACGCCTTGGTGCGCCGTTGCCGGGTGTCGAGATCGTCTGTGAGGAACAGGCGTGGCCATTGAGTGAGCACGCGGCCGATGTCGTGGTGTTGCAGCACGGCCTGGATTTCTGCCTGTCGCCCCACGGCCTGCTGCGCGAAGCGGCCAGCAGCGTGCGGCCGGGCGGGCACTTGCTGATTATCGGCATCAACCCCTGGAGCACCTGGGGCATACGTCACGTATTCGCGCGGGATGCGTTGCGCAAGGCGCGCTGCATTTCATCCTCGCGGGTCGCTGACTGGCTGAATCTGCTGGGCTTCGCGCTGGAGAAACGGCGCTTCGGATGCTATCGTCCGCCTCTTGCTTCAGCAGCATGGCAGTCGCGTCTTGCAGGGCTCGAACGCCTTGGCGAGGGGCGTCAGAGCCCCGGTGGCGGCTTCTATGTACTGGTGGCGCGCAAACTGGTGGTCGGCCTCAGGCCCTTGCGTCAGGTGCGCCGCGACCCCATTGGCAAACTGATCCCCATGCCGATGGCCAAGGTCAGCCGCAACACTCAGGACCAGGCTTGAATAACGCCTTGCTGCACATGAAGCCCATCATTCTGGAAAGGTCGTAATGAGCGATAGCGTTGAACTCTTCACCGACGGTGCCTGCAAGGGTAATCCTGGCCCGGGCGGTTGGGGGGCCCTGCTGGTGTGCAAGGGCGTCGAAAAAGAGTTGTGGGGTGGCGAAGCCAATACCACCAACAACCGGATGGAACTGACCGGTGCGATTCGCGGGCTTGAAGAACTCAAGCGCCCTTGCGAAGTGACGCTGGTGACCGACTCTCAGTACGTGATGAAAGGCATTACCGAGTGGATGGTCAACTGGAAGAAGCGCGGCTGGAAAACCGCTGCCAAGGAGCCTGTCAAAAACGCCGATCTGTGGCAGCTTCTGGATGAACAGGTCAGTCGCCACACGGTGAAATGGCAGTGGGTGCGCGGGCACATCGGCCACCCTGGCAACGAGCGTGCCGACCAGCTCGCCAACCGTGGCGTCGACGAAGTGCGCGGCATCCGGCACGGCTAGACGCGCACGGGCTTGCAACGGCCGCTGCGTGCTAGAATCGCGGCCTGTACATGAGGCAACAGTCAATGGCATTGCAAAACCTGGATAACAGATCCATCGTCCTCGATACCGAAACCACCGGTATGCCGGTGACGGATGGTCACCGCATCATCGAGATCGGTTGTGTCGAGTTGATCGGTCGCCGCCTGACCGGTCGGCATTTTCACGTTTACCTGCAACCTGATCGCGAAAGTGACGAAGGCGCGATCGGTGTTCACGGTATCACCAATGAATTTCTGGTCGGCAAGCCGCGGTTTGCCGAAGTCGCCGATGAATTCTTCGAGTTCATCAAAGGCGCGCAGCTGATCATTCACAACGCAGCGTTCGACGTTGGCTTCATCAACAACGAATTTGCCTTGATGGGTTCGCAGGACAGGGCTGATATCACCCAGCACTGTTCGATTCTCGACACCCTGATGATGGCGCGAGAGCGTCACCCGGGTCAGCGCAACAGTCTGGATGCACTCTGCAAGCGCTACGGCGTCGATAACTCGGGCCGTGAGCTGCACGGCGCATTGCTCGACTCCGAGATTCTGGCCGACGTCTATCTGGCGATGACCGGCGGTCAGACCAGCCTGTCGCTGGCCGGCAATGCTTCCGATGGCAACGGTTCGGGCGAAGGCTCTGGCAATCGTGGCAGCGAAATTCGCCGCCTGCCTGCCGATCGCAAGCCATGCCGCATCATTCGCGCCTCTGAAAGTGAGCTGGCCGAGCACGAAGTGCGTATGAGCACCATCGCCAAGGCTTGCGGTGCTCCTCCGCTCTGGGTACAGATGCTGGAAGCCGGAGCGCAGGCATCTTCCTGACAGCAAGCGGCAAAGGTGAAATGAGCGTGGCACATCCTGCTTTGAGCATTCGGGTTGCAGACGAATGCTTCGAGGACTACATCCTCAACAGCGAATTCACGTTTACAGTATTTGGCTATGCGCAGCCGCGTATCGGCGAGCCCGTGGATTCATGGCCGGTCGAGCTGGTCGAGCCGTACAGCAAGAATTATGGCATCGACTCTCAGGAATTTGCCGATCATCGTGAAGCCGCCACCAGTTCGGTGATGGTTGCCTGGCTGGATGACCACGCCGTCGGCCATATCGTGATGAGCACTCACTGGAGTGGATTCGCGTATATCGATGAGCTGGCAGTGGACGAGTCGGCGCGCCGTCATGGCGTCGCACGCTCGTTGCTCGACGCGGCGCAATTCTGGACTCGTAAGCGCAATCTGCCTGGCATCGTTCTGGAAACGCAGAACAATAACCTGGGGGCCTGCAGGCTGTATGAGAGTTGCGGGTACGTGGTAGGCGGGGTGGATCACATGCGCTATCGGGGCATTGATCCGAACACTCGTGAAACGGCGATTTTCTGGTATCTGATCTTTTCGGATTAACAGCTTCCCGCTGGCCATGCAGCCAAGGCGGGAATGCTGCCGTTATTACGTGGGTGTACGGGTAATTTTTATGCCCGATTGCACCAGCTCGAAGTCCTCACCACCCAAATGCTTGACCCGGTCGCCGATTGCCAGCCTGTAGGTGATCACCGGCTGACCGCCCTGCGCCTCATCCGGCTGCGATTCCTGGAACTCATGAACCGGATAAACGCGACCTTCGGCGTCCCTGGCATGAAATTGTCCGACGAGAACTGAAGCCATTTGCTCTGTAACCTCTGAAACTGAATATAACTGCTGGTTTACGAATCCATCGAGGCTAGTAGACCACTGATCTATAGGTGAGTTTGCCTTTGAGGGAAAAAATAATCCCTGCCGTTCAAGCGCGTAGGGAATTGACTGGCGCAAAGGTCGTCTAAACCCGGCTTCTGTTCTATACCTAACCTTCCCTTGAATCAGATGACGGATATTTTCATGAGCCAGGTTCATACCATTGCCGTATTGGTCGGCAGTCTGCGAAAAGAGTCCATCAACCGCAAGATCGCTCTTGCTCTGGCAGAACTGGCACCTGCCAGCCTGAAACTGAATATTGTCGAGATCGGTGATCTGCCGTTGTACAACGAAGACATCGATGGCGACTCACCGCCGCCTGCATACACCACCTTTCGCGAGCAACTGGGCGCTGCCGACGGCGTGCTGTTTGTTACCCCGGAATACAACCGCTCGGTGCCCGGTGCCCTGAAAAACGCCATCGACGTGGGCTCGCGTCCTTACGGCAAAAGTGCCTTCAACGGCAAGCCGGGCGCCGTGATCAGTGCCTCGCCGGGTGCTGTCGGTGGCTTTGGTGCCAACCATCACCTGCGTCAGTCGCTGGTGTTTCTGGACGTGCTGTGCCTTCAGCAGCCCGAAGCCTACCTGGGCGGCGCCGGGAGCTTTTTCGACGAGTCCGGCGCGTTGTCCGATAAAACCAGGCCCTTCCTGCAGAAGTTCATCGATGCCTTCGCCGCCTGGGTCGGGAAGAACGGCAGGGCTGCTGCCCACTGATTTTTTGACGAAGCGCGTCTGCCGATCGATTGCTTTATGTAACGCAGGCGCGTCGGTCCATCCCCATAAGCTGTTTCCTTTTTCTCTGCCACGCGCCTGGGCGCTGTGCGCAGAGGCGCCCTCCAAAGGAAACAGTACATGTCAGCAGCTCCCTATTTTTTCAGCGACTCTCTGCGCGCGCGCTTCACACAAGACATTCGGGACGCTATCGAACGGTCTCGAATCAGCCATGACGACGGCGCGTGGTTGCAGCTATTGGCTGCCGAAAGTAACGAGCCCACCAGCGATGCGGCTCCCCGAGTCGACCGGCTGCTGATAAGCGACGCGCAGCCCGTTAATGCGGAATTGGCCGCAGCCCTGTTCATCAGTGATGCCGCCAACCCCTCGGCGCGGGTCTTTCTCAGTACCCTGGCCTTCGGCATCGAGCAATTCGAGAGTCGCAGCGCGCTGTTCAACGCCTTGCAGCAGCGATTCGACGATATCACTGCCTTGTCGATCGTCGAGCGCGAACGCATCGAAGGCTCGCTGTTTGACGCCCGCACGCAGGCCGTGCTGCGCCAGCAGGCCGGGCATCTGCAGCGCCTGGCGGCCAGGTTGGAGGCGCTGCCTGATTTTCGACAGGCGACAGGCAAGGCCTTTCAGGATGTGCTGGTAGAAAGGGGCATCGACGTCGTTGCCCAGACCGTCCAGCTTGTGCACACGGCGCCCGGTGCTGCTCCGGCAGCGTCAACAGTCGTCGGAACTCAATACCTTGCCGATGCCGCCATGCAGGCGTTTTCCTACGAATCCCTGCCGCAAGGCCAGACACGTCGCTATCTGGATACCAAGGGGGCGGCGTTACCCGAGGCACAGGCGATCGTTTTCGATCAGGCGCTGGCAGACTCGGCTGCTTCAGTCGGCACCGCGTATGAGCAGTTGCTGTCTGACTACTGGACGTCTCAGGGGCAGGATGGGCGCACGCGTCGCGACCTCACCGCTGATGCGCTTGCAGAGTGTTTTCGCCAGCATCTGTTATCGGGCAGGGCGCACCGCAACATGACGGAGGCTGAATATCGCTGGCTGCTGACCCTGCTGCCTTCGCAGCCTGGCGGGCCCGCTGCGCCGGTGCCAAGGGTACGCAGGTTATCAGTTGTCGTGGCCGGCCAGGACCCCGTCAAGCTGGTCGGCGTATTCCTCATCGATTTCCCCGGAGAGGCGTCACCGGCGGTATTTCTCTATTCGTCATTGCCGGGCTTCCTGCGCTTCGGCGATCAGGCTCAGGCCACCGAGCATGTGCTGAGGGGCCCTTCACGCGCCGGACTGTTGTTTTACTCATCGTTGAATGATCATTCCGTCATCAGCCTGGAAGGTCAGCTTGAGCTGCGTCACGACACGCTCACCGAGGATTTTTTCAGCGAATTCATTGATGCCCTGATCGCCTTGCAAGAGCGCGACCTGCGCTACGTACTTGACCTGCCGGCCCTTCATTCCGAAAAAAATCCGGCTCGGATTGACGATGCACTGGACATCCGCAAGCTGCTCGATGGTCGGCTCTTGAACACGCACGACGCAGGGCGCTGGCGTCAGGACCGGCTGAGCTTTGACAGCGTCTGGGGGGCGGCTGCCCAGAGCAGTGTCAGTGAACGGCCGAACTTGATTTCAGACCCGTCCTACAACTGGATGGGCAAGTTGAAAAAGCTCGACGCCTTGCTCGGCAGCGTCGATGCCCTGCATCCCGGTGCAGACGGCTGCATGCATCGCGCGCTCAACCTCTATCTGGCTTTGATCGGCGGTCCGCCCCTTGATGCCCGCAAGCTTTGGGTGCAGGCGGATGTCGCTGAGGCGACGCCGGTGCCAGTGTTGACGCTGGCGCTTGAACGGGTGTGCGGTTACGCAAGCATCCCCCTGGCTGACAGCATCGTTCTCGCCGGGCAGATCACTCCGGTGGCGGATCAACCGGTGCAGCGTCTGTCGCTGGCATTGCTTGAGCAGATATTGATCTGCGTGCAGGCAGATTTTGCCCATCGCTTCGAGGGTCAGATCAGCGAGTTCTACTCACGTACGATTCGCCAACGCGATACCAGCATGCATCCCGACGTGATATCCGCCCTGGTCCGGGAGTACTCGCTGCGTCTTGAGTTGCTGGTCGAACGGCGCACGGCCACGCTGCCTGTCGCTTTCCTCGACAACGTACAGCAGGTCCTCGACAGGCCGTTGCCGGCACTTCGGCAGACGTTGGGCGAGGCGCGCGTCGATGTTTTTAGGGTGACGGTTCAGTACGACCCGCAGGTGCCCGTGGTCAAGGTAACCAATGCGTTTGTGGTCACTGGCAGGCTTCCCGACAGTAAGCCCGTCCTGTGGATCCTGGATCAGGGACTCGTCGGTTTTGAAACCCTGCAGGCGCTGGAAGAGTATGTCGCCGGGCGACTGACAAGCATGGAGCTGAGCTCGCAGGTGTCAGGCGTTATCGCTGAACCTGACCGACGCATGTTACTCGGCCAGCGTGCCCGTCGAGGGACGCTTGAACTCAAGGTCGTCCTGCAACCCATTGAAGGGCATTTCATCGAGGCATTGCAGCGCGACGAGGTCGAGCGCCAGCAGCGTACGGTGGCCGATCTTTATCGGCAGTCCATAGCCTGGCAGGTGCCGTCGGAACTGTTCGCCAACCTGCTGAGTGCCGCAGAGCGGGATGACCGAAATCGTCAGGCCCTCAATTCTCTGGGGGTTGCCATTCAGCTCATCATTTACAAAGCGCTCGTACCTTCATGGGTCAGCGAGGCGTCGAAGCGTGATCAGGTCATTCTGGTCGAGACCCTGCGACGGTTTTATGTGACCTGTGTCGGCGAGAAGGACTTTCTGTTCGATATTCCAAGCTTCTACGATTACTCCCTCAAGCAACTCAAGCGCAGGTTCGACAAGGACTTCGCAAAGCCTCGGCCTGATCCTGAAAACGTGCGTGTTTCGCTGACGCACTACGTCCCCGCCCCGGTGGCGCCGGGCGAGTTGCCCCAGTCGATACCTGCGGCTACCCAGGTCGTCAGCGAAAACCTGGTGGAATTTGCAATCAACCGCTTTCTGTCCAGGCAGGACGGGGTCATTCTGCTCTCCTCAAAGGATGGCACGCCGCTGGACGTGGCCCTGACACCTGTGTATCTGCGTGAGCTGGTGAGGTCGCTGGACATCGCCTCGGGTTACCGCACGATGCTGAACTCGGTGCTGGCCGAGACGAGGCCGGATTATCTCGAGCGCCGCAAACTGTTCGTCGAGCAGGTTCCTTCGCTGGATATTTTGCGAGCCTTTGCTTCCAAGCTGAAAAACGAGCTGTCCGAGCAGGCGTATCGGATTATCGAAAACGTACTGAGCATGCCTGATGCGGTCGCGCGCCTGCCGGTCAACGGCTGCCAGATGATCCTCAGTCCCTTGAAACTGCTGCCGGCCAAGGAGGGCTGGGAGCCGACCGTCGTGCTCAATACGTACCTGATGGGGCCAATGGAAAATCAGCCGGGACCGTGGGTGCTTTATGCGCCCCTGCACGACGAGTTCGTATTCAAGGAGTATCCCGACCAGGCTGCGCTGGTGCTTGATATTCACACTTCCGCCTATTTCCAAGCGTACATTCTGGACCGGATCGACCCCGATTTGCGCAAGATTTACGACAAGGGTGGCTTTGTGGAGCCGCACCTGCCTTTCAGTACCGAGTCCTCTTTCGATCTGCCGTTCGAGCGTGCTGCCCCTGTCACCGTGCAAATCGATCCCTATGAGGGGAATTGCCTGTTGCTGATGTTCAAGGGCGCTGTGGATATTCTGAAGTTGCAGGTCAAGCAGTACAGCGTCACCAATGCCGAACACCGCCGCGCGGCGACGCAGTATCTGTTCACGCTGGGCGCAGAGCAATTCATGGCGCTCATGCCCGGACGCCTGGGGGCACTGATCGGCATCATTCAGGGGGAGACATTGTTGAACCTGTCGCTCATCTCGGCAACGGATCAGCAATGGGGTCAGGCGATCTCGGAGTTCATGACGGCTCTGAGCGTGATGATTTCTTCCGGGCAGAACCCTGCGGAAGCCGCATCACTGACGTCTCATGAGACCAGCGCCTTGCTGGATGACCCAACGTCGCCCGACCCGCTTGTGCAATTGATCGATGCCGCTGATACGTTCGAGTTCTCTTGGGGCAACAGCTCTCTGACGCAACAGATACGGGAGCGTTTGCGCGAGTTCGAAGTTCACGACATAGCCTTGTACACGCTGCAACGCGATGAACTGTTAAGCGTCTACCGCGATCCTGTTACCGGCAGGGCGTATGCAGCCATAGGTGGGAAAACCTATGAGGTGCAGTCAGATGAGGACGGTTGGTTCATTGTGTCGGGCGACAGGATCGGTCCCTCGGTGAGTCTGGATGCGGATCAGCAATGGAAGCTGGACATCCAGGGCGGACTGCGCGGTGGAGGAGGGGCGCTTACCCGTATGGAGGGCAGTCTTGTCGACGATCTGGTTGATGAAATCATGGTTGTCAGCGCTCGAGGCATGCCCGAAATTCGTCATCGCCACCGGGATATGGCTTTGACCATCGAAGATGCCTGCCTGCAGGCGCAGCGCTATCTGGAAAACGCTCTGGACAACCTGACCAGACGCTTGCCGGACAACAAGCTGGATCCGCGTGCGGCGAAAATACTGAGCGATTTTTTTGCGCAGAAAGTGCCTGACGATCGACTCTACGAAGTGACTAAAAAAGCTGTCACCGGTCTGTATCAGGAGTTGATAGACCCTTCGCTGTCGCCCATCGACTCGCCGCGTTATGTGGTCGGAGTCAATCGAATGGGCAACGAATCGGCCAGCGCGTTCATCTTCGAAGCAGACCCGGCGCGGAGGATTTTTCTGACGGAGCAGTTTTTTCGACTGCCGACCTATCGATTGAAGCTCAGCGCGCAACGTGCCGGGGAGTTCAAGTTTCCTCAGCATTACCGGGCCGCGATCCTGATTCATGAGTTATCACATATGGTGCTGAAAACGGATGACATTGCTTACGTGGACTCACAGGCCCCATTCATCGATTTGCTTGAAGATGCACCGACCTATCGACTGCGGATCAGAAACGAACTGATTTATCAGCAGCAAAAGACGCTGTCCTTTCATACAGACCGCGACAAGTTGTTCAAGCAGCTGGACGAAGATTCGTGGCGCGACCTGAGGCGAATGGATGGTAATGGAAAACAGACGATTCTGCGCATCGCTGGCAAGAGCACGCTCGAAGAGGCGCGTGATGTGTTTTATGAAGACGTCCACAAGCGGGTCGACATCATGCTCAAAAATGCCGACTCGGTAGCCTTGCTGGTGACGTTGCTGGGGCGAGAGCGATTTGTGAAGCCCTGATGCTCTGCCCCGGCGTACCGCATTGAGCGGTCACTGCGCCTGAATCAGACCAGATAATGACGCAGTTCCCGGGCGATCAGCAGGCGCTGGATCTCACTGGAGCCTTCGTAAATCTGGGTGATGCGCGCGTCCCGGTAGAAACGCTCGACAGGGTAGTCCTCCAGGTAGCCATAGCCGCCATGAATCTGGATTGCCTTGGAGCACACCCATTCGGCCATTTCAGAAGCGAACAGCTTGGCCTGAGAGGCTTCCGACAGACACGCTTGCCCGGCGCTGCGCAGCCGCGCAGCGTGCAGGGTCAGCAGGCGGGCGGCGTTGATCCGGGTGTGCATATCGGCCAGCAGATTGGCAATACTTTGATGTTCGATGATCGGTTTGTCGAACTGCACCCGTTCACGCGCATACGCCAGCGCTGCTTCGAAGGCGGCGCGGGCGATTCCCAGTGCCTGCGCGGCGATGCCGATGCGGCCGCCTTCCAGGTTGGAGAGGGCGATAGACAGCCCCTTGCCACGCTCACCCAGCAGGTTGGCGGACGGGATTCGGCAGTTGTTCAAGGTGACCGCGCAGGTGTCCGATGCCCGGATGCCCATCTTGTGCTCGCTGCGATCCACCACGAAACCAGGGTTCTCGGTCGGTACCAGAAAGGCTGACAGGCCCTTTTTGCCGAGCGCCGGGTCGGTCACTGCAAACACGATAGCCAGTTGTGCCCGTTTGCCATTGCTGACGAACTGCTTGGCGCCGTTGATCACCCACTGATCACCCTGCAACTCGGCACGAGTGCGCAGGTTGTGGGCTTCAGAGCCTGCATGCGGTTCGGTAAGGCAGAAACAGCCGATGGCCCGGCCTGTGGCCAGTTTTTCCAGCCAGGCATGTTTCTGCTCATCGGTCCCGTAGTTGAGGACCGGCCCGCAGCCCACGGAACTGTGAACACTCATCAGCGTGCCGGTGGCGGCGTCGGCGGCGGAAATTTCCTCAACCGCCAGTGCATAGGCAACGTAGTCGATGTAAGTGCCACCCCATTGCTCTGGCACCACCATGCCCAGCAGGCCCAACTCACCGAGCTTGGCCACCAGCGCGTCATCGATCCAGCCGGCCTTTTCCCAGGCTTGGGCATGTGGGGCAATTTCGTTGCGGGCAAAGTCGCGCGCCATGTCGCGAATCATTACCTGTTCTTCGGTCAATTCAAGATCGTGCACGGCTCAATTCTCCAGACCGCTGAAGAAACTCTGCACCTGCGCGGCACTGACGTCCTGCGCGCTGGCGTGTTTCCATTGCGGCTTCTTGTCTTTATCGATGATCAGCGCGCGTATGCCTTCAATCAGGTCACCGCGTTCGAACCATTGGCGGTCCAGATGCAACTCCATGGCGAAGCAGGCCTGCAGCGGCAGATGACGACCACGGCGCAGCATTTCCAGAGTCACGGCCATGCCCAGCGGCGAATGAGCGTTCATTCGACTGACGGTATCCAGCGCCCACTCTCTGGTATCGCCGATGACCACTTGCTGAAGCTGTTCGAGCATGCTGGGGACATCCGGCAATCCGAAAAAGTGGTCGATGGCGTGGCGCAGGGCTTCCAGCGGCGGAGAGGGCAGGCGCTGGGTGGCCAGCTTGGCCAGCGCACCCTGCAGGTCCTTGAGTGGGGTCGACTTCCATTTCAGATGGTCGAGCATATGGTCGAGGCGCGGCAGGAGTTCGCTGTTCATCGACCAGTTGGCAAGGCCGCAGTACAGCGCATCGGCGGCACCGATCTGCGACCCCGTCACGCCCAGCCAGGTCCCCACTTCGCCGGGCAGCCGCGACAGAAAATAACTGCCGCCGACGTCAGGGAAATAACCAATGGCGACTTCGGGCATGCCGAGGCGGCTGCGTTCGGTGACCACGCGCAGGTCGGCTCCCTGAACCAGGCCCATGCCGCCGCCCAGCACCAGACCGTCCATCAGGGCCAGTACCGGCTTGCGGTAACGGTGAATGGCCAGATCCAGCTCGTACTCTTCGGCAAAAAATGTGTGATGCAGATCCTGGCCGTTCTGGTGGCTCTCATACAGTGAACGGATGTCGCCACCGGCGCAGAATGCCTTGCCGCCCGCACCACGCAGGACCACGGCATGAACCGAGGGGTCGTCGGCCCAGCGGTCAAGTTGCTGGCGAAGTGTGCGGACCATGTCCAGATCGATTGCGTTCAGGCCTTCCGGGCGATTGAGGGTCAAGTGACCAATGTGGTTACGCACGTCGACAACGATCGAATCCCTGCTGGCGGATGGTCGAACCGAGCGGGCCGATGAAACCTGTGAACTCATTCTGAACTCCTTGTTCGGTTGCGCTTTTTTCTTATTCGAGCGTTCGAGCGTCGCAGAAGATCCTAGCAGCGCAAATGTGCAAAGCAAAACTGCGTTTAAGCATAGTCTGAAGTTTCAGATATCCACTGTCTGGCGCATTCGCAACTGCTGGAGCGATGCTGTATTGCACTGACCAACGCGAATCATTGCCTGGCGGATGAGTATTATGACTGTCATTAATGTCACAAAAGGGAATTCCTCAGGTGTACCCCATGAAAGTCCCCGTTTCTGTCGTTTATGAGCGATAAGTATGCCCCACGCGAGTGGGCCGCCCACGAGCGTCCGACCATGCCTGGCTCGCCGTCGACGCCGCTGCATTCGACTGCGCGGCGTTGGGCGTTTGCTGTCGTAGGGGTGATCGTCGCGCTGACCGGTGGGCTCGGCAACGCACTGGTGGTCGCCAACCTGCCGTATCTGCAGGGCGCGCTGGGGGCGACGTCGCAGGACATCGCCTGGCTGCCGGCGGCCTACATCATGACGAACGTATCGATGAATCTGCTGCTGGTGAAGTTTCGTCAGCAATTCGGTCTGCGTGCGTTCACCGAGCTGTTTCTGGTGCTGTACGCGCTGGTGACGCTGGCGCATCTGTTCGTCAACGACATCGATTCGGCCATCGCTGTACGTGCGGCACACGGCATGGTTGGCGCTGCACTCAGCACCCTGGGGCTGTATTACATGATCCAGGCTTTCCCGCAGAAGTGGCGGCTCAAGGCGCTGGTACTCGGGCTTGGCACCGCCCAGCTGGCAACGCCGCTGGCGCGGCTGGTGTCGGAAGACTTGCTGCAAATTGCCCAGTGGCGTGGCCTTTATCTGTTCGAGCTGGGCATGGCGCTGCTCTCGCTGGGCTGCGTGCTGATGCTCAAACTGCCGCCTGGCGATCGCTTCAAGGCGTTCGAGAAGCTCGATTTCCTCACCTTCGGCCTGCTGGCCACCGGTTTTGCGCTGCTCTGTGCGGTGCTGTCGCTGGGGCGTATCGAATGGTGGCTGGAAGCGCAGTGGATTGGTATCGCCTCAGCGGCATCGATTGCGCTGATCTGCGCTGGACTGGCCATCGAGCATAACCGCAGCAATCCGTTGCTGATCACTCGCTGGCTGGGCAGTGGAGCGATTCTGCGCCTGGGCTTGGCCGTCATCCTGTTTCGCGTGGTGCTGTCCGAACAGTCGGTCGGCGCTGTCGGGTTTCTTCAGGCGCTGAACATGGGCAGTCAGCAGTTACACACGCTGTACCTGGTGATGCTGCTCGGCAGCGTTTCGGGGCTGGCGGTCAGTGCGCTGACCATCAATCCGGCACATCTGATCAAACCCTTGCTGATCTCCCTGGCGATGATGGCAATCGGTGCCTGGATGGACAGTCACTCCACCAACCTGACCCGCCAATCGAACATGTACCTCAGCCAGTTTCTGCTGGCCTTCGGCGGCACGTTTTTTCTCGGGCCTACCCTGGTGCTGGGGATCAGCGGCGTGCTGGCGAACCCGCATAACATGGTCAGTTTTTCGGTGTTGTTCGGGATCACTCAGAACATCGGCGGGCTGATCGGGTCTGCTGCATTGGGCACCTTTCAAGTGGTGCGCGAGAAGTTTCATTCCAGCCACATCGTTGAACACCTGACCCTCATCGATCCGCTGGTACAGGCGCGACTGCAGAGTTACAGCGCCAGCTACAGCTCGGTGATCGCCGACCCGTCGTTGCGCAACAGTCAGGGCATCCGCACGATGGCCACGGCCGCGACCCGGGAAGCCAATGTGCTGGCTTACAATGATGTGTTCATGCTGATCGCGCTGATTGCCGTGCTGACCATGATCTGGATTTCAGCCCGGGTCCTGTGGCTGAAAATGACCACTCAACCTCTGCCGCTGGCACCCATTGCACCTGCTGCTCCGCCCACCGTATCCAATTCCGGCGTTAAATCTTCATGACCGAATCCAAAACCCCAGATACCGAAGCCCCGCGCAACTCGCCGCCACCGGCTCCGTTGACGTCCCCGGTGACCAGCAAGCCGCGCTCGACCCGCAAGCGTGTCGTGTCTTCGGTGATTTTCGGCGCCGTTGCCCTGGCCGGGGTGCTGGTGGTGCTGTACGCCTGGCAACTTCCGCCGTTTGCCAGCCCGATCGAGAGCACCGAGAATGCGCAGGTCAAGGGCCAGACCACGCTGATCGGGCCGCAGCTGAGCGGGTATGTCTACGAAGTACCGGTGCAGGACTTCCAGTTCGTCAAGGCCGGTGATCTGTTGGTGCGTCTGGATGACCGTATCTATCGTCAGCGCCTGGATCAGGCCATTGCACAACTGGCTGTGCAGAAGGCCTCGCTGGCCAACAATCTGCAACAGCGGCGTAGTGCCGAAGCCACCATCGGCCAGCGCCAGGCCGAACTGCAGAACAGCATCGCCCAGAGCCGCAAGAGCGCTGCCGATCTGCGGCGTAATCAGGCGCTGGTGACCGACGGTTCGGTTTCGAAAAGCGAGCTGGATGTCACGCGTGCCGCCGACGCGCAGGCGAACGCTGCCGTTGCCGAAGCCAAGGCAGTCTTGCAGATCGCCCGTGAGGACCTGCAAACAGTCATCGTCAACCGTGGCTCGCTGGAAGCCTCGGTCGCCAATGCGCAAGCGGCTATCGAGCTGGCGCGCATCGACCTGGACAACACGCGTATCGTTGCCCCGCGTGACGGGCAGTTGGGGCAGATCGGCGTGCGTCTTGGTGCCTATGTCAATTCGGGTGCGCAGTTGATGGCACTGGTGCCCGAGCAGCGCTGGATCGTGGCGAACATGAAAGAAACCCAGATGGCCAATGTGCGCCTGGGGCAGCCGGTGAGCTTTACCGTCGATGCGCTCGACGGCCACCAGATGCACGGCCACGTACAACGAATTTCGCCCGCTGCGGGTTCGGAATTCAGCCTGCTGCCTGCCGACAACGCCACCGGCAACTTCGTGAAGATTTCCCAGCGTATCCCGGTACGCATCGTGGTCGATGCCGATCAGCCCATGCTTGAGCACCTGCGGCCTGGGATGTCGGTGGTCGTGAGCATCGACACCAGCGCGGACGGCGATGTGCCGCCTGATCCGGCGGTGCGCTGAACCTTTGGATCATCGCTGATGCTGGACGCGGGCAGGATTCGATGAGATGCAGTCATGACGCTCTGCGCCATCCACCCCTGATGCGAAACAACGTCATGCCTTACTCGCGGCCGCTGCCAACGCAGTGCTTTTCGACCGCGATGGCACAGACGATGCAGAGTGCGACGTAAGTGACGGCTGAGTCCTGGCCCTGATTCGGGGGTTGCCTGGCAGGACGCCAGGCAAACGCAACAGGCATCAGAACAGCTTGCTGAACACCCAATACAAAGAACCTGACAAGAGGATTGCCGCCGGCAGGGTCAGAACCCAGGCCGTGGCCAGATTGCGCAGGGTACGCATTTGCAGCCCCGAGCCATTGGCGACCATCGAACCGGCCACGCCGGACGACAGCACATGGGTCGTCGACACCGGCAGCCCGTACATGTCCGCCGCCCCGATCGTGAACATCGCCACGACCTCTGCCGACGCGCCCTGAGCGTAAGTCATGTGCGTCTTGCCGATGCGCTCGCCCACAGTCACCACGATACGCTTCCAGCCAACCATCGTGCCCAGCCCCAGGGCGATGGCCACGACAATCTTGACCCAGGTCGGAATGAACCGCGTGGCACTGTCGATCTGACCCTTGAACGCTTCAAGCTTGGTCCTGGTATCCGCGTCGAAATCGCCGACCTTGTTTTTCTCCATCAGGCGGATGGTTTCCGAGGTCAGGTACATGTCGTTACGCACGTTGGTCACCGCTTCGGCAGGCACCTTCGAGAGCGAGCCGTAGCTGGCGACCTGATTGCCGATCTTGCCGGTCATGACCGCCAGCGCAGGGATCAGGTCGGGGCCGGCCTGTTTGCTGACCAGATAATCGGACAGGGTCTTGCGCGAATCGGTCGGGGCGGGCAGGGGAACGCTGCGCATCAATGCCTGCTGGGTGACCTCTGCAATCGCACCGAACTGAGTGGCCTGATCGGCGGGCATGGTGCGGTTCAGCGCATAAGCCATCGGCAGGGTACCGACCAGAATCAACATGATCAGGCCCATGCCTTTCTGCCCGTCGTTGGAACCGTGCGCGAACGAAACGCCCGTGCAGGTCACAATCAGCATGGCGCGAATCCACAACGGTGGCGGCGCATTGCCTTCCGGAGCCTTGTACAGCGCGCGGTTCTTGATGAACATGCGCATGGCCAGCAACAGCAACGCGGCACAGCCGAAACCTACCAGTGGCGAGAGCAGCAGTGAGTAACCGATCTTGGTGGCCTGCGACCAGTCCACACCGCTGGTGCCGTCGCGGCCGTGCATCAGGGCGTTGGCGATGCCGACCCCGATGATCGAACCGATCAGCGTGTGTGACGAGGACGCCGGCAGACCCAGCCACCAGGTGCCGAGGTTCCAGATGATCGCCGCGATCAACAGCGCGAAGATCATCGCGAAGCCTGCCGATGAGCCGGTCTGCAGAATCAGTTCCACCGGCAGCAGGGCAATGATGCCGAATGCCACCGCGCCGCTGGAAAGCATCACGCCGAGAAAATTGAAAAAGCCCGACCAGACCACGGCAAAGCCCGGCGGGAGGGAGTGGGTGTAGATCACGGTGGCGACGGCGTTGGCCGTGTCATGAAAGCCGTTGACGAATTCGAATCCCAGCGCGATCAACAACGCTACACCCAACAGCACAAACGGGGTCCAGGTGGTGACCACCGTGCCCATGTCGTCAACGTCCTGTTTGAGGCTGTAGCCGGTGAACAGCAAGCCTGCGATAAGTATCGTGAAGAAAAGTATCATGGTCATTCGGCTGGGCTTGCGACCGAATTGACTCGCTGACAGGCTCGCCTTGCCGAGAGCGTCTGGAGACAGTGCGTTTGTAGCCATGTTCGCAATCCTGGATTGAAAGAATATTGACATGGTCATTGCAAAATGTGACAGAGATGCGACATGCCACCAATCAGTGCGCTTTTGCGCCAGATTTCTGACAACCGGCAGGCCGCTCAGTAGTCTCCGCGTTTGCGGAACGCCCAGCGCCCGGCAACCAGCGTGAAGGTCGCCACCAGCGCCACCAGAATCCAGAAGCCCTCAGGGTCGGACGCCAGCGGTACGCCCCCCACGTTCATGCCGAAAAAGCCGGCGACAATGTTGATCGGCAAGGCCAGAACAGTCACCACGGTCAGGGTAAACAGGGTTCTGCTGCTTTGTTCGTTGAGGTTGGCGGCAATTTCTTCCTGCAACAGTTTGATGCGCTCGCCCAGCGCCGTGAGGTCGTTGATCACCAGCGAGGACTCTTCGATGGACTGACGCAATGCCTGGACATCCTGTTCGCGCAACCATTGCGGAGGTTTGTGCAACAGGCGCATCAACGAACCGGGCTCCAGCGCCAGCAGGCGTTGCAGACGTACCAGCACCCGGCGCATGGCGCCGAGTTCGGAGCGATTGTTGCTCAGTCGCTGCGAAAGCAACTGGTCTTCGATGCGGTCGACGTTGACGCTGGTCTTGCGCAGAAACTGCGTCAGCACTTCGCCCTGATCGCTCAGCAAATGGGCGAGGAGTTCCAGCGGTGAGTCGAATTGCTCGCCGCGTTTGACTGCCGAGCGCAGCTTGTCCACCGAACGCAGCGGCTGCAGCCGGGCGGTGATCAGCAGACGCTGGCGGGCACATACCCACAAGGTGGAAATATCCGTTGAGAGTCTGTTGAAGTCGAACACCACGTCGTTGACGACCGCCAGCAACGTGGTATCCACGTGCTCGATCCGGGTCGAGCGCGAGCCCTCGTGCAATGCCTCGAAAAACTCTTCCGGAAGATCCAGCTGGGTTTTCATCCAGCGCTCGCAGGCCGCATGCGAGAGGTTCAGGTGCAGCCAGATGAAGTCGTTCTCTTCGGGAGGGTTTTGCAGGTAATCCAGCGCGGCAGCCGAACCGATTTCCTGGCCACTTTCACCGTGGCGAAACCGGAAGCCGTAGAGCAGACCGAAAAGGTCGGAGTCCTGATGATGGTGCGCGATACTGTGGTTCATGGCTGTCCACGTGCGGCCTGGCCCGGGCAGGGAGGCGAAGGCCGCATGATGACAAGGCGTTATTTCATATTTGTGACAGCTTGTTGCCGGGTGTGTCATCTGTCATACCGGCAAGCGGCTGGGTGGGCAGCCGTTCAGTCAATCGACAGCTCGCTGTCGCATTGACAGCGGTCAGACCATCGCCAGCGGCACCTTGCGAGTGGGCGCAGGCCATGCCAGATCGATATCGGCCAGATCACGCTCGGTCAGACGAATCTGCTCGGCCGCGATGTTCAGACGAATGTGTTCCGGGTTGGTCGCCTTGGGAATGGCGATCATGTTGTCCTGACGCAGCACCCAGGCCAAGGAAATCTGTGCCGGTGTTGCATCGTGGCGTTTGGCGATTTCGTGCAGGGCAGGGTGGTAGAGCAGATCGCCAGCCTGACCGATCGGGCAGTACGCCATCAACGGCAGATGACGGTCCGCGCTCCACAGCATCAGGTCGAACTCGATGCCGCGTTGCTCCGGGTTGTAGAGCACCTGATTGGTGGCACAACGCGGGTTGTTGAGCTCGATCATGTCCGGCACATCAAAGTTGGAAACACCCCAGGCACCGATTTTGCCCGCTTCACGCAGACGCTCGAATGCCTCGACCGTCTCGGTCAGCGGGTACTGGCCAGGCCAGTGCAGCAAGTACAGGTCGATGTAGTCGGTGTTCATTCGTCGCAGGCTGGCCTCGCACGCGGTCGGGATACCGGCGCGGCTGGCGTTGTGCGGGTAGACCTTGCTGACCACGAATACCTTGTCCCGCTGTCCGGCAATGGCTTGACCGACGATTTCCTCGGCTGCGCCATCGGCGTACATCTCGGCGGTGTCGATCAGGGTCAGGCCCTGTTCGATACCGAGGCACAGGCCCGCGATCTCTGCCGAGCGCTGATGCCCTTTTTCACCCATGTGCCAGGTGCCCTGACCCAGCACTGGTACGGTTCTGCCTGCCAGCTCCAGTGTGCGCATGTGACCCCCTGCAATTAAATAAGCAGCTAATGAGCGGTTGAATAAGCAGGTCTCAGGCAACAAGAGGCGCACGAGGTTCCGTACGCCCGCCAATCACCATGCAGATTTAAACCCGGAACTGCTTCAGCAAGGTGTTCAATTCTTCGCTCAACCCGCGCAGGTGCAGACTGGCCGAAGTCGACTGTTCGGCGGCCAGTGCCGTGCTCTGGGACAATTGTGCGGCCTGGGTAACGTTCTGGTTGATGTCATCCACCACGTGCGTCTGCTGCAGGGTGGCACTGGCGATGGAGGCGTTCAGGCTGTTGAGGTTGCGCAGCGCCTGACTGATTGAGGTCAGGCTCTGACCGGCCTGATTGGCCTGCTCGATGGTCAATTGCGAGGAACGGCTGCTGTCGCCGATCACCTTGACCGCTGCATCGGAATGCTTTTGCAGGCGTTCGATCATTGACTGGATTTCTGCGGTCGACTTCTGCGTGCGCTGGGCCAGCAGGCGCACTTCATCGGCCACCACGGCAAAGCCGCGGCCCTGCTCGCCGGCGCGCGCCGCTTCGATGGCTGCGTTCAGCGCCAGCAGGTTGGTCTGCTCGGCAATCGAACTGATCACTTCCAGCACGCTGCCGATCTGTGTGCTCTCGCTGGCCAGACTCTGCATCACTTGCACGGCCTGACCAATGGTGCTGGAGAGGTGTTCGATCTGGCGCAGGCTGTTATCGATATTGATTTGGCCCTGCTGTGCCTGCGACTCGGCATCGCGCATTTCGCTGGCGGCATGTTCAGCGTTCTTGGCCACGTCCTGCACGCCGTAGGTCACCTCGTTGACCGCCGTGGCAACCAGATCCATTTGCTGCGATTGTTTTTCGCTGCGGCCTTGCGCCTGTTCGGCGTCGCTGCCCAGATCGGTCGAGGCCTGGCCCAGCGCCACGGCAGAGTGCTGCAACTGACCGACGACATTGCGCAGCTTGGCGACAAAGGCATTGAAGTGCGTACCCAGTTCAGTGATTTCATCCTTGCCGTGGGTTTCCAGCGTGCGGGTCAGATCGCTTTCGCCACTGGCAATATCGGCCATCGCATCAACCGCCGCTCTGAGAGGGCGCACGATGCTGCGTACGATCATCACCAGCAGCAAGACCATGATCAGCACGATGCCGGCGATGAACATCCCGGCGTTCCACAGCTGTGTCTTGAACTCTGCCGCCACGTCGTCGACGTACACGCCGGAACCCAGAATCCAGCCCCATGGCTGAAACAGCTGCACGTAGGAGGTCTTTTTCACCGGCTCGCTGGCGCCGGGCTTGGGCCAGCGGTAATTCACCATCCCGGCACCCTGGGCTTTGACCAGCGTGACCATTTCGTTGAACACCGCAAAGCCATCCGGGTCCTTGATGGTCGACAGATCCTGGCCTTCAAGTTTGGGGTTGGTGGGGTGCATGATCATCACCGGGCGCAGGTCGTTGATCCAGAAGTAGTCGCTCTGGCTGTAACGCAGGCTCTTTATCTCTTTCAAGGCCTGCTGTTGCGCAGCCTCGCGTGTCATGCCGCCTGCAGCTTCAAGCCCCTGATAAAACGAGAGGATGCCGCTGGCAGTCTGCACCACATGCATGGTTTTCTCGGCCTTGGCCTGATACAGGTCGTTATGCAGCTGCCTGAGCAGCGTCGCCGACAGGACGAATAGCATCAGCACTGAAACGACAAGAATCAGCCACAGACGGCGACTGATGGACAAACTGCGCATACTCATGATTGGCATCCCATGCATTATTTTTTTTCTTCTGATGAATCCGATCCGCGCAACGCGCGATTCAGAGCCTTTCAAGCATCTCGGCGCATCCTGACCAAACATGAGCGGCCGGTCACACTTTTTAACGGCGTACACCGCTATGGCGAAAGGCTTACAGCAACAGACGCGATTGGCTCTATCGACGGACCCTCAGTGAATGTAGGATCCAATTCAACAGCTGCAGCGAAGGAACGCCGCAGTGATCAGGGAGGATCGACCATTGCCAGGAGGCTACTGACAGGATGTCGGAATGGTCATGTTGCAAAACCACCCGCTTCGGCGGGTTTTTTGCGTCTGCAGGAAAGCAGGGCGGGTTCAGCGGTCCGGCTCGCAGCCCTTGAGCACCAGCCTGAGGATGGTCCGGGTTGCCGCCTCGTAATCGGCGTCCTGCAGTTTTGCCTTGCCGGTGACCGTTGCGATCTGCCAGTCGAAATCGGCATAGGTCTGGGTCGCGGCCCAGATGGTGAACATCAGGTGATGAGGATCGAGCGGGGCGATCTGTCCGCTGTCGATCCAGGCCTGGATGCATTCGATGTTGTGCCGTGCCTGGCCATTGAGCTGTTCAATCTGCTGCGCTGTCAGGTGCGGGGCGCCATGCATGATCTCGCTGGCGAACACTTTCGAGGCGAAGGGCAGGTCGCGGGAAATCTGGATTTTCGAACGGATATAGCGGCTGAGGACTTCGGCAGGTATGCCTTCGGGATTGAAGGGTGTCGAGGCACGCAGAATGGGCTCGATGATGCTTTCCAGCACCTCGCGATAGAGGTTTTCCTTGGATTTGAAGTAGTAGTAGACGTTGGGCTTGGGGACACCGGCCTTGGCTGCGATGTCGCTGGTCTTGCTGGCGGCGAAGCCCTTGTCGGCAAACTCCTCGCTGGCAGCGCGCAGGATGAGTTCTTTGTTGCGCTCGCGGATACTGCTCATGACCCGGTTATTCCCTTGCCTGCATGGCGGTCGCGCATGTTAGCACCGGGTTTGCGCAGCGCTCAATGTTGACGGCCCGGGGCAGGGTTGCACCGGGCCGTCTACTCAGGCGCTCATCAGTTCCTGGACTCTGGCGGCCAACGCGTCAATCGCAAATGGCTTGGTCAGTACGCGCATTCCTGGCCCGAGCTGTTCGTCACCGATGGCGGCGTTTTCCGCGTAGCCGGTGATGAACAGTGTCTTCAGATGCGGGCGGACCTCGCGTCCGGCATCGGCCATTTGTCGTCCGTTCATGCCGCCCGGCAGGCCCACGTCAGTGATAAGCAGGTCGATATGCACATCCGAGCGCAGCAGTTTGAGGCCGGCCAGGCTGTCGGCGGCTTCGATCAGCGTATAGCCCAGGTCACCGAGGGCATCGGTGAGCAGCATGCGCACCGTGGGTTCGTCGTCCACGATCAGGATGGTTTCCCCGGACTGGGTAAACTCGAATGGCGCCTTGTGCACATCGCCTTCGTCCCTGGCCGCAGTACCCTCGTAGCGGGGCAGGTACAGCGATATCGCGGTTCCCTTGCCAACCTCAGACTGAATGCGCACGCGTCCGCCGGACTGATTGGCAAACCCGTAAATCATCGACAGGCCCAGCCCGGTGCCCTGACCAATGGGCTTGGTGGTGAAGAAGGGGTCGAATGCCTTGGCGATGACATCAGGCGTCATGCCGGTGCCGGTATCGGTCACGCACAGCGAAAGATAGTGGCCCTCAGGCATATCGTGTGCGCGTGCCACATCGCCGTCTATCCAGCGGTTGCTCGCCTCAATGGAGATGCGTCCGCCGTCCGGCATCGCATCGCGGGCGTTGATGCACAGATTCAACAGCGCGTTTTCCAGCTGGCTGGCATCGACCAGTGTCGGCCATAAACCCATGGCACCTATGGTCTCGACCACGATGCTGGGGCCGACCGTGCGCTGGATCAGATCGGTCATGCCTTTCATCAGCCTGTTCACGTCGGTCGGCTGCGGGTCCAGGGTCTGGCGTCGAGAGAAGGCCAGCAGCCGGTGCGTCAGGGCCGCTGCACGTTTGGCCGCGCCCTGGGCCGTCACGATGTACTTGTCAACCTCGCCCCAGCGGCCTTGCTCGATCCGCGAGCCCATCAGTTCCAGGGCGCCGGAAATGCCTGCCAGCAGGTTGTTGAAGTCGTGGGCGAGGCCACCGGTCAGTTGCCCGACCGCTTCCATTTTCTGTGACTGGCGCAGCTTCTCTTCGGCCTGCATGAGCTCGGTGGTGCGCGCTGCCACGCGTTGCTCAAGCGTGTCGTTGAGTGCCCGCAGCGCGGCAGTGGCACGGTCGCGTTCGGCTGCCACGGCGCGTCGTTCGTCAACGTTGATGAGCACACCGGGGAAGCTCAGTGGCGTGCCATCCTCCGCTCGGTCGACCCGGCCGTTGGCTTCGATCCAGTAGTAGACCCCGTCAGTACGACGAACGCGGTACTGGTGGGCGTAAACACGTCCGTTGGTGATGACCGCATTGATCGCATGGATCAGGCATTGCTTGTCTTCCGGGTGAACAGTGGCAATGACTTGCTCCAGACTCAGGCCTTCACGGCCCAGCCCGGGGTCCAGACCGAAGGCCTTGGCGAAGGCTTCGTCGACGGTAAAGCGATCGGTCGGCAAGTCCCAGTGCCAGGTGCCGATGATTGCACCGGCGGCCAGGGCGAGCTGAACACGGTCGATGTTTTCGCGTGCGACGGCCTCACTGGTGCGCAAGCGCTCCTCGGCATCGCGTCGCGCCGTCACATCGCTGAAGATCACCGCAATCTGCCGGTCAGCCGGCTCACCGACACGCACCGCCTTGACTTCGAACCAGCGCTCGAAAGCCTTGGCATAGTTCTCGAAACTGGCAGGCTCGCCGGTTTTTGCGACGTGCCCATAGGCTTCGAACCAGAACCGCTCCAGGTCCGGCGCGAACTCGGTCACCCACTTGCCGCGCAGATCGACGCCGGCCTGACGTTCAAAAGCGGGGTTGGCTTCGATGAAGCGGTAGTCCACGGGGCTGTCATCGGCATCGAACTTGACCTGAATGATGGCGAATGCAGCTTCGATGGTCTCCAGCATGGCCCTGGAGCGCTCTTCGCTCTGGCGCAGCGCCGTCTCGGCCTTGCGCATCTGTGACATGTCGAGCATTGCACCGATCATGCGCACCGCCTGGCCGTCGGTATTGCGTATTACATGGCCGCGGTCCAGTACATCGGCATAGGACCCGTCCAGCCGACGAAAGCGGTATTCATCCGTCCAGGCAGTGCCATTGCCGTCGATCACGGCGTGAATGGAGTTGTACACGCGGCTACGGTCGTCGGGATGGATCTGGCTGATCCACCAGTCACCAGAGTTGTCCAGGGTTGCCAGCGGGTGGCCGTAAGCCTCCTCAAGCGCGTCGTTCCAGAGCACCAGATTGGCTGCAAAGTCCCAGTCCCAGATCGCGTCGTTGGTCGCCTTGGCGGCCAGCCGATAACGTTCCTGGGCTTCCTCGGTCGCGCGGCGCGCCAAGTGCTCGCGGGTGCGATCGCGCAGGATCTTCACGAAACCGAGGTGCGTATTCCTTTCGTCGTAGAGCGGCATCATCTCGCCCGATGCCCAGAACAGCTCACCGTCCTTGCGCAGGTGCCAGCGCTCGTCCGACGCCCGGCCTACGCTCAGCGCCAGCTGCATTTCATGCTCTATCCGGTCGTTGGCCAGGTCTTCGGGCGTAAAGAAACGCTCGGCGCTCTGACCGACCATCTCATCCTGGGTCCAGCCCAGAACCTGTTCTGCGCCCGGGTTCCAGTCGGTAATGATGCCGTTGCCATCGGTCAGGATCATGGCGAAATCCATCGCGCTTTCAAAGACTGCGCGCTGGCGTGCCTCCTGGCCAACGGCTACGTGTCGAGGGGTATTCGTTGCGGCGTCGATGCCGGCTTCTTCAAGCATTCTGCGCAGGTCCACGATCTGCGCTTCAAGCTCTTCTCTTGTCAGGTCTTTCAGAGCGCCTCCCGCTCACACGTTATGTTCGGCATGGGCGGGCACTTGCCGGTGGCCTGCTTTGCACGTTGAATCCGGTCGTTATTGATATCTGCATTTGCCTGTGTGCGTCCCGGGCGCGAGTATCAGCGAATAGACCACTTTCTCTCGGCAGGCTGCACCTGATGTGCCTCTTTCTATGGCGACCACCATACAGTCATTGTCGCGCTTGAATTCACGTCCTGTCGTGACCGCAGCGCAGTGGCCGTGTCAGTGGACATCTGCCGACGAATCGGGTTTCGACGGATCAGGAATTTAAAGCAGCCATCGTGTCCTGAGCCGATTCAGGCGAGATGGTCAAGGCGCGGCGATTTGTCCGGGTATTCATCGGCCTGTGGAGGGCTTTCTTTATAGGGCGTCAGGTCAGGGGAACAACTTTGTTTGCAGGCTGCGCACATTGCTCATGACCTGATGCGAATTATGCTTGCGGGTCAGCCTTTTTTCAGGGGTTCTGCGGAGCGCATGCTAGGATTTACCCTTTCGTTATGCGAAACGTGCCCTTCGTATGTCCATCGATGCAAACAGTTCCGGTACACCCGCTGCAGCCAAGCAGCCCGCAGCCAAGCGTCGCCTGCCCAAGGGCGAGGTACGCAAGGCCGAAATCATCAAGGCGGCCATGACCCTCTTCGCTCGGGATGGGTATGCCGGCGCCTCGCTGACCAACATTGCCAAGGTGGCAGGTCTCTCCCAGGTCGGCCTGCTGCACCACTTCCCGACCAAACTGGTGCTGCTGCAAGCCGTTCTCGAACATCGCGACCAGTACATTGCCGCCAGGCTGCAGGATGCCGATCAGGTCGCTTCTCTGGATGGGTTCCTGTCGTTTCTGAAGCAGGTCCTGAGTTTCAGTATCGAAGACGCCGCGGTCAGCCAGGCGCTGATGATCATCAACACTGAAAGTCTCTCGGTGACGCATCCTGCACACCGCTGGTTCAGCGAGCGTTTCGCGATCGTGCACGGCCATCTTCAGGCGCACCTGAAGTTGCTGGTCGAGGCAGGCGAAATTCGAGCGGATGTTGACGCAAGGCAGATCAGCCTGGAGATAGCCGCCATGATGGATGGCATGCAGATTCAATGGCTTCGATCGCCAGGGGATGTGCAGATAGAGGCGGGGTTTGCCAGGTTTCTCGAACGACTGGCGCGGGATCTGGCTGCACGCTGAGTTGCGGGCATTTGCCAGGCAGGCATCGGTGGTCCTGTCGACCACCGATGCCTTTGGCATGTGAATGTTGCCTGGGATGAATGTGGCTTAGTAAGCCTGTTCTGCCTCGACCTGTACGGCCTTGCGCAGGGGGATCGGCAGCGGGTTGGAGTCGCGAGTGGTCAATTGCTCCGGGTACAGCGCTACAACCGTGCGGTCGAGCGTCAGGTTTTCCGAGTCCTTGCCCACCAGCACCTTGAACTTGCCAGGGTCAACGTTCCAGCTCACCGAGTTGGCTGAGTAGTAAGCGAACGAGCGCGAGTCCAGGGCAATGGTCACGGTCTTGCTTTCGCCAGGCTTCAGGTAAACCTTGGAAAAGCCCTTCAGCTCTTTTTCTGGACGATCAACCAGCGGCTTGGAAGGCTGCACGTACAACTGAGCCACTTCAAAACCGGCCTTGTCACCCGTGTTGGTAACCTTGAACGACGCTTGAATGGTCGCACCCGGTGCCAGCACGTTGCTCGACAGCTTCAGATCGCTGTACGCGTAAGTGGTATACGAAAGCCCGAAGCCGAATGGGTAGAGCGGTTTGGTGTGCTTCTTGTCGTAACCGCGATAGCCCAGGTACAGGCCTTCGCTATAGCTCATCTCGACAGGCGGGTTAGGGCTGCTGAAATAGTACGGCACCGGGTTCGAGTACGACGCATAGCTCGGATTGTCCTGCGCCTTCTTGTCCAGCGTGATCGGCAGCTTGCCCGATGGATTGACCTTGCCGAACAGGATTTCAGCAAGTGCCTGGCCGCCCTGTTGCCCTGGATACCAGGCATGCAGAGACGCCGCTACCTTGTCAGCCCACGGTTGCATGTCCATGCCACCGCCACCGTGCAGCACCACGATGGTTTTCGGGTTGGCTTTCTGAATGAAACCGATCAGCTCGGACTGAAATTGCGGCAGTTCGAACGGACGATCAAGCGACTCACCCTCGTACTCGAAGTTATTGCCGGCGGCTACCACGACAGCGTCGTAATCCCCCAGGTTCTTAGGTGGACGCAACGCTGCCCAGCTCATCTGCACGCCGTTCATGCCGCCCAGTACCGGGGTGAAGTTGCCCTTGAGCCGGCGGTATTCGAGGCGCACGTTGTATTCGCTGCCAGCCTTGAGGTTCACGGTTTTAACCGTCCGCGGAACCACTGGAATCAGGTCGAACGAGACTTGCGAGCCCTCGTCCTCGAGCACCAGTTCATCATTGATCCAGAGTTTATAGGCACCGTCCGCGCGGACCTTGAACACCTGTGGACCGGTGATCGTCGGTTTGATCTTGCCAGTGAAACGGGCCGAGAACGAGCCGGCTGAAGGGCTGTAGCCATTGACCGCGCTGCTGCCGTAATCAGTGACGTTGGTATTGGTAATCCAGTCCAGGTTGACGCCCGGTTCGATGCGGGTTGCCACCGGGTCGCCGGACAGCGAGGTGTTGGCGTAATACTCGGCTTTTACGCCGGTATTGCTGATCGCCTGTTGGTCACTGCCTGGCTGATACCAGACCGACGATTTGGGGTTGAGGCTCATCTGTGGCAGGTAGTCCACATTGGACGGGTCAGACGCCAGTTGCTTGAGTCCGCTCACTTCGGTGACATAGCTGGCCGGCGCCGAATAGGCAGTACCGAACGGCGCGGTCGGCGGCTGCATGGCCATGTCGCCAATCACGGCAATCCTTGCGTTTCTCGGCAATGGCAGGAGAGGTTTCTGACCGTCCACGGGCTCGTTGCGCAGCAGGACGATCGATTCGCGGGCCACGTTCAAGGCCGCCAGTTGCCCGTATTCACGATGCTCCAGTGGCTGCGCCTTGTTGATCCCCTTGTCAAAGCCGTAGCTGACCAGCGCTCTCAGGTTCCTGCGCACCTTGTCGTCGATCACGCTCTGGTGCAACTGACCATTCCAGACATAAGGCAGCAGTTTGGCTTCAGTAAACTGAAGGCCGCTGGGCATGTCGATATCGGTGCCTGCCCAGGCACCCTTGAAGGCGTCCTGAACCGAGTTGAAATCGCTCATGACGTTACCTTGAAAGCCCCACTGGCCTTTCAGGATATCGGTGATGAGGTGATGGTTTTCACACGCGTATTCACCGTTGATCTTGTTGTAGCCACACATGACCGAGGCAATATTGGCGTTCTTGACCAGCGACTCGAAGCCCGGCAGGTACAGCTCCTGCATCGCTCGTTCGTCAATCTTCACATCCAGATAATGACGGTTCGCTTCCTGCTCGTTCATCAGGTAATGCTTGGCGGCCGCCTGGATGCCTTGAACCTGGATACCGTTGGTGACTGCCGGTGCCAGTACTGCGCCGAGAAACGGATCTTCCCCGCTCATGTACTCAGCCGCCCGGCCGTTGAACGGCGTGCGGTACAGGTTGATGGCTGGTGACAGCATCTGCTGCCCACCCGCGATGCGGGTTTCGTAGCCGATGGCCAGACCGAATTCCTTGGCGCGATTGATGCTCCAGGTGGCCGCAAGTGCTGACGGGGAAGGGTACTGCGCGCCGAACGTCTTGCCGCCGACCAGTACACCCATGGCCGAGTCATAGGCGACCGTGCCCTGCAGGTTGAACTTGTCCAGCTTGGGAATCATGCGGCCGTCGTCAACGCGCGAAAAATTGATTTTTTCCGATTGCGTCATGTTGTCCAGCATCGCGCCTACGCGCGCTTCCACTTCATTGCCGGTCATCGGCGTGACAGCGAATACGCTGCCTGCCTGGGCGATACCGAGCGCCAACAGGCTCAGGCCCAGGCCTTGTTTGATCATGGACACGGAGTTATTCCTTACGTCATTCATAGGTTGATCGGTTGCAGTCAGTGGGTCACTCAGTGGTCTTCATTGCCGGCAGGGGCGTCAGCAGTGTCGATCGGCGCATCCACCACCGTTTGCGCGCCATTGGGCGTTTTCTGTACGGCAGCGTCGGCACCGGTGATCTGCTCACGCTGAGCATCGACTTCTGCGCGGCGCTCGCTCGACGTGGATGGCAGCGGGTTCTGCCTGTCAGCGGCAGACACCGGCAGGGCGGCAAGGGACATCAGTAAAGTGGCAACAACAGGCAGCAGGGGGCTGGCCATCGGGAGAATCTCCAAACAGAAATATGAAACAGGCAGACAGGCAAGTCGGCAGCTCAGGGCCGCTGACAGTTCATTCAAGGCGTGCGTGACAAACAGAAAATTGCTGAAAGGTAAAATACACGAATTAAATTTTATATAGTCGATAAGTGCTAAATTCTAGTAACGTATATTTGGTATTTAAGTTGTTTTAATTCCAGATTAATAACTTTTACGACAATATAATCGGGTATTTTTTGATTTTTTAGGGATTAATCATCTTTTTAAAAAGCAGAGTGGTCGCTCTGTTTTTTGGTTTTCTCTGGCTTTTCATGCGGTGGCGTGCTGATAAGCGCAAGTAGTGCTGACGCCTGAATACTGGCAGTGAGTGCCAGTATCATCACGTCGCTGTCAGGCCCGTTGAATAAAGTCCGGACGCTGTCGAGGAGCGTCTATATCTGCCTGGACTGGAGTGAACGCACCCCGCACATTGGTGGCGCTCTGGGGGCGGCGCTGCTGGAACTGATGCTCAAGGGTGGCTGGGTAAGCCACCATCTGGATTCCAGAGCGTTGAAGCTGACGCCCAAAGAGGCGGGCGGGATGGCGGAGGCGTTTGGGGTGTAAGGCGTAACCACGCCGCTACCGAGCATGTCCGGTAGCAGCGTGGCTCAGGTTCAGAAGCTGTACTTGGCCGTCAACGCATAGCTGCGCGGGTTGCCGTACACGTCGGTGGAGCCCCATACCGAGCTTGCGCCAATTGCCGTGTAGTAGGTGCGGTCGAAGATGTTGTTGGCGTTCAGTTGCAGGTCGAGGTTCTTGCTCACCTGATACCCCGCCATCAGGTCGGCGACGGCGTAGCTGCCCTGTTCCAGGCGATAGCTGCCATCGGTGAGTGCGATGTCGTTATACATGCGGCTCTGCCAGTAGACGTTGCCGCCGACACGCATTTTCTCCAGTGCGCCCTGCAGGCGATAGACCGTCGACACCTTGAACAGATGCTCGGGCGTGTCGGTGTCGAAACGCTGGTTCTTTTTCGTCGGATCGGCGTCCTTGAGGTAGTGGGTGCGGGCGTAGGTGTAGCCTGCGCCGACTTGCCAGTTCTCGGTCAGCGCGCCTTGCACTTCCATCTCGACGCCCTGACTGCGTACCAGACCGGCAGCGTCGTAACAGGTCAGGACCGCGCAGCCCGCCTGGGTCGGTGACTGGGTCTTGAGGTTTTTCTGGTCGATCTGGAACACCGCCAGGGAGGTATTGAGGGCGCCGTTGAAGTATTCACCCTTGATACCGACTTCATAGTTTTCGCCGACCACGGGCTTGAGCACCTTGCCGGACAGGTCCTGTGCGCTCTGCGGCTGAAAGACATCGGTGTAGCTGGTGTACAGCGAGTGGTGTTCATCCAGCTTATAGATCAGCCCTGCGTAGCGCGTCAGATTACGGGTGACTTTGTAGTCTTCATCGTCGGCGCGGTCATCGTAGTCGTACCAGTCCAGACGGCCGCCGAGGATCAGGGTCAGCGGATCGGCCAGGCTCAGGCGTGTGGTGAGATAGACGGCGTCCTGAGTGGCGATGCTGTGCGTCTTGCCATCGCGGACGAAGTCCGGCTTTGGCGCGCCGATGGGCAGACCAGTGTCGTAAGGGCTGTACTCCTTGCTGGTCTGGTCGTATACGCGCCGGCTGGTGCCGACCACCACTTCATGAGTGCGGCCGAAAGCTTCGACCGGTCCACTGGCATAGACATCGAAGGCGGTCTGCTTCTCTTCCGGCCTCGACTGGTAGGCCGTGGTTTCCAGCGGGCCGTTGTAGCGAGACAGATAGGTGCCCGAAAACAGGCCTTCCAGCGACGAGCTCGAGCCTGCTACGCGCAGTTTCCAGTCATTGTCGAAACGGTGCTCCAGCTCACCGAACACGGTGTCTATCTGGATTTTCTTGTTTTCCCAATCCGAGCCGGAATAGGTGGAGCGCGGCAGGTTCAGGTGGTGACCATCGACGCCGAGGGGCAGGCCGCCCCAGAAGTAGTTGGTCTGATCTTCCTGACGAGACAGGCCCAGGGTGGCGGTCGTCGCGTCACTCAGATCGGCTTCGACCACCCCGTAGAACACGCCGTGATCGCTCTTTTCCTTATCGCGGAAGCTGTTGGCATCCTGGTAGGAACCGACTATCCGGCCGCGAACCGTGCGGCTGTCGTTCAGTGGGCCGGACGCGTCAAACACGCCACGGTAATCGTCCCAGCTCCCGACCGTGCCGGTGAGGGTGACCTGTGGCACGGCGGTAGGGCGCTTGCGCACCATATTGATCGCTGCCGAAGGATTGCCAGACCCTGTCGCCAGGCCAGTCGCACCCCTGATCACCTCGACATGATCGAACATGGCCAGATTGGGTTGAACGCCTGCCGTGTAGCCCGAGTACGAGGCGGGCAGGCCGTCGTACATGATGTTGTCGATGTCGAAGCCGCGCGACGTGTAGGTTTGCCGACCGGGGCCGCTGGACTGATCAAGGAACAGACCGGGCGTGTACCTGACCACATCATTGATGCTGGTCATGGCCTGATCGTCCATGCGCTGACGGGTTACGACCGTCACGGCCTGCGGCGTTTCACGAATGGTCAGCGGCAACTTGGTCGCGGTCTGCATCGGGCCGGTGGTGTAGGACTGACTGCCTTCGGTGGTGGAGCCAAGTTGATCACTGCTGATCTGCGTGGCGCCCAGTTCCATAGTCGTGGCGGGCTGTTCCTCAGCGGCAAAGGCTGCCTGCGTGGTGGCAGCCCAGATGCCCATGGCCAGCAGACCCGGTGTGAAACGATTACTGCGTTGTGATTGTTGCCCCGACATGAACCCGACACTCCCTCGATGCCCTCCATGGCAGGATGATAATAGTGTTGATAATGGTTCGCATTAGTGTGACAGGTTGTTTCCCACAGAAAAAGACACTGCGAACAAATAGTTAACAAAATTTTCACATTCCACATTGAGGTCGGGCGTGTGTCGTCTTAAGGGGCTGATGGGTCTTCCATCGAGAAACGCTATGAAAATCTTGTACATGAAATTACATTGGTACAAGTTTTTATGACTGCGGAGCCTCTTCCATTGACCCAAGCCCCTCGTCTCCACCTGATCCTCGGCGATCAGCTTTCCTTCGATCTCGCATCCTTGGCGGGGCTGATCCCCGAGCGCGACACGGTCCTGATGGTCGAGGTCATGGAAGAGGCGAGTCATGTGCCGCATCATCCGCAGAAGATTGTGCTGATCTTCAGCGCCATGCGTCATTTTGCCGAGGCGCTGCGTGAGCGTGGTGTTCGGGTGCAGTACGTCATGCTCGATGATCCGCAGAACACAGGCTCGGTGCCGGGGGAGTTACAGCGCTGGCAGGCCCTGTTGCGAGCAGAAGAGCTGCACATCACCGAGTGCGGCGACTGGCGTCTGGAGCAGTCGATCAAGGACTGCGGGTTGCCCATCCAGTGGCACGCCGATACGCGCTTTCTCTGTTCCCGTGACGAGTTCTCGTCGTGGGCGCACGGCAAGAAGCAGTTGCGCATGGAGTTCTTCTATAGGGAGATGCGCCGCAAAAGCAGGCTGCTGTTGAACGGCGACGGTACGCCGGTCGGTGGTGCCTGGAACTTTGATGCCGAGAACCGCAAGGCGCTGCCCAAGGGCGTGGCAGCGCCATATCCGCTGCGCTTTTCCGCCGACACCATCACCTGCCAGGTACTGGAGCTGGTAGGTGAGCGCTTTGCCAGCCATTATGGCTCGCTGGATGATTTCGACTATCCGGTTACGCACGTCGATGCTCAAGCGCTATGGGAGTACTTTCTGGATTACGGCCTGGCCGGTTTCGGCGATTATCAGGACGCCATGGCCACTGGTGAGCCTTTTCTGTTTCATGCCCGGATCAGCGCGGCGCTGAACATCGGGCTGCTGGATTTACGCCAGGTGTGCAGTGACGTTGAATCCGCGTACTGGTCGGGCAGGGTGGGGCTGAATGCCGCCGAAGGTTTCATTCGCCAACTGATCGGCTGGCGTGAGTATGTGCGTGGCGTCTATTGGTTGAAAATGCCCGATTACGCGGGCGGTAATCTGTTCGGTAACAGCCGGCCGCTGCCCGCGTTTTACTGGACCGGCGAAACGAAGATGAACTGCATGAGTCAGGCCATTGGCCAGAGCCTGAAGCATGCCTACGCCCACCATATTCAGCGTCTGATGGTGACCGGCAACTTTGCCCTGCTTGCCGGCATCGTGCCGGAGCAGATCTGCGAGTGGTACCTGGCGATCTACATGGATGCCTTCGACTGGGTCGAGCTGCCCAATACGCTGGGCATGGTCATGCATGCGGATGGCGGCTATCTGGGCTCCAAACCTTATTGCGCCAGTGGCCAGTACATAAAACGCATGTCTGACTATTGCCGCGGCTGTGCGTACAAGGTCACTGAAAGCACCACTGAGGATGCCTGCCCGTTCAATGCGCTCTACTGGCATTTCCTGATGCGTCATGGCGACCTGTTACGTCGCAATCAGCGCATGGCGATTATCTATAAAAACCTTGATCGCATGGCTGAGCCCAAGCAACAGGCGCTCTGGGAGCGCGGTGAGCACTTGCTGGCCAGACTGGATGCCGGAGAGGCGCTTTGAAAAAGAGTGAGTTGCCGGTCAAAACCTGTGCGGTCTGCGGGCTGCCGTTTACCTGGCGCAAGAAGTGGGCGCGTTGCTGGGATGAGGTGCTTTATTGCTCTGAGCGTTGCCGGCGAAACAAGCGCACTGCAAGCCAATAGCGTTTTCAAAATATTTCGAAATGAAAAGCGCTGAACTATCGCTTGGTCAGCACGATCATTCCTTATGCGCATTCAGCGCGACCCCGACCTGCCAGCGCATCCGCGCTGAGTTTTGATCCAGGGTCGCCGAACGAAAAGGAGCCGTCATGACCGTAACCACCCATCCCGTCTACCGCTACACGCCAGGCCCGCTACATGCGACCTTGCTTGCCGGAACCGTGCCTTTGTTTCTCGGCGGCTTGCTGAGTGATATTGCCTATTACCAGACCTTTCAGGTTCAGTGGAGCAACTTTGCCGCCTGGCTGATCGCCGGAGGCCTGTTGTTCTGCGGGCTGGCGTTGCTGTTTGCGCTGGTCAATCTGGTTCGCGCCGATCACAAGGCCGGTCGTCCCGTGGTGTACTTCCTGTTGTTGCTGGTTACCTGGGTACTGGGTCTGGTCAATGCCTTCGAGCATGCGAAAGACGCCTGGGCGGTTATGCCGTCTGGCTTGATCCTGTCGGTCATTGTTACTGTTCTGGCCTGCGTTGCGACGTGGACCGGGCTCACCAGCCTGCGTTCCGGAGGTGCAGAATGAGAAATATCCACGCATTGACTGCATTGAGCATGGCGCTGCTGCTGAGCGCCTGCGGTGGTGAAGCCGACAGCACTCAGGCGCGCGGACCGGACCCGAAGTTGCCGGACCCGCAACGTGGCCTGTTGCCGAGCATGAAGATTGCCGAGCCGACGGCTTGGGGCGATCAGAAGCCTGCCGTGCCTGAGGGTTTCAGTATCACGGCGATTGCCAGTGATCTGAATATTCCACGTCAGTCCATCGTTTTGCCCAATGGCGACATTATCGTTGCCGAAGGGCGCGGCGGCAGCGCTGCCAAGCTCAAACCCAAAGACGTGATTGCCAGCGTCATCAAGGCCCAGGGCAACACCAAGGTCAAGAGCGGTAATCGTCTGACACTGTTGCGGGACGCGGACGGCGACGGCAAGTATGAGCTGAAAACGGTCTTTGCCGAGAACCTGAATGCGCCCTATGGCCTGGCCTTCGCGAACGGCAAGCTGTACGTGGCCAACCAGGATGCGCTGGTCAGCTTCGATTATCAGGAAGGTCAGACCAAGGCCAGCGGTGAGCCGACCAAGGTCACCGATTTGCCTGCGGCGATCAACCACCACTGGACCAAGTCGCTGACGGCAAGCGCTGATGGCCGCTACCTGTATGTCGGTATCGGCTCGAACAGCAACGTGACCGAGCGCGGCATGGAGGTCGAGATCGATCGGGCGATGGTCTGGCAGATCGACGCCGCCACTGGTGCGCACAAGCCTTATGCGACCGGTCTGCGCAACCCGACGGCACTGGCGATTCAACCGGGCACCGGGCAGTTGTGGACGGTGGTCAACGAGCGTGACGAGCTGGGGCCTGATCTGGTTCCGGATTACCTGACCTCGGTGAAGGAGGGCGCGTTCTACGGCTGGCCTTACAGCTATTGGGGCCAGAATGTCGACACGCGTGCCCAGCCGCAGAATCCGGCCAAAGTCGCTGCGGCGATCAAGCCTGATTACAGCCTTGGTTCGCATGTCGCCGCACTGGGCGTGTCGTTCTCGATCCCGGCCATGGGCGACAAGTTTGCCGACGGCGTGTTCGTTGGCGAGCACGGCAGTTGGAACCGCGATAACCCAGTGGGTTACAAGGTGATCTTTGTGCCGTTCAGCAATGGACGTCCTGCCGGCGAGCCTGTGGATTTCGCAACCGGTTTCCGCGGAGCTGACGGCAAGACTCGTGGCCGGCCAGTGGGCGTGACAGTTGATCCGAAAGGCGCACTCATCATCGCCGACGACCTGGCAAACACCGTCTGGAGAGTGACCCGCAACAAGTAGGTCACATGGCCTGGGGTCGTTGTTGAGTGATCGTTCCCAAGCTCTGCTTGGGAACGCCGTTCGTGAAGCTCTGCGTCAACCATGCAACCTCGACGCAGAGCATCGGCCTGATGGCCAGTCCTGGCTGAGCTTACCTCGCGTCATCCACACAAAATTCTTTCGCAAGGTGGCTTCGATACGGGCTTACACGTTAGGGTTGGCCGCATCCACGCGCTGGCCTGAGTGGCTGGTCGCTGACATTCCCGAATTCTGGAACCGCTGTGAGTCGCTTTGAAACCGCTGGAAATGTAGATACAAAACCCGCTTCATGGTGGGCCGTTGGTAGCGTATCGCTTGGGTCGTTCGCCACCGTCACCACTGAATTTCTGCCGGTCGGGCTGCTGCCCGATATCGCTCACGACCTGGGAACCAGCATCAGCCAGACAGGCTTGATGATGGCCGTTCCCGGCGTCCTCGCGGCCATTTCGGCACCGTCCTGTATTGCCCTGTTCAGTCATGTCGACCGCAAGCGCCTGTTGCTCGGACTGTTGTCGATATTGCTGGCATCCAACCTGATCGTCGCGCTGTCCACGCACTTCTGGCTGACCCTTGCGGGCAGGGTCCTGCTCGGCTTCGCGCTGGGCGGATTCTGGACGATTGCCGGTTCGCTCGGGCCTCGTTTGAGGCCGGGCAAGGAGGGCGTCAAGGCTACCGCCTATGTGCTGGCCGGCGTCTCGATCGGCACCGTCGCCGGGATTCCGGCCGGTACGTTGATCGGTGAAGCCTTCGGCTGGCGGGCGGCATTTGAAGCAGCGGCAGTGGTCACGGTGGCAGTGGGGTTGTTGATCGCATTCTTCCTGCCTGCGTTGCCGGGCGAGCGTTCTGCCGGCATCAGCCAGATGCTGTCATTGGCTGGCGAGCAGCGCATTCGTCGAATGTTCGCTGCCGCACTGTTGATCTATGTGGGGCACTTCGCGGCGTACACTTACCTCGCGCCCTTCGTGCAGGAATTCGCGCATATTCAGGGCCAGGCCCTGGGGGCATTGCTTTTCGCGTTCGGCCTGGCGGCGGTTGCAGGCAATCTGGCCGGTGGAGCCCTGGCGGCCAGAAGTGCGCCGTCCTCGGTGCTGATCATGACTCTGCTGATGCTGGGTTCGCTGACTGCGCTGCTGATGTTCGTCGGCAACCCGTGGCTGCTCTGGCCGGTGATTCTGGTCTGGGGGTTCGCTTTCGGGATGATCCCCATCACCACGCAGATCTGGTGTTTCGAAGCCTCCAATGATCGCGTGGAAGGTGTTCAGGCGCTGCTGGTCTGTGTGGTGAATCTGTCGATTGGCGGCGGGGCGTTCATTGGCGGCGTGGCGTCCGGTCGGGCCGGCTTCACCGCTGCCATCGTGATCGGCGCGGTGTGTGCCGCGCTGTCCATGCTCACCGTGATGCTGGCGATGCGCAGCTCAAGACCGGTCAGTTGCACAGACTGATCTGCCGATAGCGGAATACCGCGGCGATGCCGAATGCATCGTCGCGATACCTCATTGCACCCTCAGCCTGCCTTGAAAAACGCGACCTTGCGGGTCAGGCGATCCGCAAGCTGTGCCAGCTCCTCGCTGGCGGTAGCCACCTGCTGCGATCCATTGGCGGATTTGAGTGTCGAGTCGTGGATGCTGGTGATGTTCATCGCAACGTCTTCTGCCACTGAGCTCTGTTGAACCGAAGCGCTGGCGATCTGCGCGTTCATGTGATTGATCGCACTCACTTCCTGATTGATTCTCGACAGGGCGCTTTGGGCATTGCGTGTCTGCTCCACGGCGCGATTGACCAGTTCACAGCTGTCGCGCATGTTTTGTGCCGCGGTTTCAGTACCACCCTGCAGCGTGCTGATCATGTTTTGAATCTCCTGGGTCGACAGCTGGGTGCGATTGGCCAGCGAACGAACCTCATCGGCCACGACCGCAAAACCTCTGCCATGCTCGCCCGCGCGGGCGGCCTCAATGGCTGCGTTGAGCGCCAGCAGGTTGGTTTGCGAGGCAATCGAGTTGATCACCTCGATCACCGTTTCGATCTGCTCGCCGTGCCGTGACACCTGCTCCACGGTGCTGGTGGTTTCAGTCAGCGTGGCCGCCAGTTGTTCGATGGCGGTGGTCGTACCTTCGACGAGGCTGTTGCCGTTCGCCACCTCACTGTCAGCCAGGCGCGCAGCATCTGCGGCCTGTGCTGCGTAGCCCGAGACTTCACTGACCGTCGCGGCCATTTCACTGATCGCAGTGGCCACCTGTTCGGCTTCACGGGTCTGCACCATGATCTGGGTGTTGTTGGCGGAGGAGGCTGCCGACAGCACGGTAGAGGACTGGCTGACCTCCTGAGCGGCCATTCGCACTTCGGTAATGGTTTCCGAAAGACGGCTCAGCGCCGTTTTCAGCACACCCATGACGCTGTCGGGATACGCTGTGGTGATGGTTTGCTGCAGATCGCCCGCAGCCAGTCGGCGAATGGCCTCGGCAACGTCGACAGGCTCCGCGCCCAGCGTCTTTTTCACGAAGCGAATGATGAACGCCGACAGCGCAATGCTCAGCAGTACAGCGAACGCAGTGGCCAGCAGCATCAGGCCACGGAACTGGCTGGCGGTCGCCTGCACATTATCCAGCTGAACCCTGATCGAGGCTTCCTCATGGTCGATGAGCGCATTGATACGCTTCAGCCATTCGCTGTAGTCGCCGGAGGTCTGGCTCAGCAAAAGGGCCTGGGCACCGGCGATGTCTCCGGCACGGCGCAAGGCAATCACGCTCTTGGTAGAGCCGAGCGTTTGCTGTTCGATTTCCTTGATGCCACGCAGCAATTGGCGTTCCTCGGCACTTATATTCTGCTTGGCGAACAACTGCTCCATCGGTACAGCCGAGTCGACATAGTCCTTTTCAAGACGGGTCATCTCTGCCAGATGCAGCGCCAGGTCCTGATCGTTGTTGACCAGCACGGCATCGCGCAAAGCGATTGCACGGTTGTGCACGCTGCCCCGGAAGTTGATCGCATAGCGCTGTACCTTGGCGGCATTTTCGCCTACGTCTTCCAGGGTGCTGTCGATGAACCCGACCCGCTGAATGCCAACGGCTGTGATCAAGATGAGCAGCGAGACGACGGCGGCAAATCCCAAGCCGATGCGCGTAGCCAGAGAAACCTGATTTTTCATGAAATGAACCCGAAAGAGGCAAGAGAAAAAGTCGAATTAAATAATGGCAAAGAGCCTTTATTCAGAATGGCCTGACGATACCGCCCAGTCGACTGACTGACTAATAGATATTTGCGTACAGTGACATAGACAGGTGTTATTTCAGAACGGTGTGACAGTTACGAAAGCTGCGGTGCATTCTTTACGGGTATTCGTGGTCGCAGTCTCCAACAGGTAACCGGCGAGGCTCACGCCATTCGCCGGTCCCGGGGTTCTGCAGCGCCGGTCAGACGAAACCGGTCACTGCATGGGGCACGTACGGTGCCTCGAGGCGTTTGATGTCCTCATCACTGAGCACCAGTTGCAGTGCTGCGATGGCATCGTCCAGCTGCGTCGCCTTGGAAGCACCGACGATGGGCGCTGATACACCGCGTTTGGCCAACACCCAAGCCAGTGCGATTTGCGCCATCGGTACCCCGCGCTCTGCGGCAAGCTGCTCCACGGCATCGATCACTCGACCGTCTTCCTTTTCCGTCGCCTCGTAAAACGACTGGCCGGAAACGTCGGTTCTGGTCCGCTCGGTCTGCTGACCATGGGGCCTGGTCAGCCTGCCGCGTGCCATCGGGCTCCACGGCATCAGGCCGACACCCTGATCGATACACAGCGGGATCATCTCGCGCTCTTCTTCGCGATACACCAGGTTCAGGTAGTTCTGCATCGAGACGAACCTGCTCCAGCCATGCGCGGTTGCGACCTGCTGGGCTTTTGCGAACTGCCATGCGTACATGGAGGACGCGCCGATGTACCTGGCCTTGCCGGCCTTGACCACATCGTGCAGGGCTTCCATGGTTTCTTCGATGGGCGTGTCATAGTCCCAGCGATGGATCTGGTACAGGTCAACGTAGTCAGTGCCGAGTCGCGTCAGGCTCGCGTCGATACTGGACATGATGGCCTTGCGCGAGAGGCCCTTTTCGTTAGGGCGGGTCGAGCCTTCCCACATGTTCGCCGGAAAAAACACCTTCGTTGCGATCACGGTCTCGTCGCGACTCGTGAACTCTTTGAGCAATTTGCCGACGATGGTTTCCGAGGTGCCTGCCGAGTAGCTGTTGGCCGTGTCAAAAAAATTGATGCCTTGCTCGACGGCGTGTTTGATGATCGGCCTGCTTGCTTCTTCGCCCAGTGTCCAAGGGTGCGTTCCGGCATCGGGCTCGCCGAATGTCATGCATCCAAGGCACAGTCTGGAAATATCCAGTCCTGTGTTGCCAAGCTTTACGTAGTCCATGAATCCTCCATCTACCGTTGATTGATCAGTCGCCGAGCAGTTTTGCGTTTACAGATGGGGCAATGCCTGCCCGAAACAACTCTCTTTGGCGCGATTGGTTCTATAGTTCTAATTCTGTAGAACTATAAGCGACTGTGCACGATTCGGGAGAGCAATATGGCCAGGCTGGAACAGATAGGGTTTCTCGGTTTCGATGTATTCGGCACCGTTGTCGACTGGCGAAACGGCGTGGCGCGGGCCGCGGCGCCCTTTCTGCAGCGGCATGGCGTGGACATCGATCCCCTTGATTTTGCCGATCAGTGGCGGAGCCTGTATCAACCTTCCATGCAGCGCGTGCGTGCGGGTGAGCGCCCCTACGTGACACTCGATGTGCTCAACCGTGAGAGTCTCGAAACCGTGCTGGCGCGCCACGAGGTGGATTTCGGCAGCATCCCCGGGGCCGAGCTCGCCGAACTGAACAAGGCCTGGGAGCGGCTCGATCCATGGCCTGACTCGGTCGCAGGCCTGACCCGATTAAAGCGCAGATTCTCGATCGGTACGCTATCGAACGGACACATCGCCGGAATGCTCAACCTGGCTAAATTCGGCGGACTGCCCTGGGACGTCATCGTCGGCGCGGAGATCGCCGGCACCTACAAACCGATGCCCCAGACCTACCTGAAGTCTGCAAAAGCAGTGGGCCTGGCGCCGCATTGCGTCGCCATGGTGGCTGCGCATAACGCCGACCTGACTGCCGCACGTGCGAATGGCTTCAAGACCGTTTTCGTCCGACGCCCCGCCGAGCACGGGCCAGGCCAGACATCTGACCTGACCGCCGAACAGGACTGGGACGTGATCGTCGATTCCCTGACCGAAGCGGCTGACGCGCTCGATTGCTGAAGCGCCTGTTACCTGGGTGGACCGGTTACCCGCGCAAGTCTTTCCACATATGCACCTTGGCGACGAATCCGGTGCCTACAGCGACTGCAAGGGGTTCGATGCCAAAGGTCACGAAGCCCATGCGCTCGTACAGCCCGACTGCTTCGGCGTTGCCCTGCGTGACAGTGAGCTGGACGACCAGAAGCTTGGGCCGGGTTCGGGCATGGTCGAGCACGCTGCGTACCAATCGAGAGCCGATGCCTCTGTTCCTGTGCGCCAGTGGCACATACATGCCGAACAGGGTCGATTTGTGTCGGGCCTTCTTTCGGGTTTCGACGCAAAGGCCGGCTACACCCAGCAAGAGACCGTCTTCAACGGCGGCAAACACTACTTCGGTTGCGTCAGCGCTGTCATCGAGCCTCTTCTCCCACCACTGGGCAGGCAGCACTTCGCGCTCCTTCACGTCGGAGGTAAAGGCGTCTGGATGACGTTCATAGGCCTCGAGCATCAAGGCGCGATAGGCAGGTGCATCGGCCGGAGTCAGTCGTCGGTAGGTGAGGGTCATGGAGGCCGGGCTCGTGTGAGTCAGTTTTCGAGTATTGCATTGCGCGCGGGGAAAAGTCGCCGCCGGACGCTGAAATTTCAAACCGCTCTCCCGCCTGGACAGCAGTGCCGTTTGACGGACACTTTCGCGGTTTGTAACTTTTTGTTTGCCTCATCGCCGAAAATCGTGGTTATTATCCCCGGCGCCCAGGGCCAAAAACCCAGCGCCAATGACTGTCACGGGTTCACAGACTCCGCAGTCACAGCCGATCGGGTCCACCCTGGCGCTGACACCCCGGCGCAGGCCGTTCCCCGTCGTTGACCCTCAAACGGAAGATGAGGTTTCAATTGGTCACGCGGTATGCAAACGTCAGTTCCAAGGGCAGAGCGATCAGTCTCGTCAACGAGCCAGCCACCCCCCTTTCTGTAGGCGAGTCGCGCCTTGCCGCGTTCGTCTGTCATCCCTCTGCGATCCCCCCGAGCGCTTGCATGTCAGGTCATGACATGAGCCCGAGAGCCCGCGCCGCACCTTCTCCCTGAGTCTCGATGTTCATCCGGCATTTCTCATGCCGTGCCTGACGGGCTTGCTGCTCTGCGCTCCCGTCTGCTCATAAAAAAATAATCTGCTCACGGACGGTGATTTCTGATGGTCGACCAATCTTCCTCGCGCGGGACGGGCTTCGCTCATCCTGATACAGAGCAACCATTTGACCAAAACCAGTGTGTGCACGGCCTTTTCGAGGCACAGGTGCAGCGCAAGCCTGCCGCCATCGCGGCACGCTTCGAGCTGGACACGCTTGACTATGCGACGCTCAATACCCGTGCCAACCGTTTGGCCCACTACCTGCGCAGCCTCGGTGTCGGGCCGGATGTGCGTGTCGGGATTTGCCTGGAGCGCTCGCTGGACATGCTGGTCGGCGTGCTCGCGGTACTCAAGGCGGGCGGTGCCTACGTGCCGCTGGACCCCGCGTACCCGAAAGCCCGTCTGGCACACATGCTGGCAGACAGCACGCCACGCGTACTGCTGAGCCATGCTCCGGCGCGCGCGGCGTTGTTGGCGGCGCTGGAGAAGGTTGGAGTCGCAACGCAGGTGCTCGATCTGGCCGATAGCCGGCTGTGGGCAGCGCAGCCGACGCACAACCCTGACCCACACGCGGTTGGTCTGACGTCCCGCCATCTGGCGTACGTGATCTACACCTCGGGCTCCACCGGGACGCCCAAGGGGGTCATGGTCGAGCACCGTGGGCTGATCGCGGTCAGCGCCGCCTGGGAGCCGTTGTACGCGCTGCACAAGCCCCTCAATCACCTGCAAATGGCCGGGTTTTCCTTCGATGTGTTCAGCGCCGACCTGATCCGCGCACTGGGTTTTGGCGGCACGCTCGTGCTCTGTCCGCGAGACACGTTGATGGACCCACCTGCGCTGTATCGCCTGTTGAGCGAGGCGCGCATCGATTTCGCGGACTTCGTGCCTGCGGTGCTCAACCTGTTGCTGACCTGGACGCAGGAGGCAGGGCGCGACCTGTCGTTCATGAACACGGTGGTTTGCGGCTCGGACATCTGGACAGCGCACAGCGCGCGCCAACTGCGTGGGCTGTGTGGCGAGCCTGTACAAATCGTCCAAGCCTACGGTGTTACCGAAGCGAGCATCGACAGCACCTGTTTCGAGTTCGAGCCCGACAGCCACGTCGATGCGGTGCTGCCCATTGGGCGGGCGTTGGCCAACACGCGGATTTACCTGCTCGATACCGCTGGCGAGCGTGTTCCTCAGGGCGTGACCGGCGAACTGTACATCGGCGGCGCGGGGGTAGCGCGCGGCTACCTGAATTTGCCGGAACTGACCCGCGAGCGCTTCATCGACAGCCCGTTCGTGGCCGGTGAGCGGTTGTACCGCACTGGCGACCTGGCCCGCTATCGGGCTGACGGCCATCTGGAGTTTCTCGGGCGCAACGACTCGCAGGCCAAGCTGCGCGGCCTGCGCCTGGAACTGGGTGAAATCGAGGCGTGTCTGGCCGAGGTTGCCGGTGTGCGTGACAACGTGGTTGTGCTGCGCGAGGACAACGCGGGCGTGCCCAGGCTGATTGCCTACTTTCGCGAACAGACCGGCGCAGCGCTGACGCCCAAAAGCCTCCGCCAGCATCTGCAGCTCAGCCTGCCGGACTACATGATTCCTGCCGCGTTCGTACGTATGGACGCGCTGCCGCTGACCGCCAATGGCAAGCTGGACCGCATCGCACTGCCCGAGCCGGGGGATGACGCGTTCGATCGGCATGTTTTCGAAGCCGCGCAAGGCGCGCTGGAAATGGATATTGCGGCCATCTGGGCCGAGGTGCTGGGCGTCGAGCGAGTCGGTCGCCAGGATCACTTTTTTGCACTCGGCGGCCACTCGCTGCTGGTGATGCGCGTATTGGCCAAGGTTCGACAGACGCTGCATCTTGAGGTGTCACCCTCAGCCCTGTTTACCGCCCCCGTGCTGCAGCAGTTCGCCGAACGACTGAGCACTGCTCAGCAGGGCGACGCTCGTCCACCGATCATGGCTGTAGAACGTAGCGGGGCACACATGTTGTCGTCTGCTCAGCAGCGTCTGTGGTTTCTGGCGCAGATGGAAGGCGGCAACGCGGCCTACCACATGCCCTTGAACCTGCGCCTGCGCGGGCCGTTGCAAGTGGCCGCGCTGGAGCGCAGTTTCAATCAACTGGTGGCCCGCCACGAGGCGCTACGCACCACGTTTTTCGCGGTCGAGGGCGAGGGGCGGCAGCGCGTTGCGGCGGCGGGAGCGATCATTCCGTTGCCAGTCATCGATCTGCGCGGCGAGCACGATGCCCAGGCGCGTCTGCTGGCGTTGATCGACGCAGAGGGCAGCAAGCCGTTCGACCTGGCGGTGGGGCCGTTGATACGCGTCCGCCTGGTCAAACTGGCCGATGATGATCACGTGTTGTTACTGACCCAGCACCACATTGTTTCGGATGGCTGGTCGATGGGCGTGCTGACCCGCGAGTTGGGGCTGCTCTACGCAGCGGCTATTCAGCAACCGGCCGCGCTCGGGCAGTCCCTGGCACTGCCGCCGTTGCCTGTCCAGTATGTGGATTACGCGGCCTGGCAACGCCAGTGGCTGTCCGGTGAGGTGCTGGACGCGCAGCGGTGCTACTGGCGTGAAACCCTGAGCGGTGCGCCGCTACTGCTGGAGTTGCCCACCGATCACAAACGTCCGGCGGCCCAGGATTACCGCGGCGGCTTCGTGCCGCTGGTCTTTGACCGCGCGCTGACAGCACGGCTCCGAGTGTTGGCTACGCAGCAGGGCACCACGTTGTTCATGAACCTGCTGGCGGCCTGGTCGCTGCTGCTGATGCGTCTGTCAGGGCAGGATGACGTGGTCATTGGTGTGCCCTCGGCGAACCGCAGCCAGCATGAGCTGGAAGGGTTGATCGGGTTCTTCGTCAATACCCTGGCCCTGCGCATGACCCGCTCCGGCAGCCCGACGGTGGCCAACTGGCTGCAACAGGCGCGCAACGTAGCGCTTGCCGCTCAGGAACATCAGGACTTGCCGTTCGATCAAGTGGTGGAGTTGCTCAACCCGCCGCGCAGTCTGGCTTACAGCCCGGTGTTCCAGGTGTTGTTCGCCTGGGAGCAGCATCAGGATTCGGATCTGGAGTTGTCCGGGCTCGACGTCAGCGTGCTGCAAAGCGTCCAGCCAGTGGCCAAATTCGACCTGCAACTGGCACTCAGCGAACGTGACGGACAAATCGTCGGTGGCCTGGAATACGCGTCGGGGCTGTTCGAGCCGGAGACCGTGGTGCAGATGGGCGACTACCTGCGCCGCCTCCTCATGCAGATGGTTGAGGACAGCGAACAGCCGCTGGCGACGCTCGACCTGCTCAACGCCGAGCAGCACCGACGGATCGTCCACGACTGGAACCGCACCGAGCGCGAAACCTCGGCACAGCCCGATTGCGTCAAGCGCTTCGAAGCCGTGGCGCAGCACACACCCGACGCCGTGGCGTTGCTGGCCGATGAGCGAGCGCTGACTTACGCTGCGCTCAATCTGTCTGCCAACCGCCTGGCGAATTACCTGATCGAGCAGGGCGTGGGTCCCGAGCAGCGCGTGGGGCTGTGTCTGGAGCGCTCGCCGCAGATGATCATCGGCCTGCTGGCCATTCTCAAGACCGGCGCCGCTTACGTGCCGTTCGATCCGGCATATCCGGCCGAGCGGCTGGCGTTCATGTTCGCGGATGCCGCTCCAAGCCTGCTGCTGACCCAGACTGCACTGCGTGCCGGTCTGCCGCCATTGCCCGACACGCTGCCGATCTGCTGCCTCGACGTGGAGGCGCAGCGCTGGTCTGGGTATTCCGAGGCCAACCCGCAAGTCCCCGTCAGCCCCGGCAACCTGGCTTACGTGCTCTACACCTCCGGCTCGACCGGGCGGCCCAAGGGCGTGGCGCACAGTCGTGCCGCCCTGGATAACCTGATCGCCTGGCAACTGGAGCAAACGCCTGCGTCACAACGCGTGCTGCAATTCGCATCGTTGAATTTCGACGTGTCGTTTCAGGAGATCTGCAGCACGTTGTGCCAGGGTGGCAGCCTGGTGCTGATGAGCGAAGCCGGCCGCAAGGACCTCGCTGCGCTGCGTCCGACGCTGGTGGCCGAGGGCGTACAACGGGCGTTTCTGCCGTTCGCCGTGCTTCAGCAACTGGCCAGTTTCACTGAAACCGGCGCGTCGGTGCCGATGCCCTTGCCAAAGGGCGGCTGCGAAATCATCACCGCTGGCGAGGCGTTGCTCGTCAACGACGAACTGCGTGCCTTTGTCTGCGGCCTTGGCGGTGCACAACTGCACAACCAGTACGGCCCGACCGAAACCCACGTGGTCAGCCAGTTCAGCCTGAACTGTGACGACGCCACGCAGTGGCCGGACGCACCGCCGATTGGCCGGCCCATCGCCAATGCGCGTTTGTATGTGCTGGACGGCGACCTGAACCCGGTGCCGGTCGGCGTGGCAGGCGAGCTGTATATCGCCGGTGCGTGCCTGGCCCGGGGTTATCTGAATCGTCCGGACCTGAGCGCTGAACGCTTCCTGCCTGACCCGTTCAACCCACTGCCTGGTGCGCGCATGTACCGAAGCGGGGATCTGGCGCGGTTCCAGGCCGACGGCAATGTGCAGTACCTGGGGCGCATCGACCAGCAGGTCAAGTTGCGCGGTTTTCGCGTCGAGCTGGGCGAGATCGACAGCCTTCTGCACCAGCAACCCGGTGTGCAGGAAGCGGTGGTGCTGCTGCGCGAAGACGTGCCGGGCGACAAGCGTCTGGTGGCCTACGTGGTGGGGCCTGCAACCGCCGAAACGCTGCGTGCCGAGCTGCACCGCCACCTGCCGGAACACATGGTGCCGACGGCCTGGGTGGCGCTGGCGCAATTGCCGCTGACCCGCAACGGCAAGCTCGACCGTCAGGCGCTGCCGGTGCCAGAGCGGCAGGCCGCCAGTGCCTATGTGGCACCGCGCGACGAGACCGAGCGGCAGATGGTGTGCATCTGGGCCGAGGTGCTCAAGTGCCAGCAGGTTGGTATTCACGACAACTTTTTCGAGCTGGGCGGGCATTCGCTGCTGGCCACACGGATGATCTACATGATCAACCAGCGCATGGGCGCGCAACTGTCCCTGAGCAGCCTGTTCAAGACGCCGGTGCTGATGGACCTGGCCGAGCAGGTGCGGCTCGGGCGGGGTGACGGGCCTTCGCTCGACACACCCTTTGCCCCGATTGAAGCTGATCGCAGCGCACGTTTCGCGCCGTTTCCGTTGACCGACATCCAGCAGGCGTACTGGTTTGGCCGCGAAGCGTCGGTCAGCCTCGGCGGGGTCAGTGCCCACGGTTATGAAGAGCTGCGCATCCCCGGCCTTGATGTGCCACGTTTCGAGCAGGCGCTGAACCGCATGATCCAGCGGCATGACATGCTGCGCGTGGTGTTCCTCGGCGACGGCACGCAGCAGGTTCTCGACAGCGTGCCGACCTACCACATGCCACGCAACGATCTGCGCGGCCTGTCCGCCGACGCCGCGCAGCAGGCCCTGCAAGACACCCGCGAACGTCAGTCCCATCAGGTCCTGGACGCCGGTCGCTGGCCGTTGTTCGAGTTCAGTCTGTCGTTGCTCGATGAGGGCATCAGCCATCTGCACATCAGCCTTGATGCCCTGATCGTCGACGCCGCGAGTACGCAGATTCTGGCGCGCGAACTGATGGCATTTTATGCCGACCCGCAGTTGCAATTGCCCGAACCGGGTCTGACCTTTCGCGATTACGTGCTGGCCGAGCAGCGCTTGCGCAATGACAGCCGCTACGCACAGGCGCTGGACTACTGGCGCGAGAAGGTTGCCACGCTGGCACCTGCGCCGGACCTGCCGCTGGTGTGCCAGCCGGAAAGTATCAGCCAGCCGCACTTTACCCGCCGCGACCGCGAGCTTTCAGCGCTGCAGTGGTCACGGCTCAAGGAACTCGCCAGGCAATTTGCCGTGACGCCGTCGGTGATGCTGCTGACCGCGTTCAGCGAAGTGCTGGCGCTGTGGAGTCGGCAGCCGCGCTTCACGTTGAGCCTGCCGCTGTTCAACCGCATGCCGCTGCACCCGGATGTTGATGAAATCATCGGTGACTTCACCTCGCTGGTCTTGCTTGAGGTCAATCTCGACGGGGCCGCGAGCTTCATCGACAAGGCGCGTGCCGTGCAGGCACGGCTGTGGCAAGACATCGACCATTCGGTGGTCAGCGGGGTGCGCGTGCTGCGTGAATTGTCCCAGGCCCGTGGCGTGCAGCAGACCGCCATGCCGATCGTGTTCAACAGCACCCTGTCGGAAGCCGCGCCGGAGCTGGCCGAATTCAATCTTGCCGACGCCCTGAATGCCGAGCACATACACAGCATCACCCAGACCCCGCAGGTCTGGCTTGACCACACGTTGCTGGAGCTGGAAGGGCGCCTGCTGTTCAACTGGGACAGCATCGACGAGTTGTTTCCGCAAGGCCTGATCGAACAGATGTTTGTCGCCTACAACGCGCTGCTGGATCGCCTGCTGCAGGCCGATGCCTGGAGCGCCGGCACGGTGGACCTGATACCGCTGGCACGCTTGCCGGTGCCCGAGGCCGGGCCCTTTGACTCGGCGCTGATGCACGAACTGTTCGATCGCCAGGCACTCGCTGCGCCGGATGCGCTGGCGGTCATCGGCACCCAGCGGCAGTTGAGTTATCGCCAGCTGCGAGCCGAAGCGCGGCAACTGGCGGCGCTGCTTCAGCGTCGCGGCGTGGTGCCCAATCAACTGGTCGCGGTGGTCATGGAACGGGGCTGGGAACAGGTCGTCGCGACGCTGGCGATCCAGTACGCTGGCGGGGCCTACCTGCCGCTCGACCCGGCACTGCCGACCGAGCGTCTGGAGCACATCCTGCAACGCGCCGAAGCCAGCCTGGCGCTGACTCAGCCGGCACTGCTGCAACGTGTCGAGTGGCCGGCGCAGGTCCAGGTGATCAGCGTGAGCGACCCGATCATTGCCGACGCTGGCCTTTGCGATCAGTCCGAATTACACGCCGTGCATCTCACCCCGGACGATCTGGCCTATGTGATTTACACCTCGGGTTCGACCGGTCTGCCCAAGGGCGTGGTCATCGATCATCGCGGTGCGGTGAATACGCTGCTCGACATCAACCGGCGCTTTGCCGTCGGCGCTGCGGACCGGGTGCTGGCGGTTTCGTCGCTGAGTTTCGACCTGTCGGTCTATGACTTCTTCGGCACGCTGGCCGCTGGCGCGGCGGTGGTGTTGCTCGAACCGCAGCAGGCCCTCGACCCGGCGCACTGGCTGAAGCTGATCGAGCGGCATCAGGTCAGCCTGTGGAATTCGGTGCCAGCCTTGTTCGGCATGTTGCTGGAGTATGTGCAAGGCGAGCGCAGCGCGTTGCCGTCGTGCCTGCGCGTGGCGATGCTGTCAGGCGACTGGATTCCCCTGACGCTGCCAGAGCGTGCCTGGGCGCTGCAGCCGGCGTTGCAACTGATCAGCCTTGGCGGGGCGACCGAAGCGTCCATCTGGTCGATCCAGTATCCGCTGCAGCAGGTCGACCCCGCGTGGCGCAGTATTCCCTATGGCAAGGCGCTGGATCACCAGCGCTTCTATGTGCTGGATGACGCCTTGCAGGTTCGCCCGACCTGGGTGGCGGGTCAGTTGTATATCGGCGGTATTGGTCTGGCCAAGGGCTATTGGCGTGATGAAGCCCTGAGCGCCGGCAGTTTCTTCGCCCACCCGCTGACCGGCGAACGTCTGTATCGGACCGGCGATCTGGGGCGCTGGCTGCCCGACGGCAATATCGAGTTTCTCGGGCGGGAAGACACCCAGGTCAAGGTCCAGGGGCACCGCATCGAGCTGGGCGAGATCGAAGCGGCGCTCAATCGCCATCCCGGCGTGCAGAGCGCCGTGGTGCGGGTGCTCGGCGAAGCGCTGGGCGAGAAGCGGCTTGCGGGTTATGTACTCAAGGCCGATCCCTCGTTGCAGGCCCTTGATTTTGCCCAGTACCTGGCAGACAAACTGCCGGCCTACATGGTGCCGACTTCGTTTACCTTCGTGCAGGAGTGGCCGCTGTCGGCCAATGGCAAGGTCGACAAGAAGCGCCTGCCGCAGCCAGCGCAGATTCAGGATGCCGGCCCCGCGCTGGAAGTGGAGGGGCCACAGGAGCAACAACTGGTGATGATCGTGCAGGGCGTGCTCAAGCGTGCTTCGATCGCTGCCGACGCCAATTTGCTCAACCTGGGCGCCACCTCGATCGACATTGTCAGGATCAGCAATGCGCTGTCCGGCGAACTGCAGTTCCGTCCCAACGTTGCGCAATTGCTGGCACAGCCGACCTTGCTCAACCTGCTCGGCATGTACCGCCGGAATCTGGCCAACGGCAGTGTGGTCGACAGCGTTCGGCAGCGCGCGGGTTCGTCCGAGCAGGTGATCGAGGATCCGCAGCAGCGGGCGCGCTTCAAGGCTGACCAGCGCGGTCGGCGGACGTTCACCCCAGAGGTTGCGGCGCTGAATCTTGCGCGTCCGGATGATCCGGCGTTCGCGCGGCGCTTCAGCGATTACCGCTCGGTACGCCAATTCGCTGACCGACCCATTCCGACCGAGGCGTTTGCCGGGTTACTGGCCAGCCTGGCGCAGGGGCAATTGCACGGCGAGGTCAAATACCAGTTCCCGTCCGCAGGCGGCCTGTACCCGATCCAGTGCTACCTGTACGTCAAACCGCAGCGGGTAAACGGCGTCGCTGCCGGCGCCTATTACTACGACCCGGTTCAACACCGCCTGCTGATGCTCGACAGCGAGCCGCTCGACCCTGACACCTACGATTATTTCGTCAACCGCCCGGTGTATGAAAACGCCGCGTTCTCGCTGTTCTTCATCGCCGACATGGCCGCGATCCGGCCGCTGTATGGCGAGCGCAGTCGCGACTTCTGTCATATCGAAGCCGGGGGCATGGCGCAATTGTTGACCATGACGGCGGTGGAGCAGGGCCTTGGCCTGTGTGGCATGGGCTCGCTCGAAGAGCAGCAATTGTCGGCCCTGTTCGACCTGGGACCGAATCATCAGTTGATCTACTCGATGGTGGGCGGCCTGCGCACTGCCGACGAACAACGCCGCGCGCAGGTCGAGGCGTTCGCCTCTTCCGCGGATCAAACGGACGACGCCAGCGACATGGAGGAGATAGAGATATGAATGCCTATCAATTGCTGGAGTTGTTCGGTCGCCACGCCGTGGTGCTTGAAGTGGACGGCGAGAAACTGCGTTGCAAGGCGCCGCGCGGCTTTCTGAATGACGAGATGTTGCAGGCGCTCAAGCAGCACAAGGCAGAGCTGATTGCCTTGCTGAGCGGCACCGACCCGGCCGCGATTCCTCGGCGTGCCGCCGGGCAAACGGCTGTTCCGCTGTCGTTTTCACAACGCCAGCTGTGGTTTCTCGATCAGATGGAACCGGGCAATGCGTTCTATAACGTGCCCACTGCGGTGCGGCTGAAAGGCGTGCTGGATGTATCGGCGCTGGAGCGGGCGCTGAACGAATTGATCACGCGCCATGAAATATTGCGCACCACGTTTGCCAGCGTGGACGGCGAGCCACGGCAGATCGTGCACCCGGCGATGCCGCTGGTGATGCCACGTGTCGACCTGCGTAACCTGTCGCCGACGGCGCGCCAAGCGCAGGTCAGCATGGCGGTGGAGCAGGAGGCCAAAGCACCGTTTGACCTGGCCGGCGGCCCGTTGCTGCGTGCCTCGCTGCTGCGTTTGGCGGATGAGGAATATCTCTGGTTGTACAGCGTGCACCACATCATCGCCGATGGCTGGTCGATGGGCGTGATCCTTCAGGAAGTGAGTACCGTGTATGGCGATTTTCTGCGCGGTCAGGCGTCCAGTCTGGCGCCGCTGGCGGTGCAGTACGCTGATTACGCCTGCTGGCAGCAACAGCGGCTGAGCGACGAGGCGCTGGCCGGGCAACTGGACTTCTGGCAGCGCACGCTGGCCGACGCGCCACCGCTGCTCGACATGCCCGCCGACCGGCCGCGTCCGACCGTGCAGCGCTACGTCGGGGCGACCTTCAGCTCGACGGTCGACGGCACCACCTTGCGTGCGCTCAATGCGCTGGCCAGACAGACCCAAGGCACGCTGTTCAACGTGCTGATCGGCGCGCTGTCGGTCCTGCTCTGGCGCCACAGCGGTCAGCGGGACCTGTGCATCGGCACGCCATTCGCCAACCGCAGCCGTCCCGAAATCGAGCCGCTGATCGGCCATTTCGTCAACACTCAAGTGATTCGCCAGCGTCTCGATCCGCAGCAGACCTTTGCCGAGCTGTTGCGCGAAGTACGCGCCACTCTGCTGGATATCCATGCGCATCAGGATGTGCCTTTCGACCGCGTGGTGGAAGCCGTCAACCCGCAACGCGATACCGCGTATTCGCCTCTGTTTCAGGTCATGATGGTGTTGCAGAACACCCCAGGCAATGCCGCACAGATGCCGGGCCTGAGCATGACGCCATACGGCACCGGGAGCGCCACGGCCAAGTTCGACCTGGCGTTCGAATGGGTTGAGCGCGACGGTGTGCTGAGCCTGCTGGTGGAATACAACACCGACCTGTTCGACCAGACCAGCATTGAGCGCCTGAGCGGGCATTATCGTCAGCTGCTGGAACAGGTGGCGCTGAACCCCAAGCAGTCTGTGGGTGCTCTGGCGCTGATCAGCGATGCCGAACGTGAACAGATTCTGAATGAGTGGAACAGCCCGGCACCGCTGGCCCAGCCCGTCGACTGCGTGCATCGCCTGATCGAGGCTCAGGTCACGCGTCGGCAGGCCGAGTGTGCGGTCATTTTCGAAGGTCGATCGCTGAGCTACAGCCAGCTCAACAGTCAGGCCAACCGCCTGGCGCATCACTTGCTCACCCTCGGCGTCGGCCCGGATGTGCGCGTGGCGGTGTGTATCGAACGTTCGCTGGAACTGCCGGTGGCCTTGCTGGCGGTGCTCAAGGCCGGGGGCGCCTATGTGCCGCTGGACCCGGATTATCCGTCAGGGCGCCTGCGGCATATTCTCGATGACACGTCCCCGGTAGTACTGCTAGCCCAAGGGCCGACGCGCAAGATCCTGCGCGAGGCCCTGCAAGGTGCGGATTTCGAGGTGCCGATCCTCGACGTGCAGGCCGATGCCGTGCTCTGGGCCGAGTGCCCGTCGGACAATCCGCAGCCGCAGCGTGTCGCGGTGAACGCCGACCATCTGGCGTATGTGCTGTACACCTCCGGCACCACGGGGCTGCCCAAGGGGGCGATGGTCACGCATCGCGGGCTGAGCAACCTGCTGCTCTGGTGTCAGCAGTTCTGCGGCGAACGCGGGAGCATGCTGCACAAGATTCCATTCGGTTTCGACGCTTCGGCCTGGGAGATCTTCTGGCCGTTGCTCACCGGGGGCAGGCTGGTCATCGCCCGTCCCGGCGGGCATTTCGAGCCCGGTTACCTGGCGCAGGTGGTACGCGAACAAAGCGTCACCGCGATGGTGTTCGTGCCGGCCATGTTGCAACTGTTTCTGGAGGTCGAAGAGGTCAGCGCCTGTCACACCCTGAAGGATGTGTTCAGTGGCGGCGGGGAGCTGTCGCCCGCAGTGGCCAGGCTGTTTCAGGCGCGTCTGCCACATGCCCGCCTGCATAACGTCTATGGTCCGACCGAAACCACAGTGATCAGCAGTGTCTGGACGCTGGAGCCCGGTGCCGACGTTCCGCCGCGCCAATTGCCCATTGGTCGGCCCATCGCCAACACCCGTTTTTACGTGCTCGACGAGCGTGATGCGCCGGTGCCGGCCGGGGTCACCGGTCAGTTGCACATTGGTGGTGTCGGCGTTGCACGGGGTTATCTGGGGCTGGACGAGCTCACTGCCGAACGGTTTATCGATAACCCGTTCGTTGCCGGTGACCGGTTGTACCGCAGCGGCGATCTGGCGCGTTATCGTCCGGACGGTCAGTTGGAGTTTATCGGTCGCAACGACTTTCAGGTCAAGTTGCGCGGCATTCGCCTGGAACTGAGTGAAATCGAAGCGCGGCTCGACCTGTTCCCCGGTATTCGCACCAGTGTGGCGTTGATCGTCGGTGACAGCGCGCAGAACCAGCGCCTGGTGGCGTGCTGCGTCACCGACAGCGCAGTGGACGAATCCGCACTGCGTGCGCACCTGGCAACGACCCTGTCCAGCGCCGTCATGCCCAGCGCTTATCTGTGGCTGGACGCCTTGCCGCTGACGGTCAACGGCAAGATCGACCGTGCCGCCCTGGCGGCACTGGCCGATCAGGATCTGGCCGACCGGCAGGTCAACCTCGGCAGCCCCAGAGACCATATCGAGCTGACCCTGTATCAGATCTGGAAAGACCTGCTGCTGGTGCCGCAGATCGGCATTCGCGACAACTTCTTCAACGTCGGCGGGACATCGATTGCGGCGATCAAGATGGCCTACGAAATTGGCCGGGCGTTCAGCGTCGAGGTGCCTGTGCGTGTGATCCTCGGCCACCCGACCATCGAGGCGCTGGGCGGCTGGCTGCGTACCGGCGCCAGCCTGGCCGCGGCGCAGGACAACCTGATCGAATTCCGGCGCGGTGCCGGGCAACGCAACGTGGTGTGCATTCACCCGGCGGGCGGCACGGCGTTCTGCTACCTGTCGCTGGCCAAGGAGCTGCCGGAAAGCATCGGTGTATACGGTGTGCAATCGCCGGGGTTGAACCCTGGAGAAAGCACCGAGCCGAGCGTTGAAGCAATGGCCGACGCCTATCTGCGGCGGATCGCAGCGTTGACCTCACAACCGCTGGTGCTCACCGGGCTGTCGTTCGGTGGTCTGGTGGCGTACGAAATGGCCCGGCTTCTGACGGCTGCCGGCCATCGTCAGGTGACGGTGGTGCTGCTCGATACCCAGGGTTCGGATGACCCGGGGTTCCGGCAACAGATCGGGACGGTGGACATGGCTGAGTTCCGCGACAAACTGGTGCGCTTCAACGGCATGTACCCCGGCATCGAAGACGCGCAGGTCGAGCGGTATTTCCATCTTTACAACCACAACCGTCTGGCTATGGCCGCTTACGAGTGTGCGCCACACGCCGGACGCATCGTGTTGATTCAGGCCCGTGAAGGCTTCAGCCGCACGCAGTTGCATGAGCTGCGCAGCTTCTGGCGTCGCCGCGCGGGTGACGGTTACAAGGCCCGGCTGGTGCACGGCGGGCACTGGGACATGCTGGAAAGTGCCGAGGTGCATCGTGTCTCGCAGACGCTCAGGCAAGAGTTGCAACGTTTCGACACGCAGGAGGCGCGATGATGAGTCGGCACGAGGAGAATATCGCCCGCAACTCCATGACCCTGCTGTCGCGTTTTGCCGAGCAGGTACGCCGTAATCCTCAGGCGCTCGCCGTAATCGACCGGCAGGTACGGCTGACCTACGCGCAATTGGCCAGCGCCAGTGAACGCATCGCCAAAGGGCTGCTGGCACAAGGCGCAGGCCCTGCGGAGCCGATTGCCCTGTGCATACCGCGCGGCTGGCAATGGGTCGCCACGATAATCGCCGTGCTGAAAGTCGGGGCTGTGGTGGTGCCGCTGGATCGGGCCAGCCCGGCCCGGCGTCGACAGCTGATGCTCGACGACGGGGGTTGCGTCGGGCTGGTGACCCTCGGCGAAGACGCGGACACCTTGGCAGCGCCACAACGTGGCTGGTACGTCAGCGTCGAAACCCTGCTGGAATTCCCCGATCAACCGGCACTGCCGCTGCCCGAGGATTTCGCTGCGTCGAGTTTCCTGTTCTACACCTCAGGCACCACCGGCACCCCGAAGGCTGTGGAGGTGGGCGAGCGCGGCCTGTTGCGTCTGGCCCGGACCGACGGCTGCCTCGACATTCGCGCAGGCGAGCGCGTGGCCTGCCTGTCCAACCCGGCGTTCGATGCCTGTAATTTCGAACTGTGGGCACCGCTGCTCAACGGCGGTTGCTGCGTCATCATTGCCGACGCAGACCTGCAGGACGCGCAACAGCTGGCCAGCGTGCTGGAAACGCAGCGGGTCGACAGCCTGTTCATGACCGTTTCGCTGTTCAACACCTTGAGCGCAGATAACCCCACCTGTTTCGCCAGCCTGCGCCAGGTGCTGATCGGCGGTGAGCAGGTCAGCGCCGCGGCGGTGCGTGCCTGGTATCAGGCCAATCCCGACAGCCGCTGCCGGATTTTCAACGCCTACGGACCCACTGAATGCACCACCTTCGCCGTGTGCTATCCGATCCCCCGCGACTTTTCCGGTGATGCGGTGCCGATCGGTCGGCCATTGCCCGACACCGGCGTGCAAGTGCTCGACCCGCAACAGCGCCCGGTTGCTCAAGGCGAGGCGGGTGAGCTTTACCTGAGCGGCAGCGGGATCGCACGCGGTTACCGCAACCGTCCCGCAGAGACCGCGCAGCATTTCCTGCGCCTGCCGACAATCGAGGCCGGTGACGTGCTGCATTACCGAACCGGCGATCAGGTGCGGGTCAATGGCGACGGGCTGATCGAGTACCTGGGGCGGATTGACCGTCAGGTGAAGGTCCGCGGTTTTCGCATCGAGCCGGGCGAGGTCGAGCAGCGTATTCTGGAGCACCCGAAGGTGGCGCAGGTGCATGTCTGTACGCGCAGGCAGGCAGCTGAAGACCACCAGTTGCTGGCCTTCATCGTGCCGCGCGAAGCGCTGGACTATCGCGATTTCGATCAGCACCTGCGCGAAAACCTGGCGGTATGGATGCGCCCGCATCAACTGTTTGTGCTGCAGCGCCTGCCGTTGACCCGCAATGGCAAGATCGATCAGCGTGCGCTGCTGGAGCAGCCCTTGAAGCCGTGGCGACCACAGGCCGGTTCACGTCCTGACGAGCAACACTCGCCCACGCTGGACTGGCTGCTGACCCGGGCCCGCAGGTTGCTGGCGCAACCTGAGCTGAACGGCGAGGATGACTGGCTGGGCAGCGGCGGCGACTCGCTCAAGGCCATGCGTTTGCGCTCTGCAATCCGCACACACTGGCGCCGGGAAATCACCCTGGGTGCGCTGCTGAGCGAATCGTTTTCGGCACTGGCCGAGCGCCTTGGCGATGATCAGGGTGCGGAATCTGCCTATCCGCCCGCGCCGCCCGTCAACCGTTCAGGGCGTGCGCCGGCCACTGCCGAGCAAAGTCGCCTGTGGTTGATGCAGCAGCGCGCGCCGCAGGCGACGGCCTACAACGTGCCAATCATCCTGCACCTGGCGGCAGGCGTGGAGCTGAACGCATTGGCCGACGCCGTGCAGCGCCTGCTGACCCGGCACAGCGGGCTGCGCACGGCGTTCGTGTCCGCTGCTGAAGGGCTGCATCAGCAGGTTCACCAACGGGACGCGGTGTGCCAGAGCTTTGCCACAGGAGCGTTCAGTGAACAGACCTGGCGCAGCTTTGCAGCCCTGGTGTTCGGTACACCTTTCGATCTGGCAACATCGGCGCTGTGTAAGGCCTGGCTGCTGCCGTTTGCCGATGGCAGCTGTCGCTTGCTGCTGAACCTGCACCACGTGGCCATCGACGGCTGGTCGATGAACCTGTTGTTCGATGATCTGGTGCAACTGTACGACGATGCGCTGCAGGGGCGGCCGAGTGCCGAAACCTCGCCCGGTCTGGGCACGCTGGAGTTCGCACTCTGGCAACGGCAATGGCGTGTCGACCCGCGTTACCGCGATCAGCGCCGCGCCCTGGCCGGGTTGCACCGTCAGCACCCGGCGCCTTCGCCCGCGCTGCTGCCGGTTCGTGAGCCAGACCCGCAGGCACGGCTCTATCGTCAGCCGCTGGGAGCCACGCGCAGTGCTGCACTGGATCGGTTTTGCAGCCGCCAGCGCGTCACTCGTTATGAGGTGCTGTTCAGCGTTTATGCCTGGAGCATTTACGCCCTGACCGGTTGTGAACGGCCACGCATCGCCAGCCCGGTATCCAACCGTCCGCTGAGCGAATTCGAAGACGCAATCGGGATGTTCGCCAACACTGTGCTGATCCCCACGGCGTTCGACGGCGACAAGGCGCTCGACCAGCAGCTGCATCAGCAAACCGCCACGGTGCGTGAGGTGCTGGCCTTGCAGGACGTCGCTCTGGCGGACCTGGTGGAAGACCTGCGGCTGTCGTCGAGCAGTGCGCTGTTCGATTTCATGTTCGTGCTGGAGAACACCGACTACGCCAGGCTGGCCCATACCGGCCTGCGGGCCACGCTGGAATTCAACGAGACGGTGCAGGCCAAGTGCCCCCTGACCTTGCTGGTGGTCGATGCCGGGTCCCAACTGGAATGCTGGTGGGAGTACCAGTGCAGTTATTTCGATGCGGCACAAATGGTCGCCGTCAATCGGCTGTTGCAACAGGGGCTTGATCTGCTACTGGAGAAGCCGTCGGCCACCCTCGATGCGCTGCTCACGCCTTACCGCTTCAGCCTGCCGCCCGCCAGTCAGGGCGGCAGCGCTGAGCCGCCGTTCAACACCGTGGCCGACTGGTTCGCCTATCAGGTCAGTTGCACGCCGGATGCTCCGGCACTGGTCGCCGATCAGCAGTGCATCAGCTACGCCGAACTGGATGCACTGGCCGATACGCTGGCGGCCACCCTGATCGAGCAGTGTCCGTTGCCGGAGGAAAATGGTGCGCCGCTGCAAGTGGTCCTGTACCTCGAGGCGTCGGTCGAGCACATCGTGGCCTTGCTGGCGCTGGCCAGGCTCAACCTGACGGCTGTGCCCCTCGATCCTGGCTATCCGCTGGCGGTGCAGCGTCAGGTCATGCAGCAGGCACAACCCGGCTGTGTGCTGTACAGCGCGGCCACCGAGGCGGCACTGGAGCAATTGAACGCAGACCGACAGATCTGTCATCGGGTCGACCTGAGCGCTGCGGCACGACCGTTCGAGCGTCGCCGTCACGCGGGGCAACGACCGTTGTACACGCTGTTCACGTCCGGTTCGACGGGCACCCCGAAAGGGGTTCAGGTGCCGGACCGGACCCTTTGCAATCTGTTGCACTGGCAGCGCAATGAGGGGCAGTTGCCAGCGAAGTCAGTGACCCTGCAATTCTCCATGCTGTCGTTCGATGTGTCGTTTCAGGAGATTTTCAGCACCCTCTGCGGCGGAGGCTGTTACCACCTGATCAACCCGCGCTGGCGGCAGGATGCCCAGGCATTGCTGAGCTATCTGGTGCAGACGCGCATCGAGCGGTTGTTCCTGCCATGCGTGGCCTTGCAGCATCTGGCGCAGACCGCTGTCAGCCAGGGCGTGTATCCGCAGGCGTTGCGCGAAGTGATCACGGCGGGCGAGCAACTGCTGTGCACCGAGGCATTGCGCAACTGGTTCGGCGGCATACCCCAGGCACGGCTGTTCAATCATTACGGCCCGACCGAAACCCACGTGGTCAGCGCCTGGCGCTTGCCTGCGGCGGTTCAGGACTGGCCGCTGCGCGCGCCGATCGGGCGTGCAGTGAGCAATGCACGTCTGCTGCTGGTGGATGAACACGACCGGCCGGTGCCGCGTGGCAGTCAGGGCTATCTGCTGGTGGCAGGGCCGATGATTTCGCGCTGCTACCTCGCTGACCCGGTGCTGAATGCCGCGCGCTTTGTCGAGTTGCCGCAAGCTGAGGGCATGACCCTGTTCTATCGCTCCGGGGATCTTGCGCGGGCTGATGAAAACGCCTGCCTGCACTACCTGGGTCGGGACGATCAGCAGATCAAGATCAGTGGCCAGCGTCTTGAACTGGGGCAGATCGAGGCCGCGCTGATGCAGGTCGCTCAGGTGAGCAACGCGGTGGTGGCCACGCAGGGTGAGCCGCCCCGGCTGGTGGCCTGGTTGCACAGCGAGGGTACGCTGCCCGATGCACAGCAGTTTGACCGACAGATCAGCCTGCACCTGCCAGCGCATGTGCGTATTGACGAGTACCGGCGGGTTGTCACCTGGCCGCGCACGCCGAGCGGCAAGGTTGATCGCAGGGCGCTGGGAGATCTGGGCGAGGTGTTGCAACGGCAGCGCACCGGGCTGCCTGCGGCGCCGTTGAGCGCACTTGAACAGCAATTGAGCGAGTTGTTCGTGGCGGTCATCGGTCGCGACATCGAGCCTGATCAGACCTTCTTCGAAGCCGGCGCCACCAGCCTTGGCCTGATGCGCCTGCACGCCCGTTACAACGAAGCACTGCCGCAGCCGGTGGCAATGGCAGCGTTGTTCGAGCATGTCAGCGTGCGTCGCCTGGCGCAGCATTTGTCCTTACCAGCAGGGCAAATGCCCGCGGCTGCTGAGGGCAATGAGCGAGGTGCCAAGGCTGGCGAACAACCCATGGCGATCATCGGCATGTCGGTGAATGTGGCCGGGGCGAGCAACCTCGCCGAGTTCTGGGCGATGGTCCAAGGAAACCGGTTGGGCATCGAGCAGTTCGACGCCGCCGAAGGGCTGCTCGGAGCGCGCAGTCAACTGACCGGCCTGCTGGATTTCGATCCCGAGTATTTCGGCATCAGCCTGCAGGAAGCACGGTTGATGGACCCGCAACAGCGGCACCTGCTGATGGGCTGTGTGCAGGCATTGCAACATGCCGGGCTCACGCCCAAAGCCGACGGTCCGCGCATCGGCCTGATCGCCAGTTGCGGCGAAACCACGTATTTCCAGCAAATGCTGCGAGAAACCGCTGAGGGTGATCTGCCGGACGGCTTTCAGATGGCGCTGCACCACGACAAGGACTTTCTGGCCACCAAGGCGGCTTACCACCTCGACCTCGGCGGCCCGGCACTCAGCGTCCAGGCGGCATGCGGCAGCTCGCTGATTGCCGTGCACCTGGCGGCGGCGATGCTGCGTCAGGGCGACAGTGACGTGATGTTGGCCGCCGGGGTGTTGATCGACCCGACTCTGACCGATGGCTACCGCTATCGTCCACAGCACATTTTTTCCCGCGACGGGCTGTGTCGCCCGTTCAGTGACGACGCCAGCGGCACCATCGGTGCCAGCGGTTATGGTGTGGTAGTACTTAAACCGCTGGACCGTGCCCAGGCCGACGGCGACCGGATCTACGCACTGGTCGAAGCCTCTGCGCTGAACAACGATGGCCGCGCCAAGATGAGTTACACCGCGCCGTCGGTGGCGGGGCAGAGTGCTGTGATCAGCGAGGCGTTGCGCAAGGCCGGGGTCAGTGGCGCCGACATGGGCTACATCGAGGCCCACGGTACCGGCACACTGTTGGGCGACCCGATTGAAGTGGCTGCCTTGACCAAGGCGTTCGGCGCGGCGCCGGCCGCCAGTTGCGCACTGGCTTCAGTGAAAAGCCAGGTGGGTCATCTGGGCGCGGCTGCCGGCGTGGTCGGGTTGATTCGCGCGACGCTTGCCGTGTTCCACGGAGTGATCCCGCCCAACCTCGGCTTTGCCCGAATCAATCCTCAAGTCGATCTGCAGCGCTCGCCATTCTACATACCCAGCACCTCACGGCCCTGGCCCGAGGGGCGTCGGCGTCTGGCCGGGGTCAGCAGTTTCGGCATCGGCGGCACCAACGCGCATGTGATTGTCGGCGCCGCGCCGCAGCAGACAGACCGCGTCGAGGATTGCCCGGCGTGCCTGCTGCTGTCAGCGCACAGCCGTACTGCCCTGGAGCGGGACATGCTGGCGATTGAAGCCTGGCTCAACGCCTTTCCCGAGCAGCAGGCCGCGTTGCTGCGTTACCTGCAAAACGGTCGACGCGCGTTGCCCTGGCGCTTCGCGATGATCTGCCCGCCCGGTCAGACGCCGCGCCTGCAAGCCTCGTTGATCCAGGAGGTGAAGCTTTCTGACGTGCGAGTAAACGCCAGCGAGCATTCGCCGCAGGCTCTGCTGGACGCCTGGTATGCGGGGGCCAGTATCGAAGGGTCGACCGGTTCGGCGCCGCCACCCTGGGACTTGCCACCGTCGGCATTCGATCTGCAGACCTTTCGCTTCAAAGCGGCCGCTCGCACCGAACTGCAGAAATCGTCAGTCGTCGAGCGTCAGCCGCTGGCGGACTGGTTCTATCAGCGTCAGTGGCAGCGGGTAAACCGTCTGCGTACAAACCCGACTGGCGAGGGTCGTGAAGTGCTGGTGGTGTGCAGCCATGAGCGTCTGGATGCCACCACGCTTGGCAGCCTGCAGAGCGTCTATCGGCACGTCATTGAGGTGCAGGCCGGCAATGGCTACCAGCAGCTTGGCCTGAATCGTTATGAGCTCGACCCGCTGGACCCTGTGGCGTTGGGTCGACTGATCACTGCGCTCGATCAGAGTGGGCAGACGGCGACCGAACTGGACTGGCTGCATGCCTTGCCGCTGTCGGTGGGCGGGGCGGTTGACGAGCAAAGCCTGGCGGCCGCGCAATGGGCCTGTCTGGATACGCTCAGCGCGTTGTTGCAGGCCTGGGGGCAGAACGCACAGAAGACCGCCCTGCGGCTCTGGCTGCTGTCCTGGCAAGCGTGCCCGGTGAACGGCCAGGTCATGCGTCCGGAACTGGCGGCGCTGGCCGGTATCACCGAAGTGGCGCCGCAGGAGTACCCAATACGCTGTCACTGGCTGGACCTGCCCACGGCGCAGTTGAGCACCCAAGCTCCGCACCTCGCGGCGCTGCTTGCCGAACCGGCGTCGCTGCCGCGACGCATGGCCATTCGTGATGGTTATCTGTGGCAGCCACAGCTGCTGGCCAGTCCGCTGGCGGCTCCGACGGCGGCTTCGAATCTGCTGCCGGCGAACGGCACGTTCCTGGTGCTGGGCGGCACAGGCGGCATCGGTCGTACCTTGTGTGAACACCTGCTGCGATCCGGCCAGCGCCGGGTAGTGCTGCTGTCGCGAGGTGGCGGGTGCCCGAAAGAACTGGACGCCTATGCTTCGCGCATCGACAGCATCGCTGCGGATATCGCCGACCTGGCGCGCTGGCCCACGGTGCTGGAACACTTGCGTGAGCGTTATGGGCACTTTGACGGCGTGATTCACGCGGCTGGCACCGGAGCAGGCAGTCTGATCCGTCAGCGCGATGCCCAGGTGCTGTCTGGGGCGATGGCCAGCAAGACCCGCGGCATGCTGGCGGTCGAAGCGTTGATCAAGCAGATGACGCCTGGGTTTGTGCTGTACTGCTCTTCGATGTCGGCACTGTTCGGCGGCGCCGGGCACCTGGACTATGCCGCCGCGAGTGCCGTGCTTGACGGTTTCACCCACTACCGTGCACACGCCGAAAATGGCTGTGTGCGTCTGGGCATCAACTGGGACATCTGGCGCGATGTCGGCATGGCCGCTGCCAGTGGTGTCGGGGATGACGCGCATCAGCGACACCTGGCGGTCGGCATGTCGGCACAGGAGGGTTGCTGGGTATTCGATGCAGCCATGACGGCTCAACTGCCGCAACTGCTGATCTCGACCACCGATCCGGACACGGCGCGACAGTTTTACCCGGTTCGCCACAGCGCAGGTTCGACGCTGGCCGACACTGCGCCAGTGCTGGCGGCAGACACTGCAGCGCCGGACCGTCTGCCCGAGCATCTGCATGACTGCCTGTGCAAATGGCTCGGCGTGAGTGTGCTGCAGCCGGATGCTTCGCTCTATGAGCTGGGCGCCGATTCTCTGACCCTGCTGGACCTGATCGACGAACTGCAGGCCGCGACTGGCGTGGTCTTCCAGTTGTCGCAGTTCAGCCACAAGGTCAGCCTGGCCGAGGTGCTGGCGCTGGTGCGGACGTCAGTGCCCGAACCGGCTGCGGACGAAAACCAGTGGGCTGATGCAGTGAGGATCGATCAGTGGCATGCGGGCGCGGGCCGCGAGCGCCTGTATCTGATTCACCCGGTGGGTGGCGACGTGCAGGCGTATCGCGAGCTGGCCTCGGCGCTGCACCCTGATCTGGGCGTGTGGGTGATCGCCGATCCGGCCTTGCGCCTGCCCGAACTGCCGAACATCAGCGTGGATGAGCGCGCGCAGCTGTATCTCAAGGCGTTGCAGGCCCATCACCCCGACGGCACGGCATGGCGTCTGGCTGGCTGGTCGTTCGGCGCATGGGTGACGCAGGCGATGTGCAGCCTGCTGACGGAGGATTGCGAGCAGCCGTTGTTGTACCTGATCGATCCCCCCGCGCCGGATGCGGGTAACGAGCTGGCGCAGATCGGTGAAGCGCAGATTCAGCAGGTCTTCCAGCGCGAGTTTTCTGCACGGCGCGGCCTCAACACAGCCACCGGCACGACCAGCGAAGACACATCGCGTTACCTGCAAAGCCTGATTGTCTGCTGCCAGAACAACATGGCGAGCATGGCGGGCCACCGGCCCGTGGCGTTGTCGCGCACTCCCGTGCGGCTATTCATTGCCACGCAGCCCAATCCTTATGGCATGGGCAGCGCCTGGCGGATGGCCGATCTGCAGCGGGCCTGGCAAGGGCTGTTGCCGCACCTGCTGAGCTGGCAAGCACTGGACACCGATCACTACGGCATTGTCGCAGCGCCCTGGGCGCAGGTGATGGCCGAGATGATCAATGCCGATCTGTCGGCGGAGCAGGGCTGAACGTCAGCGGCAGGCTTTTCAGGCGGGGCTTATGTCCCCGCAAACGAACCACGGGCATGGTGATCGGCCATGCCAACAACCTGAAGGTGAGGGATCATGGATCAAATGGCACTCAAGGCCATAGAAGGCATCGCAGGCGCCGTGCGTGCGCCGTATCAGAGCATCACGGTCGACCGCCTGACACCGATCATCGGTGCCGAGGTCAGCGGTGTCGATCTGTCGCAGCCACCCAGTGCGGAGCAGTTGACGGAAATCCGCCGGGCCTTTCTGGAAAATCATGTGCTGGTGTTTCGCGATCAGCACCTGACGGTCGAACAGCACAAGGCGTTCGGCCGACTGTTTGGTCCGTTGCGCGCCTTGCCGGTGGACAGCATCGATGGCGATGACCCGGAACTGGTCGTGGTGCGCGCCAATGCGCAATCGCGTTTCGCTGCGGGCGAGCTATGGCACACCGACGGCACCGCTGATCTAGAGCCTTCAATGGGCTCGATGCTGTACGTCAAGGAAACCCCCGCCATCGGCACCGGCGGCGACACACTGTTTGCCAATATGCACCTGGCCATTGAAATGCTCTCGCCGGCGATGCAGCAGTTTCTCGGCGGGCTGACAGCCATTCACGATGGCGAGATTCCGTGGAAAGGCTATCAGCCGCCCGCCAACCTTCCGAAAAGCGAACACCCGGTGGTGGTTCGCCACCCTGAAACTGGGCGCCGCAGCCTATTCGTGAATTCCGGGTTCACCTCGCATATCGTGCAACTCTCGCCCGGCGAGAGCCGCACCGTACTGAATATGCTGTTCGATCTGATCGCCCGCGAACCCTGCCTCAGTTGCCGCGTGCGCTGGGAACCGAACACGCTGGTGTTCTGGGATAACCGCTGCACCCAGCATCACGCGGTGTGGGATTACTTCCCGCACTCGCGCTATGGCGAGCGAGTGACGATTCTCGGAGGGCGGCCCCAGGCCTGAAGGTGTTTGCGATTGACCGGCGAACGCCGGTCAGTTGCTTCATCAGCGCAGTGGCAGGTGGTATATCAGGTCGTCGAACCACTGATCGCCGATTTGATAGGCCTGCGGGACACGGCGCTCGAAGGTAAAGCCGCATTTCTCCAGAACCTTGCAGGAAGCGATGTTGCCGTCGGTCACGGTCGATTCCAGTGAATCCAGGCCGATGGCTGTTGCGTAGTCGATGATTGCGCGGCGTGACTCGGTGCCGAAGCCCTTGCCTTGATGTTCCGGCAGTAACAGACAGCCCACTTCGGCATGACCCGGCGACAGGATGCGAAAGCCGCTGACCCCCAGCTCTGCATCGTTTTGTGTGTCGGTGACCACCAGGCACAGCCAGTGATCGGACTCCGGCGTCCATTCGGGGAGGCGATGATCGAAGCCTTTGCGGATCTGCGCTTCTTCGATTTCTCCGAATACGTAGCGCATGGTCTCGGGCTCGGAGTGCAGCCTGAAAAACAGCGGCCAGTCGCTGGCGAGCAGGGTTCGCAGATAAAGTCGTTCGGTGTGTAGTTCCAGCATCCGTTGCTCCCGGGACAATCAAAAAAGGCACAGGGTTTTGTACCCGGCCTGCGGCCAATGATCAATAATGCACGCGCATTTCATTGCCATTGCTCACGGCAATCGTGGCGCAACGAGGCAGGGTCACATCCTTCTGCAGGTCAGGGACGAGTCAATGGCATTTCGCGTATTGGTCATCGGCGGCTACGGCAACTTCGGCAGCCTTATCTGCAATCATCTGGCGATGATGCCGGACATCGAACTGGTCATTTCCGGTCGCGACCCGCGCAAGCTGGCGGAAAAGGTTGCCGCACTGCAAACACTGGCTGGCAGATTCTGCGAGAGCTGGTGCGTGGACATCATGCAGGACGGCGCGGACAGTGAGCTGGGTGAATTGGGCATTGATCTGCTTATCCACACGGCGGGGCCTTTTCAGGGGCAGTCGTATGCCGTGGCCCGGCATTGCATTAAGGCGGGTGTGAATTATTGCGACCTGGCGGATTGCCGGGCATTTGTCGCCGGTATCGCCGGCCTCGATGCCCAGGCGCGTGAGGCAGGTGTCAGCGTGTTGAGCGGTTGCAGCTCGGTGCCGACGCTTTCGGCGGCCATCATCGATCAGCATCGCCAGCGTTTTCTGCGCATCGATTCGATAGAGCATGGCATCTCCTCGGCAGCGAAAATGCCCGGTCTGTCGACCGTGCGTGGCGTACTGGCCAATGCCGGGCGGCCGATCAGGCAACTGCGCAACGGCAAGGTCCACGAAGTCCATGGCTGGATGGACCTGACCCTGCGCCGGATGCCCGGCATGGGCACACGGCTGGTGGCCAATGTCGACGTCCCGGACCTGGATGTATTCGCGACACGTTATGCCGCGCAGCATCTGAGCTTCAAGGCCGGCTCCGCGCTCAAGGCCGGCGGCATCGCGACCTGGCTGCTGGCGCTGGCGATTCGCTGTGGGCTGCTGCGCGATCCTGCGTCATGGGCCGAGCGCCTGTACCGTTGGGGCGCGCGCTTTGAACAGTGGGGTGATCGAAAGAGCGCGATGTACATCGATGTCGATGGCGTCGACTTCACCGGCCAGCCGTTGTACATGCGTGCGCAATTGACTGCACTGAACGACAAGGGCCCGGAGATCCCCGGCAGTGCTGCCGTCGCGCTGAGCAGCAAAATGGCCGGTGGCTATCGCCCACAACCGGGCGCACGGGCCTGCGTCGGAGAAATCACCGTAGACGAGTACCTGGCAGCGATCAACGAGCCGGAAAACATCCGACTGGATGTTCATTTCACCGACCGCAACGTCTGACGCTGTTGCCAATCTCCGATGGCTCCGTACAGGCGAAGATCAAGGCAGTTTCATTGCGTGATCTTCCGGTTTCGCGCGGTGCCAATCATCGGAAAAATTCTGCTCAGGCGATTTAAATAAATATTCATCATCGCGCGCCGGCCCCGTAATTCATGGGCTTCAGGGTGCCTTCGATTGGCGCGTGCGTGATTCCGATAACGTTAACTATCAAGTTAAATCTTTCAGCGCCGACTCACGGGTATTCCGAAAAATCAAAGGCACACATGCAATGAGCGCAAAATGGTTGGACAATCTGAAAGTCAGCAAGAAGCTCGGGCTGGGCTTTGCCGCTATTTTGCTCGGAGTACTGACCGTCACCGTCATCGGCTACTCCAGCACCAACCTGCTGATCGAGCGCATGGGCAAAAGCAGCAAGGTCGCCGAGATCAAGGCTGACGTCCTGAATGCCCGGATTGCTGCGCAAGCCTATGCGACCGGCCCTACCGCCGCAGGTGTGCAGAATTACGCCAGCGCGCTGGATACCTTGAGCCGCAGTGTCGATCAGGGCCTGCAGGTGTTCGTGATCTCGAGCAACCTCGCCAAGCTGCGCGAGATCAAGGAGCAGGTGGGCGGTCTGAAGCAGACCTTCGACCAATTGGTGGGCATCAATCAGAAAGTCGACGAGGCGTTGAAACCGATCATCAAGGTGTCCGATGACGTCAGCGCGACCTTCGAGAATCTGCTGAACAAGACCATTGACGACACCTTGCGCTCGCCAAATGAAACCGGCATCAGGCAGGTCAAGATCGCTGGCGACCTGCGTAACGGCATGACCAATTTCCGTCTGGTGTTTCGCCGCTACCTGAGCGTTCCGAATGCCGACAACCGTCAGGCCACCTATAAGGCCGCCGACGCCCTGATCGCACAAGTGGACGCCGCTCGCAGCCAATTGCCTGTCGAGGCAAATGCTGCAGTGGATGCCGCGCTGGTGGCGTTGAAACAATACAAGGTCCTGATGTCGTCGATTTCGGACATGCTTCAGCAGACCGAGCAGATCCGCAACGATCTGCAACAGCAATCCGTAGCGACCGCAGCCCGTGCCGATGATCTGGCAGCGCTGCAGGTCATCAGTGCCAAGAAGGAACAACAAACCGCTGTGGTGCAATTGCTCAGCGTAGCGCTGGTCGTGCTGCTGGTCGGCATCTTTGCTGCGTTCCTGATCACGCGTCAGATTACCGTGCCGTTGAACAGCACCGTGATTGCGGCGCGCCGGATTGCCGACGGTGATCTGACCCATGACAGCAGCACCACCCGCCAGGACGAACTGGGCCTGCTGCAGAACACCATGCAGCACATGACTGTTTCGCTGCGCGGCCTGATCGGTGGCATCGGCAACGGTGTTACGCAGATCGCCACGGCGGCCGAACAATTGTCTGCGGTCAGCGAGCAGACCAGCGCGGGTGTCACCCTGCAGAAAAACGAAGTCGATCAGGTCGCCACTGCCATGAACGAAATGGCCTCTACCGTACAGGAAGTGGCGCGCAACACCGAAGACGCTTCGCAAGCCGCCAAACAGGCCAGCGAGCGCGCTGCCCACGGTAGCAGTGTGGTGCAGCATGCTACGCGCGAAATCGGGCAATTGGCCGGTGAAGTGCAGCAATTGGGTGAAGCCATGCAGCGTCTGACCGAAGACAGCGGCAAGATCGGCAGCGTGATTGACGTGATCAAGGCGGTCGCCGAGCAAACCAACCTGCTGGCGCTCAACGCAGCCATCGAGGCCGCAAGGGCAGGCGAGCAGGGTCGCGGTTTTGCCGTGGTGGCTGACGAAGTCCGCTCGCTGGCTCAGCGTACGCAGAACTCCACAACTGAAATCGAAGCGCTGATCCAGGCGTTGCAAAAAGGTACAGGCGCCGCCTCGGGCCTGATGGACGCCAGCCTGCAGCGCACTGAAGGCACCGTGGTGCTGGCTCGTCAGGCCGAACAGGCGCTGGTGGAAATCAACCAGTCCATCGGCACCATCGAACAGATGAGTCAGCAGATTTCCGCCGCGGCCGAGCAACAGAGCGCCGTGACCGAAGAAATCAACCGCAGCGTACTCAGCGTTCGCGACATTGCCGATCAGTCCGCTTCTGCCACTGAGCAAAGCGCTGCGTCGACCGTCGAGCTGGCCCGTCTGGGCAGCGATTTGCAGAGCATGGTCGCGCGTTTCAAGATTTAACCTGCGCCAGGCTCTGTACGAAAAGTCGGCGAGCGAAGGTCAGGCGAGGCAAAAACAGGCGAGGAACGGCCGGGGTCGCGTTCGACTCTACGTGTTGTAAATGAGCATTCCGATTGGACTCGCCTCCGACCCTGTTTTTAACGAAGCATCACCGAGCGCAGCCACTTTTCGTACAGAGCCTAAGCAAAGTCGATCTCCTGACCCCATCAGGAGGCCGACTGCCGTTGTTCCGCCCGCACCACCATCCACACGCCGATACCTGACACCGCCATGCCTGACGCCATCTGCCAGGACAGCGGTTCGTCGAACATCGCCCAGGCCCAGAGCATCGTCACCGGTGGGCTGAGGTACAGCACGCTGGCGACGCGGGTCGCCGTCGCGCGGCGCAGACACACCCAATACAGTCCGTACCCGCCCAGGGTTGCCAGACCCACCGTCCATAGCACGCTCAGCGCAAAGCCGGTACTGGCTACAGGCGCCAGGCTGCCCTGTGTGCCCTGAATAATCGCGAAGGCCATGCTGGAAACAGCGCATTGCAGCCACAGGTTGGGCAGCAGTGCCATAGGCTGCGCGGTGCTGGACTGTTTCTGCCACAGCGTCGCGATGGCCAGTGACAACATGCCCAGCAGCGGCAGGCCGTAGGCCCACAACGGTGCGTCACCTACCGCCAGCGCGCTGTAGGTCACCAGCACTACACCGATCAGCCCGACCAACAGTCCCGCCCAGATTTGCCAGGCCAGCCGTTGTCCGAGCACCACTGCCGCCAGGAGCGCCATGCCCATGGGCAACAAATCGGCAAACAGTGCGGCGAGTCCGGCGGGCACGCCCAGCGCAATGCCCTGCGTGACACCGGCGACGTAGCCGGCCATGGCCAGCAGGCCGATACCTGCGTTTTTCAGCAGCGTGGCCGGCGCGATCGATCTCAGTTGCCTGGCGACAAAAGGCAGCAGGATCAGGGTGACCACCACACAGCGCCAGAACACCACCAGCAGCGGCGGCGCATGTTCCAGCGAAAAGCGTGCGCCGACGAAACCCGAACTCCAGGTCAGAACCAGCGCAGCTTCAAGCAGGGGCAAGGGAATGGCCTGGTGCCAGGCAGGCCGCGAGACGCTCGGAGCAATCGACAGGTATGAGTTCATGGACGCAGGTTACGAAAACGGCGTAGTCTAATAAATCAAAATTAAATGCATGACTTATTCAGGAAATCTGAATCATGACGGCCATTCTCGACATCGAACTGGTGCGCACCTTCCATGCGGTGGCGCGGATAGGAAAGTTTTCGGCGGCTGCCGAACAACTTCATAAAAGCCCGGCAGCAGTAAGTGTGCATATCCAGCGCCTCGAGGCCGTGGCGGGCGGGCGCTTGCTCAACCGTGACAACCAGGCGGTGTCGCTGACGGCATTGGGCAAGCGCCTGCTGTTGTCGACGACAGAGTTGCTGTCCACGCATGACCGGGTGCTGGCGGATCTGCAAGGTACTCATCTGGCCGGACGCATCACGCTGGGGGTTCCGGATGAGTACGCCGTGCATGTCATTCGCGACATCCTGCCAGTGTTCGCGGCCGCGTGGCCCAATGTCGTGCTGGAGTTGAAATCCGCACCCAGCTACTCCCTGCGCGAGCAGGTTGTGCGTGGCAAGTTGCAGACAGCAGTGATCGCGCAACCCAAAGGGCAACTGAGTGCTGATACGCAGTTTCTGGTATCGACCAAGCCGGTCTGGGTCGGGCCGGCCAGTGCCGCACTGGCATCTGCGGACCCGTTGCCGCTGGCGATTCACGCAGCGCAATGTCCTTATCGTGAAGCCATGCTGGCGTCACTCAAAGACAACGGCCGCAAAACCCGTGTAGTTCTCGAAAGCCCGTCCAACCAAGCGATCAAAGCCTGTGTGGAAGCGGGTCTGGCGATCAGCCTCATCGATCGGAGCGGGGTCACGGAAGCCATGCAGATTCTTGATGACCTGCCTGAAATACCCGAGCACGAAATCGTCTTCCTGCGCTCGCTGTCGTCGCAGAACGACGAGGCGGTGAGCCTGCTGGCGCAGGCGCTGCAGAAGTATTTTCGGGTTTAGCCGGCAACACTGCAGCCGAAGTGTGTTATCGACTGCAGGAACGCTTTCGGCTCAACCGTCCTTGAACAGAAAGCTGTAGGCATTCAACGCCGGCACGCCGCCCAGGTGGGCGTAGAGCACTTTCGAGCCTTCGGGGAATTCGCCGTTGCGCACCATGTCGATCATGCCGTGCATGGATTTGCCTTCGTAGACCGGGTCGGTCAATACGCCCTCCAGGCGGGCGCAGAGGCGGATGGCTTCGAGGGTGCCATCGTTCGGCAGGCCGTATTCCGGGTAGGCATAGCGGGTGTCGAGCACCACGTCTTCGGCGGTGATTTCGCGGCCCAGCTCCACCAGTTTTGCGGTGTTCTGAGCGATACGCAGAACCTGCGCGCGGGTCTTTTCCGGTTTGGCCGACGCGTCGACACCGATCACACGCTGTGCCCGGCCATCGGCAGCGAATCCCACCAGCATGCCTGCGTGAGTACTGCCGGTTACCGAGCAGACCACGATGTAGTCGAACTTGAAGCCCAGTTCTTCTTCCTGCTGGCGCACTTCATCGGCAAAACGCACGAACCCCAGGCCGCCATAAGGGTGCTCCGAGCAGCCCGCTGGAATCGGAAACGGTTTGCCGCCGCTTTCCTCGACGTCGGCCATGGCCTTTTCCCAGCTCGGGCGAATGCCAATATCGAAGCCTGCCGAATCCAGGCGCACATCGGCGCCCATGATGCGCGACATCTCGATATTGCCGACCCGGTCGTACAACGCGTCGGAATAGTTGACCCAATTCTCCTGAACCAGCACGCACTTCATGCCCAGATGCGCCGCGACGGCTGCCACCTGACGGGTCTGGTTGGACTGGATGCCACCGATCGACACCAATGTGTCGTAGCCGCCGTCGATGGCTTCCGGCACCAGGTATTCCAGTTTGCGGGTCTTGTTGCCGCCGAAGGCCAGACCGCTGTTGCAATCCTCGCGCTTGGCATACAGCTCGACCTTGCCGCCCAGATGCTCACTCAAGCGTTTCAGTGGGGTAATAGGCGAGGGGCCGAAGGTCAGAGGGTAGCGCTTGAACTTGCTCAGGTTCATATCGGGTCTCCGTTGATAAGTTGATCCGGGCACTGAAGGTGGAACTCGATGTGTTTATCGAGCGGCCCGGCATGGCTCCCATCATAGGAAAACTGCGAATAATCGTGGTTGCAAAGAATTGTCTATCTACAAAATAAGCGTTAGCCTGAACACAACTAAACAGATTTTTATTGTGTGAATTTTATTATGAAAGCAATAAATGAACGCACTAAAAAGTCCGGTGCTGACATGACGCCGCTGCTGGACAGGATTGACCGCGCCATCCTCAAGACCCTGCAACGTGACGCGTCCATTTCCAATGTGGCACTTGCCGAGAAGGTCAAACTGAGTCCGCCTGCGTGCCTGCGGCGCGTCGAGCGGCTGAAAGAGGCGGGCGTGATCAAGGGCGTGGTGGCGTTGCTCAATGGCGATGTTCTGGACGCAGGCATGGTGGTGCTGATCGGTGTCGTACTGGACCGCTCGACACCGGATTCATTTGCTCAATTCGAAGCCGCCGCGCAGAAGGTTTCCGGCTGTATGGAGTTTCATGTCGTCACCGGCGAGTTCGACTACTTCATGTTGCTGCGCACCAGGGACAGTCAGAGCTTCAACCGCCTGCACGCCGAACAGTTACTGTACTTGCCCGGTGTCAGACAGATCCGTTCGTTCATGGGGCTGCGTCAGGTCGTTTCCACGACACAGTTGCCCATTTGACGGTTTCGGCGTGGCCTGTTTGCTGCATGCAGCGTCAAACGTTCACGTCTGACCAAGGTCAGAGTTGCTGACTGCCACATGATTGACTCTGGCGCATGATTCAATCAGCGCCGTTTCTTTTTTTACTTGCTCAAGGATTTTCATTTTGGCTGCTGGAAGCTTGCTTACCCTGCTTGACGATATTGCGACGTTGCTCGATGACGTGGCGCTGGCCACGAAGAAGACGGCGGGTGTGCTGGGTGATGATCTGGCGCTCAATGCCCAGCAGGTCACCGGTGTTTCAGCGGATCGCGAATTGCCGGTTGTCTGGGCCGTGGCCAAGGGGTCATTGCTCAACAAGGCCATTCTGGTTCCGGCAGCGCTGTTGATCAGTGCCTTCGCACCCTGGGCGATTCTGCCGTTGCTGATGATCGGCGGTGCGTTTCTGTGCTTCGAGGGCTTCGAGAAAATCGCCCATAAATGGCTGCATCCCGAAACCGGTGAAGAGCATGAGCAGCGCAAGCAGGCGTCGACGGATGCGTCCGTGGACATGGTGGCGTTCGAAAAGGAGCGCGTAAAAGGCGCGATTCGCACGGACTTCATTCTTTCCGCGGAAATCATCGTGCTCGCGCTGGGCGTGGTCTCGGCCAGACCCTTCATGGATCAGGTCGGTGTGCTGGTCATCGTCGCAGTGCTGATCACCGTGGGGGTCTACGGGCTGGTGGCCGGTATCGTCAAACTCGACGACCTGGGCCTGTACCTGAAGAAAAGCGCAGCTTCGGTGTCACAAAAGATCGGTGCCGGCCTGCTGTGGCTGGCACCGGTGTTGATGAAAGTGCTGTCGATCGTCGGTACTGCCGCCATGTTCATGGTCGGCGGCGGGATCCTGGTCCACGGTCTGCCGTTCGCTCATCATTGGGTCGAAGGCGTGACTGAAGCGGCAGCCGGTACGGTTGGCGGTCTGTCGATGATCGTTCCGACGCTGATCGATGCTGTTGCCGGGATCATTGCCGGTGCCGTGCTGGTGCTGGTCGTGACGCTGGTTGGCAAGGTCTGGAAAGCTACGAAGGAGTGAGTGGAGCCGGTCATCCACACTTCTGATCCAGGGCCGTGGGCGCGAGCCGGGCGACGCTTAGCTTGCTCGCGAAGGGGCTGGTACAGCCAACCGAAGGGTGTCTGAAACACCGCCTTCGCGAGCAAGCTCGCTCCCACAGAGACCTATGTAACGTAGAGCTTGGGAGTGAGCGTCATCACCGTCAAACAACGTGCTTAGAAGAACACCTTCACCAGCAAACTCGCGGTGTTCTGATCGGTGTCGAAGGAGCTGGTGTCCTTGATGCCGTATTTGTTGGTCCAGTAGTCGTACTCAATACCCACGTAGAGCTGCCGCTCCGGGTAATTCAGTGCCTTGCCCAGGTCATACTTGATCTGCGGGTTGAAGTGCAGGTTGGAGTGGTAAGTGCCACGCGAGGTCTTGTCGTTGTCGACCACCCAGTCCATGAAGCCGTCGATCAGCACATCCGATTTGCCCACCGGGATGGTGTAGGACCACACCGGAGTGATCTGCCACACGCCGTCGCCCGGGCGATTGCCTTCGGTCTGGCGCTGGTAGAAGTTAAGCTGGAAGTAGTCGAAACCCGGTATCTTCAGGTCGAACGCCGGACCGATCAGGTACGACTCGTTATCGCCTTCACCGAACTCGTAAGTTGCGGCAATCAGCACATCGCTGATCGGCCCGAACTCGAACTTCTGGCCGAAGATCTTGCCCAGCGACAGGCGTGGCGAGAACTCGCCGTAATAGGTGTTATCGCCAGCGGTTGCGTCTTTCTTGCCGTTGTAGAAGATCTTGTCGACGAAGAAGAAGTTGTCGCCGTACTTCCAGCTGTCCGCGTGCTCAAAGGTAAAGGTCTGCTGATTTTCCGGGTTGACAGCAAAGTCTCGTCCATTGAGATAGGTCAGGCTATTACTCTGCCACTGGAAGATATCCCCTGCCATGGCGGGTGCGGCAGCCAGCAGACTGCTGGCCAGTAATGCACTGGAAATCGTACGGTTCATGCGGTGAGCCCCTTGATGTAGATCGTGATTTTTTCGGACTGGCGCTCTATGCGTGACGCCTTGTCGGTGGTTGCAATAATTTGTCTGTCTGGTCAGCTTTGTGTTGTTAGCAAGAGCTGCGCCAATCAGTGAAAAAAAGTTTAAGTAACCCTTCAAACCGATATCGAAGTGTCGATTTCAGGTCTTTTTTTCCAATGCACAGCGTTCTGCGTGCCGTTCAGCCAGTGGGCCGCCCGGTCGGGTTCAGTTAGCGGGAAAGTGGTGGGCGGGTTGGCAGCGGCGGCGGAGGATACTGACTCGCGTCGCCGTGCTCAAGTGCTCCAGAGCAGGGCGTCTGGAGCGAAAACAGGGCAATGCCCGTTGCTTCAGTTGATGTGCGCGCCCTGATCGATCCAGGCGCCTACCAGATCACGTTCCTGCTGGGTCATCTGGGTAATATTGCCCAGCGGCATGATCGGCGCGGTGATCGCCTGCGCCTTGATACGCGGTGCCTGTTGCTGAATCTGCTCAGGCGTATCGAACATCACGCCGGCCGGAGCGACGCTGAACAACTGACTGGTAGGCGTGGCCGAGTGACAGACCGAGCAACGTTGCCGAATGACGTCGTGCACCGTGTTGAAGTCTGCACCTGCCACCTTGGCAGGTTCGGGCTGGGCAGACGCTGCCTGGGCAGGCGCAGCGGCGGGTTGCGCAGGTTGCTCATCAGCCCGATGACCGCCGACCGCTGTACCGGGCAGTGGCTGATAGACGATCCTGGCCGGTGGTTGCGCAGGGCCGGTGACATACGCCAGGCACAGCATGCCCAGCGCCGCGACCGGCAGGGTCCAGGCGAAGCGGTGGCTGTTGTGCCGCGTATTGAAGTAATGGCGGACCAGCACGGCCAGCAGCGCGATGCCTGCGAGAATCAGCCAGTTGTACTCACTGCCGTAAGTGCTTGGAAAGTGATTGCTGATCATGATGAACAGCACAGGCAGAGTGAAGTAGTTGTTGTGCCGTGAACGTAACAGGCCCTTTGCCGGCAGGCTTGGGTCCGGCGTACGGTTCTCGGCAATGGCGGCTACCAGCGCGCGCTGGGCCGGCATGATGATGCGGAACACGTTGCCGACCATGATGGTGCCCATGATCGCGCCCACATGCAGATAGGCACCGCGACCGCTGAACACTTTGCTGAACCCGTATGCCGCCGCGACCAGCAGCACGAACAGGACCACGCCCAGCAGGGCAGGGCGCTTGCCCAGTGGCGAGTCACACAGAAAGCTGTAGATGAACCAGCCGACGAACAACGAACCCAGGCCGATGTGCACGCCCTCGGCACCACTCAGGCTGCTGCCCGGTGCCAGCAGGTACAGCGTCGGGTTGGCGTAGAACACCACGCACAACAGCGCGACCCCTGACAGCCAGGTCGAATAGGCTTCCCATTTGAACCAGTGCAGATTCTCCGGCATGGTCGGCGGTGCGAGCTTGTACTTCTCCAGGTGGTAGATGCCGCCGCCGTGGATCGCCCACAGATCACCCGACAGGCCTTCACGCGGGTTACTGCGGTTGAGGTTGTTCTCCAGCCAGACGAAGTAGAACGATGCGCCGATCCAGGCGACGCCGACAATCATGTGAATCCAGCGCACGCCCAGATTCAGCCATTCCATCATATGTGCCAGCACGGTGTTTACCCTTCCAGTGGGTGGGGATCGAGAACCAGCAACTGGCTCTCGGCAAAGTAATGCTCGTCGCAGTTGTTGCCTTCGCCACTGCGATCAACCACCAGGAAGTCATCCCGCTTTTCGATCGTCAGCACCGGATGGTGCCAGACGCCGCGATGGTAATTGACACCCTGCCTGCCGTTCGACACGAAGGCGCGGGTCAGCTCTGATTCAGGCACATCGCCAACCGGCGCGACCACGATCAGAAAGGGGTTGCCGAGCAACGGCACGAACGCCTGACTGCCCAGCGGATGACGCTCCAGCATGCCGATGGTCAACGGCATCGGCAGCGCTTCGGCGCGGAAGATGCTGATGATCGCCTTGTCTTCCGGCTGCGCGGTCTGCACATCAGCCAGACGATGAAAGCGCATGGTCGAGCCGTTATTGATCATGAAGTGATCGCTGCCGTCGGTTTCAATCACATCACCGAATGGCGCAAAGGCTTCCTTGGTCAGTGGCTCGATTATCAGTTTGCGCATGCGGGTTCTTCTTCAATGGTTTTGAGGGTGGGTCGTTTGCACATTCGTATTGATGACTATCGTGCCAATGCTCTGCGTTGGCATGCATTTCGTGACGCTCTGCGTCACAACTCTACGCCGCGCCACACATACTCAAGACTGGACGCAGAGCGTCCGGAACTGCATTCCCACGCAGAGCGTGGGAACGATAGCCTGTTGCCTTCTGCTGACTTCCGACGCGTTGTTACCTGGCCACCTTGCCCAGTACTCGCAGGCGGCTCACGCCCCCGTCCGGGAATACGTTCAGGCGGATGTGGGTGATCGGGCCGATCGCCTTGATCTGCTCGGCGAACTCGTGTTCTGCGTGCATGGTCAGCTTCTGGCTGGGCAGCAACTCGCGCCAGAACAGGCTCTGGGTTTCGATCTGGCTGTCGGTGCCACCCTTGACCAGAGCGCCCTGAATCGAGCAGCTGTCCGGGTAGTTACCTTTGAAGTGCAGGGTATCGACGATGACTTTCTCGACTTCGCCCTTATGCCCGAGTGCCACAATCACCCAATCGTTGCCGGGTGTGCGGCGGCGCGCGGTTTCCCAGCCGTCGCCCATGTTCACACCGCGCCCAGGGTTGAGGATATTGCTCATGCTGCCGTAATGCTCATCGGAGCAGGCAATCGATCGGCCGCCATTGAGCGCTGCAACCAGATCGATCTGCTCGTCCTCGCTGACTTTCGACCAGTCGCGATGCGGTACACCGTACACGCGCAGACGCGCGACGCCGCCATCCGGGTAGATGTTGAAGCGCAGGTGGCTGAACGCCTGATCGTTGCTGATCTCGTGGTAATGATGGCTGTTGCCTTGCAGCTCCACAGACGGCAGCACTTCGGTCCAGGCAGTGTTTTCATCGGGCTCGCCCGACGCCAGGAAGCACGCCTCCAGCGACGCGGAAGGCGGGAAGTTGCCGGTGAAAAACGAGGTGTCGATGTCCACACCCTTGATGGTTCCTGCCACACCGAGGCGAATCACTGCGCTGTCGTACCCTTCGAAACGCTTGCGGCGCGACTCCCAGCCGTCCATCCACTTGCCGTTGTCGTCGAACACGCCTTCTTTCCAGACGGCCGGGGTCGGCTGGAACAGCCGGTTGGCGTCGGCGAACCAGTCATCGGTGACCGAAAGGATTTTGGTGCCCAGACGTGCGTCGGCCAGGTTCACGAACTTCTCGAACGGTGCGGCGTAAACTTTCATGCTCTTTGTCTGCCTTCTGAATACGGTTATGACTGCGACGCTCAAAGCGCCTGTAGACGAAACAGTGCGATCTTGTTGATCTCGGCCAGGGCGCAAGCAAACTCGGCCTCGGGCGAGTGGTGGATGCGTTGTTCGAACGCTGCCAGAATTTTGTGCCTGTCGCTGCCCTTGACCGCCATGATGAACGGAAAGCCGAAGCGGGCCTTGTAAGCCTCGTTCAGCTCGGTAAAGCGCTGGAACTCCTCAGGCGTGCAGTGGTGGATACCGGCGCCGGCCTGTTCATCGGTACTGGCCTGAGTCAGCTCGCCCTGGACGGCAGCCTTGCCTGCCAGGTCCGGGTGGGCATTGATCAGTGCCAGTTGTTGCTCGTGTGTGGCACCCAGCAGGATCTCGCTCATGCGTGCGTGAAGGGTCTCGACCTGATCGAGATGCGCGCCTGTGCTTTGGTCGAACGCTTGCTGCGCGACCCACGGTGAGTGTTCGTAGATATCGGCAAAGGCCGCGATGAACGCCTCCCGGCCCAGGCTTGAAGGTGTCAGTGTCTTGAACGTGCTCATTGCTCGGCCTTGCCGCTAAACGGATGTTCAGTGTGCCAGTGCCGGGCGATATCGACACGACGGGTAAACCACACCTGCTCATGGCCTTTGGCGTACTCGATGAAACGCTTGAGTGCGGCGAGGCGGGCGGGGCGGCCGATCAGGCGGCAATGCAGGCCGATGGAAAGCATCTTCGGTGCGTCTTCGCCTTCGGCATACAGCACGTCGAACGCATCCTTGAGGTACTGAAAGAACTGCTCGCCATTGTTGAAGCCCTGCACCTGGGTGAAACGCATGTCGTTGGTGTCCAGGGTGTACGGAATCACCAGATGAGGCTTACCGGTCGGGTTGTTCGGCTCCCAGTACGGCAGGTCGTCGTCGTAGGTGTCGCAATCATAGAGAAACCCGCCTTCCTCCATGACCAGGCGCCGGGTGTTGGGGCCGGTGCGCCCGGTGTACCAGCCCAACGGCCGTTCGCCGCTGATGTCGGTGAGGATCTGGATCGCCTGGCGCATGTGCTCACGCTCCTGGGCTTCGTCCATGTTCTGGTAGTCGATCCAGCGATAGCCGTGGCTGCAGATCTCATGACCTTCGGCGACCATGGCGCGGATTACATTCGGATGACGTTGCGCAGCCATGGCCACGGCAAAAATGGTCAGGGGGATATCGAACTGCCTGAACAGCTTGAGAATGCGCCACACACCGGCGCGGCTGCCGTACTCGTACAGCGACTCCATGCTCATGTTGCGCTGGCCCTGGAGTGGCTGCGCGGCAACCATCTCGGACAGAAAGGCTTCTGATTCCTTGTCGCCATGCAGAATATTGCGCTCGCCACCTTCCTCGTAATTCAGCACGAAAGACAAGGCAATGCGCGCATTACCCGGCCAGCGTGGGTGAGGCGGGTTGTTGCCGTAACCGATCAGGTCGCGTGGGTAGTCAGCGCTCACTGCAAGCTTCCTTTTTCTACATGGGGTGCGTTGGATGCGTTAAGTCAGGTGCAATGCCAAGAGCGGTCAAGGCACTGTTGAGTCAAGATTGTATACAATTTTGTTTTCAGCTTGTAACCCTGTACGTTTCTGCACCGAAGCGTCTCGATAAGCGTAAAACAAGCAAGAAACCTGCCTGACTGGTCAGCTAATCGTAAAAAACCTGATATTTTTCCTCTGCTTCCTATATCTCTGGCCAATCCTGCGCCCAGTCGGCGTCCTGGCCACGGGCTGTTGAACGATCAGGAATTTATTGTGTACAGCTTTTCCCGAAAGTGTCTTAATCGGTCGCAATCGCACGATGTAGAGCACTTCATTGGTGCACTGCTTGACCATGGCCGGATGTGAGGAGTGAAGTTTTGGGAAAATTGACCACACATGTACTGGATGCCGCCCACGGCTGCCCAGGCAGCGCCATCCACATCGAGCTGTACCGGGTCGAAGGCCAGCAACTGCTGCACGTTGTCAGTGCGCTCACCAATAGCGACGGACGTTGCGATGCGCCGCTGTTGCAGGGCGAGGCCTATCAATCCGGCGTCTATCAGTTGCACTTCAAGGCTGGCGATTATTACCGCGCGCGGGGCGTGGCCCTGAATGAGCCTGCCTTTCTCGATGAGGTGGTGCTGCGCTTCGGCATTGATGCAGGTCAGGAACACTTTCATGTGCCGCTGTTAATCTCGCCATACAGCTACTCGACGTACAGGGGCAGCTGAATACCTCTTGCCCGCCCCACACTGCGGGCTTTTTTTTGCGCGTGTCTGCGCTTTTGCCCTGTGTACAATGCGCCAGTCCCGATGCCGTCATCCACCTGCGCACGAGTGCCCATGAACGACCAGTCCCTGCCCCTCAAGAAACAGCCGCGCAGCCTTGGCTCAAGCCGTAACGTCACGCAGGACGATGTCGTTTACGAACATGTCTTCGATGCCATTCTGGAACAGCGGCTGGCGCCGGGTACCAAATTGAGTGAAGAGGCGCTGGGCGAGATTTTCGGTGTGAGCCGTACCATCATTCGTCGCGCCCTGTCGCGGTTGGGCCATGAGGGCGTCGTGCTGCTGCGCCCCAACCGTGGCGCGGTGGTCTCCAGCCCCAGCGTTGAAGAGGCGCGGCAGGTGTTTTTCGCCCGGCGTATGGTCGAGAAGGCAATCACTGAACTGGCGGTCGAGCACGCCACTGCCGAGCAACTGGCCGAGCTGCGCCAGATGGTCAGCGACGAGCGCGACAGCTTCGCCCGCGGTGATCGGGGTGCCGGTATTCGTTTGTCCGGCGAATTCCATCTTCAGTTGGCCGTGGCCGCTAGAAACGCGCCGCTGATCAGCTTCCAGCGCAGCCTGGTGTCGCAGACCTCGCTGATCATTGCCCAGTACGAAACCGGCAATCGCACGCACTGTTCCTACAATGAGCACAGCCAGTTGATCGACGCCATCGAAGCCCGTAATGCGGCACTGGCCGTCGAATTGATGATGCATCACATGGACCACATCGACAGCAAACTCAACCTTGACGAAGACAGCGCCACGGATGATTTGCATGCGGTGTTCTCGCACGTCATGGGCCGGAAAAAACCGGGGCGTTGAGGCTGTGTGGATGAACAATTATCGTGCGACGCAGAGCGTCGCGACCTGCATTCCCACGCGGAGCGTGAGGAACGATCATCTCAACTATCGTGCTGATGTTCTGCATCGGTCTGAACAGACAATCCGATTATCGTGCGACGCTCAGCGTCGTCATGCCGTTCCGGACGCTCTGCGTCCTCTTGGCGACGCAGAGCGTCGAGGAACCAGCATCTCAACTATCGTGCTGATGTTCTGCGTCGGTCTGAACAGACAATCCGATTATCGTGCGACGCTCAGCGTCGTCATGCCGTTCCGGACGCTCTGCGTCCTCTTGGCGACGCAGAGTGTCGAGACCTGCATTCCCACGCTGGAGCGTGAGTGGCGAGAGTTGTCCTGAGAGCAGGTTCAACTCCGCTCATGCACCAATCGCCCACCTGACCAGGTCTGCTTCACAGTCCGGTCATCACCAATCGTCATCAGCACGAACAGAATCTCTTCGATGCCTTTGGCTTGCTTCAAACGATACGACAGCAGCGGGGTGGCGTTGTAGTCGAGCACCAGGAAGTCAGCCTCGTTGCCTGGCTTCAGGCTGCCGACCTTGTCTTCCAGGCGCAGTGCCCGCGCGCCGCCCAGCGTCGCCAGGTACAGCGACTTGAACGGATTGAGCCGCGCGCCCTGCATCTGCATGACCTTGTAGGCCTCGTTGAGGGTCTGCAGAATCGAAAAACTGGTGCCGCCGCCCACGTCGGTACCCAGACCGACATTCACCTTGTGCTTCTCGGCCATCGGCAAGTTGAACAGGCCGCTGCCCAGAAACAGGTTGGAGGTCGGGCAGAAAGCAATCGCCGAACCGGTCTGCGCCAGTCGGGCGCATTGTTCGTCGCACAGGTGCACGCCATGGGCGAACACCGAGCGCTCGCCGAGCAGGTTGAAGTGATCGTAGACGTCCAGGTAATGCTTGCGCTCCGGGAACAGCGCCTTGACCCACTCGATCTCCTGAAGGTTCTCGCTGATGTGGGTCTGCAGGTACAGGCCGGGGTATTCGGTCAGCAACTGGCCGGCCAGACTCAACTGCTCCGGGCTACTGGTTGGCGCGAATCGTGGGGTCACTGCGTAGCTCAAACGCCCTTTTCCATGCCAGCGTTCGATCAACGCCTTGCTGTCGGCATACCCGGATTCTGGCGTATCGACCAGGTAGTCCGGCGCATTGCGGTCCATCATCACCTTGCCGGCGATCATGCGCAGATCAAGTGCCTGCGCCGCGCTGAAAAACGCCTCGACCGATTCCTTGTGCACGCTGCCGAACACCAGTGCCGTGGTTGTACCGTTGCGCAGCAGTTCCTTGATGAAGATGTCGGCCACCTGTGCTGAATGCGCGGGGTCGGCGAACTGGCTTTCGCAGGGGAAGGTGTAGGTGTTGAGCCAGTCCAGCAACTGCTCGCCGTAGGCGCCGATCATGCCGGTTTGCGGCAAGTGAATATGGGTGTCGATGAACCCCGGTGTGATGAGTGCGTCCGGGTACTCGATCAGCTCGACATCGTCGTCGAGGCGCTCCAGCAGATCGGCAGCGTGACCCACCGAAACGATCTTGCCGTCCTCGACCAGCAGCAAGCCGTCGGCAAAGTATTCACAGGATGCCTCCAGCGCCACTTCGGCCGGGTCGGCGAGGCTGTGAACGATGGCGGCGCGGTAGGCTTTACGGCGGGAAACTGAACTCATGGCACTCTCGTTGTGACTCATTGCGACTGACTGCGGCGCGATGCAGGCAGCAGTCTGGCGATAGGTTCGGCGTTGGCGGTGTGTTGGCCAAAGCTGACATTGTAAGTGGCGATTATTTCCGCGGCGATCGACACCGCGATCTCGATGGGCAGCTTGCCTTTGACCTCGGCCAGGCCCATCGGGCAACGCATGCGTTGCAGCAGACTGGCGTCGAAACCGCGTTCCCGCAAGCGATGTTCGAACTTGACCCGTTTGGTTTTCGAGCCGATCAGTCCGAAGTAACCGAAGTCACCACGCCCGAGGATGGCGGCGGTCAGTTCCAGATCCAGTTGATGGTTGTGGGTCATCACGACGCAATAGGTGCCCACAGGCAGTTGCGCGACCTCGTCGACCGGCTCGTCATTGACGATCTTCATCACGCCATCGGGCATCGACTCGGGGAATTCATGCTCGCGGCTGTCGATCCAGCGCACCCGGCAGGGCAGGCTGGCCAGCAGCGGCACCAGCGCGCGGCCGACATGACCGGCACCGAACACGGCGATCTGCGCGACGGGCTCGCCCATCGGTTCGAACAACAGCACGTTCACGCCGCCGCAGCACTGGCCCAGGCTTGCACCCAGGTTGAAACGTTCCAGGCGCGTCTGCCGTGTGCCGCTGGCAAGCATCTCGCGGGCGATCTCCATGGCCTTGTATTCCAGGTGGCCGCCACCGATGGTGTCGTGGATGCGCTCGGCGCAGACCACCATTTTCGATCCGGCATTGCGCGGCGTGGAGCCCAGCTCCTCGATGATCGTCACCAGAATGCCGGGTTCACCACGGGCCTGCAGCTCGGCCAGGGCGCTGATCCAGTTGTTCATTTCTGCTCCAGGACAGAGTGATCCAGGCCAGGCGCCTTCGCGAGCAAGCTGGCTCCCACGGGGGCATCCTGAATAGGTAAGGGCGAGCCTGGCGAAGCTTCACTTGTCCGCGAAGAGGCTGAAACAATCGGCTCGGCGCCTTCGCTGGATGCGCGACGCGCGGCGCTGTTCTGGCGCATCTGTTCACAGCCCCACAGCACTTTTTCCGGCGTCGCCGGGGCGTCGATGTTTGGTTGATGACGGTAGTCACCCAGGCTCGCCACGGCGTCCTTGATCGCGCACCAGGCGGCGATGCCGAGCATGAACGGCGGTTCGCCAACGGCCTTGGAATGAAACACCGTGTCTTCCGGGTTCTTGCGGTTCTCTACCAGCTTGATGCGCAGATCGAGCGGCATGTCCGCCACTGCCGGGATCTTGTAGGACGCCGGGCCGCTGGTCATCAGCTTGCCCTTGTCATTCCACACCAGTTCCTCGGTGGTCAGCCAGCCGGCGCCTTGAATGTAGCCGCCTTCGACCTGACCGATATCGATGGCCGGGTTAAGCGACGCGCCGACGTCGTGCAGGATGTCGGTGCGCAACATCTTGTATTCGCCGGTCAGCGTATCGACGATGACTTCCACGCAGGCTGCGCCAAAGGCGTAGTAATAGAACGGCCGGCCACGCGCCTGGCTGCGGTCGTAAAAAATCTTCGGCGTCTTGTAATAGCCGGTGCTGGACAGCGACACCTGGCCCATCCATGCCAATTGCGCCAGTTCGGCGAACGGCAGGAACAGCTCGCCGATCCGCACATGGCCATTGCGGAACTCGACGTCCGCTTCGCTCACCTGATAGTGCCTGGCGGCAAACTCCACCAGCCTTTGCTTGAGGATTTCAGCGGCATTCTGTGCCGCCTTACCGTTCAGGTCCGTACCGCTCGAAGCGGCAGTGGGCGAGGTGTTGGGCACCTTGTCTGTGTTGGTCGCGGTGATCTGGATGCGCTCGATGTCCACCTGGAACACCTCGGCCACGACCTGCGCAACCTTGGTGTTCAAGCCCTGGCCCATTTCGGTGCCGCCATGGTTCAGGTGGATGCTGCCGTCGGTGTAGATATGAATCAGCGCACCGGCCTGATTGAGAAAACTGGCGGTAAACGAGATACCGAACTTGACCGGCGTCAGCGCCAGGCCTTTTTTCAGCACCGGGCTGCCGGCATTGAACGCATGAATCGCTTCGCGGCGCTCGGCGTACTGGCTGCTTTGCTCGAGGTCGGCGGTCATCTCTTCCAGCAGGTTGTGTTCGACCGTCTGGTAATAGTGGGTGACGTTACGCTCGGTCTTGCCGTAATAGTTGGCCTTGCGCACGTGCAGCGGGTCCTTGCCCAGGAAACGTGCAATGCAGTCCATGACCTCTTCGATGGCGACCATGCCCTGCGGGCCGCCAAAGCCCCGGTAGGCGGTGTTGGAGGCGGTGTGCGTCTTGCAGCGGTGGCCGTTGACGGTGGCTTCACCGAGGTAATAGGCGTTGTCGGCATGAAACATGGCGCGGTCGACGATGGACGCCGACAGGTCCGGCGAATAGCCGCAGTTGCCGGCCAGATCCAGTTGTATGCCCTGCAAGCGACCGTCATCATCGAAACCCACGTCGTACTCGATGTAGAACGGGTGGCGCTTGCCGGTCATCTGCATGTCTTCGAAGCGTTGCAGGCGCATCTTGGTGGGCTGGCCGGTCAAGCGGGCAATCACGGCGCACAGGCAGGCCGGGCTGGCCGCCTGGGTTTCCTTGCCGCCAAAACCACCGCCCATGCGCCGCATGTCGACCACGATGCGGTTCATTGGCACGCCCAGCACCTCGGACACCAGCTTCTGGATTTCCGTGGGGTTCTGGGTCGAGCAATAGACGATCATGCCGCCGTCTTCGGTCGGCATCACCGACGAGATCTGGGTTTCCAGGTAAAAATGTTCCTGGCCGCCAATGTGCAGGTTGCCCTGCAGGCGGTGGGTTGCGCTCGCCAGCGCAGCGGCAGAGTCGCCACGCTTGTGCGTATGGCTGTCGAGCACGAAGTGTTTCTGGCGCAGGGCCTGGACCACATCCAGCACCGGTTCCAGGTCTTCGTATTCGATGATCGCCGCCATGGCCGCCTGGCGTGCAATGTCCAGGTCGCGAGCCGCCACGGCGAGCACCGGTTGCCCGACGAACTCCACCTTATCGATGGCCAGCAGTGGGTCGCCGGGCAGCAACGGCCCGATGTCCTTGAGCCCCGGAATATCCTGATGGGTAATCGCGATGCGTACACCTTCGAAGGCGTAGCAGGGCGAGGTATCGATGCTGACGATACGCGCATGGGCACGGTCGGAAAGACGTGCGTACACGTGCAACTGGTTGGGAAATTCCAGACGATCGTCAATGTACACCGCTTCGCCGGACACGTGCTTGTCGGCACTGTCGTGCTTGACGCTGCGGCCGACGCCGGTGTTCAGGCCTTGTTGAAATACTGCAAGCATCTCGGCCTGGGTGAGGTGTGGGGAATGCTCAGACATAGTCAGTCACCCGCGTTGGAACGGCTGGGGTCTGTAACTCGATGAAGTACTTGCGCAGCAGGTTTTGCGCGCTCAACAGGCGGTATTCCTTGCTTGCGCGGAAATCCGACAGCGGAGTGAAATCCTCGCTCAGTGCAGTGCAGGCGCGTTCGACGGCTGCATGGCTCCATGGTTGCCCGATCAGCGCCTCTTCGCAGGCCGCTGCACGTTTCGGAATCGCCGCCATGCCGCCGAACGCCACGCGAGCCTCGTGGACCATGCCATCTTCCAGGGTCAGGCGAAAAGCCGCGCAGACCGCCGAGATGTCGTCATCGAGCCGCTTGGAGACTTTATAGGCGCGGAAGATCTGCCGCGATGTGGCGGTGGGCACGATGATCTTTTCGATGAACTCGCTTTCCTGGCGGGCCGTGACCTTGTAGTCGATGAAATAGTCTTCCAGCGCCAAAGTACGCTGACTGTTGCCTTTGCGCAGCACGACCTGCGCGCCAAGGGCGATCAGCAGCGGCGGGGAATCGCCGATGGGGGAGGCGTTGCCGATGTTGCCACCCAGCGTGCCCTGATTGCGGATCTGCAACGAGGCGAAGCGCTGCAGTAACTCGCCAAAGTCCGGGTACTCGGCCTTGAGTGCGGCATAACAATCGGTCAGCGGAGTCGCTGCGCCGATCTCCAGGCGGTCGTCGAAACGCTTCACGCCCTTCATCTCGTCGATGTGTCCGACGTAAATCATCACCGGCAACTGTTTGTGAAACTGCGTGACTTCCAGAGCCAGATCGGTGCCTCCGGCCAGCAGGCGCGCCTGCGGATGGCTGTCGTAGAGGTCCGCCAGATCCGCCACGGTCAGCGGAATGAAGCAGCGTTTTTCGCCGTCATTCAGTTCATCGGTGCCGGCCGGAGCGATGGCGCGCAAGCGTTCGACGGTCTGCGCCTGGCGCTGATCGAACTGATCCGGCAGGCGCTGCGCGCAAGACTGCTCGGCGGCGGCCAGAATAGGGCGGTAGCCGGTGCAGCGACACAGGTTGCCGGCCAGGGCTTCGTGGGCCTGATGGGCATCGGCTTCGCTGCTGTTCTTTTGCAGGGCAAACAGCGACATCACAAAGCCCGGGGTACAAAAGCCGCATTGCGAGCCATGACACTCGACCATCGCCTTCTGCACGCTGTGCAACTGGCCCTGATGCCTGAGGTCTTCGACGCTGATCAATTGCTTGCCGTGCAGCGACGCCATAAATGTCAGGCACGAATTGAGGCTGCGATAACGCAGCGTTTGCTCGCCGTCAGCGTCACTGTGCAACTCGCCCACCACGACGGTGCAGGCACCGCAGTCACCACTGGCACAACCTTCCTTGGTACCGGGCTTGTGTGCCTGCTCACGCAGGTAGGTCAGCACGGTCATGTTCGGATTCAGGCTGCGCTCGGTTTTTAGCTCTTGGTTCAAAAGGAACTGAATCACGGCGCAAAGCCCTCACGTTTATTGTCATCAGACATGTCGATGAATCTATCAGCTCTGTTTATTGGGTCAATTTGTTTCTGACTTCGGAGTCAGGAAATTGAGTTTTTCGGCGATCTGCCGATCAAACAACCTCTGGTTCTTGAATCGCCTGCCGGGTGTATTCAAGGTTTTGCGTATTTCGTGCCAGTTTCCGTGTTTATGGCCCTGCGCCACCCGTGCCGGTTGCGATACACTCCGCGACTTGCATGCTGAACTGGTTTTTTCTGAAGGATAGTCATGACGTTCAAGGCCCCGGACAGCCTCGCTGAGCAAATTGCTCATCATCTTGCCGAGCGGATCATTCGCGGTGAGCTCAAGCCTGGAGAGCGTATTCAGGAGCAGAAAGTCACGCAGGCGTTGAACGTCAGCCGTGGCTCCGTGCGCGAAGCACTGCTGATTCTGGAGCGCCGCCACCTGGTGGTGATCCTGCCGCGTCGTGGCGCGCAGGTCACGGTGCTCAACGCCCATAACGTCACCAGCCTGTGCTGCCTGATGAGCGAGCTTTACATTCTGCTGGCCAATGCGGTGGTCGAGCGCTGGAAGACCGAGGACGATCTTGCGCCGTTTCTGCAGATACAACAGCGTCTGCAGGGCAGTTTCCAGCAGCAGGACGTCAACGCATTCGTCGAAGAGAGCTTCAATGTGATGCGCGCGGCCTATCCTTTCGCCAACAACCCGTACCTCGAGGAAACCGTCGAGAACCTGCAGCCTTCCATGAGCCGCAGCTATTTCCTCGCGCTCGAGCAACGCAAGGCTGATATGGGTGACTACCTGGCATTGTTCGACGAACTGCTTGGCGCAGTGGTGGCGCGGGACATACCGAAGATTCGTGTCGTGCTGGTCAGCTACTGTCAGCGCAGCTGCCAGCTGGTGCTGGCCGCCCTGGCAAAGGGCTGACGCCGTGCGCCTGAAGTGCATCAAGCTGGCGGGGTTCAAATCTTTCGTCGACCCCACCACGGTGAACTTCCCCAGCAACATGGCGGCTGTCGTCGGCCCCAATGGCTGTGGCAAATCCAATATCATCGACGCCGTGCGCTGGGTGATGGGCGAAAGCTCGGCCAAGAACCTGCGCGGCGAGTCGATGACCGACGTCATCTTCAACGGCTCCACCAGCCGCAAACCGGTCAGCCAGGCCAGCATCGAACTGGTCTTCGACAACTCGGACGGCACGCTGGTCGGCGAGTACGCGGCGTATGCGGAAATCTCCATTCGCCGCAAAGTGACCCGCGACAGTCAGAACAGCTACTACCTCAACGGCACCAAATGCCGCCGTCGCGACATCACCGACATCTTCCTCGGCACCGGCCTGGGGCCGCGCAGCTATTCGATCATCGAACAGGGCATGATCTCCAAGCTGATCGAAGCCAAGCCCGAAGACCTGCGCAACTTCATCGAAGAGGCCGCAGGGATTTCCAAGTACAAGGAGCGGCGCCGGGAAACCGAAAACCGCATTCGTCGCACCCACGAGAACCTGGCGCGTCTGACCGACCTGCGTGAAGAGCTCGAGCGTCAGCTGGAGCGTCTGCACCGACAGGCTCAGGCCGCCGAGAAGTATCAGGAATACAAGGCCGAAGAGCGTCAGTTGAAAGCGCAATTGTCGGCCCTGCGCTGGCAGGCGCTGAATGATCTGGTGGGGCAGCGCGAGGCGGTGATTGGCAATCAGGAGGTCGGCTTCGAGGCGCTGGTGGCCGATCAGCGCAGTGCCGATGCCAGTATCGAAAGGCTGCGCGACGGCCACCATGACCTGTCCGAGCGCTTTAACCTGGTGCAGGGCCGCTTTTATTCGGTCGGCGGCGACATTGCCCGCGTCGAGCAGAGCATTCAGCACGGTCAGCAGCGGCTGCGCCAATTGCAGGATGACCTGCGCGAAGCCGAGCGTGCCCGCCAGGAAACCGAATCGCACCTTGGGCACGACACCACCTTGCTCGCCACCCTCGGCGAAGAGCTGGAGATGCTCGAGCCCGAGCAGGAAATGACCAGCGCCGCCGCCGAGGAGTCGGCCATCGCTCTGGAAGACGCCGAAGCGGCCATGCAGGGCTGGCAGGAGAAGTGGGACGTCTTCAATCAGCAATCCGCCGAGCCGCAGCGTCAGGCACAGGTCCAGCAGTCACGCATTCAACAGCTGGAACAGAGCATCGAACGCCTTGCAGAGCGCCAGCGGCGGCTGGCCGAAGAGCGTCAACTGCTGGCCGCTGACCCGGAAGATGCGGCCATTCTGGAATTGAGCGAAGACCTCGCCACCCGTGACATGACCCTTGAAGAGCTGCACATGGGCGAGGAGCAGGCGGTCGAGCGTCTTGAACAATTGCGCGAGGCGTTGCAGCACGCCAGCCAGGCGCAACAGCAGGCGCAGGGCGAGCTGCAACGGCTCAACGGCCGGTTAGCGTCCCTGGAAGCGTTGCAGCAGGCGGCACTTGACCCGGACACCGGCACTGCCGAGTGGCTGCGGGATCAGCAACTGGCCGAACGGCCGCGTCTGGCCGAGGGGCTGAGCGTCGAAGCCGGCTGGGAACTGGCCTTGGAAACCGTGCTTGGCGCGGATTTGCAGGCCGTGTTGGTGGATGACTTCGACGGGCTCGATCTGGCCGGTTTTCAGCAGGGCGATCTGCGCTTGATCAGTGCGGGTGCCGACACGGTTCGCGCGCCCGGTAGTTTGCTGGAAAAGGTCGACAGCACGGTTGATCTGTCCGCCTGGCTGGGTCAGGTGATACCGGTGGAGAACCTGGACCAGGCGCTGGCGCGGCGTGCACAACTCAGCGCCGGGCAAAGCCTGATCAGCCGTGACGGCTACTGGGTGGGGCGGCACTTTTTGCGTGTACGCCGCGCCAGCGAAGCGCAGAGCGGGGTGCTGGCGCGCGGTCAGGAATTGCAGCAGCTGGGTCTGGAGCGCGACGAGCGCGAAGCGACTCTGGCCACCCTGGAAGAGCAGTTGCTGGTCTTGCGCGAGCAGCAGTCGCAGCAGGAAGACGCTCGTGAGCAGTTGCGCCGTCGCGTGCAGGACGAAACCCGTCAGCAAAGCGAACTGAAAGCGCAGTTGTCGGCGGTCCGGGTAAAAGTCGAGCAGTTGACCCTGCGGCGCTCTCGTCTTGATGAAGAATTGGCCGAGTTGGGTGAGCAACGCGCTGTCGAGCACGAGCACCTCGGCGAATCGCGCCTGCAATTGCAGGATGCACTGGACAGCATGGCGCAGGATACCGAGCAGCGCGAGGTGCTGCAGGCCCAGCGTGATGCGCTGCGTGAGCGTCTGGACCGGATACGTCAGGATGCGCGGCAGCACAAGGATCACAGTCATCAGCTGGCGGTGCGTCTGGGCTCGATCAAGGCGCAATACGATTCGACCCGTCAGGCGCTGGAGCGCCTGCGCATGCAGTCCGAAAGGCTGACCGAGAAGCGCGAGCAACTGAGCCTGAATCTGGAGGAGGGCGAGGCACCGCTCGAAGAACTGCGCCTCAAGCTTGAAGAACTGCTGGAGCGGCGCATGGTGGTCGATGACGAAATGCGCATCGCCAAGAACGCACTCGAAGACGCTGACCGCGAATTGCGCGAGGCAGAAAAGCGCCGCACCCAGGCCGAGCAGCAATCGCAGCTGCTGCGTGGCCAGCTGGAACAACAGCGTCTGGAGTGGCAGGCGCTGACGGTGCGTCGCAAAGCCTTGCAGGACCAGTTGCATGAAGACGGCTATGACCTGCATGGCGTGCTTGCGACACTGACGCCGGAAGCCAGCGAACAGGCTGCCGAGCAGCAACTGGAAAGCATCGCCGGGCGTATTCAGCGCCTGGGCGCGATCAACCTCGCGGCCATCGACGAGTATCAGCAGCAGTCCGAGCGCAAGCGCTATCTGGATGCGCAGGATGCCGATCTGGTCGAAGCGCTGGACACTCTGGAAAACGTCATTCGCAAGATCGACAAGGAGACCCGAAACCGCTTCAAGGATACCTTCGATCAGATAAACAGCGGAATTCAGGCACTTTTCCCAAAAGTTTTCGGTGGCGGCTCCGCTTATTTGGAACTGACGGGCGAAGATTTACTCGATACTGGGGTGACAATCATGGCGCGTCCCCCCGGCAAGAAGAACAGCACCATTCATTTGCTGTCGGGTGGTGAAAAAGCCCTGACGGCGCTGGCGCTGGTTTTTGCCATTTTCAAACTCAATCCTGCGCCGTTTTGCATGCTTGACGAGGTGGATGCGCCGCTGGATGACGCCAACGTGGGTCGCTATGCACGTTTGGTGAAAGAAATGTCACAAACGGTGCAGTTCATCTATATCACCCACAACAAGATCGCCATGGAAATGGCTGATCAGCTGATGGGGGTAACGATGCACGAGCCCGGCTGTTCGCGGCTGGTGGCGGTGGATGTGGAGCAGGCGATGGCGCTGGTGGATGCCTGATTCGACGCCTCGTTTTGCGGGCAAGTGGCTGTCCAGAGGCCTGAAAACGAGACGCTGGTACATGAGATGGCAACTTGGGCGGCGAAGAGACGTAACAGACGGTGTAAAGTTACCTTTGGTCGTGCTAGTTTAGTGACCACTTTTTATTTTCGCGTGGGCGAATTGCCAGTCAGAACATAGACTTGGCACCACGTATTAAAGGGGTTTAGGCCCTTATTTTCAGATTTCTTCATTAGAGGCACTGGATTACATGGAAATCGGTCTGCGCGAGTGGCTGATCGTCATCGGCATAATAGTCATCGCCGGTATTCTCTTTGATGGCTGGCGCCGTATGCGCGGCAGCAAGGGTAAATTGAAATTCAGACTGGATCGGAGCTTCTCCAACCTTCCGGATGAAGAAGAGACCACGTCTGCCGAACTGCTCGGGCCGCCTCGTGTGCTGGATACCCACAAGGAGCCGCAGCTCGACGAGCACGATCTGCCGTCCATGAGCGCCAGCCCGCGTGAAGGCAAGCGTGGCAACAGCGAGAAGCGCAGTGACAAGAAGCGCAAGGATGAGCCACAGCAGGGCGACCTGAACCTGGATCTCGACGGCCCGAGCCTGTTTACCGCACGCGACGACGATTTCCCGGACGACAAGCCGGCCCAGCGCATCACCGAAGACAAGGACCTGCCTCCGGTAGAGGAAGTGCTGGTCATCAGCGTGATCTCGCGCAGCGAAGGCGGTTTCAAGGGCCCGGCGCTGTTGCAGAACATTCTGGAAAGCGGCCTGCGTTTCGGTGAGATGGATATTTTCCACCGTCACGAGAGCATGGCTGGCAACGGCGAAGTGCTGTTCTCGATGGCCAATGCGGTCAAGCCCGGCGTGTTCGACCTGGACGATATCGACCATTTCAGCACCCGTGCAGTGAGCTTCTTCCTCGGCTTGCCAGGCCCTCGTCATCCCAAGCAGGCATTCGACGTGATGGTTGCCGCCGCTCGCAAGCTGGCTCACGAGCTGGATGGCGAACTGAAGGATGATCAGCGCAGCGTCATGACCGCCCAGACCATCGAGCATTATCGCCAGCGCATCGTCGAGTTCGAGCGTCGGGCGTTGACCCAGCGTCGCGGTTGAGCGAACCCTTGGGCAGGTCTCCGATCATGAGCGTGCTGCGGCCCGCTCTGGCGGGGCCTGACCTGAACAGAACAGAGCCAACAGATTAAGCAGCCTCGGCTGCTTTTTTGCTTTTTGAGAGAACACCGTATGAAGGCCGTCGAAACCCGAATCCTCGAACTGCGTGCACAGCTGGATGAGCACAACTACCGCTACCACGTTCTGGATGAGCCGAGCATTCCGGATGTCGAGTACGACCGCCTGTTTCACGAGCTCAAGGCTTTGGAGGCGGAAAACCCTCATCTGGTCACTCCCGATTCGCCGACGCAGCGGGTCGGAAGCGCGGCCTTGTCGGCGTTTACCCAGGTGCGCCACGAAATGCCGATGCTCAGCCTGGGCAACGCGTTCGAAGAAAACGACATGCTCGAATTCGATCGCCGGGTCACCGAGGGGCTGGATCTGCCAGCCGGCGACCTGTTTGGCGAAGGCAGCAAGGTGCAGTACAGCTGCGAGCCCAAGCTGGACGGTCTGGCAGTCAGCCTGCTGTATCGCGACGGCGCGCTGGTACGGGGGGCGACGCGCGGCGACGGCACCACCGGCGAAGACATCAGCGTCAATGTGCGCACAGTGCGCAACATCCCGCTCAAGCTGCAGGGCAAAGGCTGGCCGGATGTGCTGGAAGTGCGCGGTGAAGTGTTCATGTCCAAGGCCGGTTTCGAGCGCCTCAACGCCAGTCAGCTGGAAATCGGCGGCAAGACCTTCGCCAACCCGCGCAACGCAGCGGCAGGCAGCCTGCGTCAGCTGGATTCCAAGATCACGGCCAACCGGCCGCTGGAGTTTTGCTGCTATGGCCTGGGCCAGACGTCGGCGGAAATCGCCGACACTCATATTGGCGTGCTTGAAACGTTGAAAAAATGGGGCATGCCGGTCAGTCGCGAGCTGAAACTGGCGAATGGCGTCGAGGAGTGCCTGGCCTATTACCGCGATATCGGTGAGCGACGCCTGACGCTGACTTACGAGATCGACGGCGTGGTGTTCAAGGTCAATAACCTGGCAGCGCAGCGCGAACTGGGCTTCCGCGCCCGTGAGCCGCGCTGGGCGATTGCCCACAAATTCCCCGCCATGGAAGAACTGACCGAACTGCTGGATGTCGAGTTCCAGGTAGGCCGCACGGGCGCAGTAACGCCGGTCGCGCGGCTCAAGCCGGTCAAGGTGGCAGGCGTCATGGTCGCCAACGCCACGCTGCATAACATGGACGAAGTGGCGCGGCTCGGCCTGATGATTGGCGACACGGTAATCATCCGGCGTGCCGGTGACGTGATTCCGCAGGTAGTGCAGGTGGTTGCCGAGCGCCGCCCCGAGGATGCCAGGGCGGTGCAGGTTCCACAGACCTGCCCGGTGTGCGGCTCGCATGTCGAGCGCACGCAGCTGATCAAACGCAGCAAAGGCAAGGAAACCGTCACCGAGGGCGCGGTGTATCGCTGTGTCGGGCGTCTGGCCTGCGGTGCGCAACTCAAGCAGGCGATCATTCATTACGTATCGCGTCGCGCCATGGACATCGAAGGGCTGGGTGACAAGACCATCGAGCAACTGGTCGATGAGAAACTCATCGGCTCGCCTGCCGATCTGTACAAACTGAAATACGAACAGATCATCGACCTGGAAGGCTTCGCGGAAATCTCCAGCAATAAACTGCTCAAGGCCATCGCCGACAGCCGACAGCCGACCCTGGCGCGTTTCATCTATGCCTTGGGCATTCCCGATGTGGGTGAGGAGACGGCCAAGGTCCTGGCGCGTTCGCTGGCGTCGCTGGAGCGTGTCCAACAGGCCTTGCCGGAAGTGCTGACCTACCTGCCGGATGTCGGCCTGGAAGTCGCATACGAGATTCACAGCTTCTTCGAGGACGAGCACAACCGTAGCGTCATCGATGCGCTGCTCGGTGAATGCGGTTTGCAATTGCAGGACCAGGGCGAGCTGGGCGCCGAGTTCGCGGCCAGCACCACGCTGGAAGGGATGATCGACAAACTGAACATTCCGTCGGTAGGGCCGGGTGCTGCGCAGAAACTGGCGGACCGGTTCGGTACGCTGGAAGCCATCATCAGTGCCGACTGGCTGGACATGCGTCAGGCACTGCCGGAGAAGCAGGCCAAGTCGGTTCGCGATTTCTTCGACGACAGCGCAAACGCCGAGCGCGCCCGCGCCATCGAAGCCCAGCTCAAGGACTTCGGCATGCACTGGCGCAGCGAGAAAAAAACCGTCGAAGGTTTGCCGCTGGCTGGCCAGACCTGGGTACTGACCGGCTCGCTGGAGCGCATGAGCCGCGATGTCGCCAAGGAAAAGCTCGAAAGCCTCGGTGCCAAGGTGTCCGGCTCGGTCTCGGCCAAGACCCACACCGTGGTTGCCGGGCCGGGTGCCGGCTCGAAGCTGACCAAGGCCAACGAACTCGGCCTTACCGTGCTGGACGAAGATGCACTGCTCAAACGCTTGGCCGAGCTGGGTGTGGCGGTTGATTGAGGAAGACCGACGCTCCGTATGCCCTGATTATCGTGCGACGCTCCGCGTCGCATGCAGTTCTGGACGCTCTGCGTCCGGTCTTAAGTGTGATGGCGCAGCGCAGATCTGTGACGCGGAGCGTCACGCACGGCATTCCCACGCTGGAGCGTGCGGAACGATAATCCCGACTACCGTGCGATGCTCTGCTTAGGCATGTCTTGATCATCGTGCGACGCTCCGCGTCGCATGCAGTTCTGGACGCTCTGCGTCCGGTCTTGAGTGTGATGGTGCGGCGTAGATCTTTTGCGCGCAGCGTCACGCACTGCATTCCCACGCTGGAGCGTGAGGAACGATAATCCCGACTACCGTGCGACGCACCGTTTTGGCCCATGAACACGCCGTAAGCCTCATCATCCATGCCGCTCGATAATATTTTGAACCCCTGAAGCGTCGGTATGATCTAGTCCATGCAAGGTCAACGGGAGATCGCCATGTATCGCTTTTTCGAGCAACTGAGTTCACGCATCACCGCCCCATTTGTCGGCGAATCCAAACGTAACAGCAAGGTCTGGCAGTGCACCTGTGGCCAGTCGGTGTTTTTCCCCAATACCCAATGCCTGGCCTGTTCTGCAGCGCTGGGCTACCTGCCTGAGCAGGGGCGTGTCGCTACGCTCGAAGCGGGGCCTGAGCCTACTACCTGGCGCCTGAGCGATGAGCCGGGTGCCGGGCTGTATCGGCGTTGCGCCAACCTCGGCACCCCGGCAGCCTGTAACTGGCTTTTTCCAGAGCATAATTCCGGCGAATTCTGTGTTGCGTGCAGCCTCAATCACACCATTCCCGACCTGTCGGTGGTTGAAAACGGCGAGCGCTGGCGCAAGGTCGAGACCGCCAAACGGCGTCTGGTCGCGCAGCTGATTTCCCTGGGCCTGCAGGTCATTCCCAAGACTGTCGACGAAGAGACCGGCCTGGCCTTCGACTTCGTCGGTGTCGATCTGGAGGGCAACCTGCCAACCACAGGCCATGCCAACGGCCTGATCACCCTGAACATCGAAGAAGCCGACGACGCACACCGTGAAGCGATGCGCGTGCAGCTGCACGAACCCTATCGCACCTTGCTTGGCCATTTCCGTCATGAAGTCGGCCACTACTACTGGGATCGGCTCATCGCCAATACCCACTGGCAGGACAGTTATCGCAACCTGTTCGGCGACGAGCGCGCCAGCTACGCCGACGCGCTCGATCATCACTACCAGAACGGTGCGCCGGACAACTGGCAGGAAAGCTTCGTCAGTGCCTACGCGACCATGCATCCGTGGGAAGACTGGGCCGAAACCTGGGCGCATTACCTGCACATGATGGATGCGGTCGACACCGCGCTGGGGTTTGGCATGAGCGCTCGCGACATGGAGCTCGACTACCAGCCGTTTCCGCTGGAAGTGCTCTACGACCCTCAGCATCCGGGCGGCCCGGCGTTCCTGTCGTTCGTCAATGCCTGGATCGAGCTGGCGAGCATGCTCAACGAGTTGTCACGCAGCATGGGGCAGCCGGATTTCTATCCGTTCGTGCTGCCTCAAGCGGTCATCGCCAAGCTGCACTTCATCCACCTGGTTATTCAGGATGCCGGTGGCAAGGCCGATGAGGTTTTGCAGGCCCAGTAACGCGGGCCATGCCTGACACGCTTCGGCGGCGTGTCAGGCCTTTGTGCAAAAGCGGCTCAAAGCGTCAGGGTCAGCCTGCGCTCGAAACCGATCCGCCCGCGATACGCCTCACCGGTATCGATCCAGCCCTGGCCGGTATAAAGCCCGATGGCGGCCGAGTTGTCCGCATCCACCGACAGCATCAATTGAGTGATGTCCGGCCATTTCAGGCGCAACGCCGCAGGCAACGCTTGCAGGCACGCCTTGCCCAGCCCCTTGCCCTGTTCACGGTGATCGATCTGCAACGCATGCAGTGTCGCCGTCAGAGCCTCCTGAGCCCAGTGCGGCAGACAATCATCGCGCTTGAGCAGGAAGAACCCCACCGGCTTCTCGTCACCAAGCAGCGCGAAGCCGCAAATATTCGGGCTGGGTCTGACCAGAAGCGTATTGAGCGCGGTATAGATGTCGCCGGAGAACTGTATCTGTTCCTGCGTAACCTCGAGGTATCCGAGCTGTTGGCGTTGAGAGGCGCTGAGGTCGTGGTAGTCGACCAATCGAGTCTGCATGAGCAACCTGCTGGCTGATTATGGTTGAGGCGGGCAGGGTACAGGATCGAATGGCGCCGTTTCGAGGATTTGTAACGCTGATGACCGGCACGCAGTTGCCTTTCAGCCCCGGCACACAAGTGCTTGAGCCCCCTCGAAATTTTTATCCGCGGCAACGGTTGTAAACTCGCGCAAGACCGGTACAATGGCGCGGCTCGCCAACTGGTGAGTGTCGTTATGGTGACCCCATCGGTCCCCCCGCAACGATTACCCGTGAACCTGGTCAGATCCGGAAGGAAGCAGCCACAGCGGGAACATTGTGTGCCGGGGTGTGGCTGGTGGGGGCACCACCTATCTCTAGGTCCTTTTCTGAAAGTGGCCTGCTCGTAAAAATGAAAGCCTATTCCTGTTTCGACGGCGCCCTGCGCTGGCGAGAACTTCGTGCGTCTGTAAAAACAGTCTGCCCGGCACGGAGATAACCGCCGGATGTCTCCAGGCCGGCGGTTAATCCTGCATGGCCTGCCTTACTGCCATCGTGCCAGGAAGATGGAGCGACCACTCTGATGGGGCGAGCGGTGTACCAGTTTGGGAATGCTGTCTTCGCAAATACCTTTGCCCGCAAAGAAATAGAAGCGGTCTTGCTTGGCTTCTCTGGTTCTCTGCTCGACCGCCCTGGCATCCAGAGGCGTCATTTTCCCAAAATGCCCCGCTTCAAATATTCCTTCTGATTCTGCGCGCTTCACGTATTCGGTGCCGCGCCCCTCGATGGTGGCGATGCAGATGACCTTTTTCGGCCCCTTATCCTGATGCCATTGGTCTGCGCCCTGATTTTTGGCCCTTCGCAGTTGGAACTCATGAGGCCTCAATTGTTGTTGCTTCCCGGTAAGAGTGGTTGCAATGTCCTTCGCTACGGCTGTCGTTGATCGTTCGTAGTCGGTTGCTTTCAAATCAATAACCTTTCCAACGGTCTCCTGTCTCCAGGCGGGGTTACTGAGACTGCTTTGCTCATGCAAAAAACGTCTTGTAGGTTCTGCTATGGGAACGGTGAAATACCCTTTCTCCATGAGTTTTGCCGTCTTTTCCTGAATCTGTTCCGGCTTCAGCTTCAACTCATCAAAAGGCTGGGGCTGGGTGTAGTAAGCGATGTGCCAACTCCGCCGCGAATGCCGTAGGTCACGGATATTTTCCTCTGCTTGAATGTGGTGTTAACCACGAATTGGCCTTTTGGGCCGCTTGAACGCTTGGGGCTTGGTAGCCCGTCGCTCGGGGCCGTGAGTGGCAACTCATTGAGGAGAGGTTCCATGCTGTCCGATCAGTTTCGACGAACAGTGAAAACTCGGTGTGCGTTCAGGTGATCGATCAATAGCCAATTCAACTGAACCCTCACTTCCACACATCCCCTAACTCCTTACGCGTCGCTTGAAACCGTTTTACGGCAAGGGGCAATTCAAGTCGCTGCGGGTGTCACGGGCTTTTCGGTCAGGCGTCTCGCAGCAGTGGAGCCGGGGGCCGGATGGAACAGGACATCATCAGATTTTTCACAGACTCGCAATTTCTGGGCATATCGCTCGCCAACTGGATACTGGCTATTTTCGCCTCGACCCTGAGTTTTATTCTGGTCAGGGGCGTGATCGGTTTTGTGCTCAGAAAGATGCGCTCGCGTGCGGATGCGCCCAGCACGCATATGCGATACATCGTGGTGCAGGTGCTGTCGGGCACCAGTAATACGTTATTGCTGCTGGCTTCCATTCTGATCGGCATCGGCATGCTCGATCTGCCGGAGCGCTGGCTCGGGCGGGTCAGCAGTCTGTGGTTCGTGGTCGCCGCATTACAGGTCGGGCTGTGGGCGAACCGGGCAATCGCGCTCGCCTTGCAGCGCTACTTCGTGCGTCACAACGCTGGTGGCACCTTTCAGGGCAGCGCGCTGGCTACGTTGAGTCTGTGGGGGGCGAAGGTGCTGCTGTGGGCCACGGTGGTCATGGCGATGCTGTCGAACGTCGGGGTCAATATCACCGCGTTCGTCGCCAGCCTCGGGGTCGGCGGCATTGCGGTCGCACTCGCGGTGCAGAACATTCTGGGCGACGTGTTTGCTTCGCTATCCATCGCCGTGGACAAGCCTTTCGAGGTTGGCGACTTCATCGTCGTCGGTGCGTTGTCCGGCACGGTCGAGCACGTGGGCCTGAAGACCACGCGGATCCGCAGCCTGGGTGGCGAGCAGATCGTGATGGCCAACGCCGACATGATCAACAACACCATCCAGAACTACAAACGCTTGCAGGAGCGACGCATTGTCTTCGAATTCAGGCTGACCTATGACTGCTCGGTCGATCAGATAAGGGAAGTGCCGAAGAAAGTCGAAGCGATCATCAACGCGCAGAAGCTGGCGCGTTTCGACCGTTCGCATTTTCGGGGGTTTGGCGAGACATCGCTGGAGTTCGAGACCGTTTTTATCGTGCTCGACCCCAGCTACAACGTCTATATGGATGTGCAGCAGGCGATCAATCTGGACATCATGGAAGCCTTTGCCGAACTGGACGTGCGTTTCGCGTTCCCGTCCCGCACGGTGTACGTGGCGTCCCTGCCACCGGTGAAAACCGCTCGTCCGACTGCGCTGGAGGCTGCCGACGCGACCACCTGACGGGATCAGGCCGGAAACTGCAGCGCGTTGGTCAGGTCGCCCATCGGCGCCTGGCCACGCGCGATCATGGCCTCGTCACGGCGTTTCAGGCCGTCGAGTTTTTCCAGGCCATGCACGCGGGTGATCAGGCGCAGGATCGAGGCGGTGTCGTAAACCGTGTGGTCGACCTTGCCCTTGCGGGCGAAAGGGGAGATGACCAGAGCGGGAATGCGCGTGCCGGGCCCGAAGCGGTCGCCTTTTGGCGGCGCGACATGGTCCCACCAGCCGCCGTTCTCGTCGAAGGTGAGGACGATCACCATGTTGTCCCACTGCGGGCTCTTGCGCAGCACCTTGATCACCCGGTCGATGTGCCGGTCACCCGAAGCAACGTCGGCGTAACCGGCGTGCATGTTCAGGTTGCCCTGGGGCTTGTAGAAGGTTACCGCAGGCAACTTGCCCGCTTCGGCATCGGCGAGAAAGCGATTGGTGCTCGACTCGTCACCCAGCCCGCCGTCACGCAGGCGCTTCTTGCGCTCTTCAGGGTGCTGCGGCCCCTGCTGCTTGAAGTAGTTGAACGGCTGGTGATGGTATTGAAAGTTGGGGATTTTCGGGATCCCGGTGGAGTCCTTGAATTCATCCAGCGTCACTTGCCAGGCACCGGCGTACCAGGCCCAGTCAACATTCCTTTTCGACAGCTTGTCACCGATGTGCTCGTGGCTTTGCGGAACCAGCACGTTGGGCAGATCCGGTTTCGAGTAATCAGGGTTTTGCGGGTCGCGCAGCCAGGTTGGCCAGTAGGGCGGGGCCATGGTGTTGACGGCGTAGTTGTCCGGCGTGATGGCGCTGGGGCCAAATTGTGGCGGTCCGTCCATGGCGCTGGCCGGCGACTTGTCGAGCGGTTTGAGGCGCGGATCCTGCGGGTTGAAACTCTGCAAGGTAGCGATTTGCGACTTGGCCGGAGATTCGGCGGCGTTCGGGTAAATAGGCGCGGTGGCTGAAATCAGGTACTGGTGATTGAGGAACGAGCCGCCGAAAGCACCCTGAAAGAAGTTGTCACACAGCACGAACTCCTCGGCCACGTCCCACAGGCGCAGCGAATACTGAGTCTGTGCATAGTTGCCCATGGTCAGGCCGCCCGCATCCGCCCAGGCCACGAAGCGATCGTTCTTGCCGTCGTTGATCTGCATCTGGTTCTGGTAAAACACGTGCCACAGATCGCGGGTCACCAGGCTCAGCGGCAGGTCTTCACCGTTCGGTCCCTTGAGCGGGAACGGCGCGTTGGGCAGGTCTTGCTGAAACTGCTCGCCTACCGGATAAGTCACGCCATCGACGGTTTGCGGTCCTACCTGCAGCACGCCGCCCCAGGCAGGTGGCAGTTTGGACAATCGCGTGCCGTCGCGGTCGCGCTGCTCGTAATCGGAAGGCCTGAGCGAGGAGAGCGGCTTTTCGACACCGGGGAAATCGCCGAACAGGTTATTGAAGCTGCGGTTCTCGGCGTAGATCACCACAATGGTTTTCACATTTTCGCGCAAGGCGCGATCCAGCGCGGGTCCGGCAAGGTGATGATGCCGTTCGTTGTCGCCGGGCGGCTTCTCGTGGGCGGAAACGTAGCTGCTAAGGGTGACACCTGCACCCAAGGCAGCCATCCCGCCCAGAAAACGACGGCGGCTGGGGTTTTCGTTGGTATCTTCGTCGTCTGGTCTGTCGCTCATCGCCAAATACTCGCGCTGGTTAATGTGTTACCAAAGATTTCACGCGAGCGTAACCATGGAATATGACGCTATTGCGACAGCGCAGATGAAGGATCAGGGGGCCGTGGCCGTTGTGTAGTGATCGATGATCTTCTGGATCTCGCCCGACAGACGCATCTGCACCAGCGTGCGCAAAATTCTGCCCACTGGCAGGTCGGGGTTATTGCGGATCAGGCAGGCGGCTGGTTGTTCGGCGACCAGTGATATCGGCTTGAGCCTCTTGCCGACAGGCAGGTTCCGGTTGGTCCATTCGAGGATCAACTGATTGGTCACCGCGTAGTTGTAGCGCCCGGCCATCAGCTTGCCGAGCGTCTGATTCTGGGTGCGCGCGTCTTCACGGACCAGTTTGTGATTCTCGAAAAGGTGCTCCAGGGCCGGGTAGTTGTAGCCCAGCACGGTGCCGACGGTTTCGTTGTCGAACTGCTCGGGGTAGGGGCCGGCAGCCGTCGCCGCCGAAGCGACCAGCCAGTCGCGCTGATAGAGAATCGGCAGGCTCCAGAGATAATCCCCGGACAAGTCCGGGTACCACGCCTGGGCGCTGTAGCAGTGCATATCGACTTCGCCGCGCTCCAGCGCCGACTGGATGCGCAGGCGCGGCATTACGTGATAACTGGCCTCGAGGCCCACGTGGTGCGCAAGGCTTTGCATGATGTCGAACAGAATGCCGGATTCGGGACGAAAGTCGGTGATGTGCATCATCGGCATGGTCCAGCCTTCATTGACCGCAAAGCTCAAGGTCCTCTGCGCCGCGCTGCCGTTTTGCGGCACCAGCAATAGCAGGCAGGCCGCCGCTGCACGAGGCAGCCGCGGCGTGGTGAAGGCCCGAATAAAGCGCGTCAATAGAGTCATTTGCACAGCTTAGCCACAATAGAGACGGACACCAGATGCAATTTTGCCCCTGCTCGGCTAGCATTGGCGGTCTTCCGCTTACCAGTTGCGACGGTTTTAAATGAGTTATCAGGTTCTTGCACGTAAATGGCGTCCGCGCTCGTTCCGCGAAATGGTCGGCCAGGCTCATGTGTTGAAGGCCCTGATCAACGCGCTGGACAGCCAGCGCCTGCACCATGCCTATCTGTTTACCGGCACACGGGGCGTCGGCAAGACGACTATCGCGCGGATCATCGCCAAGTGCCTGAACTGTGAAACCGGCATCACCTCGACGCCCTGCGGCACCTGCTCGGTGTGCAAGGAGATCGACGAGGGCCGTTTCGTCGATCTGATCGAAATCGACGCCGCCAGCCGTACCAAGGTCGAAGATACGCGCGAGCTGCTGGATAACGTGCAGTACGCGCCGAGTCGCGGTCGCTTCAAGGTCTACCTGATCGACGAAGTGCACATGCTGTCCAGCCACTCGTTCAACGCCTTGCTCAAGACGCTTGAAGAGCCGCCGCCCTACGTCAAGTTCATCCTTGCCACCACCGATCCGCAAAAGCTGCCGGCGACCATTCTTTCGCGTTGCCTGCAGTTCTCGCTGAAAAACATGACGCCTGAACGCGTGGTCGAGCATCTGACCCACGTGCTGGGCGTCGAGAACGTACCGTTCGAAGACGACGCGCTGTGGTTGCTCGGGCGCGCCGCCGACGGTTCGATGCGTGATGCAATGAGCCTCACCGATCAGGCCATTGCCTTCGGTGAAGGCAAGGTCATGGCTGCCGATGTACGTGCCATGCTTGGCACGCTGGACCACGGTCAGGTCTTCGATGTACTGACCGCATTGCTGGAAGGCGATGCGCGTGGCGTGCTGGAGGCGGTACGCCACTTGGCCGAGCAGGGCCCTGACTGGAACGGCGTGCTCTCGGAAATTCTCAACGTGCTGCACCGTGTGGCGATTGCCCAGGCGTTGCCGGAAGGCGTCGACAACGGTCATGGCGATCGTGACCGGGTGCTGGCCCTGGCGCAGGCCCTGCCCGCCGAAGACGTACAGTTTTACTACCAGATGGGCTTGATTGGTCGTCGTGACCTGCCGCTGGCCCCTGATCCGCGTGGTGGCTTCGAGATGGTCCTGCTACGCATGCTGGCGTTTCGTCCTGCCGACAGCGAGGACGCGCCGAGGCAGCCGCTAAAGCCAGTGGGGATCAGCCAGGCCACGGTTGATTCCCGAAAAGCAGTGGCTGATGCGACACCTGTTGCATCGGCAACTTCCGCAGTGTCGACCGCCCCGGTGATGGCTGCACCTGATCCGGCCTTCGAAGCGCTGCCGCCTGCAGCGGCTCCGATGCCGGCCGCCGTCCGGCCAGCGCCCGCGGTACAACCGGAATCGAAGCCAGAGCCACAAGCCGCGCCGGTTGAAGACCTCGACCTGCCGTGGAACGAGCCGAAATCCCCGGCTGCCGAACCCGCCGCCGAAACTGCGCCTGATACCGAAGCCGCTGCCGAGCCAGTAGCCGAGCCGGTTCTGGAGACCGTTTCCGAGCAGCCCGACCTGACGCCCATGCCGACGCCTGCGCCCGCCAGCCCGGTGCCGGCCGCACCTGAAGCCGAACCGGCGCAGCCGGTTGCCGAGCAACAGGACACGCCGGCAATGCTCGAAGCCATCCCGGACTCTGCGTATCTGTCCATGCACACCGATTCGATGTCTTCCGACTCCGGGCCGATGGGCCGTGATGACGAACCGCCAGCGGACGACGATTACGTCGAGCCGGACATCGATATAGATCCGGCGTCCTACAGCTATCTGGATGAGCTGGCCCACGAAAGTGTCGTCGAACTTGAAGCCGTCGAGCCGGAGCCCGCTCCTGCCGCCAAACCGGCCACCGGTCTTGCGGCCGAATGGCTGGACGTGTTTCCCAAGCTGCCGATCTCCGGGATGACCGGCAGCATCGCGGCCAACTGCACATTGATTTCAGTCGATGGCGACCACTGGCTGCTGCACCTGGACCCTGCGCACAGCGCGCTGTTCAACTCGACGCAGCAGCGGCGCCTGAACGATGCGTTGAACCAGTATCATGGGCGCACGATCAATCTGAGTATCGAGCTGATCAAGCCCGAGCAGGAAACCCCTGCGCAGGCTGCTTCACGGCTGCGGGCCGAGCGCCAGCGCCAGGCCGAAGCCTCGATCCAGGCCGACCCGTACATCCAGCAGATGCTGCAACAGTTTGGCGCTGTGATCCGGGAAGACACGATCAAGCCCGTTGACACACCTGCGGCGCAGGCTCAATAACTGAACACAGGGCGCCGCTGGCGCCACGCAAACGAACCATCCATTTTCGAGGAGATATCCCATGATGAAAGGTGGCATGGCTGGCCTGATGAAGCAGGCGCAGCAAATGCAGGAAAAAATGGCCAAGATGCAGGAAGAACTGGCCAACGCGGAAGTCACCGGTCAATCGGGCGCAGGCCTGGTCAGCGTGGTGATGACCGGTCGTCATGACGTCAAGCGCATCAATCTGGATGACAGCCTGATGCAGGAAGACAAGGAAGTGCTGGAAGACCTGATCGCCGCCGCCGTCAACGACGCCGTGCGCAAGATCGAGCAGGCCAGCCAGGACAAGACGGCTTCCATGACGGCTGGCATGCAGTTGCCGCCCGGTATGAAGCTGCCGTTCTGACGCTCGCCCGGGTCATGATCAGTGCCAGGCCCTGTGCCTGGCATTTTTCTGTCTGCTGTCTGGCCGCGCGCCGCCATTCGGCGCCGGTATAACCATCAGCATTTGGCCTGACCGACCGAATTGAGCGACAATCGTCCCCCGTCTCTGGAGTGCCCCATGTCTGAGCCCATTGAAAACCTCACTGTCGACGCCGAGCTGGACGCCGTCGGGCTATTTTGTCCGGAGCCGGTGATGATGTTGCACCAGAAGGTGCGTGACCTGCCCGCGGGCGGTCTACTCAAGGTCATTGCAACCGATCCGTCCACGCGTCGCGATATCCCGAAATTCTGTGTATTTCTCGGTCATGAACTGGTTGCGGAGCAAGCCGAAGAGGGCACGTTCCTGTACTGGATCCGCAAGAAGTCCGACTGATCACCACATCGCTACAACCCGCGCCTGTTCACGACGCACCTGTTCCCGATTCGAGCAGGTCCCTGTTCGCCAGACCCAGAGAGTCTTCCATGCGCATTGTTGCTGACGAAAATATTCCCCTGCTCGACGCTTTTTTTGCTCATTTCGGTGAGATTCATCGCTTGCCGGGCCGCGCCATGGACCGAGCCGCTGTGGCGGATGCCGACATCCTGCTGGTTCGCTCGGTCACCGCCGTGACCCGCGAACTGCTTGAGGGCAGCCCGGTGCGTTTTGTCGGGACCTGCACCATCGGCACCGATCACCTGGATCTGGACTGGTTTCAGCAAGCCGGTATCCAGTGGGCAAGCGCTCCGGGCTGCAATGCGCGTGGTGTGGTGGACTATGTCCTTGGCAGCCTGCTGACCCTGGCTGAAATCGAAGGGGTCGATCTTGCGCAGCGCACTTACGGTGTGGTCGGTGCAGGGCAGGTGGGTGGTCGGCTGATCAGCGTATTGAAGGCACTGGGCTGGAACGTGCTGGTCTGCGATCCGCCACGCCAGGCTGCCGAAGGCGGCGACTTCGTCAGCCTTGACGAGATCCTGCAGCGCTGTGACGTGATCAGCCTGCACACGCCTCTGAACAAAACCGGGGCGTCACCGACCTGGCACTTGCTCGACGACGCGCGTTTGCGTCAGCTCGGCCAGGGCGCCTGGCTGATCAATGCCAGCCGTGGCGCCGTAGTGGATAACGCGGCGTTGCACGACGTGCTGCTTGAGCGGGAAGACCTGCAGGCCGTACTGGATGTGTGGGAGGGCGAGCCGCAGGTCAACGTCGCGCTGGCTGACTTGTGCGTTCTGGGTACACCGCATATCGCCGGTTACAGCCTGGATGGCAGGCAGCGCGGTACTGCACAGATCTATCAGGCGTTGTGTGGCTTTCTTGATCAGCCTGCGACGATCGAGCTGGACGATCTGCTGCCAAAACCCTGGCTGGCGCAGGTCAGTCTCGACGCGGCCTGCGACCCGGTCTGGGCGCTTAACATGTTGTGCCGCGGCGTGTATGACCCGCGACGTGACGATGCGGATTTCCGCCGCAGCCTGACCGGTGACACCGCCAGCCAGCGTCTGGCCTTCGATGCATTGCGCAAGCAGTACCCGCCACGCCGGGAAATCGAAGGGCTGAAGGTTCATCTGGAGGGAGAATCCGAGGCATTGGCACAACTGGTGCGGGCGCTGGGTGCAGTGCTGGTCTGATCGCCAACCGGGTCATCAGGCAATAAAAAACCCGACCGAGTGGTCGGGTTTCAAATATCTGGTACGGCTTGGTTTTATTTTTCCGGGGTTACCCAGTGCTTGTCGCATTCCTGGCAGGCAGCCTGAACCATTTCTTCGGTGATCAGGACTTCTTGTCCGTGCTGGTCAAGAATGGCACCGCCAACCGGCAGATTAGGCGTGGCTCGAACAACCTGAACTTCATTGCTGCGCTCTTGCGGGTTCATGGTGTTTCTCCTTTCATCAGGTAACGGCGTTAAGTTAACCGCGCTTGATGACCGGTCCGTGACAGGTACTGTCAGCCGCTCAAACGCGCTGCAAGTGCAACAGATATGATGCAAATCTGCCAGCAGGCGCTTAGATCGATGTCTTATAGCGGCCTCTGTAAAGCAGTCATAACCTGACTCTGGAAGCCAGCCGCAAGTTCATTCGAAATGATGTTCGGCGCCCCGGCCACACAGGTGTAGGCTTTGCAACTCAGACAGATCGGGCACACAGGCAGGTTCATCGTTCATGATTTCACGGATTACCCGACGTCATCGCCAGGCCTTGCGTCTGGCTGCGAGCTTCATCGCGCCGTATCGCTGGCAAGCGCTCGGCGCGTTGTTGGCATTGGTCATCACCGCAGGTATCACCCTGTCGATCGGGCAGGGCATCAAACTGATGGTCGATCAGGGTTTCATGACCCGCTCACCGCAACTGCTCGAGCGCTCGATCGGGTTTTTCATGCTGCTGACGGTCGGCCTCGCCGTCGGAACCTTCGCCCGCTTCTATCTGGTGTCGTGGATCGGCGAGCGTGTGGTTGCCGACTTGCGCAAGAAAGTATTCGATCACCTGATCGAACTGCATCCGGGCTTCTACGAAAACAATCGCAGTTCGGAAATCCAGTCGCGACTGACCGCCGACACCACGCTGTTGCAGTCGGTCATCGGCTCGTCACTGTCGATGTTCCTGCGCAACGCGCTGATGGTCATTGGCGGCATCGTGTTGTTGTTCATCACCAACCCCAAACTCACCAGTATCGTGGTGGTGGCGTTGCCGCTGATCATCGCACCCATTCTCATGTTCGGGCGGCGGGTACGAAATCTGTCGCGCGAAAGTCAGGACCGGGTTGCCAATGTCGGCAGTTACGTGGCCGAAGCCCTGGGGCAGATCAAGACAGTGCAGGCGTACAACCATCAGCAGCAGGACAAGCAGCGTTTTTCGCATACGGTGGAGCAGGCGTTCGAGACCGCTCGTAAACGTATCCTGCAGCGCTCATGGCTGATCACGCTGGTGATCGTTCTGGTGCTGGGTGCCGTGGCGGTGATGTTGTGGGTCGGCGGTATGGACGTGATCAGCGGCCGCATCTCAAGCGGTGAGCTGGCAGCGTTCGTGTTCTACGCGCTGATGGTCGGTATGGCGTTCGGTACGTTGAGCGAGGTGATTGGCGATCTGCAGCGCGCCGCCGGTGCCGCAGAGAGGATCGGCGAGCTGCTTCAGGCACGCAGCGAGATCAGTGTGCCGACCACGGATCTGCAGAGCCTGCCGCAGCGCATCAGTGGGCGTCTGGCGCTGGAGAATGTCACCTTCGCCTACCCATCGCGTCCTGAGCGCAATGCGCTGGATAACCTGACCCTGAGCATCGAGCCCGGTGAAACCCTGGCGCTGGTCGGGCCCTCCGGTGCGGGCAAGTCGACCATTCTGGATCTGCTGTTGCGTTTTTACGACCCGATTCAAGGGCGCATTCTGATCGAGGGCGTGCCGATCGCGCAGCTCGATCCCCATGATCTGCGCCGCTGCTTCGCGCTGGTTTCACAATCGCCCGCCCTGTTTTTCGGCAGCGTCGAGGACAATATTCGTTACGGTAACGCCACTGCGAGCCTTGAGCAGGTACAGGCTGCGGCGCGCATTGCCCATGCGCACGAGTTCATTCTCGACATGGCCAACGGCTACGGTACGCATCTGGGTGAGGGCGGGGTGGGATTGTCCGGCGGACAGCGTCAGCGTCTGGCGATTGCCCGTGCCTTGCTGGTCGATGCGCCGATTCTGCTGCTGGACGAGGCGACCAGTGCGCTGGATGCGCAGAGTGAGCACTTGATTCAACAGGCCCTGCCGAGCCTGATGCAGGGGCGTACGACGCTGGTCATCGCCCACCGGCTGGCCACGGTGCAGAATGCCGACCGGATTGCCGTCATGGATCAGGGGCGGTTGGTGGCCGTGGGCACCCATCAGCAGTTGATCGCCAGCAACCCGCTTTATGCGCGACTGGCGGCGTTGCAGTTCAATGCCGGGGTTGAGTAGGAGAGGGCGAGGAGGGGCTGTGGGCAACGTGGGAGGTCAAGCCTCCCACTCGCTGAGTCTCAGCGATATTCGCACAGGTAGGCGGTATCGACTTTGACCTTGAGCTGGAACTTGCTGTTGGCCGGTACGTTGAACTGGTTGCCGGTGGCAAAGGTTTCCCAGTCAGTGCTGTCCGGAAGCTTCACGCTCAATTCGCCGGAGATCACATGCATGATTTCCCGTTGCGCCGTACCGAACTCATATTCGCCCGCTGCCATGACACCGATGGTTGCCTCACCATCGGCCTGCGTGAAGGCGATGGATTTGACGGTGCCGTCGAAGTACTCGTTGACCTTGAACATGGGCGATTCCTTTTGAAAGGGCTGAAAATGGCTCGCCAGTATGCCCAACACGTTAAAACTCGTCACGCCCCTTGCACATCGACGCTGACGAAACGTCGACCTGCAGCGGCATTCAGTTGGGCAGAATCAACGGCAGCAGCCTGGCAGTATTGCGCGCATCGACCAAGGCGCGGTGCTGTTGCCCGCTGAACTGCATGCCTGCCAGTTGCAAGGCACTGTTCAGCCCCATCGGTTTCTGCAAATGGCGAGCCTGGGCGAAACGCTGTTTGAGATTGACGTGCGGCATGCTGGACAGTGCACTGTCGAGGTGATGCTGACGCCATTCCTCTTCCAGTTGCTGACGATCGTAATCCCCCCAACTGGCCCAGCCCACGATACGTGCACGGTGATGGCTCAACCAGCGCTCGAACTGCGGCCACACCGTCGTCAGCGGTGCAGCGCTGTCGATGCTGCTCTGGTTGATATGGGTCAGCTCGCGGCAGAAATGGGTCAGCAGCGGCCTGCGCGCCGGGCGCACGAAGCGTTCGAAATGGTCCAGCTCGCGTCCGTCCTGATTGACCAGTGTCGCGCCTATCTCGATGACTTCCATTTCTGCGACCGGCCACCCACCTTCTTCGGTCGTAGCCTCAAGATCAATCACCAGCCAGTGCGGCATCATCAAGCTTCCTTACGATAGTCAATGGCTTGAGCGTAGCCAGATTAACCCGTTGCGCACACCCTGAGCCTTGCATCGGCACCCTTGTTGTAACGACTGCCCCTACAGTGACCACGGGTGATTGCATTGGTGCCTCGCAGGCGGCTGTCACTTGCCTGGGCGAATACCGCAAGGATGCCGCAGAGCGCTGACGCCGTCGATTTGACAGTTGTTTAAATCATGGAAACCGCATAGTTTGAACGGCTTTGATTGATGTCGTGTTTTATGAAAAGACTTGCAGTGTTAATTGACGGTGTGGCGCGCAAGATCGTTACCGGCGTCATGCTCTTCATTCCGTTGATGGCAACGCCGCAGGTCTTCGCCGCGCAGATCGTGCGCGTGGCCGCAGTGCACTTCCCCCCTTATATGGTGCGCCCTGAAAAAGGTGAAGACGCCGGTCTTTTACCCAGGTTGATCGACGCCCTGAATGGCGAGCAGGACGACTACGAATTCGTGATGATCCCGACCTCGGTGCCCCGGCGTTTTCGTGATTTCACGGAAGGGCGTTTCGATGTTGCAGTCTTCGAAAACCCTGACTGGGGCTGGAAGGACATTCCACATGAACAGCTCGATATGGGGCTCGAGGATGCCGAGGTCTATGTGGCGCGCCGGGAAGAAGGGCGGGGGCAGGATTACTTCGACACCCTGGCTGACAAACGTCTGGCATTGTTCAGTGGCTATCATTATGGATTTGCCAACTTCAATACCGATCAGAAGTACCTGAGCGAGCACTTCACCATTACCTCCACGTACTCCCACGACAGCAACTTGCTGATGGTGGTGCGCGGCCGCGCCGATATTGCACCCGTTACCCGTTCGTACCTGATTGATTTCATGGCGCATAACAAGGATGAAGCGGCGCAGTTGATGGTGTCCGACCGTGTCGATCAGATCTACCGTCAATATGCGTTGTTGCGCCCGAACGGCAACATTGATGTTTCGCACTTCAGGCAATTACTGGAGAGGTTGCGTGCAGATGGGCAGTTGGCGAAGATTTTCGAGCCGCTAAATATCAAGGTGCTTCCGATAAACGCCGAGATGCCTGACAAGTAGCGGGTGGCAGGTGTCCGCCTGCCACCCGGAGGCACTTAGCGGTCCTTGGCGTCCTTGGCATCCATTTCTGCGTTGCGCTCGTGGACGCGCTTGAGCTGTTCTTCAGTGAGGGGCAGTTTCTTGGCTGTGTCGCGCAGCATCATCAGACCGCCGACGACCGAGCCAATGGCTACGAGCAGAATTAACCAGGCATACCAGGGCATAGCGCTCTCCTTGTTGTGATACCGGTTTGAGCAGCACGGCTACCCAATGGTTCAAGTGTATGCGCCTTGAAGGGGTTGCGTGCGAAAGCATTCGCCCGCAACCCGAAGAACTCCGGTGATCAATCCCCGGTCAGCATCGCGTCGGTCGGCGCGTCGGCACGGGATTTGGCGGTCAGACTGAAGTAGATAAAGCCGATGGCCATCAGGCCCAGGAAAATCAGGCCGATCAGTGCGTTGAACCAGGCCATTGCCACCAGGCACACGACGGCCAGCGCCAGAGCGATGCCGGGCACCACTGGATAACCGGGTGCGCGGAACGTGCGCTCCAGGCCAGGCTCGGTCTTGCGCAGTTTGAACAGGCTGAGCATGCTCATGATGTACATGACGATGGCGCCGAACACGGCCATGGTGATCATCGCAGCGGTCAGCGTCATGCCGCTCAGGTTGATCAGGCCGTCGCTGTAGATCGCGGCGATGCCGATCAGGCCGCCGGCGATGATTGCCCGGTGCGGTGTCTGGAAGCGCGAGAGCCTGGCCAGCGAGGCGGGCAGGTAGCCAGCGCGGGCGAGGGCAAAGAACTGGCGCGAGTAACCCATGATGATCCCGTGGAAGCTGGCGACCAGGCCGAACAGGCCGATCCACACCAGCATGTGCAGCCAGCCGGAGCTGTCACCGACCACGGCTTTCATGGCTTGCGGCAGGGGATCGTTGATGTTGGCCAGGGTGCGCCAGTCACCCACGCCACCGGCAAACAGCATGACGCCGATCGCCAGTATCACCAAGGTCAGAATGCCGCTGATATAGGCCTTCGGGATGGTACGTTTCGGGTCCTTGGCTTCTTCGGCGGCCATTGCAGCGCCTTCGATGGCCAGAAAGAACCAGATAGCGAAGGGAATGGCAGCGAACATGCCGGCAATGGCTTCGGGTCCGAAAGTCTGCGAACCGGCCCAGCCGTTCAGGGCGAAGTTGCTGAAGCTGAACGCAGGTGCAACCACGCCCATGAACACCAGCAACTCGGCCACAGCCAGAATGCACACCACCAGCTCGAAGGTTGCCGCGAGCTTCACGCCCACGATGTTGAGCGCCATGAACACGATGTAGGCGCCGACTGCCGCATGCTTGGGGTCAAGACCCGGGTATTGCACGTTGAGGTACGCACCGATTGCCATGGCAATCGCCGGTGGCGCAAAGACGAATTCGATCAGCGTGGCCATGCCGGCGATCAGTCCGCCTTTTTCGCCAAAGGCGCGACGGCTGTAGGCGAACGGACCGCCCGCGTGGGGGATGGCAGTGGTGAGCTCGGTAAAACTGAAGATGAAACAGGTGTACATGGTTGCAACCATCAGGGCTGTTACCAAAAAGCCCAACGTACCCGCGACGCCCCAGCCGTAGCTCCAGCCAAAGTATTCGCCGGAAATCACCAGCCCTACCGCGATTCCCCATAAATGAATCGTGCCGAGCGTCGGCTTGAGTTGTGTGCTCATTGTTCTCTCCCTGGGATTCGATAAACGTTGAAACATCCTGTTGCAGAGGCCGTGCCAGTGCACGCATCGGTGTCGTGATGCTTCAAAACGGGTCGTTTACAGAACGTCAGGGTGAATCGATTCAACTCGTTGTAAAGCTTTGGTCCGGATTGGTGCGGCGATGACCGCCAGGGGTGCATGGAATTCAGAGGTGTCAGGACGCTGTTCGGGCAAATGCCGATCTACGGGTCCCGCCAGTGCGCCGGTTCAGCTACAATGCGCGCCGATTTCGACTTACCTGAGACCACGCTCATGTCCGCCTGCCAGACTCCTGTCATCGTTGCCCTGGATTTTCCGACCCGCGAAGCCGCCTTGCGCCTGGCTGATCAGCTCGATCCCAAACTGTGCAGGGTCAAAGTTGGCAAGGAACTGTTCACCAGTTGCGCGGCCGACATTGTCGAGACCCTGCGCCACAGGGGCTTCGAGGTGTTTCTGGATCTGAAATTCCACGACATCCCCAACACCACGGCGATGGCGGTCAAGGCGGCGGCCGAGATGGGCGTGTGGATGGTCAACGTGCACTGCTCGGGTGGCCTGCGCATGATGGCGGCCTGTCGGGAAGTGCTTGAGCAGCGCACCGGTCCACAGCCGCTGCTGATCGGTGTGACCGTTCTGACCAGCATGGAACGTGAGGACCTGGCCGGTATCGGCCTGGACATCGACCCGCAGGTGCAGGTGCTGCGCCTCGCTGCTCTGGCCGAGAAGGCCGGGATGGATGGTCTGGTCTGCTCGGCGCTGGAAGCGCAGGCTCTGAAAGCCGCTCACCCGTCATTGCAACTGGTGACACCCGGCATTCGTCCGGCGGGCAGTGCGCACGACGACCAGCGTCGTATCCTGACCCCCCGTCAGGCACTGGATGCAGGCTCTGACTACCTTGTCATCGGCCGCCCGATCAGCCAGGCGGCTGACCCGGCGAAGGCCCTGGCGGCGGTGGTTGGCGAGCTGGCTTGAGTGGATGGTTCGTAGCGTCACGGCTCTTTACCTGCATCGTGGGGAAGGGCTGTGACGCTGCGAAAACCCTGCGGGTTTATTCCACTTTCAGGATCAGCTTGCCCTGATTCTCACCGCTGAACAGCATCTGGAAGGTTTCCGGGAACGTCTCGAGGCCTTCCACGATATGCTCCTTGCTCTTGAGCTTGCCTTCCTTGATCCAGCCGGCCATGACCTGGCCCGCTTCTGCAAAGCGCTCTGGGTGGTCCAGTACGATGAAGCCTTCCATACGTGCACGGTTGACCAGCAGCGACATGTAGTTGGCCGGGCCTTTGATCGCCTTGGTGCTGTTGTACTGGCTGATGGCGCCACAGATCACCACTCGCGCGCCGACCGCCAGTTGGCTGAGTGCCGCATCGAGGATGTCGCCACCGACGTTGTCGAAGTACACATTTACGCCATCCGGGCAGTGACGTTTCAGACCGTCCATGACGTCTTCGGATTTGTAGTCGATGGCGGCGTCAAAGCCCAGCTCCTCGGTCAGCAGACGGCATTTTTCCGTGCCTCCCGCAATGCCGACGACCCGGCATCCCTTGAGCTTGGCGATCTGCCCGGCCACGCTGCCGACAGCGCCTGCCGCACCGGAAATCACCACGGTGTCACCGCTTTTCGGTTGGCCGACGTCCAGCAGCGCCAGGTAGGCGGTCATGCCGGTCATGCCCAGTGCTGACAGATAAAGGGGCAGTGGCGCAAGGTTCGTGTCCACCGTGTAGAAACCCTTCGGTTCACCAGCAAAGTAGTCCTGCACGCCCAGGGCGCCCTGAACATGGTCACCTACGGCGAACTTGGGGTTTTTCGATTCAATTACTTCACCCACGCCGAGGGCACGCATTACTTCGCCCAGCTTTACGGCTGGAATGTAGGATTTGCCGTCATTCATCCAGCCACGCATTGCCGGGTCCAGTGACAGGTATTTGCTCCTGACCAGAATCTGCCCGTCGGCAAGTGCGCTGACCGGGACTTCCTGATAGGTGAAGTCTTCACGGCGCGCATCGCCCGAAGGGCGCTTGGCGAGCAGGAACTGGCGGTTGGAAAGATCGGTCATGGCAGGGTCTCCTGAAAAGGGTTCAAGAATGGATTCAAACGCTCATCGCGCCATTCGGACAAGAAGCGATCACCCAGCGAATGCCGTTTGATCCATGTGATTGATAGGAGTCCGTTGCGCCGCTGGCGTTCAGACGGATCTGCGGATGAGCCATGCTGATGACGGATATGGCTTGAGTCGCGCCCCCTCAGTGCTCTAGGCTCTGTACGAAAAGTGGCTGCGCTCGGTGATGCTGCGTTAAACACAGGCTCGGAATGTTCATTTACAACACGTACACTCCGCTTCCTCGCCTGTTTTTGCCTTGCCTGACCTTCGCTCGCCGACTTTTCGTACAGAACCTAGATTCCTAGTTCGATCAACGCTTGGACGACCGTGATGCCTGCCACCTCTTCAAACACTCTTCACCCCCGGGCTCTGCGAGCTGGCGACGCCGTGGCACTGGTCTCTCCGGCAAGCCCTGTGGACCCCGGCAAGATCCAGGCGGCGGTGGCGGTACTTGAGGGGTGGGGGCTGCGCCCGCGGGTCTATCCGCATGCGCTGGGCAACTACTCGTTCTATTCGGGGACCGATGAAGAGCGGCTCGCCGACCTCAACGCCGCGCTGGCCGACCCGGAAATCCGCGCGGTCATCTGCACTCGCGGTGGCTATGGCGTGCAAAGGATTGTCCAGCAGGTGGATATGGACGCGGTGCGTCGTGATCCCAAGCTGGTGACTGGCTTTTCTGACATCACCGCGTTGCACGGTGCGCTGTGGAACCATGCGCGCCTGGCGACCATTCATGGACCGGTCGCTTCGCAGCTGGAACGTGGCGGTCTGTTCGTCAGCGGTATGCGCCATGTGTTGATGAGCACAGAGCCGGTCCTGCTCAAGGCTGATCCGGCCTCGCCAACGGCCAGGGTCAGAACCGCTGGCAGCGCACAGGGCCTGCTGTTGGGCGGTAACCTGTGCATCCTCGATACCTCTGTGGGTACGCCGTTCATGCCTGACCTGAGCGGCGCCATCCTGCTCATCGAAGAGGTCAACGAACCCGCCTACCGGGTCGACCGCATGCTCACCCACCTGGGCAACTGCGGGATTCTTGCGTCTCTGGCCGGCATTGCCGTCGGCGAATTTACCCCTGCTCCAAACACTGGCCGCACCATCAGCCCCGCGGATGTGCTGCTGGAGCGGCTGGGCAGTCTCGGCATCCCGGTGCTCGGCGGTCTGCCGGTAGGGCACGGAGATCCCAATCAGGCCGTGCCCCTGGGTACCCAGGCGATACTCGATGCCGACGCCGGAACCCTGCTGGTAGCGGCTGCCGCGCGTAGTTGATGTCTCTGCCGCGCTGCCAGCGGTTGGCCTAATCGGCCTTGCGTGTGTTCAGGATCAGCAAGGTCAGCAAACCCGCGACGATGCCCCAGAATGCCGAGCCTATGGAAAACAGCGTGAGTCCCGAGGCGGTTACCATGAAGGTGATCAAGGCGGGTTCGCGTTCCCTCGGTTCGGCCATCGCAACGGTCAGGCCATTGGTGATCGACCCGAGCAGCGCCAGCGCGGCAATCGAGAGCATCAGTTCCTTGGGGAACGCACTGAACAGACCCGCCAGGGTGGCACCGAAAATGCCGGCTATCGCATAGAAAATCCCGCACCAGATCGCCGCTGTATAGCGTTTGGACTTGTCCTCGTGCGCATGAGGGCTGGTACAGATGGCGGCACTGATCGCGGCCAGATTGATCCCGTGGCAGCCAAACGGTGCCGTGAGCAATGAGGCAAAGCCTGTCACCGATATCAGCGGCGAAACAGGCGGGAAGTAGCCATCGGCTCGCAACACGGCCACACCCGGCATGTTCTGCGAGGTCATGGCCACCACGAACAGCGGGATGCCAATGCTCACTGTCGCTGCCCATGAAAACGCCGGGGTGGTCCAGACCGGTATGGCGACTTCCAGCGCCAGGCCGTCAAAGTTCAGCAAACCCAGCATGCCAGAGATGCCGATACCGACCAGCAGCGCGAGCAGCACCGAGTAGCGCGGCGACAGGCGCTTGACCAGCAGGTAAGTGAAAAACATGCCCATTACCAGGCTGGTGTGGTGCTGTGCGGCAATAAAGATCTCACTGCCGATCCGGAACAGAATCCCTGCCAGCAAGGCCGCAGCCAGCGACGCTGGCAGACGCCGCACAATGCGCTCGAAACTGCCGGTCACCCCGCACAGAATCACCAGCAGCGCGCTGGTGATGAACGCGCCAATGGCCTGCGGGTAGCTGACGCCGCCCAGGCTGGTGATCAGCAGTGCGGCGCCGGGTGTCGACCACGCCACGGTAATTGGCATGCGGTAGCGCAGCGAGAGGCCGATGCTGCACACCGCCATGCCCATGAACAGCGCCCACAGCCACGATGAAATCTGCACGCTGCTCAGCCCTGCCGCCTGGCCCGCCTGGAAAATCAACACCAGCGAACTGGTGCAGCCGGTCATCATGGCGATGAAACCGGCAACCACCGCCGACGGCGATGAGTCTGTCAGCGGGCGCAATGGCACCTTCAGGGATTGGTTCATGCTGGGCGTTCCTTGAAACGGGCAGGTAGCAAAGGGCGCCAAGCCTAAACGCATGGCTGCTGCGCCTTGCAATACAGCGACATGAGTAAACGCCAGCACAGTTGCAGCTGCGGCGTTTACTCGGCGTCAGCCCCGGCCGGACAGGCGCCGGATTGCAGGGTCTGCCCCAGCGCCCGATTGACCGTCAGCCAGCCATCCACGGCATCCTGACCTGCTTCGGCGAACACCCGCTGCAGCAGTTTGACCTGTTCGCGGCGCAAGCCCTGTTCAAAGAGGGCGCCTTCATCGGTGAGGCCCAGCAGTCGTTTGCGCTTGTCATTTTCGGGGGCAGCGCTGTGCACCAGATTCATGGCGATCAGCTGACGTAGCGGGGCATTGAGGGCCTGTTTGCTGACGCCCAATACGGTGAGCAGCTCCTTGACGCTCAGGCCGGGGTAACGGGCGATGAAAAATACGATGCGCTGGTGCACGCGACTGAAGCCGCGTCTGGCCAGCATTTCATCAGCCTTGGCAGTGAATGCCTGATAGCCGAAGAAGAACGCTTCCATGGCCATTTGTTGATTGGCAGGTTTTTTAAGGTCAAGCATGTTGACGTATCCGGGTTGATCGTCGTAATTTGAGTCAACCAGTTTGACGTATTTCCAATTGTCTCGGCTACAGGTAACTGCCATGGCTTTCTCCGAACGCGTTTCCCGTCTGAAAAGTTCTCTGATTCGCGAGATCCTCGCCGCCGCTCAGCGCCCGGAAGTGATGTCGTTCGCCGGTGGGCTGCCCGCCGAGTCAATGCTGCCCAAAGTGGAGTGGGCCGACATGCCCGTTGCGCTGGGTCAGTACGGCATGAGCGAGGGCGAGCCTGCGCTGCGTGAAGCGCTGGCCGCCGATGCCCGCGCTCTGGGTATCGACTGCGACGCCCGTCAGGTAATGGTGGTCAGTGGTTCTCAGCAGACACTGGACCTGGCCGCCAAGCTGTATATCGACAAAGGCACCGAAATTCTCCTCGAGGCGCCCACCTATCTGGCGGCGTTGCAGATATTCCAGCTGTTCGGCGCCGACTGCATCACCGTGCCGTTGCAGGCCGAAGGCCCGGACCTGCTTGCGATGCGTCAGCGTCTGGAACAGCACAAACCAGCCTTCGCCTACCTCATCCCGACGTTCCAGAACCCCTCGGCGGTGCGCTACAGCCAGGCCAGTCGCGATGCCGTTGCGGCCTTGCTCGATGAGTTCGGTGTCACGTTGATCGAGGACGAACCGTACCGTGAACTAAGTTTTGACGGCGGCAGTGCCAGGCCGATTGTCAGCAGTCTGAAAACGGCCAGCTGGATTTATACCGGCACGGTTTCCAAGACACTGCTGCCAGGCCTGCGGGTGGGTTATCTGATCGCCAGCCCCGATCTGTTTCCGCACTTGCTGCGTCTGAAGCAGTCGGCCGATCTGCATACCAATCGCCTCGGCCAGTGGCAGGCCTTGCAGTGGATTGGTACTGAGCACTATCGTGAGCATCTGGTGACGCTGTGCGAGTTTTACCGGGGCCGTCGTGATGCGTTCGAGAGTGCCTTGCAAACGCATTTTTCAGACCTGGCCACCTGGAACAGCCCGCAAGGCGGACTGTTCTTCTGGTTGACGCTGAAGCAGCCGCTGGATACGCGCACCTTGCTGGATGCAGCGCTGGCGCACGATGTGGCGTTCATGCCGGGCGAACCTTTTTTCGCCGATCCGGACGCCAATCACGGTCACTTGCGGCTCAATTTCAGCCATATCGACCCTGCACGGCTCGATGAGGGTATAAAACGTCTGGCGTCGGTGGTCCGCGCAGCACACCTTCTGCAAGCCGCCTGATTCAAGACGTCAACATAGACGCAGCAAGGGAGCAGTCTGATGTACAAGGTTTATGGCGATTACAACTCGGGCAACTGCTACAAGGTCAAGCTGATGCTTAATCTGCTGGGCAGTGAGTACGAGTGGGTGCCGGTCGATATTCTCAACGGCGAAACACAGACCCCGGCGTTTCTGGAAAAGAACCCCAACGGCAAGATTCCGGTGCTGGAGCTGGAGGATGGCACTTGCCTGTGGGAGTCCAACGCGATTCTCAACTTTCTGGCTGACGGCTCTTCGTACCTGCCAAGCGAACCGAGGTTGCGCACCCAGGTGCTGCAATGGCAGTTCTTCGAACAGTACAGCCATGAGCCGTCGGTCGCGGTGGCCCGTTTCATCCAGTTCTACCTGGGCTTGCCGGCTGAACGCATGACCGAGTATCGCGCCATGCAGAAAGCCGGCTATCGCGCACTGGCGGTCATGGAGCAGCAGCTCGACCGTACGCCGTTTCTGGTCGGCGAGAATTTCTCCATCGCCGACATTGCCTTGTATGCCTACACCCACGTCGCGCATCAGGGCGGTTTCGATCTGGCACCCTATACCGGGATCCGCCGTTGGCTGGGTCGGGTCAAGGCACAGCCGGGTTATATCGGTATGCTGGACTGACACATCCGTCATTTGAACAAAGGGAAATGTATGCGCGTTTCAATCGTACTTCTGGGTGCTTTCATTGCGCTGGGTATCGGCTGCTCGGCCCAGGCCGAGGACTGCGACGCCAATCAGGCCAGCATGAACCGCTGCGCTGCCAATCAGCAGGCAGCGCTCGATGCCGAGCTCAACAAGCAGTACAACGCGCAAATGGCGTGGTTGAAGACCCCGGCGAAAAAGCAGGCACTCAAGGACGCACAACGAAAGTGGATAGCCCTGCGTGATGCCGATTGCCTGTATCAGGCGGGCAAGCCCGAGGATTCAGGCTCTGTCTGGCCGTTGCTGCAATCGCAATGCCTGGCCGAGCAGACCCGTGTGCGTCTCAAGCAGCTGCAAGCCTATGTGGCTTGCCGCGAGGAAGGTTGCCCGCGCTGAGAGGCGCCGGGCAAACAGCGGTCAGATCGCTCCGAAGCGCTGGTTCAAATAGTCGATGATCACCTTGGATTCATACATCCATACGGTTTTGTCGCCTTCCTCGATGCGCAGGCAAGGCACCTTGATCCTGCCGCCCTCGTTGAGCAGTGTCTGGCGATCAAGCTCATTGTTTTTCGCATCGCGCAACGCGACCGGAACATTCAGGCGGCGCAGGGCGCGACGCGTCTTCACGCAGAACGGGCAGGCATGGAACTGATACAGCGTCAGGTCCTGAGCCGCTTCAGCGACAGCCGCCTGGGCCTGCGGGTCACGTTTTTTCCTGCTCGGGCGAGTCAGGAAATCAATGCCGATGACGAGTTGGCCGAGGCCGACTCTTAACGCTTTCATGAACAAGGTCATACCTCTTGCGGGCGGTGGCGTGGCCAGCCGTGCATTCAGCGTGCCTCACGGCAGGTGAACGCAGGCTGAACGGTCACTTGATCAGGCTGAGAAACTCGCTGCGGGTGGCCGCGTTTTCACGGAACTCGCCCAGCATCACCGAGGTGATCATGGCCGAGTTCTGCTTCTCGACGCCACGCATCATCATGCACATGTGCTTGGCTTCGATCACCACCGCAACGCCCAGCGCGCCGGTGACCTGCTGAATGGCCTCGGCGATCTGGCGGCTCAGGTTTTCCTGGATCTGCAGACGGCGGGCATACATGTCGACGATCCGCGCTACTTTCGACAAACCAAGCACCTTGCCCTGCGGGATGTAGGCCACGTGTGCCTTGCCAATGAACGGCAGCAGATGGTGCTCGCACAGTGAGTACAGCTCGATGTCCTTGACCATCACCATTTCACTGGCATCGGAGCTGAACAGCGCGCCGTTGGTCACTTCTTCCAGGGTCTGCGCGTAGCCGCGACACAGATACTGCATGGCCTTGGCGGCGCGCTTGGGGGTGTCCAGCAGACCTTCGCGCGAGACGTCCTCGCCCAGTTGCCCGAGGATGGCGGTGTAATTCTGTTCCAGTGTCACAGAGGGTGATTCCGTATAGGTTTCAGAGCGGTACGTTTGGGGCTGTACCGATTTTTTACCAATCGAACTGGTGTCCCGTTTGCCGATCCCGCTCCAGTGGAATTGGGCGATTTCGCATACGTGACCTGCGGATCTCGTTGATTGGCGATGAATGCGGGGTTTATCCCGGCGATTGGGCACATGGTAGCGTAGGTGTGCTCGCAGTTGTACTGCCGTGGCCTCGTAATGCTTTCGCAATCAGCTCCGGTTTTTAGACTTTGCCCGGCATTGCGCTATAGCCAGGTGCTTTCCAGCGTCGCTGGACCAAGCGAAGGTGTGCACATAACGCACGAATCGGCATTTCGAGAGAAGATGAGTATGAGTCACGATCAAGTCATAAAGCGGATGCGCGAAGACCTTGAGCAGTTGGGCAACGAGGTCCGCAATATGTCTGCCCATGAACCACGAAACGTCCTGGTGTCTGCTGCATCCGGTGCAGTATTTGCTCTGGTTTTTTCATGGCTTGCATTCAAGGTCTGGTTCTGAACGCCTGCGAGAGCTAGGCCACGGCAGTTAATCGCCTGAGTCAGGCCAAGGCCATATGGCTTTTTTGTGTCTGACGGCCCGTGTCTTGTTTGCCCTTGGAAATCCGCTTTTACAGCTTTTGTATCCTCTCGCTTACACGTTGGCGACCAGATCGCTACCCACTTCTGACGTCCATCACGGTCTGAGTAGGCAGGTCATCAATCCATTGCCTGTCTAGAGAGTAAACCCGGATGTTGAGTCGAGTAGCAAAAATAGCGTTGTTCGCGATTGTACTGTCGTCCGTTTCCGGCTGCTGGCCGTTCTGGCCTGGCCCGGGCGGACATGGCGGCGGCGGTGGCGGTCACCATGAAGGCGGTGGCCCTGGTCCTGGCGGCCCTGGCCCGGGTCGCTGACTCACCAGCAGGGCGGCGGTTCGCTGCCCGGCGTACAGGGTCTGACTGACTGGAAGGGCGCGGCGGGTTCTACTCGTCGCGCCCTTCCATCATGGTGCGCCTGAGTATCACGTACACCGCACCCGCACCGCCATGCTTGGCCAGGCATGAACAAAAGCCCAGTACCTGCGGATGCTGACGCAGCCAGGTGTTGACGTGGCTTTTGATCATCGGTCGCTTGCCGTCCAGGCGTACCGCCTTGCCATGGGTGACACGTACGCAGCGTATTTCCAGACGCGTCGCTTCAGCCAGAAACTCCCACAGCGTCTCTCGCGCCACTTCCACGCTCATGCCATGCAGGTCAAGGCTGCCCTCGAAGCTGATCTGCCCGAGTTTGAGCTTGCGCATCTGACCTTCCTGCACGCCGTCACGCGACCAGCTCAGGATATCCTCAGGACCGACGTCGATCACGAATTGATCCGACAAGCCGTCGACGGTCACCGAGTCGGTACGCACGGTTGCCGACTGGCGCAGACGGGCCAGCATTTTTCGATCGGTCTTGGGTTTGCCGACATCGGCGTGTTCATGCTTGAGCGGCTTGACGCCGCGTGTCTCGCTTCTGAACAGGGAAAAATCGTCGTCTTGCATGTGGCCTCCGCGAAGGAGGCCATTCTAACCGCTCAGGCGAGAGGGTCAGTTGTGTTTTTTCATCAGATGCGAAGAGATACTCAAGCCGCCGCCACTGCGCTGACGACGGCAGCGGCGCCATAGCCAGACGCCCATGTACAGCACCAGCAATCCGCCGATGGCGACAAACGCCGCGCCGCCCGGGCTGGCATTCAGTTCGCCCAGCATCTGCGGGTGAACCGTGAGGCTGGATGCACCGGCAACTGCCAGCAACAGGCCTGCGACCACAAGGAGCAGTGCGATCAGCGTGCCGATGCGTTTGCCCCAGTTGCCCTGACCCCTGGGGCGCAGGCGACGTGCATCGAAACCATCTGACGTTTTCATGCCTTTTCCTCAACAGGTATCAGCTCAATGGAGTATCGGCGCTCTGACCCGGGGAAGGAGGGGTGGTTCCCGCCTCCGGGACGATCCATGACGGCAAAGGATGGGCGGTTATGTGAACGCTGTCACACGCTCCTTCGCCTGTGTAGCGTCAGACAAGGTCTTTGGTCAGAGCCAGGGTGGCGAAGTTGTCGGCCATGATTGCCATCTCGGTCCTGTGCACGACCTCAGCGCTGACCACACCGTGCGGGCTCGGCAGGTCACGGGTTGCGCAGGCATCGTCGACCAGGGTGCAGCGATAGCCGTAGTCCTTGGTGGCGCGAACCGTGGTGCTGATACTCGAATGGCTCATGAAGCCGCAGACGATCAGGTCCAGGTGCCCCAGGCTCTGCAGCAGTTCATGCAGTCCGGTGCCATTGAAGGCATTGGGCAGGCGTTTTTCGACCAGATGTTCATCACCCTGCGGCAACAGCTCCGGCACCAGTTCGCCGCGCTCGCCATGTGGATCGAACGGGCCGCCCACAGTGCCCAGATGGCGGATGTGAACAATCGGGCACTTGACCGCCCGTGCTTTTTCGACCAGTCGGCCGATGTTGGCCATCGCTTCCCTGACGCCGGTCAGGGCCAGCGGGCCGCGAAGGTATTCTTTTTGCGCGTCGATGATGATCAGCGTCGCGTTACTCAGATGGGCAGGCGCATGCACCCGGCCACTGAGTTGAAACATGGTCTTTAAATCGGACATTCACGGGCTCCTTGGTGTGGGGCTTTTGCGACATTGTCCTCTGGCTGAAGCGTTCTGGGAATGGCAACCATCGCAAGCCACGGTTTTTATGGCCTGCAGGGCAGTTGGAGGAGGGGATGGATGGCGGTTTGCCTTGATGGCGGTACGCGAATCATGGAAACTTCCCCGCCTATCGGGTACGAAGAATGCACGTTGTTCGTAACCAGACTGTTCACCGAGGCTCGTCTTACAACAGTTCGTGCCTTTCAAGGAGTTTGTCCATGATCACTTCCCGTCTGCGTACCGTGCGCGACCATATACGCTGGGCCGTCAGCCGCTTTCACGAGGAAGACGTATTTTTCGGTCATGGCACCGACAATGCCTGGGATGAAGCGCGGCAACTGGTACTGGGCGCACTGCACCTGCCTTGGGAAATTGCCGACAGCTACCTGGATTGCCGCCTGGAAGTCGACGAAATATCCGAACTGCAACGCTTGATCAAGCGGCGCATCGATGACCGTGTGCCGACCCCATACCTGCTGGGCGAGGCCTGGTTCTGTGGCATGTCGTTCATTGTCGATGACCGCGTCCTGATCCCGCGCTCACCTATTGCCGAGCTGATCGAAGAGCGTTTCGCCCCTTGGCTGGCCGACGAGCCGGCGCGGATTCTCGACCTGTGCACTGGCTCCGGTTGCATCGGTATCGCCTGTGCCGATGTGTTCCCGGAAGCCGAGGTGGCCCTGGCCGACCTGTCCTACGACGCGCTGGAAGTGGCCAACCAGAACATCGAACGTCACGGCATGGAGGACCGGGTCTACACCGTTCAGGGCGACGGATTCGACGGCCTGCCGGGTCAGCGCTTTGACCTGATCGTTTCCAACCCGCCCTATGTGGACGCCGAAGACTTTGCCGATATGCCTGACGAGTATCAGCATGAGCCGGAGCTGGCGCTGGCCTGTGGCAGCGATGGCCTGAACCTGGTCCGCCGCATGCTCGCCCAGGCCGCCGATCATCTCAACGAGAAGGGCCTGTTGATTGTCGAGGTCGGCAATAGCCAGGTGCACGTGCAGGCGCTGTATCCGGAGGTCGATTTCGCCTGGCTGGACTTCCAGCGGGGCGGGCATGGTGTGTTCATGCTCACGGCAGAACAGTGCCGCGACCATCAGGCATTGTTCCAGTCGAAGGTTTGAGCTCAACAACTGCGATAAGCGGCTGAGACCAAAGGGAGGCTGATATCAGCCTCCCTTTTTATCGGCGTGTCTTTTATCGGTGCGTCGCGATCCAGATCAGCAGTCCGGCCTGAAAGACCGCGAAGGTCACCAGGCAGGCAATCGTGAAGCGCAGGCCGCTGTCCTCACGCTTGTATTTGCTCACCCGGTCTTCATGCTGACGGATCGTCACCTCCTGTTCGATCAGGTTTTTCTCGGCCTTTTCCAGCATTTGCGAGGCTTCGAGAATCTCGATGATCTGCACCTTGTCGTTGTTCCAGGTGCTGTGCAGGTTGCCGACGTGTACATCCTTGATCGCGCCTTTCATGTGCTGGGCATCGGCATACGTCACTTCAAAGCCCAGAGTGCGCAGAAAGTGATCGCGACGCAGACGTGTGTCTTCGTTCAGACCGTCCTTGCTGGCCAGCGCCACGCCTTCAATCTTGTAGGAAGACCATCTTTTCTGCGCCCAATGCACCGCATGCGCAATCATGAAGCGCCCGATGCCGCGGTTCCATGGCTCGATCTGCAAGCCTGACTCGGGACCGAAGCGCACCATGCGCTTTTCGTGGTCGGCCCAGATATCCAGATGGTTCTGTTCCTTGCGGACCCGCTGACCTGGCAATTGCACCGTGATCCGCAGCAGGCTCAAGGCCTTGCTGTGCCGCTCGGCACGCCCGAACTGTACGAAGCGCAGAGGGCGGCCGCCGGTAGCACGGTCGGTAGGCAGTGGCGACAGACGCAGCATCTGAAAGCTTTCGGGCAGAACGTCTTCCCACGGCTGCGGGGGTACTGGCACTGCGACTTCTGCGCTGGCCGGTTCTGCGAGGGTTTCAGTCATGGTAGTTGCGTCTGTCATAAGGGTGTCCTTTCCTGGGCCTTGCCCCGGAGCATGTTTGCCGGGGCATAAAGGTGCCGAAACACTAAGGTGCCGGAACACAGGGCCAGCACATTGCTATCGGCCAGATTTGCCAGGACTGAAGGGCTATTGACTCGTGCGCGTCAGATCTTTTTTCCGTGTGGGGCGTCCGGGGCAGGGAGTGCCTTGATGAAGCTCAGGATCCGCTCGGTCACTTCACTGGCCAGCGGCTGGGTCGGATTGCGGTAGGAGAGCAGTTGCTGCTGCAAATCGTCCGGGACGATGCGCAGCACATGATTCATGCCGTCGATCAGGGCCAGTTGGGCGTCCGGTTTGGCTTTCTGCAGCAGCAGCGCGTCGCCCACACCGACCTGAATATCGTTGCGACCCTGAACGATCAGCGCCGGAATGTGCAAGGCACCGAAAGCCGCCGCCGGATCCTGGCGGAACAGCGAGATCAGGTACGGCTGGACACTGGGGCGGAACACCACTTCCAGCTCGGCGGGCACGTTGTCATCGGTCTTGCCAGCCTTGAGTTCGTCGAGCAACTGATCGCTGCGCTGCAGCAGGTCCGGTGGCAGGCGCTCCTGAAACTGTTCACGCAGCACCTGATCCACCGGGCGTCCGGTGCCGGCCACGGAAATCAGCGCTGCTGCACCTACCTTCTCAGCCGCCAGCGTCGCCACCAGCGCACCTTCGCTGTGGCCCAACAGAATCAACTGGCCCAGGCGCGGGTTGGCTTTCAGTGCTCTGGCCCAGAGCTGGACATCGGCCACGTAGCGCTCGACGCTCAGGTTGCGTTCATCCGGTGTGACCGCCTTGCTGGCCGCGACGCCACGTTTGTCGTAGCGCACGCTGGCGATATTGTTGCTGGCCAGGATCACTGCCAGGCGTTTCATGCTGTCGTTGCGTCCACCTTCCGGGTTGTTGCCGTCGCGGTCGGTGGGGCCGGAACCGGCGACGATCAGCACCACCGGCACCGGTTTGTCGGAACGCGGCATCAGCAGCGTGCCGTACAGCTTGCCGTTTTCGGTGTCCACGCTTATCGGCCGCTGCACCGTGCCGGGGGCCGCAGCGCTGGCGGTCGCGGCGGCCAGGCTCAGGATCAGGGTTATCGGCAGGGCCAGCAGACGCAGCGCGTTGGGAACTCGAAGCAGGGAAATACCGGATAACATCGCAAGGCCATCATTGGGGGAGTCACGCTTGGACGCACGCCGTGACAGAAGGTTCGAGGATGAACTGAACCGCGAGCCTGCGTATACTGGCGCGCTTGGTTTAACGATCTGGTTTTTTGGCTGATTTTTCGGAGCGCCCGCATGTCCGGCAACACTTTCGGCAAGCTGTTCACTGTCACCACCGCCGGCGAAAGCCACGGCCCGGCGCTGGTCGCTATCGTCGACGGCTGCCCGCCGGGGCTGGAGCTGGACCTGCAAGACCTGCAGCGCGACCTGGATCGGCGCAAGCCGGGCACCAGCCGCCATACCACGCAGCGTCAGGAGGCCGATGAAGTCGAGATTCTCTCGGGTGTCTTCGAGGGCAAGACCACTGGTGCGTCCATCGGCCTGCTGATCCGCAACACCGATCAGAAGTCCAAGGACTATTCGGCGATCAAGGACCTGTTCCGCCCGGCCCACGCCGATTACACCTATCACCACAAGTACGGCATCCGCGATTACCGCGGTGGTGGCCGCAGTTCGGCAAGGGAAACCGCCATGCGTGTGGCCGCAGGGGCCATTGCCAAGAAGTATCTGGCAAGCCAGGGCATCGTCATTCGCGGCTACATGAGCCAGCTTGGCCCGATCCAGATCCCGTTCAAGACCTGGGATTCGGTCGAAGACAACGCGTTTTTCTGCCCCGACCCTGACAAGGTGCCGGAACTGGAAGCCTACATGGACCAGCTGCGCCGTGATCAGGACTCGGTCGGTGCGAAAATCACCGTGGTCGCAGAAGGCGTGATGCCGGGGCTCGGCGAGCCGATCTTCGATCGTCTGGACGCTGAGCTCGCCCACGCGCTGATGAGCATCAACGCGGTCAAGGGTGTGGAGATCGGTGCCGGTTTCGACTGTGTTGCCCAGCGCGGCACCGAGCACCGCGACGAGATGACGCCCCAGGGTTTCCTGTCCAATCACGCGGGCGGCATTCTCGGCGGCATTTCCTCCGGCCAGCCGATCATCGCGCATCTGGCGCTCAAGCCGACCTCCAGCATCACCACGCCAGGGCGTTCGATCGATGTCGATGGCAACGCCGCCGACGTGATCACCAAAGGTCGGCATGACCCGTGTGTCGGCATCCGTGCCACACCGATTGCCGAGGCAATGATGGCCATCGTTCTGCTGGATCATCTGCTGCGTCATCGCGGTCAGAACGCTGACGTCAGCGTCAACACGCCTGTGCTGGGGCAGGTGTAATGCACGCTGTTACGGTTGCGGACTGCTAGCGTGGCGCAACCTGCCGGCGGACAGCTGCCTTACTGGCGGCTGTCCGGGTTCTACGTATGCTATTTCGCCTTGCTGGGCCTGTCGGCGCCTTTCATGGCCCTTTACCTGCATCATCTGGGTTTTTCCAGCGCACGGATCGGCGAACTGGTCGCCATCCCCATGCTGATGCGCTGCGTTGCGCCCAATCTCTGGGGGTGGCTGGGTGATCACACCGGTTGGCGTCTGACCATTGTGCGGTCTGGCGCCATCTGCACATTACTGGCGTTTTCGCTGATCCTGGTCGAAAAAAGCTATGCCTGGCTGGCGATGGTCATGGCGCTCTACGCGTTCTTCTGGCACGCCGTGCTGCCGCAGTTCGAAGTCATCACCCTGGCACACCTGCAAGGCCAGACCTCGCGTTACAGCCAGATCCGCCTGTGGGGCTCGATCGGTTTCATTCTGGCGGTCGTGGTGCTGGGGCGGGTGTTCGAATGGTTCAGCCTGGACCTGTTCCCCTACATCGCACTGGCGATCATGTCCGGTATCGTTGTCAGCAGCTGGTGGGTGCCGAATGCGCATCCAGCACCGTCGAGCCTTGAAACCGGGCCGGGCGGCTTTCTCAGGCAACTGACGCGCCCCGGTGTATTGGCGTTCTACCTCAGTGTCGCGCTGATGGTGCTCAGCCATGGCCCGTATTACACCTTTTTGACCCTGCACCTCGAAGCGCTTGGTTACAGCCGGGGCCTGATCGGCCTGCTGTGGGCGGTCGGCGTGGTGGCCGAAGTGCTGATGTTCACGGTCATGAGTCGGATTCTGCAGCGCTTCACCGTGCGCCAGGTACTCTTCGCCAGCTTTCTGCTGGCCGCATTGCGCTGGCTGCTGCTGGGGCTGTTTGCCGATCACCTCACCGCGCTGCTGATTGCGCAGGTGATGCACGCCGCGACATTCGGCAGCTTTCACGCCGCTGCCATTCACTTCGTGCAAAGTAGCTTCGGTCCGCGTCAGCAAGGTCAAGGGCAGGCGCTTTATGCCGCCTTGTCCGGCGTCGGCGGGGCGTTGGGTGCTCTGTATTCCGGTTACAGCTGGAACGCACTGGGCCCGGTCTGGACCTTTGCCATCGCCAGCCTTGCAGCCTTGGCCGCTGCCGTCATGATTGTCACACCCAAGAAAGAGGAAGGTGTATGAGCCGCGAACAATTGAGCCTGGAAATCATCGAGGCCGGGCGTTTTCTGTACGGCCGTGGCTGGTCGCCTGCCACCAGCAGCAATTACTCTGCGCGTCTTTCTGCCAGCGAGGCGCTGTTGACCGTGTCCGGCAAGCACAAGGGCCAGTTGGGCCCTGACGATGTGTTGGCCACCGATCTGGCTGGCAACAGCCTGGAACCCGGTAAAAAACCGTCTGCCGAGACCTTGCTGCATACCCAGTTGTACAGCTGCAGGCCGCAGGTCGGCGCCGTGCTGCACACCCACTCGGTCAACGCGACCGTGTTGTCGAGGCTGACCACGGCCGATCATCTGGTGTTCGAGGATTACGAACTGCAAAAGGCCTTTAGCGGCGTGGTGACTCATGAGTCGCAGGTCGTGGTGCCGATTTTCGACAACGATCAGGATATTGCCCGCCTCGCGGCAAAGGTGCAGCCTTGGCTGGACGCCCATCCCGAGTGCGCCGGCTACCTGATCCGCGGTCATGGCCTCTACACCTGGGGCGCTAAAATGAGCGACGCCTTGCGCCAGATCGAAGCGTTCGAGTTCCTGTTCGAGTGCGAACTGAAAATGCGCGCGGTATTGAACCGCTGATCGTATCCCGCCCAAACCAGCCTGTAAGCCTGACCGGCCTGTAAAAGCCGGAAGGCGTTGCACCAAACCGAGGATTTCACGCATGAGCAGCCTGTCCGTTTATCACGTTTCAAGCCCTGATATGCCCAACAAGGTGCTGACCCATCTGGAAGACATCGCGTCGACGCTGGCCGAGCAAGGGGTTGCGTTCGACCGCTGGGAGGCCGCGACGCCGATCACCCCCGGTGCCAGTCAGGAAGAGGTGATCAGCGCCTATCGCACCCAGATCGACAAGCTGATGACCGAGCGCGGTTATGTCACCGTGGACGTCATCAGTCTCAACAGCGATCATCCGCAAAAAGCCGAATTGCGCGCCAAATTTCTTGAAGAGCACCGCCACGGTGAAGACGAAGTACGCTTTTTTGTCGCCGGGCGCGGCTTGTTCACCCTGCACATCGACGACTATGTGTACGCCGTGTTGTGTGAAAAGAACGACTTGATTTCCGTACCGGCCGGCACGCGGCACTGGTTCGATATGGGCGAAAACCCGCACTTCGTTGCCATCCGCCTGTTCAACAACCCTGAAGGCTGGGTGGCCAATTTTACCGGTGAAGACATTGCCGGCCGTTTTCCACGGCTGGAAGACTGAGAGGAGCCCGATTCTGATGCCCATCAAAGCTATCCTCACGGATATCGAAGGCACCACCAGTGCAGTGAGTTTCGTGTTCGACGTGTTGTTTCCGTTCGCCAGAAAGCACTTGCCCGCATTCGTTCGCGAAAATGCCGAGCAACCGGCCGTGGCGCAGCAGCTGCAGGCGGTACGCGAGCAGGCCGCTGAACCGGACGCTGATGTCGAGCGCGTCATTGCACTTCTGCTGGAGTGGATCGCCGAGGACCGCAAGGCCACACCGCTCAAGGCCCTGCAGGGCATGGTCTGGGAGCAGGGCTACAGCGCCGGACAGCTCAAGGGCCATGTTTATCCGGATGCTGTCGAGGCCTTGAAACACTGGCATCAACAGGGTTACCGGCTTTACGTTTATTCCTCGGGCTCGATTCAGGCTCAACAATTGATTTTCGGCTGCTCCGAGGCGGGCGACCTGTCCGGCCTGTTCAGCGGTTACTTCGATACGACGTCCGGCCCCAAACGCGAAGCGCAGTCCTACCGGACGATAGCGCAGGCAATGGACTGTCCTGCCGGGGAGATTCTGTTCCTGTCGGATATCGTCGAAGAACTCGATGCCGCACAGTCCGCCGGCATGGCCACATGTGGTCTTGCGCGTGATGGCGGGGCACTTGCCGGGCACCGACATGTGGCCAGTTTTGCGCTTATCGATCCAGCGTCCTTCTAGAAAACTCCCGCCTGCTGTGCGCGGCATCGCCCTGATGCCGCTGCATTGAAATATGCCTGCCACAAGGCTCACACATTACTTTTGTAGGTCTTTTCCTGTTATCGAGTGAGCTGTTGCCTGGTCGAAAGTGCGTTGAATCTGTTTGTTCTGTTCGCGGTTTTTCAACGTGATTATTCGTGTAAGTTCTGCGCCATCGTCACCGGGGTCACGGACAACACCTGTACCGACTGCCGGGCGAAGAAGGAGCGGCAGCGATGGGCAGTGCCATGACAGAAAGCGCAACCAGGGACTTATTGATACAGCAGATGGTGAGCACGATTACCGAGCTCGATGGGCAGACTGCCATCGAAAACGCACTTGAGTGGTTACGGCGCGAATGCAGCAGCGAGCGCGCGATGTTCTTTCAGTTCAAGGGCCCGGTGTTGCTGACATTCATCACGTCCAGCGTCGACGATGCCTGGGGCGAGGCCTACCGCCAGCACGATTTGATCACGCAGGACCCGGTGATCCGTTGTTATCGCAATCAACTGGGCTTCCTGAACTGGCAGGATGCGTTCAGGCAATACCCGGTCTCCGCCTTTTATAACGAGCTCGTCGATGCCTGTGAACTGCTTCCGGCCATCTCCTACGGCTACACCAATCATTGCCGTGGTGCCGACAGCGTGACATCGGTCTGTACCCTGGGCGAAGTTGAGCGTCCCATCAGCGCTGAACAAAAGTACCTCATGAGCAGTCTCATGCCAGTGCTGCACAGTGTCGCGCGTGGTCTGAAGTTCTGTTCACGCGGTCTGACTCATCGCGAACTGGAAGTGTTGCAGTGGGCCAGAGACGGGAAAACGGCCTGGGAGATCTCGATGATCCGCGACGTATCGGAATCGACGGTGAAGTATCACCTCAAGACCATCTACTCCAAGCTGGGCGTTGCCAACAGGGCACAGGCGGTGGGCGAAGCACTTTGTCGTGGTCTGATCAGATAGTCGGCCGACAAAACGCAGGCAAAAAAAAGCCGCGAGAACAAAGTGTAATCGCGGCAAACAAGGGATGAGAGAGCGTAAAGCGGGTGCCACCCAAGAGGGTGGCGGGCAAAATCAATGTGTGTGGTACGTCGGCAGATCAAAACGGTGCTGGCTTTGCAGCATCGAGATAGCTGGCAGCTCGCTGGCTTGTGCAGCCAGGTCGCGGCGGATGGCGCTGATTACCCATTCCAGTTGAACTGGTGTGTGCAACTGAGCATAAGAGACTGAGCGACGGATCTGCTTACCATCCTGGGTACGCAGTGACAACAGAACACCACCATCTGGGCGCGGCTGGGTAGTAACGGTGTAGTCGGAGAATACGGAAGCGAATTTTTCTTGAATAAAAGTCATGTGAGGCGGCTCCATTGCTCATGGGATAACAAGCTTGCAAGTACTATTGCAGTGTCTGTGCCAGTCTTTCCCTTAAAATAAATCCTTTAAAATCAATGACTTGAAATATCCTCTAATTTCAGGCTTCGTGCATTTTGCATGAACACCCTTCGTGCGCCCTGCATTTTGCCGTTTCCTGCACGATGGGGATCGGGCAGAAGGGGGATTGCATGGATAGCGGCGATCAGGAGCAGGCATTGCGCATCCGCGTCGATGCTGATCGAACAGCTGGCGAGACTTGAGGTCAGTGTGTGTATCGACGCCGGGTCAACGCATGCCCGGAGTACCGTGCGCCAAGGAGTAGTTAATGACCGATACAGATATCAGCGCTTCGAAAACCATGACTGAAGACGAAGCCGCCGAGTTCGCCGAACAGGTATTCGATGTGGCTCGCCAGGGAAATGCAGTCATGCTGGAGCGCCTGCTTGAAAAGGGTCTGCCTGCAGATCTGCGCAACCACAAAGGCGATACGCTGCTGATGCTGGCCAGCTATCACTGCCATGCGGATGCGGTCCGTGTGCTACTGAACCACAAGGCTGATCCTGAAATCCGCAACGATAACGGCCAAAGCCCCATCGCCGGTGCAGCGTTCAAGGGCGATCTGGCGGTGGTCAGGTTGCTGGTCGAGGCGGGTGCCGACATAGACGGTGCCTCTGCCGATGGCCGTACCGCATTGATGATGGCGGCGATGTTCAATCGCAACGAAATAGTCGATTACCTGATCAGTCAGGGCGCGGACCCGCATGCCACTGACGCCAAGGGCATCACTGCACTGGGCGCCGCTCAGGCAATGGGCGCGACCGTCACCATTGAGCAGTTGACCAGAATGGGCGTGCAGCCAGCCCGGTCCTGACAGCGAGGCATGAACACATAGAGGCGCGATGGATTTACCGTTATCCTTCGCGCCTCTTTTTTTGCCCGCTATCAGGATCGCCCCCCATGAAAGACTCACTGGTCGAATTAATCAGCAAAGTCAGCTCCGGCTGCATGGGCGACGATGAAATCGTGCATATCGCCGATGAAGCCGCGCAGGCGTATGCCGATCCGCAGGCATTTCTGGCCGCCAACCCTGATATCAACTACGACGATACATTCCCGATCCCGCTGGGCGAGTGGGTCGTGGTGGGCAGTCTGCCGGAAACCGTGCTGTTCCAGGCCGACAGCTACATGGACCTGTTCGAGCAGATCGTTCAGTCGTTTGGCAAGGACGTGACCTTCAACATCAAGCCCAGGCAGCTGGCCAAGGTAGAGCCGCTGGTCGCGCTCAATCGCATTCAGATTCAGTTGAGCAGCATGAACAAGGAGATGGGCGGCTATGTGCTGATGAACTTCAGCCAGCCACTGGATGACGAGTTGCAAGCGGTGCTGGTATACGGCCGTGATGAAGCGCGTGTAGTCGAGCTGGCAGCATCGGCAGGCATCCATGCCGCACCTGCACTGCAGGCATTGCGCGGTTAACCCAGCGCCGTATCGAGAAACATCATCACCGCAAAGCCGCCCATAAGGCCCAGGGTTGCCGAGGTCTGATGGCCATTGCGGTGGGTTTCCGGGATGACTTCATGGGACACCACGAAGATCATCGCGCCTGCTGCCAGCCCCATGCTCAGCGGATAGGCGATGGCAAAGCCGCTGGAGATACCCAGGCCCACCAGTGAGCCCAGTGGCTCCATGAGCCCGGAACCGATGGCCACCAGCATCGCCTTGAAGGCTGACAGGCCGGTGGCGCGCAGGGCCAGCGCAATGGCCAGACCTTCGGGAATGTCCTGAATGGCGATGGCGGTGGTCAATGGCAGGCCGACATTCATGTCGCCGCTGGCGAAACTGACGCCAATCGCCATGCCCTCAGGCAGGTTATGCAGGGTGATCGCCAGCACGAACAGCCAGACCCGACTGATTCGCTCCGAATGAGGTCCCTGGCGGCCTACGCTTTCATGCTCGTGCGGGGTGAATTTGTCCAGTCCCAGCATCAGCAGCACACCCAGTCCCAGACCGGCAACAACCGTCGCAGCGGCCCATGGGCCGCTGTCGGTAATGTCCCGGGCGGCTTCCAGGCCTGGAAGAATCAGCGAGAACGAACTGGCCGCCAGCATCATTCCGGCGGCAAAGCCGAGCATGATGTCCTGAGCGCGTTGCGAAACATTGCGCAGGGCAACCGCCATCACGGCGCCTAGCGCCGTGGCCAGAAAACCCGCGATGCCGCCCAGCAGGGCGTGATTGAAGTTGACCTCACTGGTGCCATGGAAGGCGTTATAAAGACTGATGCCAACGAGGCCGACGACGATCAGCAGGGCGAGGGCAAAGCCCAGGCTCACCAGTGGGCTGCCCTGGAACTGGTTTAACCAGGCCGCCCAGGGCGTTCGGGGTTGTGCGGGCGTAGGCATTGACAGGCTACCTTTGATAAAGGGGGAGCGATGGTGACTGAAATACAAAGTCGACCCCGTCTGGGAGCCCGAGAATATAAGGTTGGTTCAACGGAACCCCCGAACGGCGCTACTATCCTAGGAGGGTAAGCATTCAATTTAGGGGCAACACCATGGGTTCTAGCTTCAACGGCCTGGTCGGCTTGATCATTCTGGCGCTCGATATCTGGGCCATCATCAACGTCTTGAAAAGCGGTGCCGAGACCGGCAAGAAAATCCTCTGGGTATTGCTGATCGTACTGCTTCCTGTGGTAGGCCTGATCATCTGGGCAATCCTCGGACCGCGTGGCAACGTACGCATGTGATGCGTCCACACGCTGGGCAAAACAACGCTTGATTACCTTGGGTAATCAGGCGTTTTTCGTTTCATGCGCCAGGCATTCGCAGCGGCAATGGCACGCCAGGCTGCATAGAGGTTCGACCTGTCATGTTCCTCGACGTAGAATGCGCGCCTTTGTTGTGGGCGGTCGGCCGTCCTGTCATCAGTACCCAGCGGGAGCTTACCCATGAGCGATTATCAGGAAACGTTATACGAAGGCTACGGCCAGCGCTTTCGTATGGAAAAAATGCTTCACGAAGTACGTACCGATCACCAGCACCTGGTGATCTTCCAGAACCCGCGCATGGGCCGTGTCATGGCGCTGGACGGCGTCATTCAGACCACCGAAGCTGACGAGTTCATCTACCACGAAATGCTCACCCATGTGCCGATTCTGGCGCACGGTGCAGCCAAGCGTGTGTTGATCATCGGCGGCGGCGACGGCGGTATGCTACGTGAAGTCGCCAAGCACATGAGCGTCGAACACATCACCATGGTCGAGATCGATGCGACCGTGGTCGAGATGTGCAAGGAATATCTGCCCAATCATTCCAGCGGCGCCTTTGACGATTCGCGTCTGAACCTGGTCATCGACGACGGCATGCGCTTCGTCGCGACCACCGAAGAAAAGTTCGACGTGATCATCTCCGACTCCACCGATCCGATCGGCCCGGGTGAAGTCCTGTTCTCGGAAAACTTTTATCAGGCCTGCCATCGCTGCCTCAACGAAGGCGGCATTCTGGTCACCCAGAACGGCACGCCCTTCATGCAGTTGAGCGGTGTGCAGACCACGGCCGGGCGTATGAACGGTCTGTTTGCCGACTGGCATTTCTATCACGCTGCCATCCCGACCTACATCGGCGGAGCGATGACCTTCGCCTGGGGCTCGACCGACAAGAGCTATCGCAAATTGCCGCTGGAAACCCTGCGTCAGCGTTTCTCGGGCAGCGGTATTGTTACGCGTTATTACAATCCGGAAGTCCACATCGGTGCGTTCGCCTTGCCGCAGTACGTTCTGCAGGCCGTGGGCAAGGCCAGCAACGACTGATGAGTCGGTCCGGCTTCTCGAGCCGGATTCTCTCGAGCGTCGCCTGCAAGGCTTTATAAGCGCTTAATTCGCGACAGAAATTTCACACGTTCTGTCACAGAATTGCGCGCGAAGCTGAACAGGCACGCGTCTTCATGGGCTGACCTGGCCCCTGGCGACCCGCAATCAAGTAATATCTGCGCCCTGTCGCGCGCCGTCTGCCTCAAGAGCAAGGCGGCGCTGCACCCTGAACCTACCCCTGAATCCACCGGATCCTGACAACCATGGCCAAAACGGACGCCCAGATTCATCGGCAAGCCCGCCTGCAAAATCCCACTGTCAAATCGCATCTGGCTTACATCCTGCTCAGTGGCTTCGCCCTGATGGTGATGTATACGCTGTTGCGTATCGGTCTGCTGGTCTACAACCGCGAGATGATTGGCGACACGCCTGCCTCGACGTTCCTTGAAGCACTGTTCAACGGCACGCGCTTCGACCTGCGCCTGACCATGTACCTGTTGATTCCGCTGGTGCTGTCGCTGTTCAGCGCACGCGCCATGGCGGCACGCGGGTTCTTCCGTTTCTGGCTGACCGTGGTCGGCAGCATCACGCTGTTCTTCGGCTTGATGGAAATGGACTTCTACCGTGAGTTTCACCAGCGCCTGAACGGCCTGGTGTTTCAGTACGTCAAGGAAGACCCGAAGACTGTCCTGAGCATGCTCTGGTACGGTTTCCCGGTGGTCCGTTACCTGCTGGCATGGGCCGTGGTGACCTGGCTGCTGAGTCTGGTGTTCAAGGGTATTGACCGTGCAACCCGTCCACGTGTTGCTGCAAAAACCAGTCCGGAGGCCACTCGTTCCATTGCGCCTTGGTATGTGCGCGCCGGTGTGTTCGTGCTGGTGTTGCTGGTCATGGTGGTCTGCATCCGTGGCACCTTGCGCCAGGGCCCGCCTTTGCGCTGGGGCGACGCCTACACCACCGAGTCCAATTTCGCCAACCAGTTGGGGCTCAATGGCACTCTGACGCTGATCACGGCGGCCAAGAGCCGTATGTCCGAAGATCGCGACAACATCTGGAAAGCCACGCTGCCACAGAACGAGGCCCAGCAGACCGTGCGCGACATGCTGCTGACACCGAATGACAAGCTGGTCGAGCCGGATATTGCCGCTGTGCGTCGCGACTTCACGCCACCGGCAGAGAACACCTTGCCGATCCGCAACGTGGTGGTGATCCTGATGGAAAGCTTTGCCGGTCACTCGGTAGGCGCCCTGGGCAACGATGCCAACATCACGCCGTACTTCGACAAGTTGTCCAAGGAAGGCCTGTTGTTCGATCACTTCTTCTCCAACGGTACCCACACCCACCAGGGCATGTTCGCCACCATGGCGTGCTTCCCGAACCTGCCGGGCTTCGAGTACCTGATGCAAACGCCGGAAGGCAGCCACAAGCTGTCGGGTCTTCCGCAATTGCTGAGTACGGGCCGCAACTACGACGACGTCTACGTCTATAACGGCAACTTTGCCTGGGACAACCAGTCGGGTTTCTTCAGCAACCAGGGCATGACCAACTTCGTCGGCCGCGAGGACTTCGTCAATCCGGTGTTCTCCGATCCGACCTGGGGTGTTTCCGACCAGGACATGTTCGACCGTGGTGCGCAGGAGCTCAAGGCCCGTCAGGACGGCAAGCCGTTCTATGCCTTGTTGCAGACCCTGTCCAACCACACGCCGTATGCGCTGCCGGATCCTCTGCCGGTCGAGCGCGTCACCGGGCATGGCTCGCTGGACGAGCATTTGACCGCCATGCGTTATGCCGACTGGGCGCTCGGCCAGTTCTTCGAGAAGGCCAAAAAAGAGCCTTACTACAAGAACACGTTGTTCGTGGTGCTGGGCGACCATGGTTTTGGTAACGATAAGCAACTGACTGAAATGGACCTGGGCCGTTTCAACGTGCCTCTGCTGCTGATCGGCCCTGGTGTGCAGGAGAAGTTCGGCCAGCGCAGCAGCATTGTGGGTACGCAGGTCGACGTAGTACCGACCATCATGGGGCGTCTGGGTGGCCTGAACCGCAACCAGTGCTGGGGCCGCGATCTGCTGAACCTGCCTGAGGGTGACAAGGGCTTCGGTGTGATCAAGCCGTCGGGCAGTGAGCAGGTGGTCGCTATCATCAGCGGCAATCGCATCCTGATCGAACCGACCGAGATGCCTGCCAAGCTGTTGACCTACACGCTCGGTGCCAAGCCGCATGCCGAAGAAGTGCCTGATGCGCCGGACACGCAGGAGCTCAAGCGCAAGCTGGAAAGCTTCCTGCAGACGGCCACCAAGAGCCTGCTGGACAACACGGCCGGTGTAGAAGCCAGCAAAAACCGCAACTAATGACAACCGACTCGTCCGGCTGACCGGCGAGTCGAATCAGTCTGGCGACAAGGGCCCTCGGCATTGACTGCGAGGGTCTTTTTTTTACCCGTCATGGGTGGCCCTGCGGCGTAATCGGTTGAACGAATGCGCGGGCCAAAAGGTCCAGATCACATAAGCCAGAGTGCCTGGCTTCGTATGGGAGGCATTGATGAAACAGTGGGCCATTTTGTATCTGGACAAGGATGGTGTGCAGCAGCGCCGCGAGGCTGGTTTTGATGAGCGTCCCAGTGAGGAAGAGGCTGCGCGTTTCCTGCGCAAGGACCTTTACCCAATGACCGACGAGCTGGATCTCAATGATCTTGACGGGCGTACTGAGGAGCCTACCGTGAAGACGCTCAAGGACCATAACAGTGTGCAGATTATTTCCATTACAGAAGTTGCCTGATCTGCGCTGATTCAAAAACCTTTTCGTGGCAACCACTTGGCATCCGGCCCACGATGGGGCTACTCTGCAGATGAGGCTGTTCAGACGGCCTCTGACATCTCGATACCCGACCGGCGCCAAGCCTGGTCCGGTCAGCTACATGCTTGATTCCCCACGCCGGATTATCTGTCGTGAGGCGGCCCCCGAGGACTCGGCGGTCGCTCTGGAAGAGTTGAAACTCTATCTATCGTTGCATAGGAGGACGTTTCATGAGCACAGCCTATCAAGAGGACATCAGCAGTAACGTACTGCGCCGCATGAAAGAAGGCGGTTTTGACTTCGCGCGAATCTATCCCATCGAGTTCTACGCCATCTTCCCGGATGAGGAACGGGCACGGCAGGCCGCAGAGCAATTTCGCGGCGAATCCCTCAACACCCAGGTAAACGTACGTGATGACGGCCATTGGCACCTGCAATTGAGCAAAGTCATGTACGCGACTTATCACGGCATTGGTGACTTCGAGCAGGACTTCCAGACGGTCATTTCACCTATGGACGGCGAAGTCGAGGGATGGGGCGTTACTCAGGAGATCAGAAGACTGCACGCTTGATGGCTGCGGATTGTCAGGCATACACCACCGGCTGATTCGGGACACGTTCCGGATCGGCCGGTTCTGTTTTCGGCCCGCGTTCATAAACAGTGGTCAAAAAAAAGCCACTCAAACGAGTGGCGCAAAGGGAAGTCTGTTTAAAATCCGCAGGCGTTCTTCATCTGCTGGACAAAATATCGGTTGCGGCAAAAAACGGCGTTTGGTGCCCTGTTTGCTCGGTTGCTGTGGAGTGTGGCGAACTAATGCTGTTGGCGGAAATCAACTCTGACTATGCTGATCATAGATTTCACGGTTGAATGACGCTTCCGAATGAGGCGCAAAAGAATTGGCTTGGGCGTTTAGTGCACAGGAATGGTGCGTAGAACGTCGAGTGTTTACCTAACCTTTTGAAATTAAAGCGTTTATGCCGGTGGCACGGGCTTTGCGATGGTCTTGGTGTCCATGGTGACAAGGAGTACGGCATGATCCGCACCTTTTATGACGAGATGTACGATGCGGGCGGCGTAGTCCGTCCGCACTATCGGGAGTTCGCCCGCTGGCTGGGTGATACGCCTCCCGAGCTTTTGGCTCAACGCAGGCGCGAAGCTGATCTGCTGTTTCACCGTGCCGGGATCACGTTCACACTCTATGGTGATGAGCAGGGCACCGAGCGGCTTATCCCTTTCGATACCATCCCGCGCAGCATCCCGGCCAGCGAATGGCGGGTTGTCGAGCGTGGCTGCATTCAGCGCGTCAAGGCGCTGAACATGTTTCTCGCGGATCTGTATCACGACCAGCGCATTATCAAGGCCGGGATCATTCCCGCCGAACAGGTGCTGGCCAACGAGCAGTACCAGTTGGCAATGCAGGGCCTGAATCTGCACCGCGATCTGTACTCGCATATTTCCGGCGTCGATCTGGTGCGCGACGGTGATGGCACGTATTACGTGCTGGAAGACAACCTGCGCACTCCGAGCGGCGTGAGCTACATGCTCGAAGACCGCAAGATGATGATGCGCCTGTTTCCGGAGCTGTTTTCCGCACAGCGCATTGCGCCGATCGATCATTACCCGAACCTGTTGCTCGACACGCTCAAGAGTTCCAGCCATCTGGACAACCCGAGTGTCGTGGTGCTGACGCCTGGCCGCTTCAACAGCGCCTTTTTCGAGCATGCGTTTCTGGCTCGCGAGATGGGCGTTGAACTGGTGGAAGGTGCCGACCTGTTTGTCCGTGATGACCGCGTGTTCATGCGCACCACCGACGGCCCGAAAGCCGTTGATGTGATCTATCGTCGTCTCGATGACGCATTCCTCGATCCGCTGGCCTTCAACCCTGATTCGATGCTGGGCGTTCCTGGGCTGCTGTCTGCCTATCGATCCGGCAATGTGGTGCTGGCCAATGCCATCGGTACCGGCGTCGCGGATGACAAGTCGGTTTACCCCTACGTCACCGACATGATTCGCTTCTATCTGGATGAAGAGCCGATTCTCAAAAACGTGCCGACCTGGCAGTGCCGCAAGCCGGAAGAGCTGTCCCATGTGCTGGCCAACCTCGGCGATCTGGTCGTCAAGGAAACCCAGGGCTCCGGTGGCTACGGCATGCTGGTCGGCCCCGCAGCGACCGCCGCCGAGATCGAAGCCTTCCGGGCACGCCTCAAGGCCAAGCCGCATGCGTACATCGCCCAACCCACCTTGTGCCTGTCGACCTGTCCGACCTTTGTCGAGAACGGCATCGCCCCGCGACATATCGATTTGCGCCCGTTTGTTCTGTCCGGTCGTGAAACCCGCGTTGTGCCTGGCGGGCTTACCCGAGTGGCCTTGCGTGAAGGCTCACTGGTGGTCAATTCGTCACAGGGTGGCGGAACCAAAGACACCTGGGTGGTCGAGGATTAAGGATGCCTGCCAATGTTAAGTAGAACTGCCTCTGATCTTTTCTGGATGTCGCGTTACCTGGAGCGAGCGGAGAACCTCGCCCGCATGCTGGACGTGAGCTATTCGCTGTCGCTGATGCCGCAGGACGGGCGGGGCGACGGGCTGGATGAAATAGCCATGCCGTTGCTGATCACCGGAACGCTGGAAACCTATATCGAGCGTCATGGCGAGCTGCATGCCGAGCGCATGCTGCATTTCTTTGCCCTGGACGCCACCAACCCCGCCAGCATCTACAGCTGCCTGGGCGCAGCGAGGGCCAGTGCGCACGCGGTGCGCGGGCGCATCACCGCAGACATGTGGGAGAACATCAACTCCACCTGGCTGGAGATTCGCGGCATCGCCCAGCAGGGCCTGACCCGCTACGGCATGAGCCGTTTCTGTGAATGGGTCAAGGAGCGTTCGCACCTGTTCCGTGGCGCGACCTACGGCACCATCATGCGTAACGATGCGTTCCGTTTCATCCGTCTGGGCACGTTCATCGAGCGCGCCGACAACACCATGCGCATGCTCGATGCCCGCTATGAAATGCTTGAATTGCGTGGGCCACAGGCCAATGCTGCGGCAGACAACTCGGCGGCCGGTTATTACCAGTGGAGCGCCTTGCTGCGCGCACTGTCCTCGTTCGAGGCTTACACTGAAGTCTATCGGGATGCGCCAGGCGCGCGTCAGGTTGCTGAACTGTTGTTGCTGCGTGCTGACATTCCACGCTCGCTACGCGCGTGCCTGGAAGAGATGGACGTCATTCTGGCCAGCCTGCCGGGCGTCAACGGGCGTCCCGCACAGCGCATGGCGGCCGAGATGGATGCCAGATTGCGCTACACCAGCATCGACGAGATCCTGGCTGAAGGCCTGCACGAGTGGTTGAACGAATTCATTCCGCTGCTGGCCCAACTGGGTGATGCCATTCACACTTCGTACCTGGAGGCTGCATGAGACTTTCGATAAGCCATGAGACCACCTATCACTACGATGACCAGGTGCGCTCGAGTATCCAGTATCTGCGCCTGACGCCTCACGACAGTGAGCGCCAGCAAGTGCTCAGCTGGCAGCTGACGTTGCCACGTCCGGTGCGTGCGCAGATCGATCCCTTTGGCAATATCCTGCACGTCCTGAGCCTGGAAGAGCCGCACGAAGCGATCATCATCGGCGCGCGCGGGCAGGTGGAAATCGACGAAACCCGCGAGGCCGAGCACGAAAGCCAGTCGGCATTACCGTTTTTGCGCGTGACGCGACTGACCGAGCCTGACGAAGCGATTCGCAGTTTTGCGGCGATGGAGTGTCGCAAGCGGGCTGACCGCACAGGGTTGATCGACCTGATGCAGGCGCTCAACCAGCACATGACCTACACCCAGGGCGCGACCGAAGTGGACACCAGTGCCGCGCAGGCCTTCGCCGGACGCTCTGGCGTCTGTCAGGACCATACTCATGCGTTTCTGGCCTGTGCCCGCAGCCTTGGGGTGCCGGCCCGTTATGTTTCCGGTTATCTGTGCAGCGAAGACAGCGAGCATCTGTCCAGCCACGCCTGGGCCGAGGCCTGGATAGACGACGCCTGGTACAGTTTCGATGTCACCAATCAGTTGGCGATCCCCGAGCGCCATTTGAAACTGGCGGTCGGGCTGGACTATCTGGACGCCTGTCCGGTGCGCGGCATGCGGCGCGGCGGCGGATCCGAGCAGATGCACGCCAAGGTCGTGGTGTCGCCCATGACCGGCACGCCGAAAGTGAAAACCCGCGTGCAAGTCCAGACGCAGCATCAGTAACCCGCAGCGGGTCTGCGCATCATGAAATGGCCGGGCTCAACTACCCGGCCATTGTTCATTCGGCAGGGTCGTCGGTGATGTCGTAGAGCGCGTTATGCAGCTCTTCATAGTTGCCGCCATTGATGACGCTGAAGTAGCCCGCAGCCCTGAGCTGTTCCTGAGCCTTGTCGGCCTTGCTGTCCGTGCTGCTGAAAATGACGAACACGGCATTGCGGTCGTTGAGCACCTGTTTCATCTGATTGACCAACCGTCGGTCATCGACGCGTACGGCGTTCAGTACCGTGCCTGCGTCATAGTCGGTCTGGCTACGTACATCCATTGCCAGTTTGCCTTCCTTCAACGCTGCCACGGCCGCAGCCTGATCGACCATCCCCGCGTGTGCTGCGAAGCTGCTGACAAGTGCCCAAACAGCAATCCATTGGCGCATAAACCCACCTCCCTCAGTGCGAATGGAAAGAGTTGCACAGTTGAACATAGTTCGAAAGCGCGTGGATCAGCCAAACAATCGATTCAGGTTAGGCACGATCAATAACAGCGCAGTGGTAAAGAGGATCAATCCCGCCTGACGTACTTTGGAGTGCTTGAACTTGAACATGGCTGACCGCCTTTTGTTGTTATTCCTGAGCGACAGAAGCAGGCCGATCCGCAAAACGGATCATCGACTGCTGGCAAGGTTGCGCATTGAACAGGTGGGTCCGGTCATTCGACCGCTGGCCCGAGCGCTGAAAGGATTTTGCGCGCTTCCTGTTACAGATCTAACCATAGAGCCGAGGTGCCCTGGAGTTTAGAACTGTTGGGAATCTAAAATTGCTTATCTAGAAGCGAAAGCTATTATCGGAAGGGGCGCTGAATCAACAGGCCTTTTCTAGACGCTTCGTCTTTGCCCGTCAGCTTTGCACCGTTCGTCCGGGACAGATTTTTCCTACATGGAATAAACGTCTGAAGCGGGACGGGGCACTGCTTGATTTGCCGAGGCCTTCAAGGCAGGCTCTGCCGGTGCGCTACTGCCTCATTACTGCTTCAGGATCCCTTTTATGTCTTTACGCATCTGTATTCTGGAAACCGACAATCTGCGACCTGAACTGGTCGAGCAATATCACGGGTATGGGCGGATGTTCGAATTACTCTTCGCTCGCCAGCCCATCGCCGCAGAGCTGACGGTTTACAACGTGGTGCAGGGCGACTATCCACCTTCAGACGAGCAGTTCGATGCTTACCTGGTGACCGGCAGCAAGGCCGACTCATTTGGCACCGACCCCTGGATTCAGACCTTGAAGGTCTATCTGCTGGAACTGTATCAGCGCGGCGAAAAACTGCTGGGCATCTGCTTCGGTCACCAGTTGCTGGCCTTACTGCTGGGCGGCAGGACCGAGCGTGCCGTGCAGGGGTGGGGCGTCGGGATTCACCATTATCAACTGGCCCCCGCCAGGCCGTGGATGACACCGGCGATGGACACGCTCACGCTGCTGATCAGTCATCAGGATCAGGTCACCGCGCTGCCCGAGAACGCCACGGTCATTGCGTCCAGCGAGTTCTGCCCGTTTGCGGCTTACCATATCAATGATCAGGTGCTGTGTTTCCAGGGGCATCCCGAGTTCATCCATGATTTTTCACGCACCTTGCTTGACCTTCGTCAGGAAGCGCTGGGCGAGCAGATTTACAAGCAGGGTGTGGCCAGCCTTGACCACGACCATCATGGCGCGACAGTGGCGGAATGGATGATGCGCTTTGTGGCGCACAAACCGGAAAAACAGTCAGTCTGACCCGGCGCATGGCCCATCGTCATGCGTTCGCCGGACTGTTTGAATGAGGTTGCAGTGGCGGGTTTATAGCCAGCCGGAGCGCTTGAAGCTGGCGAACAGTGCCGTACACCCGCCCAGAATGACGCCCAGCACGATGAAGTAGCCGTATTCCCACTTGAGTTCAGGCATGTTCTCGAAATTCATGCCGTAGATGCCGGCAATCGCTGTCGGGAACGCCAGAATCGCTGCCCAACCGGCGAACTTGCGTTGCACGATGCTCTGCCGCGAAGACTCCAGCAGCAGGCCGATTTCGATCGTCTGGCTGGCGATGTCACACAGGTTGCCCAGGTCTTCCATCTGGCGCTTGACGTGAATTTCGACATCGCGAAAGTAGGGGCGCATGTTCTTGTCGATGAACGGAAAACTCAGTCTCTGCAATTCTTCGCCCACTTCCACCATGGGTGCCACGTAGCGACGCATGCGTAACAGGTCGCGGCGCAGGGCATGAATGTGCTGGATGTCGGACTCGCGCAACGAGCCACCGATGACGCTCTGCTCCAGTTGCTCGAGCTCGGCGTGAATGGCTTCGGTCACCGGCTGATAGTTCTCGGTCACGAAGTCCAGAAGCGCGTAGAGCACGAAGTCTTCGCCGTGCTCCAGCAGCAGTGGTCTGGCCTCGCAACGCTGACGCACCAGCCCGTAGGACTTGGAGTGGCCGTTGCGCGAGGTGATGACATAGCCCTTGCCGGCGAAGATATGGGTTTCGATGAACAGCAGCTTGCCGTTGTCGCGTACGGGGGCGTAAGTCACGATGAACAGTGCATCGCCAAAGGTTTCCAGCTTCGGACGGCTATGCACCTCCAGCGCGTCTTCAAGGGCCAGCTCATGCAGATTGAACTGCTCCTTGAGGCTGGTCAGCTCCGCGTTGGTGGGCTGCTCCAGTCCTATCCAGACAAAGTGATCGGGCTTGGCTGCCCAGGCGGCGCCCTCATCGAGGGTGATATCACGGACTTTTTTACCCTTGCTGTACACCGCTGCTGCAACAACTCGACCCATGGTGCTATCGCTTCTTCAATTTGTCAGTGGCGCAAAAACATGCGCGGTCGCTGATCAGATTGATCAAATGCGTATGAGTTCGCCGATAAACGAAAGCCCGTTGGCGCGGGCTTCGGTCGAGCCTCAGAGCATGTGCTGCCGATCCTGTTCGATCGCTGCCTCCAGCGTGTCGAGCAAGGCCTTTCTGACCTTGAGTTTGGTCTTCCTGTGCGCGCTCATGTTGATCTTCTTCAATTGCCCGGCGACGGCCAGCGCGGTGCTCTGCAGCTCCTCGACGCTGACCACGCGGTCGAGGAAGCCGGCGGCCATCGCTGCTTCAGGGTCGAACATCTCGGCGTTGATCACTGAGCGATTGAACGCCGATTTGCGCAGGCGATCGCGCGCCAGCTCTATACCGGCATGGTGCATGGTCATGCCGATCTGCACTTCGTTCAGACCGATACTGAATGGCCCGGCGACACCGATTCGATAATCGGCGGACAGCAGCAGAAAGGCGCCCTTGGCAACCGCGTGGCCGGGGCAGGCGACGATGATCGGGAAGGGGTGCGACAGCATGCGCCGCGCCAGCGTCGAGCCCTGTGCGACCAGCTCGATCGCGGCCTCGGGGCTGGAGGTCATGACCTTGAGGTCGTAACCGCCCGACAGAATGCCCGGCTGGCCGGTGAGAATAACGATGGCCCGATCCTTTTCGGCCTGGTCCAGCGCGGCGTTGAACGCAACGATCACGTCCGGGGAAATGGCATTGACCTTGCCGTTGTTCAGGGTCAGCGTGGCGACACCGTCGTCCAGATGGTATGAGACCAGATCACTCATGACGTGATTCCTTTATTGAAGTGAGCAGACGTTACTCATCCATAGGGAGCAGGTAAAGCGCTGACTGCCGGGTCACTGAATGGCGTGCCGATCAATGGCGGATTCAGCGCCGACTGCGCTCTGCGTCATGGCTGGATATCGTTGAATCCGCAATATTCTTCCCAGTCCATCCCCAGCGCTTCGGCGACCTGACGGTGTGCTTCCAGACGCATGCTCTGCAACTGTTCGGGCGACTCGGCAATCAGTTCCAGCGCCAGCTCCCAGGTTTCGAGACCCTGGCTCTCGGCCTCATCTTCGAACGCCCACTGCACTTGCTGCTTTTGCTCCTTGGGGCTCAACGCGCTGATCTCATCCTTCAGGGTCGGATGGGTCGCGAGGTATTTCGCCAGCGCGGCCTCGTTCCACTCAAGCGTATTCATGTGGTTTTTCCTCAAACGTTTCGATAGCCAGGCTGTCTCTTGGAATAGCCCGGCAAGACGGCGTGATTGTGAGGGAGGTGGCCTTTGGTGTCAGCACTTGCAAGCGGCTGTCCGCACGAATTTATCGATCACTTGAAGAGGAGCCTGTCGTTATGATCAAAGTCAGCGTGCTGTATGCGTATGAAGAGGGTGCCCGTTTCGACCACGATTACTATCGTGACAAACACATGCCGCTGGTGCAGGAGCTGATGGGCACGTACTGCAAGGGTTACAGCGTGGACCGAGGCATAGGCGGGGCAACGCCAGGCTCGGACCCCGTGTATATCGGCATGTGCCACATTTATTGTGATTCCATTGAAGACTTTGAAGCCGGCATGGGGCCGCATTCAAAACAGATCAATGCCGATATCATCAACTACACCGACCTGATCCCTGAAATTCAGATCAGCGAAGTGCGCGCCGATGTGAAAAACGTTCTGTAAGTTATCGAGCGCTGTCCTGGAGGGCCGGCCGTTTTTTCGAGGACATTCCACCCGACGGATCGAAACACTGACTGTCGTAGTGCGGGCTTTGGCACTGCGAGGGGACGTTCGGGGGAGGCGGGCGGTTTCGCTGGAAAGCCTTGTAGCGCTCGGTCTCGATCACCTGCACCCGAGTGCGACCGCCGACCTTCAGGTATTCGGTCGCCTTGAGGTTGGTCTTGTGAACATAGTCCAACGGCTCGTCGTCCCCTCGCATGTATGGCGGCCCCTGGCGTTGCAATGCGCTTTGCGCGCTTTCATCGCAGGGGATGGATGCATAACTCACCTTGCCCTGAGGTGATGTGCATTTGAAGATCTCGCCGTATGTTGCGCCACTGCCCAGCAAAGCAAACATCGACAGCGTTATTGAAAGCCTTTTCATGATGTACTCCCGGTAGACGCAAGCATGGCGCAAGGCTATCATTTGCTCTTTGCCGCTGCCATATCCCTCTGCCAGGTCCGTTCGTCAGACACATCGCACGGCTGTGTCCACAGGCTCTCTGACTATCAGGTCCTGAATTTAACAAACGGAGGCGCACATGACCGGCACCCAGCCAGGCAGCAGCAACGGAAACAACAACGATCAGGGTTTCGACGAGAAGTCGCCGGACGCCAAAGACCCGCAGATCGACCCTACTGAGCCTGCAAAGACTCCTGCGACCGAAAAAGGCAGCAAGGATGATTACCCGCCTTACACACCGGACAAGTAACTGACAGATTGCCCTCGGTGAGTACCGGGGGCGATTTATAGCCGAATCTCGCTTTACCCCTTCGTACTACTTGTTGGCATCCAGGTATTCCAGCAGATCTTCCATTCGCTCATCGTTACCCATCCACCACAGTTTCATGCGAGTGCCGGGGACAACTTCGCTCGGGTCCTTGATATACGTGCGCAACTCTTCGCGCGTCCAGACCAGCCCCGAGTTCTTCATCGCGTCGGTGTAAACGTAGCCTTCCTGTTGCCCCGCCTGACGACCAATGATGCCGTTGAGGGGCGGGCCAAATGCGCTGCGTGCAGAAGGGCCGATCTTGTGACAGCCCGAGCAGAGGCGGGTGAAGACTGCTTTCCCGGCCTCTGCATCGCCCGCGCCTTGAGCAAGCGCAGGCAGGGCCAGTGCCAACAGGAGTAATGCGGTTTTTTTCATCGGTCATCCACAGCGCGTTCGGCCTTTTGCTCAAAAGTGGCAAATCTTAGCGCAATTATCGCGGGATCACTTGCTGGCCGGTATCTGGCTCGACAGTTCGTCGAAGTCACGCTTGTAACTCGCCATCTCGGCTGCGCTGACAAAGCTCTGCTCAAGAACCAGCTTCTTCGCTCCGGCTTCGATGGTCTCCAACTGGTGAAGAAAGCGCTTTTTCTTTCTGGCTTCCATTCGCGTGCCAGCCTCATCGATAGCTGTGCGTAGCTCAGTTGCTCGCTGGTTTACGAAATCCTGGCCTCGACGATCAACGGTGAGCCCGTCGTTTTCGACATAGCCCTCCAGCCCGGTTTTCTTCAACACCAGCCAAAGCGCCTGATCCGGCGTGAACGTGCCCTTGAATTTCTTGACCTTTCTGCTGCTGTCCGCGCCCAGATCGACCTTCACCGGGCAGCCGGATCGGTGCGCAAGTTGCTGCAAGGCCTCGTCCAGACGTTGCGAGGGCATGTCATACGCCACCGGCGTCATCTGACACGCAGCGAACGCGGGAGCAGCCGCCAGACACGCAACGGCGAGGAGCAGTTTTTTCAGGGTGTTTTTCATGATTGCAGGGTTTCATCCGGGAGGTAGGGCTTGGAAATCGTTTTCTGCATGATGTTCCCTGTCTGCCCGACGCTTGCTTGAGCAGTCGTGTCCCTGATGTCTCTTGACCCATGCCAGACGCTGCATGCTCAAATCGCAGACAAAGAAAAGCCCGCGATGGGGGGTAGCGGGCTTAAGGTCTTGCTGGGAATTGAGTTAACAATAAACCCGCGAACGTGAAAAAAGCGTGAACTGCCAGATACAATTTACAAACAATTCAAATCACGGCTCGCCGTCCCAGTAATCGAGGTTTTCCGTGGTCCGCTGGTTGGCGGTGAACACCCGGGTTCCCTGCACTGAAACCATCGCCTGATACTTCCCCGAGTCCGGGTATTCACAAACCTCCGGCGTTTCCCGAGTGCTGATCGACAGGTACTTCAGCGGCGCCTGCGAGGTGTTGATTATCTGATGAGGATATTCGGAGCCAGCCGGGATAAACACGATGTCACCCGTTCTGATCGGCAGCATCTCACCCGCAACACGCAAACTGCCTTCACCCTCGACGATCACGAACATCTCTTCCTGCACATGATGAAAATGATAAGGGCAGGAGCGCTTGCCCGGCGCCACGACATCAATCGAGGCCCCCAGCTTTTGCGCGGCCGTGCCTGTGCCCAGGCGGGCTGCCGAGCTTTCATAGAGCGGTTCACGAACTTCATGTTCGAGGTGAGCCTCATTGAAATTGCGAATCAGACGAGACGCCAGTTCACGTGCGCGTTCATTCATGTCGGTCGACGCTCGATGAGTTCAGAAGAGGGTACTTTAGACCAGAGCGCGTGAGGTGTTGCAGGCAGTTACCTCGATCAGGAAAAAACAGCCCCAGGCAGCCGCCACAAAAAGCCCGCCGCGCCGCATGCATCCGTTGCGCAACTCGGAAACCTATTCACCTGAAACTCGTCTACACTTCAAATCACGATTTGGCCCTTACCAGAGGACGCACCATGTTTTCAAAACCCGACATTCAGCGCGTTCTTGAGACAGCTTTTCTGCCTTCCAGGTGCGAGTGCGTTGTAGCGCCGAATGAAACCTTCTCGGTGAAGCTTCTCCACCCCGAGTCAGGTGATATCCAGCTCTACGTAACGGGCTTGTCCTTGTCCGAGGTAGAGAGCAGCCGATCCATCGCGCGGCTGGTGCTTTCGCTGAGAGAACAGAGAGATCTGATGGGGTTGATGGATTTGTCCATGAGGAGGATGGCGTAGGGACTGGGATCGGATTTTGATTGGGATTATTTGATTGCTTTCAGAAAGTCCTATCGCTGCCAGGCTTATCGTGTGTATTCGCTCATGCGGCGTCTGACAGCCGATTTTTGATATGTCAGAAACCATAAAGCCCTTAATTGCTCTCAGAATTCAGAGGCTTTGCGTTTATCTACATGGCGGTGACGGAGGGTTTCTCAAGTAGCCGTCAATGGCGTGGTGCGATACCGGAGCGTCTACCCTCGCGATTCCATCACCAAGACAATGACTTGATGCTTTCCCGAGAAACGAACCTTGAGTTGGGCCTGAGGTTGATTCCCTCTCGTAAGGAAAGCTGCGGTGCTCGCGGTTTGAATACACAACACTGTGCACAACTACCGGCGCCCGATGACAGGAGTCGCATTTGCACATGGATCGTCAAAAATGATGGGAACCGCAATCACGGTGCCAGCAAGTCATGTCCCACCTTTACCTCAGTTCGTACAGCCGCAGAGGCGTTGCCATTGAGTGAACTACGCTGGGAGAGGTTCGAAAAGCTCACCCGCATGGATTTAGAAAAGGCCTGTGCGGCGTTCTTCGCCGGAGGCTGGTTGGCGAGGATTGATATGTTCTACATCGCCTTTGCAATATCGACTGGATTGCGTCGGGTCGCAGGCGTCTCCGCTTGGGCTTGAATTTGCCGGCGGCAACCGACCGCTATCGGACGCTCCTAGGTGCTGGTCGGTGGAGGTTGCTAACGAAGGTTGGTTTGGGTTGCTATTATAGCTACTATTTAACCTAGGCGGTCAAACCTTGTAGGTAAGAACCGCTTTATGGCAGAGATTGCGCGCCAACATTGTTTAGGGTTCCATTTATGGAAAACTATATTTTTCTCTTTCAGGGGATTGCATTAAAATGACAGAACGCAACATGCCAGAACTGATTCGACAGTATCGGGAATTAAAACCGAAGGTTGAACGTTTGAGAGGTAATTTGGTTGCCGCCTTGGAAGACATGATTGCTCAAAAAAATGTGCCTATATTCACAATCGAATCCAGAATCAAGGATGAAAATTCCCTTCTCGAAAAAATCTCAAGAAAGGGCTATGAGGCACAGATTGAAAATATCGACGACCTATGCGGAATTCGAGTGATCTGTTACTATCAAACCGATATTGTCATAACTTGCAAATTGATCGACGATGAATTTGATATAGTTTCCAAAGAAGATAAGCAAGATGAGTTAGACGACAATCAATTTGGCTATAGATCATTTCACTATGTCGTAAAATTAAAAAGTGAGTGGTTGACACACCCGGCCGCCAGAGGCCTCGACGGATTGAAGGCCGAAATTCAGGTCCGTACTATGCTTATGCATACTTGGTCCGCTATCAGCCATAAGTTGCTTTACAAAAGAGCATCTGACGTGCCGCCGCAGCTACGCCGAAAGCTTAACCGACTTAGCGCACTGATTGAATTAGCGGACGAACAATTTGATGCTATAAAAGACATGAAAATCGAGTACAAAAACGATTTTTCTAGATCGAACCAAGACTTCAGTAATCTAGATGAGCTTAATTCAGACAGTTTGCTAGCTCTACGTGATAGGTACTTTAATAAACGAAACTACAATGATGAGGATATACCTAGCTTACTCGAAGATATTCGGGAGGCAGGCTTTACCCTCAAAGAACTAATTGAAAATATTGAACATGCAATTCCTATTTTGAATGGCATGGAAGTTGAAGAGGCTGATTGCGCTGACAGCGAACTGCCGATGTGGGGGTTCTCAGGTGTGATCAGAACAATTCTAGATCTCACAAGCGATGATTTCTATCACAGCAGAGAACACACGTTGCCTGATTACGTTAGAGCCTCTAGAGATAAATATCGACAGGTCTTGAATTCGCAAATTTAGACGAGTATTAGACTGATATTTGAGCGATCCCGCAATGCAAAAACCATACTTAAACACGGACGTGATTTTACAAAAAATGTATTTATAGACTAATACTCTAGAGCCAAAGAAATGGCAGCGGATGTTGTCTTGTACCCCACCTCAAGCGCATCTTGAAACTGGATCGCTTGCGACTACGAGGGATGAGTTCACGTTAGCGGCTGCGGTACAGAACCTGCGCCGACTGGCCAGATCCTCCCACAGGATAGTACGCCTGCTTCAAGCAAAAACCCTTAAATCAACCCTCTGACAAAAGCAGCAACGGTCAACGAAGTACCGAAAAGCCACTTAACAGTGGTGAATAGATTCTTTGATAGGGCCAGCTCAACGTCAGGTTTCCTGAGAAATCGACCTTTTCAACAGAGTCGGCTAAAGCGGTCAGATAGAATATCTACGAAACCATGAGGGATTACATGAAGCATTGGTCCGACGCATTATGAACTTCAATGCGTTAGCAGTTACTTATATATTCAGGTGCGGAAGGTTAAGTGGCTTCGCTCTCAAGCTTTGAGAGCTCAAGATCGTCGCAATTCTCTCATTATGCGTATCCGGAAAGTAGATTTTCCCAGACGATCTTGTGATAGCGGTATACAGCAATGATAGCTTTTTTGACAGCTCGGTTTTACTTCTCAGATCAGAAAAATAGTATAAGTCCTCAGAAATTGCCATTCTCGGAAACTCGTAGTTTTTCACTGTAAATACTGTGGCCAACAACGGACGTGACGGTTTTCCATCAGCGAGCTCAGCCAATTTTGCGCATTGGTAAAGCCCGGAAACACCAAATTTGGTACCCACAACTTCGAGCCATTGCTCAACCCTGAGAAAGGCGTCGTTCCACTTCATTTCCGAATGCAATTGTTCCCAGCTTCCGAAGCGAGCAATCGCCCCGTGACTCGGACGCTTGTCATGCATATATAAATAAAGGCATCCCTCTAGGAATGGTTCGAACTGATTGGTCCAGTCAATGACCGCTGCACCTTGGCTCGAATTACGATTGCGAATTAACCAGTCGAAAATACCCCATTCATCGGCCACCAGAATTACCGAGGGTTCAGGAGGGAATGAGTCCGCTCGATAGTCAGCCACCACTGTGTCTTTCGCCTTATCAGCTACAAACGGTAGTGCGCTTGCGTCTGGGAAATCAGCTAAAAGTGGGTTTATATAGTCGGCCAATGCTGGGCCTGCTCGTAACGAGATAGCCATTTCGCGATGGCGGATCCTCGCGTTATGGGTTATGTATCGCCCTTGCAGATTTTGGAACTGGTCCCCCAAAGTAATTACAGTTTGAGGCGACCTGTCGAGGATATCGACCATTGGCTCGCTCAAGTCATGGCCTTCGTCAACAATTACTGTATCGATAGATTCAGGTAAATTAAGCTTTGATAAAGCCAATTGTTTAACTCGGTGGTAGCCACGCACCGGAAGTGGATCTTCCTCTTCCTCAAAGCTTGTCATCTTGAACCAAAGCTTTCCTGCCACGGCCGCTAATATTTCTTGTTCCGAAGTCGAGAGCCAGCGGACCTGATCGTAGGGTATATGACTGATAGTGATCCGGGCATCGTTTGAAAAGCAAAACTTGGCGATAACCGACCAGCAAAGAGCCGCCACACGGGCAGCATTACGATTACCGATTGAGCTGATCCCTGCCTTTTCTGCGAGCGCTGAATAAGAGAGTGGCAATCTCGAAATCGCCTTCAACCTCTTCTCAAGAGCCTTGTTCCCACCCGACAGAAGTCTGGTAGCCATCCACCTGAATGTTACCGCCCAGACGTGATCCTCGGAAAATCGAGCTCGTATGGGTTTTAGCTTCGCTTCCACATCGGCGAGGAATAGGATTCTACGCTCAGGCATAAGAGCCAGTATCTCATTCAGCACAAAGGATTTCCCGGTGCCCGCGTGAGCTTGGGCATCGATGGAATCCTCCATATTTGCCCTAATGTTCTGAACCAACCGAAGCTGGTGATCGCTTAGCTTTACTACCAAACCGCTGGCGCGAACATGCTCATATTTGATAGCACCTAATGAAGCTGTATGTTGCTTCGCATAATCGAAATTCCAGGTGCCATCGGGATGAATGTACTGACGGCGAGCAACCGATTCTTTGTCCATCAGACTGATCTCGACTGCCAATGCTTGGAGAAGCCCCACTTCAAAATCGACTAGGCTGTATGCCCCGGCCAAAGCCGATCTCAGCTTATCGGAGTGATGAGTCAGCAGATTTGCAAACACTCTCTCCATCTCCAGAGGCGAGCGGACGGGCAGCTTAGGCAGCTGGAGCACGTAGAGAATCGCAGCTACCTCATAGCGAGACAGACGAACCACATCCAGAGAAAACCCGCTTGAAAGCGCAGCGCTGAGATTTTCACTGAGAGGCAGGTACCAGCGAGGTTTCTTCATGAAAATCATATCTCCCAAAAATTTAGCGCCGGACTTACCAGAGCTTTAGGCTAACCTAAGCGGCGTGCGATATAGCAATAATCTACTCAAGCTATGCTTTCGGAGCTGGATGATTGCTCATCATTCGCTCAAACGGACCTATTATATCCGGGTCACCTGAATGTTTCGGTGCGATTGCTCCAGAAAAGACGGTGCAAGGTATTGCGTAAAATTTCACGACGTTCGTATGCTGATAGGGCCGCATGGATGAGCACAAGCGGCCTAAGCTGGAGCTTTCCTCTCACACCCGATTACTGCCTTTCCTGAAGTGCTGCAAACGATCCATAGCAGCCCTTCGTGATGCCCTAACCACAGCTACACTTAGGGAGTTTTTTATGCAAGAGGACGTAGAGTAAGCAGCTTGCTTGAATATATGGGAACCGGCCATCGCTTGGCCGTTAAGCAGCAGTAACAATCGAACCTTCTAGGGCCGGTCTCCGGGCGGCCTTTGATCATTCAACCGCATTCAAACGGCGGGTAGCTTTTCAATTGGAAACGACATGGACGTTTACTACGTTGGTACCGATAAAGCCAAACGCACTGCGCTGCTCGCTTCTGATGCAGACGTAATCCTATTGCTATTTGACCGCTGGGACGATTTCAACTTCAAGACGACCTTCCCGACGTATTGTCGGATTAGCGGTCAGGTCGTCGAGCTATGCCCTATCCGAATTCTTTTTGATGAACAAAAGGTTTCCTTTAGCTTTCTCGATGAGCTTGTGGCTAACGGTTGGGATGGGAAATTTCCCGTACAGGGCGTGCACTATATCTCCACACCCCATTCGCTCACTTTTTACGAACAGATTGATGGGCATCTTGATTTGAGGACTGCCGCTGAGGTTGCTCAGGTTCTGTGCGACGCCAGCTTCATGGTCCACATCGCTGCTGACCCTGATAGCCTGAGGTTGACCCAAAGCGAAGGTTTCTCCAACTCACTACAGCGTGAGCGGGCTTCGGTAGCTGCCTTTTTGGATGGATGGCGTTTCTTCCAGCAGCTCGGAATTAGCATTGGCAACTTGGTGTTCAACTTCAAAGACACCGAGGGCGTCGTACAGCCTCTGCAGCTCAATTTCGGTGCGAATAGCCCGCTACCGCATGACATCAATGTGCTGATAGGGCCAAATGGTGTAGGCAAATCTCAAACCCTAATTCAACTGGTGAGATCTTGGCTCAAACTCAATCCGACCGAAAAGGAGGACGTGGGCTTTCAAGAAGCGGTCAATATCAATCATGTTGTCGTAGTATCTTACAGCCCTTTCGAATTGTTTCCGATGAGTAGTGAGGGGGATCGCCACTATGACCCTGGGGAGCGATCTGACCAGGGGGTATATCAGTACTTTGGCCTCAGAGCCTTCTACCCCATTACCGATGAGTTAGGCCAGGAGCGTCACGGCATAAGGCTCTCACGAGATTGGCCGCGTCGAAATGCGGCTTACTCACTCATACAATGCGTGGCTGATGACCAGCGTTATGGAGCGATCAAGACTTGGTCAGCGAAGATCAAGACACTCAAAGACGTTCTGCAAGACGCCATAGAATTTGATGAGATTGCCCTTGGGATGACCGGCCACTTCGAGGAGGACGCGTTTTTTGAAGAGCCCACTTGGGTTTCAAGTTTAATTGAGGTCGAGCCACAGGAAGGTGAAGCCAACTTGCCTGAGGTCTACCTGCTTGTGGTTCCAACTGAAGTGCATGCGTTAAGAGTCGATGGTATGAAAAAGTACGTGCATGATCGCTCCGGCATCGTATTCATAAAGGATGGCCAGCCTGTACAACTCAGCTCCGGTCAGCGACTTTTTTCATACATTGTCGCCAACATTCTTGGGGCAATGCGCCGCAACAGCTTGATCGTGATAGATGAGCCTGAGCTTTTCCTGCATCCGACACTAGAGATTGCATTCATAGGTATGCTTAAACAGCTCTTGGCCAGCTATGCCTCGAAAGCCCTGCTCGCGACGCATTCTCTTGTTACTGTCCGAGAACTTCCAAGACACTGTGTGCACGTGTACGAGCGCACGCCCGACGGAGTGTTCATAAATCATCCGCCGTTTGAAACTTTTGGCGGTGACATTCAGCGAATCTCCTCTTACGTTTTCGGCGATAAGTCAGTCTCAAAACCATTCGAGGAATGGCTAAAAGTCAAGTTGCTGGATTACGGATCTGCTGACGCTTTGATAAATGCGCTTGGGGATAATATCAACGAAGAAATGCTGATCCAGATTCACGCGATGGCGGAGGGTAAATGGTGATACGTCTGGACTTACCGCATTTTCATCTAAGTGAACTTGAGATTGTCGATCAACTGGTGCTGGAGCGACAAAATGGCATCAATCGACTCTATTTCACCTCCATCCACGCAGAGTGGCGCGCGCGCGTGGGCCTTTACGTTGCTGTGAATGGAAACCCTGAGGCTATAGCGCCTTGGCCTGACTTGAGGGCTAAAGGGGTAGGAGACAGGTTCAGGAATCTCTATCTTTCACCTGGAGCTGAGTCAGTTCAAAAGCCCATTCTGGATGCGCTAAGACGGCGTACATTAACGTATTGCCCTGCATGTGGAGAGGATGGAACACCAAACACTTTGGATCACTACCTACCCAAAGATACCTACCCAGAGTTTGCTGTCTGTCCCGTGAACCTGTTCCCGATGTGTGATATCTGTCAGGGAGCCAAAGGGACAAAGCTGCTGAGCACTGACAATGAGCGATTGTTTTTGCACCCCTACTTTGATGCGTTCATTGATACTCAGCTTGTCGAGTTGACCATTGTCGGCCCATACAATGCACCGGAAGCAATATACCTTAGGGCGGCGGCCGGCCTATCTGACGCCAGCCGTTTTTTGATAGAGAGACACTTGCGAGAGTTGAGCATCCCGTCGCGTTACTCCCGTTACTTTTCCGAAGCTTATCTTCGTCTTTTGCGGCATATACAACTTATGAGAAGTAAGGGGTCCGACATCTGCTCAAGGCTTGAGGACTTCAGAGACATGGAAGCATTGAAGTCCGTGAATGCTTGGGGGCACATTTTCTATGATGGAGTCCTGCGCGACAACGCCCTGGTAGATTATTTATTAAACAGTCCGGACCTTCCTCAAGTATAGGTTTTCTATGGAAGGTGAATCACCCTGAATCTTTTGCACTCGATGACCGCTTCTGGCCGATAGCAGCTCAATCACAGCGGGCAGCCACCGACCCAAGGCGGCCATGTCTTGGGTCTCTAATGGCTCAGGTGCTGATGATGGATAGGGCAGGCCAAATAGCTGCTCAGCTTTTTGATCAAATACGGTCAAGACAAAGCGCCTTTTTTCTACCTGGATTTTTGCTGTTAGTCTAACGACGAGGTTGAAAGAATCGTCGATTCCGTGTCGTTGATGCCACAGATTACCAATCCGTACACGATCCGTCCGCGTCTGATAGTGATGGCCTTCCGGCTGATTGCTTTCTCGTTTTACAGCTTCCCTTAAGCCTCCCCGCGCAAGATAAATATGCAAATACCCGGAGTGTCAGGAGCCTGGTGCAAAGCCGAAATGATAGCTCATTCCCAGCCCGTTCAAACCCGACTGAACTGTGAAGCCCTCCCGAGGCCTGAATTTAACCCCCCTTAAGGAGCCAGCCCCATGAACAGCGATCAACTCAATCAATACGACGCCGAGCGCCTTCACCAGCGAGTAGCGGCCGAACTGGGCATTACGGCCGAAGAGCTGACCACCTGGATGATCAACGATATCGAACGCGTGACCGAAGGCGGCAAGGACGTTGGGCACATGGTGGTCTTTCGCGAGTCGACCCCTGCGGAGGTTCTCGACAAGGTTCAGCACAAGCAAAGCCATTTCACGGCCATGACCGGTGTGATCGATCTGAGCTAAGTGCAGCGGGCTTTGATGTTCAAAGCCCGCAGACTCAATAGCCTGCCCCGGTGCCTGCGCCTGTCACGATCGCAATCCCGGAACTGGTCCCCAGGCGTGTTGCGCCGGCTTCAATCATCGCTCTGGCCGTGGCTACGTCACGCACCCCGCCAGACGCCTTGACGCCGATGTCAGGCCCTACCACACGGCGCATCAGCGCCACATCCTCGAGCGTTGCGCCACTGCGGCTGAAGCCGGTGGAGGTCTTGACGAATGCCACGCCCAGCTCGCGGCAGATCTCGCAGGCGCGGACCTTCTGCGCTTCATCGAGCAGGCAGGTTTCCAGGATCACTTTGAGCGGCACCTTGCCACAGGCTTGCAGCACTGCGGCGATATCGTCGCGGACCTCATCCAACAGGCCGTCCTTGAGCCAGCCGATGTTCAGCACCATGTCGATTTCCTGAGCGCCGGCAGCGATCGTCAGGGCTGCTTCCGACGCCTTGCTGGCACTCAGCCCGGCGCCCAGCGGAAAGCCCACCACCGCACAGACCTTCACGGCAGAGCCCGCCAGTTGTCGAGCGGTAAAAGGCACCTGGCCGGAGTTCACGCATACCGAGTAGAAACCGTGCTCCCGGGCTTCGGCGCAAAGTGTTGCAATCTGCTCTCGGCTGGCATCCGCCGCCAACAAGGTGTGATCGATGGTCTGGGCCAGTGCAGCGGGTTCGAGTGAATTCATCAAGGGATTCCTGTCATCAGTAAAAACACTTGGGTGGATACCCATAAGTTAAAAAATTAACACTTGGTGTTACTCTAGCGACACCTCCAACGGATTGCCGGGATGCCCATGGACGTCAAGAAAAACGACCGCATCAAACAGATTCAACAGGCCCTGCAAGATCAGAAAGCCATCCATCTGCGGGAGATGGCGGCGCTGCTCGATGTGTCCGAAATGACCTTGCGCCGTGACCTCAGCCGGCACCCCGAGCAGTTACGGCTGCTGGGCGGCTACATCACCCGCGCCCATGATGATCCTGAACCGGGGGATTACCGGGTCAGCGAGCAGGACACCCGTCATGTCGAGGAGAAGCGCCGCATCGGCAAGCTGGCCGCCACCTTCATCCGGCCTGGCGACACGGTGTTTTTCGACTGTGGCACGACGATCCCCTTCGTGGTCGATTTCATCCCCGACGAGCTGGAGTTCACCGCGGTGTGCAACTCGCTCAACGTGCTGCTCAAGCTGCAACAGAAACCCAACTGCAGCATCGTCCTGTGCGGCGGCATGTTCCACCGCAAGAACCAGGTGTTCGAGAGCCATGCCGAAACCAGCATCCTCGATGGCGTGCGCCTGACCTGGGCCTTTGTCTCGGCGGCCGGGGTCAGCCTGGACTGCGGTGTCACCTGCTTCAACTTCCACGAAGTGGAGGTCAAGCAGAAGGTCATGCGCCAGGCCCGGCAAAGCCTGCTGCTGGCCGATCACTCTAAATTCGACGCCGTACGCACTGCGCACTTCGGTGCCTTGAGCGATTTCCATTGCGTGGTCAGCGACAAGAAAATCCCGCGTAGCTACCGCGAGGCCATCGAGGCTGGCGGGGCGCAGCTTGTAATCTAGAAGCATCACGGTTGCAGCGCCCGGCGTTCGGCTGCGTTCAGGTAACCGGTGGTCAGGCTGAACTCGGCGCTGGCACCGGGCGCGAGGCTGCGCACGTTGCCTTTGGCGAGTTCGGCGCGGTAGCCCTCCGGTTCACAGGTGGCCGGCAAGATGAAGGCCGCCACCTGCTGATCGGTGTTATGCAGGATCCAGCGCGCGGCATGTTCAAATTGCAGGGGGCTGTAGCGGGTGTAGAACGCCGCGCCGTCGGGATGATCAAGGAAGAAGTGCGCCTGCCCCTGAGCGTCGCTGCGCACGTCGTCGAAGAAGCAGACGATTTCCGGGTCATACAGCGCGGGCGAGTCGAGCACCTTGAGGCGGGTCGAGTCCTCGCTCAGTTCTGCTATATAGGCGCTCCAGGTCGGCGTCGGCCGCACATGGGCCGGCACGCTGGCACGCACCCGTGTGCGCTCGCAGCCCAAGGGCTGGGTGAGGCGGGCGCCGTCGACGTAGGCGTAGTTCATGTGCGCCATGTACATCAGGTCCATGGGCTTGCCGGCCATATTGACCACCTGCATGCCGATCTCGAACAGCCCGCTGGCCGGGCGCAGGGTCACGCTCGGACTGGCCCGGTAATGGTCGCCGAAGCCCTGCACGTATTCGCAGGTGCCGCCGAGGCGCAGATAAGCGCCGTGCTCGTCTTCACCTGCCTGCAGCCAGGCATCGTCCATCGGTGCGCAGGGCATTTCGCCGTGCAGCGCATGGTCATCCTCGGGCCCCGGGCAACCGTTGCGCAGCAGGCCGCTGTGAAACATGAAACAGCCGTAGGTGCCGATCACACTGGCACTGGGCCGCGGCTGGGTGAACATATTGAGCATGGTCAAATCAACGCCGTCGAATTCGGCCGACCAGATCATTTGCCCCTGCCAGGGCAGGATCACCAGCTTGCCGCGGCTGTTTTCCAGTGAAAGCGCCTTGACCCCGCTGGGGTAGGTCCAGGCACGCACGCTGAAATTCGCGGATTCGAGCAGCAGCCGGCTGGTCTGGTCCCAGAGCTGAGGGTAGAGCGGCAGGCGCAACGTTTCGCCACTCATTGCGCCACCGCCGTGGCCGAGCCACCCAGCACCGGTTGCGGCTGACGTATGCAGTACACTGCGTACATCACGATAGCCACGAAGCACAGCAGTGGCACGCTGTAGGCAATCTGCATGTTGCCGCCATTGGCATCGCTGAGCAGGCCCTGGAAGATCGGCATCACGCCACCGCCAACGATGCTCATCACCAGCAACGAGCCGCCGACACCGGTGTCCTCGCCGAGACCGTCAATGGTCAGACCATAGATGGTCGGCCAGCAAGGCCCGAGAAACACACTGACCCCTACGGCGGCATACACCGCAGTGATATTCGGCACCAGGATGGTGTAGGCCAGCAGCGCGATGCACAGCACGCCATACACCGCGAGAACTTTGGCCGGATGCATTTTGCGCATCAGCAGGTTGGCGATCATCTTGCCGATGAAATAGGCAGCAAAGGTGGTCAGCAGGAACCACGAGGCACTGCGCTCGTTCATGCCGCCCATTTGCATGGCCAGGCGAATGGTGAAGCTCCACACCCCGACCTGCGCGCCCACGTATAGAAACTGCGCCAGTACACCGAAGCAGAAGCGTGGATTGCGACGCAGGCGGCCGAGGCTCTGGCCGATGCTCGAACGCGATTCCCTGACGGTGCCGTTGCCCTTGCACGCGGGGAAGCGGGTGATGGCGATCAGGATGAACATCAATATGAGTACCGCGATCATCCATTTGTACGGCAGAAGGGTCGACTGGATCATTTGCAATTGCTGCGCCGCTGCCTCACTGGCGCTCATCTGGGCCAGCTGTTCGCTGGTGGCGTCGGTGTCCTTGAACATTACGAAGCTGCCGACGTACACCCCGGTCATGGCGCCGAACGGGTGGAAGGTCTGCGAGATGTTCAGGCGCCGTGTGCCGGTTTCCCGCGGCCCCATCAGTGTCGAATAGGTGTTGCACGCGGTCTCGAGAAACGACAGGCCGGCGGCGATGACGAACAGTGCCATCAGGAACATGCCGTACTTGGCGGTCGACGCCGCTGGAAAGAACAGGGCGCAGCCGAACAGGTACAGCATCAGGCCGATGAGGATGGTGGTCTTGTAGCTGAAGCGACGCACCACCAGTGCCGCCGGAATGGCGACGAAAAAGTAGCCCAGGTAGAACGCCGACTGGACGAAAGCGGTCTGGAAGTCGCTGAGCAGGAAGGCCTTCTTGAAGTGCGCGATCAGCACGTCGTTCATGCTCGCGGCCGCCGCCCACAGGGCAAAGATGCTGCAGAGCAGGATGAAGGCGAACCACGGCGTGCGGTTCAGGTAGAACCCGTCCGGGGTTTGTTGCAGCGCAGGCTTATTCATTATTGTTCTCCGCGAGATGCTGGTGAGTTTCAGTTGGCCGATGCGTCGAGGAAGCGCGCAAACGTCGGCGCATCGGGGTAAGAAGATTGCGTGCCGAGGCCGGTGACCGAGCAGGCCGAGTAGGCCACCGCCTGGTGCATGGCCTGGCGAATATTGCCGTCCTGGCTCCAGTGCCGGGCGAAGCAGCCAATGAAGGCGTCACCTGCACCCGTGGTGTCGCGCGCCTGAACCTTGACCCCTGGCACCTGCCACTCGCCTTCGGCGCCGACGTACAGCGCCCCTTGTTCGCCCAGGGTGACGATGACGTGACGTACGCCCAGCGCGACCAATTGGCGTGCCGCCTGAGCCGCTTCCTCGGCGCACGTCACCGGCTGGCCGCTGATCAGTGCCAGCTCGCTTTCGTTGGGGATCAGGAAATCCAGCTGCGCCAAGTGCTCGCGGCTCAGGCCGGTCAAGGCCGGGGCGGGGTTGAGCAGCACCGGGATGGCATGCCGGTAAGCGAAGGCGATGGCGTGGTAAACGGTCGCCAGCTCGACTTCCAGTTGCAGCACGATCAAAGCGCAATCGCGCAGCTGCGCCTCGGCCCGGTCGATATCGGCCGGGCTCAGGTGGGCATTGGCACCTTTGACGATGAGGATGCTGTTATGGGAGTTCTCCTGGACGAAGATCGGCGCCACGCCGCTCGACACGCCCGGCACCCGTTCGACGAAGCGTGTATCAATGCCCAGCCGTTGAAAATTGGCCAGGGTGGTATCAGCAAAAGCATCGTCGCCGACCTTGCTGAGCATCAGCACGTCCGCGCCCAACAGCGCTGCGGCAGCGGCCTGATTGGCACCCTTGCCGCCGCAGCCCATGGCAAAACGCGGTGCTTCGAGCGTCTCGCCTTGGGCAGGCATGCGTTCGATGTAAGTAATCAGGTCGACCATGTTGCTGCCGATGACTGCAATCTTGCTCATTGTTATTTTGACCTCACCAGCGCCGATGGAAGCCTCGACGGCTTTATTTATGTTATTTAAATAACATTTTCTGTGAGGATTCAATCTTTATTTTTTGATATGAGCGTGCGCTATCAAAACGCCTGTAGGGCGTTTTTGTGGCCGTTCCGGATTGGAGGCAGGGTTGTCGCGCGCGTGAGGCGTGCCCCTGAGTAATTGATTCCACGGCTATTTTTTCAGACCCCAGAAACCACAAAACCCCTGAATTCGTTGAAGAATTCAGGGGTTTTGTGTATTTCAAATATGGCGGTGAAGGAGGGATTCGAACCCTCGATACAATTTCTTGTATACACACTTTCCAGGCGTGCTCCTTAAGCCACTCGGACACCTCACCGTATCTCGACGACAACGTTGTGTCTGTCGAGGCGCGCTAATGTAGTCGAAACCTTTTCCTAACGCAAAACTTTTTTTCAGATTTTTCATGCGCTTAAGCAAATAAACGCTTATGTGCCACTGAAAAGCCCAAGACGGCGGTGCGACGCTGAGGCGCAGCGCCGCTCGTCTCGTGAAGTTCAGGCGCTAAAGCCGCCATCGATGGTCAGGCTGGCACCGGTGATGTAGCTCGCTTCCGGCCCAGCGAGGTAGGCAACGAAGCTGGCAATTTCTTCGCTGGTGCCGTAGCGGGGCAGGGCCATCAGTGCTTTCAGGGTTTCGGCGAATTCGCCCTGCGCCGGGTTCATGTCGGTGTCCACCGGGCCGGGCTGGACGTTGTTGACGGTGATGCCCTGCGGGCCGAGGTCGCGGGCCATGCCTTTGGTCAGGCCGATCAGCGCCGACTTGCTCATGGCGTACGTGGCACCGCCCGCAAAGGGCATGCGATCGGCGTTGGTGCTGCCGATGTTGATGATGCGGCCGCCTTCTTCCATGTGCCGAGCGGCTTCCTGGCTGGCGATGAACACGCTGCGCACGTTGATTGCCAGAGTTTTGTCGAAGTCCTTCATGCTGAATTCATTGAGCGGCGCAATGGCCAGAATGCCGGCGTTGTTGACCAGAATATCCAGCCTGCCTAGGGTCTCGGCGGTGGTCTGTACGGCCTGGCGGATGGCTTTTTCGTCGGCGCTGTCTGCGCGAATGGCCAGGGCCCGGCCGCCGTTGGCGACGATGCTGTCCTGAATCTCCAGAGCGTTGACCTCGGAGCTGACGTAGGTAAACGCCACGGCAGCGCCTTCTTTGGCCAGGCGCTGGACGATGGCCGCGCCGATACCGCGTGAGCCGCCCTGCACGAGCGCTACTTTGCCGGCGAGTTTAAGGTGTTCGATCATGATGTTCTCCTTGGGGGCAGGTCTCGGACAGGCCTGAGCCTATCGACGATTGCGACCAGAATAGACCTTGATTGCGATAGTCTTGCTGAACCAAAAGTTCGGACTGATTCATCATGGATATTCAAGGCAACAGCGCGCTGATCCTGATCGACATGCAGCAGGGCATCAATCACCCCAAGCTGGGGCGGCGTAACAATCCGCAGGCCGAGGCGAATATCGGCGCGCTGCTGAGTGCCTGGCGACAATCCGGGCGGCCGGTGATTCATGTCCGGCATTTCTCGACGTCGCCGCAATCAGTGTTCTGGCCGGAGCAGTCGGGGGTCGAGTACCAGCCAGCGTTCTTGCCGCACGCCGATGAGCGGGAATTGAGCAAGCAGGTGCCTGACGCGTTTTGCGGATCGTTTCTGGAGATGTGGTTACGTTCGGACGGGATTGGGCAGGTGGTGATTGTCGGCGTGATCACCAGCAATTCGGTCGAGTCCACCGCGCGCAGTGGCGGCAATCTGGGGTTTGATGTGCTGGTCGCGCACGATGCCTGCTTTACCTTCGATCAACAGGACTTCTTCGGCACGCCGCGCAGTGCCGAGGACGTGCATGCAATGTCGCTGGCCAACCTGCACGGTGAATACGCCACGGTCCTGTCCACGGCGCAAATTCTCCAGCAGGTTGCTGTCGAATAAGCGCCGGACGGGTTTACTTGCGGGTTTTCTTCGGGGCTGCGGGAAGCGGGGCGAACAGTGCCTGCAAATCTTCGTCGCGCAATTTCCAGTCGCCGCTGGTGCGACCGTCAAGCACACCCGAGGCCAGCGCTGATTTTTCCCGTTGCAGGCGCTGGATTTTCTCTTCCACGGTGCCGCGCGCGATCATCTTGTAGACGAACACCGGCTTGTCCTGGCCGATACGGTACGCGCGGTCGGTCGCCTGATTTTCCGCTGCCGGGTTCCACCACGGGTCGTAGTGGATCACCGTATCGGCGGCGGTCAGGTTGAGGCCGGTGCCGCCTGCTTTGAGGCTGATCAGGAAGATCGGCAGCTTGCCACTCTGGAAATCATGGATCGGTGTGCGGCGATCGCGAGTCGACCCGGTCAGCAGGGCGTAGGCGATACCGCGTTGCTTGAGCTCTTCCTCGATCAGGCTGAGCATCGAAGTGAACTGCGAGAACAACAGAATCTTGCGACCTTCGGCCAGCAGTTCTTCGAACATCTCCATCAGGCTGTTGAGCTTGCCCGAGGTGCCCTGTTTGCTGTTGACCGGCATGTCCTGATTGACCAGACGCAGGTCGCAGCACACCTGACGCAGCTTGAGCAGCGCTTCGAGAATGATGATCTGGCTGCGTGCCACGCCTTTGCGGGTGATTTCGTCCCTGACCTTTTTATCCATCGCCAGGCGCACGGTTTCGTACACATCGCGCTGCGCGTCGTTGAGGTCTACCCAGTGGATGATCTCGGTCTTGGGTGGCAGTTCGGTCGCGACCTGTTCCTTGGTGCGACGCAGCAGGAACGGCTTGATGCGCGCATTGAGGTGATGCAAGCGGTCCTGATTGCCGTGCTTTTCGATCGCCGTGCGGTAATTGCTGTTGAATTCCTTGCTGTTGCCCAGCCAACCGGGCATCAGGAAGTGAAACAGCGACCACAGCTCGCCCAGGTGGTTTTCCAGTGGCGTACCGCTCAGGCACAGGCGCTGGCGGGCGTTGAGGTTGCGTGCGGCCTGGGCGGCCTTGCTGTTGGGGTTCTTGATGTACTGCGCTTCATCGAGAATCAGCACGTGGAAGGGCTGTTTTTCGAGCAGTTCCAGGTCCCGTGGCAACAGCGCGTAGGTGGTCAGGATCAGGTCGTAATCCTGAAGATTGCCGGCGTCCTGGTGGCGATTGGCGCCGTACAGAGCCAGCACTTTCAAATCCGGGGTGAAGTGCTCGGACTCGTCCAGCCAGTTGGGTATCAGGCTGGTCGGCATGACCGCCAGCGCCGGGCGGTCGAGGCGTCCGGCCTGTTTTTCCATCAGCAGATGAGCGAGGGTCTGCAGGGTCTTGCCCAGGCCCATGTCGTCGGCCAGCACACCGCCGACTTCCAGCTCGCGCAGCGACTGCATCCAGCTCAGGCCTTCCAGCTGATACGGGCGCAGCGTGGCGTTCAGGCCATCGGGCAGGCTGACCGGCGCGTCCTTGATGTTGATCAGGCGTTCGGCAAAGTGACGCAGGCGGTCGCCGCCCTGCCAGGTCAGCGGCAGGTCTTCGAGCTGGGTAAGGCGCGCCGCATCGGCTTTACTCATGCGCAGCGCGTTGTTGCCCTCCTGACGCCAGTAGAAGTCCCCCAGCGTCGCCAGTACCGGCTTGAGTCGGCCATAGGGCAGGGCGATCTGTACCGGGCTGCCGCCGCTTTGCGTGAAGTGGTTGAGCTGCACCAGCAATTGTTCTTCGTCGCCGCGCTTGGCCACGGCCGACGGGCTCATCAGTTCGGGATGGCTGCGGATCAGGTTGATCAGAATCGGCAGCAGGCTCAGGCGCTCGCCGTTGACGATGATGCCCAGTTCCAGGTCGAACCAGTCGCGTTCGTTCTCTTCGTCGATGACCGCGTACCAGTCTTCCACCGGCGTGACGTCGAAACCGAACTCGTCCTGAATGTCGATTTCCCAGCCTTGCTCGCGCAGTCGCGGCAGGTCATCAAGGACAAAGTGCAGCCAGGCCTTGTCGTTGGGCAGTTCGTACATGTCGCCGGCGCTGTCGGGCAACGCCTTGCTTTGCCGGGTGGCGACCTTGAAGCCCAGATCGGCCAGTTCCTGACGCAACTGCCGCTCCCGTTCGCCCTGACGACGGATGCGCAGGGTTTCGGTGTCGGTGTGTTCGATGATGTCGCTTTTCTGATTCACCAGATCGCTGCCCAGCGAACTGACCAGAATGCTGACGTTGGTGGTGCCGACCGCGTAATGCTTGCCGTAGGCAAAGGCCAGCGCGGCACGGTGCTGAATGTGCCGCTGCATGCGCCCGTTGCGCGGCTCGTAGGCACTGAACTCGATGCTGGCCAGAATCAGCCTGGGCCGTGGCTGCAGGTCATCGATCAGGCGCTCCGGCAGCCTGGGTTTTTGCTCGACGGGCTTTTCCGGCTCTTGCTGGTGCGAGGCCAGTGCGGCCTGCAGCAACGGACGGTTTTGCGGGTCCTGCAGAAACAGCAGGGCAGCCACGCAATGTTTGCAATCGTTGCGAACCGGGCAAGTGCATTTGCAAGTCAGGTAATTCTTGTAGCGATCGGGGTCCTTGAACAGCAGTGTCTGGGTATAGATTTCCAGGCCCGAGCCCCGACAGGCGGTGCGGATGATCTGCGGGCTGGAGTCTTCCAGCACGATGCGTTTTTGCCGGGCGTAGTCGCGCCCTCGCTCAAGCGTTCGCTCGTGGAATAGGTCTGTCCAGGCCGCAGCCAGGACTTTTTCGAGAATGGACGACAAGTTTTAAAAAGCCCTACGCCGCAGCGATGCTCAAAAAGAAAGGGGACGCCCGGGCGTCCCTTGCGTACGTAAAGATCAAAGAGGAGAAACCTTGATCAGCAACGCGAGGTTGCCGTTGTCCAGATAGGTCAGCTCACCGTTCTTTACCCTGGCAGTCTGCTTCAATCGTTCACTGCTGATGACCACGCCATGCGGGTCCAGCTGGTTGACCCAGAATTGTGCACCAATATCGGTGAAGCGTGCCATCGCCAGACTCACTGTACCTTCGATCGGGAAATGCCCAAGCCGCTCTTCACCATTGGTGATGGCGACTTTGCCCGGTTCGCTGCCGATGCTCTGCTGCCAGGCGCGCTGCATCAGCACTTCATAGTTGCCACTGCCTTGCAGTTTGCTCGCCAGATCATTGAGGGCGGGGCTTCGTTCATCGTTCGCGTCGATCTTCTGTGCGCCCTTGTCCCAGTTTTCCGGTACAAGCTGGCGGGTCGAGGCCGGCTCGCCGTTCTGGCGAAACAGCAGAATCTCGACCTGATACAGGCCGTCGGCGAACGCGGTCGGCGCGATCAGCGTCAGCAGCAGGATCAATGAACGAAACAGACGCATGCGTGAATCCTTCAAGCAGTTTTCGGGGTCAGGCGCTCAAGCAGCGCTTCGATCGTGTTGAAGCGCTCTTCCGGGCGCTCCATGGGAACCATGAATTTGAACAGCGTGGCACCTTCGAACTTGTAGCGGTTGGGCTGGCTCTGGATCAGCTTGATCAGGGTCAGTGGGTCAACCGGCGTCTCGGCCGCGAACTCGATACGGCCACCTTGCGGGCCACCGTCGATTTTCCGGATGCCCAGCTGTTCGGCGTGCAGTTTGAGCAGCGTGATACGCACCAGATTCTTGGTCGGTTCCGGAAGCAGGCCGAAGCGGTCGATCATTTCGACCTGCAGGTCCTTGAGGGCCTCTTCGTCGGCGGCGTTTGCAATGCGCTTGTAGAGAATCAGGCGCGTATGCACATCCGGCAGGTAGGCTTCGGGGATCAGTGCCGGCACGCGCAGGTTGATTTCCGGTCCGCCGCCCAGCGGCTGGTCGAGATTGGGCTGCTCGCCCTTGCGAATCGACTTCACCGCGCGCTCGAGCATTTCCATGTACAGGGTGAAGCCCACCGCCTGGATCTGGCCGCTCTGGCCGTCACCGAGCAGTTCGCCTGCGCCACGGATCTCCAGGTCGTTGGTGGCGAGCACGAAGCCCGCGCCCAGGTCCTGGGTGTTGGCAATCGCTTCCAGACGCTTTTCGGCATCCGGGGTGATCTGTTTGCGTGGCGGGGTCAGCAGGTAGGCATAGGCCTGGTGGTGACTGCGCCCGACGCGACCGCGCAACTGGTGCAACTGGGCAAGACCGAACTTGTCGGCGCGCTCGATGATGATGGTGTTGGCGCTCGGTACGTCGATGCCGGTCTCGATGATGGTCGAGGCGATCAGCACATTGAAGCGCTTGTGGTAGAAGTCGCTCATCACCTGTTCGAGTTCGCGCTCGCGCATCTGCCCGTGGCCGATGCCGATACGCGCCTCCGGCACCAGTTCGGCCAGATCGGCGGCGCATTTCTCGATGGTCTTGACGTCGTTGTGCAGGTAATAGACCTGGCCGCCGCGCAACAGCTCGCGCAGCAGGGCTTCCTTGATGGTCGGCTTGTTCTGCTCCATCACGAAAGTGCGCACCGACAGCCTGCGCGCCGGTGGCGTGGCGATGATCGACAGATCACGCATGCCCGACACGGCCATGTTCAGGGTGCGCGGGATCGGCGTTGCAGTCAGGGTCAGAATATCGACCTCGCTGCGCAGCGCCTTGAGCTGTTCCTTCTGGCGCACGCCAAACCGGTGTTCTTCGTCGATGATCACCAGACCGAGGTTCTTGATCTTGACGTCATCCTGCAACAGCTTGTGCGTCCCGATAACGATGTCGATCTTGCCCTCGGCCAGATCGGCAACCGCGGCGCTGACTTCCTTGGCCGACTTGAAGCGGCTCATCACCTCGACGGTCACCGGCCAGTCGGCGAAACGGTCGCGGAAACTGTTGTAGTGCTGCTGGGCGAGCAGGGTGGTCGGCACCAGAATGGCCACCTGACGCCCGCCATGCACGGCGATGAAGGCAGCGCGCATGGCCACCTCGGTCTTGCCGAAGCCCACGTCGCCACAGACCAGCCGATCCATCGGCTTGGGCGCCAGCATGTCGGCGCGCACGGCATCGATGGTGGTCTGCTGGTCCGGTGTTTCTTCGAACGGGAAGCCTGCGCTGAAGGTCGCGTAATCGGCTTTCGGGTCGGCAAACGCATAACCTTCGCGGGCTGCGCGACGCGCGTAGATATCCAGCAGCTCGGCCGCCACGTCACGCACCTGCTCGGCAGCCTTGCGCTTGGCTTTCTGCCAGGTTTCCGAGCCCAGGCGGTGCAGCGGCGCGGTTTCATCGTCGCTGCCGGTGTAGCGGGCAATCAGGTGCAGGTTGGCGACCGGGACGTACAGCTTGGCGTCTTCGGCGTAGGCCAGCATCAGGAATTCGGCGACCTGGTTTTCAACTTCCAAGGTCGCGAGCCCGAGATAACGACCTACACCATGATCGATGTGCACCACCGGCGCGCCTTCGCGCAGCTCGGTGAGGTTCTTGATGACTGCATCGTTATTGCCGCCGTCGGTGCGCTTTTCGCGGCGACGGCGTTGCATGACGCGCTGGCCGAACAGCGGGCTTTCTGCGATCAGCGCCAGGGCTGGCTGTTCCAGCAGCAGGCCTTCGTCAAGCGGCGCGATGGTGATCGCCAGCCGGTCCTTGCCGTCGACGAAGTCCAGCCAGCTGTCGACGGTCTTGGGTCGCAGCTTGAGGCGTTCGAGCAGTTCCAGCAGCACTTCCCGGCGCCCGGCGGACTCGGCGGTGAACAGCACGCGACCGGGGAAGTCATCCAGAAAATTCGACAGGGCCGCCAGTGGTTGAGTGGCCTTGGCTTCGATGGACAGGTCCGGCAGGGACTGCGCCGGGAAGCGCTCGCGTCCGGCACCGGCGTCGACATCCTGCTGGCTGGCGACCACGCGCGGCCAGTTTTTCAGGCGCGCGAAGCAGTCTTCTACCGGGAGAAACAACTCGGCTGGCGGCAGCAGCGGCCGGGCCGGATCGACGCGGCGTTCTTCATAGCGGTTGCGCACGTCGTTCCAGAAGTTCTCGGCAGCCTGTTCGATGCCCGGCAGGGAGAACACCTGGGTGTCCTGCGGCAGGTAATCGAACAGCGTCGAGGTTTCCTCGAAGAACAACGGGATGTAGTACTCGATGCCGGCAGGCGTGATGCCGCTGCTCAAGTCCTGGAAAATCGGGCTGCGCCGGAAGTCCACGTCGAAGCGCTCGCGAAAGCGCGCCTTGAAGCGTGTGACTTCCTCTTTCTGCAGCGGGAATTCACGGGCGGGCAACAGGCGTACCGACTCGACCTTGTCGATGGAGCGCTGAGTGTCCGGGTCGAAGGTACGCAGCGTTTCGATCTCATCGTCGAACAGGTCGATACGAAACGGCAGCTTGCTGCCCATCGGGAACAGATCGATCAGCGCCCCGCGCACGGTGAACTCGCCGTGTTCGTAGACCGTGTCCACATACCGGTAGCCGCTGGCTTCCAGACGCGTACGCATGGCTTCCACATCGAGCTTCTGGCCAACATCCAGCACCAGGCTGCTGCCGAGCAGGAATTTGGTCGGCGCCAGTCTGTGTAGGGCGGTGGTGATGGGAACTACCAAAACGCCATGCTCCAGTTCCGGCAGGCGATAGAGGCTGGCAATACGCTGGGAAATAATGTCCTGGTGCGGCGAAAACAGGTCGTAGGGCAGGGTTTCCCAGTCCGGGAAGTGCAGAACCGGCAGCGTAGGCGCAAAAAACTTCAGCTCTTGCTCGAGCCGCTCGGCGCTTTGGCTGTCGGCGGTCAGGAGCAGGGTGAAGCGTTTCGCCGCGCTGGCGGCTTCGGCAATGGCCAGGCTCAGTGTGGCACCGGGAAGATTGCCCCAGTGTTGTTTGCCTGCAGCGGCAGAAAGATGCGGTAGACGCAGAACTGGCACGGGAAGGTCGGGCTCCAGGCGTTGCAACAGGGGCGGCGATTGTAACGGGGGAAGGTGGTGGCTGTCAGTTTTCCGGAGTATTACCGAGTGTTTACGGGCGAAAATTATGTAGTGCGCGTCGATATGACAGCCGTGCATTGCTCATAAACAAAGGCGCGGTCATAATGTAGCCCCTTTTTTCAGCCCCTACATGTGGAAGGTTCCCGTGACTCAGAAGCCCGACCAGTGTCTTGGTGAATGGATTGATCGTGAAGCTCTCGCCGAAGCGATGATCCCGCTCATCGGTCAGCTCTACCGCAATAATAATGTGGTGAGCTCGATCTATGGCCGTAGCCTGATCAACCGTTCAGTCATCGCGATTCTCAAAGCTCACCGCTTTGCGCGTCATCGTCAGTCCGATGCGGTTGAGTTGTCCGTACACGAGACGTTCCCGCTGATCAAGGCGATGAGCGAGCTCAAGCTGGGTGCCGCTTCGGTGGACCTGGGCAAGCTGGCCGTGAAGTTCAAGACCGAAGGCAATGGTCGCACGCCAGAGCAGTTCGTTCGCGAAGAACTGGCCAGTGTAGTGGGTCAGCAGGGCACCAGCCCACGCAAGGGCACCGATGTCGTGCTGTACGGTTTCGGTCGTATCGGCCGCCTGCTGGCGCGGATCCTGATCGAGAAGACCGGTGGTGGCGACGGCCTGCGTCTGCGCGCCATCGTGGTCCGCAAGGGCGCGGAAAACGATCTGGTCAAGCGCGCCAGCCTGCTGCGCCGTGACTCGGTTCACGGTCCGTTCGATGGCACCATCACCATCGACGAAGCCAACAGCACGCTCACCGCCAACGGCAACCTGATTCAGGTGATCTACGCCAAGAACCCGTCCGAGGTGGATTACACCCAGTACGGTATCAAGGACGCTCTGCTGGTGGACAACACCGGTGTATGGCGTGATGCCGACGGTCTGGGTCAGCATCTGGCCTGCCCGGGCATCGACCGCGTGGTCCTGACCGCGCCGGGCAAGGGCAAGCTGAAGAACATCGTGCACGGTATCAACCACGGTGAAATCACTGCGGACGACAAGATCGTCTCGGCGGCATCCTGCACCACCAACGCCATCGTGCCGGTGCTCAAGGCGGTCAACGACAAGTTCGGCATCACCAACGGTCACGTCGAAACGGTGCACTCGTACACCAACGACCAGAACCTGATCGACAACTTCCACAAGGGCGACCGTCGTGGCCGTAGCGCTGCATTGAACATGGTCATCACCGAAACCGGTGCCGCTACCGCTGCTGCCAAGGCATTGCCTGAGCTGGCCGGCAAGCTGACCGGCAACGCTATTCGCGTTCCGACGCCGAACGTGTCCATGGCCATTCTCAACCTCAACCTCGAGAAGCAGACCACTCGCGAAGAAATGAACGAGTACCTGCGCTACATGGCGCTGCACTCGGACCTGCACAAGCAGATCGACTTCGTGAACTCGCAGGAAGTGGTCTCCACTGACTTCGTCGGCTCGCGTCACGCCGGTGTGGTGGACGCCGAAGCGACCATCGTCAATGACAACCGCGTTGTGCTGTACGTCTGGTACGACAACGAATTCGGTTACAGCCATCAGGTAGTTCGCGTGATGGAAGACATGGCAGACGTCAATCCGCCAGCATTCCCGCAGTAAACGTTGAACGCTTGAGCTGCCCGGTCTGACCGGGGCAGCAGATAAACGGGCCGATCCCTGCGCAAGCAGGCTTCGGCCCGTTTTGTTTTGTGGCTGGCCATGAGAATCTGTCACGCGCAGATTTTCTGGACGATGGAGTATCAAGGATGAGCAGTTCGGCCCTGGACGGTTCGCAACACCCCCTCAAAAGCAGCTTCTTCCTGCTGTTTCTGACGATCTTCATCCCCTTCGGGCTGGGGCATTTCGTTTCCTACCTGTTTCGTACCGTCAATGCAGTGATCTACGTCGATCTGCAAACTGACCTGAGCTTGCCCGCCAGCAGTCTGGGTTTGCTGACCGGCGTGTACTTTCTGACCTTCGCCGCCGCGCAGATTCCGCTCGGCGTCATGCTGGACCGCTATGGGCCACGCAGCGTTCAGGCGCCGATGCTGTTGTTCGCGGTTGCCGGTTCGGTCATCTTCAGTATTTCCAGCACCGAAACCGGGTTGTTGATCGGGCGTGGTCTGATCGGCCTGGGGGTAGCGGGTTCGCTTATGAGCGCCATCAAGGCGTGTGCCATCTGGTTGCCGGTCGAGCGTTTGCCACTGAGTACCGCCTGTCTGCTGTCGATTGGCGGGCTGGGCGCGATGGCGTCGACTACGCCTTTGCATGTGCTGCTGAGCTGGTTGACCTGGCGAGAAGCATTTCTTGTTCTGGCGCTGCTGACCTTTTGTGTGGCGGTGGTCATACACCTCAGCGTCCCCAAAGCCTACGAAAACAAAAACACGCGATACAGCGATATGTTTGCCGCGGTCGGCAAACTGTACTCGTCGTGGACGTTCTGGCGTCTGGCGCTGTACTCGGTGTTCGCGCACGCCATCTACATGTCGGTCCTGTCTCTTTGGATGGGGCCGTGGTTACGTGATATGGCGGGCTTGAGCGATTCCGGGATGGCCAATGTGCTGTTGTTCGGAGCTATCGCGATGGTGGCGGGATCTCTGACGTTCGGCGCGATCACCGATTATCTGCGCAGGTTCGGTGTGCAGCCGATCATGATCTGTGGCACCGGTATGGTGATCTTTATCGGTTTTCAGGTGCTGATGGCCAGCGGCTTGCCGGTATCGCCTTACCTGATTGCCATGGGCTTCAGCTTCTTCGGCACCTCGACGACCATGAACTACGCCATTGTGGCGCAATCGGTATCACCGGAACTGGCGGGCAGGGTGAGTTCTTCATTCAATCTGGTGGTATTCGTGCTGGCGTTTTTCCTCCAGTGGCTGATGGGCGCTGTCCTTAATCTATGGCCAGCATCTCAGGGGGCCGGTCACTCGTTCGAGGCTTACCAGTGGTCGTTGGGCCTCATGATTGCCCTGCAATTGCCTGGCGTGCTGCTCTGGCTCAGCTTCCGTCCCTGGAAACGCAGGGCCTGAAACGCAAAACCCCGGCCGAGAGTCTCTCAAGCCGGGGTTTTCTTTTGCGATGCAGCGATCGATCAGCTGGCGGAAGCCGCCACAGGCGCTTCAAGCTTTTGCCCGCCCTTGCGGAACAGCACCAGCGTGGCCACCAGGCCCAGCACTGCTGCGCCGGTCAGCCAGATGCCTGGCGCTGCCTTGTTGCCCAATTCGTGAATCAGGTAAGTACAGGCCGCCGGGGTGAAGCCGCCGAAGGTCGCGGTCGCCAGGCTGTAGGCCAGCGAGAAACCCGTGGTGCGGACTTCGACCGGCATGATCTCGGTCAGCGCCACGACCATCGCGCCGTTGTAGGAGCCGTACAGGAACGAGAACCACAACTCGACCATCAGCAGATTGCCGAAGCTCGGGTGTGCGACCAGCCACGACAGGGCAGGGTAGGCAGTGGCGATGGCCAGCACGGTTGCGGCAATCAGCAGCGGCTTGCGGCCGATGCGATCGGAGAACGAACCCATGATCGGCAGCCAGATGAAGTTGGACACACCCACGCAGACCGTCACCAGCAGGCTTTCCAGGTCGGTCAGGTTCAGTTCGTTCTTGCCGAAGGTCGGAGTGTAGGCGGTGATCAGGTAGAACGACACGGTGGTCATCACCACCAATGCCATGCCGCCCAGTACCAGGCCAAAGTTCTGGCTGATGGAGCGCACCACTTCACGCAGCGTTGGGCGATGGGTACGGGCTTCGAACTCCGGGGACTCTTCCAGCGAGCGACGGATGATGAAGATCGCCGGCACGATCAGGCAGCCGATCAGGAACGGCACGCGCCAGCCCCATTCGCCCATCTGCTCAGGGCTCAGCCAGTGGTTCAGACCCACGCCCAGCAAGCCGGCGAAGACCACGGCGGCCTGTTGGCTGGCGGACTGCCAGCTGACGAAGAAGCCTTTGCGGCCCGGTGTCGAGATTTCAGCCAGATACACCGAAACGCCACCCAGTTCCACACCCGCTGAGAAACCTTGCAGCAAACGACCGAGCAGCACCAGCAAGGGGGCGATGACACCCAGTGTGGCGTAGCCCGGCACGCAGGCAATCAACAGAGTGCCCATTGCCATCATCGCAAGGGTGATAATCAGCCCTTTGCGACGCCCGTGACGGTCGATGTAAGCACCGAGAAAAATCGCGCCCAGAGGACGCATGAGGAAGCCTGCGCCGAAGGTCGCCAGCGACAGCATCAACGAAGCGAAAGCGCTGTCGGAAGGGAAGAAGGTTTTTGCGATGGCTGTGGCGTAGAAGCCATAGACCATGAAATCGAACATCTCGAGGAAGTTACCGCTGACAACGCGAAAGATCGCTTTGCCCTTACTTGTTGTGGAGGCCATTTAGTTACTCGCTCAGGCTCGTCGGCTTGGAGTCCGTTGTCGTTTTTATCCCGTTCGCATCGTCACTTCGTGTGTGCAACTGGCGATGCGCACTTGTAACAGTATGTGTAACAGGGCTCAAAGACAACCGTTTCGGCGATTTGCTATCGGTTAACTGACGCTTGACAGGTCAAGACAATTGAGATCTTGCGGCGTGTCATTTTGATGAAACCTGATGAACAGGCATGTCACGCAGGGATCATAAGTCGCCTTCGACCACTCAATATGCCGGTTGGCCTTGTATTGGGGTTGTTCACGGGGTGTCAGGGCGGGTTTATGGACGCTTTTCTGTCTTGTTCGCTGATGGCGGCAAGTCACTTTGAAGGTTTTTATAGTGCGGGGCATGGGTTTGCGTAGGTTTGGCAAGGTTGCAGGGTGCCTCGTGTTGCTGGTGTGCGGTGGTTGTGGCCAGGAACGCAAGCTGGAAAGCTTTGGCGGGCCGACCATGGGCAGCCATTATTCCGTGATGTATGCGCGCGCTTCCGGGCAGCCAGAGCCTGCGGCTGTGCGTCCCGAGGTTGAAGCGATTCTGGACGAGGTCGATCAGCAGATGTCGCTCTGGCGCACTGATTCTGATATCGAACGCTTCAATGCATTGCCTGCCAATAGCTGCCAGGCGATGCCGGAATCGGTCTTGAAGATGATCGGTGTGGGCGAACAGCTATCGCAGGAGAGCGACGGTGCCTTCGATCTGACGATCAAGCCGCTGATGGACCTGTGGGGATTGGGGCCTCATATGCTGTTCGAGCAGATGCCGCTGGTGCGGCAACTGGCCCGGACTCAGGCGCTGGTCGGCTATCGCAACCTGCGCATCGTCGGCGACCGGTTGTGCAAGAGTGCTGCCGTGCAAGTGGACCTCAACAGCATCGCCGCCGGCTATGCGGTAGATCGCATCAGCGAGCGGATGGACGCGCTCGGCTTGCACGATTATCTGGTGCAGGCTACGGGTGAACTGAAAGTCAGCGGGCTAAAGCCTGACGGCTCGCCCTGGCGAGTGACGCTCGATGCGCCGCTCGATGATGGCAATGTCACGCAAAAGGTATTTCCGCTGAAGGGCTACGCCGTATCTACGTCGGGCGACTATCGTCGTTACATCGACCATGACGGGTGGCGCATTTCCGATACGCTCGATGCCTTGACCGGTAAGCCGACCAGCCACGGCCTGGCGTCGGTGACCGTCATTCATCCCTCGGCGCTGATGGCCGACGGTCTGTCCTCCCTGCTGTTGATTCTCGGCCCGCAACAGGGCTGGAATTATGCGCAAGAACATAAAATCCCTGCTTTTTTTGTGATTCGTGCCGATAAGCGCTTTATCATCCGCAGCAACGCGTCGTTTGATCGTCTGGTCGTGGAGCAGTCGCGCTAATTCAACATGCCGGATCAGCCGGTCACTGGCGCCTCGTGCAGACAAAAATTGGCCTTCGACGCGACCAAGGGTTAATGTTCGCCGCCTCGGTGTAGCGCTAGACTGCGCCGCGTGATTTAGCCAGAGATGCCAGAGTGGCGCCTCGGTCTGTTTAAAGGAGTACGCATGGCTGTCTACAACTACGACGTAGTGGTACTGGGTTCCGGCCCTGCCGGAGAAGGCGCGGCAATGAACGCCGCCAAGGCGGGGCGCAAGGTCGCCATGGTCGACAGCCGTCGGCAGGTGGGCGGTAACTGCACCCATTTGGGTACCATTCCGTCCAAGGCCCTGCGTCACTCGGTCAAGCAGATCATTCAGTTCAACACCAATCCCATGTTCCGTGCCATCGGCGAGCCGCGCTGGTTTTCGTTTCCGGATGTGTTGAAAAACGCCGAAATGGTCATCTCCAAGCAAGTGGCCTCGCGCACCAGTTACTACGCCCGTAACCGCGTCGACGTGTTCTTCGGCACCGGCAGTTTTGCCGACGAGACCAGCATCAACGTGGTCTGCACCAACGGTGTGGTGGAAAAGCTGGTGGCCAACCAGATCATCATCGCCACCGGTTCGCGCCCTTATCGGCCGGCCGATATCGATTTCAGTCACAAACGCATCTACGACAGCGACACCATCCTCAGCCTGGGCCATACCCCGCGCAAGCTGATCATTTATGGCGCCGGTGTGATCGGCTGTGAATACGCCTCGATCTTCAGTGGCCTTGGCGTGCTGGTCGAGCTGGTCGATAACCGCGACCAGTTGCTGAGCTTCCTGGATTCGGAAATTTCCCAGGCGCTGAGCTATCACTTCAGTAACAACAACGTGATGGTTCGCCACAACGAAGAATACGAGAAGGTCGAAGGTCTGGATAACGGCGTTATCCTGCACCTCAAGTCCGGCAAGAAGATCAAGGCCGATGCCTTGCTGTGGTGCAACGGCCGTACCGGCAACACCGACAAGCTGGGTCTTGAGAACATCGGTCTGAAGGCCAACGGCCGTGGTCAGATCGAAGTGGACGAGACCTACCGCACCAGCGTTTCCAACGTCTACGGCGCCGGCGATGTGATTGGCTGGCCAAGCCTGGCCAGTGCGGCTTACGATCAGGGTCGTTCGGCAGCGGGCAGTATGGTCGACAATGGCAGCTGGCGTTATGTCAACGATGTGCCGACCGGGATCTACACCATTCCCGAGATCAGTTCGATCGGCAAGAACGAACACGAACTGACGCAGGCCAAGGTGCCTTACGAAGTGGGCAAGGCGTTCTTCAAGGGCATGGCGCGTGCGCAGATTTCCGGGGAGCGGGTCGGGATGCTGAAGATCCTGTTCCACCGCGAGACGCTCGAAGTGCTGGGCGTGCATTGCTTCGGTGACCAGGCGTCCGAGATCGTGCACATCGGTCAGGCAATCATGAGCCAGCCGGGTGAAGCGAACACCATGAAGTACTTCGTCAACACCACCTTCAACTACCCGACCATGGCCGAAGCCTATCGGGTAGCTGCATACGACGGCCTCAACCGGCTTTTTTAAGCGACTCCGGCCGGTGGCCTGAGCCGGCCGGGGAGACCGATTTCAGCGATTCCCGAGCGTGGCAGTGGCCAAACCGGGAAAGTCTGTAATCAGGCTGTCGACGCCGAAATCAGCGAGCCTGCGCATCAAGGCAGGCTCGTTGACTGTCCATACCGACACATGCAGGCCCTGACGCTGTGCTTTCTGCAGACGCTCCGGGGTACACAGTGTCCAGTTCAATGCCAGAATTTCACAGCCGTAACTCTGGGCGACCTTCAGCGGGTCAAGCCAGGCGTACTCGGCTACCAGCCCGCGCGAGATGTCCGGCGTCAGGTCCAGCGCGGCGCGCAGTACTTCGCGAGAGCTGGAGGTGATCGTCACCTTGTCCAGCAAGCCATGGCGCTGAGCCATTTCACGAATCGCCAGCACGGTGTTGGCGGCGCGAGTGCGTGAAGCGCTTTTGACCTCCAGCTGCCAGTGCTCGAAATCGCATTGTTCGAAGAGTTCTTCCAGGCGTGGAATCGGGCACGGTGAGACCCAGCCAGGGCCACCCTTGCGTGCGTCATACGTCACCAGATCGGCTGCCAGGTGTTCATTGACCTTGCCGCGCCGGTCGGTGGTGCGCTTGAGGGTAGGGTCGTGAATGACCATCAACTCCCCGTCCTTTGAAAGGTGCAGGTCCAGTTCACAGCGGCGCACGCCGTGCTTGAGGCATTCCTGAAAGCTGGTCAGGGTGTTTTCCGGTGCTTCGCCCTTGGCGCCGCGGTGGCCGTAGATAAGGGTCACGTTTACTCCTGGCTACTGCTGATAGTGAAAAAGGGGCAGGGCGTTCAATTTCCGGAGGGCTGGCCCTGTTCCAGTGCTTGACGTCGCTGCTGAGCCTGACGCTGCAACACATGACGGGCGAGTAACTGGCGCTGGGCGTCCGGAAGATTGACAAAGTCGGTGCTGACATCGAAGTTGCCGTCTGCCAGCGTGTCGCACTGCGAAACCCTCGCGCGCAGCATCAGACCCGCGGCCTGTGGCATGAGCACCATCTTGATCGACAGCTGTTCGCCGACGGCAAAAGCCTCTTGCGAATTGAACTGGATCCCGCCTTCGGACAGTTTGACCGGCTGGGGAGCGCCCAGTTTGCCCAGTGCGGTGTGGGCAACCACTTCGCCCAGCAGGTCGATGCGCTTGCTCAGCGACTTGAGAAAACTGTTCAGCACCCGGTCGCGCTCGTCGAGCTGGCGCATCAGATGCTGCGACTCGAACTCGCTGACGTGCAGCTCGCTGAGCAGGTCGAACAGCGTCGAGGTGTCCTGCATGGCATCCTGGCTTGCCTGATCGGCGGCAGACAGGGGGTTAATTTCCAGTGCGACGCTGTCGTCGATACGGTAGTATTCGCGGCGTCCTGCTTCATCTAATGTCGACATGGCGAACCCAAGCTAGCGGCGGTGGTCAGAGAGTTTCGAGTGTAAAGCTGCACGTCAAGGCCCGCCACACGGACGTCCTCATTCCTGCGAACAAATTCCTACATGTTCAGACCTCTTTTTGTATTTATCGGCACGCGCTACACCCGTGCGAAGCGACGCAATCATTTTGTTTCCTTCATCTCCCTGACATCCATGATCGGCCTCGCCCTGGGCGTTGTGGTCATGATAGTCGTGTTATCGGTGATGAATGGTTTCGATCACGAAATGCGTACCCGTGTGCTCGGCATGGTGCCGCACGCGACCATCGAATCCGCTGACCCGATCACCGACTGGCGCGGTCTGGCCGCGAAGGTTCAGGAAAACCCGCAGGTGCTGGCCGTGGCGCCGTTCACCCAGATGCAGGGTTTGCTGACTCACGACGGCAAGGTCCAGAAAGTGCTGCTCAACGGTATCGACCCGCTTGAAGAGCGCAAGGTCTCGATCATTGACCACTTCATCAAGCAGGGCCAGCTCGACAGTCTTTCGCCCGGCAGCTTCGGCATCATGATCGGCGACAAGGCCGCGGCCAAGCTGGGCGTCGGCATCGGTGACAAACTGACCTTCGTTGCACCTGAAGTAACGGTGACGCCGGCCGGGATGTTCCCGCGCATGAAGCGTTTCGAGGTGACCGGCATCTTTCACGTCGGCGCTGGCGAAATCGACGGTTTCCTCGGGCTGACCAACCTCGATGACCTGGGCCGTCTGCACCGCTGGAAGCCCAATCAGGTGCAGGGCCTGCGTCTCAAGTTCGACGACCTGTTCGCCGCGCCACGTACCTCGTGGGAAATCGCGCAGAAGCTGGGCGAAAACAATTTCTACTCGCGTGACTGGACGCGCACCCACGGCAACCTGTATCAGGCCATCCGCATGGAAAAGGCCATGATCGGTCTGTTGCTGCTGCTGATCGTGGCGGTGGCGGCTTTCAATATCATTTCCACGCTGGTGATGGTGGTCAATGACAAGAAGGGCGACATCGCCATTCTGCGTACCCTGGGCGCTACGCCGCGACAGATCATGGCGATATTCATGGTCCAGGGCACGGTGATCGGCGTGGTCGGTACGCTGATCGGCGCGGCACTGGGTATTCTGGCGGCGCTCAATGTCAGCGCAGCCATTGCTGCACTCGAAGGGCTGATCGGCCACAAGTTTCTCAACGCCGACGTCTACTTCATCGATTACCTGCCTTCGCAACTGATGGCCCAGGACGTGTTCCAGGTCTGCGGTGCAGCGTTGGTCCTGAGTTTCCTCGCCACCCTGTATCCCGCCTGGCGTGCTGCGCGCACCCAGCCGGCGGAGGCGTTACGTTATGAGTGAGTCGGGCATGTCTGATAAAGCAGTATTGAGTTGCCGCAACCTGGGTAAATCCTACGAGGAAGGCCCGGAATCCGTGGTGGTGTTGTCCGGTCTGCAGCTGGAGTTGCACCCCGGCGAGCGTGTCGCGATCGTCGGCAGTTCGGGGTCGGGCAAAAGTACCTTGCTCAACCTGCTGGGTGGGCTGGATACGCCGTCCGAAGGCAGTGTGTGGCTCGCGGGCGAAGAGTTGTCGGCGCTGGGCGAAAAGGCCCGAGGCCTGCTGCGTAACCGGGCGCTGGGTTTCGTCTACCAGTTCCACCATCTGCTGCCGGAATTCACTGCGCTTGAAAACGTCTGCATGCCATTGCTGATCGGCCGTACGCCCATCCCTGAAGCCCGCAAGCGTTCCACCGCACTGCTGGAGCGTGTCGGTCTCGGGCATCGTCTGGCGCACAAGCCTTCGGAGCTGTCCGGTGGCGAGCGTCAGCGTGTGGCAATTGCCCGTGCCTTGATCAATCAGCCGGGTCTGGTGATGCTCGACGAGCCTACCGGCAACCTCGATCACCACACGGCGCAGGGCATTCAGGACCTGATGCGTGAATTGAGCACGTCGTCGCGCACGGCGTTTCTGATCGTGACCCATGACATGAACCTGGCCCGGCAAATGGACCGTGTCCTGCGTCTGGAAGACGGCCGCCTCGTCGAGGCCTGATCGACCCGGCCCGGCGCCATTCATCGCGTCGGGTTCCAGTTTTTATACGGTGTATTTTTCCACGGTGCTTCGCGAATGTTCAGACCGTTACCCATCTTCATCGGCATGCGCTATACCCGCGCCAAACGCCGCAAAAGCTTCATCTCGTTCATTTCGATGACCTCGATGATCGGTCTGGCACTCGGTGTCCTGGCGATGATCGTGGTGCTGTCGGTCATGAACGGTTTCCAGCGGGAAATGAGCTCGCGGATTCTCGGCATGGTGCCGCACGCGGTCATTGCCGGTACCACGCCGGTCGATGACTGGAAACCGCTGGCCGACGCTGCGCTGAAAAACCCTGAAGTCACTGCTGCCGTGCCGTTCACCGACATGGAAGGCATGCTGTCCTACAAGGGCTCGATGCAGCCGATCCAGATCAGCGGTGTCGACCCGGCGCTGGAACATGAAGTGTCGATCGTCACGCAGCACATCACCCGCGGAAGCCTCGAAGACCTCAAGCCGGGCGAGTTCGGCGTGGTGCTCGGTGATATCACCGCACGCCGCTTTCGTTTGACCATCGGCGACAAGCTGACCCTGATCGTGCCGGAAGTGAGCAGCGCCCCTGGCGGCATCACGCCGCGCCTGCAACGCCTGACTGTCGTGGGTATCTTCAAGGTCGGTGCCGAGCTGGACGGTTCGATGGGCCTGATCAACATCGCCGATGCGGCACAGATGCAGCGCTGGCAGCCGAACCAGGTTCAGGGTGTGCGACTGGCGCTCAAGGATCTGTACAAGGCGCCTCAGGTGTCCACCGCCATTGCCGCCGGCCTCGGTGAGGGCTATCGCGCCGATGACTGGACCCACACTCAGGGCAGCCTGTTCAGCGCCATGAAGATGGAAAAGACCATGATCGGTCTGTTGCTGCTGATGATCGTCGCCGTGGCGGCGTTCAACATCATTGCCACGCTGATCATGGTGGTCAACGACAAGGGCGCAGATATCGCCATCCTGCGCACCATCGGCGCCACGCCGCGGCAGATCATGGCGATTTTCGTGGTCCAGGGCACCGTCATCGGCATTGTCGGTACATTGATCGGCGGCATCCTGGGGATTATTGCAGCGCTGAACGTCAGCAGCCTGGTGGGCTGGATCGAGCGGGTCAGCGGCCAGCACATCTTCAGTTCCGATGTGTATTTCATCAGCAACCTGCCGTCCGAACTGCAGGCCGGTGACGTGCTGCTGATCTGCAGTGCCGGGTTTATCCTGAGCTTTCTGGCGACCATCTACCCCGCATGGCGCGCCGCGCAGATCCAGCCAGCGCACGCACTGCGTTACGAGTGACAGGGCCTTAGACACCTTCGTCGAGGCCGCACGGCGGCCTGCGCGGGTGGCGGGGCAAGGCTGATTTCGCTGAAAGCCCCGCGCAAACGCTATAAACTCGCCGCGTTAATTCATGATCCAGGTATCGCCATGCATCCCGCAGCCGAACACTCGCCGCTGGGCAAGTCCAGTGAGTACATCGCCACCTACACGCCGTCTCTGTTGTTCCCGATTCCTCGTGCCGCAAAATGGGCCGAGCTTGGGCTCACCGCGCAGACGCTGCCTTATCAGGGTGTCGATTTCTGGAACTGCTACGAGCTGTCATGGCTGCTGCCTTCCGGCAAGCCGGTGGTGGCCATTGGCGAATTCAGTATTCCGGCCGAATCGCCGAACATCATCGAATCGAAGTCGTTCAAGCTGTACCTCAATTCGCTGAATCAGACAGCTTTCGCGAGCGTCGAACAGCTGCAGACCACCCTTGAGCAGGATCTGTCGGCCGCGGCGGGCAAGCCGGTCGGGGTGCGTATTCGCAGTCTGGCGGCGATCGAAGAAGAAGGTGTCGCGGCTTTGCCGGGCGTATGTATCGACGACCTGGACATCTCGGTCAGCAGCTATGACCGGCCGCAGCCCGAGTTGCTGCATTGTGATGACTCGCGGGTGGTGGAAGAGAGCGTGCACAGTCACCTGCTCAAGTCCAACTGCCCGGTCACCAGTCAGCCCGACTGGGGCAGTGTAGTCGTCGAATATCGCGGCGCGGCGCTGGATCATGCCAGCCTGCTGGCGTATATCGTCAGCTTCCGCCAGCAGTCGGACTTTCACGAGCAGTGTGTGGAAAGAATCTTCCTCGACCTGCAGCGTTTGCTCAAACCGGAAAAACTGACGGTTTACGCACGCTACGTGCGCCGCGGGGGTCTGGATATCAACCCGTATCGCAGCACAGAAACGCTGGACGTGAGCAATCGCAGGCTGGCGCGGCAGTAATAGCGTCTGCCGCCAAGGGCGTGGACGCAGAGCGTCCGGAACGGCATTCCCACGCGGAGCGTGAGGAACGATAGGTGTGTGGGCATGCATTGGGTGACGCTCTGCGTCAAAACTCTGCGTCGCACCGCGCATCAGCGGCCGGACGCAGAGCCATTAGAACGGCATCCCCCAATCAGACCCCGATATTGCCTAGCGTCTGCACGATGTTGCGCAAGGTGCCGGCGATGGTCGGATGCTCCAGCTCGAAACGCTCGACGGCCAGATTCACGCCATCAGCCAGGCTGCTGTCCTGCTCGTGGGTGGCCTGTTCCAGCTGAATTTTAGTTTCAATTTGTTGCATGAGTTCGTGCAGGTTTTCCCGCTCGGACTCTGACATCGGCGGGTTATGCTCCAGTTGCTCGCGCAGGGTATTGAGTTGCTCTTGCAGTTCGCGGGCGGGCATGACGTGCTCCTTGATTGATAAGTCTGTCTCATGGACTTCGCCGGAGCGTTAAAGGTCCATGTTCACTCAAGACTAATCCAGTCAACGCCTTGCTGCATATGTATCAGGGTTTTTCGCCCTTGCTGCGTCGCAGGGCAATGTCGGCCAGGCAGGATTCCAGTTCACCCAGGTGGTCGATCACCGAATGCACGCCCAGCGAATAGAGTTTAAGCGTGGCCTGTGCGCGTCGCTGTTCGCGTTCTGCATCGCCGAGTGCCTGCCATTGTGAAGGCGAGAGCCCGCACAGTGGTCCGCAGGATGCCAGGCCAATGGTCCACAGTCCGGCGTTCAGTCCGGACTGCAACAGGCGCGGGTCGCCGCTGATCAGGACGCAACCATCCAGGTGGCTGACTTTCAGGGCCATCAATGCCATCCAGCAGGCATCCGGGGCGGGCCAGCCTGCAGTGGGGCGGGGCGCGGGAATCATCCAGTCATTCACCGGCACAGCCAGTGCGCTGCTCACGCTTTCAGGCAGTTCCTCAAGCCAGGCGCAAGGCATGCTCTGCTCGCGCAGGGTCTGCAGAATAGCCTCTGCGCCCGGTGTGAACTGTGTGTGCTCATGGCCGGGTGCGCGCGAGTTCGCGGCCTGCGCACCGAAGTCCACCAGGCAGCCGCTCAGGCCGAACAGCAGGGCAGGGAAGGTTGGCAAAGGCGTGATGACCGGGGCGAGCATGAGGATCTCTCTGAAATATCGAGAAACGCTACCGATCTTTTGTGACACTTCGATGAATGTGCGATGACGGGGTTTATGCGGAACCCTTTGCTGACAGACCTGCCTTATTCTCGACAGAAGGCTTTATACTCCCTGTCCTAGCGTGTGGGGCGTAGCACCCGCGTCATTATTTCGATATCTCGATCAGGAGTGTCAGCTATGCCCGTGACCGGTGCAGGCTTTATCAAACGTTTGGTGCAATTGTCCCTGTGTGCAGGCATCGCGCTGGTTCCAGTAGCCGTTCAGGCCGCTGAGGACGATCCCTGGGAAGGTATCAACCGTTCCATTTTCACCTTCAACGATACCCTTGATGCCTACACGCTCAAGCCGCTGGCCAAGGGGTATCAGTACATCGCGCCGCAATTCGTCGAAGACGGTATCCATAACTTCTTCAGCAACATCGGCGATGTCGGCAACCTGGCGAACAACGTGCTGCAGGCCAAGCCTGAAGCGGCGGGCGTCGACACGGCGCGCCTGATCGTCAACACTACTTTCGGTCTGCTGGGCTTCATCGACGTGGGTACCCGCATGGGCCTGCAGCGCAACGATGAAGACTTCGGTCAGACGCTGGGCTACTGGGGCGTGCCGAGCGGCCCGTTCGTGGTCATTCCGTTTCTGGGGCCAAGCACCGTACGTGATGCGTTCGCCAAGTACCCGGACACCTACACCTCGCCTTACCGCTACATCGATCATGTCCCGACCCGTAACACGGCGCTGGGCGTCAACCTGGTCGATACGCGGGCCAGCCTGCTGTCTGCCGAGCGCATGGTCAGTGGCGATCGCTACACCTTCATTCGCAATGCCTATTTGCAGAACCGCGAGTTCAAGGTCAAGGATGGCAAGGTCGAAGACGATTTTTAATCGCTGCTTTGCCTCTGCATGAATCAATAAAGGCGACCCTGGGTCGCCTTTATTATTTTGTAAAAATGTGAACCTGTTCCGCCTGTTTTCATTTCATCGAGACGATTGAAAGCCCCAGTTTCTGTACGCCACCTTCTTCATCATTCACCCAGACCACCTCGGTTTCGGCTTCAAGCCCCTTGAGCGCAGGATGGTCAGAGTCAATGCGCACGCTGAGTTTGTCTCCGACCTGGAACAAGCGTGGCGCCTGAACCTGCATGCCGGAGCTTGAAAGATCAATGCATACGGCAGGGATGACCTGGCCGGCGTGGATCAGGTTGACGTCTGCATCGACGCGCATGCGGATGTAATCCCGCTTTTCCTCGTAGTCGCGATCATTTCGACTCATGTACAGTCCTTCGTTTTAGTTGCTGATTTGTGAGTTCTTATAACTCTGGGTGATTTGCGATGTAAAGAGCGCAAAGTGAGGGTAGGAGCATGCTTGAAACACCCGTCGGATGGGAGTACCGTCTGCGCCTTGAAGGGCACCTCTGAAACACGACAGACTTATCAAGTTACTGCGTGTTATTGCGGAGAGGCTAGAAGCGAATCCAGTAAGCGGTTTCCGGTAATCCCGGGCCGCCTACGCCAACCTGATCTGGCGCCGTTTGCCCCCATGCCAAAAACCAGTGCCAAGCTGCTGATTATCGATGACGACGACGTAGTGCGCGCAAGCCTTGCCGCCTACCTTGAAGACAGTGGCTTCAGCGTTCTGCAAGCGAGTAATGGCTTGCAGGGAATTCAGATATTCGAGCAGGAGAACCCCGATCTGGTGGTCTGCGATCTTCGCATGCCACAGATGGGCGGGCTTGAGCTGATCCGTCAGGTCACCGCCATCGCTCCGCAGACGCCTGTCATCGTCGTTTCCGGTGCGGGCGTGATGAGCGATGCAGTCGAGGCCTTGCGCCTTGGCGCTGCCGACTACCTGATCAAGCCTCTCGAAGATCTTGCCGTGCTCGAGCATTCGGTGCGCCGTGCGCTGGATCGGGCGCGCCTGCTCACTGAAAACCAGGTCTACCGCGAAAAGCTGGAAAAGGCCAATCGCGAACTCGAAGCCAGCCTTCACCTGTTGCAGGAAGACCAGGACGCAGGTCGGCAAGTGCAGATGAACATGCTGCCAATCACTCCGTGGTCGATTGATGCATTCAAGTTTGCCCACCAGATCATTCCGTCGTTGTACCTGTCCGGCGATTTTGTCGATTATTTCAGGGTCGACGAGCGGCGTGTCGCTTTTTACCTGGCCGATGTTTCAGGTCATGGGGCGTCATCGGCATTCATTACCGTACTGCTGAAGTTCATGACCACGCGGCTGCTGTTCGAGTCCAAGCGTGGCGGAACGCTTCCGGAGTTCAAGCCATCGGATGTGCTGGGGCATATCAATCGCGGCCTTATCAGTTGCAAGCTGGGCAAGCACGTTACGATGGTCGGCGGTGTCATCGATGAAGAGTCAGGTAAACTGACGTACGCAGTGGGCGGACATCTGCCACTGCCTGTGTTGTATTCCGAAGGGCAGGCGCATTATCTGGAAGGTCGTGGACTGCCGGTCGGGTTGTTCAATGAGGCCACCTATCAGGATCATGAAATTGATCTGCCCGAGTCCTTCAGTCTGACCATGTTGTCTGATGGCATACTGGACTTGTTACCCGGTGATACACTCAAAGAGAAAGAAGCCGTCCTTCCCGAATTGGTCAAGACGGCTGGCGGCAGCCTGGATGGCTTGCAGCGGGTTTTTGAATTGGCAACGCTAGGGGAGATGCCGGATGATATCGCCTTGTTAGTGTTAAGCAGGAATCTTGAATGAGTACCGGTAGAATCCAGTTCGCCGAGCAGGAAGGCACCTTCGTTCTCAAGTTCGTGGGTGAAGTACGGTTGACGCTGTGTTCGGCCCTGGATGCGACTATCGAGCGCATCTTCACTGCGCTGAATTTCTCGGCGGTGGTCATTGACCTGACCGAAACGCGCAGCATTGACAGCACCACGCTTGGCCTGCTGGCCAAACTCTCGATTCTGTCACGCCAGAAGGTGGGCCTGTTACCGACGCTCGTGACCACTCACGAGGACATCACGCGCCTGTTGCAGTCGATGGGCTTTGATCAGGTCTTCAACATCGTTGACCGGCCTCTGCCGCGGCCTGAGTGCCTGACTGATCTGCCTTCACAGGACCAGTGCGAAGAAGTGGTGAAGGCCAAGGTGCTCGAAGCGCACAAGATCCTGATGGGCCTCAACGATTCCAATCGTGAAGCGTTCCATGATCTGGTCAATGCACTGGAAGGTCAGCGCTAGGCCGCTGCGCTGAATCGCAGGCAGCAAAAAGGGCGGCATCCGCGAGGATGCCGCCCTTTTTTTCGTATCAGGCTTTCTTGGCAGGAAGCAGCGCTTCCAGTTTTTCCTGATCGCGAGCGAACTGACGAATGCCTTCAGCCAGTTTCTCGGTGGCCATGGCATCTTCGTTGGAATTCCAGCGGAACTGGCTCTCGGTCAGGCTCTGACGTGGCTCGCCTGCATTATTGCCCGGAGCAAGCTTGCGCTCCAGTGTGCCGGTGTCTTCGGCCAATTGTTTGAGCAGCTCGGTGCTGATGGTCAGACGATCACAACCGGCCAACTGTTCGATCTGATTCAAGTTGCGGAAGCTGGCACCCATCACGACAGTCTTGAAGTCGTTGGCCTTGTAATAATTGTAGATGCGCGTTACCGACTGCACGCCCGGGTCTTCTGCACCAGTGTAATCGGTGCCTGTCGACTTCTTGTACCAGTCGTAGATGCGGCCCACGAACGGCGAAATCAGGAAGACGCCAGCCTCGGCGCAAGCGACAGCCTGGGCGAAGGAAAACAGCAACGTCAGGTTGGTCTGGATACCTTTCTTCTCAAGGTATTCGGCGGCGCGGATGCCTTCCCAAGTGGAGGCAAGCTTCACCAGCACGCGATCATTTTCGACACCGGCAGCGTTGTAAAGCCCGATCAGGCGTTCACTGCGTTCGATCAGAGCGTTGGTGTCAAAGGACAGTCGGGCATCCACTTCAGTGGACACGCGGCCGGGTACAACCTTGAGAATCTCCTGACCGATGGCCACTGCGAAATGATCGCAGGCCAGGCCTATGTCGCCCTTGCCAAGGGCGAATGCCTCCTCGAGCATCGCTTTGTTGCTTTCGCTCGAAGCGGCCTTGAGCAGCAAAGAAGGGTTGGTGGTTGCATCTTGAGGCTTGAGGCTCTTGATTGCGCCGAAGTCGCCGGTGTCAGCAACAACGGTGGTGAATTTCTTGAGTTGATCCAGCTTGGAAGTCATGAGCGTGCTCTGTCCTGTGCGGTTGGATGACATTACCCGAGCGCTGCCGACCACTCAAGGCCGCAGCGTTTACTGCTGCCGATGATAGGCCCTGAGGGACGGCGTTGTCGTGAATACCTTTGTCTAGAGTGTTTTTGAGCCTCGCACAGACCGCTTGTTCCCTTGATGTGAATTTAACCTCTTGAAGAGCGGCCTGCACGTTGCGCAATGGGCGCGAACATCAGCTTACCGTGCCTTCGACAGAAGGCCGCGGCGCTGGGGTGAGCCGGGTTCGCAATCAGACCGGGCTGTGGCGTCGAGTGGCGCATTGGGGTAAAGATGCTGTTCAACTCGCGATGATCTGAAGGAACCAGCATGCATTCACGACGCTTCCCCCTCACTGCCGCCATCGGACTTTCCCTGGTTTCCATGGGTCTGTTTTCCATAGCTGCCAATGCCGCCGAGCTGTCACCCGATCAGTTGCTGAAAAAAGCCCAGGCCGAACAACCGGCCTACCTCGACACTGTCCGGCAACTGGTCGATATCGACACAGGCACCGGCGAGGCACCCGGGCTGAAGACCGTCAGCGCGATGCTGGTCGAACGTCTCAAGGCGCTTGGCGCTGAAGTCTCCACCACGCCGGCAGATCCTTCGGCGGGGGACAATATCGTCGGCACGTTCAAAGGCGACGGCACGCGTTCTTTTCTGTTGATGGTCCACTACGACACGGTGTTCGGGCCGGGCACTGCCGCCAAGCGTCCCTTCAGGCTCGACAGCGAGCGCGCCTATGGGCCAGGGGTGGCAGATGCCAAGGGCGGCGTGGCGATGATTCTGCACGCACTGCAGTTGTTGCAGAATGAGCACTTCAAGGAGTTCGGTACGCTCACTGTGCTCTTTAACCCGGACGAGGAGACCGGCTCCAGCGGTTCGAAAAAAGTCATCGCCGAACTCGCTCGCCAGCATGACTACGTGTTTTCGTACGAGCCGCCTGACAAGGATGCCGTCACCGTCGCCACCAACGGCATCAATGGCCTGCTCCTCGATGTCAAAGGCAAATCATCACATGCGGGCTCCGCTCCCGAGGCCGGGCGCAATGCCGCCATCGAGCTGGCGCATCAGTTGCTGCAGCTTAAGGACCTCGGCGACCCAGGCAAAGGCACGACCGTCAACTGGACACTGATCAAGGGCGGGGAGAAGCGCAACATCATTCCATCCAGCGCATCAGCCGAGGCGGACATGCGCTATTCCGACCTCAGCGAGAGCGATCGCGTACTGGCTGATGGCCAAAAAATCGTGAAGAAGACACTGGTCGATGGCACCGAAGTGACCTTGCGAATGGAAAAAGGCCGACCGCCGCTGGCCAGAAACCCTGGCTCCGAACAGCTGGCGAAAACCGCGCAGGCGCTTTACCAGAAAACAGGCCGCACTCTGGAGCCGATTGCCATGCGTTTCGGTACCGATGCGGGCTATGCCTACGTACCGGGGAGTGCAAAACCTGCGGTACTCGAAACCATGGGCGTGGTCGGCGCCGGTCTGCATGCCGACGATGAATACATTGAGTTGTCGAGCATCGCGCCCAGGCTTTACCTGACCGTGGCGCTGATTACGCAGTTGTCGAAGGGCGATGCTGCGCCCTGACGACTCGTGAGGGGAGCGTTGACAGGCGTGGTCTGCGGGCCACGCCATCTGTCGATGCGTGGGGCATTGCGATTGACCTGATCACCGATAAATGATTAACTGTATATATATACAGTTTATCAGAAAAGGCTCGCCTCATGAGTGTTACATTCCTTGGCCCGTTGTCGGCAGGGGGCATCAAGCTTCCGTTCATATCGCTGTCGTCCGTTGGCTCCAGATCGCCAGTGGTCGAGAAGCATGTTTCCATCGCCGAGCTTTGCGAGGTCCGTGAGCCGCACGCCTACCTGGCCATGATCGAAGACCAAGGCATGCAAGGGGGCGGCATGTGCAGCGGGGACATGCTGGTGGTCGACCGCAGCCAGTACGCTGAGCACGGTGACATCGTCGTTGCCTCGCTCAATGCACGGCAGATCTGCCGGCGTCTGCACATGCGCGGCGATGTGGTGATTCTGGAATCGCAAAATCCGGATTACCCACCACTGCGTGTCACCGACAACGATGACCTGATCATTCTGGGCGTGGTCACCTATAGCCTGAAAAACCTGCTGGAGGGCCGCGCTGCATCATCAGCTCATCGATGAACAGACGCATGTCCTTGCATTGCAAGGCGCTGCGTGATCTGCTGCCCACTCTTTGGCTTTTATCGGAATACCGAGCGCATGCAAGAACGACTTGACCAGCTACGGCTCCCCAAGCCTGTACAGGGAGCAATCAGTGATCTGGTAAGGGCGCTCGACGCAACCAGCACATGCGCCGACGTGGAAGCCGAAGCCGCGTTGCAGATTGAATACATTCACGGTCTTGAGACCAGCAGAAAGTTGCGCCCAGCGGATGCCGAAGCGCTTTACATCATTTTCGACGACGCAGTTCAGGCTCGCTTACAGGCACTTTCCGATTAGATCCGGTATTCCATTAGTCCGCTGACTGTGTGAACTTCACTCCAGATTTTATCTGTCCGCAGGGTCGGGACGGGTGCCCGTCTCACTCTACGAACCTGCAATCTGCGGAGTTCATGTTCAGGTTTGAATGGCTATGCGTTTATCAGGCTTCATCCTCGAAAACATCGAACCTATCGTGCGCGAGTGGACCGATTTCGCACGCACCCTGTCTCCGGCCGGTGAGCCTTTGGATACCACAGAGCTCAGGGACCATGTCGAGCAAATGCTGCGGGCGATCGCCACTGATCTGGAAACGGATCAGTCGTTGCAACAGCAGGTCGACAAATCGCAGGGCCACGGCGTGTCACATGAACAAACCGCAGCCAAAAGCCACGCGATCACTCGACTGATGTCGGGCTTCACCATCGATCAGGTGGTTTCGGAGTTTCGGGCATTACGGGCGAGCGTGATCAAACAGTGGATGTCGCGAGAAGCGCTGGACACTCAACAGCAGATCGAAGACATGATTCGTTTCAACGAGGCGATAGATCAGGCCCTGGCCGAGTCTATCTCCAGCTATACCAGCGCGATTCAGGCATCACGCAATATATTTCTTGGCATCCTCGGGCACGATTTGCGTACCCCGCTAAGCGCCATACTGCTGGGGGCCGACGTATTGCTGCGCACCCATGATCTGGGCGCGCGGCCAACCAAGGTTGCATCGAGGATCTACTCCAGCGTGAAGCGGGCCAACCAGATCGTCGGCGATCTGCTCGACTTCACGCGCTCACAGATCGGTCCCGGCATCCCGTTGAAAAAGACCAAAATAGACATGCAACCGATCTGCGTTCGCATCGTTGACGAATCGAGTACCGTCAACCCGGAAGCAGACATTCGCTTGACGTCGGAGGACCCGGTCATCGGCCGCTTCGATGGCGATCGACTGGAGCAGGTCTTCTCGAACCTCATCGGCAACGCCATACAGCACGGCAATAGCTGCGATCCCGTCGAAGTGACGCTGGCCGTTTCGGAGGGCGAGCTGCGCTTTATCGTCCACAACACCGGCAGCCCGATTCCCGCAGATGTGCTGCCGTTCATCTTCAACCCGATGGACCGCTACTCACCCGAAAAGATGACCGACAACGGACCTTATTCAAGCCTGGGACTGGGTCTGTTCATCGTCGACAGGATTGTCGACGCGCACGGCGGGCGTATCGAGGTGACGTCGAAAGCGGATCATGGGACTACGTTTGCGGTGTTCATTCCGTTGAGTGCGGGGTGAGGTGGGGGCGGTTGTCAGTCAGAGGTGTATATCCGACACCGACACACATAGTGTCCCGGTCTTGCTCCTGAGGTGAGGACCTGCTTTCAAGCATCTTGCGGGCGACAGAGATGCCCGCTTGATCAATTCCGAAAGACCTCAAACTTATCCATCAAAACCTTCCCAATTTACAGCCATCCAGCGGCATCAATTGGCTAACGTGGCTGCACAACGACGCCCGATGATAGAATGCCTCCATACTTCTCTCCGAGCTACCGACGCTAATGTCATCCGCAAGCCCCGATAAAAGGCGCTCGTTCACGCGCCGCTTCTCCGTCGCTCCGATGATGGACTGGACCGACCACCACTGCCGCTACTTCATGCGCAAGCTCTCAAAGCATGCCTTGCTCTACACCGAGATGGTCACCACCGGCGCCTTGCTGCATGGCGACCGCGAGCGGTTCCTACGGCATGATGAAACCGAGCATCCGTTGGCGTTGCAGTTGGGTGGCAGTACGGCGGCGGATCTGGCTGCGTGTTCGCGTCTGGCGGAAGAGGCAGGGTATGACGAGGTCAATCTGAACGTCGGTTGCCCGAGTGACCGGGTGCAGAACAACATGATCGGTGCGTGCCTGATGGCGCATCCTGCGCTGGTGGCGGATTGCGTCAAGGCGATGCGCGATGCGGTTGGTATTCCGGTTACGGTCAAGCACCGGATCGGTATCAATGGCCGTGACAGCTACGCCGAGTTGTGTGATTTCGTCGGCAAGGTTCAGGAGGCGGGTTGCCAGAGTTTCACGGTTCACGCGCGTATCGCGATTCTCGAAGGGCTTTCTCCCAAGGAAAACCGCGATATTCCGCCACTGCGTTATGACGTAGTGGCGCAGTTGAAGTCTGACTTTCCTGACCTGGAGATTGTGCTCAACGGCGGCATCAAGACGCTAGAGCAGTGCAGTGAGCATTTGCAGTCGTTCGATGGCGTCATGCTGGGGCGTGAGGCTTACCACAACCCGTATCTGTTGGCGCATGTCGATCAGCAGTTGTTCGGCAGCACGGCGCCGGTCATCAGTCGTTACGACGCGTTGGAGTCGATGCGGCCGTACATTGCGGAGCACATTGCCAGCGGCGGCAATATGCACCACGTCACCCGGCATATGCTCGGTCTGGGCCTGGGTTTCCCTGGTGCGCGACGCTTCCGGCAGTTGCTGTCGGTTGACATACACAAGGCCGAAAACCCGATGCTGTTGCTGGATCAGGCCGCGGCGTTTCTGCAGGGGCATTGATCGCATGTGCCGTGAATTGATCTGAGTTGAGCCGAATCAAAGGAAACGCTTATTCCAGTAGCGGCGTTATCGGGCTGCGGTTATGTTGAGCGCATAACCCAACAAGGAAAACGCCCATGCACAAAGTTCTGGTTCCTTTCGACGGCTCCGAGCACGCCATGCGTGCCTTGGGCTATGTCATCGAGTTGTCTGGTGAACTCACCAAGTCGCTCGAGGTACATATCCTGAATGTGCAGGCCAGCCCCATCGATTACAGCCTTTATCTGGCTCCCGACATGATTGATGGCGTCAAAGCCGGCTTGACCAATGAAGGCAAGCGGGTGCTGGCTGATGCGGTTGCATTGTTGACTGCTGCTGGTGTGCCGTTTCAGGCCCACGTCGATCTGGGCAACGTGGCAGAACAGGTCGAGGCTGAGGTTCAGCGGCTCGGCTGCGACGCCGTGGTCATGGGCACCCGCGGGCTCGGTAACTTTGGCGGCCTGCTGCTGGGCTCCGTGGCCACGCGGGTGATCCACGAAGCATCGGTGCCGGTGACGCTGATCAAATAATCACTGCTGCGCCAGCGTTCGCGGCTGGCGCAGCAGCTCGATATTTTCCGCAGGCACCAGCTCGCGCAGCGATTTATACAGTGCGCGGGTTTCCAGCAGGTTCCAGATGCGCAGCATGGTTTCCAGGGCATCCAGCGGCTTGCTGATGAAGTCCCGCGCGCCCAGCGCCAGTGCGCGCAGGCGGGTATCGCGTGTCGCGTCGGCGGTCAGCACCATGATCGGCAGGTAGTCATTGGCCGGTATGCGCCGGTTGAGCTGCTCCAGCACCGCAAAGCCATCGAATTCGGGCATGTGCAGATCGAGCACAACCAGGTCGGGCTCGAAGCTGTTGAACAGATCCAGCGTGCGCAACGGCTCGGTGCTGCTCAGGACGTTGGTCAGCCCCTCGCGGGCAAGCAGTTGCTCCATCAGATCGAGGTTGGGCCGTTGGTCATCAATGATCAGAATGCGAAAGTCGCCGGTCATGTGGGCTCCGGTAAATACTGGTCCAGGAGGGCAAGAAACACCGGCACCTGGATGGGTTTGATCACAATGGCCGTGGCTCCGGCCTGTTTCAGTTCGCGATGGGCTTTATCACTGGTGTCGGCAGTGATCATCAGCACCGGTGTGTGAGCAGTAGCCGGCAGGCGTCGCAGACGTTGCAGCACCTCAAGCCCCTTGATGTCCGGCAGGCTGAGGTCGAGAAGAATCAGCTGTGGCGCATGCTGGCGCGCCAGATCAAGCCCCAGCTGGCCCTGCATGCTCGACAGCAACTGGATACCCGGTCTGCGTTGCAGCAGCGTTTCAATCAAGGCCATGCTCGACAGATTGTCTTCGATGCACAGCAGCTTGCCATGATAGGCCGGGCGGGCAGGCGAGCGGACATCCGGCGTTATCTCGAGAGCAGTGTCAGCTTGACGCGGCGGTTTGGCGGCGGGCGGCTGCACCCGCACAAGCGGCAGCGCGAGTATGAACCGGCAGCCCTCGTCCGGTGTGTTCTGTACGGACAGCGTGCCGTGCATCATCTCCAGCATGCTTTTGCTCAGCGCCAGTCCCAGCCCGGTGCCTTCGACGCTCGGGTTGGCGTCCAGCCGCTCGAACGGCTTGAACAGCTGTCCGATACGCTCCGGCGCAATCCCGTAGCCGGTGTCCACTACGCTGACCGTCACCTGCTCGGTAGTCTGCTCGATTTCAATCCGCACCTGGCCAGCGGGCCGATTGTATTTGATCGCGTTGGACAGCAGGTTCAACAACACCTGAATCAAGCGCTGTCGGTCAGCGACCACGCCGATCTCGTCAGGCAGATTCGGCAAGGGCTTCAACTCGATATTGGCGTCGGCAGCCATCGGCGAGACCAACACCAGCGCTTCTTCAAGCACGCTCGACAGGGATACGGGCTCGAGGACCAGGGAAACATGCCCGGCTTCGATTCTGGCGATATCGAGTACTTCATTGATCAGCTTCAGCAAATGCTGGCCCGCTCGCAGAATATGACCGATTTGCGGGCGCTGGCTGGCGGGCGAGTCCATGTCCAGCAACTGGGCAAAGCCCAGAATCGAGTTCAGCGGTGTGCGCAGTTCATGACTCATGCGCGACAGGAATTCACTTTTGGCCCGGCTGGCGCGTTCGGCTTCCTCACGCGCAGTACCCAGAGCAATTTCGGCAACGCGACGATCACTGATGTCACGGGTGATCTTGGAAAAACCGCGCAGCTCGTCATTGCTGTCGTATTGCGCGGTGATCACCACACTGGCCCAGAAACGGCTGCCGTCCTTGCGTTGGCGCCAGCCTTCCTCGGTATACCGGCCGTTGACGGTGGCCTCATGCAATGCCATGTCGGGGTGTTGCGGACATTCCTGCTGCAGATAGAACACAGAAAAGTGCTGGCCGATGATCTCTTGTTCCGTGTAGCCCTTGATACGCTCGGCTCCTGCGTTCCAGGTGGTGATGTAGCCATTGCGGTCCAGCGCGAAGATGCCGTAGTCCTTGACCCCTTCGATGATCAGCCGCAAACGCTCCTCGTTGTCGCGCAGTGCGCGTTCACGTTCGGCCAGCAGCTGGCCGGCCTCGACCAGACGAGTGCCGAGCTGGCCGATCTCGTCCTTTTCAGGCGGTTGGGGCAGCAGCGGATGCCCGAGCGCCAGACGCTGGGCGTTGCGCTGCACCTGATGCACTCTGGCGACGATGCCTTTGGACAGCATCAACACGGCAAGAATGGCACCGAAGATGCCGCAGGCTGCGGCCAGCAGAGTCGATAGCAGCAGGCGCTCGCGAGTGGCTGCCGCAGCCTCGGTACGTTCGGCGAGCAGCGCGTCTTCACGCTCGCGCATGATGCCGATGCGTTCGCGCAACTGGTCGAGCACGTACTTGTTTTCGATCAGGATGCGGGCGACGGTTTCTTGATCTTGCCTATCCATCGAGCGCAGTTTTTCCAGGCCTTCGACCTTGGTGTTGATCAGCGGCTCGATGGCTTTCAGGTGTTCGCGCATCTGCTCGTCACGCACATTGGTGTTGAGCCGGGTCAGCGCCGCCTCGATCAGCGGTTGCGCGTTGAGGTAGCCGGGCAGGAAGTCTTCCCGGTGAGTCAGCAGGTAGCCACGTACGCTGGCCGCACCTTCTGCGATCTGCGTATGAAGGGTCTGAATGTCGCCTTGCACAAGCAGCACGCGCCTTACGTCCTCCTCTGCCTGAGCGGTCTGGCGCTCGGCGATATAGATCAGCACCAGCGAGAACATGAGAATCGCCAGTGGCAGCGAAATGGCCACCAGCGCCTTGCCGCGTAGCGGAAGGTCTTCCCAGCGACTGCTGGAGTTTGCGGTCATTGCCAGTCGCTCGTTGATTGGCTCACCAGCCCCAGCGCCACACCGCGTACCGCCGCCTGAGTGCGGTCCGAGGCGCCGAGTTTGCCGATGACCTTTTCCACGTGGGCCTTGGCCGTGCCGGTGGTGATGCCAAGTTTTTCGCCGATTTCCCGATTGCTGAAGCCGCCCGCCACCAGCCCGAGCACCTGGCGTTCACGCGGGGTGAGGGTTTCCGGCAGGGCTGCGCCACTGGTATTGCGTTCGGTCATGCGCCGCAGCAGGCGCGCGCTGACGGCGCTGTTCAGTGCTTCTTCACCACGCGCCACGCGTTGCAGGCCGTCGATCACTTCGTCGCGGCTGGCATCCTTGAGCAGATAGCCCACCGCGCCCGCGCTGATGGCGGCTTCCAGGTGATCGGTGCTGTCGTCCATGGTGAAAATCACCACTTTCAGATCCGGCATGCGCTGCTGGAGAATCCGCGCAGCGCCCAGCCCGTTGAGCACCGGCATACGGATGTCGAGGATGGCGATGTCCGGTTGCAGCTCCTGGCACAGATCGATGGCTTGCTGGCCGTCGGCCGCCTGACCGACCACTTCGAACTCCGGATGCCCCGCCAGCAGTGAGACGAACCCGGTACGCGTCACTTCATGATCGTCCGCCAAAACCAGTCGTACAGTGTCAGTCATGTCATTGCCTTGTCTGCGGTAAAAGGAACGATGGCGCGCAGTCGGGTGCCGTGCCCGGGCCGACTGACGCAGGTCAGACGGCCGCCGAGCAGGCTGGCGCGCTCTTGCATGGCCACCAGGCCCAGTTTCTGCACGCCTTTGTCATTGAACGGTTTTTGGGTGACGAAACCACTGCCGTTGTCTTCGAGCAGCAGTGAAATGTGCTCTTCACTCAGTTCCAGAGCCAATTCTACGTTGCTCGCAGCGGCGTGTTTGAGCACATTGTTGATGCCTTCCTGGGCAATACGGAACAGGGCGATTTCCAGGTGGCTGGGCAGGCGGGTCAGGGAGCGCGACTGCCAGTGCACCGCGATTCCGGCTTCGCGCAACCGGTCAGCTTCCTTGTCGACCGCCTGCAGCAGGCCGAAATCGTCCAGCACGCTTGGCCGCAAGCCACTGATCAGTTGGCGACCTTCGCCCACGCAGTGCTGCGCCAGCTTGAGAATGGCCTGCAGATCGGCGTCCAGCGGCTCAGGCAGATCAGGACAGCGACCGGCAAAACCCTGCAGCCGCTGGTGCAGCCCGGCCAGGGTCTGGGCCAGCCCATCATGCAGGTCGTAGGCCACGCGTTTGCGTTCATCTTCCTGAGCGGTGAACAACTGGCGGACCAGCTCGGACATGGTCTGTTCTCTGACCACCAGCGCATCAAGCAGCCGATTGTTCTCCAGGTGTGCCGCCAGCAACGTCGCCAGCAATTGCAGCGACTCGATGTCCTCATTGTCCGGCGTATTGATGCCCACGCTGTTGGCCAGCAGCAGGGTGCCAAAAGAGCCTTCGTCGGCGCCGCGCAACGGTAACAGCAGCATGCACGGCAGGTCGGCATCGGGCCGCTCCAGCCACTGCGGGCCGATGGCCAGCGGGTCGGCAGCGGTCTCAAGTGTCGCCAGGCGTTCTGCACTGCCATGACGGGCGGTGGTCTGCACACCGGTGTCGGCGCTCCATTCCAGCAGCAGGCCATGGTCCATCGCCACGAATGCGCACGCGCGTTGCAGCACGCGCTGGCGCATGGCCTGAGGTGGCAGATGGGTCAGCTCCTGGCCGGTATCCACCAGCAGGCGAAGCCGTGCGGCACGGCTTTGCGACTGGCGATACTGGTTACGAATGGCCAGTGCGCTTGCCGGATCATGGGGGGGGCTTTGCATGGGATGCTCCAGCGAGGGTTGATGCCCGCGCGGGCATAACAGAAGTAAGGCTATTAGAACTGTATCAGGAGGTGAAGCCTATCTGCCGATCGGCATACACAGTTAACCCCGGTTGGCCGATGGCGAGCCGTGGCGGGGAGGGCAAAGTGGCACTCACTGAATCCCTGAACAGATCCCCGTAGGAGAGTAGCGATGAAAATGAAATTGACCGCCCTGGCCCTGTTGCTGGCTGTGAGTGCGCCGATGGTCCACGCCGCCGCCGAGCCTTCCGGCTACACCTATCGCATGGTGGCCGAGACCCCAAGCAACGTGAACGACAAGGAGATCGCCAGTCTGTTCGACCGCTGGAACAAGGCCCTGAAGACCGGCAGCTCGCAGACTGTGGTGTCGCTCTATGCACCGGACGCAGTTCTGCAGCCGACCGTTTCGAACAAGGTCCGGGCAACGCCTGCGGAGATCAAGGACTACTTCGATCACTTCCTGGCGCTCAAGCCGGCCGGTGAGATCAACTACCGGGAAATCCGCCGCCTGGGTCCGGATGCAGCGGTGGACAGTGGTGTCTACACGTTCACCCTGACCGCCGCTGACGGCAAGAAGAGCACAGTCCAGGCGCGCTATACCTTTCTGTACCACCGCGTCGGCAACGAGTGGAAGATTCTCAACCACCATTCCTCGGCGATGCCGGAAGTACAGCCCGAGTATCAGGTCAGCCGCTGATCTGTTATCCGCCAGGCGGAAAACAAAAAATCCGGAGCCAGTGCTCCGGATTTTTTTGCCTGTCTGAACCGCTCGCTGTCAGGCTTCGGCCTGTGCGCCATTGACCTTGCGGCAATGAATCAGCGCATCGCGAATCATGAAGTTGACCAGCGTCGGCGACACACCCAGTTCCTTGGCAATGTCCTTTTGCGGCACGCCGTGCAGGCGGTACATCTCGAATGCATAGCGAGTGCGGGGCGGCAGCTCGGTCAGGGCATCGGCAATTTTCTCCAGGCTGGAGAAGTTGATGTGCGAGATTTCCGGCGAGGCACCTTGAATCACCACGTTCAGCCCCTCGGCCTCCGGGCCGGTGTATTTCTGTTCGAGCGCCTGTTTGCGGTAATGATCGATGGCCAGGTTGCGCACGATCTGAAACAGGTAACTGAGCTGGGCCTTGAAGGTCAGCGTGGCCTGAGGTGCCGAGCGCAGTCTGAAAAAGGCATCCTGCACGACGTCTTCGGCGCGCGAGCGACAACCCACGATGCGGGCCGCAATCTTGACCAGCAGCAAGTAGTTATCGACGAAGGCCTGGAGTAAGGGTGAGTCGCACTTACTTGTGATTACGTGTTCCGTCATGGAATTCACCTTGCTGCTTCAACAATGGAGGGGAGGGCCGCATGGAGGGGCAGCACCGTCACATGGGGCGACAAATTAGCCTTAATGATAATTATTGTCAAATGCGAAATCCAATCAGTGCACTTTAAAAGGGCGCTTTCATCGGGCCTGTTCTCGCTGCGTGCATCCGCCTAATTATTTGCAGACGCCATCCGTTCTCATTGGTGACAGGCCCGACCACGGTTGCGGCCAGGGAATACCTCAGGAGAACCCCATGCGTTCCGATCACGCGCATCGCCGCCTTTACATCCGCACCCACAGACAGGCGGTTTCGATATGAGCACGCCGGTGAGCCTGACGCTGTTCTGTCTGCCTTATTCCGGGGCCAGCGCGATGTTCTACAGCCCTTGGCGGCGCAAATTGCCGGAGTGGCTGAACGTGCGCCCGCTGGAGCTTCCCGGTCGTGGCATGCGCATGGACGAGCCCTTGCAGATCGACATCGTGCAACTGGCCAATCATCTGGCCGACGAAATCAGCGCCGAGCTGGACAAGCCCTATGCGTTGTTTGGCCACAGTCTGGGCGGGCTGCTGGCCTTTGAGCTGGCGCACGCCTTGCGCGAGCGCGGTCTGCCCGCACCGCTGGCGCTGTTCGCATCAGCGACTGCCGGTCCGGTGCGCCGCGATGTCAGCGAATACGTCGCCGCCAAGACCGATGCGCAACTGATCGACCGGCTGCGCACGCTCAAGGGCACCGGCGAAAACGTCATCGCCAATCAGGAACTCATGCAGTTGATGCTGCCGATCCTGCGCGCCGATTTTCTGCTCTGCGGCAGCTTTGTGTACGGCAGGCGCGAGCCGCTCAGCGTGCCGATCCATGTATTTGGCGGCAAACAGGACAGCATCAGCGTCCAGGAACTGCTCGACTGGCAGGAAGAGACCCGCACCGGATTCTCTCTGGACATGTTCGAGGGCCATCACTTTTATCTGGTCGACGAGCAAACACAGCTGCTCCGCCTGCTGCGGCGCTATTGCGAACAGCACCTGGCCCGCTGGCGCAACAGCACCTCACGGCAAATGAACCGGGCCGCCGGTTGACCCTGTTTGCCTCGCGCGCGGCCTCTCTGCAGGGCGCGCGTCTTTTTTGAAATTCAGATTTTATCTGGCACGCCGAATCTAGCAGGAACCCCATCATGGATGCGTTTGAACTCCCCGACACTCTGGCTCAGGCTCTTCAGCGTCGCGCCTTGCACAGGCCGGATCGGCTGGCGCTGCGTTTTCTCACCGATGAGAAAGACCAGGGCCTGGTGTTGACCTACCGTGATCTGGACCTGCGCGCGCGGACCATCGCTGCTGCGTTGCAACGTCAGGCCGTGCCGGGGGATCGGGCGATTCTGCTGTTCCATAGCGGGCCGGACTATGTCGCGGCGTTCTTCGGCTGCCTGTATGCCGGGGTCATTGCCGTGCCGGCTTATCCGCCGGAATCCAACCGTCGCCATCACCAGGAGCGCCTGCTGTCGATCATCGCCGATGCCGAGCCGCGTCTGCTGCTGACCGGTTCCGATTTGCAGCCGGCCTTGCTGCAGATGGACGAGTTGACCGCCGCCGATGCGCCGCCACAGCTCTGTGTCGACACGTTGCCTGCTGCCCCGGCACGAGACTGGCAGGGCCCGCAGTTGCAGGCCGACGACATCGCATTCCTGCAATACACCTCGGGCTCGACCGCGCTGCCCAAGGGCGTGCAGGTCACGCATGGCAATCTGGTCGCCAACGAGTTACTGATCCGCCACGGCTTCGGCATCGACCTCAACCCGGACGACGTGATTGTCAGCTGGCTGCCGCTGTACCACGACATGGGCCTGATCGGCGGCTTGTTGCAGCCGATTTTCAGTGGTGTCCCGTGCATCCTGATGGCCCCCGCGTACTTCCTTGCCCGGCCATTGCGCTGGCTGGAAGCCATCAGTGAATACGGCGGCACCATCAGCGGTGGGCCTGACTTTGCCTACCAGCTGTGCAGCGCACGGGTCAGCGAGTCGGCGCTGGAGCGTCTGGACCTGAGTCGCTGGCGCGTGGCGTATTCGGGCTCCGAGCCGATTCGCGAAGACAGCCTGAGGGCATTTGCCGAGAAATTCGCCAGTTGCGGCTTCACGCCTGACAGCTTCATGGCGTCCTACGGCCTGGCCGAAGCGACGCTGTATGTGGCCGGTGGCAAGCGCGGCAAGGGTATTCCATCGTTGCGCCTGAATGCGCAGGCGCTGGCGCGCAACGTCGTAGAACCGGGCGACGGTCAGCCGGTCATGAGCTGCGGCACAGGCCAGCCAGGGCATGGCGTACTGATTGCCGACCCGGCCAGCCTGCAGGTGCTCGACGAAAATCAGGTTGGCGAAGTCTGGGCCAGCGGGCCGAGCATCGCCCACGGCTATTGGCGCAACCCTGAGGCCACCGCCAAGGCATTCGTGCAGCATGCCGGGCAGACCTGGCTGCGCACCGGCGACCTGGGTTTTCAGCGTCACGGCGAGCTGTACATCACCGGTCGCTTGAAGGACATGCTGATTGTTCGTGGCCATAACCTGTACCCGCAGGACATCGAAAAGCTCATCGAGAGTGAGGTGGATGTCGTGCGCAAAGGCCGTGTGGCGGCGTTTGCCGTCACTCAGGACGGTAACGAAGGCATCGGCATTACTGCTGAAATCAGTCGCAGCGTGCAGAAAATCCTCACGCCCGAAGCGTTGATTAAAATCATCCGGCAGACCGTGGCCGAGGCGTTTCAGGAAGCGCCGAGTGTCGTGGTGCTGCTCAATCCGGGCGCGCTGCCCAAGACCTCCAGCGGCAAATTGCAACGCTCGGCCTGCCGCACGCGTCTGGCCGACGGCAGCCTGGACAGCTACGCGGTGTTCCCCGCGAGCGATACCACTCTTTCAGGCTGTGCCCCAAGCAGCGGCTCGGACCTGCAAGCGCAGATTACCACAGTCTGGTGCGAGCAGTTGCAGTGTGAGCAGGTCAGTGCCGACGACCATTTCTTCCTGCTGGGCGGCAACTCGATTATCGCGACTCAGGTGGTGGCCCGCCTGCGCGAAACGCTGGGGATCGACCTGAACCTGCGACTGCTCTTTGAAGCGCCGACGCTGGCGGCCTTCGCGGCGCAGGTCGAAGCGCTGCAGGTCGCCGCCTTGCAAGGCGACAGCCAGACGCAGAGCGCCATCGCCCGATTGCCCGGCAACGAGCATCTGCCACAGTCCATGGCCCAGAACCGCCTGTGGTTCCTCTGGCAGCTCGATCCGCACAGCAGCGCCTACAACATTCCCGGTGGGCTTCACTTGCGCGGTGAACTCGACAGCACTGCATTGCGCACCAGCTTCCAACGCCTGATCGAGCGTCATGAATCGCTGCGTACGCGCTTCTACGAACAGGGCGGTGTGGCCCTGCAACGTATCGACGCGTCCAGTGAATTCCACCTCGACACCCTCGATATCAGCGATCTGCCCAGCACCGAGCGTCAGGCACGGGCCGTGGCAATTCGCGAACAGCAGGCGCGTCTGCCGTTCGATCTGCAACATGGTCCATTACTGCGCGTCACGTTGTTGCAACTGGACGAAGAAGAGCATCAATTGCTGGTCACACTGCACCACATCATTGCCGATGGCTGGTCGCTGAATGTGCTGATCGACGAGTTCTCGCGCCTTTATGCCTCGGCCGTTCAGGGCCAGACCCTGGAGCTGACACCGTTACCGCTACGTTATGCCGATTACGGTCAATGGCAGCGCGAATGGCTGGCGAACGGCGAGGCCGAGCGCCAGTTGGCTTACTGGCAGCAGCAACTGGGTGATGAACAACCGGTACTGACGCTGAACACCGACCATCCGCGTTCGGCCCGTCAGCAGCACAGCGCTTCGCGCTACAGCCTGCGCTTGACTGCCGAACTGAGCACCGCCGTGCGCAACACCGCGCAAGCCTGGCAGTCGACGTCGTTCATGTTCCTGCTGGCAGGGTTCCAGACCCTGTTGCATCGTTACAGCGGGCAAGCCGACATTCGTATCGGTGTGCCCGGCGCCAATCGGCCACGCCATGAAACCCAGGGCCTGATCGGCTTCTTCATCAACACCCTGGTGCTGCGCGCAGAGCTGGACCCGCGTCTGCCATTCTCGACCCTGCTGGCCCAGACCCGGCAGGCGGCGCTTGAAGCCCAGGCCCATCAGGACGTGCCGTTCGAGCAACTGGTCGAAGCGTTTCCGCAGGCGCGCGAGCACGGTCTGTTTCAAGTCATGTTCAACCATCAGCAACGCGACCTCGGCGCACTGCGTCGTTTGCCGGGGCTGCTGGCCGAAGAGCTGCCGTGGCACAGCCGCGAGGCCAAGTTCGATCTGCAACTGCACAGCGAGGAGGACCGCAATGGTCGCCTGACGCTGTCTTTCGATTACGCTGACGAACTGTTCGAGCACGACACCATCGTCGCCATGGCTCGGCACTATGTACGGCTGCTGACGCAGGTCAGCCAGCAGGCACAGCTCGCGCTGGGTGATGTGCAACTGCTCAGCGCCGAGGAGCAGGAGCAACAGGCGCAATGGAGCGCCGCGCCTTGCGCAGCGGCCACGTTGTGGTTGCCTGATCTGCTGGACCGCCAGGCGCGGCAGACCCCGGAACGTATTGCGCTGGTGTGGGAGGGGGGCAGCCTCGACTTCGCCGGCCTGCACACGCAGGCCAACCGCCTGGCGCATTACCTGCGCGACAAGGGCGTTGGTCCGGACATCAAGGTGGCGATCGCCGCCGAGCGTTCGCCGCAGCTGTTGATCGGGCTGCTGGCGATCCTCAAGGCGGGCGGGGCGTACGTGCCGCTGGACCCGGACTATCCGATGGATCGACTCGCCTACATGCTCCAGGACAGCGGGGTCGAACTGCTGTTGACCCAGAGCCATCTGCTGGGCGACCTGCCGAGCGCCGAAGGCGTGTGCACGGTCGCGATGGATAGGCTGCACCTGGACAACTGGCCGGTCAGCGCGCCGCGTCTGAACCTGCACGGCGACAACCTGGCGTACGTGATTTATACCTCCGGCTCGACCGGTCAGCCCAAAGGCGTCGGCAACACCCATGCGGCACTGGCCGAACGCCTGCAATGGATGCAGGACACCTACGCGCTGGATGAAAGCGACGTGCTGATGCAGAAGGCACCGATCAGCTTCGACGTCTCGGTGTGGGAGTGCTTCTGGCCACTGATCACCGGCTGCCGTCTGCTGCTGGCAGGCCCTGGTGAACACCGCGACCCGCAGCGCATCGCGCAGCTGATCAACGCGTATTCGGTCACCACGCTGCACTTCGTGCCGCCGCTGCTGCAACTGTTCATCGATGAGCCGCTGGCGCAACAGTGCAGCAGCCTGCGTCGTCTGTTCTCTGGCGGCGAAGCATTGCCCGGCGAGCTGCGCAACCGGGTGCTGGAGCAACTGCCCGGCGTACAGCTGCACAACCGCTATGGCCCGACTGAAACCGCGATCAACGTCACCCACTGGCAGTGCCGGATCAGCGACGGCCTGCGTTCGCCGATCGGCCGTCCGCTGGGCAATGTGCTGTGCCGGGTGCTGGACAGCGAACTGAATCCGCTGCCACGCGGGGTGGCCGGTGAGTTGTGCATCGGCGGCATCGGTCTGGCGCGCGGTTATCTGAAGCGTCCCGGGCTGACCGCCGAGCGCTTTGTCGCCGATCCGCTGGGGCAAGTGGGTGAGCGCCTGTACCGCACAGGGGACCTGGTACGCTGGGGCACTGATGGCGCGCTGGAATACCTTGGCCGTCTGGATCAGCAGGTCAAACTGCGCGGTTTTCGCGTCGAACCACAAGAGATCGAAGCCCGCCTGCTGGCCCAGCCAGGCGTAGGCCAGGCAGCCGTGCTGCTGCGCGAAACCGTTGCCGGGCCGCAACTGATCGGTTACTACACCGCCGAAGCAGGCCAGAGCGTCGAGGCCGAGCGGATCAAGTCGGCGCTGGCCCTGGAACTGCCGGATTACATGGTCCCGGCGCAGCTGGTGCGTCTCGACAGCATGCCCCTGAGCCCGAGCGGCAAGCTGGATCGCCGCGCCTTGCCCGAGCCGCAATGGCAGACCCGCGAGCATGTCGAGCCGCAGACCGATCTGCAAAAACAGATCGCCGCTGTCTGGCGACAGGTGCTGGGTGTGCCGCGTGTCGGCCTGCGCGATGATTTCTTCGAACTGGGCGGGCACTCGTTATTGGCCACGCAGATCATTTCCCGCGTGCGGCAGGCGTGCGACATCGACCTGCCGTTGCGGGCGCTGTTCGAAGCCAGCGAGCTGGGCGCGTTTGCCGAACAGGTTGAGTGCATTCAGCAGTCAGGTGCACGCAGCAGCCTGCAGCCGATTGCCCGTGTCGACCGCAGCCAGCCGGTGCCGTTGTCCTATTCCCAGCAGCGCATGTGGTTCCTCTGGCAAATGGAGCCGGACAGCCCGGCCTACAACGTCGGCGGCATGGCGCGCCTGAAAGGCGTGCTGAACATCGAGTGTTTCGAGGCAGCGCTGCAAGCCTTGATTCTGCGCCACGAAACCCTGCGCACCACGTTCCCGAGCGTCAACGGCGTAGCGTGCCAGAAGGTCAGCGAGCAGTCCGGCCTGTGCGTGCAATGGCAGGACTACTCGACATTGCCCGCCGAGCTTCGTCAGCAGCGCATTCAGGCGCTGGCCGACAGTGAGGCGCACCAGCCCTTCGATCTGGAAACCGGACCGTTGCTGCGCGCGTGTCTGGTCAAGTCGAGCGACCTTGAGCATTACTTCGTCCTGACCCTGCACCACATCGTCACCGAAGGCTGGGCGATGGACATTTTCGCCCGCGAACTGGGACAGCTTTACGAGGCCTTCCTCGAAGGACGACCTTCGCCGCTGGAACCGCTGGCAGTGCACTACCTGGATTACAGCGTCTGGCAACGGCAGTGGATGGAAGCCGGTGAACGCCAGCGCCAGCTCGATTACTGGACCGCACAGCTGGGCAACGAGCACCCATTGCTGGAGCTGCCTGCGGACCGACCGCGTCCGCCGGTGCAAAGCCATCAGGGCGAACTGTATCGCTTCGACCTGAACGCCGACCTGGCCGCGAAAGTTCGTGCATTCAATGCCCGCAATGGCCTGACCCTGTTCATGACCATGACCGCCACCCTGGCGGTATTGCTCTACCGCTACAGCGGCCAGAACGACCTGCGCATCGGCGCACCGGTGGCCAACCGTATCCGTCCAGAAAGCGAAGGGCTGATCGGCGCGTTCCTCAATACCCAGGTGCTGCGCGTGCAGCTTGACGGGCAGATGAGCGTCGCCCAGTTGTTCGAACAGGTTCGCCACACGGTGATCGAAGGCCAGTCACATCAGGACCTGCCGTTCGATCATCTGGTCGAAGCCCTGCAACCGCCACGCAGCGCCGCCTACAACCCGCTGTTTCAGGTGATGTGCAACGTGCAGCGCTGGGAATTCCAGCAGAGTCGCGAACTGCCGGGCATGACCGTCGAGTACCTGGTCAACGATGCGCGGGCCACCAAGTTCGACCTCAATCTGGAAGTCACCGAACTGGATCACCGACTGGGTTGCTGCCTGACCTACAGCACCGATCTGTTCGACGAACCGCGCATCGCGCAGATGGCCGAGCACTGGCTGAACCTGCTGCAGGCGCTGCTCGCTGATCCACAACAACGCCTGAGTGAATTGCCGCTGCTGCAGGACACAGAGCGTCAGCAACTGCTCGACAGCCTCGGCGTCGAAGCGGGTGAGCAGCGGCTCGACCAGTGCATTCACAGCCTGTTCGCCGAACAGGCACAACGGCGTGCAGACGCGCCGGCGCTGACCTTCGCCGGGCAAACCCTCAGCTACGCCGAGCTGGACGCCAAGGCCAACCAATTGGCCTGGATGCTCCGCGAGCGCGGCGTCGACCCGCAGGTTCGCGTCGGTCTGGCGCTGCCGCGCTCGCTGGACATGGTCGTCGGCCTGCTGGCGATCCTCAAGGCTGGCGGTGCCTACGTGCCGCTCGACCCGGAATACCCGCTGGAACGCCTGCACTACATGATCGAAGACAGCGGCGTCGGGCTGCTGCTGAGCGATCGTGCCCTGTTTGCCGCATTGGGTGAGTTGCCTGAGGGTGTTGCCCGCTGGTGCCTGGAAGATGATCAGCCATTGCTGGCGTCCTGCCCAACCTGTGAGCTGCCGTTCATCAACCTGCCGCAGCACCAAGCGTACCTGATCTACACCTCCGGATCGACCGGCAAACCCAAAGGCGTGGTGGTGTCCCACGGTGAAATCGCCATGCATTGCCAGGCGGTGATCCGGCGCTTCGACATGCGCCCTGACGACTGCGAGCTGCATTTCTACTCGATTAATTTCGATGCTGCCACCGAGCGCCTGCTGGTGCCCTTGCTCAGCGGTGCACGCGTGGTGCTGCGTGCTCAGGGGCAGTGGGACGCCGAAGAAATCTGCACGCTGATTCGCCAGCAACAGGTCAATATTCTCGGCTTCACGCCCAGCTATGGCAGCCAGTTGGCGCAGTGGCTGGCAACCCAGGGCCAGACCCTGCCGGTGCGCATGTGCATCACCGGCGGCGAAGCGCTGACCGGCGAACACCTGCAACGTATCCGTGCAGTGTTCCAGCCCGAGCTGTTGTTCAATGCTTATGGCCCGACCGAAACCGTGGTCATGCCGCTGGCCAGCCTGGCCCCGCAGCAACTGGAGGAGGGCGAAGCCAGCGTGCCGATCGGTCGCGTGGTCGGCGCAAGGGTGGCTTACATTCTCGACGCCGATCTGGCGCTGGTGCCCCAGGGCGCGAGCGGTGAGCTGTACATCGGCGGAGCGGGCCTGGCGCAGGGCTATCACCAGCGCCCCTGCATGACTGCCGAACGCTTCGTGGCCGATCCATTCGCCAGCAACGGCGGGCGTCTGTACCGAACCGGCGATCTGGTGCGCCAGCGCGCCGACGGTTTGGTGGAATACCTGGGGCGTATCGACCATCAGGTGAAGATTCGCGGCTTCCGCATCGAGCTGGGTGAAATCGAGACCCGTCTGCTGGAGCATGCAGCGATCCGCGAAGCCATTGTGCTGGCGCTGGACACGCCGTCGGGCAAGCAACTGGCGGGCTATCTGGTCAGCGATGTGGCCGGGCAGGGCGACGAGCAGCAGACGCAATTGCGTGAAGCGCTCAAATCGCACCTCAAGGCGCAACTGCCGGACTATATGGTGCCGACCCACCTGATCCTGCTCGACAGCATGCCGCTGACCGCCAACGGCAAACTCGACCGCCGCGCCTTGCCTGCACCAGACCCGGAACTCAATCGTCAACACTACGTAGCGCCCGCCAGTGAGCTGGAACAGCAGTTGGCGGCAATCTGGTGTGCGGTGCTGAACGTGGAAAAAGTCGGCCTCAACGACAACTTCTTTGAACTGGGCGGCGATTCGATCCTGTCGATTCAGGTGGTCAGCCGGGCGCGTCAGTCGGGCATTCATTTCAGCCCGCGTGATCTGTTCCAGCACCAGACCGTACAGACCCTGGCCGCCGTGGCGACCACTCGCGAATTGATTCAGGCCGAGCAGGGCCAGCTTGACGGTGCTTGCGGCCTGACGCCGATTCAGCACTGGTTTTTCGACACGCCTATCCCCGAGCGTCAGCACTGGAACCAGTCGCTGCTGCTGGAGCCGCTCAGCGCCCTGGACCCGAACCTGCTGGAGCAGGCGTTGCGTGCGCTACTCGAACAACACGATGCCCTGCGCCTGAGTTTCACCGAGCACGAGGGTACGTGGCAGGCAGAACACCGCGCAGTGACCGCCGACACCCTGTTGATTCGGGCGCGGGTCACCGACATGGCCGAATGCGCAGCCCTGTACGCCGACACCCAGCGCAGTCTCGATCTGCAAGACGGTCCGCTGCTGCGCGCCTTGCTGGTCGATGGGCCGCAGGGCCGGCAACGGTTGCTGATGGTGATTCATCACCTGGTGATCGATGGCGTGTCGTGGCGTGTGCTGCTCGACGATCTGCAAAACGCTTATCGTCAACTGCGCGACGCGGCGTCTGTGCGCTTTACGGCGAAGACCAGCGCCTTCCGCGACTGGGCCGCGCGTCTGCAGGCCTATGCAGGCAATGAATCGTTACGTGAAGAACTGCAGCTGTGGCAGCGCCAGCTGGGCGGTCCTGCGACGACTCTGCCGTGCCATAACCCGCAGGGCGGTCAGCAGAATCTGCATGCGCAGACGGTCAGCGTGCGACTGGATGCCGAACGTACCCGGCAATTGCTGCAACAGGCGCCGAGTGCCTACCGAACCCAGGTCAACGACCTGCTGCTGACCGCGCTGGCCCAGGTGGTCTGCCGTTGGAGCGGGCAGCCGTCGACGCTGATCCAGCTTGAGGGTCACGGCCGTGAAAACCTGTTCGATGACATCGACCTGACCCGCACGGTGGGCTGGTTCACCAGCGCCTATCCGCTGCGCCTGACGCCAGCGCCGGCTGCCGATTCGGCACCGGGCGACTCGATCAAGGCGATCAAGGAGCAACTGCGTCAGGTGCCGCACAAGGGGCTGGGCTATGGCGTGCTGCGCTACCTGGCCGACAGTGCCAGCAAGGCTGCCATGCAGGCGCTGCCAGTGGCGCCGATCACCTTCAACTACCTCGGCCAGTTCGATCAGAGCTTCGCTGAAGACGCGCTGTTCCGTCCGCTGGAAGAGTCGCCAGGCGCGGCCCACGACCCGCAGGCGCCGTTGCCCAACGAACTGAGCATCGACAGTCAGGTGTATGGCGGCGAGTTGTTGCTGCGCTGGACCTTCAGTGCCGAGCGCTATGAACCGGCTGCCATCGAAGCGCTGGCACAGGATTACCTGGCCTGCCTGCAGGCGCTGATTGCCCATTGCCTGAGCGATGGCAGCGGTGGCCTGACGCCGTCGGACTTCCCGCTGGCCGATCTGGATCAGGCGCAACTGGATGCGCTGCCGGTTGCTGCGACGCACATCGAGGACGTCTACCCGCTGACACCAATGCAAGAGGGCATGCTGCTGCACACCCTGCTGGAACCGGGCACCGGCCTGTATTACATGCAGGACCGCTACCGCATCAACAGCGCGCTCGACCCAGAGCGTTTTGCCCAGGCCTGGCAGGCGGTGATCGCCCGTCATGAAGCGCTGCGCGCCTCGTTCTGCTGGGATATCGGCGAAACCATGCTGCAGGTCATTCACAAGCCGGGCAGCACGCCAATCGATTATCTGGACTGGCGTGAGGTGCCAGCGGAGCAGCAGGAGCCGCGTCTGCAGGCCTTGCTCAAGTCCGAGCGCGAGGCCGGTTTCAATCTGCTTGATCAGCCGCCGTTCCACCTGCGCCTGATCCGCATCGATGAAGCGCGCTACTGGTTCATGATGAGTAACCACCACATCCTGATCGATGCCTGGTGCCGCTCGCTGCTGATGAACGATTTCTTCGACATCTACACTGCGCTGGGCGAAGGCCGCGATGCGCGACTGGCCCCCGCACCGCGCTATCGCGACTACATCGGCTGGTTGCAACGCCGAGGACTGACGCAGGCGCGTGACTGGTGGCGAGATAACCTGCGCGGCTTCGAGCAGCCTACGCCGATCCCCAGCGACCGGCCGTTCCTGCGTGAACATGCCGGCGACAGCGGTGGCATGGTGGTGGGCGACTGCTACACCCGTCTCGATGAACGCGACGGTGCACAGCTGCGCGAACTGGCGCAGCAGCATCAACTGACCGTCAACACCTTCGCCCAGGCGGCGTGGGCGCTGACCCTGCGGCGCATGAGCGGTGAGCGCGACGTGGTGTTCGGCGTTACCGTGGCCGGGCGGCCGGTGGAACTGCCGCAGATGCAGCGCACGGTCGGCTTGTTCATCAATACCGTCGCCCTGCGTGTCGGCATGCCGGCTGACGACCAGCGTTGCAGCGTTCGCCAGTGGCTCGGCCAGTTGCTGGACAGCAACATGCAACTGCGCGAGTACGAATACCTGCCGCTGGTGACCATTCAGGAAAACAGCGAGCTGCCCAAGGGCCAGCCACTGTTCGACAGCCTGTTCGTGTTCGAGAACGCGCCGGTCGAGGTCTCGGTGCTGGACCGTGCGCAAAGCCTGAATGCCACCTCGGATTCCGGTCGTACCCACACCAACTACCCGCTGACCGCAGTCTGCTATCCGGGCGATGACTTGGGTCTGCACCTGTCCTACGACCAGCGCTATTTCGACGAATCCACCGTGCAGAGGATTCTTGGTGAGTTCAAGCGCCTGCTGCTGGCGCTGGTCGAAGGCTTCCATGGCGACATGGCCGAACTGGCGCTGGTCAGTGAGCAGGAACGCGCTTTCCTGATCGACGGTTGCAACCAGAGTGACCATGCTTACCCGCTGGATAAAAGCTATGTCGAGCTGTTCGAAGCGCAGGTCGCGGCGCATCCGGAGCGCATTGCGGTCAGTTGCCTAGAGCGCCAGCTCAGCTATGCCGAGCTGAATATCGCCAGCAACCGTCTGGGCCATGCCCTGATCGAGGCCGGTGTCGGGTTCGATCAGCCAGTTGCCTTGCTGGCCGAGCGCGGTGTTGAATTGCTCGGCATGATCATCGGCAGCTTCAAGGCCGGTGCCGGTTACCTGCCGCTGGACCCGGCACTGCCGAACTCGCGTCTGAGCGGCATCATCGGCCAGAGCGCCACACCGCTGCTGGTGTGCAGCGCTGAGTGCCTGGAACAGGGCAGGGCGCTGCTCGAAGCACTGCCTGAAGGGCGCCGACCGCAGTTGCGGGTCTGGGAAGACGTGCAGCAGAGCGATTCCGCGCAGCACGATCCTGGTCGCTACAGCGCGCCGGACAACCTCGCTTATGTAATCTTTACCTCAGGCTCCACCGGGCTGCCGAAGGGCGTGATGGTCGAGCAGCGCGGCATGCTCAATAACCAGTTGAGCAAGGTGCCTTACCTGAGCCTGAGCGACCGCGATGTGATCGCCCAGACCGCCTCGCAGAGTTTCGACATTTCGGTCTGGCAGTTCCTCGCCGCGCCGCTGTTCGGTGCTCGGGTGGACATCGTGCCGAACGACATCGCCCGCGATCCGCAGGCGCTGTTGGCGCATGTTCAGGCACAGCGCATCAGCGTGCTGGAAAGCGTGCCGTCGCTGATCAACGGCCTGCTCGCCGAACCGCAGGCAGCGCTCGACGGCCTGCGCTGGATGCTGCCGACCGGTGAAGCCATGCCGCCGGAACTGGCCAGCCAGTGGCTGCAACGTTACCCGCAGATCGGCCTGGTGAATGCCTATGGTCCGGCTGAATGCTCTGATGACGTGGCGTTCTTCCGGGTCGATGCGCAGTCCACTCGCAGCGCTTATCTGCCGATCGGTTCGCCGACCGACAATAATCGTCTGTACCTGCTCGATGATGCGCTGGACCTCGTGCCGCTGGGTGCGGTTGGTGAGCTATGTGTGGCCGGGGCCGGTGTCGGTCGTGGTTATGTCGCTGACCCTTCGCGCAGCGTACCGGTATTCGTACCGCATCCGTTCGGTGCGCCGGGCGAACGTCTGTACCGCACCGGTGACCTGGCGCGGCGCCGCAAGGACGGCGTGCTGGAGTACGTCGGCCGGGTTGATCATCAGGTGAAGATTCGTGGTTATCGCATCGAGCTGGGCGAAATCGAAACCCGTCTGCTGGAGCATCCCGCTATCCGTGAGTCAGTGGTGCTGGACGTCGACGGCCCATTGGGCAAGGTGCTGGCGGCCTACCTGGTGCCGCGCTCCGCGACGCAGGATCATGAGGCCCTGCGTGACGAGGTGAAAGGCCACCTCAAGGCCAGCCTGCCGGACTACATGGTGCCGACGCATCTGGTGCTACTGGAGGCCATGCCGCTGACCCCGAACGGCAAGCTGGACCGCAAGGCCCTGCCGGCGCCGGACGTCAGCCTGGCGCAGCAGGATTACCTGGCACCACAGACGGAAATGGAGCAGCAGCTGGCAACGATCTGGGCTGATGTGCTCAAGGTCGAGCGCGTGGGCATTACCGACAATTTCTTCGAGTTGGGCGGGCACTCGCTGCTCGCGACCCAGGTGGTGACCCGTGCGCAGAAGCGCTTGCAGCGTAACGTGCCGTTGCGGGCAATGTTCGAATTCAACACCGTTCAGGCGTTGGCGCAGCATCTGGAAAGCGTTGGAGGAGCACAGGTCGACGAGCAGAAATTCGACCGTCTGGCGGACTTGATGGCGGAACTGGAAGGGCTCTGATCAGCCTCTCGTCGGTGCGACGGGGCTGCGGATAAAAAACTCGTTACTGGGTGTAAATCCGCAGCTCGCTGGCGCGTTTTCAAAGGACCGAACACACACCTGAGTCGGCATGCGCCGACGCCCATGCTTCAGGTTATTCAAGACTCGTATTGAGGGTTGCACAGATGTCAGTCGCTACCAGGTTTATCGATGATCAGCCGACACGGGTTGCCCCGGCTGCGGCTGAGATGCTCTACCAGTTCGACGAGTCGCCACTGCTGGCCCGGCAGAGTCGCCAGGAGTCCAACGCACGCAGCTACCCGCGGCGCATACCGCTGGCGCTCAAACGCGCCAAAGGTATTCATGTCGAGGACGTCGAAGGGCGGCGCTTCATCGATTGCCTGGCAGGCGCGGGCACCTTGGCGCTCGGGCATAACCATGCGGTGATTATCGAAGCGATCCAGCAAGTGATCACCGACGAGTTGCCGCTGCACACCCTGGACCTCACCACGCCGGTCAAGGACCAGTTCGTTCAGGACCTGTTCGGCCTGCTGCCACCAGCGCTGGCCGATGACGCGAAGATTCAGTTTTGCGGCCCGACCGGTACCGATGCGGTGGAAGCCGCGTTGAAGCTGGTGCGTACCGCCACCGGACGCAGCACGGTGTTGTCATTTCAGGGGGGTTATCACGGCATGAGCCAGGGCGCGTTGAGCCTGATGGGCAGCCTGGGGCCGAAAAAGCCGCTGGGTGCGTTGCTCGGTACAGGCGTGCAGTTTCTGCCATACCCCTACGATTACCGCTGCCCGTTCGGGCTCGGCGGCGAACAGGGCGTGCGCGCCAACCTGCATTACCTGGAAAACCTGCTCAACGACCCGGAAGCTGGCGTGCAATTGCCCGCGGCGGTCATCCTTGAAGTGGTGCAGGGCGAGGGCGGAGTGATCCCTGCTGATCTGGACTGGCTGCGCGGCGTGCGGCGTATCACCGAAAAGGCCGGCGTGGCGCTGATCGTCGATGAAATCCAGAGTGGTTTCGCGCGCACCGGCAAGATGTTTGCCTTCGAGCATGCCGGAATCATCCCGGACGTGGTGGTCATGTCCAAAGCCATCGGCGGCAGCTTGCCGTTGGCGGTTGTAGTCTATCGTTCCTGGCTGGACACCTGGCTGCCGGGCGCACACGCCGGGACGTTTCGCGGCAACCAGATGGCCATGGCTACCGGTTCTGCCGTAATGCGCTATCTTCAGGAGCACTCTATTTGCGAACACGCGACAGCCATGGGCGCGCGGCTGTCCGGGCATTTGCGTGCCTTGCAGCGTGACTTCCCGCAACTGGGCGATATTCGCGGGCGCGGGCTGATGCTCGGTGTCGAGCTGGTCGACCCGTCCGGTGCATGCGATGCACAGGGTCATCCTCCGGTATTTGCGCGTCTGGCCCCGCTGATCCAGCGTGAATGCCTCAAGCGCGGGCTGATTCTGGAGCTGGGTGGGCGACATGCCAGCGTGGTACGTTTTCTGCCACCGCTGATCATCACCGCCGAGCAGATCGACGAAGTGGCAGAGATCTTCGGTCGCGCGTTGAATGCCGCTGTCGCCCAGGTTTAATTTTTCGACGTAGTGATACGTTCAATCCCTATAGCTGCCATGAATTGGCACGGCAGCCCTGAACACACATGGAGAGCAGCAATGACTTCAGTATTCGATCGGGAAGACATCGTCTTTCAAGTTGTAGTCAACCACGAAGAACAGTATTCCATCTGGCCCGACTACAAGGCGATCCCCAACGGCTGGCGCACCGTGGGCAAAAGCGGCTTCAAGAAAGAATGCCTGGCCTACATCGAAGAAGTCTGGACCGACATGCGCCCCCTGAGCCTGCGCCAGAAAATGGAAGCGCAGACGGCCTGATTGAGCGTTATACACAAGTTCTGTAGGAGCGGGCTTGCTCGCGAAGAGGCCGGTACAGCCTTGACTATCGTGCGACGCTCCGCGTCGTCATGCCGTTCTGGACGCTCTGCGTCCTCTCGCGACCCAGAGCATCGAGACCTGCATCCCCACGCTGGAGCGTGCGCAACGATAACTGACTATCGTGCGACGCTCCGCGTCGTCATGCCGGTCTGCGCAACGATAACTGACTATCGTGCGACGCTCCGCGTCGTCATGCCGTTCTGGACGCTCCGCGTCCTCTTTGCGACGCAGAGCGTCGAGACCTGCCGGAGCGTGAGCAACAATAACCTCACCCCTTGCCAGCCAGCACCCCGATAACTCCCTGAATATCCCCCTGCAACTCCGTCAGCGGATCAGCGCCATCAATCCCCAATACCAGCAACTTGCTGTCTGCCGCTTCAATTGCAGCCTTTACCGGCTCTGGCGGCTGACGATGATCAAGCACCAGCGCCACGTCGTTATCCTTGAGGGTCGCGCTCAGTTTGCTCAATGCCTCGGGCGTCCACTGTTCGTCGGTCAACACCTGAGTGTCGATCAGCTCCAGATTCAGCCCGCTGATCAGGTAGCCGAAGCGGTCTGACAAACTCACCACACTCAAATTGTCTGCACCGGCCAGTGCCGCTTCGCTGCTGGCACTCAGCTTGAGCAACTGCTGCTTGAACGCCGCCAGATTGGCCTCGATCTTCGGCTTCGCACTCGGTGCCAGGCGCACCAGGTCCGCCGCCAGCACATCGGCCATGCGCCCCATATTATTGCTCGCCAGCCACGGCTGACTGTTCAGCCCGTCAGTGCCTTGGCCCGGCTGTACGGCGATGCCTGGCAAGCTGCCGTCCACCGGACGTGCGGCGTCGATCTCGACGATACGAATATTGCTGCGCCGTGCATTGGGGTAGAGCGGGTCATCGGCCCAGATTGAGCGCAAGCCGATCACCGCGTCGGCGTTGGTGGCCAGCCCGCGCAACGCATCGGCACCACGCCCGGTGAAATACGCCGTCTGACGCGAGCCCGGCAGATTGGCCGCAGCAGCGCGTTCCAGCATCACACCACTGTCCTTGAGCAGTATTTCGCCCAGGCCATAGGTGATCGGCAGGCTGGCCAGCACCCGTACCGGTTTTGCGTTGTCGGTTTTGGCGTCGGCGGCATACAGGCTGTTGCTGAACAGGCCGGTCATGGCCAGCGCCAGGGTCAAGGTACGTAATGTAAGCATTTATCCAATATTCCCTTTCAGGCTCGGCAGCGTGCCGCGCGCGATGGCGGCGAGGGCGAAAGCCATGCCCGCCACCAGAATGATTGCCGCGCCGGACGGCACGGGCAGGTCGAAGACGATGGGCAGCAGGATGCCGCACAGGGTGCTGAATGTTGCAATGGCGACCGAAATCCAGAAAAAACCCTTGAGCGACTGACTCAACAGGCGTGCCGCCGCCGCTGGAATCACCAGCAACGCACCGACCAGAATTGCACCAATGACTTTCACCGCAGCGACCGTGATCAGCGTCACCAGAATCACGAACAGGTAATCCAGCGTCTTCACTGCCACACCGCGCACCGCAGCCAGTTGTGGATTAAAACTGGCCAGCATGATGCGGTTGTACAGCGGCAGGCTCAGGCCCATCACCAGCGAACCGACGATGAGCAGCACCAGCAGGTCATTGCCGTTGACGGTCAGCACCGAGCCGAACAGCACGTTTTCCAGGATGTGCACGTTGATCTTGCCGGCCAGCACCAGCAGCAGGCTTGCGCCGAGCGCCAGCGACACCGAGAGGAACACACCGATCAGCGTGTCCGGTGCCAGCCCGGTGCGGTTGCGCAGGTAGTTGAGGACGATACCGAACAGCAGGCAATAGCCGAACAGCGCGCCATAAGGCCCGGTGTACGGTTCGCCGAGCAGAATGCCGATCGCTACTCCGGTCAGTGCCGCATGGCCCACGGCTTCGGAGAAAAACGCGAAGCGCTTGACCACCACCAGTGTTCCCAGCCCGCCCAGCACCGGGCCGATCAACAGGCCGGCGAGCAGGGCGTTGACCACGAAACCGTAGGCCAGCGCCTCGGGCAGATAACCGGAAGAGGCGAGGCCCTGAATGAACAGGCGAAAGGTTTCGTAATCCATCACACGGCGCTCCCGTTAACAGCATCAGCAGTGCGCGGATGAGCAGAAAACAACGTCAGCAGGCGTTCCGGCGTCAGTGCCGTGGCGGCAGACTCGTCGAACAATACGCGGCGATTGAGCCCGGTCACCTGATCCGCCAGACGCCGCACCGCATCCAGATCGTGCTCGATCCATAGCACCGTTATACCGCTTCGGCGCCAGTCACCAAGCAGGCGCTCGAAGACTTGAATCCCTGCTTCATCCAGCGCCGACATCGGCTCATCCAGCACCAGCAATTGCGGGGCAGGAATCAGCCCCTGCGCCAGCAATACGCGCTGCCGTTCGCCACCGGAAAGCGCGCCCATGCGCCGTTTGCGCTTGTCCTGCATCCCGACCCGTTCCAGTGCCTCGCCAATCGCTGCCGCGTAGTGCTTCGACAAGCCCAAAAACGCCGGGCGTCGCTGACACATCGCAGCCATGAAATCGTCGACGGTCATCGGCAGGCCACGGTCGAACTCCAGCGCCTGCGGTACATAGCCAATCAGTCCTGGAGCAGCAGGCCACAGCAGGCTCAATTGGCCCTGATGCGGTGTCTGCCCAAGCAGGGTCTTGATCAGCGAGCTTTTGCCACCGCCGTTCGGGCCGACCAGTGCGTGTACGCTGCCGGCGCGCACATTGAAGTGAACCTGATCGAGAATCGTGGTGCGCCCGAGGGTCAGGCTGACCTGATTGAATTCGATGCCCGGCCCCTGGCTGGCGATGTCGAGGTGCTGTGCAGCCGTCATGCGCCCGACTCCTGAATGGCCCGTACCACTGTGTCCAGGTTGCCGGCCATCTCCTTTTCGTATTTGTCGGCGGTGTATTCGCCATAGGAAATATGCGACAGCGGGTACAGCTTGACCCCGGATTCACGCTGAATGGTCTCGACGTAGGTGGACGGGAAATCCATCTCCGAGAAGATCACCTTCACGTCCAGTTCGCGCAGTTGGTCGATGGTTTTTTTCAACTGGCTCGGGCTGGGCTCGATGCCATGCGCCGGTTCAACCACGGCGGTGACTTCCAGGCCGAATTCGCGCAGCAGGTAGTCGTAGGCGGCATGTACCGTGGCCACGCGCAGGTCGGCGTTGGGTGCCTTGGTCAGTTTGGCGAGCGCATCGGCGCGCATCTGACGCAGGCGCTTGCCGTAGGCGCGGGCGTGGGCGGTGTAGGTTTTGGCATTGTCCGGGTCCAGCTTGCCCAACTCGCGGGCGATAGTGTTGACCTGCGCAATGGACGCACTGATCGACAGGAAGGTGTGCGGGTTGACCACTTTGCCGGCACCTCGCGCCGCCACCCCGGTGGCCGCCAGCAACGGCACATCGGCATTGGCCTCGATGGTCTTGATGTTCGGCGTTTCACTGGCGGCGATCATGCGGTCGGCAAAGTCGTCGTGGCCGACACCGTTGAGCACGATCACGTCCAGTGAGCCGATGCGCTTGATGTCCTCGGCGCGCGGCTCATAGGCATGCGGATTGAAGCCCGCCGGGATCAGCGGCACAACGTCGGCCTTGTCGCCGACAATATTGCTCACGTAGCTGTAGTAAGGGTGCAGGGTAATGCCGATGCGCAGGCGTTTGGCCGGTTCGGCGGCAAAGCTGGACGGCGCCAGCAGGGCGACCATCAGCCCCGTCAGCAGGACGCGCAGCAAGGGACGGCGTTTGAATGAAATAGGCATGGGCAAGCGGTCTTCTTTCAAAGGAATGCGGAGTTTCAGTGCGGGTGCTGACGGGTCACGCCAGCATCGAATTGCGCGACGACCTGTTTCCAGCCTGAATCGATCAAGGCCCGGTCACTGAGGTCGCTGACCGCCGCCGGCGAGGCGTTGCGGTTGATCCAGATGTCCGGCTGCTCGCCGGAATCGACACGCATCAGAAACGAACCGGCCACGCTCGGCGTCCGGCTCAGTCCCAGGTAGGACTGCTCGATCATCTGCCAGGCATGGTCGCCACGGCTCACCGAACTGGCATCCGTGGCGAACGGCGCAAAGCCTTCGTCGCCCAGTTGCTGCGGGGTGATCGGTGTCTGCTGCTCGCTGGCCAGCAGGCGGATTTCGTCGAGGGTCACGCGCAGGTCGGCGTAAATGCCTTGTTCCGCAGCGCTCAGGTCGCGTCGTGCGTCCAGTTGGTAGATGGCAATGCTGTGCGTTTCCCGGGTATCACGATGCAGGCTGATCACGCCTGCAGCGCAGCCAAGGATCAACAGGCACAGCACCAGCACATACAGGGTTTCATGCCCGGCGCCTGCCGGACGGACGATGTGTCGGGTTGGTGTGCTCATGGGGCCTGGATATCCGCCTGATCGATTTCCACCACGTGACCGGGACCGGCGTCGAACAGCACGTAGAACTCGGAGGCGGGGCGTTTGAAGGTCACCGTCGAGTCTTCGCCGAGCTTGCCGGGCACCAGGATGGTTTCGTCGTAGCCGATCACGTCCAGGGTCACACCCGGCGCACCACTGCCGTCGGAAAAACCGCCAGTGCAGCGGATCTGCTCGGTGTCGATCTGTTTGCATTCGCACATCGGGTTATGCGCCAGGGCGTTGCCGCTCAGGCCAAGCAGGCACAGGGCACTGGCCGTCAGCCAGCGCAGGGAAGGGCGGGCACTCATGGTTGGGCTCCTTGTTTTTTCAGCCACGCCACGGTGCTGGGCGAAGCCTGTTGCAGGGGAATGGAAGTCTGATGCACGGCGCCGTCCCAGCCTTCCATGGTGATCCACAGCTCGGCGTCGGGATCGGTGTTTTGCGCGATCTGCATGAAGGCGCTCATGCGGTAGCCGCCACCGAAGAAAATCACCCCGGCGGTGCGCAGGCTGCGCGGTTTGCCGATGCGCAGATAAGTGGCCTTGACCCGGTCGATGCAGGCGTTGCACAGCGCTGCGTTGAAACTTTTCATGTAGCCCGAAGGGCCGGACAGTCGCGGCGCTTCGTGGCGGTCCTCTGCCAGACGCAGGCTCCACGGGCCGACCTGAATTTCGCCGACCTCGCGCTGGCCGAGGCCCTGATCACCGCGGTCCAGCGCGTTGTCGGAGAAGTACTTGGGCATGAAACCCAGCGGGATCAGCACCAGCAGCACGTTGATGTGGAAGCGCCACTTATGCCAGAAACGGCTCAGTGACGATGCAGGTTGTGCAACAGCGGCGGCCTTGCTCACAGACTGTTCTCCGGGGTGCGGGTCGCCAGCGGCGAGGGCGTGGTGTTTCGTGGGGGTGCAGCGGCCGTTGCCGGGCGGGTTCGGGCTTCACGCTTGAGGGCGTTGAGCGTCGCCAGGGCAGTACGTTTGCTCCAGATCAACAGGCCGCTGAGCACCATCATGCTCAGCAGCAGGCCGAAGAATGCCCAGATCAGCTTGATCCAGATGCCGCCGAAATCGCCGGTGTGCAGGGGGCGCATGGACTCGGTGACGAACTCCAGCTTGTTGCGGTCCGACAGCAGGTGTGACGCGGCAATCTCGCCGCTGTACGGGTTGATTTCGGCGGTCTGGAACATCAATGGATACCAGCTGCGTCCACCCACCTGCATGTTGCTGTAGGCATTGAACGGCGGCGTGATGAAGCTGGCTTCCAGGCCCGGAATCCGCTCCTTGGCGATTTCCACGGCGCGCTCCAGGCTGATGGTTGGCGCAGGACTGCCGTCTGCAGTCAGCGGCACGGCGCTGTGCGGAATGATCGACGCGACCTGGGATTTGCTGGAAATACTGATCTGGTTGTCGCCCAGAATCGCCTGGATCAGAAACCATGTGCCGGTAATGGAAATCACCGCAATGAACCAGATCGACCAGACGCCGCTGAGGCGATGCAGGTCGCCCCAGAAAATCCGTGGACCCTGGCTGAAACGTACGGGTTTGAAAAAGCCGCGCCAGAATTTCTTGTAGACCACCAGACCGGTCACCAGCGACGCCAGCAATGGCAGGCCGAGAATCGACACCAGATACCAGCCCCACGAATAACCGTTGGTAAACGGCACCAGCCACCAGCCGTGCAGCGCGCGGGTGAAGCGGCGGAAGTCGAACGACGGGGTAATGCCCTGAATCACCCCGGTGTAAGGGTTGACGTAAGCCGGGACCGAACGCCCGTCGGGGTAGGTGATGAACACGCTCAAGGCGAAGTAGTCGCCGTCCGGCTGCATGATGGTGCCGACGATCAGGTCCGGTTCGTTGCGTTCGATGGTGGCGCGAATCTGTTCGAAGTTCAGGCGCGGGGCATCGTCGGAAGGGCGGTTGTCACGCATCTCCGGGTTGGCCAGCCACATGATTTCCTTGCTGACCACGGCCAGCGTGCCGGTTACACAGACGATCAGCACGAAGAACCAGATCGGCAGGGCCAGCCAGCTGTGGACGAGAAACCAGATTTTTGAACGGGACTTCTTCGACATGGATAAACAATCTCGATTCGCGATGTGGCGCGGACGTCAGGTGAGCGCTCTTTTTAGTACGCGCGGGCGTATAAGGCCTCGCATTCAGTTAAAGACGAATGAGGGCCAGATTCCTGTAAGAGCTTTTTGCGTTTTAAATGCAAAAAAATGTTTCAGCGCGGGCGAACGCCTTCGCATGCCCCGTGAATGGGGTGGTACGGCTAATTTTTCAGCGGCGCAGTACGTTCAATCTGGACATTGGTGTTGCGCCAGGCCACAGGGGCTCGGGCGCTTTTGCCATCAAGGGAGAGACATCATGAGTCATGCGTTGAGTTTGGATATCCGGCCGCTGCTGGCAGGGGCGGGCAGCTTGCCGATGCTGGTACAGGCACCCGAGCCCGGTCTGGACTTGATGGAAGCGCTGGGCGAACTCAAGCCTCTGGTCGCCGGGCACTTGTACAGCGCTGGCGGGATTCTGTTTCGCGGCTTCGAGGTGGGCGGCGCAGAGGCATTTCGCGAGTTCGCCGCCGGTTTCGGCGATCCGCTGCTCAATTACGAGTTCGGCTCTACGCCGCGCAGCAACGTCACCAAAGGCGTGTACACCTCGACCGAGTACCCGGCGCACCAGAGCATACCGCTGCACAACGAGCAGGCCTACACGCTGGAATGGCCGATGAAGATCTGGTTCTACAGCATGATCGCGGCGCAGACAGGTGGCGAAACACCGATCGCCGACAGCCGCGAAATCTACCGACGCATTCCGGCGCGCATTCGCGAGCGCTTTGTCGAAAAGAAACTGATGTACGTGCGTAACTACGGCAACGGGCTCGATGTGGAATGGAGTCAGGTATTCAATACCGAAGATGAGTCCGTGGTCGAAGCCTACTGCCGGGCGCACAACATCGAGTGCGAATGGAAAGACGACGGCGAACTGCGCACCCGCCAGATCTGCCAGGCAATATCGCGCCACCCGGTGACCCACGACACCGTCTGGTTCAACCAGGCGCACCTGTTCCACATCTCCAACCTGCAGCCGGAAGTGCGCGAAACCCTGCTCGACGTAGTGGACGAAGAAGACCTGCCGCGCAACGTCTACTACGGCGACGGCTCGCCCCTCGAAGAAACCCTGCTGGACGAAATTCGCGGCGTACTTGATGAATGCACCGTCAGCTTCCCATGGCTGGAAAACGACGTACTGATGCTCGACAACATGCTCACCGCCCATTCCCGCGCACCCTTCACCGGCAAACGCAAAGTGGTGGTGGCCATGGCACAGGGGCATTCGGATAAGTAAACGCCTTTGCCTGCTTTGGCCCCATCAAAGTAGGTCGCCGAGGGGCGAAAAGGTGACCTGAGTCGAACCTCAGTCTACCTGAGGTCACAGAGCCGCTGTGTGATGCAGAGCGTGGGGACGATAGTCACAGAGTGCGCAATGGCCTCTTCGCGAGCCAGCTCGCTCCCACAACATGGCATGTGGCATTACCACGCGTGAGCGTGCATAACGATGGTTGTCCGGCTTGTGATTATCATGCCTGCGCTCCGCGTAGGCATGCAGTTCTGGACGCTCTGCGTCCTCTCTTCAGTGCGCGGTGCAATGCAGAGCCTCACCCCCGAGAAACCTTTCTAAATATTTCCTCGCCAATTCGTTCTTGTTGATACGACCCCGCCCGACGGTCAGCCCCACTCAGCAAGGATCGACCCATGAACCCCGAACACGCCCAGAAACTCGCTCGCCGCTTTGTCGAGTTACCCCTTGAAAAACGCCGCCTGTTCCTCGATGGCATGCGCAAGGAGAACATGGATTTCTCGCTGTTCCCGATCCCTTCCTGTGCCGGGCTGGCCGAGCGTGACGGTCTGTCCTATGCCCAGCAACGTATGTGGTTTCTCTGGCAACTGGACCCGCACAGCGCGGCCTACAACCTGCCGATGTCGGTATGCCTGAACGGTCCTTTGGAGCTGCCTTTGCTGGAGCGGGCCTTCAGTGCGCTGGTCGAGCGACATGAAAGCCTGCGCACCACCTTCGGCCAGGAGGGCGACCGGGCGTTTCAGCGTGTCGCGCCGCCAGCGCCAGTGAGCATTCGCCTGACCGACCTGAGCGCTTTGCCGCCCGGGCAGGGCTGGGCCAGTGCGCGTCAGGCCAGCGCCGAACAGGCCGCGCAAACCTTCGATCTGCAGCGCGGGCCGCTGTTCACCGTGCAGGTGCTGCGTCTGGCCGAACAGGAGCACCTGCTGCTGCTCAACCTGCACCACATGATCACCGATGGCTGGTCGATGAACGTGCTGATCGACGAATGGCTGCGCGGCTACGACGCGCTGCTGGCCGGTAAACCGCTGCCTTTTCAGCCGCTGCTTGTGCAGTACCGCGATTACGCGGTCTGGCAACGCAGCTGGCTGGAAGCCGGTGAGCAGGAGCGTCAGCTGGACTACTGGCGCAGCCACCTGGGCGACGAGCATCCGCTGCTGGAGCTGCCCACCGACCGTCCCTATCCGGCCTTGCCCAGCCACGACGGCGCTCGCCTGGAGCTGGCACTGGAGCCCGAGCTGCTGCGCAACCTGAAAAGCCTCGCGCAACGCCAGGGCGTGACCCTGTTCGTGGTGCTGCTGGCGACCTTCAAAAGCCTGCTGCATCGCTACAGCGGGCAGACCGATATCCGTGTCGGCGGCCTGATCGCCAACCGCACCCGTAGCGAAACCGAAGGGCTGGTCGGCTGCTTCATCAATACTCAGGTACTGCGCAGTGCAGTGACGGCGCAGACCCGCTTCGTCGACCTGTTGAATATCGTCCGCGATGCCTCGACCGGTGCCCAGGCGCATCAGGAGTTGCCATTCGACGCCATCATCGACGCCCTGCAGCCGGAGCGCAGTCAGAGCCATAACCCTTTATTTCAGGTGATGTTCAATCACCAGCCGGTGGTGGCTGACCTGCTCGACAAGCAGTTGAGCGGCGGCCTGCGCGTGGCCAATCTGCCTGCCGAACAACAGGCACTGGCGCAACGCTCGCACGCCGCCGCCAGCGACCTGATGCTGGCCACCAGCGGTGAAGGCGAGCAACTGCATGCCGCCTTCACCTACGCCACCGACATTTTTGACGAGTCGACCATCGCTCGTCTGGCCGGGCACTGGCGCAACCTGTTGGCCTCGGTGTGTGCTGACCCGCTGCAGACCATCGCCGAACTGTCGATGCTCTCGGCCGACGAGTGCACGCAACTGCTGGATGTCGACAGCGCCACCAAAGCCGACACCACAACCCCCGCGCATCGCCAGTTCGAAGCGCAAGTGCAGCGCACACCGGACGCCCCGGCATTGATCCTCGCCGGTGAAGGCCAAGCGCCCAGCCTGAGTTACACCGAACTGAATGAGCGCAGCAACCGTCTGGCCTGGCAACTGCGTGAGCAAGGTGTCGGCGCAGACGTGCTGGTCGGCGTGGCGCTGGGTCGTTCGCTGGACATGCCCGTGGCGCTGCTCGCCGTGCTCAAGGCTGGCGGCGCTTATGTACCGCTGGACCTGAATGCGCCGAGCGAACGCTTGCGTCATGTGTTGGCGGACAGTGGCGTGAAACTGCTGCTGACCCACAGCGATCAGCTGACCAGGCTGCCTGAGCCGGCTGACATTCAATGCCTGTGCATCGATCGGATGAGCAGCGAAGCCGCCAGCGTGCAAAACCTCGACGGCCCGATCGATCCGGCCAGTCTGGCCTACGTGATTTACACCTCGGGGTCGACCGGGCGGCCCAAAGGCGTGGCGATCAGTCATGCGGCGCTGGCCGAGTTCGTCACCCTGGGGGCGGACTACAGTGACCTGCGCGAAAGCGACCGGGTCCTGCAATTCGCCACCCACAGCTTCGATGGCTTCGTCGAGCAGTTCTACCCACCGTTGTGTCGCGGTGCGGCCGTTGTCCTGCGTGACGAACGCCTGTGGGACAGTGCCACCTTCCATCAGACCATCGTCGAGCACGGCGTGACCCTCGCCGACTTGCCAGCGGCCTACTGGCTGACGCTGGTTCAGGACTTCGCCGCCAGCCCGCCCGCACATTACGGCGCGCTACGCCAGGTGCATGTCGGCGGCGAAGCCATGGCCGTGGAAGGTCTGCACCTGTGGCGCAAGGCAGGGCTGGGGCATGTACGCCTGCTCAATACCTACGGCCCGACCGAAGCCACCGTGGTGTCGAGCATTCATGATTGCAGCACGCTGACCCCGCCGCAGGTGTCCTGGCGCGGCGTGCCGATCGGTCAGGCGCTGGCAGGACGACGCCTGTACGTTCTCGACGATCAAATGAACCTGCTGCCGCAAGGTGCGGTGGGCGAGCTGTACATCGGCGGTCCTGGCCTGGCGCGGGGTTATCACGCCCAGCCCGGCCTGAGCGCCGAACGTTTCGTCGCCGATCCGTTTGTCAGCGGTGAGCGCCTGTACCGTACCGGCGACCGCGCCCGACTGCGCGCCGATGGCGCTGTCGAGTACATTGGCCGGGTCGATCATCAAGTGAAAGTTCGCGGTTTCCGTATCGAGCTGGGCGAGGTCGAATCGCGCCTGCAGCAATGCACGGGCGTGCGCGAGGCTGTGGTGCTGGCCGTCGAACTGGCGGGCGGCACGCAGCTGGTCGCCTACGCCGTGCCGGACGTTGCCGCCACCACAGAGGCCAAACAGTCGGCCCTGCGCCAAAGCATCCGCATCCAGCTGCAAGCCTGCCTGCCGGATTACATGGTGCCGACGCACATGCTGCTGTTGCCCGAATTGCCCCTGACGCCCAGCGGCAAGCTGGACCGCAAGGCATTGCCAGCCCCCGACGCAAGCCAGTTGCAGGCGCGTTATCGGGCGCCGCGCAGCGAGGTGGAAATCTGCCTGGCGGCCATCTGGCAGGACGTCCTGCATGCGCCTCAGGTGGGTCTGGACGATCACTTTTTCGAACTGGGCGGGCATTCGCTGCTCGCCGCGCAAGTCATCGCCCGGATCAAGACGCAGTTGGGCATCAGCCTGCCGCTGCGCACTCTGTTTGAAAAACCGCTGCTCAGTGAGCTCGCCGGCGAAGTGGCAGCGCTGACCGACAACAGCACGGACAACGACTGGAGCGACATGGACCAGTTCATGGATTCACTGGAGGAATTCGGCGCATGACCGGGACCACTGCTGCACGCATCGCGAAACGTTTTGTCGGCCTGTCGCTGGAGCAACGCCAGCAGTTCCTTGCCCGGTTGCGCCAGGAAGGCAAGGATTTCAGCCTGTTGCCGGTTCCGGTCAGTCGGCATGATGTCAGCGCCATTCCGCTGTCCTTCGCTCAGCAACGCCTGCTGTTCCTCTGGCAGCTCGATCCCTCGAGCGACGCCTACAAGATGACCACCGGCCTGCGTCTGCACGGCACGTTGAATGAGTCGGCGTTGCGTCGTGCGTTCGATCACCTGATCGAGCGCCACGAGGTGCTGCGCACGGTGTTTCACACTGATAGCGATCAGGCGCAGCAAGTACTGTTGCACGACCAGACAATCGCGTTGGAGTGTATCGATCTGGCCGGTTTGACCGATGTCGAACTGCGCGATGCCGAGCTGGCGCTGCGAGTGGCCACCGTCACGGGCCAACCGTTTGATCTGCGCACGGGGCCGCTGTTGCGCGCGCACCTGTTTCGCCTCGCGGACGATGAACATGTGCTGGTCGTGAGCATGCACCACATCGTCTCCGACGGCTGGTCGATGGACGTGATGATTCAGGAGTTCGTGCACTGCTATCAGGCGTACTGCGAAGGCCGTGAGCCCGCGCTGCCCGAACTACCGCTGCAATACGCCGATTATGCGATCTGGCAGCGCAGCTGGCTGGAGGCGGGCGAGGGTGCACGTCAGCTGGACTACTGGCGTAACCAATTGGGCGAAGAGCAACCGCTGCTGGACGCCGCACCGGATTTCCCGCGTCCGGCCACGCAGAGCTACCAGGGTGAGCACCTGCGCTTCGATTTCGGTGCTGACCTGTCGCAGCGGCTCAACGCCTTTGCGCGCACGCAGGGCATGACCCTGTTCATGCTGGTGCTGGCCGGCTTTTCGCTGTTTCTGTCGCGCAAGGCCGGGCAGCGCGATATCCGCATCGGCGTGCCGAATGCCAACCGCGGTCGCGCGGAAACCGAAGGGTTGATCGGCTTCTTCATCAATACTCAGGTTTTGCGCTGCCAAGTGGACGAACGCCTGAGCTACCTTGACCTGCTGGCGCAGATTCGCGACACCTCGTTCGGTGCGCAGGCGCATCAGGACGTGCCCTTTGAGCAACTGGTCGATCAACTGGCGCCCGAGCGCAGCCTGGGTCACAACCCGCTGTTCCAGGCCAAGTTCAACCAGAACGTGGTCCTCAAGCAGAAAACTGCGCTGAGGCTGGCCGGGCTTGAGGTCAGCGAGTATGCCTTCGACAAACAGGGCGCGCATTTCGATTTGGCGCTGGACATCACTGACGACGGCACACTGATCCACGGCGACATGGCCTACGCCAGCGACCTGTATAGACGCTCGACCGTCGAAGGCTTTATTCCTGAACTGCTCGCGCTGTTCGAAACCCTGCTCGACGCGCCGCAGGCACCGCTGTTCAGCCTGGGAGCACTCGCGGTCGAGCCAAGGCGCGACGCTCGCGAACCCGCACCGCACATGCTGCAACTCTGGGACCGACAGGTCGAACGGCAACCTCATGCCCAGGCAGCCCGCTGCCTGGAGCGCACGCTGACCACGCTGCAACTGGAGCAGGCCGCCAATCAGCTGGCTCATCATCTGATCCGCATGGGCATCAGCGAGGGCAAGCCGGTCGCAGTATTGATGGAGCGTTCGCTGGACTGGCTGACGGCCGTGCTGGCGATTTTCAAGGCCGGCGGCGTGTACATGCCGCTGGACGTCAAAGCCCCCGATGCGCGACTGCAACAGATGCTGGTCAATGCGCAGGCCGGGGTGCTGCTGTGTGCCGAGGGTGATGTGCGGCAGACGTCGCTGGGTGTTGCCGGTTGTCAGGGCCTGACCTGGACGCCTGCGCTGTGGCAGGACCTGCCTGTCAGTCGCCCTGACACCCGGCCTTCAGCCGATTCGGCGGCCTACGTGATTCATACCTCCGGCTCGACCGGCCAGCCAAAAGGGGTGCTGGTCAGCCAGGGTGCGCTGGCCAGTTACCTGCGCGGCTTGCTGGAACAGCTGCAACTGGCACCCGAGGCAAGCATGGCGCTGGTCTCGACCATCGCCGCCGACCTCGGCCATACCGTGCTGTTCGGCGCGCTGTGTTCGGGACGCACGCTGCACGTGCTGACCGAGGCGCTGGGTTTCGATCCGGATGCCTTCGCGGCCTACATGGCCGAGCATCAGGTGGGCGTGCTGAAAATCGTCCCCGGTCATTTGGCCGCGCTGTTGCAGGCCGGCCAGCCAGCCGACGTACTGCCGCAGCATGCGCTGATTGTCGGCGGCGAAGCCTGCTCGCCCGTGCTGATCGAGCAGGTGCGTCAGCTCAAGCCGGGTTGCCGGGTGATCAACCACTACGGGCCGAGCGAAACCACCGTTGGTGTGCTGACTTATGAGGTGCTGATGTCGCTCCCACAGGATGCATGTGTATCCACTGGGGTGAACGTTGGCGACCCTCTGCGCAGCGTGCCAGTCGGCACATCGTTGCCAGGGGCCAGTGCTTATGTGCTGGACGACGTGTTGAACCCTGTGGGCACTCAGGTTGCCGGCGAGCTGTACATCGGCGGCGACAGCGTGGCGCTGGGCTATATCGGCCAGCCCGCGCTGACCGCCGAGCGCTTCGTGCCGGACCCGTTCGCGAAGGATGGCACGCGCGTCTACCGCAGCGGCGACCGCATGCGCCGCACTCATCAGGGCCTGCTGGAATTCATCGGCCGGGCTGACGATCAGGTCAAAGTGCGCGGCTATCGCGTCGAGCCGGCAGAGGTCGCGCGGGTATTGCTGGGCCTGGCTTCGGTGGCGCAGGTCAGCGTACTGGCGTTGCCCATCGATGACGATGATACCCGGCTGCAATTGGTGGCCTACTGCGTGGCGGCAGGCGGGGCTGACCTGAGTGTCGACAGCTTGCGCGAGCAACTGGCTGCGCGCTTGCCGGACTACATGGTGCCCGCGCAGATCATGCTGCTGGACAGTCTGCCACTGACCGCCAACGGCAAGCTCGACAAGCGCGCCTTGCCCAAGCCTGGCATGGTCAAACAGCGCTACACCGCGCCAGTCGGCGAGATCGAGGAAAAGCTCGCCGCCGTGTGGGCGGATGTCCTCAAGCTGGAACAGGTCGGCAGCACCGACAACTTCTTCGAGCTGGGCGGCGATTCGATCCTCAGTTTGCAGATCATCGCCCGCGCCAAGCGTCAGGGCATCAAGCTCAGCCCCAAGCAGCTGTTCGAAAAGCAGACCATCGGCCAACTGGCCTCGGTGGCGAAACTGATTCAAAAGAAGCCCGCCTCCGTGGCGGAGCAGATCAGCGGTTCGTTGCCGTTGCTGCCGATTCAGGCGCGTTTCTTCGAGCTGGACATCCCCGAGCGTCAGCACTGGAATCAGGCGCTGATGCTCAAGCCGTTGCAAGCGCTGGAGGCCACTTATCTTCAGACTGCATTGACTGCGCTGGTCGAACAGCACGACGCACTGCGCTTGGGTTTCACCCAGCAGAGCGGCCAATGGCAGGCCACCTTCGGCGCGCTGAACACTCGTGAGCTGGTCTGGACCCATGAGCTGGACAGCATCGAGCGCTTGTCCGAACTGGCCGACGAAGCGCAGCGCAGCCTGGACCTGAAAAACGGCCCGCTGCTGCGTGCCGTGCTGATCAACCTGCCACAAGGCGAACAGCGCCTGTTGCTGGTGATTCACCATCTTGTGGTGGACGGCGTGTCATGGCGGGTGTTGCTGGAAGATCTGCAACAGGCGTATCGCGCCCTGGCGCAAGGCCAGCCGGTAGCACTCGCGGCAAAGACCACGTCGCTCCAGCGTTGGGCCGAGCAATTGCAACAGTATGCGACCGGCCAGAAGCTGAACACCGAGCGCGATTACTGGCTGCAGGCCTTGCAGGGCGCAGACCAGCCGCTGCCTCGCGACAAGCCCGAAGGCACGATGCGCAATCGCGACGCGGCGCATGCCTCTTCCTGGCTGAGCCGGGACCTGACCCACAAGCTGCTGAAAGTCGCGCCCGCCGCGTACCGCACGCAAGTCAACGATCTGCTGCTGACGGCGCTGGCCCAGGTCCTCTGCGAATGGAGCCAGCAGCCCTCGGTGCTGATCCAGCTGGAAGGGCATGGCCGTGAAGACCTGTTCGACGATACCGATCTGAGCCGCACCGCAGGCTGGTTCAGCAGCCTGTTTCCGGTGCGCCTCACGCCGCAGATCGCGCCGGGTGCAAGCCTGTGCGGCATCAAGGAGCAATTGCGTGCGGTGCCCGACAAGGGCATTGGTTACGGCGTGTTGCGCTATATGGGCGAGGCGTCTTTCGCGCAGCAGTTGGCTGCCTTGCCGCAGGCGCGGGTCACGTTCAATTACCTGGGCCAGTTCGACGGCAGCTTCAACGAACACCAAGGCGCGCTGTTCGTACCGAGTGCCGACAGTTCAGGCACTGCGCTGTGCGAGGACGGGCCGCTGGGCAACTGGCTGAGCCTCAACGGTCAGGTGTTCGACGGCCAGTTGCAACTGGACTGGAGCTTCAGCTGCGAGGTGTATCACGCCTCGACCATCGACACCCTGGCGCGTCGCTACGAGCAGGCGCTGACCACCCTGATCGAACATTGCACGGCCGGGCATCAAGGCGTCACGCCTTCGGACTTCCCGCTGGCGCGCCTCACCCAGACGCAGCTTGACGAGCTGCCGATTGCTGTGGGCCAGATCGAGGATATCTACCCGCTGTCGCCGATGCAGCAGGGCATGCTGTTTCATTCGCTGTTCGATGAAGGCGCGGGCAACTACATCAACCAGTTGCGGGTGGACATTCGCGGGCTGGATGTGCCGCGTTTCCGCGATGCATGGCAGGCCGCGGTGGACAAGCACGACGTGCTGCGCAGCGGTTTTGTCAGCCAGCGCGAGCAGTCGCTGCAAGTGGTGCAGCGTCAGGTCGAGGTGCCTTTTGTCGAGCTGGATGCGCGCGGTCAGCCGGAAAGCTGGCTCGACGACTGGGCGCAGGCCGACCGTCAGCAAGGCTTCGATCTGGCGCAAGGGCCATTGTTACGCCTGGCCGTGTTGCGCACCGCCAAAGACGCGTGGCATCTGGTGTATACCAGCCACCATATCCTCATGGATGGCTGGAGCAGCTCGCGCCTGCTCGGTGAAGTGCTGCAACGCTACAGCGGGCAGATGCCAGCGAAACAGGCAGGCCGCTATCGTGATTACATTCAGTGGCTACAGCATCAGGATGCCGCCCTCAGCGAGCATTTCTGGACTGCGGAGCTGGCGGAACTGGACGAGCCGACCCGTTTGCTGCAAGCGTTCAAGTCTTCGGCCGAGGGGCAGGGCTACGGCGACTACATCCAGCTGATCGACAACGACGGCACCCGACGCCTGAACGCGTTTGCCCGCGAGCAGCGCGTCACCCTCAATACGCTGCTGCAATCGGCCTGGCTGTTGCTGCTGCAACGCTATACCGGCCAGTCCAGCGTGACCTTTGGCGCGACCGTGGCCGGGCGTCCGGCCGAGTTGCCGGGTGTCGAAGAACAGCTGGGGCTGTTCATCAACACCCTGCCGGTCATCGCCAGCCCGCGTGCCGAGCAGACGGTGGCCGACTGGGTGCAGCAGGTACAGACGAAGAACCTTGCCCTGCGCGAGCATGAGCACACGCCGCTGTATGACATCCAGCGCTGGGCGCGCAACAGTGGCGAGGCGTTGTTCGACACCATTCTGGTGTTCGAAAACTACCCGGTGTCCGAAGCCCTGCAACGTGCGCCGGACGGTCTGGCCTTCAACGACCTGCGCAATCAGGAGCAGGCGCATTACCCGCTGACCCTGGTGGTCGAGGCCAATGAGGTGCTGTCGGTGCGTTTCAGCTACGACCGCCAGCACTTCAGCGCCGAAGGCATTCTGCAACTGGCGGCGCATTTCGATCACCTGCTGCAGAGTCTCTGCGCATCGGCAACCACGCGACTTGGCGAACTGGCATTGCCAACCGCCTGGACGCAAAGCGTGCAGCGCTACCCGAGCGAGCACTGCGCCCATCAACGCATTGAAACCCAGGCCGAGCGCACACCGTTGGCCATCGCTCTGAGCTTCGGTGACGAGCAACTGAGCTATCAACAGCTCAACTGCCGCGCCAACCAGTTGGCCCATAAACTGCGTGAGCAGGGCGTCGGTCCGGATGTTCGCGTCGGGCTGGTCGTTGAACGTAGTCTGGAAATGATCGTGGGAATGCTGGCGATCCTCAAGGCCGGTGGCGCTTACGTGCCGCTGGACCCGGATTATCCGCAGGATCGCCTGAGCTTTCTGATGCAGGACAGCGGTATCGAACTGCTACTGACCCAGGCGCCGCTGCTTGGCAAACTGCCAATCCCCGAACAGGTACAGACGCTCGACCTGGCTGATGCGCTGAACGGTTACAGCACGGAAAATCCGCTCAACCAGACCGCGCCGGACAACCTGGCCTACGTGATCTACACCTCGGGCTCGACCGGTAAGCCAAAAGGCACCTTGCTCGCCCATCACAACCTGATGCGCTTGTTCGCGGCCACAGATGACTGGTTCACATTCAGCGAAAAGGACGTGTGGACGCTGTTCCATTCCTTTGCCTTCGACTTCTCGGTCTGGGAGATCTTTGGCGCACTGCTGCATGGCGGCCGACTGGTCATCGTGCCCCGCGAAGTGACCCGCTCGCCGGAAGATTTCCATGCACTTCTGGTCGAACAGCAGGTCACGGTGCTCAACCAGACACCGTCGGCGTTCAAGCAGTTGATGCGTGTGGCGTGTGATTCGCCTGTACCGATGTCACTGGAAAAAGTCATCTTCGGCGGCGAAGCGCTGGACGTCGCCAGCCTGAAGCCGTGGTTCGACCGTTTTGGTGATCAGGCAGCGCAGTTGATCAACATGTACGGCATCACCGAAACCACGGTTCACGTGACCTACAGGCCAATAACCGAGGCCGACACGCAAAACCCGGCCAGCCCGATTGGCGAGGCGATTCCCGACCTGTCGTGGTATGTGCTGGACGCGGATTTCAATCCGGTCGCCCAGGGTTGCAGCGGCGAACTGCACATCGGTCATGCCGGTCTGGCGCGGGGTTATCACAACCGCGCGGCGCTGACCGCCGAACGCTTTGTGCCGGACCCGTTTTCCAACGACGGCGGCCGCCTTTACCGCACCGGCGACCTGGCGCGTTATCGGGCTGGTGGGATGATCGACTACGCCGGGCGCATCGACCATCAAGTGAAAATTCGCGGCTTCCGTATCGAGCTGGGCGAAATCGAAGCGCGGCTGCATGCGCACCCGGCCGTGCGCGAAGTGAGCGTGCTGGCGCTGGAAGGGCAATTGGCGGCGTACCTGGTGCCTACCGAGCCTGATCAGGATCAGCCAACGCTGCGTGAAACGCTGAAAAGCCAACTCAGGGCGCACTTGCCCGATTACATGGTGCCTACCCATTTCATCGTTCTCGACAGCATGCCGTTGACCGCCAACGGCAAGCTTGACCGCAAGGCGCTGCCTGCGCCGGACGCCAGTCAGTTGCAGGCCACCTACAGCGCCCCGCAAGGCGAGCTGGAGCAGCAACTGGCAGCGATCTGGGCCGATGTATTGAAGATCGAGCGGGTCGGTCGCAGTGACAACTTCTTCGAGTCGGGCGGGCATTCGCTGCTGGCGGTGCAAATGCTCGTGCGGGTGCGCGAACAGTTGCAGCACGAGGTCAGCCTCAAGGATGTCTTCGAGCAACCGGTGCTGGCGGACTTCAGCGCCACGCTGCAGGAAAAAAATGGCGAAAGTGGCCACGCGCAGGACGAATTGACTAAATCACTGGAGGCACTCAAACGTTTATCAGCGGAGGAAATTGATAATTTGATTGCTTAGCAGGAGAGACCCCAGTGCAACAGTTGCTTGACTCCGTTAAATCGCTGTCCGCCCGTGAACGCAAGGCGCTGGCGGTGCTGCTCAAGCGTCAAGGGGTGAATCTCTACGGGGTCACGCCGATCGCAGTGCGGGAGACGCAGGTGCCGTCCGCGCTCTCCTACGCGCAGCAGCGGCAATGGATCATCTGGCAACTGGAACCGCACAGCGCGGCTTATAACATTCCGCTGGCGTTGCGCCTGCACGGCGCGCTGAATGTCGAGGCATTGCGGCGCAGTGTGGAGCAACTGATCGAGCGTCACGAAACGCTGCGCACCACGTTTGAACAGCAGGGCGATGAAGCGCTGCAGGTGGTGCATCCGGTATCGCCTTTTGCGCTCGGTGTCGAGCAACTGGCGGCTGGCGAGTCCGTTGAAGCCTGGGTGGATCGCCACGTGCAGCAGCCTTTCGATCTGCTGCAAGGGCCGCTGCTGCGGGTCAACGTGCTCAGGCTGAGCGGGCAGGAGCATGTACTGGTGTTGACCCAGCACCACATCGTCTCCGATGGCTGGTCGATGCCGATCATGGTCGAGGAGTTGATGCAGTTCTACCAGGCCGCCAGCCTCGGTCGCGAGGTCAAGCTGGCGCCTTTGCCGATCCAGTACGCCGACTACGCCCTCTGGCAGCGCAACTGGCTGGAAATGGGTGAACAGGAACGCCAGCTGGCGTACTGGAAGCAGCAACTGGGCGAGCAACAGCCGATTCTGGAATTGCCCACTGATCGGCCGCGTCCTGCGCTGCGCAGTTACCAAGGTGCGCGGCTTAACGTCGAGCTGGACGCTGCGCTGCTTGACGGCCTCAAGGTGCTGGCGCGGCAACAGGGCATCACCCTGTTCATGCTGTTGCTGGCCTCGTTGCAGACCCTGCTGCATCGCTACAGCGGTCAGGCTGATATACGCGTCGGCGTGCCGGTCGCCAACCGTACCCGCAGCGAAACCCAGGGGCTGATCGGCTTCTTCGTCAACACCCAGGTGCTCAAGGCTGAATTCACCACGCAGACATCCGTGGCCGAGCTATTGCAGCAGGTCAAACACACCGCCGTACAGGCGCAGGCGCATCAGGACCTGCCGTTCGAGCAACTGGTCGAAGCCTTGCAGCCGCAGCGCGACCTGAGCCGCAGCCCGCTGTTCCAGGTGGCCTACAACCACCAGAGCGAAGGCCACAACCAGACCCGTGAGCTGGCAGGGCTGCGTCTGGAATATCAGGTGTCCGACAAGCACACCGCGCAGTTCGACCTGACCCTCGACACTTGCGAACGCCCGGACGGCCTGACAGCCGCATTGACCTACGCCACCGACCTGTTCGACGCATCGACCATCGAGCGCATGGCCGGGCACTGGCGCAACCTGCTGAGCGGCATGTGCCGCGACGTCAACCAACGCATCGCCGACCTGCCGCTGTTGAGCGTCGATGAACGGCAAGACACCCTGCGCGACTGGAACCGCGACATTGCGGTTTACCCAAGCGATTATTGTGCCCATCAACGTATTGAAATCCAGGCCGAGCGCACGCCGCTGGCCATCGCTCTGAGCTTTGGTGCCGAGCAGATGAGCTATCAACAGCTCAACCGCCGCGCCAACCAGCTCGCCCATAAACTGCGTGAACAGGGCGTTGGCCCGGACATGCGCGTCGGGCTGGCCGCCGAGCGCAGTCTGGAGATGATTGTGGGGATGCTGGCTATCCTCAAGGCCGGTGGCGCTTACGTGCCGCTGGACCCGGATTACCCGCAGGATCGCCTGAGCTTTCTGATGCAGGACAGCGGTATCGAATTGTTGCTGACTCAAGCGCATTTGCTGGGTCAGTTGCCGATTCCTGCACACGTTCAAACCCTGGATCTGGCTGATGCGCTGAACGACTACAGCACCGATAACCCGATCAGCCAGACCGCGCCGGACAACCTGGCCTACGTGATCTACACCTCGGGCTCGACCGGTAAGCCAAAAGGCACCTTGCTCGCCCATCACAACCTGATGCGCCTGTTCGCGGCGACGGATGACTGGTTCACATTCAGCGAAAAGGACGTGTGGACGCTGTTCCATTCCTTTGCCTTCGACTTCTCGGTCTGGGAGATTTTCGGCGCGCTGCTGCATGGCGGCCGACTGGTCATCGTGCCGCGCGAAGTAACCCGCTCGCCGGAAGATTTCCACGCGCTGCTGGTCGAACAGCAGGTCACGGTGCTCAACCAGACACCGTCGGCGTTCAAGCAACTGATGCGTGTGGCCTGCGATTCGTCGCTACCGCTGTCGTTGCAGAAAGTCATCTTTGGCGGCGAGGCACTGGACGTCGCCAGCCTGAAGCCGTGGTTCGAGCGCTTTGGCGATCAAGCGCCACAACTGATCAACATGTACGGCATCACTGAAACCACGGTGCACGTGAGCTATCGACCAATCACGCTGGCCGACACGCAGAACCCGGCCAGCCCGATTGGCGAGGCGATTCCCGACCTGTCGTGGTATGTGCTGGATGCTGATTTCAACCCGGTTGCCCTGGGTTGCAGCGGCGAACTGCACATCGGCCATGCCGGTCTGGCGCGGGGCTACCATCACCGCGCCGCGCTGACCGCCGAACGCTTTGTGCCGGACCCGTTCTCCAATGATGGTGGCCGCCTCTACCGCACCGGCGACCTGGCGCGTTATCGCGCTGCCGGAACCATCGAATACGCCGGGCGTATCGACCACCAGGTGAAGATTCGCGGCTTTCGTATCGAACTGGGCGAAATCGAAGCGCGGCTGCATGCGCTCCCGGCGGTGCGTGAAGTGAGCGTGCTGGCGCTGGAAGGGCAGTTGGCGGCGTACCTGGTGCCTACCGAGCCTGATCAGGATCAGCCAACCCTGCGTGAAACGCTGAAAAGCCAACTCAGAGCGCACTTGCCCGATTACATGGTGCCTACCCATTTCATCGTTCTCGACAGCATGCCGTTGACCGCCAATGGCAAGCTGGACCGCAAGGCGTTGCCTGCGCCGGACGCCAGTCAGTTGCAGGCCACCTACAGCGCCCCGCAAGGCGAGCTGGAGCAGCAACTGGCAGCGATCTGGGCCGACGTGTTGAAACTCGAGCGGGTCGGACGCAGTGACAACTTTTTCGAGCTGGGTGGGCATTCGTTGCTGGCCACTCAGGTGATTTCGCGTATTCGTCAGCAACTGGACGTCGAGTTGTCGTTACGCGACTTGTTCGAAGCGCGTGATCTGGCGGCCTTCGCGCTGGCAGCCGGCGCAGGGCAGGGCAACGACGCGCCGCGCTTCATCAAGGCCGACCGCACGCAGCCGCTGGGGCTGTCTTACGCGCAGCAGCGTCAGTGGTTCCTCTGGCAGCTTGATCCGCAGAACACCGCGTACATTATTCCCGCAGCCCTGCGCCTGCGCGGTTCGCTGGACATCGCTGCGCTGGAGCACAGTTTCAGCGCGCTGATTGCCCGTCACGAAACCCTGCGTACGACCTTCCGCCAGCAGGGCGAGCAGGCGCTGCAGATCATCCACCCGCCACGTGCCTTGATCCTGTCTGTCGAGTCGCTGCCCAGCGGCCAGACTCTTGAAGCTTGCGTGCAGCAGGAAATGCAGCGCCCGTTCGATCTGGAGCAGGGACCGCTGTTGCGGGTCCGCTTGCTGAACCTCAACACCGATGAGCATGTGCTGATTCTGACTCAGCATCACATCGTCTCCGATGGCTGGTCGATGCCGATCATGGTCGATGAACTGGTGCGCCTTTACGAGGGCTACAGTCAGGGCCGTGAGGTGAGCCTGACCGCGCTGGACCTGCAATACGCCGACTACGCACTGTGGCAGCGGACCTGGATGGAGGCTGGCGAGCAGGCCCGGCAGCTGGATTACTGGAAGCAGCAATTGGGCGATCAGCAGCCGATTCTGGAGCTGCCCGCCGATTATCCGAGGCCAGTGGTGCAAAGCCATGCCGGTGCGCGTCTGGCAGTCGAGCTTGAGCCTGCGCTGATCGATGGCTTGAAGCAGGTTGCGCGGCAACAGGGCGTGACTCTGTTTATGCTGTTGCTGGCCTCATTCCAGAGCCTGCTGCACCGTCACAGTGGCCAGTCGGATATTCGCGTCGGCGTGCCGATTGCCAACCGCAACCGCGCTGAAACCGAAGGCCTGATCGGCTTCTTCGTCAACACACAGGTGCTGCGCGCCGAGTTTGACGTGCATACGACGTTCAATGAGTTGCTGCAGCAGGTCAAATACACCGCCCTGCAAGCCCAGGCGCATCAGGAGCTGCCATTCGAGCAACTGGTCGAAGCCCTGCAGCCACAGCGCAGCCTTAGCCACAGCCCGCTGTTTCAGGTGATGTTCAATCACCAGAGCCAGGCCAGCGCCGACGTCCGCGCGCTGCCCGGTCTGCAGGTCGAAGCGCTGCTGCCGGACAGTTACCCGGCGCAGTTCGACCTGACCCTCAACACTGCCGAACATGACGGTGGCCTGAGCGCTGGCCTGACCTATGCGACAGCGTTGTTCGACCCGCGCACCATCGAGCGCATGGCCGGGCACTGGCTGGCCTTGTTGCAGGCCATCTGCGCCAATGCCGCACAGCGCATTGCCGAAGTGCCGATGCTCGACGTGGCTGAACGGCAGCAGATTCTTCACGACTGGAACGCTACCGCTGCAGACTTCCCCAACGAAGCCTGCCTGCACAGCCTGATCGAAGCCCAGGTGCGCGCCACGCCGGACGCATCGGCGCTGGTTTTCGCCACTGAACAACTGAGCTACGTACAGCTCAACGCCCGCGCCAATCAGCTTGCGCATCGCCTGCGTGAGTCGGGCGTTGGCCCGGACGTATTGGTGGGCATCTGCGTCGAGCGCAGCCTGGAACTGGTGATCGGTCTGCTGGCGATCATCAAGGCCGGTGGCGCCTACGTGCCGCTGGACCCGGACTACCCCGAGGATCGTCTGGCCTACATGATGCAGGACAGCGGCATCGGTTTGCTGTTGACCCAGACGGCGCTATTGGCGCGTTTGCCGGTTCAGGTACAGAGCCTGTGCCTGGATCAGGACGGCGACTGGCTGGAGGGCTACAGCACCGCCAACCCGGTCAACCTCAGCCATCCATTGAACCTGGCTTATGTGATTTACACCTCCGGCTCAACCGGCAAACCCAAGGGCGCGGGCAACAGTCATCGTGCGCTGGTCAACCGTCTGCACTGGATGCAGAAAGCTTACAAAATTGATGGCAGCGATACCGTTCTACAGAAGACGCCGTTCAGTTTCGACGTGTCGGTCTGGGAATTCTTCTGGCCGCTGATGACCGGCGCGCGTCTGGCCGTGGCGCTGCCGGGTGATCACCGCGACCCCGAGCGGCTGGTGCAGACCATCCGCGAGCATCAGGTCACGACGCTGCACTTTGTGCCGTCGATGCTGCAGGCGTTCATGACTCATCCCCAGGTGGAAAGCTGTGACACGCTGCGCCGAGTGGTATGCAGCGGTGAAGCACTGCCTGCCGAGCTGGCCGCTCAGGTGATTAAGCGTTTGCCGCAGGCCGGTTTGTACAACCTGTACGGTCCGACCGAAGCAGCCATCGACGTGACCCACTGGACTTGTAGCGCCGACGATATCCTCAGCGTGCCGATCGGGCAGCCGATCGACAACCTGAAAACCCATATCCTCGACGACGGTCTGCTGCCAGCTGCACAGGGCGTGGCGGCGGAGTTGTACCTGGGGGGCGTCGGTCTGGCGCGTGGTTATCACAACCGTGCAGCACTGACGGCCGAGCGTTTCGTGCCGGACCCGTTCGACGAGCAGGGCGGCGGCAGGCTGTACCGCACCGGCGATCTGGCGCGTTATCGCGACGCAGGTGTTATCGACTACGCCGGGCGTATCGACCATCAGGTGAAGATTCGCGGCTTGCGCATCGAACTGGGCGAAATCGAAGCCAGCCTGCTGGAGCACGACAGCGTTCATGAGGCGGTGGTGATCGACGTTGAAGGCCCGTCCGGCAAACAGCTGGCGGCGTATCTGGTGGTCGGGCACCACGACGATCAGTTGCGTGATGCGCTCAAGGTCTGTCTCAAGGAATCGCTGCCGGATTACATGGTGCCCACGCATTTCATCGTGCTGGACAGAATGCCGCTGAGCGCCAACGGCAAGCTCGATCGCAAGGCACTGCCTAAGCCGGACGCCAGCCAGTTGCAGCGCCAGTACGTCGCACCCTGTACCGAGCAGGAACAGCAGATGGCGGCGATCTGGGCCGATGTGCTGAAAGTCGAGCGTGTCGGGCTGAGCGATGATTTCTTCGAGCTGGGTGGTCACTCGCTGTTGGCGACGCAGCTGATTTCCAGAATCCACACCGGCCTGGGAATCGACACTCCGCTGCGCCTGATCTTCGAGAAACCGCAACTGAACGAATTTATTCAGGCCTTCGCCGGCAGTGGCCTGTCGCTGACCGAGGACGGCTTGTCCGATATTGAAAAAATGATGAATGAAATGGCGGGTATCTGACATGGACAAGTCTGCAGCAGAGCGTATTGCCCAGCGTTTCGTCGGCCTGCCCGTCGAACAGCGGCGCCAGATCCTCGCCAAAATGCATGAGACCGGACAGAGCTTCAAACTGCTGCCCATCGCCGTGACCCGGCATGCCGCAGCGCGTATTCCGCTGTCTTACGCGCAGCAGCGCATGCTGTTCCTCTGGCAGATGGAGCCGGGCAACGCAGCCTACAACGTGCCTTTGGCGGTGCGTTTGAAAGGCGCACTGGACCGGCAGGCGCTGAGCGCAGCGCTGGAGCGGCTGGTGCAACGCCATGAAACCCTGCGCACCCGCTTCGTTTCAGAGGATGGCGTGTTCTATCAGGAGATTCTCGAACAGGCTACAGTCGCTCTCGAGTTCGCGTCGGTGGCGCCCGCAGACATCGAGCAGCAGGTGCGCGCCGAGTTGCAAAAGCCCTTCGACCTGCTGAGCGGCACGCTGCTGCGGGTCAAGCTGTTCCAACTGAGTGAAAGCGAACACGTACTGACCGTGTGCATGCATCACGTGGTGTCCGATGGCTGGTCCGGCGAAGTGCTGATTCGCGAGTTCGTGCAGTTGTATCAGGCTCAGGTATCCGGACAGCCGATTTCGTTACCCGAGCTGGCGATTCAGTACGCAGATTACGCGATCTGGCAACGCGCCTGGCTGGAGGCCGGGGAGGGCGAGCGGCAGCTGGACTACTGGAAACAGCAACTGGGCAGCGAACATCCGTTACTGAGCCTGCCACTGGATCATCCGCGTCCGCTGCAACCGAGCCATCGCGGTGCGATGGTGCGCGTCGACCTGCCGCAGCAATTGTCCACGCAACTGAAAAGCCTGGCGCGCAACAATGGCCAGACCCTGTTCATGGTGACGCTGGCGGCGCTGTCGGTGGTGCTGTCGCGCTTCAGCGGGCAGTCCGACATCCGCATCGGCGCACCCAATGCCGGGCGCACACGCAGCGAGCTGGAAGGGCTGATCGGCTTTTTCATCAACACTCAGGTGCTGCGCGTGCAGGTGGATGAGCGGCAGAGCTTTGCCGAGCTGCTGGATCAGGTCAAGCAGGTGGTGACGGGCGCGCAGTCGCATCAGGAACTGCCGTTCGAGCATCTGGTGGATGCCTTGGCACCGGAGCGCAATCCGGACCACAACCCGCTGTTCCAGTTCAAGATCAATCAGCACGTGCTGGCGGCCGATGGCAGCGGGCAGCGCGTGTCGGGCCTGACGGTCGATGAGTTCCCGATGGGCAGCAGCGATGCGCGTTTCGATCTGGCCTTCGACTTCACCGACACGCCCGAAGGGATACGCGGTTATTTCACCTACGCCACCGACCTGTTCGAAGCGCAGAGCATCGAGCGTATCGCCGAAGCGTTGCGCAGCGTGCTGCAAGCACTGGTCTCGGACACCGACCGGCGTCTGGCCGATCATCCACACGCCTTATCGTCGCCGGTCGCCGAGCAAACCCAGGACGTTGCCTGCCCCGATTTCCTCAGCCTCTGGCAACAGGGCCTGCGTGCCGGGCGTGGCAACACCGCGTTGCGTGTGGGTCAGCAGGTGTTGAGCTTTGACGAGCTTGAGACACGCAGTAACCAATTCGCCCGCTACCTGCACGCCCAGGACATCAAGCCGGGCATGACCGTCGCGCTGTGTCTGGACCGCTCCGTGGAATGGGTGGTCAGCCTGCTGGCGGTGCTGAAACTGGGCGCGGTGTACTTGCCGCTGGACAGCGCGCAACCGTTCGAGCGCTTGCAGCAACTGGCCCGTGACAGCGGCGCGGTGCTGCTGGTGCATGCCCCCGATGATGACAAGGCCGCGCGGTTGGGCGTGTGCCCGGTGCTGGCGTTCGATGCTGCGCTGTGGGCCGCTGTCGATAGCGGGGCGCTGGATGTTCGGGTGCTGTCTGGGCAAGCGGCGTACATCATCTACACCTCCGGCTCCACCGGGCAGCCCAAGGGGGTGGTGGTCAGCCACGGCGCGCTGGCCAACTATGTGCAGGGCGTGCTTGAGCGTCTGGCGTTGAATGAAGGGGCGAGCATGGCGATGGTGTCGACGGTCGCTGCCGACCTGGGGCATACGCTGTTGTTCGGTGCGCTGGCGTCCGGCCGACCGCTGCACCTGCTGTCGCACGAGCAGGCGTTCGACCCTGACGGTTTTGCGCGTTACATGGCCGAGCATCAGGTTGAAGTGCTGAAAATCGTGCCCAGCCATTTGCAGGGCCTGCTGCAGGCCGCCAACCCGGCGGACGTGCTGCCTGGGCAAGTGCTCATTCTGGGTGGCGAGGCCAGCGCCTGGGCGTTGATCGAGCAGGTGCGTGCGCTCAAGCCGGGCTGCCGGATCATCAACCACTACGGCCCGACCGAAACCACGGTCGGTATCCTGACCCACGAAGTGGCCGGGCACCTCAGTGCCTGCCGTAGTGTGCCGGTCGGTCAGCCGCTGGCCAACGGCAAGGCGCGGGTGCTGGACGCTTACCTCAATCCGGTGGCCGAACGGGTGGCCGGTGAACTGTATCTGGGCGGTCGCGGGCTGGCGCAGGGCTATCTGGGCCGTGCGGCAATGACCGCCGAACGCTTTGTGCCGGACCCGGACGCCAACGGTCAGCGTTTGTACCGTGCAGGCGACCGCGCGCGGTGGGTGGATGGCGTGCTGGAATACCTCGGCCGTGCTGACGATCAGGTGAAAATCCGCGGTTACCGGGTCGAACCGGGCGAGGTCGGCCGGCTTCTGCAAACCCTGGAAAACGTGGCCGACGCCGTGGTGCTGGCGCAGCCGCTGGAAAGCGATGAAACACGTCTGCAACTGGTGGCCTATTGCGTCGCGGCAGCCGGCACGAGCCTCAACGTCGACAAACTGCGTGAGCAACTGGCGGCGCGCTTGCCCGAGTATCTGATGCCCGCGCAGATCATGCTGCTGGACAGTCTGCCACTGACCGCCAACGGCAAGCTCGACAAGCGCGCCTTGCCCAAGCCTGGCGTGGTCAAACAGCGCTACACCGCGCCAGTCGGCGAGATCGAGGAAAAGCTCGCCGCCGTGTGGGCGGATGTCCTCAAGCTGGAACAGGTGGGCAGCACCGACAACTTCTTCGAGCTGGGCGGCGATTCGATCCTCAGTCTGCAGATCATCGCCCGCGCCAAGCGTCAGGGCATCAAGCTCAGCCCCAAGCAATTGTTCGAAAGACAGACCATCGGCCAACTGGCTTCGGTGGCGAAACTGATTCAGAAAAAGCCCGCCTCCGTGGCGGAGCAGATCAGCGGTTCGTTGCCGTTGCTGCCGATTCAGGCGCGTTTCTTCGAGCTGGACATCCCCGAGCGTCAGCACTGGAATCAGGCGCTGATGCTCAAGCCTCTGCAAACGCTGGAGGCCTCTTGTCTTCAGTCGGCATTGACGGCGTTGGTCGAACAGCACGACGCGTTGCGTTTGGGTTTCTCCCAACAGGACGGCCAATGGCTGGCCACCTTCGGCACGCAGAACACTCGTGAGCTGCTCTGGACCCATGAGCTGGACAGCATCGAGCGTTTGTCTGAGCTGGCCGATGAAGCGCAACGTAGCCTGGACCTGAAAAACGGGCCGCTGCTGCGTGCCGTGCTGATCGACCTGCCACAAGGCGAACAGCGCCTGCTGCTGGTGATTCATCATCTGCTGGTGGACGGTGTGTCATGGCGGGTGTTGCTGGAAGACCTGCAACAGGCGTACATCGCCCTGGCAGCAGGTCAGCCAGCGCTGCTGCCGGCGAAAACCAGTTCGCTGAAAAGCTGGGCCGAGCACTTGCAGGCCTACGCGCAAAGCCCGGCGCTGGAGCAGGAGTTGGGCTACTGGCAGGCGCAATTGCAGGACGTCAGCGACGCCTTGCCGTTTGATCATCCGCATGGCGGCCAGCAACAGCAGCACGCGCTGTCGGTGGTCACGCAACTCAATGGCGAGCTGACCCGGCAACTGCTGCAGGACGCCCCGGCGGCCTACCGCACGCAGATCAATGACCTGCTGCTGACCGCGCTGGCGCGGGTGGTCAGTCGCTGGACCGCGCAGCCCCATGCACTGATTCGTCTCGAAGGCCATGGTCGCGAAGACCTGTTCGACGCACTGGACCTGAGCCGCACGGTGGGTTGGTTCAGCAATGTGTACCCGGTCAGGCTCACCCCACAGGCCTCGCTGGCCGATTCGATCATGACCATCAAAGAGCAACTGCGCGCAGTGCCCGACAAGGGCATCGGTTACGGCGCGTTGCGTTACCTGGGCCGCGAATCGGCGCGGCAGACCCTGCAAGCCTTGCCGCTGGGCAGCATCGTGTTCAATTACCTGGGGCAGTTCGACGGCAGCTTCGACGCACCGCAGGCACTGTTCACACCCTCCGCCGACAGCAGCGGTGCCTCACAGAGTGCCGCTGCGCCGCTGGCTGCGCCGATCAGCATCAACGGTCAGGTCTATGCCGGTGAGCTGCGGCTGAGCTGGACCTTCAGTGGCGCGGTGTTCGAGCGCGACACCATGCAGCGCCTGGCCGATGAGTACACCGCCGAATTGCAACAGCTGATTGCCCATTGCACCACCGAAGGCGTGGCGGGGGTGACCCCGTCGGACTTCCCGCTGGCGTGCCTCAGTCAGTCGCAGTTAAGCCGTTTGCCGATACCTGCCGGGCAGATCGAAGACCTCTACCCGCTGGCACCGATGCAGCAGGGCATGCTGTTCCACACCTTGTTCGAGCAGGAGGCGGGCAATTACATCAATCAGATGCGCATTGAGGTCAGTGGCCTGGACGTGCCGCGTTTCCGCGCCGCCTGGCAGGCCACGCTGGATGCCCATGAGGTGCTGCGCAGTGCTTTCATCAGCCATCTGCAGCCAGCGCTGCAAGTGGTCTTGCGTGATGTGCGCATGCCTTTTGTCGAGCTGGATGCCCGGACGCAGTCGTCCGGCTGGATCGACCAATGGGCCGATGCCGACCGCCGGCAGGGTTTCGAGCTGGCCCACGGGCCGTTGCTGCGCCTGGCCGTATTGCGCACCGGCGAGCAGAGCCATCAGCTGATTTACACCAGCCATCACATCCTCATGGATGGCTGGAGCAGCTCGCGCCTGCTCGGTGAAGTGCTGCAACGCTATAGCGGCCAGACACAGCCGAGGCAGGTCAGCCGCTATCGCGATTACATCGAATGGTTGCAGCGCCAGGATGCCGGGCTCAGCGAGCGTTTCTGGACCGATCAACTCGCCAGACTCGATGAGCCCACGCGGCTGGTTCAGGCCTTCAAGGCGCCTGAGAACGGCCAGGGGCACGGTGATTACCTGCACTTGATCGACGCCGAGAACACCCATCAACTGAGCGAGTTTGCCCGTGAGCAGCGCGTGACCCTCAATACGCTGGTGCAATCGGCCTGGCTGCTGGTGCTGCAACGCTATACGGGGCAGTCCAGCGTCACCTTCGGCGCAACCGTGGCCGGGCGTCCGGCTGATCTGCCGGGTGTCGAGGAGCAGCTCGGGCTGTTCATCAATACCCTGCCGGTGATCGCCAGCCCGCGTGCCGAGCAACGGGTAGCGGAGTGGGTGCAACAGGTCCAGGCGCAGAACATCGCCTTGCGCGAGCATGAACACACGCCGCTGTACGAGATTCAGCGTTTGGCCCGCAGCGCTGGCGAGGCACTGTTCGACACCATTCTGGTGTTCGAAAACTACCCGGTGTCCGAAGCCCTGCAACAGGCTGCGCCGCCCGGGCTGGTGTTCGGCGGCCTGCGTACGCAGGAGCAAACGCATTATCCGCTGACCCTGGTGGTCAATCTCGGCGAAACCCTGTCGCTGCGCTTCAGCTACGCCCGCGAGGCGTTCAGCGAGCAACACATGGCGCAGTTGTCGGCGCATTTCCAGCAGGTCCTGCAGGCGCTGACGCATGACGCACAGACGGCGCTTGGCGAACTGGCGCTGTTGAGCGACCGTGAGCAGCAGCATGTTCTGCGCGAGTGGAACGCCACAGCTGCAGACTTCCCCAGTGAAGCCTGCCTGCACAGCCTGATCGAAGCCCAGGTATGCGCCACGCCGGACGCTCCGGCGCTGATTTTCGCTACTGAACAACTGAGCTACGCGCAACTCAACGCCCGCGCCAATCAGCTTGCGCATCGCCTGCGTGAGTCGGGCGTTGGCCCGGACGTATTGGTGGGCATTTGCGTCGAGCGCAGCCTGGAACTGGTGATCGGTCTGCTGGCGATCATCAAGGCCGGTGGTGCCTACGTGCCGCTGGACCCGGACTACCCCGAGGATCGTCTGGCCTACATGATGCAGGACAGCGGTATCGGTTTGCTGTTGACCCAAGCGGCGCTATTGGAGCGTTTGCCTGTTCCGCCTCAGGTGCAGAGCCTGTGCCTGGATCAGGACGGCGACTGGCTTGCCGGTTACAGCACCGCCAACCCGGTCAACCTCAGCCATCCATTGAACCTGGCTTATGTGATTTACACCTCCGGCTCGACCGGCAAGCCCAAGGGCGCGGGCAACAGTCATCGTGCGCTGGTCAACCGTCTGCACTGGATGCAGAAAGCTTACAAAATTGATGGCAGCGATACCGTTCTGCAGAAGACACCGTTCAGTTTCGACGTATCGGTCTGGGAATTCTTCTGGCCGCTGATGACCGGCGCACGTCTGGCCATGGCGCTGCCGGGTGATCACCGCGACCCCGAGCGGCTGGTGCAGACCATCCGTGAGCATCAGGTCACGACGCTGCATTTCGTGCCGTCAATGCTGCAGGCGTTCATGACTCATCCCCAGGTGGAAAGCTGTAACACGCTGCGCCGAGTGGTATGCAGCGGCGAAGCACTGCCTGCCGAGCTGGCCGCTCAGGTGCTCAAGCGCTTGCCGCAGGCCGGTTTGTACAACCTGTATGGCCCGACCGAAGCGGCCATCGACGTGACCCATTGGACTTGTAGCACCGACGATATCCTCAGCGTGCCGATCGGGCAGCCGATCGACAACCTGAAAACCCATATTCTCGACGACGGCCTCCTGCCTGCTGCACAGGGCGTGGCGGCGGAGTTGTACCTGGGTGGCGTCGGTCTGGCGCGTGGTTATCACAACCGTGCAGCACTGACGGCCGAGCGCTTTGTGCCGGACCCGTTCGACGAACAGGGCGGCGGCAGGCTGTACCGCACCGGCGATCTGGCGCGTTATCGCGACGCAGGTGTCATCGACTACGCCGGGCGTATCGACCATCAGGTGAAGATTCGCGGCTTGCGCATCGAACTGGGCGAAATCGAAGCGCGTCTGCATGAGCATGCCGCCGTGCGCGAAGCCACGGTGATCGACATCGACGGGACGTCCGGCAAGCAATTGGTCGCTTATGTGGTGCCGACCGATGCCGCTGATGCGCCGGACGTTCTGCGCGAGCGTCTGCAGGTTCATCTCAAGGCTCATGTGCCGGATTACATGGTGCCGGGCTACTTCGTATTTATCGATTCGATGCCACTGACCGCCAATGGCAAGCTGGATCGCAGAGCACTGCCGAAGCCGGACGTGGCCCGCTCACAGCAGGGTTACGTGGCGCCGCGCACTGCATTCGAGCAGCGTCTTGCTGAGTTGTGGGAGCAGGTGTTGCACGTCGAACGGGTCGGGCTCAACGACAACTTTTTTGCCTTGGGCGGGCACTCGCTGCTGGCGGTTTCACTGGCGGGCAGGATTCGCGAGACGTTCGATATCTCCATCAAGCTGCATGACTTGCTGTTGCTGCAGACCCTGGGCGAGCTGGCTGATTTCATGCGTGCCGATGAAGCCAGGGTCAAATCGGCGGTCATCGCCATGAACGCCAATGGCTCGACGCATGCGCCACTGTTCTGCCTGCCGCCGGGCGGTGGTGGCACGTATTCGTATTACCCGCTGGCGGGCAAATTGGGCGACAGCCGACGGGTTTACGGGTTGGTCAACAAGGCCTATGTGGTGCCGGGCTGGTTCGATACGTCGTGGCCGGACATGGTCGATTACTACGTCGAGCTGATCCGCACGACCCAGCCACACGGGCCTTACAACCTGCTGGGTTGGTCGATGGGTGGCGCGCTGGCCATTGAGGTCGCGCATGTGCTGGAGCGCGCTGGCGAAGTGGTGAGCTTTCTCGGGCTGGTCGACACCCAGCTACCGACATCGGCTGGCATGGAATGGGTCGAAGAGGACCCGCACGTCACCACGCAGCAGCAGGGCGAAAACTACTACCGCGGCCTGATCAAGAGCCTGCAGGCCTTTGTGCCGGGCTTGCAGGAGCAAACCATTGTCGACCTGATCGAAACGGCCCGGCAGTCGGTGACCGGGGAGAGTGAAGTGATTGATCGAGTGATCGAGCAGATCGCGCTGCAACACGCAATGAACGTCGACAACCTGCGCAGCATGTTCCAGGACATTGCGGTGCAGGACGAAATCGAAACCGGTTACACATTGCTGGAAGCCAACGCGAAACTCAGCCAGGCGTTTACCTTGAAGACTCTCAATGTAAAGGCCGATTGCTGGTGGGCAGGGCAAAGCCGCAAACCGGGGCAGATTGCCAAGGCTGAAGCAGTGCTGCTGGAACAGTGCTCGGTCAACGGACTGCGCAGCTCGACGACGATTGATCAACGACACGACAACCTGGTGATCGCTGAAGCATTTCTGCAGGGGCTCGCCGAGCGGTTGGTGTGACGCAGAGCGTCACGAACGGCATTCCCACGCGGAGCGTGAGGAACGATAGGTGTCCGGGATGGAGTGCGAGGAGCGATGGGTGTCTTGGCTGGCGCGTACGGGACGATAGGGTCAGGGCTTGAGTGTGAGGGATGAGACGCGTTTTGAAGAGCACCATCGTGCCCATGCTCCAGCGTGGGCATGCCTTTCTGGACGCTCTGCGTCCTCTCTTGAGTGCGTGGCGAGGTATCGATTGTGACGCAGAGCTTCACGCACGGCATTCCCACGCGGAGCGTGAGGAACGATAGGTGTCCGGGCTGGAGTGCGAGGAGCGATGGGTGTCTTGGCTGGCGCGTACGGGACGATAGGGTCAGGGCTTGAGTGTGAGGGATGAGACGCGTCCTGAAGAGCACCATCGTGCCCATGCTCCAGCGTGGGCATGCCTTTCTGGACGCTCTGCGTCCTCTCTTGAGTGCGTGGCGCGGTATCGATTGTGACGCAGAGCTTCACGCGCGGCATTTCCACGCGGAGCGTGAGGAACGATAGGTGTCCGGGCTGGAGTAAGAGGAACGACAGGTGTCCGCTGTTGATCGCGAGGGGCAAGCGTCGCTTAAAAATCACCGCGCAGGGTCAGGACGTAGTTGCGCGGGTCGCCGTAATAGTTACCGCGGTCGATGTCGCCGGTGGCCTTGTAGTATTTGCGATCCAGCAGGTTGTTGCCGTTGAGCGCCACCGACCAGTGTTCGTCGATTTTCCACGCGACCCGGGCATCCCAGATGGCCCGGCCAGCGTTATCGATGGGTTGGGTCGACTCGTGTTCCGAGTAGCCGCTCTGCGCCGAAACCCCGCCGCCGACGCTCAACCGACGCCAGGCGCCGGGCAGGGTGTAGCTGCTGGTCAGGCGCAGCATATGCCGGGGTGTTTCTGCTGAAATGGACTGTCCGTCACTGCCGCGGGTGATGTTGAACGTGTACCCGGCAAGGGTCTGCAATCCCGGTAACGGCTCGCCACTGATTTCCATGTCGACGCCCTTGCTGCGCCGGATATCACCGTTCAGGTAGCAGGTCCCATAGGCATCATTACTCAGGCACTGGCCGGCGTTGGCGTCATCCTCGACGGCTACGTCCTTCTGCTTCACATAAAACAGCGCCAGTGACACGTTCAGACGTTTGTCGAACAGTTCGCCCTTGATTCCGGTTTCGTGGCTGGCACCGATGGCCGGATCAAGCAGCGTGCCTGATGCCGTTCGATAGGCGCTTTGCGGCAGGAAAATATCCGTGTAACTGGCATACCACGACCAGTCCCGGTTGAGGTCGTAGATGACCCCCGCAAACGGCGTGACCTGGTTGTCCTCCTGCGCGCGACGGGTTACGCCTGCGGATGTGGTCTGATAGTCATAGCTGCTGACCCGGCCGCCCATCACCAGGCTCAACGATTCCGTCAGGCTCAGACGCAGGTTGCTGTAGAGGCCATAACGTTTGTCGCTGTAGTCGGTACGGCGCCAGGCCGGGCGCACAGGTTCGGCAATCGCGTCGTGGTCGGGGTTGAAGATAGCCAGCGGCTGATTGGCGTTGACCGTGGCATAGCGCGACTCGCGTTTCTGTTCGGACCCATTACCGCCGACGGTCAACTGGTGACTCAGGCCAAAGGCGTCGAACCGGCCATCCAGGTGCGCGTCGACGCCATCGCTATGGATATCGTCCGAGCGAAACAGGGTTCTGACCAGTCGGGAACCGCTCTGCGTCGCCGGGTCGATGGCGCCCTGTGCGTAAGCCACCTTCTGATCGAAAGCACCCTCGGAGCGGGTTGCCGACAGTGTGCCGCTCCAGTTTTCGTCAAAGCGGGTTTCCAGCTCGCTGAACACTTCGTCAGTGCGGGTCTGGTGGCGGTTCCAGTCCTGGGCCAGCGACGTCGAGCGCGGCAGGTCGATGGCCTTGCCGTTGCTGTAGCGGGGCAGACCGAAGATCGAAAAGCCTTGGGTGTCGGCGCTCTGATGGCGCACGCCCAGGGTCAGGGTGGTGTCTTCGCTCAGGTCGGTTTCCAGGATGCCGTAGAACAACGGCGCGGTTTTCTGCAGACCATCGGTGAAATAGCCGCGGTCTTCATAGGACGTTACAAAACGCCCGCGGATGCTGCCGGAATCGTTGAGTTTGCTGCTGCCATCCAGGTCGACCCGGTAGTTGTCCCAGCTGCCTGCACGGGTGGTAATCGAGAACTGCGGCAGGGCGGTCGGGCGCTTGCGGACCAGATTGACCGCGCCACCGGGGTTGCCTGCGCCAATCAGCAGACCGGCCGCGCCGCGCAGCACTTCGACGCGGTCGTAGATTTCCATGTCCGGGGTCATCCAGCCGGTCACGCTGTAACCCTGACCAGCCACGCCATCTATGATGTAACTCTCGTCCTCCAGCGCAAAGCCTCGCGAACTGAAGACATGAGAGCCGAAATTGCGTTGGGAAAAGGTGATGCCGGGCGTTTGTGCCATCACCTCGTCGAGGCCGGTGAGGTTTTTGTCGTCCATCACCTGGCGGGTCATGACGGTGACCGACTGCGGCGTTTCGCGCAGCGACTGAGCGGTCTTGTTGATGCTCACGCCGGTGGCCGAATACGCGCCGCTGCCCTCGGTGGTGATGCCGAACGAATCGCCCTTGATCGCCACCGGCCCGAGGCTCATGGTTTGTGCGGAGGCAGCAGCGCCAAGGGTCAGGGTGTTGTCTTCAAGACTGTGCGCTACGTTGGCTTTTTTCAGCAGGTCGGCGACGGCCTGTTCGGGCGTCAGCCTGCCGTGCACCGGGCTGCTGAGCTTGCCGTTCAGGTCGTCGGGGTTGTAGAGGATTTGCAGATCGCACTGGCGGCCCAATTCCTTCAGGGCACTGCTCAGCGTCTGGGCCGGGATATCGAACTCGAACTCCTCCGCCAGCGCCTGTCCCTGGACACTCAACGCCAGCACCAGCCCCACACTGCCCAGACGCAGGCCGAGCGTTTTCACGCGGCCTGTGCGCAGACGGCTGGAGGATGTTTGCATGGGAGGGATGGCTCGTTGAGATCAATGGCGAAGGATAATGCATTTGCGGTGGAGTTGGTGGTATGCAGATGTTTGCGGAGTGTCCCGGCCCCCAGCGTTCCGCTCGCTCGAACGCTCATGGGCCAGTATGTTGTCCAAAAATGCATCGTCTGAACTACAGTCTTCGCGAACAAGTTCGCTCCCACGGCCTTCGGCCAGAATCAAAAGCGGGCTTGTATATAACGCTGAATGCAGAGCGTAGGCGCTAGAATCACGCCTATCGTTTACTTAGATCAGAAATCCCCCCGCAGTGTCAGGACGTAGCTGCGCGGTTCGCCGTAGACGTTGGAGCGATCGGTGGCGATCGAGGTGGTGTAGTACTTGCGGTCGAACAGGTTTTCGGCGTTGAGTGACACCTTCCAGTTTTCGTCCAGTTTCCACGACGCCCTGGCATCCCAGATGGCCCGACCGGCCACGCCAAGCTCTTTGTTGGACGGCACTTCGTAACCAGAATCCGCCGACACACCGGCGCCCAGGGTCAGGCGGTTCCAGGCACCCGGCAGGTTGTAGCTGGTGTTGAGGCGCAGCATGTGTTTCGGTGTTTCGTAAGCCACATCCGAATCACCGTTGTTGCGCAGCATGTTGTAGGTGTAACCGCCGAACACTTGCAGCCCCGGTAACACCTCACCGCTGGCCTCGACATCGACGCCCTTGCTGCGGCTGATGCCGTCCTGCAGGTAGCAGGAGCCGTCGGAGCTGGTAGGGCACAGTTCAGTGGTGTTCACATCAACGGCGGCTACATCTTTCTGCTTGATGTAGAACAGCGCCATCGACAGGTTCATGCGCTTGTCGAATAGCTCACCCTTGAAGCCGGTTTCGTAGTTGGAGCCGATGGCCGGGTCCAGTGGCGAGCCGCCAGCGGAGACGTAGTTGGCCTGTGGCGTGAAGATGTCGGCATAACTGGCGTACCACGACCAACTGTCGTTGATGTCATAGATGACGCCCGCGAACGGCGTGAATTCCTGAGTCTGCTTGGATTCGTAACTGTTTGCCGCACCGGTTTTGACGTCGTACTTGTAGTCATACCAGCTGAGGCGCGTGCCAAGCACCACGCTCAACGGTTCGCTCAGGTGAATGCGCGTGTTGGCGTACAGGCCCGCGCGTTCTTCGGTGGTGTCGATGTCGGTTTGCCAGGCTGGACGGGCTGGTTTGGCGAAAGCGCTCTGATCGACATCGAAGACGTTGACGGCGGTGCGCCTGGTCACGGTCGCCTGATGCGTGTTGGCGTTCTGCTTCGACCAGTCGGCACCCAGGGTCACCTGATGTTCGAGGCCGAACGCGTTGAAGTTGCCTTCCAGCTGGCTGTTCAGACCGACGCTGTCGACCTCGTCCTTGCGAAACAGCGTGCCCTGAAAGTTGGAGCCCGCCAGCGTCACGGGATTCACTGCGCCCCGTGCGTAGGCAATGTTCTGGTCGAAGCCACCCTGGGAATAGGTCAGCGAGGTCCGGCTGGTCCAGTCCTCATTGAAGCGATGCGCGACTTCGGTGAACACCTCGGTCATGTCGCTTTCATGGCGATTCCACTTCTGCGCCAGGTTGGTCGAGCGCGACAGGCCCAGCGACTGGCCGTTGCTGTAGCGTGGCAGGCCATAGATCGAGTAGCCGTTGATGACCTGTTCCTGACGTCGCAGGCTCATGGTGAGGGTGGTGTCATCGCTCAGGTCGGCTTCGACGATGCCGTACAGCAGCGGCGTGCGGCTGTCGCGACCATCCAGATAGGAGCCGCTGTCATCGTAGGCCGCGACCATGCGCCCGCGCAGGGTGCCTGAATCGTTGAGCTTGCCGCTGCCATCCAGGTCGACCCGGTACTGGTCCCAGGAACCGGCGCGGGTGGTGATCGAGAATTTGTTATCGGCAGTCGGGCGTTTGCGCACCAGATTGACCGCGCCGCCGGGCTGCCCGGCACCGACCAACAGCCCTGACGCGCCGCGCAGCACTTCCACACGGTCGTAGATGGCCATGTCCGGCTGCATCCAGCCGGTGATCTGATAGCCCTGACCGCCAATGCCGTCGACCAGGAAGCTTTCCGCCAGCAGCGAGAAGCCGCGCGAGGTGTACACGTGACCGCCGAAGTTGCGGTACTGGAAAGTGATACCCGGGGTGTCTTCCAGCACGTCGCTGAGGCTGGTGAGGTTGTTGTCATCCATGACTTGCCGAGTCACCACGCTCACCGATTGCGGTGTTTCGCGCAGCGATTGCGGTGCACCCTTGCCGATACTCACTGCGCCGGTGGTGTAGGAACCGGTGCCGTCGGTGGTGGTGCCCAGGTAATGCGAGTCGATTGCAGTCGGGGCCAGATTGACGGTGCTTGTGGTGTTCGAATCGTCTGCGACGGTTTCCTGTGCCTGACCGGCGACCGGCATGCACAGCGCAAGACCCATGGCCGCCATGGATGGCCGGGAGCGGAACATCTGACTGAGCATCAACGCTTTGCTGAGCGGGGTGAGTCGTGACGGGTTGTGCATGAATTGGCTCTTTCCAGTGAGTATCGGCAAGGAGATTGGGAGCGTCGTTCAGGCCTGCGCAGTCGGGTCCAGCCGTCGACCGGGCAGGCGTGAGCCACTTTTTTATGGGGCGTTGCGCGAGAGATGGCTGGGCGCGCAATTCGCTGTTAATGAGAACGAAAGCGAATAACGTTTATTTAATGTTTTTTTCACAATCCACGAAAAAAGATGGCGCTTGGCTAGCAATTGAGGGTGGCGCGGAGCGGCCAGGCAAAAAAAGCCCCGCTCGCGGACGGGCCGGGCGGGGCGTTTCAGGTGCGAGTGAATCACGCCGTAATGGTTTTATCGCGGGTTTCGTTGCGAACCTGTTCGACCTGAATCTGCCCGGCCTGCATCCGCACCAACTGGTCGGCGACGTAGAAATAGCGGTCGTCATGGGAGATCACGATGATGGTCTTGCCCTGCTGCTTCAGTTCCGGCAGCAGTTCGGTGTAGAACACGCGACGGAACGCCGGGTCCTGATCGGCGGCCCACTCGTCGAACACCAGCACCTGCCGCTCGTCCAGCCACGCATTGATCAGGGCCAGGCGCTTGCGCTGACCGGTCGACAGATCGGTGGTGGTGAAGGCACCGTTCTCGATCCTGACCTTGTGCGCGATGTCCAGGCGCTCCAGGTATTTGCCCGCGTCCTGCGGCAGCGCGGCCTGCCCCTGCAACGGCTCGTCGAACAGGTAGTAGTCGGCGAAAATCGTGGTGAACAGCTGGCGGTAGTCATCCAGGTTTTCCGCGCTGACGGGCTGGCCATTGAGGCGGATCTCACCCTGTTGCGGGGTGTACAGGCCCAGCAGCAGCTTGATCAGCGTGGTCTTGCCACAACCGTTCTCGCCGACGATGAACACAATGTCGCCCTGTTTGATGCTCAGGTCGACCGGGCCGAGGTGGAAGGCATCGCTGCCCTCGACGGGCGGGTAGTCATAGCGCAGGTTGTGCAGCTCCAGCGTGTGCATGCTGGGCAGCGACGTCGGGCGGTCACTGACCAGCAGGTGCGGTTCGGGGCTGGAGAATTTCCATGACAGCTCGGCAATGCGGCGCATGGCGATCTGCGCACGGCTGATGCCGGGCAGGGCAGTGATCAGGCGCTCCAGCGGGCCTTTCATGTACAGCATCACCAGCACGAAGCCGCCCAGTACGGTCTTTTCGGTCGTCGGCCAGAGCGCCTGAAAGGCGATGGCCATGCCGATCACCGCGAAGAACAGCATCGAGCCGAAGGTTTCCGCGCTGACGAAGATATTGGCAGCGCGAATGTTCGAGCGGCAGATGTGTTCGGTGGCCCCATGAATCTTCTCGTCGAGCATGTGCTGACGACGCTTGCGCTGGATGCGCAGTTCCTTGGCGCCTGCGGACAGCGCCTGGTAGTGCTTCTGCAATTCGTCTTCGCTGTTGCGCGCGGCTAGAATGCTGCGCATGCCAAACGCATGCGCCAGGTATTGCGCGCCGGTGCCGAGCACCACGGTGAGCGCCGTCAGCGCCAGAATCTGCCAGGACAGCACGGCCAGATAGGTCAGGCAGCCGAGGGTGACGGTAAACGAAATCACCATCGGCGCGACCGACAGGGCAAAGGTGCTGATGGTGTTGACGTCGTTGAGCAGCACCGGGATCAGGCGGTGCGCGCGATAGCGTTCCAGCTGCTCGATGGGCGCGACCAGCACCTTGGCTGCCAGCTCGCGGCGCAGGTTGGCGACGACCCGCTGGCCGACGTAATTGGTCGACAGGTTGGACAGGGTCGAGCACGCCAGGGTCAGCACACACAATCCGGCGAACAGCAGCGCGGTCTGCGTGTCCGGCCCGCCGGGCATGTTCATCGCGTTGTTGATGGTGGCCAGCAGCCCGGTGACGCTCAGGCCGCTGACAATCCCCAGCACGGTCGATAGCGCCACCAGCCACCAGAATGGCTTGAGGATTCTCAGGGTTTCCCGGGCGAGGCTTTCAGTTGTGCGGGTCATGGTGTGTCTCGTCATTGTCCGTGAGTGCGGCGTGGGCTATCGCCGGCCGAGGGTGCGCATGAAATCGGTCAAAGGTCGCGGGCGACCCGGAAACCCAGCCAGTCACCCCGTACATCCGGCTGGCGGCTGTTGCGGTTGCCGGAGCGCGAGAAGATCGGCGCTTCGGTCCAGTCATTGCCGCGAATCATCTTCCAGGTGCAATCACCGGCCAGCCATGCGCTGCCATCGGTGGGCGCGCCGTTGTAGTTGCTGGTCTCGCAATCGGCAGTCCATTCGTAGACATTGCCGTGGGCGTCGTAGATGCCGAAATCATTGGGGCTGTAACTGCCAGCGGGTGCCGTGTAGCTGAAGCCGTCTTCCGGGCCGTAAGTGTTGGCATGTTTGGCGATGCTGTAGGGCTTGCCTTCGTCCATCGGAAACGGGAACGAACCCTTGCTGCCGCCGCGTGCCGCGTATTCTCGCTGGGCTTCGCTGACCATGTGGTAGGACTTGCCGGTCTTTTTCGACAGCCATTCGACATACGCCTTGGCTTCGTTCCAGTCCATGCACACTGCAGGCTGACGCGGGCTCAGCGGGTAGCGCGGCTTGCCGGCCTTGCACTCGCGGCCTGGCCGGGTATCGCCATCCGGCATCGTGTAGCCGGAGCTCTTGATATAGGCATTCCACTCGCCGCTCAGCACCTGAAAACGGCTGATGGCGAAGGGTTTGGCGAAGGTCACGTCGTGCAGCGGGCCTTCGTCCGGCTGACGACCCAGTTCCTCTTCGGGCGCACCCATGGTGAAGGTGCCCGCAGGCAGCACGACCATTTCCGGGCAGTCCTTGCAGTCCTTGAACACTTTTCCGGGCGCGGGCGCTGCCGCTGGCGTGGCGGCGAGGGTGGTACCGCATAGCAACAGGCCGAACAGGGCGGACAGGGGCAGCAATGTTTTTTTCATGACGGGTCTCGATGGAAAACGGAAAACAGGTGAACGGTGCAGGCGTGTCAGGCGCGTCGGGCGAGCAGCGTCATGAAACGATCGATTTCGGCTTCGCTGTTCAGCAGCCCCGGCGCGGTGCGCACCACCGGGCCGACGTCGCGACTCACCGCGTCAACGACCATGCGCTGCTTCATCAGCCAGGCCGCCACGTCGTCGCACGATTGGCCCTTGAGCCGGAAGAAGCTGAAGCCCGCCGACAGCGCAGGATCCATGGGCGTCACCAGCTCGACATTGGGCTGGGCCTTGAGGCGCTGCTTGAGGTCACTGTTGAGCTGGTGAATACGTGCCTGCACATCGGCCTTGCCCAGTTGCAGGTGCAGTTTGAAGGCCTCGTTCAACGCCCAGCGGTGTTCGAACGAGTGGTAGCCGCCGGGCGTCATGATCGTGCTGAAACCGGTGGCTTCCGAGAACGTCGGGATCAGCGGCGTGAGGTCCTTGACCTGTTCCGAGCGGGCGCAGACGATGCCGGTACCGCGTGGACCGAACAGCCACTTGTGGGTGCCGGCGACATAGAAGTCGCACTTCATCTCCGGGAAGTCGAGGTTCTCGACGCCAAAGCCATGCACGCCGTCGACCACATAGAGGATGCGGTCCTGGTCGTCACGGTTGCGGTTGTGTTCCTCGACCAGATCGCCGATGGCCCCGATGGGCAGTTTCACGCCGCTGCCGGACTGCACCCAGGTCATGCCCAGCACGCGCGTCTTCGGCTGGATACTGCGCGCGATGGAGCCGATGATTTCGTCGACCGAGACGGTAGCCGGGTCCTTGAACAGGCGAATCTTGCGAACCTGCGTGCCGTCGCGCTGCTGGCGGAATTTCAGGATGTCGCGGACGCAGGAATGCTCGTGTTCGGTGGTCAGAATCTCCTGATCCGGGCGCACATGAATACCGCCGTAGATGATCGCCAGGCCTTCAGTGGTGCTGCCGGTCAGGGCGATCTGGCCGGGTTGGGCCTTCAGGTACTTGCCCGCCCAGACGCGAACCTCGTGTTCGCGGCGCTCGGTCTCTCCCAGATCCCAGTCCATGGCCAGACCGGGATTGCGGTCGATATGCGCGCGATGCTGTTCGATGGCCTGGCGAACCGGTGCGGGGTGCGAAGTGACCAGAAAATTCGAGAGGTGAACGTAGTCCGGGTCCTGATTGAACAATTGTTTCAGGCGCGTCCATTTATCCGTGGAGGCCGGCTGAGTGGCTGGCGTCATGGCCGCTGTTGCCAGGCCGGAGCCCAGTGGCAGGGCTGCGGCCAGCACTCCGGCCTGTTTGAGAAAGGTTCTGCGATCAGTCATGAGCGTCTGCGCCTGAGGGTCGGGTAGCGGCGTTTGAGAGATTCATGTGTTTCACATCCGGACGGGCAGCCGCCTGAACCTGCTCCCAGACGCGCAGAAAGTTGCCGCCCCAGAGCTTGGTGATATCCGCTTCGGCGTAGCCGCGCTCGATCAATTCGGCCGTCACGTTGCGGATTTCGCTGACATCGTTGAAGCCTTTCACACCACCGCCATCGTTGAAGTCGGAGCTGATGCCGACATGGTCGATGCCGATTTTGCGGACCGTGTAATCGATGGCGTCGACGAAATCCTTGACCGTGGCTTTGGGCTCCTCCTCGAGAATCGCGTACAGCTTGCTGGCATAGGCGCCGAAGCGTTGCTCCGGCCAGACGGTGATGATCGGGTCGCCGGGCATCAGCGCCATGGCCAGGTTCGGCAGCGGTGGCAGGTCGAAGTCCTTGCGTAGCGCATTGAGCTTGTTCTGGGTTTTCTGGGTCAGCGGCTTCAAATAGGCTGGGAACGCCACGATTTGCACCACACCGCCGCTGCGCTTGATGAGCTGCAGCTCCTCGTCGCTGAGGTTGCGCGGGATGTCCACCAGCGCACGCGGCGCCGAGTGCGAGGCGACCATCGGCGTGCGGCTCAGCTCGCTGACCTGTTGCAGCGCCTTGCTCGACATCTGCGACACGTCGATGATCACACCCAGGTCATTGAGGCGTTGCACGGCCTGCCTGCCGATCTCCGACAGGCCGCCCAGAGCGTCGGGCGTGTCATTGAGAAAGGGCAGGGGGCGTGAAGAATCGGCCCAGCTGTTATTGCCGACATAACTGAAACCGAACATGCGCATGCCGCGTGCGGCCCAGTGGTCCAGCAGGCTCAGGCCATTGCCCAGCGGGTAGGCGTTGAGCATGCTGATGAAGATCGCAAACTTGCCTTCGCCGTGCAGGCGGCGCATGTCGTCCGGGGTGTAGGCGATGCCGACCTGATTGGGGAAATCGCGCACCAGCCCGCTGATGATTCGGTAGCGCACTTCCTGCTGATGGCGTGCTTCGTCGACGAAACCGGGTGTCGGACGATGCGGGGCGTTGTCGCCGTTCCAGATCTCCGGCCAGCCGAATACCGTCAGCGCTGCACCGGACAGGCGTCCGCGCGCGGCTTTCACCAGGTCGAACTGCCCCGAGCCGTCCTTGTCGGCTTCGTTGCCCTCGCTGCCGAATTTCATCGGCACGGTGATGTGGCTGTCGAAGGAAATGATCCGCTCCTGCAGGTCGTCGGCCTGCTGCATGACCTTGACCGGGTAGCCTGCTGGAGACCAGTAATTCCAGGCCAGAAAGCCCGTACCTGCACTGATCGCCAGGGCCAGTGGCAGGCCGATGAAGAGAGCTTTTTTCCAACGCGGTCTTGTCATTTCCGTCTCGTGTGGTTAACCGTTGCGCAGCCTGCGACGGCTGTTGCTATCTGGTGGAGAACGAGCGGATCACCGAGAAATTTAGCGCGGGCTCATGGATGTGTGTGCAGCGCTAAATTTGTCTGCCGGGTTTACGTTCTAGCTTGGATAACGGCTGTCTCGGGGCTGGAACAGGTAGGGTAATGACGATTTCTCGACGAGGGTTCATAGCGGGTCTGGCGCTGACCGGTGCGGCAGTTCCGGCAGCGTATTACGCGCATCGGGAACTCACCCGGGTCGACCTGCCGGAAACGCCGGGCGAAGCGACGGCGGGGCCTGCCGATACCGCCACCCAGCGCCTGGCCGACAAGCTGCGCGGTGTGTGGACTCTGCGCTTCGAAGGGCGCGATGCCGGACTGAGCGGTGCGCCGCTCGAAGGCCTGGAAATGTTTCTCGACATCGCCCCGCGTGGTCGCGGCCTGCGCGGCTATATCGACACGGCCGGGCAATTGCGCGGCGATGCGCTGCCGCGTTTTCGGGTGATTGGCGATCTGCAACCGGCCAATGCCGCAAGACTCTACCTGCGGGTCATGGACGGCCATGCCGGCAATGATCCGCACAGCGACAACCCGGATTACGAATTCAGCCTGACCCTCGATGAAGTCTGGGGCGCGTTCGGTAACGGCGGCAGCGGCACCCTGAGCGGACGTATCGAACGTCTTGACCGACCGCTGGCCCTGCCGGAACTGGAAAACCGTCTGATCGCGATCAAACAGGTGTTTCCAGAAGCGCGGGAAAGGGTGGGCCTGAGTCCGCCGTTTCTGGCCTGGCTGGTTTCCAGGGAGCATCGTCTGTTCCATCAGCTCTGGCATGCCTCGCGAGACAAGTGGCACAAATTGCCCGAAGACAAGCGTAACGCCCTGCGCGGCATCGGCTGGCAGCCGGGGCCGCGTGACCATGAGCGCGATGCGCGTGGCCCGCACAAGGACCGCAACGGCTCGGGTGAAGACTTCTTTTATATGCACCGGCACATGCTGATCCAGGCACGCAGGATTCAGGACTTGCCGTCCTGGCCGCGTTTTCCGCTGCCGCAGCCTGAGCTGGAACGCGACCGCCTGGGCTTTGCCCGCTATTTCGACAATCACGACGGTTGTTCGCTGCCGCCCAACTGGCTGGCGCATGGTGACGAGGAATACACACAGCTGGTCAGCGATATCAAAAGCCACGAGACGTTTCATACGCATTTTCAGGTCTGGGAATCGCAGTATCGCGATCCGCGCTTTTTGTCGAAGCTGACCCTGGGCCAGTTTGGTTCGCAGGTCGAACTGGAACTGCACGACTGGCTGCACATGCGCTGGGCCTCGGTGGCCCGCGACCCGGCCAACGGGCAGCCGGTGCCGATGGCACGTCGTTCGGATGATTTTGCCGAGCGCTGGTTCGAGCCGGAAAACGACTTTCTTGCCGACCCGTTTTCATCGCACGTGAACCCGGTGTTCTGGATGTTCCATGGCTGGATTGACGACCGCATTGAGGACTGGTTCCGCGCCCATGAGCGCTTTCATCCGGGCGAAGTGAAGCGCCTGGAAGTCAACGGCGTGCCGTGGTTTGCGCCAGGCCGCTGGGTGAATGTCAGCGACCCGTGGCTGGGGCCTGAAACGCACGGTTGCAGCACAGTGCCCGGCCAGACTGCAGGCACGACCATGGAAATGGACCCGGAAGTCATGAAGCTGGCGCTGCGCATCACGTTCGCGGCCGATGACAAACTGAGCAACCTGCTACGTCGCGTGCCGCGCCGGCCCTGGTATGCACGGAATCTGCTGCCGGAGAGGTGGTTTTGAGCAGCGCTGGCTCCTAGGCTCTGTACGAAAAGTGGCTGCGCTCGGTGATGCTGCGTTAAAAACAGGCTCGGATGCGAGTCCAATCGGAATGCTCATTTACAACACGTAGAGTCGAACGCGACCCCGGCCGTTCCTCGCCTGTTTTTGCCTTGCCTGACCTTCGCTCGCCGACTTTTCGTACAGAGCCTGACGCACTCCGCTCTGTCGGATATTTCATGAATGCCCCCCTGATTCTCGAACAAAAGGCGTAGGGTGGCGCCAGGTCGCAAGCTGTCTGGATGTTCGGCCGTTTCTCATCCCTTCCTTGCTTGCGCCCTCGAGAACACCTTTCATGACACCCGGAATTTTTGACGCGAACAACATTCACTTTGATCTGGGCCCCGATGCCGGTGGCAACTGGTCTGAGGTCATGCTGAAGCATCACGGGCTTTACTGTGAGTTCGATAAAACCCTGTCAGGCAACTCCACAGCGCAAAGCTGGAGCCTGGGGGCTATTGGTGTCACGCAGGCTGATCTGAAATCTCTGGTATTGATCCCGGTTGGAGAAGAACAGGATTGCTGGCAGGGGGAATGGCTTTATCTGAAGCTTATGACCGGTGGGTATGTCGATATCGACGAAGCCGGAAAGCAACATCGCTTCATGGCTGGCAGCATGTTCTTCATCGATCCCGGGCAATCCTTTCAGGAGTCGTTTACCCAGCATGGGCAAATGACCGTATTGCGCATTCCCAAGTCCAGTTTGCGCGATCGGGGCCTGAGGCATTCGTTGCCGGGGCTGATGGTTGCCGACATGGAGTCGGCAGACATACGCGCAGCCCGTGACCTGATCCACTGCATCGCGCAGCAACAGGCGGCCCCTGGCTTGGTCATACGCGAGTTGATGGGCAGACAATTGCTGGAGCTGATTGACGCCATGCTGGGCGGCCCCGGCGACAAGGCAGTTTCGCGCAGCACTGATGTCGTGCTGTTGCGCGCCAGACGTTACATTTACACGCGTTTGAATGACACCGAACTCGACTGCGCGGCCATTGCCGGTGCCGTGCATGTTTCAGTCAAGCACTTGCAACGCTTGTTCCGGAGTCAGGAGACGACGGTGATGCGTGATGTCTGGAATATCCGCCTGCAACACGCACAGCAATTGCTCAGTTCGACCCGCACGCTTCGGCCAAGTGTTCAGGACGTTGCCTGGCAGTGCGGTTTCACCACGGCAGCGCATTTCAGTCGCGCCTACCGGGCACAGTTCGGTATTTGCCCCTCGCATGTTCGGGCTACTTTCAACTGAGCAACTTCTGCTCTCGCCTTATCAGTTGAAAGCGCCTTGTGGACATCCCTCACGCGCCTTGCAGGTAACGGTGATACGCCGTCTGCGCCCTAGAATCGATCCTGTCATTCAGTGACTGATTCATCTCAATGGCTGCTGCGCTGACGCATCGGTCACAGCCCACCGTTATTCATCTTTCGCGATTGGCCCCGGCAGTTTTGCGCCGTCAATTCATGGAAGTTTTACAAAGGCACTCTTATGGAAAGTTATACCGGCGCAACCGACACTGCAGACTTTGCACGTCGTGTTGAAGACAATCAGCGGCGACTGAAAGCCAGTCTGAAGGGCGCTTACGATTACATCGTGTGTGGCTCCGGCACCTCCGGGTCGGTCGTTGCGCGGCGTCTGGCAGAGAATCCCGACGTCAGTGTTCTGCTCCTGGAGGCAGGCGGCACCGATGATGTGCCCAGTGTTACCGATGCCAGTATCTGGTTCACCAACCTGGGCAGCGAGCGCGACTGGCAGTTTCAGGCACAACCCAACCCGCACCTCAATAACCGGGCCATTCCCTTGTCGATGGGCAAGGTGCTGGGCGGTGGATCCTCGATCAACGTGATGGTCTGGGCGCGCGGGCACAGCAGTGACTGGGACCACTTTGCCAGCGAATCAGGTGATCCGGCCTGGAATTATCAATCGACACTCGCCACCTATCGACGTATCGAGAACTGGCAGGGTACGCCAGACGCACTGCGCAGAGGCACGGGCGGTCTGGTCTTCGTGCAGCCTGCGCCTGATCCCAACCCGATTGCACCAGCCATGCTGGGAGCGGTGGCGGAGCTCGGAATGCCTGTTTTCGATGACCAGAACGGCGCGATGATGGAGGGCGCGGGTGGCGCGGCACTGGTTAATATGTGTCTGGAAAACGGTCGTCGCCGTTCGATTTTTCGCAGTTATGTGTACCCGCTGATGGCGCAGCCCAACCTGACGGTCCTGGCCCACACCCATGTATTGCGCGTGTTGCTGGAAGGCAAGCGAGCGGTCGGGGTCGAGGTCATTCATGAAGGCAGGATCATGAGTTTCAGAGCACGAGAGGAAGTCGTGCTGTCACTGGGTGCCATCAACACACCCAAGGTGTTGATGCTGTCCGGAATCGGCGATGCGCAGCAACTGGTTCGGCATGGTATCGCTCCGCTAGAGAATCTGCCGGGTGTCGGCCAGAATTATCAGGACCACATCATGGTCTCGGGGTGCATCTGGGAATACGAACAGGCTCATGCGGCGCGCAACAACGCCGGGGAATCGACGTTCTTCTGGAAGAGTGATCCGGCGCTCGATGTACCCGACATCCAGACCTTTCTCGCTGAAATGCCCATTGCCTCGTTTGAAGCGCAGGCGACGTTCAACCCTCCGGCCAGCGCATGGTCTTTGTTGCCGGGGCTGGTGCGGCCCAAAAGCCGTGGCTCGATCACGTTGTCTGGCGGCGGGCACCGGGACGCACTGAGAATCGACAGCGGTGCGCTTGCCGAACCCGAAGATCTGCAGGCGCTGGTGCGTGCAGTCGAATTTTGCCGAGAGATCGGCAACAGCTCGACCCTGCGCCCGTTTGTACGCCGTGAGGTGATGCCCGGAAAGATGAACCGCAAGGATCTGGAGTCGTTCGTGCGCAACACCGCATCGACCGTCTGGCACCAGTCCGGTACGGCCAGAATGGGTATTGATGAGTTATCGGTGGTGGACGCGCAATTGCGCGTCTATGGCATCGACAATTTGAGGGTCGCGGACGCCTCGATCATGCCGCGAGTAACCACCGGCAACACCATGGCCCCGTGCGTGATCATCGGGGAGCGCTTGGGCAGTCTGCTCACTGGCAAGTCCTGAATAATTTGATCCATGCCGTAGATCATGCAGCGAGTGCCCGGTGGGTACTCGCTGACTTTCACCTTTTCGAGAGCATCATCATGAGCAGGCTTCAAGGCAAAATTGCGATGATTACCGGCGGCAGCAGCGGCATCGGTCTTGCGACCGCCCAGCGTTTTGTGGAAGAGGGCGCCTATGTGTTTATCACGGTAGACGTCAGCCCGAGCTGGACGAGGCCGTTGCACGTATAGGTCGTAACGTGACAGCCGTACAAGGCTATGTGTCCAGTCTTGACGATCTGGACCGACTCTACGCAGTGGTCAGGCGCGAGAAAGGCTGCATTGACGTGCTCTTTGCCAACGCCGGCATTATGGAAATGCAATCCATCGATGGCGTCGATGCGGCGCACTACGACAAGGTTTTTGATACCAACGTCAAAGGCCTGTTGTTCAGCGTGCAAAAGGCACTGGTGTTGATGCACGACGGCGGCTCGATCATCTTGAATTCGTCCATTGCCGCCAACAGGGGCGTTTCGGGCTGCAGCACTTACAGCGCTACAAAGGCAGCCATACGCTCGTTTGCCCGAACCTGGACAGCTGAGCTGCAAAGTCGAGGTATTCGCGTCAATACACTGAGCCCGGGCCCGATCGACACGCCGATCATGGGCCTGGAAGGGCTTGCGCAAGAGCACGTCGCTCAAATGAAAGCAGCGCTGATCAGAGGTATTCCACTGGGCCGTCTTGGCCGCCCTGAAGAAGTGGCCGCGGCCGCGCTGTTTCTTGCCTGCGACGACAGCAGTTTCATTGCGGGTATCGAGATGTGTGTAGACGGGGGCAAAGCGCAAGTTTGAGGAATAGCGGGCCTGAAGCCCGCTCAGCGCACCTGCCAGCCACCGCCCAGCGCTTTGTACAGCGCGATGCTCGCCTGCACCCGTGCCAGCCGCAACTGCACGCTTACGTCCTGTGCCTGGTAAAGGGTGCGCTGGGTTTCCAGTACGGTGAGCAGGTCCTCGGCGCCTTCCTGGTAGCGGCTCTGGGCGATGCGGAAGGCGGTTTGCGCCTGTTTGAGTTCTTCTTCGTGCCAGTAGCGCTGTTGATCCAGGCCGCGAATGCTGTTCAGGGCTTTTTCCACGTCGGCGAAGCTGTCGATGATCGCGCCGCGATAGGTTTCCAGCAGTTCTTCCTGACGCGCTGTGGCCTTGTCGCGCTCGGCGGCCAGACGGCCATTGTTGAAGATCGGTCCGATCAGCCCGGCAGCGAGGCTGCTGAACGGTGCGCGCAGCCAGTCTTCGGCGCGGGTGTTTTCGGTGCCGAGCCGGGCGCTCAGGGTCAGTTTTGGCAGCATGGCGGCGCGGGCGACGGTGACATTGGCCTGTGCCGCCGCCAGGTCAGCCTCGGCCTTGGCCAGATCAGGGCGGCGGGTCAGCAGTTCGCTGGGCAGGCCGGGGCCGATGTCCGGCCAGTTCAGGGTGTCGAAGGGCTGATCCGCGAGGTGCAGATTCTGCACCGGCTGACCGAGCAAGGCTGCCAGGGTGATCAACTGCTCGTTGGCCAGTTGCTGAACGCGGGGCAGTTCACGCTGCTGGGCCGCAACCAGATTTTTTTGCTGCGCCAGCTCGAGGGCGGTAGCTGAGCCCGATTCATAGCGGGTTTGCACCAGGCGCAGTACGTCTTGGGCGTTGGCCAGATTCAGTTCGGCAATCCGCCCTTGCTCGCGCGCCGCCAGGGTTTGCGCATAGCGATCGGCGACGTTGGCCAGCAGGGTCAGCTCCACGGTCGCCTGATCGAACTGGCTGGCGCGCAGCCCTTGGAGTGCGCTGTCGCGTCCCGCTGCGATACCGCCCCAGAAATCCACCTCATAGCTGGCGGTCAGGTCGCTGGTGAAGTTGTTGGTGTTGTTGTCGTCGGAAGGGTTGGCCTTGCGGTCGCTGTTGCGCAGGAACCGGTTACGTTCGCCGCGCAGGTCAAAGGCCAGTTCCGGGAGCAAGGGCGCGCCGCCGATAATGGCGCTTGCCTGTGCCTGACGAACCCGTGCCATCGCTGCAGCGACTTCATGGCTGTCAAGGCTGGCCTGTTCGATCAGACGATTCAGCTGTGGGCTGCCGAACTGCTGCCACCAACGGATATCACTGCGCTGTGCGGCGGCGTTTGCGGCAAACGCCCAGCTTGCCGGTGGCTGGATGCCGCTGTCCGGCGGCGGAGCAGGCGTCTGGCAGGCGCTCAGCAACAGGCAGGCAGTCAAAACGCAAAGGCTAGGCTTCATTGATCGATCATTCACTGGTGAGGGCCGCGACCGGGTCGAGGCGGGCAGCTTTGCGGGCCGGCATGAAGCCGAAGATCACGCCGGTAATCAGGGCGCAGGCAAACGCCCCGGTCACAGCCGGCAGGGTAAACGCAACGGCCACCTTACTCAGCAACAGCGCTGCGCCCATGCCCAGCGCCAGCACGATACCGGCCAGCCCGCCGACCACGGAAAGCATCACAGCCTCGGTAAGAAACTGCCGCAGGATGTCGCTCTGTCGCGCACCGGTGGCCATGCGGATGCCGATTTCACGGGTGCGTTCGCGCACTGTCATCAGCATGATGTTCATCACGCCGATACCACCGACCAGCAACGAAATGGCGGCAATCGAGCCGAGCATCAGCGACAGGGTGTTCTGGGTGCGTGCTTCGGCCTGGATCATCGCGGCGTTGTTGGTCAGTTCGTAATCCTGTTTGCCGTGATGCAGTTGTTGCAGCAGCTCGCGGATCGCTGTTTCGGCCTGTTTGACGTTGTTGGCGTCATGGGTGGCGATGGTGATGTACTCGGGGTCCTGCGTGCCGAACAGGCGGATACTGGCCGACGAGTAGGGGATGGCGATGCGATTGTCGCTGTCCAGATCGCCGGACGTGGCGCCTTTTTCCTGCAGCACGCCGACCACCTGAAAAGGCACGTTTTCGATCAGGATGTACTGGCCGACAGGGTCGTTATGCTCGCCGAACAGTTTCTGGCGAACCTTGTAGCCAATCACTGCGACGGCGGCTGCGCTCTGCTCATCCGCTTCGCTGAAATAACTGCCTTCCACCACCGGCCAGTTGAAGATCGCCGGAAAATGCGTGTCATTGCCGCCGACGTAACTGGAGTGATCGACGTTGCCGTAGCGCACCCCGGCCTGGCCGCCGTTGACCGGCATGATCATTTTCACCTCGGGCAACTGGCCCAGCGCGGCGACTTCCTCCAGGGTGATGACGCCTTTCGGCGCGCGCGGATTGGGCGCCTTGCCGTTGAGGTAAATGATATTGGAACCGAACGAGGACATCTGCGCCATGACCTGACGCTTGCTGCCTTCGCCGACGGCCAGCATCACCACCACCGACGCCACGCCGATGACGATGCCCAGCAGGGTCAGCGCGGTTCGGAAGCGATTGATCCACATGACGCGCCACGCCGCCTGAACCGCCTCGAGCAGCTCGCCTTGCCAGGCGCCGTGGCTGCCGCTGCCCTCGCTCAGGCGCTTGCGCAGGTCGACCGCCTGCAGCGTGCCCGGATTGACTGAGCGCTGCACGTCAGAAGCATCTCGAGCCGTATCACTGATCACCAGCCCATCGCTGATCTCGATGACCCGTTTGGCGCGCGCCGCCACTTCCCGGTCATGGGTGATGAGGATCACCACATGGCCCTGGCTGGCCAGTTCGTCCAGCAGGGTCATCACCTCCGCGCCACTGTGGCTGTCCAGCGCACCGGTGGGCTCGTCGGCGAGGATGATGTGCCCGCCATTCATCAAGGCGCGGGCGATGGAAACCCGTTGCTGCTGGCCGCCGGACAACTGATGCGGTCGATTGCCGGTGCGCGACGCCAGGCCCAGTCGGTCAAGCAGGGCGGCGGCCCGCGCATGACGCTCTGCGGCGGGCGTCCCGGCGTAGATTGCCGGCATCTCGACGTTTTCCTGTGCCGAGCCGGACGGAATCAGGTGATAGCCCTGAAACACGAACCCGAACGCTTCACGGCGCAGCCAGGCGAGCTCGTCGCTGCCCAGTTCGGCGACGTTTTCCCCGGCGAACAGGTATTCGCCCGAGGTCGGGCGGTCCAGGCAGCCGAGGATGTTCATCAGCGTCGACTTGCCGGACCCGGAAGCGCCGACAATCGCCACGAACTCACCGGCATGAATCGACAGATCGATGCCGCGCAGCACGTTGACCCGTGGGCTGTCGCCTCCGCCGTAGGATTTACGGATGCCTCGCAGGTCGATCAGCGGCGTGCGCATTCAGCCTCCGCTGCCGACAGAGGCGGGCACCAGCAGGCGCTCACCTTCATTCAGCCCGTCGAGTACCTGCACGCGCAGGCGGTCGCTGATGCCGGTGCGCACCTCACGGTTCTGCACCTCACCATTGGCAGATAGCACCTGGGCGGTCTGCCGATCGGCCTGCGCCCCGTTTCGCAACGCCGCGAGTGGCGCGGTGAGGGTGTTCTCGGCTTTTTCGGCGACGAAGAATATCTGTGCGGTCATTTCTGCCATCAGCGCCTGATCGCTGTTATCCACGTCCAGCAGCACGGTGTACAGCACCACACGGCCACCGCCGTTCTTGCGCGAACTGCTCGGGCTGCCGCCGCCCTGATTGGCTTGATCCAGCGGCCTGGGCGGCACCGGCAGGATCTGCCGCACGGTGCTGCTCCAGCGCCGGTTGCCGCCGCTCAAGGTGGTGAAATAGGCAGTCATGCCGGGTTTGACATGGCCGATATCGGCTTCCGAGACCTCGGCCCAGACCGTCATCGGTGACAAGCGGGCGATGCGCAGAATCAGCGGGGTCTGTTGTTGCGCGTTCAGCGTCTGGCCTTCACGTGCATCGAGGGCGACCACTGTGCCGCTCATGGGCGCGAAAATACGGGTGTAGCCCAGCGCTGCTTCGTCGCTGCGCAGCGCGGCCTGAGCTTCGAGAATCTGCGCCTTGAACATGTCGACCCGTGCCTGGGTGGCGCGAAATTCCGATTCCGCAGCCTGAACGTCCTCGGCCCGTGTGGCGCCGCCTGCGGCGAGGCGCTTCTGGCGCTGCTGCTTCTGTTCTGCAAGTTCGTGCAGCGCACGCTGCTCCTGCAATTGCGCCTTGAGGTTATCGATGGCGTAGCGTGCGGCGTCGAGTCTGGCCTTTTGCGTCGAAGGGTCGATTTCGACCAGCAAGTCGCCTTCCTTGACCTGATCGCCGACCTGGGCATGGATTTTCATGATCTGCCCGCTGGCCTGCGAGCCCACATCCACGTAACTGCGCGGCTGCAGGGTACCGAGCGCCGTGACGCTGTTTTCGATCGTGCCGCGGGTCACCGTCACGGTCGCGGCGCTGCTTTTGCCGTCGGGCAGGATCTGCCAGGCGCATACGGCAATGACCGGGAACAGGCACAGCGCCACCAGGAGGGCGCTGCGAGGATGTAGAGAGCGTTTCATGCAGATTCCTGCGCTGGGAGATCAGTCGGTCGGTGAACGACGGCCACGAGAGCTGCCCTTTAAACGAGGCATGCCAGCAGGAATTTAGCGTTGATCACGGGTTACCCGCTTCGGCTAAACATCAGCGTCCGTGCTTCGTTTAACGGGAGCGGCTAATTCGGGTCGTCTTGTCGAGTTGGAGTCAGCGTGATTATGTCCAGACCCCTGTGCGGTTTTGTGTTTGCAGGTCTTTCGTTCGCTGTGATTTTCCCTGCGCAAGCCTTGGTTGAGCCTGGAAAACAGGCGGCCAGTGCCGAGATCCGGCGGACCGGTTTTGGCGTGCCGCATATCGTTGCCGCCAATGAGCGCGGTCTGGGTTACGGCATCGGTTATGCCTATGCGCAGGACAACCTGTGCCTGCTGGCCAATGAGATCGTCACCGTCAACGGCCAGCGCTCGCGCTATTTTGGCCCCGATAAGGCGACCCTTGAGCAGCGCAACAATATGGCCAGCGACCTGTTGTTCCAGTGGCTCAATACGCCGCAGGCACTGGCGGATTTCTGGAATGCGCAGCCGCTGGAGATTCGCCAGTTGATGCAGGGCTATGTCGCCGGTTACAACCGCTCGCTCGATGAGCAGAAGGCCAAGGGCCTGCCGCAGCCCTGTGCGGCCGAGTGGGTTCGGCCGATCAGTACCGATGATCTGGTGCGCTTGACCCGTCGCCTGCTGGTAGAGGGGGGCGTGGGGCAGTTCGCCGAAGCGCTGGCCGGTGCTACGCCGCCTGCGCTGCAAAAGCCACTGCAGGTAAATGCTCAGCAGGTTCAGGCGCTGCAACTGGCTGCTGCGCGCAACCAGCGGTTTGCTCTGGAGCGCGGCAGCAATGCCGTGGCAATAGGGCGCGAGCTATCGGCCAACGGGCGCGGCATGCTGCTGGCCAATCCGCATTTTCCATGGGCTGGCGGCCTGCGCTTCTATCAAATGCACCTGACCATTCCCGGCAAGCTCGACGTGATGGGCGCAGCCTTGCCGGGCCTGCCACTGATCAATATCGGCTTCAATCAGCATCTGGCCTGGAGCCATACCGTCGACACGTCGAAACACTTCACGCTGCATCGCCTGCAGCTCGACCCGAAGGATTCCACCCGTTACCTGCTGGATGGCAAATCGGTTGCCATGGACAAGCAGCAGGTGAGTGTCGACGTGAAGCAAGCCGATGGCAGCTTGAAGTCGGTGCCACGCATTGTCTATTCGTCCAGGTTCGGTCCGGTGGTGCAGTGGCCGGGCAAGCTGGACTGGGACGAAAAGTTTGCCTTCAGCCTGCGTGATGCCAATCTGCAAAACGACCGAGTGTTGCAGCAGTGGTATGCAATGGACAAGGCTGACAGCCTCAAGACGTTTCAGGATTCGGTGCGCAAGATCCAGGGCATCCCGTGGGTCAACACCCTGGCAGTCGATGCCCGGGGTCAGGCGCTGTACATGAACCTCTCGGTGGTGCCAAACGTCGACGCCGTCAGGCTTGCCCGATGCAGTGATCCGCGCATCGGCACGGAACTGATCGTGCTCGACGGCTCGCGCAGTGAATGCAACTGGGAGGTTTCCGCAGAGGCGGTACAGGCCGGTATTTATCCCTCTTCCCGTCAGCCGCAGTTATTGCGGACCGACTTCGTGCAGCACTCCAACGACTCGGCCTGGATGGTCAATCCCGCTGCGCCGTTGAAGGACTTTTCGCCGCTGATCAGCCAGGACAGCCAGCCGCTGGGGCAGCGAGCACGTTTTGCGCTGGATCGGCTGGGCAGCCTGAAGAAGGCGGGCAAGATCAGCGTTGAGAACCTGCAAGCGATGGTCATGGACAACGAGGTCTATCAGGCCGGGCAAGTGCTGCCGGATCTGCTCAGGTTCTGTGCCTCGGAGCTGGGTGATGATGCTGCGCGGCTGACGCCGCTGTGTACCGCACTGAAAGCCTGGGATGGACGCGCTGACCTGAACAGTGGCATCGGGTTCGTGTACTTCCAGAGAATCGTGACGTCCATGCAGGCTGTTGCCTCGCGCTGGCGTGTTGCGTTCGACCCGCGCGACCCGGTTCACACGCCGAGCGGGCTGGCGATTGAGAACCCGCAGGTCGCCACTGCATTGCGCGCCGCCATGCGGGCCGCAGTGGATGAAGTGGCCAAGGCAGGCCTCTCGGCAAGCAGTCAATGGGGCGACATTCAGGTTTCCAGCATCAGCGGCAAGCAGATCCCGGTTCACGGTGGTCCGGCCGGGCTTGGCATCTACAACGCCATGCAGACCGTGGCAGGCAAGGACGGCAAGCGCGAGGTAGTCAGTGGCACCAGTTATTTGCAGGTGGTGACGTTCGACGAGCACGGCCCAAGGGCGCAGGGTTTACTGGCGTTCTCTGAGTCGAGCAATCCACAGTCAGCCCATTCAAGCGACCAGACTGAAGCATTTTCAAAAAAACAATGGCAGGCGTTGCCGTTCACTGAACAGCAGATCAAGGCTGATCCTGCGTATGAGGTGCAGGTGATAAGCGAGGAGCCTGATCGCTGAAAGAGGCAAGAAAAGCGTTTGGGCCATGCGGCCCAAATGCGCTTATCGGTAATCAGCCGCCCGGTGTATCGATATCGGCGTCAACGCCAGTGGTGGGCTGATGATTGCGTAAATCCTCGGTTTTTTCTTCCGGCTCATGGTCAGGCACGTAGGCGCTGTCGCTGGTTGACTGGCCCTGCGACTGAGTCTGTGACTGACTTGGGGAAGGCGTCTGGCCCTGGCTCTGGCCATTGCCCTTTTCAGTCTCGGGTTTTACGTCCCCGACTTGCGGCTCGATTGCCGGATCGTTGCGGTCCGGGCCCGGACTGGCAGGTGCGTCCTGATTTGGCGTCGGTTCTTTCTGACGTTGCGGTTCGATAGACATGAGTACCTCGATATCGGTTTCAGAAAATGTTCTGACACAGTTTCGAGGGGTAGCAATGGGGATCGTTCGATTCAGTTGCCGAATGGTGATGCAGTGGGAAGTGCTGCGTGCAAGGCTGTTGGATAAGCGCTGTTCGCGAAAGGCCCGTACGTTGCATGAGATGCATCGACCGGAGAACAGCCTTCGCGAACAGGTTCGCTTCTACCAGTGCGCTTCAGCGCAGTCAGAGCACTTTTTTGATCGCGTCACACACCACGTCGATGTTCTTCTGATTCAGCGCGGCCACGCAGATACGCCCGGTGTCCAGCGCGTAGATACCGAACTCGCTGCGCAGGCGCTGGGCCTGTTCGGCGGTCAGACCGGAGTAGGAGAACATGCCGCACTGGCGCGCGACGAAGCTGAAGTCCTGACCGGCCGGGTTGTCAGCCAGGCGCTCGACCATCGCCTTGCGCATGCCCTGGATGCGCAGACGCATTTCGCCCAGTTCCTCTTCCCACATTGCACGCAACGCAGGGTCGTTAAGCACCGCAGCGGAGATGATCGCACCGTGGGTCGGCGGGTTGGAATAGTTGGTGCGGATCACGCGCTTGACCTGGGACAGGACGCGAGTGGTTTCTTCCTTCGATTCGGTAATGATCGACAGCGCGCCGACGCGTTCGCCATACAGCGACAGTGATTTGGAGAACGAGCTCGAGGCGAAGAAGGTCAGGCCCGACTCGGCGAACAGGCGCACTGCCAGGGCATCTTCCTGAATGCCCTGACCGAAGCCTTGATAGGCCATGTCCAGAAACGGTACGTGGCCCTTGGCCTTGACCACTTCCAGCACTTTTTTCCAGTCATCCAGGCTCAGGTCGACACCGGTCGGGTTGTGGCAGCAGGCGTGCAGCACGACTACCGAGTTGTTCGGCAGGTTGTGCAGGTCTTCGAGCATGCCGGCACGGTTCACGTCGTGGGTGGCAGCGTCGTAGTAGCGGTAGTTCTGCACCGCAAAGCCAGCGGTTTCGAACAGCGCGCGGTGGTTTTCCCAGCTCGGGTCGCTGATGGCGACGACGGCATCGGGCAGCAACTGCTTGAGGAAGTCGGCACCGATCTTCAGTGCGCCGGTGCCGCCGACCGATTGGGTGGTCAGCACACGGCCCGAGGCGATCAGCGGCGAATCAGCGCCCAGCAACAGTTTTTGCACGGCCTGGTCGTAAGCGGCAATACCGTCGATCGGCAGGTAGCCACGCGGCGCATGCTGGGCCACGCGGATCTTTTCGGCTTCGGCCACGGCGCGCAGCAGGGGAATGCGCCCGTCTTCATCACAGTAGACGCCTACGCCAAGGTTGACCTTGGTGCTGCGGGTGTCGGCGTTGAAGGCTTCGTTGATACCCAGGATCGGATCGCGGGGTGCCATTTCGACAGCGGAAAACAGGCTCATGGTGCGGCGGCTCTTGGTGAAGAGTGGGAAGGGGACACGCTGAGGCTCGATGCGCCAAAGCGGTGCGCAAACTGAGCGTAGTATAGAGAGCATCCCCTCGGTGATCGACAGTGCAGGGCGGGTTTTTTACAGGTTTTTGCGCATATTTGTAGAACGTTCGTTCGGTTAAAACCTCAATGCTTTAAGTGCGTGCCTTGAAAGGCTGATATATGACTCCATCTATTAGCCATCACTTCAAAACATCGCACGCCTGCTTCCCGGCGGGAACGGCTGTTTGCGATGATTTCGTCGTTGCGCGCCGTCATGCGCCGACGAATATTTCCAGTTGTGCCGTCGAGGCGGTCAGGTCGCGGAAGGTTTCACGCGAACCCCGTCACACGCGCACCATTCAAGAGGTCAGTTATGTCCGAGTTCCAGCTCGTTACCCGCTTTGAGCCAGCCGGCGATCAGCCCGAGGCCATTCGCCAACTGGTCGAAGGGATCGACGCCGGGCTCGCGCACCAGACCCTGCTCGGGGTGACCGGGTCGGGCAAGACGTTCAGCATCGCCAACGTGATTTCCCAGATCAAGCGTCCAACGCTGGTGCTGGCACCGAACAAGACCCTGGCGGCGCAGTTGTATGGCGAATTCAAGGCGTTTTTCCCGAACAACGCCGTGGAGTACTTCGTTTCCTACTACGACTACTACCAGCCGGAAGCCTACGTGCCGTCGTCCGACACCTTCATCGAGAAGGATGCCTCGATCAACGACCACATTGAACAGATGCGTCTGTCCGCGACCAAGGCGCTGCTGGAGCGCAAGGATGCGATCATCGTCACCACGGTGTCGTGCATCTACGGCCTGGGCAGTCCGGAAACCTATCTGCGCATGGTCATGCACATCGATCGTGGCGACAAACTCGATCAGCGTGCCTTGCTGCGCCGCCTCGCCGACTTGCAGTACACCCGTAACGACATGGACTTTGCCCGTGCGACGTTCAGGGTGCGCGGTGATGTGATCGATATCTACCCGGCCGAATCCGATCTGGAAGCGATCCGGGTCGAGCTGTTCGATGACGAGGTCGAGAGCCTGTCGGCGTTCGATCCGCTGACCGGGGAGGTGATTCGCAAGCTGCCGCGCTTCACCTTCTACCCGAAAAGCCACTACGTCACCCCGCGCGAGACGCTGATTGAGGCGATGGAGGGGATCAAGGTCGAGCTGCAGGAGCGTCTCGAATACCTGCGCAGCCAGAACAAACTGGTGGAAGCTCAGCGTCTGGAGCAGCGCACCCGTTTCGATCTGGAAATGATGCTGGAGCTGGGCTACTGCAACGGTATCGAAAACTACTCGCGCTACCTGTCGGGCCGTCCTTCCGGTGCGCCGCCGCCAACCCTTTTCGATTACCTGCCACCGGATGCCTTGCTGGTGATCGACGAGTCCCACGTCAGCGTGCCGCAGGTCGGCGCGATGTACAAAGGTGACCGTTCGCGCAAGGAAACCCTGGTCGAGTACGGCTTCCGTCTGCCATCGGCACTGGATAACCGCCCGATGCGTTTCGACGAGTGGGAGGCGATCAGCCCGCAGACCATTTTCGTCTCGGCGACCCCGGGTAACTACGAGGCCGAGCACGCCGGGCGTATCGTCGAGCAGGTGGTGCGTCCGACCGGCCTGGTGGACCCGCAGATCGAGATTCGTCCGGCGCTGACCCAGGTCGATGATCTGCTGTCGGAAATCCACAAGCGCACCGCGCTGGAAGAGCGGGTGCTGGTCACCACGCTGACCAAGCGCATGTCCGAGGATTTGACCGACTACCTGAGCGACCACGGGGTGCGCGTGCGTTACCTGCACTCGGACATCGATACGGTGGAACGTGTCGAAATCATCCGCGACCTGCGCCTGGGTACGTTCGATGTGCTGGTGGGCATCAACCTGCTGCGCGAAGGCCTGGACATGCCGGAAGTGTCGCTGGTGGCAATTCTCGATGCCGACAAGGAAGGCTTCCTGCGCTCCGACCGTTCGCTGATCCAGACCATTGGCCGGGCGGCACGTAACCTCAATGGTCGGGCGATTCTGTATGCCGACCGGATTACCGGCTCGATGGAGCGCGCCATCGGCGAGACCGAGCGGCGACGCGAGAAGCAATTGGCGTTCAACCTGGAACATGGCATCACCCCCAAAGGTGTGTTCAAGGACGTCGCCGATATCATGGAAGGCGCCACCGTCCCCGGCTCGCGCAGCAAAAAACGCAAAGGCATGGCCAAAGCCGCCGAAGAAAACGCCCGCTACGAAAACGAACTGCGCTCGCCGAGCGAGATCAACAAACGCATTCGCCAACTGGAAGAAAAAATGTACCAACTGGCCCGCGACCTGGAATTCGAAGCCGCCGCACAAATGCGCGACGAAATCGGCAAACTGCGCGAGCGGTTGCTGGCGGTTTGAAGCATTGGACACGCCACCTCTCATGCCGGTGCGGCGACCCCCGGATCAGTGTCAGGGCGAAGGAATCCGACGAAGTCGGGCCGAAAACGGAGGCGGGGGCTTTGGTCACTTTTGCCCCTTCGAAGTGACTCGCCGAGGGGCGAAAAGGTGACCTGAGTCGAACCCCCATTTACCTGACAAAGAAAAACCGCCGTGTGGCGCAGAGCGTCACGAACTGTATGCCCACGCGGAGCACTGGCACGATAATCAGCTGAATTTGTTTACAACTCCGGGCGCGGAGCTTGCGGAACGAGAGGCGTCCGGGCAATTGCCTTTGTTGCTGGAGCCTCATGCCCCCGGCCTGTTAACATTCCGAGCTTGATCGACCTAATTCGGGATTTTCCATGACCACCGTTCGTACCCGCATCGCGCCATCGCCCACTGGCGACCCCCACGTCGGCACGGCCTACATCGCGCTGTTCAACTACTGCTTTGCCAAACAGCACGGCGGCGAGTTCATCCTGCGCATTGAAGACACCGATCAACTGCGCTCTACCCGCGAGTCCGAACAGCAGATCTTCGACGCACTGCGCTGGCTGGGCATCGACTGGAGCGAAGGCCCCGACGTCGGTGGTCCGCATGGCCCATACCGCCAAAGCGAGCGCGGCGACATCTATAAGAAATACGTGCAGCAACTGGTCGACATGGGCCATGCCTTCCCGTGCTTCTGCACCGCCGAAGAGCTGGACCAGATGCGCGCCGAACAGCAGGCCAAGGGCGAAACCCCGCGCTATGACGGTCGCGCCTTGCTGCTCTCCAAGGAAGAAGTCCAGCGCCGCCTGGACGCCGGCGAGCCACACGTGATCCGCATGAAAGTGCCGACCGAAGGCGTCTGCGTCGTCCCTGACATGCTGCGTGGCGAAGTCGAAATCCCGTGGGACCGCATGGACATGCAGGTCCTGATGAAGACCGACGGCCTGCCGACCTACTTCCTCGCCAACGTCGTCGATGACCACCTGATGGGCATCACCCACGTACTGCGTGGCGAAGAATGGCTGCCATCGGCACCCAAACTGATCCTGCTGTACGAATACTTCGGCTGGGACAAGCCGCAGCTGTGCTATATGCCGCTGCTGCGTAACCCCGACAAGAGCAAGCTGTCCAAGCGCAAGAACCCCACGTCGGTGACCTTCTACGAGCGCATGGGCTTCATGCCCGAGGCGATGCTCAACTACCTGGGGCGTATGGGCTGGTCGATGCCTGACGAGCGCGAGAAGTTCTCCTTGCAGGAGATGGTCGACAACTTCGACCTGTCGCGTGTTTCGCTGGGCGGGCCGATCTTCGATATAGAAAAGCTGTCCTGGCTCAATGGCCAATGGCTGCGTGATCTGCCGGTCGAGGAGTTTGCCTCGCGTCTGAAGACCTGGGCGCTGAACCCTGACTACATGATGAAGATCGCACCGCACGTGCAGGGCAGGGTAGAGACCTTCAGTCAGGTTGCACCGCTGGCCGGCTTCTTCTTTGCAGGTGGCGTCACGCCTGATGTGAAGCTCTTCGAACACAAGAAGCTGTCTCCGGAGCAGGTGCGCCAGGTGATTCAGTTGATCCTGTGGAAGCTGGAATCGCTGCGTCAGTGGGAGAAGGACCGGATCATGGGCTGCATTCAGGCCGTGGTCGAGCATCTCGAGCTCAAGCTGCGAGACGCCATGCCATTGATGTTCGCTGCGATCACCGGTCAGGCCAACTCGGTCTCGGTGACCGATGCGATGGAAATCCTCGGCCCGGACCTGACTCGCTTCCGCCTGCGTCAGGCCCTCGATTTGCTGGGCGGCGTTTCCAAGAAAGAAAACAAGGAATGGGAAAAGCTGCTGGGCTCGATTGCCTGAGGCATTACCTGTTCCTGTGAATCGCCCCCGGTTTTCCGGGGGTTGAAAGGTAAGTGGTTGTATTACCGACAAAAAACTTTGCAAATTGTAGAAAATAAATTTGACAGCCCTGTCACTCACGCTTAATATGCGCCCCGTCCACTGATGTGGGGCTTTAGCTCAGCTGGGAGAGCGCCTGCATGGCATGCAGGAGGTCAGCGGTTCGATCCCGCTAAGCTCCACCAAATTTAGCATTTCAGAGTGCTGCTACACTGCTCTGAAATGATGTGAAACAAGCGGATCCAGCGACCGTTTGTTTTGCAAGAAGGTTTTGTCCCCTTCGTCTAGTGGCCTAGGACACCGCCCTTTCACGGCGGTAACAGGGGTTCGAGTCCCCTAGGGGACGCCAGTTTCACCGAGGGATGCCGGAAGGTTGATCTCCGCCGAGAGGCGTAAATCCGGGGCTTTAGCTCAGCTGGGTTCGATCCCGCTAAGCTCCACCAATTTTGCCAGGGTTCATCGTTCGATGAACCTGACTGAAGGTTTTGCGTCCCCTTCGTCTAGTGGCCTAGGACACCGCCCTTTCACGGCGGTAACAGGGGTTCGAGTCCCCTAGGGGACGCCACGATTTCCCGCTCTGCGGGACCAAGGGTCATTCGATTATTGAATGGCCCTTTTGTTTTTTCAGGGTTTGAAAAATCCTTCCTTTCTGTTTTTATCTATTGCCACACTCAACTGTAACCGACTCTCGTGCCGATACTGCGTTGGCATGCCGTTCAGGACACTCCGCGTCCTCTATGTGTTCGCAACGCAGTGCGCCGCGAACTACATCCTCGCGCTGTAGCCCTCTTGGTTATACACAAATCTTGTGGGAGCGAGCTTGCTCGCGAAGAGGCCGGTATAGCCCCCAGGAAATAGGGGTTGGATGCATCGTCTTCGTGAGCAAGCTCACTCCCACAGGTCTGTGTCCAGTCTGCACGTACGGTTTCAGGCCTTTTATCCGGGCTTATCCAGACTTGTGTATGACTCTGAGCGCTGTAGCGTGAAGAGCAAAAGGCGTTCGGAGGGGCGCTTTTCATGCCAACGCGTGTGAACGCGCGCCATGACCCGCTACACTCCCGCCAATTACATCCACTCAAGCAGGAGCACGCATGGTCTGGGACCGGGCAACGCCGTTTGTCATCGATCTGAACGTCGCCGCCGAAGACATCGACGGGCTGGGGCATGCCAATAACGCTGTTTATGTGTCCTGGCTGGAGCGCTGTGCCTGGCGTCATTCGCAGTTCCTCGGGCTGGACCTTACCGAATACCGGCGTCTGGATCGGGCGATGGCGGTGGTCAGGCATGAGATCGACTACCTTGCCAGCGCCTACGAGAACGACGAGCTGCAATTGGCGACCTGGATCGTCGACTGGGATCGCCGCCTGAAAATGACCCGCTGCTTTCAGCTCAAGCGTCCTGCCGACAACCTGACCTTGCTGCGCGCGCAAACCACCTTTGTCTGCATCGAACTGTCCACTGGTAAGCCCAAGCGTATGCCTGCCGAGTTCATCGAGGGCTACGGCGCAGCCATCTCTGACAGCGCCGTTCCCAATCCGCACGCCGGGCAGTAAACTGCCGGACTTTTTTTCGAGTGTGACCCATGCAAATTGCTCTGGCGCCCATGGAGGGGTTGGTCGACGACATCCTGCGTAATGTGCTGACGAAAGTCGGCGGCATCGACTGGTGCGTGACCGAATTCATCCGGGTGTCCGAGCGTTTGATGCCAGCGCATTACTTCTACAAGTACGCATCGGAATTTCACCAGGGCGCGAAAACTGACGCAGGCACGCCGTTGCGCCTTCAGTTGCTGGGCTCTGACCCGGTGTGCCTGGCCGAAAACGCCGCGTTCGCCTGCGAGTTGGGTGCACCCGTGCTGGACCTCAACTTCGGCTGCCCGGCCAAGACCGTCAACCGCTCGCGGGGCGGCGCAATCCTGCTCAAGGAGCCGGAACTGCTGCACTCGATCGTCAGCCAGGTGCGCCGTGCCGTGCCCAGACCTATCCCCGTTACCGCCAAGATGCGCCTGGGGTACGAAAACACCGATGGCGCGCTGGACTGCGCCAGAGCGCTGGCTGACGGCGGGGCAGAGCAAATCGTCGTTCATGCGCGCACCAAGGTCGACGGCTACAAGCCTCCCGCGCACTGGGAGTGGATTGCGCGCATCCAGGAAGTGGTCAATGTCCCGGTGGTCGCCAACGGGGAAATCTGGACCGTTGAGGATTGGCGCCGTTGCCGTGAAATCTGCGGTGCGCGGGACATCATGATCGGTCGCGGTCTGGTGGCGCGTCCTGATCTGGCCCGGCAGATCGCTGCAGCGCAGAAGGGCGAAGAGGTCGTGCCCATGACCTGGGACGAGTTGCAGCCGATGCTGCGGGTCTTCTGGCAGGACTGTCTGGCGAAGATGACACTGATTCAGGCGCCGGGCCGGCTCAAGCAGTGGCTGGTGCTGCTGACCAAAAGCTACCCCGAGGCGACTCTCATGTTCAATACATTGCGCCGCGAAACCGACTGCAATCGCATCAGCGTATTGCTGGGTTGCGCGCCCGGTTGCTTACCCAGAAGCTGATCCCGACGAACGGCCAAAAAAATCCTGAAAAAAGTCTCTTGAAAAGCGAATGGCTGTCCCTACTTTGGTGATCAAGCGATGCCGAACACGGGTCGCGTAAACCACTCGCTGATAAACAGGAGAATTGTTATGGCTACTGCATTTTCTCTGGCTCCACTGTTTCGCAACTCAGTGGGATTCGACCGCTTCAACGACCTCTTCGAGTCGGCGGCGCGAAATGAGACAACCAGCGGCTATCCGCCCTACAACGTCGAGCGGCACACCGATGACCATTATCGAATCGTGATTGCTGCAGCAGGCATGCAAGAGCAGGATCTCGAGTTGCAGGTTGAAAAAGGTGTGCTGACCGTGATCGGCAACAAGCGCGAGCAAGAAGCCGAAAACGTGACGTATCTGCATCAGGGTATTGCCCGGCGTGAATTCAAGCTGTCATTCAGGCTGGCGGACAATATCGAAGTCAAAGGGGCCGATCTGTCTCACGGTCTGCTGAATATTGACCTGGTGCGCAACGTGCCGGAAGAAGCGAAACCAAAACGCATTCCGCTCAATAGCCAGAAAGCGCTGGAAAACTGATCCGACAGGTGATGTTGAGTCAGCGGCATGTAACGGGGAAGGCGCCTGCGGGGCGCCTTCCTTTTTTCAGTCCTGATGTGCGGTTTGCTGCGCAGGCCCCCTGAGCTCCAGCAGGGACTCGAACTGCGGGCCTGGCAGCGGTTCGCTGAACAGATAGCCTTGATAGGTGTAGCAGCCGACTTTTTCCAGAAACGCCAACTGCTCTGAGGTTTCAACGCCTTCAGCGATCACGTTCAGGTTGAGACTCTGCGCCATGGCGACGATGGCACGGATGATTTCTGCGTCGTTGGGATCACTGGTAGCGTCCTGGACGAAGGACTGGTCGATCTTCAGCGTATCCACCGGTAAGCGCTTGAGATAGGTCAGGGACGAGTAGCCGGTGCCGAAGTCGTCCATCGCAAAGCTGACGCCCAGTGCCTTGAGGCTGAGCATCTTGAGGATGGTGTCGTCCAGGTTCTGGATGACGATACCTTCGGTGATTTCCAGCTTGAGCATGGATGCAGGCAACTGATGCAGGGTCAGGCTGCGTTCCACGCGCTCGATGAAATCGTGCTGCAGAAACTGTCGCGGGCTGATATTGACGCCCATCAGGAATCTGTTTTCCGGGATCAGCCCTTGCTTTAACAGCAGGCCACCGGTTTTACAGGCCTCGTTCAGAATATGGCTGCCGACCTCCAGAATCATCCCGCTTTCTTCAAGTATCTGCACGAACTGATCGGGCGCCAGCAGGCCGTATTCGGGGTGTTGCCAGCGCAGCAGGGCCTCGGCCCCGGTGATGTATTCGTTACGACAGTCGACCTGGGCCTGGAAGTGCAGGTGAAATTCGTTGCGGGTCAGCGCCAGGCGCAAGTCATTTTCCAGGCGCAGGCGCTGGCTGACGGCCTGTTGCATGGATACATGGAAAAACTGTGAAGCGTTACGCCCGCAATCCTTGGCCCGATACAGGGCAATATCGGCGCGCTTGAGCAGATCGGCCGGGGTCAGGCCATCATCCGGAATCAGCACCACGCCGATGCTCGGCGTGACCTGCAGACGATGGCCGTCGAGAAACATCGGCTCGGCCAGCAGGTTGCGCAGGTTGTCGGCCAGCTCCCGGACTTGCCGGGTGACCTCGTCCTGCGAGCCTTCCAGGCCGCAGATCAATACCACGAATTCGTCGCCGCCGAGGCGTGCCACGGTGTCTTCCTGGCGCACGCTGGCTTCCAGGCGCGCGGCGATGATGCTTAAAACGCTGTCGCCTACCGGATGGCCGAGCGAGTCATTGATGTGCTTGAAATGGTCCAGATCGAGAAACAACAGGGCGCCGCGCAGATTCTGGTGCTGGAGCAGCGACACTTGCTGGCTGAGGCGGTCGAGCAGCAGCGCGCGATTGGGCAGCCCGGTCAGTGGATCGTGATAAGCCAGGTGCTGGATCTGCGCCTGGGCATTTTTGAGTTCGCCGATGTCGCGGGCATTCATCAGCAGGCAGGCGGTGTTGTTCAGGGTGATGAACTCGACCGATATATCCAGCACCAGAGGCGCACCGTGCTTGTCTCGCCCGTTCATTTCACGATGATGCACGCGGCCTTTCTGGCGCAGTTCTTCAAGCATGTGTTCGCGCTGCAAGGTGTCGGTCCAGATGCCGACTTCATGCGCTGTACGGCCGAGCACTTCCTGGGCGCTGAAACCGGTCAGGCGGCTGAAGCCATCGTTGACCTCGACATAGCGGCCCGAGTCGATTTCAGTGATGGTGATCGAGTCGGGACTTGAATGAAACGCCTTGGCAAATTTCTCCTCGCTGGCCTCCAGTGCGACCTGAGCACACTGCTGGGTAATGTCCAGCAGTGTGCCGGACAGCCTGACGGGCTGGCCCTGTTCATCCCGGTAAATCCGCGCGCGGCTCTCAAGCAGGCGTGACGTGCCGTTTTTCAGCCGGAACCGGTAAGTGACTTGCAGGCAGTCCTGCCCGGTTTCGAGCGCCGCGGCATAGAGCGCGCGCATTCGGCGGCGTTCTTCGCCGGGCAGGCTGCCGAAGAACTGCCCGCCAGACTCATTGAAGGGCAGTGCCGGCATGCCGTGCAGCAGCGCCGCGCGTGCCGAGGCTTGCAGCCGGTTGCGGACGATATCCAGATCCCAGGTACCCATTTGCGCCAGTTCCAGTGCCAGCTCCAGGCGATCACGGGTTTCCTGCAGGATCCGCTCTGCGTCTGTCAGCGGCAGCCTGGCAGAGACCGACTGTGCGGCAACATTCGGCACGGCGTTATCCGGTGGGTTGGGCATGTTATCCGAGCCTTTGATCGATAGGGCGGCCAGAGCGATCTGCCTGCGGCCTGCTGCAGCCTCTGTTCACTGTGTCTGCGCATCGAGCAGTTTCATGAATGCCCGTGCCGCATTTGAGAGCGTGCGTTCGGTGTGCAGGATGTAGCCTAGCTGGCGATTGAGCTGTACGCCCGGCAGCGGGATGCGCGCCACCTGCTCGTCGAGCATGGTGCGCGGCAGAACGCTCCAGGCCAGGCCGATGGAAACCATCATTTTGATGGTCTCCATATAGTTGGTGCTCATCGCGATGTTGGGCTTGAGGCCCTGAGCCTCGCACAATCCGCTGACAATATGATGGGTAAACGTGTTACCGCCGGGAAATACCGCCGGATAGCGCACAATATCCTCCAGCTTCATCGGGCCGCTGTTGGCCAGCGGGTGCTCGGGGGCCGCGACGAAATCCAGCGGATCGTCCCAGACGGGCACGGCGCGGATCAGCGTATGCGGCTCGGGCGCCAGTGTAATGACTGCCAACTCGGCGCGCCCGTGAAGAATTTCTTCATAAGCAATTTCCGAATCCAGGAACTGGATGTCCAGTGCAACCTTCGGATAAGTGCGGGTAAAGGCGCGCAATATCGGCGGCAAACGGTGCAGGCCGATGTGGTGGCTGGTCGCCAGAGTCAGCCGCCCGGTGACTTCCCCGGTCAGGTTGGTCAGGGCCCGGCGTGTGTCATCCAGCACGTTGAGAATCTGGTAGGCGCGCGGCAGCAGGGCGCGTCCGGCCTCGGTCAGACTGACTTCGCGGCCCAGGCGATCGAACAGGCGTACGTTGAGTTGCTGCTCCAGACCGGCAATGCGTTTGCTGATGGCCGGCTGGGTCAGGTAAAGGCGTTCGCCTGCCCCGGAGAAACTGCCCGTTTCAGCGATGGCGATAAAGGCATTGAGGTTGGCCAGGTCCATGGTCGGATTCCAGTTGGTTATCCAAAGTATGAAAATTATGAATTTGAGTTATTTAAGCATATTCCATAGGATGACCGCACAAGCCAAGGGGTCATCGCAACGATTGCCCAAGGCATAGAAACAAGCTGATGAGGAAGTACGTCCGATGGCCGGGAAAACGCTCTACGACAAGCTCTGGGATTCGCATTTGGTCAAACAGCGCGACGACGGTTCGGCGCTGATCTACATTGACCGCCATATCATCCATGAAGTGACCTCGCCGCAGGCGTTCGAAGGTCTGCGGCTGGCGAAGCGCAAGCCGTGGCGGATCGACTCGATCATCGCCACGCCTGACCACAACGTGCCGACCACGGCCGAACGCAAGGGTGGCATCGGTGCCATCGAGGATCAGGTGTCGCGCTTGCAGGTGCAGACCCTCGACGATAATTGCGACGAGTACGGCATCACCGAATTCAAGATGAATGATCCGCGCCAGGGCATCGTCCACGTGATCGGCCCGGAGCAGGGTGCAACCCTGCCAGGCATGAGCGTGGTCTGCGGCGACTCGCACACCTCTACCCACGGCGCCTTCGGTGCGCTGGCCCACGGCATAGGCACTTCCGAGGTCGAGCACGTGCTCGCCACCCAGTGCCTGGTCGCCAAGAAAATGAAGAACATGCTGGTGTCGGTCGAAGGGCAATTGCCCTTCGGCGTGACGGCCAAGGACATCGTTCTGGCGGTGATCGGCAAGATCGGCACGGCAGGCGGTAACGGTTACGCCATCGAGTTCGCCGGCAGCGCGATTCGCGACCTGTCGATCGAAGGCCGTATGACCATCTGCAACATGTCCATCGAAGCGGGTGCCCGGGTCGGCATGGTGGCCACCGACGAGAAGACCGTCGAGTACGTCAAAGGCCGTCCGTTCGCACCCAAGGGCGCGGAGTGGGACCTTGCTGTCGAAGCCTGGAAGGACCTGGTGTCCGACCCGGACGCTGTGTTCGATACCGTGGTCAGGCTGGATGCCGCACAGATCAAGCCGCAGGTCAGCTGGGGCACTTCGCCGGAAATGGTCCTGGCGGTCGATCAGAACGTGCCGGACCCTGCGCAGGAGCCGGATCTGGTCAAGCGTGGCTCCATCGAGCGTGCGCTCAAGTACATGGGCCTGAAAGCCAATCAGCCGATTACCGATATCCAGCTGGACCGGGTATTCATCGGTTCCTGCACCAACTCGCGTATCGAAGACCTGCGTGCTGCGGCCGATGTTGCCAAGGGCCGCAAGGTGGCCGCGACCATCAAGCAGGCCATCGTGGTGCCGGGCTCGGGGCTGATCAAGGAGCAGGCCGAGAAGGAAGGGCTGGATAAGGTGTTCATCGATGCTGGCTTTGAATGGCGCGAACCGGGCTGCTCCATGTGCCTGGCGATGAATCCGGACCGCCTGGGGTCCGGCGAACACTGCGCGTCGACTTCCAACCGTAACTTCGAAGGTCGTCAGGGGGCCGGTGGCCGGACGCATCTGGTGAGCCCGGCAATGGCCGCTGCCGCTGCGGTCAATGGCCGTTTCATCGATGTTCGCGACCTGATCCAGCACTGAGGAGTCCCGTATGAAAGCCTTTACCCAGCATCGTGGCCTGGTCGCTCCTCTGGATCGTGCCAATGTCGACACCGACCAGATCATTCCCAAGCAGTTTCTCAAGTCGATCAAGCGCACCGGCTTCGGCCCGAACCTGTTCGATGAATGGCGTTATATGGACGTGGGGCAGCCTTACCAGGATAACTCCAAGCGTCCGTTGAACCCTGACTTCGTCCTCAACCACGAGCGTTACCAGGGTGCCAGCGTGCTGCTGGCCCGGGAAAACTTCGGCTGCGGCTCCAGCCGCGAACACGCCCCGTGGGCACTGGAAGAGTACGGTTTCTGCGCAATCATCGCGCCGAGCTACGCGGACATCTTCTTCAACAACAGCTTCAAGAACGGCTTGTTGCCGATCATCCTGTCCGAAGAAGACGTCGATCAACTGTTCAAGCAGGTGGAAGCCACGCCCGGCTATCAGTTGAATATCGATCTGCAGGCGCAGACCGTGACCCGTCCGGATGGCAAGGTCCTGAGCTTCGAAATCGATGCGTTCCGCAAGCATTGCCTGCTCAATGGCCTGGATGACATTGGCCTGACGCTGATGGACGCTGAGGCAATCGCCGGTTTCGAGAGCAGGCACCGCGCCAGCCAGCCATGGCTGTTCCGCGACTGATCGATCAACAGCGGATGCTGCATGTTTGCCAGTAAGGTGCAATTGCGCCTTGCTGGCAAAAGTGTTTTGGCCGGACGCTAAATTTTCTGTGGTATTGAGCGTTTCAAGCAGGCGTTGTCAAAGACGCCGATGCACAAAATCGAGGATGTTATGAGCAAGCAGATTCTGATTCTCCCAGGTGATGGTATTGGTCCGGAAATCATGACCGAAGCGGTCAAGGTGCTGGAGCTGGCCAACGAAAAGTATCAACTGGGGTTTGAATTGACCCACGACGTGATCGGTGGCGCGGCCATCGACAAGCACGGCGTGCCGCTGGCCGATGAAACCCTGGATCGTGCCCGTGCGGCCGACGCCGTGCTGCTCGGTGCAGTCGGCGGCCCGAAATGGGACACCATCGAGCGCGACATCCGTCCTGAGCGCGGTCTGCTGAAAATCCGTTCCCAACTGGGCCTGTTCGGCAACCTGCGTCCGGCGATCCTGTATCCGCAACTGGCCGACGCGTCGAGCCTGAAGCCGGAAATCGTCGCCGGCCTGGATATCCTGATCGTTCGCGAGCTGACCGGTGGTATCTACTTCGGCGCGCCACGCGGTACGCGGGTGCTGGATAATGGCGAGCGTCAGGCCTACGACACGCTGCCGTACAGCGAAAGCGAGATCCGCCGCATTGCCAGGGTCGGTTTCGATATGGCCATGGTGCGTGGCAAGAAGCTCTGCTCGGTGGACAAGGCCAACGTACTCGCGTCCAGCCAGCTGTGGCGTGAAATCGTCGAGCAGGTCGCCAAGGATTACCCTGAAGTCGAACTGAGCCACATGTACGTCGACAATGCCGCCATGCAACTGGTGCGTGCACCCAAGCAGTTCGATGTGATCGTGACCGACAACCTGTTCGGCGACATCCTCTCCGATCAGGCGTCGATGCTCACCGGCTCCATCGGCATGCTGCCGTCGGCCTCGCTGGACACGGCCAACAAGGGCATGTACGAGCCATGTCACGGCTCGGCGCCGGACATCGCCGGCAAAGGCATTGCCAACCCGTTGGCGACCATTCTGTCGGTGTCGATGATGCTGCGTTACAGCTTCAATCTGACCGATGCGGCCGACGCCATCGAAAAGGCTGTCAGCCTGGTTCTGGATCAGGGTATCCGCACCGGCGACATCTGGTCGGAAGGCAAAGTCAAAGTCGGTACGCAGGAAATGGGCGATGCGGTAGTCGCCGCGCTGCGGAATCTGTAATCTCTCTGGCCCGCCGCCTGCTGTGTACGCGCAGAGCGGCGGTCCCACTTTTATTCAAGGTGTAGTTGCGATGAAACGTGTAGGTCTGATCGGTTGGCGTGGCATGGTCGGTTCCGTGCTCATGCAGCGGATGCGGGAAGAGCAGGACTTCGATCTCATTGAGCCGGTGTTCTTCACTACTTCCAATGTCGGTGGCCAGGCGCCTTCGGTGGGCAAGGATGTTGCGCCCCTGAAAGACGCCTACAGCATCGACGAGCTGAAAACCCTGGACGTGGTGCTGACCTGCCAGGGTGGCGACTACACCAATGAGGTGTTCCCCAAGCTGCGCGAAGCGGGCTGGCAGGGTTACTGGATCGATGCGGCGTCCAGCCTGCGCATGCAGGATGACGCGGTCATCGTGCTGGATCCGGTCAACCGCAAGGTTATCGACCAGCAACTGGACGCGGGCACCAAGAACTATATCGGTGGCAACTGCACCGTCAGCCTGATGCTGATGGGGCTGGGCGGCCTGTTCGATGCCGGTCTGGTCGAGTGGATGAATGTCATGACCTATCAGGCAGCCTCCGGCGCCGGCGCGCAGAACATGCGTGAGCTGATCAGGCAGATGGGTGCGGTGCATGCCTCGGTGGCCGATGATCTGGCCAACCCGGCCAGCGCCATTCTGGATATCGACCGCAAGGTGGCTGAAGCCATGCGCGGCGAGTCGTTCCCTACCGAGAACTTCGGTGTGCCACTGGCGGGCAGCCTGATCCCGTGGATCGACAAGGCGCTGCCAAACGGCCAGAGCCGCGAAGAGTGGAAAGGCCAGGCCGAGACCAACAAGATCCTCGGTCGCTTCAAGAGCCCGATCCCGGTGGACGGCATCTGCGTGCGCATCGGCGCCATGCGCTGCCACAGTCAGGCGCTGACCATCAAGCTCAACAAGGATGTGCCGATTGCGGACATCGAAGGGTTGATCAGCCAGCACAACCCGTGGGTCAAGCTGGTGCCGAACAATCGCGAAGCCAGCATGCATGAGCTGAGCCCGACGGCGGTGACCGGGACCATGAGCATTCCCGTGGGGCGTTTGCGCAAACTGAACATGGGTTCGCAGTACCTGGGCGCTTTTACCGTGGGTGACCAGCTGTTGTGGGGCGCTGCGGAGCCGCTGCGTCGCATGCTGAGAATCCTGCTGGAGCGTTGAGGCTCGGTTTTACAGCAAACCCGCTTTCCGAAAGGAAGGCGGGTTTTTTAATGCCTGATACTTTTGATTGATCGACTTTCATCCCTATATATGGGATTGAAATTTACATATTGAGATAAGTGTAACAACAGGTTTATAGTCGTCCTGCACTCACTTCCAAAAAAACAACAGGTGACGCAATGCAGGCGCAATTGATCGCGCTCGATTGGGGGACAACCTCACTTCGTGCTTATCGACTTGGCGAACACGGCCGGGTACTGGAACAGCGCGCATTGAGCGCGGGCATCATGCAGTTGCCGACCACGCCGCGGCTGATCGCGGGGCAGTTCTGCAGTGACGGTTTCGAGTTGGCCTTTGACCAGGCGTGCGGCGACTGGCTCGATGCCCAGCCGGACCTGCAGGTGATTGCCTGTGGCATGGTCGGCAGCGCACAGGGCTGGCGTGAGGCGGCCTACCGGGAAACGCCGGCCAGCGTCAATGAGCTGAGCGCAGCGTTGCAGACGGTGCGCAGCGTGCGCGGCGTGACGGTGCACATCATCCCCGGCGTCCTGCAGCGCTCGACCCTGCCCAACGTCATGCGTGGCGAAGAAACCCAGGTGCTGGGTGTGCTGGCAGGGTGCGAAGACGGGCAGGGCAGCCAGCCTCTGCTGATCGGTCTGCCCGGCAGCCACTCCAAATGGGTGCAGGTAGAACGGGGTCGCATCGTTCACTTCGATACCTTCATGACCGGGGAGGTCTACGCCGCGCTCTGCGCGCACACCATTCTGGGACGCACCATGCAGCCTTCGGAGGCGTTCGACGAGCAGGCGTTTGACCGCGGCTTGTCGATTGCCCTGTCCGACGCGGGCTCTGCGGGGCCGCTGTCGACGATTTTCAGCACACGAACGCTCGGCCTGACCGGGCAATTGGCTGCCAGTGCGCAACCTGACTATCTTTCCGGCCTGTTGATTGGCCATGAACTGGGCGCCATCGCCAGGCTGCATCTGCACAACCACGAACAATTGCCTGCGGTGATCCTCATCGGCAGCGATTCGCTGTGCACGCGCTATGCGCGCGGGCTGGCCGTTTGTGGCTTTCCCGGGGTGACATTGGCCGAGCAGGCGACCGAGCGCGGCCTCTGGCAGGTCGCCGTTCAGGCCGGCCTGATCGCGCGCCGCTCGTCCCAACACATTCGAGAGGTTTGACATGCTCAAGCAAGCATTGAAAGAAAATGGTCTGGTCGCGATTCTGCGCGGCCTGCGCCCCGAAGAAGCGCCTGCCATGGGCGATGTGCTGTACGAGGCGGGGTTTCGGGTCATCGAAGTGCCGCTCAACTCCCCGCAACCGTTCGACAGCATCCGCCTGTTGCGTCAGCAGTTGCCTGCCGATTGCCTGATCGGTGCTGGCACCGTGCTCACCGCTGAACAGGTGACTCAGGTCAAGGACGCCGGCGGGCAGGTGATTGTCATGCCGCACAGCGATGCCAAGGTGCTGCGTGCGGCCAAGGCGGCCGGGCTGTTCCTGTCGCCAGGGGTCGCGACGCCGACCGAAGCCTTTGCCGCGCTGGCCGAAGGCGCTGATGTGCTCAAGCTGTTTCCTGCCGAGCAGATGTCGCCGGCGGTGGTCAAGGCGTGGCTGGCTGTTCTGCCCAAGGGCACGATTCTGCTGCCGGTCGGGGGTATTTCACCGGACAACATGAAGGTATTTCTCGACGCCGGCGTGAAGGGTTTTGGCCTGGGCTCCGGGCTGTTCAAACCCGGCATGAGCGTCGCAGACGTCACAGAGCGTGCCCAGGCTTATGTGGCGGCCTGGAAGCAGCACAGCGCAGCGCTTGCAGACTGAGTGGCGCAGCAGACGCCGCCGTGCAGCAGCCGCTATCCAACAAGAGAATCAACAAGAGAAACCGCACCCATGAAAATCACCAAACTCACCACGTTCATCGTTCCGCCGCGCTGGTGCTTCCTCAAGGTCGAGACCGACGAGGGCGTTGTCGGCTGGGGCGAGCCAGTGGTCGAAGGCCGCGCGCACACGGTTGCTGCCGCGGTGGAAGAGCTTTCCGACTACCTGATCGGCAAGGACCCGCGCAACATCGAGGACATCTGGACCGTGCTGTACCGCGGCGGCTTCTACCGCGGCGGCGCGATCCACATGAGTGCGCTGGCCGGCATCGATCAGGCGTTGTGGGACATCAAGGGCAAGGCGCTGGGGGTGTCGGTCAGTGACCTGCTCGGCGGTCAGGTACGTGACAAGATTCGCGTCTATTCGTGGATCGGCGGTGATCGGCCCGCCGATACGGCACGCGCCGCGAAGGAGGCGGTAGAGCGCGGTTTTACTGCGGTGAAAATGAATGGCACCGAAGAGCTGCAGTTTCTCGACACCTTCGACAAGGTCGACCTGGCGCTGGCCAACGTGGCCGCTGTGCGTGATGCCGTTGGGCCGAATGTCGGCATTGGTGTGGACTTCCATGGCCGGGTTCACAAGCCGATGGCCAAGGTGCTGATGAAGGAGCTGGACCCTTACAAGCTGATGTTCATCGAAGAACCGGTGCTCAGCGAGAACTATGAAGCACTGAAGGAGTTGGCACCGCTGACCAGTACGCCGATTGCGCTGGGCGAACGGCTGTTCTCGCGCTGGGACTTCAAGCGCGTGTTGAGCGAAGGCTACGTCGACATCATCCAGCCCGATGCCTCGCACGCCGGTGGCATTACCGAAACCCGCAAGATCGCCAACATGGCCGAAGCCTACGACGTCGCGCTGGCGCTGCATTGCCCGCTGGGGCCTATCGCGCTGGCAGCGTGCCTGCAACTGGATGCGGTTTGCTACAACGCCTTCATCCAGGAGCAGAGCCTGGGTATCCACTACAACGAAAGCAACGACCTGCTCGATTACGTCAAGCACCCGGAAGTCTTCGACTACGACCAAGGCATGGTCAAGATTCCCAACGGCCCCGGCCTGGGCATCGAGATCAACGAAGAGTACGTCATCGAACGCGCCGCCATCGGCCACCGCTGGCGCAACCCGATCTGGCGGCATGCGGATGGCAGTTTTGCGGAGTGGTAGAGCAACAACTCCGCTAACCATCGTTTCGGCGCCCTGCGCTCATCGCCATACATAAGCCCTGAAGAGCCCGGAAAATGGGCGTTCAGGCTTCTGCCCGCAGGGCGTAGGAGCGAACGTATTCGCGAAAAGGCCGACGTGTTCTCTGAAAATGTTTCGTTTGAACAATGTCTTCGCGAACACGTTCGCTCCCACGGCCTTTGGCCAGAATCAAAAGCGCACTGGTGCATAACGATGAGCGCTCTGCGCGGGAACGAGAACCGGCGTGCCTTCAGCTCAGTTATATCGAAACACAGACCTCAATAAATCCAACAAGAGGCTACATTCCATGCGCACTCGAAATCTGGAGGGTGCGGCATCCCTGGTGACGCCGTCCCGCAAACGTTTCTTTATCATGGTGCTGCTGTTCATCACGGTGGTGATCAACTACCTGGACCGCAGCAACCTGTCGATTGCCGCACCAGCGCTGACCTCCGAACTGGGCCTTGACCCGGTGCATGTCGGGCTGATCTTTTCTGCGTTCGGCTGGACCTACGCCGCCATGCAACTGCCCGGTGGCTGGCTGGTGGACCGCGTGCCGCCACGCATTCTCTACACCGCAGCCCTGCTGCTGTGGTCCATCGCGACCATCATGCTCGGCTTCGCGGCCAGCTTTATCGCTCTGTTCGTACTGCGCATGGCGGTCGGCGCGCTGGAAGCACCTGCCTATCCGATCAACAGCCGTGTAGTCACCACCTGGTTTCCCGAGCGCGAGCGGGCCACTGCCATCGGCGTCTATACCTCCGGGCAGTTCGTCGGCCTGGCGTTTCTGACCCCGGTGCTGGCCTGGTTGCAGGCGCACTACGGCTGGCACATGGTGTTTGTCGCCACAGGAGGAGTCGGCGTGCTGTGGGCGTTGATCTGGTACACGGTGTATCGCGAGCCACGTGATTTCAAAGGCGTCAATCAGCAGGAAATCGAGCTGATCCAGGAGGGCGGCGGGCTGGTGGACATCCAGAAGGATGTCGAAAAACAGAAGCAGGCGTTCAGTTGGCTGGACCTGGGCATTGTGTTGAGCAAACGCAAGCTGTGGGGCATCTACCTGGGGCAGTTCTGCCTGAACTCCACGCTGTGGTTTTTCCTGACCTGGTTCCCGACCTACCTGGTGAAATACCGGGGCATGGACTTCATCAAGTCCGGCCTGCTGGCGTCGTTGCCGTTCCTCGCCGCGTTTGTCGGTGTGTTGTGCTCGGGCTTCTTCTCCGACTGGCTGATCCGCCGCGGGCATAGCGTAGGCTTTGCGCGCAAGCTGCCAATCATTGCCGGGCTGCTGATCTCGACCTCGATCATCGGTGCCAACTTCGTCGACTCGACGCCGCTGGTGATCACCTTTCTGGCGCTGGCGTTCTTCGGCAACGGCCTGGCGTCGATCACCTGGTCGCTGGTCTCGACCCTGGCACCGGCGCGCCTGCTGGGCCTGACCGGTGGCACGTTCAACTTCATCGGCAACCTCTCAGCCATCGCCACCCCGATCGTGATCGGCTTTCTGGCATCGGGAGACTCGTTCGCGCCTGCCATCACCTACATTTCGGTCCTGGCACTGTTGGGCGCGCTGTCGTACATCCTGCTGGTAGGGAAAGTGGAGCGTATCGAGCTCTGATGTCGACGCCTCTGGACTCAGGCGGCGATAATGCCGCCGGTTTTCGATCCGAACCCTTTTTGATCCGAGCAAGGCCTCTCATGCACAACGATTCGATCACCCCTGAAAAAATCACCGGCAAGGATTCCGTACCCACCGGGACTCAGACCTTGCTGCGCGGGCTGGGGGTGGTGCAGGCGGTTGCCGGTGGCGCACGGGACCTCAAGGAGATCGCCCGGCTGATCGGCACCACGCGCAGTACCACGCACCGCCTGGCCAGTTGCCTGGTCGAGGAGCGTTACCTGCGGGTCGTTCCTCAGGTGGGCTATCTGCTCGGCCCGAAATTGATCGAGCTGGGGTTTCAGGCGCGTGAAGAGGTGCCCTTGGCGATGCTCGCCCGGCCGTATCTGGATCGCTTGTCGGAGCTGACCGGCGATACCGTGCATCTGGCAGTACGGGAAGGGGACGACGTGCTCTATCTGCACAAGAATCCCGGTCGCAATGGTCCGGAAATGCGTTCGCGGGTCGGGCATCGGATGCCGCTGGTGCGCACCGGTATCGGCAAGGCGCTGCTGCTGGACAGTGCTCAGTCCGAGTGGCAACGGCTGTATGAAATCAGCATGCCGAGCACAGGTAGAAATCCGCTATGGCCTGCTCATGAGCAGCAAACCTGGGAGCAGTTGAAGGCGCGGCGCGAGGAGTATGTACAAGGGGGGTATGCATTCGATCTGGAGGACAACGAACCGTCGATCCGTTGTGTCGCAGCGCCGGTACGTGATGCCAGCAAACAGATCGTTGCCGGCATCAGTGTCGCCAGTACCGTGCCCTACATGCCGCTGGAGAAGATGGCCGAGCTGGTTCCGCTGATCAAAACCATCGCAGCGGAACTCTCGGCCGATCTCGGCGGCTGATCGGCAGTCGATCAGGCCTTCAGCGTGGCCATGTCGATCACGAAGCGGTACTTCACGTCACCGGCCAGCATGCGCTCGTAGGCTTCGTTGATGTTGCGAATATCGAGCATCTCGATGTCGCAGGTGATGTCGTTCTCGGCACAGAAATCCAGTACTTCCTGAGTTTCCGCGATACCGCCGATCAACGAACCGGCCAGCACGCGACGGCTCATCACCAGATTGGCTGCATGTACCGGCGGCTCGACCGGCTCGATCAGGCCGACGAGGATATGTACGCCATCGAAACGCAGGGTTTCCAGGTAGGGGTTCAGGTCATGCTGGACCGGAATGGTGTCGAGCAGGAAGTCGAAGTGCCCGGCAGCAGCCTTCATCTGTTCAGCGTCGGTGGATACGATCACATGATCGGCGCCCTGGCGACGCGCTTCCTGCGCCTTGGCGGCGGAACGAGTGAACAGGGTCACTTCAGCGCCCATGGCTTTGGCGAACTTGATGCCCATATGGCCCAGGCCGCCCATGCCCAGAATGCCGACCTTGTCGCCAGCCTTGACGCCGTAGTGCTTGAGCGGCGAATAAGTGGTGATACCTGCGCAGAGAATCGGTGCAGCGGCGGCCGGATCGAGTTTTTCCGGGACGCGCACGACAAAGTGCTCGGCGACCACGATGCTGTTCGAGTAACCGCCCATGGTGTTGCTGCCGTCCACGCGGTCTGGCGTGGCGTAAGTCATGGTCGGGCCTTCCAGGCAATACTGCTCGAGGTCTGATTTGCAAGCCGAGCATTCGCGGCACGAATCGACCATGCAGCCGACACCGACCATGTCACCGACCTGGTACTGGGTTGCACTGCTGCCGGTGGCAGTGACACGACCGACGATTTCATGGCCCGGCATCAGCGGGTAGACGGCGATGCCCCATTCGTTGCGTGCCTGGTGAATATCGGAGTGGCAGACGCCGCAATAAAGGATTTCGATGGCAACGTCGTCGGCACGCAGAGCGCGACGTTCGAAGGTCATCGGGGCGAGGGGTGCGGTAGCTGACTGTGCGGCGTAACCGATAGCTGTGTACATGTTTGACCTCGCAAGGTGTGAAGGAAGAGAGGCGAACCATTGTCCTGATACGGGCCCTTCGCGGCTATGGTGAATCCTCCGTGTTTCATGCCTATTCCTCCGGTCTGATAGTTCGGGGTCGGCGCTGAGGCGCAAATCTGCGATGATATGACTGTCTGTTTCTCTGTCAGGCGGTGCTCATGAACTTACCTGTTGTGCTGGATGGCAATGCCACCCTTGTGTCCCTGATCCAGCCGCTGGCGGTGCGCCCGGGGTTTGTCGCGACGCCGTTGCCGGAGGTACGTGTGCTTTCGGCGTTTGGTTATGTCGCCAGCAGCCCGCAGATCTACGAGCCAAGCCTGATGATCGTGGTACAGGGCAGCAAGGTCGCGTGCCTGGGGCCGCGCACATTCGAATACGGCACCGGGCATTACCTGATTCAGGCGCTCTCTGTGCCGTTCAAGTGTGAAACCTTCGCTACTCTGGAAAAGCCGCTTTACGGCGTTTCAGTGGCCATCGACCGGGTATTGCTCGGTGAGCTGGTGCAGGCGATGGGCCCGGTCACCGGCCAGGAGAGTCAGGTGCAGACGCCGGAATCGATGACCTCGGTGCGTATCGACAACAGCATGCGCGACAGTGTCGAGCGTCTGCTGCGTTGTCTGCATGATCCGCTGGAGTGTCAGGCCATGGGCCAGGCACGGATTCGCGAGGTGCTGTATAGCGCGCTGCGCGGACCGCAGTCAGGGGTTTTGCGTGCGCTGGTCGAGCAGCAGGGGCAGTTCGCACGAATTGCTTCTGCGGTGACTTACCTGCATGAGCATTATGATCACGCACTGAACGTCGACACGCTGGCCAGTTGCGCGAACATGAGCACGTCGACCTTTCATGAGCATTTCAAGCGCAGCACGCTGTTGTCGCCGGTGCAATACCTCAAGCGTCTGCGCCTGCTCAAGGCTCAGCAATTGCTGGTGGCCGAGGGCCTGGGGGTGGCGCAGGTCGCGCTCAAGGTCGGCTATCAAAGCGCGTCGCAGTTCAGTCGTGAATACAAGCGCTACTTCGAGCGCAGCCCGGGGGAGGAGAGCAGCAATCTGCGTGTCCCTGCCTGAATAAAAAAAGCCCCGAAAGGGGCTTTCTCTATTGAGGCTTGCTGCGGCTCATTACATATTCGGGTAAGTAGGTCCGCCAGCGCCTTCCGGTGCTACCCAGGTGATGTTCTGCGACGGGTCCTTGATGTCGCAGGTCTTGCAGTGCACGCAGTTCTGCGCGTTGATCTGGAAGCGCTTCTCGCCGTCTTCCTTGGTGATGACTTCATACACGCCAGCCGGGCAGTAACGCTGAGCCGGCTCGTCGTACAGCGGCAGGTTCTTGCTGATCGGGATGCTCGGATCGGTCAGCTTCAGGTGGCAGGGTTGTTCCTCTTCATGATTGGTGCTGGAGAGGAACACCGAACTGAGCTTGTCGAAGCTGAGCTTGCCGTCGGGTTTCGGGTAATCGATCTTCTTCGAGTCGGCTGCCAGCTTGAGGCAGGCGTAATCCGGCTTGGTGTCGTGCAGCGTGAACGGCAGCTTGCCGCCGAAAATGTTCTGATCGATGAAGTTGAATGCGCCACCCTTGATCGCGCCATATTTATGGATCGCCACGCCAAAGTTGCGGCTGGCGAACAGCTCTTCATGTAGCCAGCTGGCCTTGAAGGCATCCACGTAGGAGGTCAGCACGTCGCCACCTTCCTTACCGGCCAGCAGCGCGTCGGCCACCGAATCGGCGGCCAGCATGCCCGACTTCATGGCCGTATGGCTGCCCTTGATCTTGGCGAAGTTCAGCGTGCCCAGATCGCAGCCGATCAGCGCGCCGCCGGGGAAGACCATTTTCGGCAGGGAGTTCAAGCCACCCTTGGCAATCGCGCGGGCACCGTAGCTGATGCGCTTGCCGCCTTCCAGGTATTGCTTGACGACCGGGTGGTGCTTGTAGCGCTGGAACTCGTCGAACGGCGACAGGTACGGGTTGCTGTAGGACAGGTCGACGATCAGGCCGACCACTACCTGATTGTTCTCCAGGTGGTACAGGAACGAGCCGCCCGGATTGGCATCGTCCAGCGGCCAGCCTGCGGTGTGCACCACCAGCCCTTGTTCATGTTTGGCCGGGTCGACTTCCCAGATTTCCTTGAGGCCGATAGCGTAATGCTGCACGTCGGCTTCGTCGTCGAGGTTGAAGCGCTTGAGCAGCTGCTTGCCGATGTGACCACGGCAGCCTTCGGCGAACAGCGTGTACTTGGCGCGCAGTTCCATGCCGGGGGTGTACAGGCCTTCCTTCGGATTGCCTTCGCGGTCGACACCCAGATCCCCGGTGACGATGCCGCGCACTACACCGTTTTCGTCGAACAGCGCTTCCTGAGCGGCAAAGCCAGGATAGATTTCGACACCGAGGTTTTCAGCCTGCTGAGCCAGCCAGCGGCACAGGTTGCCCAGCGAGATGATGTAGTTGCCATGGTTGTGCATGGTCTTGGGGACGAAAAAGTCCGGTATTTTCTGAGCTTTTTCAGCATCGCGCAGCACATAGATGTCGTCGCGCTTGACCGGCGTGTTGAGCGGAGCGCCCAGTTCCTGCCAGTTGGGGAACAGTTCATTCAGCGCGCGGGGCTCGAATACGGCACCGGAGAGGATGTGCGCGCCGACTTCGGAGCCTTTTTCCACCACGCAGACGCTGATTTCCTGGCCAGCTTCAGCGGCCTTCTGTTTAAGGCGGCAAGCGGCAGAAAGCCCGGACGGGCCGGCTCCGACGATAACGACGTCGAATTCCATGTATTCGCGTTCCACAGGCTATCTCCTACTCTCAAGGCTCACGGTGTTTTTATGGGCACTGCTTTTTTGGTCGCTGCAGGCCGACGCATGGAGGTATTGAACCGTCCCGTCTTTTAATGGTTCGCATTATATCTACACCACTGCGCGGGTCCAATACAAACGTTTGTTTGAATCGGCCGCAGGCCAGATAAATCAAAGACACCAGACTCGGAACTGGCCGATTTGGCGTATTGACCGGAAAAGGCGTTGCGGTCAATATACGGGCGGTTTTGCGTTTGCCGTAGGCTGAAACGAGGTTTCCGGATTGCGGGCAATCTCTCAAAAGGCATCAGGCAGACGCGCTGCAGGCAACAGGTCAACGTCGCACGGCGCATTTTACACACCCAGCCGCTGCTTGACGGGTGACTCCCGGCTTTTATATGGCTTTTTAAAGTCGTCCGGGTGGCCTGCACGCATTGCGATTGCTTGTTGAGGACACATATCGATCGCCTGGTGCCGCCGGGCGACTTCTTTTCACCGGAGAGTGAGGAATCCATGAAGGTTCTTGTAGCTGTCAAACGAGTGGTCGACTACAACGTCAAGGTTCGCGTCAAGGCGGACAACTCCGGCGTCGATCTTGCCAACGTCAAAATGTCCATGAACCCGTTTTGCGAAATCGCCGTTGAAGAGGCTGTTCGCCTTAAAGAGAAGGGTGTAGCCACCGAAATCGTCGTCGTCACCATCGGTCCGACCACGGCTCAGGAGCAACTGCGTACCGCCCTGGCGCTGGGTGCTGACCGCGCCGTGCTGGTCGAGTCCGCCGAGGAGCTGACTTCTCTGGCCGTGGCCAAGCTGCTCAAGGCCGTGGTCGACAAGGAGCAGCCACAGCTGGTGATCCTTGGCAAACAGGCCATCGACAGTGATAACAACCAGACCGGCCAGATGCTGGCTGCGTTGAGCGGCTACCCGCAGGGTACGTTCGCATCCAAGGTTGAAGTGACCGGTGACAAGGTTGCCGTGACCCGCGAAATCGACGGCGGCCTTCAGACCGTTTCCCTGAGCCTGCCAGCCATCGTGACCACGGACCTGCGTCTGAACGAGCCACGCTACGCTTCACTGCCCAACATCATGAAGGCCAAGAAAAAGCCGCTCGAAGTGCTGACCCCGGAGGCGCTGGGCGTTTCCACGGCGTCGACCAACAAGACCCTCAAGGTTGAAGCGCCGGCTGCACGCAGCGCCGGCATCAAGGTCAAGTCGGTGGCCGAACTGGTCGAGAAACTGAAAAACGAAGCGAAGGTAATCTAAATGACGATCCTGGTTATCGCTGAACACGACAACGCGACCGTAGCCCCGGCTACGCTCAACACCCTTGCTGCTGCCCAGAAGATCGGCGGTGACATCCATTTGCTGGTGGCCGGGTCCGGCGTGAGCGCCGTTGCCGACGCCGCCGCCAAAATTGCCGGTGTGACGAAAGTGCTGGTGGCCGACCACGAAGCCTACGCGCACCAACTGCCTGAAAACATCGCACCGCTGGTCGTGGAGCTGGCTGCAGGGCATAGCCATGTTCTGGCTGCGGCAACGTCCAATGGCAAGAACATCCTGCCGCGCGTCGCTGCTCAGTTGGATGTCGATCAGATCTCCGAGATCGTTTCGGTGGTTTCCGCTGACACCTTCACTCGTCCGATCTATGCCGGTAATGCCATCGCCACCGTACAGTCGACTGCTGCGGTCAAGGTCATTACCGTACGTGCCACCGGCTTCGACCCGGTGGCTGCAGAGGGTGGCTCGGCCGCTGTCGAGGCGGTGTCGGCTGCTCACGATGCCGGCAAGTCCAGCTTCGTCGGTGAAGAACTGGCCAAATCCGATCGTCCGGAACTGACCGCGGCCAAGATCGTCGTTTCCGGTGGTCGCGGCATGCAGAACGGCGACAACTTCAGGCACCTGTACACGCTGGCCGACAAGCTCGGTGCGGCAGTGGGCGCTTCCCGAGCTGCGGTCGATGCCGGTTTCGTACCCAACGACATGCAGGTCGGTCAGACCGGCAAGATCGTTGCTCCTCAGCTGTACATCGCAGTCGGTATTTCCGGCGCCATTCAGCATCTGGCCGGTATGAAGGATTCCAAGGTGATCGTTGCGATCAACAAGGATGAAGAGGCGCCGATCTTCCAGGTCGCCGATTACGGTCTGGTGGCTGACTTGTTCGAAGCCATCCCCGAGCTGGAGAAGCTGGTTTAAGCCCCGCGCTTCCACTATAAAGAGAACCCGTTCCATTCGGGGTTTGCGCACCAGCGGTTTACGGTGCGCCTGCCTGGATGAAGCGGGTTTTTTATTGCGTATCGAAAGGACTTTTCATGGTGCATTCCCGGCTGCTGTCTTCGCTTCTCCTCGGGCTGATCACACTGCCGACGCTGGCATCCGCCGCAGGCAAGTGCGAGCGTCTGATCGTGACCGGCAGCCCGGACGCGCCGCCGTATCTGTGGCGTGATCCCCAGGATCCGCGCCACCTGATGGGGGCCAATGCCGATCTGCTCACCCAGGCGGCAGGCGAGCTGGGTATCAAGGTCGAATTTCTGTATGGCGGCAAGCGCAGTCAGGCGCTCGAAGAGGTGCGCACCGGGCGCATGGACCTGCTGGCTGACGCGCCATTGAATGCCGCACAACTCGAAGCGCTGGATTACATTCATCCGCCGATCGTGCAGAACGAGATCATGGTCTGGACGCGTCACGATCACAGCGTGCCGTTCAATGCCGTGAGCGAGCTGCAGGGCCATCCCGGCGCCATGTCGGAAAAGACCCGCCTGACGCCTTCCTTCGAGGTGCTGGCCAGGCAGAATCTGACCCTGGAGCGCCTGCCCGCACTCACACCTGCCTTTCAGAAGCTGGCATTGGGTGAGGTGGATTACGTGCTTGCCGGGCGTTATGCCGGTATGGTCATGGTGCAGACGCTGGGTCTTTCCAAAGACCTGACGGCACAGCCTCTACCGGTCGATACGCCGGGTTTCTATCTGGCCTTGTCGTTCAACTCGGCCTGCAATGAACCATGGTTGCGCGGACAGCTGGCGAAAAAGATGACAGAATCGGCCGCCTCTGGCCTTGCGGGCGATGTCATCAGGCACAACCTGGAGTTGTGGAGAGCCCAACTGTTGCAACCCGCCAGCGCCAGCGCACCCAACAAGTAGGGATGTTTTTGTGAGTATTCGTTTTTCAATTGCCGTCATGGCAGTCGCCACGCTGGCCGGTTGCGCCAGTGATCCGGTACCAACCGAGCAGTTCAAGCTGACCGAGCAGGCGCTGGAGCAGGCCAAGGCGGTCGGCGCGAGTGATGATCAACCCGAGATGGAAGTCGCTCAGGCAGGGTTTGCCGAAGCCCGCGCTTCCATGGCAAGCCATGCCTACAAGGACGCGCGTATGAAAGCCGAGCAGGCCGAGCTTGATGCGCGCCTGGCTGAAGCGCGAGTGTTGACCCTCAAGAGCCAGGAGCAGGTCAATCAGTTGAATACCCGCCTCAATCGCTTGCGCAAGCAGCTGGGGGAGGCGCAATGAAGCGTATTCCGCGTGTCCTGAGTGTGTGTCTGTTGCTGGGTGCGGCTGGCCTTTATGGTTGTGCCGGTCATCAGGACAGCGGCCAGGCGTTGCAGCAGGCCAGTGCCGACTTCCAGAAGGTCAAGGAAGATACCGATGTGCTGCGCAGTGCACCCAAGGATGTCATTCGTGCGGGTGAATCGCTGGCTCGCGCCGAGCGTCTGTCCAGTTACCTGGGGAGTGGCGCCGATGTCGCTCACTACGCCTACCTCAGCAGCCGCTACAGCGAGATCGCGCGTGAGCACAGCAACCTGATGCTGAGTCAGGAGCGTCTGGCGAAAATGGACATGGAACGTCAGCGTATGCAGTTGGCACTGCGCGAAGCCAAGTTGGCCAGCGCCCAGCAACAGGGCCGTTGGCTGGAGGATCAGATCCTCAGCCTGGCCACCACCGAAACCGACCGCGGGCTGGTCATGACCCTGGGCGATGTGCTGTTCGACGCCGGACATGCCGAGCTGAAAAACTCGGCCAGCCGTACCATTCTCAAGGTTGTGCAGTTTCTGCAGATCAATCCACGCCGAGTGGTCCGCATCGAAGGCTATACCGACAGCACGGGCGATCGTCAGGAAAACCTGAAGCTCTCGAAAGACCGGGCGCAAGCAGTCGCTGATGTGCTGATGGACCTGGGCATCGACGAAAAACGCATTCAGGTCGAAGGCTATGGCCAGGAGTTTCCTGTGAATGCCAATACCTCCGAGCGGGGCCGCGCGCAAAACAGGCGTGTCGAGATCGTTTTCTCGGACGAAAAAGGTCAGCTGGGCGCAGCTCGCTGATAAATAGACGATAAAAAGCCCGATGCCGGAAACGGCCTCGGGCTTTTTTGTCTTTAATCACATTGATTATGGCGTTTCTGCCCGCGTTTATTTTCACTCAGCAGCCATCAATGCTGGCCTGTCTTCAAACTGTTCCCGTACACTTCCGATCTGTGCCGGTTATTACGCATCTGTATTTTCAAAAATAATAAATCACCGGTCTTTTCGAGGCTGTGTCATGACCAATCTCTTGCTCTACCAGCGTATCGCTCAGCAGTTGGCCGAAGACATCCGCCGTGGTGTGTATCAGCCCGGCGAGCGTGTGCCGTCCGTTCGCAAAATGAGTTCGCAGCTCAACGTCAGCCATGCGACTGTATTGCAGGCTTACGCGAACCTTGAAGACCAGGGGCTGATCCGGGCGCGTCCTCAATCCGGCTACTACGTCCATCAAACGCCCGCGCTGACAGCGTCCACCCCGGATATCGCGCGGGTCGAGCGGCCCGGCCTGGTCACACGCAGCAGCATTATCCAGCAAGTGCTCGAAGAGTCGCGCCGCGAAGGAGTCTTCGCCCTCGGGGCCGCCGTGCCTCATGTGGATTACCTGCCGGTGCGCGCGCTGCATCAGCAACTGGCCAAGGTCACGCGTTTTCACAGCCCACGGGCCTTCAGTTACATGTTCAGCCCTGGCTTCGAACCCTTGCGCAGGCAGGTCGCGATCCGCATGCGCGACGCCGGTGTAGTGGTCGACCCGTCAGAAGTGGTCATCACTCACGGCTGCGTGGATGCGCTGCAGATGGCCCTGCGGGTGCTGACCCGGCCCGGCGATCTGATAGCCGCCGAATCACCAGCTTATTACGGGTTGCTGCAACTTGCCGACCTGCTGGGTTTGAAAGTCATCGAAATCCCCAGTGATCCGGCCACCGGCATCAGTCTTGAAGCCTTGCAACTGGCGGCCAATCAATGGTCCATCAAGGCCCTGGTGCTGACCTCACGGCTGAGCAATCCACTGGGCGGCACCATGCCCGAGGAGCGGCAGAAAAACCTGCTGCGGCTGACCTCGGATTTCGATATCCAGGTGGTTGAAGACGACGTCTACGGCGAGTTGATGTTCGAAGTAGGGCGGACCAAGGCGCTCAAGGCCTTCGACCGGCTGGGGAGGGTGATTTACTGCTCAAGCTTCTCCAAGACCTTGTCACCGGGTGTGCGCATCGGCTGGATGATAGCCGGCAAATACCAGGCGGAAATTCAGCGCCTGCAGACCTTCAGTACTCACTCGGCGTGCAGTGTCACGCAAATGGCCGTCGCCGCGTACCTCGAAAACGGCGGCTATGATCGGCACCTGCGCTTCATTCGGCTCGAATACCGCAAGAACCTCAGTGCGTATCAGCTGGCGGTGCAGCAGTTCTTTCCCGAAGGCACGCAGATGAGCCGTCCCGCAGGGGGCTTTATCCTCTGGGTCAGTCTGCCGGGCAGGGTCAATACCCAGGAATTGCACGTGCGTGCGCTCGAGCAGGGCATCAGCATTGCACCCGGGCTGATTTTCAGTAATACCGAGCAGTTCAACCACTGTATTCGTTTGAATTGCGGCATGAAATGGAACAAGGAAGCCGAGCGGGCATTGATGACATTGGGGATTCTGGCCAAGCAGTTATGTCAGGAAGCTGTCCAGGCTTATTGATTGGCAAAGATATTTGTCAATTCTTCGGAACTCTTGTCTTGTCAGGTTGGCCTCAAAAGGACAGCATGTGTTTCTTTCCGGCTTTTTGCCACTGTCTTGCCTGACTTTTTGCCTATGAATGTTTTTCGCTGTCTCGGATTGCTTGTCGTCGTACTTCTGAGTGGTTGTGACGCTCCGGATACCTCTGTGCCCAAACCCAAGACCGAGGCGGTCATCACAGCGCCGGTATCGCCCGAGGTGCATCTGAAGACTGAGGTACCTGCGGAGGCGGCCGCCACCGATGCCAGGCAAATCAAGGCGCCGGACACCATGCATCAGCTGATGCCGGGGGTGCCAGTCGTGCCTGTGGTGGTCGGAAAGGAAAAGTCAGAACCTGCAGCACCCCAAAGCGCCAAATCGGCGGCGTCCGAAAAAGCTTCTTCCAAGGTCGCGGCAGCCAAGGCGCCTGCGAGCAAGCGCAAGAACGCCAAGGATGCCAAGACGGCCAGCGTCAAGGATGTGCGAATCAAATCGCCCAAGCTGGACCTGAGCCTGCCTCCCGAACTGGTCAAGGAACTCGACCCGCCTGCCAAGGTGATTACCAGCAAGCGCAAGCCGATATTGCCGCAGATGTTCAGCGACAAGGGCGACTCTGCGAACCCTGGTCCGTTCGAGCTCGAAGGGCGATTGCTGACCAACGAAATGCAATTGCAGATGCGCAACGAAAACCGTCGCGACGTGGAAGGCGCTGCGCTGGACTTCAAATTCAAGCAGTAAGCCCTGCCTGTCGTCCGATACGGCGTTTTCAAACAGACGTTTTGACGGTTAATATCCTTCCTCTTTTTCAATTTTCACAAAAGGGTGTCTGGTCATGGACTGCCGTTCCGGTTGTGGAGCGTGCTGCATAGCGCCTTCCATAACGTCTCCCATACCCGGTATGCCCGACGGAAAGCCTGCAGGCGAGCGTTGTCTGCACCTGTCGGTCGAGTTTTTGTGCGCCTTGTTTGGCAGGGCTGAGCGGCCCGCCGTATGCAGTCAGTTCAAGGCGGCAGAGGATGTCTGCGGTGTCGACCAGGCGGATGCCATTCGCCTGATCGGTTGGTGGGAAAAAGCCACTGCGGTGGCCTGAAAAAGTGTTTTCGAGCACAAATGCTTCTTCGGAACTTCAAAACAAGGAATAAAACAATGGGTCCGCTGTATCGCATGGCTGTTGCTTGTGGTTTGACTGTAATGCTTGCCGGAACGGCGCAGGCTGAAGAGTGGAAAGAGGTCAAGAATCAGGAGGGCATCAAGGTTTCGTTGAGCGACGTGCCCGGGTCTGATTACAAGGCTTATCAGGGCATTGCGCTGATCAATGCCAGCGTGAGCAAGTTGCGCGCGCTTCAGGAGGATGTCACGGGCGCCTGCGCCTGGATTCATGAGTGCAAGTTGCAGAAAGTGCTCAAGCACGAAGGCAACAAGACCTGGACCTACAGCCAGTTCAACACTCCCTGGCCAGTGACGCCTCGCGATTCTGTGCTGTTGATCACCACTCAGGAAGGCCCTGACGGGAGTGTTACCCGTAATCTTGAAGAGCAGCCTTCGTACATCCCCGAAGAAAAGGGCTATGTGCGCGTAACCGAGGTCAAGGGCTTCTGGAAAATGGTGCCCAAAGGGCCGAACCAGACTGAAGTGACCTATCAGGTTCACACCGAGCCGGGTGGCAGTGTGCCTTCTATGCTGGCCAACAAGTTCGTTGTCGATGCGCCGTTCAACACCTTGAAAGCCCTCAGGGAGCGTGCTGCGCAAACCCCATGATGTGCATCGGATAGCGCGCACAAAAAAGGGCTGCCAATGGCAGCCCTTTTTTTGCGTGTGGCGCTTACTTGCGGTCTTGCAGGGCGACGATGTCGCGTTGCACGTTGCCGGTGTACAGCTGGCGAGGGCGACCGATCTTGTAGGGGCTGGAGAGCATTTCCTTCCAGTGCGAGATCCAGCCGACAGTCCGCGCCAGGGCGAAGATCACGGTGAACATGCTGGTCGGAATGCCGATGGCCTTGAGGATAATGCCCGAGTAGAAGTCGACGTTCGGGTACAGCGAGCGCTCGATGAAGTACGGGTCGGTCAGGGCGATCTCTTCGAGGCGCATGGCCAGTTCGAGTTGAGGATCGTTGGTGATGCCCAGTTCTTTCAATACTTCGTCGCAGGTCTGCTTCATTACGGTGGCGCGCGGGTCACGGTTCTTGTACACGCGGTGACCGAAGCCCATGAGCTTGAACGGATCGTTCTTGTCCTTGGCCTTGGCAATGAACGTGTCGATGTTCGACACGTCGCCGATTTCATCGAGCATGGTCAGTACCGCTTCGTTGGCGCCGCCGTGGGCAGGGCCCCAGAGCGCTGCGATACCGGCTGCGATACAGGCGAACGGGTTGGCACCCGAAGAGCCCGCCATGCGTACGGTGGAGGTCGACGCGTTCTGCTCGTGATCGGCGTGGAGGATGAAGATCTTGTCCATCGCCTTGGCCAGCACCGGGCTGATCGGTTTGATCTCGCACGGGGTGTTGAACATCATGTGCAGGAAGTTTTCCGCGTAGCTGAGGTCGTTGCGCGGGTACATCATGGGTTGACCCATGGAGTACTTGTAGACCATCGCTGCCAAGGTCGGCATCTTGGCGACCAGACGGACTGCGGAAATCTCGCGGTGCTGCGGGTTATTGATGTCCAGCGAGTCGTGGTAGAACGCCGACAGGGCGCCGACTACGCCACACATGACGGCCATCGGGTGGGCGTCACGGCGGAAACCGTTGAAGAAGGTCTTGAGTTGTTCGTGAACCATCGTGTGGTTCTTGACCACGGCCACGAACTGGGCTTTCTGCTCGGCGGTGGGCAGTTCACCGTTGAGCAGCAGGTAGCAGGTCTCGAGGTAGTCGGACTGCTCGGCCAGTTGTTCGATCGGGTAGCCGCGGTGTAGCAGAATGCCATTATCACCATCGATGTAGGTGATCTTCGAATCGCAAGAGGCCGTGGACATGAAACCAGGGTCAAATGTGAAGCGGCCGGTGGCGGTCAGGCCGCGTACGTCGATCACGTCCGGACCCACTGTACCGGTCAGAATTGGCAGCTCGACGGGGGCAGCGCCCTCGATGATCAACTGCGCTTTTTTGTCAGCCATGTGGCCTCCTATTTATGCTTCAAATCATCAGACAGGCCCCCCACGCAGGGCCCGCATCACTATAGTGAGATAAATTCTAAAGTCAATTTGCCTAAAGTCGTGTTCCGCAAGGGCTCGGCCGTGGATTTTTCAGACGGTTTACTGCCATTTACGCCTTTTGTCGCGGCAACGCAATCCGCTATTGGCGGTACGTCTGCGCGTTGTCATTAGTAACCTAACTGTCTATACTCGGCGTCCGACCGCCAGAGGCTTTTGGCCTGTTTCAAGGGGGTCGTCACTTCCTGGGTGGTGGGTACCTGACCAGTGCACTTCCCAACAACTTGCCCTGATTGTTAGGGGCTCTTCAGTGTGAAAAAAAGCCGTGAATAGCCAACGACCTGTAAATCTAGACCTAAGGACCATCAAGCTCCCAGTCACCGCTTACACGTCCATCCTTCACCGCATCTCCGGTGTCATCCTCTTTGTCGGTATTGCAATCATGCTGTATGCAATGGACAAGTCGCTGGCCTCCGAAGAGGGATTTGGTGAAGTCAAGGCGTATATGACCAGTCCGCTGGCCAAGCTGATCATCTGGGGACTTCTGTCTGCCCTGCTGTACCACCTGGTGGCCGGTATTCGTCACCTCATCATGGACTCGGGGGTAGGCGAGACGCTTGAAGGCGGAAAGCTGGGCTCCAAAATCGTTATCGCGGTTTCCGTGATTCTGATTCTTCTGGCGGGAGTATGGATATGGTAACCAACGTCACCAACCTGTCGCGTTCGGGCCTCTATGACTGGATGGCTCAGCGTGTCTCCGCAGTCGTGCTCGCGGCTTATTTCATTTTTCTGATCGGTTACATGGTCTTTCACCCGGGTCTGAGCTACGCCCAATGGCATGGTCTGTTCGCTCACAACGGAATGCGTATCTTCAGTCTCCTGGCCCTCGTTGCCCTTGGCGCCCACGCCTGGGTCGGCATGTGGACCATCGCGACCGACTACCTGACGCCGATGGCGCTGGGCAAGTCCGCAACTGCAGTACGTTTCCTGTTCCAGGCGGTATGCGGCGTTCTGATGTTCGCCTACTTCGTCTGGGGCGTGCAGATTCTTTGGGGTATCTGATCCATGGCTAACATTAATGCGCTTTCTTTCGACGCCATCATCATTGGTGGTGGCGGTGCCGGCATGCGCGCTGCGCTGCAGCTCGCCCAGGGCGGTCACAAGACTGCCGTGGTCACCAAGGTTTTCCCGACCCGCTCGCACACCGTATCCGCGCAGGGCGGCATCACCTGTGCAATCGCCTCCGCCGATCCGAACGATGACTGGCGCTGGCACATGTACGATACCGTCAAGGGCTCCGACTACATCGGTGACCAGGACGCTATCGAATACATGTGTTCCGTAGGTCCGGAAGCGGTCTTCGAGCTCGAGCACATGGGCCTGCCGTTCTCCCGTACCGAGCAGGGCCGTATATACCAGCGTCCGTTCGGTGGCCAGTCCAAGGACTTCGGCAAGGGCGGGCAGGCTGCCCGTACCTGCGCTGCCGCCGACCGTACCGGTCACGCACTGCTGCACACCCTGTATCAGGCCAACCTGAAGGCAGGCACTGTATTCCTCAACGAATACTATGCAGTGGATCTGGTAAAGAACAACGACGGCGCCTTTGTCGGCATCATCGCAATCTGCATCGAGACAGGCGAAACCTCGTACATCCGCGCCAATGCAACCGTGCTGGCGACTGGCGGTGCAGGCCGTATCTACTCGTCGACCACCAATGCCCTGATCAATACCGGTGACGGTATCGGCATGGCGCTGCGTGCCGGTGTACCTGTTCAGGACATCGAAATGTGGCAGTTCCACCCGACCGGTATTGCCGGTGCAGGTGTACTGGTCACCGAAGGTTGCCGCGGTGAAGGCGGTTACCTGATCAACAAGCACGGTGAGCGTTTCATGGAGCGTTATGCTCCGAACGCCAAGGACCTTGCCGGTCGTGACGTTGTGGCACGTTCCATGGTCAAGGAAATCATTGCCGGTAACGGCTGTGGTCCCGATGGCGATCACGTGATGCTCAAGCTCGATCACCTTGGCGAAGAAGTGCTGCACAGCCGTCTGCCAGGGATCATGGAGCTGTCCAAGACCTTTGCTCACGTCGATCCTGCGACCGCTCCGATCCCTGTCGTACCAACCTGCCACTATATGATGGGCGGCGTTGCCACCAACATTCATGGTCAGGCGATCACTCAGGATGCGGCGGGCGTCGATCAGATCATTCCAGGTCTGTTCGCGGTAGGTGAAGTGGCTTGCGTATCGGTTCACGGCGCAAACCGTCTGGGCGGCAACTCGCTGCTCGATCTGGTGGTGTTCGGCCGCGCTGCGGGTATCCACCTCGAGCAGGCGCTGCGTGAAGGCGTCGATTATGCGCGCGCTTCCGAGTCCGACATCGATGCTGCCCTCGCGCGCCTTGCCGGCCTGAACGAACGCACCACTGGTGAAGACGTTGCGTCGCTGCGTAAAGAACTGCAGAGCTGCATGCAGAACTACTTCGGTGTATTCCGTACTGGCGAATACATGCAGAAGGGTATTGCCCAGCTGGCTGATCTGCGCGTGCGTATCGCCAACGTCAAGATCAACGACAAGAGCCAGGCGTTCAACACCGCCCGTATCGAAGCGCTTGAACTGCAAAACCTGCTGGAAGTTGCCGAAGCCACGGCGATTGCTGCGGAGCATCGTAAAGAGTCCCGCGGCGCTCACGCTCGCGAAGACTTCGAAGATCGCGACGACGAGAACTGGTTGTGCCACACCCTGTATTTCCCGGGTGACAAGCGCGTGACCAAGCGTGCCGTGAACTTCTCGCCGAAGACTGTTCCGACTTTTGAACCCAAGATTCGGACTTATTAAGGGGTGGCCGATATGTTGCAAGTCAGTGTTTATCGTTACAACCCTGAGCAGGACGCCGCGCCGTTCATGCAGGAGTTTCAGGTCGATACCGGTGGCAAGGACCTGATGGTGCTGGACGTGCTCGCCCTGGTCAAAGAACAGGATCAAGGGTTCTCTTATCGTCGCTCATGCCGTGAAGGCGTTTGCGGTTCCGACGGCATGAATATCAACGGCAAGAACGGCCTGGCCTGCATCACGCCGCTGTCGGCTGTCGTTGCCAAGAACAAGCTGATCGTACGTCCGCTGCCTGGTTTGCCGGTTATTCGTGACCTGGTCGTCGATATGAGCATCTTCTACAAGCAGTACGAGAAGGTGAAGCCGTTCCTGCAGAACGACACGCCGGCTCCGGCCATCGAACGTCTGCAAACACCGGAAGAGCGCGAAAAGCTCGATGGTCTGTACGAGTGCATCCTGTGCGCTTGCTGCTCGACTTCATGCCCGTCCTTCTGGTGGAACCCCGACAAGTTCCTGGGTCCTGCTGCGCTGCTGCAAGCCTACCGTTTCCTGGCTGACAGCCGTGATACCCGCACCAGTGAGCGTCTGGCTTCGCTTGATGATCCGTTCAGCGTATTCCGCTGCCGCGGCATCATGAACTGCGTCAACGTCTGTCCGAAGGGCCTTAACCCAACCAAGGCTATCGGTCACGTACGCAACATGCTGTTGCAGAACGGTGTCTGATTCATCGCTTTATCTGTTACACCGTTGTACTGAAGTGGCTACGGCGCAGGCTTCAACCGGCGCCGTAGTTTTAACCTGAGCAGTAGCTCGCAAAGCTGCGGCTCTTATTTTGAAGAAATGAGACCAGCAGGGGCATCCGGGCTGGTACCCGGACTATCTGCGTGATCCCTGGTGACTTGATACAGTCGCTGCACACGACTATTTCAGGATTGCTCTGGTGTCTTCGCCGGTGGTGTCCCCTTACCGAGGGTGACCAAGCATGCAAGAAAGCGTGATGCAGCGCATGTGGAACAGTGCCCACCTATCCGGTGGTAACGCTGCCTATGTGGAAGAGCTCTATGAGCTTTACCTGCACGACCCTAACGCTGTGCCAGAAGAATGGCGCACCTACTTTCAGAAGTTGCCAGCAGACGGCAGCTCTGCCACTGATGTATCGCACTCGACCATTCGCGATCATTTCGTGTTGCTGGCTAAAAACCAGCGCCGCGCTCAACCGGTGTCCGCCGGCAGTGTGAGCAGCGAACACGAGAAGAAGCAGGTTGAAGTGCTGCGACTGATCCAGGCATATCGGATGCGTGGCCACCAGGCTGCCCAACTCGATCCGCTGGGCCTGTGGCAGCGCCCTGCGCCTGCGGATCTGTCCATCAATCATTACGGCTTGACCAATGCCGATCTTGATACGACCTTCCGTGCCGGCGACCTGTTCATCGGCAAAGAGGAAGCGAGCCTACGCGAAATTCATGAAGCGTTGCAGCAGACATATTGTCGCACCATCGGCTCCGAGTTCACTCACATCGTGGATTCCGAGCAGCGCAACTGGTTCATGCAGCGTCTCGAGAGTGTTCGTGGCCGTCCGGTGTTCTCGGCTGACATTCAGAGCCACCTGCTCGAGCGTGTTACCGCAGCTGAAGGCCTCGAGAAATACCTGGGTACCAAATACCCGGGCACCAAGCGTTTCGGTCTGGAAGGCGGCGAAAGCCTGATTCCAATGCTGGACGAGCTGATTCAGCGTTCCGGGTCCTATGGCACCAAGGAAGTCGTGATCGGCATGGCCCACCGTGGCCGCCTCAACGTACTGGTGAACACCTTCGGCAAGAATCCTCGCGACCTGTTCGACGAGTTCGAAGGCAAGAAGAAAGTGGAACTGGGTTCCGGTGACGTCAAATACCACCAGGGCTTCTCTTCCAACGTCATGACCGCAGGCGGTGAGGTTCACCTCGCCATGGCCTTCAACCCGTCTCACCTGGAGATCGTGTCTCCGGTGGTCGAGGGGTCCGTGCGTGCGCGTCAGGATCGTCGCAACGATCCAAACGGCGACAAGGTTCTGCCGATTTCCCTCCACGGCGACGCGGCCTTTGCCGGCCAGGGCGTGGTCATGGAAACCTTCCAGATGTCGCAGACTCGCGGCTTCAAGACGGGCGGTACGATCCACATCGTCATCAACAACCAAGTGGGCTTCACCATCAGCAACCCGCTGGACTCGCGTTCTACCGAGTACGCCACCGACGTCGCCAAGATGATCCAGGCACCGATCCTCCATGTGAATGGTGATGATCCGGAAGCCGTGATGTTCGTGACCCAGCTGGCCATCGATTACCGCATGCAGTTCAAGCGCGACATCGTGATCGATCTGGTCTGCTACCGTCGCCGTGGTCACAACGAAGCTGACGAGCCGAGCGGCACCCAGCCTTTGATGTATCAGCAGATCACCAAGCAGCGCACCACGCGCGAGCTGTATGCCGAGCATCTGATCAAGACCGGCGTTCTCGACGATGCCCGCGTTCAGGCCAAGGTCGACGACTACCGCAGCGCGCTGGACAACGGTCTGCACGTGGTGAAAAGTCTGGTCAAGGAGCCGAACAAGGAATTGTTCGTCGACTGGCGTCCATACCTGGGCCATGCCTGGACTGCGCGTCACGACACCCGCTTCGATCTCAAGACCCTGCAGGAACTGTCCGCCAAGCTCATGGAGCTGCCGGAAGGCTTCGTCGTGCAGCGTCAGGTTCAGAAAATCTACGAAGACCGCCAGAAGATGCAGGCCGGTGGCTTGCCGATTAACTGGGGTTACGCCGAAACCATGGCGTACGCCACACTGGCATTCGAAGGTCACCCGATCCGCATGACGGGGCAGGACATCGGTCGCGGTACGTTCTCGCACCGTCACGCCGTGCTGCACAACCAGAAAGACGCCGGGACCTATATCCCGCTGCAGAATCTGTACTCCGGTCAGCCACGTTTCGACCTGTACGACTCCTTCCTTTCGGAAGAGGCCGTACTGGCATTCGAATACGGTTATTCGACTACCCAGCCTGATGCGCTGGTTATCTGGGAAGCCCAGTTCGGCGACTTCGCCAACGGCGCTCAGGTGGTTGTCGACCAGTTCATCACCAGCGGCGAGCACAAGTGGGGCCGTCTGTGCGGTCTGACCATGCTGTTGCCTCATGGCTATGAAGGGCAGGGGCCAGAGCACTCGTCGGCCCGTCTGGAGCGTTACCTGCAATTGTGCGCCGAGCACAACATTCAGGTGTGCGTACCGACGACTCCGGCGCAGATCTATCACTTGTTGCGTCGTCAGGTCATCCGTCCGCTGCGCAAGCCGCTGATCGTGCTGACACCGAAGTCGCTGTTGCGTCACAAGCTGGCTGTTTCGACTCTGGAAGACTTGGCCGAAGGCTCGTTCCAGACCGTCATTCCGGAAATCGATACCCTCGATCCGGCCAAGGTCACGCGTCTGGTGCTGTGCAGCGGCAAGGTTTACTACGATCTCCTGGAAAAACGCCGTGCCGAAGGGCGTGAAGACATCGCCATCGTTCGCCTCGAGCAGCTGTATCCGTTCCCTGAAGATGATTTGATGGAAACCATCGCGCCTTATACCAACCTGCAGCATGTGGTCTGGTGTCAGGAAGAGCCGATGAACCAGGGTGCCTGGTACAGCAGCCAACACCATCTGCGTCGCAGCATGGGCAACCACAAACGTGAACTCGTTCTCGAGTACGCCGGTCGTGATGCTTCTGCCGCTCCAGCATGTGGTTACGCTTCGATGCACGCCGAGCAGCAGGAAAAACTGCTGCAAGATGCCTTCACTGTTTAACGCCTTCGAGCATTAGAAACCGAATTAAGGAATTACAGATAATGGCTATCGAGATCAAAGCCCCCTCTTTCCCGGAATCCGTTGCCGACGGCACCATTTCCACCTGGCACAAGCAGCCGGGCGATGCGGTAAAACGTGACGAGCTGCTGGTCGACATCGAGACCGACAAGGTCGTTCTCGAAGTACTGGCCGAAGCCGACGGCGTGCTGGTATCGATCGTGAAAGGCGAGGGCAGCACTGTCCTGTCCAACGAAGTGATTGCAACGCTGGACGCTGGTGCTACTGCTTCTGCTGCGCCAGCTGCCGCTGCGGCCGCGCCTGCCTCGGCTCCTGCTGCGGCTCCCGCTGCACCTGCCGGCGCTGGCGAAGAAGACCCGATTGCTGCGCCTGCTGCGCGTCAACTGGCTGAAGAAAACGGCATCAACCTGGCCAGCGTCAAGGGCACCGGTAAAGACGGCCGTATCACCAAGGAAGACGTGGTTGCTGCAGTTGAAGCGAAGAAATCCGCTCCGGCCGCTGCGCCTGCCGCCAAGCCTGCTGCCGCCGCGGCTCCTGTGGTCGCTGCTGGCGATCGCACCGAGAAGCGTGTGCCGATGACCCGCGTGCGTGCAACCGTTGCCAAGCGTCTGGTCGAAGCCCAGTCGAACATGGCGATGCTGACCACTTTCAACGAAGTCGACATGACCGAAGTCATGGCACTGCGTTCGAAGTACAAGGACCTGTTCGAGAAGTCGCACAATGGCGTACGCCTGGGCTTCATGTCGTTCTTCGTCAAGGCTGCCACTGAAGCGCTGAAGCGCTTCCCGGCCGTCAACGCGTCGATCGACGGTTCCGATATCGTTTACCACGGCTATGCTGACGTCGGTGTCGCGGTTTCCAGCGATCGCGGTCTGGTCGTACCGGTTCTGCGTAACGCAGAGCACATGAGCCTGGCTGAAATCGAAGGCGGCATCGCCACCTTCGGCAAGAAAGCCCGTGACGGTAAACTGTCCATCGACGAGATGACCGGCGGTACGTTCACTATCACCAATGGTGGTACTTTCGGTTCGATGATGTCGACGCCGATCGTCAACCCGCCACAGGCTGCAATTCTGGGCATGCACAACATTCTGCAGCGTCCGATGGCGGTCAATGGTCAGGTTGTGATTCGCCCGATGATGTATCTGGCGTTGTCGTATGATCACCGTTTGATCGACGGCAAGGAAGCGGTAACCTTCCTCGTGACCATCAAGAACCTGCTGGAAGATCCGGCTCGTCTGCTGCTGGATATTTGATGACGCAGCCCCGGGCTGCACACGACAGGCTGCGCAAGAGCGCAGTCTGTCGCACAGCCCGGGTCTTGCAGATTACATCTAATGAACAGGTTGCAACGCTCGTCTGTAAAGCATCACAGACCTGCCTGCAGCTTGCAGGTTAAAGCTCGCAGCTATAGAGGAATTCTTTTTTATGTCCCAGAAATTCGACGTGGTAGTGATTGGCGCAGGCCCTGGCGGTTATGTTGCCGCCATCAAGGCTGCGCAACTTGGTCTCAAGACTGCCTGCATCGAGAAGTATCAGGACAAGGAGGGCAAACTGGCCCTCGGCGGTACCTGCCTGAACGTGGGTTGCATTCCTTCCAAGGCACTGCTCGACAGCTCCTGGAAATTCTATGAAGCCAAGAACGGCTTCAGCGTGCATGGCATCTCGACCTCTGAACTGAACATCGACGTCCCAGCGATGATCGGCCGCAAGTCGACCATCGTCAAAGGCCTGACCGGCGGCGTTGCCAGCCTGTTCAAAGCCAACGGCGTGACCACGTTGCAGGGCCACGGCAAACTGCTGGCCGGCAAGAAAGTTGAACTGACCGCAGCCGATGGCACTGTCGAAATCATTGAAGCGGATCATGTGATCCTGGCTTCGGGTTCGCGTCCTATCGACATTCCGCCAGCGCCTGTTGACCAGAAAGTCATCGTCGATTCGACTGGTGCTCTTGAATTCCAACAGGTTCCACAGCGTCTGGGCGTGATCGGCGCTGGCGTGATCGGTCTGGAACTGGGTTCTGTCTGGGCTCGCCTGGGTGCCCAGGTTACCGTTCTGGAAGCGCTGGAGAAGTTCATCCCGGCAGCCGACGAAGCGGTTTCCAAGGAAGCGCTGAAAACCTTCAACAAGCAGGGCCTGGACATCAAGCTGGGCGCTCGCGTGACCGGTTCCAAGGTCGAAGGCGAGCAGGTTGTGGTCAGCTACACCGACGCTGCCGGCGAACAGTCGATCACCTTCGACCGTCTGATCGTTGCCGTGGGCCGTCGTCCGGTTACCACTGATCTGCTGGCTTCGGACAGCGGCGTCGATCTGGACGAGCGCGGTTTCATCTACGTTGATGACTACTGCACCACCAGCGTTCCGGGCGTATACGCCATTGGTGACGTGGTTCGCGGCCTGATGCTGGCGCACAAGGCCTCGGAAGAGGGCATCATGGTTGTCGAGCGCATCAAGGGCCACAAGGCCCAGATGAACTACAACCTGATCCCGTCGGTTATCTATACCCACCCGGAAATCGCCTGGGTCGGCAAGACCGAGCAGACGCTCAAGGCCGAAGGCGTTGAAGTCAACGTCGGTACGTTCCCGTTCGCAGCCAGCGGCCGTGCCATGGCAGCCAATGACACCGGCGGTTTCGTCAAGATCATTGCCGACGCCAAGACCGATCGCGTACTGGGTGTTCACGTTATTGGCCCGAGCGCTGCAGAACTGGTACAGCAGGGCGCAATCGCGATGGAATTCGGCAGCAGCGCAGAGGACATCGGCATGATGGTCTTCTCGCACCCGACCCTGTCCGAAGCGCTGCATGAAGCTGCACTGGCTGTGAATGGCGGCGCCATCCATATCCAGAATCGCAAGAAACGCTAAGACAACAAGAGAAACCACGGCGCAGTGCCCGTCGTTGGCCTTGCAAGCAGGGCTTACCGCGGAATCTGCGCCGGACTCGACCTCTCAGGCGGCTTCATGAGTGTCCCACGGCACTTGCGGAGTCCACCCGGAGTAGCGGTCACAGGTGGTGCGGCACGCCGACGTGCAGCACCGAATGCGCAGTACCTAAACGAAGACGGTAATAAGCATGAATCTTCACGAGTATCAGGGTAAGCAGCTGTTCGCTGAGTACGGCCTGCCAGTATCCAAGGGTTACGCGGTAGACACCCCGGAAGCAGCAGCAGAAGCCTGCGACAAGATCGGCGGGACCGAGTGGGTCGTCAAAGCCCAGGTTCACGCAGGTGGTCGCGGTAAAGCGGGCGGCGTAAAGCTGGTTCGCAGCAAGGAAGACGCTGCAGCGTTCGCTCAACAGTGGTTGGGCAAGCGCCTGGTGACTTACCAGACTGACGCCAACGGTCAGCCAGTGACCAAGATCCTGGTCGAGTCCTGCACCGACATCGCCAAAGAGCTGTATCTGGGCGCTGTGGTCGATCGTTCCAGCCGTCGTATCGTGTTCATGGCTTCCACCGAAGGTGGCGTGGACATCGAGAAGATCGCGCACGACACTCCTGAAAAGATTCTCAAGGCCACCATCGATCCACTGGTTGGCGCTCAGCCGTTCCAGGGCCGCGATCTGGCATTCCAGCTGGGTCTGGAAGGCAAGCAGGTCACTCAGTTCGCCAAGATCTTCACCGGTCTGGCCAAGCTGTTCCAGGACCATGACCTGGCACTGCTGGAAGTGAACCCGCTGGTGATCAAGGCTGATGGCGATCTGCACTGCCTGGACGCCAAGATCAACATCGACGCCAACGCCATGTACCGTCAGCCAAAGCTGAAGGGCTTCCACGATCCTTCGCAGGACGATCCTCGCGAAGCTCACGCCGCCAAGTTCGAACTGAACTACGTTGCGCTGGAAGGCAACATCGGCTGCATGGTCAACGGTGCCGGTCTGGCCATGGGTACCATGGACATCGTCAACCTGCATGGCGGCAAGCCTGCAAACTTCCTTGACGTTGGCGGCGGTGCCACCAAGGAACGCGTTACCGAAGCGTTCAAGATCATTCTGTCCGACGCCAACGTCGCTGCAGTTCTGGTCAACATCTTCGGCGGTATCGTTCGTTGCGACATGATTGCCGAAGGCATCATCGGCGCAGTGAAAGAAGTCGGCGTTAAAATCCCGGTTGTTGTTCGCCTTGAAGGCAACAACGCTGAGCTGGGCGCTAAAGTACTGGCAGAAAGCGGTTTGAACATCATCGCGGCTACCAGCCTGACCGACGCTGCTCAACAAGTTGTCAAAGCCGCGGAGGGCAAGTAATGAGCGTCCTGATCAATAAAGACACCAAGGTTATCTGCCAGGGTTTCACTGGTTCGCAAGGTACCTTCCACTCCGAGCAAGCCATTGCCTACGGCACCAAGATGGTTGGCGGCGTGACACCAGGCAAGGGCGGCACCACGCACCTGAACCTGCCAGTGTTCAACACTGTGAAAGAAGCGGTAGACACCACTGGCGCAACCGCCAGCGTCATCTACGTTCCGGCTCCTTTCTGCAAGGATTCCATCCTTGAAGCAGCGTTCGGCGGCATCAAGCTGATCGTGTGCATCACCGAAGGCATCCCGACCATCGACATGCTGGAAGCCAAGGTCAAGTGCGACGAGCTGGGTGTGGTCCTGATCGGCCCTAACTGCCCAGGCGTCATCACTCCGGGCGAGTGCAAGATCGGTATCATGCCAGGTCATATTCACTTGCCAGGCAAGGTAGGCATCGTGTCGCGTTCCGGCACCCTGACTTACGAAGCTGTGAAGCAGACCACTGACGCCGGTTTCGGCCAGTCCACCTGCGTCGGTATCGGCGGTGACCCGATCCCGGGTTCGAACTTCATCGACATCCTGAAGCTGTTCCAGGAAGACCCGAAGACCGAAGCGATCGTCATGATCGGCGAGATCGGCGGTTCGGCTGAAGAAGAAGCCGCTGCCTACATCAAGGCGCACGTGACCAAGCCGGTTGTTTCCTACATCGCTGGTGTGACTGCTCCTCCGGGCAAGCGCATGGGCCATGCCGGTGCAATCATCTCGGGTGGTAAAGGTACTGCAGACGAGAAGTTCGCTGCACTGCAGGACGCTGGCGTGAAAACCGTGCGCTCCCTGGCAGACATCGGCAAGGCCCTGGCCGAGCTGACCGGTTGGCCGACCAAGTAAGCCTCGCTTGCTTTTCGGGTAATCGACAAAAGCCACCTTCGGGTGGCTTTTGTTTGGGCCGCTGAAAAACGCAGCGGTGCGTCCTTGTGCTGCTTGCGTCTATCGATTGTTATTCATCTGCCATTCCTGACAGGTCAATTCCCATATCTGTTCCTGAGTGGTCCCGCAAACAAACTGTGCTTCCTGAACGGTCACAAGGCGCATGCCTTCGCGCCGCGACAGGCGGCACGACGCTTCATTAAGGGGCGCAGGACCAGGCGTGGCGAATACAGGGTCGGCGTGGGTATCGCACTCGGATGGGTGATGTCAGGCATGGAAATAAGCTGCCGGGTATAGAGAGGAGGCCCAATCTATCTGTCAGGAAACGGTTGGTCTGTCAGGCATTTCTCGTTTTACAGCGGCTTTTGCAGCTGCCAGTTCAGGGTGCGTTGTCGGGTGACTCGCCCTGAGACAGTGCATTTTCGAGCGAAGTTGGCTACCCTGTCCGCCGTTTTTGCGTTGCCCTCACGAGGGGCGTTTCGCAAGGTACTGCCACGTCTTACGCCGACGGGCTGCGTCTGCCCCATTCATGGGTGACGTCCCATCCCTTTTTCGATTCCGTGTGGTCCCTCGTAATGAAAGTGTTGAAAGGCCAGGACATCCTGGCACTCGGTTTTATGACATTTGCCCTGTTCGTCGGGGCTGGCAACATCATCTTTCCCCCTATAGTTGGCCTGCAAGCCGGGCCGCATGTGTGGATGGCAGCGCTGGGCTTTCTGGTCACTGCGGTTGGCTTGCCGGTCATTACCGTGATTGCTCTGGCCAGGGTCGGCGGCGCGATGGATGCCCTGAGCAGTCCGATTGGCAAGATCGCTGGCGGGGCGCTCGCTGCCGTCTGCTATCTGGCGGTCGGTCCGCTGTTCGCCACGCCACGTACCGCCACGGTATCGTTCGAAGTCGGCCTGGCACCTCTGACCGGCGACACCCCGATGGCATTGTTTCTCTACAGCCTGGTGTATTTTCTGGTGGTGTTCTGGGTTTCGCTGTACCCGGGGCGCTTGCTCGATACCGTCGGACGCTTTCTGGCGCCGCTGAAGATCATTGCGCTGGCGGTTCTGGGCATTGCGGCATTCGCCTTGCCGGCGGGCGGAATAGGGGAGGCGGAGCCCGCGTACGCCGCAGCACCGTTTTCCCAGGGGTTCATCAATGGTTACCTGACCATGGATACGCTGGGGGCGCTGGTCTTCGGTATCGTTATCGTCAATGCGATCCGCTCTCGCGGTGTCGAATCGCCCCGTCTGATCACTCGCTACGCGATCATTGCCGGGCTGATCGCCGGGGTGGGGTTGGCGCTGGTGTATGTCAGTCTGTTTCGCCTTGGTTCCGGCAGCCACGCCGTGGCGGCCGGTGCGAGCAATGGCGCAGCGGTTCTGCATGCCTACGTGCAACACACCTTCGGTTCGCTGGGCAGCGGGTTCCTTGCCGTGCTGATTTCCCTGGCGTGTCTGGTCACTGCAGTAGGCCTGACCTGTGCCTGCGCCGAATACTTTGCCAAGGTGCTGCCGCTGTCCTACAGAACGCTGGTGATTATCCTCGCCGTGTTCTCGCTGCTGGTGTCCAATCTCGGGTTGACCAAACTGATCCAGTTTTCGATTCCGGTGCTCACGGCGATTTATCCGCCGTGCATCGTTCTGGTCGCGCTGAGCTTCTGCAAGGAACTCTGGCAGAGCCAGGGACGCGTAGTGGCACCTGTGATGCTGGTTTCGCTGGTGTTTGGCCTGATCGATGCGCTGAAGGGCGCCGGTTTCGCCGACGCGCTGCCCGATGTTCTGAGCCATCTGCCGCTGGGTGATCAGGGGCTCGCGTGGCTGGTGCCTGCTGTTGTCACGCTGGTGGTCGCGGTGGTGGTCGACAGGGCCATGGGCAAGCGTAGCGAGGCGCTGGCTTGAAGGCCGTGCGTTAGACGATTGCGCAGGAAAAACCGTGTTGCATGAAAAGGCCCGCTATAAGCGGGCCTTTTTAGTTCTGCGAGCGTATCAGCCTTACTTGGTGGCTGGTGCTGCTTCTGGCGCCTTGTCGGCGTTTTCATTGGCGCGCTGCTGAGCGGCTTCAGCGTTCTTCTGAGCGGCTTCCTGGCTTTCCTTGGCCGCGTCATTCACTTTTTCCTGAGCCTTTTCCATCGACTCCTGGGACTGCTGAGCTGCCTTGTTGGCATCTTGCTGAGTGTTTTCGGACTTTTTGTCACAGGCGGCAAGGCCCAGGGTGGCAGAAAGCATCAAGGCATAGGCTAAAGATTTACGCATGGGGTGTTTCTCCTTATTAAGTATTCACGAGCCTAAGAGCCTGCCCCCGCGAGTTAAGTTCCACCCGTGACGACAATAATGGGGAGCGCTGTTGCACGGCCGTTACACACTCATGAAACCGGGCCGATCATGAGCCTTTCCGGTGAGCGCCGAGCAAGCCGGTTCGCCTTGTGACCGGTGCACGAAACATGCTCCACGCATCATTGGCTCTTGAAATCCCCGACCCAGCCCCCACCTTGATGACTACCCGCTGTCACACAGGCTGCTGCCTGACCGTGACGGCTTATACCATCCAGATCGGAGTTTGATGATTATGAGTGTGGAAACTCAAAAGGAAACCCTGGGCTTCCAGACCGAGGTAAAGCAACTGCTGCACCTCATGATCCATTCGCTGTATTCCAACAAGGAAATTTTCCTTCGCGAATTGATCTCGAACGCGTCTGACGCGGTCGACAAATTGCGTTTTGAAGCGTTGTCCACGCCCGAGTTGCTGGAAGGCGGCGCGGAGCTGAAAATTCGTGTGAGCTTCGACAAGGACGCGAAGACCGTTACGCTTGAAGACAACGGCATCGGTATGAGCCGTGAAGACGTGATCACCCACCTGGGCACGATCGCCAAGTCCGGCACCGCTGATTTCATGAAAAACCTGTCGGGCGACCAGAAGAAGGACTCACACCTGATCGGTCAGTTCGGCGTGGGCTTCTACTCGGCGTTCATCGTAGCCGATCAGGTCGAAGTGTTCAGCCGCCGTGCCGGCACGCCAGCGAGCGAAGGCGTGCACTGGTCCTCCAAGGGCGAAGGCGAGTTCGAAGTTGCCACCGTCGACAAGGCTGATCGTGGCACCCGCATTGTTCTGCACCTGAAAAACGGTGAAGAGGAATTCGCTGACGGCTACCGCCTGCGTAACATCATCAAGAAATACTCCGACCATATCGCCTTGCCGATCGAACTGCCCAAAGAGCAGGCTCCGGCAGCCGAAGGCGAGGAGGCGCCGGCGCTGGAGTGGGAAACCGTCAACCGCGCCAGCGCACTCTGGACCCGTCCGCGCACCGAGGTGAAGGACGAGGAGTATCAGGAGTTCTACAAGCATGTCGCGCACGACTACGAGAACCCGCTGAGCTGGAGCCATAACAAGGTCGAAGGCAAGCTGGAATACACCTCGCTGCTGTACGTGCCTGCGCGTGCGCCGTTCGATCTGTATCAGCGTGAAGCCCCGCGTGGCCTCAAGCTTTACGTCCAGCGCGTGTTCGTGATGGATCAGGCAGAGTCGTTCCTGCCGCTGTACATGCGCTTCGTCAAGGGCGTGGTCGACTCCAATGACCTGTCGCTGAACGTTTCCCGCGAAATCCTGCAGAAAGACCCTATCATCGACTCGATGAAGTCGGCGTTGACCAAGCGCGTGCTGGACATGCTGGAGAAGCTGGCGAAAAACGAGCCCGAGAAGTACAAGGGTTTCTGGAAAAACTTTGGTCAGGTCCTCAAGGAAGGTCCTGCAGAAGACTTCGCCAACAAGGAAAAAATTGCCGGTCTGCTGCGTTTCGCATCGACGTCCGACGACAGTGGCGAACAGAGCGTTTCTCTGGCCGAGTACCTGGCGCGTGCCAAGGAAGGTCAGGACAAGATTTATTACCTCACTGGCGAATCCTACGCACAGGTCAAGAACAGCCCGCACCTTGAGGTCTTCCGCAAGAAGGGCATCGAAGTGCTGCTGCTCACCGATCGTATCGACGAGTGGCTGATGAGCTACCTGAGCGACTTCGATGGCAAGGGCTTTGTGGATGTGGCGCGTGGTGACCTGGATCTGGGCAATCTTGACTCCGAAGAGGACAAGAAGGCTCAGGAAGAGATCGCCAAGGACAAGGAAGGTCTGATCGAGCGCCTGAAAGCCGCGCTGGGTGAGTCGGTGAGCGAAGTGCGGGTTTCCCATCGTCTGACCGATTCGCCTGCGATTCTGGCCATTGGCGAGCAGGATATGGGGCTGCAAATGCGTCAGATTCTGGAGGCCAGCGGGCAGAAGGTGCCAGACTCCAAGCCTATCTTCGAATTCAACCCGGCTCACCCGTTGATCGGCAAGCTTGATGCCGAACAGAGCGAAGACCGCTTCGGCGATCTGTCGCACATCCTGTTCGATCAGGCCGCGCTGGCCGCCGGTGACAGCCTCAAGGATCCGGCCGCTTACGTGCGCCGTCTGAACAAGTTGCTGGTAGAACTGTCGGTTTGATAGCCGGTTGACAAGAAACCCGCCTCGGCGGGTTTTTTGTTTCAGTTCCCGCGACACGTCTTTCATCTCTCCAACGATCAGGAGTCAGTAATGAGCAGCAATATCGAAATTCGTTCTGTGGTCTATCAGATTGATGGTCAGCCCTATGAAAGCCGTCTGGTGTACGACACCCATGCTACTGCTGCACAGCCAGGTCTGTTGATGGCGCCCAACTGGATGGGCGTCAGCAAGGGCGCCGAAGACATCGCCAAAGCGGTAGCAGCCGAGGGCTATGTCGTGTTGCTGGCTGACCTGTATGGTCAGCAGATTCGCCCCGGTAACAATGACGAGGCGGGCGCTGCCATGACGCCGCTCAAGAACGATCGCAGCCTGCTGCGCAAGCGTATGCAGGCAGGACTCGACCAGTTGTTGAGCCAGGGGGATGTGGCTCTGGACTCAAGCAGAATCGCAACCTTCGGCTTCTGCTTCGGCGGCTGCTGCTCTCTGGAGCTTGCGCGTACCGGTGCTGAACTGAAAGCCGCGATTTCCTTCCACGGCACGCTGGATACGCCTAACCCGGCTGACGCCAAAAACATCAAGGGCTCGGTGCTGGTCCTGCACGGTGCTTCTGACCCGTTGGTGCCGAAAGAGCAACTGCCGGCTTTCGAAGACGAGATGAATGCCGCAGGCGTGGACTGGCAGCTGTACAGCTACGGTGGTGCATTCCACTCCTTCACAGATCCGCACGCCAACGTGCCGGGCATGATGATGTACGACGCCAAAGTGTCGAACCGCGCGTTCAAGTCGATGCATGATTTGCTGAAAGAAGTGTTCGGCTGAATGAATACCTATCGCGCCTAGGGCGTGCCGGAGAACACTATCGTGCCCATGCTCCGCGTGGGCATACCGGAGAACACCAGCCACTTTTCCCCATTCACAAAAAAGGCGCCTCGAAAGGCGCCTTCTTTGTTTGTCGCAAAAGCGGTATTACTTGCCCGCCCAGCGCTTCAAGACCAGCGTGGCGTTGGTGCCGCCGAAGCCGAAGCTGTTGCTCATGACCAGATCGATCTTCGCATCTTCCTGGGTCTTGAGCAGGATAGGCATGTCGGCAACCACCGGGTCCAGCTCGTCGATGTTGGCCGAACCTGCGATGAAGTTGTTTTCCATCATCAACAGGCAGTAGATCGCTTCGTGGACACCTGCGGCGCCCAGCGAGTGGCCCGACAGGCTCTTGGTGGAGCTGATCGCCGGAGCGTTGGCGCCGAATACTTCGCGCACGCCTTCCATCTCCTTGGCGTCGCCGACCGGAGTCGAGGTGCCGTGGGTGTTGATGTAGTCAATGGCACCCGAATCGATGTCGCCCAGCGCCATCTTCATGCAACGAATGGCGCCTTCACCGCTTGGTGCGACCATGTCGTAGCCATCGGAGGTCGCGCCGTAGCCGACGATCTCTGCGTAGATCTTCGCGCCACGCGCCAGAGCGTGTTCGAGTTCTTCGACAACGACCATGCCGCCGCCACCGGCAATGACGAAACCGTCACGCTTGGCGTCGTAGGCACGCGAGGCTTTTTCCGGCGTTTCGTTGTACTGGGTGGACAGTGCACCCATCGCGTCGAACAGGAACGACTGGCTCCAGTGCTCTTCTTCGCCGCCACCGGCAAAGACGATGTCCTGCTTGCCCAGCTGGATCTGCTCGACAGCGTTGCCGATGCAGTGTGCGCTGGTGGCGCAGGCGGACGAGATGGAGTAGTTCACACCCTTGATCTTGAACGGCGTGGCCAGGCAGGCCGAAACGGTGCTGCCCATGGTCCGCGTGACGCGGTACGGGCCGACGCGCTTGACGCCTTTCTCGCGCAGGGTGTCCAGCGCTTCCATCTGGTTCAGGGTCGAGGCGCCGCCGCTGCCGGCGATCAGGCCGGTACGCACGTTGGAAACCTGCTCGTCGGTCAGGCCCGAATCGGTGATGGCGTCTTTCATCGCCAGGTAGGCATAGGCTGCCGCATGGCCGACGAAACGGAAGATCTTGCGATCGATCAGCTCTTCCAGGTTCAGGTCGATGGAGCCGGAAACCTGGCTGCGCAGACCCATTTCGGCATATTCCGGGTTGAAGCGGATGCCAGGGCGGTTAGCACGCAGGTTAGCGGTGACGGTGTCTTTGTCATTGCCCAAGCAGGAAACAATACCCAGACCAGTGATAACGACGCGGCGCATGCGAGTACCCTTAGAAATTTTCAGTGGAAGTGAACACGCCGACCCGGAGGCCTTCGGCGGTATAGATTTCGCGACCGTCGACACTGACCGAACCGTCGGCGATGGCCAGGTTCAGTTTGCCCTTCAGGACGCGCTTGATGTGGATGTTGTAAGTGACCTTCTTGGCGGTAGGCAGCACCTGACCGAAAAACTTCACTTCGCCTGAACCCAGGGCACGACCACGGCCGGGGTTGCCCTGCCAGCCAAGATAGAAACCGACCAACTGCCACATGGCGTCGAGGCCCAGGCATCCAGGCATGACCGGATCACCTTCGAAGTGGCAGGCAAAGAACCACAGGTCCGGATTGATATCCAGTTCGGCGACCAACTCACCCTTGCCGAACTTGCCGCCCTCATCACTGATGTGCGTGATGCGATCAACCATCAGCATGTTGGGGGCGGGCAGTTGCGCATTACCTGGGCCGAACAGCTCGCCACGACTGCAGCGCAGCAGGTCTTCCCGGGTAAAGGCGTGTTGTTTGGTCATGCGAGCTCCTCAATAATCTTGTGCGGCAGGTTGTGGCGCCACTGGCCCGAACGCCAGTTCTGGCGTGTTATTTTCGCCAGGACCCTGTCCGGCAGCCTACTCATAGACTGTTGCGTTGTAATGAAAGTCACAGCGCAGGTGAAATCAAGGTACACCTGTACACTGAATTTTGTCATTCAGCCGATTTTGCTGGCCGATCTGGATGCCAAGACTGCCGCAATTTAACATTTATCGCCAGTCACAGGTGCTTCAAAGGACAGCCAGCGCTGTAAAACCTGCTGTAAATCAGCATGTTTGAAGGGTTTGGGCAGGTAATCATCCATTCCTGCCTGCAAGCAGGCGTCCCGATCACCCTGTAACGCGTTGGCCGTCAGGGCAATGATTGGGATTCGCTCCAGCCCGGAAAGTTGCCTGATTCGACGGGTGGCCTCATAGCCATCCATGACCGGCAGTCGGCAATCCATGAGAATCAGCGCGTGGTTGCCTGCGCTTGCCTTCGCCACCGCTTCGGCACCGTCGACAGCGATGTCGACCTCGCACCCCAGATTACGCAACATGGCCTGCACCACCGTGCGGTTCACGGGGTTGTCTTCGACCAGCAGAATGCTGCGCTCCCGGCCATGTGCATCGAGTATCGACAGCGGCTTGGCAATATCCACCGAAGCGTCGCGCGAGACGGGCAGGGGGATCTGCAGTGTGAACAGCGAGCCCGAACCTTCCGCGCTTTCGGCGTGCAAGGTGCCGCCCATGCGTTCGGCCAGGGTCCGCGCAATCGGCAGCCCCAGCCCCGTGCCGCCGTAACGTCTGGAAATCGAGCTGTCGGCCTGCTTGAACGCATCGAACATCGACTCCAGTCGCTCGGCGTCGATACCGATGCCGCTGTCCTGAACCGCGCAGGTAAAGTGCAGCCGCTCATCGTCGAGCATTGCCCACCTGGCGTCGACACAGACCTTGCCTTGCTCGGTGAATTTAAGCGCGTTGCCGATCAGGTTCACCAGAATCTGGCGAATGCGGGTCGGATCGCCTATGACGTTTATCGCCTCAAGACCTGGCTGAATGTGCAGTTCCAACAGCAGCTTGCGTTGCGCGGCGCTGTGGTTGAAGGCGTGGGTCGAGGCGCTGACCAGTTCAGCCAGGTTGAACGGTATGCCTTCCATTTGCAGGGCATCGCGCTCGATGCGGGAAAAATCGAGGATGTCGTTGATGACCCGCAGCAGATGCTCGGTGGATTCGGTCGCCAGCGTTGCGTACTCGCTCTGCTCGTGGGTCATCTGCGTGGTTTCCAGCAACTGCAACATGCCCAGTACACCGTTCATGGGCGTACGCAGTTCGTGACTCATCATGGCCAGAAAATCCGATTTGGCTCGGTTGGCCTGTTCGGCTTCTTCCCGGGTCTGGATCAGTTGTGCCACCGAGCGTTGCTGCTCGAGGCTGGCGCGGTGCAGGTTCTCCGCCAGGTTGTTGATGTGCCGCGCCAGCGCACCCAGCTCGGCATCATCGCTGACCGGCATGGGTGTGTGGTAATCGCCCTGTTGAATCGCTTTGAGGGCTTCGCCCATAGCGCTGATGGGTCTGGACAGGCTCAAGGCCAGGCTGCGCGCCAGCAGAAAGGCGAACAGCAAGGCCACCATCGCCAGGACGCCAGCCTTGAGCAGGATCTCTTGCTGACGTCGGCTGAATGCTTCGCTGGACATACCTACCAGCACCCGGCCCAGATAACTCTGTGAAGCGCCCTGCGCGGGTTGGCTTTTCCCTGCGGCGCGGGTGCCTGGATTGCCATGAATGGTGGTGCGCTGCGGCTGAACGGGGGCCAGAAACACTTCCATCTGCCGGGTCTGCTGCTCGTTTTCGCGCGGCTGGTCTATGTAGATTACGGCGGTGTTGGAGCTGTCCTGAATTTCCACATAGCGAACGCTGGGCATGGACAAGGTGGCGCGCATCAACGCCTTGAGCCCTTCGATATCGCCCGAGGTCACGCCTGGCTCGACCGCAGTCGCCAGCTGATTGGCGATCAGTTGCCCGGTGTGATTGAGCTCCTGACGCAGGTCCTGAATACGCACGAACGTAAAAAAGCTGATCAACAGAGCTGTCAGCAACAGGGCAGGGCCAAGGCTGATGATCTGTGTGCGGGTATTGATGTCCCAATGCCGAAACTTCATCGACTGTGGGCCTCGCGCGCAACGCACTGCGGAGGTGGTTCGATTGATGCGTCCATGCCTGTTCGCCCGGTGGTCGCGAATCGCTCCGGCTGCACAAGGCAGGGCCGATTCGTGATGATTCATGCTGTGCGCGCATGTTAACCGAGATGGCGCGTGTTTCCAGCGAACTTGTTGATGGATGCCATCCTGCGTGCATAACAGATCAGCTTTGTCGCTGGCTGATAACGTGTTGCTCCGTATAATGACGGCATCGCCACTTGAATGGCTCTGGATGGATAGTTTTATGACCACACAGCAACCCGTCGCGGTGCTTGGCGGTGGCAGCTTCGGTACGGCCATTGCCAATCTGCTGGCCGAGAACGGCCATCAGGTTCGTCAGTGGATGCGCGATCCGGAGCAGGCTGAGGCCATTCGCGTCAATCGTGAAAACCCCCGTTACCTCAAGGGTATCAAGATTCGTCCTGAAGTCGAGCCGGTCACCGACCTGACGGCGGTGCTCGACGCCAGCGAACTGATCTTCGTCGCCTTGCCATCGAGTGCCTTGCGCTCGGTGCTGTCGCCTCACGTCGAGCGCCTCAATGGCAAGATGCTGGTGAGCCTGACCAAGGGAATTGAAGCGCAGAGCTTCAAGCTGATGAGTCAGATCCTCGAAGAGATCGTCCCGCAGGCGCGTATCGGCGTGTTGTCCGGGCCCAACCTGGCGCGGGAAATCGCGGAGCATGCGTTGACTGCAACAGTGGTTGCCAGTGAAGACGAAGCGCTGTGTCAGGCGGTTCAGGCTGCATTGCACGGGCGCACCTTTCGCGTCTATGCCAGCAATGACCGCTTTGGTGTCGAGCTGGGCGGGGCACTGAAGAACGTCTACGCGATTATTGCCGGGATGGCGGTGGCGCTGGACATGGGCGAAAACACCAAGAGCATGCTGATCACCCGGGCGCTGGCGGAAATGACCCGTTTTGCGGTCAGCCAGGGCGCCAACCCGATGACCTTTCTCGGCCTGGCCGGGGTGGGCGATCTCATCGTCACCTGCTCCTCGCCGAAAAGCCGCAACTATCAGGTCGGCTTTGCGCTGGGCCAGGGGTTGACGCTGGATGAAGCGGTCACCCGCCTGGGCGAGGTGGCCGAGGGCGTGAACACCCTCAAGGTGCTCAAGGTCAAGGCGCAGGAAGTGCAGGTCTACATGCCGTTGGTCGCCGGGCTGCATGCGATTCTTTTTGAAGGCCGTACGCTCAGCCAGGTCATCGAGGCACTGATGCGGGCCGAGCCCAAGACGGACGTCGATTTCATTTCGATTACCGGCTTTAATTGAATTCAGTCTGATCAGGAGAAGGTCTTGAACGAATCGAAAATCCAGCACAACGAATCGATCCTGCTGCGCATTCTGTGGATGCTGCTGTTTCTGGGTGTATGGCACGTCGCGCAAATCATTCTGGCGGGCGTGGTGCTGGTGCAATTGGTTTATCGCCTGATTTACGGCGCGCCGAATGGCGGCCTGATGAACTTCGGCGACAGCATCAGCCAGTACCTGGCGCAGATCGGTCGTTTCGGCACCTTTCACAGCGACCACAAACCCTGGCCTTTCGGCGACTGGCCAGCGCCGCGCGCGCCCGAAGGCGAGGCGGCCCATCATGTCCCGTCAGCGGCCCAGCCGGTGCGCGATGAGGAGCCAAGGCCATGAAGGTTTGGGTACTGCGTCATGGCGAAGCGCAGTCGCGGGCGCGCAGTGATGCCGAACGCGAGTTGACTGCACACGGACGTGAGGAAGTGCTGAAAAGTGCGCTGCACCTGACAGACAAGCCCGTGCAACGGATCATCGCAAGTCCCTACGTGCGAGCACAACAGACTGCCGAGCTGGTGCGTCAGTCGTTGGCATTCGATGACTCGATCGTCACCGCGCCCTGGCTTACACCCGACAGCAGCCCGCGTGAGGTGCTGGCGCAACTGGACAAGCTGGGTGTCGACGAAGTGCTGCTGGTCAGCCATCAGCCTCTGGTGGGCGAACTGATCGGGGTACTGGCGCACGGCAGCCCGCAGCAGGCCGAGTCGATGAGCACGGCCAGTCTTGCCGAGTTGGAAGGCGAGTTCTTAGTGGCAGGCGGGATGCGCCTCAACAGCGTCAGGCACGTCTGAACGGTCTGTGCGAGCAATGAATGACCGCCGCGAATGCGGCTCTTCCGGAAAAAGGATTTAGCATGAGCATATGGCGTCAGGCTCCCGATATCGAAGCCCTCATGGCGGCTCAAAAGAACACCATTGGCGAGGTGCTGGACATTCGCTTCGAGTCTTTCACCGATGATTCCCTTACGGCCAGCATGGTGGTCGATCAACGTACCCACCAGCCTTTCGGACTGCTGCACGGCGGCGCATCCGTGGTCCTGGCCGAGTCGCTGGGATCGATGGCCAGTTATCTGATAGTCGACCCGAGCAAGTACTTTTGCGTCGGGCTGGAGGTCAACGCCAACCATTTGCGCGGTGTGCGTGCCGGCCGTGTCACCGGTGTGGTCAGGCCCGTGCATATAGGCCGGACCACGCATGTGTGGGACATCCGTATCAGCAACGACGAAGGCAAGCCAAGCTGCATTTCGCGCTTGACGGTGGCCGTTGTACCGCATGGCAAAGAGCCTCCAGTCAATTGAGTGTTTTCAGCTATTACGGACGCATTCTCAGGTCCGGTTTGGCCGTTGTGAGAGGGTATCTTTTCTCTTAGTGTTTGAGTGTTCCCTGGAAGGAGCACTCATTCTCAGGAGGATTGATAATGACCGAAGAAAAGCCAGCCTCACCCGGAGAGAGCTCTGCGCCTGAACACACGGTTGCGTCTGAAACGCCTGCTTTGCCGGGCAGTTCACCGCCCTTTGGCGGAATACTCACCGGTCAACCGATATCTGCTGCAACTCCGCCTGCTGCCAAGGCTCCACCGCAACACGGTGAATTGAATCTGGAAAAGCGCTTGAAGTCGGTCTATGCGGATAACCTGATGACCTCAGCCGAGTTCATGGCCTTGCGTGATGATGCCGACATGCTGTTCGACAAGCTGAAGGTCCAGTTTCCCGACAATGGTGCCCTCGCGCTGTTCCAGCCGTTGTCGGATGTCGCAGTACAAGCCATGCAGTTAGCCATCCTGGATTTCAGAAAGGCCAAGCCCTCTGCTGAGGCCAAGGCCCTTGCCAAACAGTCTTTTGGTTTTCAGGTCGCCTATATAAAGGCTTGTCTGGACCGTTTTACCCAAGCTTTATAGGCCTTCACGCCGCTCCGACCGCCGTATCGGGTAATCCTGATGGCCGGAGTGACACCTGCGATGGCGGTTCCAGTCATTGCCGATCTGCGAAGCAACTTGGCACAATCGTGACTCGCCCGCTCATGGAAGTATTGGCATGTCGCAACCCGTGTTCTTTGCTCACGCCAATGGCTTCCCTTCAGCGACGTACAACAAGCTGTTTTGCGCGCTGGCACCGGAGTATTCGGTGGCTCATCTTGAGCAACACGCCCATGATCCGCGTTTTCCGGTAGATGACAACTGGCTGAATCTGGTCGATGAGTTGCTCCACCATCTGCGTGAGCAGCCGGGCCCGGTGTGGGGGGTAGGGCACTCGCTCGGCGGCGTGTTGCACCTGCATGCCGCATTGCGCTGCCCGGAACTCTATCGGGGCGTGGTGATGCTCGACTCACCGGTCCTGGGGCTGGCTGATCAGTTAGTCATACGCGCTGCCAAGCGGCTGGGTTTTATCGACCGCATCACGCCAGCGGGTCGCACCCTGGGCCGGCGTGAGGCGTTTGACGATCTGCAGTCGGCACGCGCCTACTTCGCGGGCAAGACCCTGTTCAGCCGCTTCGATCCCGACTGCCTGACCGCCTACCTGCAACATGGTCTGCGCGAAGACGGCGGGCAGTGGCGTCTGCGTTTCGACCCGGCGACCGAGATCAGCATCTACCGCAGTATCCCGCACACCAGCCCAATGCCGTCACGGCAACTCAAGGTGCCGCTGGCCATGGTGCGCGGCAAACATAGCCGGGTGATCATGCCTCATCATGGTTATCTGGCCCGACGCATGCGCGAAGGCGAATACCTGTCCATGCCCGGAGGGCACATGTTTCCCCTTGAACGACCGGATGAAACCGCATTGCTGCTCAAGACGCTGCTGGCTCGCTGGGACGCGCGCAACGCCTCAAGGGTGACGGCGTGACGTTTACCGTGGAGGAGGTGCGTTTCAATCTGGGCCATATCGAACTGGCGGCGCATCTTTACGGCCCCGAGGACGGCCAGCCGGTGATTGCCCTGCATGGCTGGCTCGACAACGCCAACAGCTTTGCCCGTCTGGCACCGCAACTGGAGGGCCTGCGCATTGTGGCGCTTGATCTGGCCGGGCATGGTCATTCAGGGCATCGGCCTGCCGGGGCGTCCTATGCGCTGGCCGACTATGTGTTTGATGTGCTGCAGGTCGCCGAGCAATTGGGCTGGCCGCGCTTCGCCCTGATGGGGCATTCGCTGGGCGCGATCATTTCGGTATTGCTGGCCGGGTCGTTGCCGGAGCGCATCACGCGGCTGGCACTGATCGATGGTTTGATTCCCTTGACCAGTGACCCCGAATCCGCTGCCGAGCGCATGGGCTCGGCCATGCAGGCACAGCTCAGGCTGTCGGGCAAGAAAAAGCCGGTTTACGAAGATCTACAACGCGCTGTCCAGGCGCGAATGAAAGGCACCGTTCCGGTCAGTCGCGAGGCTGCAGAATTACTCGCGCAGCGCGGCCTGATGCCGGTACCCGGCGGCTATACCTGGCGCAGCGACAGTCGCCTGACCTTGCCGTCTGCGATACGTCTCACGCATCAGCAGGCAATGTCTTTCGTCAATGCTATCCGTTGCCCGACGCAACTGCTGGTCGCTGCGGGCGGTATGCTGGCGAAAAACCAGCTTGTGCTGTCCGGACTGCCTTTCGACGTCGTGCAGCTTGAAGGTGGCCATCATCTGCACCTGGATGACCAGCAGGGTGCGAGCGCTGTTGCACACTGTATCAATCGCTTCTTCGCTGCTTCTTGACTTGAGACCGGCAACTGCCGACGCTGGACGGGTTGAAACAGGAGTCAACCGTGATGGATCAATCCGCAGCCTCTGGTGACCGCCTCGCTGGCGATCTTTTATATTTTCACTCCCTGCTTGCCTGCCAATGAGAGCACTCATGCGTTTATCAAGTGTTCCCGTTGTTGCCTTGTGCATGTCTATGTTCAGCGCTGTGCTGTGCGCCGCCGATGTACCAGGCAGCAGCGATCTGCAGATCCTGCCGCGTCTGGCCGACACGGAAATCGTCGATTATCGTCCGGCTGCCGAGCTCGAACGGGTCTATCCCATGGGCTCGATCCGCAAGATCAGCGGCCAGTTGCGTTTCGACGGCCAGGTCAGTGCGCGTGGCAATCTGACGTCGGTCACCTATCAGTTACCTGCAGAGCGGACTTCCGACGACGCCTTCACCGCGGCTCGTGAAACCTTGCAGCAGCAGGGCACCGAGCTGTTGTTCTGGTGCCAGGCGCGCGACTGCGGAGAAAGCAGCCTGTGGGCCAACGAAGTGTTCGGCAACGCCAAACTGTATGGCGCGGATGACCGCCAGGCTTACCTGTTGCTGCGTCTGGCAGAGCCGCGCAGCGACACGCTGGTAGCGCTTTACAGCATCACCCGTGGCAACCGCCGGGCCTACCTGCATGTCGAGCAGTTTGAATCCTCTGCGCCACTGGGCGAACTGCTGCCGACCTCGGCCACCTTGCTGCGCCAGCTGCGAAGCACCGGCAAGCTGGAACTGCCCCGTCTGAGCGGCGAACCACAGGATGCCTGGATTACCCTCGTTTCCCGCGCCCTCAATCAGGACAGCAGCCTGCGCGCCACGGTGTCCGGACCCAGTGCCGGCGCCTGGCTTGACGCCCTGATCGCCAAAGGTGTTCGCGCTGCCCGGCTCGAGGCGGGCGTCACTGAAGGCAAAGGGCTCAAGATCGAGGTTATCCGCTAGAACAGCGATGGCGGACGCGCAGGTTCGCCATTATGCTCGCTCCCTCCGATCCTTTTTAGTGGATAGCGCATGTTCAACAATGACCGTCTGTTGGTGCAGATTCTGCTGCTGGCGCTGTTTGGTGCCTGTCTCTGGGTGATGGCGCCGTTCTGGTCGGCGCTGGTCTGGGGCGCGGTACTGGCCTTCGCCAGCTGGCCGTTGATGCGTTTGCTGACCCGCTGGTTCAAGGGCCGTGAGTCGTTGGCCGCGCTGGTGATGTGCCTGTGCTGGATGCTGCTGGTCGCGGCGCCGCTGGTATGGCTGGGCTTCAATCTCGCCGACCATGTGCGTGACGCTACAGGCCTGATCAAGGATATTCAGGTCGACGGCTTGCCCGATCCACCGCAATGGCTGGCGGGTATTCCGCTGGTGGGCGAACGACTGGTAGCGCTGTGGACCACCATCGATCAGCAAGGCGCGGCGTTCATGGCGACGCTCAAACCGCATCTGGGTCAGGTCGGTAACTGGGTGCTGGCACGCAGTGCGCAGATTGGCAGCGGGATTCTGGAACTGACCCTGAGCATCGTCTTCGCCTTCTTTTTTTACAGGGACGGTCCGCGCCTGGCCGCATTCGTGCTCAGCCTGCTGGAGCGCCTGATCGGGGAGCGCGCCCAGTATTATCTGGATCTGGTCGCTGGCACGGTGCAACGCGTGGTCAACGGGGTCATCGGTACGGCAGCGGCCCAGGCGGTACTGGCGCTGATCGGCTTCCTGATCGCGGGCATTCCCGGCGCGTTGGTGCTGGGTATTCTGACTTTTCTGTTCAGTCTGATCCCGATGGGCCCACCCCTGGTCTGGCTGCCTGCCACTGCCTGGCTGGTCTGGCAGGGCGAGTACGGCATGGCGATATTTCTGGGCATCTGGGGGATGTTCATCATCAGTGGCGTGGACAACGTGCTCAAGCCATACCTGATCAGCAGGGGCGGCAATCTGCCGCTGGTGATTGTCTTGTTGGGTGTGTTCGGCGGATTGCTGGCGTTCGGCTTCATCGGCCTGTTCATCGGCCCGACGCTGCTGGCAGTCGCCTACAGCCTGCTGACCGACTGGGTCGGCAGCGAGCGTGCCCGCAGCCGCTGACGGCGAAAGTTTCCGCCGCGCCATGACGGGCGGCGGAGCCTCGCTTTACGCAGCGGTATCCAGGTACTTGCCGACCGGCTTGCTGCTCTGGGTGTCATATTTTTCGCTGAGTGCGGCGATCATCTTGTTCAAGGCCTGAGTCGCAATCTGGTTGGTGTTGCCCTGATCAATGGTGCTGTCACTCTGTTTCAACGCGGCAGACAACTCGGAGGCGCTGATACTGTCGTTGCTATCGCTGTCCAGCGCACTGAACAGGCTGGCGCTGTCAGTACTGCCGGAGGTGCTCATCTGCGCAGGCGGCATACCGGCAGGAGGCTGTTGCGGTTGCATACCGGCGACCAGCTCCTCAAGGCTGACTGTGCCGTCCTCGTCAGTGTCCAGTGCATCGAACACCTGGCTGCTGTTCGCCGTACTGCCCGCATTGCTCAGGCCGGTGGTCAGCTCGTCGCTGCTAATGGCGCCATCGCCATCGCTGTCCAGCGCGCCGAGCAGATCTTCTGCCTGTTCATCGACCGACTGCATGGGCGGCGGCGGAGGTGGTGTCATCGCGGCCAGTTCGTCGGCATCGAGGCTGTCATCGTCGTTGCTGTCCAGATCGCTGAATGCCTTGCTCAGGCTCACAGTGATGCCATCCTTGCTGTTCGACGACAGGGCCGAGCTCAGCTCGTTCTTGCCAATGCTGCCGTCGCCATCGGTGTCCAGCTTGGCCAGCAGCTCTTCCTGAAACTTCTTGTTGCTGGTGCTGGAGGTTGCACTGGTCGAACTGGTGTAGCTGGAGAAACTGCTGCTTATCCCACTGATCATTGGTCTCACTCCCCTGAGATGAATGTACCCGGTAACGGTGTACCGGCTTTTGCAGACTCGGGGCGTCAGTTGTCGAGGGGATGTAGGCTTTGTACGCGGAGCGTTACAGAGTGCGTCACAGTCGTGGCAGGTCCAGTATCGCCGTCAGGCCGCCGCCTGGCGTTTGCGCGAGCGACAGCTCGCCGCCGATACGCCGCGCCGCTTCCCGCGCAATGCTCATGCCCATGCCTATACCGCCGGAGTTGCGGTTGCGAGAACCTTCCAGTCGGTAGAACGGCTCGAACACGGCTTCGTGAAACTCAGGTGCAATGCCAGGCCCGTGATCGACCACGGAGATGCGCACCCGCTCGCTGCTGTCCTCGATCACGATGTGTACGCTGCCGGCATAACGCAGAGCGTTGTCGACCAGATTCTGCAGGCACGAGCGCAGTGCCATCGGCTGCGTCTTCAGCGGTTTGCACTGGCCTTCGTACTGTACGTCGTCGCCATTGTCCTGGGCATTCTCGGCCTGCGACTCGATCAGTGCCTGCAGGTCGAACTGCTGCAGGCCTTCGCTGCGTCGGTGTTCATTGAGGTAGGCGAGCGTGGCGTCGAGCATGCTGATCATGTCATTGAGGTCCTGAGTCATCTGGCCATGCAGCCTGGGCTCTTCGATCTGTTCGACACGCAGTTTGAGCCGCGAAAGGGGGGTGCGCAGGTCATGGGATACCGCAGCCAGCATGCGCCCGCGCTGCTGCATCTGTTCGCGGATCTTGCGTTGCATCAGATTGAAGGTCTGCGCAGCCTGTCGGGCTTCCTGCGGACCGCTGATTTCCAGTGGCGGGCTGTCGAGGTCTTCACTCAGGCGCTCGGCTGCTTCGCTCAGGCTCTGCACGGGACGGCTGAGGGCCTTGGCGCCGTACCACGCAGCAATGATCAGGGTGATGAACTGGAAAAACAGCAAGATGACCGGGCCACCGAGCATCGGCGGTCTGTGCATGGGCCGCTGATCGAATTGCCCATGTTCGGCGTTGAACTCGTTGGACGGCGGCGGCGGGGGGCGCATGCCGTACTGGGTGAACCAGATGAAGGCCAGCAGGTGCGCCAGCAGAATGGCCAGCAGGGCGCCACCAAACAGACGCGCAAACAGTGTATCGAATCTGCGGATCAACCCAGCTCCCTGGCATCGAACAGATAGCCTTCACCGCGCACGGTTTTGATCAGTTGCGGATTCTTCGGATCATCGCCGAGCTTCTGGCGCAGGCGCGAGACCAGTAAATCGATGCTGCGGTCAAACGCCTCGATCGAGCGGCCTCGGGCAGCATCGAGCAACTGCTCGCGGCTCAGCACCCGATGCGGCCGTTCGAGAAACACACGTAACAGGCGAAACTCGGCGTTGGACAGCGGCACCACGAGGCCGTCGGCGGCGGTCAACTGACGCAGGACGCTATTCAGGCGCCAGGCGTCAAAGCGAATGGTGGTGCGCTGATCGCTGCGTTCGTCGCGGACCCGGCGCAGAATGGTCTGGATGCGCGCGACCAGTTCACGCGGCTCGAACGGTTTGGCCATGTAATCGTCGGCACCCAGTTCCAGGCCGATGATCCGGTCAGTCGGTTCACAGCGTGCGGTCAGCATCAGAATGGGGATATCCGATGTACTGCGCAGCCAGCGGCACAGTGACAGCCCGTCTTCACCGGGCAGCATCAGGTCCAGCACCACGACATCGAAGGTTTCATCGGTCAATGCCTGACGCATCTGCGTGCCATCGGTGACGCCACGAGCGTTGATATTGAAGCGCGTCAGGTAATCGCAGAGCAGCTCGCGAATGGCCACATCGTCATCGACGATCAGCGCACGAACGCTCCAGCGCTGCTCGGTCGATGTGGCATCCAGGGGGGTATCGGGAAGTGCTTGCATAATGCGTCTGTCGCCTGCTTGTGCCGCCATGGACTGGCTGCTGTTGAAGATCAACGCTGCCCCTCATGCTACTTCGCCGGGAGGCTCGGCGGTAGGGTGGCGCGACCGAATGTCGTGCGCATGTCATAAATGTATCGAGATTGATACGAGCGCCTGTCGAGCCTGCCCTGCGAAGCTCACCCTGATAGTTATGACAGTATCCAGTGTCGCGCAACTGCCGTTTAATCGAACGGGCTACCGGCCTGGATGGCTGGTTCTGGGCAGACAAGTTTTTGTCGAGAAAGCCAGGGTCTGTTGCCGTTTCATCGCGGCTCGGGATGAAAGGACGACAGTCCTTGGGGGCATGATCAATCCGCCCGTACGTTTTCTGCATAAACAGGGGCGGCAATCGGATAGCAAAGGAGTGCTGATGATGGTCGATTCAAAAACAACAACGGCTTTAGATGACAATCAAAAAGAGCGTATCGCCCATGGGCTGGCGGGCAGTGGACCCGATTCGGAGCTCGACGCAGACCTTGCTCTGGCAGAGGTGACGGGCGTTGTGGACCCTGTCGATGGAACGCTGAACAAAGATGTCCTGCTCGGTGAGTTTCTTGAGGTCACCTTGCTTCAGTGGGCAGGACTGGTCACTGATCCGGGCGACTTCGATACTTTTTTCATCGATTGGGCCATCGGCGCAGAGGCGGAGACGGACGCGTTTAAAGAGGTGTTTAGCGATATCATTACCGCACCGGTGGCTCCTGGCACCTTTCCCAAGAAGATCCAGATTCCGTTGAGCAGTTTAATGCAAGGCCTGGAAAAGCCTGCAGACGGTACTTACAGTTTGCGCTACCGGATCAGACAACCGAATGATCAACAGACCACCAGCCCATCGATCAACCTGATCGTCGATACCACGCCGCCGGGCGGGCATTCTGAGCCAGAGCAGATGATTCTGGATACAGATCAGTTGACCCAGGCGTATCTGGATGAACATCCGGACGGTCTGGTCGGCACGCTGCCTGACTATTACGACTGGGCGCCTGACCACAGGGTAGCTTTCTATTACGTCGGCAATCCGTTGCCCGAAAAACCCGAAGATCTGCCGCCTCCGGTCGATGTCGTTAACCTGCCCGGCCCGACTAACAATACGCTGAAATTCCCGGTTTCGGTCATTGGAGCGTCCAGGGACGATGCCTACTACATCGCCTACTTTCTGATCGACAAGGCCACCAACCGCACTCCGCTCTCCAACTACAAGCGCATAGACGTAGCGCTGGGACTGTTGCCCGACAACCTGCAAGACCCCGTCGTGCCATTGGCAGAAAATGATAACTTGATCGACCTGCCTGACGCAGGAATCGGGGTCCAGGTATCGATCAAGTCGTTCGATAACTGGAAGCCGACCGACCGTATCGAAGTCACCTGGGGCGCAGAAATGCTGAGATCCGAGGAAGTCGGCAGCTATCCAGAGTTTCCGCTTTTGATCAGGGTCCCTGATGAGGTTCTGCGTGCTCAATACAATTTAGCGACTGGCGGTGACCAGGCCACTAATGTGAGTTATCGAATCCTGCGTGGCATTCTCCCTTCCGCAGTGAAAAGCATCAGCGTCAATGTCAATTTCTCCACTATCGGACCTGATCCCATAACCGATCCTGTATGGCCGGATCCGGTCAACGATGCGTTGCCGCTGGTCGAGGTCCGTGGCAAGACTTCCGATTCAGCGAACGTCCTGACAGCAGCGGATAAAGGCGAGGCTGCCAGGGTCCTTTTCAAGCTGTATAACAAGCTTCAATCGGGTGAAATGATCGATTTCTACTGGGGCACAAGGCTCACTTCATCGGCCACCTACACCGTACTGCCTTCAGACGCAGCGGGTTCCGATCGTGAGGTTGAAATACCCTGGGATGATATCTTTGCGGAAGGCAATCGCGTTGATTTGCCGGTTCATTACCGCATTCATGCGCCCGGTTCAGCAAACACCCAGCACTCGAAGGAGACTCTGGTCAACGTAAGCGCCATTGTCATCACCCCGGACGCACCGCTTTTCGAGGGCACCAGTACAAGTGGCTGGCTGAACTGCGATTCACTCTTCGCCAACGGCATCGGAAATCCGGCCACGGATGAGCCGGGGATACGGGTCCGCGTTCCGGATCTTTCGAAATATCTGTCGGACGGTGAGACTGTTACTTTGCACTGGTACGCCTCTACAGGAACTACAGGCGACGCTCTTATTCCGGGCACAGAAAAAGAGGAGGCTATCGTGCTGGGAGCCGACCATCCGGCTACCGGTTTCACCTGGCTGGTCACGCCCTACGCGACACACATTCTGCCTGTCTATAATCCTGCAAGCGGCAGCCCGAACGGGAGCGCGAGGATCAAGTACTCCTTCATCATGAGCGGCGCAACCGAAACCATTACCTCGCTGGAAACCACCGCCCGGGTAGGGATGTACGACGCAGTTGGGGCGTGTCCTATCGTGCTCAAGTCACGTAAACCGAAGAAAAAGTAAGGAAGGTCGCCGGTTCAGGGTGCCTGCGGCATGCAGCAGGCACCCTGTGGGGTATAAGCAGGCTCAGGTTGCTCCCAAACGGTTTAGGTAGGCCGGCGCGCACCGGGTCATGTCACCTACGCTTATTGGTATTTTCCCCGACGATCTTCTGCTGTCAGAACCTCCCTACGTTTACCTAGGAAACGTCCTACAGAGCATTCGGTTGGATCCCCGTAGTCTTTCGGCCTCTCTCCCGAGACCGCGTTCGGGCAGTCTTCACGGGGTTCAACCAGGTCTACCTCAAGGTAATGCATCGTCATGAATGCTCCATTCGTGCTGCGTCCGCTTTCATGGACATTGAAAACCGTTATTTTTCTCTCTCCCTTGCTGCCTGGCAGTCATGCCTTTGCGCAAATCCTTGTCAATACGCCGCAGACCATTGATGCAACAGGTCCGCTGGACAGCTATCGGGTTGTCAGCACCGGAAATCTGACGGCCAACGGCGCGACAACCCTGCAAATATCCACGATCACCGGGGCGCAGCTGACGCTCACTGGCAGTCAGGTCAGTGCAGGCACCAGCTCTTCAGCCGTCTCGTTGACCGGGGCAGATGCGTTGATTGTCGGCAGCGCCCTGACAGGTGGTGCGGATGGCCTGGGGATGGGCAATGAAAGTGCACGACTGGTCGGTTCCACTGCCACCGTCATCGGCAGCACGATCACTGCCACGAATCGCGGGATAAATGCTGGCTCGCTCAGCAACCTGACCCTGGAAAGTACTTCGGTGACGGCCACCGGCACCAATGGTAGAGGCATGGAGATGTTTGACTCCACGGTGAAGGCGTCCGGCAGTACCCTCACCGGGCAGCAATATGGCGTGCGCTTGCGCGCTGACCCGGCCGTACCCTCAAGCAATTTGTTGGTCCTTGAGGGAACCCGGGTCGAAGGTATCACCGGGTCGGCGCTGATCGTCGGAACGCCCACCGGTGCGCCCGCGACTGCCGATATCCAGGTCAACAATGGTTCTACGCTGACCGGCGGCAATGGCAAGATACTGGAGTTGATCAACGGCTCAACGGCGCAGATGACCGTGGACAACAGCCATCTGCAGGGCGATGTATCGGCGGGTGAGGGCAGTACCGCCAGCCTGTCACTGCAAAATAACGCGACCCTGACCGGACGCCTGGAGAACGTATCCAGCCTGTCGCTCAGTAGCCAGGGCCAGTGGGTGATGGTCGAGAATGGTCAGGTGAATGAATTGTCCATGGACGGCGGATCGGTCAGGTTTGGCGACGCGGCCTCGTTTTACACCTTGTCGCTCGCCAGCCTGTCAGGGAATGGTACGTTCATGATGGACGTGGATTTCGGTGGCAAGACCACTGACTTTCTTGACATCACGGGCAGTGCGACCGGCAGTCATACCTTGCTTATCGGTAGCACGGGGGCTGATCCGCTCAGCGATACCAGCTTGCACGTCGTGCATGCGGCAGCCGGCGATGCCAGCTTTTCGCTCTCAGGCGGCGCAGTGGACCTGGGCGCCTGGTCCTATGACCTGATCAAACAGGGCGATAACGACTGGTATCTGGATACCGCCACCCGGACCATCAGCCCGGGCGCACAGACTGTCATGGCGTTGTTCAACACGGCGCCGACTGTCTGGTATGGGGAGTTGAGCACGTTGCGTTCGCGCATGGGCGAGTTGCGCATGGACGAGGCCCGTTCCGGCGGCTGGATACGGACCTACGGCAACAAATTCAACGTGGCCGACGCCTCGGGCTTCGGATATCGGCAGGTTCAGAACGGTGTTGCTCTCGGCGCAGATGGCAAGCTGCCTGTGGGGTCGGGACAATGGCTGGCGGGTGTGATGATCGGGCAGAGCTCGTCCGACCTCAGCCTGGATCACGGTGCCAGTGGCAAGGTCGACAGCTACTCGCTGGGCGCTTACAGCACCTGGCTGGACAGCGAGAGCGGCTACTACGTCGATGGCGTGATCAAACTCAATCAGTTCAAAAACAAGGCCAGAGTCAATCTCAGCGATGGTTCCCGCACGCGCGGCAACTACGACAATCTGGGGGTTGGCGCGTCGCTGGAACTGGGTCGGCTCATCAAACTGAACAACGGTTATTTTCTCGAACCCTACACCCAATTGGCGGGCCTGGTCGTTCAGGGCAAGGACTACGCACTGGACAACGGTATGCGCGCTGAGGGTGACCGCAGCCGGTCGCTGCTCGGCAAGGTCGGTACGACGGCGGGGCGCAGTTTCGATCTGGGCCAGGGACGTACGCTGCAACCTTACGTGCGGGTTGCCGTGGCTCACGAATTCGTCAACCGGAACGAGGTCAAGGTCAACGACAACGTCTTCAATAACGACCTCTCCGGTTCCCGTGGCGAGTTGGGGGCGGGCGTTTCGGTGTCACTGTCTGACAACCTGCAGTTGCATGCTGATTTCGATTACAGCAATGGCGATGCCATCGAGCAGCCGTGGGGCGCCGGTGCAGGCTTGCGTTACAGTTGGTAGCGACAGCGAAGCGGGGGGCTGATGCTTGATCGATGGCGCTGATGCGCCAACGGTCCTATCACTTGTGCCAGTATCCGCAAAAAAAAACAGGGTGTTAACTGACGGGCATGGCGGTCGGCAAACGGGTCGGCCACCGCTTTCTCCTACTGGAGGCCTGGCTCATGTCTGTCATTTCAAAGTGGATCGAACGGATCAGAGTCCTCTTCTGGCCGGCTTCAAGACGCAAGAGCATGCTGCTTGCGCCGCCTGTGATCGCCGAACTCCTGCCTGACATACCCGGCGGTGAACCCAATCTGCTTCCCAGCAGTGCTTGGCTCGTGCCGTTGCGGGTCGATTTTCCCATGTGGCAAAACTCCGAGCCCACTCCGGGCGACCCTGAGTATCTGCGCGTGTACTGGAATGACCTGCTGCTGGAGGAGAAGGTCTGGACCAAACCTGTACAGCCTGTCGATCTGTTCATCATGATCGCGCAGCAATACCTGGGCGAAGGCCAGCATCGACTCCGTTATAGCGTCGAGACCGCCAATCAGGTGCAGACCGAATCCGAAACACTGGCCTTTGTCATTGATAAAACGGCACCGGTATTCGCAGACGAAGGGGCGCTGATTTTTCCGGAAGAAATCATCAGGGATGGTCTTACCTCGGCCTGGCTGGACTCTCATGGCAACACCGTGCTGGCCGAAGTGCCCGCGTATTTTTCGCCGAGCGCCGGGGATCTCATTATCTGGTACTGGAGCAGTACGATGACGGGCTCGGAGCACACCGGAACCCTGACGCTTGAAGCGTCCGACATCGGTAGCACGATCAATATTGGCTTCGACAAGCAAATGGTTCTCGAGAGTGGCGATGGCATTCGTTATGTGTCCTACAGGTTGAAGGATCGCTCGGGGAATGCCGGGCCCCGTGCGCTGGCTGTTTCGCTGCTGGTGCGTGCTCAGCCAGTACCGCGTGTGCTGCCACCCCCGCGGGTTCAGAAGGCGTCAGGCTCGGCAAGCGCCAGTACGCTCGATCCGTTGGATGCCTATCAGGGCGCCGTGGTATCGATACCTGAGAGTGCCGTGATTGCTCCCGGTGACACCGTCCGCGTCCAATGGGCCGAGCCCGGCAGTGTGGGGGCCTTTCTTACGGAGGTAGCAGACTCGAGACTGTTCAACATTCCTTCCACACAGATTGCCCAGCATTTCGGCAAGTCGATCCCCGTTTATTATGAGGTATTCGAAAAAAGCGCCGCCCCGCCTTATCTTTCGGACCTGCATACGCTGAGTATCATGGTCATGACAGGCTTTCCGGTGGTGCAGTGTGACAAAGTCTCCGGGGGGCGTCTGAGCCTGCAGGACATTGCAGAGGGAGGCTACGCACGGTTCACGCTCGACAGTTGGTCATTCATGGGCACTGACCAGTTCCTCACCATCGAGGTGCATGGTGTCAGCAGTGCTGATAATCAATTGTTGATCGTTAACGTTCTGGATGAATACCCGGTGCCGCGGGTGGACGATAAAATCGACGCCGGTGTTATCAGCAAAACGGATTTGAAGGCATTTAATATAGGCACTCAGCTCGATGTCCGGGTGCGTGTGAGTTTCGACCAGACGCTCTCCTGGCAGTCTTTTCCTTCGCTCAGACCAACGTTGTACCCCTGAGGAGGAGGTCATGGACCGCCAGTTGGCAGTCCATGATGCATTGCTACTTGTAGGTCATCGTGAAGCTGAGGGCTCCTTTGGCCTTGCCCGGCCGGATCGCGCTGCTGGCCTGTGTCTGATAGAAGCGGGCGTAGAAGTTCAGCACAACGTTACCGGGTGTGATCGCCATGATTGGCACTTCGGTCTGCAACTCCATGGGCGTGACTCCATCACCTTTGAGAACCTGAATCCCCATGCCCTTGGCGTCCGAATCGCTGGTCAGGGTGAAAACCCCGCTGCCGACAGGGCCCTCGGGGACCGAGCCTTCGACACCATCGAGCTGGATATGCGCCGTTGCCACGAAGCCGTCACCCGTATAGGTCTCGCAGTTGCTCAACGCAATACTGAATGGCACCGCAGGTGTGGTGAAACCGGGACCGGTGAAGTCAGCGCTGTCCCACTCACCCAACTGCACCGTGTCGGCACTGACCGGATCTGCACCGACGCTGCACTGTGCCTGAAGTATTGTGCCGGTTAGCCCGAACTTCATGATCCTGCCAAGCGTTGTCACGCTTCCGGAGAACAGTTCACTGCCATTGAGCACATTGGGTCCGGAGGGAATCGGTCCGGTCTTGACCAGCGTGACATAGTTGTTCAGATGAAGAAAACGCAGGCTCGTGAGCATTTTCTCGTGGTCGTTGAGGCCGATGAACGGAACGGAGGCGCTGCCACCTACAGGCGTGAAGCAATTGGGGCAGTTCCTGTCATACGGAAACTCCAGTCTTACCCGCACCCCGACGCCCGGAATATTGGTTTGCAGTATCTTGCCTGTGAGGTCTTCCCCGTTTATAGGGTCCACCGTGCCCGGAAAGATCGGAGCCGTTGCCGTAGCGTTGAATTCCAGAAGCGCCGTGCCGTCATTTTTGCAGGCCGCCTCCAGACCTGCCTGGTCTGGTGTGGCGTTAAGCATATCGATGCTGCCGATAAAGGTACCCACTGCGGCGTCTTTGGGGACGTAGAGCGTGCCGATGTCGCGCCGGTAATCCTTTATTCCCGGTGAGGAAACCCAATAACAATCGTTGCTCGGTGTGTCATCCGGTTCTTCGGAGTAAGCCGCAGCACTATAGCTGGTCCCCAACAGGATCAGACTGGGGAGCAGGGCATTCAATGCAGTGTTCATGGGGTGATTCCTGAAATAACAATGTCGCGGACGGCTCAGATCTGATGTCACTGGGTACACGTCATGTCTTGCATTCGGTAACCCTTGGCCAGAGGCATGCCCGCGGGGTCTATGTGCAGACGACACTGAGGGTCGCTTTTCTCACCCCAGCGGACATCGAGGGTTTGGGCCTGCATGCCGGTAGACAGCAAAATCTGCCCGCCTTGCCCTGCGATGCCCAGGATGTTGCCCTGCGCATCGCTGACCTGGGCGCCGAATGGCAGCGGCTTGCCACTGTCAGTGGCTGCATTGATGACCAGGCGCGTCACCTTGCGCGCAGCGAAGGTGGTCTTGATCACGGCCCCCCTGGCAGGTACCACTTGAGTACTGGCGTTATCGATTTCCACCTCGGGCCCCAGTCGGTCGGTTTGCAAGGTGATCGGGTTATAGCGGTAGGGGCGCAGATAGGGCATCAATGCGTAGCCGCGACTATTGGTCCTGACACCGGTAGCGTTCTGTATGCCAACGCCGGGTGTATCGGGTACTTCGATCAGGGCGATGGTGTCGCCCAGATTCGGGCCGAACTCGATGCCGTCCGCATGCAGCAACAAGGCGCCACTGACGTTGACTGATGCACTTCGATAATCATTGCCCTGGGTCACGCCGGCGCCGAGGCTGGCGAAGGGCGCCTGATAGCCTGCCGCAAGGCCTGCACTTTGCTGTTTGCCGTCATCGTTGCTAAGACTGGCGTGATAATTGACGCGGTTTTCATAGAAGCTGCCGCTCAGGCTGCCCCGTTGACTGTGGCGATTGGCGCTGCTCTGCAGGTCGAGTGTGGCATTACTCGAATGGCCGGTGTCGAGGGGCATCGAGATACTCAGGCCGAACTGCCGGTCGTTGCCGCGGCTACTGTCTACGCTCAGTGACTGTGAGGCGTAGAAGTTGTAGGTGATCCCGGCAAGATGGGTGTTGACGTTGAGTTGAAATTGCCGCTGCTCGATATCGCGGCCCCAGTAATCCTGTTGCGACAGCGTCAGACCTACGCTGCTGCGTGCGCCGATTCTTTGATGAATCGAAGTTTCCAGACGGCTTCGGCGGCTGCCTGTGAACGTAGCGTCGTTGCTGCGCTGACTGACGGCTTCGTCGAAATCCCGATAGCCTTCGGTGGAGTAGCGATAACCTGCGAAGCGCAGATTGGTATGGGTAGTGAACGCCTTGCCATACTTGATGGCGTAACTCATGCCCTGCACGCTGGACCGACCGGTTTGATCGATATTGGCGCGTGACCGGGTCACATCGAACGCCATCGCCCCCAGCAGGCCCATGTCCCGCGACACGCCCATTGCAGCGGCGTGGTAGAAGTCGCTGGTCATCAGTCCGCCATAAAGGGTCGAGTTCCAGCCTGTTCCAACCGCCAGCGTGCCTTGCCACAGCCAGGGATGCTCGGTGGCGTAGGCGCCGTTGAAGCGGCCCAGGGCTGTGCTGTATTTCCAGACGCCTTCGCGCAACAGGTTGCTGATAGTCGAGTAAGGTTGGGTAAAGCGCCGGACCTGACCATCGGCCTCGGTCAGCACGATCTCCAGTTCGCCGCTGCCCGCCGTGTTCAGGTCATCTATTTCATAGGGGCCCGCACTGACATACGTGGAGTAGATCGGGTATCCGTTCTGCAGCACTTCGAGTTTGGCCCTGCTTTGCGCCACGCCACGAATCACCGGTGCGTAACCCTGCAGGGAATCGGGGAGCATCTCCTGATCGGTTTTGATCAACCCGCCCTTGATCGGCACGCTCCGGAAGACATCGCCGCCGGTGTAGGTTTCACCCAGGGTCAGGTTAGCGTGCGTGCCGGGCAGGTCTCGCTGTGCATGAGCGTAGGCTCTGGTCCATTCGCGATGTCCCTGTGCATCCTGGCGCACGCTTTGATTGCTGCGCAATCGCCATGATCCCAGGTTGATACCGGTGTTTAGGTACAGGTCTGCGCTGCTGCTGGTGCCTGTCTCCCTGTGGGTCGTCTGTTGCGCCGAGGTCTGGTAATTGATGAAGGCGGCGTTGATGCCGTAATCCCAAAGCGCCGGGTCCACTCGACCGTTGGCATCGCGGCGCATGGCGATCTGCGGTATCGAGATCGACAGTTGCAGTTTGCCGCCGTCGAGTACGACCCTGGAGTCCGGAATCAATTGCCCCAACGCGACACAGGCGACTTGCAACGAGGCCGGGTCGGCCAGACTGTCGAGGCGTACGCCGATCTGCTCAAGCAATTCCGACGACAGGCAGGGCAGCAGGCCGTTGCCTTGCGGGTCTGCATCGAAACGGATCTGCCGTTGGCCGAAATAGCGCATATTGACGTGGATTTCTACCCAATGGTCGCCTGGCCCGAGGCTCTCGACAACTGACAACTGGTTCAGCACGCTGGCCGCGGCCGCACTGTCATAGTCCTGGCCCTGACGCAGGAAGCCGGACTGGAAATTGACAGGGGTTGCCGCCTTGGTCAGTTCCAGCGGAACGGTCACGCTGCCGCACACAATCAGCACCTGCATAAAACGCAGGCGCACCGGTATGAACCCGGAATCGGGTAATAGGGTCATGTTCAATGTCCTGGGGATGAAGCGTGCCAGCGCTGTTTCAGTCAGTCAGCGTGGCCGTAGCTGTCTGCGGCTGGCTGTAGCCGCCGTAATCGTTGATCGCGGCAAACACCACCTGCAGGCCCGGTACCGCTTTCGTTTCGTTGAGCGTGTAATGGCGAGAGCTGAACGGGCCAAGCATGGCGACTTCACTGACCTTTTCAGTCCTGCCACCGCCGGAGACGTCGAGGCGAATGAACGACACATGAAAGGGCGTCGGATTCATGGCGGTCAGCTCTGCCTTGCCGGCAATCTGCCGGACCGACCATTGCAGGTCCTTGAGGCGGGCAATGGGGTTGTCAGTCAGCAGAACCGGGCGATAAAACAGTTTGATACGGGTACGCAGGGCAATATTCAGTACATTGCCTTGCGAAGAGTCGGCTTGAGGTATTTCCTGCACGTTAAAGTAGAACAATGACTCACGATCAGAGGGCAGGTCGTGGGGCAGGCCATTGATCTGTACCTGTTGTTCCTTGCCCGGATTAAGGCGGAAAAGTGGCGGCGAAGGTGCGAATGGAACGACGGTGACAGTGTCGTCTGCCTCCGTATTTACCCAGGTCTGCACCGCGAACGGGCGATCACTAGGATTGGATATGACCACCGACGTACTGCGCTTGTCGCCGTCGAACACTATACGCGTTGCGTTGACGGTCAGTGCTGCCTGGCTGGCGGGTATATAAGCTGCGCATATGAATAACATCATGCACCCCGCGAGGGCAGGTCTTTTAAAAGCCTGTTGGCAAATCATGGAAAGTTACCTTGTACGTTCAGATCCGAACGGACCTGAACGTAGTGAAGATGCTTCACGTGAAAAGACTATTGATCCTTACACAGTGAGCGAGTGGGTCGATGTATCAGTTGATCGCGACAACAAACTGGACATCCGCCGAAGCAGCACCGGGTTGAACGGTAGCCAGTGTCGAACGGTAGTAGGCGTTGAACACCATGTCGGTGACACCCCCCTCGACCAGTGGATAAGGCGCCGAGGCGTCGCCTGGTTTGATGGAGGTACCGGTCTGGTCCTTGATCACGATCGCAACGCCCTTTGCCCCGTCGACAGTAGGGGTGACGCCGAAGTAGTCGCCGCTGCTGTCAGGGGCGCCGATGAAGGTGACTTTGGCAGTGTTCGCGGCGCCGCCAGACGTAAGACCGCAACTGCCATCGTCATTGACGCGCAGGGCAAAGCTCTTGCCAGACAGTTCGTCACCGATGCCGGTGAAACGGTTGGCTTCGATAGAGCCCATGTTCACCACGTTGCCGATAGAGCCATCGCCCGGATTGACCACTTCGATAGGGCAGGTGGTGGCGGTGATCTTGCCTTCGAAACGGATGGTGCCGGGGCCGGGGTTGGCGGATGCGACAGTGCCGGTCAGTGTAGTCGCCAGAGCAAGGCCCAATACGGATAGCATTTTGTTCACGATTAAAACCTTATAAGTATTAAAGTTGCAGGACTAAAAATGTAACTATTTATGGTGTCTTGGTAGACGGTTTGTGTTGTGTGTCATGACGGGGCGGGAGTTTACAGTAGGAGCGTTAGTTGCAAAGTCTCTGAAGCACTTTGTTTAATGGCGGGAGGTGTAGGATATTTCCTAAACGTTTGTCATATGTTGTGATTTGCAGATGTGTGATTCTTTATATGTCAGGTTATGTCGTTCGCAGATCATAACCTGGCATAAGTTACAAATAGTTTGATACTTGGCACGACGTTTTTCGGGGGGCTGGATAATGGATGATTCAGCATCGGCAATCCAGCTTGGCAAGTCACACCAGGGCACCATCGACAAGTGCCTACAGCTGTCGATGGTGAGACATCGAAATTTACCGTCTGGTATTTTGTATATAGGCTCCCTTGATGCGGGGCATATACTGTATCCAGCCAGGCTCTTGCCAAAGACGCAGTGGTCCCGAAGCTATTTGCGCTTCGACCCTTGGAATATTTTGCATGCCGAATGTACGCGGGTTGGCGAATAGATTCGAGGCCGTTCCTGTGGAGGCAAGGTTGTTGTCGAACGACGCCATACTCGTGCCATCGAGCACTTCATCTAGCTCGCCGATTGCGCTCCGTTGCGAGCTGCTCAAGGAGCCTCGCGTAGAGCCGTTCAAGAACGCATCCGACGACCTGCGTTTCCAGAGTAGACCTTTCACGCCATCTCCCTTGCCCAGAGCTTTGGTCGAAGCCTTGCCCAGACCCTTGGTCGCAGCCTTGACCGCCGTTTTGACCGCACTTCTCAAAAAACCCCCAGCGATGTCCAAAGGTATCGCGGCATAGCTCAAGTATTCCCCTACTCGAAGCGCTGCGTTATCTCCTTTCGCCGCACCATAAGCAGTGGCAGCTGTTGATGCAGCACCGAGCGCGGTCCCTGCGGCCAACACGCCGGTTGCAATATAGGCAGCCGCCTGTCCGCTGATCGTTATACCCAAAGCCGTTACGGGCCCCGTGAGGGGCGATGCCAATCCATATGTGGCCACTGTCGCGTAGGCACCCAATGCTGTTATCCCTACACCCACCGCAAGCATGACCCAGGTCATCATTCCAATACCCCCCGACATCTCTGCAGGTATCTCATCCTCATCGGGTCGTCGCAGCCTGCCACTCTGGGAGCTGGCGTCATGCCCGGTGGGGTCGCGCCAGGCAATGGGATTGCCCAGGCAATAGGTATAGGGGTTGACCCCGCCTGCACCAAAGGGGCTCAAGGAGTCAGGGCTGTGAAAACGCATCATGCCCGGGTTGTAGGCTCTGTAGCCGTTGCCCAGCAGGTACCAGCCCGTATCTGTTTCGCACACCTCGCCGTTGAACCCGGCAACGCTGAGCAGCACGTCATCGCTGTGGCGTTCTCCGTAGGCGCTGTAGACAGCCGTTCGCAACGTGTCCTGCTGGAACTCACCGAGAACGCTCTGGTTCGCATCCGTCAGCAACAGCAGGGTTTTGGCAGGTTCTCCGATGATCTGCTGGCCTATGGGTTGCTCGTCAATGTGCAGAAACTGAGTACGTCGGTCGTCCTGCACCGTGCTGCTCAACTGCTGGCCCTGATAAAAACGCAGTATTTCGCTGTCACTGCCATTGCGGGTGGTGGCCAGATGATTATGGCCGTCGTACGTGTAGGTGTTGATGGGCTCACCCGCCGGTTTTGCCACCCGAAGAAGGCGGCTCTGGCTGTCGTAGTGCAACTGGTTGCCATGCTCGTCAGTGCACTGATTGCCGTTGGCGTCATAGCTGAACGTCGGGTCCGGCGTGTCCCGTGGAGGCCTGTAGGTGATGCCCAGTAACTGGCATTGGTCCTCGGAGTCGGGGTCACCCTCTTTGCCATAGCGGAAAGTGGCTGTTTCAGTGTTGCCGTCGGCAAATTTGGTATAGCTCAGGGTCATGTTGTCCAGCTCGTCGAAGGTGAACGTCTGGCTGAGCATCGCCTTGTCGGAAGCGTGCACTGGCAACTTACTGCCTGAATAGGTGATGCCGGTCAGCCGGGCTCGGGTGTCATACCTGAACTCTTCCAGCAGCAGCGTGTTGCCCGCTTCCCGCAAGTGGCGGCTTCGCATGAGCCCGTCGGGTTGCCATTGCTGTTCCAGCGTACGTACAGGGTGATTGCCGGCAATCTGCGTCCTGAGCACTTCCTGCCCTTGGTCGTCATATTCCATACGGTTTATCAGGCGGGTCCCGGCGACGATGTCATGGGTTGTCATCTCGCAGGGCTGACCCAGTGTGTCATACCGGGTGGTCACCTTCACGTTGCCCTGAGCGGCACTTTCGAGTCGGCCGAACGAGTCATACCGGTAAGTCGTTTCCACGCCTTTGACACTGTTTTTGACGCCGCCTCTAACCCGGCCCTTGACTACGTCTTTAACCGGGTTTTTGACCTCTTTTTGTTCGACATCGGTGCGATACATCGTACGGCCCTGCAAGGATGTCCGATGCAGGGTTTGCCAGGTCCGGCCTTGCAGATCTTCCCAGGTCTCTTTGGTCAGCTGGTTATGCGCGTCATAAGCGTAAGCGCGCTTGCCCTGCTGATTAGTGGCAGAGACCAGGCGGGCACTGACGTTGTCATAGTCGAAACGGGCAGCGTCATCCGGTGCAGTACTGGAGACGATCTGGTCGGTGAGCTCCCGCTTGTAGGTGTAGCTGATGGCATCACCCATGGCCGTCGTGCGGGTTTTGACCTGCATTTGACCATCCTCGTACTTGTAGTGCTCCACACGTTGCCCTGCCTGCGTCCGTGTCAGACGGCCCAGCCCGTCGAACTTCTGTTCGCCTGTCAGGGTTTTGGTAATACCGTCCCGATGAATCACGCTCAGGCTGGTCGGCAGCTCGGTGGTGCTGAACGGTTCATATTCACGATGTGCCTCGCTGCTATCCGGCAAGCGTGTTCTGACCATGCGCGACCAGGCGTCATAGCTGAACAGGGTTGTGTCGTCTGACTCGTCAGTCTGCTGCGTGCAGCGCCCCATTCCGTCGTAGAGAAAGGTTTGTGAGCCCAGATCTTCTCCTGCTGCGTTCTGGCTCTTGATCTTGTCCGGTTTGCCGAACATGTTCAGCCAGGTCTCGCTACGACCACTGATCAGAGGTTCTGCGTCACTGCTTTGCACCCACGTCTTCTGGACCGGACCGTTATGTTCTTCACTGCCGATGGGGTCGTAGTACTGGTGGGTCTGTACGCCGTGATCCGAGGTAATGACAGACTGGCGGTTCCAGTCGTCGTAGGTGTAGGTACTTTGCGTGGTGAACCGTTGCTGGTTGTCGAACCAGTCGTAATCCATTTCGTATTGCACATTGTTCCAGGCGTTGTATTGCGCTGTATGGATCATGCGCATCGCTTTCAGATCATTGCTGTCGATGTGGTCCCGTTCCTCGAGTATTGCCCGGCCCAGGCCATCCATGACAGAGCGAGTCCTGACCTTGCGGGCGTCGGTCAGCACTTGTTCTGCATGCTGTCCCGGAGCGGAACACAGGGTGTACTCGTACTCGCGACTGGCTTCATAGCCAGCACTTGAATTCGGTGCGATCGTTTCCTTGGTAAGCCGGTTGAGCGCGTCATAGGCATAGCGGATCTCCACGCCTTCTTCCAGGGTCATCAGCACCTGGCCGGTCAACAATGATTGCTGTTGCTGCTTGCTTATGCGGGCATTGTCGAAGCCGATAGTGGTGATCTCTATCAGCTGTACCGGGACCTGCAAGTGTTCGCTGTTGTCCTTGTTGTTGCCCTTACCCTTGTTCTTGCGGTTGCTGCTGTTGCTGTGACTGATGCTGGCGTGGCTGTACTCGTAGACGGTAACGGTGTCCTTTCCATTCAGGGACTCGATATTTTTCCCGGTTCGACCATGCTGGAAAGGCGCGTCCGGCTGGTTGATGTGCTCCAGCAGGATCTTTTGCAACTCCACAGAGGTTCCATCGCTTTCAAGCTGCAGCAGTGTTTCGGTTTCCGGCACGATCCAGTCGGGTAACTCGCTGCCGGTCAGTGCAGGCAGCGCGCTGTAGCGATAACGTTTGGACAGGGTAGGGGCCCCTGGCTGCGACGACAGGGCGGGTTTGACCACTTTTTCTTTCAGTCGTGAGACAAACCCTTCCGCATCGGCCGGGCAACCGTCGCCACCGGCGGCCGGGTACCAACTGCTGACTTCTTGGATCCCGTCAGCGCGTGTATGCACCAGCGGATTGCCGTAACGGTCATAGGTATTGGTGACGGTTTCTGTGCGCGTGCGCTCAGGCTCGTCCAGCCGTTGCCAACGGGTGGTGACTTCGCTGGGTAGCTGACAATCGTCGGGCTGTCTGGAGTAATGCACGTCCTCCAGGATGTTGTAGGCGGTGGTGACCGTTTGCTGGTTTTTGTTCTGGGTGGTGACTTCGCGGGTCTGCAAGTGAAAGCGGTTGAAGGTGCGCTCTATGCTGCGCACGGCCTTGTTGTCGACCCACAGGCTTTCAGTACAGACATAGTTGTACTCCTGCAGATATTTATAGAGGTTGTCCAGGCCGTCGTCTTTCCAGGCGATGGGCAACCCGGCACCGAGAAAATTTCGTGAGCGTTGCTGGCCGTCCTTGTAGGTATATCGCACATCGACCTTTGCCTGACTGAGGCCGGGATCGGTGATGTGTCTTGTCACTCTGGGTATGGGCTGGCGAGCGGCGCTGGATGGAAACGCATGGCCTTCATCCTGATAGTAAATTTCTTCGCTGCTTCCAGAGGGCGTCTCTACATGGTTGATGCATAACTGATTGCCGTTCTTCAGGGCATATTCGAAGCGCCACGACGCATTGTTCTCGGTGGGCAGGGTGATGCACGTTACGTGTTTTGTGCCGGTGAGGGTCATCAAAAAGCGCGCCAGTGGAGTACCGCCAGTGCCCGCGTACGGATGCAGTTTCAGCTCGACGGATGTACTGCTGCGTGCAATTGCCAACAGCGTCTGACCCAGGTCGTCAGTGATCGAAGCAAGTCTGTAGGTGCTGCTGTTGAACACCGTGTGCTCGAGCGCGATGCTGTGTCCCGACGGGGCGATGATCTTTACCGCCCAGGCCATTTTTTTATTACCGCTGCTGTGCAGCTTGAGGATTTCCATCAGACCTGATTTGTGCACCACCCGGTAAGACGTATCGTCCTGTTTGTAGAAGTGGAAGGTGTCAATTTTCTTCTCGGTCATCGTCAGTAGACCGTTGCTGCCGGTGCCGTCGACCCGGAAGGTCTCGCCTGTGCTCAGGGACAGGATCTGGGTGGCAGGGTCGTACTGCGACAACTGCAGGTTCCAGCCCAGGCCGTAGCCGCTGTCCAGCGTATTGAGCTGATTGTAGGACAGGTCGAGTCGGAACCCTGGCCCGCGCAGGTCATTGCTCTGCAGATCGGGCATGCTGATCGATATGTTGTAAAGCCCGGTGCGTGGGTCGACGCCGCTTTTCAGACAACTCATGAAATTGAGCGCGTTGGAGTGCACGGAAGTGGAAGCAGCCATGGAGCGGACCTCGCTGATTGATGCGTGCCAAGCGCAGCGGTGTCTGACGATTGTGCAGTCCTTGCGCTCTGGTCATTGACGACCCCCAAGCCTGAAAGCCCTGAGGCGTCCGTGTGGCTGGAAGTCTTGCCTAACCCTAACAGTCCTTACCCGGGCAACAACCTAGCAGTAGTACTAGTGGGCAACCGATGGGCATCGGCGTAAAAAAAGTCCTATCCGCACTTGCAGGGTCAACCCTTGCGACCTACCCATTTCAGCGGAAACGAGAAAGGAGTCTCACTCATGGCGCTGAATTTCCCCGCCCCCAAGGTGCCTGACTTGCAGCAGCCCGGGAACTACCTCGATCTGGATCAGTTGGGCAGTGCCGACCTGACCACCTGGATCGACTACCCAGGGATCAAGAACGGCGATCGGTTCATGCCCAACTGGCGAGGTTGCGGCGCCCTGGGCGAAGTGGACGACTACGTCAACGATTTGATCGAGGTCGCGGGGCTGCAGCCTGAAGGTATGCTGCTGATGATCACTAACCCGTTGCTGATGAGGCTTGACCAGGGCTGGGTGTTTTACTCGTATGTAGTCGAAGGCAGCATCGAGGAATCCCAGCGCCTGTTCTTCTATGTCGGCAAACGTCCGTCAGCCGCCGCCGGGCTGGGGGTGCCGCAATGCAAGGAGTCTCACGATCTGAAGCTTGACCCCGGCCTGCTGTGGGATCTTTCTGAGCTGTCGATCGTGACGCCGTCGTATCTGGCCATGCGCGAGGGCGACAGAGTGACCCTCACACTGGATCTTTATTACAGTGACGGCAGTTTCGCGCTCCCTGTTATCCTGTCCCGGGTATTGGCGCTGGAAGAGGTGGGCCAGCCTTTGCAGTGGTCGATACCGACTAACGAACTGGTGCCAATTGAAACGGGTGGCTTCGCGCTGATGAGCTACCTCATCGAGTACGGCGATCCCGCATTGACAACGGTTTCGGTCACCCAGTCGCTGGCCATGGTCATACCCTCCTTGGCGTTATTGCCGGCCTTGAAGATCAAGGATTTCAGCGGCGGCTCACTGGACCCGGAAGCCTTCCCTGGCGGCATCACCCTGCTGATCGATCCTTTCGGCATGCAGATCAATGACGATGTCGTGGTTTACATCTCCAGCGGCAATCAGCTGGTGCAGACCCTGAGGGCCGACATATCCAATATCGACAGTGGCGTGCTGCAGTTCTCGCTGGCGAAGGCCTGGCTTTCTGCCAATAACGGCAAGAACATCGAGCTGATGTATCAGTATGCGCGACCGGGCCATGCCGCCAGCTCGTTGCCGCTCAAGGTAACGCTGAGCCGTCCGCTCGATCTTCCTGTGCCCGTTATCGACGACGCCCAGATCGAGAGCGCTGAAGAATGGGGAGTAGTGGGCTATATCCATGCCTCGTTGCTGCTGAGCGGGGTGAGAATTCGCATACCGAAAGATGTGTTCATCGGCGACGACTACACGATACAGATGCACTGGGAGGGCAATACAGGCACGGGCAGCTTTATCGCCGATCCTTCGCCAGACAACCCGCACCTGTTCATCATCCCGTCCACAGCGGTCCCGGCCAATATGGACAAGTGGGTGAGCGTCTATTACAGCGTCGTTTCACCGTTGCAATCAGGCACTTCGCCAGTCTTCAAGCTGGAAGTCAGAGGCCTAAGCTCCGTTTGGCCATATATCCAGATCATGCGACCACGCGTTACCGATACCCTGCTTTACCTTGGCTGTGTGCCACCGGAAGGTGCGCTTCTCGAGCTGGCATCCTGGGCCTACATGGCACCCGGGCAACGGGTACGAATCAAGGTTACTGGCTTGTCCCAGTCGGGTTCGCCACAAGCGCTAGGGCTACGTACCGGCGCCGCCGAACCGCTCACTGAGGCGGAATACGATGCCAGGCAGGTGCCGGTGATCATCCCGAGGGATTTCCTGGACAGTCTGCAAAGAAAGAGTCTGACCAACATCGTCACGGTCGAAGTCAGCTTTGATGACGGGGCGAATTACACACAGTTTCCGTCTATTGATTTCATCGTACTGGACGGTCTTTTTTTATAGGCCGGCGGGCTGGCGCAGGACGCAACAGCCACTGGCATGACCCCACACATACACGGACGTAACCCCATGGCCAATAACACGCTGAACCACCTGACCGAGTGGATGAAAGACCTCGACAATAATGTGATGTGGGGGTGGGACTCCATCGCTGCAATGGCCCGAGGCAAGGTGAATAACCTGTTGCTTCAGGAGTATGTCGCGCGTTTTTCGTCGGATACCTATCTAAAGCCTGTGAGCGGAGAGGTGAGGCTGAGCGAAGGGTTTAAAGAAAGCATTCACAATTTTATTCTGGATGCGCCCAGGCTGGCCTTCTCGAACGATAACCTCGGTCAGTCTCATGCGACATTGACCTGTTCGATCCTGGGCGGAACCCAATTGACGATGAAGAATAACGTCGATAATTGGGAAGCCTACAGGGTCATCCATATCGATGCGCTGCAAGGTCCGAAGCTGACACTGGATCTCGCGCTGGAAAGGGTCCCGGGCAATATCGAGAGCGATGGCCGGCTGCGGCTCGACCTCAAGGACAGTGACAATTTCATTCTTACCTTCGCGGCTGACAGGACTGACCGCGCACTCGGCGGAGCTTTTTTCAAAGCCTTGTTCAATGCGTTGCCGGACGAGGAGCGCATATGGACGCTTGGCGTGATCAAGCGTGGCACGAATAATCTGATGCACCCACAGTCTTTCAAACTGCGCACCCAGACCAATCCCGCTTCACCTCTCGACCCGCATGCCGCCAACTACGGCGACGGGGCCGTGTTGGTGTTCATTCGTCTGGAAGGCAGTCAGGAAGGCGGCGACATCCCGGTAGAGTACCAATACCTGATACCGGATGATGTCGGGAAAGATTACTCGGCCACCGTGTTGTTCAGTGCGGAGCGTACGTTCAAGGCGGCACTGTTCATAGGTGAAGTGACCAAGACCATTGCTTCGGTTATTGAAGGCGTGGTGTTCAAACCTGTTCATGATGGCTCCGGCCGACTGGTCAAGGCGACTGCCACGTCGGGGAGACTGAAGACGTCCGAGTCGAGCAGCCAGGATGTCCAGGTTCAAATCGATGGCGTGTCAGTCCTGGCAAATGTTTACAAAACCGAGACCTGGCTTGATGCGTTGGGGAGCACGCCTTTGTCTGTGGAGCTCATTGCCGATGGCACGGTGGCATTGACCTGGAAGTCCAAAGCAACCCCCGGCGTTGTGCTTACGTTGCCAGGCCATGGGGCGCTGCTGGTCATGAGCAAGGTCGTCACGGTCGATGTACGGTGCATTTATACCTTCGCCGAAGAAAACAACGACTTGGTTTTGATCCCCAGCCTCACGATAAACACCATCATCGATGGCCTGACTTTCGTGGAGATCCCTCCACCAGCAAACAGCTTTTCATTACTGTTTTTAATAGAGGCGGTAAAAAGCAATTTTGAGAAGTTGAACAAGGACCCGTTCGAGTCCGACATCAAAGCCGCACTGGCACGCAAACTCGCTACTCGTGTGCCGATCAGTTCGTTCATCCGGGACAGTATCGATCTCAATTTCAACGAAGCCATTGTGCCTGATGTACTGCGTGGGCCCAGAGACATAGCCGCCTTCGGCCGCATCAACAGCTCCGGGGCAGACTTTGTCGTCAGCCCGGCGGAGCATCTGATGGTGGTCGACAGTTCCACCACCTTCTCTATTCAACCGCCGGGTGCGAATGTGACCTGGAGTGTCGAACGTCTGCAGGGCGATGCGCAGAACTTCGGTGCCATCAATGGCACCGGCCGATATTACGCGCCAGAAGCCTCTTTGACCGAGCTTGCGTTCACGCGTGTTCGGGTGACGGCCACTGACATGAACTCCAACTATCAGAGTTCGGCGCTGGTCACGATCGTGACCAACCCGATCACCGTCAATCCGTTGATTCAGGTGTGTGACGCCGGGCAGATTGTGGAGCTTGAGGCAGGTTCGCTCGGCACAGAAGAAATGCACTGGTCGCTCAAGGATCCGGTTCCCGGCGAAAGCGGTGTTCTGGAGGGCAGTGCACTGGCTGATGGTGATCACCGTTACGTCGCGGCGCACAAGGTGCCCGGCAAAACCTATGTTCTGGATCAGATAGTCGTGACCGGCGGGCAGGCGAGTGTTTCGTCGTGGGTATTGGTAAAGCATCAGACCCCATTGATAACGGTGAAAGTCGTAAAAACCGTGGAGGTTTCTGAAGTTCTGGAGGTTGCGAAGGTCGACAAGCCCGTGGACGTTGTGACCATTCGTGCCGATCAGGTTCAACTGCAAGCGTTTGCCAATGCCGTTGCGCTGCCTGGCGTCAAATGGAGAGTAGGCGCCGGGAGCGGGAGCATCAGTGACGGCTTGTACACCCCCGACATATCGTCGACTGACCGGTTTGTGCTTATTTTTGCCGAGGCCGATCATCCAGTCTTTGACGTCATGGAGGGGCATATCATATTGCCGCTACCGGTGGGCGGGTTTGCCCCGGAGCTGGAATTGATGAAGGGCAAAGAAGTACCGGCGTCCTGACCGAATGCGCATCGGTCTTTGTATATCAACATCACAGGAGGTGATGTCATGGCTGGTTATTCAGCGGAAAGTCTGCTGGCATGGATGAAAAATACCACGCGTCTCAGAGGCTGGGACGCGATCATTGCTCTGGATGGCGACAAGGTCAACGAGCTCCTCGACCAGGTTTACCAACAGAGTCTGGCCCAGGGAATGTCGCGTCCGGTGCCGGACGGAAGTATCACGATTCCCGATACACATGATTGCCATATTTTCTCGGGCTGCGTTCTCGGGCCACCAGGCTTGTCGTTCAAGCACAGCGTTCTGGAGCATTCGCTGCTGGCCTGGCGCATTCCGGTTATCGCCGGTTTGCATACCGTGGTAGAGAACGCTCAAGGGCAGCACAATGTTCACAGAATCGCAGCCTACGACCCACTGAACGCGCCAGGCCTGGATTTCGATCTGGAACTGAGCAGCCAAAGCGCGGATCTGGTGGTGGACCTTGGTCTGGCTAAAAACCTTTCACTGGATTTTCCGGGCGGTTCTACCGAACGAGAGAAGATCGGCGACTTTTTTCAGGGTTGGTTCAGCAACCCGGAAAATCATGAGCAGCAGTTCAGGCTGGGTATTTTCAACGAGCAGAGCAACGAATTGCTCAATGTACGTAGAATCGATGTGCGATCACAGCTTGAAAGCCCCGATGCTGTATCGGTCCATAAAAAAGGCGCGTTACTGCTGTTCGCGACCATGGAATACGGCGTGACGGGCGGGATTCCGGGTGGCGACTCCGACTTCCGTTACCTGATTCCCAACGATGCTCAGCAGTCGTACTCGGCGACCGCTGTGTTTTCCTCTCACGCTCTGCACCGTGCTGCCTTTGGCCATGCGGTGATACAAATGCTGCAAGCGCCTGACTTCAGCTTCAGCGTTCCGGACGATAAACCGCTGCAGCGGATGGTCGCTCAGGCCGGCACGTTTGCAGTTCCGGCTGGAGAATATCGCAGCGCGGAATTCGTCTTTGAATCGGAACCGTTCAGCGTTCAGGCCTTCAACGCCCAGCATCCCCTGACCATTGACTTCGAGTACGCCCAGACCACGCAGACCTGGGAATTTCCCTGCACGCTGGGCTTTCGCTACAGAGCGCTGGACAGCGATGAATGGCAATCGCACAACGCTACCTTCAACATCAGCCTCAGGCATGAGTTTCATCTGACCGAAGGTGGGTCGGATGGTCAGGCAGTGGAAGGGCATCTTTATACACCTTACCTGTTCGACCATGAAGTCAGCGCCGTTCCAGGAACACTGGACAACCTGAGCTCCGGGGAGCTGGAGCAGGTCAACGGTTTCGTGGCCTACACCGTCAAGCACGCGTTGCTGCAAGGGTTGAGCAAAACCCTGGATGCAACGGGCGCCGAGCGTTTTCTGGGCGGCTGGTTATTGCCCGACGAGCAAGTGTTGCAACCTGTACTCAAGCGCCTGCCTTATGACCAGGTCGTGTTCGGTCGCATCGATCCCGGTGCGTCGACGTTCAGTATCGCCGGGCACCAGGCATTGATCGCTACGGGAGAAGCGCTGCAATTGACCACCCAGCCTGCGCGGTCGGGCATCGTCTGGACCCTGGAAGATCCATCGGATGACGGTACTGAAGGTTTGGGAGAAATCGATAAGCAGGGTCGGTATACGGCGCCCGCAGCGCTGCCCGCAAAGCAGGGCTTTCAGCGTGTACTGATCAAGGCGATGGACCCGGTGTCGGGGCATTACAGTACCGCTGTGGTGACGGTGCTCACCAGCAGCGTCAGCGTCAGCCCGTTGATTCAGGTGTGTAATCACGGTCAGCGGGTAGCGCTTACAGCACGCAGTTCGCGTGCAACCAGCCTGAAATGGACGGTGGTCGATCCGGTAGCCGGAGAAAGCGGGACGCTTGAGGACGGCGTTGATGCATCGCATGAGAAGTTTTACGTCGCCGGTGCAGGGGGGGCAGGGAATACCTATGTCCTTGACACAATAACGGTCAGCGACGATCAGCACACCCAATCGATTCAGGTACTGGTCGTTCGCCACCCTCCGATGCTGTTCATAACGCTTGCCAGCGTCAATGATCAGCGTGCCGAGCTGAAAGTCGTCGTCAATGGCCGTGACCTTCCAGTCACCTGGAGTATTGATGGGCCGGGCTCTATAGACGCCACGGGTGTGTACAGCAGTGATGCCAAAGCACCCGAACGCTACGTTGTCGTGTTTGCAGAATTTGAAGACGAGTTTTTTGGCACAATGGCCGGGCACTTGATTCTGCCGCTGCCATTGAGTGGTTCCTCCGGTGTGTTGCAGGCACTGACCGGGACAGCGGGGGGCACGGCGGCTAACGCAATGCCCCGTTCATTGAGCGGTATTGTGCAGCGAGCGGGTGCAGGTACCTTGACCCAAGGCTGGGGAGCCGTCGCGGCAGTCAGTCGCAGCGAGCTCAACCGGCATATAGAGCAACAATACATCGAGCGCTATCAGGATCTGGCCTTCTTGCCGTTGTTCACCGGCGACATCGTGGTGGATGAGCGACAAGGCGACACTGTTCGTCTGAAACAGGTCGAGCTGGGCGTGCCGGTCCTGTCGTTTCTGCCTGACTCGCCGGGCTCCAGCAGTGTCCTCGTCACGATGAACATCGTGTCTGGCCGTTACAGCGGCTTGCATCAGCCGGAGGGGAGTGTAACTACCGTGTCCGGCAGCTTCATCATCAGCGAGCCCATGGGCTTCAGGCTGGCGATGACTGTCGAGCTCTTCGTGGATGAGGAGGGGCATGTGCTGCTCGATCTGGCCGGCGGGGCTGGCGTTGCCTGTAGTCTGGGGGGCGTCAATGAGGCGATCAACCAGCGACTGGCGGATTTCTTTGCTGAGGCGTTCAAGGACATTGCGCTTCATCGCCGGGTTTTCTCAGTGCTGCAGGCACAGCTCAATCGCTACCATGTTCAGACTCCAGGCAGCTTGCGGCTTGTTACCCGCGCCGCGCCGCGTTCAAGCGATGCGCGCATGGACACGACCGGTGATGGCGCGCTTGTGCTGTTCATGCACGCGCAGGATAGCGACGCCGAAGGCGTGTTTCCGCCGACAGATGATTTCGTTTATCCGATACCTGATGATCGTGGGGCAGACGGTCAGTCAACCTACGGCACGGTGCTGATGCTCTCGCAGGAGACTCAGTCGATGATCGAGCGTGAAGGCCTGCAGGTGGCGGACAGCCTGAAGTTCACCGGTGGATGCGTATTCGAACCACTTGAGCAGCACCGCCCGGATGACCTGCTGTTGTTTGGCGGCCTTCGGTCGAAACAGGCCAGTATCACACCCCTGTTCTCGACCCTGACGGCCGGGCAGACCCAGCGTTTTGTCCTGTACAACCCGCAAGGCGAAGAAATACCGGCCACCAGCTGGAGTGCATTGAGCATTCAAAGCCACCTGGCTGCCGGAAGCGGCAGCATCTCTTCCAGCGGCGTCTACACGGCGGCGGGTATTGAGGCGATCGGCCATGACGCGCTGCGCGTGGTAATCACAGCCACGTATGAAGAGTCAGGCGCTGTCGTCAAGGTCTCGGCGCTGGTGGGTGTGGTATCACGCAGCATGGAGTTGGCGCCACGTGTAACGGTAGTGCCAGGGGGGGCTGCGCTGCAAACGGTCTCGCTGGCGGCTTCGACGCTTGACGGCAGCCCGGTGAGCTGGGCGTTGCTGGGCTCCGAGCTTGGCAGGTTGAGTGAGGCCGGCAAGGGCGCGCTTTTCAGTCCGGATGCCAGGTCCGGGAAAAGAGCGCTGGCCGTGCAACAGATAGAAGCGTCGGGCAATGACCTTGGCATCGCAACGGTGCTTGTTGCCAACGGGCAGCAAATGCTGCGTGTCGAGCCGGCTTTCGTACCCAGAGCACGGCCAAAGGTAGCGGTGCAGCTACAGGATGACCGTGCACTGTTGCCCGGGCTTGAGCGACGCTGGAAGGTGGTGGGTGGGCCAGGCACTGTCGATCGGCAGGGGCTTTTCATGCCTCCCGATCAGACGCTTGTCGCCAGTAGCGTGGTGAGCTGTGAAGTGGTGAACAACGGGGTGGTTCTGGCGTGCGGCTATAGCGTCATCGAATTATCCGAGGTCATCGATGAAGGCAGTTGGACCGAAATGTCGATGTTTACCATCACGGTCCCTGGCTCGTCATCACCTGACAATACCAAAGGTAATCTGTACCCCAACGGTTATCAGCAAATCAGGCTGCAGGTCAAGACCCAGGTGATGCCGGACAACGAAATCGAGTACGAGCTGAGTCCCACTGAAAGGGCCTCCATGCGTCTGGTAGACGATGAAACCGGCCAAAATATCGAGTCAGTACTCCCCCCTCTCGACGGCATGTCCGAGGGCGATAAGCAGGCGTGGCGCGTGCGCAGTCAACATAACCGTTTCGAGCTGTCCGGGACCGGCATCTCCGCTGCTGAATCGGGCCTGGATGCGCAACGGCCAGTCGTGCAGGACTTCTACCTGCACAGTCGGGCGGAAACGGGTTTTGTCGGCGTCTTCCACGCGACCTTCCGGGCCGACGCTACCGGCTTTTGGTGGACCTCTGTGCGGTATGAAGATGTGAACAGCACGGTTGAAATAACGCCGCGACGCTTGCCAACGTTCGATTCCCGCAATTACACCTTCCTTCCGCGGCGTGCTCATGGGGATGGCGGAGATCCTCCGGTTGAGCCGCCGGTGGAGGGGCCTCCGGACTTCGGTGAGGATGTGCATTTCGATTACCAGTTCGAGACTACTGATTACTGGACGCTGGCTGCCATTAACCCCGATACCCAGCAATGGGTGAGTTTCCAGACGCTGAAGTTTCTGCCCTCCGAGCCTGACAGTGATGTGATCAATACGTCGATCATTCTTTGGGAGAGCCAGCAGGAAAACGAAGTCATGTTCAGCTGGACGGGATTTATCTTCGACGACCCGGCGGTTCCCGGTGATGTAAGCAAAGTGCACTTCGACGACGCGCTTCAGGACGTGATGGGCGATATTAAGTCGTTGGACATTGACGTCAAGATGTCCGTATTCGAGGCCGGCAAACTGGTCATCAGCCTGCACCGACTCCGGGGCCTTCAATACATCCCGGAAGGTGATCCCGCACGCGACAAATTGACGGGTGAACTGGTAGTTCTGTTGGTCGATAAGCAAGGCAATGCCCATAAACGGCGAATCGGTTTTCTGGCCGACGGCGCCGGTAGGCGCAACCGTCTCATGCATACCTTCTATTCGGAAACGCTGCCCGAATGAGGCATTGATGCAACACACTGACAGGGAGTCATTATCATGAATGCGTTAAGTAAAACCTTGGCCTGCATGGCGCTTACGGGTTTGACAGGCTGTACGCTCGTCCCGTCCCACAGCCCCGTGCCAAAGCCCCAGGCACAGGCGGTTCGACTGATCATGCTCGCAGCAAACGCTGATGGCGGAGGCAAGAACTGCACCTTTACCGCCCAGGACGACACGGTTTATCTCAACGAGCGCGATCATTCGTGCACGAACGATGAGATGAGTTTTATCAAGCTGGATAATGTGCGCTCAGCCATGAAGATTTACCTGGAATCCAGAGACTGTAATGATTCGGGAGGCTGGGTATTTGGGCTCGAGACGTATATCGACCCCTTGACAACAAAATGGATATCCATCGACCAGCTCAGAAGCAAACCGGTCGGCACCATCGTCAGTCGCGGCGTTGTTGTGATCAAGGCGTATGACGGTGATGAAAATATAAAAGGCAAGTTGTCCTGCGTCCGTGTCGATGTATCGAGTTAGTCGTTAGTACAACTGAACTTGTCAGGCCTGCTTAATCGTCGCCCCCGTGGGCGGCGGTTATCTTAATACATAACGTTCGAGGTTCATGGAACATGACAGCATCGACTTCCGTACACTCCAACGCGTTCAACTTTCTCAGTTATGTACAGAGCGGCGTTGACCCCCGCACCGGGCAATACACGGTGGCGATCACCCTGCCCGATGTCAAGACCAACGGATTGCGTGGCCCGGGCATGCCGCTGGCACTCAGTTATAACCCTCTCAACCGCCTGGACAGCGGCTTTGGTCTTGGCTGGAACCTGCCATTGTCGCAGTACGATCCTGGTAACCAGATCGTATCGCTGAGCAGCGGCGAGACATTCAAGGTCGATAGTACCGGCAACGGCCAGATGCTGATGTCGGAAAAGAAAATCGACAGCTTCCACTTGTACAAGGAGGACGATAACCACTACCGGGTGATGCACAAGTCCGGTCTGGTTGAGCAGCTTGAAATGCGCGGCAGCGGCACCAACAGAGTCGCGCTGCCGGTGCGCGTATTTGCCCCTGAAGGCCACAGTGTCACGCTGGGTTATGCCTCTTTCGGCGTGCATCAAATGCTCAGCGAAATCAAGGATGACTCGGGTCAGGTCCTGCTCGGCATCAGCCGCGACGCAACGTCGGTGAAGCTGCGCATGACCACTGGCGAGGGCCCGGATGCGACCTTCGTGATGGTGCTGGCCGGATCGAATCACCATGTCAACCGTATCGAATTGCCGACCGACAATGCTGCTTCCTGGCGTTTTGCATACAGCACGATCCGTGAGCATTTATGCATCACGTCGGTGGAAACACCCGTTGGCGGTCGGGAAGAGGTCTTTTATACCGACAGCGGCCATCAGTTTCCTGCGAGGGCGGCACGTCCCGCTCTGCCCAGAGTCACGCGCCATCGCACGACGCCCGGCCTGGGTCAGGCGCAAATGGACGTTTATTACACTTACCAGGACAGCGCCGGGCGCGAGCGCAACTTTCTGGGCGCAGGGCTGGATATCGCTTGGGAAGACAATGGTCTGGACAATCTGTATCGATACCTCGGGGCGGAGCCGTACGAGTATTCGTCGACCGAAACATGGCGTGTCCAGGTCGCGGGCAAGGCTGATGCCGAGCGCAGCATCGAACGGACCTTCAACCAGTTTCACCTGCTCACTCGAGAAACCACGCGCAAGAACCTCACCGTCAAGCAGGTGGACACTCGTTACTACATCGTGCCGGGAGAATCCTTTTTGACTCAGCCTGCCTATTGTCAGTTACCCAAAGAGGTACAGACCACCTGGCGGCTGTCGTCAGACGGCAGTGTGCCGCGCAGCGAGACTGTCAGCAGCACGTATGACAAGCACGGTAATCTGCTCACTCAGACTCAGGCCAACGGTGTGGTCGAGGTCAGTGAGTGGTATCCGGCCGCCGGTGAGGACGGATGCCCGCCAGACCCCGAAGGCTTCGTCCGCTGGATGAAAAGCAGCAAGGTCATCCCGGCCTTGTCCAGCTACGGCAAGGCACCGGTCCTTGTCACCCGCTATCGCTACCTGGCGTTGCCTGCGGTGGATGGCGGCCAGCGACAGGAATGGCTTGCACCGCAAAGCGAGACCTTATTGACGCAGGCCCCTGAGCAGGAACAGCAACGCACGACCTATGAATACTTCGATGAGCCGAGCAACGCAGCCCTGCACGGTCGGCTCAAACTGCAGCAAGTGATCATGGGCGGGAAGGTGACCAGCACAGCGTATGCCTACAGCATCTTCAAGCGCTCCTTCGAGACCCCGGCCCAAGGCTCGCCTGATGGCTTCGCTGAGCGCTTCGTTAAGGGTTCCCCTGAGAGCAACCGTTACGCCGCGACGGTGCTGCAAACCGTACAGACCGTGACCGGCTTCGATGGCGCGAAGAAGGTCATTACGCTGGAGGATTCTCTGCTCAACGGCGAACCCTTGCTCAATCGCGACGACAACAATGTGGAAATTCGCTACGTCTACGACAGCCTGCGGCGTGTACTGAGTGAAACCGTGGCACCAAATGATGAAACCTACAGGGCGACCAGAAGTTACGAGTATCAGCTATGTGCCAAGGCGACTGATCGGGCCATGCAGACGCTCATCGACGTCAAGGGGGTAAAAACCTGCAGTCATTTCGATGGACTCAACCGAGTCGTCTATGAGGAGCGGGATGACGCAGATAACCCTGCGCGCGCCGACAAGCCTCGCCAGACCTACGCGGCTGTTTACGATGCGTGGGGGCTCATGGTCAGTGAGACCGAGTTCGACTGGCTGGGCCAGCAGGATCTGGCGCTCAAGAGCGTCTTCGAATACGACGATTGGGGCGAACAGCGCTGCGTCACCGGCCCGGATAACATCAAGACGTTCGAAGAGACCGACCCCATTGGTACGGCGCAATCGCAGGGCCCGATTCAGCGTAGCTGGATCGAAGGCAACGGTGGCGGTAAAAGCGAGTTCACCGAGACCTGGATGAACCTGTTCGAACAGCCGACCCGCAGCGAGCGAAAGGATCAGGCTGAAAACTCGGTCAGCCTGAGCCAGTACCATTACGACGGCCTTGGCCGCCGTGTCGAGGAAATTGTCGGGGAGGCAAACGGCGGGCGGCGCACCACCTCTGTTTACGACGTCTTCGATCGGGTGATCGAGTCCACATTACCAAGCCGGGCCATCGTGCGTCGCAGCTATGCAAGCTACAGCAGCGAAGACTTGCCCGTCAGTATCGGCATCGAGCACAACGGCAAAAGCATTGTGCTGGGAGAGCAGGAGTTCGATGGGCTGGATCGTCTGGTCAGTTCTGTCACCGGTGGGCGTAAACGTACGCTTGTTTACGACCCCGGTCTGCTGCAACCCAAAACGGTAACCCTGCCCAGCAAGCGGAAAATCGACTATGAATACAAGCCCCAGGTCGGCGATGAGCCGTGGCGCAGGGTGCAGTCCGAAGCTGTGCCTGAACCTGAAACCACTCGCGAAGTCGATCCGCTGAAAGAGTCGGGGCCGGCCCGGATTGCGGAGCCGGGTGTGGCTGCCGATTACACTTACGATGAGCAGAATGCTCGTCTGATTCATTCCTCGGAGCAGGGCGAGACACTGGATCGCACGTATTACAGTACCGGATCGCTGAAAAGCGAGAAGCGTACCTCGGCAGGCAAAACCTACGACATGTTCTACAGCTACAGCCGACAGGGTCTGCTGCTGTCTTACACCGACGTACTGGGACAGGAGCAGGTCAATCGCTATGACAACTGCGGTCGTCTTTACGAAACCTCGCTGGGTGAGGTCTATTCAACGTTCGACTACGACACTGTCTTTGGTCGCCTCGCAAAAATCACCACCACCGACAAAACCGACAGCAGCCGCGAAAGAACCGTCGCGATCAGCCTTGAATATGATGACCTGGGTCGGGAAGTAAAGCGTACGTTTGACCTCGACGGTGTCGAGCAACAGATGGTTCAGGTCTATGACGATGTGGATGACATGGTCCAGCGTACCCTGAGCCAGGGCACGGAAATACTCCGTGACGAAGCCTACCGCTACGATACATCCGGTCGCCTGATTCAATACCAATGCACGGGAACTCAACGGCCGGTGGACCCCTATGGCAGGACCCTGCTCGCGCAGAATTTCATTTTCGATGGCGCGAACAACCTGACGGTTGTCACGACCCGCTTCGATGGCGGTACCAACAATGCCCGGTATTTTTACGAAGGTGACGATCCCGTGCAGTTGAGCCGGGTAACGAACAGCAATGATCAATATTACCCGGCTGAAATCAAACTTCGCTATGACCTGGACGGCAATCTGGACATAGACGAAGCCGGGCGCACGCTCAAATACGATCCCCTCGGCCGCCTGATCGAAGTAGGCACGCCGTCAGCCGGCATTCACTACCAGTATGACCCCCAGGACCAACTGACCGGGGAGACCCGTGGCGGCGACAGGCACCTGCGCTTCTATCGCGACGGAGAGCTGGCCAATCAACTCGGTAGCCATGCCCAGAGCACCTTCATGCGTGGCGACGACTACCTGCTGGCCGAACAGCAGATCGATCGGACGGTGCTGCTTGCCACCAACGACAGTGACAGCGTGCTCGGTGAAGTCGATGCCAACGGGATCAATCGGAGGTGGTATACGGCTTACGGCCACGCTAGCGGCGAAGATCCACCGCACGGCAGACTGGGGTTCAACGGCGAACTGAGCGAGGCGGATACCGGCTGGCAAATGCTGGGTAATGGCTATCGGGCCTACAGCCCGGTGTTGATGCGCTTCAACAGTCCCGATAGCTGGAGTCCGTTTGGCGAGGGAGGGGTGAATGGGTATGCGTATGTTGAGGGCGATCCGGTGAACAGGGTGGATCCGTCGGGGCATAGTCCTTGGGGGGCGTTGATCAGGCTTCTTACGGCGCCTCTCAGTTCGACGGCCAAGAATATCCCCAAAAGCCTCCTCAAGACCAGATACAGTGAGTCAGCCCGATTAAGTAGAGTGACGGCTAAGGATGTCGTAAATATTGACAAGCACGTGGCGAGACAGGCGGTAAAATCGGATGTCGCGTTCAAGGAACTGAAAAGTGTTCAGACGAAACTTGATCTTGCAGTTTCCAAAGGGCTTGATACTTCAAGGCTCGCCAAAGAATACAAAAAAGCACAAGCAAACTATCAACCGTTTCAGGACCTGTACGAGGCTTCAACGTTTGCCAAAACTAATGTCGGGCAACGAGCGATCACTCCATATGCAAGAGATGTGTTCAAGCGCTCGGCGAAAGAGTTTGATATTGATGAGGCTGTCGCTGCTCAACAACAAAGGATAGCGCTGGGTAACAAACGGGCGAAGCCCAGTGACATAAGACTCCCCGAGGGTGAAAGACATTACTTGGGTTCGAATCCTGATTACTAACCTGGTGCTTTAGCATAACCGGTCAACGACCTACCTCCCGTTGCCCGGTTTAAACCAGACGCTTGAAGTACGTTTGTATATCACTCCACCAAAATAACCCCCTGCCTGATCGCCATCACCAATGCCGCCTTCAATGACGTCACCCCGAACTTGCGGCGGATATTGCTGGTATGAAAGTGCACGGTCGCTTCCGAGCAGCCTTGTATTCGGGATATCTCCCAGGCGGATTTGCCGAGCGCCACCCATTCCAGGACTTGTCGTTCCTTGACAGTCAACTGGACAGTGGCGGGTGTTGCTTGGGAAGGCGGCGTGGTGCCGGGTGGTTTTCCATTGTCGCGAAGCATGGTGAAGTCCTTTCCCTGAAGATCGCCGCACCACGATACCCCTGCATCCCCTAACGCGAACCTGACATAAATGACAGCGCCGCAGGGCCGTGAAGGCCTTGCGCCGTCAAGGCTGTAGCGCTTTTTTACAGCTTCTTTACGCCCCGGCCAGCCTGTCGATCTCGCGCCTTTACACCCTGCCTGCGGACAATCACCTCACGCGGCCTGCGCCGTACCGGTGTTGCCTGATGGGGGAAATTTCAATGAGCGTTATGGATGGTATCTCTCTGCTGATGGGAGTCGGGCTGTTCATCTATCTGCTGGTGGCGCTGTTGCGCGCCGACCAGAGTCAGGAGTGATCATGCACAGTTACGATTATCTGTTGATCCTGGCCTTTCTGGTCCTGCTGCTGGCCCCCGCGCCGTGGCTGGGACGTTTCTATTACCGGGTCATGGAAGGCGAGCGCACCTGGCTGAGCCCGGTGCTGGGGCCGGTCGAGCGCGCCTGCTACCGGATTTCCGGCGTCGACCCGAAAACCGAACAGTCCTGGAAGCAATACGCCTGGGCGTTGATGGCGTTCAACCTGGCGGGCTTTGTCGTGCTGTTCGCCATCCTCATGCTGCAAGGCATGCTGCCGCTCAACCCGCAGCAATTGCCGGGCATGGAGTGGTCGCTGGCCTTCAACACGGCGATGAGCTTTATCACCAACACCAACTGGCAGGCCTACAGCGGCGAAGCGTCGCTCAGCTACCTGAGCCAGATGGTCGGCCTGACCGTGCAGAACTTCGTCAGCGCCGCGACCGGCCTGGCAGTGCTGGTCGCGCTGTGTCGCGGTATCAGCCGTCGCTCGTCGCAGAGCCTGGGTAACTTCTGGGCCGACATGACCCGCGCCACGCTCTACGGCCTGTTGCCGATCAGTATCGTGCTGGCGGTGTTTCTGGTCTGGCAGGGCGTGCCACAGAACTTTGGCCACTACATCGACGCACTGACCCTGCAAGGCGCTGACCAGAGCCTGCCGATGGGCCCTGCGGCCAGTCAGATATCGATCAAGCAACTGGGCACCAATGGCGGCGGCTTCTTCGGCGTCAACTCGGCGCATCCGTTCGAGAACCCCACTGCCTGGAGTAACCTGTTCGAGCTGGTATCGATCCTGCTGATCCCGGCTGCACTGGTGTTCACCTTTGGTCACTACGTCAAGGACATGCGCCAGAGCCGCGCGATTCTCGGCTGCATGCTGGCGCTGCTGTTGATCGGCGGCGCGGTCTCGCTGTGGGCCGAGTACCAGCCCAACCCGGCACTGAACATCGCCGGTGTCGAACAGACCGCACCGCTGGAAGGCAAGGAAACCCGATTCGGCACCACCGGTACGGTGCTGTGGTCAGTCGCTACCACTGCGGCTTCCAACGGCTCGGTCAATGGCATGCATGACAGCCTCAACCCGCTGACCGGCATGGTCGCGCTGGTCAACATGATGGTTGGCGAAGTGATCTTCGGCGGCGTCGGTGTCGGCCTCAACGGCATGCTGCTCAACGTACTGATCGCTGTGTTCCTCGCAGGTCTGATGATTGGCCGTACCCCGGAATACCTGGGCAAGAAGCTGCAAGCGCAGGAAGTCCGACTGCTGGTCGCCACCTTGCTGGTGATGCCGGTGGGCGTGCTGGTGCTGGGCGCGATTGCTGCCAGCCTGCCAGGCCCGGCCGGTGCGATCAGCAACCCTGGCGCACACGGTTTCAGTCAGTTGCTGTACGCCTATACCTCGGCCACGGCCAACAACGGCTCGGCGTTCGGCGGTTTCAGTGCCAACACCGTGTTCCACAACCTGATGCTCAGCCTGGCGATTTTCATCGGCCGCTTCGGTTACATCCTGCCGGTGCTGGCCCTGGCCGGTAGCCTGGCCATGAAGAAGACCGCGCCGCAGGGCCAGAACAGCTTCCCGACCCACGGCTTGCTGTTCGTCACCCTGCTGACCGTCACGATTCTGCTGGTGGGTGGCTTGACCTTCCTGCCTACCCTGGCACTGGGGCCGATTGCCGAACACCTGAGCCTGGGTTTCTGAGGAACCGATCATGAACTTACCTATTAATCCTGCAAAAAATGCTGCTGCGAAATCTACTGAATCGCAGGCCGCCGAATCGGCAAAAACCGGAATCGCGGCCCTGTGGCGTCCGGCGCTGGTGCAGGCGTTCGTCAAGCTCGACCCGCGTCAGCTCAAGCGTTCACCAGTCATGCTGGTGGTGGAACTGACCGCCATTCTGACCACCGTGCTGTGCGTGATCCCCAACCCGCAGGTGCCGACTTCGGTCTGCGTGCAGATCGCTCTGTGGCTGTGGTTCACCGTGTTGTTCGCCAACTTCGCCGAAGCGCTGGCCGAAGGCCGTGGCAAGGCGCGCGCCGACAGCCTCAAGGCGGGCAGCGAAGGGCTCAAGGCTCGTATCAGGGACGACAACGGCAGCCTGCGCATCATCAATGCCAGCGAGTTGCGCAAGGGCGACGTGGTGCGGGTCGAGATCGGCGAAATGATTCCCGGTGACGGCGAAGTCATCGAGGGCATCGCGGCCGTCAACGAGGCCGCGATTACCGGCGAATCTGCGCCAGTGATCCGCGAATCCGGTGGTGACCGCTCGGCCGTGACCGGCAATACCCGGCTGGTGTCCGACTGGCTGCTGATACGCATCAGCGCCAACCCCGGCGAATCGACGCTGGACCGCATGATCGCGCTGGTCGAAGGCGCCAAACGGCAGAAGACCCCCAACGAAGTCGCGTTGGATATTCTGCTGATCGGCCTGACCCTGATCTTCCTGTTGGTGGTCATCACCTTGCAGCCGTTCGCCCACTTCGCCGGTGGCAGCCTGCCGCTGGTATTTCTCGTGGCGCTGCTGGTCACGCTGATTCCCACCACCATTGGTGGTTTGCTGTCGGCCATCGGCATTGCCGGTATGGACCGCCTGGTGCGCCTCAATGTGATTGCCAAGTCCGGTCGCGCCGTGGAAGCCGCGGGCGATGTGCATGTGCTGCTGCTTGACAAGACCGGCACCATCACCTTTGGCAACCGTCGCTGCGCTGCTGTCTACGCTGCACCGGGTGTGACGCCCAAGGAGCTGGGCGAGGGTGCTTTGCTGGCCTCGCTGGCCGACGATACGGCAGAAGGCAAATCCATCGTCGAGTTTCTGCGCAACCTGCACCCGATGAACGAGCCGACCCTGAGCTCGGTGACGGCCGTGCCGTTCAGCGCTGACACACGTCTGTCCGGCGTTGATTATCAGGGCCACGTGTATCGCAAGGGCGCGGTGGATTCGCTGCTGGCTTTCATCAACATGCAGCGCAGCGAGCTGCCGCCTGCACTGGCCCGTGAGGTCGACAAAATTGCCAAGACCGGTGGCACACCGCTGCTGGTCTGCGCCAACGGTCGGTTGTTGGGCGCGATCCATCTCAAGGATGTGGTCAAGCCAGGTATTCGCGAACGCTTCGAAGAGCTGCGCAAACTGGGTATCCGTACCGTGATGGTCACCGGCGACAACCCGCTGACTGCCGCAGCGATTGCTGCCGAGGCCGGTGTCGACGACGTGCTGGCCGAAGCCACGCCGGAGAAAAAACTGGAGCGCATTCGCCAGGAGCAGGGCGAAGGGCGTCTGGTGGCGATGTGTGGCGACGGTGCCAACGATGCACCTGCACTGGCGCAGGCGGACGTCGGCATGGCGATGAATGACGGCACCCAGGCGGCGCGCGAAGCGGCCAACATGGTTGACCTCGACAGCGACCCGACCAAGTTGCTGGACGTGGTGCAGATCGGCAAGGAACTGCTGGTTACCCGCGGTGCGCTGACCACCTTTTCGATTGCCAACGACGTGGCCAAGTACTTCGCGGTACTGCCCGCACTGTTTGCCTCGATCTACCCGCAACTGGGCGTGCTCAACGTCATGAAACTGGCCAGCCCGCAGAGCGCGATTGTCTCGGCCATCGTTTTCAACGCGCTGATCATCGTCGTACTGATTCCGCTGGCCCTGCGTGGCGTGCGTGTGCAGGCGGCCAGCGCCGCTCACTTGCTGCGTCGCAACCTGCTGATCTATGGCCTGGGCGGCATCGTTGTGCCGTTTCTCGGCATCAAGCTGATCGACATGCTGCTGGTCGCACTCGGCCTTGTTTGAAGCCTGTGCTGCATGCCGGTCGGCGTGCAGCCTCACCTGATTGAGGATGTGCAGATGTCCAATGTATTGCGTCCGGCCTTGAGCCTGATCGTGTTGATGAGCCTGATCACCGGCGTGGCCTATCCACTGGTGGTCACCGGGGTTGCGCAAGTGGCGTTTCCGGCGCAGGCCAACGGCAGCCTGGTGTATGACGCGTCGGGCAAGGTGCGCGGCTCGACGCTGATCGCCCAGTCGTTCACCGGCGATGAGTGGTTCCAGTCGCGTCCTTCGGCGGGCGCATTCGCGACCGTGGCCAGCGGCGCGAGTAACTTTGCCCCGAGCAATCCGGCGCTGGCGACTCGCGTGAAAGAGGACGCTGCGAAACTGGCCAACGCTTCTCAGGAACCGATACCAATGGCCTTGCTGACCACCTCCGGCAGCGGACTGGACCCGCACCTCTCGCCTGAAGCGGTTGCCTGGCAGGCCGGTCGTGTTGCAGCGGCGCGCCAGTTGCCGTTGGACAAGGTTCAGGCGCTGATCGACGCCAATACCCAGCGTCCGCTGATCGGCCCACCCGTGGTCAACGTATTGGCCTTGAATATGAGCCTGAATCAGTTACCGTCTGCACCGCGCAACGCGCAGTTGTAACAAAGTACGCCTTGTACGCAGCAGATTCACTAAGCTGTAGCTGATCAGAAAGAGGGTGGTAACCAACGTGAGTGATTCCGGTCGAGCTGACGCACTGCTGGCCCAGTTGCCCCGCGAGGGGCGCGGGCGGCTGAAGGTGTTTCTGGGTGCCGCGCCAGGCGTCGGCAAGACCTACGCGATGCTCCAGGCGGCTCACGCGCAGCTGCGCCAAGGCGTGAAGGTGCTGGCGGGTGTGGTCGAAACCCACGGCCGCGCAGAAACCGAGGCGCTGCTCAACGGTCTGCCGCAACAGCCCTTGCTGCGCACTGAGTATCGCGGCATGACCCTCGAAGAAATGGACCTCGACGCGCTGCTCAAGGCTGCGCCGAGCCTGGTACTGGTCGACGAACTGGCGCACACCAACGCGCCCGGCAGTCGCCACGCGAAACGCTGGCAGGATATTCAGGAACTGCTGGCGGCCGGCATCGATGTGTACACCACCGTCAACGTCCAGCACCTGGAAAGCCTGAATGACCAGGTGCGCGGCATCACCGGCGTGCAGGTGCGCGAAACGCTGCCGGACTGGGTGTTGCAGGAAGCCTTTGATCTGGTGCTGATCGACCTGCCGCCCCGCGAACTGCTGGAGCGCCTGCGCGACGGCAAGGTCTACGTGCCTGAGCAGGCACGCGCGGCCATCGACGCATTCTTCACCCAGACCAACCTCACTGCACTGCGTGAAATGGCCATGCAGACGGCGGCTGCCCAGGTCGATAACGATCTGGCGCAGGGCTACCGGCAATTGGGCCAGTCGGCCCCGGCAGTTCGTGGGCGGATGCTGGTGGGCATCGACGGTGATATCCATGCAGAGCGTCTGGTGCGTCACGCCAGTCGGGTTGCCCAGCGTCGCCATCTGCCGTGGAGCGCCGTGCATGTGGACGACGGGCAAACCCTCGACGAGCAGTCTCGCGCGCGTCTGCAAAGCGCCCAACAACTGGCCGAGCGGCTCGGTGGCGAGGCGGTTTCGCTGCGCGCCGGGGAGGTCGCCCGAACGCTGGTGCAGCATGCCATCGAACGGCGCGCCAGCGTGGTGCTGGTCGGCCAGTCGCGACGGCATTGGCGGCGTCGCGTGTTTGGTGGCGGCGTCGCGGCACGCTTATTGCGCGAAGGGCACGGGCTGGAAATCTCGGTGCTCGACGACAGCGAGGAACTGCCTGATCAGCCGCCGCGTGCCCGTCCGGCTCACGAAGTGGTGTGGTTCGATTACGGTCTGGCCTTCGTCGCCACGCTGATCGCCAGTCTGGTCGCCTGGGGCGTTGCAGGCGTGCTGGCGCTGCCCAACATATCCCTGATCTTTCTTGCTGCGGTATTGCTGGTCGCCGTGCGCAGCAGCATGGGCCCAGCGCTCGCCTGTGCCGGGTTATCGTTCCTGGCCTATGACTTTCTGTTCATTCCGCCGAGTTTTTCCCTGAACATCCAGCGCGAAGAAGACGTGCTGACGCTGTTGTTCTTCCTGTTGATGTCGGCCTTGACCGGCAAGCTCGCGGCGCGCCAGCGCAGGCAGTTGCAGGCGTTGCGCGATACCCAGGAACAGACCAGCGAGCTGCTCGACCTGTCGCGCAAGATGACCGCCGCCACGGATCGCAAGGCGGTGCTCGCCGCCGCCGAACAGCATTTTTCCGGCTGGAAGGAACTGCATCTGTGCCTGGTCGATCGCGACGGGCAGGGCGGTTGGGTGGTCGAAACCGGTGGGCCACTGACGTTTTCGGAGCCCGAGCGCGCTGCTGCCGATTGGGCCTGGCAGCACGATCAACCCGCGGGCAGCGGCACCGGCACCTTGCCATCCGGGCGCTGGTGGTGGTGGCCGATCACCGCAGAAGAAGGGCCGTTGGCTCTATTGGGAGTCTGCGCGCGAGAAGGCCAGTCGTTTACCGCGCAGCATCGACGTCTGCTGGCCGCGCTTACCCAGCCACTGGCGCAGGCACTGGCCCGTGCGCAATTGGCTCAGGAACTCGAGGCGGCGCGTCTGCACGGCGAAACCGAGCAATTGCGCAGCGCCTTGCTGGCTTCGGTGTCCCACGACCTGCGTACCCCGCTGACCTCGATGCGCGGCAGCATCGACAGCCTGCTGGCTCTGGGCGAAGCCATTCCACTGGAGGATCGCCGCGAGCTGCTGGAGGGTACCCGTGACGAAGCCGAGCGCCTGGACCGCTATATCCAGAACCTGCTCGACATGACGCGTCTGGGGCATGGCGCTCTCAAGCTCGCCCGCGACTGGGTGTCGCCCGCCGATATCGTCGGCAGCGCGCTCAACCGGCTGCGTGCCGTACTGGCGCCCTTGCAGGTCAGCACCCAGGTGACCGGCGAGCTGCCGCTGCTGTATGTGCACGCGGCGCTGATCGAGCAGGCGCTGGTCAATGTGCTTGAGAACGCTGCGCGCTTTTCACCCGTCGACGGGCGCTTGCAGGTAGCAGCCGGTGTGGTCGACAGTGAACTGTTTTTCTCGGTCAGTGACGAAGGCCCGGGCATTCCCGAGGATGAGCGAGCGAAGATTTTCGACATGTTCTACACCGCCGCGCGCGGCGATCGGGGCGGGCAGGGCACAGGGTTGGGACTGGCGATTTGTCAGGGCATGATCGGCGCACACGGTGGACGGCTCACGGTCGAGGACGGCATTGACGGGCTGGGCACGCGCATCACGCTGTTTCTGCCGCTGCAGGCGCAGCCGGACGTAGAACTGGAGGAATCCGCTTGAGCCAGGCGACCACCATTCTGGTCATCGATGATGAGCCGCAGATTCGCAAGTTCCTGCGCATCAGTCTGGTTTCGCAGGGCTACAAGGTGCTGGAAGCCGCCACTGGCGCTGAGGGCCTGACTCAAGCTGCCCTGAACAAACCGGATTTGCTGGTGCTCGACCTTGGGTTGCCGGATATGGACGGCCAGCAGGTGCTGAGTGAGTTTCGCGAGTGGTCGGGAGTGCCGGTGCTGGTGCTCTCGGTGCGCGCCAGCGAGGCTCAGAAAGTTCAGGCGCTGGACGCCGGCGCCAACGATTACGTGACCAAGCCGTTTGGCATTCAGGAGTTTCTGGCCCGAATCAGGGCGCTGCTCAGGCAGGCGTCGGGCAGCGAAAAGCCCGAGTCTGCGCTTGAGTTCGGGCCGCTTACCGTGGACCTGGCCTATCGGCGTGTGCTGCTCGACGGCCAGGAAGTGGCGCTGACCCGCAAGGAATACGCGGTGCTGGCGCAGTTGGCGCGGCATCCCGGGCGGGTCATTACCCAGCAGCAGTTGCTCAAGGATATCTGGGGGCCCACGCACACCGAAGACAGTCATTATCTGCGTATCGTGGTGGGGCATTTGCGGCAGAAGCTGGCGGACGATCCGACCGCTCCGCGGTTCATCCTCACCGAGCCTGGAATAGGGTATCGTCTGCTGGCTGATCACTAGATGAAAAAAGCGAGCATAGCCCCGTGCTGCGGCACTTTTACTGCCCCGCACCGTCAAAGCCGCACACTCCCTGTTCACTCTGAGGTAACACCCGCATGAAAGCCCTTATCTGTCTGCCATTGCTTGTTTTGGTTCTTGCAGGTTGTGCTGGCAAGACTGGATATCGCGACAGCTGTGCCACTCAGCTCGACGCTGCCTGGCATGAGCTTGATCTGGCCAAGGCTGAAGGCTTCGCCGGAACGGTCAGTTACTCCAAGGCCTTGTCGCTGCTGACGGGTGCCAAGACTCAGCAGCAGTTCGAGGCGTTTGAAGGCTGCACCGAGAAGTCCGAGAAAGCCCGCTTCTACATCCGCGAGTCCCGCGCTGGCCGTTGATACCTGACGATACACAGGTCTGCTCTTGATTCTGGCCGAAGGCCGTGGGAGCGAGCTTGCTCGCGAAGAGGCTATTAAAGCCCCTGAAAATGGGGCGTCTGGACAATGACTATCGTGCCAATGCGTTGGCATGCAGTTCGTGACGCTCTGCGTCACGCAGCTGTTCTGTGGTTTCAGTGACTTCTCCATCTGGCTCAAGTCGCCTTTTCGCCCCTCGGCGACTCACTTAGTAAGCAAACCCCCAAGCTCCGTTTCCGGTCCGACTTCGTCGGGTTCCTTTGCCCTGTCACTGACGTCGTACTCTGCGTCGTCTGTGCCATCGCGCTCGAAAAGCATTTTAGGCCATTTGGCTAAAGGCACGGCCCGGGAGCTGATGGCTATCGTTCCTCACGCTCCGCGTGGAATGCCGTTGGTGACGCTCTGCGTCACAAATCTTTCAGTCTGGCGAGACGGTAAGCCTAACCAACTCTGGCGAAACGGCCTACGCTCACTTTAAAGTGTTCGGACACTGGCATCGCTTGCAGTCCCACAGTCATGAAGCAGTTGCCGGAAGGGGCTTTCGATGGGTAGAAAACTCGATGCGTGCCTGAGCGCGATCAATGAGGTGGTGCTGGGCAAGGAGGCGCAGGTACGGTTGGCGATGACGTGTCTGGTCGGCGGCGGGCATTTGTTGATCGAGGACTTGCCGGGGATGGGCAAGACGACCCTCAGTCATGCGCTGGCGAAAATTCTCGGCCTGAGTTATCAGCGTATTCAGTTCACTTCTGACCTGCTGCCAGGTGACATCCTGGGGACTTCGATATTTGATCGGGACAGTGGGCAGTTCACCTTTCATCCCGGTCCGATTTTCGCCGAGCTGGTGCTTGCCGACGAGATCAACCGCGCCACGCCCAAGAGCCAGAGCGCGTTGCTGGAAGCGATGGAAGAAGGGCAGGTGTCCATCGAAGGCGCGACGCGTCTGTTGCCCGATCCGTTCTTTGTGATCGCGACCCAGAACCCGTTCAGTTCCGGCGGCACTTTTGCGTTGCCCGAGTCGCAACTGGACAGGTTCATGATGCGCATTTCCATGGGCTACCCGGCCAGAGCCGCAGAGAAAGCCCTGCTGCTGGGCGAGTCGCGCCGCGAGCTGTTGCCGCGTCTGCAACCGATTCTGGATCACGCCCTGCTTGGCCAGCTCCAGGCGCAGGCGCGGCAGGTGCGTGCCAGTGACGCGCTGGTTGATTATGTCCTGCGACTGGTCGAGGCGACGCGCAGTCAGCCGCAGTTCGCGTACGGACTTTCACCCAGGGCGAGCCTGGCGATTCTGGCCGCAGCACGGGCCTGGGCGATGTTGCTGGGGCGGGAGTACGTGATTCCCGAAGACGTGCAGGCGGTGCTGCCATCGGTTATCGGACACCGTTTGCGTGAACGCAGCGATCCGACCGGGCATGGCGGCGGTGCGCTGGTTCAATGGCTGTTGCGCGAGGTGCCCGTGCTTTGATCGAACCGCTCAAACCGCTCTGGCAACGCTGGCTGTCGAGGCGAATTCCTCCAGCGTCACGCATTACCCTCGACCACCGGCGCATTTTCATCATGCCGACACGCACCGGCATGATTTACGCGCTAGTGCTGGTGCTTATGCTGCTGGTGGCGATCAATTATCAGAACAGCCTGGCCTACGGGTTGACCTTTCTATTGCTGTCGATAGGCGTGCTGGCCATCCTGCACACCTACCGCAACATCAGCGGTCTGGTTCTGAGTGCGGGCGTGGCGCGTTCGGTATTCGTCGGCGAGCCGGTGCAATTGCGCCTGCGCCTGGAAAGTGCCGGGCAGGCCCACCAGGCATTGGGATTGGGCTGGAGTGCGACAGCATTGCAGTCAGGCGACGTGCAGCCCCGTGGGCTGACCGACCTGGAACTGACTCTGCCCGCCGAAAAGCGCGGCTGGCTGCGTGCGCCAAGGCTGCGCATCGAGAGTGTGTTTCCGCTGGGTATCTTTCGCGCCTGGAGCTGGCTAGACCTGGAGCAGAGCGCCTTGATCTACCCTCGACCCTTGTCCGGGACCATGCCGCTGCTCAAGGGCGTGCAGCCGCATGCCGAGGACGATGGCCATGCCACCCAAGGGGCCGGTGTCGATGATTATCAGGGCTTGCGCAGTTACCAGCCGGGTGACAATCGCAGTCGCTTGCACTGGAAAGCCTATTCCCGCGGGCAGGGGCTGCTGATCAAGGATTTCACCGACCTCAGTGGCCATGACCTGTGCCTGGACTTCATGGCGCTGGGCGGCGATATCGAAGAGCGCCTGTCGCGCCTGTGTTACTGGGTGCTGGAGCTGTCGCAGCGGCAGCAGCCGTTTGCCCTGCGGTTACCGGGCTTTTTGTCGGCGGTGGACAGCGGCGATGCACACCGCGAAGTCTGTCTGCGCGCCCTTGCGCTGTACGGCCATCGATCATGAACGACAAGGTCAAGACAGTTCAATCCGCGCCCATTCCGCGCGTCAGCCTCACCTGGCTCTTGGTGGCGCAGGCACTGGTGGTGTTGCCGTTCGCGCTGCATGTGCCGGTGTCAATCACGATCCTCTGGCTCGGCTGTACGGTGTGGCGCGTGCAGGCGTTCCGGATGCGCGTGCGCTTGCCTGGCACCTGGGTCAAGTCCGGGCTGTTGGTGGGCACCGCAGGTGGCGTTTATCTGGCGCGCGGCAGCCTGGTCGGGCTGGATGCCGGGGCTGCGTTACTGGTGGCTGCATTCGTTCTGAAAATGCTGGAAATGAACAGTCGCCGTGACGCGCGCGTGCTGATTTTCCTCGGTTTCTTCTGCGTGGCGGTTGGCTATCTGTTCGAAGACAACCTGCTGTGGGCGCTCTTCAGTCTGCTGCCGGTCAGCGCGCTGCTGGCTGCGTTGATCGGCCTGCAACACACAGACCTGGCCGGCAGGTCGGCGGACACGCTCAAGCTGGCGTTCAAGCTGATGGCGCAGGCACTGCCATTGATGCTCCTGCTGTTTCTATTCTTTCCGCGCCTGGACCCGCTCTGGTCGCTGCCGCAGCCGAGTAACAAAGGCGTCACCGGCCTGTCGGACAACATGGCACCCGGCGACATGGCGGAACTGAGCAAATCGCCTGCGCTGGTGTTCCGCGCCAGTTTTGAAGGGCCTATCCCGGCGCGCAATCAGCTTTACTGGCGCGGTTTGACCCTTGAGCAGTTCGATGGACGTCGCTGGTCGCAGTCGGCACGTGCCCAGACCGTGCAGATTGCGCAGTGGGAGAAACGCGGTGAGCCGCTGGCCTACAGCGTTGTCATGGAAGCCAGCGGCCGGCCCTGGTTGCCGAGCCTCGACGTGGCAGAAACCACGTTGCCGGACGTGCGGCAGATGAGCGACTTCCGCCTGCAGCGCAGACGCCCCATCGAGCAGTCGTTGTTGTACGCCGTCAACTCATGGCCGCAGAGCGTCCGTGATCCGCTGTCCAGCGAGCAGATCCAGCGTCAGGACCTGCAACTGCCTGCCAAGGGCAATGATCAGGCGCGGCAATGGGCCGATGAACTGCGCCGGCGCTACACCACACCAGACGCTATGGTCGCCGCGCTGCTCGGCTACTTCAGCGATCAGCCGTTTCACTACACCCTCAAACCGGTGCCATTGGGCAATGACAGCATCGATGAATTCCTGTTTGCCAGTCGTCAGGGTTTTTGCGCCCACTACGCCGGAGCCATGACCTTTGTCCTGCGCGCGGCAGGCATTCCGGCGCGGGTGGTGGCCGGGTATCAGGGCGGTGAGCTGAACCCCGACGGGCAGTACCTGACTGTTCGCCAGTTCGATGCGCATGCCTGGGTGGAATACTGGCAGCCAGGCGTGGGCTGGCGCAGCGTCGACCCGACTGCCGCCGTGGCGCCGCAACGTATCGAGCAAGGTCTGGAGCAGGCGCTGGCGGCGGACGAAGCATTTCTGCAGGACTCTCCCTATTCAGCGTTGCGCTATCGTAACGTGGCTTGGGTCAACGCCCTGCGCCTCAGTTGGGATAACCTCAATTACGGCTGGCAGCGCTGGGTACTGGGCTATCAGGGACAACAGCAGTTACAAATTCTCGGTCGCTGGTTTTCAGGCTTCCAGGCGCCGGTTTTCGTCCTGGGAACCCTGTTTTCACTGGGGCTGGTGGCGTTATGGCTGTTCAAACCCTGGCAACGCGAAAGCGACTCGCAGCTGCGCGTGTTCAACGCATTTGAACGCTTGCTCGCCCGTCATGGTCTGCGTCGTATGCCGGGTGAAGGCGCTGACGCATTCTGCCGCAGGGCGGTACTCTACTTTCCGCAGCATGCCGAGGCCATTGAAGGTTTCATCCGCGAATTTCAGGCGCAGCGCTACGCTGGGCGGCTGGCTTCGGCGAGCCGCTTGAGGCAGGCGCTGAGCACGTTGCGTCGGGGTTTGCCATGGAGGTTGTCAGCCGTCAGGGACAGGCATTCATGAATCAGTTTGTCGAAGGGGAATTGCATGTCTTCAATGGTGGATCATCTGGTCGCCGAAGTGCTGGCGCTGGATGTCAAATTACTCGCGTGTCAGGCACGCCTTGCCGTTTCGACTGACAGCGAAGCGCTGCACGATTTACGTACCACGGTGCGCCGTCTGCGCAGCGTATTGCGGCCCCTGCGGGAAAACCCGAGTGCGGCAGAGCTGGAAGAGGCGGCCAAGGCGGTCGGCCAATTGACCACGCCGCTGCGTGACATGCAGGTGCTCGCCGGGTTTCTTGAAGAGCAGGGTTTGAACGAGGCCGCGTTCACACGCAACCGCTACCTGGAAACCGCCTGCCCCAAGGTCGCCAGCTCGTCCGAGCTGACCCGTCTGCTCAAGCTGATTGACCGGTTCCCGGAAATGCTGCGTCTGCAACAGCGCCAGGGCATGTTGCGGGGTCTGCGCAAGACCATTGAAAAACGCATGGACAAGCAATGGCACAAGCTGCGTGTTGCCATCGCTGAGCCGGGACACGATCGGCATGACCTGCGTTTGCTGATCAAGCGCGTGCGCTACGCTGCCGAAGCCTATCCGCAACTCAGTCATCAGCCGAAAAACATGCAAGCCCGGCTCAAATCCGCACAAGGCGAACTGGGCGACTGGCATGATCATCTGCAATGGCTGGCGCAGGCTGCGGAACAACCTGATCTGGCCCCCTGCGTGCCGGGCTGGCAAATCGGCATAGTAGGTGCCGAACGCAAGGCCGAAGCGTCGCTCAAACGCCTGGCCAAGGCCTGTTTCTGATCCGGTAATTTATCGTGAGGCATGTCATTCAGGCCGCAAAAATGGCCATTATGCGGCCTGTCGATAACTAAGAGGATGGTTATCATCCATCCACTTGTGTGTTGACGTGTGGAGTGAACATGACCTTTTCTGAACTGATCGATGCGCTGCGTCGTGATCCTCGCGCTGTCACGATCCCTGCCGAATGGTCTCAGGGGCGTGCCTGCTTTGGCGGGCTGATGGCCGCGCTGACCTACGAAGCGATGCGTGCACAGGTGCCGGAAGGGCGGCCGGTTCGTTCGCTGGCGATCACCTTTGTCGGGCCGGCGGCGCCCGGGGTGCCGATTGCTTTCGAGGTCGACATCCTGCGCCATGGCAAGGCAGTCAGTCAGGTGCTGGGGCGCGCAGTGCAGAATGGTCAGGTAATGACCCTGATACAAGGCAGCTTCGGTGCCCCTCGAGAATCAATGATCACCTTTGCCGCAGAGGCCGCGCCGGTCCTCAAACCGGTCGAACAATGCCCGGAGCTACCGTTCGCCAGCGGCGTGATGCCTGATTACCTGCGTTTCATGGACATCCGCTGGGCGTTGGGCGGCATGCCTTTCAGTAACACCCAATCGCCGGCGATAGGCGGCTACGTGCGCTTTCGCGATGAGCCGCACGCCACGCCCATGAGCGAAGCGCATATTCTGGCCCTGGTGGACACCTGGCCGCCTGCGGTGTTGCCGCACCTGGACAAGCCGGCACCCGGCAGTTCACTGACCTGGACCATTGAGTTCGTCCAGCCCCAGCCGTCGCTGGATACCCTGCAGTGGTGCAGCTATCGCGCAGTCATCGAGCATGCCCGCGATGGCTATGGTCACACCGCCGCGGCATTGTGGAGCCCCGACGGCGAGCTGATCGCGATCAGTCGCCAGACGGTCACCGTGTTTGGCTGACCGGCAACCGGATCACGGTTTGCGAGCGGCCCGAGCGGCGTCCTGGCGCTGAAAACCCAGCGCCGCCACCAGTCCGATCACGCCGATGGCAACCGATGAAAGGCTTTCGGAAAACAGACCGTTGAGGATCAGCAGGGCCGCCAGAATGAACAGCGGTACGGCGATCAGGTACAGGGCCAGACTGGTCGAGTGCTCCTGACTATCGTTGCTGTCACGCCATTGATTCAACTGCAGATCGGAAAGTGGCTTGTTCATGATGCGGTCCTCTTCAGGTAACGCGTAAAGCGTCGTTCAATGTCTGAAGGATAGGCCCGCGCGCCGATGGCTGACGAGTCAAGCCTGTCTATCGTGGCGATAGCCTGTTACAGCTTGAGCTGGCCAATGGCGGCATTCAGTTCGCCTGCCAGCGTGGCCAGTTCGTCACTGGTGCTGGCCGAGTCAACCGTCTGGATCACCGTGCGTTCGGTGACATCGCGGATACTCACCACCGCACGGTTCATCTCCTCGGCGACCTGACTTTGTTGCTGAGCCGCGACGGCGATCTGCGTGTTGCTTTCGCGCATCTGTGCCACGGCACCGGCAATCGCCGCAAGCGCATCACCGGCTTCCCGCGCCTGCTGCACGCATTCGTCAGCCTTGTACGAGCTCTCCTGCATGAAATCCACGGCATCGCGGGTGCCGTTTTGCAGGGTCGAGACCATCGTGGTGATTTCATCGGTGGAGGTTTGCACCCGCTTGGCCAGATTGCGTACCTCGTCGGCGACCACGGCAAAACCTCGACCCATTTCCCCGGCGCGTGCGGCTTCGATGGCTGCGTTGAGGGCGAGCAGGTTGGTCTGCTCGGCGATGCTGTGGATCACGTTGACCACACCGTTGATCTTCTGGCTGTCTTCGGCCATGCGCTGGATCATTTCCGCCGTCTGCTGCACGCCGCTGGACAGCCCTGCGATGGACACCTGCACGCGGTCGACCACCACTTTGCCACTGCCCGCCAGCGCGTCGGCGGTCTGCGACTGATCACGGGTAGCCGTGGCGTGCTGGGCAATGTGATGAACCGTAGCGGTCATCTCGTTGATGGCCGTGGCCACCTGGTCGGTTTCGCTTTGCTGGCCGAGCATGCCCTGGCGCACTTCCTTCATGCCCGCCGCCAGGTGCGCGGCACCCTGATCAAGGCGGCCAGCGGTTTGTGAAACGGTATTGACCACTCGCTGATAACCGGCCTGCATGGCATTAAAGGCCTTGGCCATCTGTCCGACCTCATCGTCACTGCGATTGGGAACACGGGCCGCCAGGTCGCCGCTTTTTTCCACATGCAGCATCACATCCTTGAGCGCGTTGAGCTGGCTGAGTAGAAAGCGGATCAGCAGTTGCGAAGCGCAGAGCATCAATAACATCAGCACGAAAACCGCAATCGCGTAGTGCGTGAAGCGATCCAGCATGACGTGCATGAAGGTCGGGGTGAATGCCAGTAGCGCAATCCTTTGCTCGGCGCCCCGGGTGATGATCTGCGCACCGCTCAGCCATCGATCGCCAGCGGGCTTGTTCAGCGCAACCCAGTCGCTGGCGTCAGCCAGTTCCGGCAGCGCAAGGCCATCGACGACCGGTGTCTGACCCTGGCGGTAAGTCAGCAATGTATCGTTGGAGGGCAGCGCTGCGTCGACGGGCCATGCGGCCAGCAGGCGCGCCTGCGCTTGTGCTGCCTGACGCGACGCATCCGTGCGCGCGTGTTGTTCAGTTTGCATGGAGTACAGCACCAGCAACAGGGTGGTGACGAAAGCGACCGCGTTGACGGCCCAGAACTTATATTTCAGTGACAGATTGCCAAGCCATGAGCCCATGAGTGGTCTTCTTCGGTGATCGGTTGAGATAGCAGCAAGATGCCATCACTGTGCCTCAGCCAACGAAGAGACTCTTGATGCGGGTCAAGAAAGCTGCAGATTTTCATCCTCCGGGTTTGTTTTCAGCACTGGCAAGGCAAAAAACTGCCGTGCGCAATCTGTGCTGTGGCGTGCGAGGTCTTCCTGCGTTTCGCCCCGGTGCAAGGCGACTTCGCGCAAGACTTCCTGCAGGTAAGCCGGCTCGTTGCGACCGTTTTTCGGCTTGGGACGCAGGCTGCGTGGCAGCAGGTAGGGCGCATCGCTTTCCAGCATCAATCGGCCGCGAGGGATGTTGCTCACCAGCGCGTGCAGGTGGGTGCCGCGTCGTTCGTCGCAGATCCAGCCGGTGATGCCGATATGCAGATCAAGGTCCAGGTAACTGAACAGCGCGGCGCGCTCACCGGTGAAACAGTGCACGACTGCCGCGGGCAGGCGGTCGCGGTAGTCGCGCAGAATTTCCAGCAGCCGCTGGTTGGCGTCGCGTTCGTGGAGGAACACCGGTAATTGCAGTTCCACGGCCATGGCCAGATGCGCTTCGAGGACCTTTTCCTGCTGAGGGCGAGGCGAGAAATCGCGATTGTAATCCAGGCCGCATTCACCCACGGCGCGAACGCGATTTTCCTTGAGCAGGGCATGCAACTGTTTCTCGGTGTCGCCGGTCCAATCGCTCGCCGAATGCGGGTGAATACCCGCCGTGCAGAACAGGCGTTGCGCGCTCTCATCCAGCTCGTGACACAACTGCAGGGCCTGTTCGCTGCCCTCGACACTGGTGCCGGTCACCACCAGTTGCTGGACGCCTGCGGCATAGGCGCGGTCGAGTACCGCCTGTCGCTGCGAGGCGAAGCTTGCGTTGGTCAGATTGACGCCGATGTCGATGAGTTGCATGGTGCTACCTCCAGCTGAAGGCTGTCGAGCATACCAGAGCTCTGGCCACAACAAGAAAACGCTGGGTATTCAAGCGATTGAACCTGAGGGTTCAACGATTTCCTTCGCTGTTCGATGCTGCTGCGTGACCTCAAGATTTCCTTTTTCCTGATTTTTTCCGGCATTGCCCTGGGGAAGTGAATGATCCGATCCGCGCTTGTGTCTTTGATGTGCCTGTTACCGCTGCTGCCCCTGCAGGTTTCTGCTCGTCAGACCGGTCCCGAGGTGGTGCAGCACACTGTGCAGGTGCGCGATTTGCCGGCGATTCGCAGCAGCAAGGTGCTGCGCGTGCTGGTCAATCAGAGCCGTAACAGCTCCGGTGACGTCAAGGGCCAGGAAATCGGCATCGAATACCATCGCCTGCAAGCCTTTGAGCAGTACCTCAACAGCCATGCCCGAGCGGGGCAGAGGGTCACGATCAAGGTCGTCCCCAAGGCCAAGAACCAGTTGCTCACCGCCTTGCAGCGCGGAGAAGGCGACATGATCGCACCGGGGGAACTGCTCGATGTCAGCGACGCCAAGGGTATTCAGGCCAGCGCACCGATCGTGCATGACGTGCCTCTGGTGCTGGTCGGCGTTAGTGGTCAGCGCAGTGTGCGCCGTGTGGAGCAATTGTCCGGAAAGACCCTGAGCCTGCCCACCGGCAGTGCGGCCGACGAAGCCCTGCATCAGGTCAATCGACAACTGGAGCTGCGCAAGCTGCCCCTGGCAAAAATCGAATGGGTCGACCCCAGTCTGGCCGTCGAGGATGTGCTGGAAATGGTCCAGGCCGGGATTTACCCGATGACGCTGGTCGAGCAGCCGATTGCCGAGCGCTGGGCGAAGATCATGCCCAAACTGCGCATCGACCGCGGCCTTACGTTGCAGACCCACGGGGATATCAGCTGGTTCGTGCGTGACAATGCCACCCAGCTGCGGGCCAGTGTCGATGATTTCCTCAAAGGCTATAAGCCCTCGGCCCAGCAGGATCAGGTGTTGGCCAAGGCGTACAAGAACACCTACAAGGTCAACAACCCTCTGGTGCGCAACAACCTGCAGCGCCTGGAACAACTGCGTCCGATGCTGCAGCGCCATGCCGATGCGCAGGGCATGGACTGGCTGGACCTGGCTGCCCTCGCGTTCAAGGAATCCAGACTCGACCCGACTGCCAAGGGCAGCGGCGGCGCGACAGGGCTGTTGCAGATCACTCCGTCGGCGGCAAAAAGCGTTGGCGTACCGAGTATCCAGAGCGCTGACGACAATATCCGTGCCGGCTCGCGCTATATGGCGCTGATCCAGCGCAAGTATTTCTCCAGTAACCGCGTCAACGAACGCGAGCGCATGGCATTCGTGATGGCCGCCTATAACCTGGGGCCCGAGCGCGTGCAGGGCATGCGCGAGGAAGCGCGGCGTCGCGGGCTGAACCCCAACCAGTGGTTCTTCCAGACCGAACGTGTGGCAATGGAGCAGGGCGGTGCCAATGTCGTTGCGTTCGTGAACAGCGTGAACAAGTACTACCTGGCTTTCGACCGCGAGCGTGACTCGCTGGAGAAGAGCGGCACGAAACCTGCGGTAAAACGCTAAAGATCGATTTATTCGATTTGTATGCGCCGTTATTTGCGGTTTTTACATGAGTGAATTTGATTATCATGGCGCCACTCGTTGTTAATCACTCATCACTCATCACTCATCACTCACGGAAAGTCGCCCATGAACACATTGATCAAGTCGGTCCTTACCACTCGCGCCGGTTACGGCCTGACTGTCCTGCGCGTCATCGTCGGTATCGCGTTCATCGCGCACGGCAGCCAGAAATTGTTCGGCGCCTTCGGCGGTTATGGCCTGGAAGGCACTGCGCAGTACATGGAAAGCCTGGGCTTGACGCCGGGTTACCTGATGGCGTTGATGTCAGGCAGCGCCGAATTCTTTGGCGGCCTGGGTCTGTTGTTGGGGCTGCTGGCTCGTCCGGCTGCGGTCGTGGTGATCCTGCTGTTGCTGGTGGCGATCTTCACCGTTCACATCCACAACGGTTTCTTCATGGCCAAAAACGGCTACGAGTACGCGCTGGCACTGCTCGGCGGTGCCGTGGCGGTACTCATCGAAGGTGCAGGCAAGTTGTCGCTGGACCGTATCATCGCCCGATAACCGGCTACGCTTGCTCTGCAAGGCCCGCTCTTGTGGCGGGCCTTGCGCGTTTGCAGGCACCCGCCATGAATGGCAATTGACAATGAATGGGACGTTTCTCTAGGATGCGTGCTCAAGCGCCGATTTAACAACTACTTGCGGGGCGCCTGGCAAGGCTGAGACCTTGTCGAAATACCGCTAAAACGTTGGTTCGGTGTTGCCTCTCACCGCTGCCCAGCGGATCTTGCGAGGCAGAGAAACAACCATGAACAACCTGCGCCCCCTCATTCGTCTTTCCCCGATCAGCACGGTCTTGTCACGCAAGAACCCGAAAATCCTTCTCAGCGGCTCCCATCAGCCCACGCTGTTGCGCTATCTCGACGGCTGGCCCCGTCGGCGTGGCGGTTCCTGTGCGTTTCTGATTCAGTTCGTCGAGACCCACCAGTCGCTGAGCCATTTTGCCGACGATCAATTCGACCTCGCCGTGGTGCAATCGCCGCAGGCAGATGATGTCGGGCAGGTGATTAGTGACCTGACCCGCATTGCCCGGCAGGGCTTGATTACGCTGGGTTGAATGGCCTGAGTCAGCCAATTGGCATAGAAGGCATATTGCTGGCCCCCGACGTGTGAACGGACAGGCAAAATCGCCGCCTTATCAAAGGATTAGGTGGTTTTCGCATGCGTTTGGTCTATTGTGCTCTGGCGTGCCTGACGCTTTCCGGGCTGGCTTTCTCCGTACAGGCCAGAAACGCGACGGAAAACGAGCGTTATCTGTGTCGTTGGGGCTCGGCCATTGCGGGCGGTGCGCAGGCCTCCAAGTTGTCTGGCGTTACCCGCTATGGGGCGCGGCAGAAGCTGCAGGCGCGCAAGTTTGCCAAACAATGGATGCGGCCCATGGCATTGCGCATCACGGAACAGACCTACGACAGCGAGTCGCGGCTCAAGCCTGATGCGGTGACCAAGGTCTATTACGACGGCTGCATCCAGCACGAGGTGGCGCGACGTTGAGTCTTTGTCGCCTGTCGAACTGATTTTCGCAGGGCCGGAGAAACCGTTTGAGTACAAAGATCATCACCCGTGACGGGCATGAAGCCCTGAAGAAAGAGCTCGACTACCTGTGGCGAGAGCACCGGCCTGACATTACGCAAAAGGTCGCCTGGGCGGCATCGCTCGGGGATCGCAGCGAAAACGCCGATTATCAGTACAACAAGAAGCTGCTGCGCGAGATAGACCGACGCGTGCGCTACCTGCGCAAGCGCCTCGAAGACATGCGTGTCGTGCAGTATTCGCCGGAGCAGGAAGGGCGGGTGTTCTTCGGTGCCTGGGTCGAGATCGAAAACGAAGCGGGCGATCTCAAGAAATTCCGCATTGTCGGCTATGACGAAATCTATGGGCGCAACGACTACATCTCCATCGACTCGCCCATGGCGCGCGCCTTGCTGAAGAAGGAAGTCGGCGACGAGGTGCTGGTCAATACGCCCGAAGGCGAGAAGCTGTGGTTCGTGAACTCGATTGATTACGAGAAGTGAGGCCGGACGCAGAGCGCCCGGACCTCCATTCTCATGCGCTCATCGCTATACACAACTCCTGATGAGCCCGGAGAGTGGGGCTAAAACCGTAGCGTCAGGCAGGGTGCAGATCTCTGTGCGAGTGACCGGGGCGGCGATCCGCATTGCTCACGAAGACGTTGGTCCAAACGCCCTATTTCCGAAGGCTGTACCGACCTCTTCGCGAGCAAGCTCGCTCCCACTGGATGGTGAGTAGCCTCAACCCTCGCGCAGCACGGTCAGCGGACTGACGTTCAATGCGCGGCGGGTGCCGAATACACCGGCACCGCCGACCAGCAGGGCACCGATCACCGGGAGCAGCAATAGCCACGGATGCGGTTGCCATTCCAGCGAAAAGGCGTAGCGGTACAGTACAAAGCTCACCAGCTCACAACCGAGTGCCGCCAATACACCGCTCGCGGCGCCCAGCAAACCGAATTCGATGCGTCGCGACTTGATCAGCAGTGCTCGCTCTGCGCCCAGTGCCCGCAGCAGTGCGCCTTGCCGGATGCGTTCATCCAGCGTGGCCTGCAATCCGGAAAACAGCACGGCGATACCCGCGGCCAGCACGAACAGCAGGACGAACTGCACGGCCAGGGTGACCTGATCGAGGATGCTGCGTACCTGTGCCAGCAAAGCCTCTACACCCAGAATGCTGATGGACGGGTAGGCGCGCGACAGCTCGACGATCTGCTTGTCCTGGCCGGGTGGCAGGTAGAAGCTGGTCAGGTAGGTGGTCGGCAAGTCGGCGAGGGTGCCGGGCTGGAAAATCATGAAGAAGTTGGGCTGGAAGGTATCCCAGTTCACATTCCTGAGGCTGGTCACCACGGCTTCGCGGGTCAGTCCGCCGACAATGAAACTCAGGCGGTCGCCCAGCTTGATTTTCAGGCTGTCGGCCAGTTTGGCCTCGATCGAGACACCGGGCGTTGCATCACGTTGCCCGGAGTCAGGCAACGCCTTCCACCAGTTACCGGCAGTCAGGGTATTGCCCTCGGGAAGCTCGGCGGCCCAGGTCAGGCTCAGGTCGCGACGCGTGGCATTTTCACCGCGCGAATCCTTGGTCACGAAGTTACTGACCGGTTCACCATTGATGCTGGTCAGGCGTCCTGGCACCACCGGGTAAAGGGGCGCAGCGTGAGTGGACAGCTTGCTCAGGGTCTGGGCGAAGTTTTCTTTATCGGCTGGCAGTACGTTGAGCACGAAATAGTTCGGTGCATCCTTGGGCAGCTGATTTTGCCAGGTGTCGAGCAGCTCACCGCGCAGCAGGGCGATCAAGCCCATCGACAACAGGATCAGGCCGAAAGCCAGTGATTGTCCGGCAGCGGCCAGCGGGTAACGCAGCAGTTGCCCCAAGCCCAGTCGCCAGGGCAGCGAGGCGCCGGACAGCAGACGGCGCAGGCTGTTGAGCGCCAGTAACAGCAGACTGCCGAGCAGCAGCGCGGCGACGATACCGCCACCCAGCAGGGCGAAGGTCAGCACCAGATCCAGGCTCAGACGCCACATGATCAGGCCCAGCGCAAGCAGCGCCGCGCCATACACGAGCCAGGAGCTGGCGGGGATCGGCAGCATGTCGCGGCGCAGAACACGCAGCGGCGGCACGCGACCCAGTGCAGCCAGCGGCGGCAGGGCGAAACCGGCCAGTGCTACCAGCCCGGTGCCCATGCCGGCCAGCGCAGGCAGCACGCCGCCTGGCGGAACGGTTGCCGGAAGCAGATTTTGCAGCAGCGCGAACAGCCCGAGTTGTGCAAGCCAACCCAGCAAGGCACCACTCAGGCTGGCCAGCAAGCCGATGATCGCCAGTTGCAGGCTGAACAGGGTCATCGCCTCACCGCGCGACAGCCCCAGGCAGCGTAGCAGGGCGCTGGCATCAAAGCGTCGTGCAGCGAATCGGGATGCCGACAGCGCCACGGCAACGCCCGCCAGTAAGACGGCAACCAGACTGGCCATATTCAAATAACGTTCGGCCTTGCCCAGTGCGCCGCCAATCTGCTGGCTGCCATCGCGGGCGTCCTTGATTTCCTGATGCGGCTCAAGACCCGGCTCGATGGCTTTGCGATAGGCCGCCAGTGCTTCCGGCGGGCCGCTCCACATCTCCCGATAGGTGACCCGGCTGCCCGGTTGCACCACGCCAGTGGCGGCAAGGTCCTGCAGGTTGATCATCACGCGCGGGGTCAGGCTGTAGAAGTTGCCTGCCCGGTCTGGCTCATAAGTCAGTATGCGGGTCAGTTTCAAGGTTTTGGAGCCGACGTCGAGGTCGTCTCCCACCTTCAGGTCGACCGCAGGAAGCAGGCGTGCCTCGACCCAGGCTTCACCCGGTTGCGGGCCGCTGCCAGCCTGTTCCGGCTGGTACAGGTCTGCGGCGCTTTTCAGTTCGCCGCGCAATGGGTAAGCGTCGTCCACCGCCTTGATGCTCGACAGCTGGATGCCCGCGTCGGTCGCGATCACGCTGGAAAAGACCACGATCTGCGCATGCTTGAGTTGCAGGCGTTTGCCTTCTTCGACCTGCTCGGCACGCGCCGGGCTCGAGCCTTCAAGGATCAGATCTGCGCCCAGGAACTCGGTCGCCCGCAGCAACATCGCGCCGTTCAGACGGGCGCCGAAATAACCGATGGCGGTGCTCGCCGCCACAGCGACCAGAAGGGCAAAGAACAATACCCGCAACTCTCCGGCGCGGGCATCGCGCATCAGTTGGCGGACAGCGAGGCTCAGCAGGCGGGCAAAAGGCAAACGTGCCATCAAGGCTCCAGCGGGGCGACCAGTCGGCCCCCTTCAAGACGGATCAGGCGACGGCAGCGATGCGCCAGACGCTCATCGTGAGTGACCAGCACCAGCGTGGTGTTGCGCTCCTTGTTCAGTTCGAAGAGCAGGTCGCTGATACGTTCGCCGGTGTGGCTGTCGAGGTTGCCGGTGGGTTCGTCGGCGAACAGCACGTCGGGGTCGGCAGCGAAGGCGCGGGCAATGGCGACCCGTTGCTGTTCACCACCGGACAACTGACGCGGGGTATGGGTCAGGCGCTGGCCAAGGCCCACCCGTTGCAGCAGATCGCGGGCTTTTTCGCGGGCGTCTTTGCGGCCTTCGAGCTCCATCGGCAGCATGACGTTTTCCAGCGCGTTCAGGCTGTCGAGCAACTGGAACGACTGAAACACGAACCCGACGTGCTCGGCCCGCACTCTGGCGCGCTGGTCTTCATCCAGCTCGCTGAGATTGCGGCCTGAAAGGATGACCGAACCGGCGCTCGGCAGGTCCAGTCCGGCGAGCAAACCGAGCAGGGTGGATTTGCCCGAACCGGAGGCGCCGACGATGGCCAGCGTGTCGCCCTTGTTTAGTTCCAGGGAGAGTTCGTGCAGGATGGTCAGGTCACCTTCGGTGCTGGGGACTACTTTGCTGAGGCTTTGGGCACTGAGAATACTTTCACTCATGGAGAATCCGATGCGTGCGTTGTTTTTAAGTGCTGGCCTGGGGTTACTGCTGCTGTCACAGGGCGCGTTGGCGGGCACGGTATTGATCGTTGGGGATAGTATCAGTGCGGCTTTCGGGCTGGATACCCGCGTGGGGTGGGTCAGCCTGCTGGAACAGCGTCTGGGCAAGGAGGGATTCGACGACAAGGTGGTCAATGCCTCGATCAGTGGCGACACCAGTGCAGGCGGCCAGGCGCGTTTGCCTGCGCTGCTTGCAGAGCATAAGCCGGAGCTGGTTATTCTGGAGTTGGGGGGCAACGATGGCCTGCGCGGTCAGCAGCCTGCTCAATTGCAACAAAACCTTTCATCGATGATCGACCGCTCGAAGGCGGCGGGTGCCAAAGTGCTGTTGTTGGGCATGCGTATCCCGCCCAACTACGGGCCACGCTACACCAAGGCCTTTGAAGAGGTTTACAGCAACCTGGCCAAGGAGAAAAAGGTCCCCTTCGTGCCATTCTTTCTCGAAGGTGTAGGCGGGGTGCCTGAACTGATGCAAGCCGATGGTCTGCATCCGGCCGCCGCTGCTCAGGGCAAGTTGCTGGAAAATGTCTGGCCGAGCCTGAAACCGCTGCTTTGAGGCTTTCCCGGGCGGGGGCTTTCGGCTAATGTGGCGCCCCCGATCTGGAGCCCCCCATGCCGCGTCCCGCCTGGTCCCTGTATGCCTATCAAATGCTTGAACCCGATGAGCAGCTGGATCTGTTCGCCTGTCAGGAAGTGCGCGTCCATTTGATCGCTCGCCAATTGGAGCTGGGCGGCTCGATCGACCGTACATTATGTGGCACGTTGTTGCCGGCCCAGCCGCAAATGCGCGCCGTCGAACTGCAGGCCATGCGCGATGAGCGTCTGTGTCCCCTGTGCAAGGCCATCATGGATGCGCAGCGCAGAGGGATGAATCCGATCTGGCCTGAACTCTAGCTGTCATGACTGCCCGAAGGGCAACCGCAGATATCCCCGATCCGGCAAGGGCCGGTGTACACTTCAGTTCTTGTTTCCATCCCTTTAGTCGTTACCCGAAGGATCTTCCCGGATGTTGTCGCGCATTCCAGCCGTTACCCGCTGTCTGTCGCTTGCTGCTCTGTGCGCGGCGAGCTCTGTCCATGCACTGGAGTTTCCGTTGCCGCCGCCCGGCGAAGACATCGTGGGGCAGGTGCAGGTCATCAAGGCCAAATACGAAGACACCTTCGCCGACCTTGGCACCCAATATGATCTGGGCTACCTGGAAATGATCGCCGCCAACCCTGGTGTCGATCCCTGGCTGCCGGGTGCAGGCAAGGACATCGTGCTGCCGACCCGTTTCATTCTGCCGCCGGGGCCGCGCGAAGGGATTGTCATCAACCTTGCCGAATACCGCATGTATTACTACCCCAAGGGTCAGAATGTCGTGCACACCTATCCGCTGGGTGTCGGTCGTGAAGGCTGGGGGTCGCCGATCGGCGTGACCAAGGTGACGGCCAAGACGCCGAACCCGACCTGGACGCCGCCAGCCTCGATCAAGGCCGAGCATGCGGCCGATGGTGATCCGCTGCCAGACGTGGTGCCGGCCGGTCCGGACAACCCGCTGGGGCCGTTCAAATTCGGCCTCGGGCTTTCCGGCTACCTGATCCACGGCTCGAACAAGAAGTTCGGCATCGGCATGCGCACCAGTCATGGTTGTTTCCGCATGTATAACAATAACGTGCTGGAACTGGCCGACATGGCCCCGGTCGGTACGACGGTGCGCATCATCAGCGAGCCTTACAAGTTCGGGATCAGCGGCGGCAAGGTTTACCTGGAAGCGCACACGCCGGTTGATGACCTGGGCAACCCGTCGGTGGTCGACAAGCACACTGCGGTGATCAATGCGCTACTCAAGCGTGACGACCTGGCCAATAACCTGCGCATGAACTGGGACGTGGTGCGTGATGTAGTCGCGGCCGAAGACGGCATACCGGTGGAGATAGCAGAACCGGGCAAAGCGCCTGCGAGTGCTGAAGAACCGGTGATTTTTCAGTAAATCGTCGCCGGCAGTTGCTCTCGTGCCAATGCTCAGCGTTGGCATGATAGTCAAAAGAAAAGTCATCGGGTCTTAGCCCTGTCCCTGGAGTCATTCAGGCTTCTGCAGGCAATCACTCAGCCAGACAACAGGCAAAAAAAAGCCGACCCGTTGCCGGGTCGGCTTTCAATAACCCCGGGGGATTATTACTTGCGGCTGGCTTTGTCCAGCATGCGCAGAGCGCGCTCGTTGGCTTCGTCAGCAGTTTGCTGAGCTTTTTGAGCAGCAGCCAGAGCTTCGTCAGCCTTGCGGTAGGCTTCGTCGGCACGTGCTTGCGAACGAGCTGCTGCGTCTTCGGTAGCTGTCAGACGAGCTTCGGTTTCTTTGGATACGCTGCTGCAACCGGTAGCCAGAACTGCGGCCAGAGCCAGAGCAGAGAATTTCAGAACGTTGTTCATCGTGTTCACCTTCAAGGAATTTTTTTTCAAATTAGTCATCTCTCGAAAATGAGAAAACGACCGGCGTACATAGTACCCATTGTTTGTAGTAAGTAAACGGACCCGGCGCAAGAAGCTGCTAAAATTCCTCGCTTTGAAAGCGTTCCGCGTTACTTCTCAAGCGTTCTGTACAAAAACTATCCACTTTAACGGGACCCATGCCGTGCTGAAGCGTTCCCGACAGTTCTCATCAGCCCTGGCCTGATCGACTGTCGGTCGGCACGCGAACATTTAAAGGTGTTTTTACATCGACCGCGCTTGAGCATAGTCGCTAATGGCGCCTACTATCTCAATGTGATGTCCGTCGAGATCGGCAGTGCTCTACCGGTGTCGAAAACAGACACTGGGTGGCGTAGATGTTCCTTCGCCTGAAAAAGACCGGTAAGGTAGGGGTCAAATTCCAAGACCCGCGAGGAGTAGCGATGAGCGAGGCGTTGTCCATCCACCATGACGAAGTCGGCCACCATTTCGAAATCATTATCGACGGCCACCGTGCTTATCTGACCTACATGGATCTCGGCAAGCAGACCCTGGATTTCTATCGGACCTTTGTGCCGGACGCCTTGCGAGGTCGCGGAATTGCCGCGGCGCTGACCAAGGAGGCGCTCGATTATGCCGACAGCATGGGCTATTCCGTCATACCGTCCTGCTCTTATGTAGAGCGTTATATGGAGTTGCATGATCTGCAGTCGCAGGCGGCCAAACTCTGAGGACCTGTCACTACCGACAGCAAGCATAAAAAAAACGCCGAGCATTTGCTCGGCGTTTTCGTTATTGCGGTGCAGTCGGTCAGGCAATCACTTGCGCTTGCGAGCTGGCAGCACATCCCTGAGTTTCGCATGCATGCTGCGCAGGGTCTTTTCGGTGCTTTCCCAATCGATGCAGGCATCGGTAATGGACACGCCGTACTGCAATTCCGACAGGTCCTTGGGAATCGCCTGGCATCCCCAGTTCAAATGGCTCTCGACCATCAGGCCAATGATCGATTCGTTGCCTTCCAGGATCTGGTTGGCGACGTTTTCCATCACCAGCGGTTGCAGGGCCGGGTCCTTGTTGGAGTTGGCATGGCTGCAGTCGACCATGATGTTCGGACGAATGCCGGACTTGTTCAGGGCCTGTTCGCAGAGCGCGACGCTGACCGAGTCATAGTTGGGCTTGCCGTTGCCGCCGCGCAGCACCACATGACCGTAGGCATTGCCTTTGGTGGTCACGATCGACACGCCGCCTTCCTGGTTGATACCCAGGAAACGATGCGGGCTCGACACCGATTGCAAGGCGTTGATGGCAACGGTCAGGCCGCCGTCGGTCCCGTTCTTGAAGCCGACTGCCGAGGACAGGCCCGAAGCCATCTCACGGTGAGTCTGGGATTCTGTGGTGCGCGCGCCGATGGCCGACCAGCTGATCAGGTCCTGCAGATACTGCGGAGAGATCGGGTCCAGGGCTTCGGTGGCGGTGGGCAGCCCCATTTCGGCCAGATCCAGCAGTAGCTGGCGACCGATGTGCAGGCCGTCCTGGATCTTGAACGAGTCATCCAGGTACGGGTCGTTGATCAGACCTTTCCAGCCTACCGTGGTGCGTGGCTTCTCGAAGTAGACGCGCATCACCAGATACAGCGTGTCGGATACTTCCGCCGCCAGCGCCTTGAGACGCTCGGCGTACTCCTTGGCTGCCTTCAGGTCGTGGATCGAGCACGGGCCGATCACAATGAACAGGCGGTGATCATGGCCATCGAGAATGTTGCGAATCACTTCGCGACCCTGGCTGACGGTCTGCAGGGCAGCATCGGTCAGGGGGATGTCGCGCTTGAGCTGATCCGGAGTGATCAGAGTCTCGTTGGAGGCAACGTTGAGGTCGTCAATCGGTAAATCAGCCATCGTGTTACTCATCAGGTCGCGGGTACTGGCCGCCAACGGTCCCCCGTGCGGCGGTGCCCAGCAGGTTTGAGCGCAGCGGGGAGCCGAACCTTAGCGCGTTATCGCGTTGTTCGACAATAAGTAAACGAGGTATCGGCCAGGTCTTTGGCCGAGATGCGCTGCCTTATTGCAAGACAATCCGCTGCGACGGATAGTGTACGGCCGCAAATAGCGAGACAGTCAAGGGAGAGGTCATGAGTGTTGATTCTCGTCGTCCGCGCGTCGGCATCATAGGTACGGGTGCCATCGGTGGCTTTTACGGACTGATGCTGGCGCGTGCCGGATACGATGTGCATTTTCTGCTGCGCAGCGAGTTTGACACGGTGGCGCGCGAAGGTTTGCAGGTCAAAAGCGCCGTGCATGGCGAATTGTCCCTCAAGCCCGTTCAGGCGTATCGCTCGGCGGCTGAAATGCCGCCTTGTGACTGGCTGCTGGTCGGCACCAAGAGCACCGGCAATGCCGCGCTCGGTCCGATCATTCGCCAGGCGGCTGCGCCGAACGCCAGCGTGCTGCTGTTGCAGAACGGTCTGGCTGTCGAAGACCAACTGCGTAATGTCCTGCCCGACAGCCTGCATATACTCGGCGGGCTGTGTTTCGTCTGCGTCAACCGGGTTGCGCCCGGCGTCGTTGCCCATGAAGCTTTCGGCGCGGTCAGCATCGGCTATCACAGCGGCCCGGCAGCCGATGAGGCGAGCCGCATGGCGGTCGTCGAAGCCTGTGCGGCTCTGTTCAACACGGCCGGCATCGACGCCCCGGTCATGGCCAATCTGCAGCAGGCCCGCTGGCAGAAGCTGGTCTGGAATGTGCCCTACAACGGGCTGTCGGCCTTGTTGCAGACCAGTACCGGGCGATTGATGGCCGATCCGGACAGCCAGGCCTTGATCCGGGCGCTGATGGACGAGGTCGTGCAGGGCGCCGAGGCCTGTGGGCATACCTTGCCGCCGGGTTTCGCGCAGCATCTGTTTACAGTGACCGAAAGCATGCCGGATTACAGGCCCAGCATGTACCACGACCTGGCCGAAAGACGCCCACTGGAGCTGGACGCCATTTATGCCCGGCCCCTTGCAGCGGCGCTTGCCGCCGGGTTTGACATGCCTCGCGTGCGGGCGCTTTATCAGGCACTGGCGTTCATCGATCGGGGCAACCACCCGGCAAGCAAGGAGTGATTCATGACAGAAGCTGAAGACCACAAGCTGGTACTGGCGATTTCATCGCGCGCGCTGTTCGATCTGCGCGACAGTCATGAGGTGTACATGGCCGATGGGGTCGAGGCCTACCGCAAGTATCAGATCGAGCATGAGGATGAAATTCTCGCGCAGGGCGATGCGTTCCCGCTGGTCGAAAAACTCCTGAGCCTCAATGCCAGTCTGCAAAAGGCGCGCGTCGAAGTGGTGCTGGTGTCACGCAACAGTGCCGATACCGGCCTGCGGGTCTTCAACTCGATTCAGCATTATGGCCTCGACATCAGCCGGGCCGCCTTTGCCGGCGGACGCAGTCCTTACCCGTATCTCGCAGCGTTTGGCTGCCACCTGTTTCTCTCCACGCATGCCGAGGATGTGCGCAGCGCCCTGGATGCGGGGTTTGCGGCCGCGACCATCCTTTCGGGTGGCGCACGGCGTGCAGCCAGCGCTGAGCTGCGGATTGCCTTCGATGGCGACGCCGTGTTGTTTTCCGACGAATCAGAGCGGGTGTACCAGAGCGGCGGGCTGGCGGCCTTTCAGGCCAGCGAGCGTGAGTGGGCTCGCGAGCCGTTGCGCGGCGGTCCCTTCAAGCCATTTCTCGCCGCACTCAATCAACTGCAGCGCGAGTTTCCCGACGCGAGCTGCCCGATTCGCACCGCGCTGGTCACGGCTCGCTCGGCACCTGCCCATGAGCGCGTGATCCGCACCTTGCGCGAATGGGACATTCGTCTGGACGAGTCGCTGTTTCTCGGTGGGTTGCAAAAGTCGGCCTTTCTTGAAGCGTTCGCCGCCGATGTGTTTTTCGACGATCAGCCCGGCCATTGCGAGAAGGCGCGTGATGTGGTGGCGACGGGGCACGTTCCGCACGGCATCAGCAACGAAATAGTGCCACTTGCCGACGGGGGCTGAGAAGTCCGCCGTCGCAGCCGAGGATGCGCTGCTACGCTGAGTCAATCTCCGCCATTCCGGTTGTATGGGAGGTTGTATGGTCCGTTCGATGCTGTATGCCGCAGACCTCGGTCTGTACGCGCCTTATGTAACGCAGCACGCGCTGGCGCTGGCTCGAACGTTCAACGCCGAGCTGTACGTTATCCATGTCGTCGAGCCTTTGGGCCTGTTCGCCGAGTCGGTGCTGCAGAGTTACCTGGGCGAGGAAGCGTTGAAAGAGCTTCGCGGCAAGGGTGTGAATGCGTTTCTGAGTGGAATAGAGCAACGAATGCTCGACGGGTTTCGTGACGAACTGGGCGAAGGGCACTCGGACCTTTCCCTGATTCGTACGGTGCGTGTCGTTCAGGGCGAGCCTGCCAGCGTGATTCTCGAACAGGCGCACAGGCTGAATGTGGATTTGCTGGTGGTCGGCAGTCACAGCCGCAGGATGGAAGAGGGCACCTCTATAGGCCGCACGGCTGCCAGGGTCCTGCAGTTTTCCGACGTGCCGGTCTACATGGTTCCGATGATGTTGAAAAAGGGGCGGGGGTAGAGGGAAGGTCCAATTGGTGGTTTTAATGAAATCGAGCGTGCGATCACCTTACAAAGGTGATAAAAAGTTCTAGAATTATTCGTCTCACCATTAATCCAGTTATATACCGTCGCCGATACCCATAGGGTTTATCTGCTTTGAGGGATACATATGAAGCTCCAACAACTGCGCTACATTTGGGAAGTGGCGCACCACGACCTCAACGTTTCCGCGACGGCCCAGAGCCTTTACACCTCCCAGCCCGGTATCAGCAAGCAGATCCGCCTGCTTGAAGACGAGCTGGGCGTCGAGGTTTTCGCCCGCAGTGGCAAGCACCTGACGCGTGTGACACCGGCAGGCGAGCGCATCATCACCACAGCGGGCGAGATCCTGCGCAAGGTCGAGAGCATCAAGCAGATTGCCCAGGAGTTCTCCAACGAGAAGAAGGGCACGCTGTCGATCGCCACCACTCACACCCAGGCGCGTTATGCCTTGCCGCCGGTAATCAGCAACTTCATCAAGCAATACCCAGATGTCGCGCTGCACATGCATCAGGGATCACCGATGCAGATCGCCGAAATGGCGGCTGACGGGACGGTTGATTTTGCCATCGCCACCGAGGCCCTCGAGCAGTTCAGCGATCTGGTGATGATGCCGTGCTATCGCTGGAACCGTTGCATTGTCGTGCCGCAGGGGCACCCGTTGACCAAGGCACCGAAGCTGACGCTGGAATTGCTCGCCGAATACCCGATCGTGACTTACGTCTTCGGCTTTACCGGCCGTTCCAAGCTGGACGAGGCGTTCAGCCATCGCGGGCTGGTGCCCAAGGTCGTGTTTACGGCGGCGGATGCCGACGTGATCAAGACCTACGTCAGGCTGAATCTGGGCGTGGGCATCGTGGCAAGAATGGCGATAGACGAGGCAGTGGACAGCGACCTGGTGGTGCTCGATGCCAGTGACCTGTTCGAGTCCAGCGTGACAAAAATCGCTTTCCGTCGCGGCACCTTCCTGCGTGGTTTCATGTGCGATTTCATCGAGAAATTCGCACCGCACCTGACCCGCGAAGTCATGGCCAAGGCGATTCAGTGCCATAACAAGCAGGAAATGGAAGAGCTGTTTGCCAACGTCGAGTTGCCGGTGCATTAGGAGCAGCGGCAAGCTGCAAGTCAGCGCCGGACGCGCGTTGACTTGTAGCTTGCAGGTCGAGGCGTGCCTCTGGCTGCGTCAGTTGCGCGCTATCAGGTTGCCCGCATGCAGCCCGCATTCCTTCTGCGTGGCTTCCTCCCACCACCAGCGACCTTCGCGCTCGTGCTGGTTCGGCAGTACCGGGCGGGTGCAGGGTTCGCAGCCGATGCTGATGAAGCCGCGCTCGTGCAGGCTGTTATAGGGCAGCTCCAGCATGCGGATGTAGCCCCAGATTTCCTCGCTGCTCATCTGTGCCAACGGGTTGAATTTGTACAGCGTGCGCTCGGGCGTCGAAAATGCGCTGTCGACTTCCACTGCAGCAACGGCACTGCGGGTGCCGGGGCTCTGATCACGGCGCTGGCCGGTTGCCCAGGCGCTGACGCCAGACAGTTTGCGACGCAGCGGCTCGATCTTGCGGATGCCGCAGCATTCGCCGTGACCATCCCGGTAAAAGCTGAACAGGCCCTTTTCCTTGACGAAAGGTTCAAGTTTGCTGTGGTCGGGCGAAACGATCTCGATCTCGATCTTGTAGTGCTCGCGGACCTGTTCGATGAAACGATAGGTTTCCGCGTGCAGGCGCCCGGTGTCCAGGCTGAAGACCTTGACGTTCTTGTTCAGCTTCCAGGCCATGTCGACCAGAACCACGTCCTCGGCACCGCTGAACGAGATCCACAGGTCGTCGCCAAAGTGTTCGAAGGCCAGCTTCAGAATGTCTTGTGCAGACTTGTTCGCATAGGTCGTCGCCAGTTCAGCGACGTCGAAAGGTTGGCTCATCAGGCGGCTTCCTAAAATGCAAGAGTGGCGCTTAAGCGCTCGTGATGGCGGCAATGGTAACAAAATCCGCTGTTCAGTGGCCGTTGCCAGCGGCTAGAGTGCTGCTTGCGTCGAGCGTGAATGGTCTGAGGAGTGTGTTGTGGAAATTGCCTGTCTGGACCTCGAAGGGGTACTGGTCCCGGAAATCTGGATCGCCTTTGCCGAAAAAACCGGTATCGAATCGCTGCGTGCCACCACGCGGGACATTCCCGATTACGACGTGCTGATGACGCAGCGCCTGCGCATTCTTGATGAGCAAGGTCTGAAACTGGCGGACATTCAGGCAGTGATCGGCACCCTCAAGCCGCTGGAGGGCGCCGTGGAGTTTGTCGACTGGCTGCGTGAGCGGTTTCAGGTGGTGATTCTCTCGGACACTTTCTATGAGTTCTCTCAGCCACTGATGCGTCAACTGGGTTTTCCGACCCTGCTGTGTCATCGTCTGATCACTGACGAGACCGATCGGGTGGTCAGTTACCAGTTACGCCAGAAAGACCCCAAGCGTCAGTCGGTGCTGGCCTTCAAGAGCCTGTATTACCGGGTCATTGCTGCCGGTGATTCGTACAACGACACGACCATGCTGGGCGAGGCCGACGCCGGTATCCTGTTCCACGCTCCCAATAACGTGATCCGCGAATTCCCGCAGTTTCCGGCGGTGCACACGTTCGATGACCTGAAAAAGGAATTCATCAAGGCCTCGAATCGGGATCTGATGCTTTAGGCGGGGCGAACTCCCGGCGCTTCGTTCCCACAGAAGCCGGATCTCAGAGCGCCTCAAGCGTCTCCAGTAGCACACGAACCTTGGTGAAAGTTTCCTGATACTCGGCGTCGCAGTCGGAATCGGCGACGATGCCGCCACCGCCCCAGCAGGAAATCTGTCCGTCCTTGACCAGTAGGCTGCGGATGGCGATCGAACTGTCCATCTCGCCGCGCACGTCCAGGTACATCAGCGAGCCGCAATACAGGCTGCGACGGGTCGGCTCCAGCTCGTCGATGATCTGCATGGCGCGGATTTTCGGCGCACCCGTGATCGAGCCGCCGGGGAAGCTGCCGCCGATCAGGTCCAGTGCATCGTTGCCAGCGGCCAGCTCGCCGGTCACGCTGCTCACCAGATGGTGCACATTGGGGTAGCTTTCGAGGCTGAACAGCTCGGGGACTTTCACCGAGCCGATGCGGCAACTGCGGCCCAGGTCGTTACGCAGTAAATCGACGATCATCAGGTTTTCTGCGCGATCCTTCTCGCTGGCCAGCAGTTCGGCGGCGAAGGCGGCATCCTGCGCGGGGTCCGCGCTACGGGGGCGAGTGCCTTTGATCGGGCGGGTTTCGACCTGCCGGGCGCTGACCCGCACGAAGCGCTCCGGCGAAAGACTCAGAATCGCATCGGCTCCCGGCAGGCTCAGGTAGCCGGCGAACGGCGTCGGGCAAGCCGCTCGCAGTGCACAATAAGCGGCCCACGGGTCACCAGCGCACTGCGCCTGAAAGCGTTGTGCGAAGTTCACCTGATAGCAGTCACCAGCCTGAATGTAGGCCTGAATTCGTTGGAAAGCCTGGCGATAGTGATCCGCGCTGATGCTGGCTTGAAACGGCTGGCTGAGGCGGAACTCCGCGTGCGGCTCAGGGACATCGACAGAGAACAGCTCAATCAGCCGTTTGCGCTCGCGTGTGGCCAGGGACGGGTGAAAAATCAGCTGGCTGGTCTGCTCCTGATGATCACTGATCAGCGCCCAGGCGTAGAGCCCCAGACGGGCCTCGGGCAGTTGCAGGTCGTCAATGGCCTGATCCGGCAAAGGCTCCAGGCGTCGACCGAATTCATAGCTCAGATAACCGATCAGGCCGCCAGCGAAGGGCAGTTCGCATCCGTCAGGCAGCTGTGCTGTGCCGAGCGCCTCGAGACTGTCGCGCAAGCGCTGGAGATAGGCAGCCCCGTCCTCGTCATCGGTTACGCTCAGTTCCTGCAGCGGCCATGCGCTGAGCAGGTCATGTCGGCCCCGAACGGCTGCTGGCCTGCCGCTGTCGAGCAGCACCGCACCCGGCGCTTCGCGGATTCGCGCAAAGAACGCGATCGGGTCGGCGCTGTAGGGCAGGGGGTGTATCGAGCAGATCGGCATCGTCGAATATCGGTCTTGGAAACGCGGCTGGCGATTGTAGCCTTGCCGGTGCGGCAGTCCTAGCGGTATGTCGGTTCAGGCGCCGGGCACGTGGCCGAACAGGTCCTGGACAAAGCTGACCCGCTCCTGCGCCGATTCGTGGCGTCCTTCAAGAGCCAGTTGCTCCAGACGCGCCTCGACGGCCTGAGTGCGATGCGTCAGGCCACTGTCGTTGGCGATCTGAATATTCAGACCGGGACGGGCGTTGAGCTCCAGAATCAACGGGCCTTTGTCCTGGTCCAGCACCATGTCGACGCCGATGTAGCCCAGGCCGCACAACTCGTAGCACTCGGCGGCAAGCTTCATGAAGCCGTCCCAGTTGGGCAATTGCACGCCATCCACCGAGTGGGTGGTGTCCGGGTGCTTGCTGATGATGTTGTTCAGCCACGTGCCTTGCAGGGTGACACCGGTGGCCAGGTCCACACCTACGCCAATGGCGCCTTGGTGGAGGTTAGCCTTGCCGCCTGATTGACGGGTAGGCAAGCGCAGCATGGCCATCACCGGATAACCCATCAGCACGATGATGCGGATGTCCGGTACGCCTTCGTAACTGATGCTTTTGAAGATCGGGTCCGGTACGACCCGGTACTCGATCAGCGCCCGGTCGCGGTGACCGCCCAGGGAATACAGGCCAGTGAGAATGCTGGACACCTGATGCTCGATTTCCGAGTGGCTGATGATGCGTCCCGAGACGGTGCGAAAGCGTTCCTCGAAACGGTCGGCGATCACCAGAATGCCATCGCCGCCTGCGCCCTGTGCAGGTTTGATCACGAAGTCGCGGTGCGCGCCGATGATCTCGTCGAGCCTGTCGATTTCCTTTTCCGTGGAAATCACGCCGTACATCTCCGGCACATGAATGCCTGCGGCGATGGCCCGCTCCTTGGTGATGATCTTGTCATCGACGATCGGATAGAGGCTGCGCTTGTTGTACTTGAGCACATAGTCGGCGTTACGTCGATTGATGCCCATGATGCCTCGCGCTTCGAGCGCCTTCCAGGTCTTCCACCAGCCGATCACTTGGCCTTTTCCTCTTTCAGGAATGCCTTGAAGCGCATCAGCTCGGTCAGCCGGTAGCCACGGTATCTGCCCATTGCCAGCATGAAGCCAACCAGTATCAGCAGCACTGCGGGGAAGGTGAAGACGAAATAGGTCAGTTCCGGCACGCTCATGATCAGGTGCGCCAGCGACGCGGCGAACAGCGTCCCGATGGCGACCTTCATGGCATGGCTGCCACCACGCTCTTCCCAGGTGATCGACAGGCGCTCGATGGTCATGGTCAGAATCACCATCGGGAACAGCGCAACCGACAGGCCGCGCTCCAGCCCGAGCTTGTGGCTGAACAGGCTGATGGCCGCGATCAGCACCACGACGAAGGTCAATACCACCGACAGGCGCGGCAGCATTTGCAGTTTCAGGTGCTCCAGATACGAGCGCAGGGACAGGCCCAGCGCCGTGATCACGGTAAACAGTGCAATGCCGAAGCCCAGTTGCGTTTCACGGAATGCCAGCGCAATCAGCACGGGGGTGAAGGTGCCCAGTGTCTGCAGGCCAATCAGGTTGCGCAGGATCAGGATGACCAGCACGCCAATCGGGATCATGACCATGATCATGAAGGTCTGCTGGGTTTGCAGCGGCAAGCCGTACAGCGAATAGGCCAGGAAGTCCGAATCGGTGCTGGCGTCGGTCAGTTTGGCGAGCCGCATCGCGTTCATTTCACTGTTGTTGAGGCTGAACGTGACTTGCACCTTCTTGCCGCCTTCGACGCTGACCAGACCTTCCTCGCCGGTCCACCAGAGCAGGCGGTCATCCGGCAGGCCGGCTTCGCCGGTGTCGGGATTGAAGTACAGCCATTCCTTGCCGTTGAAGCTGCGCAGCCAGAGTTCCGGCGTCTGCTGCTCGGCATCCAGGCGAATGGTGTGGGCTTTTTCCAGCGGTACGTGGGCGATCGACAGCAGCAGTTCGGTGACCCGAGCCTTGTTGGACGCCGAGTTATCACCGGCCAGCAGCAGTTTGACGTTATCGTCATTCAGGTTGTTGACGCGCTTGATGGCCTCGGTGATGAAGGTCTCCACGTCCGCCGAATGCTGACGAATGGGCGCCAGCAGTGCTTCGGCGGCGATCTTTTCCGGGCCTTCGACGGTCATGCTGTCGCGAAAGATAGGCCCTTTGACCTTGGGTTTTTCACCGCTGTAACGCTTGGTCAGCACCAGTCGGTAGTAGAGGGTCTGGTTGCCGGTGGCGCGACGGGCCGACCAGGTGACCTTGCGGTTGCCGTCGGCGCGGTTGACGCTGACGCCGTAATTGTTCGAGATGAAGCTTTCATTGAGGCTGATGTAGTCGTGGGCCAGCGGCGGCACGAACATCTGTACCTTCACCGAATCCTTGGGATTGGCGACGAATTCGACTTTGGCGTCGATATTCCACAGGTCATCGGTTTCGTCTTCGCTGACGGGTATGCCCAGCGCCAGAATCTGATAGGCCGTGATCGCGATGCCGAGGGTCACCAGGGCAGTGATCAGGATCTTCAGATGGAGTGTAAGAGAGCGCATGGATTTACTCTGCGTTTTGAGCGACGGAAGCGCAGCCGGGCTTCCCTGCCGCATATTTAAGACTTGGATCGACCAGCGCATCAAAGCGTTTCAAGGCTTCGGAGCCGATCAAAAGCGGGTATTGGAAAGCACTTCGGTCAGTCAAGTTCACTTCTATGGTGCGTAAAGATTCACCCATGCAGATATCGAGGCTGATCACCGGGCGTGACGAATAGCGATTGTCGTCATCCGGGTCGAGATCGTCGGCACGCCGCTTGATCTTGCTGACCCGCGCCAGGGGGCGTTCGATGGGGTGTACATGCTTGCTGTCGCTGGCCAGATAGAAACGCACCCAGCTTTCGCCATCGCGCTTGAAATGTTTGACGTCGCGGGCGCTCAGCGAGGCGGTCTTGGCACCGGTGTCGAGCTTGGCGGCGATCTCGATATCGATTTCGATCAGCCGGGCGTATTCGTTGAGGCCATAGACTGTCTTGTTGGCGGCCAGGGTCAGGCCGGGCAAAAGCAGAAGGCTGAGCAGTGTGGGGAGGGTAGTCAGTCTCATAAATCCTGGCGCGATGAGCGAACAACTTCAGGGTCAGGGCGCAAATGGAATTGACCTGATGATGGTAGGGCAGGCGGTTCGCAGTCGCTGGCTCCGCTGCGGAGCGCGCTGTACGGACGCGACGCATTCTAGCATGAAGCCCTGCGGCTGCCAGTGATCAACCTGTGTAGCTGTTCAGGTTGCGTTGTCGAGCAGAGTTCACCCGCTTTGACTGATTGTCGACAATGCTGGGTTTGGCTTTGACGGATTGACTAAATATGACTAGATTTGAGCGCATATATTCATGAGGTGTCGACAATGCTGAATGTGGTCGAAAAAACAATGACGGTTGCCGACGACTCGGAAACCCTCTCCGAGAACGTTTTCCGACGCATTCAATCGGCTATCGTGAAAGGCGAGATTGCCCCCGGCAGCAAGATTTCCGAGCCGGAACTGGCTCGCACCTATGGCATCAGTCGCGGGCCGCTGCGCGAAGCGATTCACCGGCTCGAAGGGCAGCGACTGGTGGTTCGTGTGCCGCATGTGGGCGCCCGGGTGGTGTCGCTCAGTCATGCCGAACTGATCGAGCTCTATGAAATTCGCGAGTCACTGGAGGGTATGGCCTGTCGTCTGGCCGCCGAACGCATGACCCAGGCCGAAATCGACGAGCTGCGCGGCGTTCTGGATACCCATGAGCGCGATGCCGCCTTTCAGGCAGGTATCGGCTATTACCAGCAAGAGGGTGATTTCGACTTCCACTACCACATCATCCAGGGCAGCGGCAATCGCACCCTCAGCCAGATGCTCTGTGGTGAGCTCTACCAGCTGGTGCGCATGTACCGCATTCAGTATTCCACCACGCCCAACCGGCCTCGCCAGGCTTTTGCCGAACATCACCGCATTCTCGACGCTATCGCCGACCGCGACGGTGAGCTGGCCGAATTGTTGATGCGCCGCCATATCGGCGCGTCCAGACGCAACATCGAGCGCCATTATCAGGCGGCTTCCCAGACGACTTCCGACCGAGGTACACAATGAGTCATAACAACAGCACTCCCGGCCAGCGTTTCCGCGACGCAGTCGCCAGCGAACAGCCGCTGCAAGTGGTCGGCGCGATCAATGCCAACCACGCACTGCTCGCCAAACGTGCCGGGTTCAAGGCCATTTATCTATCTGGCGGCGGAGTCGCGGCGGGATCACTGGGCATTCCGGACCTGGGAATCACCGGTCTTGAAGACGTGCTGATCGATGTGCGGCGTATCACCGACGTTTGCGACCTGCCGTTGCTGGTGGATGTCGACACCGGTTTCGGTTCTTCGGCTTTCAATGTGGCGCGTACCGTGCGCTCGATGATCAAGGCCGGAGCGGCGGCGATTCACATTGAGGATCAGGTGGGTGCCAAGCGTTGCGGGCATCGTCCCAACAAGGAAATTGTCTCTCAGCAGGAAATGGTCGACCGGATCAAGGCTGCCGTGGATGCCCGGACTGACGACAGCTTCGTGATCATGGCGCGTACCGATGCGTTGGCGGTTGAAGGGCTGGAGTCGGCGCTGGAGCGTGCCGCTGCCTGTATTGAAGCCGGCGCGGATATGGTGTTCCCCGAGGCCATCACCGAACTGGCAATGTACAAGCAATTCGCCAACCGTGCAGGTGTGCCGATCCTCGCCAACATCACCGAGTTTGGCGCCACGCCGTTGTTTACGGTCGATGAGCTGCGCGAGGCGGACGTGTCGCTGGTGCTGTACCCGCTTTCCGCATTCCGTGCGATGAACAAGGCTGCGGAAAATGTCTACGGCGCGATCCGCCGTGACGGCAGCCAGAAAAACGTGATCGACAGTATGCAGACGCGCATGGAGCTGTATGACGCGATCGATTACCACACATTCGAGCAGAAGCTGGATGCGCTGTTTGCGCAGAAGAAGGGCTGAAAGGGGCAGGCTGACACTCGTCCCCGCGCTCCGCGTCCAGTCACACAAAAACAAAATTGGAGAAAACCATGGCTGAAGCAAAAGTATTGAGTGGTGCCGGACTACGCGGGCAGGTGGCCGGGCAGACGGCGTTGTCCACGGTGGGCATGGCCGGTGCCGGGCTGACCTATCGCGGCTATGATGTGCGCGATCTGGCCGCCGAAGCTCGCTTTGAAGAAGTTGCCTATCTGCTGCTGTACGGCGAACTGCCTGATAAAGCCGAATTGTCTGCCTATATGGACAAACTCAAGGGCCTGCGCGACCTGCCGCAGGCCTTGAAGGAAGTGCTGGAACGCATACCCGCCGACACTCACCCGATGGATGTCATGCGCACGGGTGCCTCCATGCTCGGCACCCTGGAGCCGGAGCGCAGCTTCGATCAGCAGCGCGACTCAACCGACCGTCTGCTCGCAGCGTTCCCGGCGATCATGTGCTACTGGTATCGCTTCAGTCATGACGGCAAGCGTATCGACTGCACCTCCGCAGAAGACTCCATCGGCGGGCATTTTCTGCACCTGTTGCTCGACAAGGCGCCCAGTGAGCTGCACCGCAAGGTCATGGACGTCTCGCTGATTCTGTACGCCGAGCACGAATTCAATGCCTCGACCTTCACCGCCCGCGTCTGCGCGTCGACGCTGTCGGACCTGTATTCCTGCGTCACAGCCGCCATCGGCACCTTGCGCGGCCCGCTGCACGGTGGTGCCAACGAGGCTGCAATGGAAATGATTCAGCGCTTCGCCTCGGCTGAAGAGGCCACCAAAGGCACGCTGGGCATGCTGGAACGCAAGGAAAAGATCATGGGCTTTGGCCATGCGATCTACAAGGAGTCCGACCCGCGCAACGAGGTGATCAAAGGCTGGTCGAAGAAACTCGCTGACGAAGTGGGCGATACGGTGCTGTTCCCGGTTTCCGAGGCCATCGACAAGGTCATGTGGGAGCAGAAGAAACTGTTCCCCAACGCCGACTTCTACCATGCGTCGGCGTATCACTTCATGGGCATCCCGACCAAGCTGTTCACCCCGATCTTCGTCTGCTCACGCCTGACCGGCTGGGCCGCTCACGTTTTCGAACAGCGTGCCAATAACCGCATCATTCGCCCGAGCGCCGAGTACATCGGCGTCGAACAGCGCGCGTTCGTACCCTTGGAACAGCGCTGAAAAGGGGGCAGGGGAGCCGCCGACGAGCTCCCCACCCGTATTCCGAACACTCCGTGATCGAGTCCCGCAATGAACAGTGAATTTCGCAAACCGCTCCCTGGCACCCGACTGGATTATTTCGACGCTCGGGCGGCCGTCGAGGCGCTCAAGCCCGGCGCCTATGCCACGCTGCCCTACACCTCGCGGGTGCTGGCCGAGAACCTGGTGCGCCGTTGTGATCCGGCGACCTTGAATGCCTCGTTGACCCAGCTTATCGAGCGCAAGCGTGATCTGGATTTTCCCTGGTTCCCGGCACGTGTGGTCTGCCACGACATTCTGGGTCAGACCGCGTTGGTCGACCTTGCCGGACTGCGCGACGCGATCGCTTCGCAGGGTGGCGATCCTGCGCTGGTCAACCCGGTGGTTCCGGTGCAATTGATCGTCGACCACTCGCTGGCAGTGGAGTCCGACGGTAACGACCCGCAGGCGTTCGCCAAGAACCGCGCCATTGAAGACCGTCGCAACGAAGACCGTTTTCATTTCATTGACTGGACCAAGCAGGCGTTCAAGAACGTCGAAGTGATCCCGCCGGGCAACGGCATCATGCACCAGATCAATCTGGAGAAAATGTCGCCGGTGGTGCAGGTGCTCGACGGCGTAGCCTTTCCCGACACACTGGTGGGCACGGACAGCCACACGCCGCACGTCGACGCCCTCGGCGTGATTGCCATCGGCGTCGGCGGGCTCGAGGCCGAAAACGTCATGCTCGGGCGCGCCTCGTGGATGCGCCTGCCGGACATCATTGGTGTCGAACTGACCGGGCGCCGCCAGCCAGGCATCACCGCCACCGACGTAGTGCTCGCGCTGACCGAATACCTGCGCCAACAGAAGGTGGTTGGCGCTTACCTGGAGTTCTATGGCGCAGGCGCGTCGAGCCTGACCCTGGGCGACCGGGCGACGATCTCCAACATGGCGCCCGAATACGGCGCGACGGCGGCGATGTTCTCCATTGACTCGCAAACCATCGACTACCTGCGTTTGACAGGGCGCGAGGACGAGCAGGTCAAACTGGTCGAGCTGTATGCCCGGCACACTGGCCTTTGGTCGGACAGCCTCAGCGAGGTGCACTACGAGCGGGTGCTGAGTTTCGACTTGTCCAGTGTGGTGCGCAACATGGCCGGGCCCTCCAACCCTCATGCGCGGGTTGCCACCGCCGATCTGGCGGCCAGAGGTATTGCCGGGCAATGGGACGAGGTGCCGGGGCAGATGCCCGACGGCGCGGTGATCATCGCGGCGATCACAAGTTGCACCAACACCAGCAACCCGCGCAACGTCATTGCCGCCGGTCTGCTGGCACGCAACGCCAACCGCCTGGGGCTGCTGCGCAAGCCGTGGGTGAAATCATCGCTGGCACCCGGCTCGAAAACCGTGGCGCTATACCTGGACGCAGCAGGGCTGACCTCGGAGCTGGAGCAACTGGGTTTTGGCGTCGTGGCCTTTGCCTGCACCACCTGCAATGGCATGTCCGGCGCGCTCGATCCGCTGATCCAGCAGGAAATCATCGACCGCGACCTTTACGCCACGGCGGTCTTGTCCGGTAACCGTAATTTCGACGGGCGTATTCACCCCTATGCCAAACAGGCTTTTCTGGCTTCGCCGCCCCTGGTGGTGGCGTATGCCATTGCCGGGACCATCCGCTTCGATATAGAAAACGATGTGCTGGGCGTCGCCGAGGGCCGGGAAATCCGTCTCAAGGACATCTGGCCGAGCGATGAAGAGATTGATGCGGTCGTGCAGGCGTCGGTCAAGCCCGAGCAGTTCCGTAAGGTCTATATCCCGATGTTTGCCATCGAAGAACACAGCGGGCCGAAGGTCGAGCCGCTGTACGACTGGCGTCCGATGAGCACCTACATCCGTCGCCCGCCCTACTGGGAAGGCGCATTGGCCGGAGAACGTACGCTCAAGGGCATGCGGGCTCTCGCCGTGCTGCCGGACAACATCACCACCGATCACCTGTCGCCGTCCAACGCGATCATGCTCGACAGTGCGGCGGGCGAGTACCTGGCGAAAATGGGACTGCCGGAAGAAGACTTCAACTCCTATGCGACCCATCGGGGCGACCACCTGACCGCCCAGCGCGCGACCTTTGCCAACCCGCAACTGGTCAACGAGATGGCAGTGGTCGATGGCAAGGTCAGGAAAGGCTCGCTGACCCGCATCGAACCCGAAGGCGTGGTCACTCGCATGTGGGAAGCCATCGAAACCTACATGGCGCGCAAGCAGCCGTTGATCATTATTGCCGGTGCCGACTATGGGCAGGGCTCGTCCCGTGACTGGGCGGCCAAAGGCGTCAGGCTGGCGGGCGTCGAAGCGATTGCTGCAGAAGGTTTCGAGCGTATTCACCGCACCAACCTGGTCGGCATGGGCGTGCTGCCGCTGGAGTTCAAGCCCGGCACCAGCCGTCTGACTCTGGGTATCGATGGCAGCGAAACCTTCGATGTGATCGGCCAGCGCACACCGCGCGCGACATTGACGCTGGTGATTCAGCGCCGTAACGGCGAACGCGTCGAGGTGCCGGTGACATGCCGTCTGGACACTGCTGAAGAGCTTTCTATTTATGAGGCGGGCGGCGTGTTGCAGCGTTTTGCTCAGGATTTTCTGGAGGCTACTGCATCGTAGCTACGCTGGAGCGTGAAGAACGATAAGCGTGCGCAAGAGCACTATCGTGCCCATGCTCCGCGTGGGCATGCAGTTCTGGACGCTCTGCGTCCGATTTTGAGCGCGCAGCGCGCTCTTTGAACAGGACAACGAATTCATGGCTCATTTACCCCAGATCCGCATCCCCGCCACCTACATGCGTGGCGGCACCAGCAAGGGTGTGTTTTTCAGGCTGATGGACCTGCCTGAAGCCGCACAGATTCCGGGATCGGCGCGGGATGCGTTGCTGCTGCGAGTCATCGGCAGCCCTGACCCCTATGAAAAGCAGATCGATGGCATGGGCGGCGCGACGTCGAGTACCAGCAAGAGCGTGATTGTGTCGCGCAGCAGCAGGCCCGACCACGATGTCGATTACCTGTTCGGCCAGGTGTCCATCGACAAGCCGTTTGTCGACTGGAGCGGCAATTGCGGCAACCTGTCAGCGGCCGTGGGGCCATTCGCGATTACGAGCGGTCTGGTCGACCCTGACCGCGTTCCGCAGGACGGCGTTGCGGTGGTGCGTATCTGGCAGGCCAACATCGGCAAGACCATCATCGCCCATGTGCCGATCAGCAACGGCGCGGTGCAGGAAACCGGCGATTTCGAGCTGGATGGCGTGACCTTCCCGGCAGCCGAAGTGCCACTGGAGTTTCTTGACCCGGCGGCGGACGAAGAGGGCGCGGGCGGCTCGATGTTCCCCACTGGCAATCTGGTGGACGATCTGGAAGTGCCCGGTATCGGCCTTCTGAAAGCGACCATGATCAATGCCGGCATTCCGACGATTTTTGTCAACGCTGCTGACATCGGCTATACCGGCACTGAGTTGCAGGGCGATATCAACGCTGACCCGCAGGCGCTGGCGCGTCTGGAGGCCATCCGCGCCTACGGTGCGGTGCGCATGGGCCTGATTGGCAACATCGATGAAGCTGCCGCACGCCAGCACACACCCAAAGTGGCTTTTGTAGCGGCGCCTGCCGATTACCTGGCGTCGAGTGGCAAGCCTGTCGCTGCGCAGGATATCGAGCTGCTGGTGCGCGCCGTGTCGATGGGCAAGCTGCACCACGCGATGATGGGTACGGCTGCGGTAGCCATCGGTACGGCAGCAGCCATTCCGGGCACGCTGGTCAATCTGGCCGCTGGCGGTCAGGCGCGCAGTGCGGTCAGCTTTGGCCATCCCTCCGGCACCTTGCGAGTCGGCGCCCAGGCTGTCCAGGAGGGCGGTGACTGGAAAGTCACCAAGGCCCTGATGAGCCGCAGCGCCCGAGTGCTGATGGAAGGCTGGGTACGTGTGCCGCAGTCAGGCGAGTGAAGTGATCAGTTTGGCGGGGTGACCGCAGCGTCTATTTGAAACGTCGCTCCACGCCTTTTTCGACCAGCACCTTGGCGGAGATTTCTTCCACCGAAAAATGCGTGGAGTTGATGTGCGCGATGTTCTCGCGGCGGAACAGGCTTTCCACCTCGCGCACCTCGAATTCGCACTGCGCGTAGCTGGAGTAGCGGCTGTTGGGCTTGCGCTCGTGGCGGATCGCGGTGAGACGGTCCGGGTCGATGGTCAGGCCGAAGAGCTTTTCGCGATGCTGCTTGAGCGCCGCAGGCAGTTGCAGCCTCTCCATGTCATCTTCGGTCAGCGGATAGTTGGCGGCCCGGATACCGAACTGCATGGCCATGTACAGACAGGTCGGGGTTTTGCCGCAGCGCGAGACGCCGACGAGGATAATGTCGGCCTTGTCGTAATAATGCGTCCGTGCGCCATCATCGTTGTCCAGCGCGAAGTTGACCGCCTCGATGCGCTCCATGTAATTGGAGTTATGCCCGATGGAATGCGATTTACCCACGGAGTAGGACGAGTGTGAACTAAGCTCCTGCTCCAGCGGGGCCAGGAAGGTCGAAAAGATATCGATCATGAAGCCATTGGACGTCGCCAGGATCTCGCGAATGTCCTGATTGACGATGGTGTCGAAGATGATCGGCCGCACATCGTCCTTGTCGGCGGCATTATTGATTTGTTGTACCATCGCCCGCGCCTTCTCGACACTGTCGATATAGGGCCTGGTGAACTTGTTGAACGTAATGTTTTCAAATTGTGCCAACAGGCTCTGGCCCAGGGTTTCGGCGGTGATACCCGTGCCGTCCGAGATGAAAAAAGCGGATCGTTTCATTTTTGCCCCAGGCCTTAAGCAGTTGACGAATTCTGGCTATCATAGGCGTGCTGGCCTGCCATGAGAGCCCGCAGGTGCAGCTTTTTTGCACACCTGGTTTTGAAGCACGGTTTTCAACGCCCGATCTGTACGTCCGGGCAGACACGCCTGAAGCCACACCGCATGTGGCGCAGGTGAATGAGCTTTTCCCAACAACAAACACAGTTAGTGGAGAGATCACCTTGGTAGAGTACGTAGTTTCCCTCGATAAGCTCGGCGTCCATGATGTAGAGCACGTGGGGGGCAAAAACTCGTCCCTCGGCGAGATGATCAGCAACCTCGCAGGTGCTGGTGTGTCGGTGCCCGGCGGCTTCGCGACTACCGCCCAGGCCTACCGTGACTTTCTTGAGCTCAGCGGCCTCAACGAGCAGATCCATGCTGCGCTGGACGCCCTTGACGTCGACGATGTCAACGCGCTGGCCCGCACCGGTGCGCAGATTCGTCAGTGGATCATGGAAGCCGAGTTCCCCGAGCAGCTCAACGCCCAGATTCGTACTGCGTTTGCCGAGCTGTCTGCGGGTAATCCGAACCTGGCTGTGGCCGTGCGTTCCTCCGCAACTGCCGAAGACTTGCCGGATGCGTCGTTCGCCGGCCAGCAGGAGACCTTCCTGAACATCCGCGGCGTCGAGAACGTGATCCGCGCGGCCAAGGAAGTTTTTGCTTCACTGTTCAACGACCGTGCGATTTCCTACCGCGTACACCAGGGTTTCGACCACAAGCTGGTCGCGCTGTCTGCGGGCGTGCAGCGTATGGTGCGCTCCGAAACCGGTACGGCCGGTGTCATGTTCACCCTCGACACCGAGTCCGGCTTCCGCGACGTGGTGTTCATCACCGGTGCTTACGGCCTGGGCGAGACGGTTGTGCAGGGCGCCGTCAACCCGGACGAGTTCTACGTGCACAAGGACACGCTGGCGGCTGGCCGCCCGGCGATCCTGCGCCGCAATCTGGGCAGCAAGGCGATCAAGATGATTTACGGCGAAGAAGCCAAGGCCGGTCGTTCGGTCAAGGTGATCGACGTCGAGCCTGCCGATCGCGCGCGTTTCTGTCTGAGCGATGCCGAAGTGTCCGAACTGGCCAAACAGGCGATGATCATCGAGAAGCACTACAAGTGCCCGATGGACATCGAGTGGGCCAAGGACGGTGACGACGGCAAGCTGTACATCGTCCAGGCGCGTCCGGAAACGGTGAAGAGCCGTGCATCGGCCAACGTCATGGAACGCTATCTGCTCAAGGAGACCGGCAAGGTGCTGGTCGAAGGCCGTGCCATCGGTCAGCGCATCGGCGCGGGCAAGGTACGCATCATCAAGGACGTGTCCGAGATGGACAAGGTCCAGCCCGGCGACGTGCTGGTGTCGGACATGACCGACCCGGACTGGGAGCCGGTGATGAAGCGCGCCAGTGCAATCGTCACCAACCGTGGCGGTCGTACCTGCCACGCGGCGATCATCGCCCGTGAACTGGGCATCCCGGCAGTGGTTGGCTGCGGCAATGCCACGCAGACCCTTCAGGATGGCCAGGGCGTCACGGTTTCCTGCGCCGAGGGCGACACCGGTTACATCTTCGAAGGCGAGCTGGGCTTCGACATCAAGACCAATTCGGTCGATGCAATGCCTGATCTGCCGTTCAAGATCATGATGAACGTCGGCAATCCGGACCGTGCCTTCGATTTCGCCCAATTGCCCAATGCCGGGGTGGGTCTGGCGCGTCTGGAGTTCATCATCAACCGCATGATCGGCGTGCACCCCAAGGCGTTGCTCAACTACTCGGCGCTGCCACCGGAAATCAAGGAAAGCGTCGACAAGCGCATCGCCGGTTACCATGATCCGGTCGGTTTCTACGTCGACAAGCTGGTCGAGGGTATCAGCACCTTGGCCGCCGCGTTCACGCCGAAAAAGGTCATCGTGCGCCTCTCGGACTTCAAGTCCAACGAGTATGCGAACCTGATTGGCGGCAAGCTTTACGAGCCCGAAGAAGAAAACCCGATGCTGGGCTTTCGCGGTGCGTCGCGCTATATCAGTGAGAACTTCCGTGACTGTTTCGAGCTGGAGTGCCGTGCGCTCAAGCGTGTACGCGAAGAGATGGGCCTGACCAACGTCGAGATCATGGTGCCGTTCGTCCGTACCCTGGGCGAGGCGAGTCAGGTGATCGATCTGCTGGCCGCCAACGGCCTGAAGCGTGGCGAAAACGGCCTGCGCATCATCATGATGTGCGAACTGCCGTCCAACGCGATTCTGGCGGAAGAGTTCCTTGAGTACTTCGACGGCTTCTCCATCGGCTCCAACGACCTGACCCAGCTGACACTCGGTCTCGACCGTGACTCCGGCGTGATCGCCCACCTGTTCGACGAACGTAACCCGGCGGTCAAGAAGCTTCTGTCCAACGCCATTCAGGCGTGCAACAAGGCCGGCAAGTACATCGGCATCTGCGGGCAGGGGCCTTCCGATCACCCGGATCTGGCGCGCTGGCTGATGGATCAGGGTATCGAGAGTGTGTCGCTCAACCCCGACTCGGTACTGGAAACCTGGTTCTTCCTCGCCGAAGCACAGTCGCCTGTCTGACAGGCGGCTCGCCTGAAGCGCGGTCCTCGCAGGAGCGGGCTGCCGTGTGACGCGAACGCGGCCTGAGCCGTCATGTGGTTCAGGTGTTTGAATGAGGCGGTTTCTTCGGAAGCCGCCTTTTTTATGGCGCATCGCGAGATCCCGGAGCGCGTGGTTTCATCCCGTCTGTCAAGCCAGATAAAGAGTGATATGCAGAGCAGCAGCCAGCTTTTTCCCGTTGCCTTGATCAGCGCCGAGCGTCGTGGCGATCTGGTCGAGGACGTCTACCGTCTCAAACCTGCCAACAGTCCCGACGCCAGTGTCGAACTGGCGGTGACCCGGCTGGGGCGCGCCGATCAGCCCGATGTGCGTGGTACTCCAGTCATACTGCTGCATGGCAGCTTTTCCAACCGGCGTTTCTGGTATTCGCCCAAGGGCATCGGTCTGGGTGCGTATCTGGCGCGGGCCGGCTATGACGTGTGGATTCCCGAAATGCGCGGCCATGGCTTGTCGGCTCGCAACCTGAGTTATCGCAGCAATTGCGTGGCGGACTACGCGCGTTTCGATTTGCCAGCCATTGCCGCATTCGTCGTCGAGCAAAGCGGGCAGATACCGCACTGGATCGGCCACTCGCTGGGCGGCACCAGCCTGGCGGCAGCCTTGGGCGGTCAGTATCTCGGTGCTGATACTGCGGCGTCCGTGGCGCTGTTCGGCAGCCAGGTCAGCCGTACCTACTGGCCGCTGAAAGTCCCGCCACTGCAATGGTCTGCGAAGTTGCTGCTGAGGTCCTTCGAGCATATTTCCGGCCCGCGTTTCAAGCGCGGGCCGGAAGACGAGCCGATCGGTCTGGTTCTGGAAAGCATGCGCTGGCACGGGCTGTTCGGACGTTTCGGTGAGCGTGACAACAACTGGTGGGCAGGGTTGAGCGCGGTTCAGGTGCCGCTTCTGGCTGTCGCTGCGGCCGGCGACCAGCAGGACCCGGTGTGGGCTTGCCGTGAACTGTTCGAGCAGATCGGCAGCGCACACAGTCAATTCCTCTGCCTGGGCCGCGAATACGGCTTCAGCGAGGATTTCGACCATGTGCAGATGCTGGTCAGCAAGGCTGCGCAGCAGCAGGTCTGGCCGCGAGTGATCGAGTGGCTGGTTGAGCGTTCCGTTCCTGAACAGGTTGCAGAGTTTCAGGTCGCGGTAGGCAGTTAGCCGGTAAAGTCGCTATGGTTATGCTCATCCGGTCGTGTCTGTTTCAATAAATCGTCTGTATCAATCGCGACCCCATAGCCGATGACAGGAGTTGACCCATGCACTACCTCACCCCCGATCTGTGTGACGCCTATCCGGACCTGATCCAGGTCGTGGAGCCGATGTTCAGCAATTTTGGCGGCCGCGATTCGTTTGGTGGCCAGATCGTCACGCTGAAATGTTTCGAGGATAACTCCAAGGTCAGGGAGCAGGTCGAGCTCGACGGCAAGGGCAAGGTGCTGGTCGTCGACGGCGGTGGTTCGCTGCGTTGCGCGCTGCTGGGTGACATGCTGGCAGACAAGGCCGCCAAGAATGGCTGGGAAGGCATGTTGATCTACGGCTGCATCCGTGACGTGGATGTCATCGCCCAGACCGACCTGGGTGTCCAGGCGCTCGCCAGTCATCCGAAGAAAACCGAGAAGCGCGGCATAGGCGAACTGAATGTGCCGGTGACCTTTGGCGGCGTGACGTTCCGCCCGGGTGAGTACCTGTATGCCGACAACAATGGCGTCATCATTTCCCCATCACCCCTGACCATGCCGGAATAAGCGAAGTATCCATGTTCGATGAAGCAAACGCGCAGTGGGGGCTGGTTCATGCCCTCGTTTTGGACGGTAAGGGTGGGGCGCGTTTCATCGCTCGAACCGAGTTGCAGGACCTTGCATTGCAGCCAGAAGAAAGCCTGTGGCTGCATTGGGATCGTAGTCACCCGCAGACACATGCGTGGTTGCGCACCGGCAGCGGTCTGAGCGAGTTTGCCTGCGACCTGTTGCTGGAAGAGAACACCCGGCCGCGTTTGCTGCCGTTGCCGGAGCAGGAGCTGCTGCTGTTTCTGCGCGGCGTGAATCTGAATCCCGGTGCGGAACCTGAAGACATGGTCTCGGTGCGTATCTTCGCCGCCGCGCAGCGAGTCATCTCGCTGCGCCTGCGTCCGTTGCGTGCCACCGAGGAGTTGATTGAGCTGCTGGGGCAAGGCAAAGGCCCGAAGGGCGCCTCGGAGCTGATCCTGCACCTGGCGCAGCACCTCACCGACAAGGTTCAGGATCTGGTGGGTGAGCTGACCGAGTCGGTCGATGAAGAGGAAGAAAAGAACGATGCCGACGAATGGTACAGCCCCGAGCACGGCAAGCTGCTGCATATTCGTCGGCGCGCCGCCGGCCTGCGCCGGTTCCTCGGGCCGCAGCGGGATATTTATGGCCAGCTTTCACGCATCAAGCTGTCCTGGTTTGCGCATGACGACGCTGACTACTGGAATGAGCTGAACAACAGCCTGACCCGTTACCTGGAAGAGCTTGAGCTGACCCGCGAGCGGGTGGGGCTGCTGCTGGAGTCCGAGGACCGGCGCCTGCGCGAGCACATGAACCGCACCATGTACCGCTTCGGGATCATTACCTGTATCTTTCTGCCGATGAGTTTTCTCACCGGTCTGCTGGGTATTAATGTTGGCGGCATTCCGGGTTCGAGCAGTTCGTACGGCTTCCTGGTGGCCTGTCTGCTGATCGTCGCGCTGGGCGCAGGGCAGTGGTGGTTGTTCCGCCGTTTGCGTTGGGTATAGGGCGGGCCTGTGATGGTTATTTGGCGAGCCTGTGTGACTTGTTGTTTTCGCGTCGCGTCTTTGAATGACATTACGTGAGGTGCCTGATGCACGATCCGTTTGAAGAATCTTTACGCGACATGCTCAATTCTTCATCCTCCAGCCGGGATGATGACGCATGTCTGGGACGCGTCCTGAAAACCGCCAATCGCCAGGTCGGCGCCGGTGTGTTGTTCGGGTTGCTGGGCCGCTGGTCGGAGGCGCTGATGATCGCCGTGAACAACGGCTCGGCCCACGTCTCTCCCGTTTCTCGTCGCACCTCGAACGGTGCGCGTTCTCTCGATAAGGCTGATTGAGCATGGAATTGAATCTCTGGACCCAGAGCCTTCTTGCTGCAATGACTGCATTGTGGACCAAAGTCGCAAACTTCATTCCCAACCTGTTCGGCGCCCTGGTTGTGGTGCTGCTCGGTTTTGTCGTCGCCAAACTGCTCGACGCACTGCTTTCCAAATTACTGGCCAAGCTGGGCCTTGATCGTCTGGTCGGCGGTACCGGCCTGACCAAGATCATCGGCCGCGCTGGCGTCAAGGTGCCGGTCTCCACGCTGATCGGCAAGGTCGTCTATTGGTTCGTTCTGCTTATCTTTCTCGTATCGGCCGCTGAATCTTTGGGCCTGCAGCGGGTCTCAGCGACGCTGGACATGCTGGCGCTGTATTTGCCCAAGGTATTTGGTGCCGCGCTGGTGCTGCTGGTCGGTGTGCTGCTGGCGCAACTGGTCAATGGTTTGGTGCGCGGTGCTGCCGAAGGTGTAGGGATCGACTACTCTGCCGGCCTGGGGCGAATTGCCCAGGGGCTGGTCATTATCATCAGTATTTCGGTCGCCATCAGCCAGCTCGAGGTCAAGACCGACCTGCTGAACCACGTTATTGTGATTGCGTTGATTACCGTTGGTCTGACAGTGGCGCTTGCCCTGGGCCTCGGAAGTCGCGAAATTGCCGGGCAGATCATTGCCGGAATCTACGTCCGCGAATTGTTTCAGGTCGGCCAACAGGTACAGATAGGCGATACGGAAGGGCAGATCGAGGAAATCGGTACGGTCAAGACAACGCTGCTGACAGACGAGGGGGAGCTGGTGTCGTTTTCCAATCGCATCCTGCTCGAGCAGAGAGTAAGCAGCCGTTAAGCGGTTAACCTGCTAATGTATGCCGCCAGGTTGCCGATACAGGCCATGGCGGACACTGACCTGACTGTCGGCAAGATTTGTTTTGAATAAACCTCAACCGTTTTCGACGCGCTACGATCCACGCGAGCTCTCAGATGAGGAGCTGGTTGCGCGCGCCCACGTTGAGCTGTTCAATGTGACGCGGGCCTACGAAGAATTGATGCGCCGTTACCAGAGAACACTTTTTAACGTCTGTGCACGTTATCTGGGGAACGATCGCGATGCTGACGATGTCTGTCAGGAGGTGATGCTTAAAGTGTTGTATGGGTTGAAAAATTTTGAAGGTAAATCTAAATTTAAAACCTGGCTGTACAGCATCACCTACAATGAATGCATCACGCAGTACAGGAAGGAACGGCGTAAGCGTCGCTTGATGGACGCGCTGAGTCTGGATCCACTTGAGGAAGCGTCGGAAGAAAAGGCGCCCAAACCTGAAGAACGGGGCGGACTTGATCGCTGGCTTGTGTATGTGAACCCGATCGATCGGGAGATTCTGGTGCTGCGGTTTGTAGCAGAACTTGAATTCCAGGAAATCGCTGACATCATGCACATGGGCTTGAGCGCAACGAAAATGCGTTACAAGCGGGCTTTAGATAAATTACGAGAGAAATTTGCGGGAATCGCCGAAACTTAATACGGTGCAAATATCTCTAACAAACTGGCAAGGTCTGGTAGACTTGCCGCTGAGTTGTCCCCCTGTGTGGGACTGCTTAATAATCATCAGATGGGGATTTAACGGATGAAACTGAAAAACACCTTGGGCTTGGCCATTGGTACTATTGTTGCCGCAACTTCGTTCGGCGCTCTGGCTCAAGGCCAAGGCGCGGTCGAAATCGAAGGCTTCGCCAAGAAAGAGTACTACGACAGCGATCGTAACTTCAAAAACGACGGCAACCTGTTCGGCGGCTCCGTTGGCTACTTCCTGACTGACGATGTTGAGCTGCGTCTGGGCTACGACGAAGTCCACAACGTCCGTAGCGACAGCGGCAAGAACATCAAGGGCGCAGACACTGCTCTGGACGCTCTGTACCACTTCAACAACCCAGGCGACATGCTGCGTCCATACGTTTCTGCCGGTTTCTCTGACCAGAGCATCGGTCAAGACGCTCGCCGTGGCCGTGACGGTTCCACCTTCGCCAACATCGGCGGCGGCGCCAAGCTGTACTTTACTGACAACTTCTATGCCCGTGCAGGCGTTGAAGCTCAGTACAACATCGACCAAGGCAACACCGAGTGGGCGCCTAGCGTCGGTATCGGTGTAAACTTCGGCGGCGGCAGCAAGAAAGTTGAAGCAGCACCAGCTCCAGTAGCTGAAGTGTGCTCCGACAGCGACAACGACGGCGTGTGCGACAACGTCGACAAGTGCCCGGACACCCCAGCCAACGTTACCGTTGACGCTGATGGCTGCCCAGCAGTTGCCGAAGTGGTTCGTGTTGAGCTGGACGTGAAGTTCGATTTCGACAAATCCGTAGTCAAGCCTAACAGCTACGGCGACATCAAGAACCTCGCTGACTTCATGCAGCAGTACCCACAGACCACCACCACTGTTGAAGGTCACACTGACTCCGTAGGTCCTGACGCTTACAACCAAAAACTGTCCGAGCGTCGTGCAAACGCCGTTAAACAGGTTCTGGTTAACCAGTACGGTGTTGGCGCTAACCGCGTAAACTCGGTTGGTTACGGCGAATCCCGTCCAGTTGCTGACAACGCAACTGAAGCTGGCCGCGCAGTTAACCGTCGCGTAGAAGCAGAAGTAGAAGCTCAAGCTAAGTAATTAGCCGCTTTTACTGAAAAGCCCGGCTCAGGCCGGGCTTTTCTTTGCCTGCGATTTGGCGGGGCGTCTGTTCAGACGAGCCTGGGTTCAGCCGGCATTCAACTGCGCTTGGTCCATCAGGGTTTGATCGATCAGCTCATTGTTGTACGCGGCAACCGCACCGATCACCAGAATGGCGGGGCTCTTCAACTGGAAAGCGGCTGCGTCCTGTTGCATGGCATTCAGGGTGCTGCGGCATTCGCGCTGCCACGGCAGCGAAGCGTTCTCGATCATAGCCACCGGCATCTCGCCACTCATTCCGCCTGCCAGCAGACTCTCGCGAATTTCCGCCAGTTTCGCCACGCCCATGTAAACCACCAGGGTGGTTCCGCCTTGCGCGAGTGCCTGCCAGTTGAGGGTGCTTTCGTCCTGAGTGTGGGCGGTGACCAGCGTTACGCCACGGCTTATACCGCGCAGGGTCAGCGAAATGCCGCACTGTGTTGCACCGGCAAGACCCGCTGTAATGCCGTTGACCAGCTCCACGGCGACACCGCGCTCCTGTAGCCATTGAGCCTCTTCACCGCCACGTCCGAAGATGCACGGATCGCCGCCTTTGAGGCGAACGACACATTTGCCCTGACGTACGTAGCGCAGCATCAGGCGATGGATGAACGCTTGCGGCGTCGAACGACAACCGCCGCGCTTGCCGACCGCGATGACCCGTGCTCCCGGACAATGTTCCAGCACTGCGGGGTTGACCAGATCGTCGATCAGCACCACGTCGGCTTCAGCCAGGGCACGTACTGCCTTGAGAGTCAGCAGTTCGGGGTCGCCTGGGCCCGCGCCCACCAGCCATACTTTTGCGCTCATGCCGCATTCCTCATTCTGTAACCGCCACGGTATGGATCAGTCGTCTTATTTCCGGCACGCAGGAGCCGCACTGGGTGCCGCAGCCCAACTGTGTCTTGAGTTGATTCAGGTCCAGGCCACGCTCGATAGCGCTCATTACCGCGCTCTGGCTGACGTTCATGCAGTTGCACAAGGTCTTGTCGCGAGGCTGTGTCGAGTCTTTGCCCGGTTCGCTGCTCAACGGTGCCAACAGCCAGCGCCGCACCGAAGCCTCAACGCGCTCTTCCAGCCACAACGTCTGCAGCCAATGCCGGGCGAGTGTTTCACCGGCCAGGCGAACAGCAGTAATACGTTCGCCGTCGATCCGTACCCGTTTGCCGATCGAGCGTTTGGGGTCGTCATACGCCATGACCGGTCCTTCATCCAGGCCCAGTACTTGATCAATCTGCTGCAGCAGCGCTGAATCGGGTGCTGCTGCGCTGGCGGCGCGTATCACCAGCGCCGGTCGCTCGCGTCCGGCAAGGCTCATGCTCAGATAGGTGAAGGTGTCGCACAAGGGGCGCAGCTTTTCCATCCGTTGCTGCACGTTGCCCTCGACCAGCGCAAAGAACTGCCAGGGCAGTCGGGCTTTTTCGATCCTGACGCCGGCGTGCTTGAGTTCCGGTTGCTTCGAAACCGGGTCGAAGGCTGGCTGGGTGAGAACGTTGACACCCCCCTTGAGGAACCTGTCGCCCCAATGCATCGGCACAAAAGCCTGGCCGACTGCAACGCTGTCCTCACTGCCGACCGGCAACAGCAGCTCGCCGCGTCGACTGATCAGCTTGACCAGGTCGCCGGGCTGCAGGTCATGGCTGAGCATGTCCTGCGGATTGAGGCTCAGCACCGCTTCACTGACATGCCCGAACAAGCGGGCAGCGGTGCCGGTGCGGCTCATGCCGTGCCACTGATCGCGCAGTCTGCCGGTATTGAGCGTCAGCGGGTAGTCGGCATCGCGCACTTCCCTGGCGGCGATGTAAGGCTCGGACAGAAACTGCGCCCGGCCTGAATCGGTGGGAAAGATGCCATTGTTGTACAGGCGCGGCGTGCCGCTGCTGGCGCCACGCGGGAAGGGCCATTGTTGCGGACCCTGCTGATCGATGAGCTCGCGGTCGATTCCGGACATGTCCAGATCGCGCCCGACCGTCAGGCCCTTGAACTCATCGAACAAGGCTTTGGGTGTAGCGAAGTCGAACAGCGCGGGTGCGCCGGGTTGCAGGCGTTTTTGCAGGCGCTGGGCGAAATCCACGGTGATCGCCCAGTCGGAGCGCGCTTCGCCGGGCGCCTGAATAGCTTTGCGCACGTTGGAGATGCGTCGTTCGGAGTTGGTCACCGTGCCTTCTTTCTCACCCCAGCTGGCAGCAGGCAGCAACAGATCGGCATAACGCGCGGTTTCGGTGGTCTTGAAGGCCTCCTGGAGTACCACGAACGGGCAGGTTTCCAGCGCTTGCCTGATGCGGTTCTGGTCGGGCAGTGACTGTGCCGGGTTGGTGCAGGCAATCCACAGGGCCTTGATCGTTCCATTCTGCAATTGCTCGAACAGTTCGATGGCTGAAAGGCCGGGATTGGCAGGCAGGCTATCGACGCCCCAGTAGTCTGCAACCTCCTGACGATGCTGAGGATTTGCCGCGTCGCGATGGCCAGGCAACAGGTTGGACAGACTGCCGGTTTCACGTCCGCCCATGGCGTTGGGCTGGCCGGTGAGCGAGAAGGGACCTGCGCCGGGTTTGCCAATCTGTCCGGTCGCCAAGTGCAGGTTGATCAGCGCGCTGTTTTTCGCGCTGCCGGCCGTGGACTGATTCAGCCCCATGCACCACAGCGACAGAAAAGCCGGCGCTTCGCCCACCCATCGGGCGCAGGTGTGCAGCTGTTCCAGAGTAATGCCGCAGAGGGCGGCCACGTATTCAGGTGGGTAGTCACGGGCCAGCGTGGCCAGTTCCTCATAGCCCTGCGTGTGCGCGGCAATGAACGCCGGGTCGATCAGCCGTTCGTTCATCAGTATATGAAGGATGCCGTGAAACAGCGCGACGTCCGTGCCGGGCTGAATCGCCAGATGAAGGTCGGCCAGTTCGCAGGTGTCGGTACGCCGTGGATCGATGACGATGAGTTTCATCTGCGGACGACGGCTTTTTGCATCTTCCAGACGGCGAAACAGAATCGGGTGTGCGTACGCCATGTTGCTGCCGACGATCATCACACAATCGCTCAGTTCGATGTCTTCATAGCTGCACGGTGGGGCATCGGCACCCAGGCTGCGCTTGTAGCCCGCCACGGCCGATGACATGCACAGCCGTGAATTACTGTCGATATTGTTGGTGCCGATCAGTGCGCGCGCCAGTTTGTTGAACGCGTAGTAGTCTTCGGTCAGCAACTGGCCGGAAATGTAGAAGGCAACGCTGTCGGGGCCATGTTCGCGAATGCTCTCGGCGAACACATTGGCCGCATGCTCCAGCGCGGTATCCCAATCGGTGACGCTGCGCGCCAGGTCCTTGCTCAGGCGCAGTTCCGGGTACAGCGCGCGGGCTTCAATGTCGCCGGTCAGGTGCAGGCTCGACCCTTTGCTGCACAGCTTGCCGAAGTTCGCCGGGTGCTTCGGGTCGCCGCTGACACCAAGAATATGCTCGCCGTCATGTTCGATCAGTACGCCGCAGCCTACGCCGCAATAGCAGCAGGTAGACGCCGTGACCCGATGGGTGTGGAGGGCAAGGCTGTTCATGCGCAGGCAGCCTCTGGAGCAACGGGTTTGCCGAACATCAGGTGGTCGCGAATGGCGTCGATACCCTGGCCATCACGGATCTGCTGCAAGTACCAGTTGCCGTCGGCGGTGTCGCCGTACAGGCAGGCGCCGACCAGTACATCGTTCTTTATTACCAGCTTCTTGTAGATACCGCCGATGGGGTCGGAAAGGGTGATGCTTTCAGTGCCTTCACCGCCGAGGAAATCCCCGGCGGAAAACAGGTCGATACCGGTGACTTTCAGCTTGGTCGAGGTGACCGAGCCCGGATAACGCGCAAAGCCCAGTTGCGCAAGGTGGTTGGCGCAGACCCGAGCCTGCTCGAACAGCGGCGCCACCAGCCCATAGGCGATGCCACGGTGGCTGACACATTCGCCAATTGCGTAGATGCGCGGGTCGTAGGTCTGCAAGGTGTCATTGACCAGAATGCCACGGTTGCAGGGCAGGCCGGCTTGCTCGGCCAATTCGGTGTTGGGCCGTATGCCTGCTGCCATGACCACCAGATCGGCGTCGATCCTGTCGCCATTGTTGAATTGCACCGCGGTTACCCGGCCCTGATCATCGCCGAGCAAGGCGTTGGTCTGTTCGTCGAGCCGAAAGCTCAGGCCGCGCTTTTCCAGCGCCGCTTGCAGCATGCGCCCGCTGGTCTTGTCCAGTTGGCGCTCCAGCAGCGTCTGGCCGTTATGCACCACCGTCACGTGCATGCCGCGCAGGCTCAAGCCGTTGGCCGCTTCCAGGCCGAGCAGTCCGCCGCCGATGACGACTGCGCGCTTGTGCGTGACGGAGGTGTCGATCATCTGCCGCGTGTGGCCGATGTCGCGATAACCGATCACACCGTTCAGCGTGTTGCCGGGGATCGGCAGTATGAACGGCCGCGAACCGGTGGCAATCAGCAGCCGATCATAATGGGCCTGGGTGCCGTCATCGGCGATCACCAGGCGTCTGATGCGGTCGATCTTCACCACGCGACGGTTGAGCAACAACCGGATACCGTTGCGTTCGTACCAGTCGAGGTCGTTGAGCACGATGTCTTCGAAATTCTGCTCGCCGGCCAGTACCGGCGACAGCAGAATGCGATTGTAATTGGGGTGTGGCTCGGCGCCGAAGACCGTGATGTGGTAAAGGTCTTCGCTCAGTTTCAGCAACTCTTCGAGTGTGCGCACGCCGGCCATGCCGTTGCCGATCATCACCAGTTTGAGTTTGGTCATCTTGCCTCCGAGTCACTGCAGCGCGTGCTCGATACGTTTCGCGCAAACAAAAAAAGGCGTCCCGTCAGTGGCCTGACGAGGACGCCTTTGTCCGGTCCCGTTCGCTCGGGAGACGCAGCCTTCATCGTTGAGGGCGGCGTGTTATGAATTATCTGCCAGTGACCATGCAGCGCTTGTGCCAACTCGGATTTGCCAGCCTGCGCGGTGTGCAGTCGATAACCCTGGCGCTTTCTGCACCGCGTTGAGGCGCGTTGCACAGAAGCGGGGCGCAAGGGCTCAGTGGCGGCCCATCAACCAGATCACCAGCATCAGGTTGAACAGCAGAGAGAGCAACGCCAGTGTTCGCCAGACTTTCAGCGGTTCGCGTTCCAGCAGCGGACGCGGCTTTGCCACCAGCGGACGATGCTCGGCCTGCTCCAGCTCCAGCAACCACTGTTCGGCGGTTTCATAACGCTGGCTCGGGTCGGCGTGCAGTGCCTTGTCCAGGCTTTGGCTCAGCCACTGTGGCAGATCCGGTCGGTAACGACTGGCAGGTATCGGTGCGCCGAAGCGACGGTGCTGAAAGGCTTCGATCTCGCCGTAAGGGTATTGCCCTGTCAGCAGGTAGTACAAGGTGACGCCTGCTGCGTACAGGTCCTGTTGCGGATGCGGTTCGGCGCCGTTGAAGGCTTCCGGTGCTATATAACTGGGTGTGCCGGGCAGGTCTTCGGTGTTGACCGCCGACAGGCCCGGGCAGAACGCCAGGCCGAAATCCAGCAGGCGCAACTCGCCGTCGTCGGCCAGTAGCAGGTTTTCCGGTTTGATATCGCGATGGATGATGTTGCGTCGATGCAGCAGGCCCGTGGCCCGTAACAGTCGGGTGGCCAAGTCCTGCCACTGGGCCAGCGGCAACGGCCCTTTGTCGGTGAAGCGCTCGGCCAGTGTGTGCCCGCGATACTCGCGCATGACGTAATACAGATGCTGACGGTCTGGCAGCGGGTGTATCTCGGGAAAAAAGCGCCCGGCGACCCGACGCAGAAACCACTCCTCTAGCAGTAAGCCCTGACCGGCACCGGTCTCGTCATGACGACTGGCTGGCAGGGTCTTCAGCAGCCAGGGCTGCTCATTGATATCGGTGACTCGATAAACGATGGACTGGCGTGATTGCGCCACGATGCTGACGACTTTCCAGCCTTCGAATGTCTGATCGGCCTTGAGTGCGGGTGGCAGCGGCCATTGCTGCAATTGCAGTAGCGTATCGCCCAGATCGTCCTCGCCGAGCGTGTCGACCTGAATCAGCAGGGCGCTGGCATTGTCCTGACTGCCGGCCAGGTGCGCCGCGCTGACCAGGGTTTTCACTGCCGCGTCGAGGTCGTGCTGTTCGCCCAGAATCGAGCGGATACTTGCATCGCCCAGTGCCGCCCATACGCCGTCGCTGACCAGCAGCAGGCGTTCGCCTTCACACAGCTCGCCGTCCAGGTAATCCATGACCACGTACTGATCCAGGCCCAGCGCACGTTTGAGCACATGCTGCATGTCGGCCTGTTCCCAGACGTGATCTTCACTGATGCGTTTCAGCGTTCCGGTGTGCCAGCGGTAAGCCCGGCAGTCGCCGACATGGGCGAGGGTGAAACGCCTGCCACGCAGTACCAGAGCGCTGAGGGTGGTCAACAGGCCGTTGGCCAGCAGCCAGCGATTCTGCGCCAGCAGCAGGCGATCAAGGGACTGCGCCACGCCCCAGGTTTCCGGCGTGGCGTAATAGTCGAGGGCCAGCGCCTGCAGGGTCGATTGCGCGGCCAGTGCGCCGTCGGCACATTGGCTGACGCCGTCGGCAAGGGCGAACAGATAGCCCTTGCTGGCCGCCAGTGCCGGGACTGGCGTGACCAGGCGCACGGCGTCCTGATTCTCCGCTCGCGGTCCGCTGGCGCTGAATTGAGCGAACTGCAGTTGCAGGGTCATCGGCGCTTCAGACCCGGGCCGCCGTGACCGCGGCCGAACCCCAGGTGGTTCTCCAGCGACGTTTGACGTTCAGCAGGCCGAACCAGGCCAGTATCGCCAGGCCGGCGAACAGCCACAGACCCAACTGGTAGTCGCCGGTGTTCTGTTTGATGCTGCCCAGGCCCGCCGCCAGCAGGAAGCCACCGATGCCACCGGCCATGCCGATCAAGCCGGTCATGACCCCGATTTCCTTGCGGAAGCGCTGCGGTACCAACTGGAACACCGCGCCGTTGCCGGCCCCCAGGCCCAGCATCGCGGCCACGAACAGCGCCAGTGCTGCCCACGAACTCGGCAGGTTGAAGCCCACGGCGGCAATGCCGATGGCGGCAACCGCATACATCACGGTCAGTGTGCGAATCCCGCCGAAACGGTCGGCCAGCGCACCACCCAACGGACGCATCAGGCTGCCACCGAACACACAGGCAGCGGTGTAGTAACCGGCAGTGATCGGGCTCAAGCCATATTGGTCGTTGAAATAGCCGGGCAGGGCGCTGGCCAGGCCAATGAAGCCACCGAACGTCACACTGTAGAAAAACATGAACCACCAACTGTCACGGTCACCCAGCGCCTTGAGGTAGTCCGCCATGGATTTGGGTTTGCTGCGTTGCGGGGCGTTGCGGGCCATCAGGGTGAAGGCGATCAGGGTCAGAACCAGCGGGATCAGCGCCAGGCCGAAGACGTTGCCCCAGCCGAAACTGGCGGCCAGCACCGGCGCGATCAGCGCGGCCAGTACAGTGCCGGAGTTGCCCGCACCGGCGATGCCCATGGCCTTGCCCTGGTGCTGCGCCGGATACCATTGCGACGCCAGGGGCAGCGCGACGGCGAACGAGGCACCGGCCATGCCGAGGAACACGCCCAGTACCAGCACCTGGCCGTAGGTGTGAATGCCCAATTGCCAGGCACCCAGCAGCGCGCCGATGACGATCACCTGGCCGATGATTCCGGCGGTTTTGGGCGACAGCTGGTCGGCCAGCAGGCCCATGAAAAAGCGCAGCACCGCGCCCGCCAGAATCGGCGTGGCGACCATCAGGCCACGTTGCTGAGTGGTCAGGTGCAGGTCAGTGGCAATCTGTACCGCCAGTGGGCCCAGCAGGTACCAGACCATGAAACTCAGGTCAAAATAGAGAAAGGCCGCGAACAGGGTCGGTTTGTGGCCTGCCTTCCAGAAGCTTGTATCCATGTGCACACCTCATCATCTGCTAGTTAGTCAGTCGGGCCATGACCGCGACACGGGTGGTTCAGACGCTGTGGTGGAGTGTTCCGAATGACGGCGACTCCACCGGCCCCTTCGCCGGGGCCAAAACGCAAAAAACGTCGCCTCTCTGTCCACGGGGCGGAAAGAGATGAGCGACGTCTTTGTCGTAAAAGGTGATAGCCGCCGTTGGCTACCGGTGCGATTGCATTAGCAATAGACGGGCCAATGGTCGTGCAGGCGCGTCAGCCATACGTTGCAGGCAGGTTGTATGGCTTTCAGAGACTGCGAGCAGACTGATGTATGACCTCGAACCGGGCGTGGGCCATCAGACGCGCTGCAAAAAAGGGCGTGGCGGCGAAAAGCCAGATAACGGCTTGCACAGTCCGTATCAGTCAACAGAAACAGGCAGTTAACAGGATTTAAGTATGTTTTATTAAAGTTTAAACTATTTAATATTATTTAATGTGCCATCAGTTTTGCGTGTAAGTACTGTCATTGTGATGCTGTTTCGATATGCAGCTATGGTGGACTTAATATATATAATTTAATGCGCAGCTCTCGCAGTTTTACGATAGCAACGCTGTAAATATTTAATTTACTTTGCGTGGCATCTCTGAGAGCATCGCTTCTGTTGCGACGTGTGACGCTTATTAAAAAGGTGGTTTCACTTTTCAATCCGGTAATCTGTAGTTGCAGTTTGCCAGTCAATCTCGATAAATGCTTACTTTGAAAGAAGTCATCGGCTACTCGCTCTTTTATCGGCGTCCGGCTGTCCTCGACACCTGAATGCCCGACACACTCTGCACCTCGGCATTGCACGCATGCCTGCCGTGTTGCCTTCCTATACGCGCTGCTTGTACAGGCGCCAGCAAAGGACATCATCATCATGAGTAACATCAATTACGCACCTACCATCTGGTCCCGTGCCGATGCGTTGAAGGTCAATGAAAATGACCCGACCACCACGCAGCCATTGGTAAAAGCGGACTTTCCGGTCATGAGTGATAAGGTCTTCATCTGGGACACCATGCCGTTGCGAGAGCTTGACGGCACGGTGGTCTCAGTCAACGGCTGGTCGGTTATCGTCACACTGACGGCTGATCGCCACCCCGACGACCCGCAGTATCTCGGCGCCAACGGCCGCTACGACATCAAGCGCGACTGGGAGGATCGTCATGGACGGGCGCGCATGTGCTACTGGTATTCGCGCACCGGCAAGAACTGGATCTTCGGTGGCCGGGTCATGGCCGAAGGCGTGTCGCCCACCACCCGTGAGTGGGCGGGCACACCGGTATTATTGAATGACAAGGGTGATATCGATCTTTACTACACCTGCGTGACACCGGGGGCGACCATTGCCAAAGTGCGCGGCCGTATTGTGACGTCCGATCAGGGCGTGGAGTTGAAAGACTTTACCCAGGTCAAAAAACTGTTCGAGGCCGACGGCACTTATTATCAAACCGAGGCGCAGAACTCGACGTGGAACTTCCGCGACCCGAGTCCGTTTATTGATCCCAATGATGGCAAGTTGTATATGGTCTATGAAGGTAATGTGGCCGGTGAACGCGGTACGCATACCGTTGGCGCTGCAGAACTTGGCCCGGTGCCACCCGGCCATGAAGAAGTGGGGGGTGCGCGTTTTCAAGTGGGCTGTATCGGCCTGGCAGTTGCGAAAGATCTCAGCGGAGAAGAGTGGGAAATACTACCGCCACTGGTGACTGCGGTGGGCGTCAATGACCAGACTGAACGTCCGCATTATGTCTTTCAGGACGGCAAGTATTATTTATTCACCATTAGTCACAAGTTTACGTATGCCGACGGTGTGACCGGGCCGGACGGCGTTTACGGTTTTGTGGGCGAGCATTTGTTCGGGCCTTACCGGCCGATGAACGCTTCCGGACTGGTGCTGGGCAATCCGCCTGCACAGCCATTCCAGACGTACTCCCACTGTGTGATGCCCAACGGCCTGGTGACTTCGTTCATCGACAGCGTGCCCACCAGCGGCGATGACTACCGTATCGGCGGCACCGAGGCGCCGACGGTCAGAATCCTGTTGAAGGGCGACCGCTCGTTCGTGCAGGAAGAGTATGACTACGGCTACGTCCCGGCGATGAAGGATGTGCAGTTGAGCTGACAGGCTGCGCCTCTGTAAACGGTGAAGAACGCCTGTGCGGGCAGGCGTTCTTCCTGGCTTCAGCCCAGCAGTTCGCTCATTGCGATAATCTGCTCGGCCACCTGAATCAGCTTCTGCTGACGACTCATTGCCTGACGTCGCATCAGCGTATAAGCCTCTTCTTCGTTGCAATCCTTCATCTTCATCAGTAGCCCCTTGGCCAGCTCGATGCGCTTGCGCTCGGCCAGTTGCTGATCGCGGGCATGCAATTGCGCACGCAGCGCCTGATCGCTTTCAAAGCGGGCCATTGCCACATCCAGAATGGGTTGCAGCCGTTGTGCCTGAATCCCCTCGACGATATAAGCGCTGACCCCGGACTTGATGGCCTGGCGCATCACGCCTGGATCGTGCTCGTCGGTGAACATCACGATGGGACGTGGCTGGTCGCGGCTGACCAGCACCACCTGCTCCATCACGTCGCGACCTGGCGATTCAGTGTCGATGAGGATGACGTCCGGGCGCACGGCTTCGACGCGTGCGGGCAGGTCGATGATCAGGCCGGATTCGTCGATCACTTCGAAACCGGCCTCTATCAAGGCTGACTTGAGGCGACCGACCTTTTTGGCGGTGTCATTGATAAGCAGGATACGCAGCATGGTCACGTTCTCCGTCAACGACTGGCCACAGCGGGCGCGTCGTCGGCCAGCGAATGGAGCTTGAAGCTACGCGCGTAGCCCGCCGGATCGCTGCCGTCCCAGATCCTGCCATCGATCAGCTGACTGCTGCGCATGGTTGCGGCGGGTACGTCGATGCCCAGCGCGCTGGCCGCCTGACGGTACAGGTCGAGTCGCTGGACGCGACTGGCGACCGCCAGGTAATCCGGGTCTTCGCGCAACAGGCCCCAGCGTCGGAACTGGGTCATGAACCACATGCCGTCGGACAGCCAGGGGTAGTTGACCTGTCCTTGGGCATGGAAGCTGACCGCGTGAGGGTCTTGCCAGCGATTGCCGAGACCGTCGCTGTACTGACCGAGCAGGCGCGGCTCGATGCAGTCCACTGAGGTGTCCAGGTAATCGGCACCGCTGAGAAGTTGTGCGGTGCTGCGCCGGTTATGATCGTTTTCCTCGATGAAGCGGCTCGCTTCCAGTACGGCCATGATCAGCGCTCTGGCGGTGTTGGGGTTCTGCTCGACGAATTCACGGGTACAGCCCAGCACCTTGCCCGGGTGATCCGGCCAGATCGACTGGCTGGTCGCCATGGTGAAGCCCAGTTGCTGCTGAACGGCGCTAGCGGCCCAGGGTTCGCCGACGCAGAAACCGTCGATGCGCCCAGCCTGCAGGTGTTGCGCCATTTGCGTGGGCGGCACCACGACACTGGTCACATCATCGAGCGGATGAATGCCCTGACTGGCCAGCCAGTAGTAGAGCCACATGGCGTGGTTGCCGGTGGGGAAGGTCTGCGCGAAGGTCAGCCTTGATCCGCTTTGGTGCGCGCGTTTGTCCAGTGCTTCAGGAGTGATCACGCCCGCCTGCTGCAACTCGCGGGACAGGTTGATGCACTGGCCGTTCTGGTTGAGCCCCATGAGGATGGCCATGTCGGCCGCCGGGCCACCGCTGATGCCCAGTTCCACCGCATAGATCAGACCGTACAGGCTGTGTGCCGCCTGCAACTGCCCGCTGACCAGCCTGTCGCGCAGCCCGGCCCAGGAGGTCTGACGCTCGAGGTTCAGGCTCAGACCGTAAGGCTGGGCGAAACCCTGAGTGGCCGCGACCACCAGCGGGGCGCAGTCGGTCAATGCCATGAAGCCCACGTCCAGGCTGTTCATTTCCGGGGCGTCGCTACCGGCCACCCAGTCCAGCGCATTACCGGTTCGTTCGTTCATCGCGCGTGCTTCATCAAAGGTCCGTCCAGAAAAAAGGCGTCGTCCGACCCATTGCAATGCAAGTGTCGAAGCGACGCCGTTGTCCATGCACCGCTCCGCCGTTGGAGTGAGTGCCGATAGCGGTTTCAAGCAAGGCATATGCCATCGCCGGGGAGGGGCGAGCAACAAGTTTGTCGCGCGCCTCGCCTGACAGGCCCGCACACGTCTATAATCGCCACCCTGAATTCAGCTGCTCACGAGCCCATCCCGCCATGTATAACCTGGCCCGCCAGTTACTGTTCAAACTTTCCCCGGAAACCTCTCATGACCTGTCGCTGGACCTGATCGGTGCAGGCGGACGGCTGGGCCTCAATGGCCTGCTGAGCAAGTCCCCGGCGAAGTTGCCGGTCAGTGTGATGGGCCTTGAATTTCCCAACCCTGTGGGGCTGGCAGCCGGCCTGGACAAGAATGGTGCAGCCATCGATGGCTTCGCGCAACTGGGCTTCGGGTTCGTCGAGATCGGCACAGTGACGCCACGTCCGCAGCCGGGCAATCCCAAACCGCGTATTTTCCGCCTGCCCAACGCCGAGGCGATCATCAATCGCATGGGCTTCAACAATCTGGGTGTCGACAACCTGGTGTCCCGTGTCGAAGCGGCAAAATATCGCGGCGTTCTGGGCATCAATATCGGCAAGAACTTCGACACGCCGGTCGAGCGTGCGGTCGACGATTACTTGATCTGTCTGGACAAGGTCTATGCCCATGCCAGCTACGTTACGGTCAACGTCAGTTCGCCCAATACGCCGGGGCTGCGCAGCCTGCAGTTCGGCGACTCGCTCAAGCAACTGCTCCAGGCCCTGAGCCTGCGCCAGCAGGAGCTGACGCAACGGCATGGCAGGCGTGTGCCGCTGGCGATCAAGATTGCCCCGGACATGACCGACGAAGAGACCGTGCTGGTGGCCGCAGCCCTGATCGAGTCCGGTATGGACGCAGTCATCGCCACCAACACCACGCTTAGCCGCCAAGGCGTCGAAGGCCTTCCGCATGCTGATCAGGCAGGCGGCTTGTCGGGCGCGCCGGTTCGGGAAAAAAGCACGCACATCGTCAAGGTCCTGGCCGGTGAGCTCGCGGGGCGTCTGCCGATCATCGCCGCAGGCGGGATCACCGAAGGCCGACACGCCGCCGAGAAGATCGCTGCGGGGGCCAGTCTGGTGCAGATCTATTCGGGGTTCATCTACAAGGGCCCTGCGCTGATTCGCGAGTCGGTGGATGCCATTGCGGCGATGCCTCGCGCCGCACGCTGAACCCGGGGTAAAAAAAGGGGCTCTGCAAGAGAGCCCCTGGGCGTTGGCCCGCCGCCCGGGTCGGGCGTGCATGGTGCAGGTGTGAATCAGTCAATCATGTGTGTGGCCCGACAGAGGCCGAAAGTCTTTGATGTGAATCGCCTCATCCGACCGCGTGAAGTTCGTTGAGTCTGTGGATGCCCGCAGTGCCGGTCATACCGTCCCAGTTGTCGCCGCGTCCTTCGCGCCAGCCATTGATCCATGCCTGGCGTACTGACGGTAGAGTAAAAGGGCAAAGCTCACGGGATTTACCATGAACGCCGTATTGATATCCGCGTAAAAATGCTCTTTCCAACGGATCACGCTTAAGTCTTCTCATAGGGTAATGCCCTCGTCTGTTGACTGTAATATCCCTGAGACCCCGTGATGAGGTCGGGCAGAATCTTCTGCCGTTGGGGCCCGCTGCCGGCGTCGCGGGCCTTGATGCCACCACCATTGCGGCGATGACCTGAGACGATTTCTAACCAAAGCGCAGGGCGGTGTGAATGATCGTTTTGTCATAAGCACGTCACATTCAGGTCTGTCGAGCAATAAGCGATGATCTGTTTCAAGCATGATTTTTTCTGCAGCCCCTTGAACATGGGCGTTTGCAGGCTAATTGAAATCGCTTATCAGGCTCATATACTGGCTCAATGCCTTGGTTGCTTAAGCGACGAAGGGTCATGATCGGCGCTGCAAAAATGTGACTTTTCAAAACACCACTTTTGATTGCGTGCCTTATTGCCGACATCGACTTGCCTGATATCTGTTCTAATACGCGCCAGAACTGCCGCAATGACATGACAGGATCATGCGGTGGACCGGCACACATCACGTGCCACGCAGGCGTTCTCCATGAAAGACGCCTGTTCAAATCTGGCAGGGCAATGCGTTGCCCGCCGCAGACGGCTCAGGCCCTGGAATACACATGTCGGATCGCTACGAACTTTTCCTCACTTGCCCCAAGGGCCTCGAAGGCCTGCTTGCCGAGGAAGCTACTGCGCTGGGCCTGCAAGAGACCCGCGAGCACACTTCAGCCATTCGCGGCTCGGCCGACATGGAGACCGCTTACCGGCTGTGTCTCTGGTCGCGACTGGCCAACCGCGTGTTACTGGTGCTCAAGCGCTTCCCGATGAAGGATGCCGAAGACCTCTACCACGGCGTACTGGATGTCGAGTGGCAGGATCATCTTGAATCCGACGGCACCATTGCGGTGGAATTCAGTGGTCATGGTTCGGGCATCGATAACACCCATTTCGGTGCATTGAAGGTCAAGGATGCGATCGTCGACAAGCTGCGTACTCCGGATGGCGAGCGTCCTTCGGTCGACAAGATCAACCCCGATCTGCGCGTGCACCTGCGCCTGGATCGCGGCGAAGCCATTCTGTCCCTCGACCTGTCCGGGCATAGCCTGCACCAGCGCGGTTACCGTCTGCAGCAGGGCGCTGCACCGCTGAAGGAAAACCTCGCCGCCGCTATCCTGATTCGTGCTGGCTGGCCGCGCATCGCTGCCGAGGGCGGCGCGCTGGCTGACCCGATGTGCGGTGTCGGTACGTTTCTGGTCGAGGCCGGGATGATCGCCGCCGACATCGCCCCGAACATCAAGCGTGAACGCTGGGGCTTCTCGGCCTGGCTGGGCCACGTCCCGGCGCTGTGGCGCAAGCTGCACGACGAAGCGCTGGCCCGCGCAGAAGCCGGGTTGGCCAAAACACCTTCGTGGATTCGGGGTTACGAGGCTGATCCGCGACTGATCCAGCCGGGACGCAACAACATCGAACGTGCTGGTCTGAGTGACTGGATCAAGGTCTATCAGGGCGAAGTCGCGACCTTCGAGCCGCGTCCCGACCAGAACCAGAAAGGTCTGGTGATCTGCAACCCTCCGTACGGCGAGCGCCTGGGTGACGAAGCCAGCCTGCTGTATCTCTACCAGAACCTCGGCGAGCGCCTGCGTCAGGCCTGCCTTAACTGGGAAGCTGCGGTGTTCACCGGCGCGCCGGACCTCGGCAAGCGCATGGGCATTCGCAGCCACAAACAGTATTCGTTCTGGAACGGCGCCTTGCCGTGCAAGCTGCTGCTGATCAAGGTCACGCCTGACCAGTTCGTGACCGGCGAGCGACGCACCCCCGAGCAGCGTCAGATCGAACGCGAAAACCCGGTCGAGGTTGAAGTCGTTGAGCGCAAACTCAACAAGAACGGCAACCCGATCAAGCCGGAACCGGTGGTGGTCGAACAGGCGCGCCTGAGTGAAGGCGGGCAGATGTTTGCCAATCGCCTGCAAAAGAACCTCAAGCTGATGGGCAAGTGGGTACGTCGCGAGGGGATCGATTGCTACCGCGTGTATGACGCCGACATGCCTGAATACTCGCTGGCGATCGATCTGTATCACGACTGGGTGCATGTTCAGGAATACGCTGCACCCAAGTCCATCGATCCGGAAAAGGCGTCAGCCCGGCTGTTCGATGCGCTGGCGGCCATTCCGCAAGCCCTGAACATCGACAAGAACCGCGTAGTGATCAAGCGTCGCGAGCGTCAGAGCGGCACCAAGCAGTACGAGCGCCAGAGCGCCCAGGGCCAGTTTCTGGAAGTCAGCGAAGGAGGCGTCAAGCTGCTGGTCAATCTGACCGACTACCTGGACACCGGGCTGTTTCTCGATCACCGGCCGATGCGCATGCGTATTCAGCGCGAGGCGGCCGGCAAGCGCTTCCTGAACCTGTTTGCCTACACGGCGACGGCCAGTGTGCATGCTGCCAAGGGCGGTGCGCGCAGCACCACCAGCGTCGACCTGTCGCGGACCTATCTGGACTGGGCGCGTCGTAACCTGTCGTTGAACGGTTTCTCCGACAAGAATCGTCTCGAGCAGGGCGACGTGATGGCCTGGCTGCAGGCCAATCGCGACGAGTACGACCTGATCTTCATCGACCCGCCGACGTTCTCCAATTCCAAGCGCATGGAAGGCATTTTTGATGTCCAGCGTGATCAGGTCGAGCTGATCGATCTGGCCATGGCGCGTCTCGCACCGGGAGGCGTGTTGTACTTCTCCAACAACTTCCGCAAGTTTGTGCTTGATGAAAACCTGAGTCAGCGTTACGCGGTCGAGGACATTACCGCGCAAACCATCGATCAGGACTTCGCCCGTAACGGCAAGATCCACCGCGCCTGGAAAATCATGGCGCGTAGCTGATCCGGTGCGCGATGAACTGATCGGTAATGGTCCGTTCATCGCGCCTCGCGATACCTCCTGCACTCGCTTGCATGCCCGTGCAGACAGACCAACGAATCGTCCTGAAACCGCCATAAGCCTATGAAAATTACTGGCGAATAGCTATAACAGAAGTCATAGCCAGCCTGACGCTTCCGTATGTTGGCGTCATGAGTTTGTGTGTATGACAGTGAAACGGTTCAAGCTGAGAATTCTGAGTTTCATCAATGGTCAGCGATCAGCGTGGCTTATCGCAGTGCTGGTATTGCTGATCGGTACGGCACTTACGATCATGCTGGCGCTGGCCGATAACGAGTTGTATCAGCGCCAGTTGCGTCAGCGTTTCGACATGGTTGCCGCGGAGCGCTTCAGTCGCCTGCAGGAGCGTCTGGACCGGCAGGTCACCCGGCTCGACACTTTGGCTCGCTTCTTTATCTACTCCCATCAGGTTGAACTGTCCGAATTCGACGGGTTTGTCGCGCCGTTGCTGATTGGTACCCAGGCGTATGCCTGGAACCCGAGGGTGCTGCAGGCCGAGCGTGCAGCCTTTGAACGACAGTCGCGTGAGGAAGGATCGCCCGGGTATGCCATACGCGAGATGGATGAAAACGGCGCCTTGAAAATCGCCGCCGTGCGAAATGAATACTTCCCGGTTCGATTCATCCAGACCCTCAGCAACATTCCAACGCCAGCGGGGTTTGATATTGCTTCCGAGCCGGTGCGGCGTGCCGCTCTGGAGCGTGCGCGCTTGCTGAAACGAACGGTCGCAACGCCTCGTATTCGCCTGCTGTCCCTGGAGCCGTCCGATACCTACGGCATTTTGCTGGTCGCACCGGTGTTCTCGATTGGCCAGCCGGTTCCGCAATTGAGGGGCTACGTCACCGCAGTGATCAGCCTGACGCAATTGATGAACGTTGGAACGGCGGAGCAGGACAACCTTGCCGTGACCATGCTCGACCTCAGTTCGCCGGAAACGCCCGAGCAGGTCTACCAGTCTCCGCTCCCCGCAATACGCAATCAGCTGTACGCCAGCAGCCTGCTGAGCCTGGGCGACAGGGATTATCTGGTCGAGGTTCGCCCTACGCAGATTTTCAGTCTGAATAACCAGATCATGATGCCCGGTCGGGTGCTGTGGCTTGGAGGACTTTTGAGCCTGATGCTCAGTGCCTTGCTCTACAGCCTGATCAGCCAGCGTCAGCGCGCCTTGCAACGTGTGGCGCAGCGTACCCGCGAGCTGCGCCAGCGCGAGCAACAATTGAGGGCTGCGCACGGTCAACTGCGCAGTGTGCTGGATGCGGCGACAGAAGTGGCAATCATCGCGACCGATCTGGACGGGCTGATCAAGACGTTCAATGTCGGGGCACAGAAAATGCTCGGCTATGCACAGGAGGATGTGCTGGGCAGGTTTCGCCTCATGGACTTTTATCAGTCTGCTGATCTGGAGGCCCGAGCGAGCCGCTTGAGCAAAAGCCGCGGGCAACCGATCAGCGCCTCGCAACTGATGTTTCTCGACGCCGTGCAGGATGGTAACCATCCTTCGCAGGAGTGGACCCTGCAGCGCAGCGATGGCAGCACGCTGGTGGTGAATATGCTGGTCACCGCGGTGCGTGACGATCAGGGGCTCTGGACCGGGTATCTGGCCGTGTGCATCGACGTTACCGAGCACAAGCGTGTCAATCAGGCCCTTGCCGAGCAGGGGCAGTTGCTGAAAAAGCTCGGCTCGCAAGTCCCTGGCGGTATTTACCAGTACCACTTGGCCGTTGATGGCAGCGCGCGTTTCAGGTACGCCAGCGCCGGCATGTGCGAGCTGTTCGAAGTGGATGAAGAGCAGTTGCTGGGCGACTCTGAAACTATCCTGCAACGCATACAGCCGGTGGATCTGACACGGGTCAAAAGCTCCATTCTGATCAGCGCCAAACACCTGACACCGTGGGGGCAGGAGTACCGCGTCGATCTGCCACGCAAGGGTTTGCGCTGGCTACGCTCGGCGTCGACGCCTGAGCGCCTGGCCGATGGCAGCGTGCTGTGGCATGGCTTTGTGTCCGATATCACCGACCTCAAGCGCGTCGAGCAGGAGTTGCGTGCGCTGTCGGTCACTGACGTGCTGACCGGTGCCTATAATCGGCGCTACTTTCAGGACCGGATGCAGTCCGAGCTGAAAAGAATCGACCGGCACGGCGGTAACCTGTCGGTCATCATGCTCGATATCGATCACTTCAAACGGATCAATGACCGCTTCGGGCATGCCGCAGGCGATCAGGTGCTCAAGGCCATTTCGGAAAAGATCAGCCAGCGGCTGCGCAGCGATGATGTGTTCTGCCGCCTGGGTGGCGAAGAGTTCATGGTGATCTGCCCGGGAACGCGCGGTGCCCAGGCCTATCAACTGGCACTGAGCCTGCGCGATGAACTGCGCAAGCAGGTTATAGAAGGCGTCGATCAGGTGGTCACCGGCAGCTTCGGGATCGCCAGCTGGCGCGAGGGTGAGGGTGTCGACGCGATGTTGCTGCGCGCCGACTCGGGTGTCTATGCGGCGAAACAGGCCGGTCGCGATCGGGTCGAGCCCGAGCAACGCTGATGAAGACAGACCCGCTGCGACAGCGGGTCTGTTGTTGATGGCCAGTATCGGTTGGTTATTGCTGGATCGAGACCGTGGTGTTGGTCAGCTTGGGCTGTCGATACAGATCGATCAGTACCTCGTCGAGTATCGAGGATGCGCCGAACGGACGCGGGTCGTTGAGGATCGCCACGACTGCCCAGGTGTTGCCGTTACTGTCGCGGCTGAAGCCGGCAATCGCGCGTACGGTATTCAGGGTGCCGGTCTTGATGTGCGCCTCGCCCAGCAGCGGGGTGCGCTTGAGTCGCTTGCGCATGGTGCCGTCGAGGCCGGCCAGCGGCATCGAGCTCATGAATTCGGCGGCATAGGGGCTGCGCCAGGCCGCTTGCAGGATCACCGCCATTTCACGCGCGCTGACACGCTCGGCCCGCGAAAGCCCGGAGCCGTTCTCCATGACCAGATGCGGCGCAGTGATGCCTTTCTTCGCCAGCCACTGACGGATGACACGTTGCGCGGCCTTGCCGTCGTCACCGTCCGCTTCGTTGCGGAACTCTTCGCCCAGGCTCAGGAACAGTTGCTGGGCCATGGTGTTGTTGCTGAATTTGTTGATGTCACGAATGACTTCCACCAGGTCCGGTGAAAAGGCCTTGGCCAGCAACTTGGCATTGCCGGGCAGCACGCCAACGCGGTCCTTGCCCTGAATGGTGCCGCCCAGTTCCTGCCAGATGGCTCGCACTGCGCCGGCCGCGTAGGTCGGATGGTCCAGCAGTGACAGGTAGGTCTGTGAGTTGCAGCCATTGCCCAGCTGGCCTGTGACCGTCACGTTGACGCTGCCATCGGCCTGGGTGACCGGGTTGTAGCGCACATCCCCGGTGCATTGCTTCGAGGCGCTTGCCTTGACCTGATTATCAATGCGGATGCTGGCAATCGGCGGCTCGACCGAGACCAGAATCCTGCCATCGTCATTACGGGTCACGAATCGCAGCGCCTTGAGGTTGACCATAAGCGCGTCGGGTTTGACCAGAAACGGCTTGTTGTCGTCATTGCCGTCATCGTTGAACACCGGCAATTGCGGTTGCACAAAATGACTGCGGTCCAGTACCAGGTCGCCGGTCACCTGCTGTACACCGTTGGCGCGCAGGTCACGCATCAGCAGCCAGAGCTTTTCCATATTCAGCTTGGGATCGCCACCGCCCTTGAGATACAGGTTACCGCGAAGCACGCCATTGCTCAGAGTGCCGTCGGTGAAGAATTCGGTTTTCCACTGATGGGTCGGGCCGAGCATTTCCAGGGCCGCATAAGTGGTGATCAGCTTCATGGTAGAAGCCGGATTGACCGATACGTCGGCGTTGAACACGGTCGGCGTGCCCGGGCCGTTAAGCGGCAACATCACCAGCGACAGTGCGTCATCGCTGAGTTTGCTGGCTTTCATAGCCTGTTGAACCTTGGGGGGCAGCGTGGTGTTGATGACGGCGGCGTAGGAGGGCAGAGCCAGGGGCAAAAAAAGTGACGCGAGCAACAATGGACGTAGCGACTTGATCATTGACTAAAACCCTACTGCAAAGAGGGAAACGAAAAAGAGGGCATGGATGAATTCCCTCGGTAACTATTGCAAATGGCGATTCGATTTCGATAACTATAGTAGTGAATGCGCGGCGGGCTTTTTTTGTAACACGCAATGCCACGCATGAAACGAGTCGCATTATGCCCCAAGCGGGGCAGGCTTGTGACCGGGGGGTAAGCCGGTAAATGCTATTTTTTATTGATTCGGCATCGCCGGCTGCTGCAAGGCCGGATATCCATCACCCGCTGTAATTGTCGGGCTTTTAAATTGCCAAGCTGGTAAAGTGCCGCCCGATATTTATTGATGAGGATTGTCCCATGGCCACTAACCGCTCCCGCCGTCTGCGCAAGAAACTGTGTGTGGACGAGTTCCAGGAATTGGGTTTCGAACTGAACCTGGACTTCAAGCAAGAGCTGGACGACAAGGCAATCGATGCTTTCCTTGACGCTTTCCTGAAAGAAGCAATGGAAGCCAACGGTCTTGGCTATGTGGGCGGCGACGACTTCGGTCTGGTTTGCCTGAGCAAGCGTGGCTCGGTCAGCGAAGAGCAGCGTGCTGCTGTCGAAGCCTGGCTCAAGGGCCGCAGCGAACTGACAGAAGTCACTGTCAGCCCGCTGATCGACGTCTGGTACCCGGAAAAAGAAATCAATCCGGCCGCCTGATGTAGCGGGAAGCAGGCCAGCGCCTGCTTCCCTTGCCTGTTCCCGCGTACCCTTTCGTACATACCCTCGCCATACCGTCTTCAGCGCTCGCTCAGTCAGGCTTTGCCTGTTGCAGCATCAGTGCGTCCTCAAGCTCGATCATGGCCAGTTCGACCGCCTGCTGGCAGGTGCGGAACTGTTCATCCGGCGTGTCCGGTTCGCAGGCCAGTTCGAGCGCATCACAGGCGTCGACCACCCTTGAAGCCTGGATGATCCGTGCCGCGCCTTTGATCCTGTGCGCCAGGTCACGGGTTTTCTGACGATTGTTTTCCGGCATTAGTCTGGCGAGCAACAGCCGGTCTTCGTGGTTACTGTGCAGCAGTTGCGCGAGCAGACGCTCAACCATTTCAGGACGGTCACCGGTCAGGTTGCTGACGCTGTCGAGGCTGAAGGGCAGGGCCCGTGGGGGCGCCAGCGGGGCAATGGCTGCCAGCCGCTCGCTGAGCATCGAGAGGCTGATGGGTTTGAACAGGCAATCGTCCATGCCTGCCGCCCGGCAGCGTTCTATCTCGTCGGGCTGCGCGTTGGCCGTGAAGCCCCAGACCGGGCAGCGTTGGCGTTCGCAGGCGCGCTCCTGTTCGCGGATAGCCGCGGTCATGTCGTAGCCGTTCATGATCGGCATGTTGCAGTCGGCGACGACCAGATCGAAGGTATCGGTCTTCCAGCGCTCAAGCCCTTGTGCGCCGTTTTCGGCCATTTCGCAGTGATGGCCTAGAAAGCCGAGCTGCTGGCAAAGCAGCAGTCGATTGGCCGGATGATCGTCGACGATCAGGATTCTGAGTGCCTGATGAACGACGGCTGCCGGTTGCGCAACGACGGGCTGCCCGGTCAGCGCTTCAAGTGTGGTCAGCACCAGGTTCATGCTGATCCGGGTACCGTGCCCCGGTGTGCTGTCGAGCGAGAGATTGCCGCCCATCATCATGCACAGGCTGCGGCAGATCACCAGCCCGAGCCCGGCGCCGGTACGCGCCATTTGTCCGGTGTTATCGGCCTGAGCGAACGGTTCAAACAGGCGTTGCTGGTCTTCGACACTGATGCCGATGCCGCTGTCCTGAACGGTGATGTGCAGATGCAGCAGTTGCGGGTCCGGACTTTCGGCTGCCTGCAGTACGACCTTGATCCGCCCCATCGGGGTGAACTTGATGGCATTGCTGACCAGGTTGGACAGTATCTGTTTGAAGCGCAGCGGGTCGATCAATACGTCGGCATTGATCCTGCTGTCCAGTTCCAGTACCAGCTCGAGGTCCTTCTGCCGCGCCAGACCGTCGAATACCCTGAGCACCGATTCCACCAGACGACGCAGATTCGCCCGCTCGGGGTTGAGTGACAGCCGCCCGGATTCGATGCGGGCGATGTCAAGGATATCGCCGATCAGGTCGAGCAGGTCGTTGGCCGAACTGTAGGCGACTTCGATGGCGGAGCGATCCAGTTCGCCGTGATCGGCACGTTTGAGCGCCAGTTCCAGCATGCCGATCACTGCATTCATGGGCGTGCGGATTTCATGGCTCATGGTGGCAAGGAAGGTGCTCTTGGCCCGGCTGGCGGCGTCGGCCTGCTCCTTGGCAGCCTGCAAGTCCTCGATGAGCTGGCGACGCTCGCTGATGTCGATCCAGCCACCGATGATGCCCTGCACTTCGCCCAGAGAGTCACGAAACGGCAGGATCCAGTGGTAGATGGTCAACTGTCGATCGCCAATGCGCAGAGGGCGGTCGAGGATCAGCGCGGTATTGCTGGCCATGACCCGCTGATAGTCGGCAGCATACTCCCGGGCTTCGAAGGCATTGCCCAGCACCCCTTCGGTGGCGCTCTTGCCGATGATGTCCTCCCGTTGCGCGGAGAAAACCCTGAGGTAGCTGTCATTGCACATGCGCAGCATACCTTCGCGATCCCGTACGTAGATTGGATGCGGTGTACCCTCGACCAGCGCGCGCATGAATTCGAACTGATCGCCCAGCGCTCGTTCCGCAGCCTCGCGCTGACGTATCTGCCGGCGCATCCAGGCATTCCAGGCCAGCAGGCCCAGCAGCAACAGGCCTGCACCCACCACAATCTGATAGATCAGCCGCTCATAGTCATGCCAGTTGGCGCGTGAGGGGGTGTAGACGCGCCATCGGTTGTTGATCGCTGCCAGATCCTGCGGCGCGATACTCGCCAGCGCCTTGTCGAGAATCGAACTCAGCTCGATGGCATTGCGTGAGGTCGCCATCGAAATCAGCGCCGGATCCTCGCCGACGGTGGCGGTCATCTGCAAACGCTCCTCGAAGATGCCGGAAGACAGGAAATAGTCCGCGCTGAGCAGCGAGATGACCGCACCTTCCGCTCTGCCCAGCGACAACATGTCCAGCGCCTGGAATGGATTGTCGATCTCCAGCGGCACGACCCTGGGGTATTTGCGGCTTAGCCAGTCCAGCACCGGGCTGCCCTGAGTGATCGCCAGACGCTTGCCGTCCATCTGCTCCAGATAGCTGGGGGCACCCTGGCCCTTGTGGGTGACCAGCACGAACGAGTTGTCGATGTAGGGGCGGGTGAAGCTCAAGCGGTCCTCACGCGCATCACTGGACACCAGCGCGCCGATCATGTCGGCCTGGCCTTCGCTGACCTGATTGAGCATGTCGGTCAGGCTGGGCGAGCGTTTGACGTCGAACCTAAGCCCGGTACGCAGACGCACCAGTTCGAGCAAGTCTGCGGTGATGCCGCGAAAGTTACCCTTGGCATCGAAGAATGTCAGCGGCGCATACGCTTCGTTGACGACCACGCGTACGGTCGGGTGCTGCGCGATCCAGCGTTCCTCGCGTTGCGTCAGTTGCAGCTTCTGGTCGGTGAGCATCAGGTCGCTGCCCGTGCTCCAGCGTCTGGAAATATTGATGCGTTCATCGACGGGGATGGCTTTCAGCGTCTGATTGATGATGCCCAGCAGTTGCGTGTTTTCGTTGCTGACCGCGAAGCTGAAACCGTTGGGCTCGTGCTGGCCGAAATTCGACATCTGCACGTTGTTCAGATAACCCTTGTTGATGATGTATTGGGTGGAAATCGTATCGCCCAGAAACACGTCCGCCTGATTGAAAGCGACTGCGTTGATGGCGTTCTGAAAAGAGGGATAGGTTTTCAGCGTTGCGCCTGGATAGGACGCTTCGACCTCGGCAGGCGGCAGGTAGTGATAGACCATGCTCAGCCGCATGCCTTTCAGGCCCTCGTTCAGGGGGCGGGTGTCTCCGACCCGGGTGACCAGAACGGGTTGATCCACCGAGTAGGGCTGCGAAAGCCTGATGTTTCGATCGATGGCTTCAAAACCGTTTGCGGTACCCAGCAGATCGATCTGGCCTGCGGCAAGGGCCTTGATCGCCGCATCACGGGTTTCGAAACGCTGAACCCTGACGGGCAGGTCCAGCGCATCCGAAATGATCCCTGCATAATCGGCAGTGATGCCTTCGTAATCGTTACCCGACATCGTGATATCAAAGGGCGGGTAATCGGGGTTCGAGGTGCCGAGAATCAGTTCGCGTTGACCGCGCACCCACTGCCACTGGTGACTGTCCAGCTTCACATCCATGTGCGCCGGGCTCGAACGACCGAGCAGGGTATAGTGATCGGCCGCATGAAGACCGGCCTCAGCACCCCAGCCTGTGCACAGGCTTGTAGCCAGTATTAATAATTGTCTGAAGCGCTTGGGCATCCGTTTTCTCACACTAGCGCGTTGAGTTTTGCCATCTCGATAAGTTCTACCAAGGTTCTTGTTTTTAGTTTTTGCATCAGTCGCGTTTTGTAAGTACTGACGGTTTTGTTACTGAGAAACATACCCTTGGCTATTTCCTTGTTGGAACGGCCCTGGGCAAATAACTGCAATACCATCAGTTCGCGGTCATTGACCAACTTGAACAGCTCCAGCTCGTTGGTCTGTCCATCTTCACGAACTGCGCACGTCAACGCCTGACTGGGAAAGTAATTGTAGCCGGATAATACCGCTCTCACCGAACTGAGCAGCTCGCTAAGGTCTTCCTGCTTGCACACATAACCCGAGGCACCCGATTGCATGCAGCGAATGGCAAACAGGTTGGGAGTTTGCGACGTCAGCACCAGAATCTTGGAGGACAGCCCCATCGTATTGAAGCGAGCCAGCACCTCAAGGCCGTCGAGCTTGGGAATGCTGATATCGAGGATGATCAGGTCGGGCATGCATTCACGAACCATTTGCATGGCGTCGACACCGTTATCGGTTTCGCCGACCACCTCATAGTTTTCGTTCTCCAGAAGCATTCTTACCGCCATCCGGATGACCGGGTGATCGTCGATGATAAAAACTGAGTTCATATTCCATTCCATAACAAGCAGTGAAGAAAGCGCGCACCTTAGCTCAGATGTTCGGGCAGGCACATAAAGAGACTTGCTCGGCAGGCATATATAGGAAAAGTCCTACAAAAATTAGCGTATCGGAGTACGTAAAAGCCTACGTAGAACACAAGTGTGTTTAAACGTTAACGCTTATTTCATTGTGTGTTTGGCGAGCGATGCACCCGATGTTTATTACTTTCTGGAATCATCATTCATGTTGACTGATGATTTCCTACGCGTCTGAACGTCGAATGTAATCGGTACGGTTTGCCGGTTTAAGGTATGTACCGGTTTTTACCCGGGATATCCAAAAGCGCATAAAGCCGGGTTGCCGATGTCAGTCAACGAGGTGCCCCAGCAGGCGGCTGAGGTCGGGTCCGTGCAGGGGTTTGCTCAGGCAACCGAGCAGAGGTAGATCACGCTGCAGGGCGAGTTGCTGCAGGTTTTCAAGCTGTGTATCCGGCAAGCCGCTGAGCAGAATGGCCTGGCGCAGCCAGCCGTGTCGGGATGCCTCGTCGATCAGGTCGAGGCCCGACATGTCCGGCAGGCACTGATCGCACAACACAAGCCCGTAGGGTTCGGCACTGCGTTGCATGGCGGCCATCGCCTCGGCAGCCGTAAGCACGGGAGTCAGCAGGAAGTAGCCATGATTGTTGAGCAGCACTTGGGTGGCAATCAGTTGAAACGGGTGATCTTCCACCAGAAGGATGCGCAGGCTATGTGTGGACATGAGCGTTCCGGAAAGGCCCTGGCGAAGCGTTCAGGCATCGGCAGGCGGCGTGCGGACCCGTGAGTATCGCAGGCGGATGGATGACGTGCCGGATGGCAGTTGAAGTGGCTGGAATTATTGAGGGATGCAAGAAAACCTGCGATAGGACCCGTCCGACATGCTTGTAGGGCCTGTCTGAGTTTTGCGAGGCAATCAGTCTGACCAGCCTTTTGCCTGCATCCGTTCAGGCAGCGGGCGGGTCGAGGGAGGCTATATCTGTCCGGAGCGGCCGGTCATTTCCCGGGCCATTTCGCTGGCGTAGCTGTCGGTCATGCCCGCGATGAAGTCGATCATGCGCAGGAACGAGGTATGCAACGGTGCCTTGGGATCGGGCGCACTGTTACCCAGCAAGTCGAGGATGCGCCGATGCTTGAACGATGGCGTCCTGCCGCCGAACTGTTCGACGGCCGCGCCGCAGAACGCATTGAGGAGGATCTCCAGCGTGGTGTAGGCACCGATTTCATGCAGGGTCTTGCGCTTGTCCTGGAAGATTTTCTTGCGCGCCATGTCCTTGGCATTCAGCACACAGCGTTTGGCCGGACCGTGCATGTGCTCGACCAGGTCGCCAGGCAGGGTGCCGGCCAGCAAGGCATCCTGCTGCTCGACGAAGGCTCTGGCGGCCGCGTTGGTCAAGTGTTCGATGGCCTTGCCGCGCAGGATTGCCAGTTTGCGCCGCCGTGAGTCGCCCGGACCCAGTTGCCGGTAGGTTTCCGGAAGATCATCACCGACCAGCCCGAGCAAAAGTGATTCCACTTCTGCGTAGTTGAGCAGGTCCATCTCCAGACCGTCTTCCAGGTCGATCAGGGCGTAACAGATGTCGTCGGCAGCCTCCATCAGATACACCAGCGGATGGCGGGCCCAACGTTGATCTTCGAGCTGCGGCAAACCCAGCTTGCCGGCAATCTGCTCAAGAATCGGCAATTCGCTCTGATAGCAGCCGAACTTGTGCTTTTTGTAGCCCAGCGAATCTGCGTGGCGCGCGGTCCACGGGTATTTGAGGTAAGTGCCCAGCGTGGCGTAGGTCAGGCGGGTGCCGCCGTCGAACTGGTGGTATTCCAGCTGCGTCAGCACCCGAAAGCCCTGGGCATTGCCTTCGAAATTGAGAAAATCATTGCGCTCGGTGTCGCTCATCGCATCAAGCCAGCCGCGCCCGGCCGCCTGATTGAACCAGTTGCGAATCGCATCTTCGCCCGAGTGACCGAACGGCGGATTGCCGATGTCGTGCGCCAGGCAGGCCGATTGCACGACCATGCCCAGGTCGCTCGGATCGCACCAGTCGGGCAGGGCAGAGCGCAGCGTTTCGCCGACGCGCATCCCCAGCGAACGGCCGACGCAACTGACTTCCAACGAGTGGGTCAGGCGCGTATGAATATGATCGTTGCTGGACACCGGATGCACCTGGGTCTTGCGCCCTAGGCGGCGAAAGGCGCCGGAAAAGATGATCCGGTCATGGTCCTTGTGAAACGGACTGCGCCCCAGTTCCTCGGGGCTGTGCAGGGTCTTGCCCAGTCGTTCGCGGTTAAGCAGCGTTTGCCAATCCAATGCGTTCACTCCGTCAGTAATAGGGGCGTAGCTTCCCGGTTCGACACGCCTGCCGCAAGGGCTGCATTGATGAAAACAGGCCCGTAGAAAAACAAATGCCCGCTCCGGAATACCGGAGCGGGCATTTATGTTCAGGCCGATACAGTCAGGCCTGGGTCACGCTGGACGCATGGCGCAATCAGACTTTGCGATTGCGATTCTGCAGGGCGCGCGTTTGCATGGCGACCTTGACCACTGGCGTCAACGTGATGCCCAGCTTCAACAGGCGACCCAGCAGGCTGGTACGTCCGGTCTTGGCGCGTTTGCCGCTCAGAAAACCCAGCAGGGCAACCGAGCCCACGCCCCAGAGCGGCGCGTGGCGAAAGCCCAGCGCGCTTTTCCAGTCGTGACGGATGCCGCGAAAGCGTTGCAACGGTTGCATCAGTTGCGCAGATTCGTGGCGAATTTCCTGGCGGTGCATTTCCATGCGCAAGCGAATCAATGCCTTGCGCAGTTCTCGACGGGTATTGCTCTGGTGCGACTTGGGTTCACTCATGGCATCAATCGCTCGCGGTCATTGGCCAGTTCTTCGAGGGTCGCATGGAAGGGCGAAGACTCGTCGAAGATCGCTGCCTTGAGGCGCAATCCACAGAAAATCGCGGCCAGCAGGTAAAACGTACACAGGCCGACGATGCCGGCCAGGCGATAGCTGTCCCACAGAACGATCAGCAGCAAGGCCGAGAGCCCAGTGAGCAGCAGCAGGCCGAAAACCAGTGCCAGACCGGCGAACAGCAGCAGGCTGACGGTTCGCGCTTTCTGTTCCTGCAATTCGATGCCGAACAGCTCGACGTGAGTGTGCAACAGGCCAAGGAAGGCAGCGCCCAGGCGCCGCGGTGAAGAGCCCGGAGTTCCCTCGGGCGGTGCTGATTCCGTTCCCAGAGTCATGATGTTAGCGCCTTGTAGCCAGCAGACCGATCAGAAAGCCGACACCTGCGGCGATACCGACGGACTGCCAGGGGTTGTTCTGAACGTAATCTTCGGTGGCGATCACTGCAGCTTCGCCGCGCTCGCGCAACGAATCTTCGGTGGTCTTCAGGGTTTCCTTGGCACGCAGCAGGCTTTCGCGGATCTGGGCGCGCAGTTCATCGGCCTGATCACCAGCGAGAGAGGCGGTATGCGCCAGCAATTTCTCAGTGTCGGCAACCAGTACCTGGAAGTCGGCTCTCAGGATTTCCTGAGCATTCTGTGCAGTTTGGCGGGCCATGATGTTCTCCGTTTGGTGGGCGTATGAATGTTTCGAGTACAGGTGATTCCTGAAGGTTCACTTCGATTGGCGTATCGTGTTCGATCAGGCTTTACGCAGCCGCTGCACCTTACTCCAAAACTATCTGCCAGGAAAAACCGCAAGCACTGGAAGATTGGGGTTCCGTATTTCTGGCCATTGGCTATGCTCCACACGCGTGACCACGGGATGGCCTGGCGCGCGCGACATCCGTTGAATGGAGAGAGGCATGGAGCGGCTGTATTCCCTGCAGGGGCTCAGGGGCGTAGCGGTCCTTGGCGTTGTGTTGTTTCACATGATGTCGGTGGAGAGCAAGTTTTCCGGTGGCGATATCCTTTTGCCGCCCTGGCTCGATTTTTTTCAGTTGGGCGTCGATCTGTTTTTCGTCATCAGCGGATTCGTCATGGTGATTGTCAGCCGTGGCCGTTTTCAGAGCGGAGTCGAGGCTCAGCGCTTTCTGTTCAATCGGGTCTCGCGGATCTATCCCACCTACTGGTTGTACTTTTTCATCACCCTGGCGGTTTATCTGGTGCAGCCGGGCATGGTCAACAGCGGGCATGGCTCGTCCAATCTGATCATGTCGTTCCTGCTGTTGCCCAACGACAAGGTGCTGCTGGTGATGGTGGCCTGGTCGCTGCTGTTCGAGCTGTGGTTCTACGTGGTGTTCTCGGGCTTCCTGCTGTTTCGCGAGCGCAGTCTGCCGTTTCTGCTCGGTGTTTGGGGCATGATCATCGTGGTGTTCAATACGCTGGCAGACTGGCAGGACTATTCCTCGGCAGTGAAGATCGTCCTGCATCCCTATGCCCTCGAATTCATGCTGGGTGCCGCGCTGGCCTTGTTCTTTTACGGTCGCCACAGTGCCCGCGTGCCGACGGCTGCGGTCTGGTTGCTGCTCGGTGTCGCGTTGTTGGCGGCGGTGCCCCTGATCGGCTATTACCGGTTGTACGAAAGTCAGGGGCTGCTGCGCATGCTCATGGTCGGCGGCACGTTCGGCGTACTGGTGGTGACGCTGGCCTTGCTCGAACGGCGCCGACAGCTGGTGGTGCCGGTGTTTCTGGTTGCCGTGGGCGATATGTCCTACACGATCTATCTTTCTCATCTGCTGGTGCTGGGGGTGATCGGCAGGGTCTGGAGTCTGGTGGGGGCCTGGCCCGAAAGCTACCTGGACAACCTGTTTTTCGCGCTGCTGATGATGGCTGCGGCGCTGTGCTATGGCTGGGTCGGTTACCGCTGTTTCGAGAAACCGGTGCTGGACCGCGCCAATGCGTTCAGCAAGGCGCATTTCCGGGTGTCGACGTGATCCCGGTGCGCGCCTAGAATAATTTCCGCTTACCGAGGATTCGCCGAGGATCGACTCATGACCCCCGAATGCCAGCTGTTCAGCACCCTGGGATGCCCGCTGTGCGAGGTTGCCGAAGCAGTTTTACTGCCGTTTGCCATTGAGCACGGCCTGCTGGTTGAGTTGGTCGACATCTGCGAGGATGAGCAACTGCATGAACGCTATGAGTTGCGCGTTCCTGTGTTGCGTCGGATCGACACCGGCGACGAGCTGGACTGGCCATTTGACGCGCCTCAAGTGGCGTCGTTTCTGAGTCGCTGAGCTGCCTTGTCGTTGAGCTGCATTCCCTTTCATTTACCGGACACGACGCGCAGTGAATATCGATACACGCATCAAATTTCGCCATCTGGTCTGCTTTCTCGAAGTGGCCCGGCAGGGCAGTCTGGCGCGTGCTTCCGACGTTCTGGCGATCAGTCAGCCTGCGCTGTCGAAAAGTCTCAAAGAGCTGGAAACCCTGCTCGACACCACGTTATTCGTGCGCAGCAAGAGCGGCGCGGCACTCACCGAAGCCGGCGTGGCGTTCATGCGGTTTGCCGGGCCCAGCGTGCAGGCCCTGCGCGAGGGCGTCAGCAGCCTGCGCTCGGGTGAGCATGACACCGTCACTGCACGACTGGGTGTACTGTCGACGGCCGAAAGCCTGCTGGTGCCTGAGGTCGTTCATCGCCTGCACCAGCGGCACCCGGCGCTGATCGTCAGCGTGATGACCGGGCCCAGCGCGTATCTGCTGTCGCAATTGAGGGTAGGGGAGCTGGATCTGGTGGTCGGGCGCATGACAGACAGCCCGCAGATTCAGGGCCTGACGTTCGAGCACCTGTACAACGAGTCGATGACGCTGGTGGTGCGCAGCGATCACCCGTTGCTGGCTGCGCCGCTCAAGCCCGAAAGTCTGGAGCAATTCCCGCTGGTATTGCCGCTGGCAGGCACCACCATCCGCAAGTTTGCCGACAGCCTGTTCGTGCAGTGCGGTATCCGCATGCCGCGTCAACGCCTTGAAACCCTCTCGCTCACCCTCAGCCGCCGCTATGTGCAATGCAGCGATGCGGTGTGGATCGCGCCACTGGATGCCGTGTCGCTGGAGTTGAAAGGCGGCACGCTGGTGGAGCTGGACATGGGTATTCGTGAACCGGGCGGCTCGGTCGGTTTGTGCAGCAACCCGGCCTTGCCACTCACGCGCGCAGCGCAGTGGTGCGTGGACGAACTGCGGAGCCTTGGAGAGGCCTATCGCAACGTCTAGCATCCATAACCAATTGGTTATGGATCATGGGGTTTATTTCAGTTCTCTATAAGCATGGATCGCGCGACACTTCGCCGCAGCCTGTAGCGCATGTGACCCACGCCTGCGCGCCCCATAAGAAAAACGAGGAGAACGCCATGTCTGCCGCGGACAACAGCCGCTTCGTCATTCGTGACCGAAACTGGCATCCAAAAGCTCTCACCCCTGATTACAAGACCTCAATCCTGCGCTCGCCGCGTCAGGCGCTGGTCAGTATCCCGCAGTCCATTTCCGAAACCACCGGCCCGGATTTCTCGCATTTGAAATTCGGTCAGCACGATAACGATCTGCTGCTCAATTTCAACAACGGCGGTCTGCCCATCGGCGAGCGTATCCTGCTGGCCGGGCGGGTCTGCGATCAGTACGGAAAGCCGATTCCGCACACGTTGGTGGAGATCTGGCAGGCCAACGCCGGTGGGCGTTATCGCCACAAGCGCGATGCCTATCTGGCGCCCATCGATCCCAATTTCGGCGGCGTCGGACGTGCACTGACCGACAGCGAAGGCAATTACAGCTTCCGTACCGTAAAGCCAGGGCCTTACCCGTGGCGCAACGGTCCCAACGACTGGCGCCCGGCGCACATTCACGTGTCGATCAGCGGGCCGTCGATTGCCACACGCCTGATTACCCAGTTGTATTTCGAAGGCGATCCGCTTATTCCGATCTGCCCGATCGTCAAGGCCATCGCCAATCCGGACGCCGTGCAGAGCCTGATTGCCAGACTCGACCTGGGCATGGGCAATCCGATGGATTGCCTGGCGTACCGCTTTGATATCGTGTTGCGCGGTCAGCGCAAGACTCACTTCGAAAATTGCTGAGGAGGCCCGACATGCCCGTTCAATTGCTGCAGGAAACCCCTTCGCAAACCGCTGGCCCTTACGTCCACATCGGTCTTGCACCACAGGTGGCCGGCAACCCGACCCGCGAACTGGAAATCTGGAACGAGATGGCCAGGCCCGAGGCGCCCGGCGAGCATATCGTGTTGCTGGGCAACGTCTTCGACGGCAACGGTCATCTGATCCGTGATGCCTACCTGGAATTCTGGCAGGCGGATCATCAGGGCGCGTATCACAGCGAATTCGACCCGGACAGGCCGTTCAACGGCTTTGGTCGCACGGCTACCGCGGACGATGGTCAATGGATCCTCAAGACCATCAAGCCAGGCTCGGCGCGCAATGCGGCGGGTGTGCCGATGGCGGCGCACATCAATGTCTCGCTGTTTGCCCGTGGCATCAATATTCATCTGCAGACGCGGCTGTATTTCGACGACGAAGCCCAGGCGAATGCGCAGGACCCGGTGCTCAATCTGATCGAGCAGCCCCCGCGTCGCGAAACCCTGGTGGCGCGCCGTTGCACGCACGAGGGGCAGACGGCCTATCGTTTTGATATCCGTGTGCAGGGTGAAGGCGAGACAGTGTTTTTCGATTTCTGAATCGCTTGTCGATTCAGAAATCAATGTGCGTGCGTTTCAAGGCGCCTGCATCGGCAGGCGACCCTATAAAAATAAAAGGACACCTTCATGACGCTTTCCGCCAGCAGCCCTGCGTCGAGTACGCTCGACGTTCAGGCTTTCATCAATGCGCAACCGCTGTCCGGCTATCAGTGGCGAGTGGTTGCGCTGTGTTTTCTGATCGTGTTTCTCGACGGCCTCGATACTGCCGCAATGGGCTTCATTGCACCCGCGCTCAGCCAGGATTGGGGAATCGATCGGGCCAGTCTGGGGCCGGTGATGAGTGCCGCGCTGATCGGCATGGTGTTCGGCGCGCTGGGCTCCGGCCCGCTGGCCGACCGTTTCGGGCGCAAGGTGGTGCTGGTGGTCGCGGTGCTGCTGTTCGGTCTTTTCAGCCTGGCCTCAGCCTATAGCAGCAACATCGATCAATTGCTGGTGCTGCGCCTGTTGACCGGGCTGGGGCTTGGCGCAGCGATGCCCAATGCCACTACGTTGCTGTCGGAATACACCCCGGAGCGGCTCAAGTCGTTGTTGGTGACGAGCATGTTCTGCGGTTTCAATCTGGGCATGGCCTGCGGCGGTTTTGTCTCAGCCAAGCTGATCCCCAGCATGGGCTGGCACAGCCTGTTGATGCTGGGCGGTATCCTGCCCATCCTGCTGGCGGCGGTGCTGATGGTCTGGCTGCCGGAGTCGGCGCGGTTTCTGGTGGTACGCAATCGCGGTGCGGAGCGGATTCGCAAAGTGCTGGCACCGATTGCGCCGAAGGCGCTGGCTGGCATCACTGACTTCAGCGTTCCCGAGCAGAAAACGGTGAGCAGCCGCAATGTGCTGAAAGTGATTTTTTCCGGCACGTACAGCGCAGGCACCCTGTTGCTGTGGCTGACCTATTTCATGGGCCTGGTCATCGTTTACCTGCTGACCAGCTGGCTGCCGACGCTGATGCGCGACAGCGGCGCGAGCATGGAACAGTCGGCCTTCATCGGCGCGCTGTTTCAGTTCGGCGGGGTGTTGAGCGCTGTAGGCGTGGGCTGGGCGATGGATCGTTACAACCCGCACAAGGTCATTGGTTGTGCCTACGCGCTGGCCGGGGTATTTGCCTGGCTGGTCGGGCAGAGTCTGGGTAACGTCGCACTGTTGGCGACATTGGTGCTGCTGGCCGGTATGTGCATCAACGGCGCACAGTCGGCAATGCCGTCACTGGCAGCGCGTTTCTATCCCACCCAGGGGCGTGCCACGGGCGTGTCGTGGATGCTCGGGATCGGCCGCTTCGGCGCGATTCTCGGCGCCTGGGCCGGTGCCACGCTGCTGGGCCTGGGCTGGACGTTCGAGCAGGTGCTGACCGCGCTGGTGGTTCCGGCGGCGCTTGCCGCGATAGCGGTGCTGATCAAGGGCTGGGTCAGTCATTCGGACGCTACCTGAAACCTTTCAATCTGGAGTGGTGATGTGAACAGAGCGAGCAATCAACTTTTCGATGCCTACTTCATGCAACCCGAAATGCGCGAGATCTTTTCGGATGAAGGCCGGGTGCAGGGCATGCTCGATTTCGAGGCTGCACTGGCTCGGGCACAGGCACGAGTAGGCCTGATCCCGCCCGAGGTGGTCGCTGACATCGAGCTGAGCTGCGACGCACGGCTGTTCGATTTCGACGCGCTGGCAATGGCCATCGGCAGCGCCGGCAATTCGGCGATTCCGCTGGTCAAGGCGCTGGGCAAACAGATTGCCGCACGCAGCGCTGAAGCCGAGCGCTACGTGCACATGGGCGCGACCAGTCAGGATGTGATGGACAGCGGTCTGATCCTGCAACTGCGTCGAGCCATCGTACTGCTTGAGCATGATCTTGCTCGACTGGCCGATGCGATGGCTGAGCAGGCACAGCGTCATGCTGGCACGCCGCTGGCTGGACGCACCTGGTTGCAACAGGCCACGCCGGTCACCCTGGGGATGAAAATCGCCGGCTGGCTGGGCGCGGTCACTCGTCATCGACAGCGCTTGAACGAGATCAAACCACGCCTGCTGTGCCTGCAGTTCGGCGGTGCTTCCGGCAGCCTCGCGGCGCTGGGCGATCAGGCGTTTTCGGTGGCCGAAGCGCTGGCCGGTGAATTGCAACTGGCGTTGCCCGAGCAGCCCTGGCACACCCAGCGTGACCGACTGGTAGAGTTTGCCGGTCTGCTGGGCCTGATCGCCGGCAGCCTCGGCAAACTGGGGCGCGACGTGAGCCTGCTGATGCAGACCGAAGTGGGCGAGGTCTTCGAGCCTTCGGCACCGGGTAAGGGCGGATCTTCGACCATGCCGCACAAACGCAACCCGGTCGGTGCTGCGGTCATGATCAGCACCGCCACCCGCGCACCGGGGCTGGTCGCCACGATGCTGGCCGCCATGCCGCAGGAGCACGAGCGCAGTCTGGGCCTGTGGCATGCCGAGTGGGAGACCTTGCCGGAGCTGTGCTGCCTGGTTTCCGGTTCGCTGCAGCAGGCGTTGCAGGTGATACCCGGCCTGCAGGTCGATGCCGAGCGTATGGCGATCAATCTGCAATCCACCAAAGGCCTGGTTCTCGCCGAGGCAGTGAGCATTGCCCTGGCTCAGCGCATCGGCCGCGATGCTGCCCACCATCTGGTTGAACAGTGCTGCCGGCGTGCGGTGGAGCAGGGCGCCCATTTGCGTCAGGTGCTCGGCGAAACCCCGCAGATCAGCGAGCAGTTTTCTTCCGACGAGCTGGATCGACTGCTCGATCCGGCCCATTACCTTGGCCAGGCTCGCCATTGGGTCGAGCGTGCCGTGGCTGCACACACAAGGATTTCCCGATGACCGAAGACGAACGTTACGAAGCTGGCATGCGGGTGCGCCGTGCGGTGCTGGGCGATGCGCATGTCGATAACAGCCTGAGCAAACTGACGCCGTTCAATGAAGAATTCCAGGAGATGATCACCCGTCACGCCTGGGGTGATATCTGGACCCGTCCGGGGCTGCCACGCCACACGCGCAGTCTGATTACCATTGCGATGCTGATCGGCATGAATCGAGAAGGCGAATTGCGCCTGCACCTCAAGGCCGCGAAAAACAATGGCGTGACCCGTGAGGAAATCAAGGAAGTGCTGATGCAGAGCGCGATCTACTGCGGCATTCCGGCGGCCAATGCAACGTTCCACCTCGCTGAAGCGGTGTGGGATGAAATGGGCGTGGAGTCGTTGCAGGACAATTGAGGGTGTGATCGAGAACGCCGCCGCGCCATCGGCCACGGCGGCGTTCTGTCTGGATCAGAGCAGCGACAACGGGTAGCTGACGATCAGGCGGTTTTCGTCAAACTGGTTGGTGTTGTAGTCGCGGCGCATGGTGGAGTTGCGCCATTTGACTGACAGGCTTTTGAACGCGCCGCTCTGGAACACGTAGGCCAGCTCGGTTTCCCGTGCCCACTCTTCGCCGTCGGTGATGGCGCCGGTATGCACGTTGTCGCCGCTGATGTAGCGGTTCATGAGGGTCAGGCCGGGCACGCCCAAGGCTGCGAAGTCATAGTCGTGGCGCAACTGCCAGGATTTTTCCCTGGCGTTGTCGAAGCTGGAGTTGTAACTGTCGTTGGCCAACGTCCCGCCACTGGTACCGTTGACGCGCATCCAGGCGCTGTCGCCGCTGACTTTCTGCAGGCCCACATAAAATGTGTTGCCACCGTGCCGTGCCGAAAGCAGCGCTGACCAGGTCTTGTTGTCCAGCTCGCCGGCCAGCGACTGACCGTCGTCCTTGCCCTGGAAGTAGCCAAGGTTGGCCCCCAGCGTCCAGCTGCCCAACGGCTGACTGTGCAGCAGGTTGAAATATTGCTGGTGGTAGATATCTTCAAGCTCGGCGTACCACACGCCGACCTGGGTGCGCTTTTCGTTGAACACGTACTCGCCGCCGCCAAAGTTGAAGCGGTCGGAAGTGAACGCGGTACGGCCATTCAGGGACATGTCTTCCATGCTCGCGTCGTTGCGCGGGCTGTTGCCACGGAACTGACCACCGTAGAGGCTCAGGCCGTCGATCTCCTTGGAGGTGATCTGCCCGCCCTGAAAGGTTTGTGGCAGCGAGCGGCCGTCATCCGAGCGCAGGATCGGCAGCACAGGCATCCACTCGCCGACTTTCAATTCGGTCTTCGAGAAGCGCGCCTTGCCGGCCACGGCCAGTCGCCCGAAGTCGTCGGCCGGGCGCCCATCGCTATGGATGGGCAGCAATTGCGTGCCGCCGGTACCCTTGCCGCCGTCGAGCTTGAGCGAGTAGAGGCCCAGCGCGTCGACACCGAAGCCGACGGTGCCCTGGGTGAAGCCGGAGCGTGCGTCGAGGATGAAGTTCTGCGTCCACTCCTCGGCGTAGTTCTGTGCGTTGGCCGGGTCGACGAAGTTGCGGTTGATGTAGAAGTTGCGTAGGTTCAGATTGACCTTGGCGTCTTCGACGAATCCGGCGCTGTTGCCGCTGATGGGCGTCAGGCTTGCAGCGACGGCCGCTGACAGGCCGCAAAGGATTTTGCAGGGGGAATTCACGCGCATGGAGCAGACCTTTTTTGTAGTTATTGAGTCGTGTAGCTGGCTGCGATAGTGAAATGCCGGAAAGCGCTGTGCAATTGTGAAACAGCTGTTCTGGGCGATTATCGAACGTTAATGAACCGGTTCGAACATTTTCTGCGAAGCGCTGCAAACGGGTGTGCGATGCTCACGGGTCTGTCGATATGAGCAGCGGGCGCTGGCGCTTTCGGCCACGCTGTCAGGCTGCTGAAACTTGAACAAGGAAGCGCAATGAGCACTGCCAGCACGCCGTTGTCCGGCGTCAATCAACCTCTCAAAGGTATTGGCTTCATTCTTCTGGCGACCTTTCTGTTTGCCAGTCATGACACGCTGTCCAAATACCTGTCCGGCTTCTATCCGATCATTCTGGTGGTCTGGGCACGCTATCTGGTGCATACGCTGTTGATGGCCTGCATCTTCATGCCGTCAGCGGGGTTGCGGGTGTTGCGCACCAAGCGTCCTGGCCTGCAGGTCTTGCGCGCCCTGGCCTTGCTGGGCACCAGTCTGCTGTTTACCAGCAGCCTGATGTTCATCCCGCAGGCAGAGGCGACGGCGGTCAACTTTCTTGCGCCGTTGCTCGTTACCGCGTTATCGGTGCCGCTGTTGCATGAGCGTGTCACGCGTGGGCAGTGGATAGCAGTGGTCGTCGGGTTTGTCGGGGTGATGATCATCATTCATCCGGGGGGCGAGCTGTTTACCCCGGCGATTCTGTTGCCCCTGTCGTCAGCCTTGTGCTTTGCGCTGTATCAACTCCTGACGCGGCTGGTCAGCCCGTTTGACAGTCCGACCACCAGCAACTTTTTCGCGGGGTTGTTCAATACCCTGTTGATGAGTGCACTGGTGCCGTTCTTCTGGGAAGTGCCGGCGCTCAAGCACTTGCCGTTTCTGCTGGCGCTCGGCGCGTGCGGGATGTCGGCGCATTTGCTGCTGACCCAGGCCTTCCGCTTCGCCGCCCCGGCCATGCTCGCACCGTTCAGCTATTGCCAGATCGTGTTTGCCGGGCTGCTGGGTTTCGTGGTGTTCGACCACATGCCATCACCGACCGCACAGGCAGGCATCGCCATCATCTGCCTCAGCGGCCTGGCGGCGGCTTGGCAACAGCGGCGCAAGGGTGGGTGATGAGCTGTTCCCACGCACGAATACACAAATCTAACTGACTATCGTGCCAATGCTCTGCGTTGGCATGCAGTTCGTGACGCTCTGCGTCACATCTGTACCGCAGCACAACGTAGTGTCTTGCGCGCAATCACTTTACATAGATAAAGCGCTTTTTTATCGCGGTGGCACTGACGACGCAGAGTGCGACCTTAGTGACAGGGCGAAGGAACCCGACGAAGTCGGGCCGGAAACAGGCGCGAGGGGATTTGCCTACTTTGGCCCCATCAAATAGGTCGCCGAGGGGCGAAAAGGTGACCTGAGTCGAACCCTAATCTACCTGAAACCACAGAACCGCTTTGTGACGCGGAGCGTCAAGAACTGCATTCCCACGCGGAGCGTGAGGAACGAGCGGCATCTGGGATAACAAAGGTGACCTGAGTCGAACCCCAATCCACCTGAAACCACAGAATCGCCGTGTGACGCGGAGCGTCAAGAACTGCATTCCCACGCGGAGCGTGAGGAACGAGCGGCGTCCGGGAGAGCACTTTTCGTCACTCTGCGCAAAGCGTGGGCACAATAGTAAAAAGGCCCGGTCACTGAGTGAGCCGGACCTTTTTGATGGTGTCAGACGATCACTCGCTGAGCGTCGGAACCTTGCGAGGTGCCATGAAGTACAGCCAGATCAACGCGATGAAGTACATCGCCGGGATCATGGTGAACAGCACGTTGTAATTGTTGTTGGTGGCGGTCAACACGGCACCGACAATCTGGGTCATGAACATACCACCAATGGCCGCACACATGCCGCCGAAGCCGAACACGGTACTCATCATGTGCTTGGGCGTGTAGTCCATCACCAGGCTCCAGATATTCGCGGTCCAGGCCTGATGCGCACCTACGGCAAGCGAGATGGCCAGTACCGCCACCCATAGCCCGCTGGCATTGGCAGCGAACACCACGCTGCAGATCGTGATGGCAAAGATCAGCATCGACAACAGGCGCGCAGTCGTCGCACGCATGCCACGACCAATCAGCCAGGACGACAGAATGCCGCCACCCACACTGCCGAAGTCAGCCGTCAGCCAGATCAGAATCAGCGGGATGCCCATCTGCGTCACGCTGATCCCCAGGTTGTATTGCTGATTGAGGAACGGCGGCAGCCAGTACAGGTAGAACCAGAAAACCGGAGCTGTAATCGCATACGCCAGCGCGAACGCCCATGTGCCACGCATCTTCAGAATGCCGGTGAACGGCACCTTGACCGGCGCCGGTTCTACTTCCTGATTGATGTAATCCAGTTCGGTCTTGCTGACGGTCGGGTGATCTTCAGGGTTGTAGTATTTCAAGCGCCAGGTGATGACCCAGAGCAGCCCCAGCGAACCCATTGCCACGAAGGCGGCCTGCCAGCCCCAGACAGTCAGGATCACCGGCAACAGGGCAGGGGTCAGCATGGCGCCGACATTGGTGCCGGCGTTGAAGATACCGGTGGCCACCGCACGCTCACCGGCAGGGAACCACAGCCGCGTGGTCTTCACACAGGCCGGGTAGTTGGCGGCTTCGGTCAGGCCCAGAATGAAGCGGCAGACCATGAAGCCGACGGCGGAAGTGGCAAGGCCGTGCGCGCCAGTCGCCAGGCTCCACAGCAGCACCGCGAGGAAGAACGCGCGCTTGACGCCGACCTTGTCGATGAAGCGACCCTGCAGCACGAAGCCGACCGCGTAGCCGACCTGAAACCAGAAGTTGATGTTGGCGTAGTCCATCGCCGTCCAGCTCATTTCCTTGGCGAGGATGGGCTGCATGACGCCGAGCGCGGCCCGGTCGATGTAGTTCAGCGTAGTGGCGAAGAACACCAGGGCGAGCATGCCCCAGCGAGTCTTGCCCACGGCGAGTGCGCCGCGGATCTTTTCGCCCATCCCGGCACGGGCGGCCTGGGCGACAGGGGTGGTCTGGGTGTTAAGCATGATGTTCTAACCATCCGTTCCAGGACTGTGCTGCTGGCAACAGTCGGACTGAGAAGTCCACTCGATGCAGGCGTTGTGCAGGTAAAGTGAAGTCGTAGAACCGTGATTCGACTGGCCTGTAGACTCAGGCTGTCCTCGAAACGATCCGTCGGGCCGACAATTTACAGGTTGGGCCGCGTAAGTGTGTTGGAATGTTTCAGGCGACGTGTACCCAGGCCGGGCTTTTGGCCGGGCGGGTTCGTCGAACAGGACGTCTGGTAAGACGGATGGGCGAGCGGGCGAGCAAAGCGAGAAGGGTGCACATGAGCAATGTTCCTGTTTTTTGAATTGTTATGGGTTGCTGCTGATGAAGCGACGATCAAAAATGTTGGACTGCGGGTCTATCCTGCAATGTGATGCTGATGTTGAGCATTGCGAGATACAGCGTCAATTGAGTAAAACGGCTTTTGTTCGATAATCGAACGTAAAACTAACCGGTTCGTACACTTTATGTTGCTGTAGTATTTTCACAGGCAAATACTTTACTCGCACCTCTGAATAAGGCCGGGAAAGGCCAGGAATGCGGTGCTGTCCAGTCGCGACCCAAGCAGGTCGCGTTCATCCAGGAGCTGAAAAGCATGCAGCGTTCAATTGCTACCGTATCCTTGAGCGGTACTCTGCCCGAAAAGCTCGAAGCCATCGCCGCAGCCGGCTTTGACGGCGTCGAGATTTTCGAAAACGACTTGTTGTACTACGACGGCAGCCCACGCAATATCAGGCAGATGTGTGCCGACCTGGGCATCGCCATCACCCTGTTCCAGCCGTTCCGCGATTTCGAAGGCTGCCGCCGTGACCGTCTGCAGCGCAATATCGACCGTGCCGAACGCAAATTCGATCTGATGCAGGAACTGGGCACCGATCTGGTGCTGGTCTGCAGCAATGCGTCTGCCGATTCGGTGGGCGACGAAAACATTCTGCTCGATGATCTGGGCCTGCTCGCCGAGCGCGCCGGCGCCCGTAACCTGCGCGTCGGTTATGAAGCGCTGGCCTGGGGCAAGCACGTGAACACCTGGCAACAGGTCTGGAACCTGGTGCGTCAGGTTGACCACCCGGCGCTTGGCGTGCTGCTCGACAGTTTCCATACCCTGTCGCTGAAGGGCGATCCGAGCGCCATCGCGCAGATCCCGGGCGACAAGATCTTCTTCGTGCAGATGGCCGACGCGCCGCTTCTGGCGATGGATGTACTGGAATGGAGCCGTCATTTCCGCTGCTTCCCGGGCCAGGGTGAATTCGATCTGGCCGGCTTCCTCGCGCCGATCCTGCGCAGTGGCTACACCGGGCCGTTGTCGCTGGAAGTGTTCAACGACGGCTTCCGTGCAGCGCCGACACGCGCCAATGCCGCGGACGGTCTGCGTTCGCTGCTCTATCTGGAAGAGAAAACCCGCCAGCTGATGGCGCGTGACGAGCCGGCCGCCGCTCCCGAAATCCTCTTCAATCCACCCGCTGCCAGTACCTACAATGGCGTCGAGTTTCTCGAGTTTGCCGTTGACGAGAGCCATGGCGCTCGCCTGTCGGGCTGGCTGCAACGGCTGGGCTTTGCCAAGCTGGGTCAGCATCGCTCCAAGGCGGTCAGTCTGCTGGGGCAGGGCGATATCAGGATTGTGCTCAATGCCGAACCCTATTCCTTCGCCCACAGCTTCTTCGAGGCGCACGGCCCTTCGTTGTGCGCGACCGCCTTGCGTGTCGACGACGGTCATCAGTCGCTGGAGCGTGCGCGGGCCTTCAAGGGCCAGCCCTATCGTGGCTTGGTCGGCCCCAACGAACGGGAGATTCCTTCGGTCCGTGCGCCCGACGGCAGCCTGATTTATCTGGTGGATAACGCCGCACCGGGAGAATCGATTTACGACAGCGATTTTGTCGTCGATCCGCAAGCAGTCGCCAAGGGCGGGTTGCAGCGTATCGACCACATGGCCATGGCGCTGCCGGCCGACAGCCTGGACAGCTGGGTGCTGTTCTACAAAAGCATTCTGGACTTCGAGGCTGACGACGAAGTGGTCTTGCCCGACCCCTACGGTCTGGTCAAGAGCCGTGCACTGCGCAGCCGTTGCAGCACCGTGCGCCTGCCGCTGAATATTTCCGAGAATCGCAATACGGCCATTTCCCATGCGCTGTCGAGCTATCGTGGCTCGGGCGTGCACCACATCGCGTTCTCATGTGAAGACATCTTCGCCGAAGTGAGCCGTGCCAAGGAAGCGGGCGTACCCTTGCTGGACATCCCGCTCAATTACTACGATGACCTGGCGGCGCGCTTCGATTTCGACGAGGAATTTCTCAGCGAACTGGCGTACTACAACGTGCTCTATGACCGCGATGCGCAGGGTGGCGAGTTGTTCCACGTCTACACCGATGCGTTCGACGGGCGCTTCTTTTTCGAAATCCTGCAGCGCAAGAACGGCTACGTAGGGTACGGCGCTGCCAACGTCCCGGTGCGTCTGGCTGCGATGGCCAAGGCGCGCAATGTGGCAGCACGTCAGGCGCGTCTGTAAGGCGAATCCGATTGCAGGGCTGCTGCGAGGGTTCGATGCCCTCGCAGCTTCCCTCGGTTGCCGGTCGGCTTCATACTCCGCGCATCACTCGTGGTCATGAGCCAACAATGAAAACAACTGACGACTCCGTTGCCGTTGCGTCGAAAGGGCGCAAGAACAATCCGGAAAAGACCCGCGAAGACATACTGCAGGCCGCCGTTGCCGAGTTTGTCGCCCATGGCCTGTCGGGAGCGCGCGTCGATGCCATTGCCGAACGCACCAAAACCTCGAAACGGATGATCTATTACTACTTCGGCAGCAAAGAGCAACTGTACGTCGAAGTGCTGGAAAAACTCTACGGCGCGATTCGCAACACCGAGAGCCAGCTCAATCTGTCCGAACTCGAGCCGGTGGAAGCGATTCATCGTGTGGTCGAGTTCACCTTCGATCACCACGACAGCAATGTCGATTTCGTCCGTATCGTGTGTATCGAAAACATCCATAACGGCGAGAACGTCAAACAGTCCGAATCGATTCAGGCCAAGAGCCAGAACATCATCAGGGCGCTCGACGGCATCCTGCGTCGTGGCGAAGCCAGCGGCCTGTTTCGTGACGGTGTTCATCCGGTGGACCTGCACCTGATGATCAGCTCGTTCTGCTTCTACCGGATCTCCAATCGCCATACCTTCAGCGAGATCTTTCAGATCGAGTTGTGGAGCGAGGAGGTCAAACAGCGTCACAAGGCAATGATCTGCGACGCTGTGTTGCGTTATCTCAAACGCTGATGTTTACAACGTGTGGAAGTGCGCCATCATCCGCTCTGCATCGGCGGACTGGCCACTGAACAGTTCAAAGGCCTTGACTGCCTGAAACACCGCCATGGTACTGCCATCCAGCGTTCGGCAGCCCAATGCGCGGGCATGCTTGAGCAGCTCGGTTTCCAGCGGAAAGTAAATGATTTCCGCCACCCACAGCTCGGGCCGCAGCAACCCGACCGGCAACGGCGTGCCTGGCAGTTTGGTCATGCCGACCGGCGTGGTATTGACCAGTCCGTCGGCTTCGGCCATCGCCGCAGGCAGGTCGATGCCCACCTGAGCGCGCCCGGCACCGAAGTGCTGGTTGAGGTTGTCCACCAGCCCTTGGGCGCGTTGCGGCTCGACTTCGAACACGCTGAGGCGCTCGACGCCCGCGCTCAGCAGCGCATGAGCCACGGCAGCGCCCGCGCCGCCTGCACCCATCTGCACCACCTGTTGGCGTGGTGCCTTGTCCAGGCCGCGCTGGAAACCTTCGGCGAATCCCAGGCAGTCGGTATTGTGACCGATGCGCTTGCCGTCCTTGAACACCACCGTATTCACCGCGCCGATACCGCGCGCTTCATCGGACAGCTCATCCAGTAACGGGATGACCGCCTGCTTGCACGGGAAGGTGATATTCAGGCCGGTGAAGCCGCACTGTTGGGCGCCTTCCAGAAGCTGGGGCAGGGCGTGGATGTCCACTTGCAGGGCATCGATGTCGATCAGCCGATACAGATAGCGCATGCCTTGCGCATCGCCTTCATGCTCATGCATGGCGGGCGTTCGCGAGGCCTGGATGCCCGAGCCGATGAGGCCGGCGAGGATGGAGGGTTTTTCAGCATGAGTCATAAATACGTCTCTTGTTTTTGTGTCACTGCCCGATTGGCGACAGGTGTTAAACGGAATGTACCAGATGGTTAATAGTGCCGCAGGCAGGAGTCGATTACCACGCAGCGATGTTGTGCGGTGATCGCACTAATCAGTGATAATCCACCGCCAGCCGCTTCAGGCTTACACGAGTCCGAGTTCCCGCATGTCCGAGTCCGTCTTCAACGCCGCACAGCAGCAAGCCAGTACGTTGTATCTGCCACCGGGCTCGTGGGCCACGGTGCTCGATTGCCTGTGCGCGAAATTCCCGGCCATCAGCCGCGAACAATGGCTGGATCGGTTTGCCCGCGGCCGGGTGCTGGACGAAAACGGCAAGGCCATCGCGCCTGATCTGGCGTATCGGGAAGGGCTGCGGGTTCACTACTTTCGTGAGGTTGCCAACGAAACGCCGATCCCTGTGGTTGAAACGATCCTCTACGCCGACGAGCATCTGGTGGTGGCTGACAAGCCGCACTTCCTCCCGGTGACACCCGCAGGCGAGTATGTCGAGCAAACCTTGCTGCGGCGCTTGATCCATCGCCTGGACAACCCTGATCTGGTGCCGCTGCACCGCATCGACCGGCACACCGCAGGGCTGGTGCTGTTTTCCGCCAACCGGCAGACGCGCTCGGCTTATCAGGCATTGTTTCCCACCCGGCGCATCGACAAGTTTTACCAGGCCATTGCACCGGCGCTGCCGGAACTGATATTTCCGCGTCTGCACGAGAGTCGTCTGGTCGAGGGTGAACCGTTCTTTCGCATGCAGGAAGGCGTCGGCGCGAGCAACACCCGTACGCAGATCGAGGTGCTCGAACGGCAGGATAAATTGTGGCGTTACGGGCTTTATCCGGTGACCGGCAAAAAGCATCAGTTGCGCGTGCACATGGCTGCGCTGGGCGCTGCCATCTGCAACGACCCTTTTTACCCGGACGTGGTGAAAGACCCGGTGGACGACTATCGGCATCCCTTGAAGCTGCTGGCCAGCAGCTTGCGCTTCATCGATCCCATCAATGGCGAGCCGCGCCACTTCGAGAGCCTGTTGCAGCTCGACTGGTAGTACAGGGGCAGTGAAATGACAGGCAAAAAAAACCCGCACTCGGCGGGTTTTTTCAAATCAGTAACGCGACATCCGGATCACAGATCCTTGACGGTACGTACCTGATCCTTGTTGATGCGGGTCTGCTTGCCGTCGAGTTGCTTGAACTCGTAGAAGCCGGATTCTTCATCGTACTTCGGCGTGTCGACAGCCTGAATTTCACGACCATCGTTCAAGGTGATCACAGTGGGCGATGCGCAGCCGGCGAGGGAGGCAATGCTCAGTGCAAGCAGGAAGGCAGCGGGGAGGGTCCGTTGTTTCATTACTGTGTCTCCAGATGGATTCTTGATTTGCTGAACTCTCAGACGGATACACCGTCAGCAAGTTCCGTATACACCCGCAGCAACTTCAATGACCAGTCACTTGTTGCGGTTTTCACTGATCCCGGTCAACAGACAGGGGGTGTTCAGGTTGGCCAGGCGTGGATCACCGGCTTCCAGTTGCAGAGCGACTGGCTGCAGCGGTTCCAGAGCCCGTCTCGGACTGCGTTCGCCGGCCTGCCATGCGGCTTCCAGCGTTGCGGCGTGAGCGACAGGGATCATACCTAAAAGCGGCTGCCAGTGCTGACCTTCACGCACCATTATCGGTCGCTCCGAGTATTCAGAGGCTTTTTCACGCAATGCGTGCAGCAACGCTTCATCGACCAAAGGTGCGTCGCAGGGCAGGATCAGCAACCATCGATGCCGCGCCAGGGGCAGTGCGGCGCGAATCCCGGCCAGAGGGCCGTTGAAATCGGTATCGTCGTCCTGCACCAGTCTATCGGCGTAACGCGCATAGCGATCGATATTGCGGTTGCAGGAAATGATCAGATCGTCGGTCAGCGGCCGGGTCAGACGATGCAGATGTTCGATAAGCGGGGTGCCCTGCCATTCGATCAGGCCCTTGTCGCGCCCGCCCATGCGCTGTCCCCGGCCTCCGGCCAGCAGCAGAATCGAGCAGGGCGGCAGTGGGGCAGGAACATTCATCGAACACTCTTCGGGCAGTCAAAAGGAGGGCTGTGATATAACACCCGCCTGTTTTCTTAACAACTGGATGAGGCCATGAAAGCCAAGGCTGACACACCTTTCGTACCCCTTAATATCGCCGTACTGACCGTCAGCGATACCCGCACACGTGAAACCGATACCTCGGGGCAGATGTTTGTCGACCGCCTGACCGACGCAGGCCATGGTCTGATCGAGCGCGTGCTGCTCAAGGATGACCTGTACAAGATCCGCGCTCAGGTAGCGACCTGGATTGCCGACGATCAGGTGCAGGTCGTGCTGATCACCGGTGGCACCGGCTTTACCGGCCGCGACAGCACACCTGAAGCCGTAGCCTGCCTGCTGGACAAGCAAGTCGATGGTTTTGGCGAGCTGTTCCGGCAGATCTCGGTGCCGGATATCGGCACGTCCACCATTCAGTCCCGCGCGCTGGCCGGCCTGTCCAATGGCACGCTGGTCTGCTGCCTGCCAGGGTCCACCAATGCGGTGCGCACGGCATGGGACGGCATTCTTGCCCAGCAGCTGGACTCGCGTTTCCGTCCCTGCAACTTTGTGCCTCACCTCAAGCAGGCCGAGCCCTGTGCGACTCGTGGTTGAGTGCTCATGAGCAACGAGCCGAAAACACTGCTGCCTGTTGAAGACGCCATTGCGCGTCTGTTGAAAATGGCCGAAGCCACGCCGATCACCGAGCGCCAATGCGTCTCGCTGGCCGATGCCGAAGGCCGCGTACTGGCAGTGGATCTGGTCTCCACGCTGGATCTGCCGCCCTGGCCGAACAGCGCCATGGACGGTTATGCCTTGCGCGCGGCGGACTGGCACGGCGAGCCGTTGACGGTCAGTCAGCGTATCTTCGCCGGTCAGGCCCCCGAGCCTCTGGCCCCTGGCACCTGCGCGCGTATCTTCACTGGCGCGCCGATGCCCGAAGGCGCTGACTGCGTCGAGATGCAGGAAAACGCTGAGGTGCTGGCGGATCAGCGTGTGCGGTTCAACGAACCGCTGGGCGCCGGGCAGAATATTCGTCCGCAAGGCCAGGAAACCCGGGTCGGAGATACTGTGCTGGCCGCCGGCACGCGTCTGGGTCCGATCGAATTGGGTCTGGCGGCCTCGCTGGGCCTCGCCGAGTTGGATGTCATTCGCCGCGTGCGGGTCGCGGTGCTGTCTACGGGCGATGAGTTGATTGAGCCCGGTCAGTCGTTGGGGCCGGGGCAGATCTATAACAGCAACCGGGTGTTGCTGTGCAGCTGGCTGAAGCGGCTTCAATGCGAGGTCGTGGATGCCGGCATCCTGCCGGACGATCTGGAAAAGACGCGTGCTGCGCTGGCGAATCTGCAGGGTGTCGATCTGATTCTCTCCACGGGCGGAGTGTCCGTGGGCGAAGCTGATTTCCTCGGCCACGCATTGCGTGAGGAGGGCGAGCTGACGCTCTGGAAGCTGGCCATCAAGCCTGGCAAGCCGCTGACCTTCGGGCATTTTCGGGGTGTGCCAGTGATCGGTCTGCCTGGCAATCCAGCCTCTACGCTGGTTACCTTCGCCTTGCTGGCCAGGGCTTACCTGCTGCGTCGCCAGGGCGTGATCGACGTCGCTCCCTTGCAGTTTCCGGTGCCGGCCGGGTTTGTCTGGACGCGTCCTGGCAATCGTCGCGAGTACCTGCGCGGCCGTCTGGAGCAGGGCCGGGCGGTGGCGTATCGCAATCAGAGTTCGGGAGTCCTGCGCAGCGCTGCGTGGGCCGATGGTCTGATTGAAGTGCGCGAAGGCTCGACCGTTGCCGAAGGCGACTGGGTCAACTTCATCCCGTTGAGTGAAGTGCTGGGCTGAGTGCATTCGAATGGTGGGGCGGGTACGCATGAGCTACGCTCAACAACGCTGACACAGTGGGCAACCGGACTTCGCCCTGGAGTATTGTTATGGCGCCATTGAGAGTGGCTTGTGTGATCCCGACCTACAACGGACGCAAGGATCTGGAACGTCTGCTGGATTCACTGGCTGCGCAGACTGCCAGCTTCGATACGCTGATCGTGGACTCCAGTTCCTCGGATGGCACGCTGGAGCTGGCGCAAGCCCGATGTGCCAATGTGCTGCGCATCGACAGCAAGGATTTCAACCACGGCGGTACCCGGCAGATGATGGTCGATCTGCATCCTGACTATGATGTGTATGTCTTCATGACCCAGGATGCGTACGTTGAAGACATCAATGCCATCGCCAACATTCTGCTGCCGTTCGCCGACTCGAAGGTCGGTGCGGTATGCGGGCGACAGTTGCCGCACAAGGACGCCAACCTGCTGGCCCAGCATGCGCGGCTGTTCAATTACCCGCCGACCTCGCAGATCAAGACGCTCGCCGACGCCGGTACGCTGGGTATCAAGACGCCATTCATGTCCAACTCGTTTGCGGCCTATCGAGGCGAAGCGTTGCGGGCCATCGGCGGTTTTCCGCAGCATGTGATCCTTTCGGAGGACATGTACGTCACCGCGAAAATGCTTATCGATGGCTGGAAAGCGGCTTACGAAGGCTCGGCTGTATGCCGTCATTCCCATAATTACAGCCTGCGCGAAGAGTTTCGCCGTTACTTTGATATCGGCGTGTTCCAGGCCCGCGAGGCGTGGATCTACGAAACCTTTGGCGGCATTGGCGGCGAGGGCATGCGTTACGTCAAGTCCGAGCTGAAATTCCTCGGTCCCCGGCGAATCCTCTGGTGGCCTGTGTCGTTCGTGCGCAATGCGCTGAAGCTGCTGGCCTACAAGCTGAGCCGACAGGAAAAGCGCTTGCCGCGCGGCGTGAAGAAGAAGCTCGGCATGTACGCGCGCTACTGGGACAGCCCTTACGCCTGAGTTGCGCCGCAGACCAGGCCTGCGGCGTATGGGCAGATCAGCTTTTTGCGGCTTCTTCGTCCAGACGGTCTGCCTCGAACAGTTGCGCGAGGTCGGCCCTGGCTTCGCGGGCGGTCTGCAGCACCTTGGCGTCGTCGTCATACACCTCATGCTGAGCGGCCAGCACCTGTTCGTCGTGACGCTTGAAGCGACTGATGCGTGCGTCGGCCTGTGTTTCGCTGAGGCCCAGGCCCATGAGGGTCTGGCGACTCATTTCCAGGCTTGAGTAGAACGTTTCGCGAACCGCGTGAGCCCCCAGGTCCATCAACCGATGAACATGCTGGCGGTTACGTGCGCGAGCAATGATCTTCATGTGCGGATACAGTTTGCGAATCAGCTCGGCAGTCTTGATGTTGGTGTCCGGATCATCGGTCGCGATGACAAAGAATTCGGCCTCATCGACCTTGGCGGCACGCAATATTTCCGGGCGCAGCGGGTCGCCATAGAAGACCGGGACATTGCCGAAGCTGCGTGAGAACTCGATGGACTCTACGGCGGTGTCCAAAGCGATGAAAGGAATCTTCTGCGCGCGCAGGATACGCGCGACGATCTGCCCCATACGGCCCATGCCGGCAATGACCACCCGTGGTTTGTCGGTCTGGATATCGCGGTACTCGTCCGGCACCTCGACGGGCTTGATTCTGGGTTTGATCCAGCGCGCCAGGGCAATGAACAGCAACGGTGTGATCGCCATCGACAAGGTGATGGTCAACACCAGCATGTCGTACAGCCCGGCCTCGAACAGCCCCTGAGCGCTGCCGATCTTGAACACCACGAAGGCAAACTCGCCGCCTGCGGCCAGTACCAGGCCCAACTGCAACGCGCTGCGGTTGTTGAGTTCGCCAAGGGTGCGACCGATCAGGAACAGCATCGGCAGCTTGATTGCGATCAGCAGCAGCGTCAGGCCCAGCACGATCAGCGGCGAGCTGAGCAACAGGCCGACGTTGGCGCCCATGCCGACGCTGATAAAGAACAGCCCCAGCAGCAATCCCTTGAACGGTTCGATCTGTGCTTCCAGTTCGTGACGGTACTCGGAGTCGGCCAGCAACAGGCCAGCGAGAAACGCGCCCAGCGCCATGGACACCCCCACCAGTTCCATCAGCCACGCCGTGCCTATCACCACCAGTAAGGCCGTGGCGGTCGAGACTTCCTGTATTTTGGTCTTGGCGACGATACGAAACACCGGACGCAGCAAATAGCGTCCGCCAATCACCACAATGGCAATACTGCCCAGCACGCGCAGGCCGTGGTTGATGCTTTCGCCGGTGTCCATCGCGTGATCGGCCCCGGCCAGGAATGGCACCATCGCAATCAGCGGGATCGCCGCGATGTCCTGAAACAGCAGAATGGCGAACGCCATCCTGCCGTGCGGGCTGTTCAGTTGTTTGCGCTCCGCCAGGCTCTGCAGGCCAAAGGCCGTGGACGACAGGGCAAGGCCGAGGCCCAGAATGACCGCAGTGTTCAGCGACTGGCCGAAGGCAGCGAAGGCGACCCCGCCGATGATCAGGCCGGTGAGTAGCACCTGCGCCATGCCGACGCCAAACACGGATTTGCGCATCACCCATAAACGTTTGGGCGAAAGCTCCAGGCCAATGATGAACAGCAGCAGTACTACGCCAAGTTCGGAAATATGGCTGACGCTCTCGGTATCGCCGATCAGACCCAATACCGAAGGGCCAATGATCACGCCGGCGAACAGATAGCCGATCACCGCGCCCAGCTTCAGCCGCTTGGCCAACGGCACAGTCAGCACGGCGGCGAGTAGAAACACTACTGCGACCTGCAGCAGGCTGCCTTCATGGGGCATGTGAAACTCCTTGGTAATAATTGAACACACTGTTGAAGCAGGGGCGGTATTAAAGCATGGGAGTTTTACACGGCAACGCGCATCGCGGCATGACGATAATCAACGTCGTTAATAGAACGTGCAGGAGAGGGCGTGCAGGAGAGTGAGGCGAGACAGAGGGTGACGATGCCATCCGTCGCGCATCGGCGTAAGATATGCGCGCAAACAGGCAGCGTCAGTTGCCCGCTCATGAGCATTCAGGAAGCCGTTATGACCAACAAGCAGCGTTTGATTTACTCGATTCTGATCGCCCTCGGCGTTCTGGCGATCATGCTGGGCTTGTCGCATCTGCAAAACACCGGTGCCATCACCGAAAAGACCTTTCAGTACATCGCGATCAGCGTGGCGGTGCTGGTAGTGATCCTCAACGGCATCATGCGTCGCAAGGTCAAGCGCTAAGCGCTGATGGTCGATGCGGCAAGGGGGCTGTGCTTACTGGGCGCTGTCCTTACCGACGTCTCCCAGCCATTCCCGGGCGCGAGGGTGCAGACTGTAGGTCTTGTCGTCGTTGAGGTGGATCACGCCCTCGTCGCACAGACGCTTGAGCACCTCGCGCACGCTCAGAAACGATAGCGGCACATCGAGCCTGAGCAACTGGCTGTGTACGCCGCGCACTCCCAGGGGATGGCCTTCCTCGCTCGAGACCAGCAGCGCATCGAGCACCTTGAGCCTGACCAGGCTGGTGCGCAGGCCAAAGCTTTTCAGGAGCATCCGGATGTGCTCGTTTCCGGGGCGCTCGGCCTCCATAGCGGGCGACTGTGCCTGCGCAGCCAGTGCGGTTTGCCGCAGCAGGGTGCGAGTCGTGATTCCTTGGCGATTGAACATCCGTAAACTCCTTTTCAGGCTTTTTTTAAACACTCTCGATTACTAAGACGAACGAGCTCGGCAAAACCTCAGTTATCAGCGGAAAAAAATATGCGGCTCAACGTGTACAGGCTCGCTGCAGCGTTGTGCGCTTGAGGTTAGATGACCAATCGTCGGTCGCGAGAGGAGATTGTTCCGACGGTGGGCGCAGTCGAAGTCGCTGCGCATCGGCAAGACTGCGAGTGCGATCAGCCTTTCGGTGTGTCGGAGGTGCGGCGATTGAGCACCGGATTGCCGTTCTGATTCTGCGTCACGTAAACCGGCAGCACCTTGGGCAGAGAAGTCAGCAGGCTCGACAGGTCATGGGTGTTGTAACTGCCGCCCAGACGCATGGCACCGGTTGCGCTGTCCGCCAGCAGGATAGGTGTTTGCAGGTAGCGATTGATCAGCGGCAGTGCCTGGCTGAGCGGCAGATCATTGAAGATCAGCTTGCCATTGCGCCACGCCAGGCTGGTATCGCGTGCTTCGGTCTGACTGATCAGTGGAGCATCGTCGCCCGCCTTGTAGCTGGCCTGCATGCCGGGGGCGAGAGGGTGGTTCGAGGAAGGATGTGCACGATCACTGGTGACCTGAACCGACCCCTCGACCAGCGTCACGCGTACCTGATCCTGGTACATCCATACATTGAAACGTGTGCCGGTGACCGTGATGCTGCCTGAGCCGGCGTCGACAACAAAGGGGTGGGTGTTGTCGTGGCTGACCTCAAAGAACGCCTCGCCCTTTTTCAGCGTGACGCTGCGTCGATCCCGGTAATTGGCATAGGTCAACTCGGTACCCAGGTTCAGCTCGGCGCGGCTGCCGTCTTCCAGCATGACCAGGCGTGTGGTGGTATCGGCGTTGTAAGTCTCGTAGGTATCAGGCAGCCAGCCCTGGTGCCAGCCGACGTACCCGGCAATCGGTAGCGCCAGGGCAACGACCGCTGCGGCTGCGGCCAGTTTTGCCCAGCGGCGACCGCGACGAGGCCGAACCTGACCGGGCCGGTCAGCCTGGGCTTGGCGCACAGGTGCCGGGTTAAGCGGTTCGATTTGCCCGGTGATATCCCAGACTTCCAGCATGGCGTTGTATTCGACCGCATGCAGGGGGTGGGCCTTCAGCCATTGCTCGAATGCTTTTCGTTCGGCAGCGGTACAGTCTTCTGCATGCAGGCGCATGCACCAATGCGCAGCGGCATCGGTGATCGCGTCGTGTTCTGCGTTGCTGAAAAGAGGGTCGCTCATGGGCGCTCCGGCCTATACCTTCGGCGCATTCTACCCTTTGATTTCAGGGAGAGAGAACATTTGCCGGCTATTGCCTATCAAGGTGCTGCGTATTTTCTGGTGAATGCAAGCTGCTCTCATTGAAAACTATCCGTCGCAGTCTGCCCGCCGCAATGAAGTCAGTGCCCGGGGAGTGTCTTTGCAGAGTCCTCGGCGCTACTCTCGGAACCTGTCTTCGCCTTGTCGTTCTCGCTAGCGTTCTCGATCTACCGCCATGAACAGGAGTTTCAGATGCGCGCCAACCCTGCCGATCAGTCGACCCGGACCGTTTCCTTTGAGCAACTGACAGATCTGTTGCGCCGGATCTTCCTTGCCCACGGCACCTGCACGGAGGTTGCCGACGTGCTGGCCGAGAACTGCGCCAGCGCCCAGCGCGACGGCTCGCATAGCCATGGCATCTTTCGCATTCCCGGCTATCTCTCATCGCTGGCCAGCGGGTGGGTGAACGGCAAGGCTGTGCCGGTGGTCGAGGATGTCGGCGCTGCGTTTGTCCGGGTCGACGCCGGGGGCGGCTTTGCCCAGCCTGCACTGGCGGCGGCCAGAGCCTTGTTGATCGACAAGGCACGCAGTGCCGGAATTGCGGTTCTGGCCATCCGCAACTCTCATCATTTCGCTGCGTTATGGCCGGATGTCGAGCCTTTCGCCGAACAGGGGCTGGTTGCCCTGAGCATGGTCAACAGCATGACCTGCGTTGTGCCGCATGGTGCGCGTCAGCCTCTGTTCGGCACCAACCCGATTGCTTTCGCCGCGCCCCGTGCAGGCGGCGAGCCTATTGTTTTCGACCTGGCGACCAGCGCCATCGCCCACGGTGATGTACAGATCGCCGCACGTGAAGGTCGGCTGTTACCAGCGGGCATGGGTGTCGATCGCGACGGCCAGCCCACTGACGAGCCGCGCGCCATTCTCGAGGGTGGTGCGTTGTTGCCGTTCGGCGGGCACAAGGGTTCGGCATTGTCGATGATGGTCGAGCTGCTGGCCGCAGGGCTGACAGGGGGCAATTTCTCGTTCGAATTCGACTGGTCGAAGCATCCCGGTGCGCAGACGCCCTGGACCGGCCAGTTGCTGATCGTCATCGATCCTGACAAGGGCAGCGGTCAGTCGTTTGCACTGCGCAGTGAGGAACTGGTGCGGCAACTGCATGGGTCCGGGCAGGAGCGTCTGCCGGGGGATCGACGCTACAGCGAGCGCGCGCGATCAATGTCGCACGGTATCAGCATCGCCCAGGCTGATCTGGAACGCCTGCAGACCCTGGCGGGGCATTGAGCCATTTACACATTCACCGACCATTCGTCGCGACCGGTCTTGTATCGGCGCGCAGTTCAAAATACTGTATGTATGAACAGTAAAGAACGAATGAGGTCTGTCATGTCCCTTAAGTCAGCGCAAAGCCCGGTTGCTCAACAACATCGCATGCTCTCTGCAGCCAATGAAATGCAGCGTGAGGATTTTCTCCAGTTGGCGGCCGCACTGCGCCAGTTCAATGCCTACGAGCCAGAGGTGTCGATAGTCATCGCGGCTGCCCGCGCGGGCGGCGAATACCGCCAGGCTGGCTCGATGGAATAAGGTGGCTGATCACAGCCACGGCACGTCTCGGGTTGATTGTGAGTATACGTAGCGTATATGCTTCATATATTCAACTTGAGGTGAATCATGGGTCTGGTAAAAATTTCCGAAAACATGCACGCCAATCTGCGCTCTGCCAGCGTTGCGCTCAGCCGCTCGATCAATGCGCAGGCCGAGCACTGGATGCGTGTCGGTATGCTCGCTGAACTGCACCCGACGCTGGATTACAGCGAGATCTGCCAGATGCTGATCCGTCTCGAAAATGCCGGTGAGACCGTGCTGACCGCTTCGAACTTCAACGTCTCGGAGCTTTCAGCTTCCAGCCTTTCCAAGGCGGTCTCATGAGCAGCGCTATCGGTCTCAAGACCGAACAGGACCTCGTGCAACTGCGCATAGCCGGCAGACTGGCTGCCGATGTACTTGCGATGATCACGCCTTACGTCAAGGCGGGCGTCAGCACCGAAGCGCTTGACGACATCTGCAACGAATACATCGTCAAAGAGCTGAAAGTGATTCCTGCGAATGTGGGCTATCACGGTTTTACCAAGACCACCTGCATCTCTCCGAACGCCGTGGTGTGCCATGGCATACCTTCTGCCACCGATATCCTCAAGGAAGGCGATATCGTCAATATCGATGTCGCGGTCATCAAGGACGGCTGGTATGGCGATACCAGCCGTATGTACCTGGTGGGTGAGGTCAGCCCCCTGGCCAGGCGTCTGGTCGAGACGACCTATGAGGCAACCCGCGCCGGTATTCATGCTGTGCGTCCGGGTGCAACCCTGGGTGATATCGGTTACGCCATCCAGAGCGTCGCTCATCGCGAAGGCTTTAGCGTAGTGCGTGAATATTGCGGACACGGCATTGGGCGCAAGTACCATGAAGAGCCGCAGGTTTTGCACTATGGTGCGCAGGGCAAAGGCCTCAGGCTCAAGCCGGGCATGGTGTTCACCATTGAACCGATGATCAATGCGGGCAGGGCGGGCACCCGGACGCTGCCGGATGGCTGGACGGTTCTGACCAGCGACCTTTCACTGTCTGCGCAGTGGGAGCATATGGTTGCCGTCACCTCGACCGGTTTCGAGCTGCTGACGCCGTGGCCTGATGGCACAGGCGCTTACCCTGCCATTTGATCCGCAAGGGTCTGGCAATGTATAGGAACAATGGCCTTTTCGAAGGCCATTGTTGTGTTGAACAGGACGATGTTTCAGGCTTGTAGCGAAGCCCTTCTCCAATGCACCTGCGTCACGCCAAAACGCTTTGCCTGCAAGGTTGCGACGCCTATCGGGCCTGCGGATATATTGCCGCTCACGGTCCCGACACCTGCATGCAGGGTCGCACAATGCAAGGCGTCGCTCTGGCACAGTTGCGTTGCCTGATGCAGAAAGCAGTGAAGTTGGCCATTGAATTGATAGTGAATTTCAAATTCCGTTTGATGATTCATCTTCCCTGCCTGCTAACGTGATAATCAGCCTGACTGTTTTGGGCGTATGCACGACAGGAGGCCTCCCGATCACGCCTTTGATTCCAGAGAGTAGACCGAAAATCGTAGCGTTCATGGATTGAGTTAACAGATGTCCGATAAGTGGTTTTGGATTCACTCAAGCGCGTTAATCAATGGCCGAGCAATCATCCGTTTGAGGGCTCGGCCTTTGATCAAGCTTCGTTATTTACACGACTTCAGGTCTACCGGGCCTACAAAATCATTACCACGTCCCATGACACAGGCGACCTGCTGGTTACGCTGGCGCTCCCATGCCTGGGGCGGATAGGTTTTATCCCAGGCCTGATAGAGCTGCTGGTCCTGGCGCGAGAGGCGCAGATTGTACTGTTTGCTCATGTAGAAGTAGGTGCGCGCGATCATGCCGCGTATCGAGGGGCGAGGCATGACCTTTTTGGCCTTGAAATCCACCTGTGTCAGGCATGAACCGTACTGGCCCTTTTGCTCGGGTATCCAGCCAAAACTGAAGTTGCTGCGGTCACCGTTGACCTCGCCGATGCTCGGCACCAGATTGTGCAGGTCTGCCTCGGCGCGTTTGTAAATCGGGTCAGTTCGTGTGCAGTTCTTGCGCCCGCCGTTCTGCCAGCATTGGCGCAAGTGGCCGATCTGCCAGGCAGGCACAATGTGCTCCCATTCGATACGACTGGCCCGTTTGGCGCTCTTGCGCGGGACATAGCCGCAGCCCGCGAGGTCGACCCGATTGCCGGTGTATTTGCAGCCGCAGTAAAACTCGGTCGACTGCGGTGCATACAAGCCCCAGGCAACTTTCTTGGCTTCGCTGAAGGTGCGCGGGGCTTGTGCCTGGGCGGCGAATGAGGCGGTGATGAGCAGGGTGGTGCAAAGCAGTGTGGGAAATCGAAACGTCATGCCGTCAGTCTTCCTTCGGCAACGTCCAGAATATTTGCACGCCACCGTCGTCGCGCCAGGCGAGGGTGACATTGTCGTTCTCGGCTATTTCTTCAAGGAGTTGCGCCCAGTCGTCCTCTGCCTCGTCTGGCTGACGAAAGAGCAGGGCAGCCCTGGATTTCTGTGCGGTGGGCGAGTTGATGATCTTCTGTACCCGCATGCCCATGCGCTCGTAAGGGCCGGGAATGGAAGGGGTCGTTGCGCTTTGTTTTGCCACGGAAAAAGGTCCCTGAATATTGCTGTACGGGCATACAGTATTTCAGTGTCGGATCTTTCGCAACATCTATGTAGGATAAAGCGCTCGAAGTGGCACACTATTGCCTTGAAAAAACACCCTGACGTTTCCGGAGTCACGCATGAATATCAAGTCACTGGCATTTCCGTTACTGGCCTCGGCAGTTGTGCTGCTGGCAGGCTGTTCCACGCCCTCGGTCGTCACGCTGCAAAACGGTACTCAGTACGTGACCAAAGACATGCCCAAGACCAAGACACGCGACGGTTTCTACGAGTTCGAGGATATCTCCGGCAAGACCGTCCGGATCAAGGCTGATGATGTAGCGACGGTCAAACCTGAAGAGTGAGACCCGACTGATCGTGACGCCCGTTCCCCGCGCTAGCGGGGGCGGGCAGCTCGGTAAGATTTAATTTCAGGTGGATTGACAAAGGTTGCAGCTTTTTCCATAGTTCGCTCCTCGCAAACGTTTGCGCGTCGATGCCCGGCATCGATCCTGCGCCGTTCGCCCGAACAATAATCACAAGATCGGAGATGAACTCATGAAGCTGCCATTCGCTGGACGCCTTCTCGCTGTCGCCATGTTTGCTGCCGTCACGGCAGTCATGCCCCTCTCTACCGTCTATGCCCAGACGCCTGAAAAACCCAAGGTCGCACTGGTCATGAAATCGCTGGCCAACGAGTTCTTCCTGACCATGGAAGACGGTGCCAAGGACTACCAGAAAGAACATGCCACCGAATTCGACCTGATCTCCAACGGGATCAAGGATGAGTCCGACACGTCCGCGCAAATCCGCATTGTCGAACAGATGATCGCCTCCAACGTGAATGCGCTGGTGATCGCACCAGCCGACTCCAAGGCGCTGGTACCGGTGCTCAAGAAAGCCACCGATGCCGGAATCAAGGTCGTCAACATTGACAACCAACTCGATGTCGACGTGCTCAAAAGCAAGAACCTGCAAATCCCGTTCGTAGGGCCTGACAACCGCAAGGGTGCCAAGCTGGTGGGCGATTATCTGGCCAAGAAACTGACCGCTGGCGACGAGGTGGGCATCATTGAAGGTGTGTCGACCACCAATAATGCTCAGCAACGCACCGCCGGTTTCAAGGACGCCATGGACGAAGCGAAAATGAAAGTGGTGTCCACGCAGTCCGGTAACTGGGAAATCGACAAGGGCAACGCTGTGGCCTCGGCGATGCTCAACGAATACCCGAACCTGAAAGCCTTGCTGGCCGGTAATGACAGCATGGCGCTGGGCGCCGTCTCTGCAGTGCGTGCGGCAGGCAAGGCTGGCAAGGTCATGGTCGTGGGCTACGACAACATCAATGCGATCAAGCCGATGCTCAAGGATGGACGGGTTCTGGCCACGGCCGATCAGTACGCAGCCAGGCAGGCGGTCTTCGGCATCGAAGCTGCCCTCAAGCTCGTCAAAGGCGAGAAGGTCGACACTAACGACAAGGGCGTGATCGAAACGCCGGTGCAACTCGTTACTCAACCTTGATCCACGCCGTGTAAAGGTGCCCGTCCGCAGAGGACGGGCGCTGGGAGAAATGTATGTCAGCGTCTGCTCAGACAGCTGTTCTTTCGGTCAGTGGCATCGGCAAAACCTACGCACAGCCCGTACTTGGTGACGTCGACCTGACGTTGATGCGTGGCGAAGTGCTCGCCCTGACCGGGGAAAACGGTGCCGGTAAAAGCACCTTGTCGAAAATCATCGGCGGGCTGGTAACCCCTACCACCGGAAACATGGAGTTCCAGGGCCAGCCTTATCAGCCTGCAAGTCGTACCCAGGCCGAAAAACTCGGCATTCGCATGGTCATGCAGGAGCTCAACCTGCTGCCGACCCTGACCGTGGCCGAAAATCTGTTTCTTCATGACTTGCCCCGCAGGGCCGGCTGGATCGACCGCAAGCGCTTGCGCGAAAACGCGATCGAGGCCATGGCCCAAGTGGGGCTGGACGCCATTGATCCCGACACGCTGGTCGGCGAATTGGGGATCGGCCACCAACAGATGGTCGAGATCGCCCGCAACCTGATCGGCGACTGTCACGTGCTGATTCTCGACGAACCCACTGCCATGCTCACCTCGCGCGAAGTGGAAATGCTCTTCGAGCAGATCACACGGTTGCAGGCACGTGGCGTCTCGATCATCTACATCTCCCATCGGCTTGAAGAGCTGGCCAGGGTGTCCCAGCGCATCGCCGTGCTGCGCGACGGCAAGCTGGTGTGTGTCGAGCCGATTGCCCGATACAACAGTGAGCAACTGGTGACCCTGATGGTCGGCCGTGAGCTCGGCGAGCATATCGACATGGGCGCCCGGCAGATTGGCGAGGTGGCGCTGTCGGTCAAGGGGCTCAATCGCGCCGGCAAGGTTCAGGATGTGTCCTTCGACGTGCGTCGAGGTGAAATCTTCGGTATTTCCGGGCTGATCGGTGCCGGGCGTACCGAGTTGTTACGCCTGATCTACGGTGCAGACGTTGCCGACAGCGGTGACATCGAAGTCGGAAAGCCGCTGCGGAAGGTCAGCATTCGCTCGCCAGCCGACGCGGTGGAGCAGGGTATCGCGCTGATCACGGAAGACCGAAAGAGCGAAGGCCTGCTGATGTCGCAATCGATCAGCGCCAACATTGCGCTGGGCAACATGCATTCGATTTCCAGTGCGGGCATGGTCAACAGCGACGACGAGCTGAAGCTGGCGCAGCGCCAGGTAGCGGCCATGCGCATTCGCAGCTCCAGTCCGGGCCAATTGGTCTCCGAGTTGTCGGGTGGCAATCAGCAGAAGGTGGTGATCGGTCGCTGGCTGGAACGTGACTGCACGGTAATGCTGTTCGACGAGCCGACACGGGGCATCGACATCGGTGCCAAGTTCGATATCTACGCGCTGCTGGCCGAATTGACCCGTCAGGGCAGGGCGCTGGTGGTGGTTTCCAGTGATCTGCGCGAGCTGATGCTGATCTGTGATCGTATCGGCGTGCTGTCTGCCGGTCGCCTGATCGACACGTTCGAACGCGACAGCTGGACCCAGGACCAATTGCTGGCCGCTGCCTTCGCCGGTTATCAGAAACGTGACGCGCTGCTCAATGATGCGGCGCCCAGGAACGACTCATGAAAAATACTCCTTCTCCGACGCTGACTGTGCCAGTCCGTCGCGGCGGCAACTACTTTGGTCTGGGTACCTACATCGGGTTGGCCGGTGCGTTGCTGGTGATGATTGTGCTGTTCTCGCTGCTCAGCGATCACTTCCTGTCCTACCAGACCTTCAGCATGCTCGCCAACCAGATCCCGGACCTTATGGTGCTGTCGGTCGGCATGACGCTGATCCTCATCATCGGCGGCATCGACCTGTCGGTCGGCTCGGTGCTGGCCCTGGCCGCTTCGGCGGTCAGTGTGGCAATCCTCGGCTGGGGCTGGAGCGTGTTTCCGGCGGCGCTGCTGGGCATTGCCTGTGCGACGCTGGCGGGTACGGTCACCGGTTCGATCACGGTCGCCTGGCGCATCCCTTCGTTCATCGTGTCTTTGGGCGTGCTGGAAATGGCCCGTGGCGCGGCCTATCAGATGACCAATTCGCGTACCGCCTACATCGGTGATTCGTTCGCCTGGCTGTCCGATCCGATTGCTTTCGGCATTGCGCCGTCCTTCATCATCGCGTTGCTGATCATCTTCGTCGCTCAGGCAGTACTGACCCGGACCGTTTTCGGTCGCTACCTGATCGGCATCGGCACCAACGAAGAGGCCGTGCGTCTGGCGGGTATCAATCCCAAGCCTTACAAGATTCTGGTGTTCTCGCTGATGGGGCTGCTGGCCGGTGTCGCGGCATTGTTCCAGATATCCAGGCTGGAAGCGGCCGATCCGAATGCCGGCGCAGGGCTTGAACTGCAGGTCATTGCAGCCGTGGTGATCGGCGGCACCAGCCTGATGGGCGGACGCGGTTCGATCATCAGCACCTTTTTCGGTGTGCTGATCATTTCCGTGCTGGCCGCAGGCCTGGCGCAGATCGGTGCGACCGAGCCGACCAAGCGGATCATCACCGGTGCGGTGATTGTGATCGCTGTGGTACTGGACACCTATCGCAGCCATCGGGCTCGGCGCCAGGGCTGATATGGCAACCATCAAGGATGTCGCGGCCCTGGCGGGGATCTCGTACACCACGGTTTCCCACGTGTTGAACAAGACCCGGCCGGTGAGCGAGCCGGTCAGGCTCAAGGTCGAAGCCGCCATTGCACAGCTCGATTATGTCCCCAGTGCAGTGGCGCGTTCGCTGAAGGCCAAGACCACCTCGACCATCGGTCTGTTGATTCCCAACGGCATGAACCCGTATTTCGCCGAATTGGCGCGGGGCATCGAGGATTACTGCGAGCGCAACGGTTTTTGCGTGATCCTTTGCAACTCCGATGATAATCCGGAGAAACAGCGTGGCTATCTGCGCGTGCTACTGGAAAAGCGTGTCGACGGTCTGATTGTTTCTTCGGTGGGTGGCGATGCCGGTATTGCAGGTGGCCTTGCCGAGGTTCGTACGCCGTTGGTGATCGTTGACCGGGAACTGGACGGTATCGATGCCGACATGATCCGTATCGACCATGAGCAGGGCGCTTATCTGGCGACTCGGCACTTGCTGGACCTCGGGCATCGCGCCATTGCCTGCATCGGCGGGCCATTACACAGCACAGTGGCCGAGATGCGTCTGGCGGGGTACCGGCGCGCCCTGCAGCAGGCGTCCGTTCAGGCCCGTGCCGAATGGGCGGCGCACAGTGAGTTCACCAGCTCTGCCGGTCATGAGGCAGCGTATCAGCTTCTGGCAGCGCATCCGCCAACGGCGATTTTTGCCGGCAACGACGTCATTGCCATCGGCGTATTGCGCGCCGCCGCCGAGCGCTTGATTCGCGTGCCTCAGGACCTGTCGGTGATCGGTTTCGATGATATCCAGATGAGTCGCTATGTTTATCCGGCGCTGACCACCGTGGGGCAGTCGATCATGCAACTGGGCGAAACCGCCGCAGAAATGCTGCTGAGCAGAATCGCCACACCCCATGGGCTTCCTGCTGAAAAAAGACTCGTGACGCCTAGCGTCGTGGTGCGCGAGTCCACGGCAGCGCCCACTACTTTGTCCAACGAATGACGCGCACGCGCAGCAACGGATTAATGAGCCATGCAAGCAAAAATAGTGATAGTGGGCAGTCTGAACATGGATCTGGTCATCCGCGCCCAGCGTCTGCCGCGTCCCGGCGAGACCTTGAGCGGGGAAACATTTGATACCGTGCCGGGCGGCAAGGGGGCGAATCAGGCGGTTGCTGCGGCACGTCTGGGTGCCAGCGTAGCGATGATCGGTTGTGTCGGGGCTGATGCCTACGGTGAGCAACTGCGTGCGGCGCTGCTGGCCGAGCATATCGATTGCCAGGCGGTGACCGTCGTTGAGGGTGTGTCCACCGGGATCGCCTCGATCGTGGTCGACGCCAACAGCCAGAACGCTATTGTCATCGTGGCCGGTGGCAATGGTCGGCTCAGTCCTGCATTGATCGAGCGCTTCGATGCGCTGCTGGCGGATTCGCAAATCGTCATCTGCCAGCTCGAAGTGCCGACCGAGACCGTTTTCCATACCCTGGCACGCGCACGTGCGCTGGGCAAGACCGTCATTCTCAATCCTGCGCCGGCCAGCGAGCCGCTGCCGGCAAACTGGTATGCCCTGATCGACTACCTGATCCCCAACGAAAGCGAAGCGCAGACCCTGACCGGTGTCAGCGTTGACTCACCGTCGGCCGCTGAAAACGCGGCTTCGGCGATGCTGGCGGCCGGCGCGCGCAACGTGATCATTACCCTTGGCGAGCGCGGAACCCTGTTCGCCAATGCGTCTGGCGTTGAGCATATTCCCGCACGTCGTGTGCAGGCCGTGGACACCACCGCTGCAGGTGATACCTTTGTCGGCGGTTTTGCGGCGGCATTGTCCGCAGGCCATGGCGAATTGCAGGCAATTCGTTTCGGTCAGGCTGCGGCGGCCATCTCCGTCACCCGAGCGGGTGCCCAGCCGTCCATCCCGACGTTCGAGGAAGTACAGGAATTCAATTCGCTATGAAAAAGACCCCGCTACTCAATATTGCCCTGTCCCGCGTGATTGCATCGCTGGGTCACGGTGACATCCTGATGATCGTCGACGCCGGCATGCCAGTACCGGCGGGCGTCGAATTGATCGACCTCGCGCTGACCCGCGGTGTGCCGGATTTCATCAGTGTGCTGGATGTCGTGCTGAGTGAAATGCAGGTTGAAAGCCACGTATTGGCCAACGAGATGGCCGAGATCAAGCCGCCTGCTTTGCAGGTGATCGAAAGCCTGAATCTGGACGACCAATTGGGGCAACAACGCTGGATAAGCCATGAAGACCTCAAGGTCTTGAGTAGCAAGGCCAAGGCAATCATCCGTACCGGAGAATGTCAGCCGTACAGTAATGTGGCGCTGGTGTCCGGAGTCGTCTTCTAGGCTATGTGCAAAAAGTGGCTGCGCTCGGTGATGCTGCGTTAAAAACAGGCTCGGAATGCTCATTTACAACACGTAGACTCCGCTTCCTCGCCTGTTTTTGCCTTGCCTGACCTTCGCTCGCCGACTTTTCGCAAAAAGCCTAGTTATTCAAGAAAGGGAGTTTCATATGACATTGATACAGTTTTCCAGACAGTTCATTCGTGGAGCGTTGCTCTTGTCCATCCTCGGCACTGCCGCTGTCCAGGCGGCTGAAAAGCGCGATCTGATCATCGATACCGATCCAGGTGCGGACGATGTCGTCGCGCTATTGTTGGCGCTGGCGTCACCTGAAGAGCTGAACGTGATGGCTATCACCACGGTGGCTGGTAATGTGCGCCTCGACAAGACCTCGCGTAACGCCAGGCTGGCGCGGGAATGGGCCGGGCGCGAAGAGGTGCCTGTGTATGCCGGTGCGCCCAAGCCGTTGGTGCGTACACCAATCTATGCCGAGAACGTTCACGGTCAGGAAGGCCTGCCGGGTGTACCCGTGCATGAGCCCGCCAAGGGGCTGGCCGAAGGCAATGCCGTCGATTACCTGATTCGCACCCTGAGCAAGGCCAAGCCGCACAGCATCACCATCGCCATGCTCGGCCCGCAGACCAATCTGGCGCTGGCGCTGGTGCAGGCTCCGGAAATCACCCAGGGCATCAAGGAAGTCGTGGTCATGGGTGGCGCGCATTTCAACGGCGGTAATATCACTCCGGTTGCCGAATTCAACCTGTTCGCCGACCCGCACGCCGCGCAGATCGTTCTGGCCAGTGGTGTGAAGCTGACGTACGTGCCGCTGGACGTGACCCACAAGATTCTCACCAGTGAACAGCGCCTCAAGCAGATCGCCGCACTGGGCAATAATGCGGGCAAGCTGGTGGACGGCATTCTCAATGAATACGTCAAGCTGGACATGGAGCATTACGGTTTGCCCGGCGGACCGGTACACGATGCCAGCGTGATTGCCTGGCTGCTCAAGCCTGAGTTGTTTTCCGGACGGCAGATCAACGTCGCAGTGGACACCCGTGAGGGTATCGGTTTCGGTCAGACAGTGGCCGACTGGTACGGCACACTCAAGCAGCCGCAGAACGTATTCTGGGTCGAGAACGGCGACGCTCAGGGGTTCTTCGATCTGCTGACCGAGCGTCTGGCGCGCCTCAAATAATCACGCATTCTGAAGCCGCGTATCAGGCGGGCAATCCTGCCGTGGCGTAGCGGCTCAGCACTTGGCTGATGAAGGCACGGGCACCCTCGGTGCCCAGTTCCTTGATCAGCAGGTCAACTGCGATGATCATCAGTTCTTCCGGATTCCCGGGGCTGTGCGAGCAGTGGCCCTGAGGCCATCTGGCCTTGATGTCTGCGTCTAGGGTTATGGCTGTCATGTCTGTCTGATCTCCAGTGAAGGGTCACGCACACGCTGCTCGCTTCCCGGCGCTTGTGTCTCTGGCAGTAAACCATCCCGTGCGCATTTTGACACTCCTACTTACATATGATCCTGATAGCCCGCCTCAATGCGCATCGGCGATAAACGTTTTGTGACGATTTCTTCGCGCGCCCTGTGTCATGCCAAGGCAGACTCCCGGTCCAGGCAGATCAACAGGTTACACAAGGCATGTCGGCACGGACCGTGCAACCAACGCGCCTTAGCGCGGTCGGACAGGTCTGGAAATGTTCATTGGCAGAGGAGGGTGTATGCCCCGGAAATTCGCAACATTGGGTTTTGTGGTCGTGGCTTCATTGGTGGCAGGCTGCAGCAGTACGGCTTCGGATAGCAGTGCCAGTGCTGAGGCGCCCGTCAAGGCTGACGCGCCCGCCAGCAACGCGATACCTGGCCGTTGTGATGCAGGGCTTGCCCAGTTCGCTGTCGGCAAGCAGGCTTCCATAGACCTCCTTTCTCAAGTCCGCACCCGTTCCGGTTCGCAGGATGCGCGCATTCTCGGTCCTGACGACATGGTCACGCTGGAATACCGGTCCGAGCGGGTAAACGTCAACACCGATGCGTCGGGGAAGGTGACCCGTATCAATTGCGGTTGAGCCGATACTTTCTTCCGCGCATAAAAAAACCCCGTCAGTGACGGGGTTTTTTTGTGTCAGGTGAATCAGGCCACCTGAACTTCTTCTGCTTGCATGCCTTTCTGGCCTTTAGCAGCAACAAAAGTAACGGTCTGGCCTTCTTTCAGGCTTTTGAAACCGTCGCTCTGGATTGCTTTGAAGTGTACGAACAGGTCGTCACCGCCACCTTGTGGAGTGATAAAGCCGAAGCCTTTTTCATCGTTGAACCATTTTACGGTGCCGGTTTGGCGATTAGACATGGTGTATCTCCAGAAACATAATTTTCAGTAACGTGCTGCTCAGGCCAACTGGGCACACCGGGCTATCATAGTCGAAATGGGCAAAAAAACAGCTATTAAGGTGGGCGCTTTGCGTAAAGGTCCCGTATATGCAGTTCACCATGCTCCGCAAAGCGCCCTCCGGCGTGCCAGACCCGGTACTGAACGTGCTGTGGCAATAGCGCTTAACGCCATGATTTCAATGGCTTTCAGAAGGCGATGGGCCAACTGCTATCAGTGCCCGGAGTTCGCGTTTTATCCCGGCTGAAAAAATGATTATTTTGTCGCCGTGCAGTTCTCTGCGACCAGTTTTTGCAGTTTTGCCGTCAATGCAGCCGGTGGCGCTGTCTTGGTGTCCTTGAGCGAGGCTATTTCCTTGTCGGTGAAATGACTGTCCACCTGTTTTGCACCGCATTCGCAGTGAGTCGTTGCGGTCTTGTCATCCAGCCCCTGTTTCTTGGCCGCAGCCACGCATTCCTGAGTGAAGGTAGTGCGTGTCGTTCCGTCCATTGCGGCGTGAGCACCCAGAGGGATAAGGGCGGCGCTGCAGAGGAGGAGGCTGGTCAGGCGTGAAAACTTCATGGTGTTCTCCTTGATTGCTGGAAAAAACGTTCGGGGTCTCGATGGTTTCTGACGCCCATGAAGCCTGCCAGTTCAGGTGGTGTGCCAATTCCATTTCATTTGCGTGGATGTGCATCCCGGCCGGTCTGGCTGTGTTAGGATGCGCGTCCTGTTATTTTCAAGCGCCCCATGGCCAATGCCTTTCGGTGCCGCGCAGGCAGGTTTTTCGTACATTCCAGTCATCTGGTCCGGTTCAAGGTTGGCCCCAAGGCTCCTGCCACTGTGAGGCAGGCATACCACCGGATCACGTACTGGCTCATCCCAACCCACGTGACCTTTGGTAGGGGTCACCACTAGGAGAGGAGGCGCCATGCCAACTATTACTCTTCCCGACGGCAGTCAACGTTCATTCGATCATGCGGTTTCCGTAGCCGATGTCGCGCTTTCAATCGGTGCCGGTCTGGCCAAGGCCACCGTCGCCGGCAAGGTCGACGGCAAGCTCGTCGATGCCTGCGACCTGATCGAAAACGATGCCAGCCTGCAGATCATCACCCCCAAGGATCAGGAAGGACTGGAAATCATCCGTCACTCCTGCGCGCACCTGGTAGGGCACGCGGTCAAGCAGTTGTATCCGACTGCAAAAATGGTCATCGGCCCGGTGATCGACGACGGCTTCTATTACGATATCGCCTACGAGCGCCCGTTCACGCCTGACGATATGGCGGCGATCGAGCAGCGCATGCAGCATTTGATCGAAAAAGATTACGACGTCATCAAGAAAGTCACCCCGCGCGCTGAAGTGATAGAGGTGTTCACCGCCCGTCACGAAGATTACAAGCTGCGTCTGGTCGAAGACATGCCGAACGAGCAGGCCATGGGCCTGTATTACCACGAAGAATACGTCGACATGTGCCGCGGTCCGCACGTGCCGAACACGCGTTTCCTGAAGTCATTCAAGCTGACCAAGCTGTCTGGCGCCTACTGGCGTGGCGATGCCAAAAACGAGCAGCTGCAGCGTGTCTACGGCACTGCCTGGGCTGACAAGAAGCAGCTGGCGGCCTACATTCTGCGCATCGAAGAAGCCGAAAAACGCGACCATCGCAAGATCGGCAAGCGTCTTGGCCTGTTCCATACCCAGGAAGAAGCGCCGGGCATGGTCTTCTGGCACCCACAGGGCTGGACCCTGTATCAGGTGCTCGAGCAGTACATGCGCAAAGTGCAGCGTGAAAACGGCTACCTCGAGATCAAGACCCCGCAAGTGGTCGATCGCTCGCTCTGGGAAAAATCCGGGCACTGGGCCAACTACGCCGACAACATGTTCACCACCGAGTCCGAAAGCCGCGACTACGCGATCAAGCCGATGAACTGCCCTTGCCACGTGCAGGTGTTCAATCAGGGCCTGAAAAGCTACCGCGAGCTGCCGATGCGTCTGGCCGAGTTCGGTGCCTGTCACCGTAACGAGCCGTCGGGTGCCCTGCACGGCATCATGCGCGTGCGTGGCTTCACTCAGGACGATGCACACATCTTCTGTACCGAAGACCAGATGCAGGCTGAGTCCGCCGCGTTCATCAAGCTCACGCTGGATGTCTATGCCGATTTCGGCTTCAAGGATATCGAACTCAAATTGTCCACTCGCCCTGAAAAGCGTGTAGGCTCCGACGAGCTTTGGGACCGTGCCGAATCGGCGCTGGCTTCCGCACTCGACAGCGCAGGTCTGCCTTATGACCTGCAGCCGGGCGAGGGCGCGTTCTACGGTCCTAAAATCGAGTTCTCCCTCAAGGATTGTCTCGGTCGGGTATGGCAGTGCGGCACCTTGCAGCTGGACTTCAATCTGCCGATCCGCTTGAGTGCCGAGTACGTGTCGGAAGACAACAGCCGTAAGAATCCGGTCATGCTGCACCGCGCAATTCTCGGGTCTTTCGAGCGTTTCATCGGGATTCTGATCGAGCATTACGAAGGCGCGTTTCCGGCCTGGCTGGCACCCACCCAGGCAGTGATCATGAATATCACTGACAAACAGGCCGATTTTGCCCTCGAAGTGGAAAAAACTCTGGCTGAAAGCGGGTTTCGTGCCAAGTCTGACTTGAGAAATGAAAAGATCGGCTTTAAAATCCGTGAGCATACTTTGCTCAAGGTTCCTTATCTCCTCGTGATTGGAGATCGGGAGGTTGAAATGCAAACTGTCGCTGTGCGTACACGTGAAGGCGCTGACCTTGGCTCGATGCCGGTCGCCCAATTCGCTGAATTCGTCGCACAAGCGGTTTCCCGGCGTGGTCGCCAAGATACGGAGTAATTATTATTAAGCGTGAAATGAGACAAGATAAACGAGCTGCACCCAAGGCCCCGATCAATGAAAATATCTCGGCCCGCGAGGTTCGTTTAATTGGCGCTGACGGCGAGCAGATTGGCATCGTCTCGATTGATGAAGCGCTTCGTATTGCCGAAGAGGCGAAGCTGGATCTGGTAGAGATTTCTGCCGACGCAGTCCCTCCGGTCTGCCGTGTGATGGATTACGGCAAATCGATCTTCGAGAAGAAGAAGCAGGTTGCTGCAGCGAAGAAGAACCAGAAGCAGATCCAGGTTAAAGAAATCAAGTTTCGTCCAGGGACGGAGGAAGGGGATTACCAGGTAAAACTACGCAACCTGGTACGTTTCCTGAGTGACGGGGACAGGGCCAAGGTATCGTTGAGATTCCGCGGTCGTGAGATGGCCCACCAGGAGCTGGGTATGGAATTGTTGAAGCGGGTTGAAGGTGACCTGCTCGAATACGGTTCCGTCGAACAGCATCCTAAGATGGAAGGACGCCAGCTGATCATGGTCATCGCCCCGAAAAAGAAGAAATAACCACCAGGGCACGGCAGGCCTTGCGGTTATATTTATCAACTGAATGCGGAGTATCCGAACATGCCAAAGATGAAGACTAAAAGTGGTGCAGCTAAGCGGTTTTTGAAAACCGCCAACGGCATCAAGCACAAGCACGCTTTCAAGAGCCACATCCTGACCAAAATGTCGACAAAGCGTAAGCGTCAATTGCGCGGTAGCAGCTTGCTGCATCCGTCTGACGTGGCAAAAGTCGAGCGCATGCTGCGCCTTCGTTAATTTTGATCAAGATATAGAGGAAGTAACTCATGGCTCGTGTAAAGCGTGGCGTCATTGCCCGTAAGCGTCACAAAAAAATTCTGAAACTTGCAAAAGGCTACTACGGCGCGCGTTCACGCGTATTCCGTGTTGCCAAGCAAGCGGTAATCAAGGCAGGCCAATACGCCTACCGTGACCGTCGTCAGAAAAAACGTCAGTTCCGCGCTCTGTGGATCGCTCGTATCAACGCTGGTGCTCGTGTTAACGGTCTGTCCTACAGCCGTTTCATTGCCGGCCTGAAAAAAGCGTCCATCGAGATCGACCGTAAGGTTCTGGCTGATCTGGCAGTGAACGAAAAAGCGGCGTTTGCTGCGATTGTCGAGAAAGCTAAAGCCACCTTGGCCTAAGTCCCCGACAATCACTTGCCCCGGTTCTCCGGGGTCGGTGTTAAACGTCATAAATAGGGGAAGAGCCTTCAGCTCTTCCCCTATTTTGTATCTGGAGTCTGTACATGGAAAACCTGGACGCGCTGGTCTCTCAAGCTCTTGAGGCTGTGCAAAGCGCCGAAGATATCAATGCCCTGGAGCAAATCCGGGTTCACTACCTCGGCAAAAAAGGCGAGTTGACTCAGGTGATGAAGACCCTGGGGAACCTGCCAGCTGAAGAGCGTCCGCAAGTCGGTGCGCTGATCAACGTTGCCAAGGAACGTGTCACAGAGGTTCTCAATGCACGCAAGGCATCGTTTGAGCAGGCAGAACTGACTGCCAGGCTCGCAGCCGAATGCATCGATGTGACCCTGCCGGGCCGCGGCCAGACCTCCGGTGGTCTGCACCCGATTACCCGTACTCTGGAACGTATCGAACAATTCTTCACGCACATTGGCTACGGCATCGCCGAAGGCCCTGAAGTCGAAGACGATTACCACAACTTCGAGGCACTCAACATCCCAGGCCATCACCCGGCCCGGTCGATGCATGACACCTTCTATTTCAATGCGAACATGCTGCTGCGCACCCATACCTCACCGGTACAGGTCCGCACCATGGAATCGCAACAGCCGCCGATCCGCATTGTCTGCCCAGGCCGTGTGTACCGCAGCGACTCCGATATTACCCACTCGCCGATGTTCCACCAGATCGAAGGTCTGCTGGTTGATCGCGACATCAATTTTGCCGACCTGAAAGGCACCATCGAAGAATTCCTGCGGGTGTTCTTCGAGAAAGAGCTGGCCGTGCGCTTCCGTCCTTCGTATTTCCCGTTCACCGAGCCCTCGGCGGAAGTGGATATGGAATGCGTCATGTGCAGTGGCAAGGGCTGCCGCGTCTGCAAGCAGACCGGCTGGCTTGAAGTCATGGGTTGCGGCATGGTCCACCCGAACGTGCTGCGCATGTCGGGCATCGACCCTGAAGAGTTTCAGGGCTTCGCGTTCGGCATGGGCGTAGAGCGTCTGGCCATGCTGCGTTACGGCGTCAATGATTTGCGCCTGTTCTTCGACAACGATTTGCGGTTCCTCGCGCAATTTCGCTAAGTCGTACGAACCTTTCAGGAGAGCAGGATGAAATTCAGTGAACAATGGCTGCGCGGCTGGGTAAGCCCGCAGGTTTCCCGCGACGAGCTGGTTGCTCGTCTGTCGATGGCCGGTCTTGAGGTTGACAGCGTGACGCTGGCCGCCGGCGTTTTCAGCGGCGTGGTGGTGGGTGAGGTGCTGAGCACCGAGCAACATCCCGATGCCGACAAGTTGCGTGTGTGTCAGGTCAGCAATGGCAGCGAAACCTTTCAGGTTGTCTGTGGTGCGCCAAACGTGCGTCCGGGCCTGAAAATTCCATTTGCCATGATCGGCGCCGAGCTTCCGGGCGATTTCAAGATCAAGAAAGCCAAGCTGCGCGGCGTCGAGTCCAACGGTATGTTGTGTTCGGCTGCCGAGTTGCAGGCCGGCGAGGGCAATGATGGCCTGATGGAGCTGGCCGCCGATGCGCCAGTCGGTGAAGACATTCGTGTCTACCTGAACCTGGATGACGCCAGCATTGAGGTCGACCTGACCCCTAACCGTGGCGACTGCCTGTCGGTGGCCGGTCTGGCGCGTGAAGTCGGTGCGCTGTACGCCACTGACGTCACCCGTCCGCAGATCGCTGCTGTCAGCGCTGTGCACGATGAAGTGCGCCCGGTCGAAGTATTGGCTCCGGCTGCATGCCCGCGTTACCTGGGCCGCGTCATCCGCAACGTCGATCTGTCGCGTCCGACTCCGCTGTGGATGGTCGAGCGTCTGCGTCGTTCTGACGTGCGCAGCATCGATGCGGCTGTCGACATCACCAACTACGTGATGCTGGAGCTGGGTCAGCCTCTGCACGCGTTCGATCTGGCCGAAATCAACGGCGGGATTCGCGTGCGCATGGCCGAGGAGGGCGAGAAGCTCGTTCTGCTCGACGGTCAGGAAGTCAGCCTGCGTGCCGACACCTTGGTCATTGCCGACCACCAGCGCGCGCTGGCAATCGCCGGTGTCATGGGTGGCGAGCACAGCGGCGTAACTGCCGGTACTCGTGACATCTTCCTGGAAAGTGCTTTCTTCGACACCATCTCGGTGGCTGGCAAGGCGCGTTCCTATGGTCTGCACACCGATGCCTCGCACCGTTACGAGCGTGGTGTTGACTGGCAGCTGGCCCGCGAAGCCATGGAGCGGGCGACTGGCCTGCTGCTGGAAATCACCGGTGGTGAGGCTGGTCCGATAACAGAAGTGGTCAGCAAACAGTATTTGCCATCGATTGCTCCGGTTACGTTGCGCGCCAGCCGAGTCGAGCAGATGCTCGGTCTGGTGATCGAAAACGCCGAAATCGAGCGTCTGCTGACAGGTCTCGGCCTGGCTGTGACTGCCGAAGCCGACGGAAAATGGCGTGTCGAAGTGCCAAGTCATCGTTTCGACATCAGCCTTGAAGTCGACCTGATCGAAGAGCTGGCGCGTCTGTACGGCTACAATCGCCTGCCGGTCCGCTATCCGCAAGCCCGTCTGGCTCCCCAGGCCAAGGCCGAAGCCAAGGGCGATCTGCCTGAGCTGCGCCGCCTGCTGGTTGCCCGCGGTTATCAGGAAGCGATCACCTACAGCTTCATTGACCCGAAATGGTTCGAGCTGTTCACGCCGGGCGCCAAGCCCTTGCTGCTGGCCAACCCGATCTCCAATGACATGGCAGCCATGCGTGCCTCGCTGTGGCCTGGTCTGGTCAAGGCGCTGCAGCACAACCTCAACCGTCAGCAGGATCGTGTGCGGATGTTCGAAAGCGGCCTGCGCTTCGTCGGTCAGCTCGACGGCTTGAAGCAAGAGCCGATGCTGGCCGGCGTTGTCTGCGGCAGCCGCCTGCCTGAAGGCTGGGCGCAAGGTCGCGATGCAGTCGATTTCTTCGACGTCAAGGCTGACGTTGAAGCCGTGCTGGGCTTTGCCGGTGCGTTGGGCGAGTTCACCTTCACGCCGGGGCAGCATCCTGCCTTGCACCCAGGTCAGACGGCTCGCATCGAGCGTGATGGCCGTGAAGTCGGTTTCCTGGGCGCCATTCACCCGGAATTGTCGAAAACCCTGGGGCTTGATCGTCCCGTGTTTGTTTTCGAGCTGGTTCTGGCGGAAGTGTCCACCGGCCGTCTGCCGAAATTCCACGAGCTGTCGCGCTTCCCTGAAGTGCGCCGCGACCTGGCACTGCTGGCTGATCGGGATGTTTCGGCCAGTGCGGTTCTGGACGTTATTCGTGAAAATGCAGGCGAGTGGCTCACAGACCTCAGGTTATTTGATGTTTACCAGGGTAAAGGCATTGATCCGCATAGAAAAAGCCTTGCAGTCGGCTTGACCTGGCAGCATCCATCACGCACTCTTAATGACGATGAGGTAAACGCAACGACACTTGCTATCCTCACCTCGCTTGAGGAGAGGTTAAACGCCACGTTAAGGAAGTAGCGTATGGGGGCTCTGACGAAAGCTGAGATGGCCGAACGTCTGTACGAAGAGCTGGGCCTGAATAAACGGGAAGCCAAGGAACTGGTCGAACTGTTTTTTGAAGAAATCAGGCACGCTCTGGAAGATAACGAGCAGGTGAAGTTGTCAGGTTTCGGCAACTTCGACCTTCGAGACAAGCGCCAGCGGCCTGGGAGAAATCCCAAGACCGGTGAAGAGATTCCGATTACGGCGCGCCGTGTGGTCACCTTTCGTCCAGGGCAGAAGCTGAAGGCCCGAGTTGAGGCATATGCTGGAACCAAGTCATAACGACGAGCTGCCGCCGATCCCCGGCAAACGCTACTTCACCATCGGTGAGGTCAGCGAGCTCTGCGCGGTAAAACCGCACGTTCTGCGTTATTGGGAGCAGGAGTTTCCTCAACTCAACCCCGTCAAGCGGCGCGGAAACCGTCGGTATTATCAGCGCCAGGACGTGCTGATGATCCGCCAGATCCGCGGCCTGCTCTACGATCAGGGCTTCACCATCGGTGGCGCCCGACTTCGTCTCACCAGCGGTGAACCGAAGGATGATACTCAGCAGTACAAGCAGATGATTCGGGAGATGATTGCCGAGCTGGAAGACGTACTCGTCATGCTCAAGGCGTAATTGAGCAGTCAGGATACTTCCAAAATTCAAATGCTTAGGGTATATTCCTCAACGTTTTCGCACGTTGCAAAACAGATACACGCCTAGTCGGGGCGTAGCGCAGTCCGGTAGCGCACTAGCATGGGGTGCTAGGGGTCGAGTGTTCGAATCACTCCGTCCCGACCATATAATTTAATGACTTAGCCACCTTTGGGTGGCTTTTTCATTTCTACCCCAGTGAAATTTCGAGTGCCCTTGGGTTTTTGACCTACACTTGCCTCCTCTTCAGAATCACCAGCGCTGGCGCGCGTGAGTCGGTTACTGATACCTTGTTTGCCGCTGTAATAAGCTGATCCAGCTCCGCTGTCGAGTAGTGGGTGTTGATACTCCGTTCTTGTGCCCGAGCAAAGCTTTCCGGTCTTCATCGGTAACGCCAGCGGCACGCAGCCGTCTTCCAAATGAATGCTTGAGGTCGTGGATGCGGATCCTCAAGAAATCTTCTCGCGCTGCTTGCTTGCACATAAAATTCTGTCGCTTTTTATAAGAGGCGCGGCCCCGTGCCAGCGTCCACATCCAGCCGCTCGGAATAGCCAAGAGCTGTTACCTAAAAACTGTGGCGACCTTCTTCCACGACAACGCTTTGCCCTTAGGCCCGCGACGCGAGCTCTGGCTATGGTTCCCACGGTCTCCAAAAAACAATTTGACATATGTTATTTGTGATCACATATTAGCCCCATAAGAACGCTAATATGAGTTACTCCCCATGACAGACCTTCCGATCCTCCTGCCCGTCATGCGGCAGGTCTCTCGCGATACCCTCCAGGACCAAGTCTACCGGCAGATCCGTGAAGCACTGATGAGCGGGCGCTTTCAGCCGGGTCAGAAGCTGACGATTCGTGGCCTTGCCGAAGCGCTGGGTTCCAGTCCGATGCCGGTGCGCGAGGCGTTGAATCGCCTCAGTGCCGAGAACGCCTTCGAAGTCACCGAAACCGCTCGTCTTCGCGTACCCATGATGACCCCGGAGCGGCTGCGCGAGATTCGCGATGCGCGGGTTGCGCTGGAGGGGCTGTTGGCCGAGAAGGCGGTCATTCTGATCAACGACGCCGATCTTGCTGACATCAGCCAGCTCTGCGGGCAGATGCAGACGGCTGCTGACAGCGTTGATGTCGCGCTCTATCTGTGGACCAACTTTGCCTTTCACCGGCGCATTTACGCGGTGGCCAAGGCCGAACTCATCGTGGCAGCAGTGGAGAATTTCTGGCTGCACATCGGTCCGTGTTTCGCGCTGGTTGCGCCTGACAAGGCGCATCTTCAGCGTTCGATGGAAGCACACAACCGTATCGTCGAGGCGCTGGCGGCGCGTGATGGGGCGGCCGCTCGTGCAGCGGTCACCGACGACATCATGCAGGCGGCTGATTCTCTGACGCGCCTGATCGCAAAGAGCGACCGCTCCAGGTCGCGGGTCTCGGGAGTGAAAAAAGCATGAGTGTTCTCAATCGGCTGGTTCCCTACACAGGGCTGCGCGTCCTGATTTCCGGTGGTGCGGCCGGGATCGGTGAGGTGTTGGCGGCGGCTTATATGGAAGCCGGGGCAAAGGTACATGTGTGTGATGTCAGCGAGGCGGCCATTGCGGCATTCCTTGATCGCCATCCAGGCAGCGTTGCCACGCGCGCAGACGTTGCTGATCCGGTGCAGATCGAAGCGGTGTTCAGGGTGCAGCGTGAACAGTTCGGCGGTCTTGATGTGCTGATCAATAACGCCGGAATCGCTGGCCCTACGGCAGGTATCGATGCTATCAGCGAAGAAGAGTGGCAGCGCACCATTGATATCAATCTCACTGGGCAGTACCGCTTCGCTCATCACGCGGTGCCGTTGCTCAAGGCCTCACCCAACGCACACCTGATCCATATCGCTTCGGTCGCTGGTCGCCTGGGCTATGCCTGGCGCACCCCGTATGCCGCGACCAAGTGGGCGATTGTCGGGCTGATGAAGTCGCTGGCGTCCGAGTTGGGGGAAAGTGATATCCGCGTCAATGCCTTGCTGCCGGGTATCGTCGAAGGTCCGCGCATGGACGGGGTGATTCGGGCCCGTGCACAGCAGATGAACGTGCCGGAGGAGGAGATGCGCGAGGAGTACCTGAAAAAGATTTCGCTCAAGCGCATGGTCACCGCCGAGGATGTTGCTGCGATGGCGCTCTTTCTGTGTTCGCCCGCCGCCCGCAACGTCACGGGTCAGGCCATCAGTGTGGATGGCAACGTCGAGTACCTCTGAGGATTCGGCCCGATAGCAACGATGACCGGACATCTTCCGAGTCATGTTCCACATCAGACTTCTCGCCAACAACAAGAATGGAGAATGCTCATGCCCAAGAAACGTCCGGTCATCATCACCTGCGCAGTGACGGGTGCGATCCACACCCCGTCGATGTCGCCTCATTTGCCGATCACGCCGCAGGAAATAGCCGATGCAGCCATCGGTGCCGCCGAGGCCGGAGCCTCGATCGTTCATTTGCACGCCCGCGATCCACATGACGGAAGGCCCAGTCAGGATGTCGATCTGTTTCGGCAGTTCCTGCCGCAGATCAAGGCCAAGAGCGACGTGGTGATCAATATCACCACCGGCGGCGCGCCGACCATGGGCGTGGAAGAGCGCCTGCAGCCGGTGGCGCAGCTCAAACCGGAACTGGCCTCGTTGAACATGGGGTCAATGAACTTCGGGCTGTACGAAATGCTGGATCGCTACAGCGAATTCAAGCACGACTGGGAGCGTCCTTATCTGGCCGACAGCGACGACCGGATTTTCCGCAACACCTTCCGCGATATCGCGCACATCCTCAATACCTGCGCCGAAAACCGCACACGCTTTGAAATTGAATGCTACGACATCGGTCATCTGTATACCGCAGCGCACTTCCTGCAGCGCGGGTTGCTCAAGGCACCGATTTTCATACAGTCGGTATTCGGTTTGCGTGGCGGTATCGGCGGGCATCCTGAAGACCTGGCGCATATGCGCCGTACGGCTGATCGCCTGTTTGGCGATGCCTATCAGTGGTCGATCCTGGGGGCCGGTCGCAATCAGATTCCGCTGGGCACCATGGGCCTGTCGATGGGCAGCCATGTGCGGGTCGGTCTGGAGGATTCGTTGTGGGATGGACCGGGCAAACTGGCGGCGTCCAATGCCGATCAGGTCAAGCGTATCCGCACGGTGATCGAAGCGCTGGGCGGGCAGGTGGCAACGCCGGACCAAGCCCGTGAAATGCTAGATCTGAAGGGACAGGACAAGGTTAATTTCTAGTCGTCGCAAAATGTGTCATCTCAATAACAACAAGACAGAGGTGAAAAATGCGTATCGAAATCGTTGTCGACGTTAAGACCACGCTGGGCGAAGGCCCGGTCTGGGATGTCGAGCAACAGCGCCTGTACTGGATCGACAGCTTCGACGGCCGCGTTCTGCGCTGCACCAACGACGGGCGCGAACTGCGCGCCTGGGATGTCGGTCAGAAAATCGGCTCCATGGCCTTGCGCAAGCACGGCGATGCGGCGCTCGTGGCGTTGCAGACGGGTATCTACAACCTTGACTTGCCGAGCGGTGATCTCGAGCTGATCGTCGACCCCGAACCGGGGCTGCCGAACAATCGACTCAATGATGGCAAGGTCGATCGGCAGGGCCGGTTCATCGTGGGCTCGATGGACACGCAGGAGGATCAGGCCAGCGCCAAGCTGTATCGCCTCGATCCGGACCTGAGCCTGCACACTCTGGATGAAGACATCATCGTGTCGAACGGTCCTTGCTGGAGTCCGGGCGGGGAAACCTTTTATTTCGCCGACACCTGGTCAGGGGAGATCTGGACCTACGATTACGACAACGCCAGCGGCGCAGTCGCCGACAGACGTACGTTTGCAAAGGTCGACACCTCAGGCGGAGGGGCGGCGGATGGCTGCACCGTGGATGCCGAAGGCTGTCTGTGGCAAGCGCTGGTGTATGCCGGAAAACTGGTGCGCTACACCCCCGACGGGCAGGTGGATCGCATCATCGACATGCCGGTGAAAAAAGTGACCAGTCTGACTTTCGGCGGCCCGAATCTGGACACATTGTTTGTCACCTCCATGGCCAAGCCGCCATTGCCGCGCTTTCCGGAAGATGGCCAGCAACGCGGTGCCCTGTTCGCCATCACCGGACTGGGTGTGAAAGGCATCGCCGAGCGGCGCTTTGCCAGTTAACCCGTCGACAGACTGAACCTGAACGTTAAGGACGACTGGACCCTTTCTCGCAGGGGCGTGTGCGGCACGCCTGGAGATTTCCCATGCCAAATAACAAGAACGCATCGCTGGGCAAGATTCATCGTTTTTCGTGGGTGTCGTTGCTGGTCTGCTGGATGATCTGGATTCTGAATGCCTACGATCGCGAGATCGTCTTGCGTCTGGGCCCAACGATTTCCAAGCATTTCGACCTGTCTGCGGACCAGTGGGGGACGGTAGCTACGGTGGTCATGCTGGCGCTGGCCGTTCTCGATATACCCGGCTCCATCTGGAGTGATCGTTACGGCGGGGGCTGGAAACGGGCGCGCTTTCAGGTGCCGTTGGTACTGGGTTACACCGCGCTGTCGTTTTTGTCGGGCTTCAAGGCATTGAGTGGCAACCTCGCCAGTTTCATTGCCTTGCGGGTCGGGGTGAACCTGGGCGCTGGCTGGGGCGAACCGGTCGGCGTCAGCAACACTGCCGAGTGGTGGCCTGTTGAACGCCGTGGTTTTGCCTTGGGCGCGCACCATACCGGTTACCCCATCGGCGCGATGCTCAGCGGCATTGTCGCCAGTTTCGTGATCAGCACCTACGGTGAGGAAAACTGGCGTTATGTGTTCTTCTTCGCCTTCGTGGTTGCGTTGCCACTGATGATCTTCTGGGCACGCTACTCCACGGCCGAGCGCATTACTCAACTGTACGTGGACATCGCTGCCAAAGGCATGACCCCGCCGGACAGCACGCCGTCGACCAATGTAAAAGGCCAGGTCTGGAAGTCGGTAAAAGCGACGCTGAGTAACCGCAATATCGCCCTGACTGCCGGTAACACCCTGCTCACGCAGGTGGTGTACATGGGCGTCAATATTGTTCTGCCGGCCTATCTGTACAACATCCTCAACCTGTCGCTGGCCGAGTCGGCGGGGATGAGCGTGGTGTTCACGTTGACCGGCATTCTCGGGCAACTGATCTGGCCTTCGCTGTCGGACATCATCGGCCGGCGCATCACCTTGATCATCTGTGGCATATGGATGGCGCTCAGTGTCGGGGCCTTTTACTTCGCCAACACCATCCTGATCGTCATCGCCGTGCAGTTGCTTTTCGGCCTGGTCGCCAATGCCGTCTGGCCCATCTACTACGCAGTCGCTTCCGACTCTGCACAACCTTCGGCAACCTCTACAGCCAACGGGATCATCACCACGGCGATGTTCATCGGCGGCGGTATTGCCCCGGTGCTGATGGGGACGCTGATTTCCATGGGCGGCGGCTGGACCAGCCTCAGCGGTTATACCGTGTGCTTTTTCGTGATGGCCGGTTGCGCGTTGGGCGGGGCGTTTTTGCAACTGTTTTCACACCATCCGGAATTGCTGACAGCGCAGCGGAGCGTGTAAGGGTGAAAAGGAAGGTCACTTGGTTTTGATCTTCCAGAACGGGAAGTCACTCTGTAATGACGCGCTGTATCTGGACAGATGCGTCGGCTTACGGGGACCAGAAAGAGAACGTCAGTTCTCAACATCTGTCCCCGTATCAGCCAAAAAGTGCCACTTTCAAGAGCGTCAGCATGCGTTTGCCGGACCATACGGCCAATGGGAGTGGAAGAATAAAGTATTACTTTTTACTGGCATTACTTGTTGTGCAGCGACATCTCAGCTGTCGCGATCAGAACATGCCTTGACTATCAGAGGCAAAAAATTGACGTCATAAAAACTGGATCGTCAAGTTTTTTGAGTCGTACAGCGAATGAAATGCCAAGTCTAATAAAAATTTTTTAACCTTTAATATCAACAGGTTGGGTGGGATTAGAGCCTTTATTCAGGTTCGATGAAATGACGGTCTCTAAAGTTACTGAGCTGGCGGGCGACATGAGTAATATCTCAATGACATCAATCATAAAAGTTGGTTCAGCCTATTTTTACGAGCGATAACGCCCACCATGCAAGCCACGGAACGGCTATGTTCAGGATCGACATCATGTTCAGCAAACTCAGCATCTCGCAAAAGCTTTACTTCAGCTTTGCCGCGATCATCGTATTTATCGCCGTCCTTGTCGCGAGTGCTTACAGAGGCTTCGAGCAGGTCGAGGAAGCCACCAACAGCAATGTCCATACGTACCAGGTGCTGAGCGAAGCTCAACTTGCCCTTGAACAGCTGATCAATATCGAAACTGGCATGCGCGGCTTTGTCATTGCCTCGAAGGATGCGTTTCTGGAGCCATTGGTGGCGGGGGAAAAGCGCTTCACCGAAGAGCTCGATTCGCTCAAGCGCCTGACAGCCGACAATGCGGAGCAGCAGCGCCGCCTGGCTGCACTGGGTGAAACCCAGAAGCGCTGGCTTGACGAGGATATCAATCCGATCATCGCCCTGCGCCGCGATCTGACAGCACGCAATGCGGCTGATGATGAACTGGATGCACGCATCACCTCGGGGGCTGACAAAGCCAAAATGGACAGCATGCGCGCTCTGCTGGCTGAGATCAGCGGCACCGAGCAGAAGTTGCTGCTTCAACGCAGCCAGGAAATGGCGGATGCCAAGCGGCTCGCGATCATGATCCTGATGTGCGGTGGCCTGGCAGCTGCCGTTCTGGCGATGATACTGGCCGCGGCACTGGGACGCAGCACCACGGCGCGCCTGCAACTGGCCATTGATGCCGCAACAGCAATTGCCAATGGCAAGCTGGATACCGTGATCGACACCAGCAGTCACGATGAACTGCCGAAAGCTTTTGATCGTATGCAGAATCGTCTGCGCGAGATGATTCAACAGATCAGCCAGGCCGCCAATCAACTGGTCGTTGCCGTACAACAGATTTCCGGTGCGTCCGAGCAACTGTCCGGTGCGATCCAGGAGCAGTCGACGTCCGCCTCGGCGATGGCGGCCACGATCGAAGAGCTGACCGTCAGCATCCATCACGTTTCCGAAAACGCCGACGAGGCGCATGAACTCGCCAGCCGTTCGGGGCAGCAGTCGAAAGATGGTGCGCAGGTCATCGAAAACACCTTGTCCAGCATGAATGGCATCGCCCGGACCGTGCAGCTGTCTTCTACTCAGGTCGCAGGCCTGGGTCAGCACTCCGAGCACATTTCATCGATCGTCAGCGTGATTCAGGGCATTGCCGACCAGACCAACCTGTTGGCACTCAACGCGGCCATCGAAGCTGCTCGTGCCGGTGAACAGGGCCGTGGTTTCGCAGTGGTTGCCGATGAAGTGCGCCTGCTGGCGCAGAACACCGGCAAATCCACCAAGGAAATCGCCGGAATGATCGAGAAAATTCAGGCGGGCGTACGGGAGACCGTCGAAAGCATGCGCAGCGGCGTTCAGGAAGTGAACGAAGGCGTCGAAATGGCGGGCACCGCCGGTCAGGCGATCATCGAGATTCGCGACAGTTCGGGCAAGGTTCTGCAGGTGGTCGACCAGATATCCTTCGCACTGCGTGAGCAAACCGCAGCGAGCCAGGATGTCGCACGTAACGTCGAGCGCTCCGCGCAAATGGCTGAACAGAACAACATGTCGGTTCAGGAACTGCTCAAGACCAGCGGCGGCCTGAAGACCCTCGCCACCAGCCTGCAGACGGAAGTGGGCAAGTTTCGGCTTTAATGTCTGAGGACTGCTCGTAAACACGCTTAGGCTGCTGAAAACCCCGGGATTAGTCGATGGCTAATCCCGGTTTTTTTATGATTGCTCATAGTCGGTGTCCGCCGGGCCGTTATGCGGTGCTGCTTGCTCAGTAATACCCAAGCGTGCGCAAGGCATCGACCGCCCGCATGACGGGACCAAGCCGTGCTTGAATGTTCAGGTATTCTTCGGAAAAGCCCCAGGAACCATCCGGCTTTTTAACCAGGTATTGTGCTTCCCAGTCTCGACCCCGATGAAAAACGTCCGGAATGGCGCGTGCCAAGCTGGTCAGGTCTGCTTGATTAAAACCGGTTTCCAGCAGGATCCTAGTGCGACGCAGTGCATCTTCATAATGGGGCGTTTGTGCAAGTCCCATAAGTATTGAGAAGGGGACCAGGTTAGCAAGGCCGCGTTCGAGCTGCCGCAATTGCTGGATGCGTTCTGCTGTCGTGTAGAAATGTTGATTCATTTCTCTGCATGATGCTCGCGCTGGAAAGGCTGAAGAGTAGTGAGCCCTTTATCCGTTAGCCAGGTTTCGTAATGGGCTTGGTAAGCTACCCATCTGACAGCGAATAGGCTAGAGAACTATCTTATGAGTGATACACACCTGAGCCATGTTCCCTTTCTGGTTCTGCGGATGCTGGTCTTGTGAGTGCCGATAATCTGGACGGGTTATGGGAGCTGGTTCGCCCACCGTCATTCTTCCAAACGCTCTGTGCCTGTGAGGCTGACTGGGACCGAGTGCTTGATGCCAGGGATGATGAATTTTTTGATCAGTTATGGACCCTGCATCATGTCGCCTTGCAGGCAACACCTTTAGCTCGTGATATGACTGAGTCGATCAACCTGCTCAGAGAGCATGTATTCAAAGAGGTCTTATCAATCTCGCGAAATGCCGATCTTGCCGGCTATGTCTCCGATGACTTTGGCTTGATCGCTCATCACCTGGCGATCCAGGCCCCCCCATCATGGGTGACCGGATTACTTGACCTATACGTTCGTGGCAATTTCCCCCATCAGCCCTGAGACGCCCTGAGCCCTCAATTATTCATCGCTGATCAATACGTACATCGGATAGCCCTATGAAAAATCAGGCAAATATAGAGACATTCACTGCTGGGGCGGTCATCTTTGATCCGGCTGTGTTGTGCCGGTTTGCCGCAGCGTACTGCCCGGAAGTTGGCGATCTGTTTGCGTTTTTCATCGAAGAGAGTGAAGTGGGGCGGCTGGCCGTACAAGCTGGTGTGGTCTTGCCGATGTATGAAATTCCTGAAGCGCACTATCTGTTTCGCTTGAGTGAAAAGAGCGACGATTTGCCAATCGAGCTTCCCAGAGCGGTTATTCAGCACAACGGTATTCCATTGAGAATCGAATCGGGTGTGTTGGTGGTTGCAGATCTGTATGCGCTGATGGACTGGGATCCTGCATTCTTCCTGAATTTCAAAGATCAGCGTGCTCTTGGGCTCGGCAACGCCGACTACCTTGAAGTCTCATCAGGACTTTATTCAATGGGCGTCACAGGCTTGGTGGAAGCGAATGGCGATTGCACCTGCTTGGTTTATGAACTGTCTCTCGACTCCGTCGAAACTTTGCCTGTCTTGCATGAGTCAGCATGTTTTGGTGAGTGGGATTTCGCCATAAAACATAGTTAGTGGCTGCAACCGGCAACCGCGCGATGATCCGGCCTGACCGTCCCCACGCTGTCCGCTTGAATTTCACAAGGAAGACACGCCGATGAACGAAAGTGAACAGTATGTTACTGACAGCATCAAAATCTGGGTCTGGTCCGGGTTTTACAGTGCGCAAGAGATGGATGAGATGATCGAAGACATCATTGACGACGATTGCGACGTCGCGGTGCTGAAAGCCTTTATTGCGCAGGAGCTGAAGCAAAAGCTCGAAGCCGAACGCCTCTGGCCGAAGATCACCGATTGTGATCGACTGGACGTTGTTTTTTACCATCTGCATGAAGCGGGGATCTGTGCGCTGTCCAACGCGGGTTACACGATGTCGGATGGATACTCGGAGGTTGCCCAGGCTGATCATGACGCGCCAGACGGTCATTATCATGGCTACTGTTTCTATCACGGGCAAGATGTCGAGCGTGTGGTTGAAGGCGGCGAGCTGATGATCGCTTTCGGTTCGCTAGATGATGATCCCTTGAAAGGCGTCGGCGTTGGTCAAAAGGTGTGCGGAGCGTTGAGAACTGCCGGCTTTCAGGTGATCTGGAATGAAACGGACGAGCAGCGCATCGAAATTCATGCAATGAAATGGCAGCGCAGGCTGTCTCAGGGCTGATGCCTTGTCACATCAATGCTGAGCCAGAATACTGTCCAGCAGACCCGGGAACCGGCTCTCAAGCACCTGTTTGCGTAGCGAGTTCATGTGCATGGTGCCCACGTTGCGCGTCTGTACAAGCCCGGCATCGCGCAGCACGCGGAAATGATGGGACATGCTCGATTTAGGGCGTCCGCCGTCCAGTTCGCCGCAGGTGGCTTCTGCGACGCCGGCCAGGCAGCGCACGATTCCCATGCGAACGGGATCACTCAAGGCATAGAGTAAGCGTTCGAGTGTTAGGTCTTCAGGATCGGGGTGTTGGAAGGTTCGCATGGAGGGGATGATATCAAGGCTTCCGTTTATTGCCATAGTTCGATTACCATCGAACAACTGAAATCAAAAGTCATCTGGCCTACGGGAGCTTTCCAATGTCTGCATTGTTCGAACCCTTCAAACTGAAAGACGTTACGCTGCGCAACCGAATTGCCATTCCTCCGATGTGCCAGTACTCGGCAACCGAAGGTGTCATCAACGACTGGCACCACGTGCACCTGGCCAGCATGGCACGTGGAGGTGCTGGTCTGTTGGTGGTCGAAGCTACCGCCGTTGCGCCGGAAGGACGTATCACTCCCGGTTGCACCGGTATCTGGAACGATGAACAGGCACAGGCATTCGTACCTGTCGTCAAAGCCATCAAGGCCGCAGGTTGCGTGCCGGGTATTCAGATTGCCCACGCGGGTCGCAAGGCCAGTGCCAATCGTCCATGGGAAGGTGATGACCATATCGCTGCTTCCGATTCGCGTGGCTGGGACACTATCGCTCCGTCCGCCATTGCGTTCGGTGCCAACCTGCCGAAAGTCCCGCGCGCCATGACCCTGGACGACATCGCGCGTGTTCGCCAGAACTTCGTCGATGCTGCGCGTCGCGCCCGCGATGCCGGCTTTGAATGGATCGAGCTGCATTTTGCCCACGGCTACCTGGGGCAGAGCTTCTTCTCCGAGCACTCCAACCAACGCACCGATGCGTACGGCGGCAGCTTCGATAACCGCAGCCGTTTCCTGCTGGAAACCCTGGCCGCAGTACGTGAAGTCTGGCCTGAGAACCTGCCGCTCACCGCACGTTTTGGCGTGATCGAATACGACGGTCGCGACGAGCAGACGCTTGCCGAGTCAATCGAACTGGCGCGCCGCTTCAAGGCTGGCGGGCTGGATCTGTTGAGCGTCAGCGTCGGTTTCAGCACGCCGGACGCCAACATTCCGTGGGGGCCTGCGTTCATGGGACCGATCGCCGAGCGTGTGCGTCGTGAAGCGGATATTGCAGTGACCAGCGCCTGGGGCTTCGGCGAGCCGAAGCTGGCTGAAGAGGCGGTCAAGTCAGGCCAGCTCGATCTGGTCTCGATTGGCCGTGCGCATCTGGCCGATCCTCATTGGGCCTATTTCGCGGCGAAAGAACTGGGCGTTGAAAAGTCGGCCTGGACCTTGCCGGCGCCTTACGCTCACTGGCTTGAACGTTATCGCTGAGTACGCCTGATCTGAAAGGATGCGTTCGTTGGTGAAACCTACAGCGTAGGCATCTTCTCTTCAGGTGAAGTGGTGGAAGGCATTTGCCAACCACCACCCAGCGCTTTGAAGACGGCGACCGCCGCCTGTGCGGATTCGACCTGTGCCTGCGCCTTGGCGTCAGCGACCTGCAGCATTTTCTCGTCAGCGCGCAGAACCTCGATCAAACTGGCAGCACCTTTGCTGTAGCTTGCGAATGAGGATTGCCGGGCTGAAGCAAGTGCAGTTTCTCCTTTACCCAGCATTGCAGCTTGAGTTTCGCGGCTGGTCAACGAAGAAAAAGCGTTTTCAACGTCCTCAGTGGCGCGCAAAACTGACTGTCGATAAGCCGCCAGAGCTTCTGCCTCTTGTCCTTTGGCTTGTCTGATCCGGGCGTTCACCCGGCCGAAATCAAAAAGCCTCCAGCGAAGCCCCAAAATACCTGCTGACTGACTGGCACCATCGGTAAACAGGTTGCTGCTCGACACGGCTGTGGCGCTGCCCAGCAGTGCGCTGAGTGAGAGTTTGGGGTAATACTCGCTGATCGCCACGCCGATACGTGCGTTCGAAGCGGCGAGGCGCCGCTCGGCCACGATCAGATCAGGTCTGCGACGGAGAAGATCGGCTGGCGTTCCTGTCGACGTGAGCTCGGGTGCGTGTGGGATTCGACCTGTTTCAGCCAGAGAGCTCCGGTGAGTGCCAGGCGGCACGCCCAACATCACATCTAGCGCGTTCATCGCCGCGTCGAGACCTGTTTGCAGAATAGGCACTGTTGCCTGCACCTGTAAAAGCTCCGCTTCGATCTGACGAGCTTCATATTCCGGGGACAGACCACGCTCATGAAGGAGCTGGACTTTTTCCAGCAGGTCCTGCCGGGTTTTAACCTGTCGGTTCGCGATTGCCAGTCTGGCTTGCAGACCACGGACGGTGATGTAGGTATCAGCGGTCCGGGCTGCCACAGCCAGCCTGGCAGCCGCAACACCTGCCTGCGAAGCTTGATATTCAGCCAGTGCAGCCTGTCGGCTGCGTCTCAAACCGCCAAAAACGTCCAGCTCCCAGCTTGCCGTCAGATTGGCTTCATAGGAATTGCCATAGCGATCATAGCCAGGTGTCGAGTTCAGGACCTGACCGAGTGGAGTCTCTACCGATTGCTGCGCGCGAGCCGTCTGTGCATCGATGTTACCCGATGGGAGCAGGGCGGCGGTTGCCGCATCTGCTCCGGCGCGTGCCTGAGCAAGCCGCGCACGGGCTTGAGCGAGATCGAGGTTCTGCGCCAGTGCGCGTGACACGAAGCTGCTCAGTAACGGATCATCAAAACCGTCCCACCACGCGGCACTGACAGGCGGATGCGCGGTAATATTCGCAGCGCCACGTGGTTGAGTCAGATAACGGTCAGGCAGGGGCGCATCCGGGCGCTGGTAATCCGGGCCCACGGCGCAGCCCGACAGCAGGCCGGTGCTCATGACCAGTACATAAGTACAAATCGGGCGCATGGAAATTCCTTGAGATGATCAGGTTGTGACTATATTACGATTTGGTCACTTGTTGTCAACGAGTGTTCACATAGCTAAGCTGGAAACATGACTAATCAAATCAAAACATCGCCAATGCGCGGTCCCTCCGACCACAGCGTTCGCGATCAGGTTGTCGAAGCGGCAACACAGCATTTCGGCCACTACGGCTATGAGAAAACCACGGTCTCCGATCTGGCCAAAGCCATTGGTTTTTCCAAGGCCTACATCTACAAGTTCTTCGACTCCAAGCAAGCCATTGGCGAAGTGATTTGCTCGAACCGGCTGGCCATGATCATGGCGCTGGTGAACTCGGCAATCAGCGAGGCGCCAACGGCCTCCGAAAGGCTGCGCCGCCTGTTCCGCTCGCTTGTGGAAGCCGGTAGCGATCTGTTTTTTCACGACCGGAAGCTGTATGACATAGCCGCTGTCGCAGGCCGCGATCAGTGGCCTTCTGCTGCCGCGCACGACGAGCGTATTCGCCAGCTCATCCAGCAAATCGTTCTTGAAGGCAGGGAGTCGGGAGAGTTCGAGCGCAAGACACCTCTGGACGAGGCCGTTCAAGCCATTCACCTGGTCATGCGCCCGTACATCAACCCGGTGCAATTGCAATACAACCTCGACATTGTGTCGACGGCTCCGGTCCAGCTATCGGCGTTGATACTGCGAAGTCTGGCACCATGAAGTTGTGACCATTGACTAATTTGGTCACTTTACGGAGAATCGTTTCCCTGCTCACTTGATTTCAAGTAAGGGATCCCATGCTCCTGTCCAGACCCAAAACCACTGCCTTGCTGTTATTGCCTCTCTTTCTGACTGCGTGCAGCGAGTCGTCCGGGGTGCGCGATCCACGTACCCAGCCGCCGCTGGTAAGGGCGGCCACTGTTGCAAATGCTGATCAAGCCTTCCGTTCTTTCACAGGTGTCGTGGTCGCTCGGGTTCAGAGCGACCTGGGGTTTCGGGTTTCCGGGAAGGTGCTCGAGCGCCTGGTTGATACCGGCCAGACCGTCAAGCGCGGTGAGCCACTGATGCGCCTGGACCCCGTTGACCTTGGGCTTCAGGCTCAGGCCCAACAGCAGGCGGTTGCCGCCGCTGTGGCGCGAGCCAGGCAGACTGCAGATGACGAAGCGCGCAACCGTGACCTGGTCGTCGCTGGTGCGATATCCGCTTCCGCCTACGACCGGATCAAATCCCTGGCCGACACCGCCAAGGCAGAACTGAATGCGGCTCAAGCGCAGGCCAGCGTGGCACGTAACGCAACCGGGTACGCCGTTTTACTGGCGGACGCCGACGGCGTGGTGGTCGACACCCTGGTCGAGCCTGGGCAGGTCGTCAGCGCAGGCCAGCCCGTGGTCAGGCTGGCAAAGGCCGGGCCACGCGAAGCCATTGTCCATCTGCCTGAAACCTTGCGGCCGGCGATGGGTGATCGGGCTGAGGCCAGACTGTATGGAAACAGTGCGAGCGTCATACCGGCAAGGCTGCGGCTGCTCTCTGACGCAGCAGATCCGCTGACGCGTACCTTTGAAGCCAGGTATGTGCTTGAGGGTTCAACCGTCAGTGCGCCTCTGGGTTCAACGGTGTCCCTCGATATCGCTGTTGGCAAGCCTGCCCGGCAGTCGCTGGCGATACCCATTGCCGCTCTGCATGATCCGGGTCGAGGCCCTGGTGTCTGGGTCATCGCAGGTACGCCTGCAAAAGTCACCTGGCGCGCTGTGCAACTGCTGGGTGTGAGTGACGATTCGGCAAACGTGAGTGGTGGTCTAGAGGCCGGTGAGCAGGTCGTGGCATTGGGCACGCATTTACTTCATGACGGTGAAGAAGTGCGTGTGCAGCAGGGTAGTATCACCGCTGAGGCGCGACCATGAATCCGGGACGTTTCAACCTTTCTGCACTGGCGGTTCGCGAACGCTCCATTACGCTGTTTCTGATTGTTTTGATCGGCGTGGCCGGTACGCTTTCATTTTTCAAACTGGGGCGTGCGGAAGATCCGCCTTTCACCGTCAAGCAAATGACCGTTATTTCTGCGTGGCCTGGCGCAACCGCTCAGGAGATGCAGGATCAGATCGCCGAGCCGCTTGAAAAACGCATGCAGGAATTGAAGTGGTACGACCGTAGCGAGACCTACACCCGGCCGGGTCTGGCATTCACTATGGTTTCATTCCAGGACAAGACCCCACCTTCTCAGGTGCAGGAAGAGTTTTATCAAGCGCGCAAGAAACTCAGTGATGCCGCGAAGTCGTTACCTGCGGGGGTTATTGGTCCGCTGGTTAATGATGAATTTTCGGATGTGACCTTTGCGCTGTTTGCGTTGAAAGCAAAAGGTGAGCCGCAGCGGCTGCTGGTACGCGATGCCGAGTCACTGCGCCAGCGTCTGCTGCATGTGCCGGGCGTGAAGAAGATCAATATCATCGGCGAGCAAGCCGAACGAATTTTCGTGTCGTTCTCCCACGAGCGGCTGGCAACATTGGGTATCGCTCCCCAGGACATTTTTTCGGCGCTCAACGACCAGAACGTCCTGACCCCCGCCGGTTCGATTGAAACCAGCGGGCCGCAGGTGTTTATACGTCTGGACGGTGCCTTCGACACCCTTGAGAAAATCCGCAACACGCCGATTGTGGCGCGGGGTAAAACGCTGAAGCTGCAGGACGTGGCGACAGTGGAACGCGGCTACGAAGACCCCGCGACCTTTCTGGTCCGCAATCAGGGCGAGCCGACCCTGTTGCTGGGCATCGTGATGCGCGACGGCTGGAATGGTCTGGACCTGGGTAAGGCGCTGGACGCGGAAACAGCCAGAATCAATCAAGGCATGCCATTGGGAATGACGCTTTCGAAGGTCACTGACCAGTCGGTGAACATCAGTTCGGCGGTTGACGAGTTCATGATCAAGTTCTTCGTCGCCCTGCTTGTGGTGATGCTGGTGTGCTTTCTCAGCATGGGCTGGCGAGTCGGTGTGGTGGTCGCTGCAGCCGTACCGCTCACGCTGGCCATTGTCTTCGTGGTGATGGAAGCGACGGGCAAGAACTTTGACCGGATTACCCTGGGATCATTGATCCTGGCACTGGGCCTGTTGGTGGACGACGCAATCATTGCCATCGAAATGATGGTGGTGAAGATGGAGGAGGGCTACGACCGGATCAAGGCGTCAGCCTATGCCTGGAGCCACACCGCAGCGCCCATGCTTGCCGGTACCCTGGTGACCGCTATCGGCTTCATGCCGAACGGCTTTGCGCAGTCGACTGCCGGTGAGTACACCAGCAACATGTTCTGGATTGTCGGCATCGCCTTGATTGCCTCCTGGATAGTTGCAGTGGTCTTCACACCTTATCTGGGGGTGAAGATGCTGCCGGAAATCAAGCCGGTTGAAGGCGGACACGCCGCCATCTACGACACTGCGCATTACAATCGTTTCAGACGGGTTCTGGCCCATGTCATTGCCAGGAAGTGGTGGGTGGCGGGTGCGGTGATCGCTGCATTTGTCGTGGCAGTTCTCGGGATGGGGGCGGTCAAGAAACAATTCTTCCCGACCTCCGATCGTCCGGAAGTACTGATCGAAGTGCAGATGCCCTATGGCACATCCATCGAGCAGACCAGCGCAACCACCGCCAAGGTAGAGGCGTGGCTGCAACAGCAGGATGCCGCGAAGATCGTCACGTCCTACATCGGACAGGGCTCGCCACGGTTTTATCTGGCAATGGCGCCGGAGCTGCCGGATCCGTCGTTTGCAAAAATCGTTGTACTGACTGAAAGCCAGGACGCACGAGAAGCGCTCAAGCTGCAGATTCGTGAGGCCGTTGCTAACGGGCTTGCACCTGAGGCCCGGGTCCGGGTCACACAGCTCGTGTTCGGTCCTTATTCGCCGTTTCCTGTGGCGTATCGCGTGCGCGGGCCAGACCCTGACACATTGCGCGAGATCGCCAGTCGGGTCGAAACCATCATGGCGGCGAGTCCGATGATGCGCACTGTCAACAGCGATTGGGGAACGCGAGTGCCTACGCTGCACTTCTCTCTGAATCAGGATCGCTTGCAGGCCGTCGGGCTGACCTCAAGCGCAGCAGCCCGGCAATTACAGTTCCTGCTCTCGGGCATCCCTGTCACGTCTGTACGCGAAGATATCCGCTCGGTGGAAGTGATGGGCAGGGCGGCGGGTGACATCCGCCTGGACCCCGCGAAGATCGAGGGCTTCACGCTGGTGGGGGCTGCCGGTCAGCGCATTCCTCTTTCGCAGGCCGGAGTGGTTGAAGTGCGTATGGAAGACCCGATTCTGCGCCGTAGAGATCGTGTGCCGACCATCACCGTGCGCGGTGATATCGCGGAAGATCTGCAACCGCCGGATGTCTCCGCCGTGATCATGAAAGCACTGCAGCCGATCATCGACAGCCTCCCGGAGGGCTATCGGATCGAGCAGGCCGGATCAGTAGAGGAATCGGCAAAGGCTACTGCGGCATTGGCCCCGCTGTTTCCGATCATGATTGCCGTCACCTTGCTGATCATCATCCTTCAAGTGCGTTCGATGTCGGCGATGATGATGGTGTTTTTCACCGCTCCACTTGGGTTGATCGGTGTTGTGCCGACACTGCTTTTGTTCAATCAGCCGTTCGGTATCAACGCTCTCGTCGGGCTGATCGCGCTGTCCGGCATTCTGATGCGCAATACCTTGATCCTGATCGGGCAAATCGACCACAACGAAAAGCAAGGGCTAGACCCGTTTCAGGCGGTGGTCGAAGCAACCGTACAGCGGGCACGCCCGGTGCTGCTCACGGCACTGGCGGCGATCCTGGCGTTCATCCCTCTGACCCATTCGGTGTTCTGGGGGACGCTTGCCTACACGCTGATCGGAGGCACCCTCGGCGGGACTGTGATGACGCTGGTGTTCCTGCCAGCCATGTATTCGATCTGGTTCAAAATCCGTCCGGATAGAGGATCGCTACCCCCAAACTCCAGCAGTCACGCCTCAACGGGCACAGAGATGAAGAGGATCTGATCATGAATCAATATGTCCAAAAGCGGATCGTCGTAACCGGTTGCGGCATAGTCAGTCCCTTGGGGTGCGGAGTCGAGAAGGTATGGCACAGATTGTTGGGTGGCCGCTCGGGCATTGGCTTGCTGCCGGGCAGTGTCAGTGATGGCACCGGTGTTTCAGTCGCAGGCCAGGTGCCGACCCTCGGAGAAGACCCGGTTGCCGGGTATGCCCCGGATAGCGTGATCCCGATGAAAGAGCGCAAGAAGATGGACCGCTTCATCGAGTTCGCGCTCGTCGCTGCTCATGAAGCGCTCGCGCAGGCTGGTTGGCATCCTGACTCCGAGGTGGAACAGCAGCGAACAGCGACCGTCATTGCGTCGGGGGTAGGCGGTTTTGGCGCTATTGCCGACGCTGTGCGTGTCACGGATACACGTGGACCTCGCAGACTGTCGCCATTCACTGCGCCATCTTTTCTGGCGAACATGGCGGCTGGCCAGATTTCCATCCGTTATGGCTTTAAAGGTCCGTTGGGCGCCCCCGTGACTGCCTGCGCAGCCGGCGTGCAAGCCATTGGCGACGCAGCGCGGTTGATCAGAAGCGGTGAGGCCGACATTGCAATCTGCGGTGGTGCCGAGGCCGCCATCGATCGCGTCACGCTGGGGTGCTTTGCTGCGGCTCGTGCGCTTTCCACGAGCTTTACGGGTCGGCCGCAAGAGGCCTCACGCCCGTTTGACCGGGACCGTGACGGTTTCGTCATGGCTGAAGGGGCGGGCCTGCTGGTCATCGAATCACTGGAGCATGCCCTGGCGCGGGGCGCGACGCCGCTTGCGGAACTGACAGGCTACGGCACCAGTGCGGACGCCTATCACCTGACGGCCGGGCCGGACGACGGTCGCGGTGCCCGCAGGGCGATGGAGCAAGCACTGCATCAAGGTGGCGCAGGGGTTGATGAGGTGCAGCATATCAATGCCCACGCCACCTCGACGCCTGTCGGTGACAAGGGTGAGCTGGCTGCCATTCGTTCATTGTTCGGCGCTCGATCAGGCGTCGCCATCAGCTCTACAAAATCGGCCACCGGACATTTGTTGGGTGCGGCCGGCGGAATCGAGGCAGTTTTCACAGTGCTGGCACTGAGAGACCAAATCGTGCCACCCACATTGAACCTCACTCACCCGGACGAGGCTGCCGAAGGGCTTGACCTCGTGGCCATGGTCGCCCGAGAGACCCCAATCGCCCACGCCCTTTCAAACGGGTTCGGATTCGGCGGGGTCAATGCCAGCGTTCTTTTTCGGCGCTGGGAAGGCATGCCGTAAGTCGTTTCAGCCTGGAAAGTGCTCTGCAGTGGCCTGACTGCTCACTTGCGCCGCACCCGTGGCGCAAGTCCTGTCAATTGCTGACGAACGCATGCCCAGGCCAGGTGCAGCGCATTACGCAACGCCACTGCATCGGCGCTCATCATGCGTACGGACACGCCGCAATCGTTCGGCAATGCGCTGACGCCTTGGTAGCTATCGGCAACGTCGTGTAACGCTTCGCGCAACGTCCGTTTCAAATCCTCTATCGGCAAACCCTGGCCCACCAGCATGAACGTCGCCAAGGCTTGCCGTTGACCGCTCACACCAGGCAGTCGGCGTTGCAGGTCTGCACCGGTCATTGCCAGTCGGTCACCGGCCAGCAGTTTTCCGGCCGGGCTGTAGACCTGCAGATCGGCGCGGTAAAAGTCGGGCAACCCTTCGCTGCCTGGAGGTGTGTGCAGGCAGAATGCGTCGCACAGCAACACTCTTGCGCCGGGGTGCAGCGTTACGTTTACCTGGCTATGCAGCCGCGTCTGTGGAAACAGAATGGTGGCCATCGGCAGGTACTCCAGCAGTGCATCGGCTTCGGCGACCAGCGTCACGGTCTGCTGCGCCGACTGCTCAAGCATGCTGTGCGCGACCGTCGCAGCGCCGGTACTGACGTGCACTTGTGTGCCTGGCCCTGCGTGCAGATGCAGGTGCAGTTGTTCCCCGGCGAACAGGCCTCCCGAGCAAGACTGCAGGTAGACCGCCGCCATGCCGGGCGGGTCTTGTGGCAGAGTCAGGTTACGGCCCAGATGGAAGGGGTAGCCGACTTCCTGACGAGACACATAACTGGCCCCGGAAGGCGCCTTGCTGAAAGCAATATGCGCCGTGCTTTTTGCCTGTGCGGGCAGTGACGATTGATGGGCGTTCATGTGCGGTCGAACAACACGGCACGGCTTATCGCTTCAACCACCGCGTCGACGCCTTCGCCGGTATTGCAGTTGGTAAACAGCACCGGCTGGCCGTTGCGCGCCTGCGCCGACTCGCGCCGCATACGCGGCAGGTCGACCCCCACATAGGGTGCCAGGTCGTATTTATTGACCACCAGCAGGTCGCAGCTCAGCACGCCGGGTCCGCGTTTGCGCGGGATATCGTCACCGCCTGCGACATCGATGACGAAAATCCAGTAGTCCACCAGATCCAGCGAAAAGGTCGAGGCCAGGTTGTCGCCGCCGGATTCGATCAGCACCAGATCGAGATTGCCGAAGCGCGCCTCCAGCTCATCGGCCATTTGCAGGTTGAGGGTCGGGTCTTCACGAATGGCCGTGTGCGGGCAGGCACCGGTTTCCACCGCACGAACCCGCTGAGGATCGATCAGGCCGCTGCGCTGCACACGCTCGGCATCCTCGCGGGTCGCAAGGTCATTGGTGATGATCGCCAGCTCGGTGCCGCGCGCAATGAAGCGCGGGATCAGTTGTTCCAGAAGACGTGTCTTGCCCGAGCCGACCGGCCCGCCGATACCGACGCGCGCTGCGCCGGGATGAGGTTGGGCGTCGGTGTGCGGGGCGGATGCATTCAGAGGCAGGCTCATGTCGGGGTTCCTGTGCGGGAGGGTTTCAACGCAGCATGTAGCGTTGCGCAAGTGGCACTTCGCTGACCGGCTCGCAGTGCAGGCGCTCGCCGTCGGCATACACATCGAAGGTCTGCGGGTCGACGCGGATGTCCGGGCAGGCATCGTTGTGCAGCATGTCGGACTTGCGCAGGGTGCGAGTGCCGAACGCGGGCAGCAGTTGCTTCTTGAGCCCCAGGCGTGTGGCGGTGTCAGCCTCGACGGCAAGACGGTTGACGAAGTTGACTGACAGCGCCTGTTTGGCCTCGCCAAATGCGCCCCATTGCGGACGCATCACCAAGGGCTCGCAGGTATACAGCGAGGCGGCGGAATCACCCATCACGGCGTGCACGATGAAGCCGCCCTTGACCACCAGCTCCGGCTTGATACCGAAGAAGGCCGGCCGCCAGAGCACCAGGTCGGCCAGCTTGCCGGGCTCCAGAGAGCCGATGTAGCTGTCGATGCCGAATACCCGCGCGGCGTTGATGGTGTATTTGGCGATGTAACGCTTGATCCGTTCGTTGTCGCCCAGTGCCGTGGTTTCTTCCGGCAGGCGACCGCGCTGGTCTTTCATTTTCGACGCCAGTTGCCAGGTCCGGCAGATCACCTCGTTGATACGGCCCATGCCCTGGCTGTCGGAGCCCAGGATCGAAATGGCGCCGGTGTCGTGCAGGATGTCCTCGGCAGCGATGGTCTGCGGGCGCACCCGCGATTCGGCGAACGCCACGTCTTCCGGCACGTCCGGATTAAGGTGGTGGCAGACCATGATCATGTCCAGATGCTCGTCGAACGTGTTCACGGTGTAGGGGTTGGTCGGGTTGGTCGAGGAGGGGATGCAGTTGCTTTTGCCAGCGACGCTGATGATGTCCGGCGCATGCCCGCCGCCTGCGCCTTCGGTGTGGTACATGTGAATGGTGCGGTCGCCAATGGCCGCCAGCGTGTCTTCAAGAAACCCGGATTCGTTGAGCGTGTCGGTGTGCAACTGAACCTGAAAATCGTATTCGTCGGCGACTTTCAGGCAGGTGTCGATCACCGCCGGCATGGCGCCCCAGTCCTCGTGGATCTTCAGCCCCAGGCAACCGCCACGCAGTTGCCCGAGCAGCGATTCAGGCTTGCTGGAATTGCCGCGCCCCAGAAAACCGAAGTTGATCGGCCAGGCTTCGGCGGCCTGCAACATTTTGCCGACGTTCCATTCCCCGCCACAGTCGATGCCTACTGTGATCGGCCCCAGCGAGCCGCCGATCAGTGTGGTCAGGCCTGCCGCCAGCGCGTGATCGCAGAGTTGCGCCGAGTCGAAATGTACATGCACGTCAATACCGCCGGGGGTGACGATCAAGCCCTCGGCATCGCGTACGGTGGTGGCGACGCCGCAAATCAGTTGCGGGTGTACGCCGTCCATGATCTGCGGGTTGCCGGCCTTGCCAATGGCGACGATCTTGCCGTCCTTGATGCCGATGTCGCCTTTGACGATGCCGATCACCGGGTCAATGATCAGCGCGTTGCAGATCAGCATGTCCAGGGCCCCGTCAGCGCTGTCGTGCCCGGGCATCAGGCCCATGCCGTCACGCAGCGTCTTGCCACCACCGTGCAGACACTCATCGCCAGGCACCGAGTGGTCGAACTCGACTTCGGCCAGCAGCGAGGTGTCACCCAGGCGCACGGCATCGCCGGTCGTGGGGCCGTACATGGCGGCGTATTCCTTGCGGGTCATCGTTGCCATGCCTCAGGCTCCTTTGAAGAGTTGGGCGCGGGCACGCTCCAGCGCTGCGAGCTTGCAGGCCGGATCGTGCAGGTTGCCATTGGTCAGGCCACTGAAGCCGTGGATGTCGCCAGTTCCGCCAAACTGCACCAGTTGCACTTCGCGCAGCTCGCCGGGTTCGAAGCGCACCGCCGTGCCTGCGGGAATATCCAGGTGCATGCCGAAGGCACGTTCACGCGGGAAATCCAGCGCCTTGTTGACTTCGAAAAAGTGATAGTGACTGCCGATCTGCACCGGTCGGTCGCCGGTATTGATCGCGCGCAGGGTGGCGGTCGGCCGCTCGCCATTCAGGTGGATATCGCCGTCAGGTGAAAGAATCTCCCCCGGTGTCGGCATGACCGCCAGCGGCAGTCGGCCCGGCCGGATCGGTTGATGCACGGTGACCAGTTTGGTGCCATCCGGAAACGTGCCCTCGACCTGCAGCACCGGCAGCAGGTCGGCGACCCCTGGCATCACGTCATCGGTGTTGAGGATCGTCGAGCCGAACCCGATCAGCTCGGCAACACTTCGGCCTTCGCGTGCGCCTTCAAGAATCTCGTCGGCAATCAGGGCCGAGGCTTCCGGGAAATTCAGGCGCAGGCCCTTGCTGCGGCGTTTGCGTGACAGCTCGGCGGCGGTGTACAGCGTGAGTCGTTCAAGTTCGGTAGGGGTCAGCAACATGAGGGGGCTCCAGAGCTGTCAGTAGAGGGCCGGTTCAATTGGCAAACAGGCGCAGGTCCTGGGTTTCGTGGCGCATCACGGCGATTTCGGCCATGGGTGTGAAGCCGCACGCGTCGTCTGGCTCAGGCGGTTCCTGCGCCAGCAGTTCGGTGATCAGCGGTTGAATATCGGTCAGCACCCGTTGCGCATCGATGTGGCCCATGACCCCGAGGCGTACGGCGGCGCTGACCAGCCCGGTGCACAAGGCGTGTGCGGCAGCCAGTTGGCAGTGATCGCGGTGCATGCCCAGGTGATTCCAGAGCAGGCCCTGCACCACGGGCAGATGGCCCGGTGTGTGGCCTGCCAGAATCTGCTGTTGATAGGACGCCGCGCCCGATGTGCCCAGCGCGACATGCACGCCCAGCAATGCCTGGCCGACACGTCGTGAGCCCTGGCGCAGTTCCTCGGCCAGGGTCAGTGCTTCGATCTGAGTGTCCAGAGCCATCAACGCCGGCTGGTCATCGGCCGCGTGCCAGGCGGCGAGCAGAAACACTCGATCAAAACTGTTCCAGCGATGGCGCAATTGGCCCTCGACGAAGCCATGTACCTCGGCACTGCGGCTATGGCGAACCGTTCGTTGCCGGCGTCGTGGCGCGACGATTTCGCCGTGACCGAGGTGTCCGTCAGCGACCAGCGTTTCCAGACCCCATGACCACGCCACCGCACCGCCGGGAAAGAAACTGTCGGCCTGCTGCAGGGCCAGCAACAGGCTGCTCGAGGCGTTCATGCTCGCTGCACCCGGCCGTCCGCGAGCATGGGCGCCAGACGCTCGAGGTAGTCAGCTTCCGGGCCGTTGAGCGGAATTTGCAAGGTGTCTCCGGCAAAGCGCACTGCCCAGTGCATGTTGCCGGCGAAATAACCCAGTTCCAGCGCGGCCGCCGCATCGCGTGGTTGCAGGTCGAGGTATTGCTGGTCCTGCATTTGCACGACGATGGCGCGTTGACTGTCGAGCATCAGCACCGAGCCGTTGCGCAGGTGTTGGTGACGTTCCAGACGAATCGCGCAGTCGGTGCCCCGATCACTGGCCAGGCGTAGGCGATGGCGCTGAATGTCACTGCCGGACAGGCTCAGGGTTTCGACCTGACCGGCATGGCTCAGGTCATGCAGGCGGTCGGCGAGGGCCGGGTCGCTGGCCTGGCCCAGAATGCGGTCGAGTATCAACATGGCGATGGCTCCCGTACGTTGTTCAGATTGTCAGGTAGCGCAGGATGCGCTCGCGGTCGACGGTTTCGCGGACTTCGCTGTGCACGAATTCGCCTTTTTCGATGATCAGGTAGCGGTCTGCCACCGCCATGGCGAACGACAGCACCTGCTCGGAAACAATCAGCGAAAACCCGCGTTCCTTTTTCAGCAGGTTGAGGGCTTTGGCGATGTCCTTGATGATCGACGGCTGGATGCCTTCGGTGGGCTCATCGAGGATCAACACCTTGGGGTTGGAAACCAGCGCCCGGGCGATGGCCAGCTGTTGCTGCTGACCTCCGGACAGGTTGCCGCCCTTGCGTCGGCGCATCTCGAACAGCACCGGGAAGTATTCGAAGATGTAGTCGGGAATTGGCGCTGCGGGCGCACCCTGCATGCCGGTCAGGATGTTTTCCTCGACACTCAGGTAGGGGAAGATCATCCGCCCCTGAGGCACGAAACCGACCCCGGCGGCGACACGCTCGTAACTCTTGCTGCCGGTCAGTTCCTGCCCGGCCAGGGTGATGCTGCCGCTGCGCGTCGGCAACATGCCGACCAGGCTTCTGAGCAGTGTGGTCTTGCCCATGCCGTTGCGGCCCATGACCGCGAGTGACTCGCCTGCCGCCAGCTCCAGGCTGAGGTCACGTAACACGTGACTGTCGCCGTAATACACGTTGAGGTGAGAGACATTCAGCATGTTCAGTGCCCCAGGTAGACGTCGATGACGCGAGGATCGTTCTGCACCTGATCCATCGAGCCGTAGGCCAGGGTCTTGCCCTGATGCAGGACGGTGACCTTGTCAGCCACCGATTTCACGAACTCCATGTCGTGCTCGATGATCACCATCGCGCGACCCTTGGCGATGAGCTTGAGCAGGCCAGCGGTTTTCTCCCGCTCGCCTGCGCTCATGCCGGCGACGGGCTCGTCGAGCAGCAGCAGTTCCGGGCGCTGCATCAACAGCATGCCGATCTCCAGCCACTGTTTCTGGCCGTGGGACAACAGCCCGGCCTTGCGTCCCAGCTGGTCCTTGAGAAAGATCATTTCGGCGGTCTGATCGATTTCGGCATTCAGCGCTGCGTTCTTCCCGGCGAACAGGCAGTTGAAGATGCCGCGCTTGTCCGGCGAGGAAATGTCGAGGTTTTCACGCACGGTGAGGTCTTCGTAGACCGACGGGTTCTGAAACTTGCGGCCCACGCCAGCGCGGGTGATCTGGTACTCGATCATGTTGGCCAGTTGCAGGTCCTTGAAGCGGATGCTGCCGGCACTCGGGCGGGTCTTGCCGCAGATCATGTCGAGCAGGGTGGTCTTGCCCGCGCCATTGGGCCCGATCACCACATGCACCTGGTTTTCCTCGACATAGAAATTGAGGTTGTCGACCGCCTTGAAACCGTCGAATGACACGGTCAGGTCTTCGACACTCAGTAACATCGCGCTCATGACTGCGCCCCCTTGTTGCTCAGGCGCTGCAGCAGTCCGGCCAGCCCGGTGGGCAGGAACAGCACGACGGCCATGAACAGGAAACCGATGAAGTACTGCCAGAAACTGACGAAGTTTTCCGACAGCCAGGTTTTGGCCGTGCCGATCAACAGCGTGCCGTACACCGCACCCACCAGCGAGAGGCGTCCACCCAGCGCGGCGTAGATGACGATCTCGGTGGACGGAATGATGCCCACCAGCGAGGGCGACGCCAGGCCGACCTGCAAGGTGAACATCACCCCGCCCAGCGCGGAAATCAGTGCGGCCACGGCAAAAATGAAGGCCTTGAACAGCGCAGTGTTGTAACCGGAGAAACGCACCCGGTCTTCGCGATCACGGATTGCCACGATCACCTTGCCCAGGCGGCTGCGCAGAATGAACCCGCACATCGCGACGCTGGCCAGCAGCAACAGTGTGGTGATCAGGTAGAGAATCCAGGGCGTCTGGGGCGTCTGCAGGCTCAGGCCGAAGGCGGTCTTGAAATCGGTCAGGCCGTTGACGCCGCCGGTGTAGCCCTGTTGGCCGATGATCATGATCGACATGATCGAGGCCAGTGACAGGGTAATGATCGAGAAGTACACGCCGCCCACGCGTTTTTTGAAGTAGGCATAACTGAACAGAAACGCCAGCAGTGCAGGCAGGATCAGGATCGCAGCCAGGGTAAAGGTCGCCGACTCGAACGGTTTCCACCACCAGGGCAGGGCTTCGACGCTGTTCCAGATCATGAAGTCCGGCAGTGCCGAACCGTAGAACGCGGCGAGGGCGCTGGCCGCTTCATCCGTGGCGGTGGCTTCGAGTTTGAGGTACATCGCCATCATGTAGCTGCCCAGGCCGAAGAAAATCCCCTGACCGAGGCTGAGGATGCCGCCGTAGCCCCAGATCATCACCATGCCCACTGCGCAGAACGCCAGGCTCAGGTATTTGCCGACCAGCCCGAGGCGAAAATCCCCCAGTATCAGTGGCAACGCCACCAGCAACAGCAGCGACAGCCAGATCAGGCTGTAGCGCTCGATCAGCGTCAACCAGCCACCCGCTGGCTTGCCTGCGCCCGGCACTGTGGCCTGCGGCCGCAGCGTCGGCTTTTCAGTCATGTCATTCATCTCAACGTCTCACTTTCGTGGCGAACAGGCCGTTGGGGCGGAAGAACAGCAGCACGATGACCACCAGCAGGGTGATCGCCTTGGCCATGGAGCCGGTGGTGAGGTATTCCAGCGAAACCTGGGTCTGGCCGATGGCGAACGCCGAAAGGAAGGTGCCCAGCAGGCTTTCCACGCCGCCGAACACGACGACGATAAAGGTGTCCACCAGGTATTGCTGACCGCTGACCGGGCCTGTGGAGGCGAGCATGGTGAATGAACTGCCGGCAATGCCTGCCAGTCCGCAGCCCAGCGCGAAGGTCACCGAGTCGACCCGCGCGGTGTTGATCCCGGCTGCACCGGCCATGGCGCGGTTCTGGGTCACGGCGCGAATGCGCAGGCCCCAGCGACTGCGGTAGAGGAACAGGAACACCGCAGCGGCAATCACGAAGGTCAGACCAATGATGAAAATCCGGTTGAGGGGCAGCTCCAGCCCGTCGCTGATTTTCCATGCGCCCTGCAACCACTGCACGGTGGGCACGCTGACTTCCTTGGGGCCGAAGACCTGGCGAAACAGCTGCTGAAGGACCAGAGACAGCCCCCAGGTCGCCAGCAGGGTGTCGAGCGGTCGGTTGTACATGAAGCGAATGAAGCAGCGTTCCAGCAGTAGACCGAAGGCAAAGGTCACCACAAAGGCCATCCCGATGCCGATGATGAAATACCAGCCCATGAGCTCCGGAAAGTAGCGCTGAAACACCACGGAGGTGACGTAGGTCATGTATGAGCCCATCGCCATCAGTTCGCCGTGCGCCATGTTGATCACGCCCATCAGGCCGAACACGATGGTCAGCCCGAGTGCCATCAGCACCAGCACGGAAAACAGCGAGAACCCGCTGAAGACTTGCATTACCAGCGTATCGAGAGTCATGCCGTCGCTACCTGTTGCTGCACATTGACGAAAGCGGGCGCGAAGCGGATCGCGCCCGTGCCGGGATCAGAGTTTCGGAAAGGGGTTGGGCTCGATCGGTGCCGACTCGTAGATCACGTCGACCTGGCCCTGCGCATTGAGGGTGCCGATGCGCGCACGCTTCCACAGGTGGTGGTTGTCCTTGTGCACCTTGATCTCGCCTTCGGGCGCATCGAGGGTCAGTTCCGAGGACGCGGCGATTACTTTCGGCACGTCGAAACTGCCTGCTTTCTCGACGGCCTTTTTCCACAGGTACACTGCGGTATACGCCGCAGCCATCGGGTCACCGACGACGCGCTGCTGCCCATAGCGTGTTTTGAAGGCCTGGACGAACTTCTCGTTGACCGGGTTTTTCAGGCTCTGGAAATAGCTCATGCAGGTCAGGAAGCCAACGAGGTTCTCCGCACCGATGCCGGTGACTTCCTCTTCGGTGATCGCCAGCCCCATCAGCGTCTGGTTACTGCTGTCGATACCCGCGGCCTTGAGCTGTTTGTAAAACGCCACGTTGGAGCCGCCGACGATGGTCGACAGCACGATGTCCGGCTTGGCCGCCTTGATCTTGTTGATCACCGAGGAAAACTCGATGGCCCCCAGCGGCAGATAGTCTTCGCCGACGATGGAACCGCCCTGTTTGGTCACCGATGCCCGTGCCAGTTTGTTGGTGGTGCGTGGCCAGATGTAGTCGGAACCGACCAGGTAGACGCTTTTGCCCTTGTTGGCCATCAGCCAGGTGACGGCGGCAAGGGTCTGCTGCGAGGCTTCGGCACCGGTGTAGATAATGGCCGGGGATTTCTCCAGCCCTTCATAGAAGGTCGGGTAGTAGAGCAGGCCCTTGTTGCGCTCGAAGACTGGCAGCACCGCTTTGCGCGAGGCCGAGGTGAACGCGCCAAAGGTGACTGCGACGTGGTCGTTTTCCAGCAGCTTGCGTGCCTTCTCGGCGAAGGTCGGCCAGTCGCTGGCACCGTCCTCGACGATTGGCTCGATGGTTTTGCCCATCACGCCGCCACTGGCGTTGATCTCTTCGATGGCGAGTTTTTCTGCGTCGACCACCGAGGCTTCACTGATGGCCATGGTGCCGGTCAGCGAGTGGATGATGCCGACTTTCACAGTCTCGTCCGCCTGCGCCTGACCGATCAGGGAAAACGGCAGCAGGCTGATCGCACCCAGCAACAGAGCATGCTTGATCAAACGGCGTTTGTCGTTGTGCATTCACTTATCTCCCAGGAATGAAAAAAGCCCGACGTCCCGGCCAAATCAATGGGCGGGAGGTCAGGCTTTTGTGCCGAATCTGGCGGGACAACTGCGTCCGATCCAGTCGTACGCGAGGTGTCTCCCTACTTGCCGAGAGGGGCGTAGGGCAAACAGCTGGCGCGATGTCTCAGGATGAACTTAGCAAGGGCAATGCCAACTGGCGAAACGGCTGTTGGCGCGCGTTTCGAACCCCTGAGGCAGAGCATCCCTGCATTTATTGCACGCACACACCGACATGCGCCGCTTTGGCGCGAACAGGGCTCTAGCGCACCAAAAGCGTGATGCGGAAGACGCTTTTTTTTTCGCGATATGTGCTCATGCATAGGCTGAGATATTTTGCTTTGCAGGAGCGAACTAGTTCGCGAAAGCAATGTTCGAGGCAACATAAACCCCATGAATGCATGGCCGTCTTCGCCATCGAACTCGCTTCTCCCCGACGCGCCGCGTCACGTATGGCCCGCTCCCTGCATGAGCCTGCCCGACACCCTCGCAGGGTCTCTTGCCACACGCCCATTCTCGGCAGGTGTGGAAGGCCCCTCGCATGACTGGTCCTGACACTGCCGTCACGCCAGCCCCAGGCACAACCGCCTGAGAGCCACCGTTGAATCCACGGTTATTCGCTCAGTCTTCTTTTCAGGCTCCCGGCCACCTGCGGGCGTCTCATCTCACGTGAAAGGTTTATAGGCATGACTGACCCGTCGATCCGCATAGGAGGTCTGTTTTCCAATACCGGCGTCACCGCTGCCGGTGAGTGTTCAACAATGCGCGGCGCACAGTTTGCAATTCATCAGATCAATGCCGCCGGGGGCGTGAATGGCCGTCCTCTGGAACTGATCACCCGCAACCCGGATTCCACGCCTGCGCTGTTTGCCATGCATGTTGAATCGCTGATTCGCGAAGAGAACCTGCGGTTTTTCTTCGGTTGCTACACCTCGGCAGCGCGCAAGGCCGTATTGCCTGTCGTCGAACGCTACAACGCATTGCTGCTCTATCCGGTGTACTACGAGGGCTTCGAGTATTCGCGCAACATCATCTACACCGGCGCTACGCCGAATCACAATGCGGTGCCACTGGGCAGCTACATGTTCGATCACTTCGGCAGTCGCGTGCTGATGATCGGCTCCGAGTACGTCTACCCCTACGAAACCAACCGGTTGATGAGCGACCTGCTTTACGAGCGGGGCGGCAGCAAGCTGGGTGAGTACTACTTGCCACTGAAAAACGCCAGGGCAGAGGACTTCGCCAGGCTCATGGTCAAAGCGAGAGAGCTGAAACCCTCGTTCATTTTTTCGACAGTGGTCGGCGACACCATGGCCCACTTGTATCAGGCCTATGCTGATGCCGGTTTCGACCCAGCGGTCATGCCGATTGCCAGTGTCACTACCAGCGAAACCGACATTCAGCAGATGGGCGTCCATCTGGGCACCGGGCACATTTCGGCAGCGACCTATTTCCAGTCGATCGACACGCCGCTCAATCGCCAGTGCATTGCCCAGTATCGGGAAATGTTTGGCCAGCATCAGGTGACCGACCGCTGTTGGGAGGCCGCTTACTTTCAGGTCCATCTGCTGGCCAAGGCGATCGCCCGTGCAGGCAGTACCGAAGTGGAGAGTGTGTTGCAGACCATGCGCGGTCTGGAATACGACGCGCCTCAGGGACGGGTGCGTATCGATGAACACAATCACCATACCTACCTGTACTCGCGGATCGGCCGTGCCAATGCCGACGGGCAGTTCGACATCCTTTACGAAAGTCAGAAAGCGCTGAAGCCCGATCCTTATGCGGTGGCGCCTGACTTCAATGGCTGGTCCAGCCTGACCGGGAGGCGTCCATGACCCTGCGTGCCGCCAAGAAACGTTTGCGCAACGACAGCGCAGGCGGCATCAAGGACCTGCGCGATATCAGCGTGCTGGTGATGCATCCCGATGACGAAGACGGTCGCAACCTGATCGCTCAGTTGCAGCGCATTGGTTGTCAGGTGCGGGTGCAATGGCCGATTCCCGAGCGTCTGCACAGCGAGGCTGACGTAATCGTACTGGCGGTATCGCCGGAAAGCCTGTCGACCAACACACCCTGGCTGCTGCACAGTTCGACACCACCGATCATTCCGGTGATCGCCTATGAAAACCCGATCATTGTCGAGGCGCTGGTGCAGCTCAACGCCTGCTCGGTGATTCCGTCGCCGGTCCGCTCGTTCGGCCTGCTGACCGCTCTGGCCATCACCCTCAGCCAGGCCCGCAAGACGCGGGAAAGGGAAAAGCATGTCAAGCGCCTGGAAGGGCGCATGGCGGTTATGCGTACCGTGCAGCAGGCCAAGATCATCCTGATGGAAACCAAGGGCCTGTCTGAAACGGACGCCTATAACGCGTTGCGTGATCAGGCGATGGCCAAGCGCGAGCCGGTGGAAAAAATCGCCGAGGCGCTGGTCAAGGCCCATGAACTGTTTCAACAAGCCTGTTCCTGACAGGTTGCAGACAAGCTTCGAGTATCGGGCGCCACGCCTGATCCTCTTCTGCGTGGACGGTTGCCATACGCCCTGAACCGGCAGGTATGGAACACCGCGTGGCGACCGGCGTGGACAACGACGTCCTCCGGATCGAGCCCAGGCCTGTGCGCCCCTGCGCAGGCGGCTCCAGTCAATGACGGCCTGAACCCGGGCTGTCCTTACCGTTATCTGGAGAACACCATGTCCGTAAAACGCCCCAGCAAAGCCGACTTTCTGATTGCCGCCCAGGACCATGGCTACGACCTGTCAGACAGCCAGATGGAGTCGTTCCTCAGTCTTGCAGACGAAACCCTGGGTTCCTACGAAGCCATTGATGCCCTGTACGCTGCCCATGTCGCCCAGCCTGCGCCGTTGCGCGAACACAGCAAACCGGCTGCCACCGAGAACCCGTACGGTGCCTGGTACGTCAAGACCCACATCACCGGTGCTGCCAGTGGCCCGTTGGCGGGCAGAACGGTGGTCATCAAGGACAACGTCTCAGTGGCCGGCGTACCGATGGCCAACGGCTCACTGAGCCTTGACGGTTACGTGCCGTCCGAAGACGCCACGGTGGTCGAGCGTCTGCTGGCCGCCGGAGCGACGGTCATTGGCAAGTCGGTGTGCGAAGACCTGTGTTTCTCCGGCGCCAGTTTTACCTCGGCCACCGGCGCGGTGAAAAACCCCTGGGACCTGACCCGCAACGCCGGCGGTTCATCCAGCGGCAGTGCCGTGCTGGTCGCTCTGCAGGAAGTGGACATGGCCATCGGTGGCGATCAGGGTGGATCGATCCGCATGCCGTCGGCGTGGAGCGGCATCGTCGGACACAAGCCCACCTATAGCCTGGTGCCTTACACCGGCGCCTTCCCGATTGAACGTACCATCGACCATGTCGGCCCGATGGCCAATAACGTGCGCGACTGCGCAATCATGCTCGATGTGATCGCCGGCGCCGACGGGCTCGACTCAAGGCAGAAAAACCCGCCAGCCGTCAGTTGCGTCGCGACCCTCGATCAAGGCGTTGCGGGCCTGAAAATAGGCCTGCTGAGTGAAGGCTTCGCGATTCCCGGCATGTCCGAGCCGCAGGTTGACGCACTGGTTCGCGCCGCCGTGGCTCAGCTGGAAAGTCTCGGTGCGACGGTCGGTGACGCCAGTGCGCCGTGGCACCGCGGGGTGGCGCTGGACATGTGGAATGTCATCGCCACCGATGGCGCGGCGTACCAGATGCTGCAAGGCAACGGTTATGGCATGAATGTCGACGGCTATTACGACCCCGAGATCATGAGTTACTTCGGCGCCAAGCGTCGCGAACACGCCAATGCGTTATCCAGCAGCGTGCGTGCCGTGGCGCTGACCGGGCATTACAGCCTGAAAAACCTGCACGGTGCGTACTACGCCAAGGCGCGGATGCTGGTGCCAGAGCTGACCCGTCAATACGATGAAGCCTTCAAGCAGTTCGACGTGCTGGTGATGCCGACCATGCCGTTCGTGGCCACCACGCTGACCGCCGCCGACGCGCCAATCGAAGAGTACGTGCACAGCGCGTTGAACATGCTGGCCAACACCGCACCGTTCGACCTGACCGGCCACCCGGCCACGTCGATACCGGCCGGTCTGGCCGACGGACTGCCGGTCGCCATGATGATCGTCGCGCCGCGCTTCAAGGATGCCCTGGCGTTGCGTGTCGCGCAGGCTTATGAAACCGCTCGCGGAGCGTTTCCCAGGCCGCCGCGTGCTTGAATTCGCACGCTGACCGAGGGGGCATGCTCACTCCATGCGAGCGGGTGTGCTTCCTGAGGAGTCAGTGACGCCGCTCTCAGGTTAAACCAACATTCAGGTGTTGGCCGCACCTTCTACCGGTAGTATCGCCAATTCGCTTTCCAGCTCTTCATCTTCCCCGATGGCAGACGCTGGTAGACGCTTTGACACCGTAACACCCAGGTTCACGAACTTGTCGACGGTCTTTGTCAGACTGCCGTGATCACCTTTAAGCGTCGTGATGCTTTCGTTATAACTTTTCTGAACCGTGGCAATCTGATTTCCGAGCTTATCCATTTTCTCTACAAAGACGCGCAACTTGTCATAGACCTTGGTCGCCATGCTAGCGAGCTGTAGAGTGCTGCTGTTCTGGCGCTGGATACTCCACAGGTTTGAAACAACGCGAAGCACCGGCAGCAACGTTGTGGCCGTGATGATTGCGATACGTTTTTCATAGGCAGCCTGAAAAACGCCTGGGCTGTGCTCGGCGGCGACCAAATAGGCAGGTTCGACCGGCATGAACAAAAATACGAAGTCCGGCGAATTGACACCGTTCAGATCGGTGTACCTCTTGTCAGATAGCCCGTTGATATGATTTTTCAAAGCCAGAACGTGGGCAGATAAAGCCTTGGTACGGTCTTCGTCGTTTTCGGCAGAGACATAATCAGTGTAGGCAACCAACGACATTTTGCTGTCGATGATGATGTGCTTGCCCTCGGGAAGATTGACGACGAAGTCAGGCCGATTGTTTCCTGCCTCGTCATCCTTGAAGTTGGCTTCTCGGTGATATTCAAAGCCCTTACGCAAACCCGCCTGCTCAAGCAGCATCTCTACCTTTTGCTCGCCCCAGGTGCCCTGCAGCTTTTTGTCGCCTTTGAGTGCCTTGGTAAGGTTTGATGCTTCGGTGGTGATCTGCGCGTTCAATTCCATCAGTTTGACCAGCTCGCTTTTCATCGAGCTTTGTCCTTGAACGGTATCGGAGTGAACCTGATCTACTCGTTGGCGAAATGAGTCGAGTTGGTCCTTGAACGGTTTAAGCAGGGTGTCCAGTCCTTGACGGCTCTGCTCGGAAAAGCTTTGTTGCTTGCTGTCAAAAATCTGATTAGCAAGATTTTGAAACTCTTGCTTCAATTGAACCTTGTTGTCTTCCAGTAACTGCAGTTTCTCGGCAGCGGAGTGCTGATCCCGTTGGTGGCGCATGTTAACTTCGGCAAGACTCTGTTTGACAAGGCTTAGCTCATCTCGCGTGATGTTCAGTTCTTTTTCACGCTGTACCAACGCGGTGCGTAATCCGTCCAGTTGTTCTTTCTGCTCCGCAGCGTGGCCCAGTTGTTCACGCTGTTTTCTGAATTCTTCCTCGGCTTTTTCTATGCGCGCCTGTGAGATGGTATAAGCGTTCTTCAACTCCTGTAGTTGATTTGCCTGCTCCTGACCTTGGCCGACCTCCATTTTGAGTTCGCCTAGCTGCATCCTCAATTTGTTCGATTCAACACTGCGATTTTCAGCAAGCGTAGTCGCCTCGGAAAGTTGCTGAATCTTATCGGACATCCTTTGTTTTTCTGCTTCCAGTGAAGTCTTGAGCTCACCCAACTGAACACTCAGTTGTTTCTCGGTATCCCGATGGCGGGCAATTTCCTCCTGAGCCTGCGTCAACGCGTGCTGGTGCTCATCCTGCTCACGGAGCATCTGATCCTCTCGCTGCCGTGCCAAAGACGCATCGTTAAGTAGTTGCTGATGTTCTGCCTGGTGAGCCGCTTGCAGTTCTGAAACTTGTCGCGCCAGCTTGCTGGATGCAACAAGGCTGCTGATCCAGAAACCTATTGCCAAGAACAGCAAGCTGAAAAGCCCGATCAGAGCTGGGGTCAAATATTGCTGGGCCATCGATAAATCCGTTTTCGTTGGGTTAGGATCCAAAATGATGGCACGTTGTTCGTTTACTGAATACTGTCCAAAATAGTTTTCAATCACTGCCTCCCTGTTTTTAGGATGACCACGTTAGCCGAATCTGCTTTAACGCTTCCATACCTCCACATCCTGCGCATCCACCGCCTTGGGCAGCAGGCCCGCTGCGAAGAAGGCATCGGCGATATGCTGCTGCTCGTCCAGTTGCTCATGCGTGACCGGCTGTATCTGATAGGTGCGGTGGCTGTTGGCGATTTCGACCGTTTCGATATCCAGATTGCCCCATAAAGGGCTCAGCACCTGGGCGGCTTCGCGCGGGTTGGCTTTGAGCCAGATGCCAGCGCTGTGCAACTGCTCGTAAACCACGCTGAGCACTTGCGGATGGTCCTTGGCGTAGTTGGTGCCGGTCAGGTAATAGCGCTTGTAGCTGGACAGCTCCTTGCCGTCAGCCAGGGTGCGAGTCGGCAATTGCCGTTGGGCGCTGGTCAGGAAGGGTTCCCAGGTGACCCAGGCGTCCACCTTGTTGTTTTCGAAGGCCGCGCGGCCGTCGGCGGGCGACAGATAGGCGGGCTGAATATCCGAAAATGCCAGACCGGCCTTTTTCAACGCAGCAATCAGCAGGTAGTGAGAGCCCGCTGCCTTGGTGACAGCGACTTTTTTGCCTTTCAGATCCGATAACTGCTGCACGGGCGAGTTTTTGTGGACGATGATTGCCTGCGCGGAAGGCGAGGCCGCTTCCTGGGCAAAGTAGGTCAGCTTGGCCTGTGCTGCCTGAGCGAAGATCGGTACGGTGTCCGCCACATCCGCGCTGATATCGACGTTGCCGACGTTCAACGCCTCCAGCAGCGGCAGGCCACTCGGAAACTCATGCCAGGTGACGGTGACGTCCTGTGGCGCAAGGGCTTTTTCCAGCGTGCCGCGTGTTTTCAGCAGGGTGATCAGCGTGGAGGACTTCTGGTAACCGATCCGCAACGTTTGCTGTGCTTCGACGGGGAGGGCGATACATAGCGCCAACGCCGCGAGCAGGCCTGCCAGCAGCGGACGGCGGTAGCCAGGTTGTGTGTGTTTTATCGGGTTGGGCATGGCACGCTCGGTATTTAAAGGTGACGCTGAGTGTCAGTAGCCGCGCTGGCGATCAGCCTGATTCTGCAAGGCCTGCCCGTTGAGAAAACGCTCAAGGTTGGCCAGAAAGCTGTCGGCTATTTCGTTACGGCTGTTGCTGGAGATCGCCGAGGTGTGCGGTGACAGGCGCACGCGAGGGTGTGAGTACAGTGGATGCCCGTCCGGCAGGGGCTCGGGTTCGGTGACGTCCAGCGAGGCCAGGCCGATGTTTCCATTATCCAGCGCATTGAGCAGCGCTTCATGGTCAAGCAGGCCGCCACGGGCGATGTTGATCAAGTGCAGGCCGGGTTTGGCACTGTTCAGCACCTCGGCGTTAACGATGTGCCGCGTCGCCGGTGTCAACGGCGCGGCCAGTACCAGATGGTCTGCGCGCACGAACAGGTCATGAATGTCGCGTGCAGCCTCGACACCGTCAACCTCGAACGGAGCCGAACTTTGCCGCAATGCGATCACGTTGATACCCAGCGCCTGGGCCTTGCTGGCCAGGCTGCGACCGATGGCACCAAAGCCGAGAATCCCGAGCGTGGTGCCCTTGAGCAGCGTCAGGGCGGTGAAGTTCCATTGCGAGTCATGCGCCCAGATATCCGGCAGATGCTTGGCTGCGGCGAAAATGGCGGCCAGCGAGAACTCGGCGATGTTTTCTGCCGCGCTGCCCCGCGAGGTGCTCACCGGCGGCCCGTTGAACAGCCAGCCTGGGTAGAAGTCGATACCCGAAGACACCACCTGAATCCATTTCAGGCCATAGGGCCAGCCCGGAGGCGGCAAGGCCGGGGCTTCATAACCACGCACGTTGATAGGGCGCGCCAGCAGAATGCTGACCTCGCCGGGCAAATCGCTCGGCACTCCGGCAGGTACGCCGATGACCCTGGCTTCAGGGTGGGTCACTGCAAGCCGCTCGCGAATCACCTGATTGAAATCATCATCCAGCTGGCTGGCAATCACGAGTCGAGTCATGCCACCGCCTCGTCAGATTGATGGGCGACAGCCTTCGCATGACGATTGACCGGCACCTCAAGGCCGAGGTTTTCACGTAGCGTATTGCCGCTGTATTCGGTGCGAAACAGTCCGCGTCGTTGCAGCACCGGCACCACCCATTCGGTGAAGTACTGCAGGCCGTCCGGCAGGACGCTATTGATGATGAAACCGTCGGCTGCGCCTGCTTCGAACCACGTTTGTATCGCGTCGGCGACCTGTTCCGGTGTGCCGACAAAGTCACGGCGGGGCAGGGAGAAGCGCAGGGCGACTTCACGCAGGCTCAGGCCTTCGTCTTTGGCCAGTTGCTTGATCCGGTCCGAACCGCCTTTCTGGCTGTTGGAGCCCAGATCGCCCAGTTCCGGGAAGGGTTCGTCCAGTGGGTACTGGCTGAAATCGTGATCATTGAACGGTCGGCCAAGGGCGACAATGGCGTCTTCGATCGTCACCAACTCCACGGCCTGGCGATAGCGGCTCTCTACCTCAGCCTCATCGCGCCCGACAATCGGGCGAATGCCCGGAAGAATCGACAGCGCGTGAGGGTCGCGACCAAAGCCGCCAGCCCTTTGTTTCAGGTCCTGATAATAGGCGCGCGCTTCATCGAAACTCTCGGCGTGGACAAAAATTGCATCGGAGTTCTGAGCGGCAAAGTTACGCCCGGCCTCGGAGGTGCCTGCCTGAAAAATCACCGGCTGACCCTGCTTCGACCGGGCGATGTTGAGCGGGCCTTTCACCGAGAAGAATTCGCCCTTGTGGTTCAGCGCGTGCAGTTTGCCAGGCGTGAAAAATTCGCCTTTCTGCTTATCGTAGGCGAAGGCGTCGTCTTCCCAGGAATCCCATAGACCTTTGACCACCTCGATATGCTCTTTGGCGATACGGTAGCGTACGGCGTGCGGTGGGTGTTCGCCCTTGCTGAAGTTGTCAGCGGTGCCACTGAGCCAGGAAGTCACCACATTCCAGCCAGCCCGACCGCCACTGATGTGGTCCAGCGAAGCAAACTGGCGAGCTACCTGAAAGGGTTCGGTGTAGCTGACCGTCACCGTTGCCACCAGACCGATATGCCGGGTGGTGGCTGCGAGTGCGGAGAGAATGGTCAACGGTTCGAAACGATTCAGGTAATGCGGACTGGATTTTTCGTGAATGTGCAGGCTGTCGGCGATGAACACAAAATCGAAGCGCGCCGCTTCGGCCAACTGGGTCTGCTGCTGATAAAAGCCGAAATTCACACTGGCGTTGGCCAGTGCGTGCGGATGGCGCCATTCGCCCCAGCCATGGCCGACTCCGTGGACCATTGCGCCAAGTTTAAGGTGTCGTTGTCTGCTCATGTTTTTGCTCCGGACGGTTCAGAAAGGTGGATGCACCTCCGCCTGGAGAAAGGGGTCGGTATATGATGACGATATGCCTATAAAAACCCACAGTGAAGTTCTATTTTGTTATATGTTAATTATTAAATTAAATAATCATCAAATATTTAAATATGCATAAATTGAATTTTAATCGCTGGTTCAGGAGTCATTCCCGTGGCTTGGCAGCCGGTCGCCGAGCAGCGGCAGTTTCGTCAGCATGTTCTGCAGCGCCAGAGCATCCCACGGCAGGTGCTCGGCGATGCCAAGGCCGACCACGTCCACGGCGCTGGCAATGTCTGTCAGCAAGCGAACGACCTGCTCGATAGTCATCTTGCCCTGAGCAACGCCTTCAAATTTACTGGCAGGGACACCGGGTTGGGCAAACAGCACAGAACGAAACAGTGCCGGGTCCAGCACGTCCAGGTCCAGATGGATCGCCAGGTGTCTTGCACCGGTTTCCTCAAGCCACTGCAGCACCGGTTCGCTGGAGTGCGCCAGCGCCTGTGCATCGGCGCTGCGCAGCCCGAGACGCTTGATGAATGCGCTTTCGACCTCAAGCATTTCCTGCAGGCCCGCGTACATCACATTGGCCGGCTTGATCGGGCGTTTCACGGCATCGACGAAATCCTTGTCACCTTCGCCCAGCAGATTGCCCATGACCATCGCGTGCGCATGCTGGAAGTCTCTGGGTGTCATGACGTCCGGGTGAGCGTCGACCCACAGCACGGCAAGGTCACCGTCATAACGTTCGTTCAGGTAGGCGAATGGCGCGAGGTCGACCAGGCAGTCGCCACCCAGAACCACCAGCCGATCCGGCTGATGCCGGTCGATCAGCTGCCGTGCAATGCCAAGCTGGGCCAGCAGCGCATGGCGGGCAATGATGCCGTTTTCAAGTTCAAGTGGTTGGTCATCCGGTTCGGTTACGGCCACGTGCTCGACGGGCCCTGACGCGTCCGGTGCCAGCCACGCCAGCAGCTGTGCGCCAAAATGATAAGGCGCGTTGTTGCCACCTTGCCACTGGGGAAAGATCAGGCGCAGGGTTTTATCGGGTTGGGTAGTCATCGAGGTTTTCCTTCGTCACCGTTCATTGGCATGGCGGTGATACTGCTCGACCCGGATGTGGCGTGCTTTGCCTGAACGGTCAATCGCTGTGCCGAAGGTGCCAATCGTCTTATCGTGGCCCCAGCAACTGCTGAGGAGAGATGCCATAAGCGTTTTTGAAGGCTCGACTGAAATGCGAGAGGTTGCTGAAGCCGAAATTCAGCGCAGCGTCACTGACGCGGCGAACGTGGCCTTTGCGCAATGCGTCATGGCACGCCGAGAGCCTTTGCTGCCAGAGCCAGCGAATGGCCGTGGTGCCTTCCTGTGCGAACAGGCGATTGAGCGTGCGTGGCGAAACATGAGTCGCCAAAGCAATGCTTTCGGCCGTCAGCCCTGTGTCGGGTAGATTATTCAACAGGAACTGCTTGATGCGCTGCAGTTGTTGCATTTGACGAGACTGCTGCCGGATATCGGTGTCGCCGAACACCGAGTCGAAGGCTGTAGACAGTACGTCCAGCAGTGATGCATTGAGTCGCTCGCTCAGCGGGTCCGATAAGCCTTCTGTGTTCCAGGCTTCATTCAACAAGGTTGCGGCAACACGGCCCAGCGTCGAACGGCCATCGAGCGTGCGGCACACCAGTCGTTCGGCAGCGGGCATGTGTTGCAGCAACAATTTGCGGGGCACCGCCAGCACAATCTGATCGTCACCTTCGGGGTAACTGCATGCGTAAGGCTGTGCGCTATCGTAAAGGACGATATCGCCAGCGCCTTGCCGGGACTCTCTGTCGTTCTGCACGACGATAGCGACGGAACACAAAGAGAGCGTGAGGAGGAAGTGATCGCTCTCCCTGTCTTGCTGCAACCGCCGGTAATGGAGGGGGGAAGACTGGATACGGGTGAAGGTAACGCTACTCTGATCCCTGACATTCAGCCCGCCGTCAAACGGCGCTTCGGTCAGCGGCTGGCTGGTGACCAAGCCATACGTCGAGCTCACAACCTCCTGCCAGGCGTCGAAACGATCCTCGGGCCGTAGTGGTTCGGCTGGGAAAATCATGGCCATGGCTGCCTCTGCGACGAGCGTCTTTTTACGAAGTGATCGGCGGCAAGGTTATCAGACGTTGATCCAGAGCAAGACCCCTGTGCCGGCAGTGTTTCAAGGTGGTGAAAATAGTTTATAGACCTGTGATCCAGCCGATATATCCCTACGTATGCAGCGCTCTGCTTACCCAAGCCTTCTAGAACAGGAGTTCCATGGACCCGCGCCTTGCTGGGCTTTCTTTCTTGCTCACCCTGGGATGGACGGGGGCCGTGATTCTCGTCATCTGGTTTTACGCCTGATGACGCAACGGTTTTCAGCAGGAGACGGAAGTGGTTTACGAAGCGGTCCTTGCCGGTGATCGGTAGGGCCAGGAAGTGTGTGCGTTGATAGTGGCTAAATAGTGGTCTGGCAGCGCTAAAGCTAATCTGACTGAAGCCGATGTTTATGTAACGGCCCCTTGCCGAATGACTTCGATAGTTCTACCTGGCTTTGACGGCCTTGAAGTTTGCGCTATGGAAGGCATTGAAAAAGACGATTAACCGGCTTGACCGGCAGCCTCCATAGTCCGCACATCGGTGTGTCTGACAGGGCTCGCAGAGACCGGGGCTTTATAACAATACTTCCACAGATGCTTACTCGCAGAGTACTTCCACATGTCGACCACAATTGAAAGCACCTACAGGGAACGGGCCGGGCTGGAACTTGATCTTCACTCGCTGTTGACGGCCATTGACCGTTCCCAGGCGATGATCGAGTTCGATCTTGAAGGCAATATCCTGCGGGCCAATACCAATTTTCTGGATTGCGTCGGTTATCGGCTGGATGAGGTCCAGGGTCGGCATCACCGTATGTTCTGCACGCCGGAATATGCGTCCAGCGTCGAATACGCGACGTTTTGGGAAAAACTGGGCAAGGGCGCTTTCGACGAAGGGCAGTACAAGCGCCTGGGCAAGAACGGGCGCGAGATCTGGTTGCAGGCCACTTATAACCCGGTGTTTGACGAGCAAGGCAATCCGTTCAAGGTGGTGAAGTTCGCCACGGACGTGACTGCGCAGCGCAAGTCCAATTCCGAGTACGAAGGCAAGGTTGCGGCCATCGATCGCTCGCAGGGTGTCATCGAATTCGACCTTAACGGTCGCGTGCTCACCGCCAACGAAAACTTTCTCAAGGTCCTGGGTTATCGTTTGGACGAGATTCAGGGTCAGCACCATCGCATGTTCTGCGAAGACGACTACCTGAACAGTCCGGCCTATCGTGCCTTCTGGGCCAAGCTCGAACGTGGCGAGTATGACTCCGGCGAATACAAGCGCATCGGCAAGAACGGTCGCGAGTTGTGGATCAGCGCCACTTACAACCCGATATTCGACCCGGATGGTCGTCCTTACAAGGTCGTGAAGTTCGCCAACGATGTGACCGAGAGCCGCATTCGTCAGGCTGAGTCCGCGGGCAAGGTGACAGCCATCGAACGTTCTCAGGCGGTGATCGAATTCGATCTGACGGGCAAGGTGCTGCATGCCAACCGCAATTTTCTGGCGGTATTTGGCTACGAGCTCGATGAAATCGTCGGCGAGCACCACCGCATGTTCTGCTCCGAGGAATTTGTCAGCAGCCTGCAGTATCGTGAGCTCTGGGAGAAGCTGGGGCGCGGCGAGTACGACGCCAACGAATACAAGCGCAAGCGCAAGGACGGTAAGGAGATCTGGATTCAGGCCACCTACAACCCGATTTTCGATGCGCAGGGCAAACCCTACAAGATCGTCAAATTCGCGCTCGACGTGACTGTGGCCAAGGAAACCAGCGTCGAGGACCAGGGCAAGGTGAATGCCATCGACCGCGCCCAGGCCGTCATCGAATTCGACATGGCCGGCAACATCATCACCGCCAATGCCAACTTCCTCAAAGCGCTGGGTTATGGCCTTCAGGAAATCAAAGGCAAGCACCACCGTATCTTCTGTGAGGAAGAATACGTGCGCGGCACCGAGTACCGTGAATTCTGGCACGGACTGGGGCAGGGCGAGTTCTACTCCGGGCGCTTCATGCGCGTCAGCAAATATGGGCAGAAAATCTGGATTCAGGCGACGTACAGCCCGATTTTCGACCACGACGGCTTGCCGTTCAAAGTGGTGAAATTCGCCACTGACATTACCCTTCAGGTCGAGATGGAACAGGCGATAGAGGCCAAGACCCGCGCCATGGGCGAGTCGGTGAAAGCACTGATGAATGCCATTTCCTATGTGGCACAGAGTACCGAGACGGCCACCGATCTGGCCAGAATGACGCGTGAGCAGGCCAGCACCGGTTCGCAGACGCTGGTCAAGGCCTCCGACGCGATGGACATGATTGCCAAGTCCGCCGAGGGTATTCAGGACATTATTCAGGTGATCAGCGAGATCGCCAGTCAGACCAACATGCTGGCCTTCAACGCGGCTATCGAAGCGGCCAGGGCCGGTGAACATGGCCTGGGCTTTTCGGTAGTCGCCGACGAGGTGCGCAAGCTGGCCGAGAAGTCTTCGCGTGCGACCAAGGAAATCAACAAGCTGATTCTGGAAACGGTCAGCCGGATCGAGTCGGGCAACGAGATTTCGCGCAGTGCCGGCGAAGCTTTCGAACACATCGTGGAAGGCGTGATGCAGACCACTCAGGCGATTGACGGGATCAACACGGCGACAGAGAAGCAACGTCTGTCGGCGCAGGAAGTCGAGGCACTGATCGTCGAGCTGCACAAAGCCAACCTGACCGGCTACACCCAGACTCTGGACAAGGTATCCATCGGACAACCTGCATGAGCAGCCTGAATGCCTATGGCGTCGTGCAGATCAACGGTGTGTATCTGGCGGTGGTTGCCGATGCGTTGATGGAGGCCGTGCACTGGCCCGCTGATCTGCATCCCCATCCATTGACACGGGGAGCGCTGCGTGGGGTGTTTACCTTGCGTGGCAAACCGGTGCCATTGGTCGACCTGCGGGCTCAATTGGCGGAGGGCGGCGATATGTCTTCGCCGACGCCACTGGTGGCGATTCTCAAGTACGGCGGTGGCTACCTCGGGCTGGCGATTGACGCTGTGTGCGACATTCTCAAGGCCCGTGATTCTCAGTTCAGTCCACTGGGGCCAGCGGGCAGCGGTGTCGGCTTGCTGCCCTCTCTGCTGCTCGGCGCCGAAGAGTCGCGGATGATCTACAAGCTTGACCTCGACTTCATGAGTGGTTTGCCAGGCGTGATGTTCGCTGCCGATCCGAGCGCGCAAGTGCTCAAGGACGAGGCACTGGCCGCCAAGGGCCGCTTGCTGCATTACCTGGTGTTTGAGTGCGACGGCCGCAACTTCTGTATCGATGCGAGCGTTGTGACCGAGTTGGTGGACGATCCCGAGATCACGGCGTCGGATTTTGCCAGTGACTGCTGCTTCGGCGTCACCTCGGTGCGTGGCACCAAGGTCCCGGCGCTCAACCTGTCCGAAGTGCTTGGCCTGGACCACCAGCGTCAGACGTCCAAGCCGCAGTTGCTGCTGTTGACTGCGCCGGACGGGCGGGTGTGCGGGTTTGGCTACGACCGCATGGTCGCCATTCAGCGTCAGGATCCGGACAGCCTGTTGGCGGCACCGCATTATGGCCTGCCGCACCCAGAGCTGCTGGCCGGGGTCATGAACCTGGAAGAGGGGCAGCAGGCCTTGTTGCTCGATCATCCGATGCTGTTGCAGCGCCCGGAAGTCAAAAGCTACACCCAGGTTTACCAGCACGACGTCAAACCTGCCCAGGCCTCGCACGATGTGACCAAGGCCATGCTGCGCCACGCCTGCCTGCTGTTCGATGCGCCGACCCGCTTCGTGGCACCGTTGAGCCAGATCGTGGAGATCATGAGCATGCCGCAGCAATTGATCGGCCTGTCGCAGCCGGAAACGCATTTGCTGGGACAGTTCAATCTGCGCGGCGAACAGGTGCCGCTGATCTGCCTGAGCAGTCTGCTGGGCGAAGGCGCACAGGTCCAGGGCGAAGCGTCGCGTGTATTGATCGTGCGTGGCGAGCGGCTGTGCTTCGGTTTTGCAGTGAACCGCGTCGATGCGATCGACGCGTTCAATCAGTTCGATCCGGCCATGCTGGAACAAGGCTGGCAAGCCAGTACTGGCAAGGGCATTTCGGTCAATGACCGGGTCCGCTCGCTGGTCAGCGTCGGCAGTCAGGAGCGCAGTTGGCGTGCGACCCTGCTTGATCTGCAGGGCCTGGCCCGACAGCTGGAATGCAACGTTGATCAGCGCCGCACTGTGCAATCAGTCTGAACCGAATGCTCCGCGCGTGGCCTTATTTGAGTGTTCACCAGCGGAGTCAACGACCATGACTGACAAGAAAGACGAGAAAAAACCGGAACCGCAAAGCGACGTGCCCGCGCACTCGACGCCCGAAGAAAAGGAACGCCTGAAAGACTTCAACAAGGACGGTATCCCGCCTGGGGTTTGCTGACCGCTGTTGAATGCTTTTCTTAAACGCCCGGCCCACACAGGCCGGGCGTTTTCGTGTCAGGCCTTTGTGCTTCAATCGCCGCCTTTGGCGAAGTCCAGCAGCCCGGCACCCTCCATTCGGTAGCGAACCCATTCACTTTGCGGCGCAGCGCCGATCGCTTCGTAGAACTTGATGGCTGGCTCGTTCCAGTCCAGCACGCTCCACTCCAGGCGACCACAATCGTTGGCTACCGCTTCGCGAGCGATATGTCGAAGCAGTGCGCGTCCGGCGCCGATGCTGCGCTTCTCAGGAGTGATGTACAGGTCTTCCAGATACACGCCGTTGCGTCCCAGCCAGGTCGAGTAACTGTAGAAATAAACGGCATAGCCAATGGGCTGGCCGTCATGCAGGCACATCAGCGCCCTGGCCGGTGCGTTGTCGGCGAACAGGCTGCGTTGAATGTCGTTGGTACTGGCCTTGACCTCATGCCCTGCGCGTTCATAGATGGCAAGTTCGGTAATGAACGTCAGAATCTGACTGGCATCAGAGGCAGTGGCTGGACGGATTTCGAGGGACACGGAGGGCAATCCTTGGCTAATGGGCGCAGCATGATAGCCGCACTCGCCAGGCGCTCGATAGTCAGGCGTCACGCAGCAGGTCGTTGGCGTTGAGCAACTGATAGGCGATCTGTGGACGTGCTTCCAGGGCGCGGCGGATGGCGGCAGGTATCGATTGACGCGTCTTGCGACACAGCCCGACCTTTTCCTCGACGACAATGCTGATGCCGCGCATGGTGCGCACTTCATTGAAGCCCGGAGCGACGTCGACACGCACGCCCAGTTGCTGGAAAATCTTGCGCTGCATGTGCTCCAGATCTTCCAGACTTTCGATACGCTCCAGGCGATCCAGCAGGGTTTTTTCTGCGTCGCGGGACAGCAGCAGAATCCGCAGGTCTGCACCTTCCGCATCCAGCAGCTCGCGCTTGCAGTCGCAAGCGCCGGGCGGACAGGGGTTACGGATTTTCAGAGGGGCGTTCATGGGCTCAGCATAACGACTGACAAGGGCGTCTGACCATACCTCCGTGCGTGTCCGCAGCGCACGTAAAAGTCCGTCCACTGCGATATTCGCGCCGCCTCGCCGAGGCCTTACAGGTGCCGGATCAATTCGGCCATTTCATCTCGCCCTTGATGACTTTTGCACTCATCTCCAGCGAAGCCGGTTCGGCCAGTTGCGGCCAGGCTTTGTGCATGGCGTCGATCAGGGGGGTGGAATCCTTGGCTTTGGCGGCCTGTTCTTCGAAGGACTTCAGGTAGTCGGCGGTGAATGTCACAGCCTGGGTGCCTGACGGAATCTTGCCCAGGTAATGACCCGGAATTACGGTGGCCGGTTTCAGCGCCTCGATGCCTTTGAGTGTCGCGAGCCAGTCCTGACGCGATTTCGGGCTTTGCGTGTCAGCGACCCAGACATGGATGCCGCTGGAGACCACGACACCGCCAACCACTGCCTTGAGGGAGGGAATCCATACGTAACTGCGCTCGGGTGCCGGGCCGTTAAGGCCTTTGATCTGCAATGGTTGGCCTTCAAGCGTCAGGTGGTCGTCCTTGAGCTCTTCCGGCACAACCAGGCTGGTTGGCGCATTGTCCTTGAGAATCGGGCCCCAATAGGCGAGTTTGCCCTGCATCGAAGCCTTGATCGCCTTCACGGTAGGCGCGCTGGCGACGATCTTCGCTTCGGGGAACGCGGCTTTGATGACGTCCAGACCGAAGTAGTAGTCCGGGTCGCTGTGGCTGATGTAGACGGTGGTGAGTTGCTTGCCGCTGTCCTTGATCTTTTGCACCAGTGCCTCGGCGTCGTTGCGCTGGAACTGCGCATCGATGAGCACCGCGTCATGCTTGCCGGTGATCAGTTCGGATGAAACCGGGAAGACGGCTTTTTCAGCCGGGTTGTATACCTCGATCGCCAAGGGAGCGGCGGCCTGGGCTGCGAGAGGGAACAGAGCGGCGAAGGACAGGGCAAGCAGGGATTTGCGCGGCATGGGATACGACCTTTGTTTGGACAGGGCAGAGGTCGTTATCTTAGGTTGCCTCAAGTGAAACAAAAGCCTCAGTATTGGCAACTATTGATTGCTTATATCGGACGAATTGTGGATCGGATCATAGCTGCACGGGTATTCATCGCCATCAACGAGAGGGGCAGCCTCATCGCCGCCGCCGAGGCGCTGGATATGTCTAGGGCCATGGTCACGCGTTATCTGGCGCAGATGGAGCGCTGGGCCGGAGCGCGACTGCTGCACCGGACCACGCGCAAGCTCGGCTTGACCGCCCCAGGGCAAGTGACCTTGTTGCGGTGTCAGCAACTGGTCGAGCTGGCCGACGCGGTGCCACTGGCAGCCGATACGCAAGTCGACGAGCCACGCGGCATGCTGCGTATCGCCTGTTCGCAGTCACTGGCCCAGGCCGTTCTGGCACCCGCGGTGACGGCTTACCTGCAACGCTATCCCGACACCTCGGCAGACCTGCTTATCGGTAACGAGGCCGTGGATCTGGTCAGCGAGCGAATCGATCTGGCGATCCGCATCACCAATCAGTTGGACCCCAATGTCATTGCCCGTCCGCTGGGGCAGTGCGCTTCGGTGGTGTGTGCTTCTCCGGCCTATCTCGCCGTGCACGGCACACCGTCCAGGCCGCAGGAACTGTCTGCTCACAACTGCCTGACCTATTCGTACTTCGGTAAAAGCCTGTGGGAGTTTACCCGCCAGCAGATGCCGCTCAGTGTGCCGGTCGGCGGCAACCTCAGTGCCAACGATTCAGTGGTGCTGCTGGAGGCCGCAGTGGCTGGCGCCGGTGTCAGCCTGCAACCGGTGCATTCGGCGGCGCCGCTGATGGCGAGCGGCAAGCTGATCGCCCTGATGCCGGAGTACCAGCCACGGGCTTTGGGGATACACGCGATCTACACCTCAAGGCACCATCAGTCGGCAACGCTGCGCACTTTTCTGGATTTTCTGACTGAATGGTTTGAGAGGGGTGGAGATTAGATCTCCTGCTGTGGACAGGACTCAGAGCGTCCAGAACACGCGGAGCATGGGCACGATAGGGAGACACAGACGCCCATCGTTCCTCACGCTCCGCATATGCAGGATCAGGTCTTGAACTTGCGCACCAGGCCGTCCAGCTCGCTTGACAGGATCTCCAGGCTTCTGGAATCCGCGCGGGCCGAGTCCGAGAGTTCGGCGATCAACTGGGCGTCGCCATGGATCTGGCTGATGTGCCGGTTGATGTCTTCGGCCACCTGATGCTGCTCCTCGGCAGCGGTTGCGATCTGGGTGTTCATGTCGCGAATCACATCCACTGACTCACGAATCTGCCCGAAGCTGCTGCGTGCCTGCCCGATCTTGGTCACCGATTGCTGCGATACGTCGAGGCTGGCATGCATCTGTTGCGCCACCGAGGCAGTGCGTTTGGCCAGGTTGCCCAGCAGGCTGTCGATTTCTGCGGTCGAGTCCGAGGTGCGTTTGGCCAGTGCGCGGACTTCGTCGGCTACGACGGCGAAGCCGCGCCCCTGTTCGCCTGCACGTGCTGCTTCGATGGCCGCGTTGAGGGCCAGCAGGTTGGTCTGCTCGGCAATCGAACGGATGGTATTGAGGATCGACTGAATGCCTGCGCTGTCCTTTTCCAGTTGCGTCATGTCCTTGGCCGAGCGGGTGAGTTCTTCGCTGAGCTGGTCGACGCTGCGCACCGCATCATCGATCTGCCGCTGACCTTCACGCGCCTGTTGCTGGCCGCTGTCGGCCGAGTCTGCGGCCTGGCTGCAGGAACGGGCGACTTCATTGGAGGTGGCGACCATTTCATGAAACGCCGTGGAGACCATATCCACCGCTTCGCGCTGCCGGCCAGCAGCTTCGGCCATGTCGTTGGAGACACGCGTCGAGCTGTGTGAGGCTTCGAGAATCTTCCCGGCCGCCTGACCGATGTGCTGAATCAGGCTGCGGATCGCGGTCAGGAACTTGTTGAACCAGCCCGCCAACTGCGCAGTTTCATCCTTGCCGCGCACGGCGAGGTTCTGGGTCAGGTCGCCTTCACCGCCTGCAATACCTTCCAGGCCGCTGGACACGCTGTGAATCGGGCGCACGATGACCCGGGCAAAACTGGCCCCGACAATCGCAAAGACCACCGCCAGCACCACCGCGATGATGCCGATCAACCAGGTCAGGCGGGTGGCCGAGGCCATCACTTCGTCCTGTTTGATCAGGCCGATGAAGTTCCAGCCCAGTTGCTCGGACGAGTACACATTGGCCATGTAACGCTCGCCGTTGAGTGTCACCTCGACCAGACCACTGGCGGTTTTCGCCAAATCGCTGAAGCCGTCGCCCAGTTCTCCCAGTTTCTTGAAGTTATGCTCGGGCTGTTTGGGATCGACCAGCACGGTGCCGTTCTTTTCCATCAGCATCAGATAGCCGCTTTCGCCGAGCTTGATCTGCTTGACGATGTTCGTCAGTTGCTTGAGCGATACGTCGATATTGACCACGCCACCAGGGTTGCCCAGTTTATTGGGAATCGCCCGGATGGTACTGACCAGTACCGCGTCGTCGTTGGCCCAGTAATAGGCGTCGCTGCGCACGGTTTTGCCGGCATTGGCCATCGCCGTCTTGTACCACGGCCGCACACGCGGGTCGTAGTTGCTCATTTTCGGGTCTTCCGGCGTCATGATGTAGCTGCCGTTGATCAGACCATAAGAAACGTAGGAGTAGGCCGGGTGAGCCTTGGCGATATTGGCGAACAGCTCGGTCGCCTGCCTGTCATTCTCGGACTGCGGGGGAGGCGTGGCGCCCATGTAGTTGCGGAAATCATCGCTCGCCCCGGCGATCAGCGGGTGCGCCGCGATGTAATTGACGTTCTGCGTAATGCCGTCGAAAAACAGCTGCATGGCATTGTCGACCTGGCGAATCTCACGTGCGCTACCGTCCACGAAATCACTGGTCGCCTTGTCGCGCAGGTTCACGACCACGATGGCGGCGACGACTAATATGGGCAAGCACGCAATGACTGCGAACGCCCACGTCAATTTCTGTTTGATATTCATTTGAGCTCCGGGGGGCGTGTTACTGCCGCAAGTGTCGGGTGCTGCATGGATGCAGTCTGCGACCCGAGGCATTGAGCTGAGGGTCGCTCTTATGGTCTACCAAGAGGTCAACGACTTTTTGCCAGCATTCTTTAGGCGGCTTGGCGGTAACAGACACTTGTTGTCGTTCATGAGTACGAAACGGCCTTTATTCACCGAAGCAGTAACCCGTTGTTCATGAGAGGCGCCCCCCAAACTCGGTCATGGCATCCAGCATCGCGTCCTTGAAGTAAGCCAGTGAAGCCCGATCGAAGAGGATCTGAAAACAGGGTTCAGCCTGCGCGCCGAGGTTGATGACGATCACATTGATGCGCGCTGCCGAGGTCTGCGCCACCGAACCTGTCGCAAAAGCTTCGGGGCGCAGATCCACCCCACACAGTTTGGCCATCACCTCGGCGATGCACGCGCCACTCAGTTGCAGCCAGGCATGGCTGTCTTCGCGAGGCAGCAGGTAATTGGCGCTGTGGTCGAGCTCCCAGCGAGCTTCTTCATCGGCGATGCGCTGCCCGTCATCGTGCGGGCTGCCCAGCAGCAGGTATTCGGTCTGTGAAAGGCGCGCGACGTGGCTGCCGTCCGCCTGTGTGACAGCGCGGTTCGGTGCCTCGGGCAGGTTGAAGCCGCTTGCCGTCAGGTAGTCAGCGCTTTGCGTACCGCGAAATCCCACGCGTGGCCGATCGGTCAGGTCTTGCAGCGTGCACAAGGCGCGCGCGTTGGCGCCGAGAGGACTGTTCTGGAGAAGGCTGGTCATGGGTCAGAGCTCCTGGCGCTGGTTTTCAGGGTCGAAGAAGGGCAGTTTCACGACGGTTGCCTGAACCACCACGCCATCTTCGACGCGGATCGGAATCTGCTGGCCGGGTGTGCTCTGGTCGAACGCGGCATAGGCCATGCCGATGATCATGCCCAGGGTCGAGGAGTACTCGCAGGACGTCACGTTGCCACTGATGTCCGGGCCCTTGAGCACCAGATGCCCCTCGAGCGGCAGCGGGCTGGCCTTGGGCAGGGTGAAGCCAACCAGTTTGCGCTTTTGCGGCTGGGCTTCGAGGATGTCCACCGAGCGGCGGCCGACGAAGAAAGGTTTGCTCCGGCTGACGGCCCAACCCATGTCGATTTCGGCCGGATGGGTCATGCCGTCGGTGTCCTGGCTGATGATGACGTGGCCTTTTTCCAGACGTAACAGACGTTGCGTCTCGACGCCGAACGGACGCATGTCGAAGACCTTGCCAGCCTCGACAAGTGCATCCCAGAGCCTGAGCGCGTGACGAGCGGGGACGTGGATCTCGTAGCCCAGTTCGCCGACGAAACCGACCCGTAGCAGCCGCGCCTTGATACCGGCAACAGTGCCCAGGCGCACGCCAAGATAAGGGAAACCTTCGGCAGACAGATCAAGGTCGGTACAGACCTGCTCCAGCACCTTGCGTGAATCCGGACCCGCCACGTTGACCGCGGCAATGGCCGCCGTGACGTTGGTGATGTCCACGTTCAGACGCCACTGGGCATTCCACTTGAGCATCTGCTGATAAATGCGATCCACGCCGCTGGTGGTGGCGGTAACGTAGAAATGCTGTTCGGCAAAGCGCGCGCAAACGCCGTCGTCGATGACCACACCTTGTTCGTTGGTCATCAGCGCATAACGCGAACGCCCGACCGGCTGTTTCAGAAAGGCGAAGGTATACATGCGGTTGAGCAGCTCGGCGGCATCGGGGCCGCGCACGTCCAGGCCGCCGAGTGTCGACACGTCGATGATGCCGACCTTGTTACGCACGTGCAGCGCTTCCTGCTGCATGCAGGCATCGCGTTGCGAGGCTTTGCCATAGAACGCCGGACGCTGCCAGATCCCGGCCGGCATCATCTTCGCACCGGCCTGCACATGACGCTGGTGCATGGGTGTCTGCCGATACGGATCGAAGGCACGGCCCGCAACGTGTGCCAGTTTTTCTGCCTCGAAGGGCGGTCGGGCTGTGGTCACGCCGGTTTCACTGATACTGCGCTGTGTCGAAGCGGCCACCAGTCGCGCGGTCGGCAGTGCCGAATGACGACCCTGTGACGGGCCCATGCCTACCGTGGAATAGCGTTTTACCAACTGGATGTCGCGATAGCCGATGCGCGTGGCATTGACGATATCGCGTACCTGAAGGTCTTCGTCGAAATCGACAAAATCCTTGCCGTCAGGGTGCGGGAAGATCGGCCAGGCGAAGTTGACCTGCGCTTCGCTGCGCAGCGGAGCAGGGCTTTCAGCCGATGTCAGGCCCAGTGCCGTGACCACGCCGGCGGCAGCATGCGCCGCATCGGCCAGCACGTTGTCCAGCGCGTGGTAACCGTTGACCGAGCCTGCAATGCCAAGATTCTTCGGCAGGCTGCTGATGGCGAATTCGGCCTGCTGATCGTCATAGGCCAGCTTGCCGCCGGCCTGACACAACAACTGGTAGACCGGCATGTAGCCGCCGGACATGCACAGCAGGTCGCAGTCGACACGCGAGCCGCTGTTCGCCACCTGACCCTGGCCAGTGATTTTGCGCAGCTCGGCACCGCTCACATGGCGCATGCCTTTCTCATGCAGCGCTTCATAGACCGTTGTGTTCATGTGGCAGACGATGCCGCGCTTCTCCAGCGCAAGCCGCAGCGTCCGGTCCGACGGGCTGCTGCGCATGTCGGCCACTGCGACCACATCGACGCCCTGATCGTGCAAGTCCAGTGCGGCGAGGTAACCGTCATCGTTGCCGGTCAGCACTACCGCGCGTTTGCCGGGCTTGACGGCGTACAACTTGATCAGGCGCTGTACGGCGCTGGTCAGCATGACGCCGGGGAGGTCGTTGTTACGGAAAATCACCGGCTGATCGAACGAGCCGCTGCATACCAGACAGTGTGTGGCGCGCACCTTGTACAAACGCTTGCCCTGAATCACCGGCAGGTAATTGTCGGTGAACCATGCGTTGCAGGTCGCTTGCTTGAGCACCTGGATATTGTCATGTGCTTCTACCGCAGCGACCAGTTCACGCCGCAGCTGTTCGGCACGCAGGCCGTCGACATCGAAGCGGGCATAGGCCAGCGAACCGCCGAGAATGGGCTGCTGTTCGATCAGCAACACCTTGGCGCCTGCATTGGCGGCGCTCAGTGCTGCCTGCAAGCCGGCAGGTCCCGCGCCGATCACCGCCAGATCCGTGAACAGGTAGGCCTTGTCGTAGTACTCGGGCTGGAACGCCAGGTCCAGCACGCCAAGGCCGGCCTTCTTGCGAATGATTGGCTCCCAGACTTTCCACATGCCCTTGGGCTTGTAGAACGAGCGGTAATAGAAACCCACCGGCATGAACTTCGAGAACTTGCCCAGGTACGCGTCCCGGTCGTTGTCCAGCGAGCCGTTGAAGTTCTGGCCGGTGGCCTGCAAGCCTTCCTGCAGGGCAACGGTGTCGGCCATCACGTTGGGCTCGTGAGGCAACTGGATCAGGCTGTTGGCGTCCTGCCCGGCCATGGTCAGGGGGCCGCGCGGGCGATGGTACTTGAACGACCGCGAAAGCAGGAAGCGACCGTTGGCCAGCAGAGCACTGGCGATACTGTCGCCCTGCAGGCCCTGATAGGTTTTGCCATCGAAGCTGAACGTGAGCGGCCGGGTGCGATCGATCAGCAGGCCCATGGGCGCGGGCAGGCGGGCGGGGGTGGTCATCCTGCGATCTCCTTGGAGGCGAGGGGGGCGAAGTCGATACGTGCGGTAAACAGGTCGCGTGGGTCGAAGGTGCGGATGATCTCGTCGCTGCCGGTGTGGCGCTCGGCCAGGAACCAGTAGCTGGAGGGGTTGTGCATCCACCACTCGCACACCACGCCCAGTGTGTCTTCACTGTTGAACACGTAATCGGCCCACTCGCTGTCGCTGCAGGTTTGCGGGTCGGGCATGTGTTTGAATTCCCCGCCGTAGGTGAACTCGCTGATGTTGCGCGGCCCGTTGAGCGGGCAGGTCATGATTTTCATGTGTCGCTCTCCGTCAGTGGCTGGCCGCTGTTGCGCCCATTTCGTTGACTTGCTGGAAGGTTGAGAAGCGTTCGAGCGCGAATGGCCTGATCAACTCGGGCACCTTGCCGCCGCTGGCCACCAGTTCTGCCATGGTCTTGCCGCAGATCGGCGTGGCCTTGAAGCCCCAGGTGCCCCAGCCCGCATCGAGGTAGTAGTTCCTGACGGGGGAAAGGCCCATGATCGGGCTGTAGTCCGGGGTCATGTCGGTGATCCCGGCCCATTGGCGCATCAGTTTGGCGTTGGCCAGAAACGGAAACATCTCGATGGCGTGGGCCAGCAGGCTTTCCTTGAGGTCCAGCGTCGAGCGGCTGTTGAACAACGGGTACGGATCAGAACCGCCGCCAAACACCACTTCGCCACGGCTGGTCTGCTGCACATAGCAGTGCAGGGCGGACGAACTCACCAGCGGGTCGAGAAAGGGTTTGAAAGGTTGAGTGACCATCGCCTGCAGCGGGAAGGTCTGGATCGGCGAGCGAATCCCGGCCTTCTTCATCATCTGCGAACTCATGCCCGCCACCGCCTGTACGGCGCAGCCGCACTGGAGGGTGCCGCGATTGGTCTTCACCGCAGTGATGGTGCCGTTCTCGATCACCAGTTCCTGCACTTCGGTCAGTTGATGAATCTCCACACCGCGCTTGGCCGCCTGCTTGGCGTAGCCCCAGGCAACCGCATCATGCCGGGCGGTGCCGCCGTCGATGTGCCACAGGCCGGCGAGCACCGGCAGATGACCGGGGTCCAGATTGAGGCTCGGCACCAGTTTGCGGATCTGCTGGCGGTCGATCATCTCGGTGCGGCCGCCGAAATGCTTGTTGACCTCGGCGCGCTGGCGGAACGAACGGACCGTGGCATCGGTATGCGCGAGGGTCAGTTGGCCGCGCTCGGAGTACATAATGTTGAAGTCGAACTCGTTGGACAGGCCCTGAAACATCTTCACCGACTCGGCATAGAACTTCACACCTTCGCTGGTCAGGTAATTGGAGCGGATCACCGCCGTGTTGCGCGCCGTGTTGCCGCCGCCCAGGTAACCTTTTTCCAACACGGCGATATTGGTGATGCCGTGGTATTTCGACAGGTAGTAGGCGGTGGCCAGGCCATGCCCGCCGCCGCCGATGATCACCACGTCGTAGGAGGACTTCAGTTCCTTCGGCGCAGGCAGATCTACCTCGACCGGGTACTCCGAACTGAGCCCGTATTTCAACAGGTTGAAAGGCATACGGCCTCCGATTGGCTGCGTTGCGCGTGGGCCTGCTGCCGGGCAGCAGTCACGGTGTTTTTCATCAGAAAAGCGATGGTCATCGGTCCGACCCCGCCGGGAACGGGCGTGATCGCAGAGGCGACTTCGATGGCGCTGTCGAAGTCCACATCGCCCACCAGGCGGCTACGGCCGTGGTCGTCGATGCGGTTGATACCGACATCGATCACCACCGCGCCGCGCTTGAGCCAGCTGGCATCTATCAGGCGCGGGCGGCCAACCGCTGCCACGACGATGTCGGCCAACTGACACAAGGCCCTGGCATCATTACTGCGCGAATGCACCACCGTCACCGAGCAGTGCGCTTGCAGCAGCAGGGCGGCCATGGGTTTGCCGACGATGTTGGAACGACCGATTACCACCGCATGCTTGCCGCTCAGATCGCCGCAGGTTTCTTCGAGCAAGTGCAGGCAGCCGCTGGGGGTGCAGGGCGTCAATACGTTGCGCCCCTGGCTCAGACCACCGACGTTTTCACTGTGAAAGCCGTCTACGTCCTTGCCCGGATCGATAGCCTGCAGGACGCGGTTTTCTTCTATGTGAGCGGGTAAGGGCAGTTGCAGGAGAATGCCGTGTACCGTGTTGTCGGCATTCAATTCGGCAATCAGCGCCAGTAAGCGGGCCTGGCTGCTGTCGGCCGGCAGGCGGTGTTCCAGCGAGCGAATGCCGGCTTCCTCGGCACGCAGGATCTTGTTGCGTACGTAAACCTCACTGGCCGCGTCATTACCGACCAGAATGACCGCCAGTGCCGGTTCGATGCCTTCGACCTTCAAGGTGTTCACATCGTGTCTGAACTGTTGCAGAACGCGAGCGGCGGCGGCCTTGCCGTCGATGATGTGTGCGCTCATCGGAACACCACCGTTCGATCCGTGTTGAGAAACACGCGGTGCTCCAGGTGATATTTGACGGCCCGCGACAGCGCGATGGTTTCGTTATTGCGTCCCGCCGCGACCAGGTCGGCAGGCAGGTAGACGTGATCGACGCGCTGCACTTCCTGCTCGATGATCGGACCTTCGTCCAGGTCACTGGTGACGTAGTGCGCGGTGGCACCGATCAGCTTCACACCGCGCTCGTAAGCCTGATGGTAGGGCTTGGCGCCTTTGAAACCCGGTAGAAACGAGTGATGGATATTGATCGCCCGGCCAGCCAGTTGCTGGCACAGGTCGTCGGAGAGAATCTGCATGTAGCGCGCCAGTACTACTAGCTCGGTGCCGGTTTCATCGACCACCTTCATCAGTGCGGCTTCCTGCGCGGCCTTGGTTTCTCGGGTCACGGGCAGGTAGATGAAGCGAATCCCCTCACGTTCGGCCATCGGTCGCAGGTCAAGATGATTGGACACGATGGCCGTGATGGTCATGTCCATTTCGCCCTTGTGGTAGCGGTACAGCAGGTCGGTCAGGCAGTGATCGAACTTGCTGACCATCAGCAGCACACGCATCGGCCGGCGCGTGTCGTGTAGCTCCCACTGCATGGCAAAGTCGCTGGCAACGGCGTCGAAGCCGGCTTTCAACTGCTGGATGTCGCCCTCATGACCATCGTTGAAGCGAAACACTGCACGCATGAAAAAAGTGCCGCTGTACTCATCGTCGAACTGGGCCATTTCACCGATGTAGCAGCTGTTGCCAGCCAGGTAGGAAGTCACCGCCGCGACAATCCCGGAGGTCGCCGGGCAGCTGATCTTCAGGATGAAATGGTTCTTCTCGTGTTGCATGGCGTGTCCTCTGAAGGGTAGCGGCAGTTTGGCGCAGGGCGAAAAAGGTCAGGTGCAGAGGTTTTTCGTCGATGAATAAAATTCTCTACAGGAATTTAATATTCTTGAAGGCTGTTTTATAGGCGAAAGGAAATCCAGCGTCCAGAGGTTTCTGGAAACTTTGTTTACTAAAGGGAATATTGCAGGTTTCTTGCGGGGGGGGCGGGATCGCCGGATTTCACTGTAGTGGCAAGCTGCTATTCCGGCGGAGCGTTGCGCCCGCTGGAAATATTCACGGCCCGGTCAATGCGTGACGCCTATTTCATCCCGATCAGGCCCTTGGCCTGGCTACGGCTATCGGAGTCCATATTATTGGACGACATCGCGTTATTCAGCGCGCTCATGGCTTGGGACAACGCTGATTGCATGCTCCTGATGGTGGACGTCAAAAGCTCTCTCTGCCGTTTCTTCTCATCTTCCGACAGGGTCTTGTCGTTCAGCAGTTCCATCAATTCCTGGTTCTTTTCAGCGATCTTATCCTGAAGCTTGCGGATGTTTTTCAAGACTTCCTTGACGTCCTCAGGCAGGCCGGACCGATCAATGTCCGCGTTCCTTTCACTTTCGAGTTTTTCCTGACCTTCCTTCGAGATCTGAACCTTAACAGCGGCAGGTGTAACACTGGATACTGCGGAGCTTTCTGTCACCGAAGCTGGCGTTGAGCTCACGACTTGAATATTCATGATCGGAGGGGTGTCGAAAGGTGCGATTTTCATTGAGGTTCCGGTCCCGGAGGATTTGTGGAGTCTTGTTTAGTACGCCTATCGGCCTGCAACAGCGGACCTTTAGATTGATGTATCTATTTTGTACAAAATTGTATATTCGCGCACGCATTCCATGGTCAGGCTCTTGGGTTGAACCTGACTGCCTGACCAAGGCTTCGACGATGTTTGCTGTGACTTGACCGAACTCGGCCACTCATTGAAGCCGCAGCTGGAAATGCTGTCCGCATGGGCAAGCATCAACAGGCAGGCAATCGAGCAGGCACGCGCAAAGTGCGATCAGCAAGGTTCTCCGGCAACGTCGGCCGAAGATACCTTGCGTGGCTGAGTAGAAGTTATTTGCTACTGCGCGTCATCAGTCGTGATGCGCTTCACCAACAAACGTCAGCGAGGTAAACAAGCCGCGTTCAGCGATGTCGGCGTTGTCCTTGACCGGCAGCGTGACTTCGGCGGCGATGATATTCAGCCCCTCGTTACGCACGATGACGCTGGCCAGACCTTGTGCATCGGTTTCGGCGCTGACGACATCCGGTGCACTGCGGTAATCGCCGATCAGTTTGATGCCGGCGGCGGGTTTGCCGTCGATCAGTACGCGCACCGGCAGTGGTTTGCCTGCGCCGACTTTCAAAGGGTCGGTCTGCGGCACGATCACGAAATTCAACTTGTTGAACGCTGGCAGGTGCGCGCCTTCGGCGTAAATGGCCACGCTGTATTTGAAGGTGTGGATGGAGTCGGTGCCATTGGGTACTTTGCTGCGACCTTCATTGACCCATCGCTTCTCGGCGTCGCGCGTCCACATGCCGTTATCCAGCGCAACGCTCATGACCGCAGGCGGCTTGAGCGGCACCAGACGCGCGTGGTCTTCAAGGCGTTGTACCGTCACCGGGATCATTTTGCCCTGCAGGTCGTAGGCCCACGCCCCGCTGACTTTCTGCGCCTTGAAAGCGTTGTCTTCGGCGCCATGACCGTAGACCACTTCGATATTGCCGCGACGCTGTTCGGTCCACAGACCGTGCGCATTGACGTGGCTGGCGAACAAAGCGCCGAGCAGGCCCAGGGCCAGGAAAGGTTTGTTTGAAAGCATGATGCGTCCTTGTTGTTGGGAGCGGGGTGTATTGAATCGAATTGTCATGAGCGTCAGAGGCTGAGGGTCAGGCTCACCGTAACGTTGCGCGGTTCGCCAGGCGCGACCCAGTAATTGCTGTAGGAGCGCTCGTAGTATTTTTCATCGAAAATGTTGTTCAGGTTCAGACCCACCGTGACGTTCTCGCTGGCTTTGTAATGCGCCAGCAGGTCTACGGTCTGGTAGGCCGGCAACTCGAAGTCAGCGCCCGACTGCCCAGAGCGGTCGCCGACGTAGGTATACGCCGCGCCCACGTCCGAGCCGCGCAACGCGCCTTCCTGGAACTCATAGACGCCCAGCAGGCTGCCGCTGTGTTTGGCGACACCGAGGATGCGACTGCCGGTGGGGATGGTCTGGTCGCCCTTGGTCACTTCGGCGTCAATGTAGGCGAAGGCACCGATGACCCGAATGGCTTCGCTGACCTGCCCGGTCAATTGCAGATCCAAGCCCTGGCTGCGAGCCTTGCCCACCGCACGATTGGTGTCGGTGCCAGGATCAAGGGCGAGAACGTTTTCCTTCTCGATATGAAAGGCGGCGAGGGTCGTGCTCAGGCGATCGTCGAACAGTTCGCTCTTGATCCCGACTTCATAGCCGACGCCTTCTTCCGGGTCGAAGGTTTTGCCGGCGGCATCCAGGCCATTGTTGGGCTTGAACGAGGTGGACGCGTTGGCGAACAGACCGACTTGCGGTGTGAGTTGATAAAGCAACCCGGCGCGGTGAGTGAAAGCGTCCTGGCGCTGCCCGGAGGTGGCGTTGGTGGTGAAGTCATCGACCTGCTGATCGAAGTGCTCGTAGCGTGCCCCGATCATGCCGCGCAGCTTGTCGGTAAAGACAATCTGGTCCTGCAGGTTCAGCGCGCGGCTTTCGACATGCTCGTAAAAATCAGTACCGGAGCGTGCGCCGGCGGGTTTCGGTTGGCCGTAGACCGGGTTGTAGATGTCGATGGCGTAGGGGCTGCCGGCGATGGTCGTGACGCGCTCGTTCTTGCGATAGTTCTCGTACTCGGTGCCGATCAGCACTTCGTGCTCGACTCCCATACCATCGAAACGACCGCGTAATTCCAACTGAGTGATGCTGTCATGCCAGTTGTTGTCGCGCTCCCGATAACGCCGATTGACCGTGTGCCCGTCGGCATTCAACGGGCGCGCCTCGCTGGCAAAACCCGACATCTCGCCCTGTTTGTAATGGCTGGCCAGACGCAGTGACCAGATATCGTTGAGCTGGTGGTCCAACGCGAACTGGACCATGTTGTTGTCGTTATCGATGTCATCGTCCGGCTCACCGAGGAAGGTCGAGCGAGACACGCCGCTCCAGGTGTTGTTGGGGGCGACCACGCCCCGGTCGAAAGTCGATGTGTGGCGCACGAATTCGGTTTCCACCAGCAGACGGGTGTCTGGGTTCAGTTGCCAACTGAAGGACGGGGCGACAAACACCCGTTTGCTTTCTACATGGTCACGAAAGCTGTTGTTGTCTTCGACGGCCAGATTGACCCGCGAGAGCAGATTGCCTTCTTCATCCAGCGGGGTGTTGACGTCCAGCGCGGTGCGATAGCGATCCCAACTGCCTGCGCTGGTCTGCAAGGTGGTAAAGGCTTCACGCTGGGGTTTCTTGGTGACGATATTGACCGTGCCGCCCGGATCGCCACGCCCGTACAGGCTGGCGGCGGGGCCTTTCAGCACTTCGATACGCTCGATATTTGCGGCATCCGGCGTGGCAGGGTAGCCGCGGTTGGCGCTGAAGCCGTCCTTGTAAAATTCGGAAGTGGTAAAGCCCCGGATGCTGTACTCGTAAAGCGTCAGACCGCCGAAGTTGTTCTGCTTCGACACGCCGCCGGCGAAATCCAGCGCACGCTCGACGCTGTTGCTGCCAAGGTCCTTGAGCACCGAGGCAGGCACCACGCTGATCGACTGCGGGATATCCGCGATGGCGGTATCGGTTTTGGTGGCCGTGGCCGAGCGGGTAGCGCGATAGCCCTGGACCGGGCTGGTCGCCGTCTCGTACTGATAGTCGGACGTGACGTTGACGCTTTCCAGTTCTATGGTCTGCGGGCTTTCCTCCGCGTAACCCGTATTGCCCAAAACGCCGATTGCCAAGCCTGCCAGAGACGCGATTCTACGAGACGACATGTGAGACTTCCTGATGATAATAGATACAATATAACATCTCTGTTGAGAATTATTGTTGTTTGTTGCTGGGGATGTAACATCGGGCTGATCAGTAGGGGGGGCGATCCTTGCAACTCAGCGCTCAGGTGGGGGACTACGTCGTACAACTTCGCTGGGCCTTGAAAATGTAATATGCGTCAACCCGGCTATTGAGGTCGGCGAACCTCTCGCCTGTGATTCCTGTGTGCTCTGGAGAGCCAATGACGTTTCCAATACTCGCCGCTGCCCAATTCTGCTCTGCACGGGGAGCTATCGAGCACAACCTCTCCGGGCACCTGGCGTTCATGCAACGGGCAGCTGAACAGGGCGCCACTTACCTGCTGTTTCCAGAGTTGTCACTCACAGGCTACGAACCGGATCTGGCTCGCGAACTCGCCCTGCTTGCCGACGATGTGCGTCTGGCGCCGCTCGCGGCACTGGCGGTGAGGTTGCGATTGACGACCACCCTTGGCGTGCCGCTCAAGGGGCCGGACGATAGCGTCCTGATTGGCGCATTGACCTTCACCGCTGCGGGCGATGTCATCGCCTATGCCAAGCAATACCTGCATCCCGGTGAAGACGCGGTGTTTAGCGCAGGCAATGCGGACTGCTATCTGCCACTTGGTCAGCAGCGGATCGGTCTGTGCGTGTGTGCAGACTTTGCCCACGCCGAGCATGCGCGCCGCCTGGCGCAAGGCGGAGCCTGGCTGTACGCAGCCAGTGTGCTGATCTCGCCGGGAGGCTATGAATACGACGCCGGACTGCTTTCGGGGCATGCCCGCCGCCACTCGCTGCCGGTGTTGATGGCCAATCATGGAGGGCCGACTGGCGGCTGGCAGTCGGCGGGGCGCAGTGGTCTGTGGGACGAGGAAGGGCGTTGGGTCGGCGGGATGGAAGGTGAAGGAGGTGGTCTGGTAGTCGCGACCCGCCAGCGCGAGGGCTGGCAGGTCAGGGCGGTTACGCTGGAGTAGGACGTTTCACGCGCCCACGGCAGTGTCCGGCTTGAGCCCGGGTTCGTTATGCGAGCGCGAAAGGGTCTCTGGCACGGCCAGCCACAACAGGCAGAACGCTACCGCTGCCACACCGGCAAGGGTCAGAAATGCCGCGCTGTAACCTGCCGCATGCACGACAAAACCCGCCAGGCTATTGCTCAGCGCTGCACCCAGCCCGAACAGCGTGGACAGCGCACCCAGACTCACGTTGAAACGCCCGCTGCCTTGAGTGAGGTCCTTGACCATCAATGGGAACAGGGCACCGAACAGGCCCGCACCGATGCCGTCGAGCATCTGCACCGCTACCAGCCAATAGGGATCATCGGAGAGGGTGTAAAGCACACCGCGAATCGGCAAGAACAGAAAACCGGCCAGCAGTAGCGGCTTGCGCCCCCAGACATCCGCTTTCATACCTACCAGCAGCGCGGCTGGCACCATCACCAGTTGGGCCGCGACGATGCACGCTGAAGTGAGCGGTGTCGCCATTTGCATGTTGATCTGTGACAGCTTCTGACTCACCAGCGGCAGCATCGCTGCGTTGGCCAGATGAAACAGGGCGCAGCAGATACCAAACATCAGCAGCGGCTTGTTGCTCAACAGTGCAGAAAGCCCCGACGGCTGATGACCACTGACGTCGTGACTGGCGTCGAAGCCCCGAGCCACGTCGTGATCGATGGCGTCTGCGGAAACGAAGCTGACCGCGACAATACTCGCCAGCGCCATCGCGGCCATCAGGTAAAACACCGCAATAGGGCCGAATAGATAGGCGAAGCCGCCAGCCAGAAGGGCTGCGCAGGCGTTACCAGCGTGGTTGAACGTTTCGTTGCGTCCGGTACGGCGGGTAAACGCTTTTGGCCCGGTGATGCCCAGCGAAATGGCCGCGATGGCCGGTGCAAATACCGAGGCCGCAATGCTGCTCAACGCCTGGGTCAGGGCGACAATGGAAAAGGACGAGGTAAACGGCAGAATCACGCAACTCAGCGTCACCAACAAGGCCGCCACACCAATCATGGCGCGCTTGTAGGGCGTACGGTCGATCAGCGCCCCGGCAGGTGTCTGGGTCAGCAGCCCGGCAATGCCGGCGATGGTCATCACCACACCGATGCTGGCCGGGTCCCATTTGTGCACTGCCAGCAGGTAGATCGCCAGATACGGGCCCAGGCCATCGCGCACATCGGCAAGGAAGAAATTCAGGCTGTCCAGTGAAAGGGTGTTGCGGCGATCTGCATGACTGACCAAGAGTGAAGTTCCTGTAATTCGTCCGACTCCAGGCAACCGAGTCACGGGTAATACTGACCCGGGCCGTTTTAAAGAAGTTTCCGCACCGAAGATGAAATTTAGGCTTCAAATGCTCTTTTTCTGCAGGCTTTTCAGTCGCTGGGTCGCGCGTTGCACGGCAGCCATTTTTTCTGGCCGCTTCATGCGCTTCCACTTGCGGATATCGTCCTTGGTACGCCCGCAGCTCACACACAGATCGCCGCTGAGCTGGCATACGGAAATGCACGGGTTTTCGATGTCCTTGGCCATGTTCAACCTCGTCTGGCGTATTTGCGTTTGATGCGCTGCTGCCAGTCGCCCGCGTTCTCGCGCAGGCACTGCTCTTCGCAGTCGACATGCACATGAGCCGCTGGATTCGACAGGCTGACCTGTGCATCGTCAAGTGCCTCTACCGTAAGACCGATCATCCGCTCGCCCAACCCGCGCTCCAGTGCAGCGTTCTTGTCAGCCAGCGTGTCAAACACCCATACCACCTGCAGGCTGGCCGGGAACGCCGCGTAATCGACTTCATGAGTCAGCCAGCAAAAACCGGGCATTTCGGCCTTGGCGGTCTCGCAGGCGTGCGTCAGTGCGCTCACCAGACGCCGATCTGTCTGGGCCTGTTCGCGTTTGCAGGATGGCATGGGGGACCTTGGAGTGTAGAGAGAAAGATGGTCACGATACCTGATTGCTGGTTTTGCTTACAGTTTGAGGTAATCAAGAACGTGAAAGCTGTGCTTCGAGTTGGCCTGCAAATCAGGTTAAGCACATAATTATAAGGTCTTGTTTATTTTTAAATGTTTCAGTATGACTTATCCTTCATGGTCTTCAGATAAAGACGATAGCGTTAACATGTGCCGTTCGGGCATCCTTGTGTGCCTTGACTTATTGCTTGTCGAGCTGGCGACGTTTTAATATCGGCTAAGGAGTATTCAGTGATGGTTTTTCATAAAGGTGTGTTTGGCGCATTATTTGTAGGTGTCAACACTTGATATGCTAGTGGCGCTGTTAATGATTCAGTGTTGAGTTGTAAGCTCTGCGAGAATTTCTCTTGAATTCTCTTGGGTGAGTTATAGGAAAAAAGTTTTCAGCCTAAAAAAATCAGTTACTATAAGTCTTTTGTTAAATGTACACAGGGAGTGGTGCTATGGCGTTTGATACTTATATGCAGATCGAAGGTATTCCTGGCGAATCTCTTGACGCTGTATTTAAAGATTGGATAGAGCTTTCGGATTTTGATGTTGGTGCAAGCCAGTCAGCGTCGGCGACGACAACAAGCGCTGGCGGGGCAAGCAGCGGGCGAGCCAGTATGAGCGATTTCTTTTTCCGTAAAGCTGTTGATAAATCTACCCCAAAGCTCCATGAGGCTTGCTGCAGTGGTAAGCATTTCAAAGAGGTCACTATCGCTGTAAATCGTGCAGGTACGGAAAAAATAAAATATCTAGAGATAAAGCTTGAAGAGGTGATAATTTCTTCGGTATCTCTGAATGGTAATGGCTCGATTGAAAGTGGTTTTCCAACTGAAACAGTGCGCCTTAATTATGGGTGCATAAAAATGCTCTATACCCAGCAGAAGCGATCCGATGGTCAAGGCGGCGGACAAGTAGCGGGTGGTTGGGATGGTGTAAAAAGTAGAGTCTACGCCTAGTTTTGCCAAAGAAGGGTGTTATATGTCGGAAAATACCAATAATCCTAATGTTGCATATTGCAGCTTTTCATTAAATAGTGAATCCGTGAGCACCTTACGTTGTGGCCAAGCTAGCTATGAAGCGTTCTCGGGTATGGGGGCTCCAATTGTTAACAATCCTCAATATCAGTCTGTTCAGGGGAAAGGTGCAATTCCAACTGGGCGATATTTTATTGTTGATCGGCAAAGTGGGGGCAGGTTCGGTTGGGTTAGAGAGCCGTTACAAGACTTTTTGGCTGGCACAGACAGAGGAGAGTGGTTTGGTCTCTACAGAGATGACGGGGAAGTTGATGATCAGACAACTGTTGATAATATACGGCGTGGCGCGTTTAGGCTCCACCCCGTCGGGCCGCGTGGTGTAAGCGAAGGCTGCGTTACTCTTAACTCTCAGATTGGTTTCGATGAGCTTAAGAAGTATCTTCGCAGCCAGAGGGGGCGGTTATTGACGGAACGAATCTCAAGTACTATGGGATAATAGATGTGGTCGATGCTGGCGATAAGAATTCCAAATGAAGAAGATAATAAAACTCATCGTAGTGGGTATTTTGGTTTTGCTACTGGCTACGCTGCTCACTAAGTGGGTTGTCGCTTTAGGCTTTATTGGCTGGCTTCTTGGAACTGAAACAGGCCTCGATATGTATGCTTCAGCAGTGAGTGCGCTAGGCATAATCGGTGGCGAGGATGGAGAGTTCCTGATTCTTGCCTTAATGGTATTCGTAATGCTGGTTCCATCGGCGTTTCTTGTATGCGCTGCAGCTAAAAGGCTTCATACGTTCAGAGCAGAACGGCAGTCAGCAGCTAATAAGAGAGCTGGCAGATAATACGCAGTGCTGCCTGATCTCACACGGCTATCATTCAAGCCATGCAGCGTTATCTTGTAGGATGACGTTCGGCCGCAAGGCCGGCGCCATTCCAAAAATAACAAGGAGACGCATGATGGATTTCTCAACCTCAAGCCCCGCTCTGGAGCCAAGCCGTCGGAGCTTTCTGAAAAAATCGCTGGCCGTTTCAGCAACCGTTGCCGCCATCGGCGCATTGCCGCGTCTTTCCAGCGCTCAGCCGCTGACCCAGCGCTATCCCGACCCGTTGGTCCGTGTGCTGGATGACAGCTTTACCGACATACGAATATTCAATGCCAGCGTCGAGAAGCTGGCCAGCGGCATGCGCTGGGCCGAAGGGCCGGTGTGGATCGGAGACGGTCGCTACTTGCTGGTCAGCGATATCGCCAACAATCGCATCATGCGCTGGGACGAGGTAACGGGCGAGCTGTCGGTGTACCGCGAGCACTCGAACTTTTCCAATGGCATGTGCCGCGACCGTCAGGGCCGGTTGCTGGTTTGTGAGGGGTCGAGCACCACCACCGAAGGGCGGCGGGTGACGCGTACCGAGTACAACGGGCGTATCACCGTGCTGGCCGACAGCTTCGAGGGCAAACCTTTCAATTCGCCCAACGACATCGCCTGCAAACGTGATGGTTCTATCTGGTTCACCGACCCTACCTTTCAGGCCGAAAGCAACTATGAAGGTCAAAAGGTCAAGCAGGAGCAACCCTTCGGCGTCTATCGCATAGACCCCTCGAACGGCAAGGTCTCCAGGGTTATCGATGATCTGGCCGGTCCGAATGGTCTGTGCTTTTCGCCGGACGAGAAAACCTTGTATGTGGTCGAAGGGCGGGCCAAACCCAATGGCCTTATCTGGGCTATAGCGGTCAAGGAAGATGGCACGCTGGGCGAACGGCGCAAGCACATCGAAGGTCTGGACTACGCGGCCATCGACGGCATCAAGTGCGACGAAAGCGGCAATCTGTGGTGCGGCTGGGGCGGCAATGGTGACCCCAAGGCGGATATGGAGAAACTCGACGGCGTGCGCGTGTTCAACCCTCAAGGCAAGGCCATCGGCCACATCAGCCTGCCCGAACGCTGCGCCAACATCTGCTTCGGCGGGCGAGAGGGTAATCGGCTGTTCATGGCCAGCAGCCATTCGCTTTATTCGGTGTTCGTCAACGCGCGCGGTGCCACGTTTGCCTGACGGTGTGTGACCCGATGACGGCGCCTGGCATGACGCGTCGTCAATCGGGTCGAACCCCCCGGGCTGTGCCCGGTCTGTTCCTGTAATCACTTTCAGGGATAGTTAATTATGTCGGCGCAACGCGGCCTTGTTCTACTTGCACGGGGCGGTTATGCCGCCCGTGGTGTTGTTTATCTGATTATCGGTCTGTTCGCGGTACTGGCGGCGCAAGGCTCATCGCAGCCTGCCGACAGCCACAGCAGTCTTGAAGCGCTGTTGAGCCAGCCATTCGGCGGTGTTCTGGTCGGGGTGGTGATCGTCGGCCTGCTGGCGTTTGCAGCATGGCGTGTCTTGCAGGCTACCCGGGACGTTGATCATCATGGCCGCGAATTCAAAGGGCTGGTGATTCGCGGTGGTCTGTTGGTGGGCGGCTTTACGTACGGCGCACTGGCGTTCTTCGCCCTTGGCCTGCTGGTCAGTGGGCTGAAGAGCTCCGGTGGCTCATCGGACGGTGGTCAGGCCAAGGACCTGCTGGCAGCCATTCTGTCCTGGGATCACTCCAATCTGCTGGTCTACGTGGTCGCCCTGGTGCCCTTGGGGTTGGGCATTGTGCACATCATCAAGGGCTACAAGGCTTCCTTCGAGAAGTATTTCGAGGCCGACGAGGACGTCATGAAGTACGTGCGTCCGGTATCGCGCTTCGGCTTGATCGCCCGGGGCGTGGCATTCATTGAAATTGCCGTGTTACTGGCGGTAAGCGGTTCCAGTTATCAGGCCATGCACCCGCCGGGCATGAAGGACGCGCTCAACGGTTTGCAGGATTTGCCCGCAGGTGGCCTGGTATTGCTGATTGTGGCGCTCGGGCTGATTGCGTTTTCGGTATACAGCTTCGCGCAGGCGGCCTGGCGCCGGATCAATATGGACGTGCCTGATGCGCCGGAAGCCGTGGCGCGTCATTTCCGCTGATCACCATATTTGATAGAGGACTGCTTGACGTCTCAGGTCAGGCAGTCCTTTTTAGTGGCTCCTGCCAGTAAAAAAACGTGACCTACTTCTCAAGTCGCCCTTGGCGCAGCCGACATTCTCTTTAGCGCTCCGATCATTTTCCGGACTGACGTTCTCGACGCGGGCCCGGATCAGATTCAGCGCAATAAAAATAAAGAGGATAGCCATGACCATTCTTCAGCGAGTGATCGGTGGATTTGCTGTGCTGGTAGTACTGCTGCTTGCCATGGCAGGTATCAGCTATCAAAGCACCCATTCCATAAGCGATCGGATAAGCGTCATCACAGGGCAGTCCGCACCCTTGAGCAGGGCGGCGAGCGAGCTTTACGTGCATGTGCTGCGCGCCAATCAGGCACTGCTCGGGATCCTGGTCAGCAATGATCCCAGACAGATCGACGATGGCAAACAGCCCTTCAACGACAGCATGGCTCGGTTCAATCAGCTGCTGGACAGCACGCCTGCCTATATTGGCGATCGTTCCGAACTGCGCGACAACCTGAACCAGCAGCGCCAACTGAGTGCTGCCTATGCCGAGCAGGCGCAGACGCTGATTGCCAGCCATCGACAGCACGTTCTGCAGACAATTCAGAGCCGAGTGTTGCAGGGCTACAGCAACAGTCAGGGCGCGCAACTGACCGGTTATCTTCGTGACTACATTGCCCGCGAGCGCAACGCCGGTTCCGCCGAAACTGTGGCAGCGGGGGAAAAGCTTTTACTGGAAGTCGGCAAATCCTACGAAGGTCTGGCTGCCCATGCCGCCACACCGAATATTCAGGCCTTGCAGCGCGTGCTCAACCTGCAGGATGAGGTGATAAGCACCCGCACACGGGAGCTCATCGCAGCCGACCCGCGTGCTGGCCGGATTGCCGGCGTGATGGTCAACCGCCTGCTTAATGATCTGACCGGCAGCGACGGCGTTTATCAGGCCTACAGGCAGGAAGCGGCGCTCGCCGAGCAGGTCGACAAACAGCGCCAGGCAGCGGAAACCCGTCTTCAGGCAACGCTGGACAAGATTGGCGAGTTCGGCAATCAGTCACTGGCGGTGGCCAATGAGGCCAAGGCCGGGGCGGATTCGACCATTGCCACCAGCCTTAGCCTGTTGCTGATCGCCTGCCTGCTGGCCGTCATGGCGGCAGCGATCATCGGCACATGGGTCGCCTTCAGCCTGCGTCGCCCTCTGGCGGCGTTTCGCGAGGTTTTGAAGACTCTCACCGGTGGCGACATGCGGGTACGTTTCGACGTTAGCCGTCGCGATGAGTTTGGTGAGTTGGGTGGTTATCTCAATGAATTCACCCAGTCGTTGCAACAGACGTTTCGTCAGTTGATCGGGTCGGCCGATACCCTGGCGCTGACCGCCAGCCAGAACGCGCAGATCAGTGAGCAGACGACCCGCGTGGTCGACCAGCAAAAGGATCGGCTCAACTCTGCCGCGTCAGCCATGAATGAAATGGAAAGCACGGTCGAGGAAGTGGCCCGTCGGGCTCAGGACACACGCGGCGCGGTGGACAGCACCAGTGAGCTGACCGGAAAGGTGCAAAAGCGTGTGGCTGAAACCATCGTCAACATTCGCCAGCAGGCTGAACAGGTCAACAAGGCGTCTGCGGTGACCGACGAATTGCAGAAATACGGGCAGAACATCGACGGTATCGTCGACGCCATTCGCACCATTGCCGAACAGACCAACCTGCTGGCGCTCAACGCAGCCATCGAAGCGGCGCGGGCTGGCGAGCAGGGCAGGGGCTTTGCGGTGGTGGCCGATGAGGTGCGCTCGCTGGCCAGTCGCACACAGACCTCCACCAGCGAGATCCAGGAAATGATCGGCCAGATGCAGAGCAAGATCCATTCGGCGGTAGAGGTGATGAACGAAAGCCAGATCCAGTCCGACCATTGCGTAACACTGGCCTCCGGCGCTGATCAATTGCTGGTGGAAATGGGCGAGGCGGTGGATACGATTCGCGACATGAACATTCAGATCGCTGCGGCCACCGAGCAGCAAAGCGCAACGGTGCAGGAGACCAGTCGCATGGTCACGCACATCAACGATTCTGCCCAGCAGGCCGCCGACGGTGCCGAGCAATCGGCAATCAGCAGTCAGGATCTGTCGAAAATGGCCAGGGATCAGCGCGAGCTGCTCCATCATTTCAGCGTTTAACGCCCCGGGAGTCAGAACATGAAACAGTGGTTATCGATTTCCCTGAGTGCGAGCCTGCTGTTCGCTGGCCTGGCGCAGGCAGCAACGCCGCTGATCGGTGTAGGCATGGCCAAATACAACGACAATTTCCAGACCATCCTGCGCCACGGCGTGGAGAAACAGGTAGCCCTGCTGGACGCCGACATTTTCATGGAAAACGGCCAGGACGACGTGGAGCTGCAGATGCGGCAGTTTCGCAATCTGGTGAACTCGAAAGTCGATGCCATCGTGGTCGCGATGGTGAGTGGCAAAAGTGCGCCGGAAATGATGCGTCTGGCCAATGAAGCCAAGGTTCCGCTGGTATTCGTCAACCGTAATCCGGAACCTGCCAAATGGCCTGCGCTGACGGCGTTCGTCGGCTCTGACGAACTGGAGTCCGGCACCCTGCAGATGGAAGAGCTGGCCCGCCGCGCCAATTACAAGGGCAATGTGGTGATTCTGGTCGGCGACCCGAGCAACAAATCATCGGTCATGCGCACCGAGGACGTGGAGAAGGTGGTCGCCAAGTACCCGGACATGAAGGTCGTGCAGAAGAAAATCGGCAACTGGGAGCGCAGTCAGGCTGCGACCATCGTGATTGAATGGGTCAAGCAGGGCGTGGACTTCTCCATCGTCGCCGCCAACAATGACGAAATGGCCATTGGGGCAATCATGGGGCTGGAAAAAACCGGCAAAAAGGCGGGTGATTATCTGGTGGGCGGGATCGATGGCACCCCGGACGGTTTGAAGCTGATGGCCGAAGGCAAGATGGCGGTGAGCGTGTTCCAGGATGCGCTCGGGCAGGCCAACGGCGCAGTGGATGCCGCGATGCGCATGGCGCGCGGCGAAACCCTGGCGTCCCCGGTCATCTGGGTGCCGTTCAGGCTTATTACTCCGGAAAACCGTCAGCAGTTCGAGTAGTGTGCAGGTTGCAAACGTGTGGCGCTGTGCGTCACACGTTTGTGTCCTTGCTGCACACTCGGGATCGAACGTGGAGTAGGCCGCGCTTACCGGCAAGTCAGACCCGAATATCCTGTGGTCCGCGGATCTGGGCTTCGATGCGTGTGCCGGTCAGGCGCTCTTCGTTGGAGAAGCCGTCGTAGCTGGACAGATCGCCAAAACGGATGCCGGTGAGTTGCTCGATCTGCGCCACGCTGCGTTGCCAGGTTTTGAGCGGGCCGAACATGATGTCCAGCTTACCCAGCTCGCGGGTCTGGTCAATCATATAGGCGCTGGCCGAAGGCTTGCCGTCATCGCCGAGAAACGCCACGACTTTCCAGAATGCCGAAGGGATTTTGACATTGCGGTAGCTGCGGTCGTCGTCGCGCAGCACGGGGCCGGTAAACACCGTTACCCGTGACTTCCAGCGTCGTGTGTTGTCGAGAATGTAGTCCTCCAGCTCCAGCCAGGTCTTCTGATTGAACGCACCCATCTGCGGCGAGCAGTTGGTGAAGTGGAAGGTATCGCTGTTGGCAACTTCGGCTTCCTTGCCCCAGTTAGGGTCCTGACGCCGAACCAGATGGCCGCGATCCAGCAGGTTGTCGGCGTACACACTTTCGCCAATCTGCGCCTCGGCGGGCAGGCGGCCGTCAAATGCCCAGGAATCCTTGCTGCGTTTGACCTCTACGCTGTTGGCACCATCAATGTTGACGCCGACATACAGCGCCAGACGCCGACTGCGCGACATGGTGATGGAAAAGTGCGTGTAATCGAGGCGATTACCGGTGTTCTTCAAAGGGTAGACATCAGGCGCAAGTTCTTCGTCGGTGGTCGGCCAGGGCACGATGAAATCACCAAGGAAGTTCTCGGCGTAGCCGGTGCGTTTTTTCAAGTCGCTTGCCGGTGTAGTGCGTGGTGCGGCCAACGCCTGAGGTTCCAGCAGCGTGGTAGTCGACGTCAGCGGTTTGAGGTCGGCAAGGCGGGGCCGGTAGGCGAGATCGATGGCGAACTTCTTGTCAGGCACGGTGCTGGCTCCTGTGTGTGGATTGAATGTCCTCAGTTCACCATAGACGCGTTACAGAGCGGCGTCAGGCCTGACGTTCAACGTGATCGTCTGCGGATTCGGCAATATCCGTTAAATAAGCTTAAGTATCTGGCAACGTGCGTCGATAAGCTCTTGAATAAGAGCAATCCGCAGCTCGCGTTATTTCATTGACCGGAGGGGCTACAGGATGTCGATAAAACTACGTCTGTTCTTGCTGATAGGCACCAGTGTGCTGACCGTCATGATCATCAGCCTGGTCAACTACCTGGGTAATACGCGCATGGAGGCGGCGATGCTCGACAGTGAAGTCAGCATGGCTGCACTGGGCAATCACCTCGAAGCCGACATGATGCACGATGCGCTGCGCGCCGATGTGCTGTCAGCGATGCTGTTCGGCCTGGGCAAGAGCAACAGTACGCGCGACGAAGTGCAGGCATCCCTCAAAGAGCATGCCGCGCTGTTTCGCAAGGTCGTGGGCGATAACCTGCAATTGCCGCTCACTGATGCCATCAAGGCAGAGCTGAGCAGGATAAAGCCAAGCCTCGACGCTTATATCAGCGCAGGCGAGCGAATTGTCGGGCTGGCCATCGACAGCCCGGACCGCGCGCAGCAAGAACTGGGTACTTTTTCCAGTGCCTTCACGCAGTTGGAGGGGCAGATGTCGAGCTTGAGTGACCTGATCGAGGACAACGCCAAAGCCAGCGGCGAACGCACCCGTCAGACCACTCTTAGTGCCAATGTCACCTTGTTAGTCGTGCTTTCGATCAGTATTTTGCTGCTGCTGGTGCAGGGGCATTGGGTGACGCGCAGCATCATGATCCCGCTCGCGTCCGCCAGCCGTATTGCCGACAGTATTGCCCATGGCAACCTGCGCGAACCCATCGCCGAGTCAAGTGGCCGTGACGAAGCCAGCATGCTGATTCGCAGCCTGGCGATCATGCAGCGTGACCTGCGCAGCATGATCGAAGTGGTGCGCAGCAATGCCAATGACGTCAGTGGCATGAGCCGTCAGCTCAGCAGTGGTTGCCATGAGGTGGCCGACAGCAGCCGGCAACAGAGTTCAGCAGCCGGCACCATGTCGGCGGCGACCAGCGAGATGACCGCAAGCATTGAAGAAATCACCCGACATGCGGGGCAGGCACTGGATATGGCCAGTCAGGCAGAATCCTTGGCCAAGAACGGCGGTAAGGTGATCCATCAGGTGGTCAGTGACATGGACAGCATTGCCCGTTCGGCACAGCAGTCGGCTCAGGTGATCCGCACGCTGGACAAGGATTCGGAAGGCATCTTCAATATTATTCAGGTCATCAAGGGCATTGCCGACCAGACCAACCTGTTGGCGCTCAACGCGGCCATCGAAGCTGCCCGCGCTGGCGAGCAGGGCCGTGGTTTTGCCGTGGTGGCCGACGAGGTGCGCAGCCTGGCAGGGCGCACCAGTGCTTCCACTCAGGAAATAACCACCATGGTCGCGCGCATTCAGCAGAGCACCCGCGAGGCGGTTACCAGCATGGAAGCCGGCGTGGCCCAGGTCGACAAGGGCATGGCGGTCACCGCTGAAGTGGAGCGTGCGATCAGCGATATCCTGGATGCCACATTGAGCACCACGCAGTTGGTCAATGACATCACCCGTACCATTGGCGAGCAGAGCCTGGCCAGCAACGAAATCGCCCATCAGGTAGAAATGATTGCCAGCATGTCCGAGGGCAATAGCCGTGTCATCGGCCAGACAGCCAGTACCACTGATGAACTGTCGTTGATGGCCGGGCAGCTTTCACAATCGGTTGATCGCTTTCAACTGTGATATCAAATTGCCCAGCTCTGCAGTACTCTGCGGCGCGAAAAGCGCCGCGAGCTGTGTGGTCGAAGTTTTCCGCCTCCGCTGAAGGCGAACGCATTAAAGCTTTGGTCGCGACAGACGTTAACCATCGCATGAGAATCACCCTTGTACCCAGGAGCAGGAAAATGCAGACGTTAAAGGCTTTGTACGAGTCAGTTGAAAAGCAGTTTTTCAACACGCTGACCAAGAAGCTATCAAGCCTTTTCCTGCTGGTCCTGGTCAGCGCCTTTCTGTATTGGGTGGCGCTGAACATTCGTTCCGATATCATGCTGCAATTGCGCGGCACGCAAACGGACCCTGCCGCGCTGGGCGTGATCCAGAGTCAGCTCGATCTGCTGAGCAACGCAATTCTGCTGAGCACCCTGTTCACGCTGGTCATGGTCAGCTTCATGGTGTGGTATTTCCGCCACCTGATCGTGCGTCCGGTGATGTCCATGACTCGCGCGCTCGAAGAGGTCGCCAGTGGCGAAGGTGATCTATCAAGGGATCTGCCGCTGCTCACCCATGATGAAATTCGCGGGCTGGCCAGTACCTGCAATCTCTTTCTGGCCAAACAGCGCGAGATCATCAGCAGCATTCAGGGGCTGACTGTGCAGATCGCCGTCGAGTCGGCGCGTTCGCTGAAGAACATCAGTGACTCCAGCGACAGCGCGACCGATCAGGCACGCTTCGCCAGAGAAGTGATGGACCAGAGCAATATGGCAGTGGGCAGCATCGAGGATGTTTCGCAGCAGACCCAGGGTATTTCCAGCACCACTGCGCAGAATCTGAGCATGGCACGCGACTCTTACGCCGAACTGCTTGAGGTGACCGGCAATATCAGCCAGATATCCACCAGTCTCAACGAGTTCGGTGGGCTGGTCTCCGGCCTGAATGAGCGTTCATCAAGCATCAAGTCGATTGTCGGGCTGATTCAGCAGATTTCTTCGCAAACCAACCTGCTGGCGCTCAATGCGGCCATCGAAGCGGCGCGGGCGGGGGAGAGTGGTCGAGGTTTTGCGGTGGTGGCCGACGAGGTGCGCACGCTGGCGCAAAACGTCAGCAAAGCCACTGACGACATCTCGCGCAACATCGATGCGATGCTTCAGGAAGTCAGTTCCACACACGAACAGACCATCCAGATCAGCCACAGCGCCCGTGAAACCCAACTGGTGGTGGAGCGCGCATCCGGCCATTTCGAGAGCATGATCGGCGATTTCGAGTCGACCAACGACAAGCTCGCCGACATCGCTGCACACATTCAGCAGTTCGCCTCTACCAACACGGGGATCAATGAACGGGTAACGCGGATCTATTCCGATAGCCAGGCCATCGATCAGCGCATGCAGCACTCCGCAACGGCCACTCGGGATCTTTCCAGTGTGGCTGAGCAGGTGCAGGCGCTGCTGGGGCGTTTCGTGCTTGGGCATGGCGAACTGGATGCGGCGATCACTCGCGCCAGTCAGTGCCGTGACATTCTGCAAGTACGCCTGGCCGAGCTGCACAAACAGGGCGTCAATCTGTTCGATCAGAGTTACAAGCTGATTCCGGGCACAGACCCCAAACAATACACCACCGGTTACACCGAGCGTTTTGCGCAAGTCTGCCAGGAAGAATGCGACAAGCTGACCAAGGGCACACGCGGCGGCAAGGTCACCTTCATCGTCGACAGCAAAGGCTATTGCCCGGTCAACAACAGTTGGGTATCGCAAAAGCCTACCGGCAACCGCGAAGTCGATCTGCCGGTGTGCCGCAACAAACGCATGTTCTCCGACCCGATTGGTCTGCGCGCCGCAGGCAACAAGCAGCGTTTTCTGTTGCAGACTTATTTGCGCGATACCGGGGAGATCATGACCGAAATCGATGTGCCGTTCTTTTTCGAGGGGCGCCACTGGGGCAACTTGCGGATGGGCTTCGACGCAGCGCTGCTGTTGGGCAAGTGACCCAAGATGCCAGGGCCTGCGCCATGCGCAGGCTGATGGCGTTTTTCAGCCCAGAAGGTGTTGGGAGATGTACCTGGATATCTGAACGATTGAGGTCTTGCCGGTGAATTCGAATTTTACCTTGCCGACCGCCGAGAAGTAGATTTCCAGTTCAGAGTCCAGGTCGAACGTACCCGACGTCTCGACCGACCACGCCACGATGTTCTTGTACGGCAAGGAGGTGAAGTCCTTCTTGCTGCCTGTCAGCCCCTGGACGTTGACCGCAATGATGCGTTTGCTCGTGAACACTACGCCATCACGCATGGACTTGTAGGCATCGATAACCTCTTCGCCGTCGAGCAGCAGGTCCTTGACCCGGTCCGCGTATTCGTCATTCTGTTTGAGTTTGAAGAAGCCCTTGTTGTTGAAGTCGATCATCTGTCTATCCTTGAATATCTGTTCGGGGGGGTACGCGACGTGCGCAGCCAGGTGTCCGAAGCCGCCGCAGAATAACATCGCTCAACCTGTCTCATGTATTTGCGACATGGATATTCAGGCTGGCCGTCCCCCAAACGACTGAACGTTTGCGCCAATAAAAGCTCCATTTTCAAGCGGCGCTGATTTCCAGAACGCCACCGGAGGTGTGACTTTGAACATTCAAGACCTGACCAAACATGTAAAGGATCAAACGGTTCGTGAACTCGATCTGATCTCCATGGAAGGCGGTTCCTACGTGCTGCACGCAAAGCTCGAGGGCAAGTCTGTGCCAGTGGAAGATTCGAGCGGAAAAACCCTGCACGTTGCTTCGGTGGAAGAGGCGCGCAAGGTGCTGTCTTCGGTCTCTGACGTAAAACTGTTCATGACCCAGGCCGTGGCGCATGACGAAATGGTCGGTCTGGACGATGTTCAGGCACAAACTTCGCGGCACGAGATACCCCTGCGCTCGAGTCTGTGATGTCGATCAGGCGTTGTTGCGCCTGATCGCAACGCACTTGATTTCGAGCAGCAACCCGGGGTGCGCCAGTTCGGCAACGCCGATGCAGGTCCAGGCGCACTGGCCACGCGGGAATATGCGGTTTTTTACTTCACGAAAGACCGCCATGTGTTCGCTCATGGCGACATGGTAAGTCGTCATGTCGACTATATCCTCGAAGGTGCAACCGCCCTCGGCGAGCACCGTGCGCAGATTCTCCCAGCAGGCGATGAACTGAGCCTCCGGGTTGAGGATGACTTCCATATCCCGCGTACGCCCCACCTGGCCCGCGCAGTACAGGGTATCCCCAACCCTGACCGCAGGTGCATAGCCTGCACGGTCCATGATCGACTGCATGGTGGACGGAATGATGAGCTCTCGGTCTGACATGTTGTAACACCTGTTCGTAACGCTTGAATGTGCAATGGCTGATCTGGTTATCGCTGTTCCGGCCTACGCCTTGGCGGCCGGTCTGGCAGCGCGCCGCGGCTTTTTCGCCGCAGTATCCGTCGTGGCGGTGGAGGTCTTGGCGGGCCGTTTAGTGGTCTTGCGTTTTTTCTTCCAGGGCGGTGTAACGCCTGCCGGGCTGGCTGGTCCGCTGATACTCATACGCATGCCGACGCAACGGCTGACCTGTTTGCTCATCCACGCCGCCTGTTTGGCGACGAACTCTTCAAGGCTCATTTCGCCGCTCTGGACCATGTCCAGCGCCTGTTCCCAGATGGCGGTGGTGCCCGGATCGGCGATGGCACGGGGCACGGCGTCGATCAGGCTGAAGGCTGCCGGTGCTGCGCACAGCGACTTGCCTTGCTTGGTCAGGTAGCCACGGTCCAGCAGGCCTTGAATGATCCCGGCGCGGGTGGCTTCGGTGCCAATGCCGGTGGTGTCCTTGAGCTTCTGTTTGAGCAGCGGGTCTTCCACCAGTCTGGCGACGTTCTTCATTGCCTTGATCAGGTCTCCCTCGGTGAACGGCTTGGGCGGCTGGGTCCAGAGGTCCTTGAGGATGACCTCGGCGACCGCACACTCGCAGCCCTGAAACAATGCCGGCAACGGCTGCGGGGCAGGCGCTTCGCGACCCTTGACCGGGGCCAGCGCTTCGGGCATCGCACGCTTCCAGCCTGGCTCGACAATCTGTTTGCCCACCGCACGCAGCGCGTGGCCTGCACAGTCGAAGTCAGCCTGGGTGCGATCGAATTCGTGGTTGGGCAGAAACTGCGCGAGGTAACGCGCCCTGATCAGGGTATACACCGCTCGCGGTTTGCCGGTCAGACGTTCTACGCCGCGCACCGCCGCGGTGGGAATGATGCCGTGGTGGGCTGTCACTTTGCTGTCATTCCAGGCCCGTGATCGACGTTGTGGGTCGAGGTGCGGCGACAGGCCTGCCAGCGCAGGGTCGGCCTTGCACAGCGCCGCGATAATGCCTGCGGCCTCACCATGCTGACTGTTCGGCAGGTACCCGCAATCGCTGCGCGGATAGGTGATGACCTTGTGGGTTTCATACAGGGACTGGGCGATGTCGAGGGTTTCCTGCGCGCCGAGCCCGAGCTTCTTCGAACAGATTTCCTGCAGGGTGCCCAGGTCAAACGGCAAAGGCGCCGCTTCGCGAATGCGCTCGGTGCGCAGCTTGACCAGTCGTGCGCTGGCCGCGCCGCGCATGTCGTGCGCAGCCTTTTGCGCAAGCGCCTGGTTCAGGCAACGGTCCTGGTCGTCGCAGGCATCCGATGGTGCGCGCCACTGGGCGATGAACGCCTGATTGTCATGCAGCAGCCTGACGTCGATAGCCCAGTAGGGCGCCGGGACGAAGTTGGCGATGCTGCGATCACGGTCTACCACCAGTCGCAGGGTCGGGGTTTGTACCCGACCTACTGGCAACACGCCCTGATAACCGGATTGTCGACCCAGCAGTGTAAACAGGCGACTCATGTTCATGCCGATCAGCCAGTCGGCGCGTGATCGACCCAGCGCCGAGTGATACAGGCTGAACGTATCGGCACCGGGCTTGAGCGCCGCCAGCGCCTTGCGGATCGAGGCGTCATCCAGTGCCGACAGCCACAAACGCTGAATCGGCCCGCGATAGCGACAGTGCTCGATCAGTTCGCGGGCGATCATTTCGCCCTCACGGTCGGCGTCGGTGGCTATCACCAGTTCCCGGGCTTCACCCAGCAGCCGCTTGACTGCCTTGAACTGGCTGGCGGTTCTGGGCTTGACCAGCATTTTCCATTTTTCCGGCACGATGGGCAGGTCTTCCAGTACCCAGCGTTTGTAACGTGCATCGTAGGCGTCGGGCGGGGCGGTTTCCAGCAGGTGGCCGATGCACCAGGTGACCGTCGCATTGGCACCCACCCAGCAGCCGTCGCCACGCCGGGTTGCGCCGAGCGCAGCCGCAATGTCTTTGGCCTGGGAAGGTTTTTCGCAGAGAAACAGCCGCATGACTACCGTCGTCGATTACCGGTGCAAGGGCTGCAAGGATGAACGTTGAATGCGTAGCGGGCAAGGTTTATCTGTATGGATATACAGATAAACGCGCTATACGGCCTCAAAAATGGACCGCCTGACGCCATGCCCGCATACGCTGGTCAGCCTGGAGAATTGCTTTTGGTTCAGTTCAGTAATTCGGAGAACGCCTTGTCTGCTTCCAGCACCGCCGGCAACCCGGCAAACAGCGCGTCCAGATCGATGCCTTCCATCAGCGGACCGCCTGACGCCTGCTGCGCCCGAGGTGTCGCGCCGCCGTGGGCCTCCAGCGCATCCGAAATGGTAATGGCCTGGGCGACGATCCTCGGCAGCGATGCGTCAGCCGGAGCCCTCATCGGCGTTGCCTGATAGGCGATAGCCTGTTGAATAACCTTGGGTAAATGCCAGCGACTGGCCAGCTCTGCACCGACTTCCGGGTAGCTGAAACCCAGTTGCAGGGTTTCGCTGGCCGCACGTCCTGGCGTCCCGGCTTTGGCGGCGTTGTTCAGGCGTTCGGCAACATCGGGCGCGCCGGTCTGGATCAGCAACTCACCGATGTTATGCATCACCCCGCAGGTAAAGGCTATTTCAGGGTCGGCGCCCGTCTGTTTCGCCAGCATCCGGCAGATTCCTGCTACCTGAAAGCTTTTCAGCCAGAACCCCTTGAGATCAAAACTCGGCCCGGCCTTGAATGCACCGGTCACTGCCGAGGCCATCACCAGCGTACGCAGCGTATTGAAACCCAGGCGCATGGCCGCGTCTTCGATACTCGAGGATTCCCTTGAGCCGCGAAAGCGCGCCGAGTTGGCCAGACGCAATACCTTGGCCGCAATCACCGGGTCTTTCTCTATATTGCGCGCAATGCTTTCCAGGTTCGAAGAGGGATTGTCAAATTGCAGCATCAGATCCTGAGCCACTTTGGGAATACTCGGGAGGCTATGCAAACCGTCAAAAAGTTGCTCGATACTTGGCATGGCGAGACCATCCTGTGCAGGGCGGGGGATGATTTCAACCATAGCCAGTTTTTCCTGTTCTGCACGCTTGAGTGTCGATTGTGGGAAGGGCGTCTCGACCTGCGACGAAAAAAATAATCAAGGACTCGTGGATCGCGCCGATATGGCGATACAAGCGTCTCTGTGAGGTTTCGATACTCGGACCTGCCTGGTGATTGACGCCGTGGCAGACGTATCGGCTCCGGTTGCTGAACGGCCTGTGGGTTGTAATGTGAAATAGACGGCACTGTTGTGAAGTTTGATTGGCGATCCAGAGATCGTCCTTATTGGTTTTTTGCCGTGGAAGTAACCGCTATGAAAAGTCTGGGTTTCAGCAAAAAGATTCTTCTCGCCGCTGCATTGATTGTGGTCGTGGCGTTCAGTGTATTCATTGTCGTCAATGACTATCGACAGCGTCAGTCGCTCAAATCCAGCGTCAAGTCCGAGTTGCAACAACTGGGTACGCTCACCACGCAGAACATTCAAACCTGGCTGGAAAGCCGCATGCAATTGCTGCAATCGATGTCGCAGCAAATCGCCGCGGATGGCAAGGAACTGCCCCAGTTGCAACGCGCCATCGGCCTGCCTGCCTACAGTGACAGTTTTCAGCTGAGCTACTTTGGCAGCACCGATGGCGTGATGTTCTCGGTGCCGTCGGCCAATCGCCCATCTGACTACGATCCGCGTGCACGTGGCTGGTACAAGGCGGCACAGAATGCCCCCGGCACCATTGTGACCGAACCCTACATCGCGGCATCTTCCGGCAAGCTGGTCATGACCATGGCCACACCGGTCAAGTTCCAGAATCAGTTCGTGGGCGTGGCCGGTGCCGATATCGCTCTGGACAACGTCACCAAGATCATCAACTCGCTGAACTTCGATGGCCATGGTTATGCGTTTCTGGTCAGCGCCGACGGCAAGATTCTGGTGCACCCGGACAGCAAGCTGGTGCTCAAGAACATCAGTGAAGCCTACCCGACCAATACGCCGAAAATTGCTGCCGGGGTGAGTGAAATCGACTCCGGTAAAAAGCCCGAGATCATTTCCTTCACGCCCGTTCAAGGTGTCTCGACGGCCAACTGGTACGTGGCACTGGTACTGGAGCAGGATTCCGCCTACGCCATGTTGACCGAGTTCCGTACCTCGGCCATCACTGCGATGGTGGTTGTGGTGATGGTGATCATCCTGTTGCTGGGCCTGTTGATCCGGGTGTTGATGCAACCCCTGCATCAGATGGGCCGCGCGATGCGTGATATCGCCGATGGCGAGGGCGATCTGACCAAGCGTCTGGCCATCACTTCGCAGGATGAATTCGGCGCACTGGCCGAGTCGTTCAACCATTTTGTCGAACGTATCCATACCTCGATCCGCGAAGTGGCTTCGACTGCCGCGCAATTGGGCGAGGTTGCCACCCGGGTGGTCAAGGTTTCCAACGCGTCGATGGGCAACTCCGACCAGCAGGCCAATCGCACTGAAAGCGTGGCAGCGGCGATCAACGAATTGGGTGCCGCTGCCCAGGAAATCGCCCAGAATGCGGCGCGCACCTCGCAGCAGTCGAGCGATGCGAGCGGCCTGGCCAGCGACGGTCAGAACGTTGTGCAGCAGACTATCAAGGCGATGAACGAGCTGTCCGGCAAGATCAGCGAGTCGTGCGTGAACATCGAAAGCCTGAATGGCAAGACCGCCAACATCGGGCAGATTCTTGAAGTGATCACCAGCATTTCCCAGCAGACCAACCTGCTGGCGCTCAACGCCGCCATCGAAGCGGCGCGTGCCGGTGAAGCAGGGCGCGGGTTTGCGGTAGTGGCCGACGAGGTGCGCAACCTGGCGCACCGCACTCAGGATTCTGCCCAGCAAGTACAGACCATGATCGAAGAGCTGCAGGTCGGCGCTCGCGAAGCAGTGACCAACATGACCGAGAGCCAGCGTCAGAGCGAGGACAGCGTCGGCATCGCCAATCTGGCCGGCGAGCGTCTGAGCAGCGTGACCCGCCGCATCGAAGAGATCAACGGCATGAACCAGTCGGTCGCGGCGGCAACTGAAGAGCAGACCTCGGTGGTCGAGTCGATCAATGTCGACATCACTCACATCAACACCCTCAACCAGCTGGGCGTCGACAACCTGCGCCAGACCCTGGATGCCTGCAACTCGCTGGAAGAGCAGGCTGCGCGTCTGCAGCAGCTGGTGGGCAGCTTCAGGATCTGATCCGGCTGCGTTTGCGCCGCTCCGCAGTACCGGGAGCGGCTGCCTGGGCTTCTTTCAGTCCCAATGCTTCAGCGTGGCAATGCAGCGGATGAGGGTCCCACCGCTGTCCGTTGCCACACGATGGGTGACAAACTGTTATCACTTGGTCACTCGCGGTTCATGACGCTGCAACAACACAGGTTCAGTTTGGTTGACAACCAAATGCGACCTGTCCCGGGTCGTGCACAGACCGAGAAGCCTCATGAACGAAGCCATTCATGTACAAGGCCTGAACAAGACCTTTTCCCACAAAAGCGCTCTCATTGATCTCGCGTTGTCTATACAACCTGGTGAGATGGTCGCGCTGATTGGCGCTTCCGGTTCGGGCAAGTCAACGCTGCTTCGGCATCTCGCCGGTCTGGCGTGCTGTGATCGCAGCAATGGCGGTCAGGTTCAGGTATTGGGCCGCGAGGTTCAGTCCTCCGGCCGCCTCAACAGCCAGGTGCGACGTCTGCGCGCCGATATCGGTTATATCTTCCAGCAATTCAATCTGGTCAGTCGCCTCAGCGTTCTGGACAACGTCCTGCTCGGTTGTCTGGGGCGCATGCCACGCTGGCGCGGCAGTCTGGCGCTGTTCAACAACGAGGAAAAACAGCGTGCAATGGCCGCGCTGGAAAGGGTCGGGCTGGCGGACCTTGCCGCGCAACGGGCTTCGACCCTGTCCGGCGGGCAGCAGCAGCGGGTAGCGATTGCCCGCGCCTTGACCCAGCGCGCCGAAGTGATCCTCGCCGATGAACCGATTGCCTCACTGGACCCGGAATCGGCCCGCCGCGTTATGGAAATCCTCGCCGACATCAACCGCCGCGACGGCAAGACGGTCGTGGTGACCCTGCATCAGGTCGATTATGCCGTGCGCTATTGCCCGCGTGCGGTGGCGCTCAAATCCGGGCGTATTCATTTTGATGGCCTGGCGCAGGAGCTCAGCAAACAGTTCCTCAACGACCTCTACGGTGCAGACGCGGACGCGAGTCTGATGATCACCGAACGAAGCCGGCGCGTGCGGCAAAAAGCCAGCCTGACGCTGGCCAAGGTCTGACGTCCTTTCAACATCCCCCACCTGACATTTTCCGGAGAGCCTGCATGTTCAAGCGTATCGGTCGTCTTCTCGCCTCTGCCGCCTTGCTGACTGCCTGCGCGTTGGGCACCGTCCAGGCCGCAGAAGAAAAAGCCATCAATTTCGGCATCATGTCCACCGAGTCTTCGCAAAACCTGAAAAGTATCTGGCAGCCGTTCCTCGATGACATGAGCCGCAAGACCGGTCTCAAGGTCAATGCCACCTTCGCTTCGGACTACGCCGGCCTTATTCAGGGCATGCGCTTCAACAAGGTGGACGTGGCCTGGCTGGGCAACAAGGCGGCGATGGAAGCGGTGGACCGCTCCAACGGCGAGATCTTTGCCCAGACCTCCGCCGCCAACGGTGACGCGGGTTACTGGAGCCTGCTGATCGTGCGCAAGGACAGCCCGATCAATAGCGTCGAAGACATGCTCAAGAATGCCAAGAGCCTGACCTTCGGCAACGGCGACCCGAACTCCACCTCGGGCTATCTGGTGCCAGGTTATTACGTGTTTGCGAAAAGCCACGTCGATGCGTCCACTGCCTTCAAGCGCACCTTGAACTCCAGTCATGAAGTCAACGCCCTGAGTGTTGCCAAGGGGCAGCTGGACGTTGCGACCTTCAATACCGAAAGCTGGGATCGCCTGGCTGTGACCCAACCCGACAAGGTCGAGCAACTCAAGGTGATCTGGAAATCGCCGCTGATCCCGGCCGACCCGATTGTCTGGAGCAAGGCGCTGTCGGACCAGGACAAGGCAAAGATTCGTGAGTTCTTCACCAGTTATGGCAATACCGATGAAGAGAAAACCGTCCTGAAGAACATGCAGATGGGCAAGTTTCTCAAGTCCAGCGATGACCAATTGCTGCCCATCCGCCAGCTCGAACTGTTCAAGCAGCGCACCGAAGTGGCTGCCAGCACCACGCTGGACGCCCAGGAGAAAACTGCCCGTCTCAAGGATATCGATGCCAGCCTGAGCAAGTTGCAGGAGCGTATCACTGAGCTGAACCAGAAAACCGCAGGCAGCTCCGCAGGTTGAGCCAGCCGTTCACGATCAGGAGTTCGTCATGACCACTCACGTTGCCTACGCCCAGGTTGCAGGCAAACCCAACTGGTCCCGTTATCTGGGCTGGGGCCTGTTGCTCGCTGCACTGGCCTGGGCCTGGCAGGGCGCAGAAATGAACCCGATGGCACTGGTTCGCGACTCGTCGAACATGGCCACATTCGCCGCCGATTTCTTCCCTCCGGACTTCCGTGAGTGGCGCAGCTACCTCAAGGAAATGCTGGTGACTATCCAGATCGCCCTTTGGGGTACGACGCTGGCGATTGTCTGCTCGATACCGTTGGGCATCCTGTGCGCCGAGAACATCACGCCGTGGTGGATTCATCTGCCGCTGCGGCGCTGCATGGACGCTTTTCGTTCGATCAACGAGATGGTGTTCGCGATGCTGTTTGTGGTCGCCGTCGGGCTGGGGCCGTTCGCCGGGGTGCTGGCACTGTGGATCAGCACCACCGGGGTCCTCGCCAAACTGTTCGCCGAAGCTGTCGAAGCCATAGAGCCCGGACCGGTCGAAGGGGTGCGCGCCACCGGTGCCAGCGCCTTGCAGGAAGTCATCTACGGGGTCATTCCGCAGGTCATGCCGCTGTGGATCTCCTATGCTCTATACCGGTTCGAATCCAATGTGCGCTCGGCAACCGTGGTCGGGATGGTCGGCGCAGGGGGCATCGGGGTTATCCTCTGGGAAAACATTCGCGCCTTTGCGTTCGTCCAGACCAGCGCCGTGCTGCTGGTGATCATCGTTGTGGTAAGCGTCATCGACATCATGTCGCAGCGCCTGCGCAAGCAATTCATCTGACAGAAGAGGGGTGTTCAATGAACACTTTTTTTAACCATGCAGTTGTCTAGACAAGCTGAGCCGATGTACCTGGAACTGGCCGAGACGCTGCGTGACGAGCTGGCCACGTACCTGCCTGGCGATTACCTGCCCGCCGAGTTTCAGCTGGCCGAACGCTTCAGCGTCAACCGCCACACGATTCGCCGTGCTGTCGACGAACTGGTCCGCGAGGGCAGTGTGCTGCGCCGCCAGGGCAAGGGCACTCAGGTACTGGAACGCCCGTTGATCTACCCGATGCAGGCCGAAAGCGCCTATAGCAAGTCGCTGTCGGCGCAGGGCATTGGGGTCGAGGCGGTGCTGCTGGTGCGCCGCGAATGCCTCGCCAGCCAGGAAGATGCGCTGCATCTGGGGCTGGCTGAGCATGCGCCACTGATTGAACTGCAGACCTTGCGCAAGCTGGACGGGCAGGCCGTGAGTCTGATCTGCCATCGCTATAGCGCCCGTTACAGCGAGTTGCTGGCTGAGTATCAGGGCGGCTCGGTGCGCCAGTACCTGGCCGAGCGCGAGTTGCCGTTGAGCCGTGCACAGAGCCTGATCGGTGCCCGCTTGCCGTCCCGCGGAGAGGCCGGGTTGCTGCTGATGCCCCGACACATGCCTGCGCTGACGGTGTTGACGGTTTCGTGTGACCGGTCGGGGCGGCCCGTAGAGCTTTCACGCTCGGTCAGCCGTTCAGACCGCTTCCAGTACCAAGTGGCATTCAACCCGATTGCCGACAGCCAGATGGCTGGCCACCCAACGACGGACTGACCCCGAGGTGTTCCATGCAAGCATCCCCTGAAACAGCCGCACGTCAGCACTGGATGGGCGTCTTGGCACGTGCCCATGTCGATGAGCCGAGTCGCGAGCGATTGCAGCGTCACGAAGCGGCGTTGCGCGACACCGATTACCAGATGATCCGCGCTCCGGAAATCGGCATGACCCTGGTGCGGGGCCGTATGGGCGGCACCGGTTCAGCTTTCAACCTCGGCGAAATGAGTGTGACGCGGTGTGTGGTGCGTCTGGCCGATGGTCGCACCGGCTACAGCTATCTGGCCGGACGCGACAAGCGCCACGCCGAACTGGCGGCTCTGGCCGACGCGCATTTGCAGGGCGCGCAGCAGGCCTGGTGGCTGTCCGAACTGATCGAGCCGCTGGCGCGTGCGCAAGCCGAGCGTCGGGCGCGCAAGGACGCGGAGGCCGCTGCCACCAAAGTCGAATTCTTTACCCTGGTCCGAGGAGAAGACTGATGAATGCCGTCCTTTTGCAACCTGCCTTCACCGATCCGGTACTGGACGCCCAGCGCAGTTTTCGCGTCGCCCTCAAGGCGTTGTCCGGGCCGGGCGTGATTCAGACGCTGCCCACCGCGCACCAACCGCCGGCCTTGCAGGGCCTGGACAGTGCAACCCATGCCCTGTGCCTGGCGTTGCTGGACCTGGACACGCCAGTGTGGCTGGCACCGGCATTTGATACCCCGGCGATTCGCGCAAACATTGCCTTTCATTGCGGCAGCCCGATTGTCACTGACCGGCACGCGGCCCGCTTCGCGTTGCTTGATGCATCGACTGCTCTGCAACTGCACGATTTCGATACCGGCAATGATCGCTACCCGGATCAATCCTGCACCTTGCTGATCCAGCTGCCTGACCTGGAAGGCGGGCGGATGCTTGCCTGGAGCGGTCCCGGCATCGAGCGACACCATTCGGTGGCGCTGCCGCTGGATGAAGGTTTCTGGGCCGCACGTGAAGCACGTAATGTCTTCCCTTGCGGGCTGGATGTGTTCTTTGTCTCGGGCAATCGACTGCTCGGCTTGCCACGCAGCACCCGCGTGCAGGAGTGTGCCTGATGTACGTCGCGGTCAAGGGTGGCGAACAGGCCATCGATAACGCTCACCGTCTGCTGGCCAGCAGGCGTCGTGGCGACACCGGCATTGCCGAACTCGACGTCGAGCAGGTCCGCCAGCAACTGCCGCTGGCGGTCGCGCGGGTCATGAGCGAGGGTTCGCTGTACGACCCGCAACTGGCTGCGCTGGCGATCAAGCAATCGGCGGGCGATCTGATCGAAGCGATCTTCCTGCTGCGCGCCTATCGCACCACGCTGACGCGCTTCTGCGCCAGCCTGCCCATCGACACCTCGAACATGCAGCTCAACCGTCGCCTGTCGGCCACGTTCAAGGACGTCCCCGGCGGTCAATTGCTGGGGCCGACCTTCGACTACACCCACCGCCTGCTGGATTTCACCTTGCTGGCCGAAGGCGAGCACCCGGGCCCGGAAGTTACCCCGCACGCCACCCTTGAGCCCTGTCCGCGAGTGCTCGGGTTGCTGGCCAAGGAGGGTCTTATGAAGCCCGAAGTCGACGACGGTGAGCGCGTGGCGGACATCACCCGCGAACCGCTGGAGTATCCGTCCAATCGTGCCCAGCGCCTGCAGGCGCTGGCGCGTGGCGATGAGGGGTTCCTGCTGGCGCTGGGTTATTCGACCCAGCGCGGTTATGGCCGCAATCACCCGTTCGCCGGGGAAATCCGCATCGGCGAGGTGGAAGTCTGGATCGAACCTGAAGAACTGGGCTTCCCGATTGCGATTGGTGACATCGAAGTCACCGAATGCGAGATGGTCAATCAGTTCGTCGGCTCGGCCAGCGAACCCGCGCAGTTTACCCGGGGTTACGGCCTTGCCTTCGGCAACGCGGAGCGCAAGGCGATGGGCATGGCGCTGGTGGACCGCTCGCTGCGCGCCGAGGAATTCAACGAAGAAGTCCGCTCACCGGCCCAGCAGGAAGAGTTCGTCCTGGCGCATTGCGACAACGTCGAAGCGGCGGGTTTCGTCTCGCACCTCAAGCTGCCGCATTACGTCGATTTCCAGTCCGAACTGGAGTTGATCCGCAAGCTGCGCAAGTCTGCACCGAAACCGGGGAGCGACCAATGAGTAATGCACCGATGAACACCGCACAGCAAAGGCCTGCACGGGATGAGGCCTACAACTTCGCTTATCTGGACGAGCAGACCAAACGCATGATTCGTCGCGCCTTGCTCAAGGCGGTGGCGATCCCCGGTTATCAGGTGCCGTTTGGCGGGCGCGAAATGCCGCTGCCGTATGGCTGGGGCACTGGCGGGATGCAGCTGACCGCTGCGATCCTGGGCGCTGATGATGTGCTCAAGGTCATCGATCAGGGCGCTGACGACACCACCAACGCTGTCTCGATCAGGCGTTTCTTTGCCCGCACGGCCGGCATAGCTACCACCGAGCGCACGCCTGAGGCGACCGTCATCCAGACCCGTCACCGGATCCCGGAAACGCCGCTGCAGGCCGATCAGATCATGGTCTATCAGGTGCCGATTCCCGAGCCGCTGCGTTTCATCGAGCCCTCGGAAACCGAGACCCGGACCATGCACGCGCTGGATGATTATGGCGTTATGCACGTCAAACTCTACGAGGACATCGCCACCTTCGGCCATATCGCCACCAGTTACGCCTACCCGGTGATGGTCGATGAACGCTACGTGATGGACCCGTCGCCGATTCCCAAATTCGATAACCCCAAGCTGCACATGAGCCCGGCATTGATGCTCTTCGGTGCGGGGCGCGAAAAGCGTCTGTACGCCGTGCCGCCGTATACGCAGGTAGTAAGCCTGGACTTTGAAGATCACCCGTTCGAGGTGCAGCGCTGGGAGCAGTGCTGTGCGATTTGCGGCAGTCATGATTCCTTTCTCGACGAGCTGATTCTCGACGATGCCGGGACGCAGAGCTTTGTCTGCTCCGACACCGATTACTGCGCCCAGCGCGTCAAACAGCAGGAGAACGACCGATGATCAGTGCACGTTCATTGGACGCGGCGGGCGGGCGCCTTCCTGACGCGGTGCAGCCGCTGCTCAAGGTACGCGGCCTGACTCGCCTGTACGGTGTGCAGAAGGGCTGTCAGGACGTCAGTTTCGATCTGTACCCCGGCGAAGTGCTGGGCATCGTTGGCGAGTCCGGCTCGGGGAAATCCACGCTGCTCTCGCTGTTGAGCGGACGTTGCCCGCCGGACCGCGGCAGCATCGACTATCGCAGCAAGGCGGGCGACTGGTTCGACCTGTACAGCGCCAGTGAGGCGCAGCGGCGCACCTTGCTGCGCACCGAGTGGGGTTTTGTCGAACAGAACCCGCGCGATGGCCTGCGCATGGGCGTGTCGGCCGGCGCCAATATCGGCGAGCGTCTGATGGCGCAGGGGGTACGTAATTATCAGCAGTTGCGGGGTGCCGCGCTGGACTGGCTGACCCAGGTGGAGATCGATCCGCAGCGCATCGACGACCTGCCGCGGACCTTTTCCGGCGGCATGCAGCAGCGCCTGCAAATCGCCCGCAATCTGGTCTCCAGCCCCAGACTGGTGTTCATGGACGAACCCACCGGCGGGCTCGACGTATCGGTGCAGGCCCGCTTGCTCGACTTGTTGCGCGGCCTGGTGCGGGAGCTGGATCTGGCCGTGGTCATCGTTACCCACGATCTGGCGGTCGCGCGGCTGCTCGCCGACCGGTTGATGGTCATGCGTCGCTCGGAAGTGGTCGAAAGCGGCCTGACTGACCAGATTCTCGATGACCCGCAACACCCGTATTCGCAACTGTTGGTGTCCTCGGTATTGCAGCCATGAGTCGCACTGTCCGAACAGCCTGTACAGATGAGGTGAGCCCGATGACAACCTTGATCGAGGTCCGTGACCTGTCGAAAACCTTCACCCTGCATCAGCACAACGGCGTGGTCCTCAATGTGCTGCGCGGCCTGAATTTCTCGGTGCGCGCCGGCGAATGCCTGGTGCTCAGCGGGCAATCCGGCGCGGGCAAGAGCACGCTGCTGCGCACCCTGTATGGCAACTACCTGCCTGCCGCCGGCAGCATTCGCGTGCAGCATGAAGGCGAGTGGACCGAGCTGGTCGGCGCAACCCCGCGCCAGGTGCTTGAGGTGCGGCGCAAAACGCTCGGCTACGTCAGCCAGTTCCTGCGCGTGATTCCGCGTGTGTCCAGCCTGGACGTGGTCATGGAACCGGCTCTGGCGCGCGGCTGGTCCCGTGAGCAGGCGCAGGAGCGCGCGCAACTGCTGCTGGGGCGGCTGAATATTCCGCAGCGCCTGTGGCCGTTGGCGCCCAGCACGTTTTCCGGTGGCGAACAGCAGCGCATCAACATTGCGCGCGCGTTCATGGTGCCGTGGCCGGTGCTGCTCCTCGACGAACCGACTGCGTCATTGGACGACGCCAATCGCCGGGTGGTGCTGGAACTGGTCGACGAGGCCAAACAGGCCGGTGCCGCCCTGATCGGTATCTTCCATGACCGCGACGCCCGTGACGCTGTCGCCAATCGTCAACTCGACATGACCCCGGTGGACCTTACCGCCAAGGAGTTGCTGCAATGCTGAATGAACAGGTTTTCAGTAACGCCCGCGTGGTGACGGCCGAGCAGGTATTCACCGGCACTGTGGTGGTCCGTGACGGCCTGATTGCCGAGGTCGAGAGTGGATGCAGCCAGTTGAGTCAGGCCCAGGACATGCAGGGCGATTACCTGCTGCCGGGGCTGGTGGAATTGCACACCGACAACCTGGAAAAGCACCTGTCGCCGCGTCCGGGTGTCGACTGGCCGTCGATGTCGGCGGTGATCAGCCATGATGCGCAAATCGTCGCGGCGGGCATCACCACGGTGTTCGACGCGCTGTCGATCGGCGACATCAACCCCAAAGGCAAGCGCATGCAGCAATTGCCCGCCATGCTACAGGCGATTGCCGACGCCAATGCGGCAGGCCTGACTCGCGCCGAGCACGTGTTGCACCTGCGCTGCGAGGTCAGTCACCCGGACACCTTGAGCGTGTTTCGCGATCTGGTGGACCAGCCACTGGTGCAACTGGTCTCGGTGATGGACCACGCGCCCGGCCAGCGTCAGTTTGCCCTGGAGTCCAAGTACCGTGAGTACTACATGGGCAAGTACCACATGAACAATGAGGAAATGGACCGTTTCATCGTTGAACAGGTGGCCAACTCCAACGAGTACGCCGACCGTTACCGGCGTGCGATTGTCGAACTGTGCCTGGCGCGCGGCCTGTCGATTGCCAGTCACGACGATGCAACCATGGCGCATGTCGAGGAGTCGGCAGGTTTCGGCATGAACATCGCCGAGTTCCCGACCACGCTCGAAGCGGCCCGTGGCTGTCGGCAACTGGGCATGAGCGTGTTGATGGGCGCACCGAACATCGTGCGCGGCGGCTCGCACTCCGGTAACGTGGCGGCAGCATCGCTGGCCCGTGACGGGTTGCTGGATATTCTGTCCAGCGATTACTACCCGGCCAGCCTGTTGCAGTCTGCATTCATGCTCGCCGCTCAGGACAACGCATGTGACCTGCCGCAGGCGATCAACATGGTCAGTCGTACGCCGGCCGTGGCTGCCGGGTTGGCGGATCGTGGTGAAATACGTGTGGGGCTGCGCGCTGATCTGATCCAGGCGCGTGATCATGCCGGCCTGCCGGTTATCGACAGGGTCTGGCGACAAGGCAAGAGGGTGTTTTGATGGTTGGCAGGTTGATCTATCTCATCGGGCCGTCCGGATCAGGCAAGGACAGCCTGCTGGACGCGGCCCGGGATACCCTGGCGCAACGTGATTGCCGGGTCGTTCGGCGGGTGATCACCCGTTCCGCCGAAGCGGTGGGCGAGGCAGCCCAGGCGGTGACCGTCGAGCAGTTCGAGCAGATGCGCGAGCGAGGCGCGTTCGCCTTGAGCTGGCAGGCCAATGGTCTTCACTACGGCATTCCCGTCGAGATCGATCAGTGGCTGCTGGAAGGCCATGACGTCCTTATCAACGGCTCCAGGGCGCATCTGCAAAAGGCGCAGGCGCGCTATCCCACGCTGCTGGCGGTGTTGCTGACCGTCAATCAGGAGGTGTTACGCAAGCGCCTGCTGGCGCGCAACCGGGAAAGCTTCGCGGAAATCGAGGAGCGCCTTGCGCGCAACTCGCGCTTTGCCGGAGATTTGCTGGCGAGCAATCCGCAGGTTTTCCCGCTGGATAATTCCGCTGATCTGCAACACACCGTTGCCACGCTGCTCGGCTTGCTCGACAAGCGTCACGCATGCGCCTGACCCTGTTGGGCACCGGTGACGCCCGACAGGTGCCGGTCTACGGTTGTCAGTGCGTGGCGTGTGCTGCCGCGCGGGCCGACCATGATCTGCGCCGCTTGCCGTGCAGCGCGCTGATCGAGTGCGCCGACCAACGCTGGTTGATCGACAGCGGCCTGACCGACCTCACCGAGCGTTTCCCACCGCGCAGCCTGAGCGGGATTCTGCAGACGCACTATCACGCCGACCATGCGCAGGGGCTGTTGCACCTGCGCTGGGGCCAGGGGCTGGTGATTCCGGTCCACGGCCCGGCGGATCCGGAAGGCCTGGCCGACCTCTACAAACACCCCGGTATTCTGGATTTCAGCCAGCCATTCGCGGCCTTCGAACGCCGTGCACTGGGTGCGTTGCAGGTCACAGCGCTGCCACTGGCGCACTCAAAACCTACGTTCGGTTACCTGTTCGAAGGCGACGGGCAACGTTTTGCCTACCTGACCGACACCGTCGGCTTGCCCGACGACACCTGCGAGTATCTGCAACGTGCACCGCTGGACCTGCTGGTACTCGACTGCTCGATGCCTCCACAGCCTCAGCCGCCGCGTAATCACAACGACTTGACGTTAGCGCTGCAAACCATCGAGTGTCTGCGACCGGGCAGGGCGGTGCTGACGCATGTCGGCCATACGCTGGATGCGTGGTTGATGGGGCGAGCGGGGCAACTGCCTGATCAAGTGTTCGTCGGTCAGGACAGGATGATCCTGTAAGACGCTGGCGCGAAAATTCTGTTCGCTGATCGCCCGCAATCCATCGCGCCAGACGCCTCGCGGCTTTGCCCGGTCCTGTCAGTAACCTGAGTCTGCCTGATGTCGCTCGGCCATGACTTTATCCATGCCTGGCAGGCTGCGACAATTTGTCTTAATGAACCGTTTAGTACATTCTGCGCGCCTGTGAAAATCCGACAGGTTTGAAAAATGACAAATGCGCAAAATACAGGGGCAGCCGGCAGGTTCCTGCTGCCTGGACTGGGTGGGTTGATCGCCTTGATCGGACTCGGGCTGGCAGGTGGCGGTGGCTATCTGGTAGCGCTTGGCGGCAGTTGGTTCTTCCTGCTGATGGGCCTGGCGATGCTGGTCAGTGGTGCACTGATCGCCGCCCGCAAGCCCAAAGGTGCGTTACTGTATGGCGTTGCCCTGATACTGACCGCCATCTGGGCTGTCTGGGATGCAGGCCTGCATTACTGGCCGCTGGTTTCCCGAGTACTGACCTTCGCCGTCATCGGCCTGGTGGTGGCACTGATCTATCCGACACTGGTTCGCGCCTCGGGTGCTCAGGCAGGCCGCGGTGCCTATGGCCTCGCCGGTCTGTTGGCCATTGGTGTTGTAGCGACCATCGGTTATATGTTCGTCCCGAGCCATGTGGTCAGCGCCGCCAGCATGCCTGATGTGATTCCGGTGGCTCCGGGCTCCGAGCAGAAGAACTGGGCGCACTGGGGCAATACCCCGGCAGGCAATCGCTTTGCCGCTTTGGATCAGATCAACAAAAGCAACGTCGACAAGCTGCAGGTTGCCTGGACCTTTCATACCGGCGACATCCCGCAAAGTACCGGGGCCGGCGCAGAGGACCAGAACACCCCGCTGCAAATCGGCGACACGGTTTACACCTGCACCGCTTACGGCAAGGTCTTCGCACTCGATGCAGATACCGGCACACAGCGCTGGAAGTTCGATCCTCAGGGCAGTGCGCCCAACTGGCAACGTTGCCGAGGCTTGGGCTACTTCGCGGCACCTGTAGCCGAAGCAGCGACAGCCAATGCACCAGCACCATCAGGCGCATGCGTCGCGCGCGTGTTCCTGCCGACTGGCGACGCGCGTCTGATCGCACTCGACGCCAAGACGGGCGAGACCTGCAAGGACTTCGGCAGTCAAGGCGTGGTTGACCTGAAAACCGACATGGGCGAAGTCAAGGAGGGCTACTACCAGCAAACCTCGACGCCATTGGTGGCGGGCAATGTAGTGGTTGTCGGTGGTCGTGTTGCCGACAACTTCTCTACCGGTGAGCCACCGGGCGTAGTACGCGCCTACGACGTGCACACGGGTGAGTTGGTCTGGGCGTGGGATCCGGGTAATCCGAATACCACCAAACGTCCGCCCGCAGGCGAAACCTATACCCGTGGCACGCCTAACGTCTGGTCGGCCATGTCCTACGATGACAAGCTTGGCCTGATCTACCTGCCGACCGGTAACGCAACACCCGACTTCTTCGGCGGGACGCGTACCGAGCAGGATGACAAGTGGTCCTCGTCAGTCGTGGCGGTGGACGTCAAGACCGGTCAGGTGCGCTGGAGCTTCCAGATGACTCACCACGATCTGTGGGACTTCGACATTCCGGCGCAGCCGTTGCTGTATGACATCCCGGACGGCAAGGGCGGTGCCCAGCCGGCACTGGCACAAGTCACCAAGCAGGGCGAGATCTTCCTGCTCAACCGCGAAACCGGCGTGCCGATCTCGCGGGTCGAGGAACGCGCTGTGCCGCAAGGTAACGTGCCGGGCGAACGCTATTCGCCTACCCAGCCGTTCTCGGTGGACATGCCGTCGATCGGCAACCAGACCTTGAAAGAGTCGGACATGTGGGGCGCCACGGCATTCGACCAGTTGATGTGCCGGATCGCCTTCAAAGGCATGCGTCACGAGGGTGTCTACACGCCACCGGGGCTCGACCCGGCGTTGCAGTTCCCCGGTTCGCTGGGTGGCATGAACTGGGGGAGTGTCTCGGTTGACCCGACCAACAGCTACATGTTCGTCAATGACATGCGCCTGGGCCTGGCCAACTACATGATCCCGCGCGACAAGATCGCCGCCGGTGCCAGCGGTATCGAAATGGGCGTCGTGCCACAGACCGGCACTCCTTTCGGGGCCATGCGTCAGCGTTTCCTGTCTGCCGTCGGCATCCCTTGCCAGGCACCGCCGTTCGGCACCATGTCGGCAATTGACCTGAAAACCAAAAAATTGATGTGGCAGGTTCCGGTCGGCACCGTGAAAGACACAGGCCCGATGGGCATCCGCATGGGCCTGCCGATTCCGATTGGCATGCCGACGCTGGGCGCTTCGTTGTCCACCCAGTCGGGCTTGCTGTTCTTCGCCGGTACTCAGGACTTCTACCTGCGTGCCTTCGACAGCGGCAACGGCAATGAAATCTGGAAGGCCCGTCTGCCAGTCGGCAGCCAGTCAGGCCCGATGACCTACGTGTCGCCCAAGACCGGCAGGCAGTACATACTGCTCACCGCAGGCGGCGCCCGCCAATCGCCGGATCGTGGCGATTACGTGATTGCCTACGCGTTACCCAAGTAACGCATGTCACCTCTGAGGGGCAGATGCTGCCCCTCAGCCTTGTTTATCTTGCTGCGCCGCTTTCACATCGCACCAATCTCCGGCTTGCCCGTTCTCGATCCGCCGTAAACCGGCGGATGCGTGACGATGTGCGTCAGGTCGACCGCCGAGGCCAGCAGTTTCTGTAGGTCCGGGCGTGGGCGAGACAAGCGTGGGTCATTCGCCGTCGCCTGTTCAAGCGCTTCGGCGCAGGCGAGCAGTTTTGCGTCGCCGCGGAACCCGCCGATCACCTGCAGCCCGAACGGCATGCCGTTGTGGTCGGTGCCGCAGGGCAGGGACAGCGCGGGGTTGGTGGTCAGGGTGATGGTGTAGCACAGCGCCAGCCAGCGATAGTAATTGTCCAGAGGCACGCCGTTGACTTCGCGCAGGTACAGCTCGCTCCAGGGGAAGGGCGAGACTGGCGTGGTGGGCGCGAGGATCAGGTCGTAGTGCTCGAATTGTTTCTGGAAGCCGCGAAAGATCCGGCTTTGCTCGCCATGCGCCTTGACGCAGTCCTGCAGTGACATCGCGGCACCCATGTCGAAATTGGCGCGGGTGTTGGGCCCCAGTGCATCAGGATCGCGGTCGTGAGCGTCCTGCAGCCCGGCGACGAACGCTTCGGCGCGCAGTACGTCGAAGGTGCGATGGGCGCTGGTCAGGTTCAGGTCGATGGCTTCGCAGGACTTGAACAGAGATTTCAGGGCGCTGATCTTTTCCCGAAAGACGGCACGGATTTTGTCATCCACAGCACACGTGCCGAAGTCTTCGCTGTAGCCAACGCGCAGCTGGCTGAGGTCGATCGGGCGCGGTGCGAACTCGTCGGCGGCGATGGCATAACTCAACGGATCGGACTGCCCCAACCCGGCGCTGGCGCGCAGTTGCAGCAGGGTATCGGCAACGTTGCGACCCATCGGGCCTACCACTGAAATCGGTGTCCAGCCAAGCTTCTTGCGTTCGCTCGGTACCAGCCCTGGTGAGGGACGCAGGCCGACGATACCGCACAGCGCGGCGGGAATGCGCAGCGAACCGCCGGTGTCCGAGCCGCTGCACAACGGCACCATGTCGACGGCCAGTGCGGCGGCGGATCCACCCGAGGAGCCGCCGGCGTTCAGTTCAGGATTGAACGGGTTACCGGTCGCGCCCCACACCACATTGCGGGTATTGGCACCTGCGCCCAGTTCCGGAACATTGGTCTTGCCGACCACGATTGCCCCGGCAGCACGCAGGCGTGCGACGAACAGGTTGTCCTGCGCGGGAATGTTGTCGCGAAACAGTTGCGAGCCGTAGGTGGTGAGTACCCCGGCGGTTTCTTCCAGGTCCTTGATGCCGATTGGCAGGCCATGCAGCAGCCCCAGTGGCTTGCCCTGCAGGACGGCATGTTCGGCCAGCAGTGCCTCGTCGCGGGCGCGCTCGAAACAGGTCGCGGCGAAGGCATTGAGCTTCGGGTTCAGACTTTCAATCCGCTCGATACAGGCGTCCAGCAATTCCACCGGAGAGAGCTGTTTATTGCCGATCAGCGCACGCAGTTCGGTGGCGGATTTACCGAGCAGCTCGGACGAATTTTGCATGGAGTGTTCTCCCGAATGTCATCGTTCCGCACGCTCCGCGTGGGAATGCATTTCGTGACGCTCTGCATCACACATTTGCGTCGCGCCTCTTTTTCCAGATTGGGCGCACGTGGGCAGTCTCTTCAAACATCCCCCAACGCCAGTATCGTCCCGACCAGCGCCTGGCCTCTGGGCACCAGGGTGTTCAGTTCCAGGTACTCGCGGTCGGTGTGAACCTTGCCGCCCACCGGGCCGAGGCCGCACAGGGTCGGGATCCCCAGGCTGGCGGTAAAACCCGAGTCGGCGCAGCCCCCGGTGAATTCGCCCTCCACGTTGAACCCCAGTTCCTGCGCAAGACCTTGATAAATACCCAGCAGTTCAGTGCTGTGCCGGGCTTCCATCGGCAGGAAGGTCGTGGCTTCCAGCAGTCTGGCTGACGTGCCGGGCAGTTCCTCTTCGGCGACGATCGCTTGCACGGCTGCAAGTATTTCCTCCCATTGCCGAAGCTCGACAAAACGCACATCGAGCTTCGCCGTGGCGCTGGGCGCTACCGTGTTGCTGGAGGTACCGCCAGAGATCAGCCCGACATTGGTGGTGATGCCCGCTGCATAATCAGTCAACGCATGCAACTTGATTACCTTGTGCGCCAGCGCCTGAATGGCACTGGCGCCGTCGGCATGATTGACCCCGGAATGCGCCGCACGGCCGCTGACTTCGATAATCAGCGTGGCACCGCCTTTGCGCGCGCTGACCACATTGCCACTGGCGCGTCCCGGTTCGGGGTTAAGCACCGCGCGCGCCTGGCGGGCGTAGTGTTCGATGTGAGTGCGAGCGCTGGCGGAGCCGATTTCCTCGTCGCCGGTATACAGAATCTGCACCGGGAACGGCAGCGGGCCTGCGCGCTTCAAGGCCTTCAGCGCAAAGCAGTTGAGCACCAGTCCGCCTTTCATATCTGCCACGCCAGGGCCGTAGGCCAACTCACTGTCTTTTGTGTAGCCGCGTGTTGTGGTTGTGCCCTTGGGGAATACGGTGTCGCGATGACCCAGCAACAACACTGGTTTGCCGGGGCCACCGGGCAATTCAGCCAGCAGCACATCGCCGAAACCCTCGACCGGGATACGCTCTACGCTGATTCCGTCAGCCTGCAATTGTGCGCAGAGCAGGTCACCGACTACGTCGACGCCGACCTTGTCGTAACTGTTGGAATCGGTATCGACCAGGCGCTGCAGCAGCGCTTCCATCGCCTCATATTGCTCGGCCAGCCACGCGGTGGCGTGCAGTTGTGCCTCATTCATTCACTCAGCTCCTGTGCCCGCTGCTCCCGGGTCAGTCGTGCGCCGTCCGTGCCCAGGTCCCAGAACAGTCCGGCCATGATTTGCAGGCTCTCCTTGACCACCGGAGCCAGCAAGTGCTCGTCAGGTGCATGCTGCGAGCACGCCGGGTATGAGTGTGGCACCCAGACCGTCGGCAGGCCCAGCACTTCAGCGAATACGTCATTGGGCAGCGAACCGCCCAGATTGGGCAGCAGCGCGGGTTTCTTGCCCGTGGTGGTGGCCAGCGAATCCAGCGCCCAGCCGACCCACGGGCTGTCCGGTGACAGGCGCGTGGCGTGCATCACGTCCATGCGCGTCTGTCTGACCTCGACACGATCAAAGCCATGGGCATCCAGGTGCGCGCGCACCGCGGGGATGAACGCGTTGTAATCACTGTCGACCACAAAGCGAATGTGACACAACGCGTGAGCCTTGCCGGGAATGGCGTGTACCGGGGCGTCCGGGTTGCCGGTCTTGAAGGCGAGCACGTCGAGGGTGTTCCAGCCGAAGACCTTTTCGCTGAGCGACAGCGCCGGGTTGCCCCAGTCGGCGTCGATGTCCGGATCGCCAGGGCCGCCGCCGACCTCGATATCCGCCAATGCGGCCTTCACCGCGTCGGGGATGGCCTTGGGCATGAGCCCCGCGACTTTCACCCGGCCATGCTCATCGACCATGCTCGCGATGGCATTGGCCAGAATGATCCCCGGGTTGGCCAGCAGACCGCCCCAATTGCCGGAATGGTGCGCGCCTTCGCGCAGGTTCACCGTCAGCTCGAAGTTGAACACCCCGCGCGAGCCGAGAAACAGGGTAGGGCGTGCCGCTGCGAGGCGCGGGCCATCGGAGGCGATGAAGATGTCGGCGGCGAGTTCTTCTGCGTGCGCCTGGCAGAACGCGCTCAGGCCGGGGGAGCCATCTTCCTCGCCCATTTCCAGAAGCAGTTTGACGTTGAAACCCAGCTTGCCGTCGCGCGCCTTGAGGGTCTGCTCCAGTGCCGTCAGGTTGATCAGGTGCTGGCCCTTGTTGTCGGCGGTGCCACGTCCGTACCAGCGCTCGCCACGTTCGATCACCTGCCACGGCGACAGGCCTGTCTGCCATTGCGCGTCATAGCCGCGAACCACGTCACCGTGGCCGTAACTGAGCAGCGTTGGCAGTTCAGGGGCTTCGATGCGCGTGGCGATCATCAGCGGGCCGCGTCCGGCGACCGGGTTGTCATGCACGGTAACGCTGAAACCCAGACGCTCGACATGCGGGGTGATGAACTCATGAAGATAACGATACAGCTCGGGCAGGCTTTCGGCCTCTTGGCTCTGGGTCGGGTAGGCAACGCTTTTGCCGAGCAGGGCGAAAAACGCGCCGTTGTCGAACTGTTCAGTGACGTTTTCGATGGCGTGCGAACGGCTACTCATGAGGGCATCTGCTCCAGAGGTTTTGAGGTGTCGTGCAGGTGGCAGCGAACGGTTCCGCCTTCGATGCGGCCAATGGCCGGGGCTTTTTCCTTGCACTGGGGCATGCAGGCCGGGCAGCGCGGATGAAAGGCGCAGCCGGACGGCGGCGACATGGGATTGGGAAAGGCCCCGTGCAAACCCAGATCGGGAATGCCCAAGTGCGGGTCCGGGGTGAGCACCGAGTCCAGCAACGCCTGGGTGTAGGGATGGCCAGGCCGGGCGAACAATGATTCGCGGCTGCGCTCTTCGACGATCCGCCCCAGGTACATGACCGCCACGCGGTCGGCCAGATGTTCGATGACGGCCAGGTTATGGCTGATCAGCAGGTAAGTCAGGCCGAATTCCTGTTTGAGGTCCTGCAACAGATTGAGAATCTGCGCCTGCACTGAAACGTCCAGCGCCGAAGTCGGCTCGTCGCAGATCAATACATCCGGGCGCATCACCAGCGCCCGGGCAATCGCCACGCGCTGGCGCTGGCCACCGGAAAGCTGGCTCGGGTAACTGTCGATCACGCGCTTGGGCAAGCCGACCACGTCCATCATCGCTTCGGCGCGCTGGCGACGTTCGGCCGGGGTGCCGATGCCATGCACGATCAGCGGCAGCGTGACGATCTCGCGCAGGGTCTTGCGCGGGTTGAGTGACGAGTAGGGGTCCTGAAAGATCGGCTGAATGCGCCGCGCCATCTCCTTGCGGTCGGTACCGGCGAGGTGCTTGCCGTTGACCAGTACGTCGCCACTGCTGGGCGCAAGCAGCCCCAGCAGCATCTTCGCCAGGGTACTTTTACCGCAGCCCGATTCGCCGACCAGCCCGAGTGTTTCGCCACGCATCAGACGCAGCGACACGCCATCGACGGCTTTGAGCGTGGCATTGGGTTTGAAAAAGCCACGGCTGATGCTGAATTCGCGGCGTATATCGCACAGCTCCAGCGCGATGTCTTTCTTGACGCTGGCAGTCGGGACCTGTTTCACGGCGGTATTCATGACGGTACGCCCTCACGGTGAAACACAGGTTCGGCACCCGCTGCGGCAAACAGGCAGCGAGTCATATGGTTGTGGCTATTGATCGGCGGGACGTCGTCGGCACAGGCGGGGATCGCTTGCGGGCAGCGATTGCGAAATGCGCAGCCGTGTTGTTCGCCGACCAGGCTGGGCACCAGCCCCGGAATCGACCCCAGCGGCTGACCCGGTTGAGTGCGTCCGGGGATCGGTATGCTCGCCAGCAAGCCGCGGGTATAGGGGTGTTGCGGGTTCTCGAACAACTCGATGGCCGGGGCGGTTTCGACGATCTGTCCGGCGTACATCACCGCAACCCGGTCGGCGATACGTGCCACCAGCCCCAGGTCGTGGGTGATGAAGATCACGGCCAGACCCAGCTCCTTCTGAATGTCGCGGATCAGGCGCAGGATCTGTGCCTGAATGGTCACGTCCAGCGCAGTGGTCGGTTCGTCGGCGATGATCACGTCCGGTTCGCACATCAGGGCCATGGCGATGATTACCCGCTGGCGCAGGCCGCCCGACAGTTGATGCGGGTACTGACGCAGGCGCTCGCCCGCATTGCTGATCCCGACTTTCTCAAGCATCTGCGCGGCGCGCTGCAGGGCCTCCTTGCGGGACACCTTGCGGTGTCGGATAAGCACTTCGCTGAGCTGATCGCCGATGCTGTAGGCCGGGTTCAGCGAGGTCATCGGCTCCTGAAAGATCATCGCCAGGCGGTTGCCGCGCAGGTCGCACATCTGCCGCTCGCTCTGGGTCAGCATGTCGATGCCGTCCAGGCTCAGTGTCGTTGCGGTACGCCGGGCCTTACGCGGCAGCAGGTCCATGAGTGCCAGCGAAGTCAGGGATTTGCCGCAGCCGGACTCGCCGACGATGCACAGCATTTCGCCGCGCTCGACCTGAAAGTCCAGGCCGCGCACTGCGTGGAGCGTGTCTTGGCCGAGAGGAATCTCGACACGCAGGTTTTCAACATGCAACAGCGCCATGTGCGTATCTCCTCTGTCAGTTGCGCCCGTCGGGCAGGATCAGGTCGCGCAGGCCGTCACCGACCAGATTGATGCCCAGCACCAGCACCATCAGGGCGACGCCGGGAATGGCGATGACCCAAGGGGAAAAGAACATGTACGGTTTGCCCTCGGCGATCATCAGCCCCCATGAAGGAATGGGCGGCTGCACGCCGACCCCGAGAAACGACAGTGCCGACTCGAGGAGGATCGCGTGAGCCATTTCCAGGGTAGCGACAACGATCAGCGCGCCGACCAGATTGGGCAGGATTTCGCTGGCCAGAATGCGCAGCGTCGAGCAGCCCAGGGCCTGGGCCGAGGCGACGTATTCAGCGTCGCGAATCTGCTGCACGGCAGCGCGCACCACCACGGCAAAGCGGTCCCAGAGCAGGCAGCCAAGCAGCACGATCACCACTTTCAGCGAGCCACCGATCAGCGACGCGGAGGCCAGCGCGATCATCACCACCGGCATCGCCAGGCGGGTGGTGATCAGGTAGCTGATCACCGCGTCGGTCTTGCCGCCGAAGTAGCCGGCCAGCAGGCCCATGATGGTGCCGATAACGCCGGAAATCAGCGCCGCCGAGAAGCCGATGAACAGTGAGATGCGTGCGCCGTATAGCAGTCGCGACAGGTAATCGCGGCCCAGTTTGTCGGTGCCCAGCACGTAGTCCCAGGTGCCGTTGGCCATCCAGACAGGCGGTTTCATGCGCAGCATCACGTCCTGCGCATAAGGGTCGTAGGGGGCCAGCCAGGGCGCGAACAGGGCGCCGAGCAGGATAATCAGCAGCAATACTGCGCCGATGGCGAAGCCGCGATGCGCGAAGCTGCTGCGTAATGTGCGCCAGACGCTGCGCGCCGGAGGCTGGTAATCGTTGATCAGCAGCGGCGATGAGGTGGTTGTGCTCATGGGGCCTCCTATTTCACGCGGATGCGCGGGTCGAGCAGTGCGTTGAGCACGTCGGCCAGCAGGGTGAGGACGATGTAGATCACCGCGATCAACAGCACGACCGCCTGCACCACCGGAAAGTCGTCACGGGCAATCGCGTCCCAGGCCAACTGGCCAATGCCCTGCAGCGAGAAAACCGTCTCGATGACCACCGAGCCGCCGAGCATGAAACCGAATTCCACCGCGGCGAGGGCCACCACCGGAATCAGCGCGTTGCGCAGCGCATGCTTGAACAGCACGGTGGCGGGGCGCAGGCCCTTGGCCCGCGCGGTGCGGATGTAATCGGAGTTGAGCACGTCGAGCATGCCCGCACGGGTCAGGCGCATAATCGCGGGCGTGGCGTAGTAACCGAGGGCGATGGCCGGCATCACGAAGTGCGCCCAGGTCGAATTGCCCGACACCGGCAGCCATTTCAGGGTGACCGAAAACACCACGATCAACATCAGCGCGAACCAGAAACTGGGCATGGCCTGACCCAGTACCGCGATGCTCAGTGCCAGGCGATCGATCCACGTGTCGCGTTTCACGGCGGCCAGCACACCCAGCGGAATGGCGATCAGCAGCGCAATACTCAGGGCCATTGCGCCCAGCCCGAGGGTGATCGACAGGCGCGAGGCGATCAGGTTGTAAACCGACTCCTGGAAGAAGAACGAGTCGCCCAGATCAAGACGCACCACGTCGGCCAGCCATTCGAAATACTGCGTAACCAACGGCTTGTTGAGGCCGTACTGCACCCGGATCTGTTCGATCTGCTCGCTGGTGGCTTCCGGCCCGCCGATGGCAGTGGCCAGATCGCCGGACAGGTGCAGCAGGGAAAAGCTGATCACCGACACGGTAATCGCTACGCACAGGGCAATGCCCAGGCGGCGCAAGAGAAATCCGAACATGGCAAGTGACCTTGTGTTCAGGGAATGACGGGGTGGCTGACCCAACTGCGAGGCGCGTCATGCGCCTCACAGCCAGGCTTGCCGACGGTCTTGGTCAGGCGCTTATTTCCAGCTCGACAGCACGAAGCGCGGCAACTCGTCCGGGTAAGGCTTGAAGTTCAGGTCCGAGACATAGGCGTAGTTCATCGAGTAGTTGAACAACGGCGCCCAGTAGGCCTGCTCGCTGATGCGTTGCAACGCCTTGCGGTAGTTGTCCTTGCGCACCTGCGGGTCCAGCGCGTTGTCGGCGGTCTGCAGCCAGCCCTGGACTTGCGGGTCCTTGATGTTGTCGTCGGGATTGCCCTTGAACCAGGTGCCGGCCGACGCCGAGGTATCGAGGATCGAGAACGAGCCCCACGCCTGGAACGACATCGGTACCTTGCCGCCACGCTGCTGATCACGCAGAGCAGCGTACTTCAGGTAACGCAGCTTGGCGTTGATGCCCACGGCGCGCAGGTTACCGATGATGGCCTCCACGTAATCGCGGTCACGGTAGGCGAAGATTTCGGTTTCAAAGCCGTTCGGGTAGCCGGCTTCGGCGAGCAGTGCCTTGGCCTTTGCCGGGTCGTAGTTGTAGACCGTGGCTGCGCTGGTGTCGCAACCGAATTGGCCAGGGTAGCAGGCGACCTGCAACGGCTTGCTCTCGCCGCCGACCAGTTGCGAGGCCAGACCGTCACGGTTGATCGCGTGGTTGATCGCCTGGCGCACCTTCAGGTGTTTCATCGGCGAATCGGCGCTGGAGGTGCCGCGCGCATCCAGAATCAGAAAACCTATACGCATGGTCGCGCCGCTGGTGACCACCAGATTGGGCATGGCTTTGAGGTTTTCCGCCTGATCCGGCGCAACCCGCCAGGTCCAGTCGACGCCGCCGGTCATCAGCTCGGCCAGACGCGTTTCGGCATCGGCGATCACCCGGAAGTTGATGTGACCGATCTTCGGTTGACCCTGTGGGCTGTCCTTGAAGTAGTCCGGGTTCTTGTCCATTTTCACGCCTTCGCCGGTGGCGATGGCCGTCACCTTGTAAGGCCCGGTGCCGATCGGTTTACGGCTGAAGCCTGCCAGCCCGACTTCTTCGAAGTATTTTTTCGGGAACATCGGTACGGCGTTGGAGAGGTATTCCAGCGCAGGCGGGAAAGGCTTTTTCAGGTGCAGACGAACGCTGTAGTCGCCCAGCTTTTCGGCGCTCTTGATCCAGTCGACATTTTGTACCGTGACCACCTTGGACTCTGGAGACACCACATAATTGAGGGTGAACACCACGTCATCTGCGGTGAACGGGTCGCCGTTGTGAAACTTCACGCCCTGGCGCAGCTGGAAATCGATGGTCGTATCGTCGACCTGTTTCCAGCTGGTGGCGAGCATCGGCTGGTACTCGCCATTGTCCGGGTTGCGGTAGACCAGGTTGTCCCAAATCAGGCGACCGAGGATCACGCCTTCGCGCAAATCGTTGTGATAGGGGCTGATGTTTTCCGGTTCGCTGTCGGAGGCGTAGACCAGTGTGTCGTCGGCCTTGCCGGCCAGGACGGAGAAACTGCTGAACAGGCTCAATAGCGCGATGCTGCGAGCGAAACCCTTGATTCCCATGCCGTCGTCTCCAAAAGGCAAAGTGGATGTATCAAAGGGCAGTGGGTCGCAAATGCGAGAAGAGGGAGAAACAACGAGGCCGCAGTGTTCTTTTGATTGGGTTTTTTTGGTGAGTTGCGCCTCGACATGACTCTAGGCAAAGCGTATCAATGCCACAAGCACAATATTTCGAACCTTTCATTGCTGAAAAGGCAACGCAGGAGCAGTCATGCAACTCTATGGCGTACAGTCCACGGCCTTGCGCTACTTCCTCGAAGTGGCGCGGTGTGGATCGATCAGCGAAGCCTCGATCCGCCTCAATGTCGCGTCTTCGGCGGTCAGTCGACAGATCAGCAAACTGGAGCGGGAGCTGGACGCAGTGCTCTTTGAGCGCCAGGCGCGCGGCATGATGCTCAGCGAGGCGGGCGTTCGCCTGGCGGCCTACGCGCGCAAATCACAGCTTGAGGCCGAGCAGGTGGTGCTGGAAATCACCGAGCTGCAAGGCTTGCAGCGTGGGCATGTGCGCATCGCATGCTCGGAGGGCTTTGCCCTGGATTTTCTGCCGCAGTGCATTGCGCGTTTTCGGCGGCAGTATCAGGGTATCCATTTCTCGATGGAGGTCTGTGCTCCGGCGCAGGCCACCGAGCGGGTGCGCTCGGGCGACGCTGACCTGTGCCTGACCTTCAGCCTGACGCCGCAGAACGAGATCAAGGTCGAGCACATCCACAGCGGCGCGATCTGCGCGGTGGTCAGTCATAACCATCCGCTGGCCGCACGCAAGGAGGTTACGCTGGCTGAGTTGCAGCCTTACGCCATCGCCCTGACCAATACCGACACGACCTTGCGCCAGTTGTTTGATATCTGCTGCGGCGTGCAGGGCCTGCTGTTCGACCCGGTGCTGACCAGCAACTACATCGGCGCCTTGCTGCGGTTTGTTCGGGAGGAGGGCGGAATCAGCCTGTCCAGCGAAATGACCCTGGATAAACGCGCCCATGAGAAACAGCTCAAATCGCTGCCGATCAGCGACGATGGCATGAAGGCACGGCGTATCGAGTTGCAAAGCATGGCCGGGCGCAACCTGCCCGCAGCAGTCACTGCCTTCCGGGATTTTCTGATTGAGGAGCTGGCAAAGACCTGAGCCGCTGGCGGTGTTACGTGGGCGCCGTGCGGGCTGAGTAACGTTTGGTTGATGAAGTTAACAATCATGATGTTATAGTGTAACGAATTTATGGCCGTGCACTGTACGGCTGTGAACCGCCAACATCAGGCTTCGCCCGCGTGGTGAAGTTCGCCAAAGAGACGAACGACGCACATGAACAAACCTCTCCCGGATGTTGCCCTGACGGAAATTTCCCCGGCGCTGGTTTCACTCGACTGGGTCGGCATGCAAGGTGTGGAAGTGCCGATCAGACTGGCTGAAGCGGGCATCCGTCATCCTGTTCACGCGCATGTCGATCTGCAGGTCGATCTGGCTGACCCGAGCGTCAAGGGTATCCACATGTCGCGACTCTATCGGCTGCTCGACGGCTACGCCGAGCATCAGATCGTCAGCCCCTATACGTTGTCGGCCTTGCTGGAAGCCATGGTCGAGAGCCACCTCGACTGCCACTCCAGTCATGCCCGACTGATGCTGAGCTTCAATCTGCTGTGCCGCCGCCCGGCGTTGATTACCGAAGGGCTCAGCGGCTGGAAATCCTACCCCGTGAAGCTCGATGCCACCTGGCATGCCGGTCGGCTGTGCCTCGACAGTTCGGTGGATATCACCTACTCCTCCACCTGCCCGTGCTCGGCTGCATTGTCTCGCCAATTGCTGGAAGAGGCATTCGCAGCGCGCTTCGGCAGGCAGTCGTTTGTCGATCCGATGCAGGTCGCGAGCTGGCTGCGCGAGAACGCATCGTTTGCCACGCCGCACAGCCAGCGCAGCGTTGCGACGGTGCAGGTGCGGGTGGCGGACCAGGCGACCGAGCTGGGCCTGATGACGCTGATCGATCTTGTCGAACAGGCGTTGGGCACCCCGGTGCAAACCGCGGTCAAGCGTGCCGACGAGCAGGCCTTCGCGCGGCTCAACGGCCAGAACCTGATGTACGTCGAAGACGCTGCGCGCAAGGTCCAGCAAGCACTTGAAGGCCGCTATGCAGCTTCCAGCGTCAGTGTCCGCCACTTCGAAAGCCTGCATCCGCACGATGCCGCTGCCCAGACTTCCAACTACCTGTCCTGAGGTTTCATTCCGTGATCCGTAAAAATCCTTCCGGCCATCTGCCGGTCATTGCCGAGTCCGCCTACATCGATAAAACCGCGATCATCTGCGGCAAGGTGATCATCAAGGACAACGTATTTGTCGGCCCCTACGCCGTGATCCGCGCCGACGAAGTCGATGCCACCGGGGACATGGAGCCGATCGTCATCGGGGCCAATTCCAACATTCAGGACGGCGTGGTAATCCATTCGAAATCAGGTGCTGCTGTCACCATCGGCGAGTTCACCTCGATAGCCCACCGTTCCATCGTGCACGGACCTTGCATGGTCGGAGATCGCGTGTTCATCGGTTTCAATAGCGTGTTGTTCAATTGCCAGGTCGGCAACGGCAGCGTGGTCAGGCACAACTCGGTGGTCGATGGTCGCGATTTGCCGGAGCACTTTTACGTGCCGTCCACCACCCGGATCGGGCCGGGTACTGACCTTTCGCAATTTCCACCGGTGAGCATTTCGGCTTCGGAATTTTCCGAAGATGTGGCGCACACCAACATTGATCTGGTGCGCGGCTACAAGGCGCTTCAGAACGAGTTCTGACCCAGGACACCCTTGACTCATTGCACTTCCGCCCACGGATCTGGATCTTTCATGACAACAGCTGTTCACTCAACCCGGGCACCCGCATCACGGCTGCGCTCGATCGATGCTCTGCGCGGGCTGATCATTCTTTTCATGTTGCTGGACCATGTCCGCGAAACGTTCTTCATGCACCACCAGGTCATCGACCCGATGGACGTCACGACCACCGCGCCGGAGCTGTTTTTCAGCCGGACGCTGGCGCATTTGTGTGCGCCACTGTTCGTCCTGCTGACCGGGCTTTCGGCGTTTCTCTACGGCGAGAAACATCAGGGCAAAAGCGACGTTTCGGCGTTCCTGCTCAAGCGCGGACTGTTTCTGATTGCGCTGGAATTCACGCTGGTGAGCTTTGCCTGGACCTTCCAGTTCCCGCCAACCATCATCTACCTGCAAGTGATCTGGGCCATCGGCCTGAGCATGGTCGCGCTGTCGTTGATGGTATTTCTGCCGCGCTGGGCGCTGGTGGTCATCGGTGTGGTGATCATTGCCGGGCATAACCTGCTGGACACGGTGCATTTCGGTGTCGAGTCGGCCATGCACGTGCCGTGGGCGGTCCTGCACGACCGTGGCTGGATCGAGGCTTCCGATAACCTGCGCTTGCGCACGTCGTATCCGTTGTTGCCGTGGATCGGCATCATCGCCCTGGGCTACGCCGCAGGCCCCTGGTTCTCAAGCAGCTACGACGCGGCGAAACGCCGTGCGAATCTGTGGAAGTGTGGGGCAGGGGCACTGCTGGGCTTCGTGGTCCTGCGCCTGATCAACGGCTACGGTGAAAAACCGTGGAGCGTCGGCGACAGCGGCATACAGACGGTCATGAGCTTCTTCAACATCACCAAATACCCGCCCTCGCTGCTGTTCATCTGCCTGACGCTGGGGATTGGTCTGCTGATCCTCATCGCCTTCGAACGCAGTCAGGAGAAAAGCGGGTTAAGGCCGCTGGTGGTGCTCGGTTCGGCGCCGATGTTTTTCTACCTGCTGCACCTTTACGTGCTGAAAGTCCTGTACCTGATTGCCTTGGCGATCTGGGGCACCAATCAGGGCACGTACTTCGGTTTCGACCACATGTGGGGAGTCTGGCTGACCTCGGTGGTACTGGCCGTTCTGCTGTTCCCGGCGGTGCGCTGGTTCGCCGCGCTCAAGGCCCGTCGTCGGGATATCAGCTGGCTGAAATACTTCTAGTCCCCGCAACAGCGGTACGCCTGCTGGCGTACCGCGTCTCGCCTGGCGTCAATCTCCGTGCGCCCCGTAATTCATGATCGACAGCAGTTTGATCGGCACCTGCACCAGTTGCTCGGGGCCATGGGGGATGTCGCCGTCGAAGGTCAGACTGTCACCGGCCTGCATCGGATACAACTGGTTGCCGTGGCGGTAGATCAGCTCGCCTTCCAGCAGGTGCAGAAACTCCGTACCTGGGTGTGAAAAGGTCGGAAACTCTTCGCTGGCATCGTCCATCGTCACCATGTACGCCTCGAAACTCTTCTTCGGCCCACGGGTATGGTTGAGCAGGTGATAGGTGTGGCCTTTCTCGGTGCCGCGCCTCACCACTTCGAGTCCTTCATCGGCCTTCACCAGCAAGGCACTGCTGCCTTGCTGGTCGTACTGGCTGAACAGTTTGGACATGGGCATGCCCAGCACGTCGCACAGGCGGCTGAGGTTGTCGAGGCTGGTCGAGACCTGCGCGTTCTCGATCTTGCTCAGCATGCCCTGGCTGATGCCGGCGATGCGCGCCACGTCGGCGAGCTTCAGTTCCTGAGCCTGGCGCTGACGCTTGATCTGAATGCCCAGGTACTGCTCGAGCTTCAATTTCGGATGAGGGTCGGTCGGCATATTCATCGGCTTTGCACAGTTTCCGTTCAATAATTTTTATTTCGCACTGGGAATGTGCGTTTTGAAGCAGCCTTGGTCTGGCCGAGTCGCAGATTATTCCCAGAGGGAAAACGAGTTTCCCATATAAACAGCCGAATTACCCCTCCCGAGTCACTTCGTTTAACTGGCATACCAAACTGGCAAGCGCCTTGCATTCCTAAAGGGAAAGTAACTTTCCTGTTCGGAATATATCCCGAGAGGCAGTGAACAGCGGTCCTTCCCTGAAACGTTTTGCTTTTGCCAGGAGACACGTCCCATGTTGCCACCCGAAACACAGCGTCTGATCGAACAGCACGGCATCAAGTACGTACTGGCTCAGTTCGTCGACATTCATGGTTCGGCCAAGACCAAATCCGTTCCTGTGACAGGTCTGGAAATGGTTGCAGAGGACGGCGCCGGTTTTGCCGGTTTCGCGATCTGCGGCATGGGCATGGAGCCTCACGGGCCAGACTTCATGGCCAAGGGCGATCTGTCGTCGCTGACACCCGTGCCGTGGCAGCCGGGCTATGGACGTGTGGTGTGCATCGGCCATGTGGATGGCAAGCCCTGGCCCTATGACAGCCGCTACGTGCTGCAGCGGCAGGTCGAACGCCTCAGTCAGCGTGGCTGGACCCTCAATACCGGCCTGGAGCCCGAGTTCAGCCTGTTCAAGCGCGATGTCACCGGCAGCCTGCAGATGGTCGATGCCAGCGATAACCTCGACAAGCCCTGCTACGACTACAAGGGGCTGTCGCGCTCTCGCGAGTTTCTCGAGCGCTTGACCGAGGCACTGCAGCCGGTGGGTTTCGACATCTATCAGATCGATCACGAAGACGCCAACGGCCAGTTCGAGATCAATTACACCTACAGCGAGGCCATGGAGTCGGCTGACCGTTTCACCTTCTTCCGCATGGCCGCCGGAGAGATCGCCAATGACATGGGCATGATCTGCTCGTTCATGCCCAAGCCCGACCCCAAGCGTGCCGGCAATGGCATGCACTTTCACCTGTCGATCGCCAGTGCCAGCAACAAGAACCTGTTCCACGATGCCAGTGACCCGAGTGGCATGGGGTTGTCGAAGCTGGCCTATCACTTCGCTGCGGGCCTGCTGGCTCATGGGCCTGCGCTGTGTGCCTTTGCCGCGCCCACGGTCAACTCCTACAAACGCCTGGTGGTTGGCAATTCACTTTCGGGCGCCACCTGGGCCCCGGCTTTCATTGCCTTTGGTGCCAACAACCGCTCGGCGATGGTACGCGTGCCCTATGGCCGCCTGGAGTTTCGTCTGCCCGACGCCGGGTGCAATCCGTATCTGGTCAGTGCCGCAATCATTGCCGCAGGGCTGGACGGCATCGACCGGCAACTGGAGATCGATCACGTCTGCAACGAGAACCTCTACACACTGAGCCTCGAAGAGATTGCCGCACGGGGCATCAAGACCCTGCCGCAGTCGCTCAACGAAGCCTGCGATGCATTGCAGGCCGATCCGTTGTTTGGCGAAGTGCTGGGCAGCGAGATTGTCGATGAATTCATCCGCCTCAAGCGCATGGAGTGGGTGGAATACAGCCGCCACGTGAGCGATTGGGAAGTGAAGCGCTATATCGAGTTTTTCTAGCTGCACGTTTCAGGCTTCAGGCTGCAAGAAGAAGCTGGATTGCGGCGAATTTGATTTTTCTGTCTATGCGGTTGGCTTGCAGCGTGAAGCTTGCCGCTCCCGAACAAGGTGAGGCTTATGTGCGGAATCGTTGGTTTGTATCTGAAAAACCCGGCGCTGGAGTCGCAACTCGGCAAGTTGTTCGAGCCGATGCTCGAAGCCATGACCGACCGCGGACCGGACAGTGCCGGGTTCGCCATCTATGGCGATGAAGTGGCGCAGGGCTGGGTCAAGCTGACCTTGCAGGCCACTACCGAACAGTATGATTTCACGGCGTTGATCGCGGCGCTGCAAGACAGGTTGAGCGCGCCTCTGGACTGGTTTCAGAACGCCAGCGCCGTGGTCTTGAAGATTCAGGCCGAAGAAGCCCCGGTGCGTGCCGCGCTGGCGGAACTGGCACCGAGCGTGCGCATCATGAGTGCCGGGCAGAGCATCGAGATCCTCAAGGGCATGGGCCTGCCGCGGGAGATTTCCGAACGCTTCGGTCTGGCGTCCATGAAAGGCAGTCACATCATCGGCCATACGCGCATGGCCACCGAAAGCGCCGTGACCATGGAGGGCAGTCATCCATTTTCCACGGGCTCCGACCTGTGCCTGGTGCACAACGGCTCGTTGTCCAATCACTTTCGTCTGCGCCAGAACCTGCGCCGCGAAGGCATTCACTTCGAGACCGACAACGACACCGAAGTGGCGGCGGGGTATCTGGCCTGGCGTCTGCAACAGGGCGACAGCCTGAAACAGGCGCTCGACAAGTCGCTCGAAGACCTTGATGGCTTCTTTACCTTCGCCATCGGCACACGCAATGGCTTTGCGGTGATTCGCGACCCGATCGCCTGCAAACCGGCGATCCTTGCCGAAACCGATGACTACGTCGCCATGGCTTCGGAATATCAGGCGCTGTCCAGCCTGCCGGGGATCGAAAACGCCAGGGTCTGGGAACCGGTCCCGGCCACCATGTACATCTGGGAACGCGAGCCAGCCGAGGGAGCACGTCCATGAAAACCGTCGATCTTTCCAACGCCACCGTGCGTGATCTCAATCAGGCCCTGCACGACCAGGTCAAGGAATTGCAGGACCGCGAATGGCTGGTCACGCATCCCGATGGCGCACACAACCTGGCGGTCGGCGTCAACGAAGCCATCTCCATCGATATCCAGGGCCACGCGGGTTACTACTGCGCGGGGATGAACCAGAAAGCGTCGATCACTGTGCACGGCAACGTCGGCGTCGGCTGCGCGGAAAACATGATGTCCGGCGCTGTGCGGGTCAAGGGCAGCGCCTCGCAGGCGGCCGGTGCGACGGCACATGGCGGCTTGCTGGTGATTGAAGGCGATGCCGGAGCGCGTTGCGGTATTTCCATGAAAGGTATCGACATTGTGGTCGGCGGCAGCATCGGCCACATGAGCTGCTTCATGGGCCAGGCCGGTCGGCTGGTGGTCTGTGGCGACGCCGGTGATGCGCTGGGCGACTCGTTGTATGAAACGCGGATCTACGTCAAAGGCAAGGTCGAGTCACTGGGCTCTGACTGCATCGCCAAGGAGATGCGTGAAGAGCATCTGCAGGAGCTGCAGGAGTTGCTCAATCGCGCTGGCTTCAACGAGAAGGCAGCGGATTTCAAACGCTACGGCTCGGCCCGTCAGCTTTACAACTTCAAAGTCGATAACGCCTCCGCGTACTGATTCAGGAGCATTACCATGAGCGACCCCATCAGCCACAAACCTGCTCCAGTCCTGCGCGAATCGGCCACCTTCGATCGCCTGACCATTCAGGAAATCCAGCGCGCTGCGGAAACCGGCATCTACGACATTCGCGGTGGCGGCACCAAGCGCAAGCTGCCGCACTTCGACGACCTGTTGCTGCTCGGCGCCAGCGTGTCGCGCTACCCGCTGGAAGGCTACCGCGAGAAGTGCGGGACCGACGTGGTGCTCGGCAATCGTTTTGCCAAGAAGCCGTTGTACCTGAAAATTCCTGTAACCATTGCAGGCATGAGCTTCGGCGCGTTGTCGGCCAACGCCAAGGAAGCACTGGGCCGTGGCGCAACCATCGCGGGAACCAGCACCACCACCGGCGACGGCGGCATGACCCCGGAAGAGCGTGGCCAGTCGCAGCATCTGGTCTATCAGTACCTGCCATCGCGTTATGGCATGAACCCGGACGATCTGCGCAAGGCCGATGCCATCGAAATCGTGCTGGGGCAGGGCGCCAAACCGGGCGGCGGTGGCATGTTGCTGGGCATGAAAGTCACCGAGCGTGTGGCCGGCATGCGTACCTTACCGGTCGGCGTCGATCAGCGCTCGGCATGCCGTCACCCGGACTGGACCGGCCCGGACGATCTGGCGATCAAGATTGCCGAGATTCGCGAGATCACCGACTGGGAAAAGCCGATCTACGTGAAGATCGGTGCCAGTCGTCCCTACTACGACGTGAAACTGGCCGTGAAAGCCGGCGCCGACGTGATCGTGCTCGACGGCATGCAGGGCGGTACGGCAGCGACTCAGGAAGTGTTCATCGAACACGTCGGCATCCCGATTCTGCCTGCCATCCCGCAAGCCGTGCAGGCGCTGCAGGAGATGGGCATGCATCGCAAGGTGCAGTTGATCGTCTCCGGCGGCATCCGCAACGGCGCCGACGTGGCCAAGGCCATGGCGCTGGGTGCCGACGCAGTGGCGATCGGCACGGCGGCGCTGATAGCGCTGGGCGACAACCATCCGCGGCTCGACGAAGAACTGAGAAAGATCGGCTCGGCAGCGGGTTACTACGACGACTGGCAGAACGGCCGTGACCCGGCGGGCATCACCACCCAGGACCCGGAACTGTCCAAACGTCTCGACCCGGTCGAAGGCGGTCGGCGTCTGGCCAACTACCTGCGCGTACTCGTCCTCGAAGCCCAGACCATGGCCCGCGCGTGCGGTAAATCACACCTGCACAACCTCGACCCGGAAGATCTGGTGGCACTGACCGTCGAATCAGCCGCCATGGCCCGAGTGCCCCTGGCCGGGACATCGTGGATTCCGGGGTCTGGCTCTGGGTACTGACGCCATAACGGGCTTTTCGACCGCGATGGCACCGACTGACGCCATAACGTGCTTTTCGATCACGATGGCACAGACGACGCAGAGTGCGACGTAAGTGACGGCTGAGTCCTGGCGCTGATCCGGGGGTAGCCTGGCATGACGCCAGGCTAGCCGCACCGGGCCCAGGCTGTGTAAAAACTACTGCGCTTGGCAATACTGCGTTAAAAACAGGCGAAAAATGCTCATTTAGAACACCTAGAGTCGGTCGCGATCCCGGCCGTTTTCGCCTGTTTTTGCCTTGTCTTACCTTCGCACGTGACGTTTTTACACACCTTGGGCCATGGATGGCCCGTTGCGGCGCCCCTCGAATCAGTGACAGGGCGAAGGAACCCGACGAAGTCGGGCCGGAAACAGGAGCGAAGGGATTTGCCTACTTCGGCCCCATCAAAGTAGGTCGCCGAGGGGCGAAAAGGTGACTCAAGTCGAGCCTGAATCTCACTGAGTCGCAGAACTGTGTGACGCGGAGCGTCACGAAATGCATTACCACCCGGAGCGTGGCAACGAGAACCTTGGTGGTTAAACCCCGCTTTCGGGCTCATCGGACTTATATATAACGCCATTCGCGCAACGAGAACTTGACCCACAAGAGGCCGAAGAGCCTCGCCTGTCCCAATGAACCTCTTTGCTGCCAGACACTTTCCATTCATTTGCGGGAGCTTTGAACATGGTCAATCGTCTACACGGCAAATCCCTTACAGCTTTACTCGCGCTCGGCGCCTTTGCTCCGATTGCGCAGGCAGCTGACGCCCCCGTACTGAACACCGGCAGCACGGCCTGGATGGTCACCGCAGCCGTGCTGGTGCTGTTCATGTGCCTTCCGGGGCTGGCACTGTTTTACGGTGGGCTGGTACGGGCCAAGAACATGCTCTCGCTGTTCACCCAGTGTTTCGGCATTGCCGGAGTGGTAGGCGTGCTGTGGGTCATCTATGGCTACAGCATGGTGGTGGACACCAGCAACATGGTCGAAGGGCAAGTGAGTTTCAATAGTTTCGTGGGCGGTCTGAGTCGTGCGTTTCTGGCCGGCATGACGCCCGACAGCCTGGTCGGCGACATCCCTGAAGGGGTATTCGTGACCTTTCAGATGACCTTTGCGATCATCACTCCGGCGCTGATTGCCGGGGCCTTCGCCGAACGCATGAAGTTCTCTGCGGCGTTGCTGTTCATGGCTCTGTGGTTCACCCTGGTGTATGCGCCTGTCGCGCATATGGTCTGGGGTGGCGCAGGCGCCTTGATGCACAACTGGGGCGTGCTGGACTTCGCCGGCGGCACCGCAGTGCACATCAACGCCGGTGTCGCCGCACTGGCGGCATGCCTGGTACTGGGCAAGCGCAAGGGTTATCAGAACGCCCCGATGCCGGCGCACAACCTGAGCCTGGCCATGGCCGGCGCGGCGATGCTCTGGGTCGGCTGGTTCGGTTTCAACATCGGTTCCGGTGGCGGCCTGAACGGCACCTCCGGTATCGTCATGCTCAACACGCAAGTGGGGGCGTGCGCCGGGATACTCGGTTGGATGTTCACCGAGTGGTTCAAGGTCGGCAAGCCCAGCGCCTTGGGTCTGGCAAGCGGCGCATTGGCGGGCCTGGTCGGCATCACCCCGGCGTGTGCCTACGTCGGAGTCGGCGGAGCACTGGCCATCGGCGTGCTGTGCGGAGTGTTCTGCTACCTGAGTGTGACTGTGCTGAAGAAACGCCTGGGCTATGACGACAGCCTCGACGTCTTCGGCCTGCACGGCATCGGCGGCATGATCGGAGCAGTACTGACCGGCGTGTTCTGCGTACCCTCACTGGGCGGTCTGGTGCCCGATGTCAGCATGGGCGCCCAAGTAATTGCCCAGATCAAAGGCGTGCTGTTCACCACGGTCTACTGCTTCGCGGTCAGCTGGGTCATCCTTAAGGCCGTGCAGGCACTGATCGGCCTGCGCGCGCATGAGTCAGTGGAGGAAATGGGTCTGGACCTGGCCGAGCATAACGAGCGGGCCTACAACCATTGAGAAGGCTGTCGGATCAGTGTCAGGGCGAGGGAACCCGACGACGTCGGGCCGGAAACGGAGCTGCGTGTTTTGCCTGCTTTGGTCCATCAAAGCAGGTCGCCGAGGGGAGAAAAGGTGACCTGAGTCGACCGCCAATCCACCTGACAAAGAGAGACCGCTGTGTGACGCAGAGCGTCACGAACTGCATGCCAACGCGGAGCATTGGCACGATAAACAGTTGGATTTGCGCATAACGTTGAGCGCAGAGCGTGGGGACGATAATCAATACAGCCTGGAGACCTCGCGCTCAGCTCAACGAAACACCGGCACCACGTGCTTGATGAACAGCTCAAGCGACTTTTTCTTCTCGGCGTGCGGCAGGCTGTTGTCGCACCAGAAGCTGAACTCGTCGACACCTAACTCTTGATAATGACGAATGCGCGGAATGATCTCCTCAGGAGTACCGATCATGGTGTTCTTGCGGATATTCTCCAGCTCGAACTCCGGACGGTCCTTGAACTTCTCTTCCGGGCTGGGGGCCAGAAAACCGTTGACCGGCGTCTGTTTATTGCCGAACCATGCGTCGAAAGTGCGGTAGAACTTCGCGATGGCAGTGGCGCCCACTTTCCAGCCTTCAGGATCGTCTGCGGCATGCACATGCGTGTGGCGCAGTACCATCAATTGCGGGCGGGGCACGTCGGGATTGTTGGCCAGCGCGGCTGCGAACTTGTTCTTCAGGTCGACAACTTCTTCGTCACCCTTCATCAACGGGGTGACCATCACGTTACAGCCGTTCTGCACGGCGAAATTGTGCGAGTCAGGGTCGCGCGCAGCGATCCACATCGGCGGCGTGTTGATCGGCTTGGGCACGGAAGTCGAGGTCGGGAATTTCCAGATATCGCCGTCGTGGGCGTAGTCACCCTGCCACAGCGCACGTACCACCGGGACCATTTCACGCAACGCCTTGCCGCCTTCGGAGGCCGGCATGCCACCGGCCATGCGGTCGAACTCCACTTGATAGGCGCCGCGTGCCAGGCCGACTTCCATACGCCCGTTACTGATCACGTCCAGCAGCGCGCATTCACCCGCGACCCGCAATGGGTGCCAGAACGGCGCAATGATGGTGCCGGCGCCCAGATGAATCTGTGTGGTCCTGGCCGCCAGATACGCCAGCAACGGCATCGGGCTTGGCGAGATGGTGTATTCCATCGCGTGGTGTTCGCCTATCCAGACTGTGCTGAAGCCGCCTTGCTCGGCCGTCAGCGTCAGCTCGGTCAGGTCCTCGAACAGCTGGCGATGACTGACACTTTCATCCCAGCGCTCCATGTGCACGAACAACGAAAACTTCATGACACTTACCTCGCTTAAATCCTGGCGCCTGCACCGGCGTGATGAGTTATTGTTGTCTGATGGTATACCGTAATACTTTCGGTGCAAGTGTTTTTTGCGGTGCTGCTCCCTGCTGTAAAACCCAACGGCAGAAACGAAAAAAGCGCCTCATGGGAGGCGCTTTCGGATGTCGCATATTCAGCCGGAGCAGGATTGATCAGGTCAGAATCAACTGCAGGCCTCGGATTCGATGTAGTCGGCCGTGGAGTCGCGAATCACCGGTCCCATGCCACTCACGGCCTTTGCCTGTTCCATGATTTCCAGCGTGGAACCGGTGCCGACCAGGTTCACCGTGTGGTTGGCGCAGTTATAGACCCGCTTGAAGTAGATCACCCCGAGCATGCCTTCACGCCGGGTGATCACCACGCGTTCCTTTGCGCTGCCGCTTTTCTCTACCAGTGCGTGCTTGCCGGTTGGATCATGAGGTATGGATATGCTTTTGCCTTCGGCATGCGCCGAAAGGGCAGGGATCATCAGGGCCAGAAAACAGGCATGCAATTTCATCGGTGCTCCTGCAGATGAATGCGGTTTCATTGGATCCAAAATTTACCCCAGCCATGCGATTCTGGATAGCAGGGCGAGCTGCCTCTCGTCGGCTTGTTTTCAGCGAATCACGTCCTGCGCATGGTCAGGAAATCCGCAAAGCTGTTGCTCCGCCAACAGCAGTTCCACACCCTGGCTTGACACGGACAGTTGGCGCTGCAAGTCAGCTGTCGCAACGCTTTGATATGCCAGTGTTTTATTAAATGGCACGGTTGCTGCTCTGTGGATGTGCAGGCCCTTGTGCTTAATGCGCTCGGAAAGCTTGCAGCCAGAGGAGTACCGATATGAGCCAATCGTCCATAAAATTTGCGTACTGGGTACCCAACGTCAGCGGTGGGCTGGTAGTCAGCAAGATCGAACAGCGCACCAGCTGGACCATCGACTACAACCGCAAGCTGGCGCAGATCGCTGAGCAGTCCGGTTTCGACTACGCGCTGACGCAAATTCGCTTTACCGCCGGTTATGGCGCCGAATTCCAGCATGAATCCGTAGCCTTCAGCCATGCGCTACTCGCGGCCACCGAGAAGCTCAAGGTCATTGCCGCGATATTGCCCGGGCCATGGACCCCGTCGGTGGCCGCCAAGCAACTGGCGACCATCGATCAGCTCACCGCCGGGCGCGTGGCGGTCAATATCGTCAGCGGCTGGTTCAAGGGCGAGTTTCAGGCTATCGGAGAGCCCTGGCTGGAGCATGATGAACGTTATCGCCGCTCCGAGGAGTTCATCCGCGCCCTCAAGGGGATCTGGACCACCGACAACTTCACCTTCAAGGGGGATTTCTATCGCTTCCATGATTACACCCTCAAGCCCAAGCCGATCCAGCGTCCTCACCCGGAAATCTTTCAGGGCGGCAGCTCGCGGGCCGCACGTGATATGGCGGCGCGGGTGTCGGACTGGTATTTCACCAACGGCAATACCGTCGAAGGCATCAAGGCCCAGGTCGATGACATCCGAGCCAAGGCTGCCGCGAACGGGCATTCGGTGAAGATCGGTGTGAATGCTTTCATCATTGCCAGGGATACCGAAGAAGAGGCGCGTGCCGTGCTGGCCGAAATCGTCGACAAGGCAGATCCGGAAGCCGTCAACGCCTTTGGTGATGCCGCGAAGCAGGCGGGCAAGGCCAGTCCGGAAGGCGAGGGCAACTGGGCCAAATCCACCTTTCAGGATCTGGTGCAGTACAACGATGGCTTCAAGACCAACCTGATTGGCACACCGCGGCAGATTGCCGAGCGCATCGTCGAACTCAAGTCCGTTGGCGTAGACCTGGTGCTTTCAGCGTTCCTGCATTTCCAGGAAGAAGTCGCCTATTTCGGCCAGCACGTATTGCCTCTGGTACGCGAACTGGAAGCCGCTGCACAACGCAAGCCTGTCGCCGAGACGGCTTGACCCCCGCCAATAACGACAACCCGCCATGCCCTTGTAAGCCGGCCGCGCTTACAGCCCTCCATAAAATCAGGCGCCACTGTGATCCAGTGTGCGCCTGCTTTCGTATGTTCATCCCCGATCAACCCATAGACAGCTGTACGTGGCATTATGATGCCACTCACTGGCATGCTTTTATCGATGCCAGGCCTTCCAGGTATGGCCGAGCACTTGCCGACAATGGCAGTTAGTAGCGAAAGGATTGTCGATGGCCCCTGAGCAATCAGGTCCGGTTTTCAGAAAAACCAGATGCACTGGTTCTCACCTGTTGTGGAGGCAAGTTTTGAAACGCGACCTTCGGCTTGCGTCATGGCTGATCTTCGTAGTGTGCGCCTGCGTGGTGATGTTGATGGCCTGGCAAGCATGGACCGCACGCCGCAACACCCTGGAAAACATCCAGACCAGCACGATCAATCTGGCTGGAGCGCTAAGCACCTACACGGATGGCATTTTCAAGCAAAGCGAGCTGATGCTGATCGGCCTGACGGAGCGTGTCGAAAAGGACGGCGTCGGGCCTGAACAGATCGAGCGTCTCAGGTGGGTCATTGCGCGTGAAATGGGCGCGCTGCCGCAGATCGATACCGTGTCGCTGTACAACGCCGACGGGATTTGCATCTTCTCGAGCAATCCCAGGGTTATCGGCATCAACAGCGCGCAGCGCGAGTTCTTTCAGCACCACCTGAAGATGCCTGACAAAGCCCCTTACATCGGTCCGACGATTCGCAGCCGTGCCTCCGGCGAATGGGTCATATCGGTCAGCAGACGCATCAATAATCCCGACGCGAGTTTTGCCGGGCTGATGGTCGCCACCATCGGTGTCGACCACCTGTTGAAGTTCTATTCGGACATCAAGGTCGGGCAAACCGGCATTATCAGTTTGACGTCGACCGCCGGGCAATTGCGGGTGCGCTATCCCCATCTGGAGCAGGAGATCGGTCGCGATCTGTCATCGACGCCCATTTTCAGGTCGGAACGCGGCCGAGTGTCAGGTACCGCCCAGTTCGTTTCCAGGATTGACGGTGTTGCGCGTTTTTATGCGTTCAAACGCAGTGATGTCTACCCGATCGTCACCGTGGTTGCGCTGGGTCAGAAAGAAGCCATGCTCGACTGGCTGGGCCAGACCAAACAGTCCATTCTGGTCATGCTGGTGCTGCTCGGACTGGTGATCGGACTCGGCGTTCGTCTGATTGGGCACATTCACAGCCGCATACGCGCAGAAGACCAGTTGCTCGATTCACAGGCAGCCCTGATCCAGCTCAACCAGCACCTGGAGTTGATTGCCTCCGAAGACAAGCTGACCGGGCTGGCCAATCGCAGACGTTTCGATCAGTTTCTGGAAGTCGAATTCAAGCGCGCCAGACGCGAGCGCAGCCTGCTGTCGCTGATTTTGATCGATGCTGATCATTTCAAACGCTACAACGATCATTACGGCCACCTGGCCGGTGACGAATGCCTGATTGCGCTGGCCCGAGTGGTCGAGCAGTTCATTCGTCGTCCCAGCGACGTCGCCGCCCGTTATGGCGGTGAAGAGATCGCCGTGGTGTTGCCAGGTACTGACGAGTCGAACGCTCGCCAGGTGGCCGAGAACATCCTGCAGGCCATCCGTGACGAGCAGATCGAGCATCCCGCCAGCCCGTTTGGCATCGTGACGATCAGCCTCGGTGTCGCGACATTCGTCGGCACCGATCGCCAACTCGATCAGCGTGGCCTGATTGAGCTTGCCGACCGCGCGTTGTATGCCGCCAAGTCGCAGGGTCGCAACCGGGTGAATGTGGCGTCGGAAATCGCGACCGGCACATTACCGGCCTGGACCCGCGTCAAGTCCTCTATGGACGCGCAAGCCGACACGGAGCCAAGGTCGGGCCAGCGGGATTGATACCCGCTGGCCGCTTGCTGCCTATCGCTTCTCCGTCAGTTGCTGATCGTCGGTAATCTGTTGCGCATGCGGTTTGCGGCGCAGCACGGTCAACACCCAGAAAAAGAATATAGGCACCAGAACCACGCCCAGCAGCGTCGCGCTGAGCATGCCGCCGATGACGCCAGTGCCGATGGCGCGCTGGCTTGCAGCGCCTGCGCCGGTGGCCAGGGTCAGCGGCACCACGCCAAGGATGAAGGCCAGCGAAGTCATGACAATTGGCCGAAAGCGCAGCCGTGCAGCCTGAAGTGCCGCGTCGCGCAGGGAATGGCCCTGATCCCAGAGTTCCTTGGCGAACTCGACGATGAGAATCGCGTTTTTCGCGGCCAGCCCGATGATGGTGATCAGGCCGACTTTGAAATACACATCATTGGGCATGCCGACGGCCGTCACGGCCAGCACGGAGCCCAGCGCGCCGACGGGAACGATCAGCATCACCACCAGCGGGATTGCCCAGCTCTCATACAACGCGACCAGCAGCAGGAACACCACCAGCAGCGCCAGGCCGAACAGTCCGACCGCCTGGCCGCTGGCGACTCTTTCCTGATAGGAGAGGCCGGTCCATTCGTAACCGATGCCTTGCGGCAGCCCGGAAACGATCCGTTCGATTTCCGCCATGGCCTCACCGGTACTGACGCCCGGTGCTGCATCACCGGAAATCCTGAATGCGGGGTAGCCGTTGTAGCGGGCGATCTGCACCGGGCCTTGTTCCCAGTGCGTCGAAACGAAGGCGCCCAGCGGCACCAGCGTGCCGCTGCTATTGGGTACGTAGAGCTTGAGCACGCTTTCCGGGGTCATTCGCGAACTTTGTTCGGCCTGCACGACCACGCGCTGTTGACGTCCGGCATTGGCGAAGTCGCTGATTACCGAGGAACCGAAGGCGGTGGACAGCGCATTGCTGATCGATTCGAAACTCACGCCTAGCGCCCGGGCCTTTTCGCGGTCGATGTTCAGGCGCAATTGCGGCGCTTCGGCCAGACCTTCCATCATCGCGTAGAGAATCTTCGGGTTGCCGTTGGCCTCGCCGAGCAGCTTGTCGCGTGCCGCCAGCAGGGCTTCGCGGCCCAGGCCTGCTCGGTCCTGCAGGCGCAGCGAGAAGCCGCCCGAGGTGCCCAGGCCGTCGATAGGCGGTGGCGTCACCGCCATCACCGTGCCGTCGCCGAGCCCTGCAAAATGCCGGTTGAATGCCGCCGCTTCCTCAGCCGCCGACTGGCCCTTGCCGCGCTCCGACCAGTCCTTCAGGGTCGGGAACGCAAGACCGGCGTTTTCACCCATGCCCGAGAAGCTGAACCCCAGCAGCATGGTTACCGCACCCGTGGCTTCGCGGGACAGCATGTAGTTCTCGAGCAATTGCGCGGTGAGGTCGGTACGCGACCGGGTGGCGCCGGGAGGCAGTTGCACGTCGATGATCAGATAGCCCTGATCTTCAACGGGCACAAAGGACTCCGGCAGGCGCAGGTAGAAAAAGCCCAGCAGACCGACGATACCGAGGTACAGCAGCATGTAGCGGCCGGCCCGCTTGATCATGCTTGAGCTGACGCGCTCGTAACGGTCGGTGAACGTGCCGAACAGGCGATTGAAACCACCGAAGAAACCACGCTTTTCATGGTGCCCGGCCGGGATCGGCTTGAGCAGCGTGGCACACAGCGCCGGGGTGAACGTCAGGGCCAGGAAACCTGAAAACAGAATCGACACGGCCAGCGACAGCGAGAACTGCTGGTAGATGACCCCGACCGAGCCGCCCATGAACGCCAGTGGCAGAAACACAGCGGCCAGGACCAGCGTGATGCCGAAAATCGCCCCGGAAACCTGCTGCATCGCCTTGACCGTTGCGGCGGCGGGAGAGAGGCCTTCTTCAGCCATGATCCGCTCGACGTTTTCCACGACCACAATGGCGTCGTCGACCAGAATACCGATGGCCAGCACCATGCCGAACATGGTCATCATGTTCACCGAGAAGCCCATCAGGTACATGATCGCCAGCGTTCCCGCCAGACACACCGGGACCACGATGGTCGGTATCAGCGTGTAACGGATGTTCTGCAGAAACAGGAACATCACCAGAAACACCAGGATCATGGCTTCGATGAGGGTGTAGATCACCTTGTCGATGGCCACGTCGACGAAGCGCGAGGTGTCGTACGGTATCGAAAACCCGACGCCTTCCGGGAAATTGACCGACAGCTCGGTGAGCCGCTGCTCGACGGCTCTGGCCGTCTGGATCGCGTTGGCGCCCGGCGACAGCTGTACGGCACCGGCGACGGCACGTTGCCCGTTCAGGCGTGATTCGAAGCTGTAATCCTGGCTGCCGACCGCTACACGCGCCACATCGGACAGGTGCACCGCAGAGCCGTCTTCGTTGGCACGCAGAACGATGCGCCCGAACTCTTCCGGGTTGTCCAAAGTGCCCTTTACCGCCAGGGTGGCCGTCAATTCCTGCAGTGACGAGGCCGGGCTGCTGCCGAAGCTGCCTGCCGGAACCTGCACGTTCTGCGCCCGAATCGCAGCATTCACGTCATCGATGGACAACCCCAAGCCCACCAGCTTCTGCGGATCGATCCATACCCGCATCGCGGCTTCGGCAGCGAAGAATTGCAGCCTGCCGACACCGTTCACCCGGCTGATTTCGTTATTGACGTTGCGTGCCGCGTAGTCGGCCAGCGCGACGGTATCCTTGTTGGCCGCGCCGTCCTTGTAGTTCAGGGTGTAGATCAATAGAAAACCGGAGCTGGCCTGTTCGACCTGCAGGCCCTGGCTGAGGACCGTCTGCGGCAAGCGAGCTTCGGCTTTCTTGATACGGTTCTGGACTTCGACCTGAGCCAGGTCCGGGTTGGTGCCCGGCACGAACGTGACGTTGATTTCCGCGCTGCCAGTCGAGTTGCTGGTCGACTCGTAATACAGCATCCCTTTGGCGCCGTTCAGTTCGTCCTCGATAACGCTGGTCACCGAATCGACCAGCACCTTCGCGGATGCGCCGGGGTAGGTGGCGGTGATGGTGATCTGCGGTGGCGCCACGTCCGGGTACTGCGCCACAGGCAGGGACGGCAGAGCCATCAACCCGGCGAGCAGGATGAACAGGGCAAGTACCCAGGCGAAGTTGGGGCGCTTGATAAAGAAGAGAGACATTGACAGTGATCCTCGGTCGCGCTGAAGGCGGCTTTATTGCGCCTTGGCCTGCGGTTGGGCGGATGGCGATTTGCGCGCGACCTTGTCGCCGGCGCTGAGCCCGGTCATATTGCCGACAATGACCTGTTCGTCTGCCTTCAGGCCTTCGGTGATCTGCCAGCGCGAATCCTGCATCGCCCCGGTTTTGACTGGACGCGCTTCGACCGTGCCGTCCTGGGTAATCACCAGCACGCGTGCCGCACCGTCGCCGGAGCGCTGAACGGCGCGCTGCGGGACAAGAATGGCGTTGCTGTCGACGCGCTGCGGTGTGCGCACCCGCACATACATACCGGGCAGCAGCACGCCCTTGGGATTGGCAAAGCGGGCGCGCAACGACACTTGGCCGGTGGTCCGGTCTACTGCGACATCGGTAAACAGCAGGGTGCCGGTGCTCGTGTAATCGGTGCCGTCGACACTCAGTGATAACGCGTCTTCGCCGCCCTTGGGCAAGCGGCCTTCCTGTATCGCTGCGCGCATCTGCAAGGCCTCGGCAGCCGGCTGGGTAAAGTCGGCGTAGACCGGGTCGAGTTGTTGAATGGTTGCCAGCAGCGTGGTTTCGCCCTGACCGACCAGCGCGCCCTCGGTCACCATCGCGCGGCCGATGCGGCCTGAAATCGGCGCCTTGACGGTGGCATAGCCCAGGTTCAGCCTGGCCGTTTCGACATCAGCCTGAGCCGACTTTTTAGCGGCGATTGCGTTTTGCAGTGCAGAGCGGGCGGTGTCGAAAGTCTGGCGGCTGACCGCTTCAATTTCCACCAGCGACTCGTAACGTTTGACCGTGGCCTGAGTCTCGAACAGCGTGGCTTCAGTGCGGGCCAGATCTCCCTGCGCCTTGGACAGCGCAGCCTTGAACGGCGCCGGATCGATCTGGAACAGCACTGCGCCGGCTTTCACATCGGCGCCTTCCTCGAAGTTGCGGCTCAGCACGATGCCGGCCACCCGCGCGCGAACCTGCGCCACACGCACCGGTTCGATACGGCCGGGCAGTTCGTCAACGACCGTGAACGATTCGGCGTTGACGGTAATGGCTTCCACCTCTTTGGGCGCTTTCGATGCCGCGTGATCCTGCTGCTGTTTCTGCTCGCACCCGGCCAGACCCAACGCTGCCAGCAGGGCTACTGCAGGCATCACACGCCAATCGCTGAAACTACTCATCGTTCACCCGGCCGCAGCCCATCAGATGCTAAAGCCGCGAATGATCCACTCTGAAAGACGGTGAGTCAATATTGACTCACATGAGCCTTTAGTGACTAATTGTGTATGTGCTTTGAGAACCCGGTAAGGTTTCTGCACAATGCGCCGCCTGCCACTTATACGAGTTGAATACGTACCCAATGGAATTACCTGCTGCTGACGACAAATTTCTGAAGGCCCTGGCCGTTGCGCTGGTCGACCACTCCAACGGTACGCTCAAGGATATTGCTCAGGCGGCCGGCGTCAGCAAGGCGACGCTCAACCGCTTTTGCGGCACTCGCGCCAACCTCGTGGAATTGCTGCTCAATCATGCCTCGGACCTGATGAATCAGATGGTCGCCGACGCGGATCTGCAGACTGCTCCGCCGCTGGAAGCGCTTCAGCGGCTGGTCGACAACCACCTCATGCACCGCGAAATGCTGGTCTTTCTGGTGTTTCAGTGGCGTCCGGATTCGCTCGACGAAAGCAGCGGAGGGCGCCGCTGGTTGCCTTACTCCGACGCCCTTGATGCATTTTTCCTGCGTGGTCAGCGTGAAGGCCTGTTCCGGATCGACGTCGGTGCCGCCGTCCTGACCGAAATGTTCGCTGCGCTGCTCTCCGGGATGGTCGACGCCGAACGCCGTGGCCGTGTGGCACGCGCCGGTATGGGCGCGTTGGTGACCCAGTTCTTCCTGCACGGAGCGGCGGCACGATAGGCAGTTCTGTGCAGACGTCAGAAATCGTAGGCAATCTTGCTGTACCAGAAGCCACCGCCCGGATAGAACGGCGAGTTGCCGTACAGGTTGAGTCCGACGGCGGAGGGGATCGCGTTTTTGTCCGGGCGCACATCGAAGATATTGGTGCCGCCAACACTGAGGGTGATGTTGTCGTAGAGGGTGTAGGACACCTCCAGGTCAGTGATCCACTTGGCACCGAAACTGCGGTCGCCGCTTTCCAGTTGCTGGAGCGTCTTGACCTTGCCATAACGAGTGGTTTGCAGGTTCACGCCCAAATCCCCCAGCGTCCATTTGCCGCCCAGCACCCATTTGGTTTTCGGTTGCGCATCGGTCAGATCGCCTTCGCGGGCCCGGCCGACCCAGGTCAGGCTGCCACCGGGGTTACTGCCCAGCCCCTGCAGGGCTGCCGGTGCATCCTTGACGTCGATGATGACGGTCTTGTTGTAATTGAACCCGGCGCTCCAGCGCACATCACCCCATGCGCCGTACTGACTGGAGTGGTCGATAACGATATCCAGGCCGCGCGTGCGCGTGTCGAAGGCATTGGCGTAATACGAGGTCCAGGTGCTGGTGTCCACGCCCTGTGCGGCAAGAATCGGTGCAAGCGCCGGCCCGTACAGGCTTTCGGTTCGGGCGATGCGATCGGCAATCTCGATCCAGTAGGCGTCCGCCGTCAGGCTGGTGCGAGGTGCCGGTTGCCAGGTCACGCCAAACCCCAGGTTGCGCGATTTTTCCGGGTCCAGGCTGGTTGCGCCAAGCGCCTGGGCCAGCGCCGAGTTGACCGGCGCAATGCGCGTCACGGCGGGAACAATGGTGCCGTCTGGCGCAGCACCGACCCTGTTGTCGGAGATGCTGTAGCCGATCTGGGTCAGTGAAGGTGCACGAAAGCCGGTGCCGACGGTGCCGCGCGCGGCGAAGGTGTCAGTGAATTCGTAGCGCGAGTTGAGCTTGGCGCTGACCGTGTTGCCCGAGTCATCATCGAAATGCTCGGCGCGCAGGGCCAGATCGACGAACAGCGGTTCTATCGGGGTGATACCGAAATCGACGTAGGCTGCGTAGTTGTTGCGTTGCAGGCTGGTCGTATCCTGCGGCGAGATGACCGCTGCGGCCTGGGCGGCAATCGACGCCAGTTGCCCGGTCAGCGGGTTGGCCTGACCGTTGGGCAGGGTGGCCGGAAAACGATAGCCGCCGACCTGATAGGCCTGCGCGTCACCGGAAAAAGTCTGGAAATGCTCCCAGCGATGTTCAAGGCCTGCAGAAACTTGCAGCGGTACGCCAAACAGTCCGTCGAATGCGCGGGTAATGTCGATATTGTTGACCCACTGTTCGAATCGATAGGTCGCCAGATCATCGAATGAAGTCGGGGAGGCTGGGCCCAGCGACGGGTTGATGGTCCTATCGCTGTACTGATGATTGTTATTGCGCCCGTACGTGGTGCTCAGGTCCCAGTTCCAGCCCAGTGCTTCACCCTTGCCGCCAATCAGATACTGGTAGTCGGTGTCGTCCAGATTGTTCAACGGGTAATAGCCATCGGCAAACAACTCGGGAATGTTGGCGTTGCCGTTGGGGTAGCGGAAGTAGTTGTTGATGATGGCGTCACGCTGCCCATAGGTGCCGTAGGAGTACAGTGTGGTCTGATCATCCAGCGGCAGTTCGGCGTTGTAGGCCAGGTTGAACGCCTTGATCTGCGGATCCCCGTTCTTGACCCCGACCCGGTCCCAGCTCGCCTCCCGAGAATCGCCGGGAAAGTAAGCGTTATTGGTGGCTTTTTCGTTCCAGCTGGCATCGCCACGCTTGCGGGCGTCGGCCGAAAGATGCAGAAAGCCGCCGTCACCCAGTTCGAAGCCGGTGTCCCCTTCGAATTTGGTCACTTCGCCTTCGCCGCTGTACAGCTTGCCATAAGTCACCCCCAGATGACCGCCCTCGGCGCCGGACTTCAGAATCACGTTGATCACCCCGGCAATCGCGTCCGAGCCGTATTGCGCGGCGGCGCTGTCCTTGAGGACCTCGATACGCTCCACCGCACTGATGGGGATCATGTCGATGTCCACCGAGTTTGCGCCGCTGCTGTCGGTCGAGCCGTTGGCAGGCAGAGCACTGTTGTGACGGCGTTTGCCGTTGACCAGCACCAGCGTGTAGGCCGGTGCCAGACTGCGGTTGGACAGGGGGCGGATGGTCGAGTTATAGCCTGCGACGTTGGTGCCGTAGTTGAACGATGGCAGCAGTTTGGCGATGGCTTCGGTCAGGTCGGCGCGACCGGTTTTCAGTAACTGATCGCTGGTCACGATATCAATCGGGGCCGGGCTTTTAGTCACCGTGCGCTGAGCGCCGCGAATGCCGGTGGAAATTACCGTAACCTTTTCCAGACGTGCCTCCTCGTCGGTCGCTTCCTCGGCAGCCTGAGCCGGATTCATCAGACCGAGGCCGACAAGCGCGATGCTTTTGATCAACGGGTTGTGCAGGGCAAGACGAGGGGCGTTAGCGAATAAGGCCATAGCGAAGTGATCCTTGGATGCTGAAAAATCCTGGGCACCTCCACACGGCAAGGGTCGGTTTGCTGGCGAATATAGAGTTATGAAACGGACCTGTGAAAGGCCTTTTGGCTATATGCTAATTATTAATTTATGGAATTATATTTTAAATGTTGATGCGTTATTTGCATTTAATGCTTTGCGTGTCGACCGCTGCAAGGGAGGCTGTTGGAAAGGTTGCAACGCCTGTGCTGTTTTGTCGCACGACGTATGGCAGCCCATGAGCGCGACGTTTGCGCGTCTGCTCATGGCTTGATACAGGATTGGCGGTATTCCCCATTGTCCTTGAGTGGTAAATTCGCCGCCTTTGAATTTGTCTGAACCCACGCGCCTTATCCTCAGGGGACGCAAGACATGACGCAACATCTGACACGCCGCGAGGTGGTCACTGGCCTCTCATTGCTGAGCCTTGGCCTGTTGACCGGCTGCGGCAGCTCCAATGCGTTGCCGTTCAAGCATGGCAAGGACATGAGCAACGAGATTGTCGGCCGCAACTTCCGGCTCAAGGATTCGCAAGGCAACGTCAAGACCTTGTCCAGCTTTCGCGGCCTGATGCCGATGATCTTCTTCGGTTTCACCCAGTGCCCGGCCATCTGCCCCACGGCGCTGGCGCGGGCTGCTCAAATCAGGAAGCTGATGGGCGAGGAGGGCAAGACGCTGCAGGTGGTGTTCATTACCCTGGACCCGGAGCGCGACACGCCCGAAGTGATTGACGCCTATGTGAAGGCCTTCGATCCGACGTTCGTCGCACTGTCCGGCACGCTTGAAGAAACGGCGGCAACGGCGAAGGAGTTCGGCGTATTCTTCGAGAAGGTCCCACTGGGTGACACCTACACGATCTCGCACACCGCGACCAGTTACGTCTACGACACCCGCGGTGTATTGCGCCTGGGGTTGTCGCACCGGCTGTCCGCTCAACAATGCACTGAAGATCTGCTCACTTTGATGGAAGTATGCTGATGACCGTTTTGATTCGTAACGTTGCAAAGCCGCTGCTGCTGAGCCTTTCGCTGTTGGGCCTGAGCGCTCAGGCCCTGGCGGAAACACACGTCGATGATGCCTGGGTTCGCGCCACCGTGCCGGGCCAGTCCGCCACGGGTGCGTTCATGCGTATCACCTCGGACACGGACAGCAAGCTGGTCGACGTTGCTTCACCCGTTGCGAAAACCGTGCAGATCCATGAGATGAGCATGAAAGGCGACGTGATGAGCATGCAGCGCGTCAACTCGGTCGACCTGCCGGCCGGCAAACCGGTGATGCTCGATTCCGACGGCTACCACGTGATGTTCATGGGCCTGGCTGCCCAGGTCAAAGAAGGCGATCAGGTGCCTCTGACCCTGACCGTAGAAGACGCCAAGGGCGCGAAGCAATCGATCCAGGTCACTGCGGTCGCCAAGTCATTGACCAGCGACGAGCACAGCAGCCACGGCGATCACAGCGGCCATTGAGGCTTGCAGCATCGGACGCGGGGCACTCGTCGTTATAAACCGGCCTTGTGGGAGCGAGCTTGCTCGCGAGGAGGCCGGCACAGCCCCCCAGCAAACAGGGTGCTCGATGCATCGGCAAGAGAGTGATCTACATGACGCCTATCGTTCCTCACGCTCCAGCGTGGGAATGCCTTTCGTGACGCTCCGCGTCACAACTCTGTGCCTCACTGCACGTTCAAAAGCGAACCCGGAACGTCCGCCTCCTATATGCATTTAGGATCTAACCGGCGAACCAAATATTCTTTTCAGGAACAAGCTTTTTTCGGCGATGATTGCCTCGCCATATCGGCCTGAGGAAGGTGACTGATACCAACAGAACCTGGATTTTTATCATGAAAATGCAGGAGTGTATCAATGGGCAATGTCCAGACCGCAGCCAGTGCACATGATGTGCCTTGGCGCCAGACGCCGAGTGGCGACCTGGTCGATCTGGGGCGTCCTTTCCGTGCGCCACTGGCGTTATCGCGGCTGCAACGTACCCCCAAGCCCATTCTCGGGCGGCGCGAAGCCATTTTGCTCGGTGCGCTGGCGCTGGTATTTCATGGCGCAGTCATCTACTGGCTGAGCCAGAACCCGACGCCGACACTGCCAGTGGTGCCACCTGAAATTCCGCCGATGACCATCGAGTTTTCCCAGCCTGCGCCACCGGTTGTGGAAACACCGCCGCCACCGCCCGAGCCTGTCGTGCAGCCGGTGGTCGAACCGCCGCCTCCGGTCGAGGACGAACTGGCCGTCAAGCCACCACCGCCAAAACCGATTCCCAAGCCCAAGCCACAACCGCCCAAACCGGTGGTCAAGCCGGTCGTGAAACCAGTAGCCAAGCCGGTTGAGCAGCCCCCCGCGCCTCCAGTGCCTGCAGCCCCTGTCGCTGCGCCTGCGCCACCCGCTCCGCCGGCACCAAAGCCGGTAACCCCGGCCTCGGCCAGCGCGGGCTACCTGCGCAACCCGGCCCCGGAATACCCATCGCTGGCCATGCGTCGCGGTTGGGAAGGCACTGTGCTGTTGCGCGTACATGTATTGGCCAGCGGCAAGCCCGGCGAGATTCAGATACAGAAGAGCAGTGGTCGCGACCAGCTTGACGATGCCGCGCTGGCGGCGGTGAAACGCTGGAGTTTCGTTCCGGCCAGGCAGGGCGATGTAGCCCAGGATGGCTGGGTCAGCGTGCCCATTGATTTCAGGATCAAATAAGGATTCAAGATCAAATAACGTTTCAAGACCAAACCCGGCTATTCGATTGACCTGGCGAGCTACCTGAACCAAAGGCGCATCGCGACACACCCCATGCCTTGTTCAGACTTTGTTCAGAGAGAGCTGCGCCATGAACCTGATTGCTTCGCCTTTTGAATCCATCGAACACGCGGTCATCTGGCTGCTGGTCATTTTTTCCGTCGCTACCTGGGGCCTGGCCCTGCTCAAGGGCGTGCAGTTTTCGCGCCTTAAGTCTCAGGATCGCAAGTTCCACAAACAGTTCTGGGCCGCATCGAGCCTGGATTCCGCCGCTCAGCTGGCCCAGGAGCAACCGGGCGCTGCCGCTCGGGTCGCCCTGGCCGGTTACGCCGCCATTCAGGTGCCGGATGGCGCGCAGGCCAATGACCTCAGTCAGTCCATCAACCATCAGGACCGCCTTGAGCGCGCCTTGCGTCAGCAGATCGTCCGCGAGCGGCGCTCGCTGGAAACCGGTCTGGCCATCCTCGCCAGCATCGGCAGCACTTCGCCTTTCATCGGTTTGTTCGGTACGGTCTGGGGCATCATGTCAGCCCTCAAGGGCATCAGTGCGGCCGGTTCGGCAAGCCTGGAAACGGTAGCCGGGCCGATCGGCGCGGCGCTGGTGGCAACCGGCGTCGGCATTGCCGTCGCAGTGCCTGCAGTGCTGGTCTACAACTACTTTCTGCGACGCCTGAAACTGACCGCTGCCGATCTGGATGACTTCGCCCATGACTTCTACAGCCTGGCGCAGAAGAGCGCCTTCCGTGTGCTGCTGCATCCGGTATTGAAGTCGGGCACTGCGGGCGCGCACGTCGGGCAGAACGTGAAGGAGGCCTCCTGAGATGGCTTTTTCCACACAAGACACCGATGAAGTACTGAGCGAGATCAATGTCACGCCGCTGGTAGACGTGATGTTGGTGCTGCTGGTGGTGTTCATCGTCACCGCGCCGCTATTGACCAACTCAATTCCGATCAACCTGCCCAAGACCGAATCGGTCGCTCCGGTGGAGCAGAAAGACCCATTGGTGGTGAGTATCGACGGGCAGGGCAAGCTGTTCATCAACAAGGACGAAATCCAGCCGGACTTGCTGGAAACCAACCTGAAGGCGGCCAAGGAAAAGGCGCCTGACGTACGCGTGCAATTGCAGGCGGACAATGGCGTCAACTACGGGGAAGTCGCGCGCGCCATGGCCTCCATCGAGCGTGCCGGGATTACCAAATTGTCGGTGATCACTGCCAGGTAACAGATTTATACCACCTACAGCGTCAACGGTTTTGGGCCGCATCCTCAGGCAGGTGCGGCCTTTTTTTGTCGGCATCGCAGGCATTTTTCAGTACTGACACAAATGCAGATTCTTATTCGTTATTGATATTTAAATATTTAAATCAATTTCATTAAGCTATAACGCATCGGGCCACCGGAACATCAATCAGACACCGTAATGATCGCCACCGTCCGCCGCACGGATCGCTCGTTGTAACCAGAGCAGAGTTTCTGGATCAGGGATTTTCAAGGGGTAGTGGTATGGGGTATTTCAAACGCAGTGTAGTGGCCTCGGCGATTTTTTCAGCCAATTTGCTGAGCGTCACGGGCATCAGTGCAAGTGCATTCGGCGCAGAAGCGACATATGAGCAAAACACTCAGGGCGCGTCCACCCTGGGTACAGTGATCGTCACCGGCACCCGTGCGCAGGAGCGTACCGCCAGCGCCTCTCTTTCGCCCATCGATGTGATATCCGGTGACAGCCTGCGCAGTTCCGGCTCCAGCGAACTGGGTACCGTGCTGGCACGTTTGATCCCTTCGATCAATTTCCCCCGGCCGAGCCTGGTGGACGGTGCGGAGCTGACGCGTCCGGCGCAACTGCGCGGCCTGTCGCCGGATCAAGTGCTGGTGCTGGTCAATGGCAAGCGCCGCCACACATCTGCTTTCGTCAATCTGGGCGGGGCGGTCGGACGTGGTTCGGCACCTGCCGACCTGAATGCCATTCCGCTGTCGGCCATCGACCATATCGAAGTCCTGCGCGACGGTGCGTCGGCACGTTACGGGTCCGACGCCATCGCCGGGGTGATCAACATCATTCTCAAGAGCGCGGACCATGGCGGGTCGATTTCCAGCCAGTACGGCCAATACAAGAAGGGCGACGGTATCCAGCGTCAGGTGTCGGGCAATACCGGTTTTGCCTTGGGCGACAATGGCGCGTTCAACCTTTCCGGTGAAGGGGTCAACAACGACTACACCAACCGCGCCGGTGACGACTTTCGAGCGTCCAGTATCGGGTCCACCACTTACGGTCAGCAGGTGTTCCGCCAGGGTGAGCCGCAGACGCATGAGGGCAAGCTGCAGTACAACGCTGAATACAGCTTCAATGACGCGGCGGAGTTCTACAGTTTCGGGGGCTACAGCAAGCGGCGTGGCGAAACCGCCGCGTTCTATCGGCCGAGCAATGCTTCAAATAACATTGCGGCGATTTATCCCAACGGCTATCTGCCGCTGATCAACGGCACGCTCGAAGACACCTCGCTGGTCGCTGGCCTGCGGGGAGAGCTGGCGTATGACTGGCACTACGACGTGTCCGCCAACTATGGCAAAAACGCTTATGAGCTGCGCACCAAAACCATCAACACCTCATTGGGACTGAACACGCCGCGTTCCTTCTACAACGGCACGCTGACCAATGATCAGAAGCAACTGAGCCTCGACCTTTCCAGAGAATTCAATGCAGCGTGGTTGCCTTATCCGGTATCGGTTGCGTTTGGCGCGGAATACATGCGTCAGGGCTATCAGATCGAGGCAGGGCAGGCGGAGTCGTATTTCCAGACCGGCAGTTCCGGGCTGGGCGGTTTCCGCGCGGCGGATGCAGGCAGTTACTCGCGGCATAACTTCGCACAGTACCTGGACCTGGAAACCAATCTGACCGAAAAGCTCGGTGTGTCGGCTGCCGTCCGCCACGAGGACTACAGCGATTTCGGGTCCAATGTCAGCGGTTCGCTTTCAGCGCGCTACGATTTCACTCCGCAGGTGGCCTTGCGAGGCAGCGTATCGACAGGCTTCCGCGCGCCTTCGCTGGCGCAACAGAACTTTACCTTCACGTCGTCGCAACTGATTGGCAACACCATCCAGGAAGCGGGCACGTTTCCGGCTGGCAGTAACGTTGCACAACTGTTGGGTGCCGAAGACCTCAAGCCGGAAAAGTCCCGCAACTACAGCCTGGGCCTGGTACTCCAGCCGCTGGACAGCCTGACCGTGACTGCCGACGTCTACCGCATCGACATTCAGGACCGTATCTCGCTGTCCTCCAATCTGGTGCTCAATAACACCGCCATCAATTACCTGCGCAGTAATGGCGTAGGCGATATCAACTACACCAGTGCCCGCTATTTCACCAACGCCACGGACACCAGCACCGATGGCGTCGATCTGGTCGCCAATTACCGCTACCAGTTCGACAACGGTGTGCGCTGGAACAGCACGGTGGGTTACAACTACAACCACACCAAAGTCACCGACGTGAAGGCCAACCCGGCGATTCTCGATCAGTTGGGAGTGAATCTGGTGCGGGTAGATCGCAGGGAGCGCATCGGTTTGCTGGGTGACACCACGCCACAACACAAACTGACACTGGGCAATGACCTGACGTTCGGCAATTGGGCGCTGCACTCCAACCTGGTCCGCTACGGCGAGTTCACCAGCTATCAGGCCGACAAGCTCAACGACCAGACCTTCAGCGCCGCCTGGCTGCTGGACCTGGCGGTCGACTACAAACTCAAGAGCTGGGTCTTCACCCTGGGCGGCGACAACGTCACCGACAAATACCCGGAAAAGCTCAACGACTTCTCCTCCAGCGGCGGCAACCTGGCCTACAGCACATTCTCTCCCTACGGGTACAGCGGCGCTTATTACTACGGCAAGGTGACGTATAACTGGTAGCGCGATTTGCCGCTGACTGTCGTTCCAATACGTTGCGTTTGCATAAAGCTCGTGATGCTGCAACACGACGCTATGCCTTGCTCCTGGGCACTGCACATAAACGAAAGCGCTTTTTTGGCGCGATGGCACTGACGACGCAAATTGCGACGTCAGTGACAGGGCGAAGGAACCCGACGAAGTCGGGCCGGAAACGGAGCCAGGGGCCTTTGTCACTTTGGCCCCATCAAAGTGACTCGCCGAGTGGCGAAAAGGTGACCTGAGTCGAACCTCAATCTACCTGACATCAAAAAACCGCTGTGTGACGCGGAGCGTCGGCCGCTGTGACGCGACTGATACGGAGCAGAAATCTTGCGGTATTGGACATGCGATGCTCCATGGGGGTTACCAATGCTGGAGCATATCGCTATATAAAAATTTATTTAAATAGCTTTTAGGAACATTAATAGATCCTCGTGGACACATGCAAACCCGGTAGCAGGACAGACTTTAATATTCTCATTTTTTATAATTAGCTTAGAAGTAAATGTGATTTTTAATTGAATCCCCATGCGCCTAGTCTTGCTGATCAGTCAGCAGTCATCCAGGAGCAATACCATGAGCAACGTCAGCGCTTTGCCAGCCCACTCAGGTACGACGCCGTCGGGTAGCGGCAGCGTGCGCGACAGAGTGTCGCCGGAGGAATGGGAAGTCCGGGTCAAGCTGGCGGCGGCCTATCGTCTGGCGGCGCTCAAGCGCTGGACCGATCATATCTATACGCATTTCTCGGCACGCGTGCCGGGCCCCGACGAGCACTTTCTGATAAACGCGTTCGGGCTGCTGTTCGATGAAATCACCGCGTCCAACCTGGTCAAGGTCGATATTGACGGGACGATTGTCGATGACCCCACCGGGCTGGGTATCAACTACGCCGGTTACGTGATCCACAGCGCCATTCATGCTGCGCGCCACGACCTGCAAGCGGTGCTGCACACCCACACCCGTGACGGTATCGCCGTGTCGGCCCAAAAGGACGGGCTGCTGCCTATCTCTCAGCACTCGATTGCCTTCTCCGGCCGGGTGGCTTACCACGGCTATGAAGGCATTGCGCTGGACTTGAGTGAACGCGAACGGCTGGTCGCCGACCTGGGTGACAAAAGCGTGATGATCCTGCGCAACCATGGGTTGCTGACCGGCGGGGTGAGTGTCGAGCATGCGTTCCAGCAGCTTCATGCCCTTGAGTACGCCTGCAATATTCAGATTGCAGCGCAGTCGGCGGGTAACGCCGAACTGGTGTTCCCGCCACGCGAGGTCATTGCCAGGGTGGAGCAGCAGGCAAAGGCCATCAAGGACGGGCATGCGCCGGGTGTCGCACGGCACTGGAATGCCCTGATTCGCGAGCTGGAGCGTAACGACACCGACTACAAGACCTGAGCCTGCAACGCAATGATGCGAGGCGCTTGAGGTTGGTGTAGTGTGCGCAGCCAAAACAAGGGGCGCACACATGCAAGACCTGCTGAACGAAATCCTCGATGAAGTAAGACCTTTGCTTGGCCAGGGCAAGGTAGCCGATTACATCCCGGCACTGGGCGAGGTCCGGCCAGATCAGCTGGGCATCGCGGTGTACGGCAACGATGGTCAGGTGTTCAGCGCCGGTGACGCCGAAACAGCGTTTTCGATACAGAGCATTTCCAAGGTGTTCAGCCTGGTACAAGCCATCGGCCACTCGGGCGAGGATATCTGGCAGCGCCTCGGACACGAGCCTTCCGGCCAACCGTTCAACTCGCTGGTGCAACTGGAATTCGAGCAGGGCAGGCCGCGCAACCCGTTCATCAATGCCGGTGCGCTGGTGATCTGCGACATCAACCAGGCGCGGTTTGCAGCACCGTCACTGTCAATGCGCGACTTCGTTCGACGCCTGTGCGGCAATCGGGCGATCACCTCCGACTCCAAAGTCGCTGACTCCGAATACCAGCACCGTTCGCGCAATGCTGCGGCGGCCTATCTGATGAAATCCTTCGATAATTTTCACGGCGATGTGGAAGACGTGCTGCGCAGCTACTTTCATCATTGTGCGCTGAGCATGAACTGCATCGACCTGGCCAAGGCGTTCGGGTTTCTGGCCCATCAGGGCTTTTGCGCGCACAGCGGCGAGCAGGTCCTTACGGCGCGACAGGCCACCCAGGTCAACTCGATCATGGCCACCAGCGGCCTGTACGACGAAGCCGGCAATTTCGCCTATCGCGTAGGCCTGCCGGGCAAGAGCGGGGTAGGCGGTGGTATCGTTGCGATCGTGCCCGAACGTGCTTCGGTCTGTGTATGGTCCCCGGAGTTGAACGCAGCGGGCAATTCCCTTGTCGGTATGGCTGCGCTGGAGAAACTCAGCGCGCGGGTCGACTGGTCGGTCTTTTGAGATAAAAAGCCTTCTGAAGTGAACAGCGCGTCGAAGCGCGAACCAGACAGGAGTCATGGATTGAATCGAAGGCTATGCAAATCGCTCCTGCTGAGCGTCGGGCTGCTGGTATTGGCAGGCTGTGGCACGCAGCGCGTCGAGGAACCCGAACTGACGCCTGAACAGGCGCGTGCGCAGATCGTGCGTCTGATGCCTGCCAATGTGACGGATCGCCAGGCGTGGGCTACGGATATTCATGCCGCGTTTGCTGCGCAGAAGATCCCGCTGACCACCGAAAACCTGTGTTCGGTGATGGCCGTTACCGAGCAGGAGTCGACCTTTCAGGTCGATCCTGCGGTGCCGGACATGGGCCGCATCGCCCGCGCCGAAATCAACCGCCGCGCGGCGCGGCTGCACATTCCCAATGCGCTGATCGCCACCGCATTGCGCGTGCGCTCGCCGGACGGCAAGACTTACGGCAAACGCCTCGATTCTGCGCGCACCGAGAAAGACCTCAGCGCGATCTTCGATGATTTCATCGGCATGGTGCCGCTGGGGCAGACGTTGTTCGGCAACTTCAATCCGGTCAAGACTGGCGGGCCGATGCAGGTCAGCATCGCCTTTGCCGAGAAACACGCCGAGGATTACCCCTACACGGTCGATGGTTCGATTCGTCGCGAAGTCTTCACCCGCCGTGGCGGCATGTACTTCGGTATTGCCCACCTGCTGGGCTATCCGGTCAACTACACCCAGTCGCTGTACCGTTTTGCCGACTTCAATGCCGGCTGGTACGCAAGCCGCAATGCTGCCTTCCAGAATGCCGTGAGTCGGGCGACCGGCATCGAGCTGGCGCTGGATGGCGATCTGATCCGCTTTGACTCCACCTCGCCGGGCTCCACCGAGCTTGCGGTGCGCACCCTTGGCGATCGACTGGGCATGAACAAGTCGCAGATATGGAGCCAGCTCAAGCAGGGCGACACGCTGGAATTCGAGGAGACCGACCTGTACAGCAAGGTCTTTGCACTGGCGGACAGGGCAGCTGGCAAACCGTTGCCCAGAGCGATCCTGCCCGGCATCACCCTGAAAAGCCCGAAAATCACCCGTAACCTCACTACCGCCTGGTTTGCCGAGCGCGTCGACGACCGACGTGAGCGTTGCGTACAGCGCGCACCGAAGTGAGTTTGAATCAACGTGACAGGAGTTTCATCGTCATCGCATCCCGCTTGCCCTCGAAAAACGTATCCAGCACCTTCTGAAACACAGGTCGCTCAGGCGCTGCGATGCTGAACAGGGTCATGCTCGAATGCAGTTTCATGTCATCAGGCGAACTGAAGATCTGTCCTGCCGAACGTTCTACCTGAGGAGCAATGATGCCGGCGCACTGTTCCAGACGCGGGCCCAATACAGGATGTTGCAGGTAAGCCCGGGCCTCGTCGAGATCGGTGATTGCGTAGTGTCGCGCCGTGTCGCTGCGCCCCAGCCCTTGGATCTGCGGGAACACGAACCACATCCAGTGGGAGCGTTTCTGCCCGGCTTCGAGTTCTGTCAATACCTGCTGGAACAGCGGTTGCTGGGCATCGACAAAGCGTTGCAGGTTGTAAGCATCTTTCATGATGAGTTTCCTGTTTTTCAACGAACCTGTGGTCGTATGATGGCCGCCCGAGATGGGGGTTCGACCTGTCTGAAGAGTTTTTAAGCGTATGCCGGTTTTCAAGCGTTTCATTTCGTTCATGCACCAGGCCTTGCGCGCGATGCATCTGGTCTGGACTACTTCCCGAGCGCTGTCCATCGGCCTGATCGTCGCCACGCTGATCGCCGGCTTGCTGCCGGCGCTGGCCGCCTGGTTAGGCCAGCGCATCGTCGATGCGGTGGTCGCTGCGATGCAGTTGCACGCCAGCGCAGGCGAAGCACCGTTATGGCCGGTGTTGCGCTATGTGTTGTTCGAAGCCGGTGTGCTGGCTCTGCTCGCGGCAGCACAGCGCGGGCTTTCCGTGCAGCAGGCGTTGCTGCGCGTGCTGCTGGGGCAGAAGGTCAATACCCTGATTCTGGAGAAGGCCCAGACCCTGTCGCTGTCGCAGTTCGAAGACTCGGAGTTTTACGACAAGCTCGTGCGCGTCCGGCGTGAAGCCTCGACACGGCCGCTGGCACTGGTGACCAAATCCCTGGGATTGCTGCAAAACCTCATTTCGCTGATCAGCTTTGCCGTACTGCTGGTGCATTTCTCGCCCTGGGCGTTGCTGATTCTGGTGCTCGGCGCATTGCCGGTGTTCTTTGCCGAGGCGCATTTTTCCGGCGACGCGTTCCGCCTGTTTACCCGGCGTGCTCCGGAAACCCGTCGGCAGAACTACATCGAAACACTGCTCTCCCACGAGGGCTACATCAAAGAGGTCAAGCTGTTCGGCTTCGCGCCGCTGCTGCTCAAGCGTTACCGCGACACCTTCGAGCGTCTGTATGCCGAAGACCGGCGCCTGACGGTGCGCCGTGATGGTTGGGGCTTCCTGCTCGGCCTGCTCGGCACGGCTGCGTTTTACCTGGCCTACGCCTGGGTGGTGGTCGATGCGGTGCACGGGCGGATCACCCTGGGGCAGATGACCATGTACCTGGTGCTGTTCAAGCAGGGGCAGGCCGCAGTAAGCAGCAGTCTCAGCGCCATCAGTGGTTTATACGAGGACGGGCTGTATCTGGCCGACCTGTATGTCTACCTCGGTCAGCCGGTTACACCGTCTGCCGGCAGCCTGACCGTGGGCGCGCAGCCCGGTGATGGCATGCGCTTCGAGAACGTCAGTTTCACTTATCCGGGGACCAGCCGTCCGGCACTGGAAAACATCGATCTGCACTTGGCGCCGGGGCGCAGCGTCGCCCTGGTGGGCGAGAACGGCTCGGGAAAAACCACCCTGATCAAGCTGCTGACGCGTCTTTACCAACCTGATCAAGGCCGCATTCTGCTGGACGGCAGCGACCTGCAGGAGTGGGATGAAGACGCCTTGCGCTCGCGCATCGGCGTGATTTTTCAGGACTTCATTCGCTATCAGTTTCTGGTCGGCGAGAACCTCGGCGTTGGCGACACTCAGGCCTTCCATGATGAAGGCCGTTGGCGCGAAGCGGCGGCGCAGGGCATGGCCGCGCAGTTCATCGAACAGCTCGACAAAGGCTACGCCACACAATTGGGTCGCTGGTTTGCGGGAGGCCAGGAGCTGTCCGGCGGGCAATGGCAGAAAATCGCGTTGTCACGCGCTTACATGCGCCGCGACGCCGATATCCTGATTCTCGACGAGCCGACTGCCGCGCTGGACGCAGGCGCAGAAGCGGCAGTATTCGAGCATTTTCGCGAGTACGCCAAAGGGCGCATGACGCTACTCATATCGCATCGGTTTTCCAGCGTGCGCAACGCCGAACACATTGTGGTGCTGGAGCACGGGCGGGTGCTGGAACGCGGTGATCATGACAGCCTGATCGCCACCGCAGGGCGCTACGCCGCGCTGTTCGATCTGCAGGCGCAGGGTTATCGCTAGGTGAAACCGGATAAAAAGTGTTGCAGTGAATGACCAGTCGGCGTTTTATGGGAGCCCTGTTTCAGGCTGTATCTTTTTGAATCAAACGGAGACATCGATGCAATTTCGTAAATTGGGCAAAACCGATCTGTCGGTCAGCGCGATCTGTCTGGGCACCATGACCTGGGGCGAGCAGAACACCCAGGATGAAGCATTCGAACAGATTCGTATGGCCAAGGATGCCAAGGTCAACTTCCTCGACACCGCAGAAATGTACCCGGTGCCGCCGCGTGGCGAGACCTACACCAAGACCGAAAGCATCATCGGCGAGTACTTCAAGAAGTACGGCGACCGCAACGACTGGGTACTGGCCAGCAAGGTCGCCGGTCCAGGTCGTATGGATCATATCCGCGATGGCAATCCGCGCCTCGACCGCAAGAACATCACTGCGGCGCTGGAAGCCAGCCTCAAGCGCCTTAATACCGATTACCTGGACCTGTACCAGTTGCACTGGCCGGATCGCAAGACCAACTTCTTCGGCGTACTCGGTTACACCCACGACCCGGATGATCAGGCTGTCGAAATCGAAGAGACTCTGTCGGTACTGGGCGATCTGGTCAAGGCGGGCAAGATTCGCCACTTCGGCCTCTCCAACGAAACGCCATGGGGCACTCAGCGTTTTCTGCACCTTGCCGAAACCCTCGATCTGCCACGTGCCGTCTCGATCCAGAACCCCTACAACCTGCTTAACCGCACGTTTGAAGTCGGTCTGGCGGAAATCGCCATTCGCGAACAGATCGGCCTGCTGGCGTACTCGCCACTGGCGTTCGGTGTGCTGGCGGGCAAGTACCTGGATGGCGCACGTCCGGCCGATGGCCGTCTGACCCTGTTCGAGCGTTTTCAGCGCTACAACAATCCGCAGGCCGTCACGGCTACAGCCAGGTACGTCGCGCTGGCCCGCGAGCATGGTCTGGATCCTTCGCAGATGGCGCTGGCCTACGTGACCAGTCGGCCGTTCGTGACCAGCAACATCATTGGCGCCACGAAACTCGATCAACTGAAGATCAATCTGGAGAGCATCGACGTCACGCTGTCCGATGAAGTCATCGCCGGTATCGAGGCCATTCACACCTCGCAGCCAAACCCCGCGCCATAACCTGCACTGAACTTAATTTCAGCCTCGCCAGTCAGCACTAATACGCTTACTCCGAGGCTGAAATTGATGCACATCTCACTCAAGCAACAAGTCGCAATCGTTACCGGCGCCAGTTCCGGTCTGGGCGCAGGTGCCGCGCGCGCGCTGGCAGAGGCCGGTGCCGCCGTCGTGATCAACTACAACTCCAAGCCTGAACCTGCCGAGAAGCTGGCCGAAGAGATTCGCGCGGCCGGGGGCAAGGCGCTGGCTGTGGGTGCCGACGTTTCGAAAGAAGAAGACGTCGAGCGGCTGTTTGCACAGACCATCGAACATTTCGGCGCCGTGGATATTCTGGTCGCCAATTCCGGCTTGCAGAAGGACGCGTCGATGGTCGACATGACGCTGGAAGACTGGAATACCGTCATTAACGTCAACCTGACCGGGCAGTTTCTCTGCGCCCGCGCTGCATTGCGCCAGTTCATCAAGCAGGGCATGCGCCCCGGTGTGTCGCGGGCAATGGGCAAGATCATTCACATGAGTTCAGTGCACCAGTTGATTCCATGGGCCGGGCACGTCAATTACGCAGCGTCCAAGGGCGGCGTCGACCTGTTGATGCGCAGCATCGCTCAGGAAGTCGGCGAGCTTAAAATTCGCGTCAACAGTGTTGCCCCAGGTGCCATCCGTACGCCGATCAATGCCGATGCACGCAAGGGCGACGCCGAGAAGGAAATGCTCAAGCTGATCCCTTATGGTCGTATAGGCGAGCCGGAAGATGTCGCCAATGCTGTGCTCTGGCTGGCTTCCGATGCCTCGGATTATGTGCATGGCACCACCCTGTTCATCGACGGGGGCATGACCCTCTATCCGGAGTTCCGAGGCAATGGCTGATTTTTCCGCAGAGGCGCAAAACCGTATCGAGGATCACGGCATCATCGGCGACATGCGCAGTGCTGCCCTGATCGCCGACACCGGCAGTATCGATTTCTGTTGCTGGCCGGACTTCGACAGCCCGTCGATTTTCACCGCGTTGCTGGACACGCCCGACGCCGGGATCTTTCAGCTGGCGCCCGATCTGCCTGACGCCAGGCGGCTGCAAATCTACCTGCCGGACACCAACGTCCTGCAAACCCGCTGGATTTCCGAGGACGCGGTGGTGGAAGTCACCGACCTGATGCCGATCGGCGAGGACAAGGACGATCTGCCGCGCATCGTGCGCCGCGTTCAGGTGCGCTTTGGCCAAGCCACGCTGCGCATGCGCTGCCGAGTGCGCATGGATTACAGCCGCGCCGACACCACCGCGCGGGTCGAGGGTGAGGACATCTGTTTCGAAGCCGCCGGGCAACCGGGCATGCGCCTGTCGGCGGCGACGCCGTTGCGTCTCGAGCAGCACGACGCCGTGGCCGAATTTCATATGCACAAGGGCCAGACCATCGAGTTCATCCTTGGCGGAATTGACGATCCGAACGTTGCTGCGGGCAAATGCTCGCGCTATTTCGATGACACCTTGAAGTTCTGGCGGCGCTGGTCCGGGCAATCGCAATACACCGGGCGCTGGCGTGAAATGGTCACCCGTTCGGCGTTGGCGCTCAAGCTGCTGACCTCGCGCAAGCACGGCGGCATTGTCGCGGCCGCGACGTTCGGGCTGCCGGAAACCGAGGGCGGCGAACGTAACTGGGATTACCGTTACACCTGGATACGTGACGCGTCGTTCACCGTGTATGCGTTCATGCGCCTGGGGTACACCGATGAAGCCAATGCCTTCATGAGCTGGGTGCGTGGGCGACTGGATGACTGCTGCGAACAGACCGAGAAACTCGGCATTCTCTATGCGCTGGATGGCCACGCCGAGCTGCCGGAAGATAATCTCGATCACTTGTCCGGCTACGGCGGTGCGCAGCCGGTACGCATCGGCAACGAAGCGTACAAGCAGGTTCAGCTGGATATCTACGGTGAGCTGATGGATGCCGTGTACCTGGCCAACAAGTACGGCGACGCCATCTCGCACGACGGTTGGCAACATGTGGTGCGTCAGGTCGACTATGTGTGCGAGCACTGGAACGACAGGGACGTGGGCATCTGGGAAATGCGCGGCGGCGATCAGCACTTCCTGCACTCCCGGCTTATGTGCTGGGTAGCGCTGGACCGGGCACTGCGTCTTGCCTTCAAGCGTTCACTGTCGGGGCCGTTCGAGCGTTGGACCAAGGTGCGCGAGGAGATCCACAACGATATCTGGGAGAACTTCTGGAACGACGACCTGGGGCACTTCGTGCAGCACAAGGGCAGTCGCAATCTGGACGCCTCGATGTTGCTGATGCCGTTGGTGCGCTTCGTCGGTGCCAATGATCCCAAATGGCTTGCGACGCTGGATGCCATCGAGGCCGCGCTGGTGCGTGACGGAATGGTGTTCCGTTACCGCAACGACGACGATCATGATGATGGCCTGGCAGGTGAGGAGGGCGCCTTCGTGGCTTGCTCGTTCTGGTACGTCGAATGCCTGGCTCGCGCCGGTCGGGTCGAACAGGCGCACTTGGAGTTCGAGCAGTTGCTGCGTTACGCCAATCCGTTGGGCTTGTACGCCGAAGAGTTCGACGCGCATGCTCATCATCTGGGCAATACGCCACAGGCCTTGAGCCATCTGGCGTTGATCAGTGCGGCCAGTTTTCTGGACCGCAAACTGGGCGGCGGGCAGGCGCTTTGGCAGCCCTGAAAAGGTACAGAAACGCATCAATCACAAGCGGCTCCACGTTGTCGCAATGAATAATGCCACCGGCTGTTCTTTCGGCCGGTGGTTTTGAAACGATGGCCGATATTGACTACTTGAATCATGAGCTAAACGCTATCAACCCATCAGCCGCGCCGAGGGCGTTATACCATTCGGTTGTCTGACACTTTCTACGCTGCGACAAGTATTGATTCATGGTTCAATCAAATAACCGGATCGCGCGGTACAACTTCAACGTTATCAGCCATGCGCGGCGCGAAGGGCCGGTAGTTAAGCAGTGATTCTGTCTGCCGAAGGCCGCTCCTGGATTAGTTGGGCCCCCGCGAGCTTCGGCAGCGTTATCTGGATACTCTGCAGGCCTTCGCCAACTTCGCGGCGGCGACGGTGATGGCGGGTTGGCGCCCCGTGAACTCATCTGCCAGCGTGCAGCTCACCAGCGTGTGCGGCAGGAGATCGTACTGGTCGACAACTGGCCGGCGCGCCGCTACCCACTGCAACGTCCGTGCTTCAGGGGATCCTGGAAGCGCCGGTGTGTGGAAGTCACGCGCGAGTTATGTGCCGACAGGGCCAATCCCAAACGACTTGCCAGGCGGTTGGGGATCCACAGATATAGCCAAAAGAAGAGTTCATTGGTCGCAGACATCAAAAAAATAATGAATTTCTTCGCCACGAATAGAGTCACCTATACTTCAAGCCACTGCTGAAAAAGGATCAGACTTTCAATGGCACTTCCAAAGCATTACCGCATTGATTATCTGCTGAATGGTTCGTTCAAGAGCTTTTATATACGAACCGAGAATATGGATAACGCTGAAGCATGGCACTACGCAAGTGTCGATGCAGGTCTCGCACGCATACCGAAATATCGACTGGAGAAGGTCGCTCGGGTATCGAAACCCTATGCCGAGCACTTTGGTGTCACCAATGTTGAGTGGGCTCAGGCCTGAACCCACTCAACCCTGCACCCTGTCATCGGTGAGCGATCTGCTCCAGCGCAAGATTGCGTGTGCGTGGCCCGAATCGGCCGATGGTGACGATCACGATCAACATGCTGCCGACGATGAAGGCCAGCACGCCCGGCGTGCCGAAGTGGTCTAGAAATATCCCGATCAGCAGGCTGCTGAACACCGTTGACAGTCGGCTGAACGAGTAGCAGAAGCCTACCGCGCGGGCGCGGATGTTGGTCGGGAACAGCTCACCCTGATACGAGTGGTAGCTGAAGCTCAGCCATGCGTTGCAGAACGTGATCATGATCCCGCAGAAAATCAGTCCTGCCGCGCTGGTCTGAAAGGCGAACAGGCTGCCAAAAATCATCGCCCCCAACGCCGAACCGACGATTTGCCATTTGTTTTCGAAGCGGTTGGCAAATTTCACGAACAGCAGCGGCCCCAGCGGATAAGCCAGCGTGATCACGAACGCATACCCCAGGCTGTGAGTAACGCTCAGGCCCTGACCCGAGAGCAGGGCAGGCAGCCAGTTGCCGAAGCCAAAGAAGCCGATGGCCTGGAACACATGAAACACAATCAGCATCAGCGCGCGGCGCCGATAGGGTGGCTGCCACATGTCGGCAAATCGGCCGTTGCCTGACAGCGCTACGTTTTCCGGTTCAGGCTCATCCAGTGGTTTGCCGTGGTCCTTGATGCAGCGTGCCTCAATGCCGTCCATGATTCGCTCGGCTTCATCGAAGCGTCCCTTCTGCGCCAGCCAGCGCGGCGATTCCGGCAGCGCCGAGCGCAGCCACCAGACAAACAGGGCGAAGACTGCACTGCTGATCACTACCCAACGCCAGCCGGAAAAACCGAAAGGGTCCTGGGGCACCAGCCACCACGACATCAGCGCGACGCTGGGGACTGACAAAAACTGAATGAAGAAGGCAAAGGCGAATGCCGAACTGCGGATGCGCTTGGGCACCAGTTCCGACAGGTAAGTGTCGATGGTGACCAGCTCGACCCCCAGGCCGATACCCACGACGAAGCGCATGCCTATCACGCCCAGCGCAGAGGTTTGCAGGCCCATGATTACGGTGGCCACGGTGTACCAGATCAGCGCGAAGGTAAAGATCGCGCGGCGTCCGTAACGATCGGCAATCGGGCTGACGAGGCTGGCACCGAAGAACAGCCCCAGAAAGGTCGCCGAGGCGAAGGCCGCCTGATCGGAGAAACCAAACAGACCCTGGCTTCCTGTGGCGAAGATCCCGTCGCGGATCAGGCCGGGACTGATGTACGCGGTCTGGAACAGGTCGTAAAGCTCGAAAAAACCGGCGAGAGACAGCAGGGCGACCAGTCGCCAGATAGTCGCGACCGCAGGCAGTCGGTCAATGCGCGCCGAGATATACGCTGCCCGCAACGGCTCGTTCGCGGCTGTCTCGGCATGAGGTAATGAGGTCATGGATGGCCATCCTGAGTTCTTGTTAAGGCCTGAATACTACTCCTTACAATTTGTAATCATTGGTCTTTTAATGCGGTTATTAAGGTTTAAAAGATGAAAAATTGTTTATCGGATCAATTTTTCGATTTTTTATATCGGATCCATTAAAGCGCTGGAATTACGTGGAAGTGAGAACGGCGCAGTGATGACCTAGTCAGGCAGAGAGGCAGGCGAAAAACAGCAGGCATGACGCCAGCAATGATGTATCAACATGTGTCGTAAAACCTTAGGATGATGCCTTAACTTTCTGCATTCCGGGTTCCCGTGACGTACAAACTGCCCACTACTGCCACCGCTCCTTTCTGCCCCTCGGCGACTACCGACAGTGTGGCCATTCCGCCGAACGCGTCCTTGCTGCGCAAGATGATGCTGTTCGTCGGGCCTGGCCTGCTGGTTTCCATCGGCTACATGGACCCTGGCAACTGGGCGACAGCCATCGAGGCCGGGTCGCGCTTCGGCTACTCACTGCTGTTCGTGGTGGTGCTGGCCAGCCTCTCGGGAATGGTCTTGCAAAACCTCTGTTCGCGGTTGGGCATCGCTACCGGCCGTGATCTGGCGCAGCTGTCGGCCGCCCGCTACAGCCGTAAGGTCGCCAAGGGCCAGTGGCTGCTGGCGGAGTTGTCGATCATCGCCACCGATCTGGCGGAAGTGCTGGGGGCAGCGTTGGCGTTTCATCTGTTGCTCGGCGTCTCCATCACCACCGGTGTGGCGCTGACCGCCTTCGATACGCTGATCGTGTTGGCCTTGCAGGGCGCCAATTTTCGCCGTCTGGAGGCCATCGTGCTGGGGCTGATTGCAACCATCGCCAGTTGCTTCGCCGTCGAGCTGTTTCTGATCAAGCCGTTCTGGCCGGACGTCGTCGCGGGTCTGAAGCCGAGTTGGGATGTATTGAGCAGCCAGGAGCCGCTGTACATCGCCATCGGCATTCTGGGCGCCACCGTCATGCCGCATAACCTTTACCTGCATTCGTCTGTGGTGCAGACGCGGGTCAACGGTTCGGACCAGGCCAGCAAGGCCAGCGCCATTCGCTATGCGCGTCTCGACACCATCGGTTCGCTGAGCCTGGCACTGCTGATCAATGCGGCGATTCTGATCCTCGCTGCTGCCGCTTTTCACAAGACCGGGCATACCGAGGTGGTCGAGATTCAGGACGCCTATCACCTGCTCGATCCGCTGGTAGGTGGCGCGATCGCCAGCGTGCTGTTCGGTATCGCGCTGCTGGCGGCAGGGCAAAGCTCGACATTTACCGGCACGATTGCCGGGCAAGTGGTGCTCGAAGGTTTTCTGCAGGCAAAGATTCCGTGCTGGCAGCGGCGCTTGATCACGCGGGCGCTGGCACTGATTCCGGCGCTGATCGGTGTGATCTGGCTGGGTGACAGCTCGGTGGGGCAGATGCTGGTGCTCAGCCAGGTTGTGCTGAGCCTGCAGCTGCCATTCGCGCTCTGGCCGCTGATTCGCTTTACCAGCGACCCACAACTGATGGGGCCGTTCGTCAACAGCCGGCTGGTGACAACGGCTGCCTGGGGTCTGTTCGGGCTGATCTCGGCGGCCAATCTTACATTGCTGTGGTTCTGGATCAGCTGAACTTGAGCGGCGGCAGCGACTCTCAAGCCTGACACCAATGTCAGCCGTCAGGTAGCCGGACATGAGCACACCGAGCGACAAGGGCAGCGTCTTCGAAACCGATTTGCCCGCCCGACTGGACCGACTGCCCTGGGGGCGGTTTCACACCTTGCTGGTCGTGGCGCTGGGCATCACCTGGCTGCTTGACGGCCTGGAAGTCACCCTTGCAGGGTCGGTAGCCGGCGCCTTGAAAGCCAGCCCGGCGCTCAATCTCACCAATAGCGACATTGGCCTGGCGGGCGCTGCGTACATTGCCGGTGCCGTGTTGGGCGCGTTGTTCTTTGGCTGGCTGGCGGACCGTCTTGGGCGCCGCAAGCTGTTCTTCATCACCTTGCTGCTGTATGTCGGTGCGACGGCCGCTACGGCGTTCTCCTTCAGCGTATGGAGCTTCATGTTGTTCCGCTTTCTGACCGGTATGGGCATCGGTGGCGAGTACACGGCAATCAACTCGACCATTCAGGAATTTACCCCGGCCCGCTACCGGGGCTGGGTCGACCTGACCATCAACGGCACGTTCTGGCTGGGTGCCGCGCTCGGTGCGATTGGCTCGATTGTCTTGCTCGACCCCCTGTGGATCGGGGCCGAGCTGGGCTGGCGCCTGTGTTTCGGCATTGGTGCGGTATTGGGTCTGCTGGTTCTGCTGATGCGACTGTGGCTGCCGGAAAGCCCGCGCTGGCTGTTGATACACGGCCAGGCTGAACAGGCGAAGCAGATCGTCGAGCAGATAGAAGCCGACTTACAGCGCCAGGGGCATGTATTGCCCGCCGTAGCAGGCAAGCCCCTGCGCCTGCACGCACGAGACCACACGCCGCTGGGCGAGGTCGCCAGGACGTTGCTGGTGACGTTTCGTCAGCGTTCGCTGGTAGGCCTGACGCTGCTCACCGCCCAGGCGTTTTTCTACAACGCGATCTTTTTCACCTACGCCCTGGTGCTGACCGACTTCTATGGCGTGCCGGCCGAGCGCGTCGGCTGGTACGTGCTGCCGCTGGCGCTGGGTAATTTCTGCGGTCCGCTGCTGCTGGGCAGACTGTTTGACGTGATTGGCCGGCGGGTGATGATCAGCCTCACTTATGGCCTGTCGGGCGTACTGCTGGCAATCAGTGGCTACCTGTTCCAGCAAGGTGTGCTGGACGTGACCCAGCAGGCCATTGCGTGGATGGTGATTTTCTTCTTTGCGTCGGCAGCGGCCAGCTCGGCCTACCTGACAGTGGCGGAAACCTTTCCACTGGAAATCCGTGCGTTGGCAATCGCAGTGTTCTACGCGTTCGGTACGGGGCTGGGCGGTATGATTGGCCCGACCCTGTTTGGGGAGTTGATTGAAACAGGTGAGCGCAGCAATGTGTTGATCGGTTATCTGATCGGCGCCGGGCTGATGTTGCTGGCGGCGCTGGTGCAGGCGATATGGGGTGCGGCTGCCGAGCGCAAGTCTCTGGAGGACGTAGCGAGACCGCTGTCGCAGGCCGGGGACAACTAGTGGCGGTTAACGGAACACACCGCGAAGGCCATCTACGGATGCACGCAGGCCGATGATCCGCTCACTGACTTCTTGCGCTTCATGTGCACGGGAGGTTCGCTCGAGGTAGAGGAGATGCCCGGCGAGGTTGGCCGAAACTCGCTCTAGCTCGTCGGCGGTGCGCCTGACGTAGGCCTGGATGTCTTGCATTTGTTCGATCTGCACGGATGGTGCCCTTATAGGTCGCATCCGAGCGCACTAAATGAACGGGTGGCTATCATCAATCCACCCAACCGAGTTGTCGGCGGCAAGGTCGGCTTTCTTTAATGCCGCAGATAAATAAACAGGCCAATCATTTTTTCGCATCGTGCCGATCAGCCTAATCATCTTCCTGATCATCGTGTTCCGAATAGGAATCCAGCAACTCGGCCAGTGCCAGCGTGCGGTCCAGTCCACTGCGCGTGGACATGATTTCGGCTACCGCCTGCGTGGCGGCGACTCTGGCGGCTTCGCGTTCGGCATCGGTGTTATTGGGCGTGGCGGCCTGCGCAGCCTCAATAATCGATTGCTCAAAGGTATTCATGGTGCTCGCTCGTGAAATTCAAGTGCCTGTGATACCGAGAATGGCGGATTGTTTCAAGGCCGATCAATCACCTTCGTAGGGAAATTCCTCTAGGCTCTGCATCAAGGCAACGCCCTGTGGCCCCTGAAGGTTCTCCAGCACCCAGCAACTGTTGGCATTTTTTGCCAGCAGCAGGCGTGTCGTCTGGCTGGCGACCGGCTGTTGAGGGGCATCCTTGTAACCCAGGTTATAGGTCATTTCGACCACCGCCTGCTTGTCCGAGTTGGACACCAGCTTCCAGTCGATCGGCTTTTGCACATCACCGTCCTGCGCATCGGTCCACGGGTTGGCACTGACGGCGCATTGATCGCCGTTCTGGCACGCCCAGTCCTTCTTGAGCAGGCTCAGCAGAGGTTTGGACAAATAATCAGCGCTGCCTTTGCCGTTCAGATAAAAATCCTGGTGCTTCTCGTAGATCCAGCGCGCCGTGTCGACCGGGGTCGCAGCCGGGCAGGCCGCATGGGCAGTGGTTGAAAGCAGGCAAGCGAAGGCAATGGCGACGGTTCTGGACATGGAGCGGGCTCGCAGAAAAGGTGGCAGTGAGAGTGACAGGCACATGACAGTGCATTTGTAAGCCAAGTGGACAAAAAAGCAATGGTTTTGGTCACGCATCAGAGGGTCGGGCAGGCTGAACCGAATTGAGGGTAATTTCATTCAATACGCGGTTCGCTGCCGTCACTACCTTGATCCGGTCATTTCCGATCGTATTCAAGGGGGTTTTCCATGAGTCTGCTGATTTCCATGGCCGCGTTTGCACTGGCTTCTTCCATCACTCCCGGGCCGGTCAACATCGTGGCGCTGAGTGCCGGTGCACGCTATGGCGTCAGACCAGCCATGCGCCATGTGTTGGGTGCCACGCTGGGCTTTACCCTTTTGTTGCTGCTCATCGGTTTTGGCCTGCATGAAACCTTGCAGCAATGGCCCTTTCTGACCCGAATCATTCAGTGGTCCGGCGTGATATTTCTGCTGTACATGGCGTTTCGACTAGCCATCGACAGTGGACAACTGAACATGAGCGAGCAGGGCGCTGGTCCTTCGCTGGTGCACGGAGCAATCATGCAGTGGCTCAACCCCAAAGCCTGGCTGGCTTCGATAGCCGGCATGGGAGTTTTTGTCGCCAACGGCGAGGCTGCCTTGATCTGGCAATTCGCAGGAATCTACTGCGTGGTGTGCTATCTGTCGCTGGGCTGCTGGGTCTTTGCCGGAAGCTTTCTTGGGCATTGCTTGCGCAGCGCGGCAAGTGTGCGCGTCTTCAACCGCATCATGGCGCTACTACTGGCTGGCTGCGCGGTATATCTGCTGATCTGACCCGTGTCATCACAGCCGATACTGCCCTGGCGTTGCTGCCAGATGCTTTTTGAACTCACGTTGAAAGTGCGCCTGATCGGCAAAGCCTGCCTCCTGAGCAACATCGGCGATCATCTTGCCGCTTTTCAGCTGTCTGCGGGCATGCTGGATCCGCCGATTGAGCAGGTAGGCATGCGGAGTCAGATGATAGCGCTGTTCGAACGAGCGAATCAGGTAGGACGCCGAGAGATTGGCTGCGGCACAAATGTCGGAAAGCCTGATGGGCCGGGTGAAATTGTCGTTGATGTATTCGGCGGCTCGGGCAACGCGAGGTGATGGTGGGCGGGGCCGTGCCGGTGCCGTGCCGAGTGACTCCAGCATCAGGGTAAAGAAGGCCACGGCTGAGCAGTGTTTTTGCAGCGTATCGATTCTCGTATCAGTCAGCGTCTGGAACAGCGCAGTCAATGCAGCGAACAGGATCGAATCATCGCTGTGCGTATGGGGCAATGGTTGAAAACCGTGCCCGGCATTCAACCCCGTTTCGCCCTGAATGTCGCCCAGCCAGCCGCTGTCCACATAGAGCATCAGATACGACCAGGCCTGGTCATTGATCGGGTTGCAGGCATGCACGTCGCCCGGATTCATCAACACTACAGTGCCTGACGTGACGCACTGTGAGGTCTTTTCATGCACATAGGTGCTCTGTCCGGCAGTGATCGCGCCGACGGAAAAGATTTCATGCGAGTGAGGCGCGTAACAGACCCGTCGGCCATCCTCTACAGAACGGGCTTCGATGAACGAAAGGTGCTCATCGCGCCAGAAAAAAGGGGTTGCGGTCGATTTGCTGGGTTCGTTGCGGTTCATGCTGATATCCCGTCGGCAGAGCGACGAGAGTACCGGATGCTGAGCGATATTGGCCATCGCTCATGCGATGTTGGCCTGTCGAGACGAGCTCTGCGCTGACATGCACTGAATGGCGCCCTGCGGCGCTCGGACATGTTCACGCAGAGCGCTGGCGAAGCAGGCTGCGCCTTACTTCTTGACCGGCACGATGTCCATGATCTGGCCATTGACCTTCTGGAAACGCACGTACTTGTCGTTAATCTTTACCCATTCGCTTTCCTTGGCGGGTGTTTCCAGGCCTTTGCTTTTCCAGTCCTTCACTTCCAGGTCGCTGCGACGATATTTTTCCGGAACGCGGGAGCCTACTTCCAGCTCATGGACGTTGTCCTTGGATTCGGTGACTTTCGGGTCCGCCGTCTCTGCCGCGTGAACGGGCAGGGTGACGGCGGAAAAGCAGCCGAGCAAGGTCATGCAGGCGATCAACGATTTGCTGTTCATGTGAAGACTCCCAGTCTTTGGTATCAGGCGATGGCTTAATGCCTCGTAATAACTCGGACCTTCACCATGGCAAATCATTCGATCGGGTTTGCTGTGCTCAGCCTTTCAGTGCCTCGGCGATGGTTGCCGAGAGCGGGGTGGTCGGGCGGCCGATCAGCGCGCTCAACTGGCGACTGTCATCGAACAGGGCGCCCTTGGCAGCAGCGGCATCGGAATCTGCCAGCAACCGGGCCACGAAGTCAGGCAGGCCTGCCTGGATAAGCGCGGCTTCGAATTCGGCCTGTGGCAGGTTGACGTAAGGCAGGGACTTGCCGCTCTGCGTCGACAACTGCGCTGCAAATTCGGACAGCGTGTAGGACTCGTCGCCTGCCAGCTCATACACCTTACCAGCCTGTGTCGTTTCCGATGTCAGCAGCACTGCGGCCGCCTCGGCGTAATCCAGACGCGAAGCAGAGCTGATACGACCCTCGTCGGCACTGCCCATGACCGCGCCATGGGTCAGTGCGCCCGGAATGCCTGCGGTGTAGTTTTCGGTGTACCAGCCATTGCGCAGCAACACGAACGGCAGGCCGCTGGCGCTCAGGTACTCTTCGGTTTCGCTGTGCTCCCTGGCCAGGCTCAATGCCGAGGTCTTGGCACGCAGAACGCTGGTGTAGGCCAGCAGCTTGACCCCGGCGCGCTTGGCCGCATCAATCACCGCCTTGTGCTGCGGCAGGCGCTGACCCACTTCGCTGGAGGAAATCAGCAGCACTTTGTCGGCACCGGCAAATGCACTGTCGAGTGTCGCAGGCTGTGAATAGTCGGCCTGACGAACCTGAGTACCCTGCCTGGACAGATCGGCGGCCTTTTCCGGACTGCGCACGGCGGCGATGATTTGCGAAGCGGGTACGCGGCTGAGCAACTGTTCAATGACGAGGCGGCCAAGCTGGCCTGTGGCACCGGTGACAACGATCATGGAATGATTCCTTGAATCAGGTTGAAAGGAAGCGCCAGCATAGTCATGATGCTTACCTTTAGTAAGTACGTACAAAAAGGTAAGTGTCATGAGCGAATCCGCTTCGCAATCAAGTACCCGGCAATCAGGTGTTATGCAGCAAGGCTTCCCGCCGGAAGCGGCCGAGACGCTATTGGCGCTGGTCCGTCAGGGCCAGGTGCTGGCCACTGACTGTCCTTCGCGGGTGGTGCTCAATCATGTCTGCAGCCGTTGGGGCGTGCTGGTGCTGGTGGTGTTGCGGGGTGGCATGCATCGCTTCAGCGAAGTACGCCGCAAGATCGGCGGGGTAAGCGAGAAAATGCTCGCGCAAACGCTTCAACATCTGGAGCATGATGGTTTCGTCAGCCGCAAGTCGTTGCCGATAGTGCCTCCGCATGTTCAGTACCGCTTGACCCCAATGGGCGAAGAGGTCGCCTTGCAGGTTGAAACCCTCGTCACCTGGATCGAGACCAATCTGCCGCGCATCATGCAGGCCCGCGAAGCGTCGAATACGCTGCAGATCACGCCCGAATGAGTCTTTTCTGACAGATTTTTCATCCTGTGATTGTCGGCTTGATCGCCTGTAATCAGCCGCTTCTTGGTATGGTGCGCGCCGAAATCTTTATATACACGTTTAGTTGCGCCGTTTGCCCTTCACCGAGAAGCTGTAGAAATGCCCAATCCAATTCCCCTGAAAGACCACGAAAAAGAGACGCGGCTGGTCAATCAGCGCCTGATTGCCTGCGCGGTGCTGGTCGGCCTGCTGGCTGCCTGTCTGGTCGCGCGCATGTATTTCCTGCAAGTCACCGAGTTCGACTATCACTCGACCATTTCCGAAAACAACCGTGTTCACGTGCTGCCGATCCCGCCCGAGCGCGGTTTGATCTTTGACCGCAATGGCGAAGTGCTTGCCGACAATCGCCCCAGTTTCAACCTGACCCTGACCCGTGAACGCGCCGGCGACTGGCACAAGGTGATCGACGAACTGATGACCCTGCTGGAATTGCCCGACGAAGACCGGATTCTGTTCGACAAAGAACTGAAGCAGGTCCGTCATCCGTTCGAACCGGCAACATTGCTCTATGAACTCACCGAAGAGCAGATCGCTATTCTGGCGGTCAATCAGTACCTGCTGCCGGGCGTGGACGTGGCGGCGCAGTTCGTTCGCCATTACCCGTTGGGCGCCCATTTCGCGCATTCGATCGGCTACGTCGGCCGCATCAACGAAAAGGAAGCGGCCCATCTCGATAACGAGTATCGCGGCACGCAGTCCATCGGCAAGACCGGCGTCGAGCGCTTCTACGAGTCTGAGCTGCACGGCCACGTAGGCTATGAAGAGGTCGAAACCAACGCCCAGGGCCGCGTGCTGCGCGTGCTGAAACACACTGACCCGGTGCCGGGCAAGAACATTACCCTCACGCTGGACGCGCATTTGCAGGCCGCGGCGGAAAACGCGCTGGGTGATCGACGCGGCTCCGTGGTTGCACTGGACCCGGAAACCGGTGACGTGCTGGCGATGGTCAGCAAGCCAAGCTTCGACCCCAACCTGTTCGTCACCGGCATCAGCTTCAAACAGTATGCGGCGCTGCGCGATTCCATTGACCGGCCACTGTTCAACCGAGTGCTGCGTGGCCTGTACGCACCGGGCTCGACAGTCAAGCCGGAAGTGGCGATTGCCGGTCTCGACAGCGGTGTGATGACCGCCTCGACAAAGGTCTTCGATCCCGGCTACTTCCAGTTGCCGGACTTCGACCACAAATACCGTAACTGGAATCACAGTGGCGATGGCTGGGTGGACATGGACACGGCGATCATGCGTTCCAATGACACCTATTTCTACACGGTGGCGCACAAGCTCGGCATCGACCGCCTGCACGACTACATGACCATGTTCGGTATCGGCCAGAAGGTGTCGCTGGACATGTTCGAGGAGTCTGCAGGGCTTATGCCGTCCCGCGAATGGAAGCGGGCCACGCGTCGCCAGGCATGGTTCCCCGGCGAAACGGTGATTCTCGGCATTGGCCAGGGCTACATGCAGGTCACGCCGTTGCAACTGGCTCAGGCCACTTCACTGATTGCCAGCAAGGGTGTCTGGCATCGACCGCATCTGGCGATGGAAGTCGGTGATAAGGCACCTGTCGACGAGCATCCGATGCCAAATATCGTGTTGCGCGATCCCAATGAATGGAATCAGGTCAATACCGGCATGCAGATGGTCATGCACGATCCCCGCGGCATTGCGCGGGATGCGGCCAAGGGCGCTCAGTACCGCATCGCCGGCAAAAGTGGTACGGCGCAGGTGGTGGCGATCAAGCAGGGTGAGCGCTATAACCGTCTGAAGACCCTTGAGCGTAACCGCGACAACGCCTTGTTCGTCGGTTTCGCGCCGGCCGACCATCCGAAAATCGTCGTGTCGGTGACCATCGAGAACGGCGAGGCGGGTGGCCGGGTAGCAGGCCCCGTGGTGCGGGAGATTCTCGATGCCTGGCTGCTGGACAGCGAGGGCAAGCTCAAGCCTGAGTACGCCACACCCACCAAGGCGCCGGGCAACCCGCACGCCTGATCAGCGTTTTAAAACGCTTGCCGAACGACCGAGCCCTGAACAGGGCTCAGGTTTTCTGAACTGTCGAGAATGCATCGGGTCGACCACAACAGGCGTGGCAGAGCGCTGCGCGCGTTTTACCGAACTCATTATCATTGCCTCGACAAGGAACCCGGAATGTCCAAGACCATTGCCGACCATCTCGCGCAAACCCTCGCAGCGGCGGGTGTTTCGCACATCTGGGGGGTGTCCGGAGACAGCCTCAACGGCCTGACCGACAGCTTGGAACGCACCGATTCGATTCGCTGGATGCACACCCGTCATGAAGAAGTCGCAGCCTTTGCTGCCGGTGCGCAGGCGGCGTCCAGCGGCAAGCTGGCGGTCTGCGCCGGCAGCTGCGGACCGGGCAACCTGCACCTGATCAATGGCCTGTACGACTGCCATCGCAACCGGGTGCCGGTTCTGGCAATTGCTGCGCATATTCCGTCTTCGGAAATCGGTCTGGATTATTTTCAGGAAACCCATCCGCAGGAGCTGTTCAAGGAGTGCAGCCACTTCGTCGAACTGGTCAGCAACCCCGAGCAGTTCCCGCGTGTGCTGGAACGTGCCATGCGTGCTGCGATCAGTCAGAAAGGTGTGGCGGTAATCGTCTTGCCGGGCGACGTGGCGCTCAGCGCTGCGCCGGATGTCGCGGCAAAATGGATCGAGGCTACAGCGCCCAACGTGGTGCCTGCCGAAAACGATCTGCAGTCGATGGCCGACATGCTCAACGATTCCAAAGCCGTCACACTCCTGTGCGGTGCGGGTTGCGAGGGTGCCCACGAGCAGGTTCTGGCGTTGGCGGATACGCTGGGCGCGCCGATCGTTCACGCATTGCGCGGCAAGCAGCATGTCGAATACGACAATCCCTTCGACGTCGGCATGACCGGCCTGATCGGCTTCAGCTCCGGCTACCACGCCATGCTGTCCTGCGACACGCTGGTGATTCTCGGCAGCAGCTTCCCCTATCGGAATTTCTACCCCGAAAAAGCCGACATCATCCAGATCGATCTCGATCCGACCCAGCTAGGGCGTCGCACGCCGGTGGCGCTGGGTCTGGTGGGCGGGGTGCGGGAAACCCTGGAGGCGCTTCAGCCAAAGCTCAGGCCGCACACCGATCGCCGTTTCCTCGACAAGGCCCTGAAGCACTACGCCAAGGCCCGTGAGGAACTGGACGAACTGGCCACCCCGACGCCAGATGGTACGCCGATTCATCCGCAGTACCTCACTCGACTGGTCGACGAGCAGGCGGATGCCGATGCGATCTTTACCGTCGACGTCGGTACGCCGACGCTGTGGGCTGCACGCTATCTGCACATGAATGGCAGGCGCAGTCTGCTCGGCTCGTTCAACCACGGCTCGATGGCCAACGCTTTGCCACAAGCTCTGGGGGCCAAGGCTGAACATCCGGATCGTCAGGTCGTAGCCTTGTGTGGCGACGGCGGTCTGTCCATGTTGCTGGGCGACTTGCTCAGCATTCGTCAGTTGAACCTGCCTATCAAGATGGTGGTGTTCAACAACAGCTCGCTGGGCTTCGTCGACATGGAAATGAAAGCCAGCGGCTACGTGCCGCATGGCACTGACCTGCATGAAACCAACTTCGCCGGGATTGCCCTGGGCGCAGGCATTCTGGGCCTGCGTGTCGAGAACGCCGAAGAGTTGCCTGCCGCCTTGCGCAAGGCGTTCGATCATCCCGGTCCGGTGCTGATCGACGTTGTCACTGCCAAGCAGGAGCTGGGCATCCCACCGAAAATCAAGCTGGCCCAGGCCAAGGGCTTCAGCCTGTACATGATGCGCGCGATCATGAGCGGGCGCGGCAGTGAAGTGCTGGAGCTGGCGAAAACCAACCTGCGTTAATCAGTTATAAAAAACGTATGGGTTGAATAGAAAAAAGTTGCAACTTCTATCCATCGAGATTGTCTTCGCCGTTACAGGTGACACTCTCGGTGGATTTATATTTCTCTTCTCATCATAACCGCCCAAGGCGGTCATTTCTTTGTGGATCCAAACTTCTTGCACCCTGTGCTTTATTGAGTTCGCTGTTTGAACTAACAAATTCAAATAGTGGGTAAAGCTTCCCGGAAGACAGCCGAGACAGTGATACGGAAGCAAGATCGGCTACGGCAGGCTGATTACCGAACAGTCCCTGGCGAAAAAAAACGTCGACGCTACAGAACGTTACGCCCTGGATATTCTTTATAGAAAAGTCTGCACGTCATGAGGTCTGCAATGCTTAGAAATGCTCCTTTGAGTATGAAACTGCTGCTTATTTTAATATTCCCCCTATTGGGCTTCCTTGCCTTTGCAGGTTTGTTCGTCGCTGACAAAAGTGAAAACCTCGGTGATATGAGGCGCGCAGTGACAGCCACCAGCGCCGCACAGAAAGTGAGTGACGTAGTCACCACTCTCCAGCGCGAACGTGGCGCCAGCGGCGTATTTCTGGGTAGCGGCGGCAAGTCCATGCAGGACAAGCTGAAGACGTTTCGTCAGGAAACCGACAAGGCTATAAGTGAGATGCGCGCCCAGTCCACCGACGGTATTCCCGGACCTGATAAGGTCAACCGCGCATTCGAGGAGCTGATCGCTCTGCGCCTCAAGGTGGACTCACTCGGGATCAACAATACAGAATCCGGTACGCGCTTCACCGACATCATCAAGACACTCATCGGCTTCTCTTACTCAATGGAATCGAGTATCGAGGATCCGGAAATATTGCGCGGCCTGAGCTCGCTCAATCAGTTCGTGGATATGAAGGAACGTGCCGGTCGCGAGCGTGTATTGCTTGGTCTGGCATTCAACCAGAACCGGTTTGACGCCGCACTGTTATCGCGCTTCAGTCGCAACCTGGGCGAGTTCTCGGGGTATTTCGAAGCGTTCCAGCGCTGGTCACCTGAAGCCTTCAAAACCAAACTCAATGCCGTTTTGCAGCAACCAGGATCGCTCGAAGTGGCCCGCTTGCAACGCCTGGGCTTCGATACTCCGCTGGGTGACCCGCTCAACGTCAAGCCGGAAGACTGGTTCAACCTTGCGACCGTGCGTATCGACATGATGGCGCAGGTGGAGGCAGAGCTTGGCCAGAACGTCGTCGGCCTGGCAATGGATGCGCGCAGCTCCGCTCAAAGCAGCCTGTACGTGGCGGTTGCCATTGTCGTCCTGATGCTGATCGTCGTTCTGTGGCTGGCGTCGGTGATCATCCGTAACATCAAGGTTGCGGTGGTCGATGTGAACCGCACGCTGATGGCACTTTCCACACGTGATCTGACCGCCCGGACCCGTTATGTCGGCAAGGACGAGTTCGGCGAGATCTCGCGCAATCTGGACAACATGGCGCAACAGATCAGTGAGGTCATCCGCGACATCGGCAGCGCCACGGCACAGGTTGCCACCGCCGCCGAGCAGTCTTCCGCAGTGGCGTTGCAAACCAATCAGAACGTGGCGCAACAACGCCAGGGCACTGATCAGGTCGCCACTGCCATCAGCGAGATGAGTGCCACTGTGAAGGATGTAGCACGCAGCACCACTGACGCGGCCGAGATGTCGCAGCGCGTCAACAACAGCACCCTGCAGGGCAAGACCGAAATCGACAACACCATCGGCCTGATTCAGGGGCTCTCGGTGCAGGCAGAAGAGACTTCACGGATCATTGACGAGCTCAAGGGCGAGAGCAACTCGATCTCCTCGGTGCTCGATGTCATTCGTGGCGTCGCTGACCAGACCAACCTGCTGGCGCTCAACGCAGCCATTGAGGCTGCACGTGCCGGCGAGCAGGGGCGTGGTTTCGCGGTGGTTGCCGACGAAGTGCGCAATCTGGCCAAGAAGACTCAGGACTCTACCGTCAGCATCCAGAAAATGATCGCCAACCTGCAGTCCGGCTCGGAACGCGCTGCCGCGTCGATGCAGGAAACCCTGGGCAAGGCGCAGGAGGGTGCCAGCAACGTCGTGCGCGCTGGTGAACTGCTGGAAGAGATCGCAGAAGGCATCGCGACCATCAGCGACCGCAACATTCAGGTCGCTTCGGCCGCTGAAGAGCAAAGCTTGGTGGCCGAAGAGATCCACCGCAACGTCGACGACATCAACTCGCTGGTCATCCAGGTCAGTGCCGGTGCCGAGCAGACCGCCGTCACCAGTCGCGAACTTGCGCGTCTGGCGGAGCAGCAGCAGGGGCTGGTGGGTCGCTTCAAGGTGAGCTGACAGTCAGCTGTTTGTGTGTTGTGAAAAGGCCTGGAAGCGAACGCTTTCAGGCCTTTTTGCTGGTCTTCAGAGGCCGTCGTGCCGATGTCCCTGACCACCCTTGATAACCTGTACCCCCATGACCATTCAGTCACCTTTTTACGTAACCCCACGTCCCTCATACGATTATGTAGTGATAAAAAATAATCACTACATAATCGTTGACGTGCCCATTTTCCTTTTGCATTATGCAGCTGTCTCCCCGATCGGGAGCGCTGCAAAAGGTGTGATGAACAGGCTCGGCAAGCCGTCGAGATGTTCCCGGATGTAGGCTGCCCACAAGGCAGATTGATGGAGCTGAACTGGCATTTGTCGTCGATAAGGGCGAGAAGCTGGCGAAATGTCCTCATGATGCTTGTAACGGATCGATTGCCGATCCTGGGCCGGGTCTTTGGGTTTCGTGACTTCTTCTCTCTACGCTGATGCCGCTGTGTAGCGGCTCTTCATCAAGGCTACCTGCATGTCCTTGAGGGCTGGAACGGTATTCGACGCACACTCAATCGTGTGCATTGCTGAAGTTCTGGCGCATGAACTTGATGTATCAATTATTGAACAGTCTACGAGCGAAGGGGCATCAACATGAATATCAACACACAACCGACTATTGATGAACTGGCTCGTCTGTTTGCGGCGTGCAAAGACACGCTGGATAATCATATCGCCTGGGTGGCCGAGTCGGGTGAAGTTCGCGTCGACGCCATGTCGCCGTTCACGCAAGAGCACGAGTTTCGTGATGCGCACCCGCAACTGCGCGCATCCCTGAAGATGTTCCGTCGTGGCCAGGGTTATGTCGGCAAGAAAGCCGCTGCCGATCGTGCCTATATGGAGAACACGCTGCAGGCGTTGAAAGGTGAGTGGCAGAAGACTCGTCGGCAGGCGCACTCGCAGGTTGCCTGAGTAGGGCATCGCAGGTCCTGAAGCCTGTTCCCGATACTGATCGGGAACAGGCTTTTTGGTTTTCGTCACCGGGACGGCGAGGGCCTACAGGTTGTACAAAGCGTTTTTGGTGGTATAGATTCCGGCCATGAGTCAGCGATTCTGACTCTTCTCACTCGCTGCCTGTGGTGACTGTCACGGCAGTGCCTGCACATGACATAAACAGAGGTTGCCGATGCGTGCGCCACGATGGTTATGGTTGGTGATGTTGCTCAGCGCTGGCGCTTCGGCGGATTGGCGTGAGGCATTGCCCAATGCTCAGGTCGTCGGTGGCGGTGACCTCAGTCTGTTCGGTTTTCGCATCTATACGGCCAGGTTGCTAAGCCCCGCCAAGCCCTTCGTCGCGGATGCACCGCTGGCTCTCGAGCTGACCTACCACCGCGACATTGACCGGGAAGACCTCGTCGATGCCAGTATCGATGAGATCAAGCGTATTTCCGGTGCGAAGGTGAACGAACAGCAACTGACTGAATGGCGCCAGCAGATGAACCAGTCATTTGTCGACGTCCAGCCGGGCATGAAGATTACCGGTGTGTACCTGCCTGGCCGCGAAGCGCGGTTTTATGTTGGCGACAAGCTCCAGCATGTGGTGCCCGACAGCCAGTTCGCCAAGGCTTTCTTTTCCATCTGGCTTGACCCGAAAACCCGTAACCCGGAGCTTCGCGAGCAGTTGCTCGGCAGTACCGGCTCATGACCCATCAAGGAGGGCGCATGCTGAGAAAGTGGATGTTGATGTTGTGTGCAGGGCTTGTACTGAGCGGCTGCGGCGGTGTGCCGGTAACCCGTTACAGTCAGGAAGAGCCCAAGCTCGATCTGAGACAGTACTTCACCGGGCGTGTCGAGGCCTGGGGAATGTTTCAAAAGCGCTCCGGTGAAGTCACCAAGCGCTTTACCGTGGTGATCGACGGGCACAGTGAAGGCGAAGTGCTGGTCATGCACGAGGCCTTCAGCTACAGCGATGGCACCAAACAGGTCCGGGAGTGGCGCTTGCGTCCCGATGGTCCGGGGCGCTGGAAGGGCACGGCAGGTGACGTGGTTGGCGAGGCCTATGGCGAAGTGTCAGGCAACAGCTTCCACTGGAACTATGTGCTCAGGTTGCCGGTGGATGGCACCGAGTATGACGTGAGCCTGGATGACTGGATGTACCTGATCGACAAGCAGACCATGGCCAATCGTTCGTCGATGACCAAGCTGGGTGTCGAAGTCGGGCAGATCACCTTGTTCTTTCGCAAGGCTGGTAAATAAATAACGCCTCATATGAGGCGTCATCCTTCAGGGCGGCTGTCAGCCGCCCGTCATATTCATGAAGCGCACCACCTGCACGCCATCGTCGTGGGTGAAGTTGTGGCTCCACGGCTTGAGCTGCATGGCGTCGATGATGGCTTTTTCCAGCTTTTCCGGCTGGCCGGGATTGGCGCGCAATACCGCCTTCAAATCCACGGAATGCTCGTTGCCCAGGCACAGCAGCAAGCGACCTTCGACGGTCATGCGCACGCGATTGCAGGTGCCGCAGAAGTTGTGGCTGTGCGGCGAGATGAAGCCGATGCGAATGCCCGGTGCCTCGGCCAGGCGCCAGTAGCGCGATGGCCCTTGAGTCGAGTCAGTGGAAGGCACCAGGGTGTAACGTTCGGCAATGCGTTCGCGCACCTGATCGCTGGAGTAGAAGGATTCGGCGCGGCTGTGTTCGCTGATGATGCCCAGCGGCATTTCTTCGATAAACGAAACGTCCAGGTTGCGATCGATGGCGAACGCCAGCAGGTCGTTGATCTCATCATCGTTGCGACCATGCATCACCACGCAGTTGAGCTTGGTGTGCACAAAACCGGCGGCGTTGGCGGCATCGATGCCGGCAATCACCTTGTGCAGATCGCCTGTGCGGGTCAGCTCGCGGAAACGCTGTGGATCGAGGCTGTCCAGGCTGATGTTCAGGCGCGTGACGCCGGCCTTGAACAGCGGGGCAGCCAGTTTGTCCAGCTGCGAACCGTTGGTGGTCATGCACAATTCACGCAGGCCGGGCAGGGCGGCGATCTTCTCGCAAAGCCCGACCACACCTGCGCGTACCAGCGGTTCACCACCGGTCAGACGAATCTTGCGCGTGCCCAGTGCCACGAAGCGCTCGGCCACCTGGAGGATCTCTTCCAGCGACAGAATCTGTTGTCGAGGCAGAAACGTCATCTCTTCGGCCATGCAGTACACGCAGCGAAAATCGCAGCGGTCGGTGACCGACATGCGCAGATAATCGACCTTACGTGCAAAGCGGTCCATCAGGACGGGTTCTGACATTTCACCTTCTAAATAATCGAGTGGGCTGTATTACCGGGTTTGGAGGCCAGTGCGTGACAAGGGTTCAGCCAATTTGCAGAGTGCCGGTTTCTGGCCTGATTGCAGGCTGGCAAAGTGCCTTGTGCGTATAAACATAGTAGCCGCACGCATTGCGGTTTGCACTGGCCGGATGACGCCACGCTAACCGAGTCGAAATGCCGCAGTCCAATTGCTTGTTCCAATACGCTCATCGACACGCTCTATGGCGCTTTGCCTTGATGACTGATCAAGCAGGCCTGGCGGCGGAACTGCGCTCGTAACGCTCCAGCAAAGGCTGGATACTGATGCCGTGTACCAGAATGCTCAGGGCGACGACCGAGAGGGTCATGCCAACGACGACGTGGCCGACATCGTGTGCCAGACCATGCGACAAGGCAAAACACAGGTAATAAAGACTGCCGATCCCACGAATACCGAACCAGCCAACCAGTGCTTTTTGTCGGACATTGAGCAGGCGACGACTCACCAGCAACCAGACGCTGGCAGGACGAATCACGCAGAACAGCGCGATACCCAGGCCAATGGCTCGCCAGTCCCAGTACATCGCCAGCGCCGCGCCCAGCAGGGTGATCAGCAGGACTTCCATGGCGCGCTCCACCAGACTACCGAACGCCAGCATATCGCCCATCATCACGCCGGCAGCCAGTTGCGAGTCGCTCATGTCGTCGACCTGCGCGACCGTGCCCTGCTCGAGGGAGGACGTCATATGCCCGAGGACCGGCTGCGCGACGTGCTCGGACGGCAGCTCTGACCGCGTGACACGTACCTCAGCCTGACGCAGCCCGAATCCGGCGGCAAATACCGAAAGAAAGCCAAAGGCACCCACGCTTTGCGCAACGACATAAGCCAGGGCGATCAGTGCCAGCGCCAGAAAGTCATTGGGCGAGGTGGTGCTGTCGGCGTTCTTGATGCGCAGAAAGATCATCAGATGGCCGACCCCGCGGCCCATCCCGTAACCAATCAACAGACCGGCCGGCACCGCCCAGATCAAATCCTTGATCAGCCATCCCTGGACCCAGTCGCCCATCGCGCCCCCGGAACTCAGGTACAGCAAGGCAAAAATCACGAATGGAAACGCGGTTCCGTCGTTGAGGCCCGCTTCGCCGGACAGGCCGAAGCGCAGGCGGTCCTGATCCCGGGCATTGTTGACCTGGACCATCCCGGCCAGTACCGGGTCCGTCGGCGACAGCATCGCGCCGAGCAACAAAGACACGCCCCAGTCCAGGCCAATGATGTAGTGCCCCGCGACCGTCACGCCAGCGATGGTCGCCAGCATCACCGGCCCGGCCAGCCAATAGGCTGAATGCCAGGCTTTGCCGCGCAAGGGCAGGCGCAACTTGATGCCCGTACCGAACAGCGAAAACAGCACCGCCACTTCGGTCAGGCGTTCCAGCCACTCGTAGGATTTCTCGAAATCCAGATCGACGATATCCAGGCCCATCGGGCCGATGCCGAAGCCGAATCCCAGGCACACGGCCGATGTGGTCACAGGCATCCAGCGCAGGTAAGAGGAAGTGAGCGCCAATAGCATCAACAGCACGCCAAGCACGCCCATGCAGACAATAAAACTCATAGAGAAAGAACCACCGTCAAAATGCGCCCGAAGCAGAGGGCGTAACGGTGGGACTCCCGTGCACGGTAATAAGTTGAAATAATTTGCCGGATGGCAATCAGCATGCGTCTTTTACGCACGGCGATGCCTTTCGGCGTCGCCGTGGACCTCTAGCGCTCGATGCTGCGGCTCCAGCGTGCGTTCCACTCGGGACGGATCTGATTGACCTGATCCCAGTCGATGGTCACCGCCGTTTCCAGGTACTTCTCCATGGCCTCGACCTGACTGCGTGTCTTGTCAGTGGTCGGGGTTTTCGGGTTCGACGGGATCTGGTCACCGAACTCCAGCGCAGGCGCCTGTGCTTCTGGTGTCAGCAGGTAGGCCGCCAGCTTCTGGGCCAGCTCCGGCTGGTTGTTATTGGCTATCGCACATTCAGCCACGTTCAACACCACGCCGCCTTCCTTGGGCGATGCATATTCCACCGGTACACCCTTGATCTTCAGCGCGGTGACCTGGGTGGGTGTCAGCGGGAACAGGGCGGCTTCGTCGGTCTGCACCATTTCCGAGATCTTGGCCGAGCTGGCGATGTATTCCAGTACGTTCGGGCCGATGGTCTTCGGCCAGGCCTTGAAGCCGGGTTCGACGTCTTTCTCGCTGCCGCCCTGGATACGGTTGAACATCAGAAAGCCATGCAGGCCGAAGGTCGAGGAGGCCAGTGACTGGAACACCACCTTGTCCTTGAAACGTTTATCGGCCAGGTCCATCCACGAGGTGGGCGCGCTCCAGCCCTGCTCCTTGAACATCCGTGTGTTGTAGGCCAGGCCGGTCACGCCCAGGCTGACGGCTGCTGCCTGTTCCTTGATTTTGGCCTTGGCAGGCAGGTCGGCCAGACTGGCGCTGGGCTGCAGCGTGTCGCACAGGCCCATGGAAATAGCCCGATACATGATGCCGTCGTCGAGAAAGATGACGTGCATCTGCGGGTTGTCCTTACTCGCCTGAACCTTGGCGAGGATGTCGGCCGATGTGCCAGGCACGATCACCACCTTGACGTTGTTGGCCTTCTCGAAAGCCGGCAGCACCTGATCGGCATAAAGGCGCTCCATGGTCCCACCGTTCATGCCCAGGTACAGCGTGGTTTCGGCCATGACAGGCGTGGACAGAAGTGCGGCGGCCAGCGGCAGGCAGGACAGCCCGGTGAGGGCGAGACGTTTGGTACTTTTCATAGGGACGACCTTCCTCTGTGCAATGGGATGACGTTCGTAACAAGTTCGATGGCAGGGGTTTGCAGGGCGATTTGCTGAAAGCGGCCGATGGAAAACGCATCGAGCGAAATCCGTGAGGCACCTTCGCAGACCCATTCGGCCAGCGCTTCACCCGCTGCCGGACCGATCTGAAAGCCCGCCCCGGCAAAGCCGAAGCCGTGCAGCAGACCTGGATGGGTCAGGCTTGGGCCCAGCACCGGTTCACGGTCCGGCAGATAGCCTTCGGTGCCGCTCCAGGTGCGAATGGCCTGAGCGCCGGCGAGTGGCGGGTAGAGTTCGACGGCGTTGCGCAGGATATCCAGCACCGCCGCCTGTCCCGGTCTGGTGCGTGCCGGGTCGAGGGCAAAGCCTTGTCCGCCGCCCAGAACGCAATTGCCGCGAGCCACTTGCCGGGCATAAATGCCGCCGCCTTCGACACCGGTGCTAACGTCCATAAACATCGGCAGCGGTTCTGTCACCAGCATTGCCGGGTGCCCTGAATACATCGGCACCGGTTCGTTGAATTGTGCTGCCAGCGCTGCGGCCCACGCCCCGGCGCAGTTGAGCAGCCAAGTGGCGCACAGTGTCAGACCGCTGGCGGTGGTGACGACGAACACGTTGCCGTCGTGGCTGACTTCACTGACCGGCGCCTGCTCGAACACCTGTGCGCCTGCCCGACGAGCAGCGCGGGCGAAGGCCGGCGATACCAGACGTGGATTAGCGTGTCCGTCGTCGGCGCACAGCGATGCACCGACAGCGACATCGCCGGCCCAGGGATAACGCGCGCGCAGCTGATCACGATCAAGCAGTTGCAAATCCAGGCTGAATCCCTGGCTGGCTTCGGCGTAGGCGCGCAAGGCATTCATGTCCTGTTCGCTGCGCGCCAGTTTGAGGTGGCCCGAGCGCTGGTACTCGCCGTCGATGCCGATCAGCTCACGCAGGTTGCCCCATATCTGATGCGCCCTTTGCGACAAGGGCAACTGCGACAACGGACGGCCCTGACGCCGCACGCCTCCGTAATTGACCCCGCTGGAGTGCGATCCGCAAAAATCGCGTTCCAGCAAGGCGACCCGCTTGCCCTTCAGGGCCAGCGTCAAGGCTGCCGAGGCGCCAACAATGCCGCCGCCGATGACAATCGCATCGGTTTCAATCAGTGTGCTCATGGTTGCGTCTCCACCGATTGCTTCTCCATGGGCTGCATCCCCAGACCGAAGGGCAGCGGCTTGATCGGTGCCTGACCGCGCAGGCGGCCGACGTGCTCGACGGACCGGCCGCTCTCGCGGGCGATGATCTCGGCCGCGGCCAGGCCACACATCCGGCCCTGACAGCGCCCCATACCGACCCGGCACATGGCCTTGACCCGGTTGATCTCCCAATGACCGTCCTGCACGGCACGGCGAATCTCGCCTGCAGAGACTTCTTCGCAGCGGCACACCAGCGTGTCATCCGCCACGTTGGCGGCCCAGTCCTCAGGGAACGGAAACGCGGTTTCCAGCCCGTGGCGGAAGCGTTCGATGCGTCGCAAGGCAGTTTTAAGCGTGTCGGCACGGGTGGTGTCTGCCACCACACCGATGTCTTGCAGCAGCCCGAGCGCGGCCAGTTCTCCGGCCATTTCAGCAGCGTCTGCGCCCATGATTCCCGCACCGTCGCCCGCCAGATAGATGCCTGACACGCTGCTGCGTCCACAGTCGTCGCGGGTCGGCAGCCACGCCCGGTTGAGCGCGCTCCAGGCGAATTCACAGCCCAGCAGGTCAGCCAGTTGCGTCTCGCTGCGCAGAGCATGGGCAAAAGCGACCGCGTCACAAGCCAGGTGGCCCGACTTACCGTTGCGTTGCCATTGAATGCCGTCTACGCGCTTTTCCCCGTCGATGTGTGTGAGCTGCGCACCTTGATGCACGGGAATGCCGTGTGCACTCAGCCACGCCCGGTAATACATGCCTTTGGCCAGCGTTGCCGGTTGGCCCAGCAGGGCCGGCAATGCTTTGCATTGCGCCGAAAACGGCGCGCTGTCGAGCACCGCCAGCACCTTCGCGCCAGCCTTGGCGTACTGGTAAGCGACCAGATACAGCAACGGGCCGCTGCCACAAAACACCACGCGCTGGCCAATCGCACAGCCCTGATATTTGAGCGCGATCTGCGCTGCGCCGAGGCTGTACACGCCGGGCAGGGTCCAGCCGGGCACCGGCAGAATTCGGTCGGTGGCTCCGGTGGCGACGATCAGGTGGCTGAAATCAACAGTGGCGGCGGTACCGTTTTGCAGGGTATCGAGTTGGTGATTTTCGGCGTTCCAGACCAGCGTCTGCGGCCGATAGTCGATCTGTGCGGCCAGCGTGTCGAGCGCGTCGTGCACCGCGACCGCCTTGGCGCTTTCAAAGCCGTAGAGCGCCTTGGCCGAGCGCTGGAAGTTGTCCGGCTGGCGACGGTAGATCTGGCCGCCGCCGCGCAGCCCTTCATCGATCAGGCAGGCCTTGATGTCGTGGGCCAGTAGCGTCTGGGCGGCGCGAATGCCGGCCGGTCCTGCGCCGACAATGGCAATTGTCTGATCGCTCATACGCAGCGCCCCGGTTCACGAATCACCGCCTGACCGGCCTCCAGCAGCGTCGAACAGGCACGCACGCGCTGACCGTCACCCAGCCTCACCCAGCAGTCCTGACAGGCGCCCATCATGCAGAAACCGGCGCGAGGTTCGGCGCTGAAGTCACTGCCGCGCAAGTGTTCGCTGGCGGTCAGTACCGCGGTCAGCAAGGTATCGCCCAACAGACCGCTGGCCGGCTGGCCGTCAAGGGTGAAGGACAGAACCGGGCGATCATGTTCGGTCAGTCGTTTCAGCAATGCCATAACGTGAAAGCTCCGGATTAATGTTTGCCGACCAGCACGCGATCCAGCCCGTAGACCCGGTCGAGCAGGATCATGGTGGCGGCGGTGAGGGCGATGACCAGTGCCGATACGGCGGCCATCATCGGATCGATGGATTCGGTGGCGTAGACATACATGCGCACCGGCAGGGTCTGCGTCGCGGGCGATGTAACGAAGATCGACAGCGTGACTTCATCGAAACTGTTGATGAACGCCAGTAACCAGCCGCCTGCCACGCCGGGCAGAATCATTGGCAGGGTGATCTGCCGAAACAGCGTGAAACGGTCGGCCCCCAGAGACTCGGCGGCGTGCTCGGCGCTGCGGTCGATGCCGATTGCCGCCGCCAGTACCAGGCGCAGTACGTAAGGCGTGATGACCAGGACATGGGCGAAGATCAGCCAGGTGAAGCTGCCGTTCACACCCATAAGCGCAAACAGGCGCAGCATCGCCACCCCCAGCACCAAATGAGGAATGATGATCGGCGAGAGAAACAGGGCGTTGAAAAAATTGCGACCGGGAAATGTATGACGCGTGATTGCCAGTGCGGCAGGTACCGCGATCAGCGTGGCCAGCGTCGCCGATACGAACGCCAGGGTCAGGCTGTTGTAGAACGAATCGATAAAGTCGGCGCGCTCGAAGACGGCCTTGAACCAGCGCAGCGAGAAATGGGTGGTGGGCAGGCTCAGGGTGTTTTCCGGGGTGAACGCCACCAGGCACACCACGACCAGCGGGGCCATCATGAAGATCACCACCAGCGCATGAAACGAGAGGGCCAACGGACCGTTCTTGGACATGGATCATTCCCCCAGAGTTTTTTTGTAACGGCCTTCGATCATGCGGTTCCAGGACAGCATGACCAGCAGGTTGACCAACAGCAGCGCCACGGCAAGGGTCGCGCCCATCGGCCAGTTCAACTCCGAGAGGTACTGGTCGTAGATCACCGTGGCGACCATTTTCAGACGTCGTCCGCCGAGCAGGCCGGGAATGGCGAACGAACTGGCGGCCAGGCCGAACACGATCAGCGAGCCGGACAGCACGCCGGGCATGACCTGCGGCAGCACGATCAGGCGCATGACTTTCGCCTGGCTGGCGCCCAGCGACAGCGCGGCCTGCTCGGCGGTGGGGTCGAGCTTCTGCAGCGAGGTCCAGACCGGAATGATCATGAACGGCAACATGACGTGGACCAACGCAATGACCACGGCAAACGGGGTGTACAGCAGTTTCACCGGGCGACCGCCCATGAACTGGATGACCTGATTGATCAAACCGTCCGCGCCCAGCAGCAGGCTCCAGCCGAACGCCCGGACCACCACCGAGATCAGCAGCGGCGTGAGAATCAGGATCAGGAAGATCGAGCGCCACGGCGTGCCCATGCGGCAGAGAATGTAGGCTTCGGGGACGCCGATCAGCACGCACAGCAGGGTGACCAGCGCGCTGATCCAGAAGGTGCGCAGGAAGATTTCATAGAAATACGAGTCGGTGACCACGGCCATATAGTTGGCCAGCGTGTAGCTGTCGCTTTTCACCCCGACCTGATAGTCGAACACGTTGAACGACAGCAGCAGAGTCAGCCCCAGCGGCAACACCAGCAAGCCGATATACAGCGCCAGCGCCGGAGCCGACAGCCAATAGCCGCGACCGCCCTGACGCATTTCGCTCAGCAGGCTCATGCGCGCACCTCGTCGGCATCCAGCACGCGCAGCAACTCGGTGGGCCAGTCCATGTCGACCGCCGCGCCTTGTTCCAGCGGCGCCTGGCCGTCGTTGCGACGCACTACCGTCACTTCGCCAATGCCGGTCTGGATGCGATACAGCCACTGGCTGCCAAGAAAGTAACGGGTGACGATGCGCCCGGACAGTCGTCCGCAGCCAGGTGACACCAGATCGATCTTCTCGGGACGCAGGCTGAGGGTCAGGCTGCCATCGCCGGGCACTTGGCGAATCTGCGGGATGCCGCTGCTGTCCAGATCACCCTGCAACATGTTGGCCTTGCCGACGAAACCCGAGATGAAGCGTGTACGCGGGTGTTCGTAGAGCTTGTAAGGCTCGTCGATCTGGGTGATACGACCGGCCTGCATCACCACCACCCGATCGCTGATCGACAGGGCTTCGGCCTGATCATGGGTGACCATCAGCGTGGTAATGCCGACTTCGTTCTGAATGCGGCGGATTTCGAACTGCATCTCTTCGCGCAGGTTGGCATCCAGGTTGGACAGCGGCTCGTCGAGCAGCAGTACTGGCGGCTCGATGACCAGTGCGCGGGCCAATGCGACCCGCTGGCGCTGCCCACCGGACAACTCGCGCGGATAGCGCTCGGCATGCTGACCGAGGCGCACCAGCTCCAGCACCCGTTTGACACGCGGGTGCAACTCGGCGGCAGGCACCTTGCGCATACGCAGGCCAAACGCAACGTTGTCAGCCACGGTCATGTGCGGAAACAGCGCATAGCTTTGGAACACTACGCCAAGGCCCCGGCTGCTGGGTTTGGCGTGAGTGATATCGCGCCCGTCGAGCACAATGCGTCCGTCACTGACTTCGACGAAGCCGGCGATCATTTGCAGGGTGGTGGTTTTGCCGCAGCCGGAAGGGCCGAGCAGAGAAACGAATTCGCCCTTGTCGACGGCCAGGTTGGTGGCAACGACCGCGTCAATGGAGCCGTAGCGTTTGGAGAGACCTTCGAGCTGCAGAAATGCCATGCCTGCTTCCACCTTTGTGCATGCGCGCCGAAGCACGCGTTTGTCATGGGCAGATGCGAAGTGAAGTCATGCAGTTCTGTGGACGTTGGCGCTCGCTCTGAGTCGGCTACCGATGATTGTTCAAATCGCCCCGGTGGACTGAGAGTAGGGCGAAGGCTAGGATGGGCTCAACAAGGAATTTCACTGAATAACATCTTTCTTTGAATTAATTCTTTTGGTGGAAATATAAAGAGATATTGTCATGGATAATTCCACTGATCGGAATATTACGAAAGCTGAAGTCGGTGTGGGAGCCGTTTCCCGTCTGTTCGCGGTACTGCGCTGCCTGGGCGAGTGTGATGAAGGCGGCGAGCGGGTCACGCAACTCGCCCAGCGTGTCGGGCTGTCGCAACCCACCACGCACCGCTTGCTGCGCAGCCTGATGGATGAGGGCATGGTCGAGCAGGATCTGCTCAGCAAACGTTACCGGTTGAGCATTGAGTTTTTCGCCTTGGCGGCCAAGGCGGGTAATACCGGCAACCTGCGTGACGTGGTGCGCCCCAGCCTGTTGCGCCTGTCTGCGTCACTGGGTGACTCGCTGTTTCTGCTGGCACGCAGCGGTTTCGATGCGATCTGCCTGGACCGCAGCGAAGGCCCGTACCCGATCCGCACGTTCACCGGCGACATCGGCGGTCGTGTTGCCTTGGGCGTGGGGCAGGGCAGTCTGGCGATTCTCGCGTTTCTGCCCGAGGACGAGCGGGAAACGGTCATTGCCTACAACCTGCCACGGCTCAAGGATTTTCACCTGTACGACGAGGTGTTTCTGCGTTCGGAGGTGGAAAACGTGCGGCGTCTGGGCTACGCCGGGCGAAACACCGGCGCGTTACCGGGCATGGCCGGGCTGGCAGTGCCGATCCTGGACCGCAACGGTCGTGCAGTGGCTGCGCTCAGTGTGGCGACCATCTCCGACCGGCTGGGGCCCGATCGCCTGATGACCGTAGTTGAATTGCTCAAGCGTGAAGCCACGGCCATCAGCGCCAGAATCAACCCGTTCGACCCGTCGCTGCGTCGGCCCAGCCAGGTGTTTGGGCAGGTTGAATAGGCTGCATGCCTGTTCAGCTCCGAAGCGGCCGTCGGTCTTCGCTCGTTACGCCCATCCGCTGCGGCTCAGGCCTTCTGCCTTGAACACCAGCGCCTTCAAGCCGCCCTCAACGCGAGCGTCGGGGAACTCCGGCGGGTTTTCCAGGCGCTGTTCGAAGCGCAGGCAGGGCGCTTCGATTGCGGTGTGCTGAATCAGAAAGTCCGGTCCCAGTGCGGGATCGTTCATGCACGCCAGCACCGAACCGTTCTCGTCCAGCAACTCCGGCAATCGACGCAGGACACGCTGGTAGTCCTTGTCGAGCATGAAACTGCCTTTCTGGAAGGACGGCGGGTCAATGATGATCAGGTCATAAGGGCCGCAACGGGTGACCTTGGCCCAGGACTTGAACAGGTCATGGCCCAGAAAGGTCACGCGGCTGAGGTCCTGATCATTGAGGCGATGATTCTCGCGGCCGCGATTCAGTGCAGCGCGGGCCATGTCCAGATTCACGACGTGGTCGGCACCCCCGGCCAGGGCGGCGACCGAGAAGCCGCAGGTGTAAGCGAACAGATTGAGGATGCGCTTGCCCTTGGCCTGAGCCTGCACCCATTCACGGCCGTAGCGCATGTCCAGAAACAGGCCGCTGTTCTGCTTTTTGCCGAAATCGACTTTGTAGCGCAGGCCGTTTTCGGTGATCACCCATTCATCCACGACCTCGCCGGTCAGCCATTGCGTGGTGCTCTGTGGCAGATAGCGGTGCTGCAGCAGCAAGGTGTGAGCCTGACTCTGCTGCCACTGGGGCGTGTCGATCAACGCGTGCAACAGCTGCATCAATGCTGCCAGCTCGGATTCAAGAGGCTCCTTGAACACCGAGACCAGCACCACGCCCTGCATCCAGTCGACGGTGATGTGCTCCAGCCCCGGCCACACACGGCCCCGGCCATGAAACAGGCGGCGGGTTTCATTCGGGACGTTGTTCAACGCGTCGATCAGGTGCTGTTGCAGAATCGCGAGTGCTTCAGGGGTCATGGCGCAGATCGGTCAGGAAAAGCGGCGTATGGTAAACGTATTTCAGCAGATGGGCATCGCAGGGTTCAGCGTGGCATGTATTGACGTTGCCAGCGGTGCGGGATTTTCAGCGAAACCAGCCCCAGCAACGCCGACAGGCTGCCGCTGATCAACAGAGCGTTGAGCCCCAGACGATGCTCGAGTAGCGCGCCTATCACGGCCCCGATGAACATGCCGACCCAGGGGACCAGTTGCACGCGCCAGCCGTCCCGGCGTTCCCCCAGCATCCAGCGACCCAGGCCACGACCGAAGCGCGACAGCGCGCCGGTCACGTAAGTCAGGCCGACCGGCAGCCCGTTGACCTGCTCGACGGCGGCGTTGAGCATGCCCATTGCCAGAATCGCCCAGATCAGTGCGAGCATGTTGCTTTCCAGCGGCCATGCGGCAGCCGCACACAGCAGCGTAGCGATGCCCAGCAGCAAGGGCAGGGCACGTCGCCCGCCAAGGCGCGCAACCACCACGCCCAGCGCGTTGCCGGCAATGAAGGCAAGGATTGCGAGGGTCAGACGCACCGTCACGCTCAGGTCGCCATCACTGATTGCGACTGCAAGCCGGGTGGTGTTGCCGCTCATGAACGAAACGAAATCGCCGGTGGCCATGAAGCCGATGGCATCGGTCATGCCGGCCAGAACCGACAGGCTAGCGACCAGGCCCATGCCGACCCGGCCACGCCATTTCTGCATGTTCAGGTGCCTGGGGCTGACGCTGGAAGTGGCGGGCTGTGGCAGCATCGAAGGCCCTCTGGAGCGAAGAAAGCGCGTCTGAACTCGGGTGCAGCGATTTACAGCGGCTTGGCGCGCACGATCCGCTTGGCCTTGACCTCATCAGCATAGGCTTTGAGCTGGTCGGCGTCGCTGTAAAGACGGTTGACCATCTGCAGCACTGCGGTGACATCCACATCGTTCATTTGTGAGGCGAGTTTGAGAATTTCTTCCGCCGTGTTTTCCAGATTGGTTGCTGTCCCTTTCAGGTGTCGCTTCAGCTCCTGAGTCGACTTATTGAGCGCCATACGTGTTCCTGTGCCAAGACCTTGAATTCCATACCCGGAGCATGGCTTTTTCTGCGATAACAAGCAATCAGGCGTGTGCCCGTGCGTCAGGGTATCGGCCGACGCAGGCTGATCTGCAAGGCAAGCTGCTCAATCGTCGCGGGTCAGCACTTCCAGCAGTTCTATTTCGAATGTCAGGTCGGCACCGGGCTTTATGTGTGCGCCCATGCTTCTGTCGCCGTAGGCCAGGTGGGCGGGGACGAATAATTTACGCTTGCCGCCGACCTTCATGCCCATCAGGCCCTGGTCCCAGCCCTTGATGACGCGCCCGGTACCGATCACGCATTGGAACGGCTTGCCACGCTCGTGGGAGGAATCGAACACCGTGCCATCTTCCAGGGTTCCGGTGTAATGCGTGGTGATCAGCGCACCCTTTACCGCTGCCTTGCCCTCGCCGGGGTGCAGATCGGTAATCTGTAATTCTTTGCTCATTGCCATGCTTCCGGTTGCAGCGCGCTCTGTGATTGGCGCGAGCGGGCTTTCTCGCAGAAAAGCCGCTTCCTGACAAGCCGGTCAAACAAAAACGGGGGAAGCTTTTGCTTCCCCCGTTTGGTCGAACCCAGTAACTGTCAGAGATTCTGCGAGCTGACCACCATGGCCTGCGCGATGTTCTCTTTCTGCTCTTGAGTGAAGCCGTCCCAGATATTGGTCTTGGCGTAGTAACCCAGGCCAGCCAGGCAATAAAGGCTGAGGGTCAGAACGATGACGATCGAAACAAACGTCCAGCGGCCTTCGTCATCGTTTTCGCGTGTGAAGCTGCGCGAATAGTTGTCCTCTGCGCTGCGGAAGAACAGCGCAGACGACAGACGCTTGAGCCACTGAAACAAATGAACAACAACGATGCGCAGCATGGGTAAATCACCTCAAAGGTTAAGAAAACGGGTTGCCGGGATGCCGTCGAGGGCATCGAATGCAAAAGCTGAAAACGAAAAAAGCCCGTCTATGACGGGCTTTCTTTTTATGATTCTGTTCAGGCGAGCAGTGAAGGGCGACGTTGAATAAGGATCGCGGGAAGCACTGCGTATGCCTGACGTTATGGAAACATTTTAAAACAAATGGATTGGCGCATCTACCCGCGCCATTCTGTTGTCAGACAACTGGTAGTGCCTTGAGGTGTGACAAAACGTCGCCCCATGCTCATTTACTGCTCGGCAAGCAGCACGCTCGGTGGTCAAGTCTTGTAATACTTTCCCAACGTACGAAACATCTATGGGTATTGTACGATCAGCGCCCGTATTGATTTTCAGGACTGTATGAATACCCTCCAGGAGCCTCCGAGTTGTCTTCCTTCCATCGCGTATGGCTGGCCGGTGATCTCACTGTTACCGAGCAGGCCGCTTCATTCGAACGTCTCTCCACTTAACCTCTTGCACTGCATGGATTCCGGCAGACCTTCGCGTTCTGACGCTGCAACGCCATGCCTGACGTTCAGCGATGGCGTCTGGTCTACAGTGACCCATACCCACCCCTGCCATTTTTATCGTGAGGCTGCATAAACCATGGAATGGATCGCTGATCCCACGGCATGGCTTGGCCTGCTGACCCTTATCGTGCTGGAACTGGTGCTGGGCATCGATAACCTGGTGTTCATCGCCATCTTGGCCGACAAACTGCCCCCTGAACAACGCGACAAGGCGCGCGTCATTGGCCTGTCGCTGGCGTTGATCATGCGCCTTGGCCTGCTGGCGAGCATCTCGTGGATGGTGACGCTGACCGAGCCGTTATTCGAGGTGTTCGGCAAGACGTTCTCCGGTCGCGACCTGATCATGCTGTTTGGTGGTGTATTCCTGCTGTTCAAGGCCACCATGGAACTGCACGAGCGCCTGGAAGGGCATGTCGCCCAGCGCGCCGGTAATGCGGGCTATGCGTTGTTCTGGCCTATCGTTGCGCAGATCGTCGTACTGGACGCCGTGTTCTCGCTGGATGCGGTGATTACCGCCGTCGGCATGGTCGAGCACCTGTCGGTGATGATGATCGCGGTGATCTTCTCCATCGGCCTGATGATGATTGCCAGCAAGCCGCTGACCAAATTCGTCAACAGCCGCCCGACGGTGATCATGCTGTGTCTGGGCTTCCTGATGATGATCGGTTTCAGCCTGACCGCCGAAGGCCTGGGCTTCCATATTCCCAAGGGCTATCTGTATGCGGCCATCGGCTTCTCGATCCTCATCGAGGTGTTCAACCAGATCGCCCGCAAGCGCAGCAAGAAGTCGGCCCATGGTCACCTGCCGCGCCGCGAGCGTGCGGCTCATGCGGTGATGCGCCTGTTGGGCGGTCGCAAGCTGGAGTCTGGTGACGTCGATGAGGAAATCACCGACATGCTGGATGGGGAAAGCAGCGAGCCGGTGTTCGACCGTCGTGAGCGCGTGATGATCAGCGGCGTACTGCAGCTGGCAGAGCGGCCGATTCGCACGGTGATGACGCCGAGGGCCGAAGTCGACTGTATCGACCTGAACGACAGCGCCGAGAAGATCCGTCTGAAACTGATGCATTCGTCCTACTCGCGTCTGCCGTTGATTGGCGAGCGCGGTATCGATGAGCCGCTGGGCTTCGTGCACAAGAAAGAGTTGTTCAAGGAACTGTTGTCCGGCAACGAGCCCGACTTGAAACTGATGTCGCGCAAGGCCATCAACCTGCTGGAAAGCTTCACCATCCTCAATGCCCTGGAGCAGATGCGCAAGGAATCGACGCACATCGCCTTCGTGGTCAACGAGTTTGGTGACTTCATCGGTGTGTTGAGCATGACCGACATTCTCGAGTCCATCGCTGGCCAGCTGCCTGACGCCAGCGAAGTGGAAGGCCCGGACATCGTCGAGCAGGGCGAGGACTTCGTGGTATCGGGTGCCTTGAACCTGAGCCTGATTCGCGAGCGCACTGGCTTCCAGGCCAAGGCGACCGAGGATTATCAGACCCTGGCCGGACTGGTCATGAGCCTGCTGGATCGCCTGCCGTCTACCGGCGACAGCCTCAGCTGGCAGGGCTGGAACCTGCACGTCGTCGGCGTGGAAGAGCGTCGAGTGACTCGGGTGTTGCTGCAGAAACAGCCCGATATGGGTTCTGGCAAATAAGCACCGAGCTGTAATACAAGACGGGGCCTGCTCATGCTGAGCAGGCCCCGTTTTCATGTGTGCGTCGCGCTTATTTTCGACGCGGACGCGACACCACGGATTCGATATTCTTGCGGCCAATCAACTTGGGCTGCGCAGGCTCTTTAGCCACCGGCTCATCAGCCAGCCACTTGAACATCACCAGACAATCCACCAGGCCCAATCGGGCATGACGATAAGCCTTGGGCAACCGCCCGACCGTCTCGAAACCCAGCTTGCTCCACAACCCGACCGCCACCTCATTGCTGGCGACCACCGAATTGAACTGCATCGCCAGGAACCCGCTGTCGCGCGCCAGTTGCTGCGAATGCTCGCACATCAACCGCGCCACACCACGACCCCGCGCCGCGTCCGTCACCATATAGCCACAGTTGCACACATGATTGCCCGGGCCTGCCGCATTGGCCTTCAGGTAGTAGCTGCCCAACAGCTGACCGTCTTCCTCGGCAATCAGCGTGTGCAAGGGCGCCTTCATCCATAGATCGCGGGCTTGCTCCTGAGTGAGGGCAGGGTCGTAGGCGTAGGTTTCCTGAGCGATGACGACAGCCTGAAAGGTGGGCCAGAAGCGCTCGAAATCTTCCGGGGTCATGGGGCGGATCTGTATCATGGTGAGGCCTTGGTGGGTAGGGCTTGAATTCCGGTGTGTACGTTAGCGTGGGTGTGCTACCACTTCCAGGCTTTTTCGGTGAACTCGGCCGTGGACGGGAGCACGGTGTGCAGAAAATTCAGGTACTTGTTGAACAGTAGCTCGTGCTGGAATCGGGCTTCGAAGCCGAGTGTGATGTCAGTGCGGTGCGTGATGATCATCAAGCGTTTGCGGTCGACAGTGACGAAGTTGTACTCGCCCCATGGCAGGCTTTGTTCGTGGTGGATGGGGTTTTCCCAGTTGAGTAGCTTGATGGCTGCGATGAATGCCATGGCCACGGGGCCGATCAGGAAGAGCAGTGAGCCGGTTAGGGTGGCTACCATGGCGAACAACAGGATGACGGCTATGGCGATGCCTTTGAAAAAGGAGGAGGCGAAGTCGGGGTAGTGGAGGTAGTACTCGAGGTGGGCTCTGTCGGTTTTGATGGTGTAGTTGTAGATTGTTTTTTGGCGGATGAGTAGGCATAGGTAATAAGCAAGAATTCCGGCAAGCGCGAGTATCGTGCCCACTAATGAGTAGAGACTGTCTGAAAACATTATCCAGCCTCCCCACATGTAAAGTGTGCTTCCTGTCATGTAGACTGCAATGAATATGGACTGAGTTATCTTCATTTCTCTAGGCGATCTAGCAAATGTTTTGATCTTCCAGTTCAGAACGTCTTTACTTTTCGGCAGATACAAGGCTTTTTCTTGTTGATTCATACAGGTGTACCCTCTGCTACTTCCAGAGTCAGTGTGCCAATCCTGCTTGATGCCTTCACTTCAAGCTCCACAGCAGCCAAACCATCGATAGCAGTATCGCCTCTTGTGCCAAGCTCCATCTGAAACAGATAGCTTCTATCGTCCTCGCCAGGATTGATCAGATTGGCCGGGTACCAGATTTGCAGCTCAAGATATGTTGCGTCCTTGTGGAGCGGCACCCACGTTTCCCAGATGAGGTCTTCATTTTCAGGTGGCATGAGCGGATAGGTGAAATCTTCACTCGCCTTTCCAGCTGGCTTGTTGGTAAGCGTCCCGAACTGTTTGGCCTTCCTGAATTGCCCGCTGTCCAGAAAAGTTTGATGCAGCGGGTCGTCTATTTTTTCTACAGGTAGCACTCCCCATGGTCGCTTGCTGCTGACGATGTTGAAGTGCACGGACTCTCCGCGTACCAGCTTTGGCAAGCGTACTTGCACTCCAGCGCCATTTTGTACCGCTACGCTGTAGTAGTCGCCTTTACCAAGATAACGATTCTCATAATGCACGGTGCTTTTAACATGAATCTGTGGAGACAATTGAATTTCCATCAATGCGCGTACTTCTTCACTCTCGCCTTCGGCAGTCTCGGGGTAGCGATAGTCCAGGGTTCTCGACCAACAGCACTTGCGTAGCCACCAGCCCACACTGTCTTGCTTGAAATAACTCAAAGCCAGCGTAGTAAAAAGATATATAGATCCTATTACGAGCAGCGCCACACTGAACCATGGACTCATCGCAACAACTGTAAAGGTGCTTGCTGGGGACAATCCTGCCATCAATTGAAAAGTTGAGCCTACTCCCATTGCGAATATAGAAATGCCTTTTACAATAATTGCGTTTTTTTCCTCTGATGTTTTCGCTGCGTAAAAATCATTTGTGACATCAAATAGTTCAAGCGTAACCGCCGCCAGCCCAAACCCACCCATAGCCACCATCGAAACCCTGAACCCACGTATCGCATCACTCCACGCCGCATTTCCCTTCGCCCTCCAATAACCCGCAGAGCGATCCAGAATCCCGACATTCTTGCCATCGATCAGCACCGGCGTCGCATCCCTGATAATTGCCCACGGCGCTTCAACAAACACCGCCATCAACAAGTTAAAGCTATACCCCAACCCATACGTCACCTTGCCGATGTCCTTGGCACTGAAGTCTCCATCCCGAGTAAGGTCGCGATAAGTGAAGGCGGTGTTGATGAAGTTGAGCATGATCACGCTCCAGGTGATCGAGCCGGCAATCCCTCCCAGTCCATCGAGCCAGCGTTTGGCGGTCGCCAGCCAGTCTTTGGTGATGGCTTTTCCGGACTGGAAGTACAGGCGAATCTCGCCCTGCAATTGCTTGGCGTACTGGTTGTTCTGAAAGTCGAGCAGGGCGGGCATGCTCAGTTCGTGCAGGCGAAGCTTTTGCTCGAGCGTGCGCAGGTGGCTAGCGATGCTTTTGCGGGGGTTGTAAGCGGTTGGGTAGAGCCAGCTGCGACGCGTGTCGCTGATCTGTTTGTTGAGCACCTGCCACTCACTGATCCAGTTTTTCAGCTTCGCGAGCATCTTGTGATCGATCGCGATACGCGCCTTCGAATCGAGCAGGATCTGGCCGATCAACAGCGTGCGTATCAGTGCAACGATGTTCTGCTGCTTGCCCACCGCCAGGCGGCTGTCGATGGGTACCCAGGCCAGCAGGATACTTTCGAACGTTGCCTTGCCTGCGCTGCTGGCCAGTTGGCCGAGAGCTTTGAAGGTGTCCTGAACGGGTTGTTTCAGCGCCTTCATCCACGGCTTGTCGGCAAAGCCCTGATGATTGAGCGTGCCGTTGAGTTCGCCGATTCGGGTGGCCAGGTTGGTCACGTCGCCAAGGCCGTTCAGCAGCGCGTTGGCCTCCTGATGCAGCGCGTGTTTGAGCGCCGGTGAGAAGCCGTAGCGCAAGGTGCCAAACAGGCTGCTGTCGTTGGCCTCCTGCTCGGCGAGCCAGGCGCTGGCGGCGTTGTCCTGAGCGTAGATGATCTGCAGGTTAAGCATGAGCGTTTGCAGATAAAGCAGGCTTTCAGGGTGTGTGGTGTCGACAAACAGCTTGAGCGGTTCCGTGCCCAGATGGGTCGACCATTGCCGAAAGTCGCTTTGCGTGTCACGCACCTGTTGCAGCAGTGTGTCGCCGGTTGGCAGGTGCTGCTGAAGGTATTGGCGCGCACCGCTCAGATCGACCTCGCGCCGCCATTTGTGGCGATCTTTCCAGGCTTGCAGGGCCTCGTCGGAGGGCGCGCTGCCGTAACGCATTTCAATCGATTTGCGCATGTCCAGGCTCTTGAACATGTCCGGCATCAGCAGAAAATCGCCGGGAACGTTACTGCTGCTGATCTGCGCTTCCTCAAGGATGCACTGCTCGAAGTAAGCTTCGAGCTCGCCCAGATACTGGTGAGTGAGCGCGGCATTACCGCGCACCGATGCCGGCAATTTCTCCGGTTCGCCTTCAGCGCCACACAGTGCGGTGACCGTCTGGGCGATCTGGATCTTGTGTTCGTACTCGGCTTGCCAGTTGCGGTAAGCGGCCTGATCGGCGGCCAGTTGCATGCCCAGATCGTTGAAAATGGCCAGCGGGTCATCAAGGGCGATGAGCAGTGAGCTGTGCTGGTCTTCAACGCTGCCCTGCCAGAAAACGTCAGCGCCGATTGGCGAAAACAGCGGCTGGGTTTCTTCGCTGGAGGCCTTGGATGTAGGAATCTCCGAGTCTGCAAAGCGGTCATCATCAACCACATGCTCCTTGTCGATGTCCGCCACCGCTTCGGCAACGCGGTTCAACGGCAAGGTATCCGGCTCGGCCATGGTCATGCAGTAGCGTTTCAGATCCAGCGCTTTCATCCATGCAGAGCGGCTTGCCCGGTTCGAACGCAGGTGTTCGCATGTTCGCCACGTCCATTGCAGCGGAGAAAAGGCGATATGAAGCCGGTTGTTTCGCGGATAGAGCAGGAAGGGTTTGCCATCGTCGGCACCGCTTCGCCGGTCACTGCCAAGCTGCGTATCGGTCCAGACAATACGGCTCAGGTTGCCGGTGGCGGCTGACACCGCGTACTCGTGCAACGTTTCGGCAGTCTCGTCATAGACATACACGTAGCCGTCATACAGCTGGCGAAGGGTATAGCTGCGTGTTTTCAGCTTCGGCATCACCGCCCAGCGGCTGCCCTTGAGTAGCGGTTTCAGCTTCTGGGGAGCGGTATCGTAGCGGGAGCGATCCAGCGCATAGCGCACGGGCACGATGGCGACGTCAGGTCCGCGGAAGGGACACAGGCTGGTGGCCGTGGCGGGAGTTTTGGCGAACGTTGCAGCACGTCGTTGAGTATGGGTGCCGGATTTGTCGGTCATGCATGGAATCTCTGCGCAGAAACGGTCGATATCGCCCGCTGTATGCAGAGGTGCATTCCAAGATATGTGCCGACTGTCTACTTATCTATAAAAAACAAATAGATAGGAATTTAAAGCAAAGACATCGAGCAAGAAAAGCGTGAAATAGTGCGCAAGTATCTGCACACGTGCGCTGACTCGCGCATGCTCGCTGCATCGCTTTGAATATAGAGCTTTGCTGGTTAAGCCCCGGCCATCGGATGCGCAAAAATTTGCGCATCTATGTTTTGCATGCAGCCTTTAGCCGACTAAGTGTCGTGCCTGTCGAACCCTACTCACACCCTGTATCCATTCCCCCCTCACCCCCATCCCACAAATAAAGCACGATACCCGCCCATCGCTCATATCAAGGAATGATCCATGTCGCTGGCTATCGTCCATAGTCGTGCCCAGGTCGGGGTGGAAGCCCCGGCGGTTACTGTTGAAGCGCATCTGGCCAACGGCCTGCCGGCCCTGACGCTGGTGGGCTTGCCGGAGGGGGCGGTCAAGGAGAGCAAGGACCGGGTGCGCAGCGCCATTCTCAATTCCGGGCTGGATTTTCCAGCGCGGCGGATCACGCTCAACCTTGCGCCGGCTGATTTGCCCAAGGATGGCGGGCGGTTCGATCTGGCGATTGCGCTGGGTTTGCTGGCGGCCAGCGGGCAGGTGCCGCTGGTTGCGTTGCAGGATGTCGAGTGTCTGGGCGAGTTGGCGTTATCGGGGGCGATTCGGCCGATTCAGGGTGTGCTGCCTGCTGCGCTGGCGGCACGTGCGGCGGAGCGGACGCTGATCATTCCGGCGGTGAACGCCGAGGAAGCGTGTTTGGCGTCGGGGCTGCGGGTGATTGCGGTGAGCCACTTGCTGGAGCTGGTCGCGCATTTCAACGGGCGCACGGTGATTGCGCCGTATCAGTCCAGCGGCCTGCTGCATCATCCCAAGCCGTATCCGGATTTAAGCGAAGTGCAGGGCCAGACGGCGGCCAAGCGTGCGCTGGTAATCGCCGCTGCCGGTGCGCATAACCTGCTGTTCAGCGGGCCGCCCGGCACTGGCAAGACGCTGCTTGCCAGCCGCCTGCCGGGTTTGTTGCCGCCGCTGGACGAGCACGAAGCGCTGGAGGTGGCGGCGATTCAGTCGGTTGCCAGCCAGGTGCCGCTGACCAGTTGGCCGCAGCGGCCGTTTCGCCAGCCGCATCACTCGGCGTCCGGGCCGGCGTTGGTAGGCGGTGGCAGTCGTCCGCAACCTGGCGAAATCACGTTGGCGCATCACGGCGTTCTATTCCTTGATGAGCTGCCGGAGTTCGACCGCCGCGTGCTGGAGGTTTTGCGCGAGCCGCTGGAGTCCGGGCATATCGTGATTTCCCGGGCGCGGGATCGCGTGCGCTTTCCGGCGAGGTTCCAGTTGGTGGCGGCGATGAACCCGTGTCCCTGTGGCTATCTCGGTGAGCCGACCGGGCGCTGCCGCTGTTCCACTGAGCAGGTGCAGCGCTATCGCAACAAGTTGTCCGGCCCGCTGCTGGACCGGATCGACCTGCACCTGACCGTCGCCCGCGAAGCTACCGCCCTCAACCCTGACCCGACCACCAGTGAAAACACCGCCAGTGCCGCAGCTGTGGTCGCTGAGGCGAGACACCGTCAGCAACGTCGTCAGGGCTGTGCCAATGCGTTTCTCGATCTGCCGGGGCTGCGTGAGTACTGCGCGCTGTCCAGTGTCGATGAAAGCTGGCTGGAGACGGCGTGCGAGCGTCTGACCCTGTCGTTGCGCTCGGCGCATCGATTGCTGAAGGTGGCGCGGACTTTGGCGGACCTGGAGCAGGTGGATGCGATCAACCGCAGCCATCTGGCCGAGGCGTTGCAGTATCGGCCCTCAACCAATTGACCGTCCAAACGCAAAAACTCGCCGTCAACGATCAAGTCGACGGCGAGCCTTGGGTCAGCCAAAGAAGCTTACATGCTGCTATAAAGCGGGAAGATCCCCATCAGCAGCGCGGCAACCAGAATGCACATGCACACCAGAATCGCCCATTTCAGGGTGAAGCGCTGGTGGTCGCCGAACTCGATACCGGCCAGAGCCACCAGCAGGTAGGTCGAAGGCACCAGCGGGCTGAGCAGGTGGACCGGCTGACCGACGATCGAGGCGCGGGCCATTTCCACCGGGCTGATGCCGTAGTGGGCAGCGGCTTCGGACAGCACTGGCAGTACGCCGTAGTAGAACGCGTCGTTGGACATGAAGAAGGTGAACGGCATGCTCACCAGCGCGGTGATCACGGCGAGGTACGGGCCCAGCGCATCCGGGATCACGGCCAGCAGGCTTTTCGACATCGCGTCGACCATGCCGGTGCCGGACAGGATGCCGGTGAAGATCCCCGCGGCGAAGATCAGGCCGACCACCGCCAGTACGCTACCGGCGTGGGCCGATACGCGGTCCTTCTGGTCCTGCAGGTTCGGGTAGTTGATGATCATCGCGATACTGAACGCGATCATGAACAGGACCGGCAGCGGCAGCAGGCCCATGATCAGGGCGACCATCAGTGCCAGGGTCAGGGCGGCGTTGAACCAGATCAGCTTTGGACGGCGCGCGTCAGGGAATTGCGAGACGCTGATTTCGCTGTGGTCGACTTCATCACCCTGCAGGTGCAGTTCACCCAGTCGGGCACGTTCGCGTTTGCCGTAGAAGTAGGCAATCGCCAGGATCGCGATCACACCTGCCAGCATGGCCGGGATCATCGGTACAAAGATGTCGGAGGCATCGACGTGCAGGGCGCTGGCCGCACGAGCGGTCGGGCCGCCCCAAGGGGTCATGTTCATCACGCCGCCGGCGAGAATGATCAGGCCGGCCATGATGCGCGGGCTCATGCCCACGCGGCTGTACAGCGGCAGCATGGCGGCAACGCAGATCATGTAGGTGGTCGCGCCGTCACCGTCGAGGGACACCACCAGCGCCAGCACGGCGGTGCCGACCGAAATGCGCATCGGGTCGCCCTTGACCATTTTCAGGATCTTGCGCACGGCCGGGTCGAACAGGCCTGAGTCGATCATCAGCGCAAAGTACAGAATGGCGAACATCAGCATCACGCCGGTCGGCGCCAGCTTGGTGATACCTGCCAGCATCATCGGGCCGATCTGCGACGCGAAGCCACCGAACAGGGCGAAGATGATCGGAACCAGGATCAGGGCGATCAGCGCAGTCAGGCGCTTGCTCATGATCAGGTACATGAACGCAATAACCATGGCAAAGCCAAGGAAAGTCAGCATGGGAATACTCCAGACGTCATACGGCTACAGAACGTGAAATGAACGAGTCAGCTCAGCAGATCGGTACGTGGAGTGGGGGCGCAAGGAGAGTGTGGAGCGAGAAGTCAGCAAGCATCGGAATCACCATTATTGTTGTTAATTGGGCCTGAAACACCTTGGAGTCCGTTCCTGGCTAACCGGTCTTTTTGCCGGAAGTGAGCTGATGCTAATTGGCCAAGCTTTCACCGAGCTTTCATTCGGCAGTTGCCGGAATTTTATTGTCACAGGGATTATGGGCATGAACGGGAGAAGCACGGATGAGCGAGATACACTCGGGTGGCTGCCATTGCGGCGGGCTGCGTTATCAGTTCGATGCGCCGTTGCGGGACATCGCTCACTGTCATTGCTCCATCTGTCGACGCACCTCGGGTGCAACGGTCGTCACCTGGATAAGTGTGCCGCTGGCGTCGTTCACGTGGCTGACGGGCAGCCCCTGCGCTTATGACTCTGCACCCAGCTGCGTCCGCTATTTCTGCGGCAAGTGCGGCGCTCAGCTGGCGTTGTTCACGCGCAACAGCCCGGACGAGATCGACGTCACCATTGCGACGCTTGACCAACCTGAGCTGGCTGCGCCCTCTCGACACATCTGGATAGAGAACCGGCTTCCATGGCTACGCCTGGATGAGCACCTGCCGGGGGTTGAAGGCGAGCCTTTCTAAGGTTCGAGGGGAGAGTGCCAAGGCCGGAGCCTTCGGCACTATTCGTACGTTACATCCGCAGGTTACTTGCTGAACTGTGACGCCAGTTCGCGCAGAAGCACCTCGGCCTCGAGCACCTTTTTCACCGATTCGTTGGCCTTGTCGCGGGTCAGGCCCAGGCGTTCGAACAGTTCGTCCGGGATATCCTGTTCGGGACCGGAGCCGATACCGTTGGCTCGCAGCAGGCGCACCGCCAGATAGACCAGGTTGGCATAGACGTGATGCTCACCCTTGTAGTGCGGGTCGTGCTGGAAGCGCAGCGCGATGGCGAGCTCATCCGGCATGTCCCAGTAGCGCATCAGCCACGCACCGATCTGCTCGCGGCTGATGCCCAGCAGGTGCTGCTCGATAAAGCTGTGGTGCAAATGCGGGTTCACTTCCAGTTGGCGGCAAATCAGGGTGAAGTGCGGTGGAAACACGTGCGCCAGCAGCAGGTAACCGAAGTTGTGCAGCAAACCGGCGAGGTAGCTCAGGCCACCCTCCGGACGGCTGGCGCGCGGAATGGCGCGGGTCAGGCCTTCGATGACGGCAGCGGTGTAGATGGATTGCTGCCAGTACGGCGTGGTCTGTTGCGGCTGATCCTTGGGCAGGCTCAGGGTTTTACCCAATGCAAGGCCCAGCGCCAGATTGATCACCAGATCGAAGCCCAGTACACGGACGATTGCGTCTTCGACAGAGCGAATCTTGCCGGTCGACGCGTAATACGGCGAAGCGGCCCAGCTGACGACCTGAGCGGCCAGCGCAGGATCGGTTTCGACGACGCCGGTGATGTCATCGATGGTTGCGTCAGGGTCGACACGCAGTTTGATGATTTTCTGCGCAGTGCCGGCCAGCGGTGGAATCTCCAGAGTCGCTTCCAGGCGCTGCTGGATGCGGCGCGCCGTGAAGACATGCATGGCCTGGGTGATTTCTGCCGGATCGTCGTGAGGACGATCAAGATTGGGATGAATCTTCGCCAGCGGCTCGCCGAAGTTCGCCGCACTGGCCTTGTTCACCATGACTTTGAACGCATCATTGCTGATTTCCAGCAGCACGCCTGGCTCGCCCGAGCCCACCAGCAGCATGGGCTCGTCCAGCAGATGTTTGTCGTAAAGGCACGGTGAGCTAGTCAGTGCCGGGACCCCCGGCAGCACTCGCAGGTTGTGCTTGGTGAGCATGCGCTGCAAACGATCATGCGGCACAGCGGTCAGTTGGCGGCCGGTCAGCTCGGTGATGCGGGAGAGGTCGAGCAACTGGCTTTGCGGAAACAGGATAAGCAACGCACCGACAGCATCCTCGACCAGCACGGCCTGCACCTTGCGCGCTGGAGGGAGGTTCTTTTCGTCCACGACTTCGTTGTAGCTGATAGCCAATTTTTCAAGCAGCTGTCGGATTACCGGCGGCGCATGGTGCGGATCATTGACGTGGGCGACTTCTGTCATGAGCTATGTCCAAATTCCTACATTTTCTGAAGTATAACCACGTTATTCGATTTGGGTCGCACGCGGTTTATAAAGCGTAGCCTGCATCACACCTGGCCATACTGCTGGCCATGACGCAGCCATCTGTCGAGCAGGGGGCTGACATGTTGGGGCCAGCGCTCCAACAGGGCCTGAGCCGCGTCGCGTACGGCCGGCAGCAGGTCCGCGTCACGCATCAGGTCGGCGACCTTGAATTGCAGAAGGCCCGTTTGTCGGGTGCCGAGCATCTCACCGGGGCCACGCAGTTCGAGGTCTTTTTCGGCGATGACGAAACCATCGTTGGTTTCGCGCATGATGCCCAGTCGTTGCCGTCCGATCTGTGAAAGCGGCGGATGGTAGAGCAGCACACAATGACTCACCGCGCTGCCGCGCCCGACGCGGCCGCGTAGCTGGTGCAGCTGCGCCAAGCCGAGGCGCTCGGGGTTCTCGATGATCATCAGGCTGGAGTTCGGCACGTCGACACCGACTTCGATGACCGTCGTCGCCACCAGCAATTGCAGTGCACCTTGCTTGAACTCGGCCATGATCGCGGCTTTTTCTGCGGGCTTCATGCGCCCGTGAATCAGTCCGACGCGCACGTCACCCAACGCACTGCTCAATTCTTCGTACGTGGTTTCAGCGGCCTTGCAGGTCAGCTCTTCGGATTCTTCGATCAGCGTGCACACCCAATAGGCCTGGCGACCTTCTGCGCACGCGGCGCGCACCCGCTCAACGACTTCCAGGCGGCGGCTATCGGCAACCAGCACGGTATTGACTGGCGTCCGGCCCGGCGGCAGTTCGTCGAGGATCGAAGTGTCCAGATCGGCGTAGGCGCTCATGGCCAGCGTGCGCGGGATCGGTGTGGCAGTCATGATCAGCTGATGCGGGCACATCAGACCGCCAACCCCTTTTTTGCGCAGCGCCAGGCGTTGCTGCACGCCGAACCGGTGTTGCTCGTCGATGATCACCAGCGCCAGGTTCTTGAACTGCACTTCGTCCTGAAACAGCGCATGGGTGCCGACCACCATGGGTGTGCCACCGGCGATCTGCTCCAGAGACGCGACGCGCGCCTTGCCCTTGAGCTTGCCCGCCAGCCATGCAACGCCCACGCCCAAGGGCTCGAGCCAGCGCTGGAAGTTGATGTAGTGCTGCTCGGCGAGAATCTCGGTGGGCGCCATCAGCGCCACTTGATAACCTGCTTCCAGTGCTTGCAAGGCTGCCAGCGCGGCGACCACGGTCTTGCCCGACCCCACATCGCCCTGAATAAGCCGCAGCATCGGCTCGGGCTGACTCAGGTCATAGGCCACTTCCTTGCCGACACGCTGCTGCGCGCCGGTGGGGGCAAAGCCGAGGTTGGCGAGAAACTGTTTCGGCAGCTTTTTCGCAACGGGCAATGCCGGTGCGCGCTGTGAACGCAGGCTTTCACGCAGGCGCTGCTGGGAAAGCTGGTGAGTCAGCAGTTCTTCGAACGCCAGCCGGTGCTGCGCCCAGTGATGCCCGAGGGCGAGCTCCTCCACGTCGGCATCGGCGGGTGGGTGATGCAGGTAACGGATCGCATCGTCCAGCGGCGCCAGCTGATAATCGCGGGCCAGCTCGTCAGGCAGCCAGTCCGGCAGACTTTTGGGGCCGAGCATCGCCAGGCTCTGCTGGCACAACTGGCGCAGACGCTGTTGGGTCAGGCCTTCGGTCGTCGGGTAGATCGGCGTGAGGGTCTGTTCGACAGGCGCGGGCTCATCACCGGTAATCGCCCGATATTCCGGGTGATAGATTTCCAGTCCGGAAGCACCGGGACGCGCTTCGCCGAAGCAACGCAGGTGCGTGCCACGCTTCATGCTTTCTTTCTGGGCGTTGCTGAAGTGGTAGAAGCGCAGGCTGACGACCCCGGTGCCGTCGCCCAGCCGTACCAGCAGACTGCGACGCTTGCCCATCACCACATCGGCACCGCTGACCACGCCTTCGATGACGGCATCCTGACCAGGACGCAACGCACCGATCGGTACGATGCGCGTGCGGTCCTGATAACGCAGCGGCAGATGGAACAGCACGTCCTGCAGGGTTTCCAGCCCGACCTTGGCCAGCTTTTCTGCCATCGCTTCGCCGACACCCTTGAGCGCCGTGACCGAGACCCTGGAAAGCTCGCTCATTTCTGTTCTGCCTAGCTAGCGACTGTTTTCGGACGTGCCACCGAGCACAGGCGTGCAGAGTCAGCGAGGATTTCGATGGCTTTGGGCCTCGGGAAGCTTGCACGCCAGGCGATGGCGACCGTGCGGAAAGGCACGGGCGGCGTCAGTGGGCGCACTTCGATCACGCCGGGCGCGTAGTGATGGCTGTCGACTGCCGACAGCGGCAGGATCGAAATGCCCAGCCCGGAGGCGACCATGTGCCGAATGGTTTCCAGCGAGCTGGACTCTACTGTCGTGTGCTTGGCACCTTCGTTGCCTTTGCCCAGCGTCGGGCAGGCCTCCAGAACCTGATCACGGAAGCAGTGACCTTCGCCCAGCAATAGCAGGCTCTTGTCGTTGAGCGCCGAGGCATCGATGGTCTCTTTCTGAGTCCAGGGATGGTCGGCCGGCATCAGGACAGAGAACGGTTCGTCGTAAAGCGGCAGGGTCAGTACGTCGGCTTCGTTGAACGGCAAGGCAATGATGACGGCATCCAGCTCACCGTTACGCAGCTTGTCGCGCAGCACATGCGTGAAGTTTTCCTCGATGTACAACGGCATCTGCGGGGCGACCCGGTGCAGTTGCGGGATCAGGTGAGGAAACAGGTAGGGACCGACGGTGTAGATCGCGCCGACTTTCAGCGGGGCGGTCAGCTGGTTCTTGCCGGCTTGGGCCAGCTCGCGAATACCCTGGGCCTGCTCCAGCACTTTCTGCGCCTGCGCAACGATGCCTTCACCGACCGGTGTCAGGCGCACAGCGCTCTTGCTGCGCTCGAAAATGAGCACGCCGAGTTCGTCTTCGAGTTTTTTGACACCCACCGACAGCGTTGGCTGGCTGACATGGCAGCGTTCCGCCGCATGGCCAAAGTGCTGCTCCTGGGCGAGCGTAACGATGTAGCGCAATTCTGTAAGAGTCATAACGTGCGTCCATGAAGTTGCGACCCCAGCATAGCGGGTGCGATCGATAGACGCACGTTATCAGAAGTACTTATGGGTAACAAAAGTACAATTCAGCGTTTATCCAGCGAATAAACGAACGGTGCGAGGATTTCAATGGTGCCGTTGTTGAGAATTTCCTTCGGCGGCTTGGGCAAAGGCTGAGCGCGACGGATCATTTCCATGGTCGCTCGATCCAGCGAAGGGCTGCCTGAACTATTGGCAATCGAGTAGGAAAGCACGTTGCCGTCAGCGTCCACCACAAAGCGCAAGCGAGCGACACCCTGCATGCCACGACGGCGTGCATCCTCAGGGTACTTCTTGTACTTGCTCAGATGACCGAGCAAATCGCCCTGCCAGTTCGGCAATGCGTTGCTGGGTGGCGAAGGTGCAGGAGCAGGCTTGGGAGCCACCGGCTTTTCCGGTTGCGCCGTGGTCGGCGGTGTATCGACCGGCTTTTCGTCAGCAGGCTTCTCCTTGGGCGGCTCAGGCTTCTTCTGCGGCTTTGGCGGCTGCGGTTTGGGCTTGGGCTTCTCGACCTTCTTGGGCACCACGATTTCCGGCTTCGGCGCCTGCACGACTTCCGGCACCGGTGTCGGCTCCTCCGGTGCTGGCGGCGGGGGCGGCTGAACGACCTTCGGTGGTGGCGGCGGTGCGGGCTCTGGCAGAGGCGCAAGCTCGACCATCATGGCTGCCGGTGGCAGCTCGATCGCCTGAGAGGCGGGCCAGCGAACGGCAATGATGATTGCGATGGCGTGCACGGCCAGCACCAACAACAGACTACCGCTATAGCGCGTCAGTTTTTGGCGCGTACTGATCATTTCTTACCAGCCGTCTCGAGACCTACCAGACCGACCTTCAGGTAACCCGCACCCCGAAGCGTGTTCATGACCTCCATCAGATCGCCGTAATCCACGCCCTTGTCGGCCTGGAAGAAGATCGTGGTGTCTTTCTTGCCCTTGGTGCGGGCGTCCAGCACCTGACCGATCTGCTCGCGGGCAACCTTCTCTTCGCCCAGGTACAGGCTCTTGTCGGTTTTCACGCTGAGAAAGATCGGCTTCTCGGGTCTGGGCTGCGGTGTGGCGGTAGACGCCGGTAGATCAACCTTGATGTCTACGGTCGCCAGCGGCGCAGCCACCATGAAGATGATCAACAGCACCAGCATGACGTCGATGAACGGCGTCACGTTGATTTCATGGTTCTCGGCGAGATCGTCGCCGCCTTCATTAAGATGCAGGCCCACGTGTTAGCCCACCTTGACCATGTGCGGTTGTTGTTGATTGCGCTCGGACGGCTCAGGCAGATGATCCAGATCGCGGCTGACCAGCAGCAGAACGTGTGCCGAGGCATCGGACACCTGAGCCTTGTAACCGGCGATGGAGCGGGCGAAGACGTTGTAGATCACCACCGCAGGGATCGCGGCGACCAGGCCCAGGGCAGTGGCCAGAAGGGCTTCGGCGATGCCGGGGGCGACCACGGCGAGGTTGGTGGTCTGGGTCTTGGCGATGCCGATGAAGCTGTTCATGATGCCCCATACCGTACCGAACAGGCCCACGAACGGCGCAGTCGAACCGATGGTCGCCAGCACGCCGGTGCCCATGCTCATGTTGCGGCCACAGGCGGCGACCAGGCGCTCGAGACGGAAGCTGACACGCTCCTTGATCCCTTCACGCTCACGGCTGTTGGCCGAAAGGCGCATCTCCTCGAGGGCGTCATGCACCAGCAGGTGGGCGAGGGTGCCTTCCTTGCTGGCGGTGGCGCTCGCTTCAGTCAGGGAGCGGGCTTTTTTCAGATTAACGATTTCGCCGCGCAACCGGCGCTTGGCACCCAGCAGCTCGAAACCCTTGGAGATCCAGATGGTCCACGTAATGATCGAGGCAATGGCCAGACCGATCATGACCGCTTTGACCACGACGTCGGCATTCTGATACATGCCCCACGGCGACAGGTCATGCGCCATGCCCAGGCTGTTGTCTTCGGCGACAGGCTCCATGGCCTGCACCGGGGCTGCTGCGTCAGGTGCAGCAGGTGTCGTTGCCGCAGGTGCGCTTGAGGTCGCAGGGGCCGCGGTCGGAGCCGACTGATCCGCAAGTGCCATGGGGACGAACATCAGGCTCAAGACAAGGGCTGCGATACCGCGCCATGCACGAGGCAGGCGAGGCATCTGGGTAGGCGAAGCGATTGATTGAATGCGTTTCATGCTGGCCGGACCTGAGAGGAAAAAGGGGATGGTTCCAGTGCGTCGCTTGGTGCTGTCGGCGCTTACGGGGAACGAATGGGCCGCCATTATTGCAAATCGTTCTTGTTAACAAAAGTAATACAGTATCTTTTTTTACATATTCGCCCGAACGCTTGCCTGTCGATGAGCGTTTTTAACGATACTGACACTGCCTTTTCTGGAGATACCGAATGACTGCTCCCTCACTTCTGATCGCCGGCTGTGGCGACATTGGTTCGCGACTCGCTAACCGCCTGCTGCCTCACGGCTGGACCGTGCATGGGCTGCGGCGCACTGTTTCCGAGCTTCCTGCCGGTGTTCACGGTGTGGCGGGCGATCTGTTCGAGACGCCAAAACCTGCGCACTGGCCAGCTGCGGCACTGGATTATGTGGTGTATTGCGCGACCCCCTCGCAGCGTGACGAAGCGGGTTACCGGATGGCTTACGTCGAGGGGCTGCGTAACGTATTGAGCTGGCTCGAGCAGACCGGGCAGCGGCCAAAGCGCTTGATCTTTGTTTCAAGCAGCGGTGTTTATGGTCAGCAGAATGGTGAGTGGGTGGATGAAACCTCCGCCACCGAGCCCGGCAACTACACCGGCACGGTGATGCTGGAAGCCGAGCAGGTCGCGCTGAACAGCGGACTGCCGGCCACGGCGGTGAGATTGACCGGTATTTACGGCCCAGGCCGCAGTGACCTGTCGAATCGCGTTCGTCAGGGGCACAGCGTGAGGATCGATCCGCCGGTCTACGCCAATCGCATTCATGCCGACGATGCGGCCGGTCTGCTCGGGCACCTGCTGCTGGCGGATCAACGCGGCGTTGCGCTGGAGAGTTGTTATCTGGGCGTCGACGACGATCCGGCCGCGCTGGCCGATGTGGTGGCGTGGATACGTGAGTATCTGGGGGTGACCGAGTGGTCGGAGGAGGTCAGCGTGCAGCGCGTGGGCAGCAAGCGTTGCAGTAATGCCAGGGCGCGAGCATTGGGATGGGCGCCGATGTACCCGGATTATCGGGCGGGCTATGCGGCGTTGCTGGGCTAGAACGGTGGTTGATCAGGAGCGCCGTGAAGAGCGCTCCTGATACCTGAATCGCTTACTGCTGTTCGAGCAACCAGCGACGTGGGCCGGGACGCAGCTCGGGCATCTGGTCGGCGCCAGCGTTGTTCACCGCCTGGAATATCTCCAGCTGCTTGCCTTTGCGGGCGAAAATCCACGGGTTGCCTTTCTCGGCTTTCTCCAGCCACATGCTGTCGTATTCGCCGCTCATGGCTGCACAATCGCCTGCCAGGCAGAGCGCGTAACGATCGTTTTCCGGAAGCCCCTGCACACTGCCGTCAGGCATGAATTGCACGGTGCCGCCCTGGCCATCGCCCTCTACGACCGTCCATTTGCCGCCCATGTAGGCGCCATACAGCGCTTTCTCGAAGCTGCTGCCTGGCTGAGCGCCGTCCGGAGCCGGATCTTCGGGTTTCTGGAAGTGCTGTTCAGGGCCTGACTCGCTGGCCGCCTGGACCAGTTCGTCACCCTTGACGCTCAGGTCTTCGAAGAAGTTGCCGTAGAAATCGACATGCAGCTTGCCTTCGGCAGCGCTGACGATCTTGCCTTCGCCGAGCTCGAAGCCATTGGAGTAAATGGCCTGATTGGCCTTGGAGTTGATTTTCCACTCCAGGTTGGGGCCATTGGCGAGCAGGGCCTGGCGCAAGTTGCCTTGCTTGACGGCGGCGTCGATGGCGGTCTGGTTGATCCAGGTGCCGTCCGGATTGCGGTCGGCGTGGCTGGCGCAGCCGCCCATAATGACGGCGAGCAGCGAGATGGCGAGCGCGGAGCGCATAACGGATTCCTTCCTTCAGGGAGAACGGAGCGCAAGGCACGCTCCGTCGGGGATTTATTCGATGACGAGAATCGCGTCCATTTCAACCTGGGCGCCACGCGGCAATGCCGCAACGCCGATGGCCGCACGGGCCGGATAAGGCTGAGTGAAATAGGTGCTCATGAGCTCGTTGACCTTGGCGAAGTGGCCCAGGTCGGTCAGAAAGATGTTCAATTTGACGATGTCCTTGAACGATCCGCCCGCCGCTTCGGCAACCGACTTGAGGTTCTCGAAAACCTGAGTGATCTGGGCTTCGATGCCTTCAACCAGTTCCATGGTGCTCGGGTCCAGCGGGATCTGTCCAGACATGTAGACGGTATTGCCAGCTTTGATGGCCTGTGAGTAAGGGCCGATGGCCGCAGGGGCTTTATCGCTGGTGATGACAGTCTTGGTCATGAGAACTCCTGATAGTGGGATGGCCTACGCGCGCATCCGGGTGATGCGTGTGACACCGGTCAGGGCGCGCAGTTTCTTGATCACACGAGCCAGGTGCACGCGGTCGTGCACGCTGACCACCAGTTGGACCACGCTGATGCGACCATCGCGTTCGTCCATGCTGATTTTTTCGATATTGCCGTCCGCCGCGTTGACGCTGCTGGCCAGCAGCGCGATCAGACCGCGCTGATGCTCAAGTTCGACACGCAGCTCGACGTTGAATTCGCCAGTCACGTCCTTGGCCCAGGATAACTGGATGCATTTTTCCGGGTTGTGGCGGATTTCGCTGATGTTGCGGCAGTTGTCCAGGTGCACAACCATGCCCTTGCCTGCAGACAGGTGGCCGACAATCGGGTCGCCCGGGATCGGTGTGCAGCACTTGGCGTAGCTGAGCACCAGGCCTTCGGTGCCACGAATCGCCAGCGGACCTTCAGGGCTCGGCAACTGATCGCCTTCGCCCAGCAGGCGGCGGGCAACGACATAAGCCATGCGGTTACCCAGGCCAATGTCTTCGAGCAGGTCTTCCAGCACTTCGACACGGTATTCATTGAGCACCAGTTGAATGCGTTCCTGGCTGATCTTGTCGAGGCTGCATTCAAAGCCGTTGAGGACCTTGTTCAGCAGTCGCTCGCCCAGATTGATCGACTCGGAGCGGCGTTGCAGCTTGAGTGCGTGACGAATATGGGTGCGCGCCTTGCCGGTGACGACGAAGTTCAGCCAGGCCGGATTCGGACGTGCGCCGGGTGCGCTGACAATCTCGACCGTCGAGCCACTTTGCAGCGGTTCGGAAAGCGGTGCCAAGCGGCGGTTGATCCGGCAGGCAATGCAGCTGTTGCCGACATCGGTGTGTACCGCGTAGGCGAAATCCACTGCCGTAGAGCCTTTGGGCAGCTCCATGATCCGGCCTTTGGGGGTGAAAACGTAGACCTCGTCCGGGAACAGGTCGATCTTGACGCTTTCGATGAATTCCAGAGAGTTGCCGGCGCGCTGCTGCATTTCCAGTACGCCCTTGACCCACTGTCGGGCACGAGCGTGAGTGCCCTTGGGCTGCTCATCGTCACTGGACTTGTACAGCCAGTGCGCCGCGATGCCGTTGTTGGCCATTTCTTCCATTTCGCGGGTGCGAATCTGGATCTCGATAGGCACGCCATGCATCCCGAACAACGTCGTGTGCAGGGACTGATAGCCGTTGGCCTTGGGGATCGCGATGTAATCCTTGAATCGGCCGGGCAGCGGTTTGTACAAATTATGTACAGCGCCAAGCACGCGATAGCAGGTGTCGACCTTGTCGACGATGATGCGGAACGCGTAGACATCCATGATCTCGTTGAAGGCGCGACGCTTGCCGCGCATCTTCTTGTAGATGCCATACAGATGTTTCTGCCGCCCACTGACGTCGCCTTCGATGCCATCGACGGCCAGACAATGACTCAGGGACTCTTCGATCTTGTTGACCAGTTCCTTGCGATTGCCCCTGGCGCGCTTGACCGCCTGGTTGATTCGCGAGGAGCGCATCGGGTACATCGCCTTGAAGCCCAGGTCCTCGAATTCGATACGCACACTGTGCATGCCCAGCCGATTGGCGATGGGCGCATAGATTTCGAGGGTTTCCTTGGCGATGCGCCGACGCTTTTCGCCAGACAGGACTTCCAGCGTGCGCATGTTGTGCAGGCGGTCGGCGAGCTTGACCAGAATGACGCGAATGTCGCGCGCCATGGCCATGGCCATTTTCTGGAAGTTTTCCGCCTGGGCTTCGGCCTTGGTCTCGAAATTCATCTGGGTCAGCTTGCTGACCCCATCGACCAGTTCCGCGACGGTCTCGCCAAATTGGGCGCTGAGCGCTTCCTTGGCAATCCCGGTGTCTTCGATGACGTCATGCAGCATCGCAGCCATCAGGCTCTGATGGTCCATGTGCATGTCGGCAAGAATGTTCGCCACCGCAAGGGGATGGGTGACGTAGGCTTCACCGCTGCGACGGCGTTGGCCATCGTGGGCTTGTTCGGCGTAGAAATACGCTCGGCGGACCAGATTGACCTGGTCCTTGCCGAGGTAGGCCGACAGTCTGTCGGCGAGGGCGTCTATGCTCGGCAAGGCGCTACCCCTTGCCAATGGCTTTTACCCTGCGCCGTACTACGTCGACCTGGCATAGGCTTAGACGGCCTCGTTGGACTCGTCCTCGAACGCTGCGAACAATGGCTCATCTTCAACGATTTCAGCTTCTGCGATTACAGAGTAATCCATTACGCCAGCGGCGATTTCACGCAGGGCCATAACGGTAGGCTTGTCGTTTTCCCAGGCCAGCTTTGGTTCTTTGCCGCCGGTTGCCAGTTGACGGGCACGCTTGGTAGAGAGCATGACCAGCTCAAAGCGGTTATCCACGTGTTCTAGGCAGTCTTCAACGGTTACGCGGGCCATGGGTATTCCTCGTAGCAAATGCGGATGCGCGATGCCCGGATGGGCGAGCGGACTCGGTAGTTTACAAGCGGACAGCACCAGTCATCAAGCGGCATGCCACCAACGGCATGCTTTTAACCTGTTGCCTGATGGCTGGAAACGTTTCGATCAAGCCAGCAACTCCTGAAAAAGCTCGCTGTATTGCTCTTGCTGATGCTGTTGAGTGAGGCGATTGGCGCGGAAAATCGCCTTGAGGTCTTCCAGTGCGCCGGCGAAGTCATCATTGACCACGACGTACTCATACTCGTTGTAGTGGCTCATTTCGCTGACCGCTTCACGCATCCGGGCTTCGATGATCTCGTCGCTGTCCTGGCCGCGATTGGTCAGGCGCTGGCGCAAGGCCTGCTGAGTCGGCGGCAAAATGAAGATGGAGCGGGCCTGGGGCATCTGCGCACGAACCTGACGCGCACCCTGCCAGTCGATTTCCAGAATCAGGTCGTGGCCTTCGTCCAGCGTCTGCTGCAGGTGGCTCTGCGACGTGCCGTACAGGTTGCCGAAGACCTCGGCCTGCTCGAGAAAGTCGCCGTGCTCGATCATGCTCAGGAACGTGGCACGATCGACGAAGTTGTAGTTCACGCCGTCCACTTCACCGGGGCGCATGGCGCGTGTGGTGTGCGAGACAGAGACGCGAATCTTTGCCTGCGCGCCGTGCTGAGGCTCTTGCTGAGCGTCCATCAGCGCCTTGACCAGACTGGTCTTGCCCGCACCGGACGGAGCGGAAATGATGTACAGGGTGCCAGTGATATGGGTCATGTCAGGTTCAGCCTTACTCAATATTCTGCACTTGCTCACGCATCTGCTCGATCAACACTTTAAGGTTGACGGCGGCCTGCGTGCTGCGTGGGTCAAAGGCCTTGGAGCCCAGTGTATTAGCTTCGCGGTTAAGCTCTTGCATCAGGAAATCAAGGCGGCGTCCTGCCTGGCCGCCAGCCTTGAGTACGCGACGCACTTCGGTGACGTGTGTGCTGAGGCGGTCCAGTTCTTCGGCGACGTCGCTTTTCTGTGCCAGCAGGACCATTTCCTGCTCCAGACGCTGAGGGTCGAGTTCGGCTTTCATGTCGGCAAAGCGATCCAGCACCTTCTGACGCTGGGTTGCGAGCATCTGTGGCACCAGCGTGCGCAAGGTGGCGACTTCTTCGACGATGGAAGACAAGCGCTCGTCGAGCAGCCGCGCCAGGTCTGCACCTTCGCGCCCGCGGCCGCGTTTCAATTCGGTCAGCGCATCATTGAACAGCTTCAGGGCCTCGGTGTTCAACACCTGCGGATCGTTGGCATCGGCGACCAGCACGCCCGGCCATGCCAACACCTCGAGCGGGTTCAATGCAGCAGGCTGTTTGATCAAGCCGGCAACCGACTCGGCTGCGGCGATCAATTGGCCTGCGCGTTCAAGATCCACCTGCAGCGGCTTGCCGGCGGTTTCCTCGACAAAGCGCAGTGTGCACTCGACCTTGCCGCGCGACAGGCCCTGACGCAATGCTTCGCGAATCGCGCCTTCCAGATCGCGGAACGACTCCGGCAGGCGCAGGTGCGGCTCAAGATAGCGGTGGTTGACCGAGCGCAGTTCCCAGCTCAGTGTGCCCTGGGCACCGGCCCGCTCTACTCGGGCAAAGGCAGTCATACTGTGCACCATGGGAAATACCTCTTGGTTCGCTTTCAAAAGCGTGGTTCGGTTCATGAGCGCGCAGAAGTGGCGGTCATGGGCGTCGTGAAAGCCGGCTGGCTGTAGAGGCGCAGGATTGTAGCGCAGTGCGGCGCAGGCTCCCAATCCGACAGTGTGACAAGTGACGCAAGGCGTTGTTTTAACCGACATCTGCGCGTCGAAAGCCTTGGTCCAGGGCCTTCAATTGTTGCTGGATCGGCATTGGCGGCTTTTAGAGATGCCCAGCGGCAGCTGTGGCCTCTATAATGCCCAGCAGTTTTCCGTCTCAGTACAGGTATCCCAGATGAAACGTCCAAGTGGTCGCGCCGCCGATCAGCTCCGCTCGATCCGCATCACCCGCAACTACACCAAACACGCCGAGGGTTCTGTACTGGTCGAGTTTGGTGATACCAAGGTGATTTGCACCGTCAGCGTCGAAAACGGCGTACCACGCTTTCTCAAAGGGCAGGGCCAGGGTTGGCTGACCGCCGAATACGGCATGCTGCCACGCGCTACCGGCGAGCGTAATCAGCGCGAAGCCAGCCGCGGCAAGCAGGGTGGTCGCACACTCGAAATCCAGCGCCTGATCGGTCGTTCGCTGCGCGCTGCGCTGGACATGTCCAAGTTGGGCGACGTTACCCTGTACGTCGATTGCGATGTCATTCAGGCTGACGGTGGCACTCGTACGGCTTCTATTACCGGCGCGATGGTTGCTCTGGCGGATGCGCTGAAGGTGATCAAGAAGCGCGGCGGCCTGAAAGGCGGCGACCCGCTCAAGCAGATGATCGCGGCCGTTTCGGTCGGCATGTATCAGGGTGAGCCAGTGCTCGACCTGGACTACCTCGAAGACTCGGCTGCCGAAACCGACCTGAACGTGGTCATGACCAGTGCAGGCGGCTTCATTGAAGTACAGGGCACTGCCGAAGGCGCGCCATTCCAGCCTGAAGAGCTGAACGCGATGCTTGCGCTGGCGCAAAAAGGCATGACCGAGCTGTTTGAATTGCAGCGCGCCGCGTTGGCCGACTGATAGCCAGAAGGGGTCCGATAATGAGTGACAGCTTGCAACCGTTCAGCAAACCGCCGCAAAGCGCTCGCCAGTGGGCGATGTTCTGTCACTTGTCGGCGTTTGCCGGGCTGATGTTTCCGTTCGGCAATCTGCTGGGCCCGCTGATTATCTGGCAGTTGAAGAAAGATGCCGATCCGTTTATCGACGCGCAAGGCAAGGAAGCGCTGAACTTTCAGATCACGGTCGCCATTGCGGCCACCGTCAGCATGTTGCTGGTGCTGCTGATCATCGGCTTTGCGTTACTGACGCTGGTGGGGATCGGAGCCGCAGTGCTTGCGATCATTGCCGGGATAAAAGCCAATGACGGCGTCGATTATCGCTATCCGTTCACCTTGCGCCTGATCAAGTAGCATCACTTCAGGCAACGCAAAAAGCCGACTTGAAGTCGGCTTTTTCGTGTGCGCTGTTCGCTTGGCTATCAGATAGTCAGGGTCCAGTCGTAATCCACGATCAGCGGCGCGTGTTGCGAGAAGCGCGGCTGGCGTGGCAGACGGGCGCTGCGCACGAAGCGGCGCAGGCCTGGGGTCAGGATCTGATAATCGAAGCGCCAACCCAGATTCAGCATCTCGGCCTGCTCGTTGTCCGGCCACCAGCTGTACTGGTCACCTTCACGGCTGACTTCACGCAGGGCATCGACGTAGCCCATGGTGCCGACGATCTCGTCCATCCAGGCGCGCTCGGGCGCGAGAAAGCCCGGCGACTGCTGGCTGTCGCGCCAGTTTTTGATATCGAGCTTCTGCTGCGCCACATAGAGCGATCCGCAGTAGATGTATTCGCGACGCTTGCGGCGCTGCTTGTCCATGTACTTGCCGAAATCGTCCATGAGCTTGAATTTCTGATTCAGGTCTTCATCGCCATTCATCCCCGACGGAAAGAGCAGGGTAGCGATACTGACCTTGTCGAAATCTGCTTGCAGGTAGCGCCCGTAGCGGTCGGCTGTCTCGAAGCCGAGGCCGCTGATTACCGCCTTCGGCTGCAACCGCGAATACAGCGCCACACCACCTTGAGCGGGAACCTCGGCTTCGCAGGCATAGAGGAAGTAACCATCCAGCTGAAAGGCTGGATCGTCCAGTTCAAAGGTGGAGGCGCGGGTGTCCTGTAAGCAGATGACGTCGGCATTCTGAGCTTGCAGCCAGCTGAGCAAACCACGCTCGACCGCAGCCTGAATGCCATTTACGTTCACACTGATGATCCGCATAAATGGCCCCAAAAATCACGTGCGTGTATGATACCCGAGCTCTACCTAATTAGCTAAATCCGTGGTATTCGGAGCTTTTTTCATGCAAGCGTATCAACGCGATTTCATTCGTTTTGCCATCGATCGCGGTGTTCTGCGCTTCGGTGAGTTCACTCTCAAGTCCGGGCGCACCAGCCCGTACTTCTTCAATGCGGGTCTGTTCAACACCGGCTCCGCACTGGCACAGCTGGGGCGTTTCTACGCGGCAGCCGTGGTTGAAAGCGGTATTGCCTTCGACGTTCTTTTCGGTCCGGCCTACAAGGGCATTCCGCTCGCATCGGCCACTGCTGTGGCGCTGGCCGAGCATCATGACCGTGATCTGCCGTGGTGTTTCAACCGCAAGGAAGCCAAGGCGCACGGCGAAGGCGGCAGTCTGGTGGGTTCCCCGCTGACCGGTAACGTGCTGATCATCGACGACGTGATCACTGCGGGCACTGCGATCCGTGAGGTCATGCAGATCATCAAGGACCAGGACGCGACAGCTGCGGGCGTGCTGATCGCGCTCAATCGCCAGGAGCGTGGCAATGGCGAGCTGTCGGCAATTCAGGAAGTCGAACGTGACTTCGGGATTCCGGTGGTGAGTATCGTGTCGCTGAATCAGGTGCTCGAGTTCCTGGCCGACGATCCGCAACTCAAGCAGCATCTGCCTGCTGTCGAAGCCTATCGCGCGCAATTCGGAATCTGAGGACGTGCCTATGGCAGTCGGCGGCAGGTCTTGGCGATCGGTTTCAGGCGCGCTGAGCGGTTTTCGGGCCTTGCTGGCTGTGGTCATGCTTGCGCCCATACTCGCCCAAGCGGCCGACGCACCTGAGCCACGGCTTTATCGCTACGTCGACAGCCGCGGGGTGACGGTGATCGACACGCAAGGCGTGCCGCCCGACTACGTTGCCAAAGGCTATGAAGTGCTCAACAGTCGTGGTCGGGTGGTTCAGGTCGTACCGCCTGCGCCAACGGCCGAGCAGATTCGCCAGTCCGAGGCAGACAAACGCCAGGCCGCCGCCGATGCACAACTACTGAGCCTGTACAGCAGCGTCGCTGAAGTGGACCGCATGAAGGCCCGCAAACTGGCCGAGCTGGACGCGCTGGTTGGCGTTGCCCAGGGTAACATTCAGGGGCTGGCGGCGCAGCAGCGCAGTCTGCAAGGCCAGGCCGCCGACCTTGAGCGCGCAGGACGACCGGTCCAGCAGGCACTTGTCGATCAACTGAACGATTTGCGCGATCAGCAGCAGAAACTGCAAGCCGACATCGCCGGGTATCAGGCCGCACGCATAAAGGCCGAAGCAGACTTCGCCGTCGACCGCGCCCGCGTCCAGCGCCTGACTCAATGACCGGACGCAGAGCGTCCAGAGCGGCGTGCCCGCGCGGAGCACTCAATGTTATACATAAGCCTTGAAGAGCCCGGGAAACGTGACTTTCGGGCTTCTGCCCTAAGTGCGTGAGAGTGACCGGGCGGCGATCCGCATGCTCACGAATAGCAGGGTTCAGACGCCCCATTTTCAGGGGCTCTACTGGCCTCTTCGCGAGCAAGCTCGCTCCCAAGGCCAGCGGCCAGAATCAAGAGCAGACTTGTGTATAACGCTGAGCGCGGAGCATGGACACAATAGTGTTTCGATCATCAGCCAACAAAAAGGCCCCGTGAGGGTTAGCTCACGGGGCCTTTGGGTGTTGCGTCTGAATCAGTGCCGCTTGCGGTTGGTGATCTGAGTACCTACACCGCTGTCGGTGAAGATCTCCAGCAAGACCGCGTTGGGCACTCGACCGTCGATGATGTGCGAGCTGTTGACGCCGCCCTGAACCGCTTCCAGCGCGCAACGAATCTTCGGCAGCATGCCGCCGTAGATGGTGCCGTCGGCGATCAGGCCGTCGACCTGCTCGGTGGTCAGTCCGGTCAGGACTTCGCCCTGCTTGTTCATCAGGCCGGCGATGTTGGTCAGCAGAATCAGCTTCTCGGCCTTGAGGGCTTCGGCAACCTTGCCTGCGACCAGGTCGGCGTTGATGTTGTACGACTCGCCGTCCGGGCCCACGCCGATAGGCGCGATGACCGGAATGAAATCCCCTTTGACCAGCATGTTGAGCAGCCCGGTGTTGACCCCGACCACTTCACCGACCTGACCGATGTCGATGATTTCGGGCTTGGTCATTTCCGGCGTCTGGCGCGTGACGGTGAGCTTCTTCGCACGAATCAGCTCAGCGTCCTTGCCGGTCAGGCCGATCGCGCTGCCGCCGTGACGGTTGATCAGGTTGACGATGTCCTTGTTGACCTGGCCGCCCAGTACCATCTCCACGACATCCATGGTTTGCGCATCGGTAACCCGCATGCCGTCGATGAAGTGGCTCTCGATGGACAGACGCTTGAGCAGATCACCGATCTGCGGCCCGCCGCCGTGAACCACCACCGGGTTGATGCCCACCGCCTTCATCAACACGATGTCGCGCGCAAAGCCGGTTTTCAGCTCTTCGCTCTCCATGGCGTTGCCGCCGTACTTGATAACCAGCGTCTTGCCGACAAAGCGGCGAATGTAAGGCAGCGCTTCGGAAAGGACCTTGGCTACATTAGAGGCGGCATCGCGTTCAAGGGTCATTCAGGGCTCCAGTCAAAAGGAAAAACAATCAAAATGGCAGGTCGAGGTCCGGCGCAACTTTCTTGAGTTCTGCGTGGAACACGTCCTTGATACGCTGCAATTCGGCCTCGGTTTCGGCTTCAAAACGCAGCACCAGTACCGGCGTGGTATTGGAAGCACGAACCAGACCCCAGCCCTTCGGATAGTCCACACGGACACCGTCGATGGTGGTCAGTTTGGCATCGCCCCACTGCGCATCCGTTTCAAGGGCCTTGATGATGCTGAACTTGGTGACATCCGTCACCTTGATGTTGATTTCAGGCGTCGAAATATCGTTCGGGAAGGTCTCGAACAGGTCTTCGGCATTGGCCTTTTCCTGGCTGAGGATCTCCAGCAGGCGTGCTGCGCTGTAGATGCCGTCATCGAAACCGAACCAGCGTTCCTTGAAGAAGATGTGGCCGCTCATTTCGCCTGCCAGCAGCGCACCGCTTTTCTTCATTTCTTTTTTGATCAGCGAGTGACCGGTTTTCCACATCACCGGACGACCGCCATGTTCGCTGATCAGCGGAGTGAGGCGGCGTGTGCATTTCACGTCGAAAATGATGTCGGCACCCGGATTGCGCTTGAGCACGTCCAGCGCGAACAGCATCAACAGGCGGTCCGGGTACACCACGTTGCCCGCGTTGGTCACGACACCGACACGGTCGCCGTCACCGTCGAAGGCCAGGCCCAGGTCGGCACCGGTTTCCTTGACCTTGGCAATCAGGTCCTGCAGGTTTTCCAGCTTGCCCGGATCCGGGTGATGGTTGGGGAAGTTGCCGTCCACTTCCGCGAACAGCGAGATCACTTCACAGCCCAGCGCTTCGATCAGTTGCGGAGCGATCACGCCTGCCGCGCCATTGCCGCAGTCGACCACGACCTTCAGCTTGCGCGCCATGACGATGTCATTCTTGATCTGCTGGAAGTAGCGATCAAGGATGTCGACTTTGGTGATGCTGCCTTTCTGCGACGTCAGGTTGTTGGTCTTGATGCGCTCGTGCAGTGCCTGGATCTGCTCGTTGGCGAGGGTGTCGCCGGCGATGACGATCTTGAAGCCGTTGTAGTCCTTGGGGTTGTGGCTGCCGGTCAGCATGACGCCGGTCTTGCCGGCCAGCACGTTGGCTGCGTAATACAGCGCAGGCGTTGGCACCAGGCCCACATCGCTGACGTGGCAGCCGCTGTCGTGCAGACCTTGAATCAGTTGCTCTACCAGTTCAGGGCCGGAAAGGCGACCGTCGCGGCCAACGCTGACGTTGGGTTCGTTCTGCGCCAGGCTTTCAGAGCCAATGGCGCGGCCGATCCAGTAAGCCGTTTCAGCGTTGAGGGTGTCCCCGACCACGCCACGAATGTCGTAGGCACGGAAAATAGTCTCGGGAAGGTTGGGTGCCACGGATGCTGGGCTGTTCATAGCGAGGTTATGCTCCGATCTCAGGAAGTCCTGGTTTTCGTCGAGAAGGTCGATATCAAGGATATCGGTATCTTGAAACAGCGGATCGGTCCAGTCGGTGCGTGATGCAGCCACGGTGGACGAAGCACTGCCTTTGGCAATATCTGCATCGCGCTGCTCGCCCGCCGCCAGGACAGGCGCTGCCTGAGGCTGACTACGAAGCGAGACACGAGCAAGTGCCTGAGCCAGACCACTAAGGGCCGGGAGGCTCAAACCGAAGGGTTTGACGGCTTTTCCGCGTGAGAGTTCTTGGAGCAGCTGATCCAGTTGCCGTGCGTCGGCGCAAATACGCTTCTGCAGGGCCCGTTCATTGCGGTGCAAGCCAAGCAGCACGCCCGCTGCAGCGATAATCAATGCCAGCAGCAGAAGCATCACGGATGGAGAGGTTTTCAGCCCGGGACCGGGCGTGAACTCGAGTTTCCAGCCTGGATAACCGGTATCGAAGGCCTGGGCTTTGCCGTCATCGGCCTGACCGCGCTGCAGGAAAACCTGAGCAGGCCCGCTGCCGAATTGCTGGCTGAGCACCACTTGCCCGGCATCGGCAGGCAGCGTCGGCAAGGCATTGAGCAAGCGCTGCAGGTCAAAGGCCAGCAGCAATGTACCCATCACCGGCTGAGTGGCAGTGGCACGCACCGGTGCGGCGCTGTAGATCAACCAGCGCTCGCCGACCTTGCGCGCCTCCGGGGCGACCGTCTCACCTTGTGCGGCCTTGTTGAGCATGTCCAGGGTGGCGAAACTGACGGGCAGTGCGCCTTGCGTGTCCACATCGGCCAGCCCCTTGGAGTACAGCCGAGCGCCTGCAAGGCCGTCCCAACGGGTAAATCGCTCCTGAGCGGCCAGCAGGGCAGCGGCGTCATTACTCTGAAGCGTCTGCACAAGCGCTGCACCGGAGGCTGCCGACTGGGTGTCCGCGTTGATCTGATGCAGCGCCAGACCCACCGCTGCTGCCTGACTGCCGCCCCAGGCCTGAACAAGCTGGTCCTGTTGCTGCGGACCGGTGGCCAGAGCTGTCCAGACCAGTGCCGCAGCAATCAGCAGGCCGATGGCGGCAGGCACCAGGCCAGGCGCGAGTCCTTTGAGGCTCGCAGCCGGAGGCGAGTTATCGGCGGGTATGGCGTGCTGTGAAGCGCTGTGCTGACTACCTTTCACCGACCTCTCCCTGAGTCTTGTCCCGAACCCGGATTATGTGCCGAATGGCGATCAATGACTGCCGGAATGACCGAAGCCGCCAGCGCCACGCTGACTTTCGTCGAACGCTTCAACCAGCTCGAAATGCGCTTGTACGACCGGCACCAGGACCAATTGGGCGATGCGCTCGCCGACGGCGATGTTGAAGGCAGCCTGGCCGCGGTTCCAGCAGGAGACCATCAGTTCGCCCTGATAATCGGAGTCGATCAGGCCCACCAGATTGCCCAGCACGATGCCGTGTTTGTGGCCCAGGCCGGAGCGCGGCAGGATCAGCGCAGCAAGGCCCGGATCGCCAATGTAAATCGACAGGCCGGTAGGGATCAGCAGGGTCTGCCCCGGTTCGAGGACCGTGTCCTCCTTGAGCATGGCGCGCAGGTCCAGGCCAGCCGAGCCGACAGTGGCGTAGGCCGGCAGCGGGAATTCGTTGCCAATGCGAGGGTCGAGGATCTTGGCTTGTAGAGCGTGCATTCGTAGTTAAACCTGATTCATGCGGTCGGCGATAAAAGTGACCAGCTGGCGGGCAATCTTGGCCTTGCTGGTCTGGGCAAAAAGCGTTGCGTGCAACGCCCGGTCAATCACGCTGCAGGCGTTTTCCTCGCTGTTGAAGCCGATACTCGGGTTGGCGACATCGTTGGCGACAATCAGGTCGAGGTTCTTGTCCTTGAGCTTGCGGGCAGCGTAGTCGAGCAGGTGTTCGGTCTCGGCGGCAAAGCCGACACTGAAGGGGCGATCAGGGCGGGTTGCGATGGTCGCCAGAATATCCGGATTGCGCACCATCTGCAGCAGCAAGCCGTCACCGTTCGAAGGATCTTTCTTCAATTTGTGCGGGGCAACGACTTCCGGACGGTAGTCAGCCACGGCTGCAGAAGCGATGAACAGGTCGCAGGGAATGGCCGCCTCGCACGCTGCCAGCATGTCGCGGGCGCTGACCACATCGATGCGCGAGACGCGATCAGGCGTAGGCAGGTTGACCGGCCCGGTGATCAACGTGACGCGAGCGCCGGCCTCCACAGCCGCTTCGGCCAGAGCAAAGCCCATTTTTCCCGAGCTGTGGTTGGTGATGTAGCGCACCGGGTCGATGTTTTCCTGGGTCGGGCCTGCGGTGATCAGCACATGCTTGCCGGTCAGCGTCAGGCGCTGGAAGCAGTCGGCCGCGCACTGGGCCAGGTCGTCGGCCTCCAGCATGCGCCCGAAGCCGACATCGCCACACGCCTGACTGCCGGACGCCGGCCCGAACACACGAAAATCGCGCTCTTCGAGCAGACGGGTATTGGCCTGCACCGAGGCGTCGCGCCACATTGCCTGGTTCATCGCCGGGGCAATGGCGACGGTCGCGTCGGTGGCCAGCACGATGGTGGTCAGCAGGTCGTTGGCGATGCCTTGCGCCAGGCGCGCGATGAGGTCGGCGGTGGCCGGTGCGATGAGGATCAGATCGGCCCACTTGGCCAGTTCGATATGGCCCATCGCGGCCTCGGCGGCCGGGTCGAGAAGGTCCAGGTGCACCGGGTGCCCGGACAGGGCCTGCATGGTCAGCGGGGTGATGAACTCTGCACCGCCCCGGGTCATGACCACACGCACTTCAGCGCCCTGATCGCGCAGGCGGCGGACCAGCTCAGCGCCCTTGTAGGCCGCGATGCCGCCGCCGACGCCAAGAACGATGCGTTTTCGATACAGCCGCTGCATAGACCTGCCTTTTTGGTCAAGTGAACACACAACGGCCATGACGCCTCCCCAGGCCAGATCGTCGTGCAAAAAAGATGGGCTAAGATAGCACAGCGACCGCACCGGAACAGCGGTGCCCAATCACATGGAGGTGCTATGAGTATTCGCAGTTGGCCCGCGGCTGAACGCCCCCGGGAACGCTTGTTGGAGTTGGGGGCGGCAAGCCTTTCCGACGCCGAGTTGCTGGCTATCTTTTTACGCACCGGCGTGGCTGGAAAAAGCGCCGTAGATCTTGCGCGTCATCTGCTGAATCAATTTGACGGGCTCAGACCGTTACTGGATGCGGATCTGTCGGCATTCACCTCGCAACTGGGGCTTGGGCCCGCCAAGTTCGCTCAGTTGCAGGCGGTCATGGAAATGGCGCGTCGGCATATGGCCGAGTCCTTGCGCCGTGAGTCAGCGCTGGAAAATCCGACCCAGGTTCGCAGCTATCTCAAGGCCCTCCTGCGGCATGAGCCGCACGAAGTCTTCGGCTGCCTGTTTCTCGATAACAAACACCGGGTCATGACCTTCGAGATATTGTTTCGCGGGACGATCAACGCGTCCTACGTGCACCCGCGCCAGGTGGTAAAACGAGCGATGGCGCATAACGCTGCGAGTCTGATCCTCTGCCACAACCATCCTTCCGGTATCACCACGCCCAGCCGTTCCGACATCGACCTGACCAAGCGCCTCAAGGAAGCGCTGATGCTGGTGGATGTTCATGTGCTTGACCACGTGATCGTGGGAGACGGTGAGCCATTATCGATGGTGGAACGCGGGTTGATGTAAAGAGCTGACGCAGAGCAATGTGCGCGATGGGGCGGGCACCCGGATTATCGCTCCCACGCTCTGCGTGGTAATGCCGTTCTGGACGCTCTGCGTCCGATCTTCAGAGGGTCGTGCCAATGCAGGCATTGGCACGACGTCACCCAGAGAGCCTCAGGTCAGCCAGGGGACTTACTTGACCTGCACTTTATAGAAATCCTGCCTGCCGAACGGGCTGACCTGATAGCCAGTGACATCCTTGCGTACCAGGGCTGCAGCCGTCGGGTGGGCGAGGGGGATCCACAGTGCCTGCTGTTGAATCTGCTGCTGGGCCTGGTGATACAGCTTGCTGCGTTCGGCCTGGTCACTGACTGATTTACCGTCTGCGATCAGCTTGTCCAGTGTCTTGTCGCAATAACGGGCGAAATTGGTGCCCGACTGCACGGCTGCACACGAGAACTGCGGGGTCAGGAAGTTATCCGGGTCGCCATTGTCGCCTGCCCAGCCCATGAACAGCAGGTCATGCTCGCCAGCCTTGGCGCGGCGAATCAGTTCGCCCCACTCAATGATCTTGATCTCGGCATCAATGCCGACCTGCTTCAAGTCAGCCTGCAACAATTGAGCGCCCAGGCTCGGGTTCGGGTTCAGCAGGCTCCCGGAAGGTCGCGTCCAGATAGTGGTCTTGAAGCCTTCCTTTACACCGGCCTTGGCCAACAGCGCCTTGGCCTTGGCAACATCGTGCTGATAGCCAGGCAGGTCCTTGGCGTAACTCCAGGTATTGGGCGGATAAGGACCATTGGCTTTTTCAGCGGTGCCTTCGAACACGGCTTTCAGGTAATTGTCCTTGTCGAACGCCAGGTTGATGGCCTGGCGAACTTCCGGCTTGTCGAACGGCGGGTGCTGGCTGTTGATCGCGACAAACGCGGTCATGAACGCTTCAGTCTTCTCGACCTTGAGCGAGTCGTCCTTGCTGGCTGCCTGAATATCCAGAGGTTTGGGCGAGAGCGCTATCTGGCATTCGTCCTGACGGATTTTCTGCAGGCGCACATTGGCGTCCGGCGTGATGGCATACACCAGCGTGTCGATATCAGACTTGCCGGCGAAGTAATCGTCGAACGCCTCATAGCGCACCGCGGCGTCTTTCTGGAAGCGCTTGAACACGAACGGCCCGGTGCCGATCGGCTGGCTGTTGAGTTTTTCCGGCGTGCCCGCCTTCAACAGCTGCGCGGTATATTCGGCTGAATAGATCGAGGCGAAACCCATGCTCAGCGTGGCCAGGAAGGTCGAGTCCGCATGGTTGAGCGTAAAGCGCACGGTGTGTGCATCGGGCGCTTCGATACTCTTGATCAGCGCGGGCAACTGCATGGATTGCGCATGCGGAAAACCGCTCTGGGCGATCTTGTGCCACGGGTTCTGCGGGTCGAGCATGCGCTGGAAGCTGAACAGCACGTCATCCGCGCTCAGCTCGCGAGTCGGCTTGAAATAGTCAGTGGTGTGGAATTTCACTCCGGCGCGCAGCTTGAAGTCGTAAGTCAGGCCGTCTTTGGACACGGTCCAGCTTTCTGCCAGGCTCGGCACCAGCTTGCCGCTCTTGGCATCGAAGTCCACAAGGCGGTTCATCAGCACGTCGGCCGATGCGTTGGTGGTGGTCAGCGAGTTGTACTGTACAACGTCAAAGCCCTCGGGGCTGGCTTCGGTGCAGACCACAAGGTTCGATGCCTGGGCAGCGACGGGAAGCAGGAGTGGAACGAGTAGAAATGGGAGTGCAGCTAGGCGCATGGCGTTATTTCCTGTTCAGAAAGGGCCCCATCTGCCGGCGCAGTCTGGTGAGGGACTAACCCTAGACCATGTACTGGCGCAGAACAATCGTCTCGGCGCGACGAGCGGTCGATTTGCCTGTGCCCCCGCAGTGCTTGAGCATACCGCTGCGCGAGGCGTGATCATTCGGGTCAAAGTGCTTTGCCTGTTGTTGTGCCGAAGGCTTTCTGGTATAAAGCAGCGCTCTTTTCTAGGGGCCCGGTTCCTTCACTGTAGGTGTAGCCGGTAAGACCCTTAAAGAAACGCGGCGCCTGGCGCCAAATGACTGAGAGATTAAGCGGCCAACCCATGCCGGGTTGGGCATGTGGTTTTAGAGGGCTGAGGCATGTCGAGAGTATGTCAAGTTACCGGTAAGGGTCCGGTGACTGGGAATAACATTTCCCACGCAAACAACAAAACCCGTCGTCGTTTCCTGCCAAACCTGCAGCATCACCGCTTCTGGGTTGAAGGCGAGAAGCGTTTTGTTCGTCTGCGCGTATCTGCTAAAGGCATGCGTATCATCGACAAGCGTGGCATTGAAGTTGTGCTCGCTGAACTGCGTCGCGACGGCAAAATTTAAGGGAGAAAATCATGCGTGAATTGATCCGTTTGGTGTCGAGCGCTGGTACAGGCCATTTCTACACCACCGACAAGAACAAACGTACTACCCCGGATAAAATCGAAATCAAAAAATTCGATCCGGTTGTACGCAAGCACGTGATCTACAAAGAAGGCAAAATCAAGTAATTGATTCTGTCGGCTACAAAAAAACCCGCCTTGGCGGGTTTTTTTGTGCCTGCGTTCCTGGCGTAGCTGCCAGCAGTATCCAGGCAGCAAAACGCCCGACGCGATGCGCCGGGCGTTTCAAGCATGTGAAGCTGCTGTCGGGCGACGAAGGTACGGTCGCCTGATCAGCCGAAGCTGAAGCCGGCCACCAGACCGTCCTTGTCGACATTGACGTACAGACGGTTCGGGTTGAGGTCCTGGGTCGTGATGTCGCCAGGGCCGATCACCTTCTGAAGACCGGTAATTTCGCTGATATAGGCTTTGACGGTAGGCACATAGCGGCTGCCTACAAGGTACTGAAGCGCTTGGGCGATAACTTCGTTGGTCATTTTCAAAATCCTTTTTGAGTGAATGTCCTCACTGGACGCGCTCAGAATCCTCCAGAAAACCCGATGTGATGCGGTACTTATTTATCTGCAGCCGCCTCAAACACCACATAAATCTTGCGGCATGTTTCCAGCACCTCCCAGGTGCCCTTGAAGCCGGCCGGAATCACGAAGCGGTCGCCTGCGCGCAGGGTTTTCGCGTTGCCCTGCTCGTCGCGCAGGACTGAAACACCCTGCACAATCTCGCAATACTCGTGTTCCGAGTAACTCACCTGCCACTGCCCGGGCTCGCCATTCCAGACGCCCGCGCTCATCTGTCCGCAGGGGCTGTTGTAGTGGTTGTAGAGGGTTTGTGCCGGATCGCCCTTGAAGACCTTTTCCGGTGCAGGGCGATAGTGCTCGGCGGCGGTGCTGGCTTCACTGAAGTCGACGATGCTTTCGATGCTCATGAGGGGGCCCTTGTCCTGAATGCGTTGAAGGTTTGACGTGCGTGCAGTGCGTTAGTGCCTCGGCGCGCGTGCTGAGCTGTTTAATAAAATCAACATAAAGGCACCGTAGCGGCTATTTATGTCAAATATATTGGTTTTGTCGGGCCGCTGGTTTAGGGTAACGGCCGTCCTGAAAAATTTCAGATTGTGTCTTTAATCAACCATGACACACCCACATTCAACAAGAGGAGGACATGCAAATGACCACCCTGACTCGTGCTGACTGGGAGCAACGCGCCCAGAATTTGAAGATCGAAGGCCGTGCCTTCATTCAAGGTGAATACACCGCAGCCTCCTCCGGCGAGACGTTTGACTGCATCAGCCCGGTCGATGGCCGGATGCTTGCCAAGGTTGCCAGTTGCGATACCGCTGACGCACAACGCGCGGTCGACAGTGCGCGCAGCGCCTTCAACTCCGGTGCCTGGTCGCGACTGGCTCCGGCCAAGCGCAAAGAAACGATGATCCGTTTCGCCGAGCTGCTCAAGCACAATGCCGAAGAACTGGCTTTGCTTGAAACCCTGGACATGGGCAAGCCGATTGGCGACTCGTTCGGCGTCGACATTCCCGGTGCCGCCAGAGCCCTGAGCTGGAGCGGCGAGGCCATCGATAAACTGTATGACGAAGTCGCGGCAACGCCTCATGACCAACTGGGCCTGGTAACGCGCGAGCCGGTGGGTGTCGTGGCCGCCATCGTACCGTGGAATTTTCCGCTGATGATGGCCTGCTGGAAGCTGGGCCCTGCGCTGTCCACTGGCAACTCGGTCATCCTCAAGCCATCGGAAAAATCTCCGCTGACGGCCATTCGTATCGCACAACTGGCCATTGAGGCGGGTATTCCTGCGGGCGTACTCAACGTGCTGCCTGGCTATGGCCACACCGTCGGCAAGGCGCTTGCCCTGCATATGGACGTGGACACCGTGGTCTTCACCGGCTCGACCAAAATCGCCAAGCAGCTGATGATCTATGCGGGCGAATCGAACATGAAGCGCGTGTGGCTGGAAGCCGGCGGCAAGAGCCCGAATATCGTCTTTGCCGACGCGCCTGATCTGCAGGCCGCCGCCAGCGCCGCCGCCAGCGCGATTGCCTTCAACCAGGGCGAAGTCTGCACCGCCGGTTCACGCTTGCTGGTCGAGCGCTCCATCAAGGATCGCTTCCTGCCGATGGTGATCGAGGCGCTGAGCGCCTGGAAGCCCGGCAACCCGCTCGACCCTGCGACCACCGTAGGCGCGCTGGTCGATACCCAGCAGATGAATACCGTGTTGTCCTACATCGAGGCGGGGCACTCCGATGGTGCCAAGCTGGTTGCGGGCGGCAAGCGCATTCTGCAGGAGACCGGCGGCACCTATGTCGAGCCGACCATTTTCGACGGTGTGAACAACGCGATGAAAATCGCTCAGGAAGAAATCTTCGGCCCGGTGCTTTCGGTGCTGACGTTCGATTCTGCCGAAGAGGCGATCCAGATCGCCAACGACACGCAGTATGGCCTGGCGGCTGCCGTATGGACCTCGAACATCTCCAAGGCACACCTGACCGCCAAGGCTTTGCGCGCAGGCAGTGTATGGGTCAACCAGTACGACGGCGGCGACATGACCGCACCGTTCGGCGGCTTCAAGCAGTCGGGCAACGGTCGTGACAAGTCGCTGCATGCGTTCGACAAATACACCGAACTGAAGGCGACCTGGATCAAGCTTTAGTCATTTGCCTATCGCTCCCAGGCTCTGCGTGGGCGTGTAGTTCTGGGACGCTCCGCGTCCGGTCTCGCGTTTGCGGCGTGGCGCAGATTTGTGACGCGGAGCGTCACGCACGGCATTCCCACGCTGGAGCGTGAGGAACGATAACCTTAACTATCGTGCGACGCTCCGCGTCGCATGCCGTTCTGGACGCTCCGCGTCCTGGCTTGCGTTTGCGGCGCGGCGCAGATTTGTGACGCAGAGCGTCACGCAAGGCATTCCCACGCTGGAGCGTGAGGAACGATAACCTTAACTATCGTGCGACGCTCCGCGTCGCATGCCGTTCTGGACGCTCTGCGTCCGGTCTTGATTGTGCAGTGAGGGCAGGCAGGAGCTTGAAAATGCGTTGGGGTACTTATTTTGCTGTGCTGGCGTCCGTGCTGGGCGTTGGTCTGGCAATGGGCGTCAGCATGCCGCTGGTTTCATTGCGGCTGGCAGGCTGGGGCTATGGCTCGTTCGCCATTGGCATCATGGCGGCGATGCCTGCGGTGGGCGTGCTGCTCGGCGCGGCGCTGGCCAGTCGTCTGGCGGCGCGCTTCGGCACGGCCAATCTGATGCGCCTGTGTCTGTGGGCCGGGGCGTTTTCGGTCGGCGCGCTGGCGCTGCTACCGTATTACTGGATCTGGCTGGTCTTGCGCCTGACCCTCGGGGTCATTCTGACCATCGTCTTCGTGCTGGGTGAAAGCTGGATCAATCAGCTGGTCATCGAGCGCCTGCGCGGGCGTCTGGTGGCGCTGTATGGCAGCACCTACGCATTGAGCCAACTGGCGGGGCCGCTGCTGCTCGGCGTGATCGGCACCGAAGCCGACTATGGTTTCTGGATTGGCGTGGCGCTGCTGGTCGGCTCACCGTTTCTGCTGCTGGGGCGCACCGGCGCGCCGTCGACCGAATCCTGCAACGTGACGTTTGCCGATCTGTCCGGCTTCTGTCGCGGCATGCCTGCCATCGCCTGGGCGGTCGCCCTGTTTGCTGCGTTCGAAGCGCTGATCCTCACCCTGTTGCCGCTTTACTGCATACGCCACGGCTTCACCCCGGAAATCGCCCTGATCATGGTCAGCGTGGTGGTGGTCGGTGACGCGCTGCTGCAACTGCCGATCGGCATGCTCGCCGACCGCATTTCACGTCGCGCGATGTTCACCGGCTGTGCCGCCTTGCTGCTGGCGTCCAGTCTGCTGGTGCCATTGCTGATCGACACTGTTCTGATCTGGCCGCTGTGGACCGTCTTCGGTGCCAGTGCCGGTGGGCTGTTTACCCTGTCGCTGATTCTGATCGGCGAACGCTATCGCGATGATTCGCTGGTCCGCGCCAACGCGCATGTCGCTCAACTGTGGGGCATCGGCTGCCTGCTCGGCCCGTTGATAGCCGGCGCGGGCAGCCAGTGGGTCAGCGGTGAGGCCTTGCCGCTGATGATGGCTGCAGGTGCCTTGGGCCTGCTGATACTGATCCGGCGACGCGGCGCGTTCGGCGATGCGCAGGCTGCGCCCGCTTAAAGCATTCTTTCCAGGCCGATGGCGCGGCTCATCCACGCATTGAAACGCCGCCACCAGTCGCCCGGTTCGGTATGCAGTGTGTGGATCTGGCCGTTGTCTTCGGTCACCCACACCACTTTGCCGTCCTCCAGCCGCGCTTCGTAGGTGAGTGACGGGGCCATGCCCTGCAAGGTCAGTTCGCGCAGTTGTTCGGCCAGTTGCGGGCTGTCGACCAATACGCCCACTTCGGTATTCCACAGCACAGAGCGCGGATCGAAGTTGAATGAGCCGACAAAGACCTTCTGCCGATCAAAGATCATCGCCTTGCTGTGCAGGCTCGATTCGGAACTGACCAGAGAATGGCTTTTCTTGAACAGATGCGGACCGCTGCCGCGCATCGTCTCGGTATCGCCAGGCTGTCGGCGCAGCTCGAAGAGCTTCACGCCATGCTCCAGCAGTGCCTTGCGGTACGGCGCATAGCCGCCATGCACGGCAGGCACGTCGGTGGCTTCCAGGGAGTTGGTCAGCAGGCTGACATTGACACCGGCATCGGCCCGTCCGGTCAGGTACAGCAAGCCTTCCTGGCCCGGCACAAAGTAGGCCGAGATCAGCATCAGTTCCTTGTGCGTGTTCAGCAGTTCAGGCGCCAGTTGCGTGGTCAGCAGCAGGTGCGGATCAGGCTCGCCCTGCGCCAGTACCTTGGTCGGTGCATCCCACAGCGCCTGGTTGTACGCCCAGACCAGCTCGTTGAGCCAGGTTTTCATGCGCGGCTGGGTCTTGTAGGCCATCAATCGCTCATACAGCGCCTTGTGCTGCTGGTGCGCCTGCTCCAGAGAATCGTCCAGCTTGCGCCGGGCATCGGCCAGATCCTCTCCGTCTGGCCGGAAATAGATGAACTCATCGATAGGCTTGCTGAGTGTGCTGTTCCAGTACTGGTCGAAGCTGTGGCCGAGCTGCTCGGCCACCGGCCCCACGCTGAGCATGTCGATATCGGTGAAATTCAGGTTCGGCTCGGCATCGAAGTATTCATCGCCCAGGTTGCGCCCGCCGACGATGGCCACGCTGCTGTCGGCCAGCCATAGCTTGTTGTGCATGCGCCGGTGCTGGCGCGACAGGTTCATCAGGCGCCCGAGGCTGCGGGTGATGCCGGTCTCGCGCCCCAGGTTTTGCGGGTTGAACAGGCGAATCTGAATGTTCGGGTGAGCGGCCAGGGTGGCGATGGCCTGATCCAGACCGTCGCTGGTGGTGTCGTCCAGCAGGATACGCACGCGTACGCCACGGTCTGCCGCCTTGAGCAGTTCATCGATCAGGGCGCGCGTGCTCAGGCCGTCGTGGACAATGTAATACTGCAGATCAAGGCTGCTTTTGGCATTGCGGATCAGTTCGGCGCGAGCCTTGAAAGCGTCACTGCTGTCAGGCAGCAGACGAAAGCCAGAACGTCCCTCGTGGGGCATGGCCATGGCCTGGATCGAACGGCCGAACGCGGAGCCTGAAGACGGCATGGCCTGGCTTGGCTCACTGGCGACCTGTTGATGCGCGCAACCGCTGACGCATAACGCAACCAGCAAGCAAAAGGGCAAGGCCCATGAGTTATTCAAATTGATCTTCCGCGTCTGGACATGGCTCGACTTGGCGATATGACCCGCAAAACCGGGAAAGATTTGCCCGCATCAGTCAGTTTGCGCATTCAGTAGTGCAATTGTCTCGCCCACGATACGCACAGCGCTCTCGATTTCGCGGTTGGGTTTGGTCGCGAAGTTCATGCGCATGCAGTTGCGGTACTTGCCCGATGCCGAAAAGATACTGCCCACAGCGATCTGCACACCCTTGCCCAGCAAGGCGCGGTTCAGGCGCAGGGTGTCGAAGCCTTCGGCCAGTTCCACCCACAGCATGAAGCCGCCTTGTGGCCGGCTGGCGCGGGTGCCTTCAGGGAAGTAGCGCATCACCCAGTCGATCATCTGGTCGCGACTGCGCTGATATTGGCTACGCATGCGCCGCACATGTGGCTCGTAATGGCCGCCTTCGATGAAGTCGGCGATGGCCAATTGTGGCTGCGGGGCGGTCGAGCCGGTGCCGATGTATTTCATGTGCAGCACCTGCTCCAGATAGCGGCCCGGCGCTACCCAGCCGATTCGCAGCCCGGGCGCCAGGGTCTTGGAAAACGAACTGCACAACAGCACGCGACCGTCCTCGTCGAAGGATTTGATGGTGCGCGGGCGAGGGTAGTTGTAGGCCAGGTCTCCATACACATCATCTTCGATGATCGCCACGTCGAAGCGCTGCGCCAGGGTCAGCAGTGCCCGCTTGCGTGCTTCAGGCATGACATAACCCAGCGGGTTGTTGCAGTTGGGCGTCAGCTGAATGACCTTGATCGGCCATTGTTCCAGCGCCAGTTCCAGTGCTTCGAGGCTGATGCCGGTCAACGGGTCGGTAGGGATTTCCATGGCTTTCATGCCCACGCCCTTGAGCGTTTGCATGGCGCCGAAGAAGCTTGGCGAGTCCACCGCCACGATGTCCCCCGGCGAGCAGATGGCCCGGACACTCGCTGACAGCGCTTCATGACAGCCATTGGTGACGATCAGGTCATTGGCGGTCAGGTTGCAGCCCGAGTCGAGCATCAGCCTGGCAATCTGCTCGCGCAGCCTGCGCACGCCGTAGATGTTGTCGTAATACAGGCCCGGCATGTCCTGATGGCGACTCAACTGACTCAGCGCGCGCATCAGCGGTTTCAGGGTCGGGCTGGTGACATCGGGCATGCCGCGCCCCAGTTGCGTGACGGCTTCAAGAGGTGCCACGCGAATCAGGTCCAGTACCTGATCCCATTGAGAGATATCCACAGGCCGCTGCACAGGCCTGCCGACCGCTGGCAGCGCAGGGGCTTTTCGGCTGACCGAGACGAAATAGCCGGACTTGGGTTTCGGCGCGGCCAGCCCATTGTCTTCCAGCACCCGATACGCCTGCTGCACGGTACTCAGGCTGACGCCATGTTCGACGCTCAACGCGCGCACTGAGGGCAGGCGGTCGCCGGGGCGATAGAAGCCGTTTTCGATGCGCGAGCCGAGCAGTTCGGCGAGGTTGACGTAGAGCGTCATGGCGTACTCTCAGAAATTCGAACGCGTTAAAGCAATACAGATTGGCCGAAAATATAGCATTCAGTGGCGTTTTTGAATCTTCTGTATGGAAAATATAAAGGACTTTTGAATCTGTATTGGTTTTGCTGTTCGCTGCATCATGAACCCACACCCACCCAGGATGAGGGAGCAGGACATGAACGGGTTCAGCGATGTGCGCCTTGCGCTTCACAGCCATGAATTGAATGAGTATCGGCCAGCGGCGGTCAAAACGGTCCGCTCGAACAAGGCCGATCTGTTGGCAGGCATGGGGCGCTGGGCACTGTATCGCCATCGCTGGTTGTCACGCCGTACCTTGCTGACACTGACGGACGACCAGTTGCGCGACATCGGACTGGATTTCCGCCAGGCGCGGGTCGAGGCGATGAAGCCGTTCTGGAGGCCCTGAGCCTAGCGCAGCTCTTTAAGGCGGTGCCAGAGCATGCCCAATGCCAGCAGAGGCGAGCGCAAGTGCTTGCCGCCGGGAAAGGTCATGTGCGGCACTTTGGCGAACAACTCGAAGCCATCGCTGTGTTGCCCGGCGATGGCTTCGGCCAGCAGTCGGCCTGCCAGATGCGTGGCATTCAGACCGTGGCCCGAGTAGGCCTGAGCATAAAATACGTTGGGGTGCTGCTTGAGCCGGCCAATTTGCGGCAGGCGATTGGCGCCGATGCCGATCATTCCGCCCCACTGGTAATCGATCTTCACTGAGGCCAGCTGTGGAAACACATCGAGCATCTTCGGTCGCATGTACGCGGCGATATCCTGAGGGTCACGCCCCGAGTAATGGCAGGCGCCGCCGAACAGCAAACGGCGGTCAGCAGACAGCCTGTAGTAATCCACTGTCACGCGCTGATCGCAGACCGCCATGTCCTGCGGCAACACTTCACGGGCCTGCGCGTCGCTCAATGGCTCGGTGGCGATGATGTAGCTGCCGGCAGGCAACACCTTGCCGCTGATTTCCGGATTCAAGTCATTGAGGTAGGCGTTGCAACCCAGCACCAGGGTCTGCGCCTGCACCGAACCGCCCGCTGTATGCACCCGGACCTGCGGGCCATAATCGATGTTCGTCACCGCTGAGTGTTCGTACAACTGGACGCCGAGCGACTGCGCCATAGCCGCTTCGCCCAAGGCAAGGTTCAACGGATGCAAATGCCCCGAGCCCATGTCGATCAGGCCACCGACATAGCGTGAGGAGCCCACCACGCTGTGCATCTCTTCGGGTTGCAGCAACTGCAGTGCATGGCGATAACCCAGGCTGCGCAACTCTTCTGCATCTTCGGCAAGGCTGTGCAGGTCGCGCGGTTTGTTGGCCAGATCGCAATAACCCCATTTCAGGTCGCAATCGATAGCATGCCGTTGGATGCGCTGACGTACGATCTCGACGGCCTCGATGCCCAGCAGCTTGAGCTGCCGCACGCCTTCGCTGCCGATGACATTGGCGAACTGTTCGACGCCATGACCGACCCCGCGAATCAACTGACCGCCATTGCGCCCGCTGGCCCCCCAACCGATCTTGCGCGCTTCGAGCAGCGCCACGCTGAACCCGCGCTCGGCCAGTTCGATGGCAGTGTTGAGTCCGGAGAATCCACCGCCTACCACGCACACATCCACCTTCACCTCACCTTGCAGCGCAGGATGATCCGCTTGCGCATGACTGCTGGCGGCGTAGTAGGAAGCAGGGTGCTGATCGTGACGAGTCGGGTGCTGAACGCGGGCGTTCATGAGCGTGTCCTGTTGGTGGCGGATGGCGTGTCGGGAGGATAAGCCGCTGTCATGAGCCTGCCAACTGAGGCAAACTTGCGGCCTTATGTATGAGTGGTCGAGTCAATGAGCTGCAACCGTCAGAAAATAGCGGATCTGCGTCGCCAGATTCCTTCGTTCGAGTGTGTGCCCGGCTGCCACGACTGCTGTGGGCCGGTGACCACGTCGCCCGAAGAAATGTCGCGTCTGCCGCGCAAGACGGCCGCCGAACAGGACGCTGCGCTGGACGAACTCAATTGCGTACACCTTGGTCCGCAAGGCTGCACCGTGTATGACGAACGCCCGTTGATCTGCCGCCTGTTCGGCACCACCGCAAGCCTGCCCTGCCCGAATGGCCGTCGGCCGGTCGAGTTGATCCATCCACGGGTCGAAAAGCAGATTCATGAGTACATGGCCTCGACTCGCCAGGTACTCGTATAGCGGGCAATCAGTCGGGAATCGGCAGATTCAGGCTCTCTTTGACTTCCTCCATGACGATGTAGCTCTTGGACTCACGCACGTGCGGCAGTTTGAGCAGGATATCGCCCAGCAGTTTGCGGTAGGACGCCATTTCGGAAATCCGCGCCTTGACCAGGTAGTCGAAGTCGCCGGACACCAGATGGCACTCCAGCACATGGGGAAGCTTCAGCACGGCACGGCGGAATTCTTCGAAGGTGTCGCCAGACTTGTAGTCCAGGCTGATCTCGACGAATACCAGCAGGCTGGCCTTGAGGCTTTGCGGATTCAGCCGGGCGGTGTAGCCCATGATGATCCCCTCGCGTTCCAGCCTGCGCACCCGCTCTGTACAGGGCGTAGTTGACAGGCCGACCCGCTCGCCAAGCTCGGTGAACGAGATGCGCCCGTCGGCCTGCAGGATGCGCAGAATATTGCGATCGATCTTGTCCAGCTCACGATTTGACTGGTGTTGAGTGCGCACGGGTCATTTCCCCTCTAGCAAAGCGTTTATCGCCGCGAATAAACACCAAATATAGATCTTTATACAGTGAGAAGCACTGCCCATTGCTCAATATACTGCGCACATCCTTGCTTAAAACTTCGAATTATCAGCGGATATCCGCGATGAGGTCATCGACATGCGCGTTCTGGTCCTGGGTAGTGGCGTTATCGGTACAACCAGTGCTTATTATCTGGCGCGTGCCGGTTTCCAGGTGACCGTCGTTGACCGTCAGCCTGCTGCCGCCATGGAAACCAGTTTTGCCAATGCCGGCCAGGTTTCTCCGGGCTATGCCTCGCCATGGGCTGCGCCGGGTGTTCCGCTCAAAGCGCTCAAATGGCTGCTGCAGCGCCATGCGCCATTGGCGATCAAGGCGACGGCGGATATCGATCAGTACCTGTGGATGGCGCAAATGCTGCGCAACTGCACGGCCAGCCGTTATGCCGTCAATAAAGAACGCATGGTACGCCTGTCCGAATACAGTCGCGATTGCCTGGATGAACTGCGCCTCGAGACCGGCATCGCCTACGAAGGGCGCAGCCTGGGCACCACGCAGTTGTTCCGGACCCAGGCCCAGCTGGACAACGCCGCCAAGGACATCGCTGTGCTCGAGCAGTCCGGTGTTCCTTACGAACTGCTGGATCGCGAAGGCATCGCCCGTGTCGAGCCCGCACTGGCCGGTGTGACCGGCATCCTCAGCGGTGCGTTGCGCCTGCCCAATGACCAGACGGGTGACTGTCAGTTGTTCACCACGCGCCTGGCGGAAATGGCCGTGGCGCTGGGTGTCGAGTTCCGCTACGGGCAAAACATCGAACGCCTTGATCACGCTGGCGACCGCATCAATGGCGTGTGGATCGACGGCAAGCTCGAAACCGCCGATCGTTACGTGCTGGCGCTGGGCAGTTACTCGCCGCAGTTGCTCAAGCCGCTGGGCATCAAGGCACCGGTCTATCCGCTGAAGGGCTACTCGCTGACCGTGCCGATCACCAACCCGGACATGGCACCGACTTCGACCATTCTCGATGAAACCTATAAAGTCGCGATCACCCGTTTCGACAACCGGATCCGCGTCGGTGGCATGGCGGAAATAGCCGGTTTTGACCTGTCGCTCAATCCGCGTCGACGCGAAACACTGGAGATGATCGTCGGTGACCTCTATCCTCAGGGCGGCGACCTGACCCAGGCCGATTTCTGGACCGGGTTGCGTCCGACCACGCCCGATGGCACACCGATTGTGGGTGCAACACCGTTCCGTAACCTGTTCCTCAATACCGGCCATGGCACTCTGGGCTGGACGATGGCGTGTGGTTCCGGTCGCTTGCTGGCAGACCTCATTGCCCGCAAGACACCCCGTATCAGTGCTGAAGGCCTTGATATCTCTCGTTACGGCAACACTCAGGAGAATGCACAGCATGTCAATCCAGCGCCAGCTCACCAATGAGCGCATGAGTCAGGTCGTTGTCCACAATGGCACCGTCTATCTGTCGGGCCAGGTCGGCAATGACATGACTGCGGATGTCGAGCAGCAGACCCGAGAGGTTCTGAACAGCATCGAGCGCCTGCTTGACCTGGCCGGCACCGACAAGACGCGTATCCTGTCGGTCACCATTTACCTGAAAGACATCAATGCCCACTTCGCCGGCATGAACAGCGTCTGGGACAAATGGCTGCCCAAGGGTTTCGCGCCTGCACGCGCAACGGTCGAGGCCAAGCTGTGCCAGCCCGAAATGCTTGTTGAACTGTCGGTGGTCGCCGCGCTGCCTTGAGCCTTTTTGCCCGGCGCGTTCCTGCGTCGGGTTCGTCCTCTCCCTTTCCATCCTTTCAGGCAAGTAACGTCATCATGCGTCCAGCCCGCGCCTTTATCGATCTTCAGGCACTGCGTCACAACTACCAATTGGCCCGTGAAAACAGCGGCGGCAAAGCGCTCGCCGTCGTCAAGGCCGATGCCTATGGTCACGGCGCGGTGCGCGTCGCGCAGGCACTGGAGTCACAGGCCGACGGTTTTGCAGTGGCTTGCATTGAAGAAGCTCTGGAGCTGCGTGCGGCAGGCATTCGTGCGCCGGTCCTGCTGCTTGAAGGCTTTTTCGAGGCCGACGAGCTGGCGCTGATTGTCGAGCATGACCTGTGGACCGTTGTACACGCGACCTGGCAACTGGAGGCCATCGAGCAGGCGCGCCTGGGCAAGCCGATAACCGTCTGGCTCAAGCTCGACACCGGCATGCACCGGGTTGGCCTGCATCCTCACGAGTACCAGGCGGCTTATCAGCGTCTGCTGGCAACCGGCAAAGTGGCCAGAATCGTGCTGATGAGCCACTTCTCCCGCGCCGATGAGCTGAACAGCGCCTGCAGTGATGAGCAGCTCGCCGTATTCGAGACCTTTCGCAAGGGGCTGGCAGCGGAAACCAGCCTGAAAAACTCCCCGGCGGTGCTGGGCTGGCCACAGATCCCGAGCGACTGGTCGCGTCCGGGCATCATGCTCTACGGTGCTACGCCGTTTGATCAGGTGCACCCGCTGGCGGATCGCCTGCAACCGGTGATGACCCTGGAATCGAAGATCATCAGCGTGCGTGAACTGCCCGTTGGTGAGCCCGTGGGCTATGGCGCGACATTTGTCTGTGACCGGCCTTTGCGTATCGGCGTTGTAGCGATGGGCTACGCCGACGGCTATCCGCGTCACGCGCCGACCGGCACGCCCGTGCAGATCGACGGCCAGCCGTCCAGACTGCTCGGACGGGTGTCCATGGACATGCTCTGCGTCGACCTCACCGATGTGCCGCAGGCCGGGCTTGGCAGCCGTGTCGAGCTGTGGGGCAAGCAGGTGCTCGCCAGTGAAGTGGCCCAGCGTGCAGAAACCATTCCCTACGAAATCTTCTGCAACCTGCGTCGCGTTCCGCGCATCTATTCCGAAGACTGATTCATCTCTCTGTGCCCCAGGCCGCAGTGGGTCAGGTGTCTGTCGAAGTGTTGTAAATATCGAACGCTGTTGCCATGATGGCGTTCATACCGACTAGACCTGACAAAACCTGGGGGAATATCGCATTGGACGTGGGTGAACGACTGCAATCGATTCGCAAGCTCAAGGGCCTGTCCCAGCGTGAACTCGCCAAGCGCGCAGGTGTGACCAACAGCACCATCTCCATGATCGAAAAAAACAGCGTCAGCCCTTCGATCAGTTCGCTGCGCAAGGTGCTCGGCGGCATCCCCATGTCCATGGTCGAATTTTTCTCGGAAGAATCCGTGCCCGAGAACGCAGCTCAAGTGGTGTACAAGGCCAGCGAGCTGATTGATATCTCGGACGGTGCAGTGACCATGAAGCTGGTCGGCAAATCGCATCAGGGCCGCGCCATCGCCTTTCTCACCGAGACCTACCCACCGGGTGCCGACACTGGCGAAGAGATGCTCGTCCACGAAGGCGAAGAGACCGGCATCCTCGTCGAGGGGCGGCTGGAACTGGTGGTCGGGCTGGATACCTATGTGCTTGAAGCGGGTGACAGCTACTATTTCGAAAGCACCCGGCCGCATCGCTTTCGTAACCCGTTCGACGTGCCGGCACGATTGATCAGTGCGGCCACCCCGGCCAATTTCTGACCCGCCCCTTGCGATGAGTGATGCGTGAAACTGACCCGGAAGATTCTGAGCAGCGCAGGCGTTCTGGCGTTGTGGGCGTTCAATGCGCAAGCCGCCGATACCGCCCGAGTGCCTGACGACATCATCGCGGCCCATTGCGTCGCCTGTCACAGCGTCGGCCTGCTCAACGCGCCGAAGATCGGTGACACAGCGGCCTGGGAACAGCGGGCCCAGCAAAAAGGCGGCCTTGATGGACTGCTGGCCAGCACCATCAAAGGCATCGGCATAATGCCCGCGAAAGGCACCTGCGGCGATTGCACAAACGACGAACTGAAGAGTGCCATCCAGAGCATGTCCGGGCTGAAGTGAGGTGCACGCTCGTTCACACGCTGGAGCGCCTGGCGCTGTACATGCGTGTTGTGGGAGCGAGCCGGGCGACGCTTCGCTCGCTGGCGGAGATGATGTTTAGATCGATGCTTTTTTGGCGATAGTCCACGCCCTTTCGCGAACAAATTCGCTCCTACGCCCTTCGGGCAGAAGCCTGGGAGCCTTTTGTCCCGGGCGTTCCAGGACTTGTGTATAACGATGATGCTCTGCGTGGCAGAGCATGCAGCACTTTGACGTTGTCGTCGGTCCAACCTGCACCCAATAACAATTCAGGAGAGCTGGGATGCCGTATTCCTGTTCCATTGAGCATGCCGTCGATCACGTTCTTGCGCAGCTACCCGAGCATATCCACCTCGGCATGCCGCTGGGGCTGGGCAAGCCCAACCGCTTCGTCAACGCGTTATACCAGCGCATCAGCGAGTTGCCCGAACGACGGCTGACGATCTACACCGCGCTGACACTCGGGCGGCCGACGCCGGGGGAGGGTTTGCAGGCGCGGTTTCTCGAACCGTTTCTGGAACGCGTCTTCGCTGACTATCCAGAGCTCGATTTCCTGGCTGCGCTGCGCCGCGACAAACTCCCTGCCAATATCCATGTGCAGCAATTCTTCATGCAGCCAGGCAGTTTGCTCAACAGCCAGTCAGCCCAGCAAGACTACGTCAGCAGCAATTACAGCCACGCCGCCCGCGACATCAACGCCAACGGCCTGAATCTGGTCGCGCAACTGGTGGCCCGTGACGAGCAGCGTCCAGGCACGTTGAGCCTGAGCTGCAACCCGGACGTGACCCTCGACCTGTTGCCCATGATCGCCAAGCGCCGGGCTGCCGGGGAGACCATTCTGATGCTCGGCCAGGTGCACGCCGACCTGCCGTACATGCCGGGCGACTCGGAACTGGATGTCGACGCCTTCGATGTGCTGATCGATGAAGACGAGCGCAGTACGCTGTTTTCCACCCCCAACATGCCGGTAGGCTATCAGGATCACCTGATCGGTCTGCACGCCAGCACGCTGGTGCGTGACGGTGGCACGTTACAGATCGGCATCGGCTCGATGGGCGATGCACTGACCGGCGCGCTGCTGGCCCGTCAGGCCGATAACGAAACCTGGCGCGGCCTGCTGGCCGAGTTGAACATGAGTAACTGGCAGACCCTGATAGATCGGGAGGGCGGCGTTCAGCCGTTCGCCTGCGGCCTTTACGGTTGCAGCGAAATGTTCGTCAACGGCCTGCTGGTACTCGCCGATGCCGGCATCGTGCGGCGCAAGGTGTATGCCGATGCAGAGCTGCAACGGCTGGCCAACATGGGCACGCTGGATGAGGATGCCCATCCTGGTGGCGTAGTCGTGCATGGCGGCTTTTTCCTCGGCCCGCGCAGTTTCTACGCGCGACTGCGCGAGCTGCCCGCCGAGCGGCTGGCGCAGTTCAACATGACCGCCATCAGCTACATCAACGAGCTTTACGGCCAGGAAGAACTCAAGCGCCTGCAACGCCGCGATGCGCGCTTCATCAACAGTGCATTTACCGTCACCCTGATGGGCGCGGCGGTGGCTGATCAACTGGAAGATGGCCGGGTGCTCAGTGGCGTGGGCGGTCAGTACAACTTCGTGGCGCAGGCCCATGCATTGGAAGGCGCCCGTTCGATTCTGATGCTGCGCAGCTGGCGTGAGTCGGGCGGCGAGGTCAGCTCCAACATCGTCTGGCAGTACGGCCACACCACCATTCCCCGACACTTGCGCGACATTGTCGTGACCGAGTACGGCATCGCCGATCTGCGTGGGCAGACCGATGCGACGGTGATCGAGCGGATTCTGAACATCACCGACTCGCGGTTTCAGTCGGGCCTGATCGAACAGGCGCAAAAGGCTGGCAAGCTACCCAAGGACTTCCGTCTCGATCCGCGCTTCACTGACAACACACCCGAGCGCCTCAAGGACACCGCATCACGCTATCCGTCGCTGTTTACCGAGTACCCGCTGGGGTGCGACTTTACCGCCGAGGAGCGCGATCTGCTGAGAGCCCTGAACTGGCTGAAGAGCAAGCTCAAGCTCACTGAAATCCTCGAGCTGGGCAAGGCGACCCTCGATGCTCCGGACCCCGAAGCCTTCCTTGCGCACTTGCAACGCATGCAGCTCGACCAACCGCAGGGCTTGCGCGAAGAGTTGTATCAGCGGCTGTTGCTGGCCGGGTTGCAGAACAGCACCGGGCTTGCCGGCTAAGAGGCGGGCACTGATCGTTGTTGCTGGTGACGATTGGTGCCCGGCGCTTGGCGCCTAGGTCGTCGCCTTGCGGGTCGCACGCCCGACCGGGCCGACGCGCTCTTCGATGGCGTGCTGCAGCAGTTTGCGCTGGCCCATCAGGAACGCCAGCTCCGCGACCACAAACAGCGGGCCGATGATCAGCCCGGTCAGGTCATCGATGAAGGCCGGTTTGCGCCCCTCGTAGTAATGGCCGACGAACTGGATGATCCAGCCAATCACAAAGAGCCCGACGCCCGCACTCAGCCAGACCATGGTTGGCTGCTGCGCAAGGTTGGCCCCGGCCCAGATGCACAGCGCCAGTAATACTGCCATGAGGATGCCCAGAGCGCGGTCGAGTCGCAGGTAAAAGACCGTCGAGCCCAGGGCCAGAAGCGCCGCCGGTGAAAGCCACAGCCCGCTTATATTCCATCCCGGTCGTGAGAGAAGCACCGCCACGGCCAGCACGATCAGTGGGATACCCACGAAGTGCGTCACGATATTGCGCGAATCACGGTGATAAGCCGCGTATTGGCTGAGATGATCGACAAGGTTTTTCATTATTATTCCTGCCTGAGACGATGGCCAGCGTGAGCCTGATTTCTTGTACAACATGCATGGCTGAAAGAGAAGGGAGCAAAAATGACAAATGGAGTGTCGTGGCGGTCACGATTGCTATCCGATTACTGGTTTTCCCATCTGCCTGCCGATCTGCAGGATAGCCTGCTGGAGGCTGCCCGCCAGCGCCGCAAGACGCCCGGCCAGCGGCTGTTCGACAAGGGCGATCTGCCCTGCGGTGTTTATGTGCTGCTGGAGGGCCGCGTGCGGATCGGCGGTACCCACGAGCAGCGGCTGCTGAGGCACGTGGAACCTGCAAGCGCGCCGTGCTGGTTTGGCGAAGTCTCGCTGTTTGACGGGCTGCCGCGCCGTTTCGAAGTCTGCTCGCTGGAACAGAGCATCTTCCTGCACATCCCGCAGCCATTCCTGGCCCGGCTGCTCGACAGGCACCCCGAGTACTGGCGCTGGTTTGCCGCACTGCTCGGCCAGAAGGTCGGCTTGCCACTGCAGAGCCCCGAGAAAATGCGTCGCCTGCCGCCGCGGGCGCGGGTTGCCTGGCGCCTGTTGATGCTCAGCGAGGGGTATGGCCCGTTGAGCCAGGCAAGACGCCTGATTGCGCTGGACGACATTCAGGCCGCGCAGCGTCTCGCGCTTGCCTCGCCGGCCTTGCTGGAAGTGCTCCAGGACCTGCATGAGCGCAGGATCGTGCGCTTGGGAGAGGGGCACCTGGAGGTGTTCGATGTGGACAAGCTGCGCCGGGTCGCGAACTTTTCCAGAGCCAGGGCTGTGTGCTGATCACCGGTCATGATCGAGCCTGGACACATCCGGTAACGGCTCCGCTGCCGCTTCGATTGAGATAGCAAATGGGATTCACTACCATTTTGCCTCCTTTGCGAACGCGAGATACCCCGATGCAGGCAAGCAAGCGTCTTCTGGCTGCTCTGACACTGACTTTACTGGGCAGCACCGCTCAGGCTGCCGATGAAGTGGTGGTGTATTCATCCCGGATCGACGAGCTGATCAAGCCGGTATTCGATGCGTACACAGCCAGTACCGGGGTGAAGATCAAATTCATCACCGACAAGGAAGCGCCGCTGATGCAGCGCATCAAGGCCGAGGGCCAGAATGCGACCGCCGACCTGTTGCTGACGGTCGATGCGGGCAACCTCTGGCAGGCCGAGCAGATGGGTATCCTGCAGCCGTTCACCTCCCCGGTGATCGAAGCCAACATTCCGCCGCAGTATCGCTCATCGACGCACGGCTGGACCGGTCTGAGTCTTCGCGCGCGCACCATCGCCTATTCCACCGACCGCGTGAAGCCTGCCGAGCTGAGTACCTACGAGGCGCTGGCCGACAAGAACTGGGAAGGCCGCCTGTGCCTGCGTACCGCGAAGAAGGTCTATAACCAGTCGCTGACCGCTACGCTGATCGAAACCCACGGTGCCGAAGCGTCGGAGAAAATCCTCAAGGGCTGGGTCAACAACCTGTCCACCGACGTGTTCTCCGATGACATCGCAGTGCTTGAGGCGATCAATGCCGGGCAATGCGACGTGGGCATCGTCAATTCCTATTACTACGGCCGCCTGCACAAGGAAAAACCGGACCTGGCGGTGAAGCTGTTCTGGCCGAACCAGGCGGATCGCGGTGTGCACGTCAACCTGTCGGGTATCGGTCTGACCCAATACGCTCCGCACCCTGAAGCGGCCAAGGCACTGGTCGAGTGGATGACCGGCCCTGAGGCGCAGAAGATTTTCTCCAGCGTCAATCAGGAGTTCCCGGCCAACCCGAACGTGGCGCCTTCAGAAGAAGTGGCGAGCTGGGGGCAGTTCAAGGCCGACACCCTCCCGGTCGAAGTGGCAGGCAAGCGCCAGGCAGAAGCGATACGCATGATGGATCGCGCGGGCTGGAATTGATTTAATACCCAGTGCCTTATCGTTATACATAAGACTCGTGGGAGCGAGCTTGCTCGCGAAGAGGCCGGCACAGCCCCGTAAATGAGGTGTTTGGACTGTTGCTTTCGTAAGCAAGCTCACTCCCACAAAGGTGTATGTCCGGCCTGATACTACGGTTCATCCCCCCCATTTTCCGGGTGTGTAACGGTGGGCGCTCCAGCGCCCTAGACGAATGACGCAGAGACTTGTCACTCACTCATCCATCCCGATTTCGAGAACACCGTGGCCCATCCTGCCCAACGCCGCTGGTACCCCCTGGTTTTCGCCATCGCAGCGCTGGTCGTGCTGCCGCTGAGCGTTTTGCTGCTGTCGTGGGAGACGGTTGACCAGCAGATATGGTCGCACCTGCTCGAAACCCAGATGGCGCGTCTGCTGAGCAATACGCTGATCCTGGTGCTGGGTGTCGGCGTGGGCGTGACGTTGCTGGGGGTGAGCCTGGCGTGGCTCACCAGCCTGTGTGAATTCCCCGGTCGCCGCTGGCTGGACTGGGCGCTGATGCTGCCTTTCGCGATCCCCGCCTATGTGCTGGCGTTCGTGTTCGTCGGGCTGCTGGATTTTTCCGGTCCGGTGCAGACCCTGTTGCGCGAATGGTTCGGCTCCGGTCTGCGCCTGCCTCGGGTGCGCTCCACCGGTGGGGTGATCATCGTCCTGGTGCTGGTTTTCTATCCTTATGTCTACCTGTTGGCGCGCACGGCGTTTCTGGCGCAGGGCAAGGGCTTGATGGAAGCTGCGCGAGTGCTGGGCAACACACCCCTGCAGGCGTTCTGGCGCGTGGCGCTGCCAATGGCGCGTCCGGCCATCGGCGCGGGGGTGGCGCTGGCCCTGATGGAAACCCTGGCCGATTTTGGTGCGGTGTCGGTGTTCAACTTCGACACGTTCACCACTGCCATCTACAAGACCTGGTACGGCTTCTTCAGCCTGTCCAGCGCTGCGCAACTGGCCAGCCTGCTGCTGTTGGCCGTGCTGGTGCTGCTGTACGGCGAACGCCGCGCCCGGGGTGCAAGCCGACCGGCCAACGAGCGTCCGCGTGGCGCTGCGCTTTACCGGTTGCGCGGCCTCAAGGCATTGGCCGCGAGCTTCTGGTGTGGGCTGGTGTTTCTCTGTGCTTTCGTGGTGCCGATGCTGCAACTGATCGTCTGGGTCTGGCAGCGTGGCCGCTTCGATCTGGATGAGCGCTACACAGGGCTGATTCTGCACACGCTCTATCTGGGTGGCATGGCGGCGTTGATCACCGTCAGTGTGGCGCTGATTCTAGCATTTGCCCGACGTATGGCGCCCACGCCTGCGATCCGCTCCGGCGTCAGCCTCGCCAATTTGGGCTACGCATTGCCTGGCTCGGTACTGGCGGTTTCAATCATGCTGGCGTTCAGTTACCTGGACCGCGAACTGGTCATTCCGCTGTCCGGCTGGCTGGGCGGCGCAGGCAAGCCTTTGCTGCTGGGCAGCCTCTCGGCCTTGCTGCTGGCTTATCTGGTGCGCTTCATCGCCGTCGCCTTCGGTCCGTTGGAGCACAGCCTGTCGCGTATCCGCCCGTCATTGCCTGAAGCGGCGCGCAGTCTGGGGGTCAGCGGACCAAAGTTGTTTCTCAACGTGTATCTGCCGTTGCTGGTGCCAGGGGCGCTGAGCGCGGCGCTGCTGGTGTTCGTCGATGTGCTCAAGGAAATGCCGGCAACCCTGCTGATGCGCCCGTTTGGCTGGGATACGCTGGCGGTACGCATCTTCGAAATGACCAGCGAGGGCGAGTGGGCACGGGCTGCGTTGCCAGCTTTGTCGCTGGTGCTTGTAGGACTATTACCCGTCATTGGGCTGATTCGCCGCTCTGCCCGTCAGACTGGCTAGGTGCGGGGTTCTCACCTTGCGGCTACAATGCGCCGCAATTGGTGCGGTCTGTCAGACAATTCGGTCAGCTGTTACGTGCTGCAAACTCCGGTTTATTGGGGGGCTTGCCGATCTCGTCTGCCCGCACCTTCGCCACGCCCGGAAGGAGAAACCCATGGGACAGCGTACCCCCCTGTTCGACCTGCACCTCGCCCTTGGCGCGAAAATGGTCGATTTTGGTGGCTGGGACATGCCGTTGCATTACGGATCGCAGGTCGAGGAACACCATCAGGTGCGTCGCGACTGTGGGGTCTTCGATGTCTCTCACATGAACGTGATCGATGTGCTCGGCCGTCAGGCCCGGGTCTGGCTGCGTCGTCTGCTGGCCAATGATGTAGACAAGCTCAAAACCCCCGGTCGTGCCTTGTACAGCGCCATGCTGGACGAGAGCGGCGGGGTGATCGATGACATGATCGTCTACCTCACGCCTGAAGGTTATCGGCTGGTCGTCAACGCGGCGACCGGCGTCAAGGATCTTGCCTGGATGCAGGCGCAACTGGGCGACTTCGACGTGCAACTGGTCGAGCGCAGTGAAATGGCAATGCTCGCCATTCAAGGCCCCAAGGCCAGAACCCGTATCGCCGAGCTGGTTTCAAGCGCCCGCGCCGAACTGATCCACCAGCTCAAGCCGTTCGAAGGGCTTGATGACGGTGACTGGTTTATCGCGCGCACCGGCTACACCGGCGAGGACGGCCTGGAGATCATGCTGCCTGCCGAAGAGGCTCAAAGCTTTTTCAATGAATTGGTTGGCGCGGGTATTTCGCCGATCGGCCTGGGCGCTCGTGACACGCTGCGTCTTGAGGCGGGCATGAACCTGTATGGCCAGGACATCGGTGAACATGTTTCGCCCTTGGCCTCGAATATGGCCTGGAGCATCGCCTGGGAGCCTGCCGACCGTGATTTTATCGGTCGCAAGGCACTGGAGAGCGAACGGGCTGAAGGAACCGCCTTCAAACTCGTGGGATTGGTGCTCGAAGAACGCGGCGTTTTGCGGGCGCATCAGGTGGTACGTGTCGCAGAAATTGGCGAAGGAGAGATCACCAGTGGTAGTTTCTCTCCTACGTTGAGCAAATCGATTGCACTGGCTCGCGTTCCGATGGCGACCGCTGACCGGGCCGAGGTGGAAATCCGCGGCAAATGGTACCCGGTGCGCGTGGTGCAGCCTGCGTTCGTGCGCCACGGCAAAACCTTGATCTAACCTAATGGCGGGTTTTCCGCTGACCCGATGTTGAGGATGACTAAATGAGCAATATTCCCGCCGAGCTGCGTTTCGCCGAAAGTCATGAGTGGGCACGTCTGGAGTCAGACGGCACCGTGACCGTTGGCATCTCGGACCATGCACAGGAAGCACTGGGCGATGTGGTCTTCGTCGAACTGCCGGAAATCGGCAAAGTGTTCGCTGCCGCTGACACCGCCGGTGTTGTGGAGTCGGTCAAGGCTGCTTCGGATATCTACTCGCCGGTTGCGGGCGAGGTGATCGAAGTCAACGCAGCGCTGGGCGATTCGCCCGAGTCGCTCAACAGTGATCCGTACGACGCCTGGATCTTCAAGCTCAAGCCAAGCGACGCCAGCGGCGATCTGGCCAAGCTGCTGGATGCAGCCGGGTACAAGAGCGCTATCGGCGAATAACCGATTGCCGCTCACAAAAATGCCGCTCCATGGAGCGGCATTTTTTATGCGCGAAGCTAATCGGCAAGACTTACTGGTTTTCAGCGACCAGATTCTTATCCAGGATCGCGTTGGCCAGTTCCATGTCGGTGGCTTTCAGGCCTGGATTGTCTTTGCGCACCTGCTCGATGGCCGCTTCCAGGAACGGACCGCGGATGCCACCGTCGCTGGCGACGAAGCTGCCTGCGTCGTCCTGGGCGGCAACGATCAGCTTGTGATCCTTGAAGGTCAGGTAAGTCGAGCCGGTGGTTGCACCGGAAGACAGCACATTACGCCAGAAGGTGTCAGCCATCGCTGAACCCATTGGGATGGAAAGCAAGGCTACGGTGGCGACAGCGAACTTGAGACGCATGATGAATTACTCCAGCTGTGGTTGTTCTGAGGGGTTGGATAGCCAAAGCTACGAACTAGTTCAATCAAGGTGTACCGCGTAGTTCACTTTAGCTGGCTCGCCATGCCGCGCGGCCTTCTGGAACAACGCTTTCACCCTGATCAACGTTGTTCGCTCTGCGGTGTCACCCTCAACACTTCCTCGAGTGTAGTCAGGCCTGCCGAGACTTTCTGCGCGCCGGACAGACGCAGGCTGCGCGTACCTTCCTTGAAGGCCTGACGACGCATGGCGGTCAGGTCGAGGTCCGCCGAGATCAATGCCTTGATGTTGTCGGACATGACCATGATCTCGTAGACACCCGCCCGGCCCCGATAGCCGGTATCTCGGCATTCCACACAACCGACTGCCTGATGCGCGCCGGGTGGCACCGGTGCCTGCCAGGGGCGCGTCAGGGTTTGCCAGTCGGTTTCGTTCAGGTTGATCGGGGCCTTGCAGTGCGGGCAAAGGGTACGCACCAGACGCTGGGCCATGACGCCGAGGATGGTCGCCTTGAGCAGGTAGTGCGGCACACCCAGTTCGAGCATCCGGCTGATGGCGCTGGGTGCGTCGTTGGTGTGCAGCGTCGACAGCACCAGGTGACCGGTAAGCGCCGCCTGAATTGCCATTTCAGCGGTCTCCAGGTCGCGAATCTCGCCGATCATGATGATATCCGGGTCCTGTCGCATCAGCGCGCGCACGCCGGCGGCAAAGCTCAGTTCGATGTTGTGCTGCACCTGCATCTGGTTGAAGGCCGGCTCGACCATCTCGATGGGGTCTTCGATGGTGCACAGGTTGACCTCGGAGGTCGCCAGTTTCTTGAGGGTGGTGTACAGCGTGGTGGTCTTGCCCGAACCGGTCGGGCCGGTGACCAGAATGATGCCGTTGGGCTGGCGGGTCATTTCCTGCCAGCGCCGCAGGTCGTCACTGGAGAAGCCCAGTTGGTCGAAGTCCTTGAGCAACACCTCGGGGTCGAAGATCCGCATGACCATTTTTTCGCCGAACGCGGTCGGCAGGGTCGACAGGCGCAACTCCACTTCACGATTTTCAGGCGTGGTGGTCTTGACCCGCCCGTCCTGTGGTTTGCGTTTTTCGGCGACGTTCATCCGCCCCAGGCTTTTCAGGCGGCTGACAATCGCCATGATCACCTGCGCCGGAAACTGGTAAACGTTATGCAGCACCCCGTCGATTCGAAAGCGTACGGTGCCCTGTTCGCGGCGCGGCTCGATGTGAATATCGCTGGCGCGTTGCTGGAAGGCGTACTGAAACAGCCAGTCGACGATATTGACGATGTGCGCGTCGTTGGCGTCAGGCTCCTGATCGCTGGCGCCGAGCTTGAGCAACTGTTCGAAGTTACCCATGTTGCTCATTTTTTGCTCAGAGGCGCTGGCACCGCTGACCGACTTGGCCAGCCTGAAAAACTCCATCGCCATGCGCTGGATGTCTGACGGGTTGGCGACCACACGTTTGATCTGCAGCTTGAGCACATGCGCCAGGTCGGCTTCCCATGAGCGCACATAAGGCTGCGCGCTGGCGATGGTCACCGATTCGCGATCGACCGCCACGGCCAGAATCTTGTGGCGCTGGGCAAAGGCGTAGGACATCAGTGGCGTGACCGCCGCGACGTTGATCTTCAGCGGATCGATACGCATGTAAGGCTGGCCACAGGTTTTGGCCAGCCAGGCGGTCAGGGTTTCCACGTCCAGCTTCTTGCCCGGCCGCTTGAGGTCGTCAAACTGCAGCGAAGCGAGAAACTCGAGGGGATGCAACTGGATGTTCACCGCGCTGCGACGTTGGGTGAGTGCCGTTTCCGCGTCGTCCTGGCCGAGATAGCCTTCGGCAACCAGATCACGCAACACATCATTCAGATCGAGCCAGCGATCCTGTGAAGAGGGGGCCAGGGCTGCCATGTGCGCTCCTTGAGGCAATTCGTCATTGGACGATGAACAAGAGTAGACGCCAAGCGTGACAGCGTTGTTCGTTCTATGCGACCGGGAATTGCCGGAGCAGGCGAATTGATTCAGGCCGTCGCCAGGGCGACACGGGATTGCGCGGTATTGCGGGCGTCGACTTGCTCGACCTCCACTGAGCAGACGTCGATCAGGTTGCGCATTTTTTCACCAATCACTTGTGCCCGATGCCAGCTCAATCTGGAGACCTGAAGATCGATGAGCAGCAGGTTCTCTTGCTGCACGGCACTCAATTGGTCGGGAATCAGGTACTGCATGGCAAACAGGTTCAACACCTGACAGAGCAAGGCAGGCTCGGCTTCGGCGCAGACACGGTAGCGTGCGCAGCACTGCGCATTGCTCGACGACCAGCTATCTGGACGCTGCGAAGGGGGGGTGACGGCTTCGAGATTGGGCATGCTGGTACTCCAGAAGGATGCTGGAAATCTTTGCATGCGTGAAAAGAAATTTCTGGTCCATCATTGGGTGGATTAGTCTTTATAAGACTTGTTAATGCGCCACAGACTGTTTGAGAAAATTAATTATGCAAATCGAGCTGGACAGTTACGATCGCAGGATTCTGGCGCTGCTGCAGGAAGACGCTTCGCTTTCCAGTGCGCAGATCGCCGAGCAGGTCGGTCTGTCGCAATCACCCTGCTGGCGCCGCATCCAACGGCTCAAGGATGAAGGCGTGATTCGCCGTCAGGTGGCGTTGCTGGACCGCAAGAAAATCGGTCTGAACACACAGATATTCGCCGAGGTAAAACTCAATGCCCACGGACGCTCCAACTTCACCGAGTTCACCGACGCGATTCGTGGTTTTCCGGAGGTGCTGGAGTGCTATGTGCTGATGGGGTCGGTGGATTTTCTGCTGCGCATCGTGACGCCGGACATTGAGGCATACGAGCGGTTCTTCTTCGAAAAGCTGTCGCTGGTGCCCGGCATCCAGGAAGTGAACTCGACAGTAGCGCTGTCAGAGATCAAATCCACCACCAGCCTGCCGCTGCTGCGCCAGGGAGGCTGAACTCATACCGGATGCCGAGGTGCGCTTTTGGCTATCGTGCCAATGCTCCGCGTTGGCATGCAGTTCGTGACGCTCTGCGTCACAAGTTTGCGCCGCGCCGCACACTCAAGATCGGACGCAGAGCGTCCAGAACGGCGTCCCCACGCGGAGCGTGGGGACGATAGTTAACCTACGCATCAAGATGACTATCGTGCCAATGCTCCGCGTTGGCATGCAGTTCGTGACGCTCTGCGTCACAAATTTGCGCCGCACCACATGTTCAAGATCGGACGCGGAGCGTGGGGACCAATGCCACGAATCCAGCCCTTACAAGCGCAGCAGGGTTTTCCACGCGCGGCTCTGGAATACGGTGATTGCCTGTTGCACGCGGGCATCGAGGACTTCGTCGCTGATGTCCAGATGCGCCAGTTCTTCCAGCTTGCGCAGTTCGCCATACAAGCGATCCAGTTCCGGCAGGTCCAGCGCGCCGCGTGCCCAGTGCAGCCAGGACTGGATGCGCTCGATGCGGGGCAGTTGCTCTGCCAGGTCTTCCGGCTGCTGCTGATAACGACTTAATTGCAGGGACGTGGCTTCTTCGCCCAGCAGGCGTGGCAGCCAACTGCTCAACAGTGCGGCGCCCTGACGATTGCCGCGGGTGTTGCGTTCGGTGGTCCAGCTGCGGGCCAGCAACCAGCGTGAGGTATTCAGCGAGAACTCGCCCCAGCGCGTGTCCTGCAATTCTTCCAGGAATTGCTCGTGGGCGGCACCGCGTACATCGGCATCGTCCTGCCCGGCCTGAACCAGCGGTCGCCAGTCTTCCAGCAAGGCGTCCAGCGCAGTACGCAGTTGTGCAGTCGAGGTGCGTGGCGCGGCCTGGCCGAGGCTGCTGGTCAGGGCGCGCAGTTCGGCGAGCATCTCGACCCAGTCCTGCAGCAGACGCCAGTGGCCGTTGAAACGGTATTGCTCGGCCAGACGCTGGCTGCTGCCCAGCAGATGCCAGGCCAGCGCGGAATAAGCGTCGTCCAGCGGCGTTTCTGCGTGCAGAGCGGGAGCGTGCAGGCTCAGCGAGTAGCTGCTGGCATCGAGCAGACGATAGCCGCGTTCGGCCTTGCTGATATCACACGGCATCAGCGGCAGCGTTGCAGCCAATTCGGCGGCCAGCTCCAGCAGCGCGGCAGGTTCGCCTTCACGCAGCTCGAGTTCCAGCTCGCAGATTTCTTCCTTCTGCTTGCCCGCCACTACCTGGCCCAGGTCCAGTGCGGCTTCGATCACCACTTTGGCCTTGCCACGGCCCCAGGCGATCTCGGCTTTCTCACGCACGAAATCGGTGGTGAACAGCGGCTTGATGGTTTTCTTGTCCAGATCGGCCAGTTGCTCGGGCCAGCAATCGCCTTCGAGCTTCTTCAGGTCCAGCTTGGCCTTGCTCAGGTCCCAGTTGTATTCATTGCGCTCGGACAGGCCGGCCACGCTTTGCCCGCGAGTCTTCATGGTCTGGATGATCTGATCGCCGTCGCGGCGGATGCGCAGGGCGACTTTGGCCTGCGCCAGCTCACCTTGCGGGGTATCGAAATACTGGTTCGACAGTTCAAGGCGCTCCCAGCCACTCTTGTTGCGCTTCTTGAGCAACGGGTGTTCACGCAGTGCAGCGAGGGTCTCGCGGCTGACGCGGAGTTTGATTTCTGTTTCTTTTTGCATGGCCGGGGGAATCCAAACGCTGATACGGATAAACGGGAGCGCAGCCCATGATTGAACGGCTGCTGAGGCCGTCAGTGTACAGGACATGGCCCGAAACGGTTTATTCCTGGGTTGCTATGGCCCTATGATGGGCCGTGTTCCGTCCCGATTACAGGAAGCGTCCATGCCGTTGCCGTCCATGAAAGACCAGTTCGCCGCCCTGATCGCCGTACCCTCGGTGAGCTGCACTCAGCCTTCTCTGGACCAGAGCAACCGCCCCGTCATCGATCTGCTGGCCGGATGGCTCGGCGATCTGGGGTTTGCCTGCGACATCCAGCAAGTGTCCCCCGGCAAGTTCAATCTGCTGGCGACCTATGGAACAGGCCCAGGCGGTCTGGTACTGGCGGGGCACAGCGATACCGTGCCGTTCGACGAGGCGCTGTGGAAGACCGACCCCTTGAAGCTGACCGAGGTGGATGGCCGCTGGGTCGGGCTGGGCAGTTGCGACATGAAGGGCTTTTTTGCGCTGGTCATCGAAGCGGTGCGTGGCCTTCTTGACCAGCCGTTCAAGCAGCCGCTGCTGATCCTCGCCACTTGCGACGAGGAAAGCTCGATGGCCGGTGCCCGTGCGCTGGCCGAGGCCGGCCGCCCGCTGGGTCGTGCGGCGGTGATTGGCGAGCCGACCGGGCTCAAGCCGATCCGCCTGCACAAGGGCGTGATGATGGAGCGCATCGATATTCTCGGGCGCAGCGGCCATTCCTCCGATCCGAGCCTTGGGCACAGCGCACTCGAAGCCATGCACGACGCCATCAGCGAACTCAAGGGCCTGCGCACGCAGTGGCAAGCGAAGTACCGCAACCCGCAATTCACGGTGCCGCAGCCGACGCTGAACCTGGGCTGTATTCATGGCGGCGACAACCCGAACCGGATTTGTGGCCAGTGCTCGCTGGAATTCGACCTGCGTCCGCTGCCGGGCATGGACCCGGAAGTGCTGCGCTCGGCCATTCGGCAGAAGCTGCAGCCGCTGGCCGAGCTGCATCAGGTACAGATCGACTATGCGCCATTATTCCCCGAATGCGCGCCGTTCGAGCAGGTCGCTGACGCTGAACTCGTGCGTGTCGCTGAACGTCTGACCGGTCATACGGCCGCAGCAGTAGCATTCGGCACCGAAGCGCCTTATCTTCAGCGCCTTGGCTGCGAGACACTGGTGCTCGGCCCGGGCGACATCGCCTGTGCGCATCAGCCGGGGGAATACCTCGAAATGTCACGTCTTGACCCTACAGTGCGTCTGTTACGTCAATTGATCGAACATTACTGCCTGACGCCCCAGTGAGTCAGGCATAACCTGTGTTAATGAAAGCATCTTGAGTAAAAGGAGACTGCGCGTGCTGCCAAGCCTGTTCCGACGATAACCACCACACCGTTGTGCGTGCTTCTTTTTTTCGTCCATTTTTTCTACAGGCTCTTGTTGTCATGCCCGAATACGTCAACTGGCTTCGCCACGCGTCTCCGTACATCAATGCTCACCGCGATTGCACCTTCGTCGTCATGCTGCCCGGCGACGGCGTTGCGCACCCCAATTTCGGCAACATCGTCCACGACCTGGTGCTGCTGCACAGCCTGGGCGTGCGCCTGGTGCTGGTTCACGGTTCCCGCCCGCAGATTGAAAGCCGTCTGGCTCAGCGCGGTATCACCCCGCGCTTCCACCGCGACATGCGTATCACCGATACCGAAACGCTGGAGTGCGTGATCGATGCCGTGGGTCAGCTGCGCATTTCGATCGAGGCGCGTCTGTCGATGGACATGGCCGCCTCGCCCATGCAGGGCTCGCGGTTGCGAGTGACCAGCGGCAACGTCGTCACCGCACGGCCTATCGGTGTGCTTGAGGGTGTCGATTATCAGCACACCGGCGAAGTGCGCCGGGTCGACCGCAAGGGCATCAATCGCCTGCTGGACGAGCGTCATATCGTGCTGTTGTCGCCATTGGGTTATTCACCGACCGGCGAGATTTTCAACCTGGCCTGTGAAGACGTCGCCACCCGCGCGGCCATCGATCTGGCCGCCGACAAACTGCTGCTGTTCGGCGCCGAAACCGGCTTGCTGGACGAGCAGGGCCGGTTGGTGCGCGAACTGCGTCCGCAACAGGTGCCCGCGCACCTGCAGCGCCTGGGTGCCAACTATCAGGCGGAACTGCTGGACGCCGCGGCCGAGGCCTGCCGTGGCGGTGTCGCGCGCAGCCATATCGTCAGTTATGCCGAGAACGGCGCGCTGCTCACCGAACTGTTTACCCGCGATGGCGGCGGCACGCTGGTCGCGCAGGAGCAGTTCGAACTGGTGCGCGAAGCGGCCATCGAGGACGTCGGCGGTCTGATGGACCTGATCACGCCGCTGGAAGAGCAGGGCATTCTGGTGCGTCGCTCCCGCGAAGTGCTGGAACGCGAGATCACGCAGTTCAGCGTGGTTGAGCGCGAAGGGCTGATCATCGCCTGTGCTGCGCTGTATCCGATTGCCGATTCGGAGTCGGGCGAGCTGGCGTGTCTGGCGGTCAATCCGGAATACCGGCACGGTGGCCGTGGTGACGAGCTTCTGGAGCGTATTGAAAACCGCGCCCGGGCCCTGGGTATCAAGACCCTGTTCGTCCTCACCACCCGCACCGCACACTGGTTCCGCGAACGCGGTTTCGAACCCAGCAGCGTCGACCGTCTGCCAAGCGCTCGCGCCTCGCTGTACAACTACCAGCGTAATTCGAAGATCTTCGAAAAGGCGATATAAGCCTGGGGGCGGACGCAGAGCACTCTTGGCTATATTTTGTGGGAGTGAGCTTGCTCACGAAGAGGCTGGCACAAGCCGCCGGAAAGGGACGTTTGAACCGTCCCTTTCGTGAGCAAGCTCACCCACGCCCTTCGGGCAGAAGCGCAGAGCCTTGGGCACGATAGTTGAGATGATCGTTCCTCACGCTCCAGCGTGGGAATGCAGTTCTCGACGCTCTGCGTCGTCAAGAGGACGCGGAGCGTCCAGAAAGGCATGCGACGCAGAGCGCCGCACGATAGTCGCGCCTGCACCGGCACCTTCGAGAGCAAGCTCCCCACAGTGATTGCACGATCAGTTGCTGATCGACAGAATGCTCGCCTGATACGACCCCACGAACGTGTCGAAATCCACCACTTCCTCGGTCGCTTCCAGTTCGGCCTGTTCTTCGATCGAGGTTTTGGCCTGGGCTTCGAAGTCTGCCTGTTCCTGAGCGCTCAGCGGGTGAGTGCGGAAGTATTCGGCATGGACCTGACTCTGGCGCAGGGAGAACGCGGTAAAGCCCTCGTTATGCGCTTCCATGCTGGCCAGCACCTGAGCAGACGGTGTGAGCGCGGTATCGTCGATCTTGGCCTGTTGCACGGCAATCGATTTGAGGTGCTCATCGGTGCCCTGAGCCTGATCGAGCAGGCGGGCAATCGGCGTTATCTTCTCCACCAGCTCGGTTGCCCAGGTCTTGAGATCGACAGGGCGGTTGTCACGCATCAGGCTCAGGCCCGGGCGACGCCCTTCCTTGACCACTGACAGGAAGTTCGAGCTTGCGTTGGAGCATTCGTGGCTGGCCAGTTGCTGGCTTTCCTCGAGGGCGCAATACAGCACGAAGGCATCGATGAAGCGCGACTGCTCCAGGCTGATGCCGGTCGGCAGGAACGGGTTGATGTCCAGGCAGCGAACTTCGACGTACTGCACACCACGGGCCACCAGCGCCTGAATAGGGCGTTCGCCGCTATAAGTCACACGCTTGGGACGAATGTTGGAGTAGTACTCGTTCTCGATCTGCAACACATTGGTATTGAGCTGTACCCACTCGCCGTTCTGGTCATGAGTGCCGACCTCGACGTAAGGCTTGTAAGGCGTGGCCACAGCCTTGCGCAGGCTATCGGTGTAGCTGACCAGATCGTTGTAGCAAGGGGTCAGGTCGGCCTGGGCGTCACTCTGATAACCCAGGTCGCTCATGCGCAGACTGGTGGCGTACGGCAGGTACAGGGTGTCGGCGTCGAAGTGTTGCTCCAGCTGATGCTTGCGGCCGCGCAGGAACCCCGCGTCGAGTGCCGGTGAAGCACCGAACAGGTACATCAACAGCCAGCTGTAGCGGCGGAAGTTACGAATCAGCGCGATGTAGGAATGCGACTGGTAGTCGCGGGCATCGCCGGCAAAGTCTTCGGTCTGCTTGAGCAGCGCCCACGCGTCTTCCGGCAACGAGAAGTTGTAGTGAATGCCGGCAATGCACTGCATGGTCTTGCCGTAACGCAGCGCCAGGCCCTTGCGGTACACGTACTTGAGCTTGCCGATGTTCGACGTGCCGTAATAGGCAATCGGTATGTGCTCTTCGTCCGGCAACGGGCAAGGCATCGACGGACTCCACAGCAGTTCGTTGTCCAGCTTGCTGTAAACGAAGCGATGGATCCGGTCCAGGTTGTCGATGGTCTCGGCCGGGTTCTTCAAGGCTGGCGTGATGAACTCCAGCAGCGATTCGGAATAATCGGTCGTCACCTGACCATTGGTCAGGGCGGCACCCAGAGCTTGCGGGTGGGGCGTCCGGGCCAGTTCTGCCGTTGCGGTAACGCGCAGGCACTCACGCTCGATACCGTGCAGGCACTGCTCCAGCAGAGAGAGGTTGTTACGCTCGCCGAGCAATGCAAGACGACGGTTTAAAAGTTCGCTCAAGGTGTAATCCTTCACGCATCGGTCGCCCCGATATGGGGGTGGACTTGACGGTCTACAAGGGTGAAGAAAGGAACTGGCGTAGTCGCCTGGTGGGTCGGTAGCGCCTGTTCACAATCACTGCTCTTTGTCGTACTACCCAAATGGACTCGGCACCACGCTAATGGTGCCGAAATTAACCCAAATGATGTCGGTACGGCTAGGTTCAGTTCGCAGGGATGCTTTTCATCAGCCCTTGATCAAGTCTAGATCACCGCAAATGTGCCCTGGGCCTTGGCGACGAGCTTGTCGCCCTGAACGACTTCAGCCTCGACCACCAGCGTGCGGCGACCCGCGTGCAGCACCTTGGCGATGCACAGGACTTCGCCCTCGGAGACGCCACGCACGTAGTTGATCTTGCACTCGATGGTCACGCTGCGCTGGTCGAAACCGTGAGCGCTGGAACAGGCCAGGCCCATGGCGATATCGACCAGGCTGAAGATTGCACCGCCGTGCATCACGTTGCCGCGATTGCGCAGGTGCGCCTCCAGCGGCAACGCAACTTCGGCAACGCCCTCGTCCAGACGCCGCAGCTCGCAGCCGAGCATCTTGAAATAGGCGCTGTGGGTCAGATCTTCAGGAATATCCATCAGCGCTTCTTCAGTTGCTTGGCATTGGCGAACAGCGACGCCATCGCATTGTTGGCGGGCGCTGGCGCAGTGGTTTCCTTACGCGGAGCGTTGTTCTGACGAGGCGAAGAACCTGGACGGGCACCGCGTGCGCCATCGATTTTCTCGCCGGGCGTGTCGCTCATGCGCATCGACAGGCCGACGCGTTTGCGCGGGATATCGACTTCCATGACCTTCACTTTCACCACATCACCGGCCTTGACCGCTTCACGCGGGTCCTTGATGAACTTCTCGGACAACGCCGAGATGTGTACCAGACCGTCCTGATGCACGCCGATATCGACGAACGCACCGAAGTTGGTGACGTTGGTGACCACGCCTTCGAGGATCATCCCCAGTTGCAGGTCCTTGAGGTCTTCGACCCCGTCCTGGAACTCGGCAGTCTTGAACTCCGGACGCGGATCACGGCCCGGTTTTTCGAGTTCCTGAAGGATGTCGGTCACGGTCGGCAGACCAAAGGTCTCGTCGGTGAATTTCTTCGGGTCCAGGCGCTTGAGAAAGCTGGCGTCGCCGATCAGCGAGCGAATGTCCCGGTCGGTTTCAGCCGCAATGCGCTGCACCAGCGGGTAGGCTTCCGGGTGAACGGCGGAGGCGTCCAGCGGGTTGTCACCGGTCATGACGCGCAGGAAACCGGCGGCCTGTTCAAAGGTTTTTTCGCCCAGGCGGCTGACTTTCTTCAGCGCCGCGCGGGTCTTGAACGCGCCGTTTTCATCACGATGCGCAACGATGTTCTGCGCCAGCGTGGTGTTGAGGCCGGAAATGCGTGCCAGCAGCGCCACGGAGGCCGTGTTCACGTCCACGCCCACGGCGTTCACGCAGTCTTCCACCACCGCATCCAGGCCGCGCGCCAGCTTGAGCTGCGACACGTCGTGCTGGTACTGGCCGACCCCGATGGATTTCGGGTCGATTTTCACCAGTTCGGCGAGCGGGTCCTGCAAGCGACGGGCAATGGATACCGCGCCACGGATCGACACGTCGAGGTCCGGGAACTCCTTGGCGGCCAGTTCCGATGCCGAGTACACCGAAGCGCCTGCTTCGGAGACCATGACCTTGGTCATCTTCAGACCCGGGTATTTTTTGATCAGGTCGGCAGCCAGCTTGTCGGTTTCGCGGCTGGCGGTGCCGTTGCCGATGGCGATCAGGTCGACCGAATGCTTGGCGCACAGTGCGGCCAGTACGGCGATGGTCTGGTCCCACTGGTTTTTCGGTACGTGCGGATAGACGGTGGCGTAGTCGAGCAGTTTGCCGGTGGCGTCGACCACGGCGACCTTGCAGCCGGTGCGCAGACCTGGGTCGAGGCCCAGCGTGGCACGCTGACCGGCCGGCGCGGCCAGCAACAGGTCGTGCAGATTGTGGGCGAACACATTGATCGCTTCGGTTTCCGCGCCGTCACGCAGCTCACCCAGCAGATCGGTTTCAAGGTGGCTGTACAGCTTGACCTTCCAGGTCCAGCGCACCACTTCGACCAGCCATTTGTCTGCCGGGCGGTTCTGGTTCTGGATGCCGAAGCGCTCACCGATCATCAGCTCGCACGGGTGCATGGCGCCCGGCAATTCTTCACCGACTTTCAGTGCGGAGCTCAAAAAGCCTTCGTTGCGACCACGAAAAATCGCCAGCGCACGGTGCGACGGCATGCTCTTGAGCGGTTCGTCGTGTTCGAAGTAGTCGCGGAACTTGGCGCCTTCCTCTTCCTTGCCCGGTACCACGCGTGCGCTGATCACCGCTTCCTGCTTGAGGAAGCTGCGCAGCTTGTCCAGCAGCGAGGCATCCTCGGCAAAGCGCTCCATCAGAATGTACTTGGCGCCTTCCAGCGCGGCCTTTACATCGGCTACGCCTTTTTCCGCGTCGACGAAGCGGGCTGCTTCTGCTTCAGGGGCCAGGCTCGGGTCGTTGAACAGGCCATCGGCCAGTTCGCCCAACCCGGCTTCAAGGGCGATCTGGCCCTTGGTGCGGCGTTTCTGCTTATAAGGCAGGTACAAGTCTTCGAGGCGGGTCTTGGTATCGGCCAGCTTGATGTCGCGCGCCAGCTCCGGGGTCAGCTTGCCTTGCTCTTCGATGCTGGCAAGAATGCTGACGCGCCGTTCGTCCAGTTCACGCAGATAACGCAGGCGCTCTTCCAGATGGCGCAGTTGCGTGTCATCAAGACTGCCGGTCACTTCCTTGCGGTAGCGGGAAATGAAGGGCACAGTCGAGCCTTCATCCAGTAGTGCTACGGCCGCTGCGACCTGTTGTGGGCGTACGCCGAGTTCTTCGGCGATGCGGCTGTTGATGCTGTCCATAAAACCACCTGGAGTTGTGAGCAAAAAACTGGGCTATGTACGAATTGCCTTGCCTGGGTATCGTGCGCCAGCATTTATTTTCAGGGCTGGCGAACCGCCATGAGTCCGGCGTTGCCTGACTTCGAGGGCGGCGCATTATACCCAGCGAAGCCGGATTAGGGGATCGGCCGACAAATGGGGTGTTTTTTCGGCGAAAACGCAGGCACAAGTGTCGCCTCCAGTAAAATCTGCTAACAATGCACAAGGTGCGCATCACCGCAGCTACGCCATAATGCGCCCCGAGATCAGAGGAGCATCCGATGAGCAGCACCGCACAAAATGCCGAAGGCGAAAAAATCCTTATTGTCGATGACGATCCGGGGCTGAGCAGTCTCCTGGAACGTTTTTTCACCAGCAAGGGCTACCGTGCCCGCGCCGTGGCAAATGTGGAACAAATGGACCGACTGCTGGCCCGTGAGGTTTTCAACCTTGTGGTGCTGGACCTGATGCTGCCTGGCGAAGACGGCCTTTCAGCCTGTCGTCGTCTGCGTGCCGCGAACAATCAGGTGCCGATTATCATGCTGACCGCCAAGGGCGATGAGCTGAGCCGCATCAAGGGGCTCGAACTGGGTGCTGACGATTATCTGGCCAAGCCGTTCAACCCGGACGAGCTGATGGCGCGGGTCAAGGCGGTGTTGCGTCGTCAGGCGGCACCGGTGCCCGGCGCCCCTGGCAGCGAAGACGAGTCGGTCAGTTTCGGTGACTACGTGCTGTCTCTGGCAACCCGCGAGCTCAAGCGCGGTGAAGAAGTGCACATGCTCACCACCGGTGAATTCGCGGTACTGAAAGCGCTGGTCATGCACGCTCGCGAGCCGCTGACCCGCGACAAACTGATGAACCTGGCGCGTGGCCGGGAGTGGGATGCGCTGGAGCGATCCATCGACGTACAGATTTCCCGTCTGCGTCGCCTGATCGAGCCTGACCCGTCCAAGCCCCGTTATATCCAGACGGTCTGGGGCGTAGGTTATGTATTCGTTCCGGACGGTGCCGGAAGTCGCTGATAACCCGGTTGTCGGCACAGACATCCGTCATTGCTGCCAGTTACGTCGATAATCTTTCACAAGCTTATCGACGTACTGGTTTTTTGCGTTCGTCCATCGGGTCCGGCCCGCGTTCGGCAAACCTGCGAGCCTCGCTCGCCCTGCAAAGTGTATGGCTGCAGTTATGAAGACTCCGCTCTGGTTCCCGCAAAGCTTTTTCTCCCGCACGCTCTGGCTGGTGCTCATCGTCGTGCTGTTTTCCAAGGCCCTGACGCTGGTTTATCTGCTGATGAACGAAGACGTGCTGGTCGACAGGCAATACAGCCACGGCGTTGCTCTGACACTGCGTGCTTATTGGGCTGCCGGTGAAAGCGACCGCGATGCGATTGCCGAGGCGGCAGGTCTGATTCGGGTGGTGGGCGGTGGCGTGCCGGAAGGTGAGCAGCACTGGCCTTACAGTGAGATCTATCAGCGGCAGATGCAGGCTGAGCTGGGCGCCGACACGGAAGTGCGTCTGCGGGTACACGCGCCACCCGCGCTGTGGGTGCGAGCGCCGAGCCTGGGTGACGGTTGGCTGAAAGTGCCGCTTTATCCGCACCCGTTGCGCGGTCAGAAAATCTGGAACGTGCTGGGCTGGTTCCTGGCCATCGGGTTGCTCTCCACGGCATCAGCCTGGATTTTCGTGCGTCAACTGAGTCAGCCGCTCAAGCGTCTGGTGTTTGCGGCGCGCCAGTTGGGGCAGGGGCGCAGCGTGCGGCTGCCGGTGAGTGACACGCCGAGCGAGATGACCGAAGTCTATCGGGCCTTCAATCAGATGGCCGAAGACGTCGAGCAGGCCGGGCAGGAACGCGAGCTGATGCTGGCCGGGGTTTCCCACGACCTGCGCACACCGCTGACGCGCCTGCGCCTGTCTCTGGAGCTGATGAACGACAATGAGTTCTCCGAAGGCATGGTGCGCGATATCGAGGACATGGACGCCATTCTCGATCAGTTCCTGGCGTTCATCCGCGATGGCCGTGACGAGGAGATCGAAGAGGTCGATCTGGGGCATCTGGTGCGCGATGTGGTTGCACCCTTCAATGACGATGAAGACAGCATCCGTCTGTGTCTGGAGCCTATTCCGCCCTTCCCGCTGCGTCGGGTGTCGATGAAGCGCCTGCTGACCAACCTGATTGGCAATGCCAAGCACCATGCCGGCAACGGTATCGAAGTCGCTGCCTATGTATCCGGTGACCGAAACGCGCCCTACGTAGTGTTGAGTGTGCTGGACAGGGGGGCGGGCATCGATCCGTCCGAACTGGACACCATTTTCAACCCGTTCATTCGCGGTGATCGCGCACGCAGTGGCAAGGGCACCGGCCTCGGCCTGGCCATCGTCAAGCGTATTGCTGCCATGCACGGGGGTAACGTCGAGTTGAGGAATCGTTCGGGAGGTGGTCTTGAAGCACGCGTCAGGTTGCCACTGGGGCTGATGTTGCCGAGGGATGCAATTTAGGATCGAAGCAGGAAGGAAATATAAAGCGCCGTGCAAGGTCACTGGAGGCGTTCGAAAGGTCGACGCATTCTCGTGGACTTGCACGGCGGCTTGCCTGACCCGGCCCTTGGCGGAGGTACTCCCTGTACCCCTAGGTCACGCCGATCCACTTGATCAACGCGTCCCGGCCCCCTGGTCATGCGCGTACCTTCCTCAGGCCGCACAAAGCCGAAAGGTGTCGACTCCTGGAGTCGACACCTTTCTTCTGAATCAATACCAGTTAGGGTCTTTGCGCAGCTCTTCATTCAAGAGCTTTTGCATACCCTCGTCAGGCTTACCCAGATAACGGTAAGTCGCGTGACGTGTTGGCGATTTGTCTGCGGGAAGACCGGCAGGCACTTCAACCAACATAGCGTAAGCATCTTCCTTGTCGAGGCTGAAAGCCACGATCAGGCGCTTGCTTTTGCACGTATCGGCCGTTTCGCAAAGCGGCCCAACCAGATAGTTGTCGCCATCTTCAGTGGCCGCCGTCATCTGCTGCTCGGAAGCACCGGACAGGTTGATCACCCAATCCGGCAAACGCTCTTCCTTCTTGACGACTTTCGCCCAGGTGGTGCGGTACTCGGGGGCGGAGCTCAGAAGCTCATTGACCCGAGACTGTCCATCATTGGCTGCCATGGCCATGACACTGCCACCCATCAACAGGGCGGCGGCCAGTGTGCGAAATGACGTGTGCATTATCAGCCTCGACCGCGACGACCGAAGAAGAACGACACAACGAACATCACCAGGAAGACGACGAACAGGATCTTGGCGATACCAGTAGCCGTGCCCGCGATACCACCGAAGCCCAGTACTGCAGCGACGATAGCGATGATCAGAAACGTGATTGCCCAACTCAACATGGTGATACTCCTTTTTGATGCCGTTTTAATAAGGGGTGCAGCTTTTAAGGTCGGGTCAGAAAACCCATTTTTGCTGTGGAGCGACTTCATCTACAGAAACCAGGCCGTCAACGTTGCGCAGGCTTGAGGACATGTCCTTGACCGCTGGAGCGCTGACGCCGCGATAGGAGATGCTGCTGGTCTGGATGAATTGCTGTTTTGGTTGAGTTGCCTCGTTGGCTTGATTCCAACGCTGGAACTGCTGAATGGCGATCAGAGTGACGAGCAGGGCAAGGAGCAGAAAAAGACCTTGCTGGATGTGCAGGGGAGAGATACGCAATTGTGAAATACGCTGGCTGTTCATCTGCAAACTCCCCTGGCCTGAGTGGGCATTCAATCTGATGGGTCGTTGTGTATCGACCTTTGTTGAATAGGTTATTGCAGACTGCATGCCAGTTTTTTGAGTGGATTAAAATCCTTTAAAATCAACAGCTTATTAAGTTTGCCGAGAGCGTCCTACCAGCAAGCTGCACGATTACCCCTTTGTAATCGTGCGTTCTGCACGAAGCGTTCGACACGCCGGCCCTGAACTGTCAGCCTGCGCTGCGCGCCATGACCTTCAGTGCGTCGCCGTTGACGCCTTTTACGCCACGAATATTTCGCGCGATTTCCACGGCCAGTTCCTTCTCGGCGAAGTTGGCAACCACGCCATTCAGGCTGACCACACCTGCCTTGGTGTCTACTTTGATATTCAGCCCATCCAGCGTCCGGCTGTAGATCAGGCTCGCCTTGACCTTGCTGGTGATCCAGGCGTCACTCATTTCCTCGGTCGGGGTCAGCGACTGTGGCTGGGTCTTGGCCGCAATCGAGTCGGCCGCGCTGAGGCTGATCAGGTTGTTGACGCTGACCACGCCATCGGTGTTACTCGCCAGGCTGCCCGCCAGTTCCTTCGCTTCAGGGCTTTGCGCGCGGCCCTTGAGGGTGATCACGCCGTCCTTGCTGTCAACATCGATGGTCAGCGCTTCGGTCACGCTGCTCCACAGCAGTTTGGATTTCACCGTCGCGACCAGCGTCGCATCCTCGAAGCGCTGAGCCATGTTGGTCCGTGTGCCGGGCTCGCTGGCAACAGAAGGATCTACCTCCAGCTGGTTGTCGACCTTTTCAATGCCTTTGGTATCCAGCGCGATGCGTTCGGCCAACTCGCGGTCCACTTCGTTTTCAACCTTGCCCTTGAGCGTCGCGGTGCCTTGTTCGACACCCACATCGATCTTGAACGGGCTCAGATGCTTGTTCAGCGCGAAAGCTGTCCAGATCGAACCTTCCTGACGCGCCTCGGCGAGTTGAGTGGGCAGGTCTGGCTGGGCGAGCACCGGGCCGCTGCCCAGCAGCGCAGCGGCGGCCGTGATCAGAGCAATCTTTTTCAGTGAAAACATAGGAGCGTTCCTTTTGCGGTGAGATCTCGTCTCCGAATGGACGGTTTTAACGGCATAAACGCGGATTAATCAGGCTGTTCGCCATTAGCTGATCAGAAAGCTACCATGCATGCCGAAGAATCAATCAGAATTGACCATGCAACTTGCCCGATGATTCCGAGACTAACTGAGACAATTCATTAAGGAGCGTAGGAAAAATGGAAGCAGCCACTGAGAATCAGGGCCGTATTCTGCTTGTGGACGATGAGTCCGCCATCCTCCGCACTTTCCGGTACTGTCTGGAAGACGAAGGCTACAGTGTCGCCACTGCCAACAGCGCTGCCCAGGCCGACACGCTCATGCAGCGTCAAGTATTCGATCTGTGCTTTCTCGATTTGCGTCTGGGCGAAGACAACGGCCTGGACGTGCTGGCGCAGATGCGGATTCAGGCGCCGTGGATGCGTGTGGTGATCGTGACTGCCCATTCGGCGGTGGATACCGCTGTCGATGCCATTCAGGCGGGCGCAGCCGACTACCTGGTCAAGCCGTGCAGTCCTGACCAGTTGCGTCTTGCAACGGCCAAGCAGCTTGAAGTCAGGCAACTGTCTGCCCGTCTCGAAGCACTGGAAGGCGAGGTTCGCAAGCCCAAGGATGGTCTGGATTCCCACAGCCCTTCGATGATGGCGATACTGGAAACGGCCCGCCAGGTTGCCGTGACCGATGCCAACATCCTGATTCTGGGCGAATCGGGTACCGGTAAGGGCGAGCTGGCCAGGGCGATTCATGGCTGGAGCAAACGGGCCAAGAAGTCCTGCGTCACCATCAACTGCCCGTCGCTGACCGCAGAACTGATGGAAAGCGAACTGTTCGGCCACAGTCGTGGCGCCTTTACCGGTGCCAGCGAAAGCACGCTGGGCCGCGTCAATCAGGCCGATGGCGGCACCCTGTTCCTCGACGAAATCGGTGACTTCCCGCTGACGCTGCAGCCCAAATTGCTGCGCTTCATTCAGGACAAGGAATACGAGCGCGTCGGTGACCCGGTGACCCGCCGTGCCGACGTGCGCATCCTGGCGGCCACCAACCTCAACCTTGAAGACATGGTGCGCAGCGGGCGTTTCCGTGAGGATCTGCTGTACCGCCTGAACGTGATCACCCTGAATCTGCCGGCCCTGCGTGAGCGCAGCGAAGACATTCTGACCCTCGCGGACCGCTTTCTGGCGCGTTTCGTCAAGGAATACGCGCGTCCGGCCCGAGGCTTCAGCGAAGAGGCCCGTGCCGCGCTGCTCAATTACCGATGGCCAGGCAACATTCGTGAGCTGCGCAACGTGATTGAGCGTGCCAGCATCATCTGTCCACAGGATCGCGTAGAGGTCAGTCATCTAGGCATGGCTGAGCAACCGACCAACAATGCACCACGTGTGGGCGCGGCCTTGAGTCTGGACGAGCTTGAAAAGGCACACATCGGGGCCGTACTGGCAACCAGTGAAACCCTTGATCAGGCCGCCAAGACGCTGGGTATCGATGCTTCGACGCTTTACCGCAAACGAAAACAGTACAACCTATGAAATACCTCAAATGAAGCTGGCCATGAAGTTGCGCACTCGCCTCTTCCTGAGTATCTCGGCGCTTATCACGGTCGCGTTGCTCGGGCTGCTGCTGGGGCTCGTCAGTGTCATGCAGATGGCCCGTACTCAGGAATCACTGATTCAGCATAACTTCGCCATCCTCGATCTGGGTTTGAAGTTGCGCCAGAACATGGGTGATCAACTGGCGTTGATGACCGGTGCCAATCGCAATGAGGCTGAGCTGGACAGAATCCAGCAGCAGTTCGAAGAACTGCTGGAGGAAGGGTCGGCGCAGGACACCCAGCAAAATGTGCGTAACGGTTTTGAGAAGACCCGGGGCGATTATCAGCGATTCATTGCCACCTGGAAGCAATATGGCGATGATCCGCGAGGCATGCGGGGCAACCCGCAACTGAGCGAGAGTTTCGACGCTCTGCGCAACGGTCTGCTGAGTGTGCATCGCAAGGCACTGGAGAACATCAGCACCGCCGAGATCAATTCCAGGGACCGTGCATTGTGGATCGCCGGCTTGTTGGGGCTGGTCGGGCTGGCGGTGCTGTGCATCGGCTTTGTGACCGCGCACGGCATCGCCCGCCGTTTCGGTGCACCGATCGAGGCGCTGGCCAAGGCTGCCGATCGCATTGGGGAAGGTGATTACGAGGTCACGCTGCCCATTTCCTCGGCCGCAGAAATGAACCTGCTGACCCGGCGCTTCGGCATCATGGCCGAAGCCCTGCGTCAGCATCAGGCGACCAACGTCGATGAGCTTCTGGCGGGCCAGCAGCGCCTGCAAGCGGTCCTCGACAGTATCGACGACGGCCTGTTGATGATCGATCGCCAGGGGCACCTGGAGCACCTGAACCCTGTTGCGCAGCGCCAGCTCGGATGGGACGAGAGTCGCCTTGGGCAAAGTCTCGGCGAGGCATTGAGCCGTCCAGAACTGGATGAGCAACTGCATCTGGTGCTGCGGGGCGGAACGCTGGAGCGCGCGCCGGAAGATCTGGCCATCGAAATCGACGGCGAGTCTCGATTGCTGACCTACAGCATGACACCGGTCAGTCACACCAAGGGCCACATCCTGGGTGCTGTGATGGTGCTGCACGACGTGACCGAACAGCGTGCTTTCGAGCGGGTACGCAGCGAGTTCGTCCTGCGCGCCTCGCATGAGTTGCGCACGCCGGTCACGGGTATGCACATGGCGTTCGGCCTTCTTCAGGAGCGTCTGCATTTCGCTCCCGAGTCCCGTGAGGCCGATCTGCTCAATACAGTCACCGAAGAGATGCAGCGCCTCATGCAGCTCATCAACGACCTGCTGAATTTCTCGCGTTACCAGAACGGTCTGCAGAAGCTGAAACTTGCACCTTGCTCCGTCGAGACCTTGCTGCAGGAAGCCAAGGCGCGCTTCGAGGATCAGGCCCAGGAGCAGGATATTGTGCTGATGCTGGATATGCAGGAGCCCATGCCGCGTCTGCATGCCGATCAGTCTCAACTGGAGCGGGTGCTGGATAATCTGCTGGACAATGCATTGCGTCACACGCCGCCGAACGGCCTGATCCGCCTGCAGGCCAGGCGTCACGGCGAGCGGGCGATCATCAGTGTCGAGGACAACGGTGAAGGCATTGCCTACGGACAGCAGGGGCGGATCTTCGAACCCTTCGTCCAGGTGGGTCGCAAGAAAGGCGGCGCCGGGCTCGGGCTGGCGCTTTGCAAGGAGATCGTCCAACTGCACGGCGGACGAATGGGCGTGTACTCAAGGCCAGGGCAGGGCACGCAGTTCTATATGGCTTTACCGCTCTGAGGGCTTGATCGCCAGGCCCTCATCGGCTGACTGAGCGCCAGCCCCCATGCGCTTCAATTCGAGTGATTGAGCACCTGCAGGATGGCCGCGCTCTGTGCGTCGGGCTCGCCGTCGAAGCGTGCCGGGCGATAGTGCATCTGAAACGCGGCCAGTACCTGGCGCGTAGCGACGTCCAGCTCACCGGTTTGCGGAGTGCTGTAGCCCAGGCGTGCCAATTGCTGCTGGAACCAGGTGATGCTCGGCAGGTTGGCTGCCAGCAATGCCTGACGCTGGGCAACCTGGCGTTCGTCCGGCCAGTTCCCCAGACCTTCGGCAGCGAGGCGTTTCCACGGGAACAGCGGCCCCGGGTCCTGCTTGCGCAACGGGGCGATGTCGCTGTGACCGATGATGTGTTTGGGGTCGATCCTGTTACGTTTGACGATGTCCTTGAGCAGGACAATGATCGACTGGGTCTGCGCTTCGGTGTACGGATACCACAGGCGACCTGTCGGCGTTTCCTTGAAGCCCGGGTTGACGATCTCGATGCCGATCGAACTGGAGTTGAGCCAGGTGCGGCCTTCCCACTCGCTTTCGCCGGCATGCCAGGCACGCGCGTTTTCATCGACCAGCTTGTAGATGGTGGCCTTGCTGTCGTCACCGATCAGGTAGTGGGCGCTGACCTCGCCATGGGTCAGTAATTGCAGCGAGCGTTCCAGCGACGCCGAGGTGTAGTGCATCACCACATACTGGGCTCGGCCATCGAAATTTACCGAGGGGTGGCTGGTGTCCAGCCTGGGGCCGCTGGCGCAGGCAGTGAGGATGAGCATGATAAAGGCGGAGAAATACAGCTTCATGAGGTCGGCAGCGTCGGCAGGAAATGAAACATCATAACAAAATGTGTACAAATAGCATGGGCCGCCGACTATTTGTTCAGGTCAAAATGTTTCAGTCAGCCTTGTTCGATGCGGTTCCGGCCGTTCTCCTTGGCTTTGTAAAGCGCCTGGTCGGCACGTTTGATAGCGGTGTCGCTCCGTTCTCCGGGGCGAAAAGCCGTCAGGCCAATGGACACGGTGATGGTGACTCGCTCACCCTTGAAGTGGAAGGGGCATGACTCTACGGCGGCGCGCAGTTCGTCGAGCAGCGTCAGCCCCGTGGCAGGAGGTGTTGCAGGCAGCAGCATGACAAATTCTTCGCCGCCAAAGCGTGCGAGGAAGTCGTTGGCGCGCAGGCGTTTGCTGAACACATTGGCGACAATCTTCAATACCTTGTCGCCAGCCAGATGCCCGTAACCATCGTTGATGCGTTTGAAATGGTCCAGGTCCAGAATGCAGACCAACAGACTGTTTTTTTCTTCCTGCCACCGGGCCATCTCTTGTTCGAGGCGCTCGCCCCAGGCTGCTCGATTGGGCAGTCCGGTGAGCGGGTCGATCAGGGCCTTTTGACGCTGTTCTTCCAGGTGAGTCCTGAAACCCAGGGCTTCCTGTTCCATACTCGCGACGCGGGCTGCCAGACCTTGCAGTCGCGAGGCCACTTCGCGCTCGCGTGCATCGCGCTTGAGCTGGTAGTGATCCATGGTGCCGAGCAGGGCTTCAAGCCGATTGTCGAGCACCCGCTTGAGGCTGGGCAGATCGGAGGCGTCCTGAACACTGCTTTGCAGACCGCCCACTTGTTCGCGCAACTGGTCGTTGAGGTCGCGCGCGGTGGACTGATCCTCGGCGTGATCTTCACTGGCCGCCTGCAAGTGGCTCTGAAACGATTCGAGCCGTTCATTGAGCTGCTTGAGGTAGGTGCCGAACTCCTGTTGACCGCCGTTGTTGATCGCCAGCATCAGCACCGCCATATCGTCGAGGATCGGCAGCAATTCGTACCAGTTAAGCCCATGTTTCAAGCGTAACTGCATATCCTCAACCTGCGGGCGAAAGTGCTCGGAGAGGGTCAGGTCGTCCAGCAGGCCCAGCAGGGTTTGTTCAATATGCGCAGCCACCGAGCTGTAGCTGGGCTCGGGTGATGAGGGTAGAGCGTAGCCTTCTTCGCCTTCTGCCGTCTCGGGCTGCTGCTCGGCCTCTGCGTCGGGTTCTTCAACTGTCGCGTCGATTGGCGCGGGCCGTTGTTGATAGGGCACTGACGGAACAGGCGCCAGGAGATCCGCGAAATCGATGGGTTCGACAGTGACAGGTGCAGGTTCGGCGAAGGACTCTGCCGGTGCTGGAGCAATATCCGCAGCCGTGACCGATGGTGCAGGTTCTTCAGGCGTTGCAGCGGCGGGTGTCACGACGGCAGGCGTATCGGTTTCCGGGACAGGCGTGGGCGGTGTGCTGTCTGTGGCCGCGGTTGCTACGGTGGCAGGTGAGTCATCGGCCTCGGCTTCGCCATGAGCGATGTCTGCCGGGGCGTGAGTGCTTGCTGCCTGCGGCTCTGCATCGGGCTCATGCGTGTCCGGTGCCGAGGTGGGGTCTTCGGGGTGAGCAGCCTCGGGATGAGTATCGTTGCCTTGGCCTTCGCGCGAACCGAACAGGCGTTGCAGCAATCCCTGGCGCGGACCTTCCTCGGGTTTTTCAACCTGCGTCAGGGCCTGGCCCTGCAAATTGCTCAACTCGCCGAGCAGCAAGGGCAGCTCACGGGCTTGTGAGGCACGCTCTTCAAGCTCCTTGGCAAAGCGCTTGAGTGGCTTGCGTACGTCGCGTGGCAGCGGCAATGACTGCAGTTGCGCAACCAGTGCGGTCAGTGCCGAGCTGATTTGCGCGGCCCGTACTTCGCGGCGTTGTTCAGAGTCCAGTACGGCCTTTTCGAGGCGCGGGATCAGGGCTGCCAGGCCCGCGTCCATATCATCCTTGCGGACAATTTCGCGCATCTCCTTCATGCATTCGTCGACGGCGCGGTCAGAGCCCTCTGCCGCCAGACTGCTGCGTACCAGACCGCGTCGCAACAAATCGAGCCGCGCATCCCAGCGCTTTTCGAGCTTGTCCTGTTGCTCGATCCCTTTAAGGTATTTCTCTTTCCAACGCTCCGCGTCGTCGCTCATGCAAGGCTTCCACCAGAGGGCACAGGCAGTGAGTCCCCACGCAGTGAGTCAGGCAGGCGAATCTCGACAGCGACAGGCAGATGATCGGAAATGGGCTGTGCCAGCACCTGCACACGTTCGAGCGTCAGGGTCGGGCTGAGCAAAATGTGATCGAGGCAACGTTGTGGTCGCCAACTGGGGAAGGTTGCTTCTATCTGCGGAGCCAAAAGCCCCAGGTCCCGTAGCGGCGAGTGTTCCAGCAGGTCGTTGGCATGGGTGTTCATGTCGCCCATCAGCACCTGATGGCGGTAACCGCCGATCAGTTCGCGAATGTAGGCGAGCTGCCGGGTTCGGGTTCGGGTCCCCAGCGCCAGGTGCATCATGACCACGACCAGGGCATCTTCGCCCTCGCCGAAGCGCACGAGAATTGCGCCGCGCCCGGCAGGACCCGGCAGCGGATGATCCTCGATCTTGGTCGGGCGCAGACGGCTCAACACACCATTGCTGTGCTGCGCCAGGCGCCCGAGGTTGCGATTGAGTTGTTGATACCAGTACGGAAAACCACCCAGCTGGGCAAGGTGCTCGACCTGGTTGATAAAGCCGGAGCGCATGCTGCCGCCGTCGACTTCCTGCAGTGCCACCAGATCGAATTCATTGATCAGATCGCCGATCTTCTGCAGGTTGCCAGCTCGACCGCCATGCGGCAGCAAATGCTGCCAGCTGCGCGTCAGGTAATGATGGTAGCGCTGGGTACTGATACCCACCTGGATATTGAAACTGAGCAAACGCAGCCTGCCGTCTTCCGGCAAGCCGTTTTGCAGCAGATGATGTTCGTTGACCTGCGGATCATGCAGGCCAACGATACGGGTACTGCCTTTGCCCCAGCGGCGCATGATGTGCGCTTACTTGGCGGCTGTGCTAGCCGCTCGCTCTTTGGCAATCAGTTGATCGGCAACTTCCAGGGTCTTTTCCGGACCACCGGCAGAACCCAGGTCAAAGCGGTACTTGCCATTGACGATCATGGTCGGAACGCCAGTCACTTCGTACTTCTTGGCCAGTTCCTTGTACTGGGCGATCTTGCCCTTGACTGCGAAAGAGTCGAACGTTTTCAGGAAGTCTTCCTTGTTCACGCCCTGTGTGGCGACGAAGTCAGCCATGTCATTCTTGTCGGTCAGACGCTTGCCGCCTTTCTGGATGGCTTCGAATACGGCGGCGTGAACCTTGTGCTCGACGCCCATGGTGTCGAGGGTGATGAACAGCTGGCCGTGTGCATCCCACGGGCCGCCGAACATGGCAGGGATGCGTACGAACTTGACGTCGGACGGCAGTTTTTCAATCCACGGATTGATCGTTGGCTCGAACGCGTAGCAGTGCGGGCAGCCATACCAGAACAGCTCGACGACTTCGATCTTGCCTGGCTCGGCAACAGGCACAGCGCTCGCCAGCTCGACGTATTGCTTGCCTGCCTCGATGGGCGTGGCGGCCTGGGCGGACATACCGAACAGACTGGCGGCAACCAGAGCGGCGCTGATGATCAGATTACGCATGCTTTACTCCTGAGCAGATTGAATCGCCTTCAAGCGACGGTGGTTTCGACCGGACGCGAAAGCCTGAGTTCGTTAGTGTAACGCTGAGGTTGTAAAAATGGGCGACCGCGGACGGCCTTTTTGCATAAGGAGTGAAGCAGGTCATGTCTGAATGTTCCAGCACACCGGTCAGAGCGGCGCGATACGGTGTGAGTGTGGGCCGGGGGACAGGTGTGTCATTATATGCGCACGCATCCAAACGAAACCGACACCTCTTGCCGCACCCCTTGCAGGCAGGTCTTCACCGGAAATCACATGCAACTCAAAAACCCCATTCTCGGTCTGTGCCAACAGGCCACGTTCATGCTCAGCGCCGCCAAGGTCGACCAATGCCCCGACGACGAAGGTTTTGAGGTCGCATTTGCCGGTCGCTCCAACGCGGGCAAATCGAGTGCGCTGAACACCCTGACCCACGCCAGCCTGGCGCGCACATCCAAGACCCCGGGGCGTACCCAGTTGCTGAATTTTTTCGGCCTGGACGAAGATCGCCGTCTGGTCGACCTGCCCGGTTACGGCTACGCCAAAGTGCCCATCCCGCTCAAACTGCACTGGCAGCGTCACCTGGAAGCCTACCTGGGCAGCCGCGAAAGCCTGAAGGGTCTGATCCTGATGATGGATATCCGTCATCCAATGACCGACTTCGACGTGCTGATGCTGGACTGGGCCATCGCCAGCAACATGCCGATGCACATTCTGTTGACCAAGGCCGACAAGCTGACCTACGGCGCGGCCAAGAACACACTGCTCAAGGTTCAGGCCGAGATTCGCAAAGGCTGGGGCGATGCAGTGAGCATCCAGTTGTTCTCGGCCCCCAAGCGCATGGGGCTGGAAGAGGCTTACACCGTGCTGGCCGACTGGATGGAACTGGAAGACAAGGCGCCTGCGGAGTAAATCGCAGGCAAAAAAGACCCCGGACTTCGCATGGGGAGGGGGAAGTTCCGGGGCTTAAGGTCCAGACCTTAGGGTGGGATCTGGATAACTGCCAACACTTAACACAACTAGGAGCACGATCGATTTTTCAACCAATCGACACGTCTGACTCCTGTCCAAACGGTTAAGTTCCAGCAGTGAAGAAAAGTTCACATTTCCTACAATATTTGACGAACCTGCGCACAGGTTCGCCTCTTCAGGCTCAGTGAGCCTCGTCCCAATTGTTGCCAACCCCCACTTCCACCAGCAACGGCACGGCCAGTTCCGCTGCGCCGCTCATGTGTGGACGGATCTGTTCACTGATCTGATCGACCAGGTCCTCGCGCACTTCAAGCACCAGTTCGTCGTGAACCTGCAGGATGACCCGAGCATCCAGACCGGACTCGTCCAGCCAGCCATTCACCGCCACCATGGCTTTCTTGATGATGTCCGCAGCGGTGCCCTGCATCGGCGCGTTGATCGCCATGCGTTCCGCGCCTTTGCGCAGGGACTGGTTTTTGGCGTTGATGTCCGGCAGGTACAGGCGGCGGCCGAAGATGGTTTCGACAAAACCTTGCTCGGCAGCCTGGGCGCGGGTGCGCTCCATGTAGTTCAGCACGCCAGGGTAGCGGGCGAAGTAGCGGTCGACATACGCCTGTGACTGCTTGCGATCGACGCCAATCTGCTTGGCCAGGCCGAACGCGCTCATGCCATAGATCAGGCCGAAGTTGATCGCCTTGGCGCTGCGACGCATGTCAGTGGTGACGTTTTCCAACTCGACGCCAAACACCTCCGCAGCCGTCGCGCGGTGAACGTCCAGGTCATTGCGGAATGCGTGCAGCAAGCCTTCGTCCTGGGCCAGATGCGCCATGATCCGCAGTTCGATCTGCGAATAGTCGGCGGCCAGCAGCTTGTAGCCCTTCGGAGCCACGAACGCCTGACGGATGCGCCGGCCTTCAGCAGTACGAATCGGGATGTTCTGCAGGTTCGGATCGCTGGAGGACAAACGCCCGGTGACCGCCACCGCCTGATGATAGGAGGTGTGAATACGCCCGGTACGCGGGTTGATCTGCTCCGGCAGGCGGTCGGTGTAGGTGCTCTTGAGCTTGCTCATCGAGCGGTATTGCATCAGCACCTTGGGCAGCGGGAAATCCTGCTCCGCGAGTTCGGCAAGCACGGCCTCGGCAGTCGATGCCTGACCGGTGGCGGTCTTGCTGAGAACCGGCATACCAAGTTTTTCGTAGAGAATCACGCCCAGTTGCTTGGGCGAGCCGAGGTTGAACTCTTCGCCGGCAATGGCGAAGGCCTCGCGTTCCAGCGCGGTCATCTTGTCGCCCAGTTCGACGCTCTGGATGCCCAGCAGGTTGGCATCGACCAGCGCGCCCTGGCGCTCGATACGTGCCAGCACAGGCACCAGCGGCATCTCGATATCGTTCAATACCGGCTGCAGGGTCGGAATCGCGGCCAGCCGTGCGTCGAAGACTTCATGCAGGCGTAGGGTCAGGTCCGCTTCTTCGGCGGCGTAATTGCCCGCCTGCTCCAGGGCAATCTGGTCAAAGCTCAGTTGTTTGGCGCCTTTGCCGGCAATCTCCTGGAAATTGATCGGCGTGTGCGTCAGGTACTTGGCCACCAGGCTGTCGCGGTCGTGGCGGGTGGCGGTGGAGTCCAGTACATAGGATTCCAGAATGGTGTCGAAGCGCACGCCCTGCAGGTCGATGCCTTGAGCCTGATCGCCGTCGATCGCGCAATTGGCAAGCAGGTTGATGGCGAACTTGGCGTGCTGGCCGACCTTGATTTTTTCCGGGTCTTCCAGCAACGGCTTGAGCGCCTTGAGCACGGTGTCGCGGTCCAGCTGCTGCGGCACGCCCATGTATGAATGGGTCAGCGGAATGTAAGCGGCTTCGTGGGTCTGAATGGCGAAGGACAGGCCGACCAGTTGCGCACGCTGGGCATCGGTGCCGTTGCTCTGGGTGACGAAGGCAAACAGTGGCGCGGCCTGCAGCTTCTTCAGCCAGGCATCGAATTGGCTCTGTTCAAGAATGACTTCATAAGCCGCTTCTCTGGCCTCAACGGTCGGCTCTTCGACGGTCAGCTCCTGGCCGGCACGTTTGGCGTCGCGTTGCAGGTCTTCGATCCAGCTCTTGAATTCCAGCTCGGCGTACAGCTCCATCAACGTGTCGCGGTCGGGCTCGCCGCAATGCAATTGATCCAGTTCGATGTCCAGCGGGACGTCGATCTTGATGGTCGCCAGTTCGTAAGACAGAAAGGCCATCTCACGATGTTCTTCGAGTTTGGCGGCCAGGGTCTTGGCGCCACGGATCGGCAGGGAGGCGACCTTGTCGAGGTTCTCGTAAAGCTCCTTGATGCCACCGCCAATGCCGACCAGCAAACCGACCGCGGTCTTCTCGCCAACGCCGGGCACGCCGGGAATGTTGTCGACCTTGTCGCCCATCAGGGCCAGGTAATCGATGATGTGCTCCGGACCGACGCCGAATTTCTCTTTCACGCCCGCGACATCCAGCACGCTGCCGGTCATGGTGTTGACCAGAGTGATATGGCCGTCGACCAGTTGCGCCATGTCCTTGTCGCCGGTGGAAATCACCACTGGACGATCGGCCGCCGCGCTGCTGCGTGCCAGCGTGCCGATCACGTCATCGGCTTCGACGCCTTCGACGCACAGAAACGGGTAGCCCATGCCTTTGACGCAGGCATGCAGCAGGTCGACCTGCACACGCAGATCGTCCGGCATGCTCGGCCGGTTGGCTTTGTAGTCGTTGTACAGCGCATCACGGAACGTCCCGCCCTTGGCGTCGAACACCACCGCGAGCGGGCTTTCCGGATACTGGCGCCGCAGGCTTTTGAGCATGTTGAGCACGCCCTTGACGGCACCGGTCGGCAATCCTTTGGAGGTGGCCAGTGGTGGCAGTGCGTGGAAGGCGCGGTAGAGGTAAGAGGAACCGTCTACCAGGACGAGTGGCGCTTGGGTCATGAGCAGAATCAACCTTTTCGGCGGGGTCGGCGCTAGAATGCGCGAACCATTGACGACAAAGGGACAAGGTTATCATGTGCAAGGTAAATCGACTGATATTGACCGGACTGTTGGCCTTTTGCCCTTTGTTCGCTATTGCAGCAGAAAATCCACCTTCAGCGGCGCCGGACGTTACTATTCGCACCGACGGTGACAGAACCATTCAGGAATATCGCCAGAACGGCTTTCTGTATGCGGTTAAAATCACCCCGAAACACGGCAAACCCTATTTTCTGGTGCGCGCCGATGGTACAAGCCCCAATTTCATTCGTTCGGACCAACCGGACATGCTGATCCCGCAGTGGGAAATATTCAGCTGGTAGCACCCTACATTCACTTCAATCGTTGGCAGTCCTGATATGTCCGTTTTTACCCCCCTGGCTCGGCCCGAGCTGGAAACATTTCTCGCCCCTTACGGGCTCGGCCGTCTGCTTGACTATCAGGGCATCGCTGCCGGTAGTGAAAATACCAATTACTTCATCAGCCTGGAGCAGGGCGAGTTCGTGCTGACGCTGGTCGAGCGCGGCCCGGTTCAGGAGATGCCGTTCTTCATCGAACTGCTCGACGTGCTGCATGAAGCCGATCTGCCGGTGCCTTATGCGCTGCGCACCACCGATGGTCAGGCGCTGCGCGAACTGGCAGACAAACCGGCGCTTTTGCAGCCGCGTCTGCCGGGCAAGCACATCAGCGAGCCGAACACCCAGCATTGCGTGCAGATTGGCGAGTTGCTGGCCAACCTGCATCTGGCGACCCGTGGGCAGATCGTCGAGCGCAAGACTGATCGCGGCCTGGACTGGATGTTGAGCGAGGGGCGCAATTTTCTGTCGCACCTGGGCGAGACCCAGCGGGCGCTGCTTGAAAACAGCCTTCAGGAGATCGAGGCGTTCAAACCACAGATCATGGCGCTGCCGCGTGCCAATCTGCATGCCGACCTGTTTCGTGACAACGTACTGTTCGAAGGGACGCACCTGACCGGGTTGATCGATTTCTACAATGCCTGTTCGGGGCCGATGCTGTATGACCTGGCGATTGCTCTCAACGATTGGTGTTCCCGCGAAAACGGTCAGCTCGATGCTGTCCGCTCCCGTGCCTTGCTGGGTGCCTATGCGGGCTTGCGACCGTTCACGGCGGCTGAGTCGAAGCTCTGGGCGACCATGTTGCGTATCGCTTGCGTGCGTTTCTGGCTGTCACGTTTGATCGCCGCCGAAACCTTCGCCGGTCAGGACGTGCTGATTCATGACCCTGCGGAGTTCGAGCGCCGCCTGGCCGAGCGCCAGGAAGCGCACATTGCGTTGCCGTTTGCGCTCTGAGACCAGACCTGTCTCCGCGCGTCTGAACCCGTCGGAGGGTTGACTCTCGTTCCCATGCTCCGCGTGGGAATGCAGTGCGTGAGGCTCCGCGTCGCAAGAGGACGCGAAGCGTCCAGACCGGCATGCCCACGCGGAGCATGGGCACGATAGTGTTATCCCTGACGACTATCGTTCCTCACGCTCCAGCGTGGGAATGCAGTTCGTGACGCTCTGCGTCACACAGCAGTGCTGCGATGTGGGCGGTGGCAGTCAGAGACTGCTCAGGCAACCTGCCAAATCATCCGCCAGCTTTTGCAGGACTTGCTCGTAACCCTGCGCGGTGGCCGGGGTGTAGCCGCCCAGTCCATCCAGTTCGGCCAGTTTGACCGGCAGGCCGGCGCTCAGGGTTTCGGCCAGGCGCGGGCGCAGGGGTGGTTCGCTGAATACGCAGGTCTTGCCGGCAGCTTTCAGGCGTTCGCGCATGGCGGCGACGTGCTGGGCGCCGGGCTGGATCTCGGCGGCGATGGCGAATACCCCGGCATGCTTGAGCCCATAAGCCTCTTCGAAATAATCGAAGGCCTCGTGGAACACGAAGTAGGGCTTGCCTGCCACTGCGCTGACACGCTGCTTGATACGGCCGTCCAGCGTATCGAGGCGTTTGCTGAAGGCCTCGGCGTTGCTGGCGTAGCGTGCTGCATTGGAAGGGTCGGCAGCGCTCAGGTCAGTGGCCATTTTTGCGGCGATCACCCGCGCGTTGACGGTCGACAGCCACAGGTGCGAATCGAGACTGCCGGGCCGGTGGTCGTGGTCATGTTCGTCTGCGTCGTTGTCGTGATCATGCTCGTGGTCATCATGCGAGGCATTGTCTTCGCCAAAGTGACGCAAGTGCATGCCCGGCAGCGTCTGCACGGCAACTGCAGGCAGTTTGCGGCCCTGAAGGACGCGCGGCAGGAAGGTTTCCATGTCCGGGCCGATCCAGTAGAGCAACTCGACTTCCTGTACGCGCCGTACGTCGGATGGGCGCAGCGCATAGTTATGCGGTGATGCACCCGGTGGCAGAAGCACTTCCGGTGTCCCGACGCCATCCTGCACAGCCGCTGCAATCAGTTGCAGAGGCTTGATGCTGGTCAGCACTCGGACTTCGGCCTGAGCAGGGGCGATGATCAGCAGGCTGACCCAGAAAACAGCAGCAAGATTTAAAAGACGGCGCACTCGAATCACTCATATCAGCCAGGAACGGGTAACATAATAACGTCTCTAGCCAATATCGTCGCTGCTCATGCCCAATACTCCCCTGGCCAGTCGCCCCCATGACCACTCTCACTGCGTGCATTCGGCCCTGGCCGAAGCCGATGCGCTGTGCGCCAAACAGGGTCTGCGCCTGACCACCTTGCGCCGTCGCGTGCTGGAACTGGTCTGGCAAAGCCACAAGCCGCTGGGTGCCTACGACATCCTTGCAGTGCTGAGTGATGAAGACGGTCGCCGTGCGGCCCCGCCAACCGTTTACCGTGCGCTGGATTTCCTCCTGGAAAACGGGCTGGTGCACCGTATTGCCTCGCTCAATGCCTTCACGGGCTGCAACCACCCCACCCACGCGCATCAGGGACAATTCCTGATTTGCCGCCTGTGTCATGCGGCAATCGAGCTGCAGCACCCGGCCATCAGCAATGCCGTGGTCGATGCCGCCGCAGGCGTCGGCTTCGCGGTCGAAGGCCAGACGGTCGAGATCGTCGGCGTGTGCGCTGGCTGCAAGGCCGCTTGATGTCGGATGCATTGATACGTCTGGACAAGGTCGCCGTTACGCTTTCCGGGCAAAACGTGCTGGATGACATCCAGTTGAGCGTCAAACCCGGCGAGATCGTCACTTTGATCGGCCCCAACGGTGCAGGCAAGACCACGCTGGTGCGTGCGGTGCTCGGACTGCTCAAGCCCGACGCCGGTAGCGTCTGGCGCAAGCCGAGGCTGCGTGTCGGCTACATGCCGCAAAAGCTGCATGTGGACCAGACGCTGCCGCTGTCGGTGCTGCGTTTCCTGCGTCTGGTGCCCGGTGTGGATCGCACGGCCGCAGCGTCGGCGCTGGAAGAAGTCGGCGCCGGGAAAGTCATCGACAGCCCGATTCAAGGCATTTCCGGTGGCGAGATGCAGCGTGTTCTGCTGGCGCGCGCGTTGTTGCGCAAGCCTGAGTTGCTGGTCCTCGACGAACCGGTGCAGGGTGTCGACGTGGCCGGACAGGCCGAGCTGTACAGCCTTATTACCCGGCTGCGCGACCGCCACCAGTGCGGCGTGTTGATGGTTTCCCATGATCTGCATCTGGTCATGAGCACCACCGATCAGGTGGTGTGTCTGAACCGTCACGTCTGCTGCTCCGGGCATCCCGAGCAGGTCAGCCATGACCCCGCCTTTGTCGAGCTGTTCGGCAACAATGCGCAGAGCCTGGCGATTTATCACCACCATCACGACCACGCCCATGATCTGCATGGCGCGGTGGTGAATGACGCTGCGTCCCTCCCTCATACTCATGTTCACGGAGACAGCTGCAAGCATGGCTGATTTTCTACTGTATGCCTTGCTCGCAGGCGTTGCGCTGGCCGTGGTTGCTGGCCCGCTGGGATCATTCGTGGTCTGGCGGCGCATGGCTTATTTCGGCGACACACTGTCCCACGCCGCGCTGCTCGGCGTCGCGTTGGGCTTCCTGCTGGATATCAGCCCGACCATCGCGGTGACGTTCGGCTGCCTGCTGCTGGCGGTGTTGCTGGTCACGTTGCAACAGCGCCAACCGCTGGCCTCGGACACGCTGTTGGGGATTCTGGCACCAAGCACCTTGTCGCTGGGGCTGGTGGTGCTCAGTTTCATGCACGAAGTGCGCATCGACCTGATGGCCTACCTGTTCGGCGATCTGCTGGCTATCAGCCCGGCTGATCTGGGCTGGATTCTGGGCGGCAGCACGTTGGTTTTGGTGCTGATCGTCGCGCTGTGGCGCCCGCTGCTGGCAATGACCGTGCACGAAGAACTGGCGCGGGTCGAGGGCCTGCCGGTTGCTACACTGCGCATGACCTTGATGCTGCTGATCGCCGTGGTGATCGCGGTGGCGATGAAAATCGTCGGTGTTCTGCTGATTACCTCGCTGTTGATCATCCCGGCGGCTGCGGCACAGCGTCACGCCCGTTCGCCGGAGCAAATGGCGCTGGGCGCAAGCCTGTTGGGCGTGATAGCCGTGTGTGCCGGGCTATCATTGTCGTGGTTCAAGGACACCCCTGCCGGACCGTCTATAGTGGTTTGCGCTGCAGCGTTGTTCTTGCTCAGCTTTGTTCTACCCAGGCGAGCGGTGTAGACTTGCTCGTTTTTTGCGCAAACTAGAGAATCGCAGGAATGAAGCCGTTCGCCCCACGCTATCTGCTGCTTGTCGCATTTTCCATCCTGCTGGGTGCCTGCCAGAGTGCGCCCACTGTCAAGACGCCTGCCTCCGAGGCCCAGCCTGACGCGTTCGCTCAGCTTGAGCAGAACATCGCCGGTAATGAGCTGGCAACGGCTGAGGACCAATTGGCGGCGTTGCAGGCTGCCAATCCTGCCGACATCCGTCTTGAGCCTTTTCAGCGTCGTTTGGCCGAAGCCTATCTGAGCCGCAGCCAGATCAGCCTGCAGAAGGGTGACATGAACGCGGCGGCCTCTGCGCTGAGCCGCGCACGCGCCCTGATGCCCAAGGCACCGGCGCTGACCAGCGGCGTCAACGGCGCCATTGCCCATGCGCGCAAGGCCGAGCTGGAAAAAGCCGAAGAGGATTTGAAGGCGGCCGAAGCCAGAAGGGTTGCCAAGCTCATCGATCCGTCGGCAGAAAGCACGACAATTGAACTCAAGATCGGCGATATACGTGCATTGCGTCGTCAACTGGACGATATCGCAGCGGATACCGTAGCGTTCAACTGTGAAGTGCTGATGGTGGTGCCGCGCACCGAAGACTATCCGTGGCTGGCCACGTTGCTGACCAAGCGGGTGGTCAAGGCCAATCCGGATTTCGAGCTGCAATTGCGTCGCCAGATCGAGCGCAATGAAAAAGCGCAGATCATCCTGACGCCAGCGAAGCCCTGAGTCGATCCTCCAAAGCGGACGCAGAGCGTCCAGAACTGCATTCCCACGCGGAGCGTGAGGAACGAGAAGTGTTGCGGAGTCTATGTGGGGGCGGGAACGTTCAGAAAGGCGCTCCCACGCCGGAGCGTGGGAGCGATGTAGCAGCGTCAGATCAAGCCGGAACAGCCTTGGCTTTCACTTCACGATCCCACACACGGTGCTGAGCAATCGCGTTGAAGAACGCTTTGAACGATTTGCTATCGGACACTTCCAGCAGCCCGGCATCTTCTTCCAGGCGTAGCAGGCTCAACAGCTCTTTGGCTTCCCCGGCAAAGGAGATGGCCTTGAGGTGCTTGTAGGCTTCCAGGATGAAGTGCAATGCCACGCCGTCGCCTTTCAGGGCTTCGATCGAAGCCTTGCCACCCGGCACGAACACTGCGTCGAACGCTACCGAAGGCAGGCCTTCAGCCGATGCGTCCACTGGCAGGCTCTTGCCGTCAGCTGTCTTGACCGGTGCGGAGGTCGGGCCCAATACCTTGGCGTGTGCGCCTTCGGCAGTCAGTGCAGCCTTCATGGCTTCGACCGCTTTGCCGTCGACGCCGTCAGCCACAAGAATGGCAACCTTGCGCGAAACGATATCGCCAGACAGCAGGTTGACCTGGCTCAGCGCCGGCGACTCTTTTACCGATGTCTGACGCGCAGGTACGGTACCGGCTGTCGGTGCTGGCAAGCCCAGGTTGGCAGCTACACGTTTGGCCAGCTCCAGATCGATGTTGGCCAGAATCTCGTTGACCTGACGGGCACGGATGTACTCGCGCTCGACTTTGCCCAACTCGAAGCTATAGGCCGCGATGATGTGCTCTTTCTCGTGATGGCTCATGCTCTGGAAGAACAGGGTGGCCTGCGAGAAGTGATCGCCGAACGATTCGCTGCGCTCACGCACCTTGTGCGCTTCAACGCGCTCAGGGTAGGTCTCGAAGCCGCCATCTACCGGGCCGGCAGGGGTTTCTTTCGGCCAGCCGCCATCGATCGAGTTCGGCTCGTAGGAGGCGCGGCCCTTGTCGATAGTGGTGCGATGCTGTGCGTCACGCTGACCGTTGTGGTTCGGCGCAATCGGACGGTTGATCGGGATTTCGTGGAAGTTCGGCCCACCCAGACGGCTGATCTGCGTGTCGGTGTAGGAGAACAGGCGACCTTGCAGCAGCGGGTCGTTGGAGAAATCGATACCCGGCACGATATGGCCGGGGCAGAAGGCAACCTGCTCGGTTTCGGCGAAATAGTTGTCCGGGTTACGGTTCAAGACCATCTTGCCCAGCGGGGTGACCGGCACCAGCTCTTCCGGGATGATCTTGGTCGGATCGAGCAGGTCGAAGTCGAACTTGTGCTCGTCCTCCTCGGCAACGATCTGTACACCCAGTTCCCATTCTGGATAGTCGCCCATCTCGATGGACTCCCACAGGTCGCGGCGGTGGAAATCGGTGTCCTTGCCGGCGAGCTTCTGTGCTTCGTCCCAGACCAGCGAGCACACGCCGAACTTGGGCTTCCAGTGGAACTTCACGAAGCTCGACTTACCTTCGGTGTTGATGAAGCGGAAGGTGTGGATACCAAAGCCCTGCATGGTGCGCAGGCTTTTCGGGATCGCACGGTCGGACATGGTCCACAGCACCATGTGCGCGGATTCCGGCACCAGCGAGACGAAGTCCCAGAAGGTGTCGTGAGCCGAGCCGCCCGTCGGGATTTCGTTATGCGGCTCGGGTTTCACCGCGTGCACGAAGTCAGGAAACTTGATGGCGTCCTGAATGAAGAACACCGGCATGTTGTTGCCCACCAGGTCGAAGTTGCCTTCGTCGGTGTAGAGCTTGACGGCAAAGCCACGCACGTCACGCACGGTGTCGCCCGAGCCGCGTGGGCCCTGAACGGTGGAGAAACGCACGAACACAGGGGTCTTTTTGCCCGGATCGCGCAGGAAGCCTGCTTTACTCAGGGCGCCGTGGTCTTCGTAAGTCTGGAAATAGCCATGTGCTGCAGTACCGCGGGCGTGGACGATACGCTCCGGAATACGCTCATGGTCAAAGTGCGTGATCTTTTCACGCATGATGAAGTCTTCAAGCAGCGATGGGCCGCGGCTGCCGACTTTCAGTGTGTTCTGGTTATCGGAAATCTTGACACCGTGATTGGTGCGCAGGGCCTGCTGGGTCGCGTCCGAGCGGAACTGCTCAAGGCTTTCCAGCTTCTCGTTGGTATTGCCACGGTCCAGGGTGTCGGTACCTGCCAATTCGCTCTTGGGCGTTTGGGTTACAGGTGGTGCGTTCTTGCTAGCCATCAGAGACTCCTTATCTCGCCCCAATCATTGAGTTGGGTTCGCTGAATACGACTTCCCTGGCGTAAGCGGGAAATCACGGTATCCAAGAAGTGACCGGAGCAAAAAACAGCCGTTCCTTTTATTTTCGACCTGCGATCACCAACGGTCGTGTTATGTCCATTGCGCAGGACAGCCTGCAAATAAATGCTAAGCACAGCGGGCAGGACAGGCTAAAATGCGCGCCCGGCTCAATCTGGCCGAGGTAACGAAGCAAGTGGAATTGATCCACTGCGCTGATTTTTTAACGCGCCCCCACAAGGTTCGCTCCGTGATCGAGTTTCATAACGTCCACAAAACCTATCGGGTGGCAGGCAAGGAAATACCGGCCCTGCACCCCACCAGCCTGCGCGTCGACAGTGGCCAGGTGTTCGGCATCATCGGCCACTCCGGCGCGGGCAAAAGTACCTTGCTGCGTCTGATCAACCGCCTGGAAACCCCGAGTGGTGGACAGATCGTGGTCGATGGCGAAGACGTCACTGCGCTCGACGCCAATGGCCTGCGCCGTTTCCGCCAACAGGTCGGGATGATTTTCCAGCACTTCAATCTGCTGGCGTCCAAAACCGTGGCCGACAACGTCGCCATGCCGCTGACCCTGGCAGGCGATATGCCGCGCAAGCAGATCGACCAGCGTGTGGCCGAGTTGCTGGAGCGGGTCGGATTGTCCGATCACGCCAAAAAGTACCCGGCACAACTGTCGGGCGGCCAGAAGCAGCGTGTCGGCATCGCCCGCGCACTGGCTACCAAACCCAAAATCCTGCTGTGCGATGAAGCCACCAGCGCACTGGACCCGCAGACCACTGCGTCGGTCTTGCAACTGCTGGCCGAGATCAATCGTGAGCTGAAGCTGACCATCGTGCTCATCACCCATGAAATGGACGTGATTCGTCGCGTCTGCGATCAGGTGGCCGTGATGGACGCCGGGGTGATCGTCGAGCACGGCAGGGTCGCTGATGTGTTTCTGCATCCACAACACCCGACCACCAGGCGCTTTGTGCAGGAAGACGAGCAGGTCGACGAAAACGAACAGCGCGATGATTTCGCTCACGTTCAGGGCCGTATCGTGCGTCTGACGTTTCAGGGCGAGGCCACCTACGCGCCGTTGCTCGGCACGGTGGCGCGGGAAACCGGCGTCGATTACAGCATCCTCGCCGGTCGTATCGACCGCATCAAGGACACCCCTTACGGGCAGTTGACGCTGGCCATCACCGGCGGCGACATGGACGCCGCCTTCGCGCGCTTCACCGCCGCTGATGTTCATATGGAGGTGCTGCGCTGATGGACGCTTTTCTGAACCTGTTTTCCAATGTCGACTGGTACGAGATCTGGGTGGCCACTGGCGACACGCTGATCATGCTCGGTGTATCGCTCGGTTTCACCATCCTGCTCGGCCTGCCGCTGGGCGTGCTGATGTTTCTCACCTCGCCGCGTCAGTTGCTGGAGCACAAGCAGCTTTATGCGACGGTCGGGGTGATCGTCAACATGCTGCGCGCGCTGCCGTTCATCATCCTGCTGATCGTGATGATGCCGTTGACCGAGATCATTACCGGTACGTCACTGGGCATCCTCGGCACGTTGCCGCCGCTGATCGCCGGTGCCACGCCGTTCTTTGCGCGCCTGGTAGAGACCGCCTTGCGCGAAGTGGATCGCGGCATCATCGAAGCCACGCAGGCCATGGGCGCGACGACCCGGCAGATCATCGTCAAGGCGCTGCTGCCTGAGGCGCGCCCCGGCATTCTGGCGGCGATCACGGTGACCGCCATTGCGCTGGTGTCGTTCACGGCCATGGCCGGTGCGGTGGGCGCTGGCGGTCTGGGCGACCTGGCGATTCGTTATGGTTATCAACGCTTCCAGAACGATGTGATGTTCGTGACGGTCGTATTGTTGCTGGTGCTGGTGCAGATTCTGCAGACCATCGGCGACAGACTGGTCGCGCATTTCACACATCGTTGATCGAATCCGTTGGTATTGGCCCGCCTGTGCGGGCCCGAAGGAGTTGTTGCATGAAGAAACTATTGGCCATATTCGCCGCTGTCACCGCCTTGTCCGCGCAAGCCAACGAAACCCTGACCGTCGCGGCCTCTGCCGTGCCGCACGCCGAGATCCTCGAGTTCGTCAAACCGACCCTGGCCAAAGAAGGCGTGGATTTGAACATCAAGGTGTTCAATGACTACATTCAGCCTAACGTGCAGGTGTCGCAGAACCGTATGGACGCGAATTTCTTCCAGCACCAGCCGTATCTGGATGAGTTCAATAAGGGCAAAGGCACTGATCTGGTGGCCGTGGCCAAGGTGCACATCGAGCCTTTCGGCGCTTACTCCGACAAGTTCAAGACGCTGGCGGAGCTTCCCAACGGCGCCAATGTCGCCCTGCCCAATGACGCCACCAACGAAGGCCGCGCCTTGCTGCTGCTGGCCAAGGCAGGTCTGATCACCCTGAAAGAGCCGGGCAACATCCTGTCCAAGCCTTCGGATGTCGTGAATAACCCGAAAGACCTGAAATTCCGTGAACTGGAAGCGGCCACGCTGCCCCGCGTCCTGACTCAGGTCGATCTGGCGCTGATCAACACCAACTACGCCCTGAGTGCCAAGCTCGACCCGACCAAGGACGCGCTGATCATCGAAGGTGCCGATTCGCCCTACGCGAACATTCTGGTGGCCCGCCCGGACAACAAGGACTCGGACGCGATGAAGAAGCTGGTGGCCGCCTTGCAGAGCCCGGAAGTGAAAACATTCCTGACCGAGAAGTACAAAGGCGCTGTGGTTCCGGCGTTCTGATCCGATTGTACCTTGCGGTTCTCGCGCCAGTGCTCTGCGTCCCTTGTGACGCAGAGCGTCGGGAACACCTTATCGCTCCCACGCTCTGCGCTCATAGTTATACAGGCGCGTCGTGGGAGCGAGCTTGCTCGCGAAGAGGCCGGTAAAGCCTCCAGAAAATAGAGCGTTTGGACCAAGTCTTCGTGAGCAATGCGGATCGCCGCCCCGGTCACTCCCGCAGGAATCTCACAGGCCCTAATCCCTTTCCAGCAGCCCCGGCAATTGCTTCACCAGCTTCTGATTGTTCAGCGGTGCGCGGATAAAGCCTCGCTGCGTACCATCCGGGCCGATCAAAGCCAGATTACCGCTGTGATCGACGAAGTAGTTCGCTTTGCTGGTGTCTGCGGGAATGAACGGAATGCTCACGGCATTGGCCAGTGTCTGGATATCAGCGACAGGCGCCGTCAGGCCGATGTACTGCGGGTCGAAGTAGCCCAGGTATTGCTTGAGCTGCTGCGGCGTGTCGCGGTTCGGGTCGACGCTGACCAGTACCACCCGCATGCGCTTGACTGTCTCTTCGGGCAGCTCGGTCCTGATCTGCTTGATCTGCGCCAGGGTCGTGGGGCAGATGTCCGGGCAGAAGGTGTAGCCGAAGAACATCAACGTCCATTGGTCTTTCAAGCCATCAAGCGCTACAGCCACGCCGTTCTGGTCGGTCATGCTCAGGGCCGGTAACTGGCGGCTTTTGGGGAGCAGCACAATACCGGCGTCGTTGAGCGCCGCCTGGTCCTGTGGGGTGCGGCCAGTCAGCACCTGGCTGAGGATCACGCCCAGAAGCAGGGCGACAATGGCAGCAACAATGAAAACGGTTTTCTGAGTACGGGTCATGGTGTCGGCGCGGGTAGTGATCGGCATGCGGCCGGGGATGATGGCCTATATTGCGCACCGAGCCTAGATCTAGGGCGTGGTGACATCGAACAGCGTATAGGCCAGCGTCAGACGTTTTACATCCTCGGGTATGTCACGGTCGACGATGAAGCGTACCGGCATCTCGATGTGCTCGCCCGGCTGTAATGTCTGTTGGGTGAAGCAGAAGCATTCGGTCTTGTGAAACCACGCTGCGGCCTTTCCGGGCGAAATACCCGGTACGGCCTGGGCTTTCATCGGTCTGTCGGTCGGGTTCTGCGCGATGAAGATCATCTCGTTGAGCGCTCCGGGATGGACCTGCATCTGGCGCGACTGCGGGTAGAACGCCCAGGTCATCCCCGCTGCATTGCCGGCAGTGAACAGCACATCGATCTGGCGTGAAGCGTCCTGACCCGCTACGCCATTGTCGTTGTGTCCGGTTAGCACGCCGTAAAGCGACGGCAATGCCAATCCGCACATCAACATGATCACTATTAAACACGTCAAACGCAGAACGAGCTGTTTGGACAAAAGAGGCTGGCTCATGCGTGGCTCACTTTTTATGTCTGACAGCGTGTCGAAATAGCTGCGGGCGACTTCAGAGTAGCCTGCTTATTCAAAACGCGAACTGCAGCGCACCCGCATCGCCGGGGGAAGGCAGTCGTTTTCGGTCAAAAGTTGAGCAAAATATGCCCTGATAGCGCAAATGTATCTAAATGTGAGTTGCATATAGCAAAACCGTCTTAAGCATTTAGTTAAGCAAGCTAACGTATGACTCTCCATCAACGAACCATGGGGTCTGACGCCTCAAGGAGTCCCAGCAGCCATGAACACCGCCGCATTGCGCGAGCAGATACAACTAGCCCATCAACATGAGGCCCGGACCGGCCACTTGCTGCAACAGTTGGAACAAAAGCTCCCACATCTTCATCCCGCCATCCACCTGCCGGAAGTCGACGCGAAAGACGTACTGACGCGTTTCGTCACGGCCTATATCGATCTGGTCCCCGATCTGCTGGACGCTGCCCATGAGGTCGCGCTGCACGCCGGGATCGAAGGGCAGATAAAGCCGGTGTTGAAAATCGCCGAGCATTTTTTCGCGGCCCCGCCTTCCATCATGGATGGGCATGAAGGCCTGGAAAGCCTGTTGGACGAGGCTTATCTGGCGCATCGGCTGGTCGAGGAAGTGAATGACCTGTACATCAAGCATTTCGGTCAGCCGCTGATACCGTCAAATACCACGGTTGCCAGCGTGATTGCCCACCAGTTGATCGGCGAGCAATTTGCCAACCAGCTGGACGAAGCGGTTCACCATGCTGTCGATGAGCTGCTTGATGAGGAGAGTTTCGCGCTGGACTCGGTCGAGGCCTACCGCGAGAAGCTGATCAGCCCTGAAACGGGTGCGGCCTGGCAGCGCTGGCCAAGCCTGTCACGGCAATTGGGCGTCGGCCTGGAGCTGGAGCGCTCCGCGGTCTGATTCAGAGGCCCGAATCACTGTCTTCGCCCGCAATGGAAGGAGCCGGATATCGCTCCGCTGCTACGCGAAGACCCATCCGGCTCACATGTCCCAGAGCTGTGATAACAGGGTAGCGACTGTCAGGCGGCGCCCGAGCCGATCCCCGTTGTCGTGTAGATCCGCCCTTCAAGACGACGCTTCAAGCCACGCGATTCGATAAGCAACCGGGTGCCATGAGCGGCATTCGAACGACCCCATTCTTCCAGCAGTTCCAGACACGAGTGGTCGATGTAGGACAAATTGCCCAATGGCACATGCACCGTGCTGCCCTGCGGAATAGTGCCCAGTGCCTGAGTCAGCGCTGGCACCTTGAGGAACGTTGCGGCACCGACCAGGCGCAGCTCGAATTCCTTCTCGCCCGCCAGCTCGACCACACTGATCTTCAGACGCGAAGCCTTGAACGCCAGCTTCACCAGGGTCAGACCAAAACCGACCAGTACACCGGTCAGCAGGTCGGTGAAGATGATCGCCACGGCAGTCGCCGCATAGGTGAACATCGGCATCCGGCCATAGCGACCCAGACCACGAAACGCCTTCAGATCGACCAGCTTCAGACCGGTATAAACCAGCACACCAGCCAGACTCGCGACCGGAATACTCTGCAGTACGCTCGACAGCAGCAACACGAACGCCAGCAGCCACAGGCCGTGGAAGATCGTCGAGAAGCGCGTGGTGGCACCGGCCTGGACATTGGCCGAGCTGCGCACGATAACGCCGGTCATCGGCAACGCACCGAGCACGCCGCAGAGCATGTTGCCCACGCCTTGAGCGCTGAGTTCCTTGTCGAAGTCCGAACGCTGGCCACTGTGCATGCGGTCAACCGCCGAGGCAGAGAGCAGCGTTTCGGCACTGGCAATGAACGCCACAACGATAGCGGCAACCAGAATGGCCGGGTCGGCCAGGTTCATCAGGTCGGCCGGGCGAAGCCAGTCGATGGCGTCGGCCAGGTTGTCAGGCACTTCGACACGCTTGACCTGCAAGGCCATGAACAGGCTGATGCCGGTTGCGATACCCACGCCCAGCAGCGCGCCGGGTACGAAGCGCAAAGACTGCGGACGAAGTTTTTCCCAGCCCCACATGATCAGCATGGTGCCCAGACCGAGCATACCGGCCTGCATGCCGGTGCCTGGTCCGAAGGCCTGGATCAGTGTGGAAGGGAAGGCGATCAGATTGTCCAGCCCGGAAGGTTTGGGACCGCTGTCGAACATCACGTGTGCCTGTGACAGTACGATCAACACGCCGATACCGGCGAGCATGCCATAGACCACCGCAGGCGCCGTGACCCGGAACCAGCAGCCAAGCTTGAATCGACCTGCCAGCAGCTGAAGTAACCCGGCGAGTACCAGAATAGGACCCAGCATGGCCATGCCGTGCTCGCGTACCACTTCAAAAACCAGTACTGCCAGACCGGCTGCGGGTCCGCTGACCTGCAACGGAGAACCGGCTATCCAGCCGACTATAAGCCCGCCTACGATGCCGGTGATCAGACCTTTGGCCGGAGGCATGCCGGATGCGATGGCGATCCCCATGCACAGCGGCAGGGCGACCAGGAACACGACCACGGAAGCGAGCAGCTCACGTGGTAAAGCGGTTTTCAATGCTGTAATACCCATGACGCTTCTCCGGAATTCTTCAGACGAGGCAAGACGGGCGACGCGCATCCTGCGCAGCCGCCATCAGCTGATAAAGAAGGGCTTGCCGTCAGTCGGACTGGTGATCAGTCGGCTGAAAAGCGTGCTTTCGGTGAAGCCATCGGCGTCGGTCCCGAACCGTCGAGCGGTATGAAACGATCGAGCTCGGCGTCATAAGCCAGGATTTCGCTGGTTTCGATGCTGTAGACCCAGCCGTGAATGAACAATTGGCCGCTGGCCATTTTTGCTGCGACCGAAGGGTGGGTGCGCAGGTGTTGCAACTGGGAAATCACGTTTTCCTGAGTCAGGACCTGCATGGTTTCCAGTTCGCCGCTGCAGCTGCAGTTCTGCTCGACTACCGTGCGGGCAACCTCGGCATGACGCAACCAGGCTTTTACCGTAGGCATCTTGTCCAGGCTGTCAGGGTTGAGCACTGCGCGCATGGCGCCGCAGTCAGAGTGTCCGCAAACGATGATGTGCTGCACGCCCAGTGCAACTACTGCGTATTCCAGAGCGGTGGACACGCCGCCGTTCATCTGGCCATACGGCGGGACGACGTTGCCGACGTTACGCGTGACGAACAGGTCGCCAGGCGAACTTTGGGTGATCAATTCGGGCACGATGCGCGAGTCGGCGCAGGTGATGAACATGGCCCGTGGCGATTGGGCAGTCGCCAGCTTCTTGAACAGCTCTTCCTGCTGGGGGAAGACCTCGTTACGGAAATGTACAAAGCCATCGACGATATGTTTCAACGCTACGTCGGCGCTGTCTGAATGGCTTGATGTGCTGGACGACGTAGCCGAATGCTGTTTACCGATGTCTGTCATGTCTTCATCCTCTCTGACGAATTGATGTGGATTCTTCATGCCTGTTTGACCAGAGCCGGATGTGATCCCTCTCTGAAGGGCATCACGAACAAATCCCTTGAGCGCTATCGCTGATGACACTCCGAGTAACAGACTAATCGCCGAAGCTTAAACGAAACTGAATGCGATGGCTCTGGGACGCGGGTTTGCACGATAGTACCAAGTTCATCACAGCAGCGACATTTGTCCTCCCGGCGGACAAAACGCATCGCAATCGAGTGCAAATCCACCACGTTTGTTCAATCCGAGTCGTTTGATTGCCAAGGCATAGCGTTGAGCCAGCAGGTCGGCAAACGGTCCTTCGCCACGCATTCGAGACCCAAATGTGCTGTCGTACACGGCTCCGCCGCGACTTTGACGAATCAGACTCATCACATGATCGGCGCGTTGCGGGTAATGTGTCTTCAACCACTCGTCGAACAGCGGCGCGACTTCCAGCGGCAGGCGCAGCATGACGTAGCTGGCGCTCAGGGCGCCCGCAGCCTTCGCTTCGCTCAGCAGTGCCTCCAGCTCGCTGTCGTTGATCATCGGGATCATCGGCGCACACAGCACGCCGACCGGGACACCTGCCTGGCGCAATACCCGAATGGCCCGCAGGCGAGCCTTGGGCGCCGCTGCCCTGGGTTCGAGGATGCATTTGAGCTCGTCATCCAGCGTCGTCAGGCTGATGAAGACCGACACCAGCCGCAGCCTGGCCATTTCTGCCAGCAGATCCAGGTCGCGCAGGATCAGCGAGCCTTTGGTAATGATGCTGACCGGATGCCGATAGCGCAGCAACACCTCAAGCGTCGCCCGAGTGATGCGGTACTCCCGTTCGATCGGCTGGTAGGGGTCGGTGTTGGCCCCGAGGGTGATGGGCGCGCAGCGGTAGCCGGGTTTGGAGAGCTGTTGCTCAAGCAACGCCGCCGCGTTGGTCTTGGCGATCAGCTTGGTCTCGAAGTCCAGGCCGGGAGACATGTCCCAATAGGCGTGGCTGGGTCTGGCGAAACAATAGATGCAGCCGTGCTCGCAGCCCCGGTAAGGGTTGATCGACCTGTCAAAGGGGATATCCGGCGAGCTGTTGCGGGTGATTATGCTTTTGGCTGTTTCGCTGGTGACCTGGGTGCCTTGCGTGAGTGGCACTTCCTGATACCAGCCATCGTCTTCAGCCACTGATTGACTGGGTGCGAAACGGTTATGCGGATTGCTGGCAGTACCTCGGCCACGAACCGGATAGAGGCTGGACATCTGGCATTACTCGTATACTGTTCATGCGTACAGTACAGCATAAAGCCCGGATGGATCACTAAGGTCGGCCTGCAAAACACCGCTCGCCTGACGGGCGGTATTTTGCAGACAGGGCGACGGTCAGGCATCGCCCTCGTGAGTCAGCTCCAGCACACGGTCAACCAGCTTATTGATGCCCGAGGCCGCCTCGCTGATGCTTTTGGCGACCATATAGGCAGGCGTGCTGACCAGTTTTCGCGCTTCGTCCTCGACGATGTCATCGACGGCGCATTCTGAATGACTGCCACCCATTTTGGTGATGGCCGCGGCGGTTTCAGGGTCGTTACCGATGGTGCAGGTCACGCCGGGACCATAGATCTTGGCCGCAAGTGCCGGGGTGATGCAGATCAGCCCGACCGGTTTGCCGGCTTCGGCAAACGCCTCGGCGAGCTCCAGCAACCCGGCTTCGACCTGGCAGGCATGGCCTTGCAGGGCAAGGTCGGAAAGATTCTTTGCCGAGCCGAAACCGCCCGGGATGATCAGGGCGTCAAAGTCTTCGGCATTCGCCTCGCGGATGTCTTTCACTTCGCCCCGTGCAATGCGCGCAGACTCGACCAGTACATTGCGCGACTCGGGCATTTCCTCACCGCTCAGGTGATTGATGACGTGATGCTGAGTGATGTCAGGCGCGAAGCACTGAACCTGCGCACCGCGCTGATCCAGGCGCAACAGGGTAAGAACGCTTTCGTGAATCTCGGCACCGTCGTAGACGCCACAGCCGGAGAGGATTACAGCCACTTTTTTCTGCATCGATTTCGGCTCCTTGTGCTTGAGCAACCTAAGGCTTCTTTTAATTTGTCTGTTCAGTTGATCGCTTTGCGGGCCGAGTGTTCAGTTGAGGGATTGCTGGCTGCGCACAAGGTGCATGGGGAGGGTGGTGGTCGCGAGGTCTGCAGCGTCTGTGCGCTGTCGCCGAGCGAGGCCTGTCAGCCTGCGCTCGGGAGAGGTACGGGGGAGTTTATTCGTCGGACTTTTTCGTCAGATCGACGGGCACGGTGACCGGCGTTTCCAGGTCGGAGGCCGCTGCCGATGCGCAGAAGCGGCTCTTTTCTGCACGCTCTTCACGGGCGATGCGGGCGTTCTTGATGCGTCTGCGTATCCACAGGGCCAGCCCCAGCAGTACCAGCGCGCCCAGCACCCAGAGTTCATATTTCTTGACGTTGCCCAGCAAGCCTTCGAGAACCGCGCCGAAGTGGTAAGCAGCCGAACCCAGCGCCGCAGCCCAGACAGCTGCGCCGATACCGTTCAGCAGAAGATAACGCCCGGGTGGATAACCTGACAGGCCGATGGCCACGGGCATGACCGTTCGCAGCCCGTACACGAAGCGGAAGCTCAATACCCAGATATCCGGGTGCTTGCGGACCAGCCGCAGGGCCTTGTCGCCCATGAGTTGCCAGCGAGGCTTGCGCGCCAGGAGCTTGCGGCCGTGCTTGCGCCCCATGAAATACCACAACTGGTCACCCGCATAACTGCCACAAAAGGCCACGAGGATGACGATGTTGAGGTCCATGTATCCGCGAAACGCCAGGAATCCGGCAAGAACCAGAATGGTCTCGCCTTCAAAAAAGGTGCCGAGGAACAGGGCAAAGTAGCCGAATTCGTTCAAGAAATTCTGGAGCATTGTCTGGATGCTGGCGAAATGAACGCGCAGCCTAACGCGCCCAAGGCAATCATGAAAGTGTCCATATGTGTCTCGACGTTAAAGATTCTTGCAACCACAATGGTCGTATCCCCTTGAAGGCCGTGACCGCGACGTGCAGTCGCAGGTCGAACCATGACTGTCACACATTGGTCATAATGGCGGCTTATAACTGTCGCGCTTGCCCGCGTAAGCGGGCTCAGGAGTCTCGCCGTGAGCTTTACCCCCGCCAACCGCCTGTTTCCTCTCACTCGTCTGCGCCGTAATCGCCGCGACGACTTTTCCCGTAGGCTGGTGCGTGAAAACGTTGTCACTGTCGACGATCTGATTCTTCCCGTATTTGTCCTCGATGGTGAAAACCGTCGTGAATCCATCGCCTCGATGCCCGGCGTCGAGCGCTTGAGTGTGGATCTGTTGCTCAAGGAAGCCGAACACTGGGTCGCGTTGGGTATCCCTGCGCTGGCGCTGTTCCCGGTGACACCGCCGGAAAAGAAATCCCTCGACGGTGCCGAAGCCTGGAACCCGGACGGCATCGCCCAGCGCGCGACCCGCGCCCTGCGTGACCGTTTCCCGGAGCTGGGCGTCATCACTGATGTGGCGCTGGACCCGTTCACCACCCATGGTCAGGACGGCATCCTCGACGAAGAGGGCTATGTTCAGAACGACATCACCGTCGACGCGCTGGTGAAGCAGGCGCTGTCGCACGCCGATGCCGGTGCTCAGGTGGTCGCGCCGTCGGACATGATGGACGGTCGCATTCAGGCCATCCGCGAGTCTCTGGAGCTGGCCGGGCATGTAAATGTCAGGATCATGGCCTATTCGGCCAAGTACGCCAGTGCCTACTACGGTCCGTTCCGTGACGCGGTGGGTTCTTCGCTGAATCTGGGCAAGGCCAACAAGGCCTCTTATCAGATGGACCCGGCCAACAGCAACGAGGCCCTGCACGAAGTGGCAGCCGACCTTGCCGAAGGCGCCGACATGGTCATGGTCAAGCCTGGCATGCCTTATCTGGACATTCTGTACAGGGTCAAGGATGAGTTCAAAGTGCCGACCTTTGTTTATCAGGTCAGCGGTGAATACGCGATGCACATGGCCGCAATCCAGAACGGTTGGCTGAGTGAAGGGGTGATTCTCGAATCCCTCACTGCCTTCAAACGCGCCGGTGCCGACGGCATCCTTACCTACTTTGCTGTCCGCGCCGCTCAACTGTTGAAGGGGCAATAGCCTCACAGGAACATTCATGAATACCGAAGCACTCATCGAAGCCGCTGTTCAAGTCGATGTCCCGGAGGCAACGCCCGTGGTCGAACCTGACATCGAAGTAATCCCGGCCATCGAGGCACCCGCCGCTGCGGTGCCCGCTATCGTCGCCCCGAACCTGGACGACAGCAGCCTGTATATCCACCGTGAACTGTCGCAACTGCAGTTCAATATCCGGGTTCTGGAACAGGCGCTCGATGAGTCCTACCCATTGCTGGAGCGGCTGAAGTTTCTGCTGATCTTCTCCAGCAACCTCGATGAGTTCTTCGAGATTCGTGTTGCGGGCCTGAAGAAACAGATCACCTTTGCCCGCGAACAGGCGGGCGCCGATGGTCTGCAGCCGCATCAGGCGCTGGCCAGGATCAGCGAACTGGTACACGGTCACGTGGATCGTCAGTACGCGATCCTCAACGACATTCTGCTGCCGGAACTGGAGAAACATCAGGTCCGCTTCATTCGCCGCCGTCACTGGACGGCCAAGCTCAAGGCCTGGGTACGACGCTATTTCCGCGACGAGATCGCGCCGATCATCACCCCGATCGGTCTCGATCCGACGCACCCGTTCCCGTTGCTGGTCAACAAGAGCCTGAACTTCATCGTCGAGCTTGAAGGTATCGATGCCTTCGGGCGCGACTCCGGTCTTGCGATCATTCCCGCGCCGCGTCTGCTGCCGCGTGTGATCAAAGTGCCGGAAGATGTCTGCGGGCCTGGCGACAACTTCGTGTTCCTGTCGTCGATGATCCACGCCCACGCTGACGATCTGTTTCAGGGTATGAAGGTCAAGGGCTGCTACCAGTTCCGCCTGACCCGAAACGCCGACCTGGCGCTGGACTCCGAAGATGTGGAAGACCTGGCGCGCGCACTGCGTGGCGAGTTGTTCTCGCGTCGCTATGGTGATGCGGTACGTCTGGAAGTGGCGGATACCTGCCCGAAACACCTGTCGGACTACCTGCTCAAGCAGTTCAACCTGAACGAGTCCGAGCTGTATCAGGTGAATGGTCCGGTCAACCTGACACGTCTGTTCAGCATCACCGGCCTGGACAGCCACCCCGAATTGCAATACCCGCCGTTCACGCCAGCCATTCCCAAGCTGCTGCAGAACAGCGAAAACGTTTTCAGCGTGGTCAGCAAACAGGACATCCTGTTGCTGCACCCTTTCGAGTCCTTCACGCCAGTGGTCGACCTGCTGCGCCAGGCGGCAAAAGACCCGCACGTGCTTGCGGTACGCCAGACGCTGTATCGCAGCGGCGCGAACTCGGAAATCGTCGATGCGCTGGTCGATGCCGCGCGTAACGGTAAGGAAGTCACTGCGGTGATCGAGCTGCGTGCGCGTTTCGACGAAGAGTCCAACCTGCAACTGGCCAGCCGTCTGCAGGCCGCCGGTGCAGTGGTGATCTACGGCGTGGTCGGCTTCAAGACCCACGCCAAGATGATGTTGATTCTGCGTCGCGAAGCGGGCGAGATCGTGCGTTATGCGCATCTCGGGACCGGCAACTACCACGCCGGTAACGCGCGTCTGTATACCGACTACAGCTTGCTGACCTCCGATGACGCGTTGTGCGAAGACGTCGGCAAACTGTTCAGCCAGTTGATCGGCATGGGCAAGACGCTGCGCATGAAGAAGCTGCTGCATGCGCCGTTCACGCTCAAGAAAGGCATGCTCGACATGATCGCCCGCGAGACGCAATTTGCGCTCGACGGCAAGCCTGCGCACATCATCGCCAAGTTCAACTCGCTGACCGATCCGAAGATCATCCGGGCGTTGTACAAGGCCAGCCAGTCCGGAGTACGCATCGATCTGGTGGTGCGCGGCATGTGCTGTCTGCGTCCGGGCATCGCCGGGGTTTCGCACAATATCCATGTGCGCTCGATCATCGGCCGCTTCCTGGAACACACGCGAGTGTTCTACTTCCTTAACGGCGGCGACGAGCAGATGTTCCTGTCGAGTGCCGACTGGATGGAGCGCAACCTCGACAAGCGCGTCGAGACCTGCTTCCCGGTGGAAGGCAAGAAGCTGATTCTGCGTGTGAAAAAGGAACTGGAAAGCTATCTGACCGACAACACCCACAGCTGGCTGTTGCAGCCGGACGGGCGTTACGTGCGCAGCACGCCGACCGGTAATCAGAACCCGCGAAGCGCCCAGGCGACCCTTTTGGAGCGCCTGAGCAACCCGGTCCTCAGCGTACGCTGAAGACGATGCCGACTCGGGTCAGCCACTCCGCTTCCAGGGCGAAGTCGGCCTGAGTCAGCTGGTTGTTGTCCAGCCAGCCTTTCGGGAATTCGGCGTCCAGATTCGGGCCGTCGGCACGCAACACCACACGTGGCATCTCTTGGGTGCCGCGAATGTGGTGAAACAGAATCGCAAAGCGCAACAGCACGCACAAGCGAATCAGCTTGATGCCTTCGTCGCCGAAATCGGCGAACTTGTCCTTGGGAATATTACGGCGATGACCGCGCACCAGCAGTGCGAGCATTTGCTGGTCTTCGCGTGAGAAACCGGCCAGGTCGGAGTGCTCGATCAGGTACGCGCCGTGCTTGTGGTAGTGATAGTGGGCGATGTCCAGGCCGATTTCGTGCACCTTGGCCGCCCAGCTCAGCAGTTCGGCGTAGCTCTCGTGCTGTAATTCCCAGCTCTCGGCGACTTGCTCCAGTGCATGCAGCGCCTTGGCTTCGACGCGTGCCGCCTGTTCCAGATCGACGTGATAACGCTCCATCAGCGAGCTGAGCGTACGCTCACGGACGTCTTCATGATGATGGCGGCCCATCAGGTCATACAGCACGCCTTCACGCAGGGCACCTTCGCAGTGATCCATGCGCTTGAGTTCGAGGGCGTCGAAGATGGCTTCGAGAATCGCCAGGCCTGCGGGGAAAATGGCGCGACGGTCGGGCTTGATGCCGTCGAAGTCGATCTTTTCCACATCACCCAGCTTGAACAGCTTGCGCTTGAGCCAGGCCAGCCCTTCGGCGTTGACCTCGCCAGCGCCGTAACCATTGGCCTTGAGCGCCAGGCCGATAGCACGAATGGTGCCTGACGAACCAATCGCTTCATCCCACTTGAGGCGATGCAGTGCGTGTTCGATGCTCATGATTTCCAGACGGGCAGCGGTGTAGGCCTGAGCATAACGGGCCGGTGTCACCTTGCCGTCGCGGAAGTAGCGCTGGGTAAAACTCACGCAGCCCATCTGCAGGCTTTCACGCAGCAGCGGCTCGAAGCGCTGGCCGATGATGAATTCGGTACTGCCGCCGCCGATGTCGGCGACCAGACGTTTGCCCGGGGTATCGGCCAGCGTGTGGGAGACGCCCAGATAAATGAGGCGCGCTTCCTCGCGGCCGGAAATCACTTCCACCGGGTGGCCGAGGATTTCTTCGGCGCGGTGAATGAAGTCGTTGCGGTTACGCGCCTCGCGCAGGGCATTGGTGCCCACGATGCGTACCGCACCGAGCGGCAGCCCGTTGATCAACTGGGCGAAACGTTTCAGGCAGTCGAGACCGCGTTGCATGGATTCTTCGGTCAGCTGGCGCTCTTCGTCGATGCCTGCGGCCAACTGCACCTTCTCGCCCAGGCGCTCAAGAATGCGAATCTCGCCCTGATTGGCTTTTGCCACAACCATATGAAAGCTGTTGGAGCCCAGGTCGATAGCGGCGATCAGTGAAAAATTCTTGGGTGTTGAGTGCGGCATGGTCAGGAAATCCGGTTCGATAACCGGACCATCGTGCCACGATCCATGCTTGCCGCCAACGCGAAGCTGTTCAGGCACCGGAAATACCCGGTATTACTCGCGCGCGTGGCGTATGGCTATCAATGCCATGTGACGCAGAGCTTCACCAAAATGCATTGCCACGCTAAAGCGTGCGGAACGAGAGGTATCCCTAAGAACGCCATCGTGCCTATGCGCCGCGCTCAGCGTAAAACACAGTCGTCGTGGGAGCGAGCTTGCTCGCGAAGAGGCCGGTGCAGCCCCCGGAGATATGGTGTTTGGACCAACGCCTTTGTGAGCAAGCTCACTCCCACCAAGATTTCTGTCCAGCCCTATACAGCATGCAGCTGTGACGCGGAGCGTCACGAAATGCATTCCCACGCGGAGCGTGAGGAACGATAAGTGCCCGCAACATGCTCCGCGCTCATCGTTACACACACACACGTCTTCGTGGGAGCGAGCTTGCTCGCGAAGAGGCCGGTGCAGCCCCTGAAAATATGGCGTTTGGACCAAAGTCTTCGTGAGCAAGCTCACTCCCACCAAGATTTCTGTCCAGCCCGATACAGCATGTAGCTGTGACGCGGAGCGTCACGAAATGCATTCCCACGCGGAGCGTGAGGAACGATGAGTGCCCGCAACATGCTCCGCGCTCAGCGTTACACACAAGTCTTCGGGGGAGCGAGCTTGCTCGCGAAGAGGCCGGTGCAGCCCCCGGAGATATGGTGTTTGGACCAAAGTCTTCGTGAGCAAGCTCACTCCCACGAAGATTTCTGTCCAGCCCACAGCATGTAGCTGTGACGCAGAGCGTCACGAACTGCATTCCCACGCGGAGCGTGAGGAACGATAGGTGCGCGCAAGACCACTATCGATGCTCCGCGTGCGCATGCCGTTCCGGACGCTCTGCTTCCAGGTCCAGCCTCAGGCGTGCTCCACTGTGCCGATGAAGTTCGCCAGTTCCGGGGTTTTCGGGTTGGCGAAGAGTTCTTTCGGATCGCCCACTTCGTGCACCTTGCCCTGGTGCATGAACACCAGCTTGTCACCCACTTCACGCGCGAAGCGCATTTCGTGGGTGACCATGATCAGGGTCATGCCATCGGCTGCCAACTGGCGCACCACGCTGAGCACTTCGTTGACCAGCTCCGGGTCCAGTGCCGAGGTGATTTCGTCGCACAGCAATACCTTGGGCGACATCGCCAGCGCTCGGGCAATCGCTACGCGTTGCTGTTGACCACCGGACAGGCGATCCGGGAAGGCGTCGAACTTCTCGCCCAGCCCGACGCGTTCGAGCATCTTCCTCGCCAGTTTGGCGGCCTCGGCCTTCGGTACTTTCTGCACGACCTGCGGCGCAAGCATGACGTTCTCACCCACGCTCAGGTGCGGGAACAGGTTGAACTGTTGGAACACCATGCCGACCTTCTGGCGCAGCGTGCGCAGGTCAGCGCGCGCGGCGTCCAGGTATTCGCCATCGACCTCGATCACACCATCGTTGATCGACTCCAGACCGTTGAGCGTGCGCAACAGGGTGCTTTTGCCCGAGCCGCTGCGACCGATGATCGCCACGACCTGGCCTTCTTCGACCGACAGATCGATGCCTTTGAGTACGTGATGATCGCCATAGTATTTATGCAGGGCGGAAATTCTAAGCAGAGGCATGCAGTCTCCTTTCCAGATGGCGCGCGCACAGCGACAAGGGGTAGCACAGGATGAAGTAGCCCAGAGCAACGAAGCCATAGACCATGAAAGGTTCGAACGTAGCGTTGGCCAGCATGCTGCCTGTCTTGGTCAGTTCGGTGAAACCGATGATCGACGTCACTGCAGTGCCTTTGACCACCTGCACGGAAAAGCCGACCGTCGGCGCGACCGCGATGCGCAACGCCTGCGGCAGAATCACGTAACGCATCTGCTCGAATGGGGTTAGCGCCAGGCTCGCGGATGCTTCCCACTGGCCCTTGGAAATCGATTCGACGCAGCCACGCCAGATTTCCGCAAGGTAGGCGCTGGTAAACAGCGTCAAGGCCAGTGCCGCCGCAGCCCAGGGCGAAATGTTCATGCCCATCAGGGCGACGCCGAAGAACACCAGGAACAACTGCATCAACAGCGGCGTGCCCTGAAACAGTTCTATATAGAGTTTCGCGGTCACGCGCGGGCCGGATTTCTCCGAGGTGCGCATGCCCATGATCAGCAAGCCGATCAGCCCGCCGCCGATGAAGGCCACCAGCGACAAGGCCACGGTCCATTGCAGGCCGATCAGCAGATTGCGCACGATGTCCCAGAGGGTGAAATCCATCAGCTGTTCCTCGAGATGTAGCGACGCCCGATCCAGGCCAGCAGTTGCCGGATCAGCAGCGCCATGGCCAAGTAGATCAGCGTGGTCACAATGTAGGTTTCGAACGAGCGGAAGTTGCGTGACTGAATGAAGTTGGCAAAGAAGCTCAGTTCTTCAGTGGCAATCTGCGAGCAGACCGACGAGCCCAGCATGACGATGATGATCTGGCTGCTCAGTGCCGGCCAGACCTTGCCCAGCGCCGGAACCAGCACTACGTGGCGAAAGGCTTCGTAACGGTTCATTGCCAGCGCAGCCGACGCTTCAAGCTGACCCTTGGGAATCGCCTGGATACCCGCCCGCACGATTTCGGTCGAGTAGGCACCCAGGTTGATGACCATCGCCAGCACCGCTGCCTGCCATTCCGTGATCTGCACGCCCAGCGACGGCAGACCGAAGAAAATGAAGAACAGCTGGACCAGAAACGGTGTGTTGCGGATCAGCTCGACATAGATGGCAAAGATCGTCGCAAAAGGCTGAATCTTCCAGGCCCTCACGACGGCACCGACAATACCGAGACTGACGCCCAGCAGGGTGCCAATGGCCGTCAGTTCCAGCGTGAACAAAGCCCCGCGCAACAGCAGATCGATGCTCTGCAGGACCGGTGTAAAGTCGAAGTGATAAGCCATTGGTGAATCCTGTTACCGGAAAGCAGTGATCAGAGATCGGCAGGCAGCGGTTGCTTCAGCCATTTCTGGGAAGCATTTTCCAGCGAGCCGTCAGCCTTGGCGGCATTCAGAATCTCATCGACCCTGCCCAACAGTTCCGGCTGACCCTTGTTCACGCCGACATACACGGGCGAGTCCTTGAGTTTCACTTTCAGTGCCGGGATGCGCTTGGGATTGCGCTCGCTGATCGCGACCATCACCACGTTGCCGCTGGCAATCAGGTCGGTCTGACCGGCCAGATAGGCTGCGATGGTGGAGTTGTTGTCTTCGAAGCGCTTGATGACCGCGCCTTCCGGAGCCACTTTCGACAGCTCGATGTCTTCGATAGCACCACGGGTGACGCTGATGGTCTTGCCTTTCAGGTCAGCGATGTCCTTGACCGGCGAATCAGGTGGACCGAATACCGCCAGGTAGAACGGTGCGTAGGCGCGTGAGAAGTCGATGACTTTTTCGCGGTCCGGGTTCTTGCCCAGGCTGGAGATCACCAGGTCGACCTTGCCGGTGGTCAGGAACGGAATGCGGTTGGTGCTGTTGACCGGGGTCAGTTCCAGCTTGACCTTCAGCTTGTCGGCCAGCAGTTGTGCGGTGTCGATGTCCAGGCCGCGCGGTTTCATGTCGGGGCCGACCGAGCCGAATGGCGGGAAGTCCTGCGGAACGGCCACCTTGAGGGTGCCGCGCGCTACAACGTCGTCCAGGCCGTTGGCGTGGGCGGGTGTCTGGCTCAGCATCAGACTGGCAAACAGTGCAGTAAGCAGGGCGCTGTAACGCTTGGTCATATGAAGTCTCCGGGCGAAACGAAAGGTGTTGGCCTGTCTCCAGTGCACAGCGCATGCCATTCGGTCATTACCTGCCATGAATCAAGGTTTGCAGCGCATTTATGGTCTTACTGGTCTGACCAGTTGGAGGAGGCCTCGCCCTGCTTTGGCGCGCTTTAAAGCCTTGCTGCCCCAGTGCTGGGCGTCGCTTGCCGAATGTTCGAGATGGCGATAAAAGGGATTTTTACTGGACTGACTGGCCTGAACAGTGATGCCGCACACTTCACTCGCAGTACCCGAATCAGCCCTCCGGGCCATTCGCAAATTGATCGCCGAGCAAGGGTACAAGCCCGGCGAGAGCCTGCCGTCGCAACGCGATCTGGCGGTTTTGCTGGGGGTCAGTCGGGCGTCCCTGCGTGAAGCCTTGTCATCGCTCAGCGCACTCGGAGTGGTCAGTGTCCAGCCCGGCAAAGGCGTCTTCGTGCAGTCGATTTCTGAACCAGAACAGCGCACAGGTGGTTTTTCCTGGCCTTATGAAGCTCAGGTTTCCCCGGCCGACACCTTTCAGTTGCGCTATGCACTGGAAGGTTTTGCTGCGGGAATGGCAGCGGTGACCCTGACCGCCGACGAGCGGGATGTGCTGGAGGACAACGTCGAAGCCATGCGCCTGGAGTTGCGTGCCGGTGACTTCGAGGCTGCGGCGCGGCTCGACTTCGAGTTTCATCGGCACATTCTGGTCGCCAGCGGCAATCAGGCGATGCTCGGGATCGTGACTGCCGGGGCCGACATCTTTCTGGAAAGCCAGAAGATGCCGTTCATCCGGGCGGCCAGGGTCATGGAAACCTGGCAGGAGCACCGCAAGATCCTTCGCGCGCTGGCCCGACATGCGTCAGGGCCTGCGCAAAAGGCCATGCAGGACCATATTCGTGGCGCGGCACTGCGCACCGGTATCGTGTTCGTTTCGCCCGCCAACTGAACGCCGGCCATAACTGCAGTCATGGCTCATCATAGTCAGACTCAATGAACCTTCGCTTCCTGAATCACCTGAGGCCCGCTATGATGAGCGTCGTTTTTAGCCTATGAACTCGGAGACTTCCATGAGTAGCGACCTTATCAAACACGTCACCGACGCCACCTTTGAAGCCGAAGTACTCAAGGCTCAGGGTCCTGTGCTTGTTGACTATTGGGCTGAATGGTGTGGCCCTTGCAAAATGATTGCCCCGGTTCTGGACGAAATCGCCAGCACCTACGAAGGCAAGCTGACTGTTGCCAAGTTGAACATCGATGAAAACCAGGACACTCCTGCCAAGCATGGTGTTCGCGGTATCCCTACGCTGATGCTGTTCAAGAACGGCAATGTTGAAGCGACCAAAGTCGGCGCCCTGTCGAAGTCGCAGCTGGCTGCGTTCCTCGACGCCAACATCTGAGGCGTTTCAAAGCCCCGCAAATCGCGGGGTTTTTTTCGGGTGTCGTACTAGACGCCTGGAAAATCAGGTGGTACATTCGGCCCCGCAACGGCTTCTCCGTTGCCCCCTGCTAGCCGTCGCCGACGCTCTCCTTTCGATTTAGTACGCGATCCTGTCGCCTTCTCTGCGGCGCGGCCTCATTAAGCCAAAAGCTTAATTTCCCCCTCCATACATGATTACGTCATTCCCCATATGAACCTGACTGAACTCAAGCAAAAGCCGATTACCGAATTGCTCGAAATGGCCGAACAGGCTGGCATTGAGAATATGGCCCGTTCGCGCAAGCAGGACGTCATTTTCTCCCTGCTCAAACGGCACGCCAAAAGTGGCGAGGAAATATCCGGTGATGGCGTGCTGGAGATTCTCCAGGACGGCTTCGGTTTCCTGCGCTCTGCAGACGCTTCCTACCTGGCCGGCCCGGATGACATCTATGTCTCCCCCAGCCAGATCCGCCGCTTCAACCTGCGTACCGGCGACACCATCGTTGGCAAGATCCGTCCACCCAAGGAAGGCGAGCGTTATTTCGCTCTGCTCAAGGTCGACACGATCAACTACGACCGTCCGGAAAACGCCAAGAACAAGATTCTGTTCGAAAACCTGACGCCGTTGTTCCCGACGATCCGCATGAAGATGGAAGCCGGTAACGGCTCCACCGAAGACCTGACCGGTCGTGTGATCGATCTGTGCGCACCGATCGGTAAAGGCCAGCGTGGTCTGATCGTTGCTCCGCCGAAGGCGGGCAAGACCATCATGCTGCAGAACATCGCGTCGAACATCACGCGTAACAACCCGGAAGTGCATCTGATCGTTCTGCTGATCGACGAGCGCCCGGAAGAAGTGACCGAGATGCAGCGCACCGTGCGCGGCGAAGTGGTTGCCTCGACATTCGACGAACCGCCAACCCGTCACGTACAGGTTGCCGAAATGGTGATCGAGAAGGCCAAGCGCCTGGTCGAGCACAAGAAAGACGTCGTTATCCTGCTCGACTCCATCACCCGTCTGGCTCGTGCCTACAACACCGTCATCCCGAGCTCCGGCAAGGTATTGACCGGTGGTGTCGACGCTCATGCACTCGAGAAGCCAAAGCGTTTCTTCGGTGCTGCGCGTAACATCGAAGAAGGCGGCTCGTTGACCATCATCGCCACCGCACTGGTTGAAACCGGTTCGAAGATGGATGAAGTGATCTACGAAGAGTTCAAGGGTACTGGCAACATGGAGCTGCCTCTGGATCGTAAGATCGCAGAGAAGCGCGTGTTCCCGGCCATCAACATCAACCGCTCCGGCACACGCCGTGAAGAGCTGTTGACCGCTGATGACGAGCTGCAGCGCATGTGGATTCTGCGCAAGCTGCTGCACCCGATGGACGAAGTCGCGGCTATCGAGTTCCTGATCGACAAGCTCAAGCAGACCAAGACCAACGACGAGTTCTTCCTGTCCATGAAACGCAAGTAACGGGCAGGCTGAAACAAAAAATGGTGCCCTTCGGGGCACCATTTTTTTTGCCTGCATGCCGCCGATTAGCTGCCTTGAAGGGCTGGAGCAGGTACGATGTGCGTCTATTGGATAAATGGCCGGGTTAATGAAATTCAAAGATCTTAGGGATTTCGTGCAGCAGCTTGAGCAGCGCGGAGAGTTGAAACGCATCCAGATGCCGATCTCGCCTGTGCTGGAAATGACTGAAATCTGTGACCGTACCTTGCGTGCCAAGGGCCCGGCCCTGCTGTTCGAAAAACCGGTTGGTTTTGATATCCCGGTGCTGGGCAACCTGTTCGGCACGCCGGAGCGCGTAGCCATGGGCATGGGCGCCGAAGCGGTCAGTGAGCTGCGTGAAATCGGCAAGCTGCTGGCGTTTCTCAAAGAGCCTGAGCCACCCAAGGGTTTGAAGGACGCCTGGTCCAAGCTGCCGATCTTCCGCAAGGTCATCGCCATGGCACCAAAGGTCGTCAAGGATGCACCGTGCCAGGAGGTCGTCATCGAAGGCGATGACGTCGACCTCGGCATGCTGCCCGTGCAGACCTGCTGGCCGGGTGATGTCGCGCCGCTGATCACCTGGGGCCTGACCGTCACCAAAGGTCCGAACAAGGAGCGCCAGAACCTCGGCATCTATCGCCAGCAGGTCATCGGTCGCAACAAGATCATCATGCGCTGGCTCAGCCATCGCGGTGGTGCGCTGGACTTCCGCGACTGGTGCGTCAAGCATCCTGGCGAGCCTTATCCGGTCGCCGTCGCACTGGGCGCGGACCCGGCGACCATTCTTGGTGCGGTGACGCCGGTACCGGACAGCTTGTCCGAATATGCCTTTGCCGGGCTGCTGCGTGGCTCGCGCACCGAGCTGATCAAGTGCCGTGGCAGCAATCTGCAAGTCCCGGCCAGCGCCGAGATCGTGCTCGAAGGGGTGATTCATCCGGGCGAGATGGCCGACGAGGGGCCTTACGGCGACCACACCGGCTATTACAACGAAGTCGACAGCTTTCCGGTGCTGACCGTCGAGCGCATCACGCACCGCATCAAGCCGATTTACCACAGCACCTACACCGGTCGTCCGCCTGATGAGCCGGCGATTCTGGGCGTCGCGCTGAACGAAGTGTTCGTGCCGATTCTGCAAAAGCAGTTCCCGGAAATCGTCGATTTCTACCTGCCGCCCGAGGGTTGCTCGTACCGCATGGCGGTGGTGACCATCAAGAAGCAGTATCCCGGCCATGCCAAGCGCGTGATGCTGGGCGTCTGGTCGTTCTTGCGCCAGTTCATGTACACCAAGTTCGTGATCGTCACCGACGACGATATCAATGCACGGGACTGGAATGACGTGATCTGGGCCATCACCACGCGCATGGACCCCAAGCGCGACACGGTCATGATCGACAACACGCCCATCGATTACCTCGATTTCGCCTCGCCGGTGTCCGGCCTGGGATCGAAAATGGGGTTGGATGCCACGAACAAATGGCCAGGTGAGACCAGTCGCGAGTGGGGCAGGGCGATCGTCAAGGACGAAGCCACCACACGCCGGGTGGATGAAATCTGGACTCAGTTGGGAATAGATTGATGCGCGTAACCTTGCAGCCATCAGGTGCGGTGCTGGAAACCCTGCCGGGCGAGCGGATACTCGATGCTGCACAGCGTCTGGGTTACGAGTGCCCGCAGAGTTGTCGCAATGGCAACTGCCATGTCTGTTCGGCTCTGCTGGTCGAGGGCCGTGTGATGCAGTCGGGGCAGACGCTCGATCACGGCGAAATTCACACCTGTGTGGCCGAGCCGCTGACTGAGTGTGTGGTGCTGTGGGATGGCGTGCTGGCCAAGGGTGAACTGCCGGTGCGCAGCTTTGCCTGCCAGTTGAGCGAATGTGTCGAGGTGGGTGGTGATGTCTGGCGGGTCGGCCTGCGCGCGCCGGCTGGCAAGCCACCGCGTTATCACGCCGGGCAGTACCTGATGATCGAGCGCGAGAACGGCGAGAAGTCGGCGTTTTCCATCGCATCGGCGCCGCACAGCGGTCGCGACCTGGAGCTGCACGTGCTGGCTCGTGAAGACAGTGCGCGCAGTCTGATCGAGCAGCTGCAACGCAACCGCATGGCACGGGTCGAGCTGCCCTTTGGCGACACCCACCTTGCAGAGCTGCCGGACGGGCCGCTGGTGCTGATCGCGGCCGGTACGGGCATGGCGCAAATGAACAGTTTGTTGGAACACTGTCGCTCCACAGGCTTCAGTCATCCCGTGCACCTTTACTGGGGCGTGCGTCGTCCCGAAGATTTCTACCAGGTCAGCCATTGGGATGAGTGGGCGAAACTGCCGAACCTGTTCCTGCACAAGGTTGTCAGCGACCTGTGCGGCTGGGAGGGGCGTTGCGGTCTGCTGCACGAGGCGGTTTGCGAGGACATCAAGGACCTGTCGGCCGTCCACGTCTACGCCAGCGGCTCTCCAGCGATGATCTACGGAACGCTGGACGCTCTGGTCGACGCCGGAATGGATGCCCATCAGATGCGCGCAGACGTATTCGCCTACGCACCGCGTCCGTAATGCCGGACTGACGGCTGCATGAGTGGAGTGTAAATTGCTTTAACTGATTACAACCGATGGCGACGCCTGTTCGTCGCCAGGCAAACTTTAGTAACGGCAGGCCCTTGGCCTGTGGCAACAACCGAACCACGACACCCTGATGCCGCTCAACCACGAGCGAGTCGGCGGGGCTCGGTAAAAACTGACAGTCAGACTGTCAGGGAGGCAAATGGAGAACCCAATCAACGAGTTGGCCGTTGCAGTGCATGACGGCCTTGGCCTGACGTACCCGCCCGTTATCGATATGGGCCCACAGCTTACCCGCGAGCAGTTGCTCGCATCCATGAACGCCACCATGCGTCGTCACAAGGGCGGCCCGGTCTGGCTGTTCGCTTACGGCTCACTGATCTGGCGTCCCGAGTGCACCGCCGTGGAGAGCCAGCGCGCCCGAGTGCACGGTTACCACCGCGGGCTTTACCTCTGGTCGCACGAACACCGTGGCACGCCTGAAGTACCGGGGCTGGTATTTGGTCTGGATCGTGGCGGTTCATGCACCGGCTTTGCCTATCGTCTGCCGGATGAATGCCTGGAAAAATCGCTGCTGGCCTTGTGGGAGCGCGAGATGCCGTACCCCTCGTATCGCCCGCACTGGCTCAATTGCCGCCTTGAAGATGGCCGGAAGGTGCAGGCGCTGGGCTTCGTGCTCGAGCGGCATCTGCCCAGCTACGCAGGCAACCTGCCGGACAGCGTGCTGAGCCAGGTGCTCGCCAGCGCCAGAGGACGCTATGGAACCACCCGCGAGTACGTGGAGCAGACCGCCAAGGCCCTGCGTAGCCACGCCATGCCAGACCTGAATCTGGAGGCGCGGCTCAAGCGCTGCAAGTCAGAGACTGCCTGATCAGCCTTTGATGTCGCGGGACGTGCTGGCGACCTGCTTGTGCCGCAGCGTCGGCGCAAGGAACACCATCGCCAGAATGCACGCGCCGATCAACAGCACGAAGCCGCCATCCCAGCCGAAGTGGTCAACCGTGTAGCCCATTGCCGCGCTGGCCGCGACCGACCCGCCCAGATAGCCGAACAGCCCGGTAAAACCTGCCGCCGTGCCTGCTGCCTTCTTCGGCGCCAGTTCCAGCGCCTGCAGGCCGATCAGCATCACCGGGCCGTAGATCAGGAAGCCGATGGACACCAGGGCGATCATGTCGACGGTCGGATTGCCTTCAGGGTTCAGCCAGTACACCAGCGTGGCGATGGTCACCAGAAGCATGAACACCATGCCGGTCAGGCCGCGATTGCCCTTGAAGATCTTGTCCGACATCCAGCCGCACAGCAGCGTGCCCGGAATGCCCGCCCACTCGTAGAGGAAATAGGCCCATGAGGTCTTGTCGACCGTGAAGTGCTTGGCTTCTTTCAGATAGGTCGGTGCCCAGTCCAGCACGCCGTAGCGCAGCAGGTAAACGAACACGTTGGCCATGGCGATGTACCACAGGAATTTGTTGCGCAGCACGTACTTGATGAAGATTTCCCTGGCGCTGAATTCTTCTTCGTGGCTGGCATCGTAGCCTTCCGGATAATCGTTCTTGTAGTGCTCGATAGGCGGCAGGCCGACCGATTGCGGTGTGTCACGCATGGTCGCGAAGGCGAACACCGCGACCAGCAATGCAACCGCCGCCGGCACGTAAAACGCCGCATGCCAGTCGTTGGTCCAGCCCATGCCGAGCAGGAACAGTGGGCCGATCAAACCGCCGCCGACGTTGTGCGCCACGTTCCACACCGACACCACACCGCCGCGCTCTTTCTGCGACCACCAGTGGACCATCGTCCGCCCGCTCGGCGGCCAGCCCATGCCCTGTGCCCAGCCATTGATGAACAGCAGCACGAACATGATCGTGACACTGGACGTCGCCCACGGCGCGAAGCCGAAGATGAACATGATCCCCGCAGAGACCAGCAGGCCGAACGGCAGGAAGTAACGCGGGTTGGAGCGATCCGAAACGATGCCCATGAGGAATTTCGACAAGCCGTAGGCAATTGCAATGGCAGACATCGCCACGCCCAGCTGGCCACGCGTATAGCCTTCGTCGATCAGATACGGCATCGCCAGCGAGAAATTCTTGCGCAGCAGGTAGTAACCCGCGTAACCGATAAAGATGCCTGCGAAGATCTGCCAGCGCAGACGGCGATAGGTACTGTCTACCTTTTCTTCGGGAAGGGGTGCCTGATGCCTGGCAGGGCGGAAAAACCCAAACATGGAGAAGCTCCTGATTATTGTTGTTTTTGCGAATGCGAATATTACATTTTCATTACAGAAAAAAGCAGTGCCTTCGGGCTGATTCCTTGTAGGAAATGCAGGCGATCGGCTGTTCTTTTACGAACATTGCGCAAATGTTTAAAGGTGTTTCAAGTATTTGGGATGGGTCCTACAGGCGTACCGGAAGTCGTGTGCTGACTGATATGTCGGCAGGTTCTTACCATCGTCATCACTGCGCCCTGGAGGTGCACCACGACGATGAGCCCCTACAACAATGAGAATGACCGCGTTCATGATTGCCGCATCACTGGCCCCTCACGTAGGCGCTGCAGAGCCATTTCTGGTGCCGATATACACGCCGACACCGGTTTTTCCGCCTGAGCTGGTCAAGACCCGCTACGCAGGCAAGGTCCGCGCCCAGCTGTGGATCAAATCCGACGGGCAGGTTCGTGAAGCTAGGGCGATCGAGAGCGGGCATCCGCAGCTCGCCGCAGCAGTGGAGCAGGCACTCCGCCAATGGCGCTATAAACCCTGGGTCGGAACAGTCGGCGCACCGCCCATGACCACGATCACCGTGCCCGTCATTTTTGATTCCCACGGCTATCGGCGCTTCAATACCGAAGTGACCGTGGGCCTGGGCAACATCCGCTGCGGCTACCTGAACGACGAAGTGAAATCCGCCCGCCAGTACTATCCCAAGGAACCGCTGAGCAAGGTCGACGTGTTCTGGCACACCGGGCAGGCACTGTTCGGCAGCCATGTTGCCCACCTGCGTAGCGAGCCGCAACGCCAGGTCTTGCTTGAGCAACTGGGCGCCGCGATACCGATGATGGTCAGCAATTGCCGAAGCAATCCCGATCGTCTGTATGGCGACTATCTGCCAGCGCCGATCAAGGCGTTGATGGTCGGGTTGGCCGAGCAAGCGGAGGGCGGCGAATGAGCCGCGTGCTGGGTTGCATGATGATTACAGGGTTGCTTTGGGCGGGGGGAGCACAGGCGTTGCCGTCGTATCCGGTGCCGTTGCATATGCCTGAGCCGGGCTATCCGACATCAATGCTTCGTTCCTCCGTAAAACGCAGTGTCAGCATCAGGGTTTTCATTCAGGCCGATGGACGCGTGCGCTTCCTGGAAGTGCTGGGGGCGCCCGATCCGAGGCTCATCAGCCTGACCCGAAGTGCTGTCGAACAGTGGGTCTTCGAACCTTGGCAGCCGCCGGCCTCTCACCCCGAGGGCGAAGCAGTTACGGTCACGTTCAATTTCACAGGGCGGCCACATGTCAACCCGCCGCTGACAGCCAATGTCGAGCTGAAGCAGGTGTTGTGCTGGCAGCTGAATACGGAAATGTTCGAGGGACGCAAATGGCGCAAGGACGTCAAGCCGGATGCGCTGATGCGCACAGAACTGTACCTGTCGAGCAGTCCGGTCGTAGAGCAGTTTCTCACTCTGGACGAGCGTCAGGCCCTGGTTCTTGAGCTGCTGGAAGCGACGCCGGGTATTGTCGCTCAATGCCAAAAAAATCCGATGCGCAGGTATGTTGATTATTTGCCGGAGAATGTGAGGAAGGCGTTGTAAGGGAGGGCGCGTTAGCGAAATGCGGGGACCAAAGCATTATTGCCTTGGTCCCCGCACTGTTGGTGAGCGGTTAGTGAGTCGCGCTCATATTTTGAATCGCTTCAAGCTGACTCATATCGAACGCCCCGTGAGCGCTGATCGTATTCGAGAAGTCGGTGATCGCGATTTCGATAGTGCCCCTCAGCACCTTGATCGCATTATCGATTTCTCGCGACGCCTCAGGCCCGAACGTCATCTCTATCGCTCGGTTGGATTCGGCCTCTTTAGCGCGAGCTTCCTCGGCGTTGCGTAGGGCCAATGCGTGCTCGGCTTCTTCGACCTGACGCTGTGCAAGCTGGAACGCTGCCTCTATAGCTCGCTGCTGCGCAGCATGTTCTTCCGCGAGTCGGCGAGCCGCCTCTTCCGCCTCGGCTCGCGCGCGCGCTTCTTCTTCGGCTTGGCGTTGTGCGGCTTCTTGGGCCATGCGCTCGTTATACTCGCGTTCCTGTTCTATCAGCCGAGCATGCAGCGATTCGAGATTGCCTTTGAGTTCGTTTAGAAAGCGGATGCTCTCCATATGAAAACGGGCGTCTCCCGTCATATAGTAAAAATCAGTAGGCACCCCGCCTGGCATACCCCGCATCTGTGCGTTTAACTCAAGAGACGATTTATCCCAGGGATCAGTGCCCCACAAAAAATACGAATTGTCGATGTGGTCCTGTTGCAAGGGAGCGCGTTTGCTGGCAACCAGATGATTGATAGCGTGTATGTGTTTGTCGGTTATATCGATGTAACGTGTTCCGTTCCAGTCGCCGACGTGAGCCGCAAGCTCGGCTTGCAGAAAGCCAGGTAATTGCTGGAGGTGATGATGTAATTCTTCCATGGATGATTTCCTTTTTTATAGTGTTAGAGCTGTTTGTGTATGGGGCTCTTACTCTTTGAAGCCCGGCTTGCCATTTTTTGCTCGCCACTCTTTTATTTCTTTCATAACCCCTGCAGCGCTATCCTCCCGGCCTTCGGGTGGATAACACAATAAATCTGATTTTTCTGGATGTTCAGTCACTTCTGCAACGTGATCGATAAGGCTAATGACGTATTCTTCAGCATTTTCTTTGGTTGCGCTTACGCCGTTAAAAAGTTCGTTCAGGATTTCCATGAACTCAGCTTCGGTATAGTCGCTCAATTGAGATTTGAGTTTCATTGGTTTTTCCTGTGAGCTTGAATATGGTCTTTCGGCGTCATGATTACCAAATTGTCCAAGTCGTAAACTGCTCCGCCTTCGCTAATCCAGTGTTTGTGATGGATTTCATATTTCACACGTTTACCTACCCTATCTGCTGCCCTGACAAGAGGTGCACGTTTATCTGATACCTCAATACGGCTTAATTCCCCAAGATGTCGGCTCAACTCCGGGTCTTTTGATACCTCTAACCAGATCGCTTCCCTTAACTTGGCAAAGCTTGCGAATGGTCGCCCACTCAGCTTTTCCGCAACACTGGAAGGAATCGGCGCTGGTTGGCTTGCCGTCGGCCCTCTCAGCCAGGTAGCTGTCACCGCCTCGCCATGCCCACTCGCAACCCCCGGAATCGACCTCGGGTCCTTGAACAGCAGGTAGCTATTCGGCAGCCCTGAATCAATCGGCGATATGAGAATGTAATCATCAGGATCATCTCGATCAATCGCCGGGTAAGCTTCAAGCTCGGGTACAAAAGGTGTTACCACGTTGCCTGGATTTACCGGCAAAGCGGGTGGTCCTGCGGGTGAGCTTGTCGAGCTGTCCGCCGGTCGTGCTATTGGCGTCCATATCAGTGCCGGTGTCGATTCCCCGTCACGGATAAACTCGTAGGAATTGTTCTGTGCGTTATAGGTGAAAGTTCTTACGCGAACCTTGGTACCAACTTTCACACCGTCCGTAGCTACCCAGCGTGTAGCGCCGCTTGTGCCAGCTTCATCGGATGTCAGTCGATGAGGGACATCCAGCGTGCCCTTGACGCTGGCAAGGTAGTGCAGATCGATATGCGGCGGCAGGTTGAGCTGCGACAGAGGTGTGGCGATAACGGCGGGCGGCAGTTCTGCGTCGCCCAACGGTTGTGGATACATCGCCAGCAACGTAACCAGATTGCTGCCCAATGTTCTGGTCGCAATCCTGATGAGTTGATCCTTCGCGATGTTGGTCGCAACGGTTCTGATGCCTGGTGCTGCGGTGGTGGTTGACGCGGGGGCAATAACTGACCACAACTTGTCGATGCCAGCGGCCTGTCGTGCTTCCTGACTCGCCGGTTTATTGGCCAGCGACAGTTCAGCATGGCGCATGGAAAGCGCTGCTGATTGTTCATTGAGCAGCGTGACCGACTCGGCAAGAAGCTTTGCTTCGTAGGTTTGAGATAAAGCGTTTACCCACGCTTCATGGGCCTGCTGCACACGTGGCGGATCACCCTGGCTGTAGTACACCAGATAGTTCAGGTGGTCTTTTTGTGTAGCATGGTCAAGTTCTTGACCGGTGAGACTCAGAGCCTGAGCGCGACGCTCGTCCAGTAACGGTTGTTTGATTGCAAGTAAATAGTTAACCCTGGTTTTTTTCTGAAGTATAAGCTCAAGAGCCTGCTCGTCGCGTGGGGGATCAGCATTTAGATCATGACCTGACGCTATTTCTTTTTGAAGATCATTCGGCAGCGATGCAGAAGCCAGTAAGTAGTTTTGTGCCAATCCAGATTGTAACGAGGGATAGGACGCTGTCAGCGTTTCAAGAGCCTGTCGATGTGCCTGATCTTTTTCGGCCTGTGCGCGCACCTGCGCTTCAACGCGCTCTCGCTCGGCGGCTTCCGCCATTGCCCGAGCATGCGCCTCGGCTTCTACTCGTGCGAGATGAGCCGCGTGTTCTGCTGCTTGCCGCTGTGCCAACGCATGCGCCTCTGCCTCTTGTTGCCTTAATAGACGTCTCAGCTGTTTATTAGTGATACCTCTTCGGCGACCGCGGCCTGGGCCTAGGCCGGTAGTGCTGGGTCCATTGCCGCTACCAACGACTCCAATGTTCCAACCGGAATTGCTGCCGTTGCTTTCCGCACCGATATGAAAGTTTTTTGATAAATCCGAATCCGGGCGCATTGGAATACCACGGTCTACCAGGATGTTTTTTTCCGGAGGGTCATCGTTACTGTTATTTTCGCTCATACAATTTCCTTTTTTTTGTATGACGATAGGCTAACAAAGGCTTTTTTCTGAAAAGCCATAATTATGTATGGGTGATGTGCCAACTTCCTGATTTATAGTGTTTAGTAAGCTCGCAAATTTACTGCCTGCACTAAAGTCACTGTGATTATTTGAAGATGCTGCCTTAGTGGTTTATATATTTTCGCGTTTACCTTCTAATAAAGAAGGCTATGCGAGCAGTGTGAGGATTTCTTCTCGGTGCGTACAAAGCTTCAGTCACGGACAGCGTGAGTGCCGCGTACTTGTGGGAGTGAGCTTGCTCACGAAGACGTCGGTACAGCCGACGGATATCTCTCGTCTCGCACGCGTCAGCGGGAATGCCTTTCGTAAGGCTCCGCGTCACCATTCGCTCCATGATGCACATTCAAGATTGGACGCGGAGTCTCCAGAGAAGCGTGAGCGAGCATGGCAACGAAAATGTTTGTTGCCCTGTGAATACGCCTTCGCGAGCAAGCGAAGCTTCGCTTGGATCGCATCCCCATGTCAGGGAATCTCGCGTGTATTTGCGTGAGTTTCAGGCTTTGCCAACCAACACCACCACCTTCCCCACAGCCCTGCGCCCCCCCAACAAATCAATCGCCTCCCCAGCCCTTTCCAGCGGATAAACCGTCGACACCAGCGGCTTCAATTTCCCTTCTTCAAACCACGCAAACAGCTGCTTGAAGTTCGCCGCATTGTCCTGCGGTTGTCGCTGCGCAAACGAGCCCCAGAACACGCCGACCACCGAGGCGCCCTTGAGCAGGGTCAGGTTGACGGGCAGTTCCGGAATGCGGCCGCTGGCGAAGCCGACGACCAGCAGGCGACCGTTCCAGGCGATGGCGCGGATGGCCTGGTCGAAAAGGTCGCCGCCGACCGGGTCGTAGATCACGTCGGCGCCGTTGCCGTTGGTGAGACGTTTTACTTCGTCCTTGAGGCTGGTTTCGCTGTAATTGATCAGTTCGTCTGCGCCTGCGTTTTTGGCGACTTCAAGTTTTTCCGCGCTACTGGCGGCGGCGATGACGCGGGCGCCGAGGGCTTTGCCAATTTCCACGGCGGCCAGGCCGACGCCGCCGGATGCGCCGAGCACCAGCAGGGTTTCTCCCGCTTGCAGGTTGGCGCGTTGTTTGAGCGCGTGCATGGAGGTGCCGTAGGTCATGCTGAATGCGGCCGCCGTGGTGAAGTCCATGCCCTGCGGAATCGGCAGTACGTTGTAGTGGGGAACGGCGACCTGTTCGGCAAAGCTGCCCCAGCCGGTGAGCGCCATGACACGGTCTCCGGGTTTCAGGTGGCTGACGTTTTCCCCGACGGCGGCTATCACGCCTGCGGCCTCACCACCCGGTGAGAACGGGAAGGGGGGCTTGAACTGGTATTTGCCCTCGATAATCAAGGTGTCGGGAAAGTTGACCCCGGCGGCGCGCACTTCAAGCAGAATTTCGTTCTTTTTGATCGCGGGGCCGGGGACGTCTTCGAGCACCAGTGTGCTGGCAGGACCGAAGGCTTTGCATAACAGGGCTTTCATCGGGCTATTCCTTTTCCGGTAATGGCCGATAAAGTCAGTTAAGCGGGTTCCCGGGTCAACAAGCATGGCCCTGCCTGATAAGCACACATAAGCTGTAAGCTACGTGGCAAACCGTATTAAGGAGTGAACTGTGAAAGCGTGGATTCTGATGTTGCTGGCCTTGTCATTGCCTGTCATGGCGCAAGAGGAAGCCAAGGAAGAAGGTGGTGCGCCCAAGGCGGCTTATGTCTCGCTGACGCCTCCGTTCGTGGGTAACTACGCGCTCGATGGCGGCCCCAAGCTGCGTGTCTACAAGGCTGACATTTCCTTGCGTGTGACCGGTGCCGACGCCGAGGCCGCCGTGAAGCGCAATGATGCACTGATCCGCAATCAACTGGTTTCGCTGTTCACTCAGCAGACCGTTGATTCCATGAGCAGCGCCGAAGCGAAGGAAAACATTCGTCAGGAGGCACTCAAGCAGGTTCAGCGCGTTATGAACGATGAAGAAGGCAAGCCGATTGTCGAAGACCTGCTGTTCAATAACTTCATCGTTCAATAACGTCCGTCAGCGCAGTGCCAGTATCGCCGCCCATTGCTCGGCGGTGACCGGCATCACCGAGAGCCGGCTGCCTTTCTGTACCAGAGGCAGTTGCTCCAGCTGGCTTTGTTGCTTGAGATAGCCCAGCCCCAGCACGCGCTTGAAGTTCTCCACGAACTCGACGTCGATGGCACTCCACGGATTCTTTTCCTCTGTGGCCTTGGCGTCGTGATAGTGGCTCTCGGGGTCCAGTGCGGTGGGGTCCGGATAGGCTGACCTGGCGATTTTGGCGATGCCGGCGATTCCCGGCTCCGGGCAACTGGAGTGGTAGAAAAAGAACGCGTCGCCCTCGGTCATGGCTCTCAGAAAATTACGCGCCTGATAGTTGCGCACCCCGTCCCAGCGAGCGTTGCCCAGTCGTTGCAGGTCGCTGATCGAGAATTCATCAGGCTCGGACTTCATCAGCCAATAGGCCATTGTGCTCACTCCACAGACAAAAAGTTCACGGTATTTCGAATGGCTTGATGACAAACCGACAATCGGTTCGCGCCACTATTTGCGTACTGGTTCACGTTACCGCAAAATGCCGCCCTTTAAAGTTCCACGCTGCTGCACGGCCTATACAAAAACCGATGCTGACATCGTATTGATTTGCCTAAGGAGGGCAGTCAATGAAACGCAAGCCTGATTTACTCTGGATTCTGGTTATTTTGTTTGGCTTGGGTGTCGTGACAACCGGTTATGCACAGAGCTTGTGGTCCACCAAGGATGACGCTCCAGTCGAGATCACTCAGCAGCAGCAAAAAGTCCCCGGCAGGCATTGAGCCCTGCTTGTACTCTGATCGTTGATTGCCCTGTTGGCTGAACGATCAGAGTGTCTGCGTCACATACCAGCCTTTATCCGATACCGTGCCTTGCAGCGGTACATCCCAACTGGCCTGCGCCAGTCGATCCACTTTCTGACACTCGTGAGCCAGTCCCAGTAACACCGGTTTGCGCCAGGTCTTTCTGCGCGCCAAGTACGCCAGGCTGCGGTCGTAGAAACCTCCGCCCATGCCGAGGCGACCGCCTTCGTCATCGAAACCTACCAGCGGCATCAGAATCAGGTCGAGCGCCCATATAGTGCGCTGTTTTGCCCGGTCAATGCGCGGCTCGGGGATGCGGAAACGGTTGGGGATGAATGTCTCGCCGGGACGCACGCGCTGAAAAACCATGCGGGTGCGCGGCCATGCGTTGAGCACCGGCAGATAGGTTGCCTTGCCGCGGCGCTGGGCTTCGCGCAGCAACAGCCGCGGGTCGATCTCACCATCCATCGGCAGGTACAGCGAAACATGTCGGGCACGTCGAAACAGTGGGTGCTGCGCCAGTTGACGGTAAATATCCCGTGCGGCTTCGCGTTGCTGGCTGCGGCTCAAGGCTTTGCGTGCCTTGCGTAGCTGGCGGCGCAATTGCGGACGTGTAAGTGACTGGGCGCTGATCATGAGCAGGAGGTCATGCAGGCTGATCCGGAAAGGAGGTTGAAGCTTGAGCGGGGTCGTCGTTGCCAGACAACGGGGCTGGCAACTGACCGAATATGGACTCCCCGACGAACCGCTGTCGGTTTAGCCCTTGAACCCGAAAGTTCAAGGTGGAGATTGCAGGAGGTTTTAAGGCTTTCCGTCGAGCGGACATGCACACCAACCCCAACGTGCAACCCCCGTGGTTGTGCGTATCGGCTCAGGGACATGACCGACTGGCAAGCACTCCAGGGAGCAGCGCGAGTATACAGAAATGCCCCGCAATAATCAGCCCCGAGTTGAATCCGGTGTGCCGGGCGTGTCTGTCGCCAGCACCAGATCGACCTTGTCGAGCAGATCGCGGACCTGTTCGCGGGTTGAACCGCTGGTCTGTACGTCAGGCAGATGTTCCTTGTGCAGCAGATCGTGAGTGATGTTGAGAGCGGCCATCACGGCGATGCGATCGGCGCCGATGACTTTACCGCTGCTGCGGATTTCACGCATCTTGCCATCCAGGTAGCGGGCGGCGCTGACCAGGTTGGTGCGCTCTTCCTGAGGGCAGATGATCGAATATTCCTTGTCCAGGATCTGAACGGTAACGCTGTTGCCATTGCTCATGAGTCTTGCTCCAGGGCTTTAAGGCGCGAAATCATTGACTCGACCTTCTGCCGGGCGATTTCGTTTTTTTCAATCAGTTGGGCACGTTCCTCGCGCCAGGTCTTTTCCTGAGCTAATAAGAGTGCGTTTTGGCCTTTAAGTTGCTCGGCATACTTCAGGAGCAGCTCCACACGTTTCATCAGCGCTTGCAGGTCGGTGTCTTCCATTGTTTTCCACTGAATACTTTCTGATGAATGGCAGGGGGAGCGATGCTTGTGCTCAAGCTCGAACCACCGTCCGGGTGATCTTGTCGCGCGGATAGTCTAGGATACAAGGCCTTCATTCTAGACATTGCGCCGTTTGGCGACTAGCTACCCATGCCCATTCAGAATTCTCCGTACAAAGCGTTCGCCACTCTGCTCAACAGTGGCGGTCACCAGGTATCTCCTGCCGAGCTGCATGGCCTGTTGCTGGGGCGCAGTTGCGCAGCTGCCGGTTTCGACAACGAAGGCTGGTTCGCCGACGCGTCGCAACTGCTGGAAACCGAGCCGCAAGACAATATCCGTCAGGCGCTCATCGGTCTGCAAGAGATGGTCAAGGGCGAGCTCACCGGCGACGACATGACCGTTGTGCTGTTGCTGCCGGGCGACGACGAACCACTGACCGAGCGCGCTGCTGCGCTGGGCCAATGGTGTCAGGGATTTTTGACAGGCTTCGGTCTGAACATCGGTGACAAGCCGCTGGGTACAGAGGCCAAGGCCGTTCTTGAGGATCTGGCGGCGATTGCGCAGGTTCAGGACGCGCTGGAAGAGTCCGAAGACGGCGAAACCGACTACATGGAAGTCATGGAGTACATGCGCGTAGCGCCGCTGCTGCTGTTCACTGAATTCAACGAGCCGTCCGCGCCGCAACCCAAGCCTTCACTGCACTGATAGCCGATCACTGCGACACCGGCCTGCGCGTGCCATAGCGCGAGCCGGTGGACTCCATCAGGACGCTGCTGCCCATGATTCAGATCCCTAAGTCCGAATACGCCCGCCGCCGCAAGGCTCTGATGGCTCAGATGGAGCCGGACAGCATTGCCATCCTGCCGGCCGCTGCGGTTGCCATTCGCAATCGTGACGTCGAGCACGTCTACCGGCAGGACAGTGACTTTCAGTACCTGAGCGGCTTTCCCGAGCCGGAAGCGGTGGTGGTGCTGATCCCCGGTCGTGAATACGGCGAGTACGTCTTGTTCTGCCGCGAGCGCAATCCCGAGCGCGAGCTGTGGGAAGGTCTGCGCGCAGGCCAGGAAGGCGCGATCCGTGAGTACGGTGCAGACGATGCGTTTCCCATCAATGACATCGATGAAATCCTGCCCGGCCTGATCGAAGGCCGGGATCGGGTGTATTCGGCGATGGGCAGCAATCCCGAATTCGACCGGCACCTGATGGACTGGATCAACGTGATTCGCTCCAAAGCGCACCTCGGTGCCGAGCCGCCCAAGGAGTTCGTGGCGCTGGACCATCTGCTGCACGACATGCGCCTGTACAAGTCCGCTGCGGAAATCAAAGTCATGCGTTGCGCGGCAGATATTTCGGCGCGGGCTCACGTGCGTGCGATGCAGGCCTGCCGCGCCGGGCTGCACGAGTTCAGCCTGGAAGCCGAACTGGACTACGAGTTTCGCAAGGGCGGTTCGAAGATGCCTGCCTACGGCTCGATCGTTGCCTCGGGGCGCAACGGTTGCATCCTGCATTATCAGCAGAACGACGCGGTGCTCAGGGACGGTGATCTGGTGTTGATCGACGCCGGCTGCGAAATCGACTGCTATGCCAGCGACATCACCCGTACCTTTCCGGTGAGCGGCAGGTTTTCCCCCGAGCAGAAAGCCATTTACGAGGTGGTGCTCAAGGCCCAGCATGCGGCCTTCGAGGCCATCGGCCCCGACAAGCACTGGAACCAGGCACACGAGGCGACGGTCAAGGTCATTACCGCCGGGCTGGTCGAACTGGGCCTGCTGCGCGGCGACGTTGGCGAGCTGATCGAAAGCGAAGCCTACAAAATGTTTTACATGCACCGTGCCGGGCACTGGCTGGGCATGGATGTGCACGACGTAGGCGAATACAAGGTCGGCGGCGAGTGGCGCGTACTGGAGGTCGGCATGACGCTGACCGTTGAACCCGGGATTTACATATCCCCCGACAACCTGGAAGTCGCGAAGAAATGGCGAGGTATTGGTGTGCGAATCGAGGATGACGTGGTTGTGACCAGGCAGGGGTGTGAAATTCTGTCCGGCGGCGTGCCCAAGACCGTCGCCGAGATCGAGGCGCTGATGGCGGCTGCACAGGAACAGGTCGCATGAGCCGCTTCAATATCGCCATCGTCGGCGGCGGGCTGGTCGGTGCAAGCCTTGCGTTGTCGCTGCAGGCTGGTGCCAAGGCGCGCGGCTGGAAAATCGTGCTCATCGAACCCTTCGCGCCGGGTGAGGCCTGGCAGCCCAGTTACGATGCGCGTTCTTCGGCACTGTCGTTCGGCTCGCGACGCATCTATGAACGGATTGGCCTCTGGCAGCAGATTTCCCGACGCGCCGAGCCGATCCTGCAAATCCAGGTGTCGGACCGTGGTCGCTTCGGCGCCACTCGCCTGTCTGCGATTGAAGAGGGCGTTCCGGCGCTCGGCTACGTAGTCGAAAACGCCTGGCTCGGTCAGGCTCTGTGGGCCGGGCTGGATCGTGATGTGGTCAGTTGGCGTGTGCCGGCCGAGGTCAAACACATGCAGCCATTGGCCGACGGTTATCGCCTGAGCCTGAGTGACGACAGCGAGCTGGACTGTGACCTGGCGGTGCTGGCCGACGGCGGCCGCTCCAGTCTGCGCGAGCAGCTGGGTATCGGGGTGCGGCAACGGCCCTACGATCAGCATGCGCTGATTGCCAATATCACGCCGAGCGAAGCTCACTGCGGGCAGGCGTTCGAACGTTTCACCGAGGACGGGCCGATGGCGCTGCTGCCATTGCCGGAAAACCGCTGTGCGCTGGTCTGGACGCGTCCGGGCAACGATACCCAGCGCCTAGCCGAGCTGGACGACCGCAGTTTTCTGGAAGAGCTGCAGGGCGTGTTTGGCTATCGCCTGGGCACGCTGCGTCAGGTCGGTGCACGGCATGTCTACCCCCTGGCGCTGATCGAGGCCGAAGAGCAGGTGCGTTCGCATCTGGTGATTCTGGGTAATGCGGCGCACAGCCTGCATCCGGTCGCCGGGCAGGGGTTCAATCTGTCCTTGCGTGACGCCGATGCACTGGCCGGGACGCTGCTGGACAGCGCCGCGCCGCCCGGTGAGTTGTCGACTCTGCAGCTCTACCGTGAGCGTCAGCGTCAGGATCAGCAATTGACCGTGGGCTTCTCCGACAAGGTGACACGCCTGTTCGGCAGCTCCCGGTCGGCGGTTGCCACCGGGCGTAACGTCGGGTTGCTCGGCCTCGACCTGCTGCCCGCCGCCAAGCGCTGGTTTGCCCGCCAGGCCATGGGGTTGGGGACTCGATCCGATGTGTGAATCACACACTTTAAACACAGGGCTTCGGCCGCAAGCGAGAACGGTTTGACCATGGAAACGCGCGCAGATGTGCTGATTGTCGGAGCCGGAATGGTCGGCAGTGCCCTTGCCTTGGCATTGCAGGGCAGCGGCCTTGATGTGCTGGTGGTCGACGGTGGACCGCTGAGCGTCGAGCCATTTGATCAACAGTCGGGCTTCGAGCCGCGGGTCAGCGCCCTGTCGGCGGCCAGCCAGCGAATCCTTCAGCGTCTGGGTGTGTGGGAAGGCATCGCAGCCCGGCGCATCAGCCCGTATGCGCATATGCACGTCTGGGACGGCAGCGGCACCGGGCATATTCACTTCTCGGCCTCCAGCGTGCATGCCGACGTGCTGGGCCATATCATCGAAAATCGTGTGGTGCAGGACGCGCTGCTCGACCGCCTGCATGCCAGCGACATCGGTCTGCTGGCCAATGCGCGGCTTGAACAGATGCGTCACTCCGGCGATGACTGGCTGCTGACCCTGGCCGATGGTCGTCAGCTGCGCGCACCGCTGGTGGTGGCCGCCGACGGTGCGAATTCCGCTGTGCGCCGCCTGACCGAAACGCCGACGCGTGAATGGGATTACCTGCATCACGCCATCGTCACCAGTGTGCGTACCGCCGATCCCCACAGAAAAACCGCCTGGCAGCGTTTCACCGATGACGGGCCGCTGGCCTTTCTGCCGCTGGAACGCGAGGACGAGCACTGGTGCTCCATCGTCTGGTCAGTCACACCTGCCGAAGCCGAGCGCCTGATGGTGCTGGAGGATGACCTGTTCTGCCGCGAACTGGAGCAGGCATTCGAAGGGCGACTGGGCCAGGTGCTGTCTGCCGATAGCCGCCTGTGCGTGCCGCTGCGTCAGCGTCACGCCAAGCGTTACGTTGCCAGCGGATTGGCGTTGATTGGCGATGCGGCACACACCATTCACCCGCTGGCCGGGCAGGGCGTGAACCTCGGTTTCCTCGACGCCGCAGTGCTGGCGGAAGTACTGACCCATTCTGCAAAGCGTGGCGAGCGCTGGTCTGACCTGCGTGTGCTGGGCCGTTACGAGCGCCGCCGCATGCCGCACAACCTCGCGCTGATGGCCGCGATGGAAGGCTTCGAACGCCTGTTCCAGGCCGACCCGCTGCCCTTGCGCTGGTTGCGCAATACCGGCCTGAAAATGGTCAACCGCATGCCCGAAGCCAAATCGCTGTTCGTGCGCGAGGCGCTGGGGTTGTCGGGGGACCTGCCCGAGCTGGCGCGGATCGAAGCACACTAGAAGCCAATACATACCTGCTCGGAGCATGGGTACGATGGTGTTCTTCCGGGCACGTTACGCTCGCGATCCCCCAGACACCTATCGTTCCTCACGCTCCAGCGTGTGAATGCCTGTCGTGACGCTCTGCATCATGGATCTGCGCTGCGCCGCTTGATCAAGAGTGGACGCGCAGCATGGGCACGATGGTGTGTCCCTGACAATGCTCAACGCACCACGCCGCTGCGGTACTGTTCTGGCGTCAGTCCGGTCCAGCGTTTGAAGGCGCGGCTCAGGCAGTCGGTGTCGGAAAAGCCCAGCAGGTAGGCGATTTCGCTCAGCGAGCTTTGCTGATCGTTCATGTGCAGCAGCGCCAGGTTCTGGCGGCATTGATTGAGCAGCAGGTCATAGCAGCAGCCCTCGTCGGCCAGATGGCGCTGCAGGCTGCGCGTGCTCAGGTGCAGGGCTTCGGCGATGCTTTGGGCGGTGGGCTCGCCGTCCGGCAGCAGGGTTTCGATGGCCGAGCGTACGCGCTGTTCCCAGATCAGTGACGGTAACGGATCTCCTTGGGATTCCTGGCCGTTCAGCTGTACCGGCCCGTCATCCAGATGGCTGTCGAATTGATCACCGCCAAACTCCAGCAGGTTCTCCTGCGCCGCAAACGTGACCGGTGAACGAAACAGGTCGTGCCAGGGCTGCGGATCCTCGGGTGCCGGACGTTGCAGGTGCACGGCGAGCGGCGCATAGCCCCGGCCTAGCCGGTTGCGGCAGGTGCGTACGTAAATGGCGGCAAATGCATCCAGCAGCTCATGAACCGGTGACTGACAGGATGGCGGCGTACCGAAGCGGAATTCATAACGCTCGCCGACTGTTCTGAAATCCAGCTCCAGAGAGTCCTCGGCCATCGAGCGGTAACGTACGATGCGCTCGAAAACCTCGCGCAACGAGCCGCTGGCGACAAGCGTGTAGCCCAGCGCATGAAACGCCGTCGGGCTGACAAAGCGTGAAACACGCAAACCCAGGGCTGGGTCAAGGCTGGCTTGCACTGCGCGTTGCCAGAGCGCGGCGGTGACATCCGGCGAGAATTGCGCATCGGGTTCACTCAGCCTGTTCAGGTCAATACCCGCGCTTCGGCACAACGCATCGCTGTCCATACCCAAGGCAATGAGCTGCTTGCGCAGAGCGGGGGTCCAGCTGGCGAGACTGCTTGGCTCAGGCATGCGGACGCCTCTTCCTGGCATAAAGTGACTTCGGCAGCAGGCCGGTGCCGACAAGGCACCACCGGGCAACTCCATTGCCTGACGCCGTCACCAAGAATGAGAGCATTTGTGACAGTTGTGCAAGTGCCAGGACGCGTTTCTTGCCGTCACATAGAAAATAGTTCGCGCTCTAATCGCTGAGCAGTCCCCCATAGGCCCAAACGAGCTATCAGCAGTCGCCAATTGCGCAGTCGTCGTATAACGCGAAAACGCTCCTTCCCTTCTCAACACGTCGCCAGCCCATGCTGATGAAGGTCAGAGCGTTTCTGTCATTTGACACTGGAATGGCAAATGACTATAAGTTCTCCATGTTGTACGACAACATAAGACTCGAATAAAATTACAACCACAAAAATAATTCAAAGAGTAACAACCTCATGATCAGTCTGAATTCTCAGGCCATAAAGGCATGCTCCTCGTGCGAAAAATCTGTTTTTACGCATGATCGTCGGCAGAAAGCGCCTAAAAGTCTTCTGAAGAAACCGTAACCTGAAGTTACATAAAACCAGCCGCCTCACGGCCTTGGCCGCGGGACGCTCATCGCCAATCTAAAAATAAACAGGGTGAAGAGATGAAGATAAAAGGTATTCGGTGGTGGATGGTGGGGCTGGTCACGGCCGGCCTGGTCGTCAACTACCTGGCACGCAATACGCTGTCTGTCGCAGCACCGACGCTCATGAGCGAGCTGAGCATCTCCACCGAGCAGTACGCGCACATCGTGGTCGCCTGGCAATTGTGCTATGCCATCATGCAGCCCGTTGCGGGCTACATCATCGACGCGATCGGCACCAAGATGGGCTTTGCGATTTTCGCCATCGCCTGGTCTGCCGCCTGTGCTGCCGCCGCATTCGCAACCGGCTGGCAGAGTCTGGCGATCTTCCGCGGCATGCTCGGCCTGACCGAAGCCGCGGGGCTGCCGGCAGGCGTCAAGGCGACCACCGAATGGTTTCCGGCCAAAGAGCGCTCGGTCGCCATCGGCTGGTTCAACATTGGCTCGTCGTTCGGCGCATTGCTTGCACCCCCGCTGGTGGTCTGGGCCATTCTGCAGAGTGGCTGGGAGCTGGCGTTCCTGATTGTCGGCGGTCTTGGCATTGTGTGGAGCGGCCTGTGGCTGCTGTTGTACAAGCATCCGCGCGATCAGAAGCGTCTGGGCGATGCCGAACGCGACTACATCCTCAGCGGCCAGGAAGCGCGTCTGAAGGATGCACCTGCCCGGAAAGGCAGTTGGAAGCGACTGTTCAAAAACCGTAATTTCTACGCGATTGCTTCGGCGCGAATCCTCTCCGAGCCTGCCTGGCAGACCTTCAATGCGTGGATCCCGCTGTACCTGATGACCGAGCGCCACATGAACATCAAGGAAGTCGCGATGTTCGCCTGGCTGCCGTTTCTGGCGGCTGACATTGGCTGCGTACTGGGCGGCTACCTCAGCCCGCTGTTCCACAAGTACTGCAAGGTGTCACTGTTCACCTCGCGTAAGATGGTCATGCTGTTCGGCTGCTCCTGCATGATCGGGCCGGCGTGCATCGGGCTGGTCGAAAGCCCCTACACCGCCATTGCCTTGCTGTGCATCGGCGGTTTTGCCCACCAGACCCTGTCGGGCGCGCTGTATTCGATCACCTCGGATTCATTCGGCAAGAACGAGGTGGCCACAGCGACCGGGATGGGCGGAATGTTCGGCTTTTTCGGGGCGGCGGCGTTCACCATGGTGTTCGGCGTGCTGGTCACCAAAATCGGCTACAGCCCGCTGTTCGTGGTGCTGGCAATCTTCGACATCGTCGCTGCGATTGTGGTGTGGAACGTTGCCCGTGAAGTCCCGCAGTACGACGAGCCGGTACCGCTGCCTGCGGGCGAGCAGAGCCCGCGTACTGTGCCTGCAACCTGAGGCCGTCGTAATCCTGTAACGAAGTACGGATAGTCTTTGCCCTGAAAGTGATTTTTATTAGAGGCCGTTCCTCGAAGGCAGGGAGTGGCCTCTTTTTTTGTCTATTGGCTGATATTCGTTTTGGAAATTAACAAATAGCTTCTTATTCCTTAGCGAATATAACTTCCATCCCTATACTCGTCTCATGAACGCATACATGCAGGAGGCGAATCCATGCATAACGAGTCGATCCGGTATCTGATCGTGCCAGGCTGGCAGGGGTCTCCTGATGATCATTGGCAGACCCACTGGCAGAACAGCCTGCCCAACAGCACACGTGTGGAACAGGCCGACTGGCTCAAGCCTCGTCGTGAAGACTGGGTCGGCGAGTTGCAGCGCACGATTGCTGCGCACGACACCCCCGTGATCCTGATCGCTCATAGCCTGGGTTGCGTCACCGTCGCGCATTGGGCTCAACTTGCGCCGCTGGAAACCTTGCGTCAGGTGCAGGGCGCGCTACTGGTGGCACCGGCCGACGTCGAGCGTCCGAATTGCCCGCCTGCGTTGCGTAATTTCGCGCCGATCCCTGCTGATCTGTTGCCGTTTCCGACGCAGATTGTCAGCTCTGACAACGACCCTGCGGTCAGCTCCCAGCGCGCCATGGAAATGGCCCGTCACTGGGGCGCGGAAGTCGGGTTTCTGAGTCAGGCCGGGCATATCAACGTCAAGTCCGGTCATCAGCGCTGGGAGCAGGGGTTCGCCTACCTGTACCGGCTGCAAAACCGTCTGGAGCAACACGCGCGTCGTCGCGCATGACCGGGCAGCCTATTTATCGGACTCTCCGGGTCCTGTCTTTTTAAACGCTTGAGCCATCGCAAGGGCTCAGGCGGGAGTGTGCCATGAGTCTTCACGAAAACTTCGGCCAGCCGCTGCTGACCTTTCCCGATGCGGAAAAAAGCCCACTGAGCATTCGCGCCAAGGCGCTGGTGTTCATTGACCCACGCTCGCGCCGATTGCGTGAAGAAATGGAGCAACTGGCTCCCCGTTCTCTACCGGTACTGATCCGTGGCGAGTCCGGGACCGGCAAGGAGTTGCTGGCCCGGCATATTCATCGCGGCAGTGATCGCTCGGGTTTATTCGTTTCGGTGAACTGCGGTGCGATCAGCCCGACCTATGCCGACGCCGAATTGTTCGGCTACGCCGCCGGAGCCCACAGTGGGACGGTCAGCAGCCGCGCAGGCTGGTTTGGCTCGGCCAACGGTGGCACCTTGTATCTGGATGAAATCGGCGACCTGCCGTTGCCGATTCAGGTCAAGCTGCTCGCGGCGCTTGAGAATCACGAAGTCACGCGAGTGGGCGCGCAGCAGCCGAGCCCGGTCGATGTGCGTCTGGTCGCAGCCACCAGTATCGATCTGGCGCAGGCCGTGGCTGCCGGCAAATTCCACGAGCGGCTTTATCACTACCTCAGCGAGGGCCGCCTCGATCTGCCGGCGTTGCGCGAGCAGCCGGGCAACATCCTGCCGCTGGCCGAATATTTTGTCGGGATCTACAGCCAGCGTCTGAATCTGCCGGTGCAATTGATCAGCGAGGATGCGCAGCGCACGCTGGAGGCTCACAGCTGGCCCGGTAATACCCGTGAACTCGAGAACGTCATTCACTTTGCCTTGCTGGTCAGCAGCGGTGATGAAATTCGGGCTGAAGATATCAATCTGCCGAACATCGCCGATCCGTTCACGCTGATCGAGCGCCAGACGCAGCTATTGCTCGATGGTGGTGATCGCAGGCAGCTGTCCGCGCTCAGGCAACTGCTTGAAACAGTCACCTCAGAGCTGGCGCGGCGTCCTGCTTGAGCGCGCCCCAGCACGGTCCTGATGAGGTAGAGTAGATGCTGATGCAAAAAAGCATAAGCACTCGATTAAAAAGTATTTTATCGGAATATAAAACACCGGTAATGTCAGCGTGATGTCGCAGGGTTCGGATAGCTGTGACAAACCATTGAATAATAAGGTGTCATTTCTAGATGACGCTCTCGGATTTTCGTTAAGGACATTGCATGAAAAAGACGTTTTTGCTGACCGCTCTGGCGGCTGTGTTCTCCATTGGCCTGGCTCACGCAGGTGAAAAGCTGGTCGTCGGCGCGACGCCAGTACCGCACGCGGAAATCCTTGAGCTGATCAAGCCGACCCTGGCCAAAGAAGGCGTGGACCTGGAAATCAAGGTCTTCACTGACTACGTGCAGCCAAACGTTCAATTGAGCGAAAAACGCCTGGATGCCAACTATTTTCAAACCAAGCCTTATCTGGATGGCTTCAATAAGGGCAAAGGCACCAATCTGGTGACTGGCGTGGGCGTACACGTCGAACCGTTCGGCGGCTACTCCAGCAAGTACAAGAAGCTGGCTGATTTGCCTGAAGGCGCAACCATCGCCATTCCAAACGAAGGCAGCAACGCAGGCCGCGCACTGCTGCTGTTGCAAAAAGGTGGCCTGATCACCCTGAAGGATCCGACCAACGCCCTGTCCACGCCGAAAGACATCGCAACCAACCCGAAGAATTTCAAGTTCCGCGAGCTGGAATCGGCTGTACTGCCACGTGCGTTGAAGCAGGTTGACCTTGCCTTGATCAACACCAACTACGCGCTGGAAGCCAAGCTCAATCCGAAGAAAGACGCGCTGATCATCGAAGGTGCCGATTCGCCGTACGTGAACTTCCTCGTGACCCGCGAAGACAACGCTCACACCGACGCCATCGAAAAACTGTCGAAAGCGTTGACCAGCCAGGAAGTCAAAGACTTCATCAACAAGAAGTACGATGGCGCGGTACTGCCTGCGTTCTGACCCTCTGAGTGTCGTGCGTAATCTAACTATCGTGCGACGCTCCGCGTCGCATGCCGTTCTGGACGCTCTGCGTCCTCTTTCGAGCATGTGGCGCGGCACAGATCTGTGACGCAGAGCGTCACGCAAGGCATTCCTGCGCTGGAGCGTGAGGAACGATAACATCACTATCGTGCGACGCTCCGCGTCGCATGCCGTTCTGGACGCTTTGCGTCCTCTTTTGAGCATATGGCGCGGCGCAGACCTGTGACGCGGAGCGTCACGCAAGGCATTCCTGCGCTGGAGCGTGAGGAACGATCATCTCACTGTCGTGCGACGCTCTGCGTCGCCCCACAATTCCCCGCCATAAACTCCCCCGAAAACGCTTTCTCGACAAAGCGCGTCGAGTCCGGCAGAGAGCCATTCACCGCTCCCGAGTGATCCAGCTGCGGGTAGTAATGCCACTCGATGCGGTCGCCGACCTTGCACGCGTCTTTCACCAGCGCGATCTGGCTGCGAACAGGTGAAATGACATCCTTGCCTCCCGTACCGATAAAAACCGGAATGTCCGACTTTAACGTCGGGTAGTCCGATTGGCGATTGACCTGATCAAGTGCCTTATCGGGTGAGCGTTTGAAGCTGTTGTTGAATGTCAGTCCATCCGCGACCACCTTGCGCTCGATGGCTTGCAGGCATTCACGCTGACTGGTTTCGAACGCGAGCTTTGCGCGGTCGCTCAGGTAATCGGCAGGATGCAGCGACGGGTCGATCAGCGCGGCAGTACTCAGTCGCAACAGGTTATAGGCCAGCGATGGCGTGACCTGATCGCGGAAGGTGTCCGGTCCGGCATGTTTCTCATGCGATTGAGCCATCGGATACGGCGTCCCGGTCGCAACCACTCCGACAATGTTCAATTCGGGCGCATAAGTCTTCTGGTAGACGGCCGTTGCGAAAGCGGCACGGCCACCTTGCGACTGCCCGAACACAACCACCCGCGAAGACAGATTGAAGTCCGCCTTCTGAACCGCACGAACGCTGTCGAGCACACCATACGCCAGCGGACTGCTCAGCCCGAACGGGTGCAGCCCCGGCGTGCCCAAACCCTGGTAATCAGTAGCCACAATCGCATAGCCACGCCCGAGCCATTCATTCAGATAGCGCGTGTCGCGATCACTGCGCCCGGCAAAGGAAGGCGCACAGATGTCCGCGCTACCAACCGTGCCATGCGCCCACGCCATCAGCGGCCATCCGCCCTTTGGCGGCTCACCCTTGGGCATGAACAAGGCTCCTGACACTGCGACTGGCTGGTTGTTGAGCCCGTCTGTCGAGGTGTACAGGATGCGGACATTCTGTCCGGCACTCTCAAGGCTCTGCGTGGCCGTCAGCGGCTCCGAGCGCAGCAGTTGGCCCGGTGTCGACGGCACTTTATCCGGCCATGTGTAAAATGCGGGAACACCGCCTTCGCCCGGGTCTGACTGGGCAACGGCGACAGTTTTCATGGAAGTGCCTGGCACTGCGCTGCAAGCTGCGAGCAGGACCATCAACAGAGTGGCCAGAACGGCCGAATACCTTGGCGATGAGTTCATCGGTATTTCTCCACAAGCTGACAGGAGAGAGCGCATCAGCATCGATGTATCAAGCCGATTATGACCTGAGCGATGATAACTGACGCACGCGCTGCCAGTACTGAACGGAGTTCTTCATGCGCAAGGATTACCTCGCTTTCTTCATCTCGCTTTTCCTGTCCAGGCTGGCGGATCAGATCCTGTTGTTTATTGTGCCGCTGGTGGTGTTCCAGACCACCAACAGCGCTTCATGGGCGGGGCTGGCGTTTTTCGTCGAATCGTTACCGAGGTTTCTCGCGTTTCCGTTGTGCGGCGCGTTGTGCGACAAGTATTCGCCTATCAGAATTCTGCACATCAGCCAGGTCTACCGGGCATTGCTCTGCGTGCTGGCGATGGTGTTCTACGCACTCTTTGGTGGCATTGGATGGCTCGTGGTTCTCTCGGCATTGTGCGGGGTGCTGACCACGCAAGGCATCATGGCGCGCGAAGTGCTCATGCCGCATATCTTTCAGCACTACAGCTACACCAAAACGTTGTCCTATTCCCAGATCGCCGACCAGTCAGGGCTGGTTCTCGGGCCCTTGGTCGCGGCACTGATACTTGAGGTGTGGGCCTGGTACTGGGTCGTACTGTTGACCGCCGGACTATTCATGCTGGCAGACCTCTGCATGTTGGCTTGGCAACGTCTTGGCCGTTTTAAGCTGGAAGTGTTCGAGCAGCATCAAGACATCTGGCTGCAGCCCTTGCGGATTGCGTTCGGGCATATCCGTTGCCTGGCAGAGTTGAAAAAGATCATCACGCTGGCAGTAGGGGTCAACCTGATTGTCGGCGTCACTCTGGCGACCTCGGCAGCCATGGTCATCGGCGAGTACAGCGCAGGCAAGGATAACTATGCAGGGCTGCAGGCGGCGGGGGCAGTGACCACTATCGTGATCCTGTTCTTCCTGGCCCGTGTGGTGCTGCCTTTGCGGGTGCTGGGCGGTGTCGGGTATTTAATGATCGCGATCGGGGCATTCATCAGCGCCCTGAGCCCGAACCTGATTGGCTATGCGCTGGGGTTTCTGTTGATCGTCGGCTTCGACAAGATGTTCAACGTCTACATGCGCACCCTCCGGCAGCGGGTGATACCGCCCCAGGACTTTGGCAAGACGGTGGGCGTGATCACGTTGCTCAACAACCTGTCGCAGCCTCTGGCGGGTTTGCTGGTGGCCCTGCTCGCAGCGCCTTTGGGCATTCGCCAGGTCATCCTGAGTTTCGCCATGCTGACGAGCGTTATCGGGGCGGGTGCCCTGTGGTGGTTTGCAAAGGCACGCAGCCCATTCCCGACCCCGATTGTTGAGGCTGATCGGGAGGCCGGGAAATGAAAACGAGAGGGTTAGAGCTGGATGGAATTGAGGGTCAACGCAAGAGCGCTCAGACCCCCTGATAACTTTGGCAGGCTGCTCTCCGTCACTACAGAGAGCAGCCGCCGCTTCAGCCTTAAAACGCCAACGTCACCCGAGCATTCAGCGACTGATCCGAAGCATCGTTACTCACCTGACCGTCGTAACTCAGGCCCACGCTCAGCGTATCGCTCAACCCCAGGTCGACGCCTGCGCCGAGCACGGCGGCGCTGCGGGCGATCGGTGCGCCGGAGAGTTCGAAGGTGCTGCCGCCGCTGAAGGCTGAGCGGCTTTCCGGGGTGACGTCACCGTAGGCGCGACGCCAGCCCAGTGTGGCGTTGGGTTTGATCACGACGCTGCCAGCGTTCAGGCGGGTCGCTGCACGCAGGCCCAGGGTACTGAAGGTGATGTGGTTGTCCTGGGATTTGTTCTGCAGGCTGATGGCGTTGCTGTTCTCGTCGAAGGCGTCGGTGTCGAGGCGCACATGGGCGAGGTTGGCGAAGGGTTCAAGCAGCGCATTGCCCATTTCGATGGAGTAGCCCAGCTCGCCGAAGACCTGATTGGTCGCTGCCTTGTAGTCTTCCTTGAAGTGCTCGGACGAGCCCGGCAGGTCCAGCGTACGCTTGGCGGTCAGCTCATGCCAGGTGCGTACCGCGCCGAGGCGCAGGCCCAGTTGGCCCCATTTCGCGCCGCCGTAGACACCCAGATGATAGTTGTCGCTGTCGGTCGAGCCAGACGCGTGGCGCAGGTCGAAGCTGCTGTTGCTGAAGCCTGCCAATGCACCCACACGCCAGGTGTCGTCGAGCGGTACGTCGGCGCCGAACAACAGGCCGCTGGTGCGGGTTTCCAGGCCCGAGGCGTCGCGGCTGCTGTCGGTCTGGCCGGTCGCGCCGATGGCTTGGGTCCACACCACACCACGCGAGGCATCACCGGCGAGGGTTTGTGTGGTGCTGCCGAATGCCTGTGTGGACTGCGCTTGTTGCATGCGATCGTTCATGGCATTGCGCACCAGCCGGCTGTCTTCGATCAGCGCAGATTGAGTCGATGCGTGCAGCTCGTTGGACAGCGCGCTGAACGTGGCCTGCGCCGTCGAGGCGTCGTCCTGCACCACCTGACGCCATAGCGCGTTGCCTGCGCCCGCGCTGTCCAGACCCTGCGCGACCGCCTTGGCGTTGCGCGTGGTCGCCAGGCTGGCGAAGGTTTGTGCGTTGCGATCCAGCGTCAGCCCTACGTCGGTCGCGGTGTAGTTCAGCGTCGGGGTAAGGAACGCGAAGTTGGTTTGCACGGCGGCAAATGCACCGCTCACGCCACCGGCTGCGGAAATGATCGAGTAACGGCTGGCGGCCAGCCAGTTACCGCCTTCGACCAGCGACAGCGTGCTGTTATTGATCGTCGCGCGGCCGCTGGCGACGATGCGGTCGGCATTGCCATTGGCGTCCGATTCCACTTGATAAACCGAACCCTGAGCCAGGTTGACGTCACCATTGACGTTCAGCTGCCCGACCGAATTACCCGGTGCGACCACGCCGCCCTGAGCGACGTTGATGCCGCCAACGGTGCCGTTGCCACCCAGCGTCGCGCCTTGCTGCACGCTGACGATGGAGTTGCCGAGGTTGCCATTCACTGCCAGGCGACCGGCCTGCACGGTGGTCGCGCCGGACAGGCTGCTGTTGCCGGTCAGGTTCAGTGAACCGACGCCGCGTTTGATCAACGCGCCGTTGCCGGTCAGGGAGTTGGCGAGGGTGTCGTTGGTGGACTGATCGACCACCAGCGTTGCGTTGTCGGTGATCGTGCCGCTGCCGAAGGCCTGGGCATGACCGGTCAGGGTGCCGCCGTTGATCAGCGTGCCGCCCGAGTAGGTGTTGTTGCCGGTCAGGATCAGGTTGCCCGTACCGTTCTTGATCAGCGCACCGCTGCCGCTGATGTCGTTGCGCCAGGCGTCGATGGCGTTATAGCCGCCCAGGCTGGCGTTCATGTTGACGGTGACGTTGGAATTGAACGCGCCGTAACCATCGCCTGCGGCATACAGGTTCAAGCGACCGTAGCCACCTGACTGATCGATCACTGCGTAGCCCGACGACAGCTCAGTGGTCGCCAGAATCTCGCGGCGCTGGCTGGCGTCCAGGTACGGGAAACGTGTTTCCAGCAGCACTTCAGCGTTGGTCGGCACGACCGGCGCGAGATTGGTCGGACCGACCGGGTCGAAGCCGTAGGTCATGCGCGCGGTATACAGCGCCTTGTCCTGCGCATGCTGGGAAGTGCGATCGGTGGCCGGGTCGATGGCCGTCATGCAATTGTTGACGTCGCCGCCGCACTGAGCGGTGAAGTAGGCCAGGGCCTGCGCGCGAGCATCGGCGCGCAATTGCGTGTTGGCGGAATTGGACAGGTTGTCGATGGCGAAATAGGTCGCGGTGATTCGCCCGCCCATCACGTCGAAGGGCGAGTGCATGCCCGCTTCGATGCGGTTGTCGCCGATTTCCGAAGCACGCAGCATCAACTCGCTGAACCGCTCGGGGATCGCGTAGGCCAAGGCGTAGGCTGACAGGTAGGCAGCGTTGGTGTGCCCGCTGGGGAAGCCCGAGTCACTGGCCGGCGTGGTGCTTTCGGCCGGCCGCAGGGACGGCGCGACGACGAATGCCAGGCTCTGTCCGTCGAGGCTCTGCCGCCATGGCCGTGGATACAGATAGTGGGACTTGGCCGGAGTCGTGGAGGCATCGTTGCGCACGGCACCGACCAGGTCGACCACCTTGCCCAGCGCCGAAGATGAACTGCCTGCGCCATTGCCCTTGTCGTCGTACCTGACGGTTTTGTTGCTGTCGTCGAATTGCGTGATCGTCGTGAACGCGCCCGCGCCGGCTTTGTAAGCATCGCTCAGCGAGCCCAGGCCGCTGATGGCGCTGTAGCTCTGGTCGCGGCGGTCATCGAAGTAGGCGGCGGTTTCCTGCGCCAGCGTGCGCGAGTTGGCGCGGTCGACCACGATCTGCAGGTTGCGTCGCAGCAGGCTCTGACCGAGGGCAGTCGGCGTGCCGGTGTCCCAGGTCGCACCGGTCGTCCACAGGGTGTTGAACCCGGAGAGCAGGTCGACACCGTTTATACGATTGTCATTGGCACGGCTCGCTGCCTGAACCGAGACGGCAAGCAGCGAAAGTATCAATGACGACACCATTACATGGGCAACCGGTTTATTGGATCGCATAGCGGGCGCTTCACTCGATTCGGATGAGGCGCCGACCCTAGCAAGGCGGTCTTACACTTGGATGTATCTGTCGTGACACATTTATGCTGGCTGACGCTACACAGCGAGGCAGTGAAAAAATCAGCACTATGGATATTCCTTAACGGTATTTAAATTATCTTTCTTATACCTATAGAGTTTCGTCTTTCAGTCACACAGCCCTGGAGTCGGAGTTCTCATGCCAGCAGCCTCCCTCGCTTCATCGTCCGCTCAACCTGCTTCGCAATCCTTCGAAGTGCGTCCATTCACCGAAAAGGTGGGCGCTGAAATCGTTGGGCTGGATCTGTCCAGGCCGTTGAACGATGCCGACTTCGCTCGTGTGCATCAGGCACATCTGGATCACCATGTCGTGGTGTTTCGCGATCAGCAGATCACGCCGCAACAGCAGATCGATTTCAGCCGGCGTTTTGGGGTGCTGCAGATCCATGTGCTCAAGCAGTTTCTGTTGGCCAACCATCCGGAAATCCTGATCGTCTCCAACATTGTCGAGAACGATAAGCCTGTGGGCCTGGGCGATGCCGGCAAGTACTGGCATTCGGACCTGTCTTACAAAGAGCTGCCGAGCCTGGGCTCAATGCTTTACGCCCAGGAGCTGCCAAGTGAAGGCGGCGATACGCTGTTTGCAGACATGCACCTGGCGTGGGAAACGTTGCCGCAACACCTGCGCGATGCAGTCGCAGGGCGCTCGGCGGTGCACAGTTACACCGCACGCTACGCCGAGGGCCATAACGCCGCCAACTGGCGTCCGACCCTGACCGCCGAGCAACTGGCTCAGGTGGTGGAAGTCAGCCACCCGATCGTTCGCACCCACCCTGAAAACGGGCGCAAGGCGCTGTTCGTCAGCGAGGGTTTCACGACGCGCATCCTCGGTCTGCCGGAAGACGAGAGCCGTCAGATTCTCAACGAGATTTACGCCCATAGCGTGAAGCCCGAGCACATCTATCGGCACCAGTGGCAGGCCGACGACATGGTGTTCTGGGACAACCGTTCCCTGATCCATCTGGCTGCCGGCTGCCCGGCGCACCTGCGTCGCAAACTGCATCGCACGACCATTCAAGGCACCGCGCCATTTTGATCCAGGAGAGCCGTTCATGAATGCTGTCGCGCAAGGCCACACGGCCAGCACCAGCACCCAACCGCAACCGGCTGAACAGCCTACTGCTGAAGCCTTGCTGCAAGTTCGCGGCGTCAGCCTCGAATACCGCACACCAGAACGTGTGGTACGGGCAACGCATCAGGTCAGTTTCGAAGTCGATCCGGCCGATCGTTTCGTGCTGCTCGGCCCATCCGGTTGCGGCAAGTCCACATTGCTCAAAGCCGTAGCCGGGTTCATCCGGCCCAGCGAGGGCGAGATTCGTCTGGCGGGTCATCAGGTCACCGAACCTGGCCCGGACCGCATCGTGGTGTTTCAGGAATTCGACCAGTTGCCGCCGTGGAAAACCGTGATCGAGAACGTCATGTTTCCGCTGCTGGCATCGCGCACCCTGAAGCGTCCCGAAGCGCTGGAGCGTGCACGTTACTACCTGGAAAAGGTCGGCCTCAGTGCGTTTGCCGATGCCTACCCGCACACCTTGTCCGGTGGCATGAAAGCCCGCGTGGCGATTGCCCGGGCCTTGGCCATGCAGCCGAAAATCCTGCTGATGGATGAGCCGTTTGCCGCGCTCGATGCACTGACCCGACGCAAGATGCAGGAAGAGCTGCTTGAGCTGTGGGAAGAGGTGCGCTTTACGTTGCTGTTCGTCACGCACTCCATCGAAGAAGCGCTGGTGGTCGGTAACCGCATCCTGCTGCTGTCACCGCATCCGGGCCGCGTACGGGCGGAAATCAACAGCCATCAATACGACCTGAAAAGCCTGGGCGGCGTTGGTTTTCAGCAGACCGCGCAGCGTATTCATCGTTTGTTGTTCGATGAGGGCGAGGCCGGGCCGGTGGAGCAGGATCTGAATTTTCAGGACATCCGGATTGCTTACTAGGCGACTGCCTTGATCGTTCCCACGCTCCGCGTGGTAATGCCTTTCAGGACGCTCCGCGTCCTATCTACACGATTACCGGGAAACCCGAATCATGAGCCTCGCACCTCCCGCTCGCGAAGAATATGAAATCACGCTGGAGCCTTTCACTCAGGAAGACCTGGCCCGCGACCTGCCCCTGGCACAGCGCATCTGGCAACTGAGCTGGGTGCGCAAATGCATCATCATGATCGCCCTGGCGGTGATCTGGGAACTGGCTGCACGTCTGCAGAACAACGACCTGCTGTTGCCGAGCTTTCTGCAAACGGCGGCCGCCTTTTATGACGGGCTGATCTCCGGCGAGCTTCCAGGCAAGGTGTGGATTTCCCTGACCGTACTGATTCAGGGCTACCTGATCGGCATCGTGCTGGCGTTCGCCCTGACCACCCTGGCAGTGTCCACCCAACTGGGCCGCGACCTGCTCGGCACGCTGACTGCGATGTTCAATCCGCTGCCGGCCATTGCCCTGTTGCCGCTGGCGCTGCTGTGGTTCGGGCTGGGCCAGAACAGCCTGATCTTCGTGCTGGTGCATTCGGTGCTGTGGGCGCTGGCGCTCAATACTTATGCGGGCTTTCTCGGTGTCTCGGAAACCCAGCGCATGGCCGGGCGCAACTATGGTCTCAAAGGCCTGCGCTTTGTCTGGCACATCCTGATTCCTGCTGCGCTGCCATCGATTCTCGCCGGTCTGAAAATCGGCTGGGCCTTTGCCTGGCGCACGCTGATCGCCGCCGAGCTGGTGTTTGGCGCGTCCTCCGGCAAGGGCGGTCTGGGCTGGTACATCTTCCAGAATCGTAACGAGTTGTATACCGACAAGGTCTTTGCCGGTCTGGCAGCGGTGATCCTCATCGGCCTGCTGGTCGAGAACCTGCTGTTCGCCAACATAGAGCGCCTGACCGTCAAGCGCTGGGGCATGCAGCGTTGAAACGCCGTCTTTTTTTGAATAATCAGGGTGGGAACCACATGAACACTGCATTTCAACGCCCGGCACTGACTGTGCTGGCGGCGACGCTTGGCTTGTTTGGCGCGCTGCTCAGTGGCGGCGCTCAGGCTGAAGGCAAGATCAGCATCGCTCAGCAATTCGGCATCGGCTACCTGATCCTCGACGTGGTGCGCGATCAGAAGCTGATCGAGAAACACGGCAAGGAGCAGGGTCTGGATATCAAGGTCGACTGGAACAGCATCTCCGGTGCCACGGCGATGAACGAAGCGCTGCTGGCCGGCGCGCTTGACGTGGTGTCGGCAGGCGTGCCGCCGATGCTGACCGTCTGGGACCGCACCAAGGGCAAGCAGAACGTCAAGGCGATTGCCTCGCTGGGTTCGATGCCCAATTACCTGCTGACCAACAACCCCAGCGTCAAGACCCTCAAGGACTTCACCGAAAAGGACCGCATCGCCGTACCGGCTGCGGGCGTGGGCTTCCAGTCGCGCACATTGCAGATCGAAACCGCCAAGCTGTTCGGTAACGACAACTACAAGAAATTCGACAACATCTCGGTCAGCCTCGCGCACCCGGACGCGACCTCCGCGCTGATTGCCGGTGGTTCGGAAATCAACTCGCACTTCTCCAGCCCGCCGTTCCAGTACCAGGAACTGGAGAACCCCAACGTGCATAAGGTGCTCAGTTCCTATGACGTGCTGGGCGGCCAGGCGACGTTCAACGTGCTCTACACCACCGAGAAATTCCACGACGAAAACCCCAAGACCTACAAGGCGTTCTACGACGCGCTGGCCGAAGCCGAGAAGATCATCAAAGCCGACAAGCCTGCTGCCGCGCAGACCTACATCCGCGTCGAGCAATCGAAGCTGCCGTTGCCACTGGTAGAGAAAATCGTCGCCGACCCGGAAATCGACTTCACCGTCACGCCGCAGCGCACCTTTATCTACGCCGAGAAACTGCATGAGCTGGGCGTGTTGAAAAACAAGGCGGCGAGCTGGAAGGACTACTTCTTCGAAGAAGCGCACGGCACCGAGGGCAGTTGATCGACGCGTTTTGAAGATGACGCGGAGCGTCATGAAGGGCATTCCCACGCGGAGCGTGAGGAACGATAGAAGATCTCCCGGGCGCCTATCGTTCCTCACGCTCCAGCGTGGGAATGCCGTTCTGGACGCTCTGCGTCCTCTTCTGAACAAATCAGGTTACTTCCGCTCACGAAAAACCTGTCCTGCAGGACCTTTCTTTCAGTCTTTTCTCTTTCCTGCGTATGACCTTTCCTAGAAAATCCCGGGCCCTTGCGCCTGCCAAATCCGCACACTAGGCTGCGTCGGTCGCTGGTTTTTCAGCGATCGGGTTTAGCAGCCTGTCCAGAGACACGCAGCGCAATTACCGTTTTATGGCGGCTTTGCGTGGGGCACTTTCGAGTGCGCCGGGTCTGTGTTCTCTACCGGTCTGCTAACCCGCGTCAAAGTCGCCACCCTTGTTTGTTTAGCAGCAGGCATCTGATCAATATGGCCAAGGCCGAGCTGGAGCGCTCGCTGGAATGCGTCCAGAACCCCTGACATCCCTGATGCAACCTAGCAGTTCTACGAGTAGCCGCTGCGGTCCCTGCAATGCATTGTGTGCTTGAAGAGGCCTGTCTCGCTAATCAAGACCACTCCGGTTACTCGCCATGCGCCAGCAAACTACTCTGTGCCGTTACCGCTACGACGCGCTTGACCGGCTCGCGGCTCGCACGCCTGCGGCAGGGACCATTGCCCGCTCGTACTATCAGTCCGACACCTTGGTCAGCGAGATTCAGGGTGCAGAACACGTTCGATTCCTGCATCACGGTCGTCAGTTGCTGGCCACGCAGTCAGCGCTCGCCACGCTGTTGATCGGCTCGGACCAACAGCACAGCGTGCTCCACACCGTATCGGCCAGCTTGTCTGACCCTATCGCTTACACCCCCTATGGGCATGGGCAAGCGTTGAACCAACTGCCAGGCTTCAACGGTGAGCGCCCCGATCCATTGACCGGTCATTATCTGCTGGGCAACGGCTATCGCGCCTATAACCCTGTTCTGATGCGCTTCAACAGTCCCGATAGCCTGAGTCCGTTTGGCAAGGGTGGAATAAATGCCTATGCGTATTGTGCGGGGGATCCGGTCAATCGATCTGATCCGACGGGGCATGGCTTTCTTGAGGATGTGGAAACTTCCCTCTACATCGGTGCTGCAATTCTGAGCGGCATTATTGGTTTGCTGGCGGTCCGTGCACCTATAAGAGCTGTACTAAAAGGTGTCAAAGTGAAGCCTCAGGCTGTCGCCAGCAATAACCTGGCTTTTCCCGTTCAGGAGACAAGAAGACCGGCGAATACAGCGGAAAAAATCTCGGCATTCACCGGAGTGTCTGCACTGGTTGCCACTTCGGCATGGGCCACTTCCTTCGTTCTGACAAAAACTGACCCTGAATCGCCAGCAATTCGCCCACTGAGGATTGCCGCTATCCTTATTGCTTACCCGACGGCTGGGCTGCGTGGCTGGTCAATTGCTCGTTCCATAATGGACAAACGGGTCCAGAAAGCAGTGCCTGTGCTTCTTAAAGGCCCTGCCATGAGACGCTCAAGTAATACGTCGAACATTAGTAATGCTTCGGTCATCCGAACGGCCTTGTGATATTTGCTACCACTTGTCAGGCACCTTCCCCCCGATACTGACCTTTCTGGCAGTAGCCCCTCATCCCGAATCGGTTCAGGCTGAAGCCTTTACTCCATCATCAGGGATCGATCACGGCTCTCCTCTGCCGATACACTTACGACCCGCCGGACCACGTTTCTTCGCTGACGCCACTCGCTCAAGCCGTCTCCCGGCGCTTCTACAACGCAAGCCCCAATGAACCCTCCCTCTCGCACACAGTCGCATACTCACGCTATTCTCTCGCCCTGATCACGCCCGCATCCGGCAGTTGCACAAGGAGTCTGCATGCCCGTTCGTATTTCAAGACTGGTTACGTTCGGTCTGGCTGCTGCATTGGCGGCGCTGGCCGGTTGTGGCGAGGAAAAACCGGCGGCGCCCGAACTGCCCAGGGTTTATGTGCAGACGGTAAAAAGTGCCGACTTCGCCGCCAGTGTCGCCCTGACCGGTGATGTTCAGGCGCGGGTGCAGACCCGGCTTTCATTCCGAGTCAATGGCAAGATCATTCAGCGTAATGTCGATGTGGGCGACCGGGTCACTGCCCGGCAGGTGCTGGCGCGGCTCGACCCCAAGGATCTGCAGGTCAATGTCGACTCGGCCGCTGCTGCTGTGGCCGCCGAGCAGGCCCGCGTGAATCAGGCCAGCGCTGCTTTCGTCCGACAACAAAAATTGTTGCCCAAGGGCTATACCAGCCGCAGCGAATATGACTCTGCACAGGCCGCCTTGCGCGGCAGTGAAAGTTCGTTGAAGGCGGCGCAGGCGCAATTGGCCAATGCCCGTGAACAACTGGGTTACACCGCTCTGGTCGCTGACGCACCGGGTGTGATCACCGCGCGTCAGGCTGAAGTCGGGCAAGTGGTGCAGGCCACCATGCCGATTTTCGATCTGGCGCGCGACGGTGATCGCGATGCGGTGTTCAACGTCTACGAGTCCCTGTTCGTCAAGCCGCCCACCGATCAGGCCGTGCAGGTCACGTTGCTCGATAACCCGACTATCAAGGTCAGCGGCAAAGTGCGTGAAGTGACCCCGGCGGTGTCGGCGCAAACCGGCACCTTGCAGGTCAAGATCGCGCTGGACCCGCTGCCTGAAGGCATGGACCTCGGCTCGGTGGTCAGCGTGGCACTGAGCGCACCGGCCAATGCCAGTGTCGAGTTGCCATGGGCGGCGCTGACCAAGGACCTCGGCGAGCAGTTGGGCAAGCCTGCCGTGTGGGTGGTGGACGAGCAGGGCAAGGTCAATCTGCGCAAGGTCACCGTCACCCGTTACCTGACCGCCAAAGTCATCATCGGCGACGGGCTCAAGAGTGGAGAGAAAGTCGTGGTGGCAGGCGGACAGTTGTTACACCCGGACATGCAGGTCGACATTGCCGAACAGCCCAAGCAGCAGAACGCACAGGTGCAGCCATGAAGCGTCTGTCATGCGTAGCGCTGGGCAGCCTTTTGTTGAGCGGCTTACTATTGAGCGGTTGTGGCAAGGATGAAACACCTCCTGAACCGGTGCGTCCTGTCGTCTTCGTCGAAGCCCGACCTGAGTCCGTCCAGGATTTCGGGCGCTTTGCCGGCAATATCCAGGCGCGTTATCAAAGTGTGCTGGGCTTTCGGGTCGCGGGGCGCATCGCCCGGCGCGACGTCGACGTAGGCGCTGAAGTCAGGAAAGGCGATTTGCTCGCAACCCTCGATCCGACCGATCAACAGAATACAGTGCGTGCCCGGCAGGGCGACCTGGCCAATGTTCAGGCGCAGTACATCAACGCCCAGGCCAATGCTCGCCGCCAGCAGGAACTGTTCGATCGCGGCGTCGGTGCCCAGGCGCAACTGGACATCGCCCTGACCGATCTGAAGACCGCCAGCTCGTCGCAGGAACAGGCCAAGGCCGCGGCTCAACAGGCCCGCGACCAATTGAGTTACAGCGAGCTGCGCAGTGATCACGACGCAGTGGTCACCGAATGGAAAGTCGAAGCCGGGCAGGTGGTGACAGCCGGTCAGGAGGTCGTGACCCTGGCGCGGCCGGACATCAAGGAAGCGGTGATCGACCTGCCCGATACACTGGCCGACCAATTGCCGTCCGACGTGGTATTCACCGTCGCCAGTCAGCTGAATCCGGAAGTGAACACCACCGCCACCCTTCGTGAAATCGAACCCCAGGCCGACCGCACGACGCGTACTCGTCGTGCGCGTCTGTCGCTGGCGCAAACGCCAGCGGCGTTCCGCCTGGGCACGGCCATCAGCGTGACGCTCAGTTCGACCATCACACCGCGCATGCGCCTGCCGATCAATGCCCTGCAGGAAGTCGATGGCAAACGCCAGATCTGGATCGTCGATTCGCAGAGCCAGACGGTTAACCCCAGAGCCGTCACTATTGCCAGCCGTGACAGCGACTCTTTCGTGCTGACCGATGGCGTCAAAGCGGGTGAAAAAGTGGTGAGCGCGGGCGTCAACAGCCTCAAGCCGGGCCAGAAAGTCAAAGTCGATGAGGAAAGCCCGCGATGAAAGGGAATTTCAATTTATCCGAGTGGGCCATCAAGCATCAGTCGTTCGTCTGGTACCTGATGTTCGTCGCGCTGTTGATGGGCGTGTTTTCCTACATGAAGCTTGGGCGCGAGGAAGACCCGTCCTTCACCATCAAGACTATGATTATCCAGACCCGCTGGCCGGGCGCGACGGTGGACGAGACCCTCGAGCAGGTCACCGACCGCATCGAGAAGAAGCTCGAAGAACTTGACTCGCTGGACTACGTGAAGAGCTACACACGACCGGGCGAGTCCACAGTCTTCGTGTACCTGCGTGACACCACCAGTGCCAAGGCGATACCGGAAATCTGGTATCAGGTGCGCAAGAAGGTCGATGACATCCGTGGCCAGTTCCCGCAGGGGCTGCAAGGCCCGTCGTTCAACGACGAGTTCGGCGATGTATATGGCTCGATCTATGCGTTTACCGCAGACGGTTTCTCGATGCGTCAGTTGCGGGACTACGTCGAGAAGGTTCGCGCCGACATCCGCGACGTGCCTGGCCTGGGCAAGGTCGAGATGATCGGTCAGCAGGACGAAGTGGTGTACCTGAACTTCTCGACACGCAAACTCGCAGCATTGGGCATCGACCAGAGCCAGGTGGTGCAAAGCCTGCAATCGCAGAACGCGGTGACGCCTGCAGGTGTTATCGAAGCCGGGCCGGAGCGGATCTCGGTACGCACCTCCGGGCAGTTCGCGTCCGAGAAGGATCTGGCTGCGGTCAATCTGCGCATCAATGACCGTTTTTACCGTCTGAGCGACATTGCTGACATCACCCGCGGCTACACCGATCCGCCCAAGCCGCTGTTCCGCTTCGATGGCAAACCGGCGATCGGCCTGGCCATCGCGATGCAGAAGGGCGGCAACATCCAGTCCTTCGGCAAGGCGCTGCACGAACGTATGGACGCTACCACAGCGGAGCTGCCAGTCGGCATTGGTGTGCACAAGGTCTCGGATCAGGCCGAGGTGGTGAACAAGGCTGTGGGCGGCTTCACCAGCGCGTTGTTCGAGGCGGTAATTATCGTGCTGTTGGTCAGCTTCGTGAGCCTCGGGTTTCGCGCAGGGTTGGTGGTTGCGTGTTCGATTCCGCTGGTACTGGCGATGGTGTTCGTGTTCATGGAATACAGCGGCATCACCATGCAACGGATTTCCCTCGGCGCGCTGATCATCGCCCTCGGCCTGCTGGTGGATGACGCCATGATTACCGTGGAAATGATGGTCACACGGCTGGAAATGGGGGAGTCCAAGGAGCAGGCCGCGACATACGCCTACACCTCGACAGCGTTCCCGATGCTCACCGGTACGCTGGTGACTGTGGCTGGCTTTGTGCCGATCGGACTGAACAACAGCTCGGCGGGGGAGTACACATTCACGCTGTTTGCCGTGATTGCCGTAGCGATGCTGGTGTCGTGGGTGGTTGCCGTGCTGTTTGCGCCGGTGATCGGCGTGCACATTCTGAGCGCCAACATCAAGCCCAAATCCGAAGAGCCGGGCCGCATAGGCCGGGCATTCAACGGCAGCATGCTCTGGGCCATGCGTCATCGCTGGCTGGCGATTGCCATCACGGTAGGGTTGTTCGCCGCGTCGCTGTTCTCCATGCAGTTCGTGCAGAACCAGTTCTTCCCGTCTTCGGACCGCCCGGAAATACTGGTCGACCTGAACCTGCCGCAGAACGCCTCGATCAACGAGACGCGCAAGGTGGTGGATCGTTTTGAAGCGAGCCTCAAGGACGATCCGGACATCGAGCGCTGGAGCACCTACATCGGCCAGGGCGCGTTGCGTTTCTACCTGCCGCTCGATCAGCAGCTGGAAAATCCGTTCTACGCCCAGCTGGTGATTGTCAGTAAAGGCCTGGAGGAGCGTGGCGCGTTGACTGCCCGTCTGCAAAAACGCCTGCGTGATGACTTCGTCGGCATCGGGTCCTATGTGCAGGCGCTGGAAATGGGCCCGCCGGTGGGTCGTCCGTTGCAGTATCGCGTCAGCGGCGAGAACATCGACAAGGTACGCCAGCACGCCATCGAACTGGCTACGCTGCTCGATCACAACCCGCATGTGGGCGAAGTGATCTACGACTGGAACGAGCCGGGCAAGGTCCTGCGCATCGACATCAACCAGGACAAGGCCCGGCAGTTGGGTCTGTCGTCGGAAGACGTCGCCAAGCTGATGAACAGCGTGGTCAGTGGTTCTACCGTGACCCAGGTGCGCGATGATATCTACCTGATCAACGTGATCGGGCGTGCTGAAGATGCCGAGCGCGGCACACCGGAAACCCTGCAGAACCTGCAGATCGTGACGCCGACCGGCACGTCGATCCCGCTGCTGGCGTTCGCCACGGTCGGTTACGAGCTGGAGCAGCCATTGGTCTGGCGCCGCGATCGCAAGCCGACCATCACGGTGAAAGGCGCCGTCCGCGATGCAATTCAGCCGACTGATCTGGTCAAGCAGCTGCAACCGGAAATCGACAAGTTTGCCGCAGGTCTGCCGGTCGGCTACAAGGTTGCAACCGGCGGTACGGTCGAAGAAAGCAGCAAGGCGCAGGGGCCGATTGCCAGCGTTGCGCCGCTGATGCTGTTCCTCATGGCGACGTTCCTGATGATTCAGTTGCACAGCATTCAGAAGATGTTTCTGGTGGCCAGTGTCGCGCCTCTGGGGCTAATCGGTGTGGTGCTGGCGCTGATCCCGACGGGGACGCCACTGGGGTTCGTGGCGATTCTCGGGGTGCTGGCGCTGATCGGCATCATCATCCGCAACTCGGTGATTCTGGTGACCCAGATCGATGCCTATGAGCGCAGTGGGTATCTGCCTTGGGACGCTGTGGTCGAAGCCACCGAGCATCGCCGTCGTCCGATCCTGTTGACGGCGGCAGCGGCCAGCCTGGGCATGATTCCAATCGCCCGTGAGGTGTTCTGGGGGCCGATGGCCTACGCCATGATCGGCGGCATCATCATCGCCACGCTGCTGACCTTGCTGTTCCTGCCAGCGTTGTACGTGGCCTGGTATCGCATCAAGGAACCGACCGACGAACAGCGTCGCGAAGCGGCTGACAAGGATGACGGCGAGCACGCGCAGCCAGCGCATTGAGGTCGGCATGCCCTGCCGCCTGTGGGCAATCAGTCGGTCTCGTCTGCGTCTTTGACGTCGATAGTGGACAGGCTGAGGTTGGCGAACCGTACCGGGCCGTACGGTGAAGCCAGCCTTGAGTTTGAGAGCGAGAAGCGGAACGTGTTCGAAGGCGCCGACAGATTCACGAAGCATTTTTCAAGCGCTTCTCCGAACGTAATGTCGCCTGAAAAATGTTCCCACTCTTCAGTGGCGAGGCCAATGACCGGTGTCAGATTCAGCGCGCCCTCTTTGTTGTAACCTCCCACGGCTATAACAAAGAGCGCCTCGTCTAATTTCAGGTCTGCGCTGTGCACATCGAACTCGATATGCAGGGTTGAGTCAGGCAGCGCATTGATAAATTGGCTTACGGTCACTCCAGTCGCATCCAGTTTGATGCTCTGCCCATCCCCTGCGGGCCAAGGCTTGAAGTCAGGATCAAAGCCCTCCGGTGCTGCCCAGTACTTGAGATCGTCGCTGAAGTTGCCGTTTTTCACGAATTCGGTCGCCATGATCAGTTCCTTTGATCGGTTCAAATGGATTCCATTGCCAGCCGCCTGCGTAGGCGGATGGGAGTCCATCCTAAGGCGCGTGAGTATTTGCCGATACTGTCAGAAGTAACAGCACGCGGACTGCACAACGCCGGACATCACTGACGCCGCCAGACACTCGCCAGCCACGGCTGCTGCTCTCTCGGCAATCCGGCGGGGCGGTAGTAATGCTCCAGTTCGATAAAGCCGGCTTCGGTCAGCAATGTGCGCCATGATTCCAGGTCGTGATAAGCGCCGTAACGCTCGCCGTTCCAGCCTTCCTGATTCTCACCACGCGGGTTGGAGCTGAACAGCACGCCGCCCGGCTTGAGCGCGTCATGCAACTGACGCAGGACGCGCGGCAGCTCCTGTTTGGGGATGTGAAACAGCACCGCGTTGGCGAAAACGCCATCGAAGCGGCTGTGCGGCAGGTCGAGTTCGAGGAAGTTTTGCTGCAGCACTTCGCAACCGGTCTCGGCACGGGCCATCTCGGCGAAACGTTCGGACCCGTCGAGCCCGACCGCCACATGGCCCATCGCGGTAAACGTTTTCAGGTCGCGGCCCGGCCCGCAGCCGAAATCGAGAATCTGCCAGGGTGCCGGTCCTTCGATATGCCGCAGCAGGGCGTCGATGTTCTGGCTGACGTCGTGGTCGCGAGTGCCTTCGCGGAAGTCGTCGGCCACGCGGTTGTAATTGCCGAGGGTCGCGGAGGTGATCTGCGCAAGGGTCTGTGGATCGAGTTTCATCAAGGGCGGTCCGGTAAAGGAAGACCGCCAATATACCCTCGCTGCGTTGCGGCTGCTCAGCGCCTGTCGAAGCTGCGTGCCAGCCGGTCCCCGCCCAGCTGCACCAGCGCGACGACCGCTACCAGCAAGACAATCACTGTCAACATCACCTGCGTGTCGAAGCGCTGATAGCCATAGCGATAGGCAATATCGCCCAGCCCGCCTGCGCCGATGGCACCGGCCATGGCCGATGAGTTGATCATGGTCACCAGCGTGATCGTAAAGCCGCCGACGATACCGGGACGCGCCTCCGGCAGCAGCACATGCCAGATGATATGCCAGCGCCGACAGCCCATCGCTTGCGCGGCCTCGACCAGACCATGATCGACCTCCCGCAGGCTCACTTCAGCGACCCGCGCAAAGAATGGCGTGGCGGCAATGGTCAGCGGCACGACGGCTGCCCATACGCCATACGTGGTGCCGACGATCATCCGCGTGAACGGAATCAGCGCGACCATCAGGATCAGAAACGGAATCGAACGAAACAGGTTCACGAAGCCACCCAGCACCCGGTTGATCCCCGGTGCTTCGTAGATGCCGCCTTTGGAACTGGTGACCAGAATCACTGCCAGCGGAATGCCCAGCAGCAGTGCGATCAATGACGACACACCGACCATCAGAAACGTGTCGAGGGTGCCTTGCAGCAAGCGATCAACCCACATAACCCAATACCTCCGCGCGTGGCGCCAGTGTGCGGGCGCGCGCCAGCAGTTCTTCCCGGCTGTGTGGCGAGCCGGCAACCGACAGAATGAGATGCCCGATGGGCCGTTCCTGAATCCGCTCGACGCCGCCCTGCAGCAATTGCACCTTGCCGCCCAGCGCGGCAAACAGCGCGGCCAGATCCGGCCCTTCGTCACTGACACCGGTGAAATGCACGTCCAGCAGCAGGGCCGCATCGGATCGTTGCGGCTGATCGCTCAGGCGCTCTGCCCACTCTTTCGGCAGCCCGGTTTGCAGCGGAGCCAGCAAGGTTTTGCTGACGTCGTGCTGCGGGTCGCCAAACACCTGCCATACCGGCCCCTGCTCGACGACTCGCCCCTGTTCCAGCACCACCACGCGGTGGCAGATATCACGGATAACCGCCATTTCATGGGTGATCAGCACGACGGTCAGGCCCAGGCGCTGGTTGATCTCGCGCAGCAGGCCGAGGATCGACTGGGTGGTTTCCGGGTCCAGCGCCGAAGTGGCTTCGTCGCACAACAGAATCGCCGGGTCGTGTACCAGCGCGCGGGCGATGCCGACACGCTGTTTCTGCCCGCCGGACAGTTGCGCGGGGTACGCCTTGTGCTTGTCCTGTAAACCCACCAGTTCCAGCAACTGCGCGACCTTGCGCGCGCGTTGCTCCTTGGGCACACCGGCAACCTTGAGCGGCAGTTCGACGTTCTGCCAGACGGTCTTGGCCGACATCAGGTTGAAGTGCTGGAAGATCATGCCGATGCGTCGGCGTAGCTCAACCAGCTTGTCTTCGTCGAACTCGCCGATATCCACCTGATCGATCAATACGCGACCGCTGCTCGGTTGTTCCAGGCGATTGATGGTGCGGATCAACGAGGATTTGCCTGCGCCGCTGCGGCCGATAATGCCGAAGATCTCGCCGCGCTGGACGGCCAGATCGATATTGCCCAGCGCCTCCACCGTGCCTTGCTTGCCGTGATAGGTCTTGCCCAGGTTGATGAAGCGCACATGCGCGCGATTCAGCTCCGGGTGCAGCTCGGCCTGTTGCGCCCGTTGACCTGCGCCCGCAGTGTCGAGTGGCCGCTGGCGTTGCGCGGTCGCAGTCATTCTTTCCACCCGGCCTGATAAAGCTTGCCGTTGACCTTGTCCAGCGAAGCGCGGACGACCGGCGAGTGTTGGTAAATGTCGACGAATTTCGCCAACCGCGGGTCATCCTTGTGATCAGGTTTGATCACGAACTGAATCACGTATTCCGGGTGGTCCAGGCCGTCGAACAGGATCGCCGAGTCAGCGGGAAAGGTCTTGGCCAGACGGATGTAGGCGGGGTAGCCCTGCACCAGATCGGCATCGTCGTAGGCTCGCACCAGTTGCACGGCTTCGACCTGTATGAGCTTGAGTTTTTTCGGGTTGGCCGTGATGTCTTCTTCGGTGGCCTTGTAACCAACACCTTCCTTGAGCGTGATCAGCCCGGCCTTGGCCAGCAGTTGCAGGCCGCGTCCGCTGTTGATCGGGTCATTGGCGATGGCCACGGTGGCGCCGGTCGGCAGCTCATCGAAGCTTTTGTACTTTTTCGAGTACAGACCTACGTTGTTGATGATCCCCGGTGCGTAAGGCACCAAACCGAAGCCAGCGGCTTCGTTGGCATTGGTCAGGAACGGGATGTGCTGAAAATAATTCACGTCGATATCGCCGGCAGCGAGGCTGACGTTGGGCGCGATCCAGTCGGTGAACTCGACCAGCTCGACCTTCAGGCCCTGCTTGCCAGCCTCTTCGACAGCGGCTTCCAGCGGTATCGCGAAGGCTGCCGTGGTCCCGACTTTCAGGGGTTTATCGTCAGCGTAAGCGGTCAGGGTCAACAGGCCGAGGGCCAGTGCAGCGAGGGTTTTGCTCATGATGTGGTCCTTTTAAAAATACCTAAGTCTCGTTCCCACGTCTTGCGCTTATCGATCCTGTGGGAGCGAGCTTGCTCGCGAATAGGCCAGTGCAGCCGCAGAAAGCAGGGCGTCTGGGCAATCGCTTTCGCGAGCAAGCTCGCTCCCACAAAATCTGTGTACAACGCCAGGCGCTTCAGCGTGGGCGCGCATGTCATCATCAACTACGCCGGTGTGCATCCCACTTAGCGCATAGGCCCTGTGGGAGCGAGCTTGCTCGCGAATAGGCCAGTGCAGCCACAGAGAGCAGGGCGTCTGGCCAATCGCTTTCGCGAGCAAGCTCGCTCCCACAAAATCTGTGTACAACGCCAAGTGCTTCGGCGTAGGTGCGCATGTCGTCATCAATTACGCCGGTGTGTATCCCCCGCAGCGCATCGGTCCTGTGGGAGCGAGCTTGCTCGCGAATAGGCCAGTGCAGCCCCAGAAAGCAAGCGCTTTCGCGAGCAAGCTCGCTCCCACAAAAACTGTGTACAACGCCAAGTGCTTCGGCGTGGGGCGCATGTCGTCATCAAATAGGCCGGTGTGCCGCCCCCCCATGCCGTTGCGGTAAACGGTCGGTGCCTTCCGGAAACAGTTTTTTGCGCAGGCTGCCTTCTTCGTAAGCGGTCTTGTATGAGCCGCGGCGTTGCAGTTCCGGGATCACCAGGTCAATGAAGTCCTCGTAACTTTCCGGGGTGACGATGCGGGTCAGGTTGAAGCCGTCCAGGCCGGTTTCGTCGATCCATGACTCCAGTTCGTCGGCGACCTGTTCGGGCGAGCCGATCAAGGTGATGTAACGGCCGCCCAAGGCGTGCTGGTCGAGCAGTTTCTGGCGCGTCCAGTCGTTGTTTTTCAGGTTCCTGGTCGCCGATTGAATGGCGTTGTTTTTCACGTACTGAATGGGTTCGTCGAGTTCGTACTCAGAAAAATCGATGCCCGTGGACGCGGCGAAGTGCGCCACGCCGGCTTCGGCGCTGGCATGGCGGCGGTATTCGGCGTGCTTCTCCCTAGCCAGTGCTTCGGTGGCCGCGACGATCACGTTCAGGCCCATGAACACTTTGATGTCGTCCGGGTTGCGCCCGGCCTGCACGGCACTGGCGCGCACCTTGTCGACCTGCTCGCGGGTCGCTGCCTTGTTCTGCCCGCTGATGAAAACGCATTCGGCGTTCTTTCCGGCAAACTGCAGGCCGCGCTCCGAACTGCCGGCCTGAAACAGCACCGGCGTGCGTTGCGGCGACGGTTCGCAGAGGTGATAACCCTCGACCTGATAGAACTCGCCCTGGTGCCGGACCTTATGCACCTTGCCCGGCTGGGCGTAGACGCGCTGCTCGCGATCATTGATCACGGCATCGTCTTCCCAACTGCCTTCCCAGAGCTTGTACAGCACCTCCAGGTACTCGTCGGCCTGATCATAACGGCGGTCATGCTCGTTCTGCTCGCTGAGGCCCATGGCCCGCGCCGCGCTGTCGAGGTAGCCGGTGACAATGTTCCAGCCCACCCGGCCACGGCTCAGGTGATCCAGCGTCGACATGCGCCTGGCGAACAGATAGGGCGCGTCGTAGGTCAGGTTGGCGGTCAGGCCGAAGCCCAGGTGTTTCGTGACCCCTGCCATCGCCGAGACCAGCAGCAGTGGGTCGTTGACCGGCAACTGGATCGCCTCCTTGAGGGTAACGTCCACCGAGTTCTGATACACGTCATACACGCCCACGATGTCGGCGATGAACAGGCCGTCGAACAACCCGCGTTCGAGCAGTTTCGCCAGGTCAGTCCAGTACTCCAGGCTGTTGAATTGCGTCGAGGTGTCCCGTGGATGGGTCCACAGGCCATGGTTGATATGGCCGATGCAGTTCATGTTGAACGCGTTGAGGAGGATCTTTTTACGCGCCATCAGATCGTCCCCCGCAGGGGAGGATTAGTGTCGTTGAGGTAGTAATTGCCGATGGCGTGAAACTTCCAGCGTACCGGGTCGTGCAGCGTATGAACGCGCGCGTTGCGCCAGTGGCGATCCAGGCCGTGTTCCGCCAGCGTGGATTGACTGCCCGCCAGTTCGAACAGCGTGCTGCCGGCGGCCAGGGAAATCTCCGTGCTGATGGCGCGCGCTTCGGCCACGGCTATCGAGGCCGCGGCGACGGTTTCGGCATTGCTGTCGGCCTGAGCGACATCGAGAAACTCTCCGGCGCGCTCGAGCAGTGCTTCGGCGGCGTGCAGGCGAATACCCAGCTTGCCGAAGCTGTGCAGCGTCAGCGGGTCATCCACGGCCTTTTCAATACCCGAATCGATCCATGGCCGGGTACGCGTCCGCACGAACCTCAGGGCGTCCTCGAAGGCTGCGCGGGCAATGCCGGTGTCGATCGCCGCATGGAGAATCTGCGCCAGTGGCCCGACCGTGGTGGGGCGCTGGAAGGCGCTCTGGAACGGCACCACATCGCGGGCGCTGACATACACATTGTCGAACACCACCGAGCCGCTGCCCGTGGTGCGCTGCCCGAAACCGCTCCAGTCGTCGATGACGCTGAGCCCCTCGCTGTCATGCGGCACGAACACCAGTTGCTGCACACCCTCGTCGTCAATCACCGAGGTGGGAATGCGTTGCGCGTACAGCGCGCCGGTGGCGTAGAACTTGCGGCCGTTGATGCGATAACCGTCCCCGTCGCGGCTCAGGCGAGTGGTGCGGTCATGTGCGGTTCTGGTCCCCAGTTCGGCCAGCGCATTGCCGAAGCGTACGCCCGCCAGTGCCTCGGCGTACAAGCGCGCCTGTTGTTCCGGACTGCCGTTCACGCGCAGCACTTCCAGGGCGTAAAAGTGGTTTTGCGGAATCTGGCCCAGCGAGCCATCGGCTTCGGAAATCAGCTGGATCACCTTGGCCAGCGTGACATTGGAAACACCCGCGCCGCCGAAGGCTTGCGGCACACTGATGCCCCACAGACCGGACTGGCTGAACAGGTCCAGTTCGGCATGCGGCAAACGGCGTTCGCGATCGCGTTGCGCGCTGTCGGTTTTCAATTGCAGGGCCAGTTCGCGGGCTGTGTGCAGGGCCTGAGCGTCACTGGTGATCAGCGCTGCGTTAGCGCGCGCTTTTGGGTTGAAACTCATGAAGGGTGTTCTCCAGTGGTCTGGTTCAGATCCAGGAATGGCGAGCAGGCAGGGTGCCGTTCAAATGCCACGTGCCGACCGCGTGGTATTTCCAGCGCACCGGGTCATGCAGGGTGTGGACGCGCGCGTTGCGCCAGTGGCGGTCGAGATTGAACTCGGCCAGGGTCGCGCGGCTACCGGCCAGTTCGAACAGCTTCTCGCTGGCCAGCAGCGAGATCTCGGTGGTCAGGACTTTGGCCCGCGCCACTGCAATGGAGGCGCGGGCTGCCGATTGCTCATCGATAGGCGCAGCGCTGATTTCGTCGAGTTCCTGGCCCGCCTTGCGCAGCAGCGCTTCTGCGGCGTGCAGTTCGAGTTTCAGCTTGCCGATGTCGGCGATCACATAGAGGTCATCGCTGGCGCGCTCGACGTTGGCGTCGATCCACGGACGGGATTTCTCGCGTACAAAAGCTATCGCATCGTCGATGGCCCCGCGCGCTATGCCCGCATCGATGGCGGCCTGGATCAGTTGCGAAACGGCACCCTGAATGTTCGGCGTCAGGGACAGGCGCCAGTTATCGACCACCAGCCCGGCGTCCACCGGAACATTGTCGAGCAGCACCGTGCCGCTGGCGGTGGTGCGCTGGCCAAAGCCCGACCAGTCATCAACGATGCGCAGGCCCGGTGTGCCACGCTGGACGAAGGCCATGATCTGCCGCCCCTGGTCATCCAGCGCCTTGACGGCAACCCAATGCGCGAACAACGCGCCGGTGGAGTAGAACTTCTGTCCGGTGATGGCCAGGCGGTCGCCATTGGCGGTGATCCGTGCCTTGAGTTCCAGCGTGTTTTTGGTGCCGCGCTCGGGCCCGGCGTTGCCGATGCGCCAACCGTCCAGCACGCTCTGGAACAGTGTTTTCTTCTGTTGCTCGGTGGCGCTGCCCTGCAGCAGATGCAGAATGCCGAACTGGTTTTGCGGAATTTGTCCCAGTGCCGGGTCGGCAGCAGAAATGATCCGGAAGACTTCAGCCACTGTGACGAACGATACTTGCGGGCCGCCGTATGCGCGCGGGACGGAAATACTGCCCAGTCCGCTGCGAGTGAACTGTTCGATTTCAGCCCATGGCAAGGCACGTTGTCTGTCACGATTGGCAGCATTGATCTGTGCGGCTGCGGCCAGTTCATGGGCTGCTGCAATGGCTTGCGCGTCGTTTTGCAACACGGTGGCCTTCAGCAGGCGGGGAGCAGCGTCAGGCTCTTGTGAAGCCTCGACGCGTTGGGTCGCTACCGTCGCCGGATCAGACTCGCGTCGCTCACCGTCAATCGATACGACCCTGGGTTTATCCACAGGGGTAGTTGTGAAAGGGACCATCGGAACCTCGTAGCAGTAGGCCGCATCAGGTGCGGCTGGAAAACATCACGATGTCCGGTGGTCCGGTGCATATACCCTAAGCGTGTATAAAAGTTTTTAAAACGTGCTTTTTGGAATAAGCATAGACAGTTATTGTCAGTCGCCAATGCCGCTTCATATCCTCACCTCGCGTAACGCACGATGTTAGACGTCTGCGCAGAGCCAAGTACGGATGAAACACGGCGTATGCCGGAGCGACGTTGAACTTTCTTACACGCGTGGCCAATGTTTAATGCAGGTAATGAGCGTGAATAACTAACGCTTCGTTTTTAGAATGGTCCGTGCGGTGTTGTCCATTGAACAGTATTGTCGAGTGATGCGGTTTGTCCGACTTGCCGTCGTCAGGCATTCAATGGCCCAGCGGTTGGATCCTTATTATTCGGGGTGGCGCCCAGAGCGAGTTGTTGCCCACCCGGTCGATAACACAGTAACTCACTTCCAGCCGTTGTTCGTCTCCGCCTTCGCGTATCAACTCAGGCGGTACGACCAGGTCGACCGGCTCACCGATATCGTCGGCAGTGAGCGGCGGCAGGTCCATGCGCAGATCACCCCAGCGCACGGTGATCTCGTCGTGAACAGCCATGTTCAGATAAGGCTCGATGGTCATCGGCAAGCCGCCTTCCAGGTGCCTGCGCGAGAGTCCGTGGCGTATGACCGATGGCGCAACATAGAGTGGCGCCAGCCCCTGGTTTTCTTCCGTGTTGGCGCTGACCAGCCGCCCTCCCGGTGCGTTCAGCTTGACCCATAGCTTGCGGCAGGGCGAGGTCACAGGCACTCCGCCTATCTTCATGACCCGGTAGTAAGTTCTCGCCTTGCCATTCTGCAGAAAACTTTCCGGCACACGTAGGACGACAGGCTTGCCGACGTCGGATGCCTTCAAAATTGTTGACGCGACGTAACAGCCGTCCCAGAACAGTTCGATCAGATCGCCCTCTTCCATGCTGCCATAGGGTTCAACATGAACAACGAGTTGAGAGGCGTTCCTCACGCCTATGCCATGTCGGCTGGCCAGCGGAACAGAAGGGATAGGCAAGCCCAAGGGGCTGGCGTTGCAAGTATTTTGACGCATGTCGGGGTACTCCAGATAATCAATGGTTCAAGTAAAGAATCGTCATAAGTTGTCATGTTCAAGTAATGAAGTGTGCGTTTCAGGCAGGGGGATAATTACCTTAAATATCCAAGCTATGGCAAACATTACAAACGGTATTAAAGGTGTGCTTGAAACTTTACTGCCCCACTGAAATGCGTGAAGTAGGTGAGCTAATGGGCTTTGCGGGAACTTGTCAATGTGCGAAGTGCATTTAAGGACTGTTTACTTGAAAACCGGATACTTCCTACGCTGTGTGTTTGGAACCGTTGACTCCTCACGAAACAACCGTCCTACCACAAAGTATCAATGGCAACAGGCCGTAACCGACAGCAGAGTGTCCGGAAGGGAAAGTCTGGCAACACGGACGCGCAGTGGCGCGCCCGGCTACGAATCAAGGAGCAGGAAGTACGTGGGCTAATTTTATTATTTCGATGATTTTTCGGGAAATTACGCGGGAATTCAGCAAGGATATTGAACGATTAATCCTTCCGGAAATGTAAGAAAAAAGCAGCGCCGCTGGATGGACGCTGCTTTTTGCAGATGCTGATCGTCCTGATCAGGAGCGGGTACGCTCGAGAAACTGCCTGGTGCGTTCTTCTTTCGGGTTGGCGAACAGCGCCTTGGCTTCGCCTTGCTCCACGATCACTCCCTTGTCGATGAAGATCACCCGGTTGGCGACGTCCCGGGCAAAGCTCATCTCGTGAGTGACGATGACCATGGTGCGGTTCTCTTCAGCCAGCGCGCGGATGGTGGTCAGCACCTCGCCGACCAGCTCAGGGTCCAGAGCCGAGGTCGGCTCGTCGAACAGGATCACTTGCGGCTCCATCGCCAGCGCCCGTGCAATCGCCACGCGCTGTTGCTGCCCGCCGGAAAGGCGTCGCGGGTAAGCGTCTTCCTTGCCGCTCAGGCCGACCTTGGCGAGCAGCTTTCTGCCCAGCGCCTCGGCGGCTTCGCGGGCCACCTTCTTGACCACCACCGGACCTTCGATGACATTTTCCAGTGCGGTGCGATGCGGAAACAGATTGAAGTTCTGAAACACGAACCCGACCTGCTGACGCAACTGGCGGATCAACCCCTGTTGCTGGTTCATGGAGCGGGTGCCATCAATCTCGATGTCACCGACCTTGATCCTGCCGCTGTCAGGCGTTTCCAGCAGATTCAGGCAGCGCAGCAGGGTGGTCTTGCCCGAGCCGCTGGGCCCGATGATGGCCACCACTTCCCCGGCTTCGATACGCAGATCGATGCCCTTGAGCACCTCATTGCCCTTGAATGCCTTGGTGAGTTTTTCAACCACTATCATGTGTCAGGTCTCCAGATCGTGCCGGTTGACCCTGGCTTCCAGCTTGTTTTGCAGGTGCGAGAGCGCCGTGGCAAGGATCCAGTAGATCAGTGCAGCGGCCAGGTACATGGTGAAAATTTCGAAGGTGCGTGCGGTGATCAACTGCGCCTGACGGAACAGCTCCGGCACCTGGATGGTGGCTGCCAGCGCCGTGTCCTTGACCAGCGAGATGAAGCTGTTGCCCAGTGGCGGCAATGCGGTGCGTGCGGCCTGCGGGAGGATCGCCCGACGCATGGTCTGCCAGCGGGTCATGCCGATACTGGCCGCGGCTTCCCACTGGCCGCGCTCCACCGAACTGATGGCCGCGCGCAGGATTTCGCAGGCGTAAGCGGCCATGTTCAGGGAAAAACCGATCAGCGCAGCGCTCAGCGGTTCGAGCTGGATACCCAGCTCCGGCAGGCCGTAATAAATCACGAACAGCTGCACCAGCAAGGGCGTGCCGCGAAAGAACGACACGTAGATGCGTGCTATCCAGTTCACCGGTTTGATGCGCGAGAGGCGCATCAAGGCCAGGCCGAAGCCCAGCAGCAAACCGAAAAACATCCCGCCAATACTGAGGAAGACGGTGTAGTACGCGCCCTTGAGGAGGAAGGGCGCGGAGTCCAGCGCGAGCTGAAGGCTCTCTTCAATCATTTGGTGACGTCAGCGTTGAAGTACTTTTCCGACAATTTCTTCAGCGTACCGTCGGCACGCAGCTTGTCGATGGCCTTGTCGATGGCCGCCAGCAATTCAGGCTCGCCTTTGCGCAGGGCAATGCCCGATTCCTGGCGGGAGAAGGCGTCGCCTGCAGGGACGAGTTTGTTTTTCGTTTTGGCAGCCATTTCCAGGGCGGCCAGACGGTCAACGAGGATCGCATCGATACGACCTACACTCAGGTCCTGGATCTTGCTCGGGTCATCGTCATAGGTTTTGACGATCGCGCCCGGAACGTTCGCCTTGAGCCATTCCTCGTAGTTGGTGCCCAGGCCCACACCGACCTTCTTGCCGGTCAGGTCTGTGGCTGTCTTGATCTTGTCTTCGTTCGTCTTCAGAACCAGCGCCTGAATGCCGGACACGGTGTAGGGCTCGGAGAAGTCGTACTTCTTCTTGCGCTCGTCGGAGATGGTCACCTGGTTGATCACCACGTCCAGACGCTTGGAGTCCAGAGCGGCCAGGATGCCATCCCATTTCGACGGCTGGATCTTGGCCTTCACGCCCAGTTCCTTGGCCAGCGCTTCGGAAAACTCGACTTCGAAGCCGGTGAGCTTGCCGCTCTCATCGACGAAGCTGAACGGTGGGTAAGTGCCTTCCAGGCCTACATTGAGCGTACCGCTGTCCTTGATTTTCTGCAGTTGCTCGCCAGCCATGGCTTGCCCGGCGATACCGGCATTGAGCATCAAGCCCATTGCCGAGAAAAGAAACGTACGACGAATAGCGGAAATGTTCATGCAAGCCCCTTGTTGGTATGGAAGTGTCTGGCCATTTTCTGACCCGACTCAAGCAACTTCGTGCTGATTATTCAGCTTTTTTTCAGGCAGTTACGTCAGGTATAAGGTTAAGCGTTGTGGTCTGCCGGGCGCGACTATATAGCCATCAGCTTATGAGGAAAAATAACAAAAAAAGTTATTTTCCCTCGACAAAAGCATAAAGGACCCGTTGGCTGAAACGTCACTGGTCGAACGCATCCGGATAGGCAAACAGCGCTGGCGCACCGCCGGTGTGCAGAAAGATCAGTGGGCCGTCGTTAAAGCGTTGACGACCGATACCATCGAGCAGACCGGACATGGCCTTGCCGGTGTAGACCGGGTCGAGCAACAGCCCTTCGTGGCTGGCCACCAGCTTGATAGCTGACAGCGTGCCGGCATTCGGTTCGCCATACCGTGGCGCGAAATACTCATCCCACAGTTCGACCTTGAAGTGTTCGGGCAACGGAGCGCCGAGCAACTCTGCGGTGCGCTCGGCCAGGCCCTGAACCTTGGGCAACTGTGCTTCTTCACTGCGCGACACGGTCACGCCGATGACCGGCAATTGCGGCAGCTCGTGAGCCAGAGCCAGCGCTATACCGCTGTGCGTGCCGGCACTGCCGGAGGCCAGAACGACGGCAGCAAACTCGATACCGGTTTGCTTGATCTGCTCGGCCAGTTCCAGCCCGGCGCGCACATAACCCAGCGCCCCCACCGGGCTCGAGCCACCGATGGGCACCAGATAAGGCTTTTTGCCGCTGGAACGCAGGCGTGCCGCCAGGGCGTGCAGTTGCTCGTCGGCGTTGTCGAGGTTTTCCACCAGCTCGACCTTGGCATCGAACAGCTCCAGCAGCAGGCGGTTGCCGTTTTTCAGGTAACTGGGGTCTTCGGTGCCGATGGGGTTTTCCAGCAGCGCCACACAGCCCAGGCCCAGGCGCGCGGCCAGCGCTGCGGTCTGGCGGACATGGTTGGACTGGATGGCCCCGGCGGTGATCAGTGTGTCGGCACCCTGGGCCAGCGCATCGGCGGCCAGGTACTCGAGTTTGCGCACCTTGTTGCCGCCCAGGGCCAGCGTCGTGGTGTCATCCCGCTTGATGTAGATATCACGATCTGCCCAGACCGACAGGCGCTCGAGCTTTTCCAGAGCCGTTGGCGCGCTGATCAGGTCCAGGCGATTGAAGCGGGCAAGCTGATTTTTGATCATGGTGGTCGATAAGCCGTGTAAAGAGTCAGCGGACTATAGGCAGACGTTTCTCGCACGGCAACTTATCTGTGCGCACGGCTCTCTTCGTGTATTCCGACAGAAATTGTTGTTTTTTTCGTCTGAATGTTTGCCGTAGAGTGGCAACAGCAGCGGCCCGTACTGTCGGTCGCCACCCTTCACATCAAGGAGAGTCAAGCGTGAGCGATATTCCAGAAGCGTCCGCCGACGGCCGCTCCAGCCACTGGCAGTTGCAGCGCATCGTCAGCCAGTTGCGCAGCGCGCGTGAAGACTGGCGGGCTCGCAACAGGCGAGTGAGCGGTGAACACGGTGGGCGTGAGCTGCCTTCGCGTGCGGCCATGGGCGAGATTCTTGAAGCCTTGAGCGGCGCACTGTTCCCGATGCGTCTGGGCCCGGTGGACCTGCGTGAGGAAAGCGAGGACTTCTATGTCGGCCATACGCTGGATGTGGCGCTCAACGCACTGCTGGCTCAGGCCCGGCTTGAATTGCGCTACGTGGCCCATCAGCAGGGCGGTGACCTGAAGAGCATCGATGCGCGAGCACTCGAGCTGATCCAGGGTTTCGCCATGGCCCTGCCGGGTATTCGTCTGCTGCTGGACACCGACGTGCTGGCCGCCTATCACGGCGACCCTGCGGCGCGCAGTGTCGATGAAGTGCTGCTGTGCTATCCCGGCATTCTGGCGGTGATCCACCATCGGCTGGCGCATTATCTGTATCGCGCCGGCTTGCCGTTGCTGGCGCGTATCAGCTCGGAAATCGCCCATTCGGCGACTGGTATCGATATTCATCCGGGTGCGCAGATCGGCCCGAGCTTCTTTATCGATCACGGAACAGGCGTGGTGATTGGCGAAACCGCGATCATCGGCGAGCGGGTGCGGATCTATCAGGCCGTGACCCTGGGCGCCAAGCGCTTCCCGTCGGACGAGGACGGTCAGTTGCAGAAAGGCCACGCACGGCATCCAATCGTTGAAGACGACGTGGTGATCTATGCGGGTGCGACCATTCTGGGCCGCATTACCATCGGCAAGGGTTCGACCATCGGCGGCAATGTCTGGCTGACGCGCAGCGTACCGGCAGACTGCAACCTGACCCAGGCCAACCTGCTGCAACAGGACGACTGCAGCCGCAAGTAAGCGGCCTTCGCGTCAGATCACCTTCACCGCCCGGCCGATGAACTGAATCGGCCCGGTGGGTTTGCCGATTGGCGAGCCAGTGGATTTCTCCAGTGTCAGCTCGAACAACTGGTTGGGTTGCAGCGGCGGCAGTTTATCCAGCGGCACATGCAGGCTCTCTCCCGGCTTGACCAGCCCAAGCGAAACCGGGCCTTGCCAGTCGTCACCCTTGGTCCAGAACTCCAGCGCCTTGTCGGTCGGAACCTCGAACACGCCCAGCGGGATAAGCTGTATTTCCTGCGGGTTACTGGCCTGCACGACCCAGCCGGGAGCCTTGTCCTGCGGTCCTACGAGGACCACCAGATAAGACGGTTGCGCCGGTGCGCGGGTCAGCAGCGTCATGCCCAGTACCAGTGAAGCAGCCAGGCCTGCTCCGGCCAGGCCGCGCCAGATCGACAGGTTGTCCCACCAGCGAACGCGCGGTCTTTGCGGCGTGCTGGCAGGCGCGGTCATGTCCAGCAGGTTACGTTCGATACGATCCCACAGGCCGGGCGAGGGCATCACCGGTTCGGCCAGTTCGGTCAGGGGCAGCAGACGCTGTTCCCAGGCATCGACGGCGGCCTGCAGGTCGGGCTCGCGCGACAGGCGACGCTCTACCTCGAGCCGCTTCTGCGCCGAGAGCGTGCCGAGTACATACTCGCCCGCCAGCTCGTGAATGTTGTCGTCTAAAGGCCGGGTCATCCCATGCACTCCCGCAAAGCCGTCAGGCTACGCTTGATCCAGGCTTTGACCGTCCCCAATGGCGCGCCAATTTTCTGCGCGATTTCCTGATGCGAATAACCGTCCACGTACGCGTGAAAAACACAGTTGCGTCTTACCGGCTCCAACTGCTCCAGGCATGACGTGATCCGTCCTGGATTGACCTGCCAATCGAAGGCATCGCCGATTTCCTGCCAGCCTTCCAGTGTCGCCTGTTCATGATGATCTTCACTGCCGTCGTCCTCGACACGCACTTCGCGAGCCGTATTGCGCAATGTGTTGAGCGCCAGGTGGCGGGTCACGCTGAAGATCCAGCCACGTGCCGAACCACGCGAGGCATCGAAGCTGGCCGCGTGGGACCAGATTTTCAGGAACGCGTCATGCACGATGTCTTCGGCCAGCGCGCGGTCACGCACCAAGCGCTGAGCGACGCCGAGCAACCGGGCGCTTTCCTGTTGATAGAGACGCTGCAAGGCCTGCTTTTCACCGCGAGCGCAGGCCTGCAACGTCGCTTCGTAATCAAAGAGAGATTCGTGCGAAGACAAGATGATCCGCCATCAATGGAAGACTACTGCCTCGTTGACATCACGAGGCTCCCGCGCAGCAGCATAGACCACTGGCTGCGCAGTCACCCGGTGAATGATGGCTATCAGCTTGCAGTCCAGAACAGGTAGTCGGCCTGATACTTGACCACTTCCTTCGCGCCCTTGTTGCTCTCTGCGCAGGCTTTAGCCGGGGCAACGCCGCCTTTCAGGGCTACACGCTGAATGTACGTGACGCCGGTCATTGCGCCCTTGCCTTCGGCCGGGTTGGCCTTGACCAGCTGGTACGGCAGGTTGCCAGCGCTCGAAGGGGCCACGGCGACTTGAGTGCCGGTTATTTTGGAACCGTCTTTGGCTTCCCAGGTGGCAGGTGGGCCGTAGTAGGTGCCGACCTGTTTGCCGCTCTTGTCGTTGAGCACTGCTTTGGGACCGACGAACGCCCACTCCATTTCGTTGGGCATGTTGGCCTTGGCGCGGCACTCGTAGGTGATCTCGCCAACCCCGGTGGTTTGCATGCCGACCTTGTTGCCAGCCGGCACACGTACGCTTTCGGGGAGGTCGGTCTGAGCCATGGCAACAGACGACAGGCAAGTGAAGGCCAGAGTGGTACCAGCAAGGCAGAGCAAGCGTTTTGCGTTCATGCAGAAATCTCCAGAAGGTTTAACCGCGCTCAGCAACTCGAAGTGGCTGCTGAATGTACTACCCGCGAGAAACCCATCTGGATGCAGTGATTTGAAAATATTTTTCAGCGCCGGCTGAAACGGCTGCGCAGCAGCACAATCCCGGCAATCGCGGCCAGACCCGAGCCGATCAGTACGCCGACCTTCACCTCGTCGATCAGGTGTTGCGAGCCGGGGAACGCCAGGTTGCCGATGAACAGGCTCATGGTGAAACCGATGCCGCACAGAATCGCCACGCCGTACAGTTGCACCCAGTTGCTGCCCTCCGGCAACACCGCCAGCCCGGCGCGGATGGCCAGCACGGCGGCGAGAAACACGCCGATCTGCTTGCCCACGAACAGCCCCAGCGCAACGCCCAGCGGCACAGGATCGACCAGGTTGCCCAGGGTAATGCCGGCCAGCGACACGCCCGCATTGGCAAAACCAAAGATCGGCACCACGGCGAAGGCCACCCAGTAGTGCATCTTTTCTTCGAGGAACAGCAGCGGCGAGCGGGCTTCTTCCTCGGGCTTGCCCATCGGGATGCACAGCGCCAGGGCGACACCGGCCAGCGTGGCGTGTACGCCCGATTGCAGGACGAAGAACCACAGCAGCGCGCCGAGCAGCAGATAGGGCAACAGACGGCGCACGTTCAAACGATTCATGACGATCAGCACCGCCAAGGTCACGAAAGCGGCTGCCAGCATCGGCAGGTTCAGACCGGAGCTGTAGAAGAAGGCGATGATCGTCACGGCGCCCAGATCGTCGAGGATCGCCAGCGCGGCCAGAAACACCTTCAGCGAGGTCGGCACCCGGTTGCCGAGCAGCGACAGCACGCCGAGAGCAAAGGCGATGTCGGTGGCTGCCGGGATCGCCCAGCCGCTCAGGGTCTGCGGATTGCCCCAATTGATCGCGATGTAGATCAGCGCAGGCACCAGCATGCCGCCTGCCGCTGCAAAGCCGGGCAGGGCTCGTTGCCCCCAGGTCGCCAGACCACCGGCGAGGACTTCACGTTTGATCTCCAGGCCGACCATCAGGAAGAAGATCGCCATCAGCCCGTCGTTGATCCACAGCTCGACCGAGAGGCCCAGCCAGACGCTGTGCAGGATCGAGAAATAGCCGGCAGAAAGAGGCGAGTTGGCAACGATCAATGCCGCCAGCGCAGCGGCCATCAACACGATGCCACCAGCTGATTCGGAGGCGAGGAAGCGTGCGAGGACGGCAATGCCTCTGGGCGTTTCCCGGTTCGGAACTTGAGTCATGGTTGTCCTTGAAACGAAGCACTTTTTTATCGTAATGCCAGGAATGCGGTTACTGGCCTGTGGCAGTGAGCTCAATCAGGCAGCAACGGCTGGCGCGAGGCGATTGCAGTTCGACTTCGAGCAGACCGCCAGCATTGTCCACCTGAGCGCAATCGTGTTTGCCAAGAATTTCCCACGGCTGGCTGTCGACGCTGATCGCCACTTGCTCGGCCATACTGAACAGCACCAGGGTGCTGGCAGAGCTGAACAAGCGTTGCGGGTGACGCACGTCTATCCAGTGCAGACGTGCAGTGTAGCGGTGTGGGGCGTAGATCAGGTTGAAATCGCGAATCGGCCCGTCCAGCAAGGTGCAATTGACCTGGCTGTCACCGCTGAATGCGAACGGGTCCGATGGCAGCAGCGGACGACTGCTCAGACCATCCACGTCCAGCGTCATGCCCGTGCCCTGCAGGACGGTGATGATGCGTTGATAACCGGCGAACACCGAAAAGCCGCCCGAGGTTTCGATGTCGGCAATCGACAGCCGCCAACCGAAACCGTCCAGATCCTGGCCTGCGTCGCGAGCGATCTCTTCCGTGCTGCCACCGCCGTTTTTCCACGGCATGCGCGGGTAGTCGACGGCGCGCAAAATGCGGGTCTGGCTCATTTGGTAAAGCGTCCTTCCAGGCGATGACGGGAGCCGGGGTGGATCAGGCGCGCAGCGGTAACCGGCTGACGACCAGACCAGGTCCGACGGCGAATCAGCAGGCAGGGCTCCCCCGCCTCAATCTGCAACAGCCTGCATTCATCGGCTTCGGCGAGAATCGCCTCGACCACATGCTCACCTTCGGTGAGCGGCGCAACCTGCGAGAGGTAGGCGTAAGGCGTCTGCAGGGTAAAGTCCTGCCGGAGGTAGTCCGGAGCGACCTGGGCGTTCACGAAGCGGTCCTCGATCTGCACCGGGATGTCGTTCTCGTAATGCACGATCAGCGAGTGGAAAACCCGCTGGCCTTCGCGCATGTCCAGCGCCAGGGCGCGCTCGGAGCCAGCGGCTTCCTCCTTGAGGACCATGACCTTGCACGTGTGGCGATGGCCGCGCGCGGCAATCTCGTCGGCAATGTTATGCACTTCGAACAGCGCCGACTGGCTCTTGGGCTCGGCGACAAAGGTGCCGACGCCCTGCATGCGCACCAGCAGGCCCTCGGCGGTCAGCTCGCGCAGTGCCCGGTTTATGGTCATGCGGCTGAAGCCCAGTTGCGTCACCAGTTCGCTTTCCGACGGCACACGGTGATGCGGCGGCCAGGTGCCGTTCTGAATCTGCAGAGCGATCATCTGTTTCACGCGGGCGTACAAGGGTGCGGGACTTTCGCCCATCTGGGCTGCCAGGGAAGAAGCGGCGGGCGGAGTCGACACGTGGGAGTCCTTGTTGTTCGAGACGGTGTTTTCGAGCGCATTCAGACGCTGCAAAGCGCTCACGCTAACCATTAACCTGCTGCTCGGCAAGCGTGCAGGCGGTTTACCGGTCGCTGAAACGTCTGTATATGTATATACAAATTACAGTGATGAGGTGTGAAGTCAATGTCAGCCTTCTTTGCCGAGCGCGCGTTACTCCCCGACGGCTGGGCCAGCAATGTGCGTCTGGAGGTCAGTCAGGACGGTATTTTGACCCGCGTCGAGGCCGATGCCGCTCAGCAGGGCGCCGAGAAAGTCAGCGGGCCTTTGCTGCCTGGCATGCCTAACCTGCACTCCCACGCGTTCCAGCGTGCAATGGCCGGGCTTGCGGAAGTGGCCGGCAACCCCAACGACAGTTTCTGGACCTGGCGCGATCTCATGTATCGCCTGGTGGGGCGCATCAGCCCGCAGCAGTTGGGCGTTATCGCTCGTCAGCTGTACATCGAGATGCTCAAGGGCGGCTACACCTCGGTGGCCGAATTTCATTACGTGCATCAGGACAGTGACGGCAAGCCCTATGCCGATCCTGCCGAGCTCGCGCTGCAGATCAGCCAGGCGGCCGGTTCGGTCGGTATCGGCCTGACCTTGCTGCCGGTGCTGTACAGCCATTCCGGCTTTGGCGGGCAGGCACCCAACGAAGGCCAGCGGCGTTTTATCCACAGTACCGACAGCTATCTGGATGTGCAGGCTCGTCTGCGTCCGGTTCTGGCGGCTCAGCCTGCCCAGCAACTCGGTCTTTGCTTCCACTCGCTGCGCGCGGTGACGCCGCAGCAGATCAGTGAGGTGCTGGCGGCCAGCGACCGGCAGTGTCCGGTGCATATTCATATCGCGGAGCAGCAGAAGGAAGTCGATGACTGCCTGAGCTGGAGCGGTCGGCGCCCGTTGCAATGGCTGTATGAAAACGTGCCTGTGGATAACCGCTGGTGCCTGGTCCATGCGACCCATGCCGAGGCGGATGAAGTGGCTCTGATGGCGCAAAGCGGCGCGGTGGCCGGGTTATGCCTGACCACCGAGGCCAACCTCGGCGACGGGATCTTTCCGGCGGTGGACTACATTGCTCAGGGCGGTCGCTGGGGAATCGGCTCGGACAGTCACGTCTCGCTCAGTGTGGTCGAGGAACTGCGCTGGCTGGAATACGGCCAGCGTCTGCGCGATCAGCGCCGCAACCGGCTGTATCGCAGCGATCAGCCCATGGTTGGCCGCACGCTATATGACGCTGCACTTGCCGGTGGCGCGCAGGCATTGGGGCAGCAGATTGGTACGCTGCAAGTGGGTCAACGCGCCGACTGGCTGGTGCTGGATGGCAATGACCCGTACATCGCCACGGCCTCGGAAGACGCCATCCTCAACCGCTGGCTGTTCGCCGGCAGCGACCGGCAGATCCGCGACGTGGCGGTCAACGGGCGATGGGTCATACGTGAGGGGCGACACGCCGCAGAACAACAAAGCAACCGCGAGTTCGCGCAGGTGTTGAGGGAATTGCTCGGCTGATGCAAGAGAGGACGCAGAGCGTCCAGAACGGCGTGCCCACGCGGAGCATGGGCACGATAGTGTTCTTGCGGACGCTTGTTCCAGCCTGGTTACTTCTCGCCCTTGCCGATCTTCGAGTCATCCTCGCGCCAGATCAGGCGTGAGGTGTCGTAGCCTTGCTGGCGGGCCTTGCTCAGCATGTCTTCCCTGACCGATGCGGAGACGGTCGGTGTACGCGACAGCAGCCACAGGTATTTGCGATCCGGGTTGCCGACCACGGCGGTACGGTAGCCTTCGCTGACGTCCAGAATCCAGTAATCACCCTTGGCGACGCTGGGCAGCAGGCGCGAGAACCAATTGTCGAACACAACCCACAGTTTGTCGGTCTTGCCCGCAACCTGCGGCGAAGCCGTACCCGTTGCTTCTTCCCACTTGCCTTCAATCGTGCGGCAGCGGTTGGTCACTGCGATGTTGCCGTCGTCCTTGAGCGTGTAACGCGCCTCGGACTGAGCGCACTTGCGCTGGAAAAACATCGGCAAGCGGGCGATCTCGTACCAGGTACCCTGATACTGCTTGAGGTCGACGTTACCTACAGTCTTTGGCTCGAGGTTGTCAGCCGAGTGGGCAAAACCGATGGCCAAAAAGCTGGCCATGACACAAATTCCAAAACGTACCAGTACCTTGATCATGGGTTATTTCAGACCCTGACCCGAGAACAGCACCACCTTGTCCGCTGCGTATTGCACGCTGATAAAGGTGTTCTGGTCGCCCCAGGTGCAGCTCGACATGCCCAAGGCACCCGAACATTCCGTCGGGCTGCCCAGCAAGGACTCGACTTGAGCCTTGGGCATGCCAGCGGACAGTTTGGAATAGTTTTCCTGAGTGATCTTGCTGCAGGCAGCCAGCAGGACGCAGAACGAGAGTAACGCGACAGAACGCAAGGACATGGATGTAGCTCCTGAACGGAAGGGGGTCGCGTCGCAGTGCAAGCCGGTGCAGTCTGGCGCTGGCGCAGTACCGCAAGCTTAGAAGAGAAAAAGGGACTCTGGTTCCCGGACGGCGCAAGGATTTGTGCCGAGGATCAGATAGTTGGCCCGCAGACGGGGCTGAGCGAATGGCTGACTGCTCGTGTTTCAGAGCATTGGCTCACTCGGCAGTGATCGAGCATGGCCCGATCACTACCGGTGCAGAAGGCGTCTTACGCCTTGTGATACGCGGTGGCACGCTCGACTTCTTCCTTGGAACCCAAGTACACCGCTACGCGCTGGTGCAGGCCTTCAGGCTGAATGTCGAGAATGCGCTGATGGCCGTCGGTGGACGCGCCGCCAGCCTGTTCTACCAGGAAGGACATCGGGTTGGCTTCGTACATCAGGCGCAGCTTGCCCGGCTTGGAAGGCTCGCGGCTGTCGCGCGGGTACATGAACAGGCCGCCACGGGTCAGGATACGGTGCACGTCGGCAACCATCGCCGCGACCCAGCGCATGTTGTAGTTCTTTTTCAGCGGACCGTCTTCACCGGCCAGCAGCTCGCTCACGTAGCGCTGTACCGGGGCTTCCCAGTGACGCTGGTTGGACATGTTGACCGCGAACTCCTGAGTGGACTCCGGGATGGTGATGTCTTCGTGAGTCAGCACGAAGCTGCCCATTTCACGGTCCAGGGTGAAGCCTTTCACGCCATCGCCCAGGGTCAGGACCAGCATGGTTTGCGGACCGTAGATGGCGTAACCGGCGGCGACCTGTTCGGTGCCTGGCTGCAGGAAGGCCTTTTCATTCAGCGCTTCGTTCTGGCTCAGGTATTCGTTCGGGCAGCGCAGTACCGAGAAGATCGTGCCGACCGGTGCGTTGATGTCGATGTTCGACGAGCCGTCCAATGGGTCGAAAACCAGCAGGTAGGCACCCTTCGGGTATTTGCCCGGGATCTGGTAGGCGTTGTCCATTTCTTCGGAAGCCATGCCGGCCAGGTGACCGCCCCATTCGTTGGCTTCGAGCAGAATCTCGTTGGAGATCACATCGAGCTTTTTCTGCACTTCGCCCTGCACGTTTTCGGTGCCCATGCTGCCCAGTACGCCACCCAGCGCGCCCTTGGAGACGGCGTGGCTGATTTCCTTGCATGCGCGCGCCACAACTTCGATCAGGAAGCGCAGATCGGCAGGGGTGTTGTTGCTGCGAGTCTGCTCAATCAAGTAACGACTTAGTGTAACGCGGGACATGGATAGCTCCGAAAATAGGGGGTATGAAAACCCGCGCAGTTTAACGCGAGTGGCGACGTAATACTGCTATGAGACTGGCTTAAGACTGTTTCAGTTCAGATGTCAGGCGAACCGCACCTGACAGGCCGCCCGTTTTAGCGTTTTGCAGCGCGCAGCGTGCTGAATGCCATCCAGCCAAGGAACACCACGCCAAGCAGCAGAAGGGCCCAAAGCCCCAGGCGTTTGAAGTCAGTAGTTTGTTGCACGGCGATCGGCGCAGCGGCCATGTTGGCCACGGTAGCCGTGGCCGGGCTTGCTGTGCCGAGAGTCGCGAGCTTCTCCGGGCTCAGGTCGGGAATCAGCGTGGCCAGCGACAGGTTGGCAGCCTTGACGCTTGGGTTGCCGATTGCCAGGGTGAAGGGCCCGTTACCGCGCGCCAGGAACACCACCTCCGTGGCAGGCACGGCCACACTCAACTGCGGCGCTTCACTGCCCAGTCCGCCGCCGCGATCATCCACCACCAGCTTGAGCTGCCGAACGATGCGTCCGGACAATTGCAACTGGTCCTGCAGGACATCGCTGTTGTTCTGCGACAACCGATACAGCAGGCCGCTGCTGATTGGCTGCCAGGGCTGCCCGGCATCGAGCCGGCCGTAGAGCGTCGCCGGTGCCAGGCTGTTGGGCTGGGTGATGTCGATCCTGACGCGGCCTATCGGCAAGCCGGTGGGCAGTTGCCAGACATACTCGTTGGGGCTTTCGACGCTGCCCTTGACCGGTGGCGACCAGGTCAGCGGCGTGGCTGGAGTGTCGCTGCTGGCACTCAGCAGGTGCGCAGAGATCAGCAGCGGCGCACTGTGCGGGGAATGCCACAGCAGGCGCAGATAGCGCGCGCTCTGGCCGGGCAGGCCGACTTCGCGCTGTTCGACCACTTCGTCGGCAAACGACAGCCGTGCAACCTGTCCCTCGCCCCAGTTGCGCCAGTGCTGCAGGTCATCACTGGCTTCAATGCTGAAGTTCTGGAAGCCCTCCCGCTCGGTGCTCCAGTCGATAACCAACTGCTCCAGCGGAGCCTTGATTGCGCTGGTGTCCAGCAACCAGCCGCGCAGCACTTCTTCGCCCGCTTCGATATCGCTTTGTGGCTGGACCTCGATCACGCTGCCGTTGCTGGAGCGCTCGATACGGATGACCGGCGCGGCGTCGGCTGATTCCTGTGTGCTGTACAGGGCGAACCAGTTGACCTCAATCGGCACCGGCTCCTGTTCGGGGGCGGGTTGGCGCGGCGTGATCGAGTAAGCCTGCGGCTGGCCCTCGGCATTGAACACACGTACATCGCTCAGATCGGTCTGCCGGGCATTCAACTGGACGGCAAGCGGCAACTCGATGCGATACCACGGCCCTTCGCCGCTCAGGCTCAGCGGCGTCTGGCTGGCAAAGTCCGCCGGTTTGTCCTGAGCGAGGGCGGTTATCGCCGTGCACAAGGCCAGGCCAAGCACGGCGATCTTCATGGCAGGATGACTCAAGAACGGTTTCCTCATAGCGTGTCCGGCGCGGCAGTCGAGCCTGGGCCGGGTTCTTCGCCGGCCTCTGTGGCAGAGTGTTTCGGCGGTAATGGTGCGAAATATCCCACCACCAATAGCAAAATGCCAACACCGATGAACGAGACGATGCGCTCCATGCCGCCACGATTGCTCAGCTCGACGAAGAACAGCTTGACCACCACCACCCCGATCAACGCTGCGCCGCCCAGCCACAGCTGGCGGTTGGAGCGCATGTGACCGCCGATCATCAGGGCCAGTGCCATCAGCGTCCAGACTATCGACAACCCGGCCTGGACGCGCATCGAGTCGAGCAGCGCCCCGGTGTTCCATGGCACATCAGCCCAATGATGCGCCGTGCGCATGACCATTGTCGTGACCAGCGCGAACAGCGAGGCGCCAGCCACCAGCAAGGCAGCGTTACCAAGGCGCATGACCTGTTTGCGCAGCCACAGGCAGACCCCTGCCAGTGACAATAGCAAACCGATTTCCAGCGGGTTGAACAGCGGGATATACGGCAGTGGTTCCGCTGCGCCGTCGCTCAAGGTATTCGCCAGCCAGAACCACGCCAGCATCAACACCGCCAGCGGCGCAGCGGCACCGAGGTGATAGGCTTCGGGGCAGGCTTTTACCGGCCACGGCCATTGGCGCGCCGAGCTCATCGCCAGCAGGAACAGGCTCGGCAGAATCGCCCAGCCCAGCCAGCGCCAAGCGTTGTAATGTTCGGACAGTTGCAGCAGGCCGAAGCGCAGTTCCAGGGCCAGCACGGCGATGATCAGCAGGCAGCCCGCGGTGTGAGCGACACGTCGTGCGAGGATGGGCTGCCGGTCTGCCAGATAGCGCAGAGTCAGCAGATGCACGGCGAACACCACCAGCCAGGCCAGCCAGCCCCAGTGGGCGGCGGGGTGGTAATGTTCACTCAGCGAGCCCGACAGTAATGCTGCGCTGACGGGCGTAAGCGTGCTGCACAGCGCGGCGAGGTCTGGCCAGCGCAAGCGCACGGACAGCACTGTCCAGATTGCCACGCTGAGCGCGGCGGCGATCAACAGCACAGACGTCTGCACTCCAATGGGAACGTACAACTGCACGACGCTGATCAATGAAACCGACCACCAGATCGCACCCCATACGGTCAGTACGGTTCTGGCGACTTTTTGATCGATAAGGGTCAGGGTGTTGAAGCGGTACGCACTCCAGGCACTGACCAGCGCACCGATGGCCAGGATCATCGGCGTCCAGTAGTCGTCAGCCGAGTCGGCACTGCCTGACGCATTGATCAACATCACGCTGGCGCACAGTTGCAGCAGCAGGCCGAAAGCCTGTGCCAGCTTGCGCTGCTGCCGCAAACCCAGCCAGAAAATCGCCGCGCCTTCCACAGCCCACGCGCTCGTCGTCCACTGAGAACCCAGGCCCAACGGGATCGCCAGCGTGGCAAACACCACGCCCAGCGCCAGGCAGGTTTCCATCAGCAAGGCGGTTTGGCCCGGTGCACGTGCTGCCAGCCAGCGTGCCAGCGCCATGTAGATCAAGCCCAACCCAAGCGCGCTGAACGCAGCGCCGAATTCCAAATGCTCGACGAGCGCATATTGCAGGCCGAAGCCGACTATCGGCGTGCCCAGCAACAACGTGCCGTCGACGTAATCGCCCTGACGCGCAGCCCAGCGCAGCATGGCTTCGCGAGTATGGTCAGGTGGCGCGCTGTCCAGTTCGAGCAGTTTGCGGCGGGCAAACAGCAGGCCGATGGCCAGATACATCAGGAAGAACACCATCAGAAAGGGCTCGGTGCTCCAGAACAATGCCGGAGTGTAAGCCTGCAGGCCCCAGGCGAAGCCGATGCCGAAAGTGCCGAAGAAGCCGATCAGGTTGAGCGTGCGCCAGGCCTTGAACCATGCGATGGCGATGATGCCCGCATTGAGTAGGGCAAAGTAACTGAACAGCGAGATATGGCTACCTTGCCCGGTCGAGGCCAGCAACGGTGCCGCGAAGCCGCCGAGCGCGCCAGCGCAGGCGAGTGCCAGCGAATTTTGCGTCAGCGCCAGAATGGCTGAGAAGCTGGTGATTGCGACCAGCAGCGCGAAGCCCAGGGTCGGGTCCAGCAGGGTGTGCAGTTTCATCGCGGCGAACACGGTCAGGTACAGCACCCCAACGCCTGCGCCTTGCAGCATCAAGGCGTAAGGACCGTTGCGCCTGCGCAGCCACCAGCCCAGACCGAGCAGGGCCAGCGCACTGGCGGCGACTGCGGCGTAGCGTGCTTCAAGCGGCACGACCATGCCCTCAGTGGCATAGCGCAGCAAAAACGCCAGGCCGAGGAACAGCACCACGACACCCACGCGCAGCACTGTATTCCCGCCCAACAGCCAGTCTTTTGCGGCGTTGATCGCGCTGTCCAGCGGGTTGGTTTTTGCTGTGTTGGTTGGCTCGTGTATCGGCGGGGCGGGCTCGACAGGTGTTGCTACCTGCGGCGCTTCGTCCGGCAGGTCCCAGATCAGCTCGGGGCCGTCGCCGGGTGCTTCGACAATGATCGCATCGAGTGGAAGCGGCGCAGGGTCCTGCGCAGGCGGTACGCCAGGCGCGGACTGACGTTCGAGTGCGCTCAGGCGCTGTTGAAGGGCGTCGAGGGATTTGCGGTTTGCGAGCAGTTGTTGCTGCTGATCAGCCGATTGCCTGCCAAGCACGCGCACGCGAATGCCGGCCCACATGGCCCAGCCCATGACTGCACCGATCAGTGCACCGGCCCACTCGTCATAACTCAGCGAATAGCCCAGCGCCGCGCCGCCCAACACCAGACAAATCCAAAGCACGCGACGACATCCTTTTCGATGTGTGAAGGTTCATCGAGCGCAGTATATAGGGGCGGGCGGACATCGTTTGTAATGTTTTATGCCGGGGGCACCAGAGTCTCTGCAGGACTGAGACAGATCCTCGTGGCGCTTGTGGGAGTGAGCTTGCTCACGAAGGCGTCGTTTCGAGCGCCTTCTTTGCGGAGACCTTAATGGCCTCTTCGCGAGCAAGCGAAGCGTCGCCCGGCTCGCTCCCACTGGGGTTGTGAGTCTTTTCAGGCTCTGACGTCAGTCCAGCGCCTTCCAAATGTCTCCGGCGTACTCGCGGATGGTCCGGTCTGAGGAGAACCAGCCCATGCGTGCGGTGTTGAGGACCGCCGAGCGCCACCATTCCTTGGAGTCGTGCCAGCGCTCTTCGACCTTGGCCTGGGCCGCCCAATACGAGTCGAAGTCAGCGCAGACCAGGAAGCGGTCATACGCCAGCAACTGATCGATCAGCCCCACATAACGGTTCGGATCATCCGGCGAGAACACACCGCCACGGATCGCCTGCAGGACATCGTTCAAGCGTCCGGAGGCGGCCACATCGTCATGCGCGCTGAATTCACCTGCACGCTTGCGGGCTTCGACCTGTTGCGAGGACATGCCGAAGATGAACATGTGTTCCAGCCCGACCTGCTCGCTCATCTCCACGTTGGCACCGTCCAGAGTACCGATGGTCAGTGCGCCGTTGAGGCCGAACTTCATGTTGCTGGTGCCGGATGCCTCCAGGCCCGCGGTGGAAATCTGCTCGGACAGGTCGGCCGCCGGGATGATGCTCTCCGCCAGGCTGACGTTGTAGTTGGGCATGAACACCACTTTCAGCAGACCGCGCACCGTCGGATCGTTGTTCACGGTCCGCGCGATGTCGTTGGTCAGCTTGATGATCAGCTTGGCCGAGTGATAACTGGCCGCCGCCTTGCCGGCGAAGATCTTCACCCGTGGCACCCAATCGGTACCCGGCTCGGCGCGAATGGCCTGATACAGAGCAACCGTGTGGAACAGGTTCAGCAACTGGCGTTTGTATTCGTGAATCCGCTTGACCTGAACGTCAAACATCGCGGCAGGATTGACGGCAATGCCCAGGCGCTCGTGAATGATCGCGGCCAGCGCACGCTTGCTGTGCAGGCGTTGATCGGCCATCTGCTTGCGGAACGACGACTTCTCGGCGAACGGCTCGAGCTCTTTGAGGCGCGTCTCGGCGTTGTCCAGAACATCCTCGCCGAGTGACTCGACAAGCATCTCGGTCAGCTTCGGGTTGGCCTGGAACAGCCAGCGGCGGAAGGTGATGCCGTTGGTCTTGTTGTTGATCCGCTCCGGGTAGATCTTGTGCAGCTCGGCGAACACGGTCTTGCGCATCAGCTGGGTGTGCAGCGCCGAAACGCCGTTGACGCTGTGCGAGCCGAGGAACGCCAGGTTGCCCATGCGTACCCGACGACCGTTGTCTTCTTCGATCAGCGATACGGCACGCAGTACGTTGACGTCGTCGACGCCTTTGGTGCGCAGTGTGTCAATGTGCTGCGCGTTGATCAGGTAGATGATCTGCATGTGGCGCGGCAGCATCCGCTCCATCAGACCGACCGACCAGGTTTCCAGCGCTTCAGGCAGCAGGGTGTGGTTGGTGTAGCCGAGGGTGCCGACGGTGATTTTCCACGCGGTGTCCCACGGGATGTTGTGGTTGTCGATCAACTGACGCATCAGCTCGGCCACTGCGATCGAGGGGTGCGTGTCGTTCATCTGAATCGCCGCGTGCTCGGACAGATCCGTCAGCGTGGCGTGTTGGTTCAGATGGCGGCGCAGCAAGTCCTGCAGCGACGCGGAGACGAAAAAGTATTCCTGACGCAGACGCAGTTCCTGACCCGCTTCGGTTGCATCGTTCGGGTAAAGCACGCGGGAAATGCTTTCGGCGCGCACCACTTCGGCAACCGCGCCGAAGTGATCGCCGGCGTTGAAGCGTTCCAGGTGCAGGTCTTCTACTGCACGGGCGCGCCACAAGCGCAGCGTGTTGACGCTCTTGCCACGCCAGCCTACCACCGGGGTGTCATAGGCGATGGCCCGAACGGTCTCGCCCGGACGCCATACCTGACGCGAGTCGCCTGCTTCGGTCGGGACCGTGTCGACGCTGCCGCCGAAGCCAATGGAGTAAACCACCTCAGGGCGTTCGAATTCCCATGGGTTACCGAAGTCCAGCCAGTTCTCGGTTTGTTCCTGCTGCCAGCCATCGACGATGCCCTGACGAAACAGGCCGTGCTCGTAACGAATGCCGTAACCATGACCCGCGATACCCAGGGTCGACATGCTTTCCATGAAGCACGCCGCCAGACGACCCAGGCCGCCGTTACCCAGTGCCGCATCCGGTTCAAGCAGGCGGATGCGCTCGATGTCCACACCCAGTTCGGTCAGCGCCTCGCGAGCGACTTCGAGCAGGCCGAGGTTACTGAGGCTGTCGTACAGCAGCCTGCCTATCAGGAATTCGAGAGACAGGTAGTAAACGCGTTTCTGAACCTTGCGATAGATCTGCCGCGTGTGGTCCATCCAGTGTTCGACCATGTGGTCGCGGGCGGCAAGGGCAACAGCTTCAAACCAGTCATGCTCAAACGCATGGTCGGGGTCCTTGCCCACCGAGTAGGTGAGTTTGGCGAGCACAGCGGCGCGAAAAGCGGCCACATCAGCGTCACGAACAAGTGGTTCCTGAGACATCGGTAAAACCTCAAGTAGTCTGACGAATGGAAAACGGGATTCTTAGACTGTAGGCGTGTCGTCAATTATTTCCTGAAAAAAAGAGAAATAATTGACGGCACAGCTCTCGCTTCGACCCAGCGCAACGGCTCTGGTTCGCGCACCGTTGAAATTGGCAAAACGCTTGCATCGTTCGTTCCATCCTGATCGATGACGTGCAGCATGCTGATTCTTCGTTTCGGGTTTATGATGCCCCACGGCAGAATAATAGAAGCCTCTAAATTGGACTTATGGAGCACTTATGCAGACTTTGTACCCGCAGATCAAACCCTACGCCCGGCACGATCTGGCCGTGGAACAACCGCATGTGCTTTACGTCGATGAAAGTGGCTCGCCAGAAGGGTTGCCGGTGGTGTTCATCCACGGCGGCCCGGGTTCGGGATGCGATGCGCACAGTCGCTGCTATTTCGATCCCAACCTGTACCGCATCGTTACGTTCGACCAGCGCGGCTGCGGTCGTTCCACTCCGCATGCCAGCCTTGAAAACAACACCACCTGGAAACTGGTGGAAGACCTTGAAGCGATCCGCGAGCACCTCGGGATCGACAAATGGGTGTTGTTCGGCGGTTCGTGGGGCTCGACCCTTGCCCTGGCGTATGCTCAGACCCATCCCGACCGCGTGCACGCGCTGATCCTGCGTGGCGTATTCCTTGCCCGTCAGCAGGAAATCGACTGGTTCTACCAGGCAGGTGCCAGCCGTCTGTTCCCGGATTATTGGCAGGATTATGTCGCGCCGATTCCGCTGGACGAGCGTGACAACATTCTGGCTGCCTTCCACAAGCGGCTCACCGGGCCGGATCAGATTGCCCAGATGCATGCCGCCAAGGCCTGGTCGACCTGGGAGGGGCGTTGCGCCACCTTGCGGCCCAATCCGCAAGTGGTCGATCGCTTCGCCGAGCCGCACCGTGCGTTGTCCATTGCGCGCATCGAATGCCACTACTTCATGAACAACGCCTTTCTGGAAGACAACCAGCTGATTCGCGACATGCCGAAGATCGCGCACCTGCCGGCAATCATTGTCCACGGTCGTTACGATGTCATCTGTCCGCTGGACAATGCGTGGGAGCTGCACCAGAACTGGCCTGGCAGCGAGCTGCAGGTGATTCGCGAGGCCGGGCACTCGGCAGCCGAACCCGGTATCGCCGACGCACTGGTGCGGGCCGCTGCAGAAGTTGCGCGCAACCTGCTCGACCTGCCGCCCGAAGAAGCGTGACAGTGATCCGGTATTGGTTTTGAGTCTGGAAAGGCATCTATGAAAGGTTTGTTGCAGCGCGTGCGAAGTGCGCGCGTCGAGGTCGGCACCGAGGTCGTGGGTGCCATTGAACAGGGCATACTGGTGTTGGTGGGAATAGAGCCTCAAGACACCCGCGCCAGTGCCGATAAGTTGCTGCACAAGTTGCTCAATTATCGAGTGTTCAGCGATGCCGAGGGCAAGATGAATCTGTCTTTGCGCGAGGTGAGTGGCGGCTTGTTGCTGGTTTCCCAGTTCACGCTGGCTGCAGACACCAAAAGCGGGTTGCGCGCGGGCTTCTCTAAAGCCGCGCCTCCAGCGCTGGGTGCCGAGTTGTTCGACTATCTGTTGAGCCAGGCCAGAATCGCGCATCCCACGGTAGCGGCGGGCCAGTTTGGTGCAGACATGCAGGTGCACCTGATAAATGATGGCCCCGTGACATTTTTGTTTGATACATAAGCTACGATTTCACTTTGTCCCCCTGAATTCATCTGTCTTGCGGGAATAAATTTCTTTGTCATACCTGATGCGTTGTGGCGCGTGCTACTGGATAATCGCGCGCTACGGGGATCGACACTGTTGGTCCATTTGGTATGACAAAAGCGGTTCTGACACCGGGTTGGGGAATCATTAAGCCCATTCGGAGTCGGAACAATGCTCGCCAACCCGGCATTGATAGCTGGCCGTTGGTTTTTTCATCTGTTTTTCGGCGAGGGTTGCTCGTGATTGTTAGTCCCTGTGATGCTCCAAAGACACCTGTCAAGCGGTTGCGTAGTGCACTTCTGGCAAGCTCGGCCCTTGTATGCCTGTTCAGTGCAGGTCAGCTGTGGGCGTTCAACCTTGATGATGTAGCGGCGAAGGCCAAAGAAATGGCCGGGCAGAAGTTCGAGGCTCCGAGGAGCAATCTGCCGAACGAGCTGCGCGACATGAAGTTCGCCGATTATCAGAAGATCCGCTTCCGTGATGACAAGGCCGAATGGGCGGGCGAAAAGACTCCGTTCAAAGTGTCTTTCTACCACCAGGGCATGCACTTCGACACGCCGGTCAAGATCAACGAAGTGACCGCGACCAGCGTCGACGAGATCAAATACGACCCGAGTCGTTTTGACTTCGGCGATCTGAAGATCGACCCAAAATCCACCGAGAAACTGGGTTATGCCGGTTTCCGTGTCCTGTATCCGATCAACAAGGATGACAAGCAGGACGAAATCATGACCATGCTGGGCGCGAGCTACTTCCGCGTGATCGGCAAGGGTCAGGTTTATGGCCTGTCCGCGCGCGGCATGGCGATCGACACTGCCTCGCCGTCCGGTGAAGAATTTCCGCGCTTCAAGGAATTCTGGATCGAGAAGCCGGGCCCGGATGACAACCATCTGGTGATCTTCGCACTGCTCGACTCGCCGCGTGCCACTGGCGCCTATCAGCTGACCCTGCGTCCGGGTACCAACACCCTGGTTGACGTGAAGTCGCGCATGTTCCTGCGTGACAAGGTCAACAAGCTGGGCGTTGCTCCGCTGACCAGTATGTTCCTGTTCGGCGCCAACCAGCCTTCGCGTGTGCCTAACTACCGTCGTGAACTGCACGATTCCAGCGGTCTGTCGATCCAGGCGGCCAACGGTGAGTGGCTGTGGCGTCCGCTGAACAACCCTAAACATCTGTCCATCAGCAGCTTCTCGGTCGAGAACCCGCGTGGTTTTGGTCTGCTGCAACGCGGCCGCGACTTCAGCCAGTACGAAGACCTGGATGACCGCTACGACAAGCGCCCAAGTGCCTGGATCGAGCCGAAGGGCGATTGGGGTAAAGGGACTGTCGAGCTGGTCGAAATCCCGACTGCCGACGAGACCAACGACAACATCGTGGCCTACTGGAAGCCTGAAACTCTGGCAGAACCTGGCCAGGAAATGGCGTTCGACTACCGTTTGCACTGGACCATGCAGGAAAACTCGATCCACTCGCCGGATCTGGGCTGGGTCAAGCAGACCCAACGCTCCATCGGTGACGTGCGTCAGTCCAACCTGATCCGTCAGCCGGACGGCAGCCTTGCCTTCCTGGTCGACTTCGTGGGCCCGGTTCTCGCCGCACTGCCGGAAGACAAGACCATTCGCAGCCAGGTGACCACTGACGACAACGTCGAACTGGTGGAAAACAACCTGCGCTACAACCCGGTCACCAAAGGCTACCGCCTGACCCTGCGGGTGAAGGTCAAGGACTCCAGCAAGCCGACCGAAATGCGCGCCTACCTGTTGCGTGAAATCCCTGCCGAGCCAGGCAAGGAGCCTGCGCTGCTCGTGGCTGACAAGGCCGAAGAGAAGAAGGCTGCCGCCAAGGAAGCTGCCAAGCCGGCAGTCGCCAAGGAGTCCGCCAACGACCAGGTAGAAATCGCCAAGGCCGATGCGCCGAAGGCCGAAGCTGCCAAGCCTGAGACTGCCAAGTCTGAAGCTGGCAAGGCTGACGCAGCAAAAGCTGACGCAGCCAAAGGCAAAGGCGAAGTCGCCAAGGCCGACGCAAGCAAAGCCGACGCATCCAAGGCTGAAGTAGCCAAGGATAAAGACGGTAAAGAAATTCAGCAGCCTGAAACCGAGGCAGCGCCCACCCATCCGGAACCGGCCAAGACGTTGCAAGTCATGACCGAGACCTGGAGCTATCAGTTGCCGAGCGATGAGTAATTCTCTACCGGTGCCAATGTCTCTGAACGAGTACCTGGCGCATTTACCGATGAGCGACGAGCAGCGGGCAGAACTTGCCAGCTGCACGACCTTCGCCGAATTGCATGAGCGACTTTCCGCGCAGCCGGTCACTGACCCTGCCGAGGCCGCTCAGGCTTCGGTGGGTCGCCGTCTGACGCTGACCACTGCAGATCAGTTGGAGGACGCTGAGATGCTCGGCGTCGATGCCAGCGGTCGCCTGTGCCTCAAGGCGACACCGCCGATTCGCCGGACCAAGGTCGTGCCAGAGCCATGGCGCACCAACATTCTGGTGCGCGGCTGGCGTCGCCTGACCGGCAAGACCAACCCGCCCAAGCCCGCGCATGATGATCTGCCGCGGGATCTGCCGAAGGCGCGCTGGCGCACCGTCGGTTCGATCCGTCGCTACATCCTGCTGATCCTCATGCTGGGCCAGACGATCGTGGCTGGCTGGTACATGAAGGGCATCCTGCCGTATCAGGGCTGGTCGCTGGTTTCGCTCGACGAAATCACCCGTCAGACCTTCGTGCAGACCGCCTTGCAGGTCATGCCTTATGCCTTGCAGACCAGTATCCTGTTGCTGTTCGGGATTTTGTTCTGCTGGGTATCGGCCGGTTTCTGGACCGCGCTGATGGGTTTCCTTGAGCTGCTCACCGGTCGCGACAAATATCGCATCTCGGGTGCCAGTGCTGGCAACGAGCCGATCGAAAAGGGCGCACGTACTGCGCTGGTCATGCCGATCTGCAACGAGGACGTGCCTCGGGTTTTCGCCGGTCTGCGCGCTACGTTCGAGTCGGTAGCTGCCACGGGTGACCTGGATCGTTTCGATTTCTTCGTGCTCAGCGACACCAACGAAACCGACATCGCCGTTGCCGAGCAACAGGCGTGGCTGGACGTGTGCCGCGAGACCAAAGGTTTCGGCAAGATCTTCTATCGTCGCCGTCGCCGCCGCGTAAAACGCAAAAGCGGCAACCTCGACGACTTCTGCCGTCGCTGGGGCGGTGAATACCGCTACATGGTCGTGCTGGACGCCGATAGCGTCATGAGCGGTGAGTGTCTGACCAGTCTGGTTCGCCTGATGGAAGCCACGCCGGACGCCGGTATTATCCAGACCGCGCCACGTGCGTCGGGTATGGACACGCTGTATGCACGCATGCAGCAGTTCGCTACCCGGGTCTATGGCCCGCTGTTCACCGCCGGTCTGCACTTCTGGCAGTTGGGTGAATCCCACTATTGGGGTCACAACGCGATCATCCGCATGAAACCCTTCATCGAGCACTGCGCCCTGGCGCCGTTGCCCGGCAAGGGCGCGTTCGCCGGTGCGATCCTCTCCCACGACTTCGTCGAAGCTGCGCTGATGCGCCGTGCCGGCTGGGGCGTGTGGATTGCGTACGACCTGCCAGGCAGTTACGAAGAGTTGCCGCCCAACCTGCTGGACGAACTCAAGCGTGACCGTCGCTGGTGCCACGGCAACCTGATGAACTTCAGGCTGTTCCTGGTCAAGGGCATGCATCCGGTTCACCGTGCGGTGTTCCTGACCGGTGTGATGTCTTATCTGTCGGCACCGTTGTGGTTCTTCTTCCTCGTGCTGTCCACGGCCCTGCTGGCGGTGAACACGCTGATGGAGCCGACCTACTTCCTTGAACCGCGTCAGCTGTATCCGCTGTGGCCACAATGGCACCCGGAAAAAGCCGTCGCGTTGTTCTCGACGACCATCGTCCTGCTGTTCCTGCCTAAACTGCTCAGCGTCATTCTGATCTGGGCCAAGGGCGCGAAAGGCTTCGGTGGCAAGTTCAAGGTCACTGTTTCGATGCTGCTGGAAATGCTCTTCTCGGTGCTGTTGGCTCCGGTGCGCATGCTGTTCCACACCCGCTTCGTACTGGCCGCTTTCCTGGGCTGGGCCGCGACCTGGAACTCGCCGCAACGCGACGATGACTCCACGCCGTGGATCGAGGCTGTGAAGCGCCACGGTCCGCAAACCCTGTTGGGCGCGTGCTGGGCCTTGCTGGTGTTCTGGTTGAACCCAAGCTTCCTGTGGTGGCTTGCGCCGATCGTGGTGTCGTTGATGCTGTCGATTCCGGTGTCGGTGATTTCCAGCCGTACCAATCTGGGCGTCAAGGCGCGTGACGAGAAGTTCTTCCTGATTCCTGAAGAGTTCGAGCCGCCGCAAGAGCTGATCTCGACGGATCAGTACACCTACGAGAACCGCTGGCATGCGCTGAAGCAGGGCTTCATTCGGGCTGTGGTCGACCCGCGACAGAACGCTTTGGCTTGCGCCCTGGCGACGTCGCGTCACCGTCAGGCTCAGCCTATTGAAGTGGTGCGTATGGAACGTGTTGATCAGGCACTCAAGGTCGGCCCGGCAAAACTCGGCAATCAGGAACGCCTGATGCTGCTGAGCGACCCGGTCGCCCTTGGCCGCTTGCACGAGCGCGTCTGGAGCGAAGGTCACGAAGAGTGGCTGGCCGCGTGGAGAGCTTCCATCGAAGCCGATCCGCATGCGCCTTTGCTGCCTTTGCAGCCTGTAGGTAAAGCATCGGAGCCGGTCCCGGTCTAAAACCGCCCGGCTACGAAAAGAGCCCCTGACGCCTAACGCGTCGGGGGCTTTTTTATTGGGCTTTGTGGCACATACATGCACAGGACATGGTCAAGACGGGTTCTCCAGAACCCCGATCGTTCCTCACGCTCCAGCGTGGGAATGCGGTTCACGAAGCTCCGCGTCGCAAGAGGACGCAGAGCGTCCAGACCGGCATGCCCACGCGGAGCATGGGTACGATAGTGTTATTCCTGACGACGATCGTTTCTCACGCTCCAGCGTGGGCACGATGATGTTCTCCGGTATGCCTGCGGGCACGATGGCGTTGTCCGGACGTCTACCGGCGTGATGGCATGGGTTCAACCCACCCTGAATCGCCCCACCAGTGCCTGCAGGTGCGTTCCCAGTCTGGCGAGTTCGACGCTGGAGGTTGCGGTTTGCTCGCTGGCTGCAGCGGTCTGTTCGGAGATGTCGCGTACGCTGATGACGTTACGGTTGATCTGTTCGGCGACTACGCTCTGTTCCTCGCTGGCGGTAGCGATCTGTTCGTTCATGTGCTGGATCGTCGCCACGGTGCGGGTGATCTGCTCCAGTGCGCCACCCGCGCGACGGCTCAGCTCAACCGTGTTGTCGGTCAGGGTGCGGCTGTTATCCAGGGTGGTTGCGACTTGTTGGGTGCCGGTTTGCAGGGCGGCGATCAGCTCTTCGATTTCCTCGGTGGACTTTTGCGTGCGTTGCGCCAGACCACGGACTTCATCGGCAACCACCGCGAAGCCGCGCCCGGCCTCTCCCGCGCGCGCTGCCTCGATGGCCGCATTGAGGGCCAACAGGTTGGTCTGCTGTGAAACAGACTTGATCACATCCAGAACGCCAACGATCTTGTTGCTTTCCTGCTTGAGCGCGCTCATCGACTGCGTGGAGTTCAGCACCTCGCGAGCCAGTTGCTCGATCTGACTGATCGCCTGCCCGACCACTTCATCGCCACTGCGCGCCTGTTGATCCGCCTGAGCGGCCGCCTGCGACGCTTCCTGCGCATTGCGCGCGACTTCCTGCACGGTTGCGGCCATTTCATTCATGGCCGTGGCCACCTGATCGGTTTCGTCTTTCTGACTGGTGACCCCGATGCAGGTCTGCCTGGTCACTGCTGACAATTGCTCGGCCGCGCTGGCGATCTGCGATACGCCCTCGCTGATGCCGCCAACCAGTTCGCGCAGGCTGATGGTCATGGTTTGCATGCTGCGTTGCAACTGACCCATTTCGTCACGGCGTGTGACCGATATGTCCCGACTCAGGTCGCCCTGGGCGATGCGTGCTGCGGCCCCCAGAGTCTGCTGCAACGGCACGGTGATCTGTCGGGTCATGATCCAGGCGGCAAGCAATCCGATCAACAATGCCAGGCCTGCAACACTGCTCAGCATGGCGCTGGAGTTGGCCGCCTCGCTGTCACGCTGGGCAGTCTGCAGGCGGTTCAGCGCCGCGACGGAGTCCAGCAGCGTTTCGCCAAGACCTTCCATGATTTCCTGATCCGCTTCGGCCTTGGTCTGTATCTGCTTGAACTCGCCAAGCCGTTCCCGATAACTCTGCAAGGCGGCGGTCGCCGGGCTCAGGCCCTGAAGGCTTTCATTGCCCTGATCCTGAGCGATCTGCCCGATCTCCTTGAGCGCTTCGTCGATGGCCGCAATGGCCGCGTGCTCATCCGCGTCGCGGGTGGTGAAGGTATACGCCTGCACCTGATAACGAGCGGTCTGCACCTGCTGCCTCAGTTGGGAAATGTTGGTGAACTCCTCCATCCGCTCGCTGCTGTCCTGTTCCTGGCTGACGCTTTTGAGTACCTCTACCTCAACCTGCGCGATGGCCTGCAAGGCCTGTTCGGACGTCTGCTCCAGGCGCGCGCGTATCTGGTTGCGGGTTTGTCGGTTGGTGCGAACGTCCGCGAAGGTCTTTTCCAGCCTGTTCAGCATCTCGAACTGGCCGTTTAGCAGCTTGATGGTTGCCTCCTCCTCACTCTGTGTGTGCAGCAGGGTGAGTTGGGCTTTCATTTCATTGAGCTTTTCTGTGACCAGCGCGGTGCTCTCCGGCGTTTTTTCGACGCGGTCGGTGATTCGCTCGGCGCGCAGGTCTTTGGTCAGACCGTTGAGCTGGGCGATGTCCGAGAGCGACTCCGAGCGGTCGATCATGGTGTACAGGCCATGCCAGCCGGTCAGTGTGATGATCAGCGTCAATAGCAGCACCAGGCCGAAACCCAGGGACAGCTTGAATCTGACGTTCATGTTGCCGAGCGCTTGATTGATCAGTCGGAACATTGGAATCTCCTGCAATGAGCGAACAAAAGCACGTTCCGAACCCGTCGGGACGTGCGTTGTGAGCGCATCGGCGTGGTGACTCATTGCGTGACCTGAGAAGGTCGTAGGAGATTTCCGAGTACGAAGGAGGGGTGAACGCTGTCACATTTAGTTGGGGAAAATGGCCCGCGCCGAGTGCGGGCGCGGGCTGTGTGCTGACATGTCAGACGGTGAAGCGGCTCACCAGCACCTGAAGGTGGTTGCCCAGTCTTGCGAGTTCTACGCTGGAAGCTGCGGTTTCTTCACTGGCCGCAGATGTCTGCTCGGACACGTCGCGGACGTTGATGATGCTGCGGTTGATCTCTTCGGCGGTGGCGCTCTGTTCTTCGGCGGCGGCGGCGATCTGCTGATTCATCGCCTGGATCGCCGAGACGGTTTTGGTGATGCTTTCCAGCGATCCTCCGGCCCGACGTGTCAGTTCCACGCTGCTGGTGCTCAGCTCGCGACTGCTGTCCATGACCGTTGTGGCCTGCTGTGTGCCGCTTTGCAGGCCGGCAATCAGTGCTTCGATCTCTTCGGTGGATTTCTGCGTGCGCTGCGCCAGACTGCGCACCTCATCGGCAACCACAGCAAAGCCCCGACCGGCCTCACCGGCGCGGGCTGCCTCGATAGCGGCGTTCAAGGCCAGCAGGTTGGTCTGTTCGGCGACCGATTTGATGACGTCCAGCACGCTGCCGATCTTGTCGCTTTCCTGTTTCAGCGCGCCCATCGCTTCGCTGGAGTTGCCCACCGCGGAGGCAAGACGTTCGATTTGCGCAATGGCCTCGTTGACCACTCGTTCGCCATCACGGGCCTGACGGTCTGCCGCCACTGCTGCTTCCGAGGCTTCCTCGGCGTTGCGCGCAACCTCCTGAACCGTTGCCGTCATTTCATGCATGGCGGTGGCGACCTGATCGGTTTCGACCTTCTGGCTGTTGACTCCGGCGCTGGTCTGCTCGGTGACCGCTGACAGCTCTTCCGCCGCGCTGGCGATCTGGGTGACGCCATCGCGAATCCCGCCGACCAGCTCACGCAGGCTCACCGTCATACGTTGAATCGTGGCCTGCAGTTTGCCCAGTTCGTCCTTGCGATCAACCTTGAGGTTGCGACTCAGGTCGCCCGAGGCCACCCGCTCCACTACTTCGAGGGTCTCCTGCAACGGGGTGGTGATCTGGCGAGTGATGACCCACGCCGCGAGAATGCTCAGCACCAGCGCCAACGCCGTAGCGGCAGCGATCATCGTGACCGACTTGGCGCTGTCTGCGTCACGGCTCTTGTTCTGCCGGATGATCAGGTCGTTGCTGGTGTCGAGCATGCTGACGCCCAACGTGGTCATTTTATCCAGTGCGGCCTTGGAGGCGGCCTGGGCATCGCGGTAGCGGCCCACAGCCGCGCGGTAGCCATTGAGCCCGGCGATGGCCTGTTGCAGCATGGGCGAATAAGTGGAAGAAATGTCGCCAGCCAGCGTGTTGATCCCGGTCACCGCGTCATCGATGGCCTTATTGGCGTCTTTTTCGAAATCGGGACGGCCGCTGTAGGTGTAACCACGTACCTGAAAACGCGCCTGCTGAATCAGCTTGCTGACGCCGACGATGCCATTGAAGGCCAGGATGTTATCTTCCTTGAGCAGTTCGGCTTCGATCCTGTCGGCCTGATCCACCGCTTTGTCGGCGTTTTCGCCCATCTGGCTGCGGCTCGCTTCGCGGGTTTCGATCGCCTTGCTCATGTCCTCGAAGGACTGGCGGTAGTCGCGGGTCGCCTGAATCTGGGCATCCAGCAATTGCAGGTTCTCGGGGGATCGCAGCAGGTTCCTGGCGCTTTGCAGCGCGGCGTCCAGCTGATCGAGCGTACTTCTGACCTTCGCTGCGGTCTCTGCGTTGTACAGCGCCTCGTAGCTCATACGGTTGATGCGCAACTGAAGGGTCAGCTCATTGACCTGCGCAATCGCAGTAACACGGTCCCCACGATCAATAAGGGCCTGATTGCTGAACCAGCCGGTGGCCGAAATCATCAGCGTCATCAACAGCACCAGGCCAAAGCCGATCGCCAATTTCAGGCTGACACTCGCATTGGCGAGGCTTTTGGATAACCCACGAGACATGATCACTCCTTGACGTCTTTTGCTCTAAGTATGCAATTGCATCGGCCAGTTATCGGTTAACTGAAGCGATTGAGTCGACACTGACAGCTTAGAACAAGCGGGCGAGAAGGGCCGTTACAGCGGTTTCGACGCGCAGGATACGTTCGCCCAATTGCACGGGCTGCAAACCCGACTGACGCAACAGATCGATTTCGTAGGGTATCCAGCCCCCTTCAGGGCCGATGGCCAGCGTGACTTGCTGTGTGACCGCACGAGGGCAGGCGGGGAAATCACCGGGATGGCCAACCAGGCCCAGTGTGTCGAGCGCGATCTGCGGCAAGCGATCTTCAACGAAAGGCTTGAAGCGCTTTTCGATCACAATCTCAGGCAGCACCGAATCGCGCGCCTGTTCCAGGCCCAGAATCAGTTGCTCGCGGATGGCTTCAGGCTCTAGAAACGGCGTCTGCCAGAAGCTTTTTTCCACCCTGTAGCTGTTCAGCAGGATGACTTTCGGCACGCCCATGGTCGCGACGGTCTGAAACACCCGGCGTAACATCTTGGGACGTGGCAACGCCAGCAGCAGGGTGAGCGGCAGTTTTGCCGGCGGAGCACTCTGCAGTTCGACACGCAGCTCTGCCTCATGGGGTTCAAGGCGCAGCAGTTCGGCATTGCCCAGCAGGCCGTTGACGCGGCCCACCCGCACAGTGTCGCCGACCTCTGCGCGGTGCACCTCCTGCATGTGCTTCAGGCGGCGATCACGCAGAACCACCCGGTCAGCCGCAATGAAATCGGCTTCCTCAAGCAGCAGCAGGTTCACGGTGTGGTCGCGGGTGGCTGGTCCTGCTTGTCAGCGTCCTCGGTCTCATCGTCCGGATGTTCGCCACGCTTCTTGATCATCGTGCTGCACAGTACGCCCAGCTCGAAGAGCAGCCACATTGGCACTGCCAGCAGCGTCTGCGAGAAGATGTCCGGCGGCGTCAGGATCATGCCGACCACGAAGCAGCCGATGATTACGTAAGGGCGGATCTTCTTCAGGTATTTGACGTCGACGATGCCGATCCACACCAGCAACACCACGGCCACCGGGATTTCGAAGGCCACGCCAAAGGCGAAGAACAACGTCATCACGAAGTCCAGGTAACTGGCGATGTCGGTCATCATCGAAACGCCTTCCGGCGTCACGCTGGCGAAGAAGTGGAAAATCAGTGGGAAGACCAGAAAGTAGGCAAACGCCATGCCTGCGTAGAACAGGATGATACTCGACACCAGCAGGGGCACCGCGACGCGCTTCTCGTGCTTGTACAGGCCTGGCGCGATAAAGCCCCAGATCTGATGCAGGATGACCGGCATGGACAGAAACAGCGCGACCATCATGGTCAGCTTGAACGGCGTGATGAACGGCGAGGCCACATCGGTGGCGATCATCGTTGCGCCTTCAGGCAGATAGACTCGCAGCGGTGCCGAGACCAGTGTGTAGATCTTCTGCGTGAAGTAGAACAGGCCGGCAAAAATCAGGAACACTGCCGCAACACAACGCAACAGACGTGTACGCAACTCGGTGAGGTGCGAGATCAGCGGCATTTGCTGATCGTTTTCCGGGATATCAGCGCTCATGGTGCTCGCGGTGGCAATGACGAATCGTGGGCGGGAGGCGTCGGGACCGGTGTGCCGGCGTCAGCCGGTTTCGCGGTTTTCTCCAGCGACAGCTCGGTCTTCGGCGCCGCAGGTTGTGCCGGGCCGATTTCGTGGTGTGCGGCTTCATCGTGCGCGGGGCTTGCCGCTTCGGCTGCTGCCGGTGCGGGCGACGGGTTTACCGGCTCGGAGCCGTTCTCGGGCGGCTGATTGGGCGCGAACATTTTGCGCGCTTCGTCTTCCAGCGAAAGAATGTGCTCGTTGTGCAACTGCCGACGAATCTCGTCAGCCCCGATTTCACGTTCAACTTCCTGTTTGATCGCATTGAAGCTGCGCTTCAACCGACCGATCCATAAGCCTGCGGTGCGTGCAGCACCCGGCAGGCGCTCGGGACCCAGTACCAGCAAGGCAACCAGGCCAACGAGCAGCAGTTCAGAGAAGCTGATACCGAACATGGGCTTAAACCTGGTCTTTGCGGATCGGCTCGTCGACTTTGTGCGCCTGAGCGTCAATAGTGTGCGGCTGATTCAGCGGCGAGCCCTGTGGCGCTGGCTGGGCCTGCTGGGGTTGAGGTGCAGGCTGTTCGGCTGGCTTGTCGTCGTCATTCATCGCCTTGCGAAAGCCCTTGATCGATTCGCCGACGTCGCTGCCCAGGCCCTTGAGTTTCTTGGTCCCGAAAACCAGTACAACGACGATCAGGATGACGATCCAGTGTTTCCAGTCAAAAATACCCATGAAACAGTCCTCGTAAAAGATTTCAAGCTTGAAAGGGGAGAGCGTTACTCTGCCGTGCGAGCGGCTTTTTCCGCGTGGCCGGACAAGCCGAATCGGCGGTCCAGTTCATCGAGCACGGCCTGCGGGTGCTGACCCAGCGCGGCGAGCATCACCATGCTGTGGAACCACAGGTCAGCGGTTTCGTAAATCACGTCACTGCAATCACCGCTGACCGCAGCGTCCTTGGCAGCGATGATGGTCTCGATCGACTCTTCGCCGAGCTTTTCCAGAATCTTGTTCAGGCCCTTGTGATACAGGCTTGCGACATAGGAGCTGTCGGCAGCGGCGTCCTTGCGTGATTCCAGCACTTCGGCCAGACGGGACAACGTATCAGTCATGTTCAATGGCCTGCCTGGTAAATAGCATCAGGATCTTTCAGAACCGGGTCTACGGTCTTCCAGCCTGAATTTTCATACACTCGGTAGAAGCAACTTTCGCGGCCGGTATGGCAAGCGATGCCACCTATCTGCTCGACCATCAGGATAATGACGTCGGCGTCACAGTCCAGGCGCAGTTCATGCAGCTTTTGCACATGACCCGATTCTTCACCTTTGCGCCAGAGTTTGCCACGCGAACGCGACCAATAGATGGCACGGTTCTCGGACGCCGTCAGGCTCAGGGCCTCGCGGTTCATCCATGCCATCATCAATACCCGGCCGGTCTTGTGATCCTGAGCAATTGCAGGCACCAGACCGTCGCTGTTCCAGTGAATCTCGTCCAGCCAGTCTTTCATATCTACTCCGGCAGCCGGCGTTCATGCCCGGCGGATTGAACAGTGTGCCAGCGCCATCCGCTGCTGGCTATCGGCGAACGATCAGATACAGCCCGGCGATGAGCATGATCGCCGCCGGCCACGCGGTGAGCGTCAGCAACTGGGTAGCGGCCTCGCTCATCACCCAGCCCTGTATCGCGCCGCCGACCAGCAATGCCGCGCCGATCAGCCGCAGGACCGGCTCGTCCTTGCGATCGTGCCACGGGCGCGGCGGATCCGAGGCGTGCGGGCGGGACATGCGCTCCAGCAGGTCACGGGTCATGCCCGCGATGTGCGGCAGTTGCTCGACCTGTGATTGCAGATTGCCCAGCAGGGTCTTCGGGCTGACCCGTTCGCGCATCCAGCGCTCCAGATAAGGCTGCGCGGTGCTCCACAGGTCCAGATCAGGGTACAACTGACGACCCAAGCCTTCGATGTTGAGCAGGGTCTTTTGCAGCAGAACCAGTTGCGGCTGGACTTCCATATTGAAGCGGCGCGCGGTCTGGAACAGACGCATCAGCACCTGGCCGAAGGAAATATCCTTGAGCGGCTTCTCGAAAATCGGCTCGCAGACCGTGCGGATGGCCGCTTCGAATTCATTGAGCTTGGTCTCTGCCGGCACCCAGCCCGAATCGATGTGCAGTTGCGCAACGCGACGATAATCTCGTTTGAAAAAGGCAAACAGGTTACGCGCCAGATAATCCTGATCTTCCGGGGTCAGACTGCCGACGATACCGCAGTCGATGGCAATGTACTTCGGCGCCCACGGGTTGACCGTGCTGACGAAAATGTTGCCAGGGTGCATGTCGGCGTGGAAGAAACTGTCGCGAAATATCTGCGTGAAGAAAATCTCCACACCGCGCTCGGCGAGCAGTTTCATGTCGGTGCGCTGATCGGCCAGCGCGGCCAGATCGGTTACCTGAAGCCCGTAGATGCGCTCCATGACCAGCACTTTCGGGCGGCACCAGTCCCAGTAGACTTGTGGCACGTAAAGCAGGTCGGAGCCTTCGAAATTGCGCCGCAACTGGCTGGCGTTGGCCGCTTCACGCAGCAGGTCGAGTTCGTCGTAGATGGTCTTTTCATAATCCATCACCACCTGCACCGGGTGCAGCAGGCGGGCATCGGCGGAGACGCGCTCGGCGGTGCGGGCGAGAATGAACAGCCACGCCAGATCCTGGCCGATGATCGGCTTGAGGCCGGGGCGTACCACCTTGACCACGACTTCTTCGCCGGTCTTCAGGCAGGCGGCATGCACCTGAGCGACCGAAGCGGATGCCAAAGGCTTCTCGTCAAAGCGGCTGAACACGTCACAGATGCGCGCGCCGAGCTGTTCTTCGATCAGCTTGATCGCCAGTTGCTGATCGAACGGCGGCACGCGGTCCTGCAGCAGCATCAGTTCGTCGGCGATGTCCTCGGGCAACAGGTCGCGCCGGGTGGACAGCAATTGCCCGAACTTGATGAAAATAGGCCCCAGGTCCTGCAGCGCCAGACGAAAGCGTACGCCCCGGCTCAGCTCGGATTTGCGCCGTGGCAGCCAGCGCCAGGGCAGCACGAAACGCAGCGCGAGCATCCACCACGGCAGGGGCAGGGCGAACAACAGGTCATCGAGGCGATAGCGGATAACGACACGTTGAATGCGAAACAGACGGCGGACGGCAAGCAGCTTCATGCGTTATCGCTGGTATTGAGGGAGTGGGCAAGGCGGGCAAAGCGCGCCTCGAGGCGTTCCAGATCGAGCTTGATCTGGTCGAGTTCGGCAAATCGTGCTTCGGCTTCATGCTTGCCTACAAGGGTGCGCGATTCTTCGCTGAGGTAGTCGGCAACGTTCTGGCTGAGGCTGTTGAAGCTTTCCCGCGTCCAGCGCCCACTGTTGCGCAGGTGGCTGCTGAACAACTGGCTGGCCACCGGGCCGATCCAGTTGGACAGTTCGTGTTCCCAGTCCAGCTCCAGGTCCTGAAGAATGCCGACCAGTTCCAGCAGCGCGCCGCTGTCACCGTCGAGTTCTACATCCGGGCCGTGCAACACAGCGGTTTTGTCTTTGCTCAGGGCCAGGCGCACCAGGCTGGAAGCCGGCGCGCGCAGGGTGCAGTCAGCCTCGGCAGCCCAGTCAGCGGCGAGCAGCAAGCCTTCGTCGCTGGGCAGGATGAACAGCTTCAGGGACGGATCGCGACAGTCCACCGCAATGACACGTCCGGACAGACGCGCCATGCGTGGCAGCGCGGTGCTGTCCAGGCGCAGCACCCGATTGATGCCGTGCTCGATGCTGGCGAGCAGCCCCCGGAGCAACATCAGGGTTTGATACCGCGATGCAGGGCCACGACGCCGGCAGTCATGTTGTGATAGGTCACGCGGTCAAAACCGGCTTCTACCATCATCGACTTGAGGGTTTCCTGGTTGGGGTGCATGCGGATCGATTCGGCCAGATAACGGTAGCTTTCCGAGTCATTGGTGACCAGCTTGCCCATCAACGGCATGAACGCGAACGAGTAGGCGTCGTAGGCCTTGGACATCAGCTTGTTGGTCGGCTTGGAAAACTCCAGTACCAGCAGACGACCACCCGGCTTGAGCACGCGCAGCATGGAACGCAGGGCGTCTTCCTTGTGCGTCACGTTGCGCAGGCCGAACGCGATGGTCACGCAGTCGAAATGGTTGTCCGGGAATGGCAGCTTTTCGGCGTCTGCCTGGACGAACTCGACGTTGCCCGACACACCCAGGTCCAGCAGGCGGTCACGGCCGACCTTGAGCATGGAGGCGTTGATATCAGCCAGTACCACCTGGCCGGTCGGACCGACCAGGTTGGAGAATTTGCGGGTCAGGTCGCCCGTACCGCCAGCAATATCCAGCACGCGGTTGCCGGTGCGGACGCCGGACAGCTCGATTGCGAAACGCTTCCACAGGCGATGCATACCGCCGGACAGCAGGTCGTTCATCAGGTCGTACTTGGCCGCTACCGAATGGAAAACCTCAGCGACTTTTTCTGCCTTCTGGCTTTCCGGTACATTTTTGTAACCGAAGTGAGTCGTAGGTTCGGCATCGCTGCCTTTGCGCTGATCGTTCATATCGCTTCACCGGAATAGAGTGCGGGTCATTCTAATCGCCAAGGCCGGCTTTGTCTTGACAAGGCTCACCTGCAACGCTTTCTTGGATGCGGGCGGGTGTATATAGTTGCGCCGCATTTCATATGACGATCAAGGAAGCCTCCGATGGCCAAGATAACCGTTGAACGCCCGCACGCCCTGGGCCTTGAGAAGGCTCGCGAAAAGGCCGAGCAACTGGTCGAGAAGCTGTCCACCCGATACGGACTGGCTCACGAATGGGCTGGCGATACCGTAAAACTGGAGGGCAAGGGAGCCAAGGGTGAGGTCGAGGTCGAAGAGGCTTTGATCCGCGTCAACATCGAGCTGAACTTCATCCTGTCGGCCATGAGCGGTTCGATCAAGACAGAAGTCGAGCGCGTTCTGGACAAGGCGCTCGCTGCCTGAGCGTTGTACGCAGCCCATTTTTTTCTTCGCCGCCGTATGCCCATGCGCTCTTTTGTGAGCGCAAATCGACAGAATCGAGCGTGCTTTCGACCTTAGAGTCGCAAAGGCCTTGAACCGGGTCGGTATCCCGTCTAAACATGATGTAGACACGCTCTTTGCCAGGCTCGATGAGCTGACGGCATTGCTCGAGCGTGTCGGGCCGATAAAAGCTCGAACGCTGCGTGCCGAAACGACTCGGGTGTTCCAAGTCTGGACGATAAGGAGAACAGGATGGCTGGCAAGAAAAAAACCGACAAAGATGGCAGCTCCTGGATGGGCGAGGTTGAGAAGTACTCTCGTCAGATCTGGCTGGCTGGTTTGGGCGCGTATTCCAAGATCAGCAATGATGGCAGCAAGCTTTTCGAGACCCTGGTGAAGGACGGCGAAAAAGCCGAGAAGCTGACCAAGGCAGAAGCGCAGAAGCAGCTCGATGACGTCAAGAGCACCAGCAAGTCGGCCAAGTCCCGTGTGGACGACGTGAAAGACCTTGCGGTTGGCAAGTGGAACGAGCTGGAAGAGGCTTTCGACAAGCGCCTGAATGGCGCGATTTCACGCTTGGGTGTGCCGAGTCGCACTGAGGTGCAGGCGCTGCACAGCAAGGTCGACCAGCTGAGCCGACAGATCGAGCTATTGGTGGGCGCGAAAGCCAAACCGGCTGCCTCGCGCACTGTGGTGGCCAAACCGGCAGCGGCGAAGAGCGCGGCAAAACCGTTGGTCAAGGCTGCTGCCAAACCTGTCGCCAAAGTGGCGGACAAGAATGTAGCGGCCAAGCCAGCCGTCAAGAAAGTAACGGCCAAGCCCGTCGAGGCTGCCAAAAAGCCTGCCGCAGCGAAAAAACCAGCGGTAAGAAAGCCAGCCGCCAAACCTGCGGCCAAGCCTTCTACGCCGGCCGCATCGGAAAAACCCGCGATTCAGTCCTGATACCCGGCTGCAACAAAGAAGACCGGACGCAGAGCGTCCAGAACGGCATACCCACGCGGAGCATGGGTACGATGGTGTTCTTACGGGCGACTATCGTTCCTCACGCTCCAGCGTGGGAATGCAGTGGGTGACGCTCTGCGTCACAGATCTACGCCGCAACCGTGTTCAGGGATGACGCAGAGCGTCCAGAGCGGCATACCCACGCGGAGCATGGGCACGATGGTGTTCTTACGGACGACTATCGTTCCTCACGCTCCAGCGTGGGAATGCAGTGGGTGACGCTCTGCGTCACAGATCTACGCCGCAACCGTGTTCAGGGATGACGCAGAGCGTCCAGAACGGCATACCCACGCGGAGCATGGGCACGATGGTGTTCTTACGGGCGACTATCGTCCCTCACGCTCCAGCGTGGGAATGCAGTGGGTGACGCTCTGCGTCACAGATCTACGCCGCAACCGTGTTCAGGGATGACGCAGAGCGTCCAGAGCGGCATACCCACGCGGAGCATGGGCACGATGGTGTTCTTGCGGACGACTATCGTCCCTCACGCTCCAGCGTGGGAATGCAGTGGGTGACGCTCTGCGTCACAGATCTACGCCGCAACCGTGTTCAGGGATGACGCAGAGCGTCCAGAGCGGCATACCCACGCGGAGCATGGGCACGATGGTGTTCTTACGGACGACTATCGTTCCTCACGCTCCAGCGTGGGAATGCAGTGGGTGACGCTCTGCGTCACAGATCTACGCCGCAACCGTGTTCAGGGATGACGCAGAGCGTCCAGAACGGCATACCCACGCGGAGCATGGGCACGATGCTGTTCATGCGGACACCTGTAAGGCGGGGTCAGAGCATCAGTTTGATGACGTGTTCGGAAGGGTCGCGGGATTTGCCGGCTTTCTCAAGCTCCTGCAAGTAGTCTTCCCACAGCGAAGCCTGGCGTGTGGCCAGTTCGTACAGGTATTCCCAGGTAAACAGGCCGCTGTCATGGCCGTCATCGAAGGTCAGCTTAAGCGCATATTGCCCGGCAGGCTCGACCTTGGTCAGGCCGACTCCCAGTTTGCCGAATTGCAGGATCGGCCGGCCGTGGCCCTGAACTTCCGCAGAAGGGGAATGCACCCGCAGAAATTCGGCGGGCAAATGGTATTCCTCATCCGGCGCGTATTTCAGCGTCAGGGTCTTGGAGGCCTTGTGCAACTGGATGGCAGTGGGCAGTGCGGGCATGGCTGCAGTCTCGGGTTTTAAGCGTCGGGCAGAAGCAAAAAGCTGCAAGAGTGAACAACCTCTTGCAGCCTGAAATGCCAACCGCGTGTGGCTTAGAGAATATAACGCGACAGGTCTTCGTTTTCTGCCAGATCACCCAGGTGACTATTGACGTATTCCGCGTCGATCTCGATCGGCGCTGCGTCAGGGTTGATGGCCAGGTCTCCGGCGCTGAACGAGACTTCCTCAAGCAGGCGCTCAAGCAGCGTATGCAAGCGGCGGGCACCTATGTTCTCGGTCTTCTCGTTGACCTGCCAGGCAATCTCGGCCAGACGCTTGATGCCTTCAGGCTTGAACTCGATCTTCAGGCCTTCGGTCTTGAGCAGCTCGCGATACTGTTCGGTCAACGATGCATGCGGCTCGCTGAGGATACGCTCGAAGTCCTGTGGCGACAGCGCCTTGAGTTCAACGCGAATTGGCAGGCGGCCCTGCAGCTCGGGGACCAGATCGCTTGGTTTGCTCAAATGGAATGCGCCCGACGCAATAAACAGGATGTGGTCGGTCTTGACCATGCCCAGTTTGGTGTTCACGGTGCAACCTTCGATCAGCGGCAGCAGGTCGCGCTGCACGCCCTCACGGGACACGTCGACACCGCCCGAATTACCGCGCTTGGCAACTTTGTCGATCTCGTCGATGAACACGATGCCGTGCTGCTCGACCGCTTCCAGTGCCTTGGCTTTCAGCTCTTCTTCATTGACCAGACGGCCAGCTTCTTCTTCGCGTACCAGCTTGAGCGCTTCCTTGACCTTGAGCTTGCGGCTCTTGGTTTTGCCTTTGCCCATGTTGGCAAACAGGCTCTGTAACTGATTGGTCATCTCTTCCATGCCAGGCGGCGCGGAGATATCGACACCAACGGCTTCGTTGATCTCGATTTCAATTTCCTTGTCATCCAGCTGGCCTTCGCGCAAACGCTTGCGGAACAGCTGACGGGTATTGGAATCGCTGCTCTGCGCCGGGTCCTCGTTGAAACCCACCCGGGCAGGTGGCAGCAGGGCGTCGAGAATGCGCTCTTCGGCGGCATCTTCGGCGCGGTGACGCACCTTGACGATTTCCTGTTCACGCAGCAGCTTGATCGCAGCATCGGCCAGATCACGGATGATCGACTCTACATCACGACCCACATAACCCACTTCGGTGAATTTGGTGGCTTCGACCTTGATGAACGGTGCGTTGGCGAGCTTGGCCAGACGACGGGCGATTTCGGTCTTGCCGACACCGGTCGGGCCGATCATCAGAATGTTCTTGGGGGTTACTTCGACACGCAGTTCTTCAGGCAACTGCATGCGGCGCCAGCGATTGCGCAGGGCAATGGCCACGGCGCGCTTGGCATCGTCCTGGCCGATGATATGGCGGTTAAGTTCATGGACGATTTCGCGGGGAGTCATTGACATGGTTATTCACGGTCCTCTGTTGCGGGCAAGTCGATGGGGCCACAGGGTGTGCGGCCCGGCAGCGGCTTAGCCAGCGAGGTCCTGCTCCTCAATGGTGATGTTGTGGTTGGTGAACACGCAAATGTCGCCGGCGATATGCAGTGAAGTCTCGGCAATTTCGCGGGCCGACAGGTCGGTCTTGAGCAGCAGGGCGCGTGCTGCGGCCTGAGCGAATGCGCCGCCGGAGCCCATGGCGATCAGGCCGTCCTCGGGCTCGACCACGTCACCGTTGCCGGTGATGATCAGCGAGGCGTCCTTGTTGGCGACGGCCAGCATGGCTTCAAGACGGCTCAGTGAGCGATCGGTGCGCCAGTCCTTGGCCAGTTCGACGGCTGCACGAACCAGATGCCCCTGGTGTTTTTCCAGCTGGGCCTCGAAGCGTTCGAACAGCGTGAATGCATCGGCGGTCGCGCCAGCGAAGCCGGCGATCACTTCACCGTGATACAGGCGGCGTACCTTTTTGGCGTTGCCTTTCATGACGGTGTTGCCCAGAGAAACCTGGCCGTCGCCAGCCATGACGACTTTACCGTGGCGGCGCACTGAAACGATGGTGGTCAAGGGAGAGTCTCCACACTGCGGGGCGAAAATGCCCTGATGCAAACTCATATGGGGGTGTGGGTGAGTATTTCAACCTTGAGGATGAACAGCGAGGATAACTGGCGGCTGACTGCCGGAGGCATAAATCTCCGGCAGTTGTAACGGCCTCTTCGTGAGCAAGCTCACTCCCACCTATAGCGCAGAGCGCTTTGCGCGCTCTGTTTCAGCTAGCGGCTCTGACGCTGTTGCAACAACAGGTTACTAAATCCGCCGCTTGCCAGTTGTTTCTGGGCGGTGGTCAGTTGTTCGCGGTTGCTGAACGGGCCGACCAGTACGCGATACCAGGTTTCATCCTTGACGGTGCCCGACTCGACGGTAGAGGTCTGACCCAGCAGGATGATTTGCGCGCGAACCTTCTCGGCGTCAGCCTGTTTGCGGAACGAGCCCGCCTGCAGGAAGAACGTCGTCACCGCGGCCGGCTTGGTGGTCACAACCGGTGGCGCTGGCGGAGGCGTCAAGCCACTGAGGGCTGCCTGGGCACGTGCCGTGTCGATCTTGGCTGCCTGTTCCGGCGAGACCGGTGCTGTCGGTGCCACTGGCGGCGGGGTCTTCTCCGGCACGGCTTCGTTCGGCACGATCACTTCCGATTCCGGCAGCAATGTATAGAAGTCGTACTTGGGTTTGACCGGCGCCGTCGGGCTCGGTGGTGTCTTGTTCGCCTCGGCGATCTTCGCGGCCTTGGCGTCCGCCTTGACCCGCTTGACGTCATCGCCACCGGGCTCGAGCTTCATCAAAAAGACCACGAATGCGCCCACGGTCAAGCCAATCGCCAGCCACAACCATCCTGGAATCGGCTTCTTCGCGGGTGCCTGATAACGGCTGGCGCCCCGCTTGGGTGCCGGTTTCTTCTTCGCAACTGCCAACTTACATACGCTCCAGAGTTTCCAGACCCAATAGGTCCAGGCCTTGCTTGAGGGTGCGGCCGGTCAGGGCAGCCAGACGCAGACGGCTCTGTTGCTGATCGGGGTTTTCCGCACCAAGGATCGGGCAGTTTTCGTAAAAGCTCGAAAACAGACCCGCAAGGTCATACAGGTAAGCACAAAGTACGTGCGGTGTGCCTTTTTCTGCGACGTTGTTCAGTGTTTCGGTGAATTGCGCCAGACGTGCGGCCAGTTCCTGTTCCTGCGGCGCTGCGAGGACAATCTGGCCCTTGCTGGCGTCAAACGCGCTGCCCAGCTTGCGGAACACGCCCGCCACACGGGTGTAGGCGTACAGCAGGTAGGGCGCGGTGTTGCCCTCGAAACTGAGCATCTGATCGAAGTTGAAGCTGTAATCGCTGGCGCGGTGCTTGGAAAGGTCGGCGTATTTCACCGCACTGATGCCCACGGCCTTGGCAATGCTGCGCAATTCTGCTTCAGCGACTTCCGGGTTCTTTTCCTTGACCAGGGTGTAGGCGCGCTCTTCGGCTTCATCGAGCAGGTCGATGAGCTTGACCGTGCCGCCGTCGCGGGTCTTGAACGGGCGGCCATCGGCGCCGTTCATGGTGCCGAAGCCCATGTGTTCGAGCTGCATGCCGTCATGCACGAAACCGGCGCGGCGCGCCACTTCGAACACCTGCTGGAAGTGCAGGGCCTGACGCTGGTCGACGAAATACAGCACGCGGTCGGCCTTGAGCACCTTGCTGCGATAACGGATCGCTGCCAGGTCGGTGGTGGCGTAGAGATAACCGCCACCGGCCTTCTGCACGATGACCGGCAACGGCGTGTCATCGGCGGTGCGGAATTCTTCGAGGAACACGCATTGTGCGCCATTGCTCTCGACCAGCAGGCCTGTGGCTTTCAGGTCGTTGACCACATTGGCCAGGTCATCGTTATAGGCGCTTTCGCCCATCACGTCGGCCGGGGTCAGCTTGACGTTAAGGCGCTCGTAGGTCTCCTGGCAGTGCGACAGCGAGATGTCCTTGAAGCGCGTCCACAGCGCCAGGCACTCGGCATCGCCGGCCTGCAGCTTGACCACCAGACCACGAGCACGCTCGGCGAACTCTTCGGACTCGTCAAAGCGTTGCTTGGCGGCGCGGTAGAAGTTTTCCAGGTCGGACAGCTCGTCGCTGGTCGCTGGCTTTTCCTGCAGATAGGCCAGCAGCATGCCGAACTGGGTGCCCCAGTCGCCCACGTGGTTCTGACGAATGACCGTGTCGCCGAGAAACGTCAGGACGTTCGCCACGCCGTCGCCAATGATGGTCGAGCGCAAATGGCCAACGTGCATTTCCTTGGCCAGATTCGGTGCCGACAGATCGACGACCACGCGCTGTACAGCGCCCGCCTTGCGGACTGACAGGTGCGCGTCGGCCAGTGCAGCGTCGAGGCGTGCGGCCAGCGCGGCAGTGTTCTGGAAGAAGTTCAGGAAGCCCGGCCCGGCAATTTCGACCTTGCTGACCTGCTCGTCGGCCGGCAGTGCGGCGATCAGCTTTTCAGCCAGATCGCGCGGTTTCATGCCGGCAGGCTTGGCGAGCATCATCGCGATATTGCTGGCGAAGTCGCCGTGCGTCTTGTCGCGGGCGTTTTCCACCTGAATCGCCGGCGTCAGCCCTTCTGGCAAGACGCCCTCGGTGACGAGACGGGTCAGGGCTTGTTGAATCAGCTGGCGAATCGTGTCTTTCATGGTGCTCTCTTCGACCGCAAGCGCGGTGGCGCTTCGATGCGCGGGTGGAAAAACTCTGCATTATCCGTTGCTCAAGCCTGCTTGCCAACGGCGTGACTTAATAAAGATCCACAGGATCCACATCCAGCGACCATCTGACCTGCCGGCCGCTGGGCATTTGCTCCAGCGCGAGCAGCCAGGTGGCAAGCAATTTATGCAAGGGCGCACGGGCGCTGGACTGCACCAGCAACTGCGCGCGATAACGTCCGGCGCGGCGTTCCATCGGTGCCGGAACCGGGCCCAGCAGCTCAATGCCGCCCAGCGCCATCTGCGCAACCAGTTGCTCCGCATCGCTGCAGGCCTGATCGAGAAAGGCCTCGGCCTGTCCCGGCTTGTGCGCTTCGGCGCGCAGCAGTGCGAGGTGTGAAAACGGTGGCAGACCCGCCGAACGGCGCTCGCTCAAGGCCTGTTCGGCAAAGGCGAAATAACCCTGCTCGGTCAGCTGAATCAGCAGTGGATGGTCGGCCAGGTGGGTCTGGATGATCACCTTGCCAGGTTCTTCGGCGCGCCCGGCACGGCCTGCCACCTGAACGATCAGTTGCGCCATGCGCTCGCTGGCGCGAAAGTCGCCGGAAAACAGCCCGCCGTCGGCGTCCAGAATCGATACCAGCGTGACCCGGGGAAAGTGATGGCCCTTGGCGAGCATTTGCGTGCCGACCAGAATGCATGGCTGGCCGCGCTGGATCGTCGTGAACAGCTGGTTCATGGCGTCCTTGCGCGACGTGCTGTCGCGGTCGACACGCAGCACGGGGTAGTCCGGAAACAGAATCGCCAGGCGCTCTTCGGCGCGCTCGGTGCCGGCGCCTACCGGGCGCAAATCCACCTTGCCGCACGACGGACACTGGCGCGGTACACGCTCGACATACCCGCAGTGATGGCAGCGCAGTTCGCCCGAGCGCTGGTGCACGGTCATGCGTGCATCGCAGCGCTGGCAGCCGGACATCCACCCGCAGTCGTGGCACAGCAAGGTGGGTGCAAAGCCGCGACGGTTGAGGAACACCAAGACCTGCTGGCCTGCCGCGAGCGTCTGACCGATGGCCTGCTGCATGGGCCCGGAGATGCCGCTGTCCAGCGGTCGGCTCTTGACGTCCAGGCGCATGAAACGCGGCTGCTGTGCGCCGCCCGCGCGCTGATTCAGGCGCAGCAGGCCGTAGCGGCCAGTGTAGGCGTTATGCAGGCTTTCCAGGGACGGAGTGGCCGAGCCCAGGACAATCGGAATGTTTTCCTGACGCGCCCGCACCAGGGCCAGATCGCGGGCGTGATAGCGCAGACCTTCCTGCTGTTTATAGGAGCCGTCGTGTTCCTCGTCGATGATGATCAGCCCGGGGTTTTTCATCGGCGTGAACAGCGCCGAACGCGTGCCGATGATGATGTCCGCCTCGCCATCGCGAGCCGCCAGCCAGGCATCCAGCCGTTCGCGGTCGTTGACCGCCGAGTGGACCAGCGCAATGCGCGCATTGAAGCGCTGCTCGAAGCGCGCCAGGGTCTGCGGGCCGAGGTTGATTTCCGGGATCAGCACCAGCGCCTGCTTGCCCGCCTCGAGGGTCTCGCGGATCAGTTGCAGATAGACTTCGGTCTTGCCGCTGCCGGTGACGCCGGCCAGCAGGAACGCATGAAAGCTGTCGAACCCGGCGCGGATCGCTTCGTAAGCGGCGCGTTGTTCGGTGTTGAGCGGCAATTCAGGCTGGGCCAGCCAGTGTTCATGGCGTGCGCTGGGCGCATGGCTGCGGACCTCGACGTACACCAGCTCCTTGGCCAGCAACAGGTTGAGGCTGTCCTTGTTGAGCATCAGCTTGCTGAGCAGTTGATGCGCCACCCCGTGCGGGTGCTGGGCAAGGGTGGTCAGGGCCTCGCGCTGCTTGGGCGCGCGGGCGATGCGCGGATCGTCGACGCTGGCACCCGGTGCAACGTGCCAGAAGCGTTCCTGGCGGCTTTCGGCCAGTTCGCCCTGACGCAGCAACACCGGTAAGGCCCAGCTCAGCGTGTCGCCCAGGCTGTGCTGGTAATACTGCGAGGTCCACAGGCACAGTTTGAACAGCGCAGGTGGCAGCGGCGCTTCGCTGTCGAGCAGGGCGATTGCCGGCTTGAGCTTGTCGGCGGGCACTTCGCTGTGATCGACCACTTCCACCAGAATGCCGATCATTTCCCGGCGTCCGAACGGCACTCGCAGACGCATGCCCGGCTGCAAGGCGCTGCGCGACACGCCCGCTGGGGCGCGGTAGTCGAACAGGCGGCGAAGCGGCGAGGGCAGGGCAAGGCGCAGGATGGCGTCGGGCACGCGGTGTTTCCCTGTGGTGATAAGTGATGACGGAGGCGCGATCTTAGCAGACGACCGGTGTGAAGGTTCGCTTGCGTCGTTGCAATTGTCTGGTACTATCCGCAGCCTATTTCCGTGCGGTATTCAACAATAGTGTTGAGTGGCGGCGCGTTAGACCGAGGAAGTACCGATGAAAGCTGATATCCATCCAGTTTACGAAGCCATTGACGCTACCTGCAGCTGCGGCAATGTCATCAAGACCCGTTCCACCCTGGCCGCTCCTCTGAGCCTGGACGTGTGCAACGAGTGCCACCCGTTCTACACCGGCAAGCAGAAGACGCTTGACGTTGGCGGCCGTGTCGACAAGTTCAAATCCCGTTTCGGTGCGTTCGGCGCTACCAAAGCGAAGTAAGACTGGCTGCCCTATGGGCATCTCCAGACTGCTTGAAAAGGCGCTCCTTGTGGGCGTCTTTTTTATGCCCGCGATTTGGGTGTCCGGCGCGCAGGCCTTCTGCCCGGCACCTGCCTCGTTGCCGGTCGCACAGGTACAGCGTGTAGTCGACGGCGACACCTTGAAGCTGATCGATGGCCGCAGCGTGCGGATGATCGGGCTCAATACGCCTGAAACCGGCAGGAAAGGCCGGTCTGCCGAACCGTTTGCCGAGGCTGCCAAAAAGCGCTTGCAGGCGCTGGTGAATGAAAGCGGCGGCAAGGTTGGTTTGCGTATCGGTCCGCAGGGCAAGGATCATTACGGCCGCACGCTGGCCAACGTCTATGACCGTAAAGGCGCCAACCTTGAGGCGCAGTTGCTCAGCGAAGGGCTGGGCTATCTGGTGGCCGTTGCGCCCAATGTCAGGCTGGTCGCTTGCCAGCAGGGCGCGGAGCGTCAGGCACGTCAGGCGCGTCTGGGTGTATGGCGTAATTCGCCAGTGCAGTCCTCGACCCGGCTGAATAAAAGCGGGTTCGCGATTGTGTCCGGTCAGGTCAGGCGTGTGCAGCGCAACCGCGGTGGTATCTGGATCGAGTTGCAGGGCTCGCTGGTCTTGCGTGTCGCGCCTGACCACCTGAGTGCCTTCGATACGGCGATGCTCCAGCGCCTCGAAGGGCAGCAGGTCGAAGCGCGTGGCTGGGTCGTCGATCGCTCCCGACGCGGAGGCCTTGAAGCGGGGCAGTCCCGCTGGCTGCTGCCACTGACCCATCCCGCAATGCTGGACGTTTCACGTCGCTAGACGCGGCCTTCAAACCGGTGATCTGACGAGCGTGACCGAGTGTTCACGTTTCAGGTCTCTAAGCGTAAAGTCTAAGCCCGAGCCTATTGACAGCAGTGACTGGTCAGTCTTGTTAGGACTATGCATCTTGCGTATCCTCGGCGGTCCGTCTGTCCCACAGTAAAAAAAGCGGAATCCAATACATGTCAGATCTGAAAACTGCCGCGCTCGAATACCATGCCAATCCTCGTCCGGGGAAGCTGAGCGTCGAACTCACCAAGCCGACCGCAACCGCTCGTGACCTGGCTCTGGCCTACAGCCCTGGCGTTGCTGAACCCGTGCGTGAAATTGCCCGTGACCCCGAGCTGGCTTACAAGTACACCGGCAAAGGCAACCTGGTAGCAGTTATTTCCGATGGCACCGCGATTCTCGGCCTCGGCGATCTGGGTCCGTTGGCTTCCAAGCCGGTCATGGAAGGTAAAGGCGTTCTGTTCAAGCGCTTCGCCGGTATCGACGTTTTCGATATCGAAGTCGATTCCGAAAGCCCACAGGCCTTCATCGACACCGTAAAACGTATCTCCATCACCTTCGGTGGCATCAACCTGGAAGACATCAAGGCACCTGAGTGCTTTGAAATCGAGAAAGCGCTGATCGAACAGTGCGACATCCCGGTTTTCCACGATGACCAGCACGGCACCGCTATCGTGACAGCGGCCGGCATGATCAACGCGCTGGAAATCGTCGGCAAGACCCTCGATTCGGCGAAGATCGTCTGCCTGGGCGCTGGCGCTGCGGCCATCTCCTGCATGAAGCTGCTGGTGAGCATGGGCGCGAAGATCGAAAACATCTTCATGGTCGACCGTACTGGCGTTGTCCACTCCGGCCGTACCGACCTTAACCAGTACAAGGCTGCGTTCGCTCACGCTACCGAGAAGCGCTCGCTGACTGACGCGCTGGATGGCGCTGACGTATTTGTAGGCCTGTCCGGTCCTAACCTGCTGAGCGCTGAAAACCTCAAGCTGATGGCCAAGGACCCGATCGTGTTCGCCTGCTCGAACCCTGATCCGGAAATCTCCCCGGAACTGGCTCACGCCACGCGCAGTGACGTGATCATGGCCACTGGCCGTTCGGACTACCCGAACCAGGTCAACAACGTACTGGGCTTCCCGTTCATCTTCCGCGGTGCTCTGGACGTTCGCGCCAAGCGCATCAACGAAGAAATGAAAATCGCCGCGGCCAACGCCCTGCGCGAACTGGCCAAGCTGCCTGTGCCACAGGAAGTCAGCGACGCCTACGGCGGCATCAAACTGGAATTCGGTCGTGAGTACATCATTCCGAAGCCAATGGACACCCGCCTGCTGGGCCTGATCGCCGATGCAGTGGCCAAGGCCGCTATCGAAAGCGGCGTTGCCACCCTGCCGTATCCGAAGCACTACCCGCTGACCAGCGTGGATGATGTGTTCAAGGGCTGATCCCTGACCCAATAAAAAACCCCTGCAGCGATGCAGGGGTTTTTTTATGCCTTGGATGCCCTGCTCTTGTGGGGCATTTTCAGGGATTGAACTAGCCTCTTCGCGAGCAAGCTCGCTCCCACATAGCCCCGGATTATCCTGAAAGTCCCCGAATCCGTGGGAGTGAGCTTGCTCACGAAGAGGCCTGTGCAGCCGCTGAAAATCTATTGACCCACTAATACGCCTTCGCGAGCAAGCTCGCTCCCACAAAGCTCCGGATCGTCCTGAAAGTCCCCGACTCCGTGGGAGTGAGCTTGCTCACGAAGAGGCCTGTACAGCCTCTGAAAATCTACTGATCCATTAAGTCTGTGCTATCAGAACAAATCGATCGGCGCTGACTCATCTGCCGGCAACGGGCTGCCCGGTGCGCTGCTGCCGCCCAGTTCGTTGACGCTTGGCGGTGTGTCTTCGCTTTTGAACAGCTCGAAGAATGCGTTCGGCGTGCTTGGCGTGGCGGCGCGGCCACTCAATGGGTCGACGCGCAGGCTGAGAATGCCTGGCGGTTCGGCCTGCTGATGCGGCGGCTTGTCCTTGAGCGCGGCGCTCATGTAGTCCATCCAGATCGGCAGCGAGACCGTGCCACCGAATTCGTGACGGCCAAGACTTTCAGGCTGATCGAAACCACTCCACACCGTGGTCACGTAGTCCGCGTTATACCCGGAGAACCAGGCATCCTTGGAATCATTGGTGGTACCAGTCTTGCCAGCGATGTCCGGTCTGTTCATGGACAGTGCGCGGCGCCCGGTGCCGCGCTTGATCACGTCCTGCAGCATGCTGTTCAGAATGTACGTGGTGCGCGCATCGACCACACGCTCTGCCACTGCGGGCGCCTGAGGCTGAGCAGGTGCCCTTGGCTCACCGGTGACCACGCTCGGGCTGTCATGTACCGCGAAGGTCGAGGTGTTGGGCGCGGTATTGACGTCATTGACCGGGACGCTTGGCGGGTTGGCGACAAACAGGGTCTGGCCGTCACGGTTCTCGATGGTCTGGATCAGATAAGGGCTGACCTTGTAACCGCCGTTGGCGAAGGTCGCCCAGCCGGTGGCGATTTCCATCGGGGTCAATGTCGCCGTACCCAGTGCCAGCGACAGGTTGCGCGGCAAATCCTGCTTGGAGAAGCCGAAGCGGGTGATGTAGTCGATGGTGCTGTCGATGCCGAGGGCCTGGAGCAGGCGGATCGATACCAGGTTACGAGACTTGTACAGCGCCTCGCGCAGGCGGATCGGCCCAAGGAAGGTGTTAGTGTCATTTTTCGGACGCCATACCTTGTCCAGGTATTCGTCGACGAACACGATAGGCGCGTCGTTCACCAGGCTGGAAGCGGTGTAACCGTTATCGAGCGCAGCGCTGTAGATGAACGGCTTGAAGCTGGAGCCCGGTTGACGTTTGGCCTGCATGGCGCGGTTGTAGTTGCTCTGCTCGAACGCAAAGCCGCCGACCAGGGCGCGAATGGCACCGTTTTGCGGATCAAGCGACACCAGGGCGCTCTGCGCGACGGGAATTTGACTGAATTTCAGCGAGCCATCGTCCTGGCGCAGCAGACGAACGAGGTCGCCGACCTTGGCAACGTCAGCCGGCTGCTTCGGATTGGCGCCCAGGCTGTTGGTATTCAGGTAAGGACGCGCCCACTTCATGGTGGCCCAGTCGACGGTTTCTTCCTTCTCGCCGTTGCGGGTCAGAACGCGTAGACCGGTCTTGTCGACCTGCGTCACGATGCCGGGCTCGAGGCCGTTGATCATGCGCTGCTTGGTCAGTTCCTGTACCCAGTTGGCGCGGGTCATGCCCGGGAAGCGGCTTTCCGGACCACGGTAGCCGTGGCGCTGGTCGTAATCGATCAAGCCCTGCTGAATGGACTTGTTGGCGTGCTCCTGAAGGTCGCTCGGCACAGTGGTGGTAACGCGGAAGCCTTCTGTATAGGCCTCGCTGCCATAACGGCCGACCATTTCAGCCCGCGCCATTTCAGCGATGTACGGTGCATTCACTTCCGGCGTCGGCACGTGATAACTGGCGTTGAGCGGCTCATTCAACGCGGCCTGGTAAGCGGTCTGGTCGATCTTGCCCAAGCGATACATGCGGCCCAGGATCCAGTCGCGACGTTCCTTGGCACGGGTCGGGTTGGCCAGTGGGTTGAAACGTGACGGTGCCTTGGGCAGACCGGCAATCATGGCCATTTGCGCAAGGCTTACATCACGGATCGACTTGCCATAGTAGACTTGCGCCGCCGCCTCGATCCCATAGGCGCGGTTACCCAGATAAATCTTGTTGACGTACAGCTCGAGAATCTCGTCCTTGGTAAGTTGGCGCTCGATTTGCAAGGCCAACAGAATCTCGGTGGTTTTGCGCGAAAAGCTGCGCTCGCTGGTCAGGAAGAAGTTTTTCGCGACCTGCATGGTGATGGTACTGCCGCCTGACTGGATATGGCCGCTCTTGACCAACTGAGTGGCGGCGCGCATCAGGCTGCCCGGGTCGACGCCATAGTGGTTGGCGAAGTTGTCGTCTTCGGCCGACAGCAGTGCGTTGATGAAATTGGGCGGGATTTCCGCGAAGCGAATCGGCGTGCGGCGCATTTCACCGAACTCGGCAATCAGCTTGCCGTCGCTGGTGAACACGCGCAGGGGGATTTGCAGTTGAATGCTTCGCAGCGCGTCAACGGATGGCAGGGTCGGGCTCAGGTAAAGAAACGCGCCGCTCAGGCCAAGCAACAGCGAGCAGAATACCGCGACGAGGGACCACCAGAAAAACTTCAGCAGGCGTATCAAGGCTTTTGGATTTCCAGAAAAAATAATGGGTTAAGCGCAGGCATTTACAAATGAACACGCCTTGAAGCTTTGTTAAATGAAAAAAACGCTGGGCATTATAAGCATTTTTCGTCCCCAAGCGTGATTTGCGCTACTGTCAAGGCTGTCGACAGTGACGTTGGCCCGAAATAACTCCGTAAGTGACGGAAACTCATAGGAATCAGGTTGTGTTCGAACTCTTCAGTAAGAAGGCCAACACCCTTCTAGGGATCGATATTAGCTCCACCTCGGTAAAACTCCTGGAATTGAGTCGTTCCGGCACCCGTTACAAGGTCGAGTCTTACGCAGTAGAGCCCTTGCCGGCCAACGCTGTCGTCGAAAAGAACATTGCCGAACTCGAAGGGGTCGGACAGGCGTTGTCACGCGTACTCGTCAAGGCCAAGACCAGCGTCAAGATCGTGGCGGTTGCCGTGGCCGGTTCGGCGGTGATCACCAAGACCATCGAGATGGACGCCGGTCTTTCCGACGATGACATGGAAAACCAGCTCAAGCTTGAGGCTGACCAGTACATCCCCTATCCGCTGGAAGAAGTCGCCATCGATTTCGAAGTGCAGGGCTACTCGGTGCGCAACCCCGAGCGCGTCGAGGTGTTGCTGGCTGCCTGCCGCAAGGAGAACGTCGAAGTGCGCGAGGCCGCGCTGGCACTGGCCGGGCTGACCGCGCGCGTCGTCGATGTCGAGGCCTACGCCCTTGAGCGCTCGTTCGGGTTGCTGGCTGCGCAACTGGGCAACGGCCATGACGAACTGACGGTGGCCGTGGTCGATATCGGCGCCACCATGACCACCCTGAGCGTGCTGCATCACGGCCGGATCATCTATACCCGCGAGCAGCTGTTTGGCGGGCGCCAGCTGACTGACGAAATCCAGCGCCGCTATGGGCTCTCCATGGAGGAAGCCGGGCTTGCCAAGAAGCAGGGCGGCTTGCCCGACGACTACGTCAGCGAAGTGCTCGACCCCTTCAAGGAAGCGCTGGTGCAGCAGGTTTCCCGCTCCCTGCAGTTCTTCTTCGCGGCCGGTCAATACAACTCTGTGGATCACATCATGCTGGCAGGCGGCACGGCTTCGATTTCAGGGCTGGAGCATCTGATCCAGCGACGCATCGGCACTCCGACCATGGTCGCCAACCCGTTTGCCGACATGGCCCTGAGCGCCAAGGTCAATGCCGGGGCCCTGGCCAGTGACGCGCCAGCCCTGATGATCGCCTGTGGCCTGGCGTTGAGGAGCTTCGACTGATGGCGCGGATCAACTTATTACCGTGGCGCGAAGAGCTTCGCGAAGAACGAAAGAAACGCTTCCTGACCGCACTGGTCGGCGTGCTGGTGGTGTCAGTCGGCATTCTGTTTCTGATCGATCGTTACGTCAGCAATGCCATCGAGCATCAGATGGCGCGCAATGCCTTTCTGCAGACGCAGATTGCCCAGCTCGATATCCGCATCAAGGAGATCAGTGATCTCAAAGCCCGGCGCAAACAGCTGCTCGAGCGCATGAAGATCATTCAGGACCTGCAAGGCAACCGCCCGATCACCGGGCGCGTCTTCGATCAACTGGCGCGGACCCTGCCGGACGGCGTCTACTACTCACAGGTCAAAATGACCGACAAGCTGATTGCCATCAATGGCGCTGCCGAGTCGAACAACCGGGTTTCCGACCTGATGCGTAATCTTGAAGCCTCTGACTGGCTGGAAGCGCCGAGCCTGACCGAGGTCAAGGCCACCACGGCCGGTGCCGTGGATCAGGCCAATGTCTTTCAGCTGACCGTACGCCAGACCCAGCCTCCGGTTGCCGCTGCCCCAGGAGCCAAGCCATGAATATGTCCGAATGGCTGGAAGGGCTGCGCAAGGTCGATCTGAGCGAGCTGGACCTGAACAACCTGGGCTCATGGCCCGCAGCGGTCAAGGCCATTGCCGGGCTCCTGGTTGCGGTCATGATTTTCGCACTGGGCTATTTCTTCTTTATCCAGGACCTGGAAACCCAACTGGAAAGCGCTCAGAACAGCGAGGTGACGCTCAAGGAGCAGTTCTCCAACAAGGCCTTCCAGGCGGCCAACCTCGAGCCGTACAAGAAGCAGATGGAAGAGATGGAAAACACCTTCGGCGCCCTGCTGCGGCAATTGCCCAGCGACACCGAAGTGCCCGGCCTGCTTGAGGACATCACCCGCACCGGGCTGGGAAGCGGGCTTGAGTTCGAGGAAATCAAGCTGTTGCCCGAGGCGGTCCAGCAGTTCTACATCGAGCTGCCGATACAGATCACCGTGGTCGGTGGTTATCACGACCTGGCGACCTTCGTCAGCGGTGTAGCCAGCCTGCCGCGCATCGTCACGCTGCATGATTTCGAGATCAAGCCGGTCGATCCCAAAGTGCCGACCAAGTTGCGCATGAGCATTCTGGCCAAGACCTACCGCTACAACGATGAAGGGCTGAAGAAATGAGGGCGGCGCGATTGCTGTGCGTCAGTGTGGTTCTGGCAGGGCTGGCCGGTTGCGGTAATGACAATGATTTTGCCGATCTGTCCGAATTCATGGATCAGGCCAGAGCCCGCCCGAGTGGCAACATCGAACCTTTACCCAAGTTTCGGCCGTACGAGGCGTTCACCTACAACGCCTCCACGCTGCGTAGTCCTTTCCAGCCGCCGGTCAAGATCGACCTGCTCAACCGCCAGAAGGGTTCACGGCTGGTGGCGCCGGACGAACACCGGGTCAGGCAGTTTCTTGAAGGTTTCAATATCGAGTCGTTCGAGATGGTCGGCACGATTGGCAACGAGTCGGGGACGTTTGCCCTGCTGCGCGGTGCCGGAGGTGTTCATCGCGTCAAGGTGGGCGATTATCTGGGGCGTAACAACGGCCGGGTAGTGTCGATCGGCGACGCGCAGGTTGATGTCATCGAAATTGTTCCTGATGGAGAGGGGGCGTGGCTGGAAAGGCCACGCACTATCGCCCTCAAAGAACGCTCATGAAGTGGGCAAGGCCAAGTATGCACAGTAGCGCTCAACGGAAATTGATCATGACCCGGATTCTCTCGATTATCGGCGTGTCGTTATGCATCGCGGTGCTGGCGCCGGTTCTCCAGGCTGCCAACCTCAAGACCCTGGATGTCGCCGCCCTGCCGGGTGACCGCATCGAGCTGAAGCTGGCATTCGACGCCCCGGTGCCGGCACCGCGCGGTTACACCACGTCGCAACCAGCGCGCATTGCGCTGGATCTGCCGGGTGTTACCAGCCAGTTGACGACCAAAAGTCGTGACCTGGGCACCGGTAATGCGCGCAGTGTGGTTGTGGTACAGGCTCAGGACCGCACCCGGGTGATCATCAACCTGACCACGCTTTCGCCGTACAGCTCCCGCGTCGATGGCAACAATCTGTTCGTGGTCATCGGCCAGGGTGCCGGCGCCGCGCAAGCTTCCCAACCGACCACCGCAATGGGGGCGCAACGGGTCGCGGTGCCACCGCCCACGCCTGCATCCGCCAAACCGTTCATCCCCGCAGGCGTCAAGGCCATCCGCAATGTCGACTTCCAGCGTGGCGAGTTGGGTGAGGGCAATGTGGTCATCGACCTGAGCAACCCCAGCATTGCCCCTGATATTCAGGAGCAGGGCGGCAAGATCCGCGTGGACTTCGCCAAGACCCAGCTGCCCGAACCGCTGCGCGTCCGGCTGGACGTCAAGGACTTCGCCACGCCGGTACAGTTCGTCAGTGCTTCGGCGTCGGGTGACAAGGCCAGCATTTTGATCGAGCCGTCGGGCGCCTTCGACTACTCGGCGTTCCAGACCGAAAACAAGCTGACGATCAGCGTGCGCCCGTTGACCAACGAGGATCTGGACCGCCGCGCCGCCGACAAACCGGTGTACACCGGTGAAAAGCTGTCGCTTAACTTCCAGGACATTGATGTGCGTTCAGTGCTGCAGCTGATTGCCGACTTCACCAACCTCAATCTGGTGGCCAGTGATACGGTCCAGGGCGGTATCACCCTGCGTCTGCAGAATGTGCCATGGGATCAGGCGCTGGACCTGGTGCTGAAAACCAAGGGCCTGGACAAGCGCAAGGTCGGCAACGTGCTGCTGGTTGCGCCAGCTGATGAAATTGCCGCCCGCGAGCGTCAGGAGCTGGAGTCGCTCAAGCAGATCGCCGAGCTGGCGCCCCTGCGTCGTGAGCTGCTGCAAGTCAATTACGCCAAGGCTGCCGACATCGCCAAGCTGTTCCAGTCCGTGACCAGTGCCGAGTCCAAGGCCGACGAGCGCGGTTCGATCACGGTGGACGACCGGACCAACAACATCATTGCCTACCAGACCCAGGAGCGCCTCGACGAGCTGCGTCGTATCGTGTCGCAACTGGACATCCCGGTACGCCAGGTGATGATCGAGGCGCGCATCGTCGAGGCCAACGTCGATTACAACAAGCAACTCGGGGTTCGCTGGGGCGGTTCTACCAACACCAGCGGCAGCGGCAAATGGACAACCTACGGGCTGGATAATAACGGTGACGAGGCCGGTAACACCGGCAGCAGTACTACCTCCAACGTGCCGTTCGTGGACCTGGGCGCAGCTAATGCGACGACCGGTATCGGCCTGGGCTTCGTGACCAATAACACGCTGCTGGACCTTGAGCTGAGTGCCATGGAGAAAACCGGTAACGGTGAAATCGTCTCCCAGCCCAAGGTGGTCACCTCCGATAAGGAAACCGCCAAGATCCTCAAGGGTACGGAGATCCCGTATCAGGAATCCAGCTCCAGCGGTGCGACCACCGTGAGCTTCAAGGAGGCCTCCCTGTCGCTTGAGGTAACGCCGCAGATCACGCCGGACAACCGCATCATCATGGAAGTGAAGGTTACCAAGGACGAGCCGGACTACCTGAATGCGGTGCTGGGCGTACCGCCGATCAAGAAAAACGAGGTCAACGCCAAGGTGCTGATTTCCGACGGCGAAACCATCGTCATCGGTGGTGTGTTCTCGAATACGCAAAGTAAAGTTGTCGATAAAGTGCCATTTCTTGGCGATGTACCGTATCTTGGCCGGCTTTTCAGGCGCGATGTGGTATCCGAGTCCAAATCCGAGCTGTTGGTATTTCTGACTCCGCGTATCATGAACAACCAGGCGATTTCTGTGAGTCGTTGATTTTGTGCGAAATTTAATACTTGTGGGGCCGATGGGTGCTGGCAAGAGCACCATCGGCCGTTTGCTTGCCAAAGAATTGCGACTGCCGTTCAAGGATTCCGACAAGGAAATCGAGCTGCGTACGGGCGCCAACATTCCCTGGATCTTCGACAAGGAAGGCGAGCCGGGTTTTCGTGATCGCGAGCAGGCCATGATTGCCGAACTGTGCGACGCCGATGGCGTGGTTCTGGCGACCGGCGGTGGCGCGGTCATGCGCGGCGAAAATCGCCAGGCACTGCGGGCCGGCGGGCGCGTGGTGTATCTGCATGCCTCGATCGAGCAACAGGTGGGGCGCACCGCGCGTGATCGCAATCGTCCTTTGCTGCGTACCGCCGATCCTGCCCGGGTACTGAGCGAGCTGCTGGCCATCCGCGACCCGTTCTATCGGGAAATCGCCGATATCGTGATTGAAACCGATGAGCGGCCTCCCCGAATGGTGGTTCTCGAGATACTGGCGCGACTGGCAGAGCTTCCTCCCCGTTAAAGCGCAGGCGAAAATGCGCTATTCTCGTCGACCAGCAAAACAGCGTCGGTTCATGGCCTTGCGTCATGAGATGCTGAAGCACAAACCGTCCAATCGGTAATCAATGTGGGGACACATGCAGACACTTAAGGTCGAGCTTGGTGAGCGTAGCTACCCGATCCATATTGGCGAAGGCCTGCTGGATCAGCCAGAGCTCCTGACCCCGCATATCGTCGGGCGTCAGGTGGCTATCGTTTCCAACACGACAGTGGCACCTCTGTACCTGGAGCGCCTGACGCAAACCCTGGCCGGTTACAACGTTCTGCCGATTGTTCTGCCCGATGGCGAGGCGTTCAAGAACTGGGAAACCCTGCAGACCATTTTCGATGGCTTGCTGACCGCTCGCCATGACCGTCGCACCACGGTCATCGCTCTGGGCGGCGGGGTGATCGGCGACATGGCCGGGTTTGCCGCCGCCTGTTATCAGCGCGGCGTGAACTTCATCCAGATCCCGACCACGCTGCTGTCTCAGGTGGACTCATCGGTCGGCGGCAAGACCGGTATCAATCATCCGCTGGGCAAGAACATGGTGGGTGCCTTCTATCAGCCGAGCGTGGTGCTGATCGATACCGCTTCGCTCAATACCCTGCCCGAGCGTGAACTGTCCGCCGGGCTGGCCGAAGTCATCAAATATGGCCTGATCTGCGACGAGCCCTTCCTGACCTGGCTCGAAGAGCATGTCGATGCACTGCGCGGCCTGGACCAGGCGGCGCTGACCGTAGCCATCGAACGTTCCTGCGCCGCCAAGGCGCTGGTGGTCGGCGCCGATGAGCGCGAGTCCGGCGTTCGTGCGACATTGAACCTGGGTCACACATTCGGGCACGCCATCGAGACGCATATGGGCTATGGTGTCTGGCTGCATGGCGAGGCGGTTGCTGCCGGTACGGTCATGGCGCTGGAAATGTCCTCGCGCCTGGGCTGGATCAGCACGCAGGAGCGGGATCGCGGCATTCGTCTGTTTCAGCGTGCCGGGCTGCCGGTCGTGCCACCGCAGGACATGACGGAAGACAATTTCCTCGAACACATGGCGATCGACAAGAAAGTCATCGACGGTCGCCTGCGTCTGGTGCTGTTGCGCCGGATGGGTGAAGCGGTCATCACGGACGATTATCCAAAAGAAGTATTACAGGCCACCCTGGTTGCGGATTATCGCGCCCTGGTGGATCAGCTCAGAGGTTAACGGAAACCCCATGACTAGTTTGCATGCCGACGAGGCCTTCCTCGGCCATTATCAGTTGAGTCATGACCCCTTTGCTGCGCGGGTACCTGGCTTCAAATTCTTTCCTGCCCAACGCAAGCCTGTGCTGGGTCAGCTTCATCATCTGGCGCGCTACAGCCAGCTGCTGCTGGCGGTCACCGGGCCTCAGGGCAGCGGCAAGACCCTGCTGCGCCAGGCGCTGGTGGCGAGCACCAACAAGCAGTCGGTGCAAAGTGTCGTGATTTCTGCGCGCGGTGCAGGTGATGCGGCAGGCGTGCTGCAGCAGGTCGCGCAGGCGCTGAGCGTCGCGCAGGCTGAAATGCAGTCGATCCTGTCGCAGGTCGTGCAGCTCGGGCTGACCGGCCAGGAAGTCTACCTGCTGGTTGACGATGCGGAACAACTTGGCGATTCGGCGCTCGAAGCGTTGCTGGGTCTTGCTGCGGGAACGCCTGAAGGGCGTCCGCATGTATTCCTGTTCGGAGAGCCATCGCTGCTCGATCGTCTCGATCAGATGTGTGCCGACCTGCAGGGTGATGTCGAAGGCGAACGCTTTCACGTCATCGAGCTGCAACCCTATACGGAAGAGGAAACCCGGGAGTATCTGGCTCAGCGTCTGGAGGGTGCAGGGCAGGGAATCGCGTTGTTCACCGCCGACCAGATCACCGATATTCATGAACAGTCCGATGGCTGGCCTGGCGCAATCAACCAGGTAGCCCGCGATTCAATGATCGAGGCGATGATCGCGAGTCGTTCCGCGGTCAAGCGCCCAAGTGTGGGGTTCAAAATGCCGAAAAAACACGTATTGGCCTTGGGTGCCGTTGTCATAGTGGCCGTGGCAGCAGCCGTGCTGATCCCGGGTCGCGGCGACAAGACGGGTACACCCGCCAATGCCCCGGCTTCCGCTCAGGCGCAACTGCCGCTGGGTGAAGGCAAGCCAACTGCTCAACAATCGAATAACGGCAGCCCGGCCATCGAATTCGCTGGTAACTCCCAGCCGATGCCGCTACCGATGAATGGCTCTCAGCCGGTGATGCGCGGTCCTCTGGCCGAGGCTGCCGGGTCCAGTGATTCCGACGAAGACGCAGTGCCGACAGGTTCGCCTGCACAGCCGCCGACCGTCACCACTACGGCGCCGCCAGCGGGTGTACCGGCAGGTCAGGCCGCAGCACAGACGCCTCGCTCGTCCATCCCTGCACCGACCCCGGCACCTGCGCCAGCCGCCAAGCCGGCCCCTGCGCAGACTCAGGTCGCGACAGCCAAGCCTGCCCCGACTCCGGCTCCGGCTGCCAAGCCTGCTGAAAAACCGGCAGCGGCGGCGGCCAAACCGGCTGCCGGCGGTAGCTGGTACAGCAGCCAGGCACCCGGTCACTACGTGGTCCAGATCCTCGGCACCAGCTCCGAAGCGACGGCTCAGGCCTACGTTGCAGAGCAGGGTGGCGAGTATCGTTATTTCAAGAAAACCCTGCAGGGCAAGCCGCTGTACGTCGTGACGTACGGCAACTTTCCTGACCGTGCTGCCGCCCTGGCAGCCATCAAGGTATTGCCAGCCAAGGTTCAGGCTGGTAAACCTTGGCCTCGTACTGTCGCCAGCGTCCAACAAGAGCTCGGCGCCACTCGTTGAAGTCGCAGCGGCCCTACCCGGGCCGCCCGCCGACCTACCTGACTTAACCCGCCTGAGCGCGCCGCATGTCGGCGCGCCTTGCGGCGTCTGCGTTACAAGCGCCTTACAGTCTCCCGTCGCGTCAGTCAGATTCACGAAGAAATACTTTGACTAGCACAGCGACCCGTTTTAAAACTTTCATAATTGCGACATTGATTATCAGCCAGTCGTCGTTAAATTTGTTAGCCCTTGTGTCGCTGTGTACAATGACCTCCGTTTTGCCTGTCCGAAGCTGGCGCACGTTCGGCGTGACAGGTAATTGGTTGAATTAAAAGGAAATTTGCCTCGAATAGAGGCAGCCTGGTGAGAAAGTGTCTATGAAAGCAGGTCTGTACCAACCAGATGAATTCAAGGATAACTGCGGCTTCGGCCTGATCGCTCATATGCAGGGCGAGCCCAGTCATCACCTGTTGCAGACGGCCGTTCAGGCCCTGACCTGCATGACCCACCGTGGCGGTATCAACGCCGACGGCAAGACCGGCGACGGTTGCGGTCTGTTGATTCAGAAGCCCGACGGCTTCCTGCGTGCGATCGCCAAGGAACACTTCGCCGTCGATCTGCCCCGCCAATACGCTGTGGGCATGGTGTTCCTCAATCAGGACGACGCCAAGGCCGACGCCGCACGCGAAAACATGAACCGTGAAATCCTCGCCGAGGGCCTGGATCTGGTGGGCTGGCGTCAGGTGCCGATCGATACCAGCGTTCTGGGTCGTCTGGCGCTGGAGCGCCTGCCGAAAATCGAGCAGGTATTCATTGGCGGTGAAGGCCTGAGCGATCAGGAATTCGCCATCAAACTGTTCAGTGCGCGTCGCCGCTCGTCGGTGTCCAACGCCGCAGATACCGATCACTACATCTGCAGCTTTTCGCACAAGACCATCATTTATAAAGGCCTGATGATGCCGGCCGACCTCACGGCCTTCTTCCCGGACCTGAGCGACGAGCGTCTGCAGACCGCTATCTGCGTGTTCCACCAGCGTTTTTCCACCAATACCCTGCCGAAATGGCCGCTGGCGCAGCCGTTCCGCTTCCTCGCCCACAACGGCGAGATCAACACCATTACCGGCAACCGCAACTGGGCGCAGGCGCGACGCACCAAGTTCACCAACGATCTGATGGACCTGGACGAGCTGGGCCCGCTGGTCAACCGCGTGGGTTCTGACTCGTCGAGCATGGACAACATGCTCGAGCTGATGGTCACCGGCGGCATCGACCTGTTCCGTGGCGTGCGCATGATCATTCCGCCTGCGTGGCAGAACGTCGAGACCATGGACCCGGACCTGCGGGCGTTCTATGAGTACAACTCCATGCACATGGAGCCGTGGGACGGCCCTGCGGGCGTGGTCATGACCGAAGGTCGTCATGCGGTCTGCCTGCTCGACCGCAACGGCCTGCGCCCGGCGCGCTGGGTCACCACCAAGAACGGCTACATCACCCTGGCGTCGGAAATCGGCGTATGGGACTACAAGCCTGAAGACGTCATCGCCAAGGGCCGCGTCGGCCCTGGGCAGATCTTTGCCGTGGACACCGAAACCGGTCAGATCCTCGACACCGACGCCATCGACAACCGCCTCAAGTCGCGTCATCCGTACAAGCAATGGCTGCGCAAGAATGCCCTGCGCATTCAGGCCACCATGGAAGACAACGACCACGGTTCGGCTTTTTACGACAGCGAGCAGCTCAAGCAGTACATGAAGATGTATCAGGTCACGTTCGAAGAGCGTGATCAGGTGCTGCGTCCGCTGGGTGAGCAGGGCCAGGAAGCCGTAGGCTCGATGGGTGATGACACGCCAATGGCTGTGTTGTCGCGTCGTGTGCGTTCGCCTTACGACTACTTCCGCCAGCAGTTCGCGCAGGTGACCAACCCGCCGATCGACCCGCTGCGCGAAGCCATCGTCATGTCGCTGGAAATCTGCCTCGGTGCCGAGCGCAACATCTTCCAGGAATCGCCGGAGCACGCCTCGCGCGTGATCCTCAGTTCGCCGGTCATTTCGCCAGCCAAGTGGCGGTCGCTGATGAACCTGGAGCGTCCGGGCTTCGAGCGTCATATCATTGACCTGAACTACGATGAAAGCCTGGGTCTTGAAGCCGCTGTGCGCAGCGTTGCCGACCAGGCCGAAGAGGCCGTGCGTTCCGGTCATACGCTGATCGTGTTGAGCGACCGACACATCGCACCGGGCAAACTGCCGGTGCACGCTTCACTGGCGGTCGGCGCGGTTCACCACCGTCTGACCGAACAGGGCCTGCGCTGCGACAGTAACATTCTGGTCGAAACCGCGACGGCGCGTGACCCGCACCATTTCGCCGTGCTGATCGGCTTCGGCGCCTCGGCGGTCTATCCGTTCCTGGCTTACGAAGTGCTGGGCGACCTGATCCGTACCGGCGAAGTGCTGGGCGATCTGTACGAAGTCTTCAAGAACTATCGCAAAGGCATCACCAAGGGCCTGCTCAAGATCCTCTCGAAGATGGGCATCTCGACCGTTGCGTCCTACCGTGGCGCGCAGTTGTTTGAAGCCATCGGCCTGTCCGAGGAAGTCTGCGATGTCAGCTTCCGCGGTGTGCCGAGCCGCCTGAAGGGCGCGCGTTTCGTCGACATCGAAGCCGAACAGAAGGCGCTGGCTGCCGAAGCCTGGAGCCCGCGCAAGCCGATCCAGCAAGGCGGCCTGCTCAAGTTCGTGTTTGGTGGCGAATACCACGCCTACAACCCGGATGTGGTCAGCACCCTGCAGGCTGCCGTGCAGCAGGGCGACTACAGCAAGTTCAAGGAATACACCTCGCTGGTGGACCAGCGTCCGGTGTCGATGATTCGCGACCTGCTGCAGGTCAAGACACTCGATCAGCCCTTGAACATCGACGAAATCGAGCCGCTCAGCGAAATCCTCAAGCGCTTCGACTCGGCCGGTATTTCGCTGGGTGCCTTGTCGCCCGAGGCCCACGAAGCGCTGGCCGAGGCGATGAACCGTCTGGGCGCGCGCTCCAACTCCGGTGAGGGTGGCGAAGACCCGGCTCGTTACGGCACGGTCCGCAGCTCCAAGATCAAGCAGATCGCGACGGGCCGCTTTGGCGTGACGCCCGAGTACCTGGTCAATGCCGATGTGCTGCAGATCAAGGTTGCGCAGGGCGCCAAGCCGGGCGAGGGCGGGCAATTGCCGGGCGGCAAGGTCAATGGGCTGATCGCCAAGCTGCGTTATGCGGTGCCGGGTGTGACGCTGATTTCGCCGCCACCGCACCACGACATCTATTCCATCGAAGACTTGTCGCAGCTGATTTTTGACCTGAAACAGGTCAACCCGGCGGCGCTGGTGTCGGTCAAGCTGGTGGCAGAAGCGGGCGTCGGCACCATTGCCGCCGGTGTCGCCAAGGCCTACGCCGACCTGATCACCATTTCCGGTTACGACGGTGGCACCGGTGCATCGCCACTGACCTCGATCAAATACGCCGGCGCACCGTGGGAGCTCGGGCTGGCCGAAACTCACCAGACCCTGCGCGGCAACGACCTGCGCGGCAAGGTTCGGGTACAAACGGACGGTGGTCTGAAAACCGGCCTGGACGTGATCAAGGCTGCCATCCTCGGGGCCGAAAGCTTCGGCTTCGGCACCGCGCCGATGATCGCGCTGGGCTGCAAATACCTGCGTATCTGCCACTTGAACAACTGCGCCACCGGGGTAGCGACCCAGAACGAAAAGCTGCGCAAGGACCACTACATCGGCACCGTCGACATGGTGATCAACTTCTTCACCTACGTGGCAGAAGAAACCCGCGAATGGCTGGCCAGGCTGGGTGTTCGCTCGCTGGAAGAGCTGATCGGCCGTACCGACCTGCTGAACATCCTGCCGGGCGAAACCGAGAAGCAGCAGCATCTGGACCTGACACCCTTGCTGGGCAGCGACCATATTCCGGCCGACAAGCCTCAGTTCAGCCTGGTGGATCGCAACCCGCCGTTCGACAAGGGCCTGCTGGCCGAGAAGATGGTGGAGATGGCCAGGCCGGCCATCGAGGCGCTCAGCGGCGGCGACTACGAACTGGAGATCTGCAACTGCGACCGTTCGATCGGCGCGCGCATCTCCGGCGAAATCGCCAGACTGCATGGCAACCAGGGCATGAACAAGGCACCTGTCACCTTCCGCTTCAAGGGCACTGCCGGCCAGAGCTTCGGGGTGTGGAACGCCGGTGGCCTGAACATGTATCTGGAAGGCGATGCCAACGACTACGTCGGCAAGGGCATGACCGCTGGCAAGCTGGTGATCGTGCCGCCCAAGGGCAGCCCGTTCAAGACCAACGAAAGCGCGATTATCGGTAACACCTGCCTGTACGGCGCAACTGGCGGCAAGCTGTTTGCAGCGGGCACGGCTGGCGAGCGTTTCGCTGTGCGTAACTCCGGTGCCCACACTGTCGTTGAAGGCACTGGCGATCATTGCTGCGAATACATGACGGGTGGTTTCGTCTGCGTACTGGGCAAGACCGGCTATAACTTCGGTTCCGGCATGACCGGTGGTTTTGCCTACGTGCTCGACCTGGACAACACCTTCGTTGACCTCGTCAACCATGAACTGGTCGAGATCCAGCGTATCAGCGGCGAATCGATGGAGGCTTACCGCACTCACCTGCAAAGCGTCCTGAATGAGTACGTCGCGGAAACCGACAGCGAATGGGGCCGTAATATCGCGGAAAACCTGGACGATTACCTGCGTCGTTTCTGGCTGGTCAAGCCCAAGGCTGCCAACCTGAAATCGCTGCTCTCCAGCACTCGGGCCAACCCGCAATAACAGCAGCTGCGAGCGGCGAGCTTCACGCCGCACGTTAACAGCAGTGCGCCAATTGCCTGCGATCATGATTCCCGCAGCTTCAGGCTTGTAACCTGAAGCTGCTGCAAAGAGGCTCCAGAGAATGGCTGAACGTCTCAGTAACGACTTCCAGTTCATCGACGTCGGACGTAAAGACCCGAAGAAGAAACTGCTGCGTCAACGCAAGAAAGAGTTCGTGGAAATCTACGAGCCTTTCAAGCCCCAGCAGTCTGCCGATCAGGCGCACCGCTGCCTGGGCTGCGGCAACCCGTACTGCGAATGGAAGTGCCCGGTGCACAACTTCATTCCCAACTGGCTCAAGCTGGTCGCCGAGGGCAATATCCTCGCGGCTGCGGAATTGTCGCACCAGACCAACACCCTGCCGGAAGTCTGCGGCCGCGTGTGCCCGCAGGATCGCCTGTGTGAAGGTGCCTGCACACTGAACGACGGTTTCGGTGCGGTGACCATCGGTTCGGTCGAGAAGTACATCACCGACACTGCTTTCGCGATGGGCTGGCGTCCGGACATGTCCAAAGTCGTGCCCACCGGCAAGCGCGTCGCGATCATCGGCGCAGGGCCTGCGGGCCTGGGCTGTGCCGACGTGCTGGTGCGTGGCGGCGTGACCCCGGTGGTGTTCGACAAGAACCCGGAAATCGGCGGTCTGCTGACCTTCGGCATCCCGGAATTCAAGCTGGAGAAATCCGTGCTGAGCCATCGCCGTGAAGTGTTCACCGGCATGGGCATCGAATTCCGGCTAAATACCGAAGTCGGCAAGGATGTCACCATCGATCAACTGCTCGAAGAATACGATGCGGTGTTCATGGGTATGGGCACCTACACCTACATGAAAGGCGGCTTCCCCGGTGAGGATCTGCCGGGTGTGCACGATGCGCTCGACTTCCTGATTGCCAACGTCAACCGCAACCTGGGCTTCGAAAAGGCGCCGGAAGACTTCGTCGACATGAAGGGCAAGCGGGTCGTGGTTCTGGGCGGTGGTGACACGGCGATGGACTGCAACCGCACCTCGATCCGCCAGGGCGCCAAGTCAGTGACCTGCGCCTACCGCCGCGACGAAGAAAACATGCCTGGCTCGCGCAAGGAAGTGAAAAACGCCAAGGAAGAAGGCGTGAAGTTCCTCTACAACCGTCAGCCTATCGCCATCATCGGCGAGGGCAAGGTTGAAGGCGTGAAAGTGGTCGAGACGCGCCTGGGCGAACCGGATGCCCGTGGTCGTCGCAGTCCCGAGCCGATTCCGGGCTCCGAAGAGATCATCCCGGCAGAAGCCGTGGTCATCGCCTTCGGCTTCCGCCCAAGCCCGGCGCCATGGTTCGAGCAGTTCACCATCAGCACCGACAGCCAGGGCCGTGTCGTGGCCCCGGAACAGGCACAGTACAAGCACCAGACCAGCAACCCGAAGATATTCGCCGGTGGCGACATGGTGCGCGGCTCCGACCTGGTGGTGACCGCTATCTTCGAAGGCCGTAATGCGGCTGAAGGGATTCTGGATTACCTGGGCGTCTGAGTCTGGTGTTGCCGGGGTGTGTCGTTACTGACGCGCACCCCGACAACAAGCGTCTACCCTTCGTATGCACTGTGCCAATGTCTCTGACATCCCGCCCGGCACTTACTCTCTGGACTCGGTGTAACTCGCTCAGGAAGAGCGCTTCCACCGGGGAAGGCAGTGATGAATAGTCGTTTTTGCCTGTTTCCTGCGCTTTGAATGCGTCAGGCGCGTGTGCGCTCGACGTGGCGGGTTTGAGATCTTCTGAAACAACCCCGATTCTCCGATCACGACCTGTTCGTAAGGGGCGCGATACTCGATTGTTAACGCCTTGTTTCTGCCCTCGGTTTCTGCTTCCGGAAGGCGTTACGCTGTTGCGCTTTCATCGGGATGCCAATTGCCGTGCAGGCACTCCCGCCATCCATGTCGCTATAAGGAAATAGCCATGTTGAAAGCCGCCCCCATGGGCAAACTTGCTCTATCCAAAGAACAGAAACTTCTCGGTCCGGACAGGTTCACGCCCAGTACGGTTGCCGTACGCGAACACCGGGCTCGAGAACGCGCGGACCGGATAATCGACCAATTCATCGGGCGCTTTACAGAGAAGAACTTTTTCCCTGAAGGCGGTGAAGATGCGTTATTCGCCTTGCTGGTTCAGTTGCCTGACTGGCCTGCCGACCTGTCTATCAGGATTCACAACGAAAACGACGAAGTGCTCGCGGTCTTTTTGAAAGGCAGCGATGAAAGCGCCGTTCAAGGCAGCATCGTCCTGATGCAAAACGCCGATGCCTATATCGTTCCGGATGATGTTCCGGTCTCCAATGATGAGCCGTTGCTGCACTGGGTGTTCAGTCAGTTGCCGGCAGGTTCCAGTCTCGGCATGGGTGGCAACTTTCCCGGCAGTCACAGTGATGACGGACGAATCGTTACCCTGCGCGAGCAAATAGCGGGTCTGGCAAATGACCAAAGGCCGCTGTTATTCGATGCACTGGTGGCGGCCGATGAGGGCGCCTCGAAGGGGCAACTGGATACCCGCACACGCAATCCTTTCCTGCCACTGTGGGTTCGTCAGCAGACTCTGCTTTCTGCGGTCCTGAGCGAGCTATGCGCTTTATACCCGGATGTTCCGGCCGGTCGTCTCGAAGGACTGTTGGAGCAGATGCCGCTGACAGAGCAGGAAGAAGCTGACTTTCTGGATAATGTTGTTCTGCCGGAGTCTTTCGACGAGGCGATGAGCATTTCTCTGGATGAGTGGAGCAGCAGTCTGGCTATCGACGGCCTGTCGCGAACGCGGAGCTTCAATACCTACACGGATGAGCTGGCCCGCGAGATCATCAGAGAGTTGCTGACTGCCGAATCGGGGCGAGAGCTGGTGATCTTCGAACCCGGCGAGAGCGAGTATTTTCCGGAAGACCCTGACGATACCCGTATCGTTCTGCTGCATGACGGCTACGGCAACTACAGTGCTCGGGACACCGAAAGCGGCGGGTTTTTCTCATTCAAGCCGGGTACCGACAGCTTCTATCTTGCGATCAGTTCGCAACTGAAAGCCGAAGAGCGTTTTGCGCTGGGCATGCAGTTCGAGCAGGATGTGAAAGGCATTCGCGACGTTCTGACCCGGCGTGCCATTGAGAAAAATCGCGGCTGGTTCGACCCTGAGCAACCCACTGAAATCGAAAACGATTGTCTGCCTGACTGGTTCGCGAACGCGACCGATGTCGAAAAACAAAGCTGGAAAGTGGCGGTGCAGGACTACAGCCAGGCGTTGCTCGAAGCCCAGGCACCTGACCTGCCGGATCCTTCCGTTTACGGACAGCCTGACCGGTTGCGTAACTACGCGCGGGGAAAACTGCAAGAGCGAATTTTGCTCGACCACGGCATTACAGTGGATCCTGACCGCATCAGCGTTCATACCACCAGCGTCGAGATTGATCCGGGCATCGGCATTGATATCGATTATGAATATGTCGGCCCTTCCGAGCTGGAGCCGCATTACGAAACGCAAGAGCGCAGCCTTACAGATCTGTCGCTGGAAAACATTGCACTCACCAATATCAACTTTCTACTCACCGGTCGCGCGTTTGACGATCAGGGGCAACTGCTCAGTTTCCTCAACGCCGGTTATCTGTTCGGCCTGATTCGTGAGCTGAACATTGGTGAAGATTACTCAAGGTACCTCAGCATAGTCCTGTCCACGTCGGCGGCAGGACAATGGCACCGTGAGCGTTATGCACGCGTCATGCGCGCACAAATGCGCCTCGACGCGATCGAAGCGAAAATGGCGGGAGACTTTCTGGGCGATGGCGGGCTTCCTCCCGAGCTGGCGAACAGAGGCTACAAATGGGTTGCCGCTGTGCTCGATCACCCAGTTGACAGTGATGATCGCGCGACGGTGGAGGGGCATCGTATTCAGGTCAGCCAGTTATCCATCAATGGCGTGTCATTGAGTGGTGTATTGGTGATCGGCACCGAGTCGCGCGCCAGCGTCGCCAACGTGGTGGTTTTTACCCCGCAGGCTCCTGACGGCATGTGCTTCCGGGAAATGAGCGATACGCAGGAGTTCCGGCAGCGGATATTGCTTGAGCCCGAATTGCTGAACTACCTGGTGAGCAGGGCACCTTTGGCCTCACAGGCCGATGTCAGGCAGGTACTGACCGCTGGCCGTGACACGCTGTTCATGGAACTGCAGCCGTGTACCGGGAGTTTTCTTGAGGTGGTCTATGAGTCTGAAGTCGCACGGGTCATTTCTGCTGTCGATGAACAGACCAATACCAACTGGGAAACCTATTGGGAAAGTGCCTGGGAAATCACCAAAACCGTTGGCGACATCCTCCTCACCTTCACACCTTTTAAAGTGCAACTGCCGATCGCTGCCCTTCGCAGTTTTTACGCTATCTGGCAGGGCGTTGGAAAGAAGTCCAGCGAACAGGGGAGTGCCCCGTTGTATTTGGTTCAGGCGGCATTGTTGCTGGCCGATGGGCTGACGTTGTCAAAAGGGCGGCGGGTCAGAACATCTTCTACGGCAACGGTTGGCCGCTCTGTGCTCGATCCGAAAACAGCGGTATCCAAAACGCCTGTCGGGCTGAAAGCGCGCAGTGACGGGATTTACCGGAGCATCCATGAGAAGGCTCAAGAAGGTGTACCGAGTCGCTTTTACGCCGTGCAACAGGAAAAAGTCTATGCCGTCAGATACGACTCAGATTGTGCGGCATGGCGGGTTATTGATTCGCGGCGACCGGATGCGTATTACCAACTGCCGATCCAGCTCGACGATCAAGGTGTCTGGGTACACGCGTCGGCCGGTTTGCGCGGTGGCGGCAGACACCGGATAACCAAGCTGCCCACGGAAACAGGGAACGGTACGGATACACCGGGCAAGAGTGCTGGAAAACTCAGGTACAAAATACACATGAGTGATTTTTTCAACGCTGCCGAATTCAAAAGAGCGGATAAGGAGATACAGGCCAAAGACCTGGAAGCCTCAGTCAAGAATGCTGTTGAGAAGTACGTTCTTGATGGCGCCGCTCACCTGCATAGATGGAAACCCACTGCAAAAAATAAACTGGATAAAAACGCAAAGTTTTTTTTCCTGGACTTGCCCTCCATTGGCGATAGCACCGGGAGAGGGGATTGGCGTCTGGTGCTCAAGCGTGTGGAAAAAGGCATGCTCGAGCCTTTCGATATCCTCAACCATAAGCAAATGTGACGGAAATCAGCCGGTTCTGAAGGCGCATGCCCGTGCATAACGACAGCAAATCGGCACGATAGACAAAAGGCACGGCTCTCGCCGTGCCTTTTGCGTCGAGCTCTGAGAAAATGCCGGCACTTTTATTGCGGATGCCGACATGACTGCCCTGAAGAACGACCGTTTCCTTCGCGCTTTGCTCAAGCAACCCGTAGACGTCACGCCGGTATGGATGATGCGTCAGGCAGGTCGCTACCTGCCGGAATACCGCGCCAGCCGCGCCAGTGCCGGGGACTTCATGAGCCTGTGCAAGAACCCGCAGTTCGCCTGTGAAGTCACTTTGCAGCCGCTGGATCGCTACCCGCTGGACGCGGCGATTCTGTTCTCCGACATCCTGACCATTCCCGATGCAATGGGGCAGGGGCTGTACTTCGAAACCGGCGAAGGCCCGCGCTTCAGGAAAACCGTCAGCACGCTGGCCGACATCGAAGCGTTGCCGATCCCCGATGCGCAGCAGGACCTGGGCTACGTGATGGATGCGGTCAGCACCATTCGCCGCGAACTCAACGGTCGCGTACCGCTGATCGGTTTCGCCGGCAGCCCGTGGACGCTGGCGACCTACATGGTCGAGGGCGGTTCGTCAAAAGACTTCCGCAAATCCAAGGCCATGCTCTACGACAACCCGCAAGCGATGCACCTGCTGCTCGACAAGCTGGCGCAGTCAGTGACCTCCTACCTCAATGGCCAGATTCTGGCCGGTGCGCAAGCCGTGCAGATCTTCGACAGCTGGGGCGGCAGCCTGTCTTCGGCGGCGTATCAGGAGTTCTCGCTGGCCTACATGCGCAAGATCGTCAACGGCCTGATTCGCGAAAACGACGGGCGCAAGGTGCCAGTGATCGTGTTCACCAAAGGTGGCGGTCTGTGGCTGGAAAGCATTGCCGACATCGGTGCGGACACCCTCGGGCTGGACTGGACCTGTGACATCGGCGAAGCGCGTCAGCGTGTCGGCAGCAAGGTTTCGCTGCAAGGCAACATGGACCCGACCGTGCTGTACGCCCGCCCGGAAGCCATCCGCCAGGAAGTCGCACGCATCCTTGCCAGCTACGGCAGCGGCACCGGGCACGTCTTCAACCTCGGCCACGGCATCACCCCTGAAGTCGACCCGGCGAATGCCGGCGCGTTCATCAATGCAGTGCACGAGTTGTCGGCGCAGTATCACCAGTAATTGCCGAGCCAACGAGGCGTCGATGCCTCACGACGCATCGATTGATTTAAGCGCCGACGACTACGTCGGCGCTTTTGCATCCGCAAAGCCCTGCCGCAGCGAACCGCTGCGTGGCAGGAATCTACCTTGGCGCTCGCCTTGCGCCTTGCCTTCTGCGTAGCTCAGGCGACCGTTGACCCAGACACCGTCGATGCCCTGCGCCGCTCGCTGAGGGTCTTTGAAATCCGCCACGTCGCGCACGGTTTGCGGGTTGAACAACACCAGATCCGCCCAGTAACCCTCGCGAATAAGGCCGCGTTCGTGCAAGGCGAAGCGCGCGGCTGACAGCCCGGTCATTTTGTGTACGGCGGTGTGCAACGCAAACAGCCCCTTGTCGCGGCTGAAATGCCCAAGCACTCTCGGGAACGCGCCCCACAGGCGCGGATGAGGAAACGGGTCTTCCGGAAGGCCATCGGAGCCGATCATCGCCAGCGGGTGAGACATGATGCGTTCGACGTCGCCCTCATCCATGCCGTAGTACACCGCACCCGCAGGCTGTAACTTGCGTGCGGCGTCCAGCAATGACAGCCCCCAGTCGGCGGCAATGTCCTGCAGATCCCTGCCGCCCTGATCCGGGTGTGGCGTAGACCAGGTGATGGTAATGCGAAATGCGTCAGTCACCTGTTTAAGGTCCAGCGTTGAAGAACTGGCCGCATAGGGATAGCAGTCGCAGCCTACCGGATGGTCCTGCGCGGCCTCTTCCAGGGCCGCCAGCAGTTGCGGGCTGCGTCCCCAGTTGCCGGCACCTGCGCATTTCATGTGCGAGATGATGACCGGTGAGCGCGCATGGCGACCTATATCGAATGCTTCTGCCATGGCCTCAAGCACCGGCTCGAATTCGCTGCGCAGGTGGGTGGTGTAAATCGCGCCGAACGCGCTGAGTTCCTCAGCCAGTTGTTTGACCTCGCTGGTTTCGGCCGAGAACGCCGAAGCGTAGGCAAGGCCGGTCGACAACCCCAGCGCGCCCGCTTCCAGGCTGTCGCGCAACTGCTCGCGCATCGCGGCGATTTCTTCCGGGCTGGCGCTGCGCAACAAGTCATCCATGTGGTTGCTGCGCAAGGCGGTATGGCCGATCAGGGCCGCCACGTTAACGGCGGGCCGGGCGTTTTCAACCGCCGCGCGGTAGTCGGTGAAACGTGGATAGACGAACGCCGCGGCGTCGCCCAGCAGGTTCATCGGGTCGGGCGGATTGCCGCTCAGCGAGACCGGCGCCGCGCTGATCCCGCAGTTGCCGACGATGACGGTCGTCACGCCCTGGCTGATTTTCGGCAGCATCTCGGGTTTGCGGATGACCACCGTATCGTCGTGGGTATGCACATCGATGAATCCGGGGGCCAGCACGCGACCGGCCGCATCGATTTCTTCCCGGGCACTGGAACCGGCCAGACTGCCGATGCGCTGGATGCGCCCTTCGCTGATCGCCACATCGGCGCGTACCCCCGGCGTGTCACTGCCGTCGATGACCAGTGCGTTGCGAATGATCAGGTCATAAAGCATGGTTCAGTCTCCCAGCGGCAGGCCATCTTCACCGCCACGGTATTCATCCAGCGCAAGCTTGATCCGGCGCAGCCGCTCCTGATTGTCTTCAGGGCTCGCCAGCGCCAGTTCAGTGGCCAGCACATCGATGGTCAGCAGCATGCCGTAACGCGCTGCGGTAGGTTTATAGATGAAATTGGTTTCAGCAATTTGCAGCGGCAGCACAACCTCGGCCAGTTGTGCCAACGGTGAGTCAGGCAGCGTGATGGCCAGCACGCGGGCACCGTAGCTGCGGGCCAGGGTCACGGCGTCGAGCAGTTCCGGTGTACGCCCGCTGAGCGAGCAGACAATCAGGCTGTGTTGTGGGCCAAGCGTAGCGGCGACCATGCGCATCATCACCGGGTCGCGGCAGGCGGCCACCGGGTAACCCAGGCGCACCAGCCGGGTTTGCAGTTCCTCGCTGCACAGGCTGGAGCAACCGCCCATGCCGAATGTGTGAATCATGCGTGCGTCGGCGACACAGGCGATGGCGGCGGCAAAGCGTGTTGCATCGAAGCCTGCCAAGTGCTGGCGCAGGGTCGCTTCGATGTCGTCGACGATCCGGGTGAAAAACGCCGACTGCTCCGGCGCCGGTTCAGGATGAAGGAAGCGGCTGCCGACGCCGCTGGCCTGGGCCAATTGCAGGCGCAAATCGCGCAGATCCCGACAACCGATGCTGCGTGCGAAGCGTGACAGCGTCGCACTGCTGACCTCGGCGCGGCTGGCCAGCTCATCCAGACTGGCACTGGCCGCGAAGGCGATATCGCTGAGCAACAGCCTGGCGATTCGTCCCTCTCCCGCGCTGAGGGAATCCTGACGGGCACGTATCTGGTACAGAATGTCCACTCAAAGCACCTGCGACAGGCCCAGCGTCAGGGCAAAAGCGACGACAGAAATCAGCGTCTCCAAGACCGTCCAGGTCTTGAACGTTTGCGCGACGGTCATATTGAAATACTCCTTGATAAGCCAGAAACCACCGTCGTTGACGTGGGAAAAGATCACCGAGCCTGCGCCCGTCGCCAGCACCAGCAATTCGGGGTGCGGGTAACCCAGCCCCAGCGCGACAGGCGCAACAATGCCCGATGCGGTGGTCATTGCTACCGTCGCCGAGCCTGTCGCTACACGCATCAGTGCCGCGAACAACCAGCCCATCAGCAAGGGTGAGAGATGAAAGTCCTGCGCCAGACCAACGATCTGGTTGGTGACACCGCTGTCGACCAGAATACGGTTCAAACCGCCACCGGCACCGACCAGCAACGTGATGCTGGCAGTCGGTGCCAGGCACTCATTGGTGAATTTCAGGATCGAGTCGCGGTTGAAACCCTGAGCGATGCCCAGCGTCCAGAAACTCAACAGGGTGGCCAGCAGCAGGGCGATCACCGAGTTGCCGATGAACAGCAAAAAGCCATTGAACGCACTGCCCGGTGTGCTGATCAGGTTGGCCCAGCCACCCAGCAGCATCAGCACCACCGGCAGCAGAATCGTGGCCATGGTCAGGCCGAAGCTGGGCAGCTTCTGGCGTGGTTCGCGGTCGAGAAACTGCTTGGCCAGCGGGTTTTCAGCTGGCAAGTGGATGCGCGGCACAATGAATTTGGCATACACCGGACCGGCGATGATCGCCGTGGGGATGCCGATCAGGATGGCGTAGAAGAGCGTTTGCCCCACCGACGCCTGATACGCCTGCACCGCGAGCATCGCAGCAGGGTGTGGCGGCACCAGCGCATGCACCACCGAGAGACCGGCGACCATCGGCAGGCCGACCATCAGAATCGACACCCCGACACGCCGGGCCACGGTAAAGGCAATCGGCACCAGCAGAACGAAGCCGACTTCGAAGAACAGTGGCAAGCCCACCAGAAACGCAATGCAGACCATGGCCCAGTGCGCGTTACGTTCACCAAAGCGGTCGATCAGAGTGCGCGCCACCTGCTCGGCGCCGCCAGACTCGGCCATCATCTTGCCAAGCATGGTGCCCAGCGCCACGACCAGCGCGATATGCCCCAGCGTCTTGCCAACCCCCGCTTCATAGGAGGCGACCACGCCACTGGCCGGCATTCCCGCGACCAGGGCCAGACCGACCGAAACAAGCGTAATGACGATAAACGGATTGAGGCGGTAACGCGCGATCAGCACGATCAAGGCGATGATGGCGACAGCGGCGTAGACCAACAGCGAAATACCGGGAGACGGCGACATAGCGGCGGTTCCTTGCAGAATGGGTAGGCGAGAGCGCAATACCGACAGCTGAAGCCGTCAGCCTGAAGGCGACTCGGGGGTACTCGGCAGGGATGACGCAATAAGGTGGAGCAGGGGCGTTTCAGGGCGATCACAGGTATTCATTGTTTTTATCTCTGCTTTCGTGATGAAAATAAATTACACGAAAACGAAATATAAACAAATATATGAAAATAAATTTCTTGGAAGGGGTTAGGTGGCTGATGGGAGTGCCATTGCGTCCCCCCCATCCGCCTGCGTCTGCCGGGTGACTAAACCTTCGCCCCCAGCGGCTGCAACCTTGCCAGCCGCAGCGCTACCCCGAGGGCGATCAGCAGCAACACGCCGATAAACAGCCCGATGCCGTTCCATCCCGCGTAGTGCCAGAATACGCCGCCGCCGGTTCCGGCTACGCTCGAGCCTGCGTAGTAACAGAACAGGTACAGGGACGCGGCCTGGCCTCTGGCGGTGGTGGCCCTGCGTCCGACCCAGCTGCTGGCCACCGAATGTGCGCCGAAGAAGCCGAAAGTGAAGATCAGTACGCCGACGATCACCAGCGGCAGCGGGGTGAACAGGGTCAGCAGCAGGCCGGCCAGCATCATCACGATCACGGCCCAGAGCACCTGTCGGCGGCCAAGGCGGTCAGCCAGCGAGCCGATCTTTGCCGAGCTGTAGATGCCCGACAGGTACACCACGGAAAACACCCCGACCACGGCCTGGCTCAGGTTGTAGGGTGCGCTCAGAAAGCGGTAGGCGATGTAGTTGAACAGCGTGACGAATGCGCCCATCAGCAGAAAGCCGGTCAGAAACAGCAGCGGCAAGCCTGCATCGCGAAACTGCACCACAAACCCGTCGAGCAGACTGCGAGGGTGCAGCGAGCGCGGGCGGAAGTTGCGTGACGCCGGCAGGATCCTCCAGAACACCGCTGCGGCGATCAGCGCCAGCCCGCCAACTACCAGCATTGCCGCATGCCAGCTGACATAGTCGATCATCACCCCGACGATCAGCCTTCCGCTCATACCACCGACGGCGCTGCCGCCGATATACAGCCCCATCGCCAGACCCAGATGGGTGGGGTGGATCTCCTCGCTCAGGTAGGTCATCGCCACTGCGGCCAGGCCGCTCAGTGACAGGCCTACCAGGGCGCGGGTAATCAGTACGCCCTCCCAACTGGGCATCAAGGCGCTGGCGATGGTGAACAGCGACGCACAGAACAGCGCCATGACCATCACCGGCTTGCGCCCCAGCCGATCGGATATCGGCCCGGTGATCAGCAGGCCGATGGCGAGCATTGCCGTGGCGACGGACAGGATCAGGCTGCTTTGTGCCGCCGTCAGGGAGAACTCGTTGGACAGCGTCGGCATCATCGGCTGAACGCAGTACAGCAGGGTAAAGGTCGAAAACCCGCCAGCGAACAGCGCCAGAGCAGTGCGTTTGAAAAGCGGCGTGTTCTTTTCGATGTAGGTATCGCCGGGCAGTGTCGACGACTGTACGGACGGGGTGTTCAGGTCTGGGGTGGGCGGGGCGACGGCAGGGTTCACAAAGACCTCAGGGCACGATTGAGCAGGCGATGAAAAAATCATATAGCTCGCTAATCATTCCATCCAATATATTGTTCGACCTGTTTGATAGGTAAAACGACTTAATGGAGGCCGCATGGAATTGCGTCATCTGCGTTACTTCATCGCGGTTGCCGAAGAGCTGCATTTTGGCCGCGCCGCGCAGGCGCTGGGTATTTCGCAACCGCCGCTCAGCCAGCAGATTCAGACGCTGGAGCAGGAACTGGGCACGCGCTTGTTCGAGCGCACCAACCGGCGCGTCGAGTTGAGCGAATCCGGGCGGCTGTTTCTCGACGAAGCACGGCTGGTGCTGGCGCAGGTCGACAAGGCCACTGACGTGGCGCGGCGTGCGCAATTGGGTGAGATCGGCGAGCTGAAGATCGGCTTTACCTCGTCTGCGCCGTTTACGTCGAGCATTCCGCAGGCGATTTTTGCTTTCCGCCAGGCCTACCCGGACGTGCACCTGACCCTGACCGAGATCACCAGTCAGGAAGTGGCGGCAGGTCTTGAAGACAAAACCATTCAGGTCGGCATCATGCGCCCGCTGGCATTGCCCGATTCACTGGTGGTGTTCGAATTGCTCAGTGAACCGCTGGTGGCGATCATGCGTGCCGACCATCCTCTGGCGGCAGAAAGCGAGGAGGGGATCTACATGGCAGCGTTGGCCGCCGAGCCGTTCGTGTTCTTCCCGCGCACCTACGGCAGCGGCATCTACGCGCAAGTCCTGAGCCTGGCGCGCGCCGCAGGGTTCAGCCCGCTGATCACCCAGGAAGCGGGCGAAGTGATGACCATCATCGGCCTGGTTGCAGCAGGATTGGGCGTCACCGTACTGCCTGCGTCCTACCGGCGAATGCGCATCGACGGCGTGGTCTACCGCAACGTCCTCGACCCCGGCGCAACCAGCGCGGTGTGGCTGGTGCAACGCAAGGACGAACAATCGCCCATGGCCAAGGCGTTCACCGAGCTGTTAACGCGCAATGTGGGGTGATTCAAAGGTGCTGATGATAGGACGCAGAGCGTCCAGAACGGCATGCGACGCAGAGCGCCGCACGATAGTTGAGATTCTGGCCGCAGGCCGTGGGAGCGAGCTTGCTCGCGATCTGCCGGGAACCGGCAGTAAGACCGGTGAATGCGGTGGGCCGGGCCGCTGAGCGTCCAGAACGGCATACGAAGCGGAGCGCCGCACGATAGTTGAGATTTTGGCCGCAGGCCGTGGGAGCGAGCTTGCTCGCAATCTGCCGAGAACCGGCAGCAGGACCGGTGCATGCGGTGGGCCGCTGAGCGTCCAGAACGGCATACGACGCAGAGCGCCGCACGATGGTTGAGATTCTGGCCGCAGGCCGTGGGAGCGAGCTTGCTCGCGATCTGCCGGGAACCGGCAGCAAGACCGGTGCATGCGGTGGGCCGGGCCGCTGCGGAGCGCCGCACGATAGTTGAGATTCTGGCCGCAGGCCGTGGGAGCGAGCTTGCTCGCGATCTGCCGGGAACCGGCAGCAGGACCGGTGTATGCGGTGCATCAGGCATGGCCGGGCCGCTTCTCAGCCGGTCATAACCTCCCGAACGTCCTGCGGGCAGCAGCCCTCTCTTGTAGGCATGTTGATACCTAAAGATCGGACGCAGAGCGACCAGAACTGCATTCCCACGCAGGAGGGTGGGAACGACAAGTGTGTGGACTGGAGCATGAGGAGCGGCAGGCGTCTCAGAGAACACCCTTAGCGCCAACGCCTGAAGATCAGCGAGGTGTTCACGCCGCCAAATGCGAAGTTGTTGTTCATCACGTATTCGTTGCTCATGTGCCTTGGTTCGCCGACGATGTAGTCCAGTTCACCGCACTGTGGGTCGATGTCGACCAGGTTGAGCGTATGGATATAGCGATCGCTGTTGAGCATTTCGATGCTGAACCATGACTCCAGCGCGCCGCACGCTCCCAGCGTGTGGCCGAGGAAGCTTTTCTGCGAGCTGAGCGGCATGCGCGGGCCGAACAGGCTGCTGGTGGCCAGGGTCTCGGCGATGTCGCCCTGTTCGGTGGCGGTGCCGTGGCCGTTGACGTAACCGATGGCGTCGGGCGGCAGGTTGGCGTCTTCGAGGGCCAGCTCCATCGCGCGGCGCATGGTGGCCTGCTCGGGGCGAGTGCTGTGCGCGCCGTCGGCGTTGCTGCCGAAGCCGACGATCTCGGCGTAGATGTGCGCGCCACGTGCCTGGGCATGCTCAAGCTCTTCAAGCACCAGCATGCCGCCGCCTTCGCCGATCACCAGGCCGTCGCGTCCGCTGTCGTAGGGGCGTGGCGTGCTGTGGGGCGCATCATTCTTGAGGCTGGTGGCGTACAGTGCGTCGAACACCATGGCCTCGGTCGGGCACAGCTCTTCAGCCCCGCCCGCCAGCATCAGCGGCAGACGGCCGAACTTGATCGCCTCGTAGGCATAGCCGATGCCCTGACTGCCACTGGTACAGGCGCTGGAGGTCGGAATCAGGCGTCCGGTCAGGCCGAAGAAAATGCTGATGTTGGCAGCGGTGGTGTGCGGCATCATGCGCACGTAGGAGTTGGCGTTCAGGCCCACAGCCACCGAGTTGATCAACATGTTGCCGAAAGCCTTGATCTCGTCGGTGCTGCCGGTGGACGAGCCGCAGGCCGTGCCCATGCGGCCATCGCGAATGATCGGGTCATTCAGCAGCCCGGCGTCGATCAGGGCCTGCTCCGCAGCCGCCACGGCCAGACGGGACACGCGGCCCATGCTGCGCAGTTGCTTGCGCGTCCAGTGCCCCGGCACGACGAAATCGTTGATAGGGCCAGCCAGGCGGGTATTGAGCTCGGCAAAACGGTTCCACTCGTCCATCCGGCGAATGCCGCTGCGATTGGCCGTGAAGCTGGCATCGATAGTCGGCCAGTCGCTGCCCACCGAAGTGATGCCGGACATGCCGGTCACTACCACACGCTTCATCAGCACAGTCCCCCGTTGACGGCCAGAACCTGACGAGTGATGTAGCTCGCTTCGGCCGACATCAGAAAATTCACGGCCCCCGCCACTTCCTCGGGCGTGCCCATGCGTTGTGCCGGAATCATTTTCATCAGTTCGTCAACGGGCACGTTCTCGTCGAGCATGGCCGTATCGATCAGCCCCGGCGCGACGCAGTTGACGGTGATCTTGCGTTTGCCCAGTTCGATGGCCAGCGCCTTGGCGGCACCGATCAGCCCTGCCTTGGAAGCGCTGTAATTGACCTGGCCGCGATTGCCGATCAGCCCTGAAACCGAGGTGATGCAGACGATGCGCCCTGCTGCACGACGGCGAATCATCGGCATCGTCAACGGGTGCAGGACATTATAGAAACCGTCCAGGTTAGTACGCAGCACCTGATCCCAGTCATCGTCGCTCAGCGCCGGAAACGCGCCGTCGCGGGTCAGCCCGGCGTTGAGTACCACGCCGTAATAGGCGCCATGCGTCTCCACATCCTGTTCCAGAATTGCCTTGCAGGCGGCACGGTCCGAGACATCGAATTGCAGCACGCGTGCCTGACGGCCCAGCGCAACGACTTCGGTCTGCACGGCTTCGGCTTCGCTGCGGCCGGTGCGGCAATGCAGGATCAGGTCGTATCCGGCCTGCGCCAGACGCAGGGCGATGGCGCGGCCGATGCCACGGCTGGAGCCGGTGACCAGTATCGATTCAGTCATGCCGGGGCTCCTTCAGCCAGGTAGTCAGCAGTGTTGGGCGGGCAATATACATTGAGTCGGGCAAAAGCCTCGATACCCGGGCCGGTGAGGGTGCATTCGAACATGCCCATGCCGTTGTCGTCCTGCAGGGAGCGCACGGCATGGATGTGCAGTTCACTGCCCAGTGGGAAGCGTGTCACGTTGCAATCGAACTTGCGGCTGCCAAGCAGAAAACCCAGCTTGACCGCTTCGCCGTTGTTGCGCGCCTTGCAACCGGCATAGGCCGCGACGCTCTGCGCCATCAGCTCTATGCCCAGCCATGCGGGCAGGCTGCCGTCGGCTTGATTGAACAGGCCGTCGGCGCGTACGGTCAGGCAGGTTCGAATCTGTTCTTCGTCAAAGCTCAGCACCTGATCGATAAGGATCATGTCGCCGGCATGGGGGATGAGTTCGGCGAGCGGCCACTCGGTCATGGGGCATCTCCGATAATCAGGCTGATGTTGTTGCCACCGAAGGCAAACGAATTGCTCATCATGTAACGAGCGCTTTCAGGTGTCAGGCGCGAGCCTGCGTGTGTCCATTGCAGCGCAGGCAGCAGTGGATCGGCCTCGCTGTCCCACAGGTGCGGGGGCAGGGCCCGTTCGGCATTCTGCGGTGCCAGGCTCAGCCAGCAAAACGCCGCTTCCAGCGCGCCCGCTGCGCCCAGGGTGTGGCCGCTGAGCGGTTTGGTCGAGGAGCAGGGCACGCCGTTCGGAAATACGCCCTGCACGGCCAGGCTCTCCATCGCGTCGTTGTGCGGCGTGGCGGTGCCATGCAGGTTCAGATAACTGATCTGCTCCGCCTCGAGTCGCGCATTGCGCAACGCTTGCAACATTGCATCGCGCGCACCACGGCCGGTGGGTTCGGGGGCCGAGATGTGGTGAGCGTCGCAGCTGGCACCTGCACCCAGCAGGGCAATCGAGTGCCTGCTGTCGGCTTCGCGAGTCATCAGGAACAGTGCGGCCGCCTCGCCGATATTGATCCCGTTGCGGTTGCTGGAGAACGGATTGCAGAGCTGCGGCGACATGGCCTCGAGTGCCGAGAACCCCTGCAGGGTCAGCCTGCACAGGCTGTCGACGCCGCCGCACAGCACGGCATCGCACAGGCCCATGTCCAGCGCCCGCCGCGCACTGAGCAATGCCCGCGAGCTGGAGGTGCAGGCTGTCGAGATGACGTAGGCCGGGCCGCTCAATTGCAGCCAGGCGGCGAGAAAATTTGCCGGTGCGCCCAGTTCCTGCTGCCGATAATCGTAATCGTCGGGGAAGGTCCGCTCGCGCAGCCAGACGGCCATGCTCTCGCTCGCTTCATCGATGCCCGAGGTGCTTGTGCCGATGATCACGCCAATCCGCCCGGCGCCGAAGCGGGTGATGGCCTGGCTGATGTCCTCCTCAATCTGCAGGGCGGCGGCCAGCAGCAGCTGGTTATTGCGGCTGCGATGCAAATGCACGGCCGGCGGAATGGGCGGCAGTGCGGATTTGACCGCACCGACCGGCAACGCACGTTCCGGTACCCAGCCGCTTTCGAACACCATACCCGAGCTGTCACCTGCGAACAGCCTGCGCGACACCTCTTCACGGCTGTCGCCCAGCGAGCAGATCACGCCCAGCGCGTTGAGATAGGCGGTCATGGCAGGCTCTCGTTGTTCAGTGGTGTGACCTTGTAGCTCAGCCTGTCCTTGAGGCGAATAGTGAATGCGTTGGCCGACTGATATTCGACCAGCCAGCGATCGTCCAGGCGTCGCTGCATGCCCTGGCGGTAAGCCGTCGGGTAGCGGCCATGCATTTCCAGGTCCGGGGTCATGGCGAACATCAGCGCAGCGAACAGCTCGCGGGCTTCGGGATTGGGCGGCAGCAAACCGTCGGCTTGCCATTTGCCGTCGATCAGCAACTGGCGCGCCTGGGGAATGCCCAGCGGGTCCATCATCGACCAGCGCAATCCGCCGTTTTCGCGCTGGATGATCAGTAACCAGTCCTGATGCTGATCGGCCTGGCGACGCTCGATGTGCAGCTGCATCGGCAATTGCATGGTCGGTGCGCTGGTCGGCAGCGGGGCTTGTGCCGCACAGCCGCCGAGCAGCAGGAAGGCTAAAAACAGTATGCGAATCATGATGCTTCCACTTCCAGGGGTTTGCGGGCCACGACATTGACCAGCGTTTCCTCACGTTGCCCGAACGGCCTGGGCTTTTGCAGTTTCAAGACTTCGAGCAGGCCGAAGTCCCTGGCGCGGCTCCACCACAGGTAAGGGTACGAAACATTCGGTGCATCGAACTCGAAACCCTGGTCGCGGATCATCTGCAGATACTGCGCCGCGCTTTTCTGAACATGCATCGGGTGGCGGAACAGCCAGCGAATTACCCAGGTGTCGATGTACGCCTCGGTCGACTCGGCGAACAGCAGGTAGCCGCCCGGTTTGAGTACCCGGTAAAACTCGGCCAGCGCTTGTTCCTGCTCCACCAGATGATGGAAAGTCTGGTGGCAGAACAGCAAATCGACGCTGGCGTCGGGTACTGGCAGAGCTGCGCAGTCGCTGCCGATCAGCTCGACCTCTACGCCCCTGGCCCGCGCCTCTTCGCGACTCATCTCGAGGCTGTGCGGATCGGCGTCGACACCGATGAGCCTGGACGGCTGAAAAACCTTGTTCAGATGCTGGAACGAGCGGCCTTGCCCGCACCCGGCGTCGAGCAACACCGGCGCAACCGGCGGCGGGCTGGCGAACAGGCTGTGCAAGTCGTCTATCGCCACGCGCAGCACGCGGTACTGCCAGATGTTGCTGCGCAGAAACCACAGGCCGAAGCGGGTTTCCTCGACATAACTGTCACTCAGGAACGGTCGACTCATGAACCACCGTCCGCGCAGATTTCCGAAAGTGTGCGCAGGCGGCGCTTGGGCTCGCTGACAAACGGATTGCGTTCGTCCCAGGCATAACCGGCCAGAATCGAGCTGATCATGCGGCGGATGTCCGGAGCGCTGCCGGGGTAGAAAATCACGCTCTGGAACGTACCGTCATACCAGCCCTCGACATAGGCACGAAAGGTGTCGACGCCACGTTTCAATGGCACCGCGAACTCGCTTTCCCAATCCACGTTTTCGCCCTGCAACTGGCGGCTCAGCACGCCAGCCGCCATGCTCGCCGAACGCATGGCGATGGTCACACCTGACGAAAACACCGGGTCGAGGAATTCCGCCGCATTGCCCAGCAGCGCAAAGCCTTTGCCGTGCAGGGTCTTGACGTTGGCCGAGTAGCCGCCGATGGTTCTCGCTGGCGTATCCCAGACTGCGTTTTTCAGCACGCTGGCCAGTTGCGGTGTTTCATCGATAAAGGCGCGCAGGCAGGCATCCAGATCCTCGGGCTTGTCCTTGAAGCGTTCAGCCGAGGCGACCACGCCTATCGAACAGCGGCCTTCGCTGAACGGGATCGACCAGAACCACACATCGCTGTGCTGCGGATGGATGCTGACGAGAATCTTGCGGCGGTCGAAGGGCGGGCTTTCGATGCGGTCTTCGATATGGGTGAACACCGCCTGGCGCACCGGAAAACCCGACGGCGCTTCCAGATCCAGCAAGCGCGGCAGCACACGGCCATAGCCGCTGGCGTCGAGTACGAAGCTGGCCTGCACGCTGTATTCGCTGCCGTCCTCACGCCTCACACGCAAAACCGGCTGCGGGCCATCGAAGTCGGCGCTGACGATCTCTTCCTGATAGCGGATGTCCACGCCTTGCAGCGCAGCCTGATCGGCGAGCAGTTTGTCGAACTCGCTGCGCTGCACCTGAAAGGTCGTCGGCTTGCCGTTGCTGAACGTATCGCTGAAGTCGAAATCGCTGTATTGCTCGCCACGCGCGAAGGCTGCGCCATTTTTGGGCTGGAAACCGGCGGCCTGCACGGCCTCCAGCATCCCGGCTTCTTCGACGAAGTCCAGGCAGTGGCACAGCAGGCTTTCACCGATGGAGAAGCGCGGAAACAGCTGGCGCTCGACGATCAGCACGTCATGGCCCTGGCGTTTGAGCAGGGCAGCCGCTATTGAACCGGCCGGGCCGGCACCGATGATGACGACCTGACGAATTTCCCTATCAGTGATGGGCACAGGTATTCCTTTTCGGTTGAGCGGTGGCTGGGAGTGACGACAACGCTGCAAGACTCATGCGTGTGGCCCTTCAGCATTGGCTGGCGAATGAAGCGCTTTACGCGGGCTGGCCCAGGGCGCCAGCAGGAAGCTGAACGCCAGCCCCAGACTGACCGACAGGCCGAAGTTGCTGATCGCCGGGGTGCTGGAAACGGCCAGCAGGCCGAACGACAGCCAGGTGGTGACCGCTGCCAGCAGCGTGCCCAGCAGGCTGACTGCCGCGCCGCCTATCTGCTCGCGCATCAGGATGGCGTAATCGACGCTGATCGCCGTGACCAGCAACAGGCCGAACAGGCTGAACAGAGTCAGCGGCTGACCGAGCCAGCCCAGGCTAGCCAGGCTGCACAGGGCCGCCAGCAGGGGCAGGGCGACGATGCGCAACGCACCGCCGAAGCCAAACGGAGCGATCAGCAGCAGGACGATCAGTACGCACGATGCCAGCTTCAATTCCGCTGCGCTGATCTGCGTGTGGGCAAACACCTCGTTGAGCTCACCCAGGCGGTCGACCAGTTGCACGCCCTCCAGTCCGATGGCCTGCACGCGCAGCAACGCCATGCTGTTCATGCCACGCAGGCTGACGATGCTGGCTACCTGAGCGTCGCCTTCGGCATCTTCGCTGGCGCCCAGCCAGAGCGTGCGCCACGGTTCGCTGAGCGGGCCTTGAAGCGCCTGATCAATGTCTTGCGTTGGCAGTGCCTGCAATTGCGCGAGTTCGGTTTTCAGTGCGTTGGCCGGAACGCCAAGCTGTACCAGTGGCTCCCAGTGTTGCGGCAATTTGCCCAGTGCATCACGGGTCAGTTGCTGCTCGGCAGGCGAATCCAGCAACTGGTTGAGCGCCATGTAGCCTTGCAGCTTGTCCATGCTGACCAGTTGGTCGAGCCGTTGGGTCAGTTCGGACTGCCGATCCAGCAACTGCTGTTGGTCCTTGCCGCGCACCAGAAAAAACTGGCTGGTGGGCTGATAACCGGTGATCCGTGCGATGGCCTGGGCTTCATCGGTCAACGCCTGAGGTGCTGCCACCCATTGGCGGATATCGTTCTTGGTGGTCAGGTGCCAGAGTCCGCCGCCACAGAAGACCAACAGCAGCACCAGCAGGATCGGTGTGCTGATGCGCAGCAGCAAGGCGGCGCGGCAATCGAGCATCAATTGCGCCAGTTTCAGCGGCCACTGGGCAGGGCTGATCTCGACTTTTGCGAGCAGCGCGGGCAGCAGGCACACCGCCGTCAGGTAGGCGCCGATCAGGCCGGCCGCCGAGAACACCGCAATTTGCGTGAGTGCCGGAAACGGCGTCCAGGCCAGCGCCAGGTAGCCGATGCAACTGGTGATCAGGCTAAGGCTCAGGCCCGGCAGGGTCAGGCGCAAGGCGGGCCAGCTGCGCCAGGGTTTGAGGCTCCAGCTCTTGGACAGGTAATGCAGCGGGTAATCCACCGCCACCCCGATCAGGCTCGAGCCCAGCACCAGCGTCATGACGTGCATGCTGCCGAATATCGCAACGCAGGCCACCGCGCCGAAGAGCATGCCGACCACCACCGGCACGAATGCCAGCAGCACGCTCCAGCGGCGGAAGGCGAGTAACAGCAACAACAGGATACCGATCGTTGCGCCACCGCCGACCCAGGTGATTTCCCGGCTGGCCTGCTTCTGCCCGTCGGCAGCGTAAAGCAGCCCGCTGGCCGCGAGCAATTGACCACCCGCCTGACTGGCCTGCACCCGCGCTTGCGCCAGCAGGTCCGCGACCTGGCCGGGCAGGTGCATGTCGAAGGCATCGGTTCGGGTTCGCGAACGCAGCAGTACCCAGCTTTTGCCCTCGGCGCTGGCCACCAGCGCGCCACTGGCCAGGTCCGCCTCGACCGAGCCCTGCTTCGGCAGGCCGTTCTGGATACGTCCGGTCAGCCCCAGCCAGTCATCCTGGCCAGGCACCAGGCTGAACCCGGCAAACGGGTCGAACAGCGTCTGTACGCGCTGTTCGATGAAGGTTTTCGGGTCGTCGATCAGCAGTGTGCGGTCCGCTGTCGGCAGCATGGCGATGCGCCCTTGCAGCAACTGGGTGCGCAACGCGGGCAGATCGGCCTGCAGCGACCACTGGACCTTCTCGAACAGGCCGGTCGACTGCCATTGTTCAGCCAGATTGCGTGCCAGTTCGACAGCCTTCTGCCGATCGCTGTGGCCCACCAGCACCAGCATTTCGCGGTTGAGCGGTTCCTGCATGCGCTTTTCGGCGCTCACGACCAGTTCGTCGTTATCGGTGCCCGGCACCAGCTCCATCAGGTTGGCCGACAGCGGCGAGCGGTCGTGCCACTGCCAGCCCGCGAGCGCCAGTACGCCCGCCAGAATCAGCAGGAACAGTCGCGGCAACAGCCGCTCAGTCTTTGAAGTCATTACGCTGCGCATCGGTCAGGGTCGGGGCACTGCTGCTGTCGATCATTTTCAGGACCGTGCTGTCGCCCTGGGTTTCCAGCAGCTCGATACGCTGCACCAGTTCGCCACCGTCGATGTTGATCTGTTTGAACACTTGTTGCAGCAGCATCGAACGCGGCGTCAGGGTGAGGTGCCAGGCATTCGCCTCGCCCTTGAGCTGCAAGTCGAAATCCCGCTGCAGACCGCTACTGTCGCCTTGCAAGACCGCCAGGAACAGACGGTTCTGCTCGGCGCCGGCGTTCTTGTTCGGCACCGGCTTCCAGGTGCTGACATTGCCATCGGCTTCACGACGGGCAATACCGTCGGCATTGATGCGGTAATCCTGTTTGAGCGGTGTTTCCAGCAGCCAGAGCAGCCCGAAATCCCTGGCGAGCACGAAGCGGCCCTTGCTGAGCAGCGGTTGCGGCAGGGCGCGCAGGTGTTTTTCCTGAACGAAACGACCCTGCACCACGGCAGGCTTGGCGAGCTGATCGCTCAGTTGTTGCAGATCGAACGCCTGCGCCAGAGAAGAAAGGCACAGCAGACCCAGCAGAATCAAGGTACGAAGCGGGCGGTTCATGGCGAGGCGCTCTCTATTGTGCTCTCAAGGGCAGTTTTGACGGCATCGATGAACACCTGCGGCGAGGCCAGTTGCATTTCCCGGCTCTGGCTGTCGACGGCGACCTGCACAGTGCTGGCGCGGGTCAGGCGCTCACCGGTGTGTGCATCGGTGATCAGGTAATTGATCTTCAGACGGTTCTCCCACTCCACCAGACTGACGCGCACGTTCAGTGTCTGACCGAACACGGCGCTGCGCACATAGCGCAATTGCAGATCGATCACCGGCCAACCATAACCGGATTCGAGCATCTGCATGTAGTTATGGCCGATATGATCGAGCAGCGCGCAGCGCGCCACTTCGAGGTACTTCACGTAGTGCCCGTGCCAGACGATGTTCATCATGTCGACGTCGAAAAACGGCACGACGATTTCAGTGTCGATGTGCAGGAAACCCTTACTGCGCATGTAACCTCCTGTGGCGATCCGCGCTGATTTTACAACGCAGCACATGACCGCCGAGCGCGATCAGCTCATGAGCCTGATTCATCGGCAGACTTCCAGAATGGGTAGAAATTGAACCACTGCTGCGGCGCTTCCAGGCAATAGTGCCCAAGACGCTCGGCATAACACGTGGTCCACTGCTCGATGACCTGGGCACGGTCGCTGCGCCGCCACTCGATGGCGTCGGCGAACGGTTCGAGAATTACCCGATAGCCTTTCGCACCCTTGAGGCAAAAGAACAGGTTGACCGGGCACTTGAGCAGCCCGGCCAGCAGCCAGGGGCCTTGCGGGAAGTTGGCCGGCTGACCGAGAAAGTCGACCTGCACATTGCGCCCGCCATGCAGCGCGACGCGGTCACCGGCGATGGCCAGCCACTCGCCTTCGTCCAGACGCTGGCTTAATTGCAGCATGACGGCCGGGTCCAGCTCGCTGACCTGAATCAGGCGCAGATGTGTCGCGCCGGCTTCACCGAGCAGGCGATTGAAGCGTTCGGCATGTTTGGTGTGCACCAGCACGTTCATGGTGACCTTTTCGCCGAGTTCGGCCAGCGCTCGGCACACTTCAAGGTTGCCCAGGTGCGCACCGACCAGCATCTGTCCGCGTTGGCCACGCAGGTTCTGGCGCAGCAAGGCCTGGTCGACGATCTCGATCTGATCGATACCCAGCCTGCCGTTCCACACGTCGAGCTTGTCGAGCAAGGCATCGGCGAATGCCATGAACTGCCCGAACACCCGGCGCTGGCTGGGCCGCAGTTCGGGTTTGCCGCTCCAGTCCGCCAGGTGCTGCTGGTATTGCCAGATGCTGTGCCGGGCACGTCGGCCGAAGACAAAGAAATACAGGACGATGCCATACAGCACCGGGCTGAGCAGGCGCCGACCGAGCACCCGCATGCCCCAGGCGGTGAGTTTCATGAGCATGAAGCTGCCGCGCTCCTGATGACTGGCCCAATGCTCCTTGGGCGACTTGTCGATGCTCATGGCCGCCACCGTCGCCACAGGAGCATTGGCAGGCGTAGCAGCATGCCGAAGAACAGCTTGGCGTGCATTTTCGAAATCAGGGCGTTGTCATGAAACAGGCGGAAATGCGACAGGCCGTCCTGCGGGTAATGAACGCGGGTCGGCAGCCAGCGCATCGGCTGGCCGCGCCAGGACAGGCGCACGAGCATTTCCGAGTCGAAATCCATGCGTCTGCCGATCTGCACGCTGTCGATCAGCGCCAGGACCGGGGCCAGTGGATAGAGGCGAAAGCCGCACATGGAATCGCGAATGTGCAGTGACAGGGTGTTGATCCACACCCAGACGTGGGTCAGGTAGCGTGCATACAGACGGCCTTTGGGCACGCTCTCGTCAAACTGCGGATAACCGCAGATCAGCGCATCCGGGTGCTGGCGCGACTGCTCCAGAAACACCGGAATATCACTCAGATCATGCTGGCCATCGGCATCGACCTGCAACGCATGGCTGAAACCCAGCCGGATCGCCTCGCGAAAGCCGGCCATTACCGCGCCGCCCTTGCCCTGATTGACCGGCAGGCGCAGCAGGTGGATAGCCTCACCCTGCGCCAACTGCTGTAACACGGCTTCGCAGGCCGGACTGCTGGCATCGTCCACCAGAATGCACGGCAACCCGGCGTTGCGCACGGCCTTGACCACGTTGGGCACGGCCAGCTCGTGGTCAAACACCGGAATGATCACGCAAGGCTTATGCATGGTCGTCCTCCAGGAGGATGCGGCCACTGGAGCAGGGCGCGTTGTCGGCGTTGCGAAAGGCGAAGTGCAGCTTGGAGCGTGTCGCATCGAAGCGCAGTGTCAGCGTGAGGCGATCACCGGGACGCACCAGTTGTTGAAATTTGAGCACCTCCATACCGGCAAATCCGCATGGCAGGTCGAGCAGTCGCTGGCCCAGGCTGATCGCCCAGTCGACTTGCACCACGCCCGGCAAAATCGGCGCCTTGGGAAAGTGGCCGCTGAAAAACGCCAGATCGGGCGGGACGCTCAATTGCAGGTGCAGCTCGCCTTCGACGTTCTGTTGCTCAAGCACTTCCGGCTGTTTCGAGCGTGGCGCCAGCAGCAGCGCCTCGACCTCTGCCTGAGGCAGCTTGCCCTGGGCGTTGAGCGGCATCTGCCGCAGCAGACGCCAGCGACGCGGCAGGGCGATGGTTTCGCAGTGCGGTTGCAGGTACTGCCGCAAGGCTTCGGTGAGCGCCCGACGGCCCTGATTGCGCAGGACCAGCAAGCCCGCGTCGCTCAGCACCAGCAGCGCGCCCAGCGAGGCACGGTTTGCCTGCACCACGCCAAGGCGCGCTTCACTCACCCACGGGTGAGCCGCGAGGGCCTGCTCGATCAGCGGCAAGGACACGCGCTTCTCTTCGAGTTTGACGATGCGGTCGAGCCTGCCCAGCAGTTCGAAGCGCCCGTCTGCACCGATCAGCGCCGCATCGGCGGTCTGCTCGACATGGCCGGGCGGCAGATAGGGCGAGCTGATGCGCAGCGCACCTTGCGCATCCTGACTCAGCTCTACGCCGTCGAAGGCCTGCCAGCGTTGCCCGCCCTGACGCCAGGCGATGCCGCCGGTTTCCGAGCTGCCGAGAATTTCCGTCGGCCACTGACCGAGGCGTTGCTGCAGGCTCTGTGCGGCTTCGGCCGGCAATGCGCCGCCGGAAGAGAACACCCGGCGCACGGCGGCAAGACCCGGCCAGTCGAGATTGTCGCCCATGCGCTTGAGCAGCGCAGGGCTGGCGACCCAGGCGAATGACGGGTATTCACGGCTGGCGCGTTGCAGGTCTTCGGCGAACGGCAACTGACGGCGCACGAACGGGCGTGCCGCGCACAGCGGCCAGAGCAAACGAAACAGCAGCCCGTAAATATGTTGCGTCGCCACGCTGCCGATCATGCATGCCGTGCCGAGCTCCGCGCCCCACAGCTGCTCCAGCCCGCAGACTTCGTTGGCCAGTTGCCGCAGGTGTTTTTCGATCAGTTTGGGCTCGCCGCTGGAGCCGGAGGTGCACAGGCTCAGCCGGCACTGGTCGAGGTCCAGCGCTGCCGCGGGGAGAGGCGCGGCATGCAGGTCGCTCAGGTGGGTGTCACCCGGCAGGTCAGTCAGCCACAGGTCGACCTGATTCGCCCAGCGCTCGCGGGTCTGGCCCTGCAAGTCGGCGGGCAGCAACACGTGCACACCTGCGCGCCAGGCCGCGAACAACGCAATGGCCAGGTCGGCGGCATCCTCGAGGTGCACTGCAAGGCGTGTGATGCCGCGCGCGTTCAGCCCCGCAGCCACGCCGAGCGCCTGATCACGAAACTGCGCGTGGTCGAGGGTCGGGGCCAGCGTCAGCAGCCGGTCGGGCAGCGCATCGAGCAGCAGGTGTTCCAGGTTCAACCAGTTCATGCGATCCATTTCATTTGCCGCCCGCTGAGGGTGGGCGGACGATCCATTCAACAGCGAATAACACGCCCATCAGGCCGTAGGAAATCAGGCCTGTGTACAGCGTCCACCATGACAACGGTGCCCACAGTGTCAGGATGGCTGACGTGAGGCCGTTGACGAGAAAGAACAGGCACCAAATCTGCGTGACTTTACGTGTATAGCGGATACCCGCCTCAGGCAGATCGGGACGGTTCAGGCGCGCCATCTTTTCCACGATCGGCGGGCCGTAGACCAGGCTTGAGCCGAACAGGCCGAGCATGAAGGTGCTGACCAGTACCGGGTACCAGCGCAGCATCATGTGACTGTCGAGGGCGCCGAGCACCGCGCAAAAGATCAGCGCTACAATCGCCATCGCCAGGCTGCCTTGCCTGCGCTCTCCGGTCAGGGCGCGCGCCAGCCACAGGCTGCCCAGCAGCAGCGCGAACTGCCAAGGGGCGAAATGCTCGGTCCCCCAATAGACGGCGAATGGATAGAGCACGCCGGCCAGCACCAGAATCAGGCCAATCAGCCGCTTCATTCGGCGGTGTTGACCAGTTTGTAGACGGCCTCTACCACGTCATTCACGGTCCTCACCGACTTGAACTCTTCAGCCGCAATCTTTTTGCCGGTCTTGCGTTTGATGTGATCGATCAGGTCCACGGCATCGATGCTGTCGATTTCCAGGTCCTGATACAGGTTGGCTTCAAGCGTGACTCGCTCAGGCTCCAGTTCGAACAGTTCCACCATTGCGGTGCGCAGGATTTCGAAGATGTCTTCACGGGTTTGCATGTTCAATTCTCAGGCCGGTTGTCTGGCGCTGACGAAGGCCGCAAGGCTGTCGACGCTGGCGAAATGGTTACGGGTGTCCTTTGCATCGGCATCGATCCTGATGCCATAACGCTTCTGGATGGCCAGGCCCAATTCGAGCGCATCCACCGAGTCCAGTCCCAGTCCTTCGCCAAACAGCGTCATATCGTTGCCGATATCTTCCGGGGTGATGTCTTCGAGGCCCAGGGCATCGATGATCAACAATTTAATGTCCTGGTGCAGATCGCTCATCTGAGGCGAGCTCCTTGGTGAAATAGTCATGCAGGTAATCGTTGAGCTTGCGGGACGCCAGGGGCGGTGGGCCTAGCGCACTGAAGGCGGTTGGTTCTATATCGGCACCGACGCGCAAAGTGAAGTGCACGCGGCGTTGCGGAATGCGATACCAGGGCTCGGCCTTGGTCAGGGTGGTCGGCTGGACCTTGATCGTCACCGGGGTGATGACGCTCGCGCCACGCAGCGCAATGGCGGCCGCGCCGCGGTGAAAGACAGGCGGCTGGCCTGGCTGGGTGCGCGTGCCTTCCGGGAAAATGATCAGTGTCTGGCCGCTTTGCAGGCGCTCTACGGCGACGTCTAGCATCTCCATGCTGCCGTCGTTGCTGATGTAACCGGTGGAGCGCACAGGGCCGCGGGTGAACGGGTTCTCCCACAGGCTGCGTTTGACCACGCAGTTGGCGTCACGCACCAGCCCGATCAGAAACACGACATCGATCAGTGACGGGTGATTGGCGATGATCATCTGCCCTGGGCGACCAAGCTTTTCGGCGCCTTGTACGTCATAGGTCAGCACCCGCATGCGCGCCATGATGCGGATGAACAGCCAGAACAGGCGGCTGATGGTCCGTCGCGCGCGGCGCTGATGGCTGGCCACACTGCCAGGCAGGCAACTCAATACTGGAAAAACGAACAACCGCAGGCATAAACCGCTCAACCCGAACAGGGCAAAGCTGATGCCTGTTGCCAGCAGACGCCAGTAATAGGCGTCCCGACCTTTTTTCAGTGACTGCGTTGCCAGTTCCATAACCGGTTATTCCAAGGGTGCAGGCAGACGGATTGATCAGTGTGCAAGGCCCGCAGCAGGTTCAGGGCATGGGGCCACTGAGTGCGCTTGGTGCCTTGCGTATCGGTGTTCAGAGACAGTTGCCACTCATTCCCCGGCGTCAGCAGCAAGCCGACCGCGTAGGGAAAGGGCACGTCATCAATCCATTGGGCATAGGCTTGCGGCGGCTGTTCTTCAGTCACCACAAGCAATACTGCTTCTGCTCCCTCGGCCAGCAACGCTGCGGCCTCGAATGCTCCATACTCCAGCCCGTCGCCTGTGGCGGCCAGGGCTGTCATCTCACTTGTTTCACCGCGCATGATCGACCACAGACCAATGATGGCGTTATGCACTGAAAGGCTGAACTGGGTCGGTGAAAGCGGCTCGTTGGCGGCCAGATCACGCAGGATCTCAAAGGTCCTCGGGGTTTCTCCGTGGCGCGAGACAAACACCAGCGGGACGCGCTCCAGCCCTTCAGTCAATGGCCAGCCGACGGCAAACGCCATTCTCGCCATGCGGCCCAGGCGGCGGCGTTGCATCGCAGGAAGAAAAGACACGTCTGGCGCTGCATCACTGGTTTCCAGCAGCGTCGGATCGAGGCTCCATCGCTGCCAGTCTTCCGCGCTCGCCAGGCCCGGCGCCCAGGCTTGCCATCGTGCAATGTTGAAGGTGATCAAGGCTTCTCTTCCCGCCCCTGCGGGCTTGTTTCTCGCTACATCGATATCAGGTCGATATCAGCCTGGGTGCGGTAATTGACCGAGTGCGCGCATTATCCTGATGGGGCTCATTACTAGCAAATTTGTTACATAAAAACCGTTTACAGGCGTGTATTTTAAGGTTGAAGTCGTTTTTCTGTATGACAACCGGCCAGCAACTGTTTTGCGTTAAGCTCACCGTTGTCACATGCACTGTCTAGACTCGATTTCCTCTTACGGTCGTTATCGGCCACTCCTGCTGTTTCTTCATCTTTCAAGGAATCCAAAGCATGCGTCGCGTGGTATTCAATCAGAAGGGCGGTGTCGGCAAATCGAGCATCGCCTGCAATCTGGCTGCAGTCAGCGCTCACGAAGGCTATCGGACGTTATTGATCGATCTCGATGCCCAGGCCAACTCGACTCAGTACCTCACCGGCCTGACCGGTCAGGACATTCCGATGGGGATTGCCGAGTTCTTCAAGAACACGCTGTCCGGCTCACCGGTCGCCAAAAAGAACCACGTCGATATCTACGAAACACCGTTCGACAACCTGCACGTGATCACGGCGACTGCAGAGCTTGCTGACCTGCAGCCCAAGCTCGAGGCCAAGCACAAGATCAACAAGCTGCGCAAACTGCTCGACGAGTTGAGCGAAGATTACGAGCGTATCTATCTGGATACGCCGCCAGCACTAAATTTTTATGCGGTTTCGGCGTTGATCGCCTCTGATCGGGTGCTGATCCCTTTCGACTGCGACAGCTTCTCGCGACAGGCGCTGTATGGGTTGATGCGCGAGATCGAGGAGTTGAAAGAGGACCACAACGAAGGTCTTCAGGTTGAAGGCATCATCGTCAACCAGTTCCAGCCCAGAGCCAGCCTGCCGCAGCAGATGCTCGACGAACTGATTGCCGAAGGCCTGCCGGTGCTGCCGGTCTATCTCAACGCCTCGGTAAAAATGCGCGAGTCGCATCAGGCCAACCTGCCGCTGATCCACCTCGACCCACGGCACAAACTGACGCAGCAGTTCATGGAACTGCATCACTTGCTCGAGACCAACGCCCATCCGTGATGGGCATACCTATACGGAGCCTTGGCGCTACAGTTGAAACGCAAGTCATGTGGGAGCGGGCTTGCTCGCGAAGGGGCCGGTACAGACCCCGAAAGCAGGGCGTTTAAACCACCGCATTCGTGAGCAAGCTCACTCCCACAAAGCATGTGTATGCTGAATACGGAGCATGGGCACGAGATTCGCAACTCAACATGGCTGCGAAAGAGGCCTGAGTACTTCGGGCGTATAGCTGCCGTCTCTCAATGAGCGCGCCAGATGTTCGGCATAGAGTCGCGCTGTCGAGGCCAGTTCTTCGGGGATGGCGACGGTCGCGTCCATGTCGGCCCGGACGTGCTCCTGCGAGGTGGTCAGCGTGTTGCTGCCGGGTGCACAGCCACACTGCACCTCATGACCCTGAGTAGCGACCGCCACAAGTTCGTCGATGTAGGTGGGGTTTCCCTGGGCGATGAAGCCAATCTGCCTGCAGGCCGGGCACCACACCGGGTCACCCATGCGCGCCACACGACGCAGTTCGATGACTTCGCTTGCCGATGCGGCCAGCACGAAGCCGCCGGTGGTAGTGAGATCGCCTTCCCTGACTATAAATGACATCGCGCTACTGCCTCTGGTTTACGGAAAACCTCAAGGCTAGGCGCAAACACGGATTCCGATAGCACCCCGAGCCCTTTAAAGACCGGTCCTACGCAATTACCAGCCGGGCGTTTCGAGCATGTTGCATGCGCGACGACGCACCTGGCGAAACGTCCGTTTCCCTATCGTTACTCCAGCCGTAATGATTCGACGCGCTGCTTGATTGATGCCCGACCGCTATCGCTCCTAAGGTGGCCGACGACAGCAAAATCGTGGAGCGATCATGACAACAACAACTTCCCCCGACGCACGCTGGACACGTCGTCGCAGCGAGAAGCAGCGGCGTCTGGAGCAAGTGCGGGCGTTGGCCGATGGTGTGGTGTTGCCGACCGGCAATATCGTCGCCGCGCTGGAGGCCCTGCTGGTTTCCGGCGACCGCGTGGTGCTTGAAGGCAACAATCAGAAGCAGGCGGACTTCCTCTCCCGCGCGCTGGCCAAAGTCGATCCGGGCAAGGTGCATGACCTGCACATGATCATGCCGAGCGTCGGCCGCGCCGAGCACCTTGACCTGTTCGAACAAGGCATCGCGCGCAAGCTGGACTTCTCGTTTGCCGGCACGCAAAGCCTGCGCATCAGTCAGTTGCTGGAAGACGGCCTGCTGGAAATCGGTGCGATCCACACCTACATCGAACTCTATTCACGGCTGGTGGTGGACCTCATCCCCAACGTGGTGCTGGCGGCAGGCTTCATGGCCGACCGCGCCGGCAACATCTACACCGGGCCCAGTACCGAAGACACCCCCGCACTCATCGAACCGGCGGCATTCAGCGACGGCATCGTTATCGTCCAGGTCAATCAGCTGGTCGATGACGTCAGCGAGCTGCCACGGGTGGATATCCCGGCCTCGTGGGTCGACTTTGTGGTGGTCGCCGACAAGCCGTTCTACATCGAGCCGCTGTTCACCCGCGACCCGCGCCACATCAAGCCGGTGCATGTGCTGATGGCAATGATGGCGATTCGCGGCATCTACGAGAAACACAATGTCCAGTCGCTGAACCACGGCATCGGTTTCAATACCGCCGCCATTGAGCTGATTCTGCCGACCTACGGCGAGTCGCTGGGCCTGAAGGGCAAGATCTGCCGCAACTGGACACTCAATCCGCACCCGACGCTGATCCCGGCCATCGAAAGCGGCTGGGTCGAGAGCGTGCATTGTTTTGGCACCGAGCTGGGCATGGAGAACTACATTGCTGCCCGCCCGGATGTGTTCTTCACCGGACGCGATGGCTCGCTGCGTTCCAACCGCCAGCTCTGCCAGCTGGCCGGGCAATACGCCGTGGACCTGTTCATCGGCGCAACCCTGCAGGTCGATGGCGACGGGCACTCCTCGACAGTCACCCGTGGTCGTCTGGCCGGCTTTGGTGGCGCGCCGAATATGGGCCATGACCCACGCGGCCGGCGTCACGCCACGCCCGCCTGGCTCGATATGCGTCAGCAGCACGATGACGGCCCTTCTGCCTACCTGGAGCGCGGCAAGAAGTTGGTGGTGCAGATGGTCGAAACGTTTCAGGAAGGCGGCAAACCGACCTTTGTCGAAACCCTGGACGCCGTCGAAGTGGCGAAGAAAAGCGGCATGCCGCTGGCGCCGATCATGATCTACGGCGACGACGTGACCCACCTGCTGACCGAAGAAGGCATCGCCTATCTTTACAAGGCGCGCAGCCTTGAGGAACGCCAGGCGATGATCGCGGCAGTGGCGGGCGTGACTGTGATCGGTTTGCGCCACAACCCCAAGGACACCGCGCGCATGCGCCGTGAAGGGCTGATCGCGCTGCCCGAAGACCTCGGCATTCGTCGCACCGACGCCAGTCGTGAACTGCTGGCCGCCAAGAGCATTGCCGATCTGGTTCAGTGGTCCGGTGGCCTCTACAACCCGCCTGCCAAATTCAGGAGCTGGTAATGAGCGCACTTCAATTGGCACCGCAATCGGCCTCGCTGGCAGTACGACTGGCCGATCTGGCCGTCGACGCCTTGATCGACGAAGCCGACCTGTCGCCCAAACCGGCCCTGGTGGACCGGCGTGGCAGCGGCGCGCACAGCGATTTGCACCTGGGGCTGATGCATTCCTCGGCGCTGTCATTGTGGCCGACTTTCAAGTTGATGGCTGACGCCGCCACGCAGTTCGCTGTTGTGGACCGGCCATTGCGTGAGGCACTGGGCAGGCTTGGCCGTGAAGGCGAAGCCACCATGCTGCGCACCACCAGCGGGGTGAATACGCATCGCGGCGCGATCTGGGCGCTGGGTCTGCTGGTGACCGCTGCCGCGCTGGAGGCTCGGGATTGTGCGCCCGATGCCATCTGCGCGCGCGCTGCCGCTTTGGCCCAGATCAAGGACCGCCAGGTGCTCACGCAGAATAGCCACGGTGATCAGGTAGTTCGTCGTTACGGCGTCATGGGCGCCAGAGAGCAGGCGCAGCAAGGGTTCCCGGCGGTCAGGCTGTTCGCCTTGCCACAACTGCAACGCAGCCGTGCGGCAGGCAGCGGCGAACAGAACGCTCGGTTGGATGCGCTGTTGGCGATCATGACTACGCTGGACGACACCTGTGTGCTGCATCGCGCCGGCATCGAAGGGCTGAATGCCATGCAGCGCGGGGCACAGCGCGTGCTCGACGCCGGAGGCAGCGCCAGTCTGGCGGGCCGCCGCGCACTGAACGAGCTTGATCAGCACTTGCTGGCCCTCAATGCTTCGCCCGGTGGCGCGGCGGATCTGCTGGCTGCCTGCCTGTTCATCGATGGCCTTGAGCCTGCGCTCGGCCCTGTTTCGAGGAGTGCCTGAAATGGAAACCCTGTCTTTTGAATTTCCTGCCGGACAGCCGCCGAGGGGGCGTGCGCTGGTGGGTGTGGTGGGCTCCGGTGATCTGGAGGTGCTGCTGGAACCCGGTAAACCGGGCACCTTGTCGATTCAGGTGGTGACGTCGGTCAACGGTGCCTCGCTGCGCTGGCAACACCTGTTCGAGCGCATGTTCGAGGGGCAGACCCCGCCTGCGCTGAGCATCGATATTCATGACTTCGGCGCGACGCCCGGCGTCGTGCGTTTGCGCCTGGAGCAAGGCTTCGAGGAGATCGGTCATGACTGATAGCGCACGTTTGCTGAATCAGCACAGTTTCATCGAATTGGGTGCCCGACAGCGCGCCCGCGCCTTGCTGGATGCAGGCAGCTTCCGCGAACTGCTGGGGCCGTTCGATCGGGTCATGTCGCCGTGGCTGGCCATGCAGGGCGTGGTGCCTCAGGCGGATGACGGCGTGGTGGTCGCCAAAGGCACTGTCGATGGTCGGCCAGTGGTCATCGCCGCCATCGAAGGCTCGTTTCAGGGCGGCAGCATGGGCGAAGTCGGCGGCGCGAAAATGGCCGGCGCGCTGGAACTGGCTGCCGAAGACAACCGCAACGGCATTCCCACCGCTGCTATCTTGCTGCTGGAAACCGGTGGTGTGCGTTTGCAGGAAGCCAATCTGGGCCTGGCCGCGATTGCCGAGATTCATGCCGCGATAGTCGATCTGCGTCAGTACCAGCCGGTGATCGGTGTGGTGGCAGGCAGCGTCGGCTGCTTTGGCGGGATGTCCATCGCCGCAGGGCTGTGCAGTTACCTGCTGGTGACCCAGGAAGCACGTCTGGGCCTGAACGGTCCGCAGGTGATCGAGCAGGAAGCCGGCATCGAAGAATACGACTCCCGTGACCGTCCGTTCATCTGGAGCCTGACCGGTGGCGAGCAACGCTTTGCCAGCGCTCTGGTGGATGGTTTTGCTGCCGATGATGTCGCCGATGTCCGCCAGCAGGTCAGCGGCTGGCTCAAACAGGGCGTGCCCGACACGCATCGCAGCAGTCAGTACCCACTGTTCCTGCAGCGACTGGCCAGCCTGGACACTGAGCCGCAAATTGATCCGCAAAGCGTTCGTACCCTCTATCAAGGAGCCCGGTCATGAGTCATTCACAGCGGGGTTTGAACTGGTTCAACGCCTTGAGCGCAGGCGCCCGTGAGGTCACTGGCCTGCCTGCCTCACTCAAGGTCGCCGACGGTTTTCTCGGCGAGCAGGCGGTGCGTTTTGTTGCAGTGATTGCCGATACCGACAACCGCTTTCCCCGGGCGCGTCAGGGCGAAGTCGGCCTGCTGGAAGGCTGGGGCCTGGCCAAGGCGGTGGACGAGGCCATCGAGCAGGATCGCGACCGCGCCGAAAAACGTGCATTGATTGCCATCGTCGACGTGCCGAGCCAGGCCTACGGGCGTCGCGAGGAGGCGCTCGGTATCCATCAGGCATTGGCCGGAGCTGTGGACAGTTACGCGCGAGCGCGTCTGGCGGGACATCCGGTGATCGGTCTATTGGTGGGCAAAGCCATGTCCGGCGCATTCCTGGCCCACGGCTATCAGGCCAATCGATTGATCGCGCTGCGTGATCCCGGCGTGATGGTGCATGCGATGGGCAAAGCCTCGGCAGCCCGCGTAACCCTGCGCAGCGTCGAGGACCTGGAAAAGCTCGCCGCCAGCATCCCGCCGATGGCTTACGACATCGACAGTTACGCCAGTCTCGGTCTGCTGTGGGAAACCCTGGCGGTCAGCCAGATCGAACAGCCCGCTGCTGATGACCTGATTCAGGTGCGCAACGTGCTGAGCAGTGCGATCAAGGACGTGCAGGCCCGCGGCGTCGATCTGAGCAGCCGGCTGGGTGCGAGCAACCGTGCGGCGTCGGCCAATGTGCGTCAGTTGCTGCGGGCGCAATGGTGATCAGCAACACTGGCGCAGTGCTGCCCCATGATTTGTTGTGGGGCATGCCGCTGTCTGCGTTGCCGGACGACGCGCCCAAATGGGCGGTCGAGGCCGTGCTGGCCGGGCAACCGGTGGTGGTCCGGCGTCAGGCAATGCCCGCCGGGCAGGTGGCGGTGGGCTTGCGCGGTCGCGGTCGGGAGCAACGCTATGCCGCAAGCATGCCGTTGGCCGACGTCTGCCGAAGGGTCATGCCCGAGCAGTTGATCGAAGCCCCGACCGAGAGCCTTCAGCAATGGCCGGCGTTGCAGGCGTTGCGCCAGATCCGTCCGGTCATGGAGGCGCTGGAGCTGGACTGGGGCGTCGGCGGCAGTGCCGGATTCGAGCTGGCCAGCGGTATTGCGGCGTTGCATCAGGACAGCGATCTGGACCTGATTCTGCGCACCCCGGGGCGCCTAAGTCGCCGCTGCGCCGCCGAGCTGGTCGAGGCGCTGGAAACCTCGGTCTGTCGGGTCGACGTTCAGCTGCAACTTGAACACGGTGCCGTGGCGCTGCGTGAGTGGGCGCGGCCAACGGGGCGGGTGCTGCTCAAGACCGCCAGCGGCGCGCGGTTGGTTGCAGACCCATGGCACCTGGGGCAGGTGTGCGCATGAGCAGCCTGTGGGTATTTCCCGGCCAGGGCGCCCAGCAAGCCGGCATGCTGCATCAGTTGCCGGACGAGGCCGTGGTGCGCGATTGCCTGCAGGAAGCCGCCGATGCGCTGGGCGAAGACGTGCTGGCGCTGGACACTGCCGAGGCACTGCAAGCCACCCGTGCCGTTCAGCTTTGCCTGCTGATCGCTGGCGTCGCATGCGCGCGCGTGCTGCAGGCGCGTGAGTGTGTGCCGGACTACCTGGCAGGGCTGTCCATCGGCGCTTATCCGGCAGCAGTGATTTCGGGAGCGCTGGCTTTTGACGACGCCGTGCGCCTGGTCGCGCTGCGTGGCGAGCTGATGCAAAGCGCCTGGCCGCAGGGTTACGGCATGACCGCGCTCATCGGTCTGGACCAGACGCAGGTAGAAGCGCTGATCGCGCAGGTACACAGCGCGAAGGCACCGGTATTTCTCGCCAATATCAACGCCGACAACCAGATGGTGATCTCCGGCAGTACCGAGGCGATGCATCAGGTCGGTCAACTGGCCAAGGCTGCCGGAGCGGCAGCGGTCAAGCGTCTTGCGGTCAGCGTGCCGTCACATTGCGCCTTGCTGGACGCTCCCGCGCAACAACTGGCCGAGGCCTTTTCAAGGGTCGCGCTAAAGGCACCCACCATACGTTACCTGAGCGGCAGCACGGCGCGACCTGTGCGCAATGCCGAGAAGCTGCGTGACGACCTGGCGTTCAACATGTGTCGGGTCATCGACTGGCGCAGCACCGTGGAAACCGCCTGGGAGCGGGGCGTGCGCCTGCACATCGAGTTGCCGCCCGGCAGCGTGCTGACCGGGCTGGCGCGCAAGGTATTCCAGCAGGGCACCGCGCTGGCTTTTCAGGCTGCGCGCCTGGACAGCCTGGTTGCGCTGTCGCGCGAGGAGGGTCGCCGCACCCCATAGAGCCGCCGTGCAGCTGCTACGAAGGACAAAAACAACAACTTCAGCAATGCAAACAGAGGAATAACAACAATGATTATCTATGGTGTTGCACTACTGGCCATCTGCACGCTTGCGGGCGTGATTCTCGGCGATATGCTCGGCGTTCTGCTGGGCGTGAAATCCAATGTGGGCGGGGTCGGGATCGCCATGATCCTGTTGATCTGCGCGCGCCTGTGGATGGAAAAACACGGCGGCATGAGCAAAGACTGCGAAATGGGCGTGGGTTTCTGGGGCGCGCTGTACATCCCGGTGGTGGTGGCGATGGCCGCACAACAAAACGTTGTAACCGCACTCAAGGGCGGGCCGGTGGCGGTGCTGGCCGCTGTGGGTTCGGTGGTGCTGTGTGCCTGCACCATCGCAGTGATCAGTCGTACCAATCGCGGCGAGCCGTTACCCAAGGAAGAGCCGCTGCTGACGCCTGAAATCGCCCCGGCTGGAGGTCGCTGATATGTGGGATCTCATCGAGAAGGGACTTGAACACAACGGCCTGATCACCGCATTCGCCTTCGTCGGCATCATCATGTGGTTGTCTGTGGTGCTGTCCAAACGCCTGACGTTCGGCCGGGTGCATGGTTCGGCCATTGCGATCGTCATCGGGCTGATTCTGGCCTGGGTCGGCGGCACCTTGACCGGCGGCCAGAAAGGGCTGGCGGATATCACGCTGTTTTCCGGTATCGGCCTGATGGGCGGGGCGATGCTGCGTGACTTCGCTATCGTGGCGACGGCTTTTGAAGTGCAGGCCACCGAAGCGCGCAAGGCCGGGCTGATCGGCGCCATCGCCTTGCTGCTGGGCACGATTCTGCCGTTTATCGTCGGCGCGAGCATTGCCTGGCTGTTCGGTTATCGGGACGCGATCAGCATGACCACCATCGGTGCCGGGGCGGTGACCTACATTGTCGGCCCGGTGACCGGTGCTGCGCTGGGTGCCACCTCCGATGTGATGGCGCTGTCGATTGCCACCGGCCTGATCAAGGCGATTCTGGTGATGGTCGGCACGCCCATGGCGGCGCGCTGGATGGGGCTGGACAATCCGCGCTCAGCGATGGTTTTCGGTGGTCTGGCGGGTACTGTCAGCGGCGTTACCGCAGGGCTGGCGGCAACCGACCGGCGTCTGGTGCCTTATGGCGCGCTGACCGCTACGTTCCACACCGGTCTGGGCTGCCTGCTCGGGCCATCGGTGCTGTACTTCATCGTGCGCGCCATCGTCGGCTAGGCGCTTTACTAAAAGTGGCTGCGCTCGGTGATGCTTCGTTCGCCGACTTTTCGTACAGAGCCTAGGTCAGGTCATCTGTTCCAGCAGCCGGTTCGCGTACATGCGGCACTCGGCCAACAGCGCGAGCAGGTTGGGATCGCGCTGTTTGGACTTGAGGAACACCATGCCGATGTGTTGCTGCATCCGGTAGCGGCTTTGCAACGGAATCAGGCGCACGCGGTTTTCATAGACCGCGGCGATTCTTCCCGGCAGCAGTGCATAGCCGACGCCGGAGCTGACCATGCTCAGCAGGGTGAAGATGTCATTGACCTGCATCGCCACCTTGGGCTCGAAACCGGCCTGCCGGAACACGCGGATCCCGTCGCGGTGCGTGGCAAAGCCTTGGGTCAGGGTGATGAACGTCGCTTCGCGCAGATCGCCCAGGTCCACTTCAGGGTGTTCGGCGAACGGTGAGTCGGTGGGGACGGCGAGAAAGATGTCGTCGGAAAACAGCGCCAGATGCTCGCAGTCCGGGTCGTTGGTGCTCTCATCCAGTGACACCAGCATCGCATCGACTTCCATGTTCTTGAGCTTGTAGAGCAGGTCCATGTTCGAGCCCAGAATCAGGTCGATATTCAGCTCGCTGCGGCGGATCTTCAGGCCCATGATCAACTGCGGCACGGTCTTGACGGTCAGCGAATACAACGCCCCCAAGCGAAACCGCGCCGCTGAGAAGCCTGCCGCCTGACGGGTCAGTTCCACCGTGGCGAGCACGTCCTGGACCAGCCTCTGCGCACGCTCTTCAAGTACATACGCGCTTTCCAGCGGCGTCAGGTTGCGGCCCTCATGCTTGAACAGCGGGCAACGCAACGCACTTTCCAGCGAATGAATGGCGCGGTGCACGCTGACGTTACTGGTCTGCAGCTCCTCCGCTGCACGTGCCAGATTGCCGGTGCGCATGAAGGCCAGGAATATTTCCAGTTTCTTGAGCGTCAGTTCGTCATCGATCTGCATGTCGTGGCGCTTATGGTTGAGGTGCGCTGATTGTGCACAACTCATGCGTCGATAGCTGCTTAAAATATCCGTCACTGACACGGGTGTTGCGGTTTGTTTCAATAACCCGGAGTCTCTGTTTCCAGTGTTTTCGCCACAAGAGGGTATCGAGCGGATGTACTACGGAGAAAAATTCAATGCCTGGTCGCACTTGGTCGGCGCTGTGCTGGCAGCCGTCGGTGCGATCTGGCTATTGGTCATGGCCAGCCTGCATGGCGATGTCTGGAAAGTGGTCAGCATGGCCATCTATGGTGCGTGTCTGGTGACGCTGTACAGCGTCTCGACGGTCTACCACAGCGTCAAGGGACGCTCGAAATCGATCATGCAGAAGGTCGACCACTTTTCGATCTATCTGATGATTGCCGGCAGCTACACCCCGTTCTGTCTGGTGACATTGCGCGGCGCATGGGGCTGGACCCTGTTCGGAATTGTCTGGGGGCTGGCGCTGATCGGCATCCTGCAAGAGATAAAACCGCGCTCCGAAGCGCGAATCATGTCCATCGTGATCTACGCCGTGATGGGCTGGATCGTGCTGGTGGCCGTCAAGCCACTGCTGGCTGCACTCGGTGTGTCGGGGTTCATCTGGCTGGCCGGAGGCGGCGTGCTGTACACCGTCGGCATCCTGTTCTTCGCCTACGACCAGATCCGCCACTTTCACGGTATCTGGCACCTGTTCGTCATCGGCGGCAGTTTGATGCACTTCGTGGCGATTTGTTTTTATGTGCTGTGAAAGTGGCCAGGTTCAGGCCTCAATGGCTGGGTAAATGCAAATCCTTGTGGGAGCGAGCCGGTGTCTGATTCTGAGCGTGCAGCGCGTTTGAGGACGCATCAAATGATCAAAAATCGCCCCACAGCTGTTGCGCCACGCTGAGCGCGACCACGGGAGCGGTTTCAGTGCGCAGCACGCGCGGGCCGAGGCGTGCGGCGTGGAAGCCGGCGTCTTGCGCCTGATCGACTTCCGCATCGTTCAGGCCGCCTTCCGGACCAATCAGAAAGGCCAGGCTGGCAGGCTTGTCATGACTGGTCAGAGGTTCAGCCACCGGGTGCAGGACCAGTTTCAGGTCGGCCTCGGTGTGCTTGATCCACTCGGCCAGCGGCATCGGCGCATGAATCACCGGCACCACGGAGCGGCCACATTGCTCGCAGGCGCTGATTGCGATCTGCTGCCAATGCGCCTGACGCTTCTCGGCACGTTCGTCCTTCAGGCGCACCTCGCAGCGTTCGCTGACAATCGGCGTAATTTCGCTGACGCCCAGTTCGGTGGCCTTTTGAATGGCCCAGTCCATCCGCTCGCCGCGCGACAGGCCCTGACCGAGATGAATGCGCAGGCCTGACTCTTGCTGCCCGGCAAAGCTCTCGGTGAGCTGTACATGCACGCGCTTCTTGCCGACTTCCAGCAAGGTGCCGCGAAACTCCTGGCCCGAACCGTCGAACAGTTGCAGCGCGTCACCTTCGGTCATGCGCAACACGCGGCTGATGTAATGCGCCTGGGCCTCAGGCAGTTCATGCTCGCCCAGACTCAGCGGCGTTTCAGTAAAAAAGCGGGACAGTCTCATGGTGTGTCTCGGTTCTGGTGTTCGTTTTGTGATGACGCATTCGCGAGCAAATGAAGGTCGCCCGGACAGGCCCCTGCCAGTGGGAGCGAGCTTGCTCGCGAAGGCGCCAGTCCGGCTACATTTAATTCCAGCCTTTAACCCGGATCCCTGAAGTCCGGATGAAAGTTCTCGCGCACGGCAACGCTGACGCTGCTACGTGTCGCGATATCAACGCCTTCGCTGGCCACTTCGGCGAGGAAGTCGATTTGCTCCGGCGTAATCACATACGGCGGCAGGAAATACACCACGCTGCCCAGTGGCCGCAGCAGTGCGCCACGCTCCAGCGCATGCTGGAAGACTTTCATGCCGCGGCGTTCCTGCCACGGGTAGGCGGTTTTGCTCGCCTTGTCCTGAACCATTTCGATGGCGATGGCCATGCCGGTCTGACGCACTTCCGCGACGTGCGGATGATCGGCCAGGTGCGCGGTGGCCGTCGCCATGCGTTGCGCCAGGGCCTTATTGTTTTCGATGACGTTGTCCTGCTCGAAGATATCCAGGGTCGCCAGCGCCGCCGCACAGGCCAGCGGGTTGCCGGTGTAGCTGTGCGAGTGCAGGAACGCACGCAGGGTCGGGTAGTCGTCGTAGAACGCGTCGTACACATCATCGGTGGTCAGGCAGGCCGCCAGCGGCAGGTAGCCACCGGTCAGTGCCTTGGACAGGCACAGGAAATCCGGACGGATGCCGGCCTGTTCGCAGGCGAACATGGTCCCGGTACGGCCGAAACCGACAGCGATTTCATCGTGGATCAGGTGCACGCCATAGCGGTCGCAGGCGTCGCGCAGCAGCTTTAGGTAGATCGGGTGATACATGCGCATGCCGCCCGCGCCCTGGATCAGCGGTTCGACGATCACCGCCGCAACGCTGGCGTGGTGTTCGGCAAGGGTCTGCTCCATGGCGACGAACATGTTGCGCGAATGCTCTTCCCAGCTCATGCCGTCCGGGCGGTGGTAGCAATCGGGGCTCGGCACTTTGATGGTATCGAGCAGCAACGCCTTGTAGGTTTCGGTGAACAGCGGCACGTCACCGACCGACATCGCCGCCATGGTCTCGCCGTGGTAGCTGTTGGTCAGGGTGACGAAGCGTTTCTTGTCCGGCTGGCCGCGATTGAGCCAGTAATGAAAGCTCATTTTCAGCGCGACTTCGATGCAAGACGAGCCGTTATCGGCGTAGAAGCAGCGGGTCAGGCCCTCGGGCGTGAGTTTGACCAGCCGTTCGGACAGTTCGATCACTGGCTGATGGCTGAAGCCGGCGAGGATCACATGCTCCAGCTGGTCGACCTGATCCTTGATGCGCTGATTGATGCGCGGGTTGGCGTGTCCGAAAACGTTGACCCACCAAGAGCTGACAGCGTCCAGATAACGCTTGCCCTCGAAGTCTTCAAGCCATACGCCTTCACCACGCTTGATCGGTATCAACGGCAGATTTTCGTGGTCTTTCATCTGGGTGCAGGGGTGCCACAGGACCTTCAGGTCACGCTGCATCCACTGGTCATTGAGGCCCATTTTCAATCTCCGGGTAGCGACTCGCCTGATGCGAGGACGAACAATCGCGCAAGCCTATGCAATGCCCGGCTGCGGAACAACCTTTGATGCAGTTTTAACGGGCGATGGACATTGCTGGCGGCTATTTGATGGCTCGCGTATCCTGCGCAGCGAGTCGATGTGTCGGGCTGACTTGCCCTATCTTCCCTATGTTTTCTGGAGTTCGCCGAATGCTTTCTGGTTGGCTGCGCGCCTGTGCGCTGATAGTGGCAGGGTTGGTCAGCGTTTCGACGCTCGCCGATGAAAAACAACGAACCGCCATTGTCGTCGGTGGTGGTCTGGCAGGTTTGACTGCCGCCTATGAACTGCAGGCCAAAGGCTGGCAGGTGACGGTGCTGGAAGCCAAGCCGAGTCTGGGTGGACGCTCCGGTCTGGCGACCAGCGAGTGGATCGGCAACACCAAGGCTCAGCCTGTGCTGAACCGTTACCTGGACAGCTTCAAGCTGACGACCGTGCCCGCGCCTGAATTCGTGCGCACGCCCAGCTACCTGATCGACGGCGTGTACTTCACCCAGGCTGACCTGGCCGTCAAACAGCCGGCGACCGCCGAAGCCATCAAGCGCTACAACGACACGCTGGACAACCTCGCGCGTTCGGTTGACGACCCGGAAAACCCGGCGTCCAACAGCACGCTGTTTGCGCTGGACCAGATCAACGTCGCCAACTGGCTGGACCGTCTTAACCTGCCTGCTACGGCGCGTCAGTTGATCAATCAGCAGATCCGTACCCGCTACGACGAGCCTTCGCGCCTGTCGTTGCTGTACCTCGCCCAGCAATCGCGGGTTTATCGCTCGGTTGACGAGCGTGACTTGCGTGCTGCGCGCCTGCCCGGAGGCAGTGCGGTGCTGACCCAGGCGTTCGTCAAGCAACTCAAGACCGTCAAGACCAACTCGCCGGTGACGGCAGTCGTCCAGGAGAAGGACAAGGTCACCGTCAAGGCTGGCGCGACCAGCTACACGGCGGATTACGTGGTCATGGCCGTGCCGTTGCGTTCGCTGGGCAAGATCCAGATGACGCCTGCGCTGGACGCTCAGCACATGGGCGCGATCAAGAGCACCAACTACGGCTGGCGCGACCAGATCATGCTCAAGTTCAAGACCCCGGTCTGGGACAGCAAGGCGCGCATGTCCGGTGAAGTGTTCAGTAACACCGGTCTGGGCATGTTGTGGGTAGAGCCGGCGCTTAAAGGTGGCGCCAACGTGGTGATCAACCTGTCGGGCGACAACGCGCGCATTATGCAGGCCTTCGGCGACAAGCAGATGGTCGATCAGGTGCTGATCCGTCTGCATGCGTTCTACCCTGAAGCACGCGGTGCGTACACCGGCTATGAAATCCGCCGCTACAGCGTCGATCCGTCCACTGGCGGTTCTTACCTGGCGTTCGGCCCCGGTCAGATCAGCAAATACTGGCGTCTGTGGGAACGGCCGATTCTGCGTGTAGCCTTTGCTGGCGAGCACACCGACACCTTGTACCCCGGCACTCTGGAAGGCGCCCTGCGCAGTGGTCAGCGTGCAGCCGGTCAGGTGCAGGATCTGGCCGCTGGCAAGTCGTTCGAACCGGTCAAGGTTGCACCGCCGAAAGCACCGGCCCCGGCTTCGCAGAAGTCCGAAGGCAATTTCTTCAGCAATCTGTTCGGTGGTTCCTCCGACAAGCCGGCCGAACCTGCCAAGCCGCAGGCTGACAAGCCAGGCTTCTTCTCGCGCCTGTTCGGTGGTGATGAAGCACCGGCCCCGGCCCCTGCTCCGGCAGAGAAGGCTGTAGAGCCTGCTCCAGCGCCTGCACCGGCTGCCGCTCCGGCACCCGTGGTTGCGCCGGTTGTCCAGCCTGCCACGCCACCGGTAAAAGCCGAGCCAGCGAAGAAGCCGGCGACCAAGACCGAGCCTGCGAAGAAAGTGCAGAGCAAGGAAGCGGCCAGGAAAGAAGCGGCTAAAAAAGAGGCTGCGAAGAAGGAAGCGGCCAAAAAAGAGGCCGCGAAAAAGGCTCAGAGCAAACCGGCTCCCGCCAAGACCCCTGCTGAAGCAGCGCCTGCAGACGCCAATAACTGACCGTCCGATGGCTGACTGAAAGGGATGCGGTTCATACCGCATCCCTTTTTTATGCGTGCTCGATTCGTTCTATCCCTGTGCTCAGGCCTGATGGTGCCGTTCATCGGCATCGAAAGGCCGATGGTCATTGCAAAGTGTTACTGACGGCAAATTATCGGGATGCTGCTGCAGCGCGGACAACTTGACACTGCTCAACAGTGGTTCAGGTGTTGAGGGAAGCAACAGAATCGAGGTACGAACTGCCCACCAGACCTATCGTATTGTTCGATACGTCCGAGCGAAATTTTGCGCTTTCATTCGATAGATAAAAAGCTAGTCTGGTAACACTTCTGACAAGGTACTGGTAATGCAGCTACGTAATTCATCCTCTCGCTACGGTCTGGTCAGCATGGTGCTGCACTGGGGTGTGGCTGCTGTCGTGTTTGGAATGTTTGCGCTGGGGCTGTGGATGGTCGGGCTGGATTACTACGATACGTGGCGCAAGGCGGGCCCTGATCTGCACAAGAGCATCGGCATCACGCTGTTTGCGATCATGCTGATCCGCGTGGTCTGGCGTCTGCTCAGTCCGCCACCGCCGCCGTTGACCAGCTACAGTAAGTTGACGCGCATCGGTGCTGCATTCGGCCATCTGTTTTTGTACGTCGCACTGTTTGCCGTGATGTTCGCCGGGTACCTCATTTCCACCGCCGACGGCGTGGGGATTCCGGTATTCGGCCTGTTCGATGTGCCCGCGCTGGTGTCGGGCCTTCCTGATCAGGCAGAAACGGCGGGCTGGATTCACCTGTATCTGGCCTGGATCATCGTGATATTCGCGGGGCTCCATGGTCTTGCTGCATTGAAACACCACTTCATCGATCGCGATGTGACCCTCAAGCGCATGCTGGGTCGTAATTGATTGTTCAACCAAAACGGGAATAAAAGCATGTTGAAGAAGTCTCTCGCCGCTCTGGCTCTGGGTACCGCACTGTTGTCTGCTGGCCAGGCCATGGCCGCCGACTACGTTATCGACAAGGAAGGTCAACACGCATTCGTTGACTTCAAGATCAGCCACCTGGGCTACAGCTTCATTCACGGTACCTTCAAGGACTGGGACGGCACGTTCAGCTTCGACGCTGCCAAGCCTGAAGCCAGCAAAATCAATGTCGAGCTGAAAACCGCCAGCCTGTTCACCAACCACGCCGAGCGCGACAAGCACATCTCCAGCAAGGATTTCCTGGACGTTGCCAAATACCCGGAAGCCAAATTCGTTTCCACCGCAGTCAAATCGACTGGCGAGAAAACGGCTGACGTCACTGGCGACCTGACCCTGCACGGCGTGACCAAGCCAATCGTCATCAAGGCAACCTTCAACGGCGAAGGCAAGGATCCGTGGGGCGGCTACCGTGCCGGCTTCAACGGTACTTCGACGCTGAACCTGAACGACTTCGGCATCAAGGGCCCAGGCCCGACGTCGCAGACGCTGGATCTGGACATCAGCTTCGAAGGCGTACAGAAGAAGTAATTGCACGCTTGATCGACAGAACGCCGACCCTTGGGTCGGCGTTTTTGTGGGTGCGATGAAACTTCCTGAGATGACTATCGTGCCAATGCTCCGCGTTGGCATGCATTTCGTGACGCTCTGCGTCACAGATCGGCGCTGCGCCACCCGCTTAAGATCGGACGCGGAGCGTCCAGGGCTGCGCTACCACGCGGAGCGTGGGAGCGATGATCAACATCCTCCGGGCCCACAAACAAAAACGCCCCGAACAGGTAGGGGCGTTTTTAGTGTTGCGTGGCTGTCAGCTGTCGCGGTTGCGGGTCAGCAGGGCCGGTTTTTCACCGCGTGGGCGGCTCGGCAACTGGTCCAGTTGCTCGGCAGACGGGAAACGGTCGATCTTGGATTCCTTGTGCACGATCTTCGGCTGAGGCTGGCCGTCGCGTGGTGCGCGTGCGGCTGGCTCCTGACCTTCACGTGGCAAAGGCTGGTCTTCACGTGCCGGGCGACGGCCACGTGGCTGACCATCACGCGAGCGTGGTGCCGATGAACCCGAGCCGTTGCGCTTTGGTGCGCCGCTGCCGGAGCCGTTACGAGCGCCACCGGCAGGACGACCCTGGTTGGCCGGGCGAGCTGCGCCGCCAGCGGCCGGTGCGGCTGCACCAGGCGCGGCAGCAGGGCGACGACCACGGTTCTGACCTTTGCCCTGATAAGGACTGACGTAGTCAGCGCGATTGCCGAAGTTGTCTACTTCGTCGTCGCGAAACTCGTCTGGCGCACGATCGGCTGCCGGACGCGGTATGGCGGGTTGCGATGCACGCTGTTCGCTGCGAGGCGTGCCCTCACGAGGTTTTTTTTCGCGTGGCTGCCTTGCAGGGCGTTCGCCAGTAGCGGATGCAGCGGCAGGTTTTTCCTTGCCTTTATCCTTGCCCTTGTCGCGACGACCACCGTTGTTCTTGTCACCATCGCCACGTGCAGGGCGTGCGCCACGCGAGTTTCGAACATCCGGACGCTCACGCACTTCCGGCTTCTCAGCCTCGACTGCTGTGATGTCGAAGCCCATCAGGTCGCCGTCGGCGATCTTCTGCTTGGTCATGCGCTCGATGCTTTTGAGCAGCTTCTCTTCGTCCGGCGCAACCAGCGAAATGGCTTCACCGGAGCGACCGGCACGGCCGGTACGACCGATACGGTGAACGTAGTCTTCGTCGACGTTGGGCAGCTCGAAGTTGACGACATGCGGCAACTGATCGATATCCAGGCCGCGTGCGGCGATATCGGTCGCGACCATGATGCGTACATCACCCGCCTTGAAGTCGGCCAGTGCCTTGGTACGGGCGTTCTGGCTCTTGTTGCCGTGGATCGCGACAGCCGCGAGGCCGTGCTTGTCCAGGTACTCGGCCAGACGGTTGGCACCGTGCTTGGTGCGGGTGAAGACCAGCACCTGTTCCCAGGCGCCGACAGTGATCAAATGCGCGAGCAGCGAACGCTTGTGGTTGGCTGCCAGGCGGAAAACCCGTTGCTCGATACGCTCGACCGTGGTGTTCGGCGGCGTGACTTCGATGCGCTCTGGGTTGTGCAGCAGCTTGCCGGCCAACGACGTGATGTCATTGGAGAAGGTAGCCGAGAACAGCAGGTTCTGGCGCTTGGCCGGCAGCCGCGCGAGGACCTTCTTGACGTCATGCACGAAGCCCATGTCGAGCATCCGGTCTGCTTCATCGAGCACCAGGATTTCGACGTGGGACAGGTCGACACTGCCTTGACCGGCCAGGTCGAGCAGGCGGCCAGGGCAGGCCACCAGGACGTCCACACCACGGGACATGGCCTGAACCTGAGGGTTCATGCCGACGCCGCCGAAGATGCAGGCGCTGACGAATTTCAGGTCGCGGGCATAGAGCTTGAAGCTCTCGTGCACCTGTGCGGCCAGTTCGCGGGTCGGGGTCAGGACCAGAACGCGTGGTTGACGCGGGCCGTGACGCTGGGATTTGTCCGGAACACCATTGGGAAACAGCCGCTCCAGAATAGGGAGGGCGAAACCACCGGTTTTACCAGTACCGGTCTGTGCCGCAACCATCAGGTCGCGACCTTGCAACACGGCGGGAATGGCCCGCTGTTGCACGGGGGTAGGCTGGGTATAGCCCGCTGCCTCGATGGCGCGGACTAAAGCCTCGGAGAGACCGAGGGAAGCAAAGGACATGAGTAATCCTGTTCTGTTGGAGCTTAAGCTCAAGGGATGTCTTGCCTGGCGCGAATGGCGTGTAAAGACAACGCGATCCCGTCCGGTCCTGCCGGGTCTTCAGTGCATTCCGTGACGTCTGCGCTTGATGAAAATTGCGCTGTTGGCGTGAACGGATGACGATTGCAAGACCGGGCGTCCGGGCGTAAGCCTGGCGGGAAGGCTGGAGTATAACAGAGCGAGCGCAATACGCCGCTTTCCTGCTGCCCAACGGTGTATGAGGCCGCGATCCCCCGGAAATTACCGGTCGGACCGCGGTGCCGCAGCCGTTTTCAGCGTGGCAGTTGCAGGTTGTTCCACACCGCCAGGCTCGGCTCTGCCTGGTTCAGCGTGTAGAAATGCAGGCCGGGGGCGCCGCCTTGCAGCAGTCGTTCGCACATCTGCGTGATGACTTCTTCGCCAAACGCCTGGATGCTTTGCACGTCATCGCCGTAGGCTTCCAGCTGTTTGCGGATCCAGCGCGGGATTTCCGCACCGCAGGCATCCGAGAAACGCGCCAGCTTGCTGTAGTTGGTGATCGGCATGATGCCCGGCACGATCGGAATGCTGACGCCCATCTTCTCGACCCGCTCGACGAAGTTGAAATAGCTGTCGGCGTTGAAGAAGTACTGCGTGATCGCACTGTCGGCGCCGGCGTTGGCCTTGTTGACGAAGTGCTTGAGGTCGTCTTCGAAATTGCGCGCCTGTGGATGCATTTCCGGGTAGGCGGCGACTTCGATGTGGAAATGGCTGCCGCTTTCCTGGCGAATGAAGCTCACCAGGTCATTGGCGTGACGCAGCTCACCGCTGGCCATGCCCATGCCGGAAGGCAGGTCGCCGCGCAGTGCCACGATGCGTTTGATGCCCGCATCCTTGTACTGCGTCAACAGGTTGCGCAGGTCGTCCTTGCTGTCGCCCACGCAGGACAAATGCGGTGCAGCAGGGACTTTGATCTCGTTTTCCAGCTGCAGCACGGTATTGAGCGTGCGGTCGCGGGTCGAGCCACCGGCACCATAGGTGCAGGAGAAAAAATCGGGGTTGTACGTAGCGAGCTGACGAGCAACGGTCAGCAGCTTTTCATGTCCAGCGTCGGTCTTGGTAGGAAAGAACTCGAAGCTGAAGCGGCGTTCTTGAGACATGGAGCCGATCTCGTCGTAGGAGCGAACTTGTTCGCGAAAAGGCCGGAACGGCCTTCAGATACTGAGCATCACCGGGGCAGCGAGTGCTGCCGGTGATGGCTGATCACGCTCGATCCGCTTCTGCGTAAGAAGCGGACCGAGCCTGCTCAATCAGTAGCGATACGCGTGCGGCTTGAACGGACCTTCGACGGTCACGCCGATGTAATCGGCCTGGGTCTTGGTCAGCTTGGTCACAACGCCGCCGAAGCCGCGGACCATTTCCAGGGCCACTTCTTCGTCGAGTTTCTTCGGCAGCACTTCAACGGTCAGACGCTCGGCTTTCTTGGCCGGTGCCAGGTCGGCGTACTTCTGCTCGAAGAGGAAGATCTGCGCCAGAACCTGGTTGGCGAACGAGCCATCCATGATGCGGCTTGGGTGGCCAGTGGCGTTACCCAGGTTTACCAGACGGCCTTCGGCCAGCAGGATCAGGTAGTCGTCGTTCTGTGCGTCGAACGAGCCTGGGCCGGTACGATGGATCTTGTGAACCTGTGGCTTCACTTCTTCCCATGCCCAGTTCTTGCGCATGAAAGCGGTGTCGATTTCGTTGTCGAAGTGACCGATGTTGCACACCACAGCGCGCTTTTTCAGCGCCTTGAGCATGTTGGAGTCGCAAACGTTGACGTTACCGGTGGTGGTCACGATCAGGTCGATCTTGCCCAACAGTGCCTTGTCGATGCTCGCTTCGGTGCCGTCGTTCTCACCGTCGATGAACGGCGAAACCAGCTCGAAACCGTCCATGCAGGCCTGCATGGCGCAGATCGGGTCGACTTCGGTCACTTTGACGATCATGCCTTCCTGACGCAGGGACTGGGCCGAGCCCTTGCCCACGTCACCGTAGCCGATCACCAGCGCCTGCTTGCCGGACAGCAAGTGGTCGGTGCCGCGCTTGATGGCGTCGTTCAGGCTGTGACGGCAGCCGTACTTGTTGTCGTTCTTGCTCTTGGTCACCGAGTCATTGACGTTGATGGCCGGGATTTTCAACTCGCCCTTGGCCAGCATGTCCAGCAGGCGGTGAACGCCAGTGGTGGTTTCTTCGGTGACGCCGTGGATCTTGTCCAGCATCGCCGGGTATTTCTTGTGGATGATCTCGGTCAGGTCGCCGCCGTCGTCGAGGATCATGTTGGCGTCCCATGGCTGGCCATCCTTGAGGATGGTCTGCTCGATGCACCACTCGTATTCTTCTTCGGTTTCGCCTTTCCAGGCGAACACAGGAATGCCGGCAGCAGCGATGGCCGCAGCAGCCTGGTCCTGAGTGGAGAAAATGTTGCACGACGACCAGCGAACTTCGGCACCCAGGGCAACCAGGGTTTCGATCAGTACGGCGGTCTGAATGGTCATGTGGATGCAGCCGAGAATCTTCGCGCCTTTCAGCGGCTGATCACCAGCGTATTTGCGACGCAGACCCATCAGGGCAGGCATTTCGGATTCGGCGATGATGGTTTCGCGGCGACCCCAGGCGGCCAGGGAAATATCGGCAACCTTGTAGTCATTGAATTCTGCGGGCGTCATTACAGCACTCATTGAGAGTCTCCATTCCATAAAAATGCGAATGGGCGCCGTTGTGCGTTTAAGGTTTGCCGGTCGAGGATCGTCCTGGCAAACAACGCCCCATCCGAGCCTGACAGGGAAAACCTGCTGCAGCGCCCCTCGGACAGGTGGCGGGAACGGTATCAAGCGTAGATGACCGTTTTGAAACGTTTGGCAGTATAGCGGTGCTCGCGATTCTACCCAAGGCTTTCTGTCGGTTTAAAGGCCATCCAATTGCCATCTGTCTGTAATAGGGTCGATGCACAGTCGCTATCACGCAGGCATGGGCGCGGGTCGCCGGCTCTGCCATCATGCAGCTATCCATCGGCCAGACGCTCAGGAGTGACCATGAATTTCCACACCCGCAAGTGGGTAAAGCCCGAAGACCTCAACCCCAACGGCACGTTGTTCGGCGGCAGCCTGCTGCGCTGGATCGATGAAGAGGCGGCGATCTACGCGATCGTTCAACTGGGTAATCAGCGGGTGGTCACCAAGTACATCTCTGAAATCAACTTCGTCAGTGCCTCGCGCCAGGGCGACATCATCGAACTGGGTATCACCGCCACGGATTTCGGTCGTACCTCGATCACCCTAAAATGCCAGGTGCGCAACAAGATCACCCGCAAGAGCATTCTGACCGTCGACAAGATTGTCTTCGTCAACCTCGACGAAGACGGTCAGCCTGCGCCGCATGGGCGGACTGAAATCCGCTACATCAAGGACCAGTTCGACGTAGAGGACTGATACCTCTTCAAGATCGGACGCGGAGCGTCCAGAACGGCATGCGACGCGGAGCGTCGCACGATAGTGTTTTCCCGGGCACGACAGTTACAGAATGATCGTTCCTCACGCTCCGCGTGGGAATGCCGTTCACGACGCTCCGCGTCGTCCATCCTGCTGGTTTCAGCCCCTGGCTTGTAACTCGCGCAACCACGCCAGACCCACGCTGGTATCGCCTTTCGGACGGTATTCGCAGCCGATCCAGCCGCTGTAGCCCAGTTCGTCGATGACGTTGAACAGGTGCTCGTAGTTCAGTTCGCCCAGATCCGGCTCATGGCGATCCGGTACCCCGGCGATCTGAATATGACCAATGCCTGCAAAGTCGCGACGCAGCTTGCTGGTCAGGTCACCTTCGACGATCTGGCAGTGGTAGCAGTCGAACTGCACCTTCAGGTTGTCGGCACCCACCAGCTTGCAGATGTCCTGTGCCTGATCCTGACGGTTGAGGAAGAAGCCCGGCATGTCGCGGGTGTTGATCGGCTCGATCAGAATCGTGACCCCTGCGCCCTTGGCTTGCTCAGCCGCGAACGCGAGGTTTTCCAGATAGACCGCCTGATGACGCTCACGCAAGCTTTCATCGGCCAGCAAGCCAGCCATGACATGCACTCGGTCATTGCCCAGCACCTGCGCATATTCCAAGGCCTGCTCGATACCGCTGCGAAATTCCGCTTCACGGCCCGGCAGCGTTGCAATGCCTCGCTCGCCTGCCTCCCAGTCGCCCGGCGGAGCGTTGAACAGCGCCTGCACCAGACCGTTGTCGCTCAGGCGCTGCTTGAGTTCCTGAGTGCCGTAGGCGTAAGGGAACAGGTACTCGACCGCGCCGAAACCATCGGCAGCGGCTGCGGCGAAGCGCTCAAGAAAATCATGCTGCGGGTACAGCATGCTGAGGTTGGCGGCAAAACGAGGCATGTTAACTCCAGTCTTCAAAGGGTCAGACGAATGGCCAAAGCAGCAGCGTGATCACGAAGCCCAGTGTGCCGAGCAGCGTGACCAGTACGGTCCAGGTGCGCAAGCCGTCGGCGACGTTGAGGCCCGCCAGCTTGGTGAACATCCAGTAACCGGCATCGTTGATGTGCGACATGGCCAGACCGCCACCGCCCATGGCCAGACACAGCAGGGCCAGGTGGTTGGCGCTCAGGTCCAGCGTGGCGATCAGCGGGCTGAGAATGCCTGCAGTAGTGACCAGTGCAACGGTGGTCGAGCCCTGGACGGCGCGCAGCAGGAGGGTCAGCAGGAAGCCCAGCGCGAGTACCGGCAGACCGGTGTTGCGCAGCGCCTCGGAGACCACGGCACCAATGCCGGTGTCGACCAGCACCTTGCCGAATACGCCGCCGGCGCCGGCAATCAGGATCACCATCGCCACACCCGGCAAGGCCGAGCCGATCACATCGGACACCTGAGTACGGCTCCAGCCGCGACGCGAGCCCAGCAGCCAGGCGCACAGCAGGGTATCGATCAGCAGCGCAACCAAGGGGGCACCCAGTACGGTCAGCACTGCGCGCAGCGTGGACGTGGCTGGCAGCATGGTGGTGGCCAGTGTGCCCATCAGAATCAGCACGATCGGCAGCAGGATCAGCGCGATGATCAGTCCGAAACCCGGTGCGGGCGCAGGCGGCAGCTTGCTTGCCAGGCTGCTGGCGCTTTCTTCGATGCCCATTGTTCGGGTTTCGGTCGCTTCGCGCGCAGCGGAATAATCGTTACGGGCCCAGGCTTCCAGGTCTTCGTTGGTGACGTGCGGGCCATAGACTTCGGCGCGGATGTCATCGGTCATCGGGTAGGTCTTGCGGGTCATGCGGCCCGCGACGAAGTAGCCGATCATGCACAGCACGGCAACGATCGGAATACCCAGCATCAGCACCCGGCCCAGGTCCGCGCCCAACTGGCTGGCGGCGGCAACAGCGCCAGGGTGCGGCGGCAGAAACGCATGCACGGCGAGCAGTGCGGCGCACATCGGCAGCGCGAAAATCAGCAGCGGCTTGCGTGCCGCACGCGCCACACCGTAAGCCAGCGGCATGAGGATGATCACGCCGACCTCGAAGAACACCGGAATACCGACCATGAAACCCGCAACGGTCAGCGCCAGAGGCGTGCGCTTGTTGCCGAAGCGGTTGATCAGGGTCTTGGCCAGTGCTTCGGCCCCGCCGGACAGCTCGATGATGCGCCCGATCATCGCGCCCAGCGCGATGATGATCGCGATATGGCCGAGCGTCTTGCCCATGCCGCCTTCGATGGTGGCAACCAGATCGGCCGGTTTAACACCGGCGACCAGCGCCACGATAATGCTGACCAGCATCAGGGCGACGAAGGGCTGGAATTTGTACTTGAGCACCAGAAACAACAGCAGTGCGATGCCCGCACCGGCCACGACCATCAACATGAGCGGCGTCATGCCCGTGCACTCCGGTCAATGGTGGTAAAGACTGACAACGAAACAGCGGGGTAGGGGTGAGTCATGCTCTCGATTCCTGTTGTTATTGTTTTTCGACCGGGAGGCGCAATGCGCTCCCCGATCACCGTGTGCTCGTTACCACCTGGCGCCGAACACCTGACGCAGCTCTTCAAGCGCCGCCGGGTCCAGCGGTGCAGGTTTGGGGTTGCTCATCAGCCACAGACGGGCAGTCTCTTCCAGCTCCTCCAGGGCATAGCAGGCCTTGGCCACCGAGCTTTCCCAGACCACTGGACCGAGGCGCTCCAGCATCACGCCGCGCACGCTGTTGGCCAGTTCCGCCACGCGCTCGGCGACTTTCGGTGAGCCGGGACGTTCGTAAGGGATCAAGGGGATATGCCCGACCTTCATGACCTGATACGGCGTCAGCGGCGGCAGAATGTCGTCCTCCTGCCACACTCCGGCCAGGGTCAGGGCGACCAGATGCGTCGAGTGCGTATGCACCACGCCGCCGACCTGCGGGTTGCGGTCGTAGACTTCGCGGTGCAGGGCCAGGGTCTTGGACGGCTTGCTGCCGGACACCCATTCACCGGCCAGATTGACCTTGGCGATATCGGCCGGGTCCATGCGGCCCAGGCAGGCGTCGGTCGGGGTAATCAGCCAGCCGTCGTCGAGTCGTGCGCTGATGTTGCCGGCGCTGCCCACCGTATAGCCACGGCCATACAGCAGACGGCCGACGTCGCAGATTTCCTGACGCAGTGCGTTTTCGTCGATCATCAGGCCGCCCCCGCCAGTTGCTTGAGCGCCTTGGCGAAGAAGTCGCGCGCACCGAAATTGCCGGATTTGAGGGCCAGAGCCAGCGGTTGTGCGCCGCTGCTCACCGTGGCCGGAACGCCCGGATCAATCTGTGCGCCGATCTGCAGCAACTGCACGCCCAGTGCCTGAACCACGGCACCGGAAGTTTCGCCACCGGCAACCACGAAACGCCGTACGCCTGCGTCCAGCAGCCCTTTGGCGATTTCGCCGAGTGCGGCTTCGACCATGGCTCCGGAGCGTTCGACGCCCAGCTCTTTCTGCACAGCTTTGACTTCATCCGGTGTGCTGGTGGCGTAGATCAATACGGTCTGCCCGGCATCTCTGGCGAAGGCCAGCGCCTGCTCGACCACTGGCTTGCCAGCGGCCAGGTCCAGCGGATTGATGCGCAGCGCAGGGCGATCGGCTTCCAGCCAGGCCGCAACCTGACCGTTGGTGGCGACCGATGCGCTACCCGCCAGTACCACTTCGCCGCCACTGATGGCGACCTGCTTGGCGGCATCGATATCGCGCAGCTTGCCTGCCTTGCGGAAGTTACCCGGCAGGCCCAGCGCCAGCCCCGAGCCACCGGTCAGCAGCGGCAAGTCGGCGCAGGCTTCGCCCAGGGTGTACAGATCGGCATCCGACAGGGCATCGGCGATCGCCATGCTCACACCTTCGGCGCGCAGCTCGGCAATTCTGTTGCGCACGCCTTCGACGCCCTGGGCAATGCTGTCATAGCGCAACAGGCCGACCTTGTGGCGGGTCTGCGCTTGCAGCACACGCACCAGATTGGCGTCGGTCATGGGCGTCAGCGGGTGGTTCTGCATGCCCGATTCACTGAGTAACTGGTCCTGTACGAACAGATGACCACGGAAAATCGTGCGGCCGTTTTCCGGGAAGGCCGGGCAAGCGAGGGTGAAATCGCTGCCCAGTTGCTCCAGCAGTGCTTCGCTGACCTGGCCGATGTTGCCCGCGGCGGTGGAATCGAAGGTCGAGCAGTATTTGAAGAAGATCTGCTCGCAGCCGCGCTCGCGCAGCCACTCCAGAGCCGCCAGGGATTCAGCCACCGCGTCGGCGCTGGGCGTGGTACGCGATTTCAGCGCGATGACAATCGCGTCGGCGTCGAGACCGGCAGCCATCTCGGCGCTGGGGATGCCAATGCTCTGCACGGTGCGCATGCCGCCCCGCACCAGCATGTTGGCCAGGTCGGTGGCGCCGGTGAAGTCATCGGCAATGCAGCCCAGCAGCGGGCGAGCGTTATTCAGGCTCATCAGTCGCTCCTCAGGCTTTTTCTGGCTTGGCTTTCGGCAACTCGATGCCCGGGAAAATCTTGATCACGGCCGAGTCATCCTCGCGACCGAAGCCGGCGCTGGATGCCTGCATGAACATCTGGTGCGCGGTGGCCGAGAGCGGCAGCGGGAATTTGCTGCTGCGTGCGGTATCCAGCACCAGACCCAGGTCCTTGACGAAGATGTCCACGGCCGACAGCGGCGTGTAATCGGCATTGAGGATGTGCGGCACGCGGTTTTCGAACATCCACGAGTTACCGGCACTGTTGGTGATCACTTCATACAGCGCGTCAGCATCGACACCTTCGCGCAGGCCGAGGGCCATGGCTTCGGCACTGGCGGCGATGTGTACACCCGCGAGCAACTGATTGATGATTTTGACTTTCGAACCCAGACCGTGGACGTCGCCCAGGCGATAGACCTTGCCGGCCATGCCGTTGAGGATGGCTTCTGCCTTGGCGTAGGACTCGGCAGGGCCGGAGGTCATCATGGTCATCTGACCTGCGGCAGCCTTGGCGGCACCGCCGGAGATAGGCGCATCGAGGTACAGCAGGTTCTGTGCGGCCAGACGCTCGCCCAGTTCGACGGCGAAGGTAGGCGCGACGGTGGCGCAACCGATGACCAGGCAGCCTGGGCGCAGGGCGGCAATGGCGCCGTTTTCGCCAAACAGCACGGTTTCGGTCTGCTCGGCGTTGACTACGACTGTGATGATCACATCGCAGGCAGCGGCCATGCTGGCCGGAGAGTCACAGGCAACCCCGCCTTCCTGGGCGAATGCTTCGGTCACGCTGGTGCGCACATCACAGGCATGCACAGTGAAGCCGCTACGCAGCAACGAGCGGGCAATGCCCAGACCCATCGCACCCAGGCCGATAACGCCAACGTTTTTGCCAGTCATGCAGTAATCCTCGAAGTCAGTGCCGATGCCTGTGAAGCCGACATTCGGACGTTATTGTTCTGATCTGTGAATCTGATAGTGAATCAATGAGTAAATAATGTGAAGTATTTTTATTTTTCACAAAAATTAACATCGATAGGCTTTTTCCATCGCGCACAAAAAAGCCCCTGTGCGGGGCTTGATTGATAGCGATGATGTCCGGCGTGCTGCGTCGCCTTTCACGAATCAGAATTTTGGCACTGGCGCGCTGGTGGCGTTTCTCAGTGAGCCGCTTTCCTGACGCACGACTTCTTTGGGCTTGTACGCGCAATAACCGGGACGCGGCCCGACTTTCGGGTGGTTGCGGCAGGTGTCCGGGCGCTTGTCATAGATGGTGCACAGGCGGCTTTTGCGGTCCAGGTACAGGCAGTCGTTGTTGCTCATGCGCTGCAAGGTGAAGATCTCGGACTTCTGGTTGTAGCGCTCGACGATGCCTTCTTTCTGCAGACGCTTGGCGATGTTCTTGGCCGGGTCGCCGCGTTCGAACTCATCGACGATGCCGATGCGGATCAGGTCCTTGATCTTCACTTCTACCGGCAACGTGCAGCAACTGGACACGCAGCCCCCGCACATGTGGCTGGAGTATTTGGCCCAGGTGTCGATGCGATCGAGTTCTGCGGCGGCGATCAAGGTGGGTTTCATTTCAGGTCAGGCTTCCGGGTGTATCGGGGCGCGCGATCATACCGGTCTGCAGCGATTTGCAGAAATCAAAAATTGCCGAGGCGACTGTCGGTCAGGTGTGGAGAGGCGGTTGGTTGCAGCGTCCACGCCTGCCGAGCGCAGTCGGTCAGCAGGCGCGGTGTCTCAGAAGGAACTCAGGACTTGAGCTTGTCGTCGGCCCTGAACATGCTGCGGATGCCACGAACGGCCTGGCGGATGCGGTCCTGGTTCTCGATCAGGGCGAAGCGCACATGATCGTCGCCGTACTCACCGAAACCGATGCCCGGCGAGACACACACCTTGGCTTCGGCCAGCAGCTTCTTGGCGAACTCCAGCGAACCCAGGTGCGCATAAGCCTGTGGAATCTTCGCCCAGACGTACATAGAGGCCTTGGGGTTCTCGACCATCCAGCCCAGCTCGTGCAAGCCCTTGACCAGCACGTTGCGGCGCTGGCGATACTGCTCGGCAATGTCGAGCACGCACTGCTGATCGCCTTCCAGCGCGGCAATCGCCGCCACCTGAAGTGGCGTGAAGGTACCGTAGTCGTGGTAACTCTTGATCCGCGCCAGTGCATTCACCAGTTCGGGGTTGCCGACCATGAAGCCAATCCGCCAGCCCGCCATGTTGTAGCTCTTGGACAAGGTGAAGAACTCCACGGCAATGTCCTTGGCGCCCGGCACCTGCATGATCGACGGGGCTTTCCAGCCATCGTAGACGATGTCGGCGTACGCCAGGTCATGCACCACCAGAACGTCGTACTGTTTGGCCAGGGCCACCACGCGCTCGAAGAAATCCAGCTCCACACATTGCGCAGTCGGGTTGGACGGAAAGCCCAGAATCATCATCTTCGGCTTGGGAATCGAGCCGCGAATGGCTTTTTCCAGCTCGTCGAAGAAGTCCACGCCTGGCACCAGCGGCACCGATCGCACCTGGGCGCCGGCAATCACGGCACCGTAGATGTGGATCGGGTAACTGGGGTTGGGCACCAGCACCGTGTCGCCCTGATCCAGCGTGGCGAGCATCAGGTGGGCCAGGCCTTCCTTGGAACCAATGGTCACGATCGCTTCGCTTTCAGGGTCGATGTCGACCTCGTAGCGCTTCTTGTACCAGTTGGAAATCGCCCGACGCAGGCGTGGAATGCCGCGCGAGGTGGAGTAGCCGTGGGTGTCTTCGCGCTGGGCGACGGTGATCAGTTTTTCGACAATGTGCGGCGGTGTGGCCCCGTCGGGGTTGCCCATGCTCAGGTCGATAATGTCCTCACCGCGACGACGAGCAGCCATTTTCAGCTCGGCGGTGATGTTGAACACGTAAGGGGGGAGTCGATCGATGCGCGCAAAGCGGCGCGGCGAACCTTGGTCTGCCATGAGTATCTCGCGTACGTAAGCGCCCGGAACCGTCCGAGCGACGTGGCCACATGAGGCGGCCTGCCGAGGAAGATAGATGGGCTGACAGCCTTTTGTCCATCGGGATTTGCAACGCCGTGCCAAGACCGATATTCGGACCCCACCAAACCACCCGGCGGTGTAGAATCGGCGCTATTCATCGCCAGTCATCCCCGGCGGGTTTATGAGCTCAGGCCGAATACACGGTGATCCCGTGGTGTTCGGTTTCTTCGCTGCCTGCGGTCACTGCCGCTCGTCCGCGACGTCAATAGAAGCTCACTCCCTTCCTGATCAGCCTTATTTTTGCCGGAGTGTTTCAATGCCTGATTACCGCTCGAAAACGTCCACCCACGGCCGTAACATGGCCGGCGCTCGTGCCCTGTGGCGCGCCACGGGCATGAAGGACGAAGACTTCAAGAAACCGATCATCGCCATCGCCAACTCCTTCACCCAGTTCGTACCCGGCCACGTCCACCTCAAGGACATGGGCCAGCTGGTCGCGCGTGAAGTCGAGCGCGCCGGTGGCGTGGCCAAGGAATTCAACACCATTGCGGTCGACGATGGCATCGCCATGGGCCACGACGGCATGCTCTATTCGCTGCCGAGCCGCGAGATCATTGCCGACTCGGTCGAGTACATGGTCAATGCGCATTGCGCCGACGCCATCGTGTGCATTTCCAACTGCGACAAGATCACCCCGGGCATGCTGATGGCGTCGTTGCGCCTGAACATTCCGGTGATCTTCGTCTCCGGCGGGCCAATGGAAGCGGGCAAGACCAAACTGGCCAGCCACGGCCTGGATCTGGTCGATGCGATGGTCATCGCCGCCGACTCGACAGCCAGTGACGAAAAAGTCGCCGAGTACGAGCGCAGCGCCTGTCCGACCTGCGGGTCGTGTTCCGGCATGTTCACCGCCAACTCGATGAACTGCCTGACCGAAGCACTGGGTCTGGCCCTGCCGGGCAACGGTTCCGCACTCGCCACCCACAGCGACCGCGAGCAGCTCTTCCTGCAGGCCGGCCGCACCATCGTTGACCTGTGCCGTCAGTACTACAAGGAAAACGATGACTCGGTGTTGCCGCGCAACATCGCCAACTTCAAGGCGTTCGAGAACGCCATGACGCTGGACATCGCCATGGGCGGTTCGACCAACACCATCCTGCACTTGCTGGCCGCTGCTCAGGAAGCCGAGATCGACTTCGACCTGCGCCACATCGACCGCCTGTCGCGCAAGGTGCCGCAGCTGTGCAAGGTCGCGCCGAACATCCAGAAGTACCACATGGAAGACGTGCACCGCGCGGGCGGGATCTTCAGCATCCTCGGCGAGCTGGCCCGTGGCGGCCTGCTGCACACCGACCTGCCGACCGTACACAGCAAGACCCTAGCTGAAGGCATCGCCAAATGGGACATCACCCAGACTGACGACGAGGCCGTGCACACCTTCTTCAAGGCAGGCCCGGCGGGCATCCCGACGCAGACCGCGTTCAGCCAGTCGACCCGCTGGGACAGCCTGGATGCTGACCGTGAAAACGGCTGCATTCGTAGCGTCCAGCACGCCTATTCGCAAGAAGGTGGCCTGGCCGTGCTGTACGGCAACATCGCACTGGACGGCTGCGTGGTGAAAACCGCTGGCGTCGACGAGTCGATCCACGTCTTCGAAGGCAACGCGAAGATCTTCGAAAGTCAGGACAGCGCGGTGCGCGGGATTCTCGCTGACGAAGTCAAAGCGGGCGACATTGTCATCATTCGCTACGAAGGCCCGAAAGGCGGCCCGGGCATGCAGGAAATGCTCTACCCGACGTCCTACCTGAAGTCCAAGGGGCTGGGCAAGGATTGCGCACTGCTGACTGATGGTCGCTTCTCGGGCGGTACGTCCGGCCTGTCCATCGGCCACGCCTCACCGGAAGCGGCGGCAGGCGGAGCGATCGGTCTGGTGCGCGACGGTGACAAGGTGCTGATCGACATCCCCAATCGCTCGATCAACCTGCTGATCGACGATGCCGAGATGGCCGAGCGTCGCACCGAACAGGACAAGAAAGGCTGGAAACCTGTCGAGTCGCGTCCACGCAAAGTGACCACCGCCCTCAAGGCCTACGCCCTGCTGGCGACCAGCGCTGACAAGGGCGCGGTGCGTGACAAGGCGTTGCTGGACAAACTGGTGCCTTGATCTGCATCGGCAACACTAAAAAGCCCGGCAGAGATGCCGGGCTTTTTGCTGCGTTTGAAAAAGCAGCGCTTACTTGCGGTCCGCAATTACCCCGATCAGCACCAGCACCACCAACAGCACCGGCGCCAGGCTGTAGTTGTTGAACTGGCTGAGGCCGCGCACTACCCAAGGCGTGGCATAGATCAGCGCCGCGCCGCTGCCCACGGCGCACAGCAGGGCGATGAGCGGGATGCGCAGAGCACCTGTGATGCCGCTGATTCGCTGTTCCAGCCAGCCTTTGATGTCCGAGCCAAACAGCACCAGCAGACAGCCCACCAGCGCGAGCGCGATTTCCGAGAGATTGCTGCGGCTCCAGCGCGAGACGGTGGCGAGCAAATCGAGTACGAAATCCATGCAGGGTCCTTAGATCAGAAAGTATTGCAGCAGGTCGTTGAGGAACAGCTGGCCTTGTGGCGTGGCGATCAGGCGTGTCGGGTCCTGGTGCAGCAACCCCTTTTGTTCAGCCTGTCGACGCGCCTCGGCCAGCGAATCGAGGCTTAGACCGGTTCTTTCGCGAAATAACGCAGCGTCCACACCATTTGTCAGTCGCAGTGCGTTCATCAGGAATTCGAACGGCAATTCATCCAGCGGCAACAGCTTGGAACCGGCCTGAAACGGCTTGTCCGGGTTCAGGTAATCCTTGGGCAGCCGGGTTTTCCAGGTGCGCATGATGCGCCCGTCCGGGTGGCTCAGCTTGCCGTGTGCGCCTGCGCCGATGCCGATGAAATCACCGAACGCCCAATAGTTGAGGTTATGCCGCGCCGGTTTTCCGGGCTGTGCATAAGCCGACACTTCGTATTGCGCGTAGTCATGAGTGGCCAGCAACTGCTGTCCGGTTTCCTGAATGTCCCAAAGAATGTCGTCTTCGGGCAGCACCGGTGGCTGATTCCAGAACACCGTGTTGGGCTCCAGGGTCAGTTGATACCAGGACAGGTGGGTCGGCGCGAGGGCAATGGCCTGGCGCAGATCGGCCAGCGCCTCGTCCTGGGACTGATCCGGCAGGCCGTGCATCAGGTCCAGGTTGAAGTTGTCGAAACCGGCCTGACGCGCCATATCGGCGGCACGAATTGCTTCGTCGCCGTTGTGAATGCGGCCCAGCGCCTTGAGTTTGGATTCCTGAAAGCTCTGAATGCCGATCGACAGTCGATTGATGCCCAGGCCGCGATAGGCGCTGAACTTGACCTGCTCGAAGGTGCCCGGGTTGGCTTCCAGCGTGATCTCGATATCGCTGGCAAAGCGGATGCGCTGTTCGACGCCTTGCAGCAGGCGCCCCAGCGCATCGGCGCTGAACAGGCTCGGCGTACCGCCACCAAAGAAGATCGATTGCAGCTCGCGGCCGTAGACGTGCGGCAGGTCCAGGTCCAGGTCGGCGAGCAGGGCGTCGACGTATTCCTGTTCCGGCAGCACCGGGCTGGCAGTGTGCGAGTTGAAGTCGCAGTACGGGCATTTGCGCACGCACCACGGAATATGGATGTACAGCGACAACGGCGGCAGGTGCGGCAGTGCAGGGCGCGGGCTCTCTGACGAGAAGCCGCTCTCGCCGAGAAACAGCGGCTGCGCAGGCGAATCGTGGGTCATTGCAGACCCAGGCGTTGCCGCAACAGGACCATCGCGCGGGCGCGGTGGCTGAGCTGGTTCTTCTCGGTCGGGCCCAGTTCGGCACTCGAGCAGTTGCGCTCCGGCACCCAGAACAGCGGGTCATAGCCGAAGCCGTGTTCACCGCTGGCGGCGTGCAGGATGCGCCCGTGCCACAGCCCTTCACAGAGGATCGGCAATGGATCGTCGGCGTGGCGCACCAGCGCCAATACGCAGACGAACTGTGCACCACGCTGGTCGTCCGGCACGTCTTTGAGCGCTTCCAGCAGCTTGGCGTTGTTGGCGGCATCGCCCTGGCCATCGGCGTAGCGTGCGGAATAGATACCCGGCGCACCGCCGAGAAAGTCCACCGCCAGCCCTGAGTCGTCGGCCAGCGCAGGCAGACCGGACAGACGCGCGGCGTTGCGTGCCTTGAGGATTGCATTCTCGACAAATGACAGGCCGGTTTCTTCCGGCTCCACCAGACTGAACTCGCTGACCGAGCGCAGCGTTACACTGCCGCCGAGCATGGCTTGGAGTTCCTTGAGTTTGCCGCCATTGTGGCTGGCCAGTACGAGTTGTGTGAGGTTCATGGTTGGCCTGTCGTGGTGCTTGGGAACGGTCGGTTAAACGGCAATCCTGTGGTCCGTCAGCCCAGGGCTGGTGACGCGGTAGATGCCGATCTCGCCGAGCAGATTGGGCCAGAGTTTACTGGCCCAGCCATGACGGTGCTGCTGATCGACCGCCAGCCTGTCGAGCACCTGCGCATCGCGCTCGCGGCACAGCTCTTCGAAGTCGCCGAAGGTGCAGAAGTGAATGTTCGGCGTGTTGTACCAGGTATACGGCAGGAATTCGGACACCGGCATGCGGCCCTTGCTCGCCAGGTACCAGCGGCAGCGCCAGTGACCGAAGTTCGGGAAGGTGATGATGCACTGGCGACCGACGCGCAGCATCTCGTCGAGGATTCGGTCCGGGTAATGCACCGCTTGCAGGGCCTGGGTCATGACCACGACGTCGAAGCTGTTGCTGGCAAAGTTGCCCAGCCCCTTGTCGAGGTCCTGCTCGATGACGTTGATGCCCTTGGCGACACACTCGGCAATGTTGGCCGCGTCGTTTTCCAGCCCGTAGCCGGTGACCTGCTTGTGGTCACGCAGCCAGGTCAGCAATTCGCCGTCACCGCAGCCCAGGTCGAGCACGCGGCTGCCTGCGGGAATCCATTCCTGAATGATTTCCAGATCGGCTCTCATGGCGTCCTCACAACGAAATTCGGTTCATGTAATTACCGAAAGCCTGCAAGTAGCGCGGAATCGGGATCAGAAAGGCGTCGTGGCCTTGAGGTGCGTCGATTTCCAGGTAACAGACGTCCTTGCGCGCGGCCATCAGCGCGTCCACCAGTTCCCGCGAGCGGGCCGGCGAGAAGCGCCAGTCGGTGGTGAACGACATCACGCAGAATTTGGCGGTGGCGTTGGCGAATGTCTTGGCCAAGTCGTCGTTGAAGTTCGCCGCAGGGTCGAAGTAATCCAGTGCCTTGGTCATCAACAGGTAGGTATTGGCGTCGAAACGCCCGGAAAATTCTTCACCCTGATAACGCAGGTAGCTCTCGACCTGAAACTCGACGCTGTGGAAGTCGTAGTTGAGTTTTTCGCTCTTCAGACCACGGCCGAATTTCTCGCCCATCGAGTCATCCGACAGATAAGTGATGTGCCCGACCATCCGCGCGAGCATCAGGCCGCGTTTAGGGATGACGCCGCGCTCCTGGAACGAGCCGCCGTGAAATTCAGGGTCGGTGAGAATGGCTTGGCGCGCCACCTCGTTGAACGCGATGTTCTGTGCCGACAGCTTGGGGGCAGAGGCGATCGCCAGGCAATGGCGCACGCGATCCGGGTAGCTGATGGTCCATTGCAGCGCCTGCATGCCGCCCAGGCTGCCGCCAATGACCGCTGCCCAAGTGTCGATACCCAGCAGATCCGCCAGCCGGGCCTGACTGTTGACCCAGTCTTCCACGGTCACCACCGGAAAATTGGCACCGAACGGCTTGCCGGTGTCCGGGTCAATGCTGCTCGGCCCGGTGGAGCCATTGCAGCCGCCCAGATTGTTAAGGCTGACGACGAAGAACTTGTTGGTGTCGATAGGCTTGCCGGGACCGATACAGCTGTCCCACCAACCGGGTTTGCGGTCATCGGCACTGTGGAAGCCTGCGGCATGGTGGTGCCCGGACAGCGCATGACAGATCAGCACGGCATTGCTGCGTGCGGCGTTGAGTTGACCGTAGGTTTCGTAAATCAGGTCATAGGCTGGCAACGAACGACCACAGGCCAGCGCCAGAGGCTCGCTGAAATGCGCCGTTTGCGGTGTGACCAGTCCGACAGAATCGTGAGGGAATACCGTGGGCATCGACCCTGCTCTCGCATAAATGAGGCGTAAGTCTAAAGACCGCGGGGTGCAGCGGCAATAAGGGATATTGTGAGACGTAAATCAACGGCACGATAGTTACGAGGTGATCGTTCCTCACGCTCCAGCGCGGGAATGCCTCGGGTGACGCTCCGCGTCACAGATCTGCGCCGTGCCGCATGCTCCGGATAGGACGCGGAGCGTCGAGAACGGCATGCCCACGCGGAGCATGGGCACGATAGGCGTTCTTTCGAACGTCACGCTCCAGCGCGGGAACCTCTAGCGCGGGAACAAGGGGGCTTACATCAACAGCCGCAGCACATCCGGCATGCCGCTCATGGCGGCGAGGTTGTTGATAACCAGCATGTCCAGCAGCTTGAGCACCAGGAATGCGAGGATCGGCGAGATGTCCAGGCCGCCCAGGTTCGGGACGATCCTGCGAAACGGTGCCAGTGCCGGTTCGCAGATCTGGTTGACCAGTTCCGCGCCAGGGTTGTGGCTGCCCGGTGCGACCCACGACAGAATCACGCTGATGATCAGGGCAAAGAAGAAGATCTTCAGGAACAGCGCGGTCACGCCGATGATCGACCACAGCAGCAGGTGCAGCGGGTCGCCCGTGGTGCCGAACATCAGCAGCAGGGTCAGGGCCATCAGGATCATCTGCACGATGATCGCCAGCACCAGCGACGACATGTCCAGCCCGAACAGGCTGGGGATGATGCGTCGCAGCGGCTTGAGCAGCGGCTGGGTGGCGCGCACGATGAACTGGCACAGCGGGTTGTAGAAGTTGGCCCGTACCAGTTGCAGGACAAAGCGCAACAGCACGATCAGCAGGTAAAGACTGCCAAGCGTCTGCAGGACGTAAATTGCAGCGGTGTTCAATCCGATCATCGATCTGCTCCAGAAAACCCGAAAATTATTTGCCCAGTTGTTCAGCCAGCTCGGCTGCACGATGGTCTGCGGCGGTCAGTGCCGTTTCCACCAGTGCCTCGAATCCGCCCGCCTGAAATGCCTTGATGGCCGCCTCGGTGGTCCCGCCCGGCGATGTAACGCGACGACGCAGCTCGCCAGCGCCTGCATCACTGCCAGTCGCGATCAAGGCCGAGCCCAGCGCTGTCTGCAGGGTCAGCTTTTTAGCAATGTCCTCCGGCAGACCCAGTTTCACGCCTGCCGCAGTCATCGCTTCCATCATCAGAAAGAAATACGCCGGGCCACTGCCGGACACTGCCGTGACAGCGTCCATGTGTTTTTCCTGCTCGACCCAGACCGCGATGCCGACTGCGGCCAGCAACGCCTCGGCCTGCTCACGCTGCTCTGGCGTGACGTTGTCGGTGGCGTACAACCCGCTGGCACCCTGACGCAGCAGTGAGGGCGTATTGGGCATGCAGCGCACCACCGGCTGCTCGCCCAGCCACTGCGTCAGGCTGGCGCAGGTGATGCCGGCCGCGACCGAAACAATCAGCTGGTGAGGTTCGAGACTGGGCTTCAAGGCCTGGCAGACGTTTTTCATCATCTGCGGCTTGACCGCCAGTACCACCACGTCGGCGCCATTGATCGCGTCGGCGTTGTCGGCGAATACCTGGATGCCGTGATCGTTGGCGATGCGCTCGCGGGTTTCGGCACCCGGCGCACTGGCACTGATCAGTGCCGCCTCCACGCCCTGGGCGCGCAGGCCGCCGATCAGGCTGGCGGCCATGTTTCCGGCACCAACGAAGGCAATACGGGTCTTGCTCATGAAGGGGTCCTTGTGAAGAGGTTATGGCTGGCCATAGTCGCGGGCGCCAAAAAGAGCGGTGCCGATGCGCACCCAGGTCGCGCCTTGTGCAACGGCGGCTTCCAGGTCGTGGCTCATGCCCATGGAAAGTGTGTCGAGCGGCAGGTGCAATTGCTCCTGCAGCGTGCGCACTGCGGCGAAGGATGCGTTCTGCGCTGCAGGATCGTCTGTAGGCTCGGGGATGGCCATCAGGCCGCGCAACCTGAGTCGCGGCAGGGCGCTGATGGCTGCGGCCAGCGCAGGCAGGTCCTGAGGCGTACAGCCCGATTTGCTGGCTTCGCCACTGACGTTCACCTGAATGCAGATGTTCAGCGGTTCAAGCGCTTCGGGGCGTTGCTCGGACAGGCGTTGAGCGATTTTCAGGCGGTCCACGGAATGTACCCAGTCGAAGTTCTCGGCGATAGCTCGCGTCTTGTTCGATTGAATGGGGCCAATAAAGTGCCAGCACAAGGGCAGGTCGCTCAGTTCGAGCTGTTTGCCCAGTGCTTCCTGTAAATAATTTTCGCCAAAATCGCGCAAACCTGCGGTGTAAGCTTCACGCAGGTCACTGGCGGGCTTGGTTTTACTCACCGCCAGCAGGCCGACGGACGCTGGATCGCGCTCAGCAGCAAGCGCTGCGTCGCGAATTCGCTGTTCGAGCGTTGAAATGTTCGCTGCTATCGTGGACATTGATTTGCGCCAGCAGGGCTAAAGTCTGCGGCATTCTATGTGATTGAGGAGCTGTATGGATATTACCGAGCTGCTGGCCTTCAGTGCCAAACAGGGCGCGTCGGACTTGCACCTCTCTGCAGGTCTGCCGCCAATGATCCGCGTCGACGGCGATGTACGGCGTATCAACCTGCCTCCGCTGGACGCGAAGGAGGTCAAGGCGCTGATCTACGACATCATGAACGACAAGCAACGGCAGGACTTCGAAGAACGGCTGGAAACCGACTTTTCCTTCGAAGTGCCGGGCGTGGCGCGGTTTCGGGTCAACGCTTTCAACCAGAACCGCGGTGCTGGCGCGGTCTTCCGGACCATCCCTTCGAAAATCCTGAGCATGGAAGACTTGGGCATGGGCAGTGTGTTTCGGAAGATTACCGACGTGGCGCGTGGCCTGATTCTGGTCACCGGCCCGACCGGCTCAGGCAAGTCGACCACCCTGGCGGCGATGATCGACTACCTGAATAACAACAAGCATCACCACATTCTGACCATCGAGGACCCGATCGAATTCGTCCACGAGTCGAAGAAGTGCCTGGTCAACCAGCGCGAGGTGCACCGCGACACACTGGGCTTCTCGGAGGCGCTGCGCTCGGCGTTGCGTGAAGACCCGGACGTGATTCTGGTCGGGGAGATGCGTGACCTGGAGACCATCCGCCTGGCGCTGACCGCGGCTGAAACCGGCCACCTGGTATTCGGCACGCTGCACACCACATCAGCAGCCAAGACCATCGACCGGATCGTCGATGTGTTTCCGGCTCAGGAAAAATCGATGATTCGCTCGATGCTCTCCGAATCGCTGCACGCCGTGGTTTCGCAGGCGTTGCTCAAGAAGGTCGGCGGCGGACGCGTGGCAGCGCACGAAATCATGATGGGCACCCCGGCGATCCGTAACCTGATCCGCGAGGACAAGGTGGCGCAGATGTATTCGTCGATCCAGACGGGCGGCTCGATGGGCATGCAGACGCTGGACATGTGCCTGGCCGATCTGGTGAAGAAGGGGCTGATCACCCGCGAAAGCGCGCGCGAACGTGCCAAGGTGCCGGATAACTTCTGATCGCAGGGAGGCTGCAGGAACGAAAAAGGGGTCTTGAACGCGTTCAAGACCCCTTTTTTCAGATGCGGCTTGCGGACCGCGGATTCATACCAGGATCAGCGCTGAACCACACGCATCTGTCCTGGTTGCTTGGGCAGCACGCGCTTGGCGATCTTGTAGTGACTGTTCCAATACGGTTTGTTCAGCGTATCGACAGTTACGGCCTTGCCACGGCGCGGCGCATGAACGAACTTGTTGTCGCCCAGGTAAATGGCGACGTGGTTGATGTTGCGGCTCTTGATATTGAAGAACAGCAGGTCACCGGGTTTCAGATCCTTGCGATCCACCGTTTGACCATGACCCTGGGCCATGGCATTGGAGGTGCGTGGCAGGTCGACCTCACGGACATCCGTGTAGGCGTATTTGACCAGTCCGCTGCAGTCCAGGCCTTTGCCGGGCGTGGTGCCGCCCCAGCGATAAGGCGTGCCCACAGCCTGCAAGGCGCGTTTTACAACGGCGCTGCCTTGCTTGGCAGGTGCAGAAGCCTGCAAGGCCGCGATTTTTTTGGCGTTCTTGCGTGAAAGCGGCTTCTGGACGGCGCTGGTAGCGCCGTACTGAGTTCGGGTGGTGGTGGCTTCCTTGGGTGCATTGCGAGTCGCGAGTGCCGGTGAAGAGTGGCTTTTGGCGGTGTAGCCCGTGAAGCTCGCAGGAAGTTGTTGCTCACGATTGGTGGCGTGGGCGGCCAGTGGCATAAATAGGCAAATGGTTAGCCATGTCTTGAAAAAAGGACGCATTCGGCAGGGCTCATGGTGGTCAGCGCGCAACTTTATAACAGCTTTTTCAAAAAAACTGACCCCATTTGTCGAGCGCATCACAGTGGCATCATTGCATTTTATGCGACAGACTCTTTCTTTTTTCGGGCTAATCCCTTTAGCGACAAGGGCTTGGCGGCATTAAACCGCCTCATGTGCCATACGTCGGAATAGGGAAACCAAGTCACAATTTTGTTATGTATTTTTTTCTATCAGCGCAAAGAGGGCAAAAATGAACGCCTATCGTTCAGACACACACAGCAAGGTCATGGGTTACCTGATGTGGATTTTCGGCTTCCTGGGAGCGCATCGCTTCTACTACGGCAAACCGGTCACCGGGACCATCTGGTTCTTCACGTTCGGTCTGTTTGGCATTGGCTGGCTGATTGACCTGTTCCTGATCCCGTCGATGGACCGTGACGCCGACCTGCGCTTTACCCCCGGCTCCACCGACTACAGCGTGGCGTGGGTGCTGCTGACCTTCCTCGGCCTGTTCGGCGTGCACCGCATGTACCAGGGCAAGTGGATTACCGGGGTTATCTACCTGTTTACCGGCGGGCTGTTTCTGGTGGGCATCCTCTATGACTTCTGGACATTGAATGACCAGATCTCGATGAAGAACGCCCGACGCAGGTAAGGCTTGGGCAGAGGGGCTGACGCAGAGCGTCGCCCGGCTCGCTCCCACAGTGATGCAACGAGGAACGTGGGAGCGAGAGCCCGGAGCGGGCTCAACGGCTGTAGCTGATCCGTCCATCCACCAGTGTGTAGCGTACCGAACCGGGCAGGCAGTGACCGATGAAGGGGCAGTTTTCGCCTTTTGACAGCCAGGTCTCGCCGGCAACCGTCGAGGCGGCAGGGTCGAACAGGACGATGTCGGCGGGTGCCCCTGCGCTCAGCTTGCCGGCTGGCAGGCGCAGCGCGGCGGCAGGGCCGCTGCTCAGGCGGGCGATTAGGCTCGGCAGGTCCAGCAGGCCGTCATCCACCAGGGTCATGGCCAGCGGCAGCAACAGTTCGACGCTGCTGATGCCCGGCTCCGTAGCGCCAAACGGCGCCAGCTTGGCATCGCGTTCGTGCGGCTGGTGATGGCTGGAAATCGCCTGAATGACACCGCTCTTCACCGCTTCACGCAGACCATCGCGGTCAGCGCGGGTGCGCAGCGGCGGCTGGACGTGATAGAGGCTGGAGAAGTCGATCAGCGCCTCGTCAGTCAGAATCAACTGATACAACGCCACATCCGCCGTCACCGGCAGACCGCGCGCCTGTGCCTGGGCGATCAGCGCCGCGCCACGGGCACTGGTCAGCTGGCTGAAGTGCGCACGTACACCGCTCTGTTCGACCAGCAACAGGTCGCGAGCCAGCGCTACGGTTTCGGCCGTCTCGGGAATGCCCGCCAGACCCAGGAAACTGGCCGTCGGACCATCGTGTGCCAGACCGCCTTCGGCCAGATCACGATCCTGCGAGTTGAAAATCACCGTCAGGTCGAAGGTCGCCGCATATTCCAGTGCCCGGCACAGCGTGCGGGTGTTGCTGAAGCTGCTCAGACCATTGCCGAAGGCCACGCAACCTGCGTCGCGCAGGGCGATCAGTTCTGCCAGCTGTTCGCCTTCCAGGCCCTTGCTCAGCGCCCCGATGGGGAACACCTTGCTGAACCCGGCCTCACGGGCGCGGTCGAGGATCAGCTCGGCCACTGCCGAGGTGTCGAGCACCGGTTTGGTACGTGGCGGGCAGCACAGGCTGGTCACGCCGCCTGCCACCGCTGCGCGGGTTTCGCTGGCGATGCTGCCCTTGCGACTGTAGCCAGGTTCGCGCAAGGACACATTGAGGTCGACCAGGCCCGGTGCTGCGACCAGCCCGGTAGCGTCGATGGTCTGAGTGGGCTCGAAACCCGCCGGGGCCGAACCGATGGCGCTGAGTTTGCCTGCTTCAAGGTGCAGGTCAGTGATTTGATCCAGCCCGCTGACCGGGTCGATGACGCGAGCGCCGAGGATGCTGAGCTTCACTGGGCGTTCTCCTGTTCGAATTGGCGTTGTGCGTTTTGTCCGCTCATGGCCATGGACAGCACCGCCATGCGGATCGCGATACCGTAAGTCACTTGATTGAGAATCACCGAATGCGCGCCGTCGGCCACTGCCGATTCGATTTCCACGCCGCGGTTGATCGGGCCGGGGTGCATGACAATCGCATCCGGCTTCGCAGCCGCCAGGCGCGCGGTGGTCAGGCCGAACAGGCGGTAGAACTCGCCTTCGCTGGGCAGCAGGCCGCCGGTCATGCGTTCACGCTGCAGGCGCAGCATGATGACCACGTCCACGTCCTTCAAACCTTCGTTGAGGTCGGTGTAGACCTTGACCCCGTATTGCTCGACGCCTACCGGCAGCAGGGTTTTCGGCCCGATCACGCGGATATCCGGGCAGCCCAGCGCCTTGAGCGCAAGCATATTGGAGCGTGCGACCCGTGAATGCAGGATGTCACCGACGATGGCCACCGACAGGTTTTCGAAACCGCCCTTGTGACGGCGGATGGTCAGCATGTCGAGCATGCCCTGGGTCGGGTGGGCATGGCGTCCGTCGCCGCCGTTGATGATCGCGACGTCCGGGCATACGTGCTCGGCAATGAAGTGCGCCGCACCCGAGTCGGCGTGGCGCACGACGAACATGTCGGCGGCCATCGCTTCGAGGTTGCGCAAGGTGTCGAACAGCGTTTCCCCCTTGCTGGTGGACGAGGTCGAGACGTTCAGCGTGATCACGTCGGCTGACAGGCGCTGGGCTGCCAGCTCAAAGGTGGTGCGGGTGCGCGTGGAGTTCTCGAAGAACACGTTGCACACCGTCTTGCCGCGCAACAACGGGACTTTCTTGACCGCCCGGGCGCCGACTTCAAGGAACGAGTCGGCCGTGTCGAGAATTTCGGTAAGCAGCTCGCGGGGCAAGCCGTCCAGAGACAGGAAATGGCGCAGCTGGCCCAAGTGGTTGAGCTGCAGCGGGCGCTTGGCGTCGAGAGGCGTCATCGCAATGGACTCTTAAAGGGCGGTGGAGAGGTCTTGAAGTTCGAGCGCCAGCGGCTCTGGGCCGGACAGCTTGATGCGTTCATTCGGTGCCAGCGACAGGGTGGCGCCGACCACGTTCGGACGCACCGGCAGTTCACCGGCGTCCAGGTCCAGCAGGCAGACCAGCGTGACACTGGCCGGGCGGCCGTAATCGAACAGTTCGTTGAGCGCGGCGCGGACGGTGCGGCCGCTCATCAGCACGTCATCGATCAGCACCAGATGCTGGCCTTCGATCTCGAACGGCAGTTCAGAAGGGCGCACCTGAGGGTGCAGGCCGTTCTGGCTGAAATCATCGCGATAGAACGAAACGTCCAGCGTGCCCAGCGGAGCGGGGTTGTTCAGTGCCTTGAGCAGCGCCTGGGCAACCCAGACACCGCCAGTGCGGATGCCGATGAAACGAGGGTCGCTGATGCCGCGCTTGCTCAGGTGAGCGTTCAGGTCAGTGGCCATCTGACGAATCAGTTCGGCGGGATCGGGCAGGCTCATGGTTGCTCCTTAGAGGCTCGGGCAGCGTCCTTCCCAGACTGTGTAAAAACTACTGCGCTTGGCAATACTGCGTTAAAAACAGGCGAAAAATGCTCATTTAGAACACCTAAGGTCGGTCGCGACCCCGGCCGTTTTCGCCTGTTTTTGCCTTGTCTTGCCTTCGCTCGTAACGTTTTTACACAGTCTGGTCCGTGGCGCGATGCTCAAGCGATAACGTGGAATCCGGGTATCTCGAAGCGATAAAGGCAGAAAAAGTCACACATTCAACAGTTCGGGGTGCTCGTCCAGCCAGCCTTGCAGCAATAGCGCAGCGGCAATGGCATCCACCGGATTGTCGCGATAGCTGCCCTTCTGGCCGCCGCGCGCCATGCGCTCGCCCTTGGCTTCGAAGGTGGTCAGGCGTTCATCATGGGTGTAGACCGTTACACCAAAGCGTCCGTTGAGCTTGCGCGAGAATTTTTCCGCGCGCGCGCTCATGTCGCTGGGCGTGCCGTCCATGTTCAACGGCAGACCCACCACGATCGCATCAGGTTTCCACTCGTTGATCAGCGCCTGGACCTTGTCCCAGTCCGGCACGCCATTCTGCGCCTTGAGCGTGCAGAGTTCACGTGCCTGGCCGGTAATCGCCTGGCCGACCGCAACGCCGATCTGTTTGGTGCCGTAATCAATGCCCAGCAGCAGCCGTAAGGCGGCCATCAAGCGTGCCCTGCCTGGGTCGAGATCAGGTTGAGATTGATGCCCAGACGTCTGGCGGCGGCGTCCAGACGCTGCTCGCTGTCCACATCGAACAGGATGGCCGGGTCGAACGAACAGGTCAGCCAGGCATTGTCGGCCATTTCAGCATCCAGTTGACCGGCGTCCCATCCCGCATAACCCAGGGTGATCACATTTTGATCAGGTCCGTAGCCATCGGCGATGGAGAACAGCACATCCTGAGAAGTCGACAAGGAAATTCCGCCCGGAAGATTGACCGTCGCCTGAAAGGTCTGGCCGCTGGGATGCAGGACAAAGCCGCGATCGGTCTGCACCGGCCCGCCGGTATGAATGACGATGTCCTGGCAGTGTCTCGGTGCCGGAAGCTCCGGTCGCAGTTGTTCGAGTACATCGGCCAGGGTCAGGCTTTGCGGGCGGTTGATCACCAGCCCCATGGCGCCATTGGCGTTGTGCTCGACAATGTAGGTCAAGGTCTGAGCAAAGTTCTCATCGTGCATGTGAGGCATGGCGATGAGGAACTGATGCTTGAGATAACTCGGAGAGACTTTTTTCATGAGCCCTAGTTTGGCGTTGCCTTGCGCGGCTGACAACTGACACGTGTGGGTGTCGAGCGTCAGCGGGCAAAAAGTTCAGTTGCTTGACAGCTTGTCTCCGCGTGCAAATTTCCAGGTGCGGATGATCTCCAGTCGATCGATATCCGCCAGATCGCCGGTGAACGGCGCAAAAGGCGCCGCCAGACGCACGATTCGCTGTGCGGCCTGATCCAGCAAAGGCTGCCCTGAAGATTCAAGCACCAGCACTTCATACAACGAGCCGTCCCGATTGATTGACACAAGAAGTCGTAAATTACCGTAGATCTGCTTGCGTCGTGCTTCCTCAGGATAGTTCAGGTTTCCGACCCGCTCGACCTTCTTGCGCCAGTCATCCTTGTACCAGGCGCCTTTGTCGCGCATGGTCGACGCCGCATTGAGGCGGTGGATCTTCGGGCGCTTGGCGTAAAGCTGCTGTTCGGTCGACAGTTCGGCTTCCAGGCTGGCGATTTCGTTGCTCAGTTCCGAGCTGTCGAAGGTCGGTGCAGCCTTGGTGGCGGGCTCGGGCTTGACCTCATCGCGTTTGGCAACGGTTTTCTGCTGGCTGGGCGCGGTAGTCGCGACGGCGGTCTTCGGCGCTTCCTGTTTGACCACCGGCTTGCTGGCCGGGGGCGGCGTGACCTTGTTGACCTTGGTGTCCTGATAGGGCGCCAGTTCAGTGGTCTTGAGCGTTTCGGCCTTGTCCAGGGTGCCGCTGCCCTGCTGATCGTCTTGCGCCAGAAAGTCAGCCTGCTTGGGCTTTTCTTCGCTTTTGAAGGTGGCCAGGGTGATTTCCAGCGTCTGCGAGATCTGCTCCGGCTTTACATAGGTGAACCCCACGCCAAGGATCACCGCGAGGTGAATCAGCGCCGCAATCATCATGGTAAAGCCCAGGCGATCGGCAGGACGCACACCGGCGTTGGCGAGTTCCAGGGGGAGGTCGTTTTTGGCCATGGATGTCATTGGCGGTTCAGCATCTCGTCAGCCTGCATGTCAAAATCCGTGTCGTGTTACAGGTGGCGCATGATAACGCAATGTGCCGCGCCGCTCTGCTGCGGATCGGACGAAGGGAATCGATCTGACGCCGTGGCGCACGGTGTTGACCGTGGCCGGCGGCGTCAGTGGCTGATCAGCCCTTGCGTGCTTGCAGCTTCTTCTCGATCGCGTCCATCAGCAGGCCACCAATGTTGGTGCCGAAGGCGTTGTCGATCTCGCGGATGCAGGTCGGGCTGGTGACGTTGATTTCGGTCAGGTGCTCACCGATCACGTCGAGGCCGACGAACAGCAGGCCTTTTTCACGCAGGGTCGGGCCGATCTGTTCGGCGATCCAGCGGTCCTTGTCGCTCAACGGACGGGCCTCGCCACGCCCGCCTGCCGCCAGATTGCCACGCGTTTCGCCGGCTGCCGGGATGCGCGCCAGGCAATACGGGACCGGTTCGCCATCGACCATCAGAATGCGTTTGTCGCCGTCCTTGATGGCGGGCAGGTAGCCCTGCGCCATGATTTGCTGCGTGCCGTGGGCGGTCAGGGTTTCGAGGATCACTGACAGGTTCGGATCGCCCGCACGATGGCGGAAGATCGACGCACCGCCCATGCCGTCCAGCGGCTTGAGGATCACGTCGCCGTGCTGTTCGGCGAATTCACGGATGATGTCCGCGCGGCGACTGACCAGTGTCGGCGGTGTGCACTGCGGGAACAGCGTGGCGAACAGCTTCTCGTTGCAGTCACGCAGGCTCTGCGGCTTGTTGACCACCAGGACGCCGGCACGCTCGGCCTGCTCCAGCAGGTAGGTGGCGTAGACGAACTCCATGTCGAACGGCGGATCCTTGCGCATCAGGATCACGTCCAGATCGTCAAGACCTGCGTCGACTTCGGCTTCGAACTCGAACCATTTGGCCGGATCGGCAAACACCTTGAGCGGCTTCATGCGTGCGCGGGCTTGGCCGGCGTTCTGATACAGGTCTTTCTGTTCCATATAGAACAGTGACCAGCCGCGTTCCTGGGCGGCAAGCAGCATGGCCAGCGAGCTGTCCTTTTTATAGGAAATGCGCTCAATGGGGTCCATGACAATCCCTAGGCGAACGCTCATGGGCAATATCCTCTGATCGGTAAGGGCCGCAACGGCCGTAAAATTGGCATCAGGGTGGCGCTCCGATTGCTCCCGGTCAAGGGGCAGGCCTGCCGCGATGCGCCAAGGTGCACTTTATGGATTGCGTCTGGAGAGTGTGCTAAAAAGGCTCGGCATCCGGTCTTCGGTCCCAGTGGGTCAACGAAGCGATACCGTCAGGCTCCCAGTGCCTCGCAGAATGCGCAAAAATTCGCTGCGGCGATGGAAGAGCAGCTATGGAACAACACGCCTCCGCCCTGAAAGTCATGGTCATCGATGATTCGAAGACCATCCGCCGCACCGCCGAAACACTGCTCAAGAACGCAGGCTGTGAAGTCATCACTGCGATAGACGGTTTCGACGCGCTGGCCAAGATTGCCGATAACCACCCGCGAATCATATTCGTCGATATCATGATGCCGCGTCTGGACGGTTATCAGACCTGCGCGCTGATCAAGAACAACCGGGCATTCAAGTCGACGCCGGTCATCATGCTGTCCTCCAAGGACGGCCTGTTCGACAAGGCCAAGGGGCGGATTGTCGGTTCCGATCAGTTTTTGACCAAGCCTTTCAGCAAGGAAGAACTGCTCAGCGCGATCAAGGCTCATGTGCCGGGCTTCGTTGCAGCAGAACAACACATACCATGACGCCCGCGCCTGATGTAGCGCGCTCGTAATCTGACGGGGAACACCCATGGCTCGAATATTGATCGTCGATGACTCGCCGACTGAAATGTACAAACTCACCGGCATGCTGGAAAAGCACGGTCATGAAGTGCTCAAGGCCGAAAACGGCGCTGATGGCGTGGCCCTGGCCCGTCAGGAAAAGCCCGATGCCGTGCTGATGGACATCGTCATGCCGGGGCTCAACGGCTTTCAGGCCACGCGTCAGCTGACCAAGGATGCCGACACCAGCATGATCCCGGTGATCATGATTACCACCAAGGATCAGGAGACCGACAAGGTCTGGGGCAAACGTCAGGGCGCACGCGATTACCTGACCAAGCCGGTGGACGAAGAAACCCTGATGAAAACCCTGAATGCGGTGCTGGCCGGCTGATTGCCGGAATCGCCATGGCCGAGCCGCGCACCGCTTTTGAACTGCTTCTGGATATGGATCGACGCTGTCGTTCGCTGGCGGCGGGCCTGCCGCTGCAGGAAGCCCATCAGCAGGACTGGGTCGGTATCGGCTTTCGCATGGGCGAGCAACGGTTTGTAGCGCCGATCGGCGAGATCGCCGAAATCCTTCACGAACCCCATCATGCGGTAATGCCCGGTGTGAAGTTCTGGGTGGCGGGTATCGCCAACCTGCGCGGTCGCTTGTTGCCACTCATGGATCTGTGCGGGTTTTTCGGCCACGAACTGGTGCCGGTGCGCAAACAGCGACGGGTGCTGGTGGTCGAGCACCATGATGTATTTGCCGGTCTGCTGGTCGATGAAGTGTTCGGCATGCAACGTTTCAGTCAGTTGAGCCTCATACCCCAGACCCCGCAGGACATGGATCAGCGTATGGTGCCGTTCCTGCGCGGGCAGTTTATCCGCGAACAGGCGTGGCAGATCTTCAGCCCGTGGGCGCTGGTGCAGTCTGCGGAGTTCATGGACCTGGCTTCCTAGCATGTCGGGCCTGGTGTGTTTCACAATTGATCCAGGCGGGGGCCTGATTAATGAGTAGTACAGACCGGTCAAGGGAAGGCGCAAGAAGCCGGACGCAGATTATTCTGCTGTTCGTGGCGCTTATCGTTTTCATCATGTTGCTGTTCGCCAACTTCGCTTACCTCAACACTCAGTCCAACTACGACAAACAGTACATCGGGCATGCCGGTGAGCTGCGCGTCCTGTCGCAACGCATCGCGAAAAACGCCACCGAAGCGGCTGCCGGCAAAACCCAGGCGTTCAAGTTGCTGGCCGATGCGCGCAATGATTTCGACGTGCGCTGGGGCTATCTGAGAAAGGGCGACCCGGCCACCGGATTGCCTGCGGCCCCCGACCTGATACGCGACGAATTGCGCACCGTGCAACGTGACTGGGAAGGACTGCGCAAGAGCACCGACGTGATTCTGGCCAGCGAACAGACCGTTCTGTCGCTGCATCAGGTGGCGGCAACACTGGCCGAAACCATTCCGCAATTGCAGGCCGAATACGAGAAAGTCGTCGAGAGCCTGCTGCAAAGCCGTGCGCCCGCCGCACAGGTGGTGGTTGCGCAACGCCAGGCGCTGCTCGCAGAACGAATTCTCGGCTCGGTCAACACCGTGCTGGCCGGTGATGAAACGGCTGTGCAGGCCGCCGACGCCTTTGGTCGCGATGCCAGCCAGTTTGGTCGGGTGCTCAACGGCATGCTGGAGGGCAACGCCACGCTGCGCATATCCCAAGTCGAGGACCGCGATGCGCGCGCGCGGCTGGCAGAGATCGCCGAGCTGTTCGAATTCGTCTCCGGCTCGGTGGACGAGATTCTCGAAACCTCGCCCGAGCTGTATCAGGTGCGCGAGGCCTCGGGCAACATCTTCAACACCTCACAGACCCTGCTGGATGAAACCTCGGTACTCGCCAACAGCCTGGAAAACCTTGCCAAGCGCCGCACCATGAACACCGTCGGCGGCTATGTGCTGGGCTTGCTGGCGCTGGCGTCGATCATCCTCATCGGTCTGGTCATGGTGCGCGAGACCAATCGCCAGTTGCGCGAAACTGCGCAGAAGAGCGAACGCAACCAGACGGCGATCATGCGTCTGCTGGACGAGATCGAGAACCTCGCCGATGGCGACCTGACGGTCACGGCCTCGGTGACCGAGGACTTCACCGGGGCGATTGCCGACTCCATCAATTACTCCATCGACCAGTTGCGCGAGCTGGTGGTGACCATCAACCTGACTGCCGAGCAGGTAGCGGCTGCGGTGACCGAAACCCAGGCGACGGCCATGCAATTGTCGGCTGCTTCAGAGCACCAGGCGTTGCAGATCAGTGCGGCGTCGACAGCGATCAACGACATGGCGGCGTCCATCGATCAGGTTTCGACCAACGCCTCGGAGTCCTCGGCCGTGGCGGAGCGCTCCGTGACGATAGCCAATAAAGGCAACGAGGTGGTGCAAAACACCATTCATGGCATGGACAACATTCGCGAGCAGATTCAGGACACCTCCAAGCGCATCAAGCGTCTGGGCGAGTCGTCACAGGAGATTGGCGACATCGTCAGCCTGATTGACGACATTGCCGACCAGACCAATATTCTGGCCCTCAACGCTGCCATTCAGGCGTCGATGGCCGGTGATGCCGGACGAGGGTTTGCCGTGGTAGCCGACGAAGTACAACGGCTGGCCGAGCGTTCGTCGTCTGCGACCAAGCAGATCGAAACGCTGGTCCGGGCCATCCAGAACGACACCAACGAGGCGGTTATCTCCATGGAGCAGACCACCAGCGAAGTGGTGCGCGGTGCCCGGCTGGCGCAGGACGCCGGGGTGGCGCTGGGCGAAATCGAAGGGGTGTCCAGAGTGCTGGCCGAGCTGATCGAAAGTATCACCGATGCCGCCCACCAACAGGCCGAGTCTGCCGGGCAGATTTCGCAGATCATGACCGTCATTCAGCAGACCACTTCGCAGACCACCTCGGGCACATCGGCCACCGCCGAAAGCATCGGCAACCTGGCGAAAATGGCCAGCGAAATGCGGCGCTCGGTATCGGGCTTTGCCCTGCCGTCATCGAAGAAAGCCGGATGATGTACCGCACATGAACAACCTTGATTGGGTAACGGACGGTACTCGTCATGGCTGATCGTCACGATTACGTAGCTCTTGAGTGGCTGAAGGGCGAGATCGCCGAAACGCTGCGCCAGGCCCGACAGGCGCTGGACCCGTTCATCGAAGACCCGACCAACGCTGCAGCGATGGCCGAGTGCCTGAACCTGGTGCATCAGGTTCACGGCAGCCTGCAGATGATCGAGTTCTACGGCGCCGCGTTGCTGGCCGAGGAAATCGAGCAACTGGCGCTGGCGGTCCAGCAGAACCGCGTCAGCCATCCGATCGAGTCCGAGCAACTGTTGATCCAGGCCATGAGTCAGTTGCCGGTTTACCTGGAACGCATTCATTCCGCGCGCCGCGACCTGCCGCTGGTGGTCTTGCCATTGCTCAATGACCTGCGCAGTGCGCGGGGGGAAAGTCTGCTCTCGGAAACCAGCCTGTTCGCCCCGCAACTGGTCGTCGTGCCGCCGCTTGATGACGAGGAGCTGGCGCGGCGCAATACCCCGGAATTGCCCAACCTGCTGCGCAAGCTGCGCCAGACCCTGCAGGCGGCGCTGGCCGGCCTGATGCGCGAGCAGGGCGTGCAGACCCAGCTCGGCTACATGGCCAAGGTGTTTGCCCGGCTTGAACAGTTGTGCGAAGACGCGCCGCTCGGTGCGCTCTGGCGGATCGCCTCGGCACTGGTCGAAACCATGCTCAATGGCAACTTCACCAACAGCCCGGCGCTGCGCAGTCTGCTGAAGGACGCCGACAAGGAACTCAAGCGTCTGGCCGAGCAGGGCGTCACCGGCATCAACCAGCCCGCCCCCGAAGAGCTGTTGAAAAGCCTGCTGTTCTATATCGCCAAGTCCGACAGCCTGGCGCCGAAGATGCTCGACCTCAAGGACCAGTACGCGCTGGCCGATGCCTTGCCCGGCAACGATGTGGTCAATGAAGAGCGCGCCCGCATGGCCGGTCCGGACCGTGACGCCATGCGTTCGGTGATCGTGGCCTTGTGTGAAGGGCTGGTCAGGGTCAAGGAGCGGCTCGACGTGTTCGTGCGCGGCGACCGTCAGCATGTCAGCGAGCTCAACGCGTTGCTGCCGCCGTTGCGGCAGATTGCCGATACCCTGGCGGTGCTGGGTTTCGGCCAGCCGCGCAAGGTGATCATCGATCAGTTGTCTGTGGTGCTCGGTCTGGCGCAGGGGCAGCGCGAGCCCAGCGACGCTGCGCTGATGGATGTCGCGGGTGCCTTGCTCTACGTCGAATCGACCCTTGCCGGCATGGCCGGCAGTCACGAGCAGGTCAGCCGCGAGGAAAGCCGCCTGCCGACTACCGACCTGACGCAGATTCATCAACTGGTGATTCGCGAAGCCCGCACGGTGTTGCAGCAGGCCAAGGACGTGATCCTCGATTACATCGACGGCGAGTGGGACCGGCAGCGGCTCGATCCGCTGTGCGCGCTGATCGTGCAGGTACGGGGTGCGCTGGCGATGATCCCGCTGGCCCGTGCTGCCAGCCTGCTGGCCGCTTGTAACGAATACATTCAGGAACACCTGCTGGTGGACGAAACCCGTCCCACCTGGGTTCAGCTCGATTGCCTGGCCGACACCATCACCGGCATCGAGTATTACCTGGAGCGCATGCTCGAAGACCATCAGGCGCCTGGCGACCAGGTGCTCGACATGGCCCAGCAAAGCCTGGCACGGCTGGGCTATACGCCCGCTGCGGACACTCTCGAAGTGCCGTTGCTCGAAGAGATCATCACTCAGGACGAGTTGCTGGAGCTGGATGACCGCAAGGCGCTGGTCAGCCCCACGCAGACTATTGCCCAGGTCCTCGCCAGCCCGGTCTCGGCCGTCAACCCTCCTGCCCGTAACGTACCCACCAGCCTGTTGCCGCCCGCGGCCGGAGAAGAGGCGGTGGACGACGAGTTGCGCGATGTGTTTCTCGAAGAGGCCGACGAGGTGCTCGACGCGCTGCGCGAGTACCTGCCGCGCTGGTTCACCTCGCTTGGCAGCGACGGCCATTGGGACAGCACGGCGCTGACCGAGGTACGCCGTGCGTTTCATACGCTCAAGGGCAGCGGCCGGATGGTGCGTGCACTGATCCTCAGCGAACTGGCCTGGGCGGTGGAAAACCTGCTCAACCGGATGCTGGAAGGCGACGTACTGCCGGGCCTCGAGGTGCAGCAATTGATGAGCGAAGTGCAGGCGCTGCTGCCGTCGGTCATCCGCGACTTTGCCGAAGATGCACAGTGCCAGCGTAACGATGTCGACCTGTTGGCGGCCCGTGCCCATGCGTTGGCCAATGGGCTGGAGCTGCCGACGCTGCAGGTCGCGGATGATCATGAGGCAGGCGAGCCTGTTGCCGCCGAAGCGCTCGATCCACAGTTGCTGGAGATTTTCCGTCAGGAAGCGCTCGGCCATCTGAACACCCTCGGCCGCTTCCTCGACAACGCCGAACAATCAGCGTCGCCGGCGATCAGCGACGCGGTGCTGCGTGCGCTGCATACGCTCAAGGGCAGCGCGCACATGGCCGGGGTGCTGCCGATTGCCGAACTGGCCAGCCCGCTCGATCAACTGGTGCGTGAATACAAGGCCAACCTCATCGATATCGGCTCACCGGAACTCGTCCTGCTGCGCAGCGCCGAGCCGTTGCTGCACAAGGGCCTCGAGCAACTCGACAGCACGCCGCTGGCCGATATTCCGGGTGCCGCGCCGCTGATCGAGGCCGCCCTGGCGATGCTCAACGAGCGCCTCACCGTGGTGCTGCGCGAGTCGGACAGCGGCCTGCGGATCAAGCGCAACCCCACGCTGCTCGCCAGTTTTCTGGCCGAAGGCATGGACATCGTGCTGGATGCGGAAAACCTCCTGCGGCGCTGGCGGCAGCACCCCGGCGAACGTCAGGAACTGAGCACGCTGCTCGATGAGCTGACCACCCTCGGTCACGGCGCGCATCTGGCCGACCTGCCGCAGGTCGATGAACTGTGCGAAGCCTTGCTCGACCTCTACGGGGCGGTCGAAGAAAGCAGTCTGGCGGTCAGCGAACGGTTTTTCGATGTGGCAGAAAATGCTCACGAAGCGCTGATCAACATGCTTGATCAGGTGGCTGCCGGCCAGGATGTCGAGCCGCGTCCCGAGTGCGTGCGTGCCTTGAACCAGTTGCTGGATCAGGCGCTTGACCCGTCGGCGACCGGGCTGGTCAAGAGCGACGGCCATCGCACGTTGAGCGTTACCGAGCTCAACGCCGCCACCGAGCAACTGGCCAACGAGGCCGGGCACACTGACACTGACGTTGCCGGTCCGGACGACGAAATCGTCGAGATATTTCTGGAGGAAGCCGTCGATATCCTCGACAGTGCCGGTCAAGCGTTGCAGCGCTGGCTGGCCGACCCAGAAAACCCTGCGCCGCTGGCCTCGTTGCAGCGTGACCTGCACACCCTCAAGGGCGGTGCGCGGATGGCTGAGGTGGGCGAGGTGGGCGATCTGGCCCACGAACTGGAAAACCTCTACGAAGGCTTGATCGACCGGCGCTTCAACCATTCGCCGACGCTGGCCGAGCTGCTGCACGAGAGCCACGACCATCTGGCGATTCTGCTCGAGCAACTGTATCGGCAGGAAGCGCTCAGCGACCCTTCGGCCTTGATCGAAGCGCTGCGCAGCTGCCGCACGCTCGAGAGCACCGGGCCCGAGGTGCAGGCCTCGCCGCTGGCCAATGAAGATCTTCCCGAACATGACACCGAGCTGCGTGAAGTCTTCCTCGAGGAAGGTTTCGACATCATGGAAAGCTCCGGCGCGGCATTGGCCCGCTGGCAGGCCGATCCGCATAACATGCTGGAGGTCGAAAACCTGCTGCGCGACCTGCACACCCTCAAGGGCGGCGCGCGGATGGTGGAAATCGCTCCGATAGGCGACCTCGCTCACGAGCTGGAGACGCTTTACGAGGGGCTTTCCACCGGAAGTCTGCAGCCCGCGCCGTTGATGATCGGCCTGTTGCAGAGCGGTCAGGATGTGCTGGCCGACATGCTCGATGCCGTGCGCAATGAAAAACCGTTGCCTGATGCCACCTTGCTGATTGAGAGCATTCGCAGGCTGGCCACCGATGAGCCGGTGGGCGCACCGCTGGCTGCGCAGGACCCGGAAGTCAGTCCGGAGTCAGTCGTCGCCGTGGCCCCGGTCGCCGAAGGGGAGGCCGAGCGCAGCGGCCCGGAAATGGTCAAGGTGCCTGCCGAGCAACTGGAAGACCTGGTCAACCTGGCCGGCGAAACATCCATCTTCCGTGGACGCATCGAACAGCAGATCATTGATTCGCAGATCGCTCTGGTCGAGATGGAAACCACCATCGAGCGGATGCGCGACCAATTGCGTCGTCTCGATATGGAAACCCAGGGGCGCATCCTTAGCCGGGAGCAGGTCCAGGCCGAGCGGCTGGGTTACGAAGAGTTCGACCCGCTGGAAATGGACCGTCATTCGCAGTTACAGCAACTGTCGCGCGCCTTGTTCGAATCGGCGTCCGACCTGATGGACCTCAAGGAAACCCTCGGTGCGCGCGCCCGCGACGCAGAAACGCTGCTGTCGCAACAGGCCAGGGTCAACACCCAGCTCCAGGAAGGCCTGATGCGTACGCGCATGGTGCCGTTCGAGCGATTGGTGCCACGCCTGCGTCGTGTGGTACGCCAAGTGGCGTCGGAACTGCACAAGAAAGTCCATTTCGAAGTGGGCAATGCCGACGGTGAAATGGACCGCAACGTGCTGGAGCGAATGGTCGCGCCTCTTGAGCACATGCTGCGCAACGCCGTCGATCACGGGCTTGAAAGCACCGAAAAACGCATCGCCGCCGGCAAGCCGGAGCAGGGCCATATCAGTCTGGAACTGATGTACGAAGGCGGCGATATGGTCATCGAACTGAGCGATGATGGCTCTGGCGTTGACCTCGCTGCAGTACGTCGCAAGGCCATCAAGCGCGGCATGATCCACCCGGATGCCGATCTGTCCGACCATGAAGTGTTGCCGTTCATTCTGCAGGCGGGGTTTTCCACCAGCGAGATCATCACCCAGATTTCCGGCCGTGGTGTGGGCATGGATGTGGTGCACGCCGAGGTCAAGCAACTGGGCGGTTCCATGGTCATCGACTCGGTGCCGGGCAAGGGCACGCGCTTCCGTATCCGGCTGCCGATTTCGGTGTCGGTCAACCGGGCGTTGATGGTGACGTGCGGCGAAGAACAGTATGCGGTACCGCTCAATACCGTCGATGGCATCGTGCGTGTCATGGCCAATGAGCTGGACGGCTATTACCAGACCACCCCGCCGCGCTATCAATATGGCGGACGCAGTTACGAGTTGCGCTATCTGGGCGAGTTGCTGGGCAGCAGCCCGCCCAGACTGGCCGGGCAATTGCAGCCGCTGCCGGTGTTGCTGGTGCATCTGCAGGATCAGTGGGTGGCGGTGCAGGTCGATGCGCTGGCAGGCTCGCGCGAGATCGTGGTCAAGAGCCTTGGTACGCAGTTCTCAAGGGTGCAGGGCATTTCCGGTGCGACCATTCTGGGTGACGGCCGCGTGGTGCTGATTCTCGATCTGATGGCGCAGATCCGTACCTTGCAGGGCTTGCCTTTCAGAGGGTTGGCACCTGCCTACCACGAAGCCGAGCACGCCAGACCGTTGCTGGTGATGGTGGTGGACGATTCGGTGACGGTGCGCAAAGTCACCAGCCGCTTGCTGGAGCGCCACGGCATGCACGTACTGACTGCCAAGGACGGTGTCGATGCCATGACCCTGTTGCAGGAGCACACGCCTGACATCATGCTGCTCGATATCGAAATGCCGCGTATGGACGGCTTTGAAGTGGCCAGCCAGATCCGCCAGGACGAACAGCTCAAGGAACTGCCTATCATCATGATCACCTCTCGCTCGGGCCAGAAGCATCGCGATCGGGCGATGGCGGTGGGCGTCAACGAGTACCTGAGCAAGCCCTATCAGGAAACCGTGTTGCTGGAGAGCATCGCTTACTGGAGCCAGGCGCATGTCTGAAGGCACGTTCCAGACCAGCCGGCTGACCAGTCTGACCGGCCTGCTGCTGCCGTTGAGTGACCGGCATCTGCTGCTGCCTAACGTCGCGGTCGCCGAGTTGATCGATTACCAGGATTGCAGCGCAGAGCCGGGCGCCCCCGAGTGGTACCTGGGACCGATCAGCTGGCGCGAACTGACCTTGCCGCTGCTCAGCTTCGAAGCCGCCTGCGGAGGCCGCACCCGTGTCGGCGGTCGAGCCCGGATCGTGGTGCTCAACGCACTGGGCGGACGCAACGATGTCAGGTTCATCGCCCTGCTGACCCAGGGCATCCCGCGCTCGTGCAAGGTCGACAGCCAGTTGAGCTACGTCGACGTTCCGCTGGCCGAACTGGAGCTGGCCGCCGTACAGATCGGCGAAACCGTAGCCCGCATTCCCGACCTCGAAGGCCTGGAGCAATGGCTGGTGGATGCAGGGCTGTCATAGGTAAAGAGGACGCGGAGCGTCCAGAACGGCATGCGACGCGGAGCGCCGCACGATAGTGTGATGATCGTTCCTCACGCTCCAGCGTGGGAATGCCGTGCGTGACGCTCCGCGTCACAGATCTGCGCCGCGCCGCATACTCAAGATCGGACGCGGAGCGTCCAGAACGGCATGCGACGCGGAGCGCCGCACGATAGTTGAGATTATCGTTCCGCACGCTCCAGCGTGGGAATGCCGTGCGTGACGCTCCGCGTCACAGATCTGTGCCGCACCGCACATTCCGGATAGGACGCGGAGCGTCCAGAACGGCATGCGACGCGGAGCGCCGCACGATAGTGTGATGATCGTTCCTCACGCTCCAGCATGGGCACGATAGAGGACAAATGCCTCACGACGAACAGCTGATTTCCAGGTGCTTGCCCCAGTCCGGCGGGCGTTGGGCGTAGCCTTGCATGCCGGGCTGTTCGGTGAAGGGGGTGCAGAGCACTCGATGCAGGCGGCGGACTTCTTCGTAGTCGCCTTTTTCCGCTGCGGCGATGGCGTTCTGCGCCAGGTAGTTGCGCAGGATGTACAGCGGATTGACCGCATGCATGCGGGTTTGACGCTCCTGCTCGGTGCCGTTGTCCTCGACGGCAATACGCGTCTGATACGCTTCTGCCCAGGCATCGAAGCCCTTGATATCGACAAAGTCGTCACGCAATGTGCGCAACGCCTCGGCGGCTGGCTGGTCACCCAGGCGGCGGAAGAACAGGGTGTAATCCACGCCACTGTTCTGCATCAGCTTCAGCAACTGACTGACCAGTTGTTCGTCCTGCTCCTGGGCAACGGTCAGGCCCAGTCGGCGGCGCATCAGGTCCATGTAGTGCGCCTGATACAGCGGCAGGAACAAACCGATGGCCTCGCGCAACGCTTCCACGCTGATGAACGGGGTCAGCGCCTGTGCCAGCGCGCTGAGGTTCCATTGCGCGATAGGCACCTGATTGCTGAAGGAGTAGCGACCTTCGTGATCGGAATGGTTGCAGATGAAGTGCTCATCGAAATCGTCCAGAAACGCGAACGGTCCGAAATCGAAGGTAATGCCCAGAATCGACATGTTGTCGGTATTCATCACGCCATGACAGAAGCCGTAGGCCTGCCACTTGGCAATCAGCTCGGCGTTACGCTCGACGATTTCCCGGAACATCGCCAGATACGGCTCAGGCTGCTCCTGGCAGTGCGGGTAATGCATCGTCAGCACATGCTCGGCGAGGGTCTTCAACTGCTCTGGCTGTTTGGTGTAGAAAAAGTATTCCAGACTGCCGAAGCGCACATGGCTCTGCGCCAGACGCAGCACCATGGCTGCATGTTCCTGGGTTTCGCGCCACACCGGCGTGCTGGAGCTGACCACACACCCCGCGCGGCTGCTGGGGATGCCCAGCGCGTGCAGGGCTTCGGAGGCCAGAAACTCGCGGATCGACGAGCGCAGTACGGCGCGCCCGTCACCCATCCGTGAATACGGTGTGCGGCCTGCGCCCTTGAGGTGCAGGTCCCAGTGCTCGCCAGCGTCGTTGTACACCTCGCCTAGCAACAGCCCGCGACCGTCGCCCAGGCGCGGGTTGTAGGAGCCAAACTGATGCCCGGAATACACCATTGCCCGCGGCTCTGCCTCGGACCACAGCTTGTGGCCGCTGAAGATTTCCGCGAACAGCGGCAGATCGGCCTGTTCAGGCGCCAGGTCCAGCAGTGCCAGCGCTGACTGGCTGGCAACCACAAGCTGCGGCGCATCGATGGGTTCAGGCAGCACGGAAGTGGAGAACGCATCGCCCAGACGGGCAAAGCGGTTGTCGAAAGTGAGTTCGTCGAGTGCTTTCAAAGCGTATCGCCTCCAGAGGGGAATTTCAGGCTTTCAACGAAGCGGCGGCCTGCCTGGCTCGTCGGGCGTGTTGCAACGGTCAGAACCCGTAGACCGGGTCCCTGGGTGGTAGTTCTGGTGATGGGCCTGCGCCCGGACTACCGGTTCCGGCTTCGCTCGAAGGCGGCCAGAATCGTTCGTTCCGATTGCACCAGATAATCCTCGAGCATGCGCGTCGCCTCATCGGTCTTGCCCGCGTCAAGGCGCCCGAGTACCGCTGCATTCATGTCCAGATAGGGCGAATGCAGCAGCTCCGGGTCGTTGAGCAGCCCGAAGGCCAGGCGCAACTCTGCTGATATCTGCGCATAAAACGCCGCCAGTCGCGGGCTGTCGGACAGCTCGACGATGGCCTTGTGAAACATCATGTTGGCGGTGCCCACGGCAATCCAGTCCTTGGCCTCACGCGCCTGCACGCCGGCCTCGACCGCGTTGCGCATGTGCAGCACACCGGGATGCTGTGGATAAGCCTGGGCAATCGCCCCGCATTCGATGAAGCGCCGAATTCGGTAGATATCGATGATTGAAGCCATATCAGGCTTGGCCACGGTGACCCCTCGATTGGGTTCGTGGGTCAGCAGTCCTTCGCGGGTCAGCACTCTGAAGGCTTCTCTGAGGGTGTTACGGGAAATATCCAGACTCTCGGCCAGCGCGGCTTCCGAGAGGCGCTGACCGGGTACCAGCTCGCCCTCGACCAGCATTCTGCGAAGCTCAGTGGTGATCGATTCTCCGAGGGTGCGAGGGAGGGCAGAAGCAGCGTCGTTCATAAAGGGTCCAGAGAAAGAAAAGCCAGGTCGATATTCCACGACAGCTCATTGGCTGGCAAGGACGAAGGTCAGCAGATGCTTCATCAGGTAGCACATCTGAGTCCTCGCGTAACAACATGGTGCACATGGTTGATTCATATCACCTACATTGTTCAACAATATTATCTTTATAGATCTACAACTTGGCGCGTTTGAATGACCTTTGGCATGGTCATTGCTCTGGCAGAATACCCCTCATCTCAGGAATGCCGCCGTGACACAGACTGCCAATGAGTTCACCAAGGCGCGCCGCGCCTCTTTGATCGCCGCGATCTTCATGATGGCGACGTCTGCCATCGGTCCTGGTTTTCTGACCCAGACAGCCACGTTCACCGCGACTCTGGGAGCGGCATTCGCCTTCGGCATTCTGGCCTCGATCCTGATCGACTTCGTGGTGCAGTTGAATGTCTGGCGCATCGTGACGCTGACCAGAATGCGCGCGGCCGATCTGGCCAACGCAGCGATCCCGGGCAGCGGTTATCTGCTCGCCGTACTGGTCATCTTCGGCGGCCTGGTGTTCAGTCTGGGCAACATCGCCGGTGCGGGCCTGGGCTTGAATGCGTTGACCGGTCTTGACCCCAAATGGGGGGGCGCCTTGAGCGCGCTGATCGCCATCGCGATTTTCTCATCGCACCGCGCCGGCATTGCCATGGACCGCATCATGATGGTGCTGGGCACTCTGAAGGTCTGCCTGATCCTCTTCGCCGCCTTTGCCTCGCATCCGCCGCTGGGCGAGGCCCTGCGCCAGACGATCCTGCCGGACATGGTCGATTTCGCGGCCATCACCACCATTGTCGGCGGCACGGTCGGTGGCTATATCACTTACGCCGGTGCTCACCGCTTGCTGGATCGCGGCACCGTCGGGGTCGAGAACATCGATGTCGTGTCCAAGGCGGCGCTGACCGGTATTCTGGTCACCGGGGTTGTCCGTTACATACTGTTTCTGGCGATCCTCGGCGTGGTCGCCAGCGGCGTCGTCATCGATGTATCCGGCCAGGGCGCAAACCCTGCGGCCCAGGCGTTCACCGCTGCCGCTGGCAACTTCGGCCTGATCATGTTCGGCCTGGTGCTCTGGGCGGCCGGCATCAGCAGCGTGATCGGCGCGTCCTATACTTCGATGTCGTTCATCACGGTATTTTCCAAACGCATCACCGAGCGCGTGCGCAACCTGGCAACTGTCGGCTTTATCCTGATCACCGTGGTCGTATACGTCATGTGGGGCAAACCACCGGCCGCGCTGCTGGTCTTTGCCGGGGGCTTCAACGGTTTGATCCTGCCACTGGGCCTGAGCATTTTCATGTACGTCGGCTGGCGCCGGTCCGACATGATGGACGGCTACCACTACCCGCGCTGGCTATTGGTGCTGGGCGTGCTGACCTGTCTGCTGTCGTGGTACATGGCGTTCAAATCGGCGGGAGCCATCTTTGCCTTCATCAATGCAGCCTGATTTCGGAGAATAAAAATGCCTGCAATAGACCTCAACAGTGATCTCGGTGAAAGCTTCGGCGCCTGGAGCATGGGCGACGACGAGGCGATTCTCGATGTGGTCAGCAGCGCCAATGTGGCCTGCGGCTTCCATGCCGGTGACCCGGCCGGAATCCTGCGCACCCTTGAGGCCGCTGCGGCCCGGGGCGTTGCCATCGGCGCGCATGTGGCCTACCCGGACCTGGTAGGGTTTGGCCGCCGCAACATGGACATCCCGAGCGACCAACTGACCGCCGACGTCATTTATCAGATCGGCGCGCTTCAGGGCCTGGCCCGCAGCGCCGGGACCCGCGTGAGCTACGTCAAGCCTCACGGCGCGCTGTACAACACCATTGCCGGTGATCAGCGTCAGGCCGCGGCAGTCATTCAGGCGCTGCTGCGTATTGACCCCGCGTTGAAGCTGGTGTGCCTGGCTAATTCCCCGCTGCTCGACTGGGCACGCGACGCCGGGCTTTCCTGCGTCGCCGAAGCGTTCGCCGACCGCGCCTATACCGCTGAAGGCACGCTGGTCTCGCGCTCGCGGCCCGGTGCCGTGCTGCACGACGCCGAACTGATCGCCGAACGCATGCTGCGCCTGGTGCGCGAAGGCATCATTGAGGCTGAAGACGGCCGCGAAATCAGCCTGCAGGCCGATTCGATCTGCGTGCATGGCGACAGCCCGGGCGCGGTGAACATCGCCCGCATCCTGAAAAACCGTTTGCACGATGCAGGCGTCACTGTCCGCGCATTCAATCGAGGTTGATCATGAATTCACTGCAACTCGCCCGCGAGGCAGCCAGCGCCGCCCGTGCCCGTTATCGCCAGGGATTCGTCGCGCCGACCGCCGGCGAAGCGCCCGGTCTGACCCAGTGCAACATGATCACGCTGCCGCGTGAATGGGCGTATGACTTTCTGCTGTTCGCGCAGCGCAACCCGCAAGCCTGCCCGGTGCTGGATGTGACCGAGCCCGGCAGCCACACCACGCTGTTGGCCGAACAGGCTGATCTGCGCACCGACCTGCCGCTGTACCGGGTCTGGCGCGATGGGCAACTGGCCGAAGAGCTGAGTGATGTGAGCCACATCTGGGCGCAGCACACTGATCTGGTCAGCTTTCTGATCGGCTGCAGTTTCACCTTCGAAACCGACCTGATGCACGCCGGCATCGATGTGCGCCACATCAGCGAAGGCTGCAATGTGCCGATGTACCGCAGCAACCGGATCTGCCGCCCGGCCGGCCGCCTGCAGGGCAACATGGTGGTGTCGATGCGCCCGATCGCGGCGGACCGGGTGGCCGAAGCGGCGCGCATCACCGGGCGCTATCCCGGTGTGCACGGCGCGCCGGTACACGTCGGCGAGCCTGGACTGCTCGGCATCGACGACCTGGCGAACCCTGACTTTGGTGATGCGGTGACGATCAGGCCCGGCGAGATTCCGGTGTTCTGGGCCTGCGGTGTGACCCCGCAGGCGGTGGTCATGGCGTCCCGTGTGCCGTTTGCGATTTCTCATGCGCCGGGCCACATGTTCATTACCGATATTCCGGACAGCTACTACCACGTATAGGAGAGGCTCATGCGTTTCTACCCGGCCAACCTGGATGCACTCCTGGTTGAACTGTCGAATCTGGACGAGACCCTGGCCCTGTTCGAATCGTTACAGCAGATGCCCATCGCTGGCGTGGAGGAAATCGTTCCGGCTGCCCGGACGTTGCTGGTGCATTTTCGACCAGCCGCCATCGGCTTCGAAGCCCTCGCCACACAGATCGCCTCGCGGGACATTCGTGGCAAGGCACGCGAGGCGGGCAAACTGATCGAAATACCTGTGCATTACAACGGCGAAGACCTGGCCGATGTCGCCCGAGAGCTGGGCATCAGCGTCGAGGAAGTGATCAAGCGCCACACCGGCAGCGACTACAACGTTGCGTTCTGCGGCTTTGCGCCCGGTTTTGCCTACCTCAGCGGCGGCGCCGGCTTCGTGGTCCCACGACGCAGCACGCCGCGCACGCGTATTCCGGCTGGCGCAGTGGCGCTGGCCGGTGGTTTCAGTGGCATTTATCCACAGGCCAGCCCCGGCGGCTGGCAGATCATCGGGGTGACCCCCTCAACCATGTGGGATCTGGGCCGCGACGAGCCCGCCTTGCTTCAGCCCGGCTACCGCGTGCGTTTCCAGGATGCCGGTCCGCTCCCGGAGACCCGTGTGCAGGTTGCCGCACCTGTCCGGCCGCAGGCGACGACGGTCAACGAGGACTATCTGCAGATCGTAACGCCAGGTCTGCAGACCCTGTTTCAGGACCTGGGTCGTCCAGGTCGGGCAGGGCAGGGTGTGTCCGCATCGGGCGCGCTGGATCGCGGCGCCTTGCGTGCTGCCAACCGCGCGGTGGGCAACGATCCGGCGACGGCGTGCCTGGAAATTCTCATGGGCGGGCTGACCTTCACCTGTCAGGGGCAGACTGTTGTGGCGATTACCGGGGCCCAGGTCAGCGTCGAGGTGCTGACCGCCGAAGGACAAAAGCTGCAGGCGCCGTTGTATGCACCGCTGGCTTTGCAGAGCGGCGATCAGGTGAGCATCGGTTCGCCCAGCGCCGGTCTGCGCAATTATCTGGCGGTTCGTGGCGGTTTCATTCATGAGCCGGTGCTTGGCAGCCTGTCCACTGACACGCTGGCCCAGGTTGGGCCCGCCGCGCTGGCAGCGGGTGACCGGCTGGGCTTCACGCGCAGAACTGGCGGCCTTTCAGTATCGACTGCCGAACAACCGGCCTTCGAGATGCCGCGTAGCGATGAGGTCATCACCCTGGATGTGGTCATGGGCCCGCGCAGTGACTGGTTCAGCGCCGAAGCCCAGCAACTGCTGGCGCAACAGACCTGGCGGGTCACGCCGCAATCCAACCGTATCGGTATTCGCCTGGCGGGCGAGCAATCGCTGCAACGTGCCGTCGATGGCGAGTTGCCCAGTGAGGGCACCACGGTCGGCGCCATTCAGGTGCCGCCCAGTGGCCAGCCGGTGCTGTTTCTGGCCGATCACCCGTTGACCGGCGGTTACCCGGTCATCGGCGCAGTCGCCACTTACCACCTCGACAAGGCCGGGCAGATTCCGGTCAATGCCCGCATTCGCTTCAATCCGCTGAGCGCCTTCGAGCCAGTGCGCCCCGCCACTTCAGACGAGACCAAGAACAGATGAAAAAGGTTCTGATTGCCAATCGTGGCGAAATTGCCGTTCGTATTGCCCGTGCCTGCCGTGACTATGGAGTCGCCTCGGTGGCGGTGTACGCCGATGCCGATATCGACGCGCTGCACGTGCGTCAGGCCGATGAAGCCTATGGGTTGCAGGGCGAGCGCCCGACCGACACCTACCTGAATATCGAAAAGCTGCTGGCGGTTGCCGCTCGTGCCGGTGCCGACGCGGTTCACCCCGGCTACGGCTTTCTCTCGGAGCGCGCCGAATTCGCCCGCGCTGTGATCGATGCCGGTCTGATCTGGATCGGCCCCGATCCTGCGACCATCGACGCACTGGGTGACAAGGTCCAGGCGCGGCGTATAGCCCTGAAAGTCGGCGCACCGCTGGTGGCCGGTACTGAAGACCCGGTGAACGATGCCTCCGAGGTGGTCGCGTTTGCCGAGCAGCACGGCCTGCCGATTGCCATCAAGGCAGCCTTTGGCGGCGGTGGTCGCGGCCTGAAAGTCGCCTGGAAGCTCGATGAAGTCAGCGAGTTGTACGAGTCTGCGGTGCGTGAAGCGGTGACCGCGTTCGGTCGTGGCGAGTGCTTCGTCGAACGCTTTCTGGACCGCCCACGGCACATTGAAGCGCAGATCATCGCCGACCGGCATGGCCGGGTGGTTGTGGTCGGCACCCGGGATTGCTCGTTGCAGCGTCGCAACCAGAAGCTGATCGAGGAAGCCCCGGCCCCTTACCTGACCGACGAGCTGCGTCAGCGCATTCATGAGTCGGCCCGCGCGGTCTGCGCCGAAGCGGGCTATGTCGGTGCCGGTACAGTGGAGTTCCTGCTCAGCGGTGATGGCACCCTGTCGTTCCTGGAGGTCAACACGCGCTTGCAGGTCGAACACCCGGTGACGGAAGAAACCAGCGGTGTGGATCTGGTCATCGAACAACTTCGCGTCGCCGACGGCCTGCCGCTGTCGTTCGACGGTACACCTGTGCCGCGCGGCCACAGCTTTGAATTCCGCATCAATGCCGAAGACGCGGGCAACGGCTTTCTGCCGACGCCGGGGTCTATCGCGGTATTCCAGCCGCCATCCGGCCCGGGCGTGCGTCTGGACACCGGCGTGACGGAAGGCTCACGGGTCTCACCGAACTTCGACTCGATGATCGCCAAGCTGATCGTCACCGGCGCAACCCGCGAACAGGCCATCAGCCGCGCCCGCCGTGCGTTGGCCGAGTTCAAGGTGGAAGGCGTGGCCACCGTGCTGCCGTTCCATCGGGCGGTCATGGACCATGACGACTTCACGGCGGCCAATACCTTTGCCGTCCACACCCGCTGGATCGAAACCGACTTCGCCGAGCACGTCACCATCGCCCCGCGCAACGCAGAACCGGCCGACCCGGGCGTGCTGCGCACCTTCGTTGAAATCGACGGCAAACGCCACGAACTGGGCCTGCCTGCTGCGCTGCTGGCCGGCATGAGCCTGAACGCTGCCGCACCGGCTGACGCCAGCCAGCCAACTGCCGAAGCCCCGGACCCGCACGCAGTACTGACGCCGGTCGCGGGCAACCTGCATGCCTGGGCGGTTGAAGACGGTGCGACGGTAGAGAAGGGACAGGTGATCGCCATCATGGAGGCGATGAAGATGGAAACATCGATACTGGCACCGTGTGCCGGAACTGTGCAGATCAGCAAGGAGCCTGGGGGATATCTGGAGGCGAAGGTGGTGATTGGGCGGGTTGAGGCCTGATTTGATTGCTGGTGGGTGTCGACCGCGGTCGACACCCACTGTCAGTATTCTCAATCCAGCCGCAACTCCGGCGGCTCGGGCGCATCCTTGGTCGCCGGGGTTACGGTAGTGTTCACCGGCTGCAGGGTGGTTTTTCCGGTCGGCGCATTGCCCTTGTCGCTTGGCTCTGCGGGCACCAGTTTGTATTCCAGGCCCTGGGTGTTCTTGAGGTAGATCTCCATCTGGCGGAACGAGATGTTGATGTGCTGCTTCTTGAACTCGCGATTGATGAAGCGGTTGATCTCGTCGAGTACCGGGTTGCGGTCGCCCAGGTCGCGTACGTGCATGCGCAGTTCGTGGTCGAGGGTACTTTCGCCGAAGTTCAGGAAGTAGACGATCGGCTCTGGTTCCTTGAGCACCCGAGGGTTTTCCCGGGCGGCTTGCAGCAGCAGGGAGCGTACCAGGTCCAGGTCCGAGCCGTAATCCACGCCCAGCTTGAGGGTTACGCGGGTAACGGTGTCGGTCAGCGACCAGTTGATGAGCTGGCCGGTGATGAAAGTCTTGTTCGGGACGATGATGTCCTTGCGGTCGAAGTCGGTGATGGTCGTGGCACGGATGCGGATCTTGCTGACCGTCCCCGACAGAGCGCCGATGGTGATGGTGTCGCCGATCCGCACCGGACGTTCGAAGAGGATCATGATGCCGGAGATGAAGTTGGCGAAGATTTCCTGCATGCCGAAGCCCAGACCCACCGACAGCGCTGCGACCAGCCACTGCAATTTGTCCCAGCTCACGCCCAGCGTCGACAGCGTGGTGACGAAGCCGACACCGGCGATGGTGTACGACAGCAGCGTGGTTGTCGCGTAGGCACTGCCCTGCGCTAGGTTCATGCGTGACAGCACCAGCACTTCCAGCAGGCCGGGCAGGTTGCCGGCGAGCACGAAGGTGATGACGATGATCACCCCAGCGCCGAGGAAGTCGCTCAGGCTGATCGGCACCATGCTCATGTTGGCACCGGTGCCGCTGGTGTATTCGTAGAGAATGATGTTATCGAGATAGGCGAACACAGTGATCAGCTCGGCCCAGACCAGGTACAGCGCGCCGACGAATCCGGCCAGCAGGGCCAGGCGAATCAGGCGCAGCGACTGCTGGTTGACCTGTTCGATGTCCAGCTTGGGTTCTTCGACCGGAATGTCGCTGTCGCCGTTTTCTCTGGCTGCCTGACGCTTGGCCAGCGCGCGCTGATAGGCCAGACGCCGGGCGGCCACGCTCAGGCCGCGGACGAACGTCGCCTCGACCATCAGCCAGATCATCATCAGGTACAGAGTGTCGATCAGACGGTCGCTGAGCTTGAGCGCGGTGTAGTAGTAGCCAAAGCAAACCGCCAGGAAGAGCGCGACCGGCAATGCCGTGAACACCACGCCGACGGTTTTGCGGAACAGTGAGGCATTGTGATGCGTGGGGCTTGAGATCAGCAGGCGACCGAGCAGCCAGGTCATCAGGGCGTAACAGGTCAGCACCACGCCGATCCCCAGCACGTCGTCGGCCAGTGCGGCAGGCTGGTGTTCAGCAACGGCCACCACCGCCACCAGGGCCAGAACGACCAGCCCCAGGCGTCGCACCCAGCCACGCAGGAATTCGACCTGCGCTGTTTCCCAGCGGAAGTGCAGTTGCGCAACACCTGACGGGGCGAGCACGCGGTAGGCGGTGTAGAACACCAGCCAGGCGAGGGCGATCTGCAGCAAGGCCTCGCCGAGGTTGGCGTTTTGACCGCGGGCGTCGATCTGCAGCGCGTAGCCGCACAGCGCCAGCCCCAGCGCGACGGGCATGGCCAGCAGCACGTTGATCAGCAGTGCCAGCGGCGTCTTCCATTGACTGTCACGTTTGAAGTGACCGATGTCGGCGTGCAGGCGATTGAGCTTCTGATACAGCGCCTTGCGCCTCCAGGTCAGTATGCCGATCAACAGCAGCAAGGGCAGGAACAGCAGCGGACGCTGAGTCAGGCCGTCTGACAGTTCGCTGAGGCTGGACGTCCATGGCAGGGTGGCGACCTGCTTTTGCAGGCGCGGCCAGATATTCTGAAACCATTCCACGTCCAGCGGCTTGTTGCTGGGGATCCAGAACATCTGCTCGTCGAGTGTGGCGCGCAGCCCCTGAGCGGTACTGGTCAGCTGCTTCTGATTCAGCTGTAGCGTGATGGACTCGTTGAGCAACGCGCTCAGCTCGCGATTGAGCCGCTCAAGCAAGTCACTGCGAGTGATGGCCAGGTCCAGCAGCGTCCGGCGCAGTTGTGGGGTGACGTTTTCAGGCGGCTGGGTAGCCAGGAGCTTTTCGACGTAAGCGGTCGGCGTGCTCATCTGTTCGCGTTGCTGGTTGATGTCGAACTGATACAGACGAATGTTGGCGATTTCGTCGGCCAGCCCCTTGTCCAGCTCCAGATGCGGCAACGCCTGCTTCTGCTTGTAGAGAATCTTGGACAGCAGCAGGCTGCCGCTCAGCACGTTGATCTGCTCGCTGAGGGCTTGATCGGTCTGGGTCAGGTTGTCCAGTTGCTGCTTGGTCTTGAGGTTCTGCTGGGTCAGCTCGTTGAGGCGATCGGTGCCGCGCAACAGGTAGTCCGACAGCTTGAGGTTGGCGGCGCTTTCGGTCGCCAGCAGGCTGCTGCCACCGGACTTTTGCGCTTCCAGAGACAGATCGGCGACCGTTTTTTGCGACTGGGCACGACGCTTGTCGTTGATCAGGGTCTGCAGGTCCTGAATTTCCTGCTCCTGACGCGCCACCTTCTCGGTCAGCAAGTCGTGCTGGCTGTTGCCCAGGTCCTGCAACTGGCTGTTGCCGGCCAGTTCCTGACGGCGCAGCAGGTTGAGGGCGTTGATCGAGGCCAGTTCTGCATTGAGCAGGTTGCGCTGGTCGGCGCTCAGGGTCTTGCCGTTGTCCTTGCCATTCTTGAGGATGGCGTTGATCTGCTGAATGCGCGTCTGATTGGCGCTGATTTCAGTCTGGGCGCGCTCAGGCCGGGTCTGCGCGGTAATGGCCAGACTGTTGGCGTCGTTGAGTTCGCTCTGCAGATCACTCTGCTGGGTGCTGCGCTGACTGAGCAGTTGCTCCAGCTGCGGCACGTCGAGGCCGCCATAGCGCTGGGCCACGGGCACCACTTTGCTTTCTTTCAGGCGGGCCAGTTCACGCTGGTTTTCCGAAGTCTGTTTTGGCGCCTGGGCGAGCTGCTGTTTGAGCGCTTCGAGCTTCTGCTCGCTGTCCTGCTTGCTGTTCAGAAACGCCAGTGTCTGCTCGAGGACCTGCTGCAGTGCCTTTTGCTCGGCGTCAGGCAGCTTGCGGTCGGCAATCTTGTCGAGGCTTTGCTGAACAGCGTCGCTGCTGGGCGGGTCGGCGGCGAGCGCCGGGAAAGAAGACAGGCAGAGCGCAAACAGTGCGGCAGCACAAAAGGAACGCAGGGAAAACATAGACACCGGTCGCATGATGATACGTGTGGGTTGGCAGTTTAAAGGAACAGTCCGGGGCCCGGGCGGGTTCCTTCGGGGAATTTGACGCCCACTTTCTGGATCTTGTTCCCGTCCATGACGGCAACGGTCCAAATAGTTCCATTCCATTCAACCTGGTCGCCCACCACCGGCTCGCCACGGTTCTTCTGCACGATGAACTGGCTGAGTGGCATTCCTGGGTCGATGCCGTCGAGTTTCAGGCCATAAAGGGCCGCCACTTCACCCAGCCTTGCGTCGCCTTCGAGCACGAAGTCGCCGAAGAAACGCAGGTCCAGCCCACGCTGCGGTGCCTGGCTGAACAATTTGCCCAGCGCCGGAAGGTCGTGTTCGTGGCCGATCACACACAGCAGATCACCCACTTCCAGTGTCGTACTGCCGGACGGATGGAGCAGTTGCTGGCCGCGGAACAGTGCCGCGATACGCGTGCCTTCCGGCATCTTCAGTTCGCGCAGTGCTGCACCGATGCACCACTTTTCGGCGCCCAGGCGGTAGACGAACAGCTCCCATTCGCTGGTGACGTGTACCTCCAGCGCGGCTCGGGAAATCGGTGCGGGATCAGGCGGAACCGTCACTTTCAGCAATTTGGCCATCCACGGCAGGCTGGTGCCTTGCAGCAACAGCGAAACCAGTACGATAAAGAACGCCAGGTTGAAGTACAGCTGCGCATTGGGCAGGCCGGCCATCAGCGGGAACACCGCGAGGATGATCGGTACCGCGCCGCGCAGGCCGACCCAGGCGATAAAGGCTTTTTCGCGGCCATGGAAGGCCTTGAACGGCAGCAGGCCGACCATCACCGACAGCGGGCGTGCCACCAGAATCATCCACAGCGCCAGGCCCAGCGCCGGAATCGCAATCGGCAGCAGATCGTGTGGCGTGACCAGCAGGCCCAGCACCAGAAACATGCCGATCTGCGCCAGCCAGGCCATGCCATCGAGCATATGCAGGATGCCGTGGCGGCTGCGAATCGGCCGGTTGCCGAGCACCAGACCGCACAGGTAGACCGCGAGAAAACCGCTGCCGTGGATAGCGTTGGTCAGGGCGAAGATCGCCAGGCCGCCGGCAATCACCAGAATTGGGTAGAGGCCGGCCGCCAGATTGATGCGGTTGACCAGTTGCAGGAGGATCCAGCCGCCGCCCAGGCCGATGAAGCTGCCGATACCGAATTCCTGGATCAGGTGCCCCAGCAGCCCCCAGTGCAACCCGGTCTGCCCGCTGGCGAGCATGCCGATCAGGGTAACGGTCAGGAACACCGCCATGGGGTCGTTGCTGCCCGACTCGATCTCGAGGCTGGCGGTAACGCGCTCGTTCAAGCCTTTGCCGCCCAGCAGGGAGAACACCGCCGCGGCGTCTGTGGAGCCGACGATCGCGCCGATCAACAGGCCCTGAATGACGCTGAGATTGAACAGCCAGGCAGCCACCATGCCGGTCAGTACGGTGGTGATCAGCACGCCCACCGTTGCCAGCGACAAGGCAGGCCACAGCGCAACCCGGAAACTGGCCACCCGCGTTCGCAGCCCGCCATCGAGCAGGATCACCGCCAGCGCAAGGTTGCCGACCAGGTAAGCGGTCGCGTAGTTGTCGAAGATGATCCCGCCGCCATCGACGCCTGCCACCATGCCCACCGCGAGGATGATGACCAGAATAGGAATGCCGAGGCGCGACGAAAGAGAACTGACCAGGATGCTTGCGGCTACCAGCAACGCGCCGATCAGGAACAGGCTGTTGATGGTGGTGGCGTCCAAGGGCGGTACTCCGTAGAAAACTGAATTGAAGCGAGAGGGGCGAAAACTGACCATGCAGTCCGCGTGCCAAGGGATTTAACCTGTTGAATTGCTTGGCTGTCAAAGAGCAATTTCGAGCGATTGACCCAGACCGGCATTCCCGGGCTCACGATTGGTTGCAGTCCAGCGGCTGACATATACCTATATACCGCAGACCAGGCCTTCTTGCTCCCTACTGTAGGCGCTCCAACCATCAAGCAGGTTTTTCATCATGGACGATGAGTTTGCAGCACATTACGACTTCGACGATGACAATAGGGATGGCGGTGATGACCCTGACGCAGAGTTCTGGGCGCGGGTGCGCGATGACTATTCGGTCAGCGATTACTTCCGCCTCAACCCGATCGCCCTGCAGTCACCTGCCGCCCTTGCTGCGCGGGATGTGGCCCAGGCATGCCAGTCGAGATGGGGTGTCGAGATCGATCCGGACGACACCCTGATCGTCACGCTGTATATCGAAGACCCTAAGCTCTATCCCGCCCCTCATCGCGCCAATGTCGCTCACTCGATGACGCTGACCGAGGCGCTGCTGCGCAACTGGCAGCAAAAGGGCAATGGCGACTGGTTTGATCACCTCGGGCATTTGCAGCCCCATCATGATGACGGTCTCGACTGTCAGAGAGTGGATAAAAAACTGCCGCCCTATGACTGCGTCGCTTATGAAGCGGTGTACCGCAAATCCGATCCGCAGCATTACGATTCGACGACGCAACTTCGCCTGACTGCCGAGGCGTTCAAGCAGTACATCTGGGATCACAACCTGCAAGCCGGTTATCTCGCCTACCTGAATCAGTTCTGGCAGGCGCATGCCAAAGACTACAACCTGATGCTCAAGGCCGGTCTGTTCAGGGCGGCCTGGCTGCAAGCTGAGGAAAACACGCTCAAGGCCGAGCACAAGGACATGGTGCTGGAGGCGCTCGGGCTGCCCGCCGATCAGGGTTGGAAAGAGCTGAGCTTCGACGCTTTTGTCGCCGCGCCGATTTCCACTCGCGTGACAATTTCCGAATTGCAGGTGCACGGCTACAGCGCCGTGGACATCATGGTCATCCGCAGTGCCGATTCGCCAACCGTGCTGCTCTACATCCCCGGCAACTCGTCACCCATTCATACCTTCGCCAACGCCGATGCGCTCAAGGACTGGGTCGCGCTGATGTGCAAGGATCCAGGCAAGCGCCGGTCTTTAGAGGGGCATTTCAGTGCCACGGATGACGTCGATGGCTTTTTCTACAGTGGTGTTGCCACCGCCCTCCGAGGCTTCGCTGTCTACCCGAAGCTGCTGGACGCCGCGACCGGTGCGTGGAACCCGCGCAGACTGGTGCAGTTTGGCGAACCGCTGCAGCCCTGGCCGTTCTCGCACTTCAAGGATCGGATCAAGGCAAAGTCCGAAACCGATGCGCTGCAAAAAATCCGCAACCACGACGACTACTGGAAAGAGGAAGTCAGCAGTGGCTTGAGCGAGTGTGTGTCTGTTCTGGGCGGCGTCGCCATCGTCTTTCCCGAGCTTATGCCCGTGATTGCGGGACTGTCTCTCGCGCTGGTGGGGCTTGGCGTCGATGCGGCAGTCAATGGTCGCACGCTCGAAGAGCGCCAGGCCGGGCTTGGGCGGATTGCCTTTGGCGTTTTGAACGCGTTGCCGATCCTTGCCGAGGGGGGCACTGCGGTCGAGGCTGGCGCTGAAACCGGACTGATTGATGAGGCGCGAGGCGATTATGAGGTTTTCGACCCCTCAACAACCGACCCGGCTATAGAAGTCGGGCCGCTTCCGGTATTCAGGGAAGAGCCGCGTGCCTTGCGTTCGCTCAATGCCAAAATGCGCCGCCTGTTGCGCGCGCTGGAAGTGACTCAAGACCTGCCGGGACTGGCGTCGGGCGAAGTGGCAGGTATCTATCCGCTGCAAGGCAAAAGTTACATCGAACTGCATGATCAGGCTTTTCGGGTCGAGTGGGTGCCACAGGAAAAACAGTACCGGATTCGCTCTGATTCTGATCCGCGTGTCTGGGGACCCTACGTGAAGACTATTGACACCGGCTATTGGGATCTTGACCTCAAGCTCGGGTTGCGTGGCGGGGAAAGCTTTGACGGCTCGCGATTGCCGCCGGCCAGTGAGGCAGAGAGCGCCGTGGTGGCGGTCGTGCCTGAAGAACCAGCCGTCGAGATTCAGCGCTGGGGCCCCAAGGTGCAGGTCGAGGTGCCACTGGATCAGATCATGGTCGAGGAAGTACTGAGCCAGGCAAAAGGAACGGTCGTAGAGAAGTACTTCATTCAGATCGGGGGGATCAGGAAGAACGTGTATTACGATGCCGATATTCCATGCTGGCGCACTGATCCGTCTTCAAACGGCCTGGTCTGGCTGGACCGCAACGGAGTCTGGAACAGCGGGTCGGAGGATGCATTCAGGAAGGTGGAGGCAAAACTGCCACAGAGCCGCCGCTTCGAGATCTTTTCTTTCCCCCGCGTGCCCAGGTTGCCTTCAGATGCCGAGCCCATCAGCCGTGTGATTCATCATATATGGCTGGGCGAACGCATGCCGGGCGATAACCTGCTGGAACGGATGCTCGACAACATGCGCACCAGCCCGGACTTGCGCTTCGAACTGCATATCGATATCAACCACCCGACGGCGCATCAGCAATTGCTGGATTACTTCAGCGCACATCCACAGATGCGGATTTCCAGGCTCAAGGAAGAAGCGTTCTTTCCCACGTTCCTGAGTGGTGAAAATGGCGAAGCCTTCAACTATTTCATGCACTCGGATAATCGTAATTATGCGGCCGCTTCGGACATTCTGCGTTATCGACTGATCAACGAATACGGCGGCATTTATCTTGATTGCGATGACACCATTGATGTCCCTTTTGCAGGCATTCCGTTGAAGGCCGGGCCCAATGATGTATTGCTGGGCAGGCGTCTGGATGCGCCGCAATTAAGTTACAACGGGCCGGGTAACAGCCATTTCGCCAGCCACCCGGACAACCCGGTCCTGAAGAGGATCCTGAAAGAAATAAATACGCGTTTCCAGAATGAAAAACAGACCAACAAGGCGTTTTTCAGTACACGCAGACCCTTCATCGACCACAGCAGCGAAGCCTTGCGTAGCGCCTCTAGAGACCGAATGACACCGTACATGACGCGCATTTCCGACCTGACCGGTCCCAAACTCATGTCAGACGTCTTGAGAAAGCTGCGACCTGACTATTTTGATCTGCTGGAGCGTTCCTATTTGCCGGTCGATGAGGTCTTGTCCGTGTTGTACATCGAACACCTGAACGAGGCCGTGGACTTTTATTTTCCATTCAAGGGCAGGGCGAAAATTTCCCCGGGCTCCGAGAATGGTTGGTAAGGCTTCAGTGTTTGCAGCGTCAGGTGAGGGTGATAGATAGTTAGCGCCACCAACACGCTTATGAATGATTACGTGCATGACTTCTCTCTTACAGGAAGACGTCATGGCACCTACCCCCCTGGAAACATCCAAAACCGACCAGCAACTGCTGCGTGCACGTGCGCAGCAGTTCGTTCTCGATTATCCCGATCTTTACGATCTGGCCCATACCGCCGCCAGCAGGATCATTCTTCAGCACACCCAGCGCGTGTTCGCCCCGGAGCAGGTGTATTGGCATCGTTTCAGCAGTGCCAGCAGCAGTCCGCGCACGTTTACCGGCTGGCAGCATTCCGGAACGCCGGAGCAGTCGATGACCTTTATCGAGCTGCTCATGCGGCACTTCAGCGCCCACGATCAGGAAGCCAGCGACGAGCTTTCCTTGTATGGCGGTTTCTATACCGATGGCCCGGATCACGGGGTTTTCGACGAGCGCAATGAGGTGCCCATGCTCCCTCAGGACGTGCTCAAAGACATGTGGACGCTTGATTTCAGCGCGCAGTACACCCGCCGTATGGAGCGTTTCTGGAGCCTGCACAGCGAGAACTTTTGCACCCTGGTCAAGGCACGCTATCTGGTTGCCGCCAGTCACTGTCTGCGCAAGGGCCATCTTTCAGCCGACGATTTCAAGCACGTTACGTGCGTTATCACCGCAGACCCTTTGCAGACCCCTACGCTTAAGGCGTTGCAGAGCCCGCTTCCCTCAACCCCCGGTGTCGCGGTACACACGCTGGATATCGATGGCATCAAGGCCCATGACATGTTGCGTATTGTCACCGCCGCTGGCCGAGAGATCATCTACTGGCCTGATGCCGAGCAGCCTTTCATGGCGTTCGACAGTGAGCGTGCGGTGTACCGCTGGCTCAAGACCCGGTTTATGGACGAGCACGCAGACAAGGCGATAACCCGCCAGTTTCTGCGTGGGGAGGCGTCGCGGACAAAGGACGGTGAGCGGTTCTTTCGTGCGGTGAGCCAGTTGCTCACGCACGATTGGCGTGCCAACGTTCGACTCGTCAATCTGGTGCAGGCGCCTATTGCGGGCGACCCCTTCGTGTATCTGCGAGACGTCGCCCGTCAGGGAATGGCCGCCGATGCGCGTGAACTGCTGACCTCCAATGCTGATCTGCGCAAGCAGATGTGGATCGGCTACCTGGGTGCTTTCATGCAGGCGTTTGGCGGGCTCGCGCCGCTGGGTTGGCCGATCGCCTTGACGCTGGTTGGCGCAAGCCTCGCCAATACCGGTTTGAACATCGATCAGGCGCTCAATGGCAAAACCGTAGCACAGCGCAAGGCGGGCGTGCTGGGCGCGATCATCAACATCATTTATCTGCTGTTCAATCTGCCGCTTTTAATGTCCATACGTGCGGTCCCCCAGCCTGTGCCGGTGGCCGCAACCGAAGGCCAGCCGGTCTCCAGCGAGGTAATTGAAGGCGGCAGCGCGTCGGCCCATGCGCTGGACAATATGGAGGGTAACCTGCTGCTCGACAGCCTTACGCCTTCAGTCGCAGAGGGCCGGTTTCGTGGCATCTACACACTGGGTAATGGCGAAACCTGGATCAAGCTTGCACAACTGCCTTATCGCGTGATGTTCAACGAATTGCAGCAGTGCTGGTTTATCGTCAACCCGGACAATCCTTTTGCATTCGCAGGCAGCAAGCCGGTGCGCCTGAGTGCCGACGGGGAGTGGACGTTACTTGACTCGCCTGGTCTGCAGGGCGGTGCCCCGATGGATGTGCAGGTGCCGTCAAGCAGTACATCCGCCGCGACGGGCAAACCTTATGTGACCGTGCACTCGGCGTTTTGGGACACGTACCTGCAAACGGACCTGTTCAATGAGCAACACTATGCCGAAATGGCCTTGGCCCGGCAGAAAGACGTGATGACGATTTGGGAGCCAGGCCCTGAAGATACGGCCATGTCGGATTCTTCACCCGAAGGCGATGAGGTCTACAAGGACCCTTGGCATGGCAAACATCGGGTTTTCAAGCTTGGTGAGGACGACTACTGCGGAAGAAATATCATGCTTTATACCCAGGACTATTCTGAATTCAATCGGTTCCTGCGTACGGGCGAGAGCAATAAGGCCAATCAGGTGCGACTCATTGAACGACTGGCCGAGGACATTCAGGTGGTGGGGTACAACAATGATGTCGAGTTGTACCGAGGCGGCAGCGGTGATCGCGGGACTTCGGGTGCCGTGTTCCGTAGCGGTCAGATCAGGGTCGGTGATGTGCTGGTGAATACTGATGTCACCTCGTTCAGCGAAAATCCCTACGTGGTCAGCGCCTTCGCCAGCAGTCGGGTCGGTGCACCCGCTAACGCCATGATCGGGCCGGTAACCTTCGATGACACCTCGGTGGTCTTCGTTTTGCCCAAGGGCCGATACCTACGGGCGACACCGATTGCGCCGTTTTCAGCCTCTCCCGAAGAGGCCGAATCGATCTTTTTGCCCGGCTGCTACTTTCAGATCGACAGCATCGAAGAGGTGAGCGGCGAGTTTTACCGCATTATGAAAATCCAGATGCAGGAGGTCGATCGCCCTCATCCGGGGCGCGGGCTTTACGACATGCGCACGGGCGAGCCCTTCAGTCGGGAGCAGTACGCGCGCAAGCTGGGCGCAGACGCCAGGGTACTGGTCGATCGTTTTTTTCCGCAAAACCCGCTGACTGACCTGTTTAGCCTTCATTGATCAAGCGTGCGCCCTGGTTTATTTAAAACCAGTCGTCGCGCATTGCCAGGCAAGTGTCATCGCGGTTTTCCAGAATGGCCAATTCATGATGGCAGCCCGGTACTTCCCACGTCAGGAAGTATCGGGCGGCTTGCAGCTTGCCTCGGTAAAAGTCGTTGTCGGCCTGATTGCCGCTAATCAAGCCTTCTTCTGCACGGATCGCCTGTTCGAGCCATCGCCAACCTACTACCGTGTGGCCGAATGCCTTGAGGTACAGCGCCGAATTGGCCAGTGTGCTGGTGATTCTGCCCTGGGCCAGATCGGTCAACAGCCCGAGGGTGACGGCCTGCACGCGTGCGACCAGTTGCTGCAGGGGCTGGCGCAATTCGTCGAGTGCTTGATGGGTCTGGGCACGTTCGCAGGTCGCCGAGATCAGGCGCAGCAGTTGCTTGAGGCCGGTGCCGCCATTCTGCGCCAGCTTGCGGCCAAGCAGGTCGAGCGACTGGATGCCGTGAGTACCTTCATGGATCGCATTGAGGCGGTTATCCCGGTAATACTGCTCGACCGGGTATTCGCGGGTGTAGCCGTGGCCGCCCAGGACTTGAATCGCCAGTTCGTTGGCCTTCAGACAGAACTCCGACGGCCACGACTTGACCACCGGGGTCAGCAGGTCCAGCAGTTCGTGCGCGTGCTTGCGATCGTCTTCGGTTTCGCCGGTCTGCGTGTCATCGAACAGTCGCGAGGCGTAGAGGCACAGGTCAAACGCGCCTTCCACGTAGGCTTTCTGGGTCAGCAGCATGCGCCGCACGTCTGCATGTTCAATGATGGATACTGGCTTGCTGTCCGGGCTTTTACTGTCCGGCAAGCGTCCTTGCGGCCGCTCGCGGGCATACTCCAGTGAGTACAGGTAGCCGGAATAACCCAGCATTGCCGCACCGAGCCCGACGCCAATACGCGCTTCGTTCATCATCTGGAACATGTAATTCAGGCCATGATGAGGTTTGCCCACCAGATAGCCGACACACTCACCGTTATCGCCGAAATTCAGCGCGGTGGAGGTAGTACCTTTCCAGCCCATCTTGTGAAACAGGCCTGCCAGCAGCACATCGTTGCGCTTGCCGAGGCTGCCGTCATCGTTGACCAGAAACTTGGGCACGATGAACAGCGAGATACCTTTGACCCCGCCCGGCGCGTCCGGCAGTTTCGCCAGGACCATGTGCACAATGTTCTCCGACAGCGAATGATCCCCGCAGGAAATGAATATCTTGTTGCCACGCAGCCGATAAGTGCCGTCGCCTGCCGGCTCGGCGCGTGTGCGGATATCTGACAGCGACGAGCCGGCATGTGGCTCGGTGAGCGCCATGGTGCCGAAGAAGCGTCCTTCGATCATCGGTTGCAGAAAACGCTGCTTCTGCTCGTCGTCGGCAAAGCTCTCGATCAGATTGGCGGCGCCCATCGTCAGAAACGGATACGACGTGGTGCCGACATTGGCCGCCTGAAAGTGGGCAAAACAGGCTTGCGACAGCAGGGTAGGCAACTGCATGCCGCCTGCGTCGAAATCGCGTGATGCATTGAGAAAGCCGGCCTCGAGAAACGCGTTTATCGCGGGCTTGACCTCAGGAATCAGGATCGCTTCGCCATTTTCATAGCGCGGCTCGTTTTCGTCAGCCTTGCGGTTGTGCGGTGCAAAGTACTTTTCTGCAATGGCGCGCGCCGTTCCCAGCGCCGCATCAAAGGTTTCCCGCGAGTGCTCGGCAAAGCGCTCGCGACGCGTCAGACCTTCGGCGTCCAGCACTTCATACAGCTCGAAAGCCAGATTTCGGGAACTGAGCAGCGACTCGGACATGATGACGTACCTGTTCTTGGAATGGCTCAAGTCTAGGTCGGGTTGAGGGGGGAGGGTAGCAAGATTGATTCGGGTGATGGTCGAGCGTGTGCATGGGGTATCGAGAGCGGACGCGGAGGGTCCAGAGCATGGGAACGGTCGGTGTCTTTCCGACACCTCTCGTTCCGCACGCTCCGGCGTGGGAATGCCGTTCTTGACGCGCTGCGTCATCTGTTACCGAGCGGCATCAGCCGATCGTCATCAGGCTCGCATTGCCACCCGCCGCCGCGGTGTTGACGCTCAATGCCCGCTCGATCACCAGACGTTCCAGCGGCACGTTGGTTTCGCCGTGGGACAGGCCATTGACGCCGACGATGGCACCACTGCGTTGTGCGATCTGCTGGCAGACGGCACGTAGCTGGTCGGAGTCGCCGTGGTGCAGGACGGCGTCGAAGTTGACGTCGTCCTTGGCCCAGTCAGGTACCAGTTTGATGCGCGCCTGAACGTCCTTCGGCAGGCGAGCGCGTAGTGACTTGCTGATGTCGGTCTCCGGCCACACGGCAGAGCTGCCGACCGCCAGTACGGCTGCCAGTTGAATCATCAGGTCGTTCTCGTCGTCAGCCAGGCAAAGCACATGCTCACGCGGCAGGATCGCGTAGCTGTTGCGTTCGCCGGTCGGGCCAGCCAACTGGCGAGTGATGCCGCTTTGTGATTGCTCGGCGTATTGACTGCACAGGGCATCCAGATCGCTTTGCTGGTTGCTGGCAGCCCAGGCTTTCAGTGCCTGCAACGGCTTGCCGAAGACTTCACGCAGACGGGTATCCGGTGCAGACAGCGCGTCGCTACGGATGAACGATTTCTCGATAGCATCCTGCGGGCGCGTCGACAGCAGGCGATACAGGTACAACGGGCCGCCTGCTTTGGGACCGGTGCCGGACAGACCTTCGCCGCCGAATGGCTGAACACCCACCACTGCGCCGACGATGTTGCGGTTGACATAGACGTTGCCGGCATTGACGTTGTCGATGACCTTGGCAATGGTTTCGTCGATGCGGGTGTGCACGCCCAGGGTCAGGCCATAACCGGAGGCATTGATCTGATCGATCAGCAGGCCAAGCTCCTTGCGCTTGTAGCGCACCACGTGCAGCACCGGACCGAAGATTTCACGTTGCAGCTCATCGAAGCTTTCCAGCTCGATCAGGGTCGGCATCACATAAGTGCCGCGCTTGAGTTCGGCGCTGTCGGCGATGGCCACCTGGTAAACCGTGCGGCCCTTGTCGCGCATGGCCTGGATGTGTTTTTCGATACCTGCCTTGGCCTCTGCGTTGATGACCGGGCCGATGTCCACGGACAGGCGCTCCGGATTACCGAGGCGGTTCTCGGCCATCGCGCCCTTGAGCATTTCAATGACGCGGTCGGCAGAGTCTTCCTGCAGGCACAGCACGCGCAGTGCCGAGCAGCGTTGACCGGCGCTGTCGAATGCCGAAGACACCACGTCGATCACCACCTGTTCGGTCAGCGCCGAAGAGTCGACAATCATTGCGTTCTGGCCACCGGTTTCGGCGATCAGCGGAATGGGGCGACCCTGCGAGTCGAGGCGACCTGCCACGTTGCGCTGCAGCAGGCGGGCGACCTCGGTCGAGCCGGTGAACATGACACCTTTGACGCGTTCGTCGCCGACCAGCCCTGCGCCTACGGTTTCGCCACGACCGGGCAGCAATTGCACCACGCCTTCCGGGATGCCCGCTTCAAGCAGCAGACGTAAGGCCTGCGCGGCGATCAGTGGTGTCTGCTCGGCAGGTTTGGCCAGCACCGGGTTACCTGCGGCCAATGCAGCCGCCACCTGACCACTGAAAATCGCCAGCGGGAAATTCCACGGGCTGATACAGACCACCGGCCCCAGCGGACGGTGACCGTCGTTGGTGAAGTCGTTGCGCGCCTGCACGGCGTAGTAACGCAGGAAGTCCACGGCTTCGCGCACTTCGGCGATGGCGTTGGCGAAGGTCTTGCCCGCTTCACGGACCAACAGGCCCATCAACGGCTGGATTTCAGCCTCCATCAAGTCTGCGGCACGCTCCAGAATCGCGGCGCGCTCGACAGGCGGGGTAGCCTGCCAGATCGGACCGGCGCTCAAGGCGCACTGGATGGCGTTATCGACATCTTGCAGGGACGCTTCCTGCACATGACCGACCACGTCACGCAGATCCGATGGATTCAACGCAGCACTCAACGTGCCTGCGCTGGCCGGACAGCCCAGCATCGGGGCGGCTTTCCAGTCGTTGTGCGCGGTAGCCAGCAGGGCCGAAGACAGCGACGCCAGACGATGCTCGTTGGCCATGTCGATGCCGCTGGAATTGGCGCGTTCGGTTCCGTAGAGGTCTCGCGGCAGCGGAATGCGTGGATGCGGCAGGCCGAAACCGCCTTCCTGGGTGGCCATGCGTTCGATCTGGCTGACCGGATCGGCGACCAGTTCCTGTATGGAGATGGAGTGGTCGGCAATCCGGTTGACAAACGACGTATTGGCGCCGTTTTCCAGCAGACGACGCACCAGATAGGCCAGCAGTGTTTCATGAGTGCCAACCGGGGCGTACACGCGGCATGGTCGATTCAGTTTGCCGTCGGCGACTTTGCCTACAACCTGTTCATACAACGGCTCGCCCATGCCGTGCAGGCACTGGAACTCGTACTGGCCGGGGTAATAATTCTGACCGGCAATCTGGTAGATGGCCGCCAGGGTATGGGCGTTGTGCGTGGCGAATTGCGGATAGATGACTTCCGGTGCCGCGAGCAGCTTGCGCGCGCAGGCGATGTAGGACACGTCGGTGTACACCTTGCGCGTGTACACCGGATAGCCTTCCAGGCCTTCGACCTGGGCGCGCTTGATCTCGCTGTCCCAGTAAGCGCCCTTGACCAGACGGATCATCAGGCGATGGCGGCTGCGGCGCGCCAGATCGATCACGTAATCGATCACATAAGGGCAGCGCTTCTGGTATGCCTGAATCACGAAACCGATACCGTTCCAGCCGGTGAGCTGTGGTTCGAAACACAGGCGCTCGAGCAGATCCAGCGACAGCTCCAGGCGATCGGCTTCTTCGGCGTCGATGTTCAGGCCGATGTCGTATTGCTTGGCCAGCAGGGTCAGCGACAGCAGGCGCGGGTACAGCTCATCCATCACCCGCTCGTACTGGGCGCGGCTATAGCGTGGATGCAGTGCCGACAGCTTGATGGAAATCCCCGGACCTTCGTAGATGCCGCGGCCGTGTGAGGCTTTGCCGATGGAGTGGATGGCTTGCTCGTAGGACGCGAGGTACTTCTGCGCGTCATGTTCGGTCAGCGCCGCTTCACCCAGCATGTCGTAGGAATAGCGGAAGCCCTTGGCTTCGAAGCGGCTGGCATTGGCGAGGGCTTCACCGATGGTTTCGCCGGTCACGAACTGCTCGCCCATCAGGCGCATGGCCATGTCGACGCCCTTGCGGATCATCGGTTCGCCACTTTTGCCGATAATGCGGCTCAACGAGGACGTGAGGCCCGCCTCATTGTGAGTGGCAACCAGCCTGCCGGTGAGCAGCAGGCCCCAGGTGGCGGCGTTGACGAACAGCGATGGGCTGTTGCCCAGGTGCGGCTGCCAGTTGCCGTTGCTGATCTTGTCGCGAATCAACGCATCGCGGGTGCCCTTGTCGGGAATACGCAGCAGTGCTTCGGCCAGGCACATCAGCGCAACGCCCTCCTGAGAGGACAGTGAAAACTCCTGCAACAGGCCTTGAACGATGCCCGCGCGACCGCCAGCGCTTTTCTGGTTACGCAGTTTTTCCGCGATCGACGCGGCCATCTTGTTGGTGGCTTCGGCAACCGGGGCGCTCAGGCGGGCCTGCTCGAGCAGCATCGGCACCACTTCCTGCTCGGGGCGGCGGTAGGCGGAGGTGATGGCCGCTCGTAATACAGACTGCGGCTGGATGCTTTCGGCAAAATCCAGAAAGCATTGCAGCCCGGCATCTTCTGCCAGCTCACCGCGGTCTTCGTTGTCCTTTGCGCCGGCGGCACTGTTGAGTTCCAACAGGGTTGCACCACTCTCGAGCTTTTCCAGGTAATTGAAAATCGCCTGCTTGATCAACCAGTGCGGCGTGCGGTCGATGGAGTGGGCTGCGGCTTTCAATCGCTCGCGGGTAGGGTCGTCAAGTTTGACGCCAAGAGTGGTGGTGGCCATGTGTTGTCCTCTTTATAGCCACGCAGAAGTGGCATCGGCTTTGGCGCAGATTAGCGTCGGGACGGGGTGAGGTGCAACCGGGTGCAACCCGATTTGGAGAATATTTTGTGAGGTGCCCGGCGAGCGGCTCATAAAAACAGCGCTATGCGCAATGCTGGTGCGCGTTTTTTTGTAAATGGTATTTAAAACGCCCTAAAATGGCGCGTAAATGCACCTGCGTCAGGTTTTTTGTAACAGGTGCAACTTGCGCGATGAAATGGGTTGCACCCTGTTTGGTTTGTTTAATAGGATTCGTTTCCGCGGTGCAACCGCCAGTCATTGATTGCCGATCCTTGCGGAGCGATCAGTCAACGCGGTGTCGGGTGCAAAAGCAGGGATGTGCCGAATATCGGTCGCTATTCCCTTTGGCATCGGGTGCCAACATAAAAACAATGCCAAGGCAGAACTCATGAGTGTCAGCAACCCTACCTTGATCACGTTCGTGATCTATATAGCGGCAATGGTATTGATCGGCTTGATGGCCTATCGCTCTACCAACAACCTTTCGGATTACATCCTCGGCGGACGCAGCCTGGGCAGCGTGGTGACCGCTCTTTCAGCGGGTGCCTCTGACATGAGCGGCTGGCTGTTGATGGGGTTGCCCGGTGCCATCTATATGTCCGGCCTGTCGGAAAGCTGGATCGCCATCGGTCTTATCATCGGTGCCTACCTGAACTGGCTGTTCGTGGCCGGCCGTCTGCGTGTGCAGACAGAGCACAATGGCGACGCACTGACCCTGCCGGATTACTTCAGCAGCCGTTTCGAAGACAACAGTGGCCTGCTGCGCATCATTTCGGCCATCGTGATTCTGGTGTTTTTCACCATCTATTGCGCCTCGGGCATCGTTGCGGGGGCGCGTCTGTTTGAAAGCACCTTCGGCATGTCCTACGAAACCGCCCTGTGGGCCGGTGCTGCGGCGACCATTGCCTACACTTTTGTCGGTGGTTTCCTCGCAGTGAGCTGGACAGACACCGTGCAGGCTACGCTGATGATTTTCGCGCTGATCCTCACGCCGATCATCGTCCTGCTGGCAACGGGCGGCGTCGACACCACCTTTCTGGCGATTGAAGCGAAAGATCCGACCAGCTTCGACATGTTCAAGAACACGACTTTCATCGGCATCATTTCCCTGCTCGGCTGGGGCCTGGGTTATTTCGGTCAGCCACACATCCTCGCGCGCTTCATGGCGGCCGATTCGGTCAAGTCGATTGCCAGCGCCCGACGCATCTCCATGGCCTGGATGATCCTGTGCCTGGGCGGCACCGTGGCGGTCGGGTTCTTCGGCATTGCCTATTTCTCGGCGCATCCGGATGTTGCCGGGCCGGTGACTGAAAACCCGGAGCGGGTGTTCATCGAGCTGGCCAAGCTGCTGTTCAACCCCTGGATTGCCGGCGTGCTGCTATCGGCCATTCTGGCTGCGGTCATGAGTACGCTGAGCTGCCAGTTGCTGGTGTGCTCCAGTGCGTTGACCGAGGACTTCTACAAGGCTTATCTGCGCAAGGGGGCTTCGCAGATCGAGCTGGTCTGGGTCGGTCGGGCAATGGTGCTGCTGATCGCGATCATTGCCATTCTGCTGGCGGCCAATCCTGAAAACCGCGTACTGGGCCTGGTGAGTTACGCCTGGGCCGGTTTCGGCGCAGCCTTCGGCCCTGTGGTGCTGATTTCGGTGCTGTGGAAGGGCATGACTCGTAACGGCGCACTTGCCGGGGTCATTGTTGGTGCGGCCACCGTGGTGCTCTGGAAGCAATTCAGTACGATGGGGCTGTATGAAATCATCCCCGGGTTCATCTTCGCCAGCCTCGCCATCGTGGTGTTCAGCCTGATCGGCAAGCCTGCTTCTGCGTCCATGCAGACCCGTTTCCTGGCAGCCGAGCAGGACTTCAAAGCCAACCGCTGACAGTGTCTGACTGAAACAGAAACGGCCCGTTCTTCTTCGTGAAGCGCGGGCCGTTTTGTATGTGGGTTTAAGGCGCGTGCCGCTCAGCTCTGGTTGTGATCGATATCCAGGTTGTAGAACGTCGCCTTGCCGCCCTCCGAGGTGTACCCGGTGTTGTCCTGGGTATACACCCCCGCCTTGAAGTACAGAGGCTTGTCCCGCCAGGTCTCACTGATGCGCGTGCTCCAGTCCTGATCCTTGGCGCTGACCGACAGTTTGCCGCCCTTGCTCAGGTGAATGACGTAATTGAATGTCTCATTCAGCTTCACACCTTCTACGATGGTGTAAACCTTGCTTTCATCGTCGTCATAGCGATTGCGGACTTTTGCAACGATATCGCCAGTTTTAGTGTCTTCCTTGTATTGAAACTCGACTTTCAGGAGCGGCTCCGTGCTCTCGTATGCGTGTATTTGTCCGATGACAACCTTGCCAGTGGAAGGTACTTGGTCGACTTCCAGTTTGGCATTCAGATAGTTGTCGGCATCCGGGTATACCCAATTATGCAACGAGCCATCGGACCACGTTTCTCGAAGTTCGCTGCGGGCATATTTTGCGTTCTCGGTTTTACTGCCTGTGACGGGCGACCAGAACACAATGGAGTCGGTTTTTGATTTGAAATATTTACCGTCATAGCCTTTTACTAACTGAGCGGTTTCGATGGTCTTGGGGGGCGACCCCACAGGGATGCTGAGATTCCACGATCCAAGATCTACCATTTTGTCTCCGTCCGTAAATGTCTTTATATCGCTCATAGAAAAAGCCTCTGGCGCGAGACTTCAGGCGGGTTTTATACGGCTCGTAGGACAATTTGTTAATAAAAAAATGTCGAACGGATGGCGTCAAAGTGCTGTCACTTCTTCTGCAGGGCAGAGTCTGTAAGGGGTGTAGCGAATGACCGTTAGTCGGGTAGATCGAACTTTGACAGTAGGGAACAGGCGCCTTGCTTCTGCTTTTGGCGAGACGAGGCTAGAGTTATTCCAAAGTATGACGGTCGTCCTGAGTCTCAGGCGTCATGCCCACATAGAGAAGCAGCATGGAACGCGTGCCAACCCAGCCAGATGATGGCTCTTCAGTTTTACTCGTTGTAGACGATTACCCGGAAAATCTGGTGACGATGTGTGCTGTTCTGCAAAGAACGGACTGGCACATTGTGACTGCAAGTTCCGGAATCGAAGCATTGACCGTACTTCTCGAGCAGGAAGTCGACCTGGTTTTGCTGGATGTGCAAATGCCGGGCATGGACGGCTTCGAGGTCGCGCGACTGATGCGCGGCAGTCAGCGTACCCGCCTTACGCCGATTATTTTTCTCACCGCCAATGAGCAGACTCAGGATGCGGTGCAGAAGGGTTATGCGAATGGTGCGACGGATTATCTGTTCAAACCGTTCGACCCGAATGTGCTCAAGCCCAAGGTACAGACTTTGCTTGAACAGCAGCGTAATCGCCGTGCGCTGCAACAGCTGTCGCTGGAGCTGGAATCGGCTCGTGCGTTCAATGCATCGGTGCTGGCCAATGTCGCCGAAGGCATTCTGGTCGTTGACGAAGCAGGCACCATCAGCTTTGCCAATCCGGCCATCTGTCAGTTATTGAACACCTCCGTCGATCAGCTTCGCGGCACTCAGGTGCTGGACTACATCATCGAGCCGAAGGAGGGGCACTGGCTGGACTCGGGCTTTTATCAGCACTATCGCAAGTCCGATACCTATCGGGTGCATGACGCCATTCTGCGCACTGCGCAAGGCACACAACTGCCCGTGGCGTTGTCCTGCGCGGCGCTGCCTGCCGAACAGAAGGCAATGGTACTGACGGTTCTCGATATGTCGGTGGTCCGTGATCTTTATCAGCAGCTTGAAAAACAGGCCGTCACCGATGCATTGACTGGCCTGCTCAATCGCCGCGGGCTTTATCAGGCGGTTGAAAGCATGCTGTTGCGTAACGAGCGGGCTGATAAATACCTGGTCGTGCTGTTCATGGATCTGGATGGCTTCAAGCAGATCAATGATGCGCTTGGCCATGAAGCGGGGGATCAGGTACTGCTCTGGGTCGCCGAACAGTTCAAGGACAGCATGCGCCCCTATGATGTGCTGGCGCGCATCGGCGGCGACGAATTCACTGTGGTGATCGACGGGCTCGATTACCCCGAGCAGGCGGCCAAGATCGCCGAAAAGCTCATCGAGCGGGTATCCGGAAGACGTCAGGTCGACGGTGTCGAGATCACGCTGGGTGCCAGTGTCGGCATTGCAACCTTCCCGGACTGCGGCTCGAATCTGGACGGTCTGCTGCGCGCGGCAGATATTGCCATGTACGAGGCCAAGCGTGCCGGGCGGCAGCAATACCGGTTCTATGATCAGAACATGAACGGGCGCGCCCGCTCGCGACTGATGCTTGAGGAAAGCGTGCGCACGGCCATCGATGGCCGGGATTTTTCAGTGGTGTACCAGCCTCAGATTCACATGGCGGATGGTCGCTTGCGTGGTTTCGAGGCCTTGCTGCGCTGGCAGCATCCTGCGGTCGGAGAGGTCCCGCCTGCGCTGTTCATTCCGTTGCTGGAAGAGACCAGGCTGATCAATCGGCTCGGCGGCTGGATCTTTGATCAGGGCGCCGAGCAGCGTCAGGCATGGAGCCGTATCTTTGCGCCCGACATGGTGCTGAGTGTCTGCGTCAGCCCCACGCAATTCTGTCTGCCCAATCTGGCTTCGGAATTGAAGCGCGCCATGGATCGCTTCGAGTTGAAACCGGGGCAAATCGAAGTGGAAATCACTGAAACCGCTCTGGTGAATAACCTTACGCACAGCCATAAACAGCTGAAGTTGTTGCATGACGTCGGTGTGCGCATTGCGCTCGACGACTTTGGCACGGGCGAATGCTCGCTGTCGCATCTGCGCAATCTTCAGCTCGACACTTTGAAGCTGGACAGGCGTTTTGTGGCCAGCATCGCAGGATCAAAGCGCGAAGCGGCAATGGCCAGCAGTATCATCGACCTGAGCCGCAACCTCGATATGCTGGTCATCGCCGAAGGCGTCGAGACGGCTGAGCAATATCAATGGCTGGCCGACAACGGTTGTCAGGTCATTCAGGGCTTTTTGATCGCTCACCCGATGGGCCCGGAAGAGGCGTTGCGCTTTCCCGGGCACTTTGACGTGGCAGGCTTGAGACAGAAGAGATTGTTGTAGAATGGCGTTTTTCGATCTTATGCAAAGGCCCCATGACTGCATCCAGCCATGCTCCGCTCAAATACCTGCAGGCCTATCCGCAGGCCCTGCAGGACCAGGTGCAGCAGTTGATTGCCGACGATCGCCTGGCGGATTACCTGCAGCAGCGCTACCCCGCGCGGCATCAGATTCAGAGCGACAAGGCCCTCTACGCCTATGCGCTGGCGCTCAAGCAGGATCACCTGCGCAATGCGCCAGCCATCAAGAAGGTTCTGTTCGATAATCGCCTTGACCTGACTCATCGCGCACTGGGCCTGCATACCAAGATATCCAGAGTGCAGGGTGGCAAGCTCAAGGCCAGCAACGAGATTCGCGTAGCAGCGCTGTTCAAGGAAGCGCCGCCGGAGTTTCTGAAAATGATCGTGGTGCACGAGCTGGCCCACTTTCGTGAGTCGGACCATAACAAGGCGTTCTACCAGTTGTGTGAACACATGTTGCCTGGTTATCACCAGCTGGAGTTCGATTTGCGCGTGTACCTGACGTACCGCGATCTGCAGGCCGCACATGCGCCATGCTGAACCAGGCACTGAAAAAGGATTCGACGATGCAGGTCAGCAAGACCAAAAGCAGTTTCTATCGCCGCCTGTACGTGGCGTATCTGATCGATTCACGGGTCGCCAGCAGTGTCCCTGAGCTGATGACGGCAACCGGCATGCCTCGTCGTACCGCTCAGGACACCATCAGTGCGCTTGCCGATCTGGACATTGTGTGCGACTTCGAGCAGCTCGAAGGTGGCCGCAATCACGCCGGCAGCTACCGGATCCGTGACTGGGGCGCCGTTGACAAGGGCTGGATTGCCGACAATCTGCTACGCATCAAGGCTGTGCTGGCGTATCCCTGAGCGGTTTTCAGTCCAGATCGCGACGCATGCCGATATGCGGGATGTCGTCTTCCAGGTAGATCTCGCCCACCGGATTGAAGCCATAGCGGCTGTAATAGCCCTGCAAATGGGCCTGGGCCGATAGGTAGATGGGCTGGTCGGGCCATTTGCGTTCGGCGTTTTCCAGGGCCTGCTCCATCAGTTCATGGCCGATACCCCGACTGCGAATCGACGGCGCAGTCACCACCCGGCCGATGGTCACGTCGCCGCCTTGCTGGATGGGGTCGAGCAAACGCAGGTAGGCGACCAGCTTGTCTTCCTGCCAGGCCATCAGGTGGCAGGTGTCGCCCGTCAGGTCCTGTCCGTCGACGTCCAGATACACGCATTGCTGCTCGACCACAAACACCTCGGCACGCAGTTGCAGCACGGCATAGAGCTGCTGGATGCTCAGCTCGGTGTGATGTTTGCAGATCCATTTGATAGACATGTTGCAGACTCGCAGGGAAACCAGAAGCGAAGTCTAAACGTATCCGGCGACATTCCCAATAAACGCCGTCAACGATATGAATGCTACGTCGGGTGAGCATGTTGCTCCCCCGGCTTGTCTACTGCCTGCTTCAGGTCTTCAATTAAAAACGGCAGGTGCTCTAGGCTCTGTACGAAAAGTGGAACAGGCTCGCCTGACCTACGCTCGCCGACTTTTCGTACAGAGCCTAACGCGCGAGCGTTTTCCTGCCGATAGGATTAAATCGGGCACGCCGCCCCTTTCAGGAACCTGAGCATGTCGCAGTTGCTTCGAGCGGTGGGGTTGCTGGTCTTCATGCTGATGGCGCCCGCCAATGCAGCTGAAAAGTTGCGTCTTGTCGCTGACCCCTGGCCGCCTTTTACCGACGCGCTGCTGCTCAACGGCGGGTTGGCAACCGACATCGTCAATACGGCGCTGCGCCGTGCCGGGTACACCACACTGTATGAGCAAGTGCCCTGGGCGCGGGCGATGCTCGGCTTGAGCCAGGGGCGTCATGACGTGCTGATCAATGCCTGGTTCAGCGAGGAGCGCACGAAAATTGGCCAGTTTTCTGCGGAGTACCTGCTCAATCGGGTGCGTTTCATCAAGCGCAAGGAGTCGCCCATTGACACCCTGACCCATGAGCAATTGCACAAGTACATGATCGCGGTGGTGCGCGGTTACGCTTATGCCCCTGCGTTTGACGACGACACCGAGTTGCAGAAAGTCCCTGTGCAAAACTTCTCCACCGCCATACGCATGCTTGCTGCCGAGCGTGTCGACCTGACCCTGGAAGACGAATACGTCGCTCGCTACAACCTGGCGATGGAACCGGACGAGGTGCGTGACCGGGTCGAGTTTCTACCGGGTTCGTTAAGCGATAACAGCCTGCATATTCTGGTCAGTCTGAAAAATCCGCATCACGAAAAGATCGTCGCTGACTTCGATCGCGAAATTGCCGCCATGAAAGCGGACGGCACCTACGATGAATTGCTCAGACTGCATGGGTTGCAGCAGTCTCCGGAGCTTTGATCAGGTGCGCGGCGAGGGTGCGCAGCGGTGCCAGTTGGCGGCAGATCAGTGCCAGTTGGGCCTGCACCAGCCGCTGGCTCTCGTCCATGTCCTCGGGCAGTTGCTCCAGTTGCGCGGCCAGCCCTTCCTCGACATCGCTCTGTACCGCAACCGGCCTCTTCTCGGCCAGCCCTGCGGCGATTTCGTCGATGCTGGCGGCCAGCGTGGCGCCGACGTTATCGATCAGGTGTTCGCGGACATCGCTCGGCAGCTGCGTATCACGGTGCGCGCCGAGACCTGAAAGGTAGCTCAGCAGCGTGTGCGACAGCACCAGAAAGCGGAAGCCGACGTCGGCCTCCTTGCGGAAGTGGCCGGGCTCCATGAGCATATTCGCCAGCGTGGTCGACAGCGCCGCGTCGGCGTTGTGGGCATTGCGCCGCGCCAGTCGGTAGGCCAGGTCGTCACTCTTGCCCTTGGCATACTGTTGCATGATCTGCCGCAGGTAGATGCTGTTGCAGGTCAGGGTATTGGCCAGCACCTTGTTCAGGCGCCGCCCCTGCCAGTCCGGCAGAAACAGGAACACTGCGAGGCCGGCGATAAGGCTGCCCAGCAGGGTATCGAACAGCCGGGGCAGGAACAGGCCGTAACCGTCGCCGACCTGATTGAAACAGAACAGCACCATCACTGTGATGGCGGCGGTCGACAGGGTGTAGCGCGTGGTCCGGTTGACGAAGAACACCACCCCGGCCAGCACCGCGCACATCGATTGCAGAATCGGACTGGTAACCAGATCGAACAGCACCCAGCCGACAGTCAGGCCAATCGCGGTGCCGATGATCCGCTGGCCGAGCTTGAGCCGGGTGGCGCCGTAGCTGGGCTGGCAGACGAACACCGTGGTGAGGATGATCCAGTAGCCCTGTGACGGGTGAATCAGGTGCACCATCGCGTAACCGATGGTTAATGCCAGCGGCAGGCGCAGGGCGTGACGAAACAGCAGCGAGGTCGGGGTCATCTGCAGGCGCAGGCGTGTCCAGACATCCTTGAGGTTGCGCGGCGAGCGGTCCAGCAGGCTGCTGTCGGTGGCATCGGCTACGGCGTCCGGGTTGCTGGCGTCGCTGATCAGACGATCCAGGGTGCCGAGGTTGGCAGCCAGCGCGCGCAGCGAACGCAGCAGGCCGCGCCAGGCAGGGTTGCTCTGGATGCGCAGATGCTCAAGGGATGCGTGCAGGTCTTCCATGGCTTCGGCGAAGCTGGGGTCATACACGAACGGCTGCCGCAGCTGGATGGATTCTGACAGCGCCTGGCAGGCAACGCCCTGTTGACGCAGCAGGCGCTGACAGCGGAACAGCACGTCGCTGTGGAAAAACGCATCGGCCAGTGAGTTGTAGGGGTAATGCGACGAGCTGGCGCGCTCGTGGATGTCCTGAGCGATGAAGTACAGCTTCAGGTAGCGGCTGACTTTGGAGCCGGGCCGGCCGCTGCCGACGCGGTGCAGGATGATTTCCTTGGTGGAGTTCAGCGCAGCGACCACTTTGCCGTTCTGCTGCGCCAGTTCCAGACGACGTGCCTCCACGTTGAGCGTGCGAATCGGTTCAAACAGGGTCGACTTGAGTTTCAGGTACTGGCCCAGCTCACGAAACAGTCGCGCCAGCGCCTGTTGCACCGGCTGGTTGGAAAACAGCATCTGCCACAGCACTGACAGCAGTCCGTACCAGGCCGCGCCCGCCACCAGCAGCATCGGTTCATGCCAGAAGTCCAGCACTTCACCGCCACGTTGATCGACGCCGATCATGGTGTAGACCGAAAGGATCAACGTGCCGTAGGCGATTGCGCCATACCTCTCACCCAGCGCGCCCAGCATGGTCAGGCAGAAGCTGGCCAGCGCCAGCGAGCAGACAAACAGGATGGGGTAGGGGAAGAGCAATTCGACGGCGAGGGCGGCGATGCTGAAACACACCAGTGTCACGGCCAGGGCATTGAGTCGGCCCTGCCAGCTGTCGTCAGTCTCGGCCAGGGCGCAGGCAATAATCCCCAGAAACAGCGGGATCAGTAATGCCATTTCGTTTTGATACCAGCACAGCGCCATGCTGCCGGTCAGTGCGATAAAGACTCGAACGCTATAGCTGAATTTATCCAGCGCCCACAATCGACGGAATGTATGACGGAGAGATTTCGATGCCATGGGTTAGCTTGACGGCCCTGTTCGCAATTGATCGATCGTGCAGGAGGATATGTACAGACCAAATGACTGGCTGTACATCCGCCTTGCAAAATTTATACCGGTTTGTCGTGTCGTGATGTCGCGTATCAGCGACTACGTCACACGTAGTGTGCGGCAGCATAGGCCGACGCCCAGGCCCACTGAAAGTTGAAACCGCCCAGATGACCGCTCACGTCCAGCACTTCGCCCACAAAATAAAGACCGGGGGATTTCAGCGATTCCATGGTCTTGGACGACACTTCGCGGGTGTCTATACCGCCCAGCGTCACTTCGGCCGTGCGATAACCCTCGGTGCCCGCCGGCACCACCTGCCAGCTCGCCAGCTTTTCGGCGATATCGGTCAGCTCGGCGTGGGTGTACTGCTTCATCGGTTTGGAAACGAACCAGTGTTCGGCGATCAGGTTGGCCATCTTCTTGGTGAACATCTCGCCCAGCAGGGTTTTCAGCTCACTGTTGGGGCGCTCGGCCTGCTGCTGGTTGAGCCAGGCGGGCACGTCGTGATCGGGCAGCAGGTTGATTTCCACCGTGTCACCGGGCTGCCAGAACGAGGAAATCTGCAGGATCGCCGGGCCACTGAGGCCGCGGTGGGTGAACAGGATGTTTTCGCGGAAGTTGGTGTCGTTGCAGCTCACCAGACAATCCACCGAGGTGCCTGACAACTCGGTGCACAGCTCCTTGAGCTGATCGGTGATGGTGAACGGCACCAGCCCGGCGCGGGTCGGCAGCAGCGTGTGGCCGAACTGCTTGCCAATCTGATAGCCAAAACCCGTAGCGCCCAGCGTCGGAATCGACAGCCCGCCTGTGGCAATCACCAGCGACTGGCAGTTCAGGGGGCCCAGCGTGGTCTGCAGGCTGTAGCCGGCGTCGGTCTTTTCGATCTGCTGCACGGAGGTGTCCATGTGCAGGCTGACACCGGCCTCGCGGCACTCTTCCAGAAGCATTTCCAGAATGTCGCTGGACTTGTTGTCGCAAAACAGCTGGCCGAGCTTCTTCTCGTGATAAGGCACGCCATGCTTGGCGACCATCGCGATGAAATCCCATTGGGTGTAGCGGGCCAGGGCCGATTTGCAGAAATGCGGGTTCTGCGACAGGAAGTTGGCCGGCTCGGTGTACATATTGGTGAAGTTGCACCGCCCGCCACCGGACATCAGGATCTTCTTGCCGGGTTTGTTGGCATGGTCGATCAACATCACCTTGCGCCCGCGAGCGGCAGCGGTGAACGCACACATCAGACCGGCAGCGCCGGCGCCAATGATTACAACGTCAGTAACGGGCACAGCGTGGTTCCTCGATCTTCAGGTCACGATCGTCCCCATGCTTCGCGTGGGAATGCCTCTCGTGACGCTCTGCGTCACATACCTGCGCCGCAGTGCCTATTCAAAATCGGACGCGGAGCGTCCAGAACTGCGTTCCCACGCGGAGCGTGGGGACGATAATCCAGCAGACGACTATTTCAGAGAATCCGCACGCGCAGCGACTTGCCCTTGATCTTGCCGTTGTTCAAACGTTCCAGGGCCTGTTTGGCCATGCTGCGCTCGACGGCAACGTAGGCCTGGAAGTCGAAAATCGCGATCTTGCCGACCTGAGTGCCCGGAATGCCTGCCTCGCCGGTCAGTGCGCCGAGGATATCGCCCGGACGCAGCTTGTCCTTGCGGCCCGAACCGATGCACAGGGTGGTCATGGCGGGCAGCAGCTTGCCGCCTTCCTTGATGCTCAGTCTGTCGTATTGCTGCCAGTTCAACGGCGCTTTCTGCAACTCTTCGATGGCACGCGCGCGTTGGCTTTCCGACGGAGCCACCAGGCTGACCGCGATGCCTTTCTCGCCTGCGCGACCGGTACGGCCGACGCGGTGAATGTGGATTTCCGAATCACGCGCCAGCTCGACGTTGATCACCATGTCCAGCGCGTCGATGTCCAGACCGCGCGCGGCCACGTCAGTGGCGACCAGTACCGAGGTGCTGCGGTTGGCAAACATCGCCAGTACCTGATCACGGTCACGCTGTTCGAGATCGCCATGCAGGCCGACGGCAGACATGCCCTTGGCGGTCAGGTGATCGACCACTTCCTGCACCTGCTGCTTGGTGAAGCAGAACGCCACGCAGGACGTCGGACGGAAATGGCCGAGTACCTTGACCACTGCTTCCAGGCGCTGCTCCGGAGAGATCTCGTAGAAAATCTGCTCGATCTGGCTGTCGGCGTGCAGTGCTTCGACTTTCACGGTCTGTGGATCACGCATGAATTTCGAGGACAACTGCTTGATACCGACCGGGTAGGTCGCCGAGAACAGCAGCGTCTGGCGGCGCTGCGGGGTCTGCTCGATGATGTCGGCGATGGCGTCGTAGAAACCCATGTCCAGCATGCGGTCGGCTTCATCGAGAATCAGCGTGTTCAGGCCGTCCAGGACCAGCGAGCCCTTGCGCAAGTGCTGCTGTATGCGACCCGGAGTACCGACGATGATGTGCGCGCCATGCTCCAGCGAGCCGATCTGCGGGCCGAATGAAACGCCGCCACACAGGGTCAGGACCTTGATGTTGTCCTCGGAACGCGCCAGACGGCGGATTTCCTTGGCCACCTGATCCGCCAGTTCGCGGGTCGGGCACATGACCAATGCCTGGCAACCGAAGAAACGCGGGTTGATAGGGTTGAGCAGGCCGATGCCGAATGCAGCGGTCTTGCCGCTGCCGGTCTTGGCTTGCGCGATCAGGTCCATGCCCTTGAGGATCACCGGCAGGCTCTGCGCCTGAATCGGTGTCATTTCGGCATAACCAAGCGACTCCAGGTTAGCCAGCATGGCAGCAGACAGGGGCAGAGAATTGAAAGCGGTGTTAGTCACGACGGTGAACCTGCAAAACAAAAATGTCGCGTAGTGTATCACCCGCCAGTCAGACCTGGCACCGCGATAAAGGTCGTGGGAGCGAGCTTGCTCGCGAAGGGGTCCGTACAACCCCCGAAGATGGGTCGTGAGCAATGCGGGTCGCCGCCCCGGTCACTCCCACAGGATCCAGCAATCAGCGCGGAGCATGGGCGCGATAGCCAGACAAAAAAATCCCCGCTGGAGGGCGGGGTTGAGGTTCGAGCGTGGCAGCTCGCAAAGGTGTACAGCAAGGCCCGTCCGGGAACGGGCCTGCAGGGCTTACAGCAGGATTGTGCGGATGTCCGCCAGCAATTCGCTCAAGCGCTTGGTGAAGCGGGCAGCAGCTGCGCCGTTGATCACGCGGTGATCGTAGGACAGCGACAGCGGCAGCATCAGTTTCGGCTGGAAGGCTTTACCGTCCCAGACGGGCTGGATGGTTGCCTTGGAAACACCGAGGATCGCCACTTCCGGCGCGTTGACGATCGGCGTGAAGCCGGTGCCGCCAATGTGGCCAAGGCTGGAGATAGTGAAGCACGCGCCCTGCATGTCGTTCGCAGTCAGTTTCTTGTTGCGCGCCTTTTCCGCCAGTGCGGCGGCTTCGGCAGCCAGTTGCAACAGGCTCTTCTGGTCGACGTCGCGGATGACCGGGACCAGCAGGCCGTCCGGGGTGTCCACGGCAAAGCCGATGTGCACGTACTTCTTGCGAATCACGGCCTTGCCGCTAGGTGCCAGCGAAGCGTTGAAGTCCGGCAGCTCCTTGAGCAGGTGGGCGCAGGATTTGAGCAGCAGTGGCAGAACGGTCAGCTTGACGCCAGCTTTCTCGGCAGCGCCTTTCTGCGCCACACGGAAAGCTTCCAGGTCGGTAATGTCGGCCTGGTCGAATTGCGTGACGTGCGGGATGTTCAGCCAGCTGCGGTGCAGACCGGAAGCGCCGAGTTGCATCAGACGCGTCATCGGCACTTCTTCGATCTCGCCGAAACGGCTGAAATCGACTTCCGGAATTGGCGGGATGCCCGAGCCGCCGCTTGCGCCGCCAGCTGGCGCTTCCTTGGCCTTCTGCATCATGGTTTTGACGTAAGCCTGAACGTCTTCTTTCAGCACACGGCCGTGCGGGCCGGTGGAACTGACCGCGCTCAGCTCGACGCCGAATTCGCGGGCCAGCTGACGAACGGCCGGGCCTGCATGAACCTTGGCGCCGTCTTTGGCCGGAGCCGCTGGAGCAGCCGGCGCAGGTGCCGCTTCTGCCTTGGGGGCAGGGGCGGCAGGAGCCGCGGCTTCAGCCTTGGCAGGGGCAGCAGCGGGTGCGCTGGCGGCAGGCGCCGGAGCAGCGGCAGGGGCGGCACCTTCAACTTTCAGTTTCAGGATCAGGTCGCCGGTACCGACTTCCTGGTCCAGTTTGACTTCGATGCTCTCGACAACGCCTGCGGCCGGAGAAGGGATCTCCATGCTGGCCTTGTCGGATTCCAGGGTAATCAGCGACTGATCGGCCTGGATGCTGTCACCGACCTTGACCATCAGTTCGATGATCTTGGCCTTGCCCGACGAACCGATGTCCGGTACGTGGATGTCCTGAACGCTGGCGCTGGCGCTGGCGCTGGCTGCCGGAGCAGGCGCAGCGGCTGCGGGTGCGGCTTCAGCCGGCTTTTCGGCGGCGGCCGGGGCCGCAGCAGGTTCGGCAGCAGGTGCCGGGGCCGCAGCTGCTTCGCCTTCCACTTCCAGTTCGAACAGCTCGTCGCCTTCTTTCAGGCGGTCGCCCAGCTTGACCTTCATGGTCTTGATGACGCCAGCCTTGGGAGCAGGGATTTCCATGCTCGCCTTGTCCGACTCAAGCGTCAGAATGCTCTGGTCGGCCTCGATGCGATCACCGACCTTGACCATCAATTCAATGACTTCGCCTTCACCGTTGCCGATGTCGGGTACACGAATTAACTCACTCACTATGTCTCTCCTTAGGAGAACCTGTTCACTCACGAATACGCTGGTTCAGTTACAACGAAACAGCGTTGGATGCTCATTTACGGCAAGTAAATTCCGCATCCTCGGCTGTTCACGCTCTGATCAGCGCTCTTGAAGCAGACTCTTAGCAGTCCAGTGGATTGCGTTTTTCAGGATCGATGCCGAACTTGGCGATGGCTTCAGCCACGACCTTGGGTTCGATATCGCCACGATCAGCCAAGGCTTCCAGGGCCGCCAGCACCACGAAGTGACGATCGACTTCAAAGAAGTGACGCAGCTTCTTGCGGCTGTCGCTACGGCCGAAACCGTCGGTGCCCAGGACTTTGTATTCCTTGGTTGGAACCCACTGACGAATCTGATCAGCGAACAGCTTCATGTAATCCGTCGATGCGATGACCGGACCTTTGCGGCCGTTGAGGCACTCCTCGACATAGCTCAGCTGCGGCTTCTGGCCAGGGTGCAGGCGGTTGTTGCGCTCTGCAGCCAGACCGTCGCGACGCAGCTCGTTGAAGCTGGTGACACTCCAGACGTCGGCGCCGATATTGAACTCGTCACGGAGAATCTTCGCCGCTTCGCGAACTTCACGCAGGATGGTGCCCGAGCCCAGCAACTGGACGTGGTGCGCCGCTTCCTTGGTGTCTTCTTCGAGCAGGTACATGCCCTTGACGATGCCTTCTTCCACACCGGCCGGCATGGCTGGCTGGGTGTAGGACTCGTTCATCACGGTCAGGTAGTAGAAAACGTCCTGCTGCTCTTCGAACATCCGGCGCATGCCGTCCTGGATGATCACTGCCAGTTCGTAACCGTAAGTCGGGTCGAAGGTGCGGCAGTTCGGGATGGTCGATGCCAGGATGTGGCTGTGACCGTCTTCGTGCTGCAGGCCTTCGCCGTTCAGCGTGGTACGGCCGGCGGTGCCACCGATCAGGAAGCCACGGGTGCGGCTGTCGCCAGCGGCCCATGCCAGGTCGCCGATGCGCTGGAAACCGAACATCGAGTAGAAGATGTAGAACGGAATCATCGGCTGGTTGTGGCTGGAGTACGAAGTACCGGCAGCGATGAAGGAGGACATGGCGCCCGCTTCGTTGATGCCTTCTTCGAGGATCTGGCCTTTCTTGTCTTCGCGATAGAACATCACTTGTTCTTTATCGACTGGCTCGTAGAGCTGGCCGACCGACGAGTAGATGCCCAGCTGGCGGAACATGCCTTCCATACCGAAGGTACGCGCTTCGTCCGGGATGATCGGCACGATGCGCTGACCGACTTCCTTGTCCTTGACCAACTGCGCCAGGATGCGCACGAAAGCCATGGTGGTGGAAATTTCACGGTCGCCCGAACCGTCAAGGATGGCCTTGAGGGTGTCGAGTGGCGGCGTCGGCAGGTTGAAGCTCTGCGCGCGACGCTGAGGCACGAAGCCACCCAGCGCAGCACGACGCTCGCTCAGGTAACGGGCTTCGGCGCTGCCTTCTTCCGGCTTGTAGAACGGCAGGGCTTCGAGTTCGGAGTCCTTGACCGGGATGTCGAAACGGTCACGGAAGTGACGCAGGCTGTCGACATCGACCTTCTTGGTGTTGTGCGCAGTGTTTTTTGCTTCGCCTGCGCCGGTGCCATAACCCTTGATGGTCTTGGCCAGAACCACGGTCGGTTGACCCTTGTGGTTGACGGCTTCGTGGTAGGCCGCATAAACCTTGTACGGGTCGTGGCCGCCACGGTTGAGTTTCCAGATCTCGTCGTCGGACAGATCGGCAACCATCGCCTTGAGTTCAGGCGAGTTGAAGAAGTGCTCGCGGACGAACGCGCCGTCCTTGGCCTTGTAGTTCTGGTATTCGCCGTCGATGACTTCGTCCATGCGACGTTGCAGGATACCGTCGACGTCCTTGGCCAGCAGTGGGTCCCAGAAACGGCCCCAGATGACTTTGGTGACGTTCCATTGGGCGCCGCGGAACACGCCTTCGAGTTCCTGGATGATCTTGGCGTTGCCGCGAACCGGGCCGTCGAGGCGCTGCAGGTTGCAGTTGACGACGAAGATCAGGTTGTCGAGCTTCTCGCGACCGGCCAGGGCGATGGCGCCCAGCGATTCCGGCTCGTCGGTCTCGCCGTCACCCAGGAAGCACCAGACTTTCTGCTTGCCTTCCGGAATGTAACCGCGGTGCTCCAGGTACTTCATGAAGCGCGCCTGGTAGATCGCCTGGATCGGGCCAAGGCCCATCGATACAGTCGGGAACTGCCAGAAATCCTTCATCAGCCACGGGTGTGGATAAGAGGACAGGCCATTGCCGTCGACTTCCTGACGGAAGTTGTTCATCTGGTCTTCGGTAATGCGGCCTTCGAGGAACGCACGGGCGTAGACGCCTGGCGATGCGTGACCCTGGAAGTAGATCAGGTCGCCGCCGTGTTCGTCGGTCGGGGCCTGGAAGAAATAGTTGAAGCCGATGTCGTACAGCGTGGCGCTGGAGGCGAAGCTGGAGATGTGGCCGCCCAGATCCGGGTCGTTCAGGTTGGTTTTGACGACCATGGCCAATGCGTTCCAGCGCACCAGCGAGCGAATGCGGCGTTCCATGAACAGGTCGCCAGGCATGCGTGCTTCGTGGGTGACAGGAATGGTGTTGCGATATGGCGTGGTGATGGCGTACGGCAGCTGCGAACCACTACGGGTGGCCAGCTCGCCCAAACGGGTCATCAGGTAGTGAGCGCGGTCTTCGCCTTCTTTGTCGAGAACCGATTCCAGGGCGTCCAGCCATTCCTGGGTTTCGACGGGATCGAGGTCTTGCATGGCTTGCTCCAGGGCGGAAAGGCTTCCAGAATCGGTTGCCTGAGTTTGCGACTGGCCTTGTGGGCAGACGACATAAATTCTTGGATTACCGGAGGGTGGGATCCGGCGGCGTGTAGTTTTACTACAAATCGACGACGATTTCAGCCCTCCGAGTATCGGACCCAGTAGTAAAACTACAGAGAAGCGTCTTAATCGCTCCTGTTGTCGTGTAGCTTAAAACGTTACTGTTGATCGCTATTGAATATCTTGCAGGGAAAAAGCGGATTTTTATGCTTCTAATTTGATTTTTCCAGCAATTTATAACCTTTGTTCGACAAGCGGTGCTGGCAGACGCGTCTCGCCATAACGACGGACGGGCGTCTGCACGCCGATCAAGGATAGACCATGAGCCTGCCTTTACTGGCCGAATTTCCGGCCATTCTGCTGCCATCGATTACCCGCGCTCGCCAGATGTTTCAGGCCGCGCTCACTGTCCTGTCCGAGGACGCACAGGCCTCATTCAAGGCCTGGCCCGAGGCGCGGCAGGCAGCATTCGACCGGGTCTGCGCTGCCAGTGATTTTGTAACCGAACAAGTCTGCCGTGATCCGCAGATGCTCCTGCAGCTGGCCGATTCGGGCGAGCTGGAGCGTAGCTTCTCTGCCGGCCAATTGCGCGGGCAGATTGCCGACGCGCTGTCGAGCGCTGCCAGTGATGATGAATTGGGGCGTAATCTACGTCGACAGCGCGCACGCCAGCAAGTACGGATTATCTGGCGCGACCTGACCCGTCAGGCAAACCTGATCGAAACCTGCCGTGACCTGTCGGACATGGCCGATGCGTCGATCGATCTGGCTTACCAATGGTTGTACCCCCGGCACTGCCAGCAGTTCGGCACCCCGACCGGTCGTCATTCCGGGCAGCCGCAGCACATGGTCATTCTGGGCATGGGCAAGCTCGGTGCGGTCGAACTGAACCTGTCCTCGGACATTGACCTGATCTTCGGCTACCCGGAGGGCGGCGAGACCGTCGGCACCAAGCGTGCGCTGGACAATCAGGAGTTCTTCATTCGTCTGGGCCACCGGCTGATCAGGGCGCTCGACCCGGTGACCGTCGACGGATTCGTATTCCGGGTCGACATGCGTCTGCGCCCCTACGGTTCGTCCGGCGCCCTGGTGCTCAGCTTCAATGCGCTGGAACAGTATTACCAGGACCAGGGCCGGGATTGGGAACGTTACGCGATGATCAAGGCGCGCGTGGTCGGGGGCGATCAGGCTGCCGGTGCCGAATTGCTGGCGATGCTGCGTCCGTTCGTGTACCGCCGCTATCTGGATTTCTCGGCCATTGAAGCGCTGCGCACCATGAAGCAGCTCATTCAGCAGGAAGTGAAGCGCAAGGGCATGGCGGAAAACATCAAGCTGGGCGCCGGCGGTATTCGTGAGGTGGAGTTCATCGCCCAGGCCTTTCAACTGATTCACGGCGGCCGCGACCTGAGTCTGCAGCAGCGGCCGTTGTTCAAGGTGCTGAAAACTCTTGAGGGGCAGGGCTATCTGCCCTCGGCGGTGACCGAAGAGCTGCGCGAGGGCTACGAGTTTCTGCGTTATACCGAGCACGCCATTCAGGCGATTGCCGACCGTCAGACGCAGATGCTCCCGGACAACGAACAGGATCAGGCGCGCGTTGCGCTGATCATGGGCTTCGCTGACTGGGCTGCCTTTCACGAACGACTGATGCACTGGCGTGGCCGTGTGGCCTGGCACTTCCGCCAGGTCATTGCGGACCCCGACGCCGACCCGGATGATGAGCAGGAAGAAGATGGTGAAGTGGTGGTGGGAGGCGAATGGCTGCCGTTGTGGGAAGAGTCCCAGGACGAAGAGGCCGCAGGTCGCCAACTGTTGCAGGCCGGCTTTGTTGACGCCGAGAAGGCGCTGAAAAATCTGGCAAGCCTGCGCAGCAGCCCCAACCTGCGTTCGATGCAGCGTCTGAGCCGTGAGCGGCTGGACGCGTTCATCCCCCGTCTGCTGGCTCAGGCGGTGGAACATGAGAAGCCCGACCTGGTACTCGAGCGCGTGCTGCCCCTGGTAGAAGCGGTCGCCCGGCGCTCGGCGTACCTGGTGCTGCTCACGGAAAACCCCGACGCGCTGCGACAGCTGCTGACCCTGTGTGCCGCGAGCCCGTGGATTGCCGAGCAGATCGCGCGTTTCCCGTTGTTGCTCGATGAGTTGCTCAATGAGGGACGCCTGTTCAATCCGCCGCTGGCCCCGGAACTGAAGGCCGAGCTGCGCGAGCGGCTGATTCGTATCCCCGAGGACGACCTTGAGCAGCAGATGGAAGCCTTACGGCATTTCAAGCTGGCGCACAGTCTGCGCGTTGCGGCCTCCGAGATATCCGGCAGCCTGCCGTTGATGAAAGTCAGTGATTACCTGACCTGGCTGGCCGAGGCGATTCTCGATCAGGTGCTCGCGCTGGCCTGGCGCTACAGCGTGGCCCGGCACGGTACGCCTTTACGTCCGGACGGCACGTTGTGCGATCCGGGTTTCGTGATCGTCGGCTACGGCAAGGTCGGCGGCATCGAGCTGGGGCATGGCTCCGATCTGGATCTGGTGTTCATTCATGATGGCGATCTGGAGGCCGAGACCGACGGTGCCAAGCCGATCGACACCGCGCAGTTCTTCACCCGGCTGGGGCAGCGGGTGATCCATTTGCTGACCACGCAAACCAACTCCGGTCAGCTGTATGACGTCGACATGCGCCTGCGGCCTTCGGGGGCATCCGGCCTGCTGGTCAGCTCTGTGGGGGCTTTCGCCCGTTATCAGGCCAATGAAGCCTGGACCTGGGAGCATCAGGCGCTGGTTCGTGCGCGGGTCATGACCGGCAGCCGGGATGTGGGCGAGCAATTCGAGAAAGTCCGTGCCGATGTGCTGGGGCGCGAACGTGATCTGGACAAGCTGCGCGCCGAAGTCAGCGAAATGCGCGCCAAGATGCGTGACAACCTCGGTACCCGCGTGACAGCGGCCGGCAGGGCGGCCAATGCCTTCGAGGCGGCGGTGCCATTCGACCTCAAGCAGGACGCCGGAGGTATCGTCGATATCGAATTTATGGTGCAATACGCCGCCTTGGCGTGGTCCAGAGAGCATCCCGCGCTGCTGCAATACACCGACAACATCCGGATTCTCGAAGGGCTTGAAGAAGCCGGACTGCTACCGGATACGGATGCCGGCCTGTTGCGCGAAGCCTATAAGGCGTATCGCTCGGCGGCACATCGCCAGGCCTTGCAGAAGCAGGCGGGCGTGGTCAGCGGCGATCAGTTTCACGCCCAGCGGCGTGAGGTGATGCGGATCTGGACGCAGATGGGGTTGAGCTGAGCCTCACGGCACGCCACATCCCACTGCAACACTCTATAAAGCTATGACAGGGAGGCGACAGGTTGTGTGGGAATGTCACGCAGTCTGATCGGCCTCCCTGATCGTTTCTGGTCGTTTTTGGATAGAACATGAAAATTCTGATCGTTGGGCCTAGCTGGGTCGGTGACATGGTGATGGCACAAACGCTGTTCCAGTGTCTGAAACAGCGTCATCCCGAGTGCGAAATCGACGTGCTGGCCCCTGAATGGAGCCGTCCGATACTGGAGCGCATGCCGGAGGTTCGCGCTGCGCTTAGTTTTCCGCTGGGGCACGGTGCCCTGGAACTGGCGACCCGTCGCCGGATCGGCAAGTCTCTGGCCGGCCAATACGATCAGGCTATCCTGCTGCCCAATTCGCTGAAATCCGCGCTGGTGCCGTTTTTCGCCGGCATTCCGAAACGTACCGGTTGGCGCGGCGAGTTTCGCTACGGCCTGCTCAACGACGTGCGGACCCTCGACAAGCAGCGCTACCCGCTGATGATCGAACGTTTCATGGCCCTGGCCTTCGACAAGGGCACCGAGTTGCCGCGTCCTTACCCGCGGCCGAGCCTGCGTATCGACCCGACCACGCGTGATGCCGCACTGAGCAAATTCGGTCTGACCCTGGATCGCCCGGTATTGGCGCTATGCCCCGGCGCGGAGTTCGGTGAGTCCAAGCGCTGGCCCGCCGAGCATTACGCACAGGTCGCCGACGCGAGCATTCGCGAAGGCTGGCAGGTCTGGCTGTTCGGCTCGAAAAAAGATCACCCGGTCGGTGAGAGCATTCGTCAGGAGCTGATTCCCGGCCTGCGCGAGGAGTCCGTCAACCTCAGTGGCGAGACCTCGCTGGCCGAAGCCATTGACCTGCTGTCGTGCGCCGATGCCGTGGTGTCCAACGATTCCGGCCTGATGCACGTGGCCGCAGCGCTGAACCGTCCGCTGGTGGCTGTCTACGGTTCGACCTCGCCGGGCTTCACGCCGCCGCTGTCCGACGCAGTCGAGGTGGTGCGTCTGGGCATCGAGTGCAGCCCGTGCTTTGAGCGCACCTGCCGTTTCGGCCATTACAACTGCATGCGTCTGCTTGAGCCGGACGCCGTGACTCAGGCGCTGAGCCGCCTGAGTAGCACGCCGGTGGAGGTTGCCTGATTTTGCGGGTACTGCTGATCAAGACGTCTTCACTGGGTGATGTGATTCATGCCTTGCCCGCGCTGACCGATGCGGCGCGTGCGCTGCCCGGCATTCGCTTCGACTGGGTGGTCGAGGAGGGCTTCGCGGAGATTCCCGCCTGGCATCCGGCGGTCGACAGGGTGATCCCGGTGGCGATTCGCCGCTGGCGCAAGCACCTTTGGCAAACCTTCAGGTCCGGGGAATGGCGGCGCTTCAAACAGCAGGTGCGCGAACAGCGCTATGATCTGGTGATCGATGCGCAGGGCCTGTTCAAAAGTGCCTGGCTGACACGCTATGTCGATGCACCGGTGGCCGGTCTGGACCGCGATTCGGCACGCGAGCCGGTCGCCAGTCGCTTTTATGATCGCGCTTTTCCAGTGGCACGCGGGCAGCATGCGGTCGAACGGTTGCGCCAGTTGTTCGCTCAGGCACTGGGTTATTCACAGCCGTCCGGCATGGGCGATTACGGTCTCAAGCCCCTGGCGACTCTGGATGACAATTTGCAGGCCCCGTTCGTGCTGTTCCTGCATGGCACGACCTGGGACACCAAGCACTGGCCTGAGCTGTACTGGCGACAGCTGGCCGAATTGATGGCAGCACGCGGCCTGCAAGTGCAGTTGCCGTGGGGCAACCCGGCAGAGAAGGCCCGCGCCGAGCGCATTGCCGAGGGTCTGAGCAGTGCCCACGTGCTGCCAAAGCTCAATCTGGCAGGCGTTGCGCGGGTGCTGGCCAGCGCGCAGGCGTGCGTCGCGGTAGACACCGGCATCGGGCACCTGGCCGCTGCACTGGATGTGCCGACCATTTCCCTGTTCGGCCCGACCAATCCGGGCCTGACCGGGGCCTACGGCAAGTCGCAGGTGCATCTGGCCAGCGACTACCCGGGCTGCACGCCGTGCCTGCAAAAGAAATGCACGTACCAACCGACCGCCGACGATCAGCGCCGGTTCGACCTTAAGCGCGAGTGGCCGATGTGCTTCACTCGCTTGAATCCCGAGCGAGTAGCGAGCCAATTGGGCGCGCTGTTGCTGGCAAAGGAACCTGGCTGATGCAACTGGCTTTTGTACTCTACAAATACTTCCCGTTCGGCGGCCTGCAACGCGACTTCATGCGCATCGCGCTGGAGTGCCAGCAGCGTGGCCATCAGATCCGTGTGTATACCCTGATCTGGGAAGGCGATGTGCCACCCGGTTTCGAGGTACTGGTGGCGCCGGTCAAGGCGTTCTTCAATCATCGGCGCAATGAAAAGCTCAGCGCCTGGATGGAGGCGGACCTGGCCAAACGCCCGGTGGACCGCCTGATCGGTTTCAACAAGATGCCCGGTCTGGATGTGTATTACGCCGCCGACGGTTGCTTCGAGGACAAGGCGCAGAACCTTCGCAGCCCGCTGTATCGCAAGTGGGGCCGTTATCGCCACTTTGCTGACTACGAGCGCGCGGTGTTCGCCAAGGACTCGAAAACTCAGGTGTTGATGATTTCCGAAGTGCAGCAGCCGCTGTTCATCAAGCATTACGACACCCCGCCGTCGCGCTTCCATTTGCTGCCGCCGGGGATTTCCCAGGATCGCCGCGCGCCGCCGGATGCCCCTGACATTCGTGCAGGCTTTCGCAAGGAATTCGGCCTGGCCGACGATGACCTGCTATTGGTGCAGATCGGCTCCGGTTTCAAGACCAAGGGCGTGGATCGCAGCCTGAAGGCACTCGCGGCTCTGCCCGCCGAGCTCAAGAAACGCACGCGGCTGTTTGTAATCGGTCAGGACGACCCCAAAGTATTCCAATTGCAGAGCGCGGCGCTCGGCCTGGGTGATCAGGTGACCTTCATGAAAGGGCGCAGCGATATTCCGCGTTTTCTGCTGGGCGCCGACCTGCTGATTCATCCGGCCTACAACGAAAACACCGGGACCGTGCTGCTCGAAGCGCTGGTTGCCGGTTTGCCGGTCCTGGTCAGCGCGGTCTGTGGTTACGCTCACTATATAGCCGAGGCCGATTGCGGGCGCGTGCTGGACGAGCCGTTCGAGCAGGCGCAGCTCAATCGCTACCTGTCGGACATGCTTGAGGACGATGCCGCACGCAGCGCGTGGTCGCGCAATGGCCTGACCTTTGCCGACACGGCGGACCTTTACAGCATGCCGCAACACGCTGCGGATGTGATTCTGGCGGAGCACTATTGATGAAGCTGTTCCTTGCTGAGCCGTTCAAGAGCCTGTGGGCGGGGCGCGATGCGTTCGTCGAGGTCGAAGGCCTGAGCGGCGAGGTCTACCGTGAACTGGAAGGGCGCCGCACGCTGCGCACCGAGGTCGACGGGCGCGGTTACTTCGTCAAGATCCACCGCGGCATTGGCTGGGGCGAGATCGCCAAGAACCTGGCAACCGCCAAGCTGCCGGTACTTGGCGCGGGCAAGGAGTGGGACGCCATCGAGCGTCTGCATGAAGTCGGCGTCCCGACCATGACGGCCGTGGCCTATGGTGAACGTGGCAGCAACCCCGCCGCGCAGCACTCGTTCATCGTCACCGAAGAACTGGCACCGACCACCAGCCTCGAAGATGTCAGCCTCAACTGGCGCAACGAGCCGCCCGAGCCGCGTCTGAAGAGAGCCTTCATTACCGAAGTCGCCCGCATGGTCGGCATGATGCACCGCGCAGGCGTCAATCATCGCGACTGCTACATCTGCCATTTTCTGTTGCACACCGACAAGCCGGTGACCGCTGACGATTTCAAACTGTCGGTCATCGACCTGCACCGTGCCCAGACGCGCCGTGCGATCACGCCGCGCTGGCGTAACAAGGACCTGGCCGCGCTGTACTTTTCGGCGCTGGACATTGGCCTGACCCGCCGCGACAAACTGCGTTTTCTCCAGGGCTATTTCCAGAAGCCGTTGCGCGAAATCCTGCTCAAGGAAGCGGCATTGCTGACCTGGCTGGATAAAAAAGCCGACAAGTTGTATCAGCGCAAAGTGCGCTACGGAGATGCACTCTGATGGCGGGCTGGAAGCTCGAGCCCGAGTACGCTTTCCTGGAGCCGGAATTCGGTAGCCTGGACGCCGTGTTTGCCCTGCAGGGCCAGCAGTTGACCCGCGACCCGCTGTCCGACGTCATCCGCGTCGAGCGCGCCGGTGTCTACTACTACGTCAAGCGCTACGTGGGTGCGGGCAAGGGCCTGCGCCGTTATATGGGCAGGCCGAGGGTCAAGTCCGAATGGCAGAACCTCAAGCGCTTCGCCAAATGGGGCATCCCGACTGCAGAGGTGGTGGCCTGGGGGCTGGAGCGCAACGGCGCGGCGTATGATCGCGGCGCACTGATCACGCGTGGCTTGCCGAACACCGAAGACTTGTCGGCACTGGCGCAACGCAAGGATCCGCGACTGACCGACCGCCATTGGGTCGACGCGATCAGCCGCCAGCTGGCTGCCTTCACCCGGATCATGCACGACAACCATTTCACACATAATGATTTGAAATGGCGCAACCTGTTGGTCGATAACGAAGGCAAGCTGTTTTTCATCGATTGCCCCAACGGCGCATTCTGGTGGAGCTTCATGCTGCGCTATCGGATCACCAAGGATCTGGCCTGCCTGGACAAGGTCGCCAAGTATCACTTGTCGGCCACCCAGCGCCTGCGCTTCTACCTGCAATACCGCCAGCGAACGCGTTTGAACGCCTCCGACAAAAAACGTATCCGACATATCGTCAGCTTTTTCGAGGGCCGTGAATGAGCGTTTTTATTGCCAGTGCCGACCAGCCTTTACTGGCGCGTCACAACCTGGCTGATTTTGAATCGCTTTGGAACATCAGACTCGATGCGGTCGATGAGCCCAATACCGGGCGCGGCGGCTGGAGCAGTGTGTTCCGCCTCGATCTGGACGGTCAGGGTTTTTACCTCAAGCGTCAGAGCAATTACCTGACTCACACGTTGCATCATCCGTTTGGCGAACCGTCGTTCTCGCGCGAGTTTCGTAACATCAGTCGCTATCGCAAGCTGGGGATTCCGGCACTGCAAGCGGTGTTCTATGGCGAGCGCAAGGTCGACGGCGAGCGCCGGGCGATCCTGATGACGCGTGCGCTGGACGGCTGGACCGATCTCGACGAACTGTTGCAGCAGTGGAACCAGATGGAGGCCGCTCAGCGTCTGGCAATACTGCACGCCTGCGGTCAGCTGGCGCGCACGCTGCACGGCGCCGGACAGGTGCATGGCTGCTTCTATCCCAAGCATATTTTTCTTCAGGCAGCCGGTACGGGGTATCAGGCGCAATTGATCGACCTGGAAAAAACCCGCCCGGTGATCTTCGGCAAGCGTGACCTTGCCCGCGACCTCGAACCGCTGCTGCGCCGCGCGCCGATGTGGAATGAGGCGGATCGGCGCGAGCTGCTGGCGGCTTATCTGCAAGCTACGCCGAACAGCCTGCTGGTTGACGCCTGGAGTGCGCGTCTGGGCAAGCGCGGCGCTCACAAACGAGACATTCAACACCGCGATGATAAAGAGACCCGTTGATGCGTTTGTCTGAACTCAAGACCGCTGGACGTACCCCCGAGTTGCCGATGAGCCTGACGCTGGCCGATGCTGCCGGACCGGCTGAACTGCAATTGCTGACCCTGCTGCGCGTATTGCCGGGGCAGCGCTATGTCGGGGCCGGTGTCTGGCGAGGCCGAACGGTGCTGGCAAAATTGCTGGTGGGCGACAAGGCGGCCCGACACTTTCAGCGTGAGCTGGCCGGGGTACGGCTGCTTGCCGAACAGGGCCTGACCACACCACTGCTGCTGGCCGACGGTTTGCAGGACGGCGAGGGTGGCTGGCTGTTGTTCGAGTTTCTGGAACAGGCACCGAGCCTGGGCGATGCCTGGAACGCTGTTCAGCACCTGCCACCGCTGGCAGACGAGCAGCAAGCGGTGCTCGGCGACGCGCTGTCGGCCATTGCCCGGCAGCACGCTAAAGGCCTGTGGCAGGAAGACCTGCACCTGGACAACCTGCTGCGCCACAACGGGCAGCTGTATTTGATCGATGGCGCCGGGATTCGTGCTGAACAGGCTGGCACGCCGTTGTCCCGGCAAAAAGTGCTGGAAAACCTCGGTGTGTTTTTTGCCCAGTTGCCCAGGTCTTTCGAACCTTTCACCGAAGAGCTGCTGGTGCATTACCTGTTGAGCAATGCCGAGCATGGTTTGCCGATGGAAGCGCTGCAAAAGCAGATCGACAAGGTGCGCAGTTGGCGGCTCAAGGACTTCATGAGCAAGACCGTGCGCGACTGCAGTCTGTTCAGTGTCGAGGACAGCGCTTCGGTGTTCCGCGCCATTCGCCGCGAGGAAGAGCCTGCGATGCTGCCGGTGCTGAGTCAGGCGGATGCCTTGCTCGACAAGGGGCATCTGTACAAGACCGGTGGCGCGGCGAGTGTCGGGCGGGTTGAGGTCAATGGTCGTCAGCTGGTCATCAAACGCTACAACATCAAGAATTTCAGTCACTGGCTCAAGCGCTTCTGGCGCCCCAGCCGAGCCTGGCATTCATGGCGCGAAGGCAACCGGCTGACGTTCCTTGGCATTGCCACACCCAAACCGCTGGCAGTGCAGGAAAAGCGCTTTCTCGGCTTACGCAGCAAGGCCTGGCTGGTGACCGAGTTCATTGATGGCCCGGACATCATCGAACGCTTCGCTCCCTATGTGGAAAACGGGGATGCGCCAGAGGTCGAACTGTTGGCGCTTGACCGGCTTTTCGCGCAGCTTATCCAGGCGCGTATCAGCCATGGCGATTTCAAGGGGCATAACCTGTTCTGGCACATCGATCGCTGGGCAATGATTGACCTTGACGCCATGCAGCAGCACAGCTCGCAATCGTCATTCGCCGCGGCCTACGCCCGAGACCGGGCTCGCTTCATGCGCAACTGGCCGACGCAGAGCGCGCTGCACCAGGTGCTGGAACAGCGCTTGCCGAAGCTTGTGACGGACTGAGCCCAGCTGACTCTCGTGCCAGCGCAGAGCGCTCACCGGTAGGTGCAGATTATCGTGCCAATGCTCCGGCGTTGGCATGCAGTTCCGGACGCTCCGCGTCCTCTGTGTGACGCGGAGCATCGGCATCCTCAGGTGATGCGTGTGAGGTTCATTGCTTCGAGTGCTGCCACCAGTGCATCGATGTCGTCGAAGGGTTTGAGGTGGATGCGCGGCCAGCGCAGACGTTCGATGTACAGTTTGCCTTCGGCATTGCGCAGCACCGGTGTATGGTGAATCCAGGTGTCGCGTGCGCGATGGACGATGGTTTGCAGATTGCCTTCACCCTCCTGTATCAGAAACATTCCAGGCCTGGAAAGGCGTTTCTCGATGCTTGGCAGCCTGACCGGCTGTGAGCGCAGTACTTCCATCTCCACCCGATAATCAGCTTTGATGTAGACCTTTTCATCCGCTATGCCACCCGAGACGAGCTCCCCCGGATCCAGCGTTATTCCCCTCGAATGCCCCGGAGCTACATCGACGACCCGCAGGCCGATCCCGCCTTCCAGTTCGGCAATGCCAGGCACGACGCCCTGATAGGTATTGGAGTGGCTGTTGCCCACCAGCGCGATCCATTTATGCGAGCCCATCACGTCCTGATGCCTGCGGATCGTGCGCGAGGCAAAGTAATTCATCATCTGCTGGCGGGTAATGGACTCTTGATAGGCGATGCCTTTGAGGTGGTAACTGCTTGCGCAATCGATGGCGCGAATCTCCAGACCTTGCTGCCGCGCCCTGATGATCAGCCGTTCGAAGGTGTAGATCCCGGCCGGATCGGTGTGATACCCGTGGTCCAGGGTTTTCAGGTCATGCAGCAAGGTTTTACTCATCTGCCCCGTTTCAAGGAAATGATCCAGATCCGCCTGATGCAGATCGCTCAGCAGGTGCTCCATGTACAGCGTTTTGACGTTCTGCTGCGACAGCAGCGGCAGGTTGTCGATGATCAGCTTTTTGCTGGCGAGCGAAGAGTGTGACTCGCCAATAACCAGGCCTTCGGTATGGCGATACAGGGTTTCAAGCAGTCCGGCAGTGCTTGTCTGCGCTTCGATCGCCGGTAACGTCGGGCGAGGCGGCAGTTGAGCCGCGCTGATCCGGGCGGCGTCCTTTCGTAGCGTCGTGCGCCGCAGGTCGAATGTATTGCGCACAGTGTCGAGTTCGATGTCTTCAAAAAAATACTCCATATCAAGGCCCTTCTTTTCGAAGTTCGCCAGGCCATGCAGCGTTGTTCTGGTCTCCATCGGCATTTCGTAGGTGGCATCGGTCAGCGATTGCTGGATGGCCGTCATCGGCCTGTCAACGCTCCAGTCATCGGGCTCCACGCGTAGCCAGGTATCGTTTTCGTCCAGAACAAACCCGTAATCACCCGTCCAGCGCTCACCCCCGGCAATCGCGGCCGGGTCGCCCAGCTCGCGGATCAGCATGTCATCCAGCGCAGTGGCAGGCGGAAGCGGTTGGGCGGGCAGCGTCGGGTCGGCAAACGCTATGCTGAAGTCATAGTGAGTCGGCGTGTTTTCATGCAGCAGGTCCGCGCTTTGCCTGATGCGTGTCGGTCGTCCGGCAGGTATGTCCTGGACATGCACGCTGACGGCCCCTTGCATTTCAGCGATGCCGGGCACTTGATCGTGCGTCGTGGCAAGCTTCCGGTCGAGCAGTGCTACCCAGCGTCTGGCAGAGGCCGGCTCGATGTCGTGGCTGATAACCTTGTGGCCGAAGAAATTGCTCATTTTCATGGCGGCTGCCGGGTCATCGGCAGCGCTCAGCACCGTATGGCCGAGAAACGGATAGCTGATCGACGAACTGAACGGGCGCACCTCGATCCCGTAACGGTGGGCTGCCTTAATCAGGTGGTAGTAATCGAATTCGGTGCTTGTGTTGTTCAGGGCGCCGCGATTGGTCTCTTGCAGGTAATACTTGAGTTCATGAGAGCCGGAGCAACTCTTTTTACCCAGTTGGCGATACCTGGCCAGCTTGCGAAGGTGTTTGTCGATCAGCAGGTGCTCGATGTACAGCACCTCGACACGCTGCTCTGCGAGCAAGGGCATGTTGAGCAGGAGCAGACGCTTGCTGGCCACCGACTTCGGGGCTTCGCTGAACACCAGCCCGTTAGTGTGACTGAAGATGTGCTTGATGAGTGTGTCGACACTGCCGGGCAGTTCATAGGTGGGCAGGGTCGGCCTGGGTGGAGGCGTGAATCGGGCAAAAAAGGCTTGGGCGTCCTGATAGAGCTTTTCCCGGCGTGCCGCGAAGGTCTGGCGCACCTCGGTGAAATACGTTTCGAAATAGACTTCCAGGCCTGCGCCGGTCGGATCGAAGGCTTCCTTGCTGATGACGACATCCAGATGCGCGCGCATGCCGCCAGGCATCTGATAGTCGCTCAGGATATTCAGCGAGCTTGAGCTTGCGCTGGCTTCCTCAGGCAGCGGGCGATAAGTGCCCGGACCGTCCAGCCCGCCGCCGCCCAGGCGCTGCCGTTGGACGACTTGCCACAGGCCCTGGTCATTCAGGCGAACCGGCTGTTTGCCGAAGAAGGCGAACGGATTGGCCGGGTCGATGATCTGCCAGTACCGCCCGTGTGCGTCGTATTGAACCTCAAAGGCCCGGTCTGACAGCTGGATATAGTGTTTTCCATTGATCGCATGCACGCCCTTTGCGTGACCATCGGCGATACGTGGCACGTTATCCAGCGAAATGTCGACGGCCAGGTCGAGGCGCAAACCGGATGGTGCGCGCTGCGCTGCTGGGGGCAGGGGGAGAAGTGGCTGCCAGGCGCCACCGAGCTCGCGTGCAGCGAACTGACCGGTTGCACGCGGGGGTGCCGAGGCGAGAGGGGACGCTTGGAAAACCGCAGCATGCCCGTGGACGTTGGGCGTGCCGAGCAGCAATACCTGCTCTTGCAGCTCTACCGGGTACAGGTCCTCGTAACGCGGCAGAGAAGGCTGGCGCTGGAACGAACGTAGCATTGGGGTCGAATGCTGACCGCTCTCAAGTTGATGCAACACACCGCCAAGTCCTTTCAGGCCCACCAGCAAATCGCTGCCTGCACCGAGGCCGTTGAGCAGTGCCGACAGCATGTAGCTCGTGGCGCGCTCCCGGTCGCCCGCGCTCAGCGCAACCAGTGCCTGCCCGCTGTCATGCAATGAAATCAGGCTGCCCACCGCAAAGCTTGCCGGCGGAAAGGGCAGGGTCAGGGCCGTGGCAATGATTTCGACACTGACCCAGATCAGCTTCGCCAGCATGTCGTTGCGACCCGTGGTGGTTTCTTCCACATCACGCAACCTGCGCTCCAGCGGCCGGTTGAAACAGGTATCGGCAACGTCTGAGATAAATGCCTTGGGGATGACCGGAGGCTTGTTGGCATTGCCCTTCTGCATGTCCCGCAGGAAGAACGACAGGGTCCGGCGTGCCTTGATGCGGCAGCGATCCTTGTAGTAATCGATCATCCCTTCGCTATCCAGCGAGCTCACGAAGTCGCTGAACAGGCGGAATTCGATACCGTCAGGTGCCTGCGGCGTATAAAGCAGCGCGGCGTGTCGGATCTGCGTCGGCAAAATGACCAGGCAGCCCTGAACGGTTTCGATGTGGGTCAGCAGCGGGCCGGGGATAACCAGTTGATCGACATCGGTCAGGCCCGAGGCGATCAGCGGTTTATCCACATGTATTTGCAGGGGATAGAGCGGGTATCGCTCGCGTGAAGCCGAGTCGCTCAGGTGCGCGTTATCCAGTGATTGCTTGAGCCAGACATACTGCGTGGGCTCGATATGACCTTTCAGAAGGCTGCGCAATGCAGCGGCCTTCACCTGCAGTTGGGTGATCATCACGCTGCATTGGCGGCGGTAGGCGTAGCCATCGTTTTCGCTGTTCAGCAGGGTGTTTCTGATCAGCGCAATGTACTCGTCGGCCAGCCACTGGCCACGCACCGAGCCTGCGACCGCCGCAGGTGACAGTGCGCTCAGGTCGATACCCGGCGGGCCGCTGAACGTGGCGTCGGTGGCTGCCGACGTGCGCAAGGGGTCGATGCTGTCGTTGTAGCCGTTGAGCAGCATGTCGGTGTAGGTCAGCGTTTCGCGCTCGCTGTTGATCACGATCAGGTCAGGGTCTACCGTACCTGCAGGGACGCCCAGCAGTTTGCCGATCTGCTGGCTGGCACGCTGGTGTACGTAATCCTGGAACGACTGAACCCTGGTGTGCGGCTGGGCCTGATAGTTGCCGAGCGCGCCATCGATGGCGTGTTCAAGGGCCAGTAATTCCCGGCGCTGGGCACGGCTGGCGCGCAGGTACCAGTCCGGGGTATGACGGGCCTGCTCTGAGAGCAATACGCGGGTCTGCTCGTCGGTAAAACTGCGCAGTGCCGTCTCGCAGTCGGGGTGCTCGATGAATTGCAGAAAGTCCTTTGCGGGCTGGGGTTTTTCGCTGAGGGCCGTCAGTTGCGCGGCCAGTTCCGGACGCGCTGCGACCGCTACCTGATCAAGCAGCCAGGCCATCATTGCGGGCGATGCGGTCCAGCCGACAACTTCATGCAACAGCTGGGTGTCGGTGTCGAAGGCCTTGAAATACTGCTGCCCGGGTGCCTCGCTGGCGAACATGATCAGCCGTTGCGTCTGGCCTTGGGCATCCTGCTTGCGGAACACCAGTAATCTGGCCATCACGTTACGGTCGTTCAGTTTGATCTGCTGCACGCGTACCGTGGGATCAGGCGCACTCGCCGCCGTGCTGGTCAGCGCTTCAACAATGGCAAAATCATCGGGCTGGATATGCCCCTGCATCTTCGCCGCCCAGCCGAGCGTGGTCATTCGGACCCGCGCCAGTGCGCGCAGCATCCGTTGGTTGTGTTCCTGCTGACAGGCCTCGCGCTGGAAATTGCCAAACACCGCGCGCAGGTCGAGTTCATCAATCACCCCGGCAAGGTAGGTCGGGCTCAATGTCGAGTACGCAGCGTCCAGCGGCTGGCCATCGAGGGTAATAACCGTCTGGTCGAGGAAGTCCGAGCCTGCTGTCTCGTCGCCCGGATGCAGGCCATAGAGCGCCAGTTCGGTCAGTGGCAGCGTCACGTGGTAGGTCTCGCTCGTCGCTGGCAGCGTGCGACGGGTGTCGATGATCAAGGCCCGAGGGTCCAGATCATGACCCAGGTCATTGGCCAGGCGCGCGCGCAACTGCATTTCGGCAAACCGCTCCGGCGACGCTGCGCTGCCCAGCACACTCAGCATTGCGGCATGCGCCGCGTCGTAGCGTTGCAGGTGCCGGGCATAGGTCTGCAGGTCAGCCTCGCTGGCGATCTTCATCCATTCGGGCAAGTTGCGCTGGTACTGACGTTGTCTGTTGGTCAGTTCCCGCAGCTCGAGCATGGCGGCGGGGCCTAGCAGGCCTGGCATGTCGATGGCCTGCTGGATTTGCGACTGACGCGTGAGCCGATCCGCCGTGCCGTGCTGTTCGCAGGCATAACGGATGTCGTTGCGTTGTTTGTTCAGCAGCCTGTCGAACGCGTGAAGGAACGGTGCCGTGGTAACGGGCTGCAATTGCACATCGGCAGCCGTGAACGGTTCCAGGTACAGGTCGGCGTCCTGAGCTATCTCGGCCAGCCGGTCCTGATGCTGTCGTTCCGCGCTGCTGAACAGCGCATCGCGCAGTGTTGGCGTGTTGAGCCACTGCGCAAGGGTTTTGGCCATCATGGGCGGCGTGGCAAAAGCGGTGATACCAAGCCCTGGCAGCATCAATAGTGTGCGCCCCTGACCTTGAGAAATCACCAGCACGCCGGCCATTTCAATCTGTTCGTCATCGTGCAGCTGCACCCACACGGTCGAACAGGCGAGTGCCGGGCCTTGCGCCTGCTCGGGCGCCTCGGGCAGGCAGGCCAGGTAGCCACTGTCGAAATCGCGCTCGTGAATCCTGACGTGGACTTCGTCATACACAGCCCTTTGCAGGGCTGGCAAGAGGCGATCACGGCGGCTTTCACCGGTTTCGCCCGGGGCCGTCCAGTAGTCGTCGATCTGCTGCAACAGGCTGACGATCTCCGGTTCGCGTTCGGACACGTCATCGTTGTCGAGGGCGCTCAGCAAGGCCTCGCCGGCCCTGGGCAGCGCGTCCAGTTCCCTGGCCAGAAGGGTGCGCAGTTCGTCGAGCCTTTTCAGCGCTGCGGACGCTTCAGGCCAGGTATCGCCGGGCGTCGTCGGTACAGGGCTCGGCGTTGAAAGGTTGAAATCCAGAGAGGGTGGTGTTTGTGTCATGACAGGCTTTCCATTGCGCAATGCGCTGAGGTTTGATCGGCGGCCTCGGGGGCTGCGACTAAAGGCCTCAATTAATCAGATGCAACGGGCAGCAACGCCGTAGATAAATATGCAGCATGGCGAAAGAGACGTTTCGTACACCGTCTGGCGGGCCGCCTTCAGTGACATTTCAGCGCGTCGAGCCAATCGTTGGTCATTACGCTATAATCCCGCCCTTTAGCTGCCCTCAGCCCGCTGTGCGGGGGCACACCTTTTCTCGGGCGCCCTGCGCCTGCATGCAGACTAAAGAGGCTAGACACTAGTGGCATTGACGATCCTTGGCCTGTCCGGCGCCCTTAGCCATGATCCTTCCGCAGCGCTTTACATCGACGGCAAGCTGATAGCAGCGGCCGAAGAAGAGCGCTTCGTTCGTGACAAGCACGCAAAGAACCGCATGCCCTACGAGTCGGCGAAGTTCTGTCTGGAACAGGCAGGCATCAAGCCTTCGGATGTCGACGTGGTCGCGATTCCGTTCGCCCCGATCAGCCTGTTCGGCAAGGCCCGCTGGCACTACGCCAAGCGTTACTGGTACGCGCCGGATCGCGCCCTCGATGCGCTGCTGATGGGTAATCGCCGTTACAAGCGCTATCGCAACAAGATTGTCTGGTGCCTCGAGCAACTGGGCTTCGATCCGAAAAAGATCAAGATCGAGCCGGTCGAGCACCATCTGGCCCATGCTTCCAGTGCCTACCATTGTTCCGGTTTCACCGAGAAAACCGCGATCATGGGCATCGACGGCAAGGGCGAGTACGCCACGACCTTCTTCGGCTACGGTGAAAACGGCAAGATCCACAAGATCAAGGAATTCTTCGATCCGGACTCGCTGGGCGGCCTGTACGGCGCGATTACCGAGTTCCTCGGTTTCGAGATGCTCGACGGCGAATTCAAGGTCATGGGCATGGCACCGTACGGCGATGCCAGCAAGTATGATTTTTCGCGTCTGGCGACCTTCGAGAATGGCGAGCTGGTCATCAATACCGAGCTGGCCAACGTCATCGGCCTGCGTCGCTACAAAGAGAACGGCAAGGGCTTCTACTTCTCGCCGAAACTGATCGAATGGCTCGGCCCGAAACGCGTGGGTGACGTGGCCGACGAACCTTACATTCACTACGCCGCGAGCATGCAGGCGCTGTTCGAAAAGCTCGCGCTGCAGATGATGGATCACTACCTGGGTGACATCCTCAAGGAAACCGGCAAGATCGCCTTCGCCGGTGGCTGTGCGCTGAACGTCAAATTGAACCAGCGCATCATCGCCCGCCCTGAAGTCAAAGAGCTGTTCGTGCAGCCTGCGTCCGGCGATGCCGGTACGGCGGTGGGCGCGGCGGCTTACGTATCGCACGCCCGCGGTGTGCCGGTCGAGAAGATGGAACACGTCTACCTCGGCCCTGCGTACAGCAACGAAGATGTAATCGCGGCCTGTGCCCGTCACCCAAGCAAGCCGGTCTGGCGCCAGATCGACAACACGCCGGAGCGGATTGCCGAGATCATGGTCAAGGGCAACCCGGTTGCCTGGTTCCAGGGGCGCATGGAGTTCGGTCCGCGCGCACTGGGCGGTCGTTCCATCATTGGTTGCCCGAGCGTCACCGGCGTGGCCGACCGCATCAACCATCAGATCAAGTTCCGTGAGCGCTGGAGGCCTTTCTGCCCGTCGATGCTCGACACCGTCGCCCCGCAGATGATCAAGATCGATCACCCGGCACCGTTCATGACCTTCACCTTCGAAGTGGCCGAAGAGTGGAAAACCCGCGTTCCGGAAGTCGTCCATGAAGACGGCACCTCCCGAGCCCAGGTGCTCAAGCGCGAATACAACCCGCGCTATTACGACATGATGAAAGCGCTGGAAAACCTGACCGGCAATGGCGTGTCCCTGAACACCTCGCTGAACCGCCGTGGCGAACCGATGATCTGCTCGCCGACCGATGCGCTGAACATGTTCTTCGGCTCGGACCTTGAGTACCTGATCATGGAAGACATCCTGGTGGTAAAAGAGGGCGTCGAGGCTTATGACACGCTCGGTTGAACGTCACGTACTGCAGTTCTGTCACGGCTATGACGGGCCGTTTCTGGACTGCGCGCGGCAATACGCCAGCCTGTTCGCCGGCAAGGGCTATCGGGTGACGACGGTGTTTCTGACCGGTGCCGCCGATCCGGATGTCGTCGCTGACTGCGGTTCGGACGAAGTGCTGTTCATGGAATACAGCTCCAGCGCCATTCGTGGCCTGAAGCTGGGCGCCATTCGGGACCTGCGCAAGATTGCCGCGACGCGCTCGTTCAGCTTTTGCATCGCGCACCGTTTCAAGCCGGTGTACATCGCCCTGTTGGCGACGAAGTTGCCGGTGATCGGTGTGCATCATGCGTTCGGCGATTACCACCGGCGCAGTCGCAAGCTGTTCGCCAACCTGTTTCGCAAGCGCCTGAGCCTGCTCGGTGTTTCCGACGCGGTTCGCGACGACCTGCGCAGCAGCCTGCCCAAGTGGCCGGCCGAGCGCATTCAGACGTTGTACAACCGGATCGATGTCGAGCAACTGCAGGGCAGTCAGTTTTCCGCTGAAGATGCCCGCGCAGAGCTGGGTCTGTCGGCATCGGCCTGGATTGTCGCCAATGTCGGTCGCCTGCATCCCGACAAGGATCAGGCCACGCTGTTGCGCGGTTTTGCCGAGGCGCTGCCCGATCTTCCCGAGAACAGCCAACTGGTGATTCTCGGCAAGGGTCGCCTGGAAGAAAGCCTCAAGGCCCTGGCGCTGGAGCTGGGCATCGGCCCGCAGGTGCTTTTCCTCGGCCAAGTGCCTGATGCGCGCCGCTACTTCAAGGCATTCGACGTGTTCGCCCTGAGCTCGGACCACGAACCGTTCGGCATGGTCCTGCTGGAAGCGATGGTCGCCGGTGTCCCGCTGGTTGCAACCTCATGCGGCGGTGCCAGGGAAGTGGTCGAAGACGTCGGCCTGCTGTTCCCGTTGGGTGATGTACATAGCCTGGCAAACGGCCTGGTGCATATGGCCGGCCTCGACGCCGAACAACGTCAGGACTGTGCCGAGCGCATGCTGTTGCGCTTGCGCGAGCGGTTTTCCGACCATGCTGTGCGTAATGTTTTCTGGCGTCTGCCACAAGTCTCCAGCCTGACAGCGGGGGCCTGATGCTCAATCGATTCAAAGGCTGGCGCGAGCGTGGCTGGGTGCAGATCGATGCGGCTGCCTACGAGCAGGCCTGGCAGCGGTTTGGCGGCAGCGTCGCCACTCATCCGTTGGTGGTTGCGCGTCTGTCGGCCTTTTCCGGCATCGCTGTGCGTTATCTGGCCTGGGAGCAGGGCGGTGAAGTAAAGGCCGCGATCGCCACCTGGGATCGCTCGCTGGCGCTGTCCAAGGACGAACTCAAGCGCCATGGCAAAAAAGGGCTGTTTGACCTGGGGAATGCCGAGCTGATTCTGCCGGTGGCCGATGATATCCAGGTGCCGGTCCGCCATCGGGCCCGCTATGTGTCTTCGCTCAACGAAGGCCGCATCAGTACCTTCAAGCCACAGGCCGAATCCCTGGCGATGGCGCGCACGCCTGAAGAGCTGTCCAAGAAATTTCGTTACAACCAGCGTCGTGAGCTTCGCCTGCTCGAAGAAGCTGGCGGTACGGTAAGGCCTGTCAGCGAGTTCAGCAGCACCGAACTGGCGAATATGTACTGCGATCTGTTTCAGCGTCGCTGGGGCTTCGAAGCGACCGGTGCCCGGCACAAGGCCGAGGTCATCGAGCTGTTGCGCGAACTGCTGATCGGTTCGGTGGTGTTTCTCAACGATGCGCCGATTGCCATTCAACTGGTGTATCGCGTCGAAGCGCCGCAGTGGGTCAGCATCGAGTACGTCAACGGCGGTGTCGATCCCGAAACCCGGGACTTCAGCCCGGGCAGCGTGCTGAGCTTCGTCAATACCCAGTCCGCCTGGGAGAACGCCCGCGCACTGGGCAAATCACTGCGTTTTTCCTTCGGTCGTGCCGACCGTGAGTACAAGGACCGATGGTGCAACCCCGTTCCGGTGTTCCAGATTTGAGTCGCAAGCAGCAACTACTCAAACGCCATCGCCGTAACAAGCGGCTGGCGTTGCTGGGTGGTCTGTTCCTGTTGATTGCGGTCGGCGTGCTGGTGGCCTGGTGGCTGGCGCCGCTGCTGGCTGTGTGTGCCTGGGTCGCTCATGAGGCCTGGTTTGCCGATCATCTGTTTTATTCGCCGTCTGACGACTATCAGTACACCTTTGCTGCCGACAGCGAAGTGCCGGGCGTCCGCCTGGACGGCGGCACGTTGCTGATCGACCCCGCCTTGCAACTGAATGGCGACGAGACGCTGGTACTGGCGCTGACGGTCAAAAGCACCTGGCTCGGACGTTTTCTCGATCCGGTGGTCGAGTTGCAAGGTCAGGGCCTGAGCGACCGGCAGGCGTTCGAGCGCGGCGTCAGTGGTGTGCGTTATCTGAACCTGACCGGGCTGGGCGAGCCGCTGGCCGCAGGTGTGCTGAAACTGCGCGGGCGTTGCTGCCGTCTGGCCGGTACGCCGCGGCTCTGGCTGTTTCGCCAGCCGGATGCGCGAAAACAGCGTGTCATGGTCATCGCACCGCACGCCGATGATGCCGAACTGGCCGCGTTCGGACTGTACAGCCAGGCCGAGGAGGCGTGGATCATCACGCTGACCGCCGGTGAGATCGAGGCCGAGCATTATCGGCAGATGGGCATGGAGCGCGCCGAAGCTGCGCGCATGAAGGGCCGCTTGCGGGCCTGGGACAGTATCGCCGTGGCGCGCTGGGGCGGGGTGCCCGAGTCGCAGTGTGTGCAGTTGGGCTATTTCTGCCTGCAACTGCCCGCCATGCAGGCTGCGCCGGATATGCCGATTGGCTCGCGGGAGGCGGATCTGACCGATACCCGCCTGTTCCGTCAATTCAATACCCTGCCACTGCCCGGCGACGACGGCCAGCCGACCTGGAACAACCTGCTCGCCGACCTGCGCGCGCTGATTCTCAAGGCCCGGCCGCAGGTTGTGGTGATGCCGCATCCTGCCATCGACCCCCATCCCGATCACATCTGCGCCCAGGCTGCGGTGCGTGAAGCCCTGCTCGGGCTCGAATGGCAGCCGGACGTAGTGCTCGGTTATGCCAATCACCTGCACGACAACGACCGTTGGCCGATGGGCGATGCCTACAGCGGCATCAGCCTGCCACCGGTATTCGATGCCGCGCTGCCGCTGGTGCCGTACAGCCTGCAATTGTCGGTCGCCGCGCAACGCGACAAGGCCATGGCGTTGGGCATGATGCATGACCTGCTGCCGCCGATGCCGTTCAAGCGCCGTGTGCGCCGTGCGCTGCAGCGCGTTCTGGCCGGTCGCCACTGGCCGGCCGAGGGCGAAAACGAATTCTTCCGCAAGGCGGTGCGACGACACGAGTTGTTCTGGTACAGCCGTGATCTCTGATTCAGCAGGCGCAGTACTGCAAGGAAAACCATGAAAGTTCTACTGCTGGTCCAGAAAGAGCAGCGTGCGATTCTGGACCGTCTCTATGACGGCATCGCCGCACACTGTGAATGCGAAGTGCGCTGGCTGAGCTCTGCGGAGCAACGCAACCTGCGTGGTTATTTCCGCCGTGAGGTGGACGTCAGCCGCTATGACCGGATCGTGTTTTTCCTGCGTTTCAAGCAGGAAGTGCGTCAGGTCGGCTTCATCCGCACGATTCCCAATCTGGTCATCCTCGAACACGATGCCTACCAGAACTACATTCCGTGCAAATACACCGGCAAGTTCAGCGCGCACTACCGCAGGCTGCCCTGGGCGCGGGTGATCTGTTCGGGGTTCATGGTCAGCGAGCGTCTGCGTCAGGAAGGCTTCGATGCGGTGTTCGTGCCCAAGGGCTATGACCAGAGCCTGCTGCAGTTGCAGGCACGCGAGCGTGACATCGAACTGGCCTTCGTGGGCAGCACCAACAGCGTGGCCTACAGCGGCCGCAAGGCGTTGCTGGACGAGTTGGGCCAGGTCGAGAATCTGCTCGTCACGCGGACCAAGTCCGGCGAAGAGTATTGCGACACCCTGAACCGTATCCGTTTTTTCGTCAGTGCCGACGTGGGCATGGGCGAATACATGATCAAGAATTTCGAGGCGATGGCATGCGGCTGTGTGCTGCTTGCCTTCGATCAGGGCGCTGAAGAAAACCGCGCGCTGGGCTTTGTCGACATGCACAACATCGTGCTCTATCGCGACATTCCCGAACTTCGCGAAAAGCTGGCGAAATTGCGCGATAACGTCACACTGGCCAGTGAAATATCCCGTAATGGGCAGACTTTGGTCGAGGAACGCTTTACATTCCATGCCCTTGGAAAAGCCATCGTGGACGCCATGCATGCGCCACTGCGCAGCATGCCGGCGGCGAATTGGGTCGATCGCCTGCGGTCACGATTGGGATGGTAGGGAATTATGAATATTCAATGATTGGGAACGAATGATGGTATTCAGCGAAAACAGCGACATTACGCTGGTTGTCACCAGTTGTGGTCGATTCGACCTGTTGAAGCGCACTCTGGAAACGTTCGACCATTTCAACACTGCGCCCATACGCCATGTGCTGATTACCGAAGACTCCGGCGATGCCCGGGTCCAGGCGTGCATTCCCGAGCACTGGCACCCGCATACGCGCTTCATCATCAACAACCCCAAGCTGGGGCAGATGCGCTCTGTCGATGCGGCCTATTCGCTGATCGAAACGTCCTGGGTGTTCCATTGCGAAGACGACTGGGATTTCTACCGTCCGCACTTCATCGAAGAGTCGATGACGCTGCTGGATCACGACCCTCAGGCCTTGCAGGTCTGGTTGCGCAGCTACAATCATGATCTGCGTATCCACAGCCCTTACGTTTACCTGAACGAGCGTGAAGTGGTCGAGGGTATCCCGTTTTACAAACTGGGCTCGCACAAGCCGGAATGGCAGGGTTTTTCCTTCAATCCGGGGCTGCGCCGCCTGGCTGATTACCTGCAGCATGCGCCTTATGCCGAACACGGTGGCGAGAAGAAACTTTCACAATTATTCGCCGCGCAAAACCGTTACGCTCTGATTCTGGAAAATGATGCCGTGTTGCACACCGGGTTTGGTGAGCACGTGGAGGTGCCGCAGGAGCGGCTTGACAAACAGCGTCGCAAACGTCGGGATCGCATCAAGCTGATCGTCGCAGTGCTCGCTGGCCTAGTAGCAGGTTGGTTGCTTAATAATGTCAGTTGACCCGATAAGAGTACCCGGCAACAAAGTGCAGCAGTACTTTACGGCTGCCATCGTCATCTTCCTGCTGAGTTTCATCCTCAACCCCTCAGCCAAGATCACCAACAATCTGTTTTATGCATTCACGGCGCTGCCGGGCTTGTTCTTCCTGATCAAGTACCGCGGCGCTGGCGTGTTTGCCAAGCCCCTGGGCATCGCTTGGGCGGTGTTCATGGCCTGTTTTCTGGTCCCCGCGCTACAGGCGCAGGAGTTCCAGTATTACAAGCACATCATTTACGTCAGCCTGTTTGTCTTCATCGTGGCCGGGATCACCGACAACGGTTTCTTCAGGCGCGGTGTATTCGTGCGCAGCATGTTCTGGGCGCTGTGCCTGTACATCCTGCTCAGCAGCATTCACAGCTGGGTGACCGGGCAGTTCGAGTTCGGCCAGCGTGTGGCGATTCTGCCGGGGCGAATGGAGAACGTGATCTACGCCAGTGCCTGGCTGGTCTGCAGCCTGGCGTTGGCCATGCCGCTGTGGGCAAGAGAGCGGCGCTGGGTCGAGGCCGTCTGCGCCGTTCTTGTCACGCTGGTGATAACCGCCTTTGTCGTGCAGACGCGCACTGCGCTGGTGGGTTGCGCGGTTCTGTTCGCCGTCTGCACCGCCTATGCGCTGTACCGTTTTCCACTGCGCACGATAGTCGCCTTGTTGGCGCTGGGCGTCGTGGCGGCGGCAGCCTTCTGGTTCGTCAAGGATGAACAGTGGGTCGCCCTGCTGATGGTCAGAGGGGATTCCTACCGCATCGAGCTGTTTGAAATCATGACCGGTGAATGGCGTCGCTGCGGCTGGGTGCTCGGTTGTGGTGTCGATTTCTACACGACCCAGACCCTGACGGGCGGCATACCGATCCAGCACCCGCATAATATTTTCGTGTCGCTGGGGCTGTATACCGGTGCCGCTTCGCTGGTGATGTTTCTGGTCGTGATGGCGATGACACTGTGGGACGCGGTGCGCAACGGCGATGCCTGGGGTCTCTACTTGGTGTGTGCGCTGGTCATGCTTAACTTCGACGGCGGCCAGTTGGTCGGCAACCCAGACGAGCTCTGGGTGCTGGTGCTGCTACCGGCGACCATGGTGCTCGGGCGAGTGGTGCAGACGCATCGGCTCAGGCAGCAGCAGTAGCATCAAAAAATGGCCGCTTCGAAAGCGGCCATTTTTCATGGGGCAGGTTTATTGAACAGCCTGGGCCAGTTCAGAGGTGTCGCACAGGGTCTGCGCGCTCATGTAGCCATCGAGGAAAGCCGGGTTGCCGTTGTCCAGCAGCCATTGGCGGTCTTCCTGATAACGCAGCATGTGTTTGAAGTTGCGCAAGCGAAGGCTTTTGCGCAAGGCGCGGCGATAGGTTTTCATGTCGGCAATGTCAATCAGGCCGAGGCTGCCTTCCGGCGTGAGGATCACGTTGCCAAGATGGGCCGAGCGAAAGTAGATGCCCTTTTCATGCAGCCCGGCAATGAAGCTTCCCAGTTGCCTGCGCAGCTTGTCGTCGGCCACCGCACTGCCCAGCAGCTGACGCAGGGTGAAGCCAGCCAGCGGATCATAATGCACGGCATCGCGCTCGATCTCGGCGATGCGGCTGACCGAGCGTATGCGCGGGCAGGGAATGCCGCGTTTGATCAGCGTTTCACAGTTGTCTGCGAAGCGCTGCGCGTAGGGGTACCAGGCTGCGGAGCTGACAATGCGTTTGCGCCGAAACAACTTCAACATGGAGCCGTCACGCAGACGGAGTACTTTGTCGCCCGTGCCGTCGGCTTCAAGCACTTCGGCACCTTGAACCAGTTCAAGGTAATGGGCGTGGTCAAACGCTTGCATCGATACTCCGGTTTTTACGCCCCAGGGGTTCCTGGTCGTCATACAGAAGCCAGACGTGCAGGCTTCAGGCAGCGATCAGAATCCCCGGGGAATGGACGAGCCGCCTATGTTACCGCAGCAGGCAGCCGCGAAAACTGCTGTGATACAATTCGGCCTCTTTTTAACACGACGGATTCTCATGACAACCTCCGAATCGTCCACAACCTCCAGCGTGAAAATCTATTTCCGCCTGTTGTCTTATGTGCGTCCGTATGTGGGCATTTTCCTGCTCAGCATCATTGGTTTCGTGATCTTCGCCTCGACCCAGCCGATGCTCGCCGGCATCCTGAAATATTTCGTCGACGGCCTGACCAATCCCGAAGCGGTGCTGTTTCCCAATGTCCCTTATCTGCGCGAGTTGCAGCTGTTGCAGGCCGTGCCGCTGCTGATCGTGCTGATCGCCGCATGGCAGGGACTGGGCTCGTTTCTGGGCAACTATTTCCTGGCCAAGGTTTCCCTCGGGCTGGTGCATGATTTGCGCGTAGAACTGTTCAACAAGCTGCTGGTGCTGCCCAATCGCTACTTCGACACGACCAATTCCGGCCATCTGATCTCGCGCATCACCTTCAACGTCACGATGGTGACCGGCGCTGCCACCGATGCCATCAAGGTGGTGATTCGCGAAGGCCTGACCGTGGTGTTCCTGTTCATCTATCTGCTGATGATGAACTGGAAGCTGACGCTGGTGATGCTTGCAATTCTGCCGTTGATTGCCGTCATGGTCGGCACCGCGAGCAAGAAATTCCGCAAGCAGAGCAAGAAGATCCAGGTGGCGATGGGCGATGTCACGCATGTTGCCTCGGAAACCATTCAGGGCTATCGCGTAGTCCGCAGCTTCGGTGGCGAGTCCTATGAGCAGGCGCGCTTTGCCCAGGCCAGCAACAGCAACACCAAAAAGCAGCTGCGCATGACCAAGACCGGCGCCATCTACACGCCGATGCTGCAACTGGTGATCTACAGCGCCATGGCGGTGCTGATGTTCCTGGTGCTGTTCCTGCGTGGCGACGCGACTGCGGGTGATCTGGTTGCCTATATCACCGCTGCGGGCCTGCTGCCCAAGCCGATTCGTCAGCTGTCGGAAGTCAGTTCGACGATCCAGAAAGGTGTCGCTGGTGCCGAGAGCATTTTCGAACAGCTGGATGTGGAAGAGGAAGTCGATACCGGCACCATCGAGCGTGATCGCGTGACCGGCCACCTCGAGGTGAAGAACCTCAGCTTCTTCTACCCGCAGACTGCGCGTCAGGTGTTGAACGACATCAGTTTCTCCGCTGCGCCGGGGCAGATGATTGCCCTGGTAGGGCGTTCCGGCAGCGGCAAATCAACCCTGGCCAACCTGATCCCGCGTTTCTACGGGCACGACATGGGCAACATCCTGCTCGATGGCGTTGAAATCAACGATTATCGCTTGCGCAACCTGCGCAGGCACATTGCTCAGGTCAATCAGAACGTCACGCTGTTCAACGACACGATTGCCAACAACATTGCCTACGGCGATCTGGCTGGCGCGCCGCGTGCCGACATCGAAGCGGCTGCCGCTGATGCGTATGCCAAGGAATTCATCGACCAGTTGCCGCAGGGTTTCGATACCCAGGTGGGCGAAAACGGGGTGCTGCTGTCCGGCGGTCAACGCCAGCGTCTGGCCATTGCCCGCGCGCTGCTCAAGAACGCTCCTTTGCTGATTCTCGACGAAGCCACCTCGGCGCTGGACACCGAGTCCGAACGGCACATTCAGGCGGCGCTGGATCACGTCATGAAGGGCCGTACCACGCTGGTCATCGCCCACCGCCTTTCGACCATCGAGAAGGCCGACCTGATTCTGGTCATGGATGCCGGGCAGATCGTCGAGCGCGGTACGCACTCTGAGCTGCTGGCGCAGAACGGCTATTACGCCCGCCTGCATGCCATGGGGCTGGACGAGCCTTCGCCTGTCGGCGCTGTCTGACCTGACGTTCACCGGGCGGACCCAGACGGTCCGCCTGCCTTTTGGGTGGCGTGATTCAACAGCCTGTCGGTTGCAAACCCCTGTGCTAAGATTCCGCCCCTGTCCATTTTTCAAGTACGGGTTGTTCCATGAAGCTATCCATGCCGCGCTTTGATCGGGCCCCTGTCCTGGTGGTTGGCGATGTCATGCTCGACAGATACTGGCATGGTGGTACCTCGCGTATTTCCCCCGAAGCGCCAGTGCCTGTGGTCAAGGTCGATCAGATTGAGGACCGTCCGGGCGGTGCTGCCAACGTGGCTTTGAATATCGCTGCGCTGGGCGCCCCCGCTTCGCTGGTCGGTGTGACGGGGGATGACGAGGCGGCTGAAAGTCTGACCAACAGCCTGAAGGCTGCTGGTGTGCTGGCGCGCTTTCAGCGCATCGCCGATCAGCCGACCATCGTCAAACTGCGTGTCATGAGTCGCCACCAGCAATTGTTGCGCATCGATTTCGAAGAACCGTTCAGGACCGACCCGCTGGCCCTGAGCGCAGAGGTTTACAGCTTGCTGGACGGCATCAAGGTGCTGGTCCTGTCCGACTACGGCAAGGGCGCACTGAAAAACCATCAGGCGCTGATTCAGGCCGCCCGCAAGCGCGGCATTCCGGTGCTGGCCGATCCCAAGGGCAAGGATTTCGCGATCTATCGCGGCGCGAGCCTGATCACGCCGAACCTCAGCGAATTCGAGGCCATCGTCGGTCATTGTGTCGATGAGGCACAACTGGTCACCAAGGGTGCGCAGTTGATGCAAGAGCTCGATCTCGGCGCGCTGCTGGTGACCCGTGGCGAACATGGCATGACCCTGTTGCGTCCTGATCAGCAGGCGCTGCACCTGCCGGCCCGTGCCCGCGAAGTGTTCGATGTGACCGGCGCTGGTGATACGGTGATCTCTACCCTGGCGGCAGCGATTGCTGCCGGCGAGGAGCTGCCACATGCGGTGGCGCTGGCCAATCTGGCGGCGGGCATCGTGGTCGGCAAGCTGGGCACGGCGGCCATCAGCGCCCCGGAGCTGCGCCGCGCGATTCAGCGCGAAGAGGGCTCCGAGCGCGGCGTGCTGGGGCTGGAGCAACTGCTGCTGGCGGTCGATGATGCGCGCGCGCACAAGGAAAAGATCGTCTTCACCAATGGCTGCTTCGACATTCTCCACGCAGGTCATGTGACCTACCTGGAGCAGGCGCGTGCCTTGGGTGATCGCCTGATCGTTGCGGTCAACGACGATGCGTCTGTCAGCCGCCTGAAAGGGCCGGGCCGACCGATCAACAGCGTTGACCGGCGCATGGCGGTGCTGGCAGGTCTGGGGGCCGTGGACTGGGTGATCAGCTTCCCGGAAGGAACCCCGGAAAACCTGCTGACCCACGTCAAGCCCGACGTGCTGGTCAAGGGCGGTGATTACGGTGTCGATCAGGTGGTCGGTGCCGATATCGTTCAGGCTTACGGCGGCGAGGTACGTGTGCTGGGGCTGGTGGAAAACAGCTCCACCACCGCGATTGTCGAGAAGATTCGCGCCCAGTAACCGCAACGTTGCCGTTTGAATGCCGGCGCGCTCAAGGTTTCAGTGCCTTGCAGCCGCTGGCCGACTTACTTGCTCAGGCTGCCACGCGCCATCTGCAGCAGCTCCCGGGCCTTGCCGGTCAGGCGTTTGAGCCCTGACTTCTTCGCCGGTGGGGCCATGCCCTGCTGACGCAGCCAGTCCTTCCAGCGAATCCGCTCTTCACGCACCACCCAGCCATCCTGCGCAGCGAAGCTCTCGGCCAGGTACAGCCCTCTCGTGCCGGCCGGACTCAGCTTGTCACGCTTGAGCGTGTACAGCTCGGGCAGAGGGGCGCCGTTCTCCAGCGGCATCAGGTACAGGTCAGGTTTGCTACGGTTGAGGCGGGCGACCAGTTGATCGTTTTCCAGAGCTTCGTCGACATGGAAAAGGCTGACCGGGCGCGCTTCCTTGGGGATTTCCAGGCGCATGTCGTAAATCAGCTGCAAGGACGCCGTGGGCAAATGCACATAGGCCCGTGGACGTTCCAACAGGGTCAGGCTGCCGGTTCGCACCGGTCTCGCGGCGCCGGAGAGGGGGCTCAGGCGAAAGGGCATGGCCTCGCGATAATGCAGCGCGGCGGCGTAGGGCGCAGGCAGCCAGGTCTCCTTGAACAGCCCGCTGAGCCAGCCCTGCGGTGTTTCGATCAGACACTCTTCGGCCACTTCCTGAATCGCGGTGTGCAGCGGCAGCGTCAGCTCATGGGCCGGGACATAACCCGAGATCAGCTTGAGCACGACGTCGCCGCGATCCTGACGACGCTGGCGGACCAGCACCCAGTAGTCGCGGTTCTGCCAACTGACGGTCAGGCGAACGGAGACCCCCAGATTGGCCAGCTCGGTGGCGAAATGTTCGGTGTCCGGCACGTCGATCTTGCGCCGCCGCTGCAAGGTCTGCGCGAAGTTCATCGGCATGCCGACGCTCTGGTAGCTCAGGCTTTCCGCAGTGGCCTCGACAAACAGCGGCAGGGTCTTGAAGTTGCTGGGATTCTTCCGGATCAGTGTTCGCGGCATAACGGCTCCTTCTTGCGTTGGGGTCGGCCGCCTTAATCAGGCTTGACGGCAAATCACGGCAGCGGCAGTTGCAACGTTGTGTGCCAGGTGCAACGGGTTGATGGTGCCGACAATAGCACTGGCAACCGCCGGATGTTCAAACAGTAGCTGGAAACTGGCGTGGACCGGATCCATGCCGGGTGTCAGGCAGACATGACCACTGGCCAGTGCCTTCTTCACCAGAATGCCTTTGCCATGAGCCTGCGCGTAATCCAGTACCGGCTTTTCATCCTGTTCGTTGAGATTGTAAGTGACCATTGCGCAGTCACCCTCACGCAGCGCCAGCAGGCCGCCTTCGACGGTCTTGCCGGAAAAGCCGAAGCCGCGAATCTTGCCTTCGCGCTTGAGATCAGCGAGTGTCTGGTACACCTCGGCGTCGTTGAGAATCGCCAGATCGTTGCCGTCCGAATGCACCAGGACCAGATCGAGAAAGTCGGTTTCAAGACGTTTCAGGCTGCGCTCGACCGATGTGCGTGTATGGGTGGCGCTGAAGTCATGGCTAGACTGGCCGTTGACGAACTCCTCGCCAACCTTGCTGACGATCACCCAGTCCTGGCGCTGACCGCGCAGCAGCGGTCCCAGGCGCTCTTCGCTGGTGCCATAGGCAGGTGCCGTGTCGATCAGGTTGATGCCCATGTCGCGGGCCATGCGCAGCAGCATCTGCGCCTGCTGGTCATCGGGAATCTTGAAGCCGCTGGGGTATTTGACGCCCTGGTCGCGCCCCAGTTTGACGGTGCCCAGCCCCAGCGGCGATACGTTCAGGCCGGTACTGCCCAGCGGGCGATGCAGATCGTGCAGGGTTTTCAGGCTCATGGCAGCAGCTCATCCCAGACAGGTATGGCCATTGGAGGCCGTGGCACATCGCTCAGCGGAGCTTGCGGGGTCGGGTGGATACCGTCTCTGGACAGCTGCGACAGGACTCGGTCGGCGAAGTCCGGAGCCAGGGCCAGCTTGGTCGGCCAGCCGATCATCAGACGTTGCTGGCTGTCGAGGAAGGCGTTGTCCGGGCGCACCAGTCCTGATTGAGCAGGCTCGGCACGATCAACACGCAGGGTCGCCCACTGCGCCTGACTCAGATCGACCCACGGCAGCAGCGCCTCGAGCTCTTTGCGCGCAACGGCGATCTGCTCGTCCGGTTGGCGCGCCACGCCATCGGCTTCGGCCAGGTCGCCGCCCAGATACCACACCCACTGGCCATCTGCTGCCGGGTGCGTGGTCACGGTGATGCGTGGCTTGGGCCCGCCGCCCAGGCAGTGAGCGAACAGCGGCTTCAGGGTCGGCCCCTTGACCAGCACCATGTGCAACGGGCGGCGCTGCATCTGCGGTTGCGATACGCCAAGTGCGTTCAGCAGGTCGGCATTACCGCCGCCGGCACTGAGTACGATGCGCTGCGCATGGATATCGCGACCGTCGACGCGCAGACCGATCAGTTCATCGCCCTCGAAGAGCGGCTCGATGTGCTGACCGGCCAGCAGGCTGTCACCGGCCAGTTCGGCGAGACGCCCGATCAGACTGGGTACATCGACCACCAGCTCGGCAAGCCGATAGACCTTGCCTTTGAATTTGGGGTTTTGCAGGGCTGGCGGCAGTTGCTCGCCCTTGACCTGATCCACGCGACCGCGCACGGCCTTGCTGGCGAAGAAACTGGTGAGATTGCCGGCGATGGTGCCTGGCGACCACAGGTAATGGGCCTCGGACAGCAGGCGTACCCCGGAAAGATCCAGCTCGCCCTTGCCATCGAGGGCCTCACGCCAGCGACGCGGCATGTCGGCAATGGCTTCGGAGGCGCCGGACAGCGCGCCGTGCAGCGCGTACTTGGCGCCGCCGTGGATGATCCCCTGAGACTTGAGGCTTTGCCCGCCACCCAGGCTGGCGCTTTCTACCAGCACTGTCGAGAACCCTTGACGACGCAACCGGGCATTGAGCCAGAGACCGGCGACGCCAGCCCCGACAATCAGCACGTCAGTGGAAATAACCGATGGCATGAGCACCTCAGTGAGCGAAAAGTACGAGCATTATAAAGGATCGGGTTTTCAATGCCCGGCGGTTTTCGAGAACAGCTGAATGACCGCCACGCCTGCCACGATCATGCCCATGCCCAGCAGCGCGGGCAGGTCGAGTTTCTGGCCGTAGATGAAGAACGCGGCGATGCTGACCATGACGATGCCCATGCCCGACCAGATGGCGTAAGTGATGCCCACCGGGATCGTGCGCATTACCAGAATCAGCATCCAGAACGCGATCGCATAGCCGGTAATCAGCAGCAACAGGGGCAGCGGGGTGCTCAATCCCTTCACGGCTTTCATGGACGTGGTAGCGATGACTTCCGCGCAAACGGCGATAGCCAGTAGGTAATAAGCGTTCATGGTGCATTCCTTTTCGTCAGGCTGCGCATTCTAGCGGCTTGTGATGGCGGGCTGATAAACTCCGCGCCCATGAATAGAACTCTTTATACCGTACTGTTTCATCTCGGCCTGCCGCTGGTTGCCCTGCGTCTGTGGTTGCGTGCGCGCAAGGCTCCGGCGTATCGCCAGCGCATCGGCGAGCGCTTCGCCCGCGGCTTGCCGGTCATGCAGCGGGGCGGTATCTGGGTGCATGCGGTGTCGGTGGGTGAAAGCATCGCCGCAGCGCCCATGATTCGGTCGCTGCTGGTGCAATATCCGCAGTTGCCGATCACTGTGACTTGCATGACGCCCACAGGTTCGGAGCGAATCAAGGCGCTGTTCGCCAGTGAGCCACGCATTCAGCATTGCTACCTGCCCTACGACCTGCCGTGGGCGGCTGCTGGTTTTCTCGATCAGGTACAGCCACGGCTGGGGATCATCATGGAAACCGAGCTGTGGCCCAACCACATCCATCAGTGTTCCCTGCGCGGGATTCCTGTGGTGCTTGCCAACGCCCGGCTGTCGGAGCGTTCGGCGCGGGGTTACGCACGCTTTGCCGGGCTGACGCGACCGATGCTGGCGGAAATGGCCTGGTTTGCGGTGCAGACTGAAGCTGAGGCGCAGCGCTTTCGTGATCTGGGCGCACGTCCCGAGTACGTGGCGGTGACCGGCTCGATCAAGTTCGACCTGAGCATCGACCCGCAGCTTCTGCAGCGTGCCGCCCACCAGCGCGAACAATGGCAGACCACGCAGCGGCCTGTCTGGATCGCGGCCAGCACACATGCGGGCGAGGATGAAAGCGTGCTGGCGGCTCATCGCACGTTACTGACCAGTCACCCCGATGCGCTGCTGATTCTGGTGCCGCGTCACCCCGAGCGTTTCGACAGTGTGCATGCGTTGTGTCAGCAGCAGGGCTTTGCGACGGTAAGGCGCTCATCCGCGCAGGCTGTCACGTCTGACGTCTCGGTGCTGATGGGCGATACCATGGGGGAATTGCTGTTTCTCTATGCACTGGCTGACATCGCTTTCGTTGGCGGCAGCCTGGTGCCCAATGGCGGACACAACCTGCTGGAGCCTGCGGCACTGGCCAAGCCGGTGCTCAGCGGCCCGCACCTGTTCAACTTCCTCGAGATCGCCGCCATGCTGCGCAAGGCCGGTGCGTTGCAAGAGGTCAACGATGCAGCAGCGCTGGCCACCGCCGTGCAGGGTCTTTTCGACCAGCCGCAGCAGGCGCGCAACATGGCTGATGCCGGGCTTGAGGTGATGAAGGCCAATCAGGGCGCACTGCAACGCCTGCTCGACGGGATCGGGCGGTTGATGGGCAGGCGCTGAGTCGGGGAGGACGCATAGCGTCCAGAACGGCATACCCACGCGGAGCATGGGTACGATAGTTGAGCTCGTCCAGACGCCTATCGTTCCTCACGCTCCAGCGTGGGAGTGCCTTGGGTGACGCTCCGCGTCACAAATCTGCGTCGCGCTGCATGACTTGAAGTCGGGCGCAGAGCATCCAGATCGGTCAGCAATCTCAGCGCTTTGCAGGTCGCTCGAAGTTCTTCTGCGCGGCAGTCGCCAGGTCCGGCGGCAGGAAGTCCTTGTCCGGGTTGTAGTCGGCCTTCAGGTAGCGCGACAGGTCCTGCAGGTCGCCCGGGTTAAGGGTGCCTGCTGCCTGCTTGAGACGCAGGTTGTCGAGGATGTAGTCGTAACGCGTGTTGTTGTAGTCACGCACCGAGGCATACAGCTGGCGTTGCGCATCCAGCACGTCGACGATGTTGCGGGTGCCGACCTGATAACCGATTTCCGTGGCTTCCAGCGCGCTCTGGTTGGAGATGATCGACTGCTTGCGGGCCTGGACCTGCTCCACATCGGTATTCACCGCGCGATGCAGGTTGCGCGTGTTTTCCACCACCTGACGACGCAGGCTTTCACGGCGTTGCTCGCTCTGGCTCAGGCGCGCATAGGCTTCGCGTACCTGTGAACTGGTCAGGCCGCCGCTGTAGATAGGGATATTCAGCTGCACGCCGATGCTGCGCTGCTCGACGTCGCCGCCGTAGTTGCGGCCGGTGTAGTTGGGGTTGCTGAAACCCAGTGCATCGTTATCGCCACGCTGATAGGTCGCCACGGCATCGAGCGTCGGCGCGTGCCCGGCCTTGCGCTGACGCAGGGTTTCTTCGGCGGCACTGACTGCGTAGTTGCTGGCCAGCAGATTGAGGTTCTGCTGCGCGGCAGTATCGACCCAGGCCTTGGCGTCATTGGGCGTCGGCGCCAGCACCGGCAGGGTATGCACGATGCCTTCGATCGAGTTGTATTCGCGGTTGGTCAGCGTCACCAGCGCCTGAAAGGCGTCGTCGACCTGACGCTGGGCAATCAGTCGGCTGGCGCGTGACGTGTCATAGCTGGCCTGCGCCTGCAGCACATCGGTCTTGTCCGACAGGCCGACATCGAAGCGCTCGTTGGCCTGATCCAGCTGGCGCTTGAAGGCCGCTTCCTCGGCTTTGGTCGAGGCCAGATTGTCCTGTGCACGCAATACGCTGAAATAGCTTTGCGCCGATTGCAGGATCAGATTCTGCTCGGTAGCCGACAGTTCCAGTGCTGCCTGTTCGTTGCTCGCTTCGGCAGCCTGCAACTGGAACCAGCGGTCAGCGCGGAAGATCGGCTGGCTCAGCGTGGCCTGATAGAGGTTGCCGCTGCGGGTGGCCACGGCTCTGGGCTGATCGATGCTGGTGCGGGTGCTGCTGTTCTGGGCGCTGCCGGAAATATTCGGCAGCAAACCGGCGCGGGCCTGCGGCACGGCTTCCTTGCGCGCATCGTAATCGGCGCGTGAGGCTGCGAGGTCGGCGTTGTTGTCCACAGCCTGTTGATAAACGCTCAACAGCCCTGTCTGCGTTGGCATTGGCAATTCGGCTGCCCAGGTCAACCCGCTGGACGCAAACGAAACAGCCACGACCAACGAAAGTTTGCGCAACATGAGGCATTCCCTGTTCATGAAGAAAATAATTACAGTTCGGGTTGAAGAGAAACCGGGCTAGGGAGTGTAGAGCCAGACGCTTTTGGCAACAATCGTCGATTTGCGCCATTTATCGAGCCCCGTGCAAATAGGCTGGCGTTGCGACGGCACCCCGTCATAGACTGGCGGCGTTCTTGTCGGGGTGCCTTGCTATGAGGCTGAGATCGGTTAAACCGGATCCCGTTGAACCTGATCAGGTTAGCGCCTGCGTAGGGAACAAGATTTCTCGTCTCCCGGCGAGTCCTCTTGAGTGCCGTCCGGGGTCGATTGTTCAAATAATGAACAGTTTCGCCTCCTTTCGATACTCAGCACCAGCACTGGTGCACCCGTCCGTCACGTCAGGTCACTCCGACAATAAATCCGCAACTGGATGTCTGGAGAGCCGTGATGAGTATAAAAGCAAAAAACGCAGCCCATTTGAGCGAGTCGGCGCAAGTCGACTCCGGATCGGTACAGCCGTTTACCCGTTCGCAGAAAATCTACGTTCAGGGCTCGCGCCCGGACATCCGCGTGCCCATGCGCGAAATCACCCTGGACGTCACCCCGACCGACTTTGGCGGCGAGATCAACGCCCCGGTCACGGTCTATGACACCTCCGGCCCCTACACCGACCCCAATGTGATCATCGACGTGCGCAAAGGCCTGGCCGACGTGCGTTCGCCATGGATCGACTCGCGCAATGACACCGAGCGTCTGCCGGGCCTGAGTTCCAGCTTCGGCCAGCAACGCCTGAGCGATGCCGAACTCACCGCGTTGCGCTTTGCCCATGTGCGCAACCCGCGCCGGGCCAAGGCCGGCGCCAACGTCAGCCAGATGCACTACGCGCGTCAGGGCATCATCACCGCCGAGATGGAATACGTCGCCATCCGCGAGAACATGAAGCTTCAGGAAGCCCGCGCCGCAGGTCTGCTGACCCAGCAACATGCCGGGCACAGCTTTGGCGCGAGCATCCCGAAGGAAATCACTGCCGAGTTCGTGCGCGAAGAGATTGCCCGGGGCCGCGCGATCATCCCGGCCAACATCAACCACGTCGAGCTTGAGCCGATGATCATTGGCCGCAACTTCCTGGTGAAGATCAACGGCAACATCGGCAACAGCGCATTGGGTTCTTCCATCGAAGAAGAAGTCGCCAAGCTGACCTGGGGTATCCGCTGGGGCTCGGACACGGTCATGGACCTGTCCACTGGCAAGCACATTCACGAAACCCGCGAGTGGATCATCCGCAATTCGCCGGTGCCGATCGGTACGGTGCCGATCTATCAGGCGCTGGAAAAGGTGGGCGGTGCAGCCGAGGACCTGACCTGGGAGCTGTTTCGCGACACGTTGATCGAGCAGGCCGAGCAGGGCGTTGATTACTTCACCATCCACGCCGGTGTGTTGCTGCGTTACGTGCCGCTGACCGCCAAGCGTGTCACCGGTATCGTCAGCCGTGGCGGTTCGATCATGGCCAAATGGTGCCTGGCGCACCACAAGGAAAACTTCCTTTACACCCATTTCGAAGACATCTGCGAAATCATGAAGGCCTACGACGTCAGCTTCTCGCTGGGCGACGGCCTGCGTCCGGGTTCGATTGCCGATGCCAACGATGCGGCGCAGTTCGGTGAGCTGGAAACGCTGGGCGAACTGACCAAGATCGCCTGGAAGCATGATGTGCAGACCATGATCGAAGGCCCCGGCCATGTGCCGATGCAGTTGATCAAGGAGAACATGGACAAGCAACTGGAGTGCTGCGACGAAGCGCCGTTCTACACCCTGGGCCCGCTGACCACCGACATCGCGCCGGGTTACGACCACATCACCTCGGGCATCGGTGCCGCCATGATCGGCTGGTTCGGCTGCGCCATGCTGTGTTACGTCACGCCCAAGGAGCATCTGGGGCTGCCGAACAAGGATGATGTCAAAACCGGGATCATCACCTACAAGATCGCGGCTCATGCGGCGGATCTTGCCAAAGGCCATCCGGGTGCGCAGATCCGCGACAACGCCTTGAGCAAAGCGCGTTTCGAGTTCCGCTGGGAAGACCAGTTCAACCTCGGCCTGGACCCGGACACCGCGCGTTCGTACCACGACGAAACCCTGCCCAAGGATTCGGCCAAGGTCGCGCATTTCTGCTCCATGTGCGGGCCTAAATTCTGCTCGATGAAGATCACTCAGGAAGTCCGCGAGTACGCCGCCAATCAGCGCATCGAGGCGGTAGACGTCGATGTTGCTAAAGGCCTGGCCGAGCAGGCCGAGCGCTTCAAGCAGGAAGGCAGCCAGTTGTACAAGAGGGTGTAGGGGGCGACAGGTGCACGACAGAACACCGCTAGCGGTTATCGCTACGCTCCAGCATTGGGCTTTACGACTCGGAGCGTCGCACGATAATTGCGATGATCCCACGCTCTGCGTGGTGGCGCTGTTCTGGAAGCTCCGCGTCCGATCCCGAATCACCGATCAACACCCCATACGAGACACAAACGTGAACACACCCGGCACCTATTCTCCTGACACCCCTGTACCCGCCAGCCAGCGGGTGTTCGGCGCGCGGGATCTGTTTTCCCTGTGGTTTTCCCTCGGCATCGGTCTGATGGTGTTGCAGACCGGGGCCTTGCTGGCGCCGGGGCTGGGCATGTCCGGCTCGATGCTGGCGATTTTCCTCGGCACGCTGGTGGGCGTCTTGCTGCTCGCCAGCGTTGGTGTGATCGGCAGCGATACCGGCCTGTCGTCCATGGCCGCGCTCAAGCTCAGCCTGGGCAGCAAGGGCGCGTCGCTGCCAGCGGTATTGAACCTGCTGCAACTGATCGGTTGGGGCTCGTTCGAGATCATCGTCATGCGCGACGCAGCCAGTCTGCTCGGCGCGCGGGCTTTTGCAGAGGGCAGCCCGTGGAGCAGTCCGCTGCTCTGGACGCTGTTATTCGGCGCACTGGCCACGCTGCTGGCAGTCAGCGGGCCATTGACCTTCGTGCGCCGTTTTCTGCGCAAGTGGGGCCTGTGGATACTGCTGACGGCGTGTGCATGGCTGACCTGGAATCTGCTGGCCAAGGCTGATCTGACCGCGCTGTGGGCAACCTCCGGCGATGGTTCGTTGCCGTTTGCCTCGGGGTTCGACATTGCCATCGCCATGCCGCTGTCCTGGCTGCCGCTGATTGCCGACTACTCACGTTTCGGGCAACGCGCGAAAAGCGTCTTCGGCGGTACGGCTGCAGGCTTTTTCATCGGCAACTTCTGGTTGATGAGCCTGGGCGTCGCCTACACCCTGGCGTTCGCCCCGAGCGGTGAGGCCAATGCTTTGCTGCTGGCACTGGCCGGCGCAGGTCTGGGGATCCCGCTGCTGCTGATTCTGCTGGACGAAACGGAAAACGCGTTCGCCGATATTCACTCGGCTGCGGTCTCCACTGCTCTGCTGTCACGCATCAAGGTCGAGCATCTGGCGTTGGTGATTGGCGTGATCTGTACGCTGATTGCCTGTCTGGCACCGCTGGCGCAGTATCAGAACTTTCTGTTATTGATCGGCTCGGTATTCGCGCCACTGTTCGGCGTCGTGCTGGTTGACCATTTCATTCTGCGTGGTCGCAGTGGTCAGGCAACGGAGGGCGGTTTGCGCTGGATGAGCCTGCTGGCGTGGCTCGGCGGGCTCAGCACCTATCATCTGCTGGCCAATCTTTATCCCGAAGTGGGCGCAACACTGCCAGCGCTCATTGTCGCTGGCGTGTTGCAGCTGCTGATCGGCGGTGCGATCAGCCGCGGCCGGGGAACAGTTCCGGCTTGAGGATGCCATTGAGCTGAGGATAAGGAATCTTCAGCTCGATGTGGCCCATCGAATACGGCGCGATGGTATCGACCGAGTACTTGAGGATCACTGCGCCGTAGGTCAGCGCAATATGCGGCGTGCGCTTGAACGGCCAGGTCTTCATGAACTCGCTGTCTTCATTCATCTTGGTCGATACCAGCCAGCCCTGGTGGGCCAGTTGGGCTTTCTGCCAGAACTCGCTTTCCTTGCCAGGGATGATCATGTCAGCCAGGGTCAGGACTTTCTGCTGCTGACGCGAATAGTTGATGAACGCCCGGCCAGGGTTGCCGTGGGCACCGCCGGTATCCAGATAGCTGGACAGTTCGACCACTACGATACCGTCATGCTGTTCGCGTACCTTGGCCTGCAGATAGCTGCTGTTGCGACCCTGGGCCTGGCTCAGGAACTGTTCCTGATAGGCTTTGATCGACGCAGGCGGCGATGCGCTGCTGTCGGCAACGGTCAGTTGCAGCAACGTCTTCTGAACGATGGCGTCCAGTCGCGGCTCATCGGGGAAGTGCACGGTATCGATGTTCACCAACGGGCAGTCGGCCGTGGTGCAGCCCGGCTTGATCAGCTCGGAAGCATCGCGCTGGACTTGCAGCGGTGTGCGCATGTTGGGCGTGAAGAGGCTTTGGCAGGCGCCGAGCAACAGGGCCAGGCAAGCCAGTGAAGTGATCCTCAATAACGACATGTTGATCCTTGGCAGTGTCAGTAAAGGCGGTTGCGTTGTACGTATGCAGGCTGGTTGGACTGTAAACAACGTCTTCGGTTCGATCATGGCAGATTAGAATTGTTTTAAGCCCCGGCCGTCTACCCTGCATGTTCAAGGGGGCTGCATCTGACTGCCGATGCGCGTTAGGATGGCCCGATGTCAAAAACGGCGGCAAGCGAGAAACCCATGACCCAGACCACACGATCTGCACCAAGCGCTTTTGAAACCATAAAGCGTGAAAACTGCTTCAAGGGCTTCTATAAGCTGGACAAGCTGCATGTGCGCCACGAATTGTTCGCGGGCGGGATGAGCAAGGAAATCAGCCGCGAACTGTTCGTTCGCCACGACGCCGTCTGCGTGCTGCCTTATGACGCCAAACGTGACGAAGTCGTGCTCATCGAGCAGTTCCGCGTAGGCGCCATGAAAAAGACCAACAACCCCTGGCTGATCGAGCTGGTCGCAGGTCTGATCGACAAGGATGAACAGCCGGAAGAAGTTGCTCATCGCGAGGCAGAAGAGGAAGCTGGGCTGAAGTTCGAGGCATTGTGGCCAATCACCAAATACTTCCCCTCGCCGGGTGGCAGCGACGAGTTCGTTCACCTGTTTCTGGGGCGTTGCAGCAGTGAAGGGGCGGGCGGATTGCACGGGCTCGAGGCCGAAGGTGAAGACATCCGGGTAACAGTCTGGTCATTCGATGACGCATTGCAGGCGATGAAAGACGGAACAATCAAGAACGCATCGACGATCATCGCCTTGCAATGGCTGGCGCTGAATCGTGCAGAGATAAGGGGTTTATGGTCGTGAATCCAGTGCGCGAACGCTACCGTGTCGATCTTGCCGGACTGCAGGCTGCGTGCGAGGCCAACTACGCGCGCCTGATGCGCCTGCTGCCCGACATGCGCAACGAACAGCGCTCACGCCGCGTCGCCGTTACCCAGGGTGATCAGATGCTGGGCGTGCTGGCAGTCGAAGTGTTGCTCGACTGCCCGTACACCACCACCTTGCAGGTCTGCCAGGAGCACAGCCTGCCCTGGCTGCCGGTGCCCAAGCTCGAAGTACAGGTTTACCACGACGCCCGCATGGCCGAAGTCATCGGCGCCGAACATGCGCGGCGCTTCCGGGGCATCTATCCCTACCCCAACGCCGACATGCACCAACCAGACGAAAAGGCCCAGCTCAACCTGTTTCTCGGTGAATGGCTGAGCCACTGCCTGGCGTGTGGGCATGAGTTTGAAGCGGTGCGCTGATCCATTCGCAATTCTGAATTTTTTATCTCAACCGGCCTCATGACTTGTTTATTCAGTTGTAAATGACTTTGGCCGTCAGTGTTTATGCCTCAGGCATGTAGGTCGTGTCTGAATATATTCAAAGCGAGCAGCGTGTCCTTGAATTTGAAATTCCATGGCTTACATTCGTCATCACTTTCATTTACAGGCATAACGAATGAGCTATTTAGGGAGCCATCTGAATCATTGTCGGGCTGTGCCTTTCAACTGGTACGACACATGGCTTGTAGTAGTAAGCGGTGACGGTCCTAATATCTGTGGGCATGCCTTGTTGAAAGCGGGAGAGTTTTATTTTCATATTGCCGGGTTGGCCGAACGGCCGTACTTCATGAGTGAAACTGATTACGGACGTTATCTCAATGAATCCTCGAAAACAGAGCTGTTCCGTCGAAGAGTACTTCTGAACAAACCCGATTTGGCGCAGCGCAAGCTTGAGGAGCTTAGCGCCAAGCCGTGGCACTGGTTTGGCATCCCCAATAATTGTGTTTCTTATGTCGAAGAGATTTTCAATGCTGGCGGCTCTCGGGAATCCATGATTACCAATTGTCCAGTGAGATGGCGATGATTATCTATCGGGCTTTGATTGGTGGTTTCACTGGACTCATCTTCGGCCTTCTCCTATATGTCGGACTGATAACCCTGACAGGCAGCGCTCTGCGTTGGGAACACTTTCTATATACGGCCATTACCGGAGTGGTCATCGGTATTCTGTCTTTGAGGCTCATGCCGTGGATCGTTCATCTGGCTGGATTGGCAGGAATGATTCTTGGCGTTGTACTGGAGTTTTTGTTGGCGGGATATATCTGGCCTGGAATGCCTTATGAGCGGGTGCTGAGCCATCTCTTGGGTGCGGGACTGGCAGGCATGGTGTCGGCCGGACTTATTGCTTCGATTGTGCTCAAGCACCGAGCGAATCAGCAAATGTGACCAAATGCTCGTCTGCACGCACTTTCCCGGTTTACCCGCCCGTTGCCACATCACATAATCGCGCTGAATCCTCTCTGGGAGACGGTCTTGCCGAGCGCAGCCCTTTCATCGTCAGTTTTGCTGGTGCAGATATCCGATAGCCACTTGTTCGCCGAGGCGGACGAGGCGTTGTTGGGCATGAGCACGCGGGACAGTCTGGAAAAAGTCGTTGATCAGGTGCTGGCCGAGCAGCCGCACATTGATCTTGTGGTCGCCAGCGGCGATATCTCGCAGGACGGCAGTGTCGAGTCTTACGAAGCGTTTCGTCGGATAAGCGGGCGGATCGACGCGCCTGCGCGCTGGTTCGCCGGTAATCACGACGAACTGCCGCAGATGGAGCAGGTTGCGCAGCCTAATGGGTTGCTCGACCCGGTGGTGGATATCGGCCAGTGGCGGGTGACGCTGCTGGATTCGGCAGTGCCCGGTTCGGTGCCTGGTTTTCTCGCGGCTACGCAATTGCAGTTGCTGGAGCAGGCGCTGAGTGAAGCGCCTGAGCGGCATCACCTGATCTGCCTGCACCATCACCCGGTGGCAATTGGTTGTGAGTGGATGGCGCCGATCGGCTTGCGCAATGCCGATGCGTTGTTTGACGTGCTCGATCGTTTTTCGCAGGTTCGCGCCATACTGTGGGGCCATGTGCATCAGGAATTCGATCAGATGCGTAACGGCGTGCGTCTGCTGGCGTCGCCTTCGACCTGCATTCAGTTCGCCCCGGGCAGCGTGGATTTCAAGGTCGACACCGCGGCGCCGGGCTATCGCTGGCTACGACTGCATGACGACGGGCGGCTGGAAACGGCTGTTTCCCGAGTGGTCGGCCTGGAGTTCGAGGTCGATTACGGCGGCACCGGTTATTGATTGGGCTGGCGGATACGTTTCCGGTGAGGTGTTGTAGCGTAAGTCCCTGTAAACTACACGGCTTTGCCTTGCACTCGGGAGCGACAGCGTGACGAGCGACATACCTTCACTGCTATACATCCATGGCTTGAACAGCTCGGCCCTGTCGAGAAAGGCCTGTCAGTTGAGTGCGCTGATGAAGTCTCTGGGTCTGGCTGATCGTCTGCAAGTCCCTGAACTGCATCACCATCCGCGCCAGGCCATGCTCCAGCTTGAAGCGGCTATCACGGCGCTGGGACGGCCATTACTGGTCGGCAGCTCCCTCGGCGGCTACTATGCGACTCATTTGGCGCAGCGGCACGGCCTCAAGGCGGTGCTGATCAACCCGGCAGTCAATCCGCATCAGCTGTTCGACGGGTTTCTCGGCGTGCAACAGAACCTGTACACCGGCGAGCAGTGGCAGTTGACCGAAGACCATATTCGGGCGCTGGCCGAGCTGGAAGTACCCGCGCCGCAGGACCCGCAGCAGTTTCAGGTGTGGCTGCAGACCGGTGACGAGACGCTCGATTATCGTCGCGCCGAGAAGTTTTACCGGGCCTGTGCCTTGCGCATTCAGGCGGGCGGCGACCACAGTTTTCAGGGCTTTGCCGAGCGCATGCCGGCACTGCTGACGTTTGCCGGATTTGCTCCCGATCTGTTGCAGAAGATCGACCTGTCGGCGCTGTAAGTGCGGCAGGTGATGGATGCCCGGTCATATGAATGCAAGAACATTGAACCCCCGAAATTCCATGAAAGATTGATAACGAGAACCCATGGCCAATCCCAGCGCTAGCTCTTATAACGCAGACGCCATCGAAGTCCTCTCGGGCCTCGATCCGGTTCGCAAACGTCCGGGCATGTACACCGACACCTCGCGGCCCAACCACCTGGCTCAGGAAGTCATCGACAACAGCGTCGACGAAGCCCTGGCCGGTCACGCGCGTTCGGTACAGGTCATCCTTCATGCCGACAATTCGCTCGAAGTGTCGGACGACGGCCGCGGCATGCCGGTGGACATCCACCCGGAAGAAGGCGTGTCCGGCGTCGAGCTGATCCTCACCAAGCTTCACGCAGGCGGCAAGTTCTCCAACAAGAACTATCAGTTCTCCGGCGGCCTGCACGGCGTGGGCATTTCCGTCGTCAACGCGCTGTCCACCCAGGTTCGGGTGCGGGTCAAGCGTGATGGCAACGAATATGAAATGACCTTCGCTGACGGCTACAAGGCCACCGAACTGGCGGTCGTCGGCACCGTCGGCAAGCGCAACACCGGGACCAGCGTCTATTTCGCCCCCGATCCGAAGTATTTCGATACGCCGAAGTTTTCCGTCAGCCGTCTCAAGCATGTGCTCAAGGCCAAGGCGGTTCTGTGCCCGGGCCTGCTGGTCAGCTTCGAAGACAAATCCAGCGGCGAGAAAGTCGAGTGGCATTACGAAGATGGCCTGCGCTCCTACCTGCAGGACTCGGTCACCGAATTCCTGCGCCTGCCGGACGAGCCGTTCTGCGGCAGCTTCACCGGTAACAAGGAAGCGGTCGACTGGGCGCTGCTCTGGCTGCCCGAAGGGGGCGACAGCGTTCAGGAAAGTTACGTCAACCTTATCCCGACTGCGCAGGGCGGCACCCACGTGAACGGCTTGCGCCAGGGCCTGCTGGATGCCATGCGCGAGTTCTGCGAGTTCCGCAACCTGTTACCGCGGGGCGTGAAGCTGGCCCCGGAAGATGTCTGGGAACGCATTGCCTTCGTCCTGTCGATGAAAATGCAGGAGCCGCAGTTCTCCGGGCAGACCAAAGAACGTCTGTCGTCCCGTGAAGCGGCGGCCTTCGTCTCCGGTGTGGTCAAGGACGCATTCAGCCTGTGGCTCAACACGCACTCCGAACTGGGGTTGCAACTGGCCGATCTGGCGATCAACAACGCCGGTCGGCGCCTCAAGGCGAGCAAAAAGGTCGAGCGCAAGCGCATCACTCAAGGGCCGGCGTTGCCGGGCAAGCTGGCCGACTGTGCCGGGCAGGACCCGGCGCGCTCCGAACTGTTTCTGGTCGAGGGTGATTCTGCCGGTGGTTCCGCCAAACAGGCGCGCGACAAGGAATTCCAGGCGATCCTGCCGCTGCGCGGCAAAATCCTCAACACCTGGGAAGTGGACGGCGGCGAAGTGCTTGCCAGTCAGGAAGTCCACAACATTGCCGTGGCCATCGGGGTTGACCCGGGCGCAGCCGATATCAGCCAGTTGCGTTACGGCAAGATCTGCATCCTGGCTGACGCTGACTCGGACGGTCTGCACATTGCAACGCTGCTGTGTGCGTTGTTTGTGCAGCACTTCCGCCCGCTGGTCGACGCCGGGCATGTGTATGTCGCCATGCCGCCGCTGTACCGGATCGACCTGGGCAAGGAAATCTACTACGCGCTGGACGAAGCCGAGCGTGACGGGATTCTGGACCGTCTGGTCGCTGAAAAGAAACGTGGCAAGCCGCAGGTCACCCGATTCAAGGGCCTGGGTGAGATGAACCCGCCGCAGTTGCGCGAAACCACCATGGACCCGAACACGCGTCGTCTGGTGCAACTCACGCTGGATGATTTCGCGGCCACCTCGGAAATGATGGACATGCTGCTGGCGAAGAAGCGTGCAGGTGATCGCAAGTCCTGGCTCGAGTCGAAGGGCAACCTTGCCGAGGTTCTGACTTGATACGAGCCTGGCTCGCCGCCCTGATCCTGGTTGCCACGCCGGTTGTCGCTGCGCCACTCGAGGCCCTGAAGCTGCAATCCGAGCACCCGGTAGACGACATGGCCGGTGGCAATCTGTCAGGTCTGGCGATGTGCAATGGCCAACTGTGGACCGTGTCCGACCGTGACGATGATGTGCTGTACAGCCTGGATGTGTCGCAAGACACCTGGAAGGCTCAGTCACATCACATTGACGCACCTGCGCCACAAAGCTATCTGCCGTTGAAGTTGCGTTTCATGGCGGGTCTTTCCGCGCTGATACGCGGTGGCAGTCTGGATTTCGAAGGTGTCAGCTGTGACGCCGCTGGCAATCGCTACCTGGTCAGCGAGGCCTACGGCACGGTGCTCAAGGTTCCGGTCAGCGGTAAACCGGTCTGGCTGGATTTGCCGCAAGCGCTGGTGGATCAGGCGCGCGCTCAGGGCATGTTGCAGCGCTTCAACGCGATTTTCGAAGGGATTGCCGTGAGTCCTGCGGGCGACCGTCTCTGGCTGGCGGCCGAACGCGAGAAGCGTGGCTTGCTGGTGGTGCAACGCGACAAGCAGCAGTGGACCTGCGGGCAAAGCTGCGTGCTGCTGTCCGAGTCCGGTCTGGACGCGTTGCCGCCGGAGCAGGGCAGCAAAAAGGTGTCCACGGATTTTTCCGATGTGTCGCTGTACAACGGCAAGCTGTTCACGCTGGAACGCGCGGTGTACCGCATCTGTCGGCGTGATCTTGAGACAGGGCAGGTCGAGCGTTGCTGGTCGTTCGCCAAAGAGGCGATGGTGCCGTCGCGTCGTTACGATCAACCCTACGGCCTGACCGAGGCACTGGTGGTCGACGAGAAGGGCGCATGGATCGGCATCGACAATAACTTCGGTGCACGCGCCGACGGTGAGAAACGCCCGATCGTCTGGCGCTTCGCTGCACCTGAGGCGGGCTGGAGTGCTGGGCAATGAGCGACGTGCAGCCCGGCAAGCGCGCCGGTAAGGTGCTGATGATCGTGGCCTGGGCGGCCGGTCTGTTTCTCGCGACGCGCTTTTTCGGCGATTGGGAAGACCGGCAGCAGAACCCCAACACCGTGGTTACCTCGCAACACGGTGACGGCTATATAGAGGTGCAACTGGCAGGCAATCGTCAGGGGCACTTCGTCACGACCGGCCAGATCAACGGCCGGACAGTGGAATTCATGATCGACACCGGGGCGACCGATGTGGCCGTACCTGGTGACATGGCTGACCGCCTGGGGCTCAAACGTGGCTATCCGGTCACGGTCAGCACGGCCAATGGCAACAGTCAGGGTTTTCGGACCACGCTTGACCGCTTGCAACTGGGCGATATCGTCCTGACCAATGTGCGTGCCCTGGTGGCACCCGGTCTGGACGGTGAGCAGGTGCTGCTCGGTATGAGTGCAATGAAACAACTCGAATTCACACAGCGTGGCGGCAATTTGCTGTTGCGCCAGTCAACGAAATGATGAGGCCCGCATGAGCGACTCCCTTGACCTCAGCCTGGATGGTGTAGAACGCCGATCATTGGCTGACTTCACCGAACAGGCCTACCTCAACTACTCCATGTACGTGATCATGGACCGTGCCTTGCCGCATATCGGTGACGGCCTGAAGCCTGTTCAGCGACGTATCATCTACGCGATGAGCGAACTGGGCCTGGGTGCCGACGCCAAGCACAAGAAGTCGGCGCGTACCGTCGGCGACGTGCTCGGCAAGTTCCACCCGCACGGTGACTCGGCCTGTTACGAGGCGATGGTGCTGATGGCGCAGCCGTTCAGCTACCGCTACACGCTGGTAGACGGGCAGGGCAACTGGGGTGCGCCGGATGATCCCAAATCCTTTGCGGCCATGCGCTACACCGAGGCGCGCCTGTCGCGTTACTCGGAAGTCCTGCTCAGCGAGCTGGGCCAGGGCACTGCTGACTGGGTGCCGAACTTCGACGGCACCCTGGATGAACCTGCGGTGTTGCCGGCACGTTTGCCGAACATCCTGCTCAATGGCACCACCGGCATCGCCGTCGGTATGGCCACCGATGTGCCGCCGCATAACCTGCGCGAAGTCGCCAGTGCCTGCGTTCGTCTGCTGGACGATCCCAAGGCCACGATTCCCGAGCTGTGCGAGCACATTCTGGGGCCGGACTATCCGACCGAAGCGGAAATCATCACGCCGCGTGCCGACCTGCTGAAAATCTACGAGACCGGGCGTGGCTCGGTGCGTATGCGCGCGGTTTACCGCATCGAAGATGGCGACATTATCGTCACTTCACTGCCGCATCAGGTATCCGGTGCCAAGGTGCTGGAACAGATCGCCGCGCAGATGCAGGCCAAGAAGCTGCCGATGGTTGCCGACCTGCGCGATGAGTCGGACCACGAGAACCCTTGCCGTATCGTGATCATCCCGCGCTCCAACCGGGTTGAGCTGGACGAGCTGATGCAGCATCTGTTCGCGACCACCGAGCTGGAATCCAGTTACCGGGTGAACATCAACATCATCGGCCTGGATGGCAAGCCGCAGCTCAAAAACCTCAAGACATTGCTCGGCGAATGGCTGACGTTCCGTATCGGTACGGTACGTCGCCGTCTGCAATTCCGTCTGGACAAGGTCGAGCACCGTCTGCACCTGTTGGACGGTTTGCTCACGGCGTACCTGAACCTCGATGAAGTGATTCACATCATCCGTACCGCCGAGCACCCGAAGGCGGAGCTGATCGCGCGTTTCGATCTGTCGGAAATTCAGGCCGATTACATCCTCGACACCCGTTTGCGTCAGTTGGCGCGTCTGGAAGAGATGAAGCTGCGCAGCGAGCAGGATGCCTTGCGCAAAGAGCAGGCCAAGCTTCTGGCGCTGCTGAGCAGCGAGTCCAAGCTGCGCAAGCTGGTGCGTGCCGAACTGATTGCCGACGCTGAAACCTATGGCGACGACCGTCGTTCGCCCATCGTTGCCCGTGCCGAAGCCAAGGCGCTGTCTGAAAATGAACTAATGCCCACCGAGCCGGTGACTGTCGTCCTGTCGGAAAAAGGCTGGGTACGCTGTGCCAAGGGGCACGACATCGATGCGACCGGGCTTTCCTATAAAGCCGGGGACGGTTTCAAGACCTCGTCCATAGGCCGCTCCAATCAGTTCGCCGTGTTCATCGACTCGACCGGGCGCAGCTATTCGGTTGCCGCCCACACCCTGCCCTCCGCGCGAGGCCAGGGCGAGCCGCTGACGGGCAAGCTGCAACCGCCACCGGGTGCGACCTTCGAGTGCGTATTGTTGCCGGAAGACGATGCGCTGTACGTGATCGCGTCGGATGCCGGTTATGGTTTTGTCGTCAAAGGCGAAGACCTGCAAGCCAAGAACAAGGCGGGCAAGGCGCTGCTGAGCCTGCCGGCCGGGGCGAAAGTCATCCTGCCTCGCCCTGTGCCTGATCGTGAGCAGAACTGGCTGGCAGCCGTAACCACCGAAGGCCGTCTGCTGGTGTTCAAGATCAGCGATCTGCCGCAGTTGGGCAAAGGCAAGGGCAACAAGATCATCGGTATTCCGGGCGAGCGAGTAGCCAGCCGTGAAGAGTATGTGACTGATCTTGCGGTGATCGGGCAAGGCGCTACGCTGGTACTTCAGGCGGGCAAACGAACGCTGTCGCTGAAACCTGAAGACCTCGAACATTACAAGGGCGAGCGTGGCAGACGTGGCAATAAACTGCCAAGGGGCTTCCAGAGGGTCGATGCATTATTGGTGGAAAATAGCTGAAAACATTGATCTGGCACCAAGGTTCTTCGTTTTGCCATGAAGTACGATGCATAATCGCTGGAGTCATGGTGCATATTCACGGATGATATGGGGTCTTGGGGTGCATGCGTGGCTCAGTGCCTGCATGGGTCTTGAAAGTACTAATACTGTGGCCTGTCTCTGGACGGCCACCTGGATGGGATGATGAATTTTCTACGCCTTCCCTTGATCCTGCTGATGACTGGCGTTCTGGGTCTGGCTGGTTGCAGTGTGCGCCAGCCGACCGCGCTTTATCAGCTCGATAGCGGTGAGCCTGGTCAGCCGAAACAGAGTAGTGGTCTGGCAGTATTGCTGGGTCCTGTTTCGGTGGCCGACTATCTGCAACGCGAAACACTGCTGCAACGCCAGCCTGACGGCACCTTGACCGCTTCGTCCGATGGGCGCTGGGCGGGCAACCTGTCTTCGGATATCGACCAGTTGCTCTTGCGTCAGCTGGCCTGGAAGCTGGACAGCCAGCGCGTCGTCATGGCGCCTGCGACGGCCAGCTTCACGCCCGATGTTCAGGTCGTGCTGTCCATCACCCGCCTGGACTCCGGTGCCAAACAGCCCGCGGTACTGGACGCGCAATGGCGACTCCTGGACCGCAAGGGTCACGTCCGGGACAGCCGGCTGGTGCACCTGGAACAAGTCCATGCCGGCAGCTCTGCCGATCAGGTCAAGGCTCAGGGCATGCTGTTGCAGCGCCTGGCTGATCAGGTCAGCACTGCGATCAAACCGATTTCCTGGCAGGCGCTCGACGAGCCGAAAAAAACGCCTGTCGCCAAGGCCAAAGAGCCGGACAAGCCAAGAATTCCACTGGCGTCCCCTATACGCACCGATCTTGAAGTGTTCCGCTTCTAGGGTCGGCCCAACAAAAAGCCCGCAGCGATGCGGGCTTTTTGTTGGGCGCTCATCTGGTTCTCACACCCCGGCGTTCCTGAAGCGCTGCACAGTCAGGATAGGACGCAGAGCGTCCAGAACGGCATTCCCATGCTGGAGCATGGGCACGATGGTGATCTTGCGGACGCCTATCACGCCATACGCTCCGGAACGGCATACCTGCGCTGGCGCAGGGGTACGATGGTGGTCTTGCGGGCACCTATCGTTCCTCACGCTCCGCGTGGGAATGCAGGTCGTGACGCTCTGCGTCACCTGATTGCGCCGGACCAGGTCGGTCAGGATCGGACGTCGAGTGCCCAGAACGGCGTGCCCATGCAGAGCATGGGCACGAGAGAAGAGTGAGCCGAGGAGAAGATCAGGCCTTGTTGGATTCGTGCATGCGCGCCAACTGGCGTTCGAGCATCGAAGGGTAAGGCTCCATCAGGCGTTCTACGCAGCAGGCACCTTCAGGGCTGGCGATCGGGCGGATGCGGGCGCGTTGACGGATCAACGGGTCGTCGTTGATGCGGCGTTCGACCAGCAGCAGGTTGCGGCTGTGCTGAGACAGCGCCAGTGCATCCTGCGCGGTTTCGGTCAGCAACAGATCGATCTGGCTCAGACCGCTCAAGCCTTCGCCCAGCGTCAGGCCCAGTTGCAGTTGCAAGGTGATGCCGCTGTCGGCCACCTCGATCTGCAAGGCATGGCTGAGTGCGCGCAACAGCTCACCGCAGCAGATCGCGTTGGTCAGGTAGTCATCACCGCTTTCGTGGCTGTGGAACAGCATCAGCGTGCTGCCGTCATTCAGCGTGTGCAGCTCGCTTTCATACAGCGAGGCGGCCTGATCGAGGCAGTCGCGGTAGCGTTGCAGCAATTCGGTCAGGCGTGCGCGCGGCAGGCGGCGCAATTGATCCTGCGCGCCCAGTTGCACGGCCAGCACTGCACTGTTGTGCGGTTCGACCGGCGCTACCGAGGCAGCCGCCGGGCGAACGGCTGGCGAGTTGTCCGAGTGGTCGCGCAGATCGGCGAACGGATCCTCCTCATCGTCGTCTTCATCTTCCTCGGCAACGATGCGGCGCTGCACCGGTGGTGCCGGCAGGCGCGGTTTTGCTTCGCTGCTGCGTGCCGAAACCTTTGGTGCGGGCTTCTCTTCCGGCTCCAGATAAGGATCTTCGCTGTCGTCTTCCTCGCCGTCATACTCGGGCTCGGGCAGCGGTTCTGGCTCCGGCACCGGCGGCGCGAACGAGGTGCGCAGCTGGCGCGCCAGATCGCCGATTTCATCCTGGCGATCAGTGGCTGGTGTATACGGGTCAATATCCCGCAGCCAGATACGCATCTGCATCAGTGGCGTGGAGATGTGGCGGCCAAGACGCAGGCTCAGCGCCAGCGCCAGGGCCAGCAGGATACCGGCCAGAATGCCCATGCTCTGCAGGCTGATGGTCATCGGCTGCTGGAACTGCGACATGTCGAGGCTGATGCGCAGATGGCCCGCCATCACGTCCTGGAACGTGATCTTGATTTCATACAGACCCTGAGCTTCCCCCAGCAGACCGTTTTTCGGACGCTGGCCGGCCTCCGCGAGGATGCGGTTATCCACACTGTAGATAGCGGCATGCGCTACCAGCGGGTTCTTGACCAGATTGCCCAGCAGCACGTTGAGACTGAGGATGTCGTTGGACACCAACAGCTCGGTAGCCGAGGTGGCGGTCTGGGTGGTCAGGGCCTGCCCCAGCGCATCGGCCTGTTCATGCATGGCCTGCTTGAACTGCAGGCCCATGACACCGGCGTAGATCACCAGCGCCAAAGCGACCAGGATCACGTTATGGCTGGCAATGCGCAAAGCGATCGGTACACGGCGATGACGCAGGGCACGAAAGATGAGCAGGAAGAAATTATCGGTTTTAACGGGCGTGGGCCGGTTCACAGAGCACGGCTCTTTCGGTGAAGTTGTCGCGCAGTATAACGAGCGACCCAGTGGCGGCAAAGCGCTGCCTGTGCCCGGTGGTCACTGAATGTGGTTAGAATGCGGTTTTTTTCCACTGCGGGGGTGCGCCTTGCGCGAAATCGTCCTGATTAACATCACTGGTGTCGACCGTCCCGGTCTCACTGCAGCCATCACCGGCGTCCTCGCCCAGGGTGGCGTGAACATTCTCGATATTGGTCAGGCGGTGATCCACGACACCCTGTCGTTCGGCATCCTGGTTGAAATTCCGGATACCGTGCAGGGATCCTCGGTGCTCAAGGACATCCTGTTCACCGCCTACGAACTGGATCAGCAAGTCCGTTTCACTGCGGTGTCCGAAACCGACTATCAACACTGGGTCGAAGGCCAGGGCAAGGCGCGTCACATCGTTACGCTGCTGACCCGTAAGGTCACGGCCGAGCAATTGCAGTGCGTCAGCGCCATTACTGCCAAGTACGGGCTGAATATCGATCAGATCGATCGGTTGTCCGGTCGTATGCCGCTCGACACCCCGGCCGACAAAGGCAAGGGCTGCATCGAGTTCACCGTGCGCGGCGAGCCTGCCGACCCGAAAGCCATGCAGGCCGAATTTCTCGCGGTTGCCCAGGATCTCAACGTCGATATCGCGTTTCAGCAGGATTCGCTGTTCCGTCGTAACCGGCGCCTGGCGGTGTTCGACATGGATTCGACCCTCATCGAGGCCGAAGTCATCGATGAACTGGCCAAGGCAGCAGGCGTCGGCGAGCAGGTTTCCGAGATTACCGAGCGTGCCATGCGCGGCGAACTGGATTTCAGCGAAAGCTTCAAAGAGCGTCTGGCCCTGCTCAAGGGGCTCGATGTGAGCGTGCTGGATGAAATCGGCGCGTCTCTGCGCTTGACCGAAGGCGCTGAAACGCTGTTCTCCGAACTCAAGCGGCTGGGTTACAAGACGGCGATTCTGTCGGGTGGCTTCACCTATTTCGCCAAGCAGTTGCAAGCAAAGCTGGGCATCGATTACGTCTTTGCCAATGAACTGGAAGTGGTTGACGGCAAGGTCACCGGCGTAGCAGTCGAGCCGATTGTCAATGCGCAGCGCAAGGCCGACCTGTTGCGCGAACTGGCTCACAAGGAAGGGTTGAGCCTGGAGCAGACCATCGCGGTCGGCGACGGTGCCAATGACCTGCCGATGCTGGCGATTGCCGGGCTGGGTGTAGCGTTCCGTGCCAAGCCACTGGTCAAGCAATCGGCCAAACAGGCCATTTCGACGCTGGGACTCGATGGCGTGCTGTATCTGCTGGGTTTCCGCGACCGCGAAGGAAAGCGCTGACGCTCAGGCCGTGGTGGTTTGCCCCTGATTGCGAGGGGCCAATCGCGACGGCTGTCGCAGTGATCGCTACAGCGTGCCCCACAAGGAATCGAATTCCTGATCCGGCCTGGCCTTTTCGGTTTCGGTCGCTTTCGGGGCGTCGTACATCTGATACTCGAACTGATTGTAACTGGCGCTACTGACCTGCCGGTTGCTCAGTGACGCGCGGCGTTCTTCACCGGCGACGTTGATCATCACCTTGTTGCCCTCCTGAAAAGGCAGACGCGGTGCGAGCACGGTGGGCGGTTTTTCCATGGCGCGTACTTCGGGCAGCATCAGGGTTCGCAGGTACTGGCTGTTCTGCTGTTCGCGAATCAGCTGCATGCCGCATGGCTGGGCAAACGGGGCGATCAGTTCGATGCCCATCTGTGTGCCGCCGCTGCGTACCTGGCGGATCCAGCGCACGATGGCAATGCTCCAGCCCTGGCCGGCGTCATCCTGAATACCCACCAGTTCGCCAGCCTGCAACTGCTGAGGCACGTCCTTCTGCCACGCCAGGCAGTATCCGCCCGGGCTGTGGTTGACAATATTCAGGTCGAAGGTCGGAAACGTATGCTGGTTGTTGGAAAGCGAGTCGCTGTCGCCGTCGTTTTTCGGGTATTCGATCTCTTCGTAGGGCAGCAGAACGGATGAAGTCTTGCCGCGCTGAGTGTCGAAGGCAGACGCCCACGGATCGTCCGCGTCATCATTGGCCATCTTCAACGAAAAGCTCGCTGCACTGGTGGCGCTGTTCAACTGCAACAGCTCGCTGAACGACTTCTGGCCAGCGACATAGAAATGCAGCGCGCTCATGCCGATGCACAGTTTCAGCGTGCCCTGACCGGGGGTGCGTTGAAAGGTGCGTTCGGCCACATCACCCCAGGCGACCGCCAGATGTTGCAGCAGGTCGGTGTTGATACCGGTTGGAATCAGCAACGGCGAAGGGGTGCGCTGGTCATCCGGCAGGGCCAGGTACTGATTGATCGCTTCAGCCAGCGCGTAGGTGTTGATACCCAGCAGCCGAGGAGATTGTTCGTCGCTGAACAGGGTGCGGTACAGCGGCGGTTTGTCGACCGTCGGGTCCAGAGCGAAGAGGCTGCTTTCAGTGACCGGCAATTGCAGCTTTACCAGAGGGCTCCAGGCCTCCAGCGCATCGGCCAGTTTGCCGATGTTTAACTGACGCATCTGGTTGCAGCGTGAGCAACCCATCAGCAGCGCGATCACGTAGGTCTGTTCCACGCTCAGCACTTTGCTGTGATGGGCCAGGGGCTCTTCGACCGGCGTGTTGTGCAACTGGTACTGACGGGCAATCTGGTAGATCTGATGCAGCTCGAGCCACAGGCCGTCCTGAACCGGACAGTAAAGCTGGTTGGCGCGTATCAGTGGCCCGTTGAGACCATGCAGTGCGCGTTGCAGCGCAGTGCTGAACAGCCCGGCCTGGTCTCGGGTATAGCGCGGGGCGACCTGCTGAATGATCTGCTTGTAACCGGTTGCGAGATGGTTTTGCAGCGCCTGGCAGAGGTTGGCCACCTTGCGTGGTCGCTCGTCCAGCACAATGGCCTGATTGAGAAAGTGACGTTCAAGGTGCTTGCAGACGAAGTACACCTCGGGCCGCAGCAATTCAAGCAATTGCAGGCGGTTCTCGCTCGGGGTGATCAACTGGTTGAGCTCGGTCAGCCCTTGATAGAGCTGGCGCGCCATTTCTCCGAGGTTCGCCTTGGGCAATCTGGAGATCCAGCGTTTGAGGTCGCGGGGGTTGGCTTCACTGAATGTCAGGCTCGACTGCGTCGGCGTGGGGGCACGCAATAGCAGAGGGAGGCTAAAATTACTCATGTGACAGGCAAGCTCCAACAACTCACTGGCGCGGACGATGGCTTCAGATGGGGGGCCGAGGTTATCGCGCACCCGCGATGTGCCGAGCATACGCCCATGAAAGTGAGAAGTATCCTACAGCATCGATGTAACGACTTTACCAGTATCGACATCACCCCGCAGCAACTATGGCCTCAGGCCATTACCGTCCGGCGGCACGTTGCATGAGCGCCAATATCCATCATCGGACGCTCATGCAGCGAGGCTCAGACCGCGATCATGCCTGGGCAGGAACAGCCAGTGCCTGTCCCATTTGAACCTTGGAACCCGCCGTCAGTTGTTCGGCCCATTTCACCTGACCTGGACCGAACAGCACGATGGCGGTAGAGCCCAGCTTGAACCGACCCATTTCGGCACCTTTTTCCAGGTGGATCGGCGCGCGCGCCGCTTCGTCGTAGCTGAACGTTTTCAGTTCACGCTTGGGCGGTGTGACCAGCCCGGCCCATACCGTTTCGACAGACGCCACGATCATCGCGCCGACCAGCACCACTGCCATTGGTCCGCGCTCGGTGTCGAACAGGCAGACCACTCGCTCGTTACGGGCGAACAGCTCGGGTACGTTTTCAGCCGTGGTCTGGTTGACCGAGAAGATGCGGCCCGGCACGTAGACCATTTCACGCAGTGTGCCAGCCAGTGGCATGTGGACGCGGTGATAGTCCTTCGGCGACAGGTAGACGGTTGCGAACTCGCCGCCCATGAAGGGCGCAGACAGCTTGGGGTCACCGCCGAGCAGTTCCAGTACGCTGAAGCTGTGGCCCTTGGCCTGGAAGATCCGGCCGTGGTCGATAGGGCCCAACTGGCTGATGGCGCCGTCGGCTGGCGAAAGAATCGCGCCCGGCGTGGTATCGAGCGGGCGGGCGTCGGCTTTCAATGCGCGGGTGAAGAACGCATTGAAGTGCTCGTAGGACGTCAGGTCTTCGACCAGGGCCTGCGACATGTCCACTTGATAACGGCGGGCAAACCACGCGGTGAAAGCGTTTTTGAACCAGCGTACGCGGCATTCGGCAACGCAGCCTGCCAGTCGGGACAGCAGGTGGTGCGGCAGCAGGTACTGGCTGATGATGAACAAGCGGTCTTTCATTGAAGGTCCTGAGGATGAGTGTCCTGAATATTTCTGCGAGGCCTGTCGCGGTTCGCTAGAGCGGACAGGTTCGACGGTTTCGGCTGGTGCTGGCTGCGCAGGCGCGACGGGTTGCGCAACCTCGACTGACTCGGCGGGCACGGTGGCCAATTCCGGAAGTTCTACCGGTGTCTCCGGGTGATTGCCCCATTCACCCCACGAGCCGGCATAGGCCTTGACCCTTGGGTAGCCCAGCGCCTTGGCCACCAGGTAGGTGAAGCCCGAGCGGTGATGGGTCTGGCAATGCGTGATGATTTCCTTGTCGGGCGTGATGCCCAGGTCGCGAAGGATCTCCGGCATGTCCTGGCGAATACGCAGGTTGCGCGCCTTGTCCATGCCCGCCGTCCACTCGAAATTGACGGCGCCGGGTATATGCCCGCCTTTGGCCGCGACCACTTTTTCGCCCGAATACTCGGTCGGTGCACGAGCATCCCAGATCGCCAGATCGGCGGCGCCCAGACGGCTTTGCAGGTACTCGAGTGTGGCGGTAGGTTCGTCGTGCAGCGTCAGCGTTACCGGGGTATCGGCAGCAGGCGGAACGTCGGAGCTCAGTGGCAGCAATTGCGCTTCCCAGGCCAGCAGTCCACCGTCCAGATAGTGATAACGGCTGTGGCCGATAACATCCAGCAACCAGATGAAACGCCCGGCCCAGCCGCCGCCTTCGTCATCGTAGACGACATACACGGCATCGGGGTTGTGGCCCAGTTCGCCGAACAATTGCTCAAGGCTGGCAGTGTCGGGCAGCAGGCCGGGGGCCGGAGGCTTGCCCAGTTGCGTACGTTTCGGATCGACGAAGCGGGCACCGCGAATGTGCCCGGCTTCGTAGCGAGCGCTGCTGGTCAGATCCACGAGGATCAGTTCCGGGGCGTCTAGACGCTCAAGCAGATCGTTGGGTTCGATGACCAGCGACAAGCCAGTGAATGCGGACATTTGCAGCCTCCGATGAAAGGAAAGGGGCGAATTGTACGCCAGGCCTCATGCTTTGCGATGACTAAAGATGCCCAGTGCCCGTTCAATACATTGCGCGGTTTTTCCGAATGCCTGGACGGAAATTTCCGACAAGGCCCCGCCGCCCTGGTCGGCGACCACCAGCAGCATGACTTTGCCGTTGTTGCTCAGCGAGCGAATCAGCCAGTGCTGACCACTGAACAGGGTTTTCAGCGGCGGGGGCAGCAGGGCGGCAAATTGCGCACTGTTGGCGGGTGTCATGCGTAACTGTGTCGGCTGTGTGAGCAGGCGCTGCAGTACGGTGCTTTCCTTGATGAACAACTGCAAGGTTGCGGCGTCCTTCGGCAGTCCGGCAGTCTGATTGACGCGCAGTACCGTTGACGTCTTGTCCAGCATCAGCAGCATGACCCGCTCCATGCCACACGAGATAAATGCATCGCGCGCCGACGTGGTCAGGTGCATGGCGTTGATGAACGGGCTGGGATCCTGCAGCAGCTCGGCACACTGCTTGCGCCACAGTTGCAGGGCGTCTGCCGATGGCGGCGGTGCAGGTTCATTGTCGCGCCTTACGCGGCGTGCGTCCCACGGCCAGATCAGCGATTCGGCCGGGTGCCAGAGGTCTTTTTCCGCATGGATGCGGGCGCTGCTGGCGGCATTCTGGTGCGCCTGTTGTTGTACTTCGCCGATCGACTGTTGCAGGTAAAGGCTGGTCAGCCGTTCCCAGCGCAGGCAGTGCGGGCTGTTCCAGGCATTTTGCGCCGCCAGCGCCAGGCCATTGCCCAGCAACACGGTATTGGCGGGCTGGTTCAGCCAGCGCCGCAGGTTGGGGTCGTCGTCCATGAGTTGTTGCTGGTGCAGCGGGCTGTGTTCTTCGCGGGCGATACGCAGCGCCTTGGCCAGATCGCGTCGCTCGTTGATCAACAGTTTATAGCCGCGCGTGACCCAGATCGGCAGGCGCCAGAACTCGGCGAGTGCCAGGCATAATTCCAGCAGGTTGACGCCGAACAGCTCTTTTTCCACTGCAACGCTGGAATGGCCCTTGTGGATAACCCGCAGCTCCAGTTCTTCGAGCAGCTTCGGATAGGCCAACGCCATCGGCCAGAGCGGTGACAGAAACAGCAGGCTGCCCATGTGGATGTCCTGCCAGAGTCGCGCAAGGCGGCTGGCAAACAGGCCGTTGGCCTGTTGCGTGGCGTGCTGACTGACCAGAATCAGCTGGCGATAGGCCGCAGGAATTTCTTCAGGCGGCTTGGCCGGCAAACGGCCCAGAAGGACTTCGGTGCGCGCCAGACCCAGACGATTGATCGCAATCTCAAGGCTCTCGGCCTGCTCGGTCAAACCGTGCGTGTGGTGATTGGCCTCGCGCATCACGCTCAGCACCAGCGCAGGACTTTCCTGCATCATTTCAGCGATTTCACGCAGTGAGCGACGACTGTCGTTCAAGGCGGAGCGGACGTGTCCATGATTGACGGCAGGGACCGGCAACGCGATACCGTCAAGCAGTTTGACCCAGGCATCCAGCGTCTTCGGAACGAGGTGATGTGCTGCGTGTACTGTCGGCATTCGAGGGCCTGTGCTGCTGATTATCTGAGCTGGAAAACCGCCAGCGTACGGGGCGCTGAGGCCAGTTTCCTCCTTTTATGGAGGCGCATAAATGGGTTTTTCAAAAGAACCGGCTATAGTCTGGCCCAGTTAGGCCGATAAGGAGAAGAAGAGATTCAACAACTTCCGGACTGTCCCTGAACCCGACTCAGTAAAGTATTTTTTCCTATGGCTAAAATCATCGGCATCATTGTCGTTCTCGCAAGTGTCATCGGCGGATATGTGCTGTCCCATGGCAAGGTCATGGCGCTGTTCCAACCGTACGAGGTCTTGATTATCGGCGGTGCTGCACTGGGCGCGTTCCTTCAGGCCAACCCCGGCTACATGTTCATGCACGTGTTCAAGAAGTCGCTGAAGATGTTCGGTTCGCGCTTCACGCATGCCTATTACCTCGAAGTGCTGGGCCTGGTTTATGAAATCCTCAACAAAAGCCGCCGTGAAGGCATGATGGCGATTGAAGGGGATATCGAAGACGCTGCTTCCAGCCCGATCTTCGCCAAATACCCGGGTGTCCTCAAGGATGAACGCATGACTGCGTACATCTGCGACTACCTGCGGATCATGTCGTCCGGCAACATGGCTCCCCACGAGCTGGAAGGTCTGTTCGACATGGAACTGCTGAGCATGAAAGAAGACCTTGAGCATCCATCCCATGCCATTACCGGTATCGCCGACGGTATGCCCGGCTTCGGTATCGTGGCTGCGGTACTGGGTATCGTGGTGACCATGGCGTCGCTGGGTTCCGGCGACAAGGCTGCGATCGGTATGCACGTAGGTGCGGCGCTGGTCGGTACCTTCTTCGGTATTCTCGCGGCTTACGGTTTCTTCGGTCCTCTGGCCACCAGCCTTGCGCATGATGCCAAGGAAGAAATGAACGTTTACGAGGCCATCAAGGCGTCCCTGGTGGCCTCGGCCTCCGGCATGCCGCCTTCGCTGGCTGTCGAGTTCGGCCGCAAGGTTCTCTATCCGCTGCATCGCCCCAGCTTCAGCGAGCTGGAACAAGCGGTTCGCGGTCGCTAAGTCATGGAAAATAATCAGCCGATTATCATCAAGCGCGTAAAGCGCTTTGGTGGCGGACATCATGGCGGTGCCTGGAAAATCGCGTTTGCCGACTTCGCGACGGCGATGATGGCGTTCTTTCTGGTGCTGTGGCTGATGTCGTCCGCCACCCCCGAGCAATTGCTCGCGGTCGCCGGTTATTTCAAGGACCCTGTCGGCTTTTCGGACAGCGGTTCGCCGTATGTGATCGATCTGGGCGGTTCGCCGGAGATGTCGCCGAACCAGACGCTGAACCCCGAGGTAAAGACCACGCCTTCGCCGGACACCGTGCCGCTTGAGGCAGAAACTGCCGAGACCAAGGCTGAAGAGGTAGAGCAGGAGCGTCTGGAGATGCTGCTCCAGGAATTGCAGAACAAGGTCGAGGAAAACCCGCAACTGCAAAAATTCAAGGACCAGATTCTGTTCGAGATCACTCAGGACGGCTTGCGTATCCAGATCATGGATGCGGAAAATCGACCGATGTTCGACTCGGGCAGCGCGCGTCTCAAGCCTTATTTCGAAGACATTCTGCTGGCTCTGGCTGACACCATCAAAAGTGTGCCGAACAAGATCAGCATCAGCGGCCATACCGATGCAACGCCTTTCGTGGGCAGCGGCGGGTTCGGCAACTGGGAGCTGTCGGCCAACCGTGCCAATGCTGCACGCCGCGCACTGGTAGCGGGGACCTATCCGGACTCACAGGTGGCCAGGGTGGTAGGGTACGCGTCGTCTGCTCTTTATGATCACCAGAACCCGACCAACCCGGTCAATCGCCGCATCGATATCGTGGTGCTGACCAAAAAAGCCCAGCAGCGTATCGAGGGCGATCAGAACTCCGGCGGCGCGCCAGCCACGCCTGGCGCGCCGGCAGCACCCGCACCAGCTCCGGCGGCACCGGCCGTGCCCGCTGCTCCGGGGGCTTCGACAGCGGCGCCGCCAGACCCGCAGGCCTACGCCCAGCCGCGCGAGATCCGGCAGAAGCTGAATATCTTTGACGATGGCAAGTTGCGGGTCGAGCCAGCCCAGAACTGAGCGGCAACCGATACAAAAACGCCGCGATCATCGCGGCGTTTTTGCGTGTGGCGTTCGGTGCTCAGTAACTGTCTTGCGGCAGGCTGGCAATGATCGAGCGATAGCTGTTCATGCGCTGCTGTTGCACGCGGCCGTCCTCAAGCCCCTTGAGCAGGGCGCAGCCCGGTTCGCGGTCATGCTTGCAGTCACGAAAGCGGCAGGTGCCGATCAGGTCGTTGAACTCGATGAAGCCTGCCTCTACGTCAGCACGACTGACGTGCCCCAGGCCGAACTCACGGATACCCGGCGAGTCGATCAGATCGCCGCCACGCGGGAAGTGGAACAGGCGTGCGGTGGTCGTGGTATGCGTGCCCTGACCGGAAACTTCGGACAGCGGGCCGACCCGAGTGTCGGTTTCCGGCAACAGGCTGTTGACCAGCGAGGACTTGCCGACGCCGGACTGGCCGACGAACACGCTGATGTGCCCGTCAAGCTGACTTTGCAGGCTCTGCATGCCGTCACCGTGGTGCGCGGACACTTCCAGCACCGGATAACCCAGCGTGCGGTAGACCGCCAGCAGGGCGTTGAGCGCGGGCGCATTCTGTTCGTCGATCAGGTCTGCCTTGTTGAGCAGCAGCAAAGGACGAATCCCGGCATGCTCGGCGGCCACCAGATAACGGTCGATCAGGTTGGCATGCGGCTCGGGCATCGGCGCGAAGACGATCACGATCAGGTCGACGTTGGCAGCCACAGGCTTGAGCTGGCCGCGTGAATCCGGGCGGCGCAGTTCGGTGGTGCGGGGCAGTTGCGCGACGATGACGCCAATGCCCTGATTGCCGGCGCGCCATACGACGCGATCACCGGTCACCAGTGCAGGCAGGTTGGCGCGCAGGTGGCAACGGAAGACCTGACCGGTCACTTCGCCTTCCTGGGCCTCGACTTCGACTTGCACGCCGAAGTGAGCGATGACCAGCCCCGTCTGCTCGGGGCCGAGGTCGCCACCCTCGAGTGTTTCAAGCGTAGCGGACTCGCGTTTTGCCGCGCGGGCAGCACGCTCGCCCTGAATTTTTTCGATGCGCCAGTTTTGACGACGATTGAGTTGGCGTTTGGCCATGGGTGTTCCGATGTGATGTAACCGATGAATTAGGCAGTACGGTGGATCGGCAGGAGTCTAGCACGGCAGGGTGAGCTAAACTGCGCGCCTACGCTGAGGAGTCGACACATGCAGAACAAGCAGAACCTGATCTGGATCGATCTGGAAATGACCGGTCTGGACCCTGATACCGATGTCATTATCGAAATGGCCACGATCATCACCGATAGCGAGCTGAACACCCTGGCTGAAGGCCCGGTGATCGCTGTGCATCAGAGCGACGAGACGTTGGCGAAAATGGATGAGTGGAACACTCGCCAGCACGGCGGTTCGGGCCTGACCCAGCGCGTGCGGGAAAGTACCGTCAGCATGGCTGAAGCCGAGACGCAGACCCTTGATTTCATCAAGCTGTGGGTCCCCGAGCGCAGTTCGCCGATCTGCGGCAACAGCATCTGCCAGGATCGCCGCTTCCTGTACCGCCACATGCCGACGCTGGAAAACTACTTCCACTACCGCAATCTGGATGTCTCGACCCTCAAGGAACTGGCGGCGCGCTGGTCCCCCGAGCTGAAATTCAAGAAAGGCAGCACCCACCTGGCGCTCGATGACATCCGCGAGTCGATTGCCGAGCTGCGCTTTTATCGTGAGCACTTCATCAAGGCCTGATCGAGACGCGCGTGCAGTGAATAATCTTCGCTGCACTCTTTCAGTGCGTTGGTCGGCTGGTTAGACTGCGCGCCTTTGTCGCAGAGTCGCCGCCATGTTGCTGATGCTTTATCTGATCGCTATCACTGCTGAAGCCATGACGGGAGCCCTGTCTGCGGGGCGGCGCGGGATGGACTGGTTCGGCGTGGTGCTGATCGCCTGCGTCACGGCGCTGGGTGGCGGGTCGGTGCGCGACGTGCTGATCGGTCATTACCCGCTGACCTGGGTCAAGCACCCGGAATACCTGGTCCTGACCAGTGTGGCGGCGCTGGTGACGATCTTCATTGCGCCACTGATGCGCCACCTGCGCTCACTGTTTCTGGTGCTCGACGCACTGGGGCTGGTGGCCTTTACCCTGATCGGCTGCATGACCGCGCTCGAGGCCGGGCACGGTCTGCTGATCGCGTCAGTGTGCGGCGTGATCACCGGGGTCTTCGGTGGCATCCTGCGCGACATCTTTTGCAACGACATCCCGCTGATCTTCCGCCGCGAGCTGTACGCCAGCGTGTCTTTTCTGGCTGCATGGTGTTTTCTGCTGTGTCAGTACCTGCAACTGCCCAACGAACAAGCGGTGCTGATCACCCTGTTCGGCGGCCTGCTGCTGCGCCTGCTGGCGATTCGTTTCCGCTGGGAAATGCCCAAGTTTGTCTACAAGGACGAGCCCTGAAGCGTACGCAGGGCGCAGGCACAATAGTTGAAAAATTATCGTTCCTCACGCTCCAGCGTGGGAATGCCTTTCGTGACGCTCCGCGTCACACGCCTGCGCCGCGCGGCAGGTTTAAAGCGGCGCCACGCCATGCCTCTGCAGCGCCCATTCCACATGCTCCCTGACCAGTTCCGAGGGATAGTCGCGCCGTGCGTGCAGGGCTTCGATCACCGGGATGGTGGAGGGCGCGTTGCCCAGCCCCACGGCCAGGTTGCGTAGCCAGCGCTCATAACCCGCCCGGCGCAGTGGTGAACCTTCGGTGCTGCCGAGGAATTTCTCTTCGTCCCACAGGAACAGTTCGGCCAGCCCTGCATTGTCCAGATTGTGGCGCGGCTGAAAGTCGCTCTGCTCGGTTGGCCGGGCGAAGCGGTTCCACGGGCAGACGATCTGGCAATCGTCGCAACCGAACACCCGGTTGCCGATCAGTGGCCGCAGCTCTTCTGGGATCGCGGTCTTCAGCTCGATGGTCAGATAAGAAATGCAGCGTCGCGCGTCCAGCACGTAAGGCCCGATAAACGCCGCCGTCGGACAGATGTCCAGGCAGGCCGTGCAGCGCCCGCAATGCTCGGTTGCATGAGGTGCGTCGACCGGCAACGGGATATCGACAAACAGCTCGCCAAGAAAGAAGAAACTGCCCGCCTTACGGTTGAGCACCAGCGTGTTTTTGCCGATCCAGCCGAGCCCGGCCTGTTCGGCGATGGCTTTTTCCAGCACTGGCGCGCTGTCCACGAAGGCTCGAAAGCCAAACGGCCCTACGGCCTGCTGAATACGCTCGGCCAGTTGCTGCAGGCGCTTGCGGATGAGTTTGTGATAATCACGGCCCAGCGCGTAACGTGAGACGTAGGCTTTTTCCGGCTCGGTCAGGCGCTGCGCCATTTCGGTGTCGCCCGGCAGATAATCCATGCGCAGCGACACCACGCGCAACGTTCCCGGGACCAGCTCATCGGGGTGGGAACGTTTGCTGCCATGGGCTGCCATATAGTCCATTTCCCCGTGATAGCCTGCATCGAGCCAGCGTTGCAGATGCTGTTCGTGCTCTGCCAGGTCCAGGCCGCTGATCCCGACTTCCTGAAAGCCCAGCTCACGCCCCCACGCCTTGATTGAGACGGCAAGGGCGGCGAGATCATCGGAACTAGGAAGTACAGCAGTAATAGCGGACATGCGCAGAGAGAAACCGGGACCAAGGTGCGTATAATTCTGCCAGACATCGGAGCCCATAGACGCATGTTCGACACTAAACCTCATTTACCCGACGCGCTGTACAGTGCTGCGCAGGTCCGCGACCTCGATGCACGGCTGGTTGCTGCAGGCACACCCGGCCTGGAATTGATGCTGCGCGCTGCGCAGGCGTTATGGCATACGATACTTCGGCGCTGGCCGGAGGCGAATGAACTGACCGTATTGACCGGGCGGGGCAACAACGCCGGTGACGGGTATCTGGTGGCTGCCATGGCGCACAAGGCCGGCTGGCAGGTCAGGGTGCTGGCCGTCGGCGATCCGGCCGCACTGACCGGTGATGCTGCTGCGGCGCATGCTGCGGCTTTCGGTATTCATATTCAGGCATGGGCCGGACAGCCGCTGGCCGGTATCGTACTGGATGCCTTGCTGGGCACCGGTCTCGATGGCGAGGTGCGCGAGCCCTACGTCTCGGCCATCAACGCTATCAACGAAAGCGGTCTGCCCGTCGTTGCGGTGGATATTCCATCCGGCTTGAGCGCAGATACTGGCCAGACGCTGGGTGTCGCGGTGCGTGCCGAAGTGACCGTTACGTTCATTGGCCTCAAACTGGGTTTGTTGACGGGCGACGCGGCAGATCTGGTGGGTGAGCTGATGTTCGACGACCTGCGCGCAGCTCCGGTGCTGGTGGCGCAGGCGCCGTTCAGCGCGAAGCGCCTCGATAAGCACAACCTGCCGCAACTGGCAGCACGCCCGCGAACCGCCCATAAAGGCATGTTTGGCCGGGTTCTGGTTATCGGTGGCGATCACGGTTTTGGCGGCGCAGCGTTGCTCAGCGCCGAAAGCGCCCTGCGCAGCGGTGCAGGCATGCTGACGCTGGCAACGCGGCCCGAGCATGTTCCGGCCGCTCTGACGCGTATGCCGGAAATCATGAGCGCGGCGATCCACTCGGCCAACCAACTGATGGGCTTGATCGAGCCGGCCAGCGTGTTGGTGGTCGGCCCCGGCCTGGGGCAGGCGGCCTGGGGGCGCAGCCTGCTGTCGGCGGCCGCCAACGCGGATCGTCCGCAGGTGTGGGACGCCGATGCGCTGAATATGCTGTCCGCCGGGCTGGTCAGCCTGCCCAAAGGCAGTGTCATCACCCCGCATCCGGGCGAAGCGGCACGCTTGCTGGGTGTGGGCATCAAGGAGGTTCAGGCTGACCGGGCCGCTGCGGTGCGGGCGTTGGCGCGTAAATTCGACACGGTTTGTGTGCTCAAGGGCTCTGGCAGTCTGATTGCCGATGCACACGGGCAACTGGCGTTGTGCGACCGCGGCCATCCGGCCATGGCCACCGCAGGACTGGGTGATGTGCTGGCCGGATTGATCGGCGCGTTGATAGCGCAGCACCTCAAACCTTTCGACGCGGCCTGTCTTGCCGTGTGGCTGCATGCAAGCGCCGGTCAGAAAGCCGGTGAGGGCGGTCGCGGGCTGGCTGCCAGCGATATTATTCCTGCCATTCGTCAGTTACTGGAGGAGCTGCAACCGTGTCTGATTTAACGCTGCATGTGGTGGGCGAAGAGGCAATGATGGATTTTGGTGCACGCCTGGCCAAGGTGACAGAAGGCCTTGGTGTCATCTTTCTGGATGGCGATCTGGGCGCTGGAAAAACCACGCTTTCGCGGGGATTGATTCGCGGCTTCGGGCATGTCGGGGCCGTCAAGAGTCCTACTTTCACGCTGGTCGAACCTTACGAAATCGGCGCGATAAAGGTGTTTCACTTTGACCTTTACCGGCTGGTCGATCCGGAAGAGCTCGAGTACATGGGTGTGCGTGATTACTTCGACGGCGACGCACTTTGTCTGATTGAATGGCCCCAGCGTGGTGCAGGCTTTTTGCCAAAGCCCGACCTGACCATTACCATTGGGCCGCACGGAGAAGGTCGTTCCGTGATATTGAGCCCGCTGGGCTCGCGTGGCGAACGTTGGTGTGCCACTTTGGCTTTGGAATTCAAATAGATATGGGGTTAGGTATGCGCATGCGCGCGCTGGTTACTGTAGTTGGTCTGCTGTTGATGGCCCTGGCTGTCGAGGCGGTTGCCGCTACGCAAGTACGAAGTGTCCGCTTATGGCGAGCACCGGACAACACGCGTCTGGTATTCGACCTGTCCGGGCCAGTCCAGCACAGCCTGTTTACCCTGACTTCGCCTGACCGTCTGGTGATCGATATCAATGGTGCGACGCTTGGCGGCCCCTTGAACGTACCAACGGCCAATACGCCGATCAGCAGCATGCGTTCTGCGCAGCGCACGCCTACCGACCTGCGCGTGGTCATCGACCTGAAAAAGGGTGTGACCCCGAAGAGCTTCACGCTGGCGCCGAATCAGCAATACGGCAACCGTCTGGTGGTCGACCTGTACGACAACGCCGCCGATGCCAATCCGACACCGGTCATTCCGGATACCGCCGCCAACACCGCGCCTGCTGTCCCGGTCAGCCCGGCCAAGCCTGAAATCAAGCTGACCCCGGTGCCGAACGGCAAGCGCGACATCGTCGTGGTGATCGATGCCGGGCACGGCGGGGAAGACCCCGGTGCCTCGGGCGGTGCCGGTCAGAAAGAGAAAAACGTGGTGCTGTCGATTGCCAAGGAGCTGCAGCGCCAGGTCAATGCCGAGAAAGGCTACCGCGCCGAACTGACGCGGACCGGCGACTACTTTATTCCGCTGCGCAAACGTACCGAGATCGCCCGTTCCAAGGGCGCCGACCTGTTCGTGTCGATCCACGCCGACGCCGCCCCGTCCTCTGCGGCGTTCGGCGCATCGGTGTTCGCCCTGTCCGATCGCGGTGCCACTTCCGAAACTGCACGCTGGCTGGCGGACAGTGAAAACCGTTCCGACCTTATCGGTGGTGCTGGCGCTGTCAGCCTGGATGACAAGGACCGCATGCTCGCGGGTGTGTTGCTGGACTTGTCCATGACCGCTTCGCTGTCGTCGAGCCTGAACGTTGGCCAGAAGGTATTGAGCAATATTGGCCGCGTCACCTCGCTGCACAAGTCACGTGTCGAGCAGGCGGGCTTCATGGTGCTCAAGTCGCCGGATATCCCGTCGATTCTGGTGGAAACCGGCTTTATCTCCAATGCCAACGAGGCCAACAAGCTCGGTTCGGCGTCGCATCAACAGGCGTTGGCGCGTTCGATCACGTCGGGCGTCAAGCAGTTCTTCCAGCAGAACCCGCCGCAGGGCACTTATATCGCTTGGCTGCGTGACAACGGCAAGCTGGCCCAGGGGCCGCGCAATCATGTCGTTCGTTCCGGCGAAACCCTGGCCATGCTCGCTGCGCGCTATGACATGAGCATCGCCACCTTGCGCAGCGCTAACAATCTGAAGTCGGATGAATTGAAGATCGGCCAGGACCTGCGTATCCCAAGTTCCGAGGTGGCGACTCAGTAATGACCGATCTCCTGCTCGACGGCGCCGAAGCCGAAAACGCTCAGACTGCCCTGAACGCAGCGCGCATTGAACTGCTCAGTCCGCGTCTGGCCAACCAGATTGCGGCGGGCGAAGTCGTCGAGCGCCCGGCTTCGGTGATCAAGGAACTGCTGGAAAACAGCCTCGATTCCGGCGCGCGGCGCATTGATGTCGACGTCGAGCAGGCCGGCATCAAATTGTTGAAAGTGCGTGACGATGGCAGCGGTATCTCTTCGGACGATCTGCCATTGGCGCTGGCACGTCACGCGACCAGCAAGATTCGCGACCTGGAAGACCTCGAGCGGGTCATGAGCCTTGGGTTTCGCGGCGAAGCGCTGGCTTCGATCAGTTCCGTAGCGCGCCTGACGCTGACCTCCCGCACCCGCGACGCCGATCAGGCATGGCAGGTCGAAACCGAAGGTCGGGACATGGCGCCGCGCGTGCAGCCAGCCGCGCATCCGGTAGGCACCTCCGTTGAAGTGCGCGACCTGTTCTTCAACACGCCGGCCCGGCGCAAGTTTCTGAAAGCCGAAAAAACCGAATTCGATCATTTGCAGGAAGTCATCAAGCGCATGGCGCTGGCGCGTTTCGACGTGGCCTTCCACCTGCGTCACAACGGCAAGACCGTGCTGAGCCTGCATGAAGCGCATGACGACACCGCCAGGGCGCGACGTGTCTCGGCAATCTGCGGGCCTGGCTTTCTGGAGCAGGCGCTGCCCATCGAGATCGAGCGCAATGGTCTGCATCTGTGGGGCTGGGTCGGGCTGCCGACCTTTTCGCGCAGCCAGGCCGACCTGCAATATTTCTTCGTGAATGGCCGCGCAGTGCGCGACAAGCTGGTCGCCCACGCAGTGCGTCAAGCGTATCGCGACGTGCTGTTCAATGGCCGTCATCCGACCTTCGTGCTGTTCTTCGAGGTCGATCCGGCCGCTGTGGACGTCAACGTTCACCCGACCAAACACGAAGTGCGCTTCCGCGACGGGCGCATGGTGCACGACTTTCTGTATGGCACCCTCTACCGCGCGCTGGGCGATGTGCGCCCTGAAAATCAGCTGGGTGGCAGCGTGCCGGTTGTCGCCGAGACACGCCCGAGCGGGCCTGAAGCGGGCGAATTCGGGCCGCAGGGTGAAATGCGTCTGGCCAACAATGTGCTGGAGCAGCCCCAGGGCGAGTCGTTTGCCCGGCCTGCTGCCGGTGGCGGCGCTGGCAGCGGTTATCAGTATCAATACACGCCTCGGCCCACCGCTGGCGTGCCGGTGGCCGAAGCGCAAAGTGCTTATCGTGAATTCTTCGCGCCGCTGCCCAGTGCTGCGCCCGCGTCGCTGCCTGAGTCGCCCGGGGATATTCCGCCGCTGGGTTATGCGCTGGCGCAGCTCAAGGGTATCTACATCCTTGCTGAAAACGCTCACGGCCTGGTGCTGGTGGACATGCACGCCGCTCACGAGCGGATCATGTACGAGCGCCTGAAAATAGCCATGGCCAACGAAGGTTTGAGCGGCCAGCCATTGCTGGTGCCCGAGTCCATTGCGGTCAGCCAGCGTGAAGCGGACTGCGCCGAAGAGCATCTTGCGACCTTCCAGCGCCTGGGCTTCGAGCTTCAACGGCTCGGCCCGGAAACCCTGGCGATCCGCCAGATCCCCGCGTTGCTCAAGCAGGCCGAAGCCAACCGGCTGGTCAGCGATGTGCTGGCCGACCTCATGGAATACGGCACCAGCGACCGGGTGCAGGCGCACATGAACGAGTTGCTCGGGACCATGGCCTGCCACGGCGCGATTCGCGCCAATCGGCGTCTGGCCATCCCGGAAATGAACGGCCTGCTGCGTGACATGGAAAACACCGAGCGCAGCGGGCAATGCAACCACGGTCGTCCTACCTGGACCCAGATGGGTCTCAATGATCTGGATAAATTATTCCTGCGCGGTCAATGAATGAACGCTTTACCTCCGGCCATCTTTCTCATGGGGCCTACCGCTGCAGGCAAGACCGACCTTGCGATAGAACTGACCAAAGTGCTGCCCTGCGAGCTGATCAGCGTCGACTCTGCGCTGGTCTATCGCGGCATGGACATCGGTACCGCCAAACCGTCGAAGGCTCAGCTGGCTGAATATCCTCACCGTCTGATCGACATTCTCGACCCGGCGCAAAGCTACTCCGCCGCCGATTTTCGCAGTGATGCCCTGGCGGCCATGGCGGAAATTACTGCGCGCGGAAATATTCCTTTGCTGGTCGGCGGCACTATGTTGTATTTCAAGGCTCTATTGGACGGGCTGGCGGATATGCCGGCGGCCGATGCGCAGGTCAGGGCGCAGCTTGAGGCGGATGCACAGGCCTTCGGCTGGCAGTCATTGCACGATCAACTGGCGGTGGTCGATCCCGTTTCGGCGGCACGTATTCACCCCAATGATCCGCAACGGCTGATCAGGGCACTCGAGGTGTATCGCGTCAGCGGAATGAGCATGACGGCACACCGCGAGCAACAAACTGCGCAAAGTACCGAAGCAGCCGCATCAGGGCGTCAGCAATTGCCCTATACTGTTGCGAACCTTGCCATCGCTCCGGCTGATCGCAAGGTGCTGCACCAACGCATCGCGCTACGTTTCGAGCAAATGCTGGATCAGGGGTTTCTGGACGAAGTACTGGCATTGCGCTCAAGAGGTGATCTGCATTCAGGGTTGCCATCGATAAGAGCTGTCGGTTATCGCCAGGTCTGGGATCACCTGGATGGGAAACTGACGCGGGATGAAATGCAGGAGAGCGGCATCATTGCGACGCGCCAGCTGGCCAAAAGGCAGTTCACCTGGCTACGTAGCTGGGACGACTTGCACTGGCTGGACAGCCTGGCCAGCGACAATCTGTCGCGCGCCTTGAAATACCTGGGATCGGTCTCCATATTGAGCTGAGTCCCTGCAATAGCCGTCTATCCTTGGGGGGTGGCCGGTAAGCCAATCGAATTCGATTTATTATTTTATTGATCCTTAAAGGAGTGCGGCACATGTCAAAAGGGCATTCGCTACAAGACCCTTACCTGAATACCTTGCGTAAAGAGAAGGTCGGGGTATCGATCTATCTGGTCAACGGTATCAAGCTGCAGGGTACGATCGAGTCTTTCGACCAGTTCGTCATTTTGCTGAAGAACACGGTCAGCCAGATGGTCTACAAACACGCTATTTCCACCGTCGTACCGGTTCGCCCGATCCGCCTGCCAAGCGCTACAGACGCTGACGGCGCGGACGCCGAGCCAGGTAACGCCTGATAGGAGTCTGCCTTGTTCTTTGAGCGCCACAGTGGTGGTGAACGTGCAATTCTCGTTCATCTGGATGGTCAGGACCCTGAGGCGCGCGAAGATCCGCAGGAGTTTCAGGAATTGGCCATCTCGGCCGGTGCCGATACCGTTGCGTTTATCAACGTGCCGCGTCATCGGCCTTCGGCCAAGTACCTGATCGGCTCTGGCAAGGTCGAGGAGCTTCGCGATCAGGTCAAGGCCGAGCAGGCCGATCTGGTCATCTTCAATCACACCCTCACGCCCAGTCAGGAACGCAACCTCGAACGCGTTTTCGAGTGTCGTGTGCTTGATCGTACCGGTCTGATTCTCGATATCTTTGCGCAACGGGCGCGTACTCACGAAGGCAAGCTGCAGGTCGAACTGGCCCAGCTTGAGCACATGAGTACCCGTCTGGTCCGTGGCTGGACTCACCTTGAGCGACAGAAAGGTGGTATCGGCCTGCGCGGTCCGGGTGAAACCCAGCTCGAAACCGACCGACGTCTATTGCGGGTTCGCCTGCGGCAGATCAAGGGACGGCTGGAGAAGGTTCGCAGTCAGCGGGATCAGGCCCGTCGCGGGCGTCGTCGCGCGGATATTCCATCGGTTTCACTGGTGGGCTATACCAACGCCGGCAAATCGACCCTGTTCAACTCGGTAACCGATTCGGACGTGTTCGCGGCAGACCAACTGTTCGCCACGCTCGATCCGACCCTGCGTCGTCTGCAGCTCGATGACCTGGGGCCTATCGTGCTGGCCGATACCGTGGGCTTCATTCGCCATCTGCCACACAAGCTGGTCGAGGCCTTCCGCGCGACGCTTGAAGAATCGAGCAACTCCGATTTATTGCTGCATGTGATCGACTCCCACGAGCCGGATCGCATGTCGCAGATCGAGCAGGTCATGGCGGTGCTTGGCGAGATCGGAGCCGAGGGCTTGCCGATCCTTGAGGTCTATAACAAACTCGATCTGCTTGAAGGCGTAGAGCCTCAGATACAGCGCGATGCCGACGGCAAGCCGCAGCGTGTCTGGGTTTCTGCCCGTGATGGTCGGGGGCTTGATCTGCTCAAGCAGGCTATCGCCGAATTGCTCGGCGACGACCTGTTTGTCGGCACGCTGCTTCTGCCTCAAAGTCTCGCCCGGCTGCGTGCCCAGTTCTTTGAGCTGGGTGCGGTGCAGAGCGAAACGCATGACGAGGAAGGTGCCAGCGTGTTGGCCGTACGACTGCCGCGCGTTGAACTCAATCGACTGGTGAGTCGCGAAGGATTGCAGCCGCTGGAGTTCATCGAGCAACACACTTTGCAATAAAAGCACGAGAAAGCCGTTGTACGGCTTTCGCGAGCATTCTGTAGCATTGGTCGGCGCGCCGCGGGCGCGTCTTTGCTTTATCAGATGGAGAGCGCTATGGCTTGGAATGAGCCGGGTGGCAACTCGAATAATCAAGATCCCTGGGGTGGCAAACGCCGTGGCGGCGACCGCAAGGGACCACCTGATCTCGACGAGGCCTTCCGTAAGCTGCAGGAAAGCCTGAAGGGGTTGTTCGGCGGCGGTAACAAACGCGGCAGCGATGGCGGCAGCAGTGGCAGTGGTGGCGGCTCGGGCAAGGGCGGTGGCTTCGGCCTGCTCGGCATCGGGCTTGTCGTACTGGTCGCTTTCTGGCTTTACAGCGCTATCTATGTGGTTGACGAGCAAGAGCAGGCTGTCGTGCTGCGTTTCGGTCAGTACCACGAGACCGTGGGCCCGGGCCTTAACATCTACTTCCCTCCGTTCGATCGCAAGTACATGGAGAACGTGACTCGCGAGCGTGCTTACAGCAAGCAAGGCCAGATGCTCACCGAAGACGAGAACATCGTCGAAGTGCCGCTGACCGTGCAGTACAAGATCAGCGACCTTCAGGCGTTCGTGCTGAACGTCGACCAGCCTGAAATCAGCCTGCAGCACGCGACTGAAAGTGCGTTGCGCCATGTCGTGGGTTCCACGGCCATGGATCAGGTGCTGACTGAAGGCCGTGAACTGATGGCCAGCGAAATCAAGGAGCGTCTGCAACGTTTCCTCGATACCTACCGTACCGGCATCACCGTCACTCAGGTCAACGTACAGAGCGCTGCCGCGCCGCGTGAAGTTCAGGAAGCCTTCGATGACGTGATCCGCGCCCGTGAAGACGAGCAGCGTGCGCGTAACCAGGCTGAAAGCTATGCCAACGGTGTGATCCCGGAAGCCCGTGGTCAGGCTCAGCGTATTCTCGAAGATGCCAACGGTTACCGCGATGAAGTGGTTTCGCGCGCCAAGGGTGAGGCGGATCGCTTTACCAAGCTGGTTGCCGAGTACCGCAAGGCTCCTGAAGTTACCCGCCAGCGTCTGTATCTGGACACCATGCAGGAAGTCTTCAGCAATACCAGCAAGGTTCTCGTGACCGGCGACAAGGGGCAGAACAATCTGCTTTATCTTCCGCTCGACAAGATGATCGAGAGCAGCCGCAGCAGTAACGGCAATGGCTCCAATTCAGGTACGCCATCGCAGTCGGCCAATGATGCTGCCGCTGCTGCCGCCGCTGCCCGGGCGAATGAGGCTCAGCAGCGTGGTGAAGTACGTACCAGGGAGACTCGCTGATGAGTAACAAATCACTGATCACCCTTATTGTCGGCGTGGTACTGGCGGTCATCGCCTGGAACAGCTTTTACATAGTGTCCCAGACCGAGCGCGCGGTTCTGCTGCAATTCGGTCGTGTGGTCCAGGCTGACGTTCAGCCGGGTCTGCATGTGAAGGTTCCTTACGTGAACCAGGTGCGCAAGTTCGACGGTCGTTTGCTGACCCTCGATGCACCGACCCAGCGCTTCCTGACGCTGGAAAAGAAAGCGGTCATGGTCGATGCCTACGCCAAGTGGCGTGTGAAGGATGCGGAGCGTTTTTACACCGCGACTTCCGGCCTCAAGCAGATTGCCGACGAGCGTCTTTCGCGTCGTCTGGAATCCGGCCTGCGTGACCAGTTCGGCAAGCGCACCCTGCACGAAGTCGTGTCGGGCGAGCGGGACGCGCTGATGGCGGACATCACCGGTTCGCTGAACCGCATGGCCGAGAAAGAACTGGGTATCGAAGTGGTCGATGTCCGGGTCAAGGCCATCGATCTGCCGAAGGAAGTGAATCGCAGCGTTTTCGAACGCATGAGCACTGAGCGTGAGCGTGAAGCCCGCGAACACCGTGCCAAGGGTAACGAGCTGGCTGAAGGCATCCGTGCCGACGCCGATCGTCAGCGTCGTGTGCTGCTGGCCGAAGCCTATCGCGAGTCGGAAGAAGCGCGTGGTGATGGTGATGCCCAGGCTGCCGCGATCTACTCCAAGGCGTATGGTCAGGACCAGGAGTTCTATGCGTTCTATCGCAGCCTGCGTGCCTACCGCGAAAGCTTTGCGAACAAGAGCGACGTGATGGTGCTTGATCCGAACAGCGAATTCTTTCGCTACATGGAAAAAGCCAAGCCGTAATTAATCACCCGCCGGGCGGCAAAACCGCCCGGTGGGGTGAACGTACGGTGAAACGTGTGTATCATGCGGCAGCCGGGAAATTCCCGGCTTTTTTGCGTCTGCACGATTGATTGGCCGTATCTGAATCGGAACGCGGCAAGATTTTTCGAGGAAAGTGGTCTGCAAGGCCTGTCTCGGGCATTTGTCGTGCCCGTCATACGGCGCACCACTTTCTGCTTCACTCAAGGTCGGCCTGTAGGCTGGCCGCCTGGATCACAGGGGAATGGCGTAATGGCAACGGTCGACCGCTGGCTGCTACCAGATGGCATCGAAGAAGTACTGCCACCGGAAGCGGCGCGCATTGAAGTAGCGCGCCGTCAGGTGTTGGATCTGTTTCAGAGCTGGGGCTATGAGTTTGTCGTCACCCCGCATATCGAGTATCTCGAGTCGCTGCTGACTGGCGCGGGTTCGGATCTGGATCTGCGTACCTTCAAGGTTATTGACCCGCAATCGGGCCGGCAGATGGGCTTTCGCGCCGACATCACGCCACAGGTTGCACGTATCGATGCTCACACCCTGAAACGTGAAGGCCCGAGCCGTCTGTGCTACGCGGGCAGCGTTCTGCACGCTCAGCCGCGCGCGCTGTCGTCCTCGCGCAGCCCGATACAACTGGGTGCCGAACTTTACGGCGATGCGAGCCCGAGCAGCGATGTTGAAGTCATCAGTCTGATGCTGGCCATGCTGCAACTGGCCGATGTGCCGGATGTGCACATGGACCTCGGGCATGTCGGTATCTATCGCGGTCTGGCGCGGGCCGCCGGCCTGTCGGGTGAAGTCGAGCAGCAGCTGTTCGATGCACTGCAGCGCAAGGCCATCGATGAAGTGATTGCCCTCACCGCCGATCTGCCGCCAGAGCTGGCCGCCATGCTGCGCGCACTGGTTGATCTGTGCGGTGGTCGTGAGGTGCTGGACGCCGCACGCGATCGTCTGGCCGGCGCACCGGTGCCAGTGCTGGCCGCTCTGGACGACCTGCTGTCGATTGCCGAGCGTCTGGCTGCGCGTTTCCCGCAGCTGCCGTTGTACTTTGATCTCGGCGAGCTGCGCGGTTACCACTACCACACCGGTGTGGTATTCGCGGTGTTCGTGCCGGGCGTGGGCCAGTCGATCGCTCAGGGCGGTCGTTACGATGACATCGGTGCCGACTTCGGTCGTGCCCGTCCGGCGACCGGCTTTTCCACCGACCTGAAAACCCTGGTTACCCTGGGGCAGGCAGAAATCGTCTTACCGTCTGGTGGCATCTGGGTGCCGGACAGTACGGATGCGGCACTCTGGCAGATGGTTTGCCAGTTGCGCAGTGAAGGTCAGCGTGTGGTTCAGGCGTTGCCTGGGCAGCAGGCGAGCGCCGCGCGTGAAGCCGACTGTGACCGGCAATTGATTCAGCATGGCGAGCACTGGCAGGTAATGCCGCTGGCTTCTTGAGTATTCCTGCCGGCCGCCGCCGGCACCAAGTTTGCGTGAATGAGGACAAGTGTTATGGGTAAGAATGTCGTAGTCCTGGGCACTCAATGGGGTGATGAGGGCAAAGGCAAGATCGTTGATCTGCTGACCGAACATGCTACCGCCGTAGTTCGCTATCAGGGTGGCCACAACGCCGGCCACACACTGGTGATCGACGGTGAGAAAACCGTATTGCACCTGATTCCGTCCGGTGTGCTGCGCGAAGGCGTGCAGTGCCTGATCGGTAACGGTGTGGTGGTTGCTCCCGACGCGCTCCTGCGCGAAATCGTCAAGCTGGAAGAGAAAGGCATTCCGGTGCGTGAGCGTCTGCGCATTAGCCCGTCCTGCCCGCTGATCCTGTCGTACCACGTGGCACTCGACCAGGCGCGTGAAAAAGCCCGCGGCGAGTTCAAGATCGGCACCACTGGTCGTGGTATCGGCCCGGCCTACGAAGACAAGGTCGCACGTCGCGGTCTGCGTATCGGCGACCTGTTCCATCGTGAGCGCTTCGCCGCCAAGCTGGGCGAACTGCTCGACTACCACAACTTCGTGCTGGTCAATTACTACAAAGAGCCTGCCATCGATTTCCAGAAGACGCTCGACGAGTGCATGGAATACGCCGACATGCTCAAACCGCTGATGCTCGACGTCACCGCTGCGCTGCATGAGATGCGTCGCGACGGCAAGGACATCATGTTCGAAGGTGCCCAGGGTTCGCTGCTGGACATCGACCACGGTACCTACCCGTACGTCACCAGCTCCAACACCACGGCGGGCGGCATTGCCACCGGTTCCGGTTTTGGTCCGATGTACCTGGATTACATCCTGGGCATCACCAAGGCCTACACCACGCGCGTGGGTTCGGGTCCTTTCCCGACTGAGCTGTTCGATGACGTCGGTGCCTTCCTGGCCAAGCGTGGTCATGAGTTCGGTGCCACCACCGGTCGTGCACGCCGTTGCGGCTGGTTCGACGCCGTCATCCTGCGTCGCGCCATCGAAATCAACAGCATCTCGGGCCTGTGCCTGACCAAGCTGGACGTGCTCGACGGTCTGGAAACCATCAACATCTGTGTGGGCTACGAGAACGAAGAGGGTGCCGTCATCGACGCGCCTACCGACGCTGACAGCTATCTGGGCCTGCGTCCGGTCTACGAGGAGATGCCAGGCTGGAGCGAATCCACGCTGGGTGCCAAGACCCTCGAAGAGCTGCCTGCTGCCGCTCGCGCTTACATCAAGCGTGTTGAAGAGCTGGTGGGTGCGCCTATCGACATCATTTCGACCGGTCCTGACCGCAACGAAACCATCGTGCTGCGTCATCCGTTCGGCTGATACGTCACCGGGCTGTGCCAAAAAGGGTCGCATGTGCGGCCCTTTTTTATTGTCGCACCGGCGGCAGGGAAGCTCAGAAAAGTGAGACTTGTGTCACGGCACGGCGCTTGCTACAAAGATGACAGAAAAGTGCCATCATTTTAATGGCGCTGAGGGTGGAGGGATTCTCCTGTGTCTGCTGTCTTATCTCTATTGCAAAGCCGTCTGCTGCGCCCGGTCTTCATTGCGCTGGGTATCGCTCTTTTGGTGCAGGTGGTGGTGGCGGTTGCGCTTACCCGGAGCACAGTCACTGCGCTTGAGGCCGATCTCGCCAACCGCCTGGGGGTAGATTCGCAACATCTGTCCTCAGAGCTGGAGTCGGCGAGTAGCGAAGTGACATCGAGCCTCGATGCATTGTCAGCCAGCACTCGACAGCGCCTGAGCGTCGGGCTCTCTACCCGTCTGAAGGAAGAGCAGGCTCAACTGCGTGCCACGCTGGAGAAAGACCTGCGCGAGTCCGCGACGGACATGGCCGAATTGCTGGCTGCCGTTGCTCCGCGTGCCATGTGGGACAACGACACGCCAACGCTTTCCGAGTTCGCACGCCGTGCCCAGCGCAATCCCAACGTACTGTTCGTCGTTTATGACGACGCCGCAGGTGAGCACCTCACGCGTTACATGAACCGTGACAATCCGCTGGTCAAGGCTCTTTTGGTCAAGGGGGAGGGCGAGCGGGCGATGGACAAGGTCCTCAATGCGGCGAAAAGCGACCCTTCGGTGTATTACGTCGAGGCATCCATCAGCCCTAACGGCGTAGAGATCGGCAAGGTGCGCATGGGCGTGTCCACGGCAACGGTCGAAGAGAATCTTACTGCCCTGGACAAGCGTTTCGCGACCCTGATCACCAGTGGTGAACAGTTGGTGTCTGACAGCCTTGCCAGTGCCTCGAAGGACAGCTCTGCCGCGCTACGCACGCGCCTGCAGTCGGCTCAGGCGGCGGGAGCGGCAATGACCGCCAACACGCGTGTGGCGGTTCAGGAAGCTGCCGAAACGCTGCGCTGGAGAATCGGCATGGGTCTGGCCCTGGTCGGCCTGGGTGTATTGTTGTTACTGGCGGTGGTGCTCGGGCGTCGGGTCGTCAGCAAGCTGCATCTGCTGATCGCGGCACTCAATGATCTGGCGGCGGGCGAGGGCGATCTGACCAAGCGCGTCAAGCTGGACAGCAACGACGAGATTGGCGACATGTCGGCGGCGGTCAACCGCTTCATCGACAAGTTGCAGCCTATCGTTCGTGAGGCGGGCGAGGTGGCGCAGCGCACCGGGCAGGAAATCGGTGTCATGAGCGAGCGTAACGCCGGTGCCGATGCGGCGGCCGAATTGCAGCGGGACCAAGTGGCGGCCAGTCTGAAAGCGCTGGAGCAGATGGCCGACGAGGCGCAGTCGGAAAGCCAGGCGATGCAGGCAGCCTTGCGTCAGGTGATCGATATCAAACAAGCGACCGATGAAAACACCCGCACGTCCAGTCAGGTCGGCGGTTTGATCGAGGCGCTGGCCGGGCAGGTTGAAACCGGTGCGCAGGTCATTGAGCGTCTGGCGCAGCAAAGCCAGCAGATCGAGGTCGTGCTGGAAGTTATCCACGGTATTGCCGAGCAAACCAACTTGCTCGCACTCAACGCAGCCATTGAAGCCGCACGCGCGGGTGAAACGGGCAGGGGCTTTGCCGTGGTGGCTGACGAAGTGCGGGCGCTGGCCAGCAAGACGCAAAGCTCGACGGGCGATATCCAGGAGCACATCATCGCCCTGCAGCGTGGAGCGAAAGAGGCGGTCGCCGCCATCGGCATCGCCGGACGCCAGGCCAAGGAAGGTCTGGAAGTACTGCGAGACAGTGCCAGGCGCCAGCAGACCGTGCAGGTATCTGTCGAGCAGGTACACGCGGCCATTGGTCTGGCGACCAAGGCGGCTGTACATCAGGCTGAAGGCGCGCAGGCCGTTCGCGGTCGGGTAGAGGTGATTCACGCTCAGGCCGAGAAAGCCGCAAAAGCGGTGGTTGAGACGACCGCTAGCGGCAAAGTGCTAAACGGGCTGGCTGCGCAGTTGAAGTCGAGCCTGGGGCAGTTTCGGGCTTGAGGTATAGAACGTTTTCGGGAAAAGGCCTTCGTTTACACCTTAGTCTGTGAGGCACCCAGCACGATGTCTAGCACGTGCTGACAGCGAAGCGAATAATCGAGCGCTAACTTTCAAGGAGGCGAGGTTGGCTGTGTCTGGATAATCGCAGGAAGTTTTTTGAAATGCCTACCTGTCAGTTCTGATAGTAACCCTATGGGCAATGACCCCCTACAGTGAGCAAGAGCTCATGATCGCGAATGAGCACGTTGTACTGTGCTTACCTCAGAGCGCACAGCCAGATATTTAACTTTATTTCTATGGATGGAATGAATATGACTGCCTTATTGGAAAGTCCCCTTGCCCCGGTAGGTGTTGGGGGCGTCTGGAGAACTGATGCGGTTACAGGAGTAAAATATGTTCAGTTAGGCTACCCCGACAAGCCGTCATCGCCCCCCTCGCCGTCGGATATGTCCTACCTTGCAGGGCGGGGGCTCGGAGTCAGGCTGCCGTCGATATGGAACAACTATTACTTGAGTTTTGCTCCTGGCGAGCACGTTCAGATTAATTTCAAGGGTAAGTCTCAGAGTGGAACGCTGATTAGTTGGAGTACGACTTACATAGCGCTATCTGTCGTGGGGGGTGATGTACGCACCGTGACGATTCCGTCTGATATTGTGAAAGCGCTCGCCGGTCAAACGGCGACTGTTCAGTATGTCGTCAGGCCCGCAAGTTCCAACAAGACTGGCAAGGTTCGCACATCGCAATCTCTTGAGTTTCAGATTCGAGGTCTTTATCTGCCGGCGCCCGAACTGTTGGAGGCCGTCAACGACTCTATCGACCCGGATCACATCAGTGCCAAGGCTACAGTCAACTTTGTCACTGTCAGTCTCGATTACCCAGGTATTCAGCTTGGGGACACCGTAAAACTGGTCAGGGAGGGCGTGAACGCCAAGCAGAATGCAATTAACTTTACTGACAAAGACCGCCCCATCAGTGCAAGTAATCTACAGCGGCGTCCAATGAAAATTACCTGGACAGATGCTGATATCAAGCCGCTGGTCAATGGCATCATGAGTATCTACTACAAAGTGTATAGAGAGGGCGTCTGGTATACCTCGCCCAGGCGCAATATCTATGTAGGACCCAGCCTTGCGGGTTTGCCGCCATTTATCAACGAGGTTTCTGATAATCGTCTCGATCCGGACAAAATTGCTGACTCTATCAATGTTCATATTCCTTCCGCTGGAACCTTGGTAAAAGACAAGATCACGCTATTCTGGAGTGACTCGTCAAAACAGAAGACGTTTACCGATGAGGGGCTTGTTACCCAGCAGAATGTCGATGGCGACATGTCATTTGATGTGTATCTGGATAATCCCATTGAATTCAACCGGGGCAAGGTTGTGACGGTTTTTTACCTGCTTGAGCGCGTTCTGCCAGATGGCCGGAAAGTCAGCTTTCGTTCTGCTGACTATCAGTTTTTCGTCGGCAGTCAGAAGGATCAGGAGGCTGCAGATTCCAGGGTTTTGACCGGCGCTGTGGTGGACGGTGTCAAAGATGGCAAGATGGATGCTGCTCTTGCGAGCGTTGGAACAAAACTCACCGTACCTTACGCCGAGACTCAGGTGGGAGACAGTGTTACGGCTTATTGGCAGCCGGTCGAGGGTGGTGGTCCGGTCGCACTGGGTGTTCAGGCTGTTGATGCGGCCAACGTGAATATCGACCTGGTATTCAATGTTCCCGCGGCCTCCGTCAGTACAGCGCTCAACAAAAAGGCCATTGTCTATTACGTTATTGAGCGAAAAGGGCTTGGCGGCAAGACTCAGAAGTTCAGGTCTCAGGAAGAACTGTTTTCGGTAGGCACTCAGGTGGCTGGTCTATTGCTTCCTGCTCCTGAGGTTCCGGCGTCTGTTGACTGGGTTCTTGATCCGATGGCCGTGCAAAATGGCACAACAGTGGTTGTTCAGCCTTACCCCGCCATTGCTGTCGGCGACAAGGTTCGGCTCTTCTGGATTGGTACTGACGGCCCCGGGACGCCAGCGATAGCCGAACAAACTGTCGGCAGTGTGAGCAAGGCATTAGAGTTCGTTATTCCAGCCTCGGCAATTGGTTCCAATACCGGGGCAGAGGTCTGGGTCTATTATCAGGTCACGCGCAACGGGCTGATCAATCCGATAGATTCTGACGACACCATCATTGAGGTCGATACACTTGGTGGGGATAACCTGTCTCTGCCAGTGGTCGGCCAGGCACCCACAGATCTGCTGGATCTGGCCTCGGTAAAAACCGACATCGTGGTGACGCTCAAGAAGTGGCCATTCATGGCAGCCGGTCAACGGGTGTGGTTGCGCCTGGAGGGTACTGCCCAGGATGGTAGTGCGGTGGAGATCAACGTCTGGACAGCCAGAATATTGACCGATGCCGATGCAAAGCAGGACTTGGCTATTACTATCACTCGGGCCCAGTTCGATAATTTGGCAGCGGGCAGTCAGTTGCAGGTATTTGCAAAGGTTACGTTCGATGGTGACTTCAGTGACACCTACGCTGAAGACTTTCCTACGCTGAGTTTGACAATCAAACCGCAAGGCAGCTTGCTGAGTGTCAAGTTTTCAGATGTTTCTTTGAGCGCTGCGTATCCGAAGCCAGGCAGCACTGCTGTAGTGCCGCCCGATTCAAGTCAGTTAATGGTTGTTAGTGGCGGTAAAGGTCCCTATACGTTCGTGTCTGGAGATTCGTCTATCGTCGAGGTCGATGCTAAAGGCCTGCTGATGGCCAGGAAGAACGGATCTGTATATGTTCAGGTGCGAGATTCCCTAGGCCAGGTTGTATACGTAACGGTCACTGTCCAAGGTATTTCCACGTTGGAGTACCTGAATTTCGATACTTACACGGAGTGCAAGAAAATTGCCGACAGCAGAGGTCTTGTCATTCCGGATCTGGCTACTTGGCGCAAGCTCCGTGCCGAGGGTAGCGGAAAGTTGAGTATCGACCTCACGGCAGCGCCTGCGGGGCAGCAGTGGGACAGACGGCTCTGGGCAAGTGATAATGGTAGTCTTCCGTTTACCAGAAAGAGCTATTTCCCGGATGATGACAAGGATAAGGATCTGAGAGACATCGTGATAGGTGGCGATGCAGCCTATGGCTTTGGTTTGAAGATATAAGCTGGATGCGGTCTGCTGAGTTGAAGTAAATGACTTTGCAATTCCCAAAAAAAAACCGAGCCATTGGCTCGGTTTTTTTGAATTGGTGCCCAGAAGAAGACTCGAACTTCCACGACCTTGCGGTCACCAGCACCTGAAGCTGGCGTGTCTACCAATTTCACCATCTGGGCAGCATCAGCAGCGTCTCCGCCGTTGATGGGGCGCACTATACGGCGATCATTTTGCTCTGTAAACCCCTGTTTTGATTTAATAATCAAAACCTGAAAATGCAAAAACCCGCTTTTGCGGGTTTTTGTGAGGCTTGAGACTGTTGTAGTCTGTTGCCTGAATTGGTGCCCAGAAGAAGACTCGAACTTCCACGACCTTGCGGTCACCAGCACCTGAAGCTGGCGTGTCTACCAATTTCACCATCTGGGCAGTATCGGAAGGCATCAACCTGCCGATGGCGCGCACTATACGGAGCGCTTTTTAGGCTGTAAACCCCGGCGATGAAAAAAATTCGAAAAAATTCGCGGGCGGTGTGTTTCGGGTGTTGCAGCGTGGTCAGGGAGGCTTTTTGTCGAGTGGTTTGAGCGTGAAATTTCCCGTTTCATGAGGTCTATGCCAAACTAACCCCTATATATACAAGGTGAAAACTATCTAATGGCCGATTGGCAGTCCCTCGATCCCGAGGCCGCTCGTGAAGCGGAAAAATACGAAAACCCTATTCCCAGCCGCGAGCTGATCTTGCAGCACCTTGCTGAGCGCGGTTCGCCGGCCAGTCGCGAGCAACTGGTCGAAGAGTTCGGCCTGACCACGGAAGATCAATTCGAGGCTCTGCGCCGCCGCCTTCGGGCGATGGAGCGTGACGCCCAGTTGATCTACACCCGTCGCGGCACTTATGCACCGGTAGACAAGCTTGACCTGATCCTGGGTCGCATCTCCGGCCATCGCGACGGCTTCGGCTTTCTGGTGCCGGACGACGGCTCCGATGACCTGTTCATGAGCCCGGCGCAAATGCGTCTGGTATTCGACGGTGACCGGGCGCTGGCGCGTGTTTCCGGCCTTGACCGTCGCGGTCGTCGCGAAGGCGTTATTGTCGAAGTGATCTCGCGTGCTCACGAAACCATCGTTGGTCGCTACTTCGAAGAGAGCGGCATTGGTTTTGTTGTACCCGATAACCCGAAAATCCAGCAGGAAGTGCTGGTGACGCCGGGTCGCAACAACGGCGCCAAGATCGGTCAGTTCGTCGAGGTGAAAATCACCCATTGGCCGACGCCGCGCTTCCAGCCGCAAGGCGACGTGATCGAAGTGGTGGGCAACTACATGGCGCCCGGTATGGAGATCGATGTCGCGCTGCGTACCTACGATATCCCGCATGTTTGGCCCGAAGCAGTGCTCAAAGAGGCTGCCAAGCTCAAGCCGGAAGTCGAAGAGAAGGACAAGGAACACCGCGTCGATCTGCGCCATCTGCCGTTCGTGACCATCGACGGTGAAGATGCTCGCGACTTCGACGATGCGGTCTATTGCGAAGCCAAGCCGGGCAAGCTGCGTCTGTTCTCCGGCGGCTGGAAGCTCTACGTGGCGATTGCCGACGTATCGAGCTACGTGAAGATCGGCTCGGCGCTGGATGCAGAGTCCCAGGTGCGCGGCAACTCGGTGTATTTCCCCGAGCGCGTCGTGCCCATGCTGCCTGAGCAATTGTCCAACGGCCTGTGCTCGTTGAACCCGCACGTCGATCGTCTGGCCATGGTCTGCGAGATGACCATCTCCAAGACCGGCGAGATGACTGACTACGTGTTCTACGAAGGCATCATCCACTCCCACGCTCGCCTGACCTACAACAAGGTCAGCACGATTCTGGAACAGCCGAAAACCGCTGAAGCCAAAAGCCTGCGTGGTGAATACGGCGATGTGGTGCCGCACCTCAAACAGCTTTATGCCATGTACAAGGTATTGCTGGGCGCGCGTCATGTGCGCGGTGCGATCGATTTCGAAACTCAGGAAACCCGGATCATCTTCGGTTCCGAGCGCAAGATTGCCGAAATCCGTCCGACCACTCGCAATGATGCCCATAAGCTGATCGAGGAATGCATGCTGGCCGCCAACGTGGCCACCGCGCAGTTCCTGAAGAAGCACGAAATTCCTGCGTTGTACCGCGTCCACGATGGTCCGCCGCCGGAGCGCCTGGAAAAACTGCGTGCGTTCCTCGGCGAGCTGGGTCTGACGTTGCACAAAGGCAAGGAAGGCCCGACACCGAAGGATTATCAGGCGCTGCTTGAAACCGTTCGTAATCGTCCTGACTACCACCTGATCCAGACCGTGATGCTGCGTTCGTTGAGCCAGGCGGTCTACAGCTCGGACAACAACGGTCACTTCGGTCTGAATTACGAAGCGTACACGCACTTCACATCGCCGATCCGTCGTTATCCGGACCTGCTGACCCATCGTGCGATTCGCAGTGTCATTCGCTCCAAGCAGGATACGCCGCACGTTCGTCGTGCCGGCGCTGCCACGATCCCGAAGGCGCGCATCTACCCATACGACGACGCGCTGCTCGACCAGTTGGGCGAACAATGCTCGATGAGCGAACGCCGTGCCGACGAGGCTACGCGCGACGTGGTCAACTGGCTCAAGTGCGAATACATGAAGGATCGCGTCGGCGAGTCGTTCCCGGGCGTGATCACCGCTGTAACCGGCTTTGGTCTGTTCGTCGAGCTGACCGACATCTATGTCGAGGGCCTGGTCCACGTGACCGCCTTGCCGGGTGACTACTACCACTTCGATCCGCTGCACCACCGCCTTGCCGGCGAGCGTACCGGGCGTAACTTCCGCTTGGGCGACACCGTTGAAGTGCGTGTCATGCGCGTTGATCTGGACGAGCGCAAGATCGATTTCGAGATCTCCGAAGCGGCAGCGGCTGCAAAGCCGACGGCTCGCAAGCGTCGTGGTCATGACACCGCGGCACCTGCTGCCACGACCACGGCTGAGAAGGATAAGGCGCCTGCCAAGTCCGGACGCCGTAGCGCTTCGACCAAGGAAAGCAGCACCGAAGCGTATCGCCCGAGCGATGCCGCCGCGAAAAACGCAGAAGTGCGTAAAAGCCGCGAGCTGAAAAAAGCGCTTCTGGCAGACGCGAAGGGTGGTAGCAAGGCATCGTCGGGAAAGTCTGACCGGTCGGGTTCTGCGCCCTCATCGGGCAAACCGGCCAGCAAACACCGTAAAGGCTCGTCAAAAACGGGCTCCGCGCCAGCTGCGAAAAGCAGCGGCGCTCGTAAACCCAAGGCCAAGTCATGAGTCAGCTGGAAAAAATCTACGGCGTTCACGCCGTAGAAGCGTTACTTCGTCATCATCCGAAACGCGTCAAGCACATCTGGCTGGCCGAGGGTCGTAACGACCCTCGCGTTCAGACCCTGGTCGCACTGGCGGCCGAAAATCGCGTCACCATCGGGCAGGCCGAGCGCCGCGAAATGGATGCCTGGGTCGAAGGCGTGCATCAGGGTGTGGTTGCCGATGTCAGCCCGAGCCAGGTCTGGGGCGAGGCTATGCTCGACGAGCTGCTGGACCGCAGTGAAGGCTCGCCGCTGCTGTTGGTGCTGGACGGCGTGACCGATCCGCACAACCTTGGCGCCTGCCTGCGTACTGCCGATGCGGCAGGTGCGCTGGCGGTCATCGTGCCCAAGGACAAATCCGCAACCCTGACGCCAGCCGTGCGCAAGGTCGCCTGTGGTGCAGCCGAGGTCATTCCGCTCGTGGCAGTGACCAACCTGGCGCGTACCCTGGAAAAACTGCAGCAGCGCGGATTGTGGGTGGTCGGTACTGCGGGCGAGGCCGAGGTCGAGCTGTATCAGCAGGACCTGACCGGGCCGACCATTATCATCATGGGCGCGGAAGGCAAGGGCATGCGTCGCCTGACCCGTGAGCATTGTGATTATCTGGTGCGCCTGCCGATGGCGGGCAGTGTCAGCAGCCTCAACGTGTCGGTCGCGACTGGCGTGTGTCTGTTCGAAGCGCTGCGCCAGCGCAGTGTCAAGGCTGCCGGCAAAAAAGCCTGATTGCGGCTTCTGGCCAGAGTGAGCAGGTCGCGCCATGCGATCTGCTCATTAATTCACCAATTGCCTTGCGCCTCCCCCGACCCTTCTCTACAATTGCGCCCCTTGCTGTCACGGCAGGCGCGCATGTGCCTGTCCCTGAGCAAGACCAACAGTGTCATTCACTCCTTGTCTGACCGCTATTTGAGCGGCAGGCTACAACCCGTAAGGAGCATTCATGCGTCATTACGAAATTATCTTTTTGGTCCACCCGGATCAAAGCGAGCAAGTCGGCGGCATGGTAGAGCGTTACACCAAGCTGATCGAAGAAGACGGCGGCAAAATCCACCGTCTGGAAGATTGGGGCCGTCGTCAACTGGCTTACGCAATCAACAATGTTCACAAGGCTCACTACGTGATGCTGAACGTTGAGTGCACTGGCAAGGCTCTGGCCGAGCTGGAAGACAACTTCCGTTACAACGATGCTGTGATCCGTAACCTGGTCATCCGTCGCGACGAAGCCGTAACCGGCCAGTCCGAGATGCTCAAGGCTGAAGAGAACCGCAGTGAGCGCCGTGAGCGTCGTGACCGTCCTGAGCACTCCGACAGCGCCGATGGCGATGACGGCGACAACAGCGACGTTAGCGATAACGCTGACGAGTAATCCACGGACCTTTTGAGGAGCCAATTACATGGCACGTTTCTTCCGTCGTCGTAAATTCTGCCGCTTCACCGCTGAAGACGTCAAAGAGATCGATTACAAAGATCTCAACACTCTGAAAGCCTACGTATCCGAGACCGGCAAAATCGTTCCAAGCCGTATCACTGGTACCAAAGCACGTTATCAGCGTCAGCTGGCCACCGCTATCAAGCGTGCCCGCTTCCTGGCCCTGCTGGCCTACACCGACAGCCACGGCCGCTGAGACCAGGTAGTCGACAAAACGTAACAAAGGATAGAAAGCATGCGTGCCCTGGCTGAATTCATCATGCGCGGCCGTATGCAGGCCACTCTCGTAGTGGCTGGATGTGCGGCATTGCCGCTGTTGTTCTGGTTGAGTGCTGCCGCAGGGTGCCTTGTGCTCCTGCGACGCGGGTTCAGTGATGCCGTTGGTGTCCTGTCCTGGGCTCTGCTGCCGGCTTTGGTCTGGTGGTATTTCGGTGAACCTCGTACAGCCATGGTGCTGGCGGGATCACTGAGTTTGGCAATGGTTTTGCGTGCCAGCGAGTCCTGGGTCCGTGTGCTGCTGGTCAGCGTGGCGTTGGGTGTGGTGTATGCAGTAATTCTGGGCACGGTTTTTCGCGAACCTCTGGAAGCAATGTCGCAGGAGTTGCAGAAACATCTGCCGACAATGCTGGCCGGGCTCTACGAGCAGTTGAACGTAGAAGAGCGAGCGCGTCTGGGGGCACTGATTGCGCCCGTCCTGAATGGCCTGATAGCGGCTGTGCTGCAAATCGTCAGTGTGCTGTGCCTGATTCTTGGGCGGTACTGGCAAGCGATGTTGTACAACCCTGGTGGTTTCGGGCGCGAATTTCGCGCCGTGAAACTCCCGCTGGTGCCTGCGTTGGTGCTGGTGGTGTGCATGCTGGTGGGGCCGAATTTCGGTCCGCAGATAGCGATGCTTACACCGCTGTGCAGCGTACCGCTGGTCTTTGCGGGCCTGGCCCTGATTCACGGACTGGTCGCTGAAAAGCGTCTGTCCAGGTTCTGGCTGGTGGGGATGTACATCACGCTGCTGGTGTTCATGCAGCTGATTTATCCGTTGCTCGTGGTAATTGCCATTGTCGACAGCCTGATTGATTTTCGCGGTCGCCGGAGCTCGAAAGATCCCGGCAATGGTCCTGCGAACGGTGAAGGTTAAAAGTTAAGAGGATTTCCACATGCAACTGATCCTTCTGGAAAAAGTCGCCAACCTGGGCAACCTGGGCGACAAAGTAAACGTTAAGGCCGGCTACGGTCGTAACTACCTGCTGCCTTACGGCAAAGCAACCGCTGCAACCGCTGCCAACGTGGCTGCGTTTGAAGAGCGTCGTGCCGAGCTGGAAAAACTGGCTGCAGACAAGAAAGCATCTGCCGAAACTCGCGCTGCCCAACTGGCTGAGCTGGAAGTGACCATCACTGCCACTGCTGGTGACGAAGGCAAGCTGTTCGGTTCGATCGGCACCCACGACATCGCTGATGCACTGACCGCCTCTGGCGTTGAAGTTGCAAAAAGCGAAGTTCGTCTGCCGAACGGCACTATCCGCAACGTTGGTGAATTCGACGTAGCCGTGCACCTGCACAGCGACGTAGAAGCGACCGTACGCGTTGTCGTAGTGGCTGCTTAAGCAACACGTAATCGTCTGGCGGCATTGACGTCAGAGGATTAACATCGGGCACGATCCTGTTCACAGGTCGTGCCCTTTGTCTTTGTGCCATCCCCATTCTGCAAACCCCGAATTGAAGTGGCCATGAACGATATTTCCGCCCCCGAACAATACGATCTGCAAACCGCTGCCCTGAAAGTGCCGCCGCATTCCATCGAGGCCGAACAGGCTGTACTCGGTGGCTTGATGCTGGACAACAACGCCTGGGAGCGGGTGCTCGATCAAGTTTCCGATGGTGATTTCTATCGACATGACCACCGCCTGATATTCCGCGCCATCGCCCGCTTGGCCGACCAGAACAGCCCGATTGACGTGGTCACGCTGGCTGAACAGCTGGACAAGGAAGGGCAGACCTCGCAAGTAGGCGGCCTGGGCTACCTCAGTGAGCTGGCGAAAAACACGCCTTCTGTCGCCAACATCAAGGCTTATGCGCAGATCGTCCGGGCCCGGGCCACACTGCGGCAATTGATTGGCATCAGTACCGAAATCGCCGACAGTGCGTTCAACCCCGAAGGCCGGACCGCCGAAGAGATTCTTGACGAGGCTGAACGGCAGATCTTCCAGATCGCCGAAGCGCGCCCCAAGACTGGCGGCCCGGTCAGCGTCAATGACCTGCTGACCAAGGCCATCGACCGTATCGATACCCTGTTCAACAGCGACAACGCCATTACCGGTCTGTCGACCGGGTATACCGATCTCGATGAAAAAACCAGCGGATTACAACCCGCCGACCTGATCATCGTTGCCGGACGTCCGTCGATGGGTAAGACCACCTTCGCCATGAACCTAGTCGAGAACGCGGTGCTGCGCAGTGACAAGGTGGTGCTGGTCTACTCGCTGGAGATGCCAGGCGAATCGCTGATCATGCGTATGTTGTCGTCGCTGGGGCGCATCGACCAGACCAAGGTGCGGGCCGGCCAGCTTGATGACGATGACTGGCCACGCCTGACATCGGCGGTCAATCTGCTCAATGACCGCAAGCTGTTCATCGACGATACGGCCGGTATCAGCCCGTCTGAAATGCGCGCGCGGACGCGGCGGATCGTGCGTGAGCATGGCGACATCGCCATGATCATGATCGACTACCTGCAGCTGATGCAGATCCCTGGTTCCAGCGGTGATAACCGTACCAACGAGATTTCCGAGATCTCGCGCTCGTTGAAAGCGCTGGCCAAGGAATTCAACTGCCCGGTCATTGCCCTGTCGCAGCTCAACCGCTCTCTTGAGCAGCGCCCCAACAAGCGCCCGATCAACTCCGACCTCCGGGAATCCGGAGCGATCGAGCAGGATGCCGACGTCATCATGTTCGTTTACCGGGACGAGGTGTATCACCCGGAAACCGAGCACAAGGGCATTGCCGAGATCATCATCGGCAAGCAGCGTAACGGCCCCATCGGCACCACGCGTCTGGCGTTCATCGGCAAATACACGCGCTTCGAGAACCTGGCGCCGGGCAGTTACAACTTCGACGACGATTGACTTCGGGTCGACTCCATCAAATCCGACCACCGTGGTCGGACTTGATCAAAAAATGTGCTATATTCCGCGCCCGCGATTTTTCCAACGTGCAAACGTAGGTCCTGAACATGCAATCAGCCAAGCCGTTATTTGACTATCCCAAGTACTGGGCCGAATGTTTCGGACCAGCACCTTTCCTGCCCATGAGCCGGGAAGAAATGGATCTGCTTGGCTGGGATTCCTGCGACATCATCATTGTTACCGGTGATGCGTACGTGGATCACCCGTCTTTCGGCATGGCGATCATCGGTCGTCTGCTCGAATCCCAGGGCTTCCGGGTCGGGATCATCGCGCAGCCCAACTGGCAGTCCAAGGACGACTTCATGAAGCTCGGCGAGCCGAATCTGTTTTTCGGTGTCGCTGCCGGCAACATGGACTCGATGATCAACCGCTATACCGCGGACAAGAAGATTCGCTCCGATGACGCCTATACCCCTGGCGGCATGGCTGGCAAGCGGCCGGACCGCGCAAGTCTGGTCTACAGCCAGCGCTGCAAGGAAGCCTACAAGCATGTACCGATCGTGCTGGGCGGCATCGAGGCTTCGCTGCGCCGAATCGCGCACTATGACTATTGGCAGGACAAGGTTCGCAACTCGATCCTGATTGACGCCTGCGCCGACATCCTGCTGTACGGCAATGCCGAACGCGCGATCGTCGAAGTCGCCCAGCGTCTGTCCTACGGCCACAAGATCGAAGACATCACCGACGTGCGCGGTACGGCGTTCATTCGTCGTGACACGCCGCAGGGCTGGTATGAGGTCGACTCCACGCGTATCGACCGTCCGGGCAAGGTCGACAAGATCATCAACCCGTACGTCAACACCCAGGACACGCAGGCCTGCGCCATCGAGCAGGAAAAAGGCAACGTCGAGGACCCCAACGAAGCCAAGGTGGTGCAGATTCTCGCCAGCCCGCGCATGACCCGCGACAAGACGGTCATCCGCCTGCCATCGGTGGAAAAGGTCCGTAACGACGCTGTGCTGTATGCCCACGCCAACCGCGTGTTGCACCTGGAGACCAACCCGGGCAACGCTCGCGCGCTGGTGCAGAAACATGGCGACGTGGACGTCTGGTTCAACCCGCCGCCCATTCCGATGACCACTGAAGAAATGGACTACGTGTTTGGCATGCCTTACGCGCGCGTCCCGCATCCTGCGTACGGCAAGGAAAAGATCCCTGCCTACGACATGATTCGTTTCTCGGTGAACATCATGCGCGGCTGCTTTGGCGGCTGCACCTTCTGCTCGATCACCGAGCACGAAGGGCGGATTATTCAGAACCGCTCCGAAGAGTCGATCATTCGCGAAATCGAAGAAATCCGCGACAAGGTGCCGGGCTTTACCGGGGTCATTTCCGACCTGGGCGGGCCGACCGCGAACATGTATCGCATCGCCTGCAAAAGCCCGGAGATCGAGTCGGCCTGCCGCAAGCCGTCCTGCGTATTCCCGGGCATCTGCCCGAACCTGAATACCGATCACTCGTCGCTGATCCAGCTGTATCGCAGCGCGCGCGCCTTGCCGGGCGTGAAAAAGATCCTGATCGCCTCCGGCCTGCGCTACGACCTCGCGGTCGAGTCGCCGGAGTACGTCAAGGAACTGGTTACTCACCACGTAGGTGGTTACCTGAAGATCGCCCCGGAACACACCGAGGAAGGTCCGCTCAACCAGATGATGAAGCCGGGCATTGGCAGCTATGACAAGTTCAAGCGCATGTTCGAGAAGTACACCAAGGAAGCCGGCAAGGAGCAGTACCTGATTCCTTACTTCATCGCCGCCCACCCGGGCACCACCGATGAAGACATGATGAACCTGGCGCTGTGGCTCAAGGGCAATGGTTTCCGCGCGGACCAGGTGCAGGCGTTCTACCCGTCGCCGATGGCCACGGCCACCGCCATGTACCACTCGGGCAAGAACCCGCTGCGCAAGGTCACCTACAAGAGTGATGCGGTCACCATCGTGAAAAGCGAAGCGCAGCGTCGTTTGCACAAGGCTTTCCTGCGCTATCACGACCCGAAAGGCTGGCCGATGCTGCGTGAGGCACTGGAACGCATGGGCCGTGCCGACCTGATCGGGCCGGGCAAGGATCAACTGATCCCGTTGCATCAGCCGGCTACTGACAGCTACCAGAGTGCGCGTCGCAAGAACTCGACACCGGCGGGCAGCCACAAGGTTGCGAAAAATGCCAAGACCACGCTGATCCAGACCCAGCACACCGGCCTGCCGCCACGCGGGAGCGATGGCAGCAAGCCGTGGGACAAGCGCGAAGAGGCCAAGGCTGCCGCCATGGCGCGCAACAAGCAGGCCGCCAAGGAGCGCATGGATGCAGCCAAGGGCAAAGGCACCAAACCGCCCAAGCGCAAGCCAGTAGTGCCACGCTAAGGCGAGGTATCCGCGCAGACGCAGAGCGTCGCACGATAGTTGGTATTATCGTTCCTCGTTCTGTGGGTGTACCTATCATGTGCTCGTGTGCTGATAGTGCCGGAAATGTAGCGTCGGGCAGTGCTGAAAACCCACCTGCAATCCCTTGTGGGAGCGAGCTTGCTCGCGAAAGCGGTGGTTCAGTGATGACGCCTTCGCGAGCAAGCTCGCTCCCACGGGGTGGGAATGCCTTGGGTGAAGCTGCGCGTCTTACACCTGCAACGCGCCGCATGCGTATCCAAACGCCTTCACAATTCTTCACCCCCCACTCAATCCCTCTGCCACACTGTCTGCCTTATTACTGTGCGACCCTTGCACCGTTGGCTTCGGCCGGCACGATTTTGGTGCTGCGCCTTTTCAGGCGGGGAATGCCACTCTCGTTGGCGCACGACTTTGACCGGATGGCATAAGTCTTGCGCGGCTCAATTACCGTTCAGGCTCGCAGGAGGCACGCCGTGTCGATTCATATTGCCTTGCACCATGTCACGCACTATCGCTACGACCGCGCGGTCGAACTGGGTCCGCAGATCGTTCGCCTGCGTCCGGCCGCTCATAGCCGCACACGCGTGCTGTCTTATTCGCTGAAAGTCCTGCCTGAAAACCATTTCATCAACTGGCAGCAGGACCCTCAAGGCAATTACCTCGCGCGTCTGGTCTTCCCGGAAAAGACCGACGAATTCCGTGTCGAAGTCGATCTGGTCGCCGAGATGGCGGTGTTCAATCCGTTCGACTTCTTCCTGGAGCCCTACGCCGAGAACATTCCGTTCACCTACGCCAGCGAAGAGCAGCGCGAGCTGGCGCCGTACCTCGAAAAACTGCCGCTGACCCCGAGATTTCAGGCGTATCTGGACAGCATCAGTCGCGAGCCGATTCCGGCCATCGACTTCCTGGTCGGCCTCAACCAGCGCCTGAGTCAGGACGTCGCCTACCTGATCCGCATGGAACCCGGCGTTCAGACCCCGGAATTCACCCTGGAAAACGCATCGGGCTCGTGCCGCGACTCAGCATGGCTGCTGGTCCAGCTGTTGCGTCATCTGGGCATGGCGGCGCGCTTTGTGTCGGGCTACCTCATTCAGCTCAAGGCCGATGTCGAGGCGCTCGACGGGCCGTCCGGTACGGATGTCGACTTCACCGACCTGCACGCCTGGTGCGAGGTCTATCTGCCGGGCGCAGGCTGGGTCGGGCTGGACGCCACGTCAGGCCTGTTCGCTGGCGAAGGACACATTCCTCTGGCGTGCAGCCCCGAGCCTTCCTCGGCAGCACCGATCAGTGGTCTGGTCGAGCCGTGCGAAACCGATTTCAGCCACGAAATGTCGGTCGAACGCATCTGGGAGGCGCCGCGCGTCACCAAGCCTTACACCGAAGCGCAATGGCAGGACATTCAGGCGCTTGGTCGACAGATCGACGCCGATCTGCTGCGCGACGATGTGCGTCTGACCATGGGCGGCGAGCCGACCTTCGTGTCCATCGACGACCGCGATGGCGCCGAATGGAACACCGCCGCGCTGGGGCCGCGCAAGCGCGAGCTGTCCGCCGAGCTGTTCCAGCGCATGCGCGGGCATTACGCGCCGCTGGGCATCGTGCATTTCGGGCAAGGCAAATGGTATCCGGGTGAGCAACTGCCGCGCTGGTCGCTGAACTGCTTCTGGCGCAAGGACGGCCAGCCGGTGTGGCGCAATAATGCGCTGATCGCCGATGAAACCCGTGACTATGGTGCTACGGGCGAACTGGCAGGGCGTTTTCTCGCCAGTGTTGCCGAGCGCCTGAAGCTGCCGGCCCGCTTCGTTTTCCCGGCTTACGAAGACAATTTCTACTACTTGTGGCGCGAAGGCGCATTGCCGGTCAACGTCACCGCCGAAGATTCGCGGCTGGGTGACGAGCTGGAGCGTGCCCGTCTGCGCAAGGTCTTCGCTCAGGGGCTGGACAAGATGATCGGTCAGGTTCTGCCGCTGGCTCGCAACGCGGACGGTGACAGCTGGCAGAGTGGCCGCTGGTACTTGCGTGACGAGCATTGCCGTCTGGTGCCGGGGGATTCTGCGCTGGGCTATCGATTGCCGCTGGCGTCGCAGCCTTGGGTCAAGGCGGCGGAATACCCGTTCATTCATCCGACCGACCATAACCAGGACTTCCCCGAACTGGCCGACAGCGACTCGTTGACCTCAGCGCTCAAGTCCACAGACACGGACGCCGAGCGCCCGCCGAAGATCGACGAGTCGGCCGACTGGCTGACCCGCACGGCGCTGTGTGCCGAAGCGCGCGAGGGGCGGCTGTACCTGTTCATGCCGCCGCTGCAAAAGCTTGAGGAATACCTTGAACTGGTGGCGGTGATCGAAGCGACTGCAGAGGAGCTGCAGTGCCCGATCCTGCTGGAAGGCTACGAACCGCCGAGCGATCCGCGGCTGTGCAATTTCCGGATCACGCCGGACCCCGGTGTGATCGAGGTCAACGTGCAGCCTTCGGCGAGCTGGGACGAACTGGTCGAGCGCACCGAGTTTCTCTATGAACAGGCGCGCCTCACGCGTCTGACCACCGAGAAGTTCATGATCGACGGCCGTCATACTGGCACCGGCGGGGGCAACCATTTCGTGCTGGGCGGCGCAACGCCGGCAGATTCGCCGTTTCTGCGGCGTCCGGACCTGCTGCGCAGCCTGATCAGCTACTGGCACAACCATCCTTCGCTGTCGTACCTGTTTTCCGGCCTGTTCATCGGCCCGACGTCTCAGGCACCGCGCATCGACGAAGCGCGCAATGATTCGCTCTACGAGATGGAAATCGCTTTTGCACAGATGCCGAAGCCAGGCGAGCAGGTTGCGCCGTGGGTGGTGGACCGTCTGCTGCGTAACCTGCTGATTGACGTCACCGGCAATACCCACCGTGCCGAGTTCTGCATCGACAAGCTTTACTCGCCCGATGGCGCAACCGGACGCCTGGGGCTGCTCGAGCTGCGCGCCTTCGAGATGCCGCCGCATGCGCGCATGAGCCTGGCGCAACAGTTGCTGCTACGGGCGCTGGTGGCGCGCTTCTGGCGTGAACCCTACGCACCCGCGAAGCTGGCGCGCTGGGGCACGCAACTGCATGACCGCTTCATGCTGCCGCACTTCATCGAGCAGGATTTTGCCGATGTGGTCGCCGATCTCAACGCGGCAGGCTACCCGGTGCAGGCCGACTGGTTCTCTGCGCACCTGGAATTCCGCTTCCCGAAAGTGGGCGATTACGCCGTCAACGGCATCGAGCTGGAGCTGCGTCAGGCGCTGGAGCCCTGGCATGTCCTGGGTGAAGAGGGCTCGGCCGGCGGCGCGGTGCGCTACGTCGATTCATCGCTGGAGCGTCTGCAAGTGCATATCAGCGGGCTGCCACCGCAACGCTACGTGTTGACCTGTAACGGTGTCGCAGTGCCCCTGCAGCCGACCGGACGGGTCGGTGAGTTCGTCGCGGGTGTGCGTTATCGCGCCTGGCAGCCGGCCAATTGCCTGCAACCGACCATTGGCGTGCATGCGCCACTGGTTTTCGATCTGCTCGACACCTGGATGCACCGCTCTCTGGGTGGCTGCGAGTATCATGTCGCCCATCCGGGCGGCCGTAACTACGAAACCTTGCCGGTCAACGCCAACGAAGCGGAAAGCCGTCGCCTGTCACGTTTCTTCCGCATCGGCCACACCCCAGGCAAACTGGACGTTCCGTCGCTCAACATTAACGACGAGCTGCCGATGACGCTGGATATGCGTCTGCATTAAAAAAACAGTGGCTCTGTGCGTCAGATGCACACGGACGTGACATCTGACTGCACTAATCTGAAGTCCTTACGTTGCCTGCCGAGCCTTCCATGCCCGACCTGCTTGACCACTACCCGCTGTCCGAGGGTACTTACCACGAAATGCTCGACGCCGACGGAGCCGTTCGCCCGCACTGGCGTCGTCTGTACGAGCACATGCGGCGCAGCAGCGCGGCGCAACTGATCCAGCGCCAGGCCCTGCTGACCCGGCAGATTCAGGAAAACGGTGTCACCTACAACGTGTATGCCGACCCCAAGGGTGCCGATCGCCCGTGGGAGCTGGACCTGTTGCCGCACATCATTGCGGCGGATGAATGGCAGCACGTGGCGGCAGGGATTGCCCAGCGTGCACGGCTGCTCAACGCAGTGCTCGCGGACCTTTACGGCCCGCAGACGCTGATCGCCAATGGCCTGCTGCCCGCCGAGCTGGTGTTTGGCCACAACAACTTTCTCTGGCCGTGTCAGGGCGTGAAGCCCCCTGAAGGCACGTTCCTGCACATGTACGCCGTCGACCTGGCGCGTACCCCGGACGGACGCTGGTGGGTCACTGCCGACCGTACCCAGGCGCCTTCGGGTGCCGGTTATGCGCTCGAAAACCGCCAAAGCGTCGCGCGCGCCTTGCCGGAGACCTATCGCGACCTGCAGGTCCGGCACCTGTCGGGTTTCTTCGACGCGTTGCAGCAGACGCTGGCCCGTCAGGCGCCCACCAGCAACGAGGCACCGCTGATCGTCCTGCTGACGCCGGGCCGTTTCAACGAAAGCTACTTCGAACATTTGTACCTGGCGCGACAACTGGGCTATCCGCTGGTCGAGGGTGGTGATCTGACGGTGCGCGATGCCACGGTCTACCTGAAAACCCTCAGCGGCTTGCGTCGGGTTCACGCCATCATGCGCCGTCTGGACGATGACTTCTGCGACCCTCTGGAATTGCGTACCGACTCCGCGCTGGGTGTACCGGGGCTGCTTGAGGCCGTGCGTCAGGGCAACGTACTGGTCGCCAATGCGTTGGGCAGTGGTGTGCTGGAGTCTCCGGGGCTGCTGGGCTTTTTGCCGAAAATCAGTCAATACCTGTTCGGCGAGGATCTGATCCTGCCCTCGGTGGCGACCTGGTGGTGCGGAGAGCCGCCGGTGCTGGCCCAGGCGCTGGAAAAACTGCCGGATCTGTTGATCAAGCCGGCGTTCCCCTCGCAACATTTCGCGCCGGTGTTTGGCCGTGATTTGAATGAGGAGCAGCGTCTGGCCCTTGCCCAGCGCATGCAGTCGCGGCCCTATGCCTACGTCGCGCAGGAGCTGGCGCAGTTGTCCCATGCTCCGGTGCTACAGGCCGATGGCACCGGTTTACAGCCGCGCGCCATTGGCATGCGTGTGTATGCAGTGGCCAGCCTTGATGGCTATCGTGTGCTGCCGGGCGGCTTGACCCGAGTGGCCGCTGAAGCCGACGCCGACGTGGTATCGATGCAGCGTGGCGGGGCGAGCAAAGACACCTGGGTGCTGGGTGAACGCTCGCACCTCGGCGAGCCGTGGAAAGGCCAGCGTAAGCTGGGTGTCTACGACCTGATTCGTCGCGACCCTTATCTGCCGTCACGGGTGGTGGAAAACCTGTTCTGGTTCGGACGTTACTGCGAGCGCTGTGACGACAGTGCACGCCTGCTGCGTATCATGCTGACGCGCTACGTCGACGACGATGACCCTCTCGCGCTGCAGGCCGCCGTCGCGCTGGCCGAGAGTCTGGGTATGCTGCCCGAGGCGCAGGAGGGCGAAGAGCTGAAGGATCGCCTGCTTGTCGCGCTGATGGGTGACGAGTGGCCGTTCAGCCTGCGCGCCAATTTGCAGCGTTTGCAGTGGGCCGCTTCGCAAGTGCGTGGCAAGTTATCCAAGGAAAACTGGCAGGCGCTGGTCGAGTTGCAGCGCGAAGCCTTGAGTCTGGAAACCGAAGAGCCGGATTTCGGCGAACTGCTGGATTTTCTCAACCGTCTGGTGATGTCGCTGGCAGCGCTCTCCGGTTTTGCGCTGGACGACATGACCCGCGACGAAGGCTGGAGCTTCCTGATGATCGGGCGACGTATCGAGCGCCTGAAGTTTCTCAGCACCAGCCTGTCGGCGTTTTTGCGCGGGCTGGTGGTTTTCGAACAGGCCGGGCTGGAGTGGTTGCTGGAGCTGGGCAACAGCAGCATCACCTATCGCTCGCGCTACATGGCGGTGCCGCATCTGATTCCGGTGCTGGACCTGTTGCTGCTCGACGAGCAGAACCCGCATGCGGTGCTGTTTCAGCTCAAGCTGGTGCAGCGCTCGTTGCGCCGCCTGAACGACGAGTTCGATGCGCCACGCGACAGCAGCCTGACGGTGTTGGCGCAGCGTCTTGCCGCGTTCGACCTGGGCAGCCTGGAGAATCCTTTGTTTGGCCAGAGCAGTATCGACGCCGTACTCGACGGGCTGGCGGACCTGCTGCAGAGCATTGGCGACAGCAGTGGCCTGGCGTCCGATCGCTTGGCGTTGCGCCATTTTGCCCACGTCGATGATGTCAGCCAACGTACGGTGTCTGTCTGATGAGCGCTTTCTACCAGATTTTCCATGACACACATTACAAGTACGACAGCCCGGTCTCGTTGGCCCAGCAACTGGCGCACCTGTGGCCGCGCAGCAGTCCCTGGCAGCGTTGCACCGAGCAGGCGCTGGAGATTCTTCCTGAACCCACCACGCGTCGCGATGAGCTGGATGTATTCGGCAACCCGCTGACCCGTCTGGCCTTCGAGCGTCCACATGATGAATTGCAGGTCAATGCGCGGTTGCGTATCGAGGTGATGGAGAAGCCGTTTCTGGACTTCAATCTGTCGCCCGAATGGGAAGTGACCCGCAGCGCGCTGACATACAGCGCCAAGCCGATGACCGAAGATATTCTGGAGGCCTGCCGCTATCGTTTCGAATCCCCCTACGTTCACCTCAAGCGCTCATTCGTCGAGTTCTCGCAGGTCTGTTTCCCGCCGGGCCGTCCATTGTTGCTGTGTGTGCAGGCCTTGATGGAAAAGATCTTCGAGGAGTTTACCTTCGATGAAGAGGCCACTCAGGTCGCCACGCCGCTGGTGGAAGTGCTGGAGCGGCGGCGAGGCGTGTGTCAGGACTTCGCCCACTTGATGCTGGCGTGTCTGCGCTCCCGTGGCCTGGCGGCGCGCTATGTGAGCGGCTATCTGCTGACCCAGCCGCCACCGGGCCAGCCCCGGTTGATCGGTGCCGACGCCTCGCACGCCTGGGTCTCGGTATTCTGTCCGGCCTCTGGCTGGGTGGACTTCGACCCTACCAACAATGTGCAGCCTGCACTGGAGCACATCAGCCTGGCCTGGGGGCGCGATTTCTCTGATGTCTCGCCGTTGCGTGGCGTGATTCTGGGCGGCGGCACGCATGATCCTGAGGTGCGGGTGACGGTGATGCCGGTCAGCGCCTAATTACCTGCTCCCGTGAATCGTTCTTCAGAAGGGCGCTCCGTCGCGAGCGTCCGCGGGACCATTTGACGCACGTTCTTGGAACCCCGGCCCTGATCGGGCACTCTCTTCTTACATCAGTTTTACGTTAATCAAGTCCTGCCCTGGAGATTCAAATGATTCGCAAGCTTGTAGCGATTTCGCTGTTGTCATTGGCCAGTGGTCAATTGCTGGCTGCCGAGTGCTCGGTCACAGTCGATTCGACCGATCAAATGATGTACGACACCAAAGCCATTGAGATCGACAAGAGCTGCAAGGAATTCACCGTCAACCTGACTCACTCCGGCAGCCTGCCGAAGAATGTCATGGGCCATAACTGGGTGCTGGGCAAAAAGGCCGACACCCAGGCAATCGTCACCGACGGCATGGCGGCGGGCATCGACAAGGACTATTTGAAGCCGGACGACAGCCGCGTCATCGCCCACACCAAAGTCATCGGCGCTGGCGAAAAGGACGCGGTGACGTTTGACGTGTCGAAGCTCGACCCGGCACAGGAATACCAGTTCTTCTGCACCTTCCCCGGGCACATCAGCATGATGAAAGGCGCTGTGACCCTGAAGTAACGCAGGTCCCTTGAGGCGTGTGAGGAGCGTCGCACGAGTTGAGATTATCGTTCCTCACGCTCCAGCGTGGGAATGCCTTGGGTGACGCTCTGCGTCACAGATCTGCGCCGCGCCGTACATTCCGGATAGGACGTAGAGCGTCCAGAAGGGCGTACCCACGCGGAGCATGGGCACGATAGTGTTGCGGCTCTCTCGTTCCGCACCCTCTCACGGCGCGTACGGCAATTCGCGTTTGTGCTGAGTCTTGGCGTAGGTTTCGCAAATGATCCGGAACGCTTCTTCGCGCACCGGCTCGCCGTGCAGGAAGGCGTCGATCTCGGCGTAGGTCACGCCGTGCGAGGCTTCGTCCGGCTTGCCGGGTGACAGGTCTTCCAGGTCCGCAGTCGGTACTTTCTCGACCAATGATTCCGGTGCGCCGAAATGGCGGGCGATGGCGCGTACCTGGTTTTTCACCAGACCGCTCAACGGTGCCAGGTCGCATGCGCCGTCGCCGAACTTGGTGAAGAAGCCCATCACCGCTTCGGCCGCGTGATCAGTGCCGATCACCAGCCCATGATAGGCCCCGGCGACGGTGTACTGCGCGACCATGCGCATGCGCGCCTTGGTGTTGCCGAGCACGAAATCCACCGAGGTCGCCGGAAGTCCGTCGAACGCCTTCACCTCGGCGGCCAGTGCCTTGACGCTGCTGCCGATATTGATGGTATGGCGCTCGTCCGGCTCGATGAAGTCGACAGAGGCCTGGGCTTCGTGCTCATCGGCCTGCACCACATAAGGCAGGCGCACCGCGATGAAGCGATAAGCGTTGTCGCTCGTGCTTTCACGCAGTTCCTTGACCGCACGCTGAGCGAGCAGGCCTGCCGTCAGTGAGTCGACCCCGCCGCTGATGCCGAGCACCAGGGTCTTGAGCCGTGCGTTCTGCAGGCACTCCTTGATGAAGTTGACGCGGCGGGCGACCTCGGCCTGCAGCGCGTTCTGGTCCGCGAAAGGTGGCTGGACCTTGAGCTGTTCAGCAATCTGGCGCTGTACGGCGTGCATGATTCACTCCTCGTAAATAGGACAATTCAAGCGGGTTTTTCCGGGCTCGGCAAATCCGGCACCTTGAACACATGCCGCAGGTAGGCGACAAAGTTCGGATCCTTGCACTGCGTCTTACCGGGCTCGTCAGAGATTTTCGCCACGGCCTGACCGGCGCAAGCCGTCATTTTCAATACCATGTTCATCGGCGCAATGCCGGGGATGTCGGCCGTCAGGTTGGTGCCGATACCGAAGCTGACATTGATGCGTCCGCGCAATGCGCGAAAGATATCGAGCGCCTTGGGCAGGTTCAGCCCATCGGAAAACACCAGCGTCTTGCTCATCGGGTCGATACCGAGCTTCTGGTAATGCGAGATGCATTTTTCGGCCCACTTCACCGGGTCGCCCGAATCATGGCGCAAACCGTCGAACAGCTTGGCGAAGTACAGATCGAAGTCGTTCAGGAAGGCATCGGTGGTGATGCAGTCGGTCAGCGCGATCCCCAGTAGGCCGCGGTATTCGCGGACCCAGCAATCAAGCGCGGCGATCTGACTGTCGATCAGACGCGGTCCCAGCTGCTGATGGGCCATGATCCATTCGTGAGCCATGGTGCCCAAGGGTTTCAGGTCCAGCTGACGGGCCAGATGAACGTTGCTGGTGCCGACGAACTGACCTGGAAAGTCGTTTTTCAGGACACCAAGCATTTCTTCCTGCACACGATAGGAAAACCGCCTGCGCGTGCCGAAGTCCGCCACTTTCAGCTCGGCCAGTTCATCTGCCGTGGCATGCGTGGTCAGCCATTCGAACTTGTCATACAGACGATCCCGCGCCTGACTGAGCAGGGTATCCGGGTAACGATGCCGGTTGCGCACTTCGCTGACGATGGCCAGCAGCGGCACTTCAAACAAAATGACATGCAGCCACGGCCCATGCAGGCGAATGCACAGTTCGTCATTCTCGATGGTGGTTTTCACGTAGCGGGTATTGAAGCGGAACAGCCCGAGAAAGCGCAGGAAATCCGGTTTGATGAAGGTGATGCGCTCCAGAAAAGCCAAATGTTCAGGGCTCAGCGACAGCTCGCACAACAGCTCGATCTGGTGCTTGATTTCATCCAGATAGGGGCGAAGGTCCTCCCCGTTGCGGCAACGGAACTCCCACTCGACGTCCACGTTCGGGTAGTTATGCAGGACGGCCTGCATCATGGTCAGCTTGTAGAAATCGGTATCGAGCAGGCTTTGCACGATGCGATTGGAAAAGGCGCTCTCGCTCATTGAATCAGGCTCTCCAGAGCAGCCGGATAAAGTGGGGCGCGTGACTTCCTGTCTGTCACCATGGAAGGCTCACGGCCGGATGGGTGTGCATTGTCGCCCTTAAGCGGGGGGTTGATCCAACTGTTCCAGCATCCACTGTAGAAAAACCCGGATTTTGGGCACGTCGGCGGTGTGTTCCGGATAGGACAGGTAGTAGGCGCTGTTAGTGCTGGGCAATGCGTAATCCCAGGCAATCACCAGTTTGCCCTCGGCCAGTTCCTCCTCGACCAGAAAGCGTGGTAGCAGCGCAACGCCGCAGCCAACCTGGGCTGCGCGGATGCACATATAGAAGGTTTCAAAGCGCGGCCCGTGATAGCTGTGGTCGGTGTGATAGCCCTGGCTTTCGAACCATTCATGCCAGGCTTCGGGGCGGAAGGCATTCTGCAGCAGGACCAGCTCGCTCAGTTGCGTCGGGTCGCTGAGCGGCTCGTCCGGCAGGCTTTCGGGGGCGCATACCGCCACCAGTTCCTCGCCGAACAGCTTCACGCTTTCTGCACCGGGCGTGGCGGCCTGGCCGAAATAGAACGACACGTCGCAACGGCCTTTGATCAGATCATCGGATTCCTGCTCGTTGATCAGGTCCAGATGAATGTGCGGGTGACGCAAGCGCCAGCCCTTGAGGCGCGGCACCAGCCAGCGGGCGCCGAATGTCGACGGGGTGGAGACGCGCAGTACTTCGGTTTCTCCGCCGTAGGAGCGCAGGAAGTGGGTGGACATCTCAATCTGGGTCAGGATCTTGCGCACTTCGGCCAGGTACAGCGCCCCGGCCGGCGTCAGTTGCAGACGGCGGCGCACGCGCTGGAACAACAGGTGCTGAACCAGCTCTTCGAGTTGCGCGACCTGCTTGCTGACGGCGCTCTGGGTCAGGTTGAGTTCTTCTGCCGCGCGCGTGAAGCTCAGGTGCCGGGTCACTGCCTCAAAGCATTGCAATGCGGCTATCGAGGGCAGATGACGTTTGTTCAGCATGATGACTTCTCTGTTTGCGGCGCGAAGGGGCTGGCGTAAGCAATATGAATTATCGGAATGATATCTCGCTTAAAGGTCGTTTGTCGGGCGCATGCAGGGAGGTTATTACTGGCGCCGCGTGACGCGCTTTTCAGAATCTGACGATGGCTGCAGCAGGTCCCGTTTAATCCGCTAGCCTCAAATGGTGCGTCTCGTAGCGTTTGCGCACCGGGCGTGTGCAATTCGGTGACGTGTGCTGTTACAGGTGGGTTGCCCATCACGTCATGTGCTGGTTGCTACTCGAGTACGCTTGGGTTGCTCTTTTTTCGTCCGGGGTTGCACCTTGCGTGCTCGAAGCAACCAGAGTGCCCCTGTTGCGCGGCGTTGCATGATGGATCGACACGAAGAACACGACATCTCCCTCAACTAAAAAGCGATGGCACGCGCCTTGCTCTGAGCAACTCTGTATCTGTTTGATCATGAAAGTGCCAACTAAAAAAATATCCTCAGGAGCACCACTTATGTCGCATACGTTTTACAGGAAAGGTTTTCTGGCAATCGCAGTGGCTACTGCATTGGGCGTGTCTTCGTTTGCACAGGCGGACGTGAAAATCGGCGTAGCGGGCCCGATGACCGGCGCGAACGCGTCGTTTGGTCAGCAGTACATGAAGGGCGCGCAGGCAGCAGCCGACGCGATCAATGCGGCAGGTGGTGTCAACGGGGAGAAAATAGTACTGGTCGCGGGCGATGACGCCTGTGAGCCCAAGCAGGCCGTGGCGGTTGCCAACCGTCTGGTGGATCAGGAAAAAGTGATTGGTGTAGTCGGTCACTTCTGCTCGTCGTCGACCATCCCTGCTTCGGAGATCTACGGCGACGCTGGCGTTATTGCCATTACGCCAGGCTCGACCAACCCGGCCGTGACCGAACGTGGCCTGAAAGAGATGTTCCGCATGTGCGGCCGTGACGACCAGCAGGGTGTCGTTGCGGGTGACTACATCGTCGACGTGCTCAAAGGCAAGAAAGTCGCCGTTATCAACGACAAGGACACTTACGGTAAGGGCCTCGCTGACGCAACGGCCAAGCAACTGACCGCGCGGGGCGTCAAGCCGATCCTCGAAGAGGGTCTGACCCGTGGCGAAAAAGATTTCAGTGCGCTGGTCACGAAGATTCGTTCGGTAGGCGCTGACGTCGTGTACTTCGGTGGTCTGCACCCGGAAGCCGGTCCGCTGGTTCGTCAGATGCGCGAGCAGGGCCTCAAGGACGTCAAGTTCATGTCCGATGATGGCGTCGTGACCGACGAGCTGGTGACCACTGCAGGTGGTGCACAGTACGTCGATGGCGTGTACATGACCTTCGGCGCTGACCCGCGCGCATTGCCGGACAGCAAGGCTGTCGTGGACCAGTTCCGCAAGGCCGGTTACGAGCCTGAAGGCTACACCCTCTACGCGTACGCTTCGGTACAGGCCCTGGCGGCCGGTTTCAATGGTGCCAAGTCCAACAAGGGTGACGCAGCCGCCACGTGGCTCAAGGCCAACCCGGTCAAGACCGTCATGGGCGAGAAAGCCTGGGATGCCAAGGGTGACCTGAAAGTCTCCGACTACGTGGTTTACCAGTGGGACGCCGCCGGCAAGTACAAGCAACTCGAAAAACAGAAGTGAGATAGACCTCGCGTCGGCCCTGCGCGTCAGGCGCTGATCCGATGATGGGCTCGCCCAGGAGCGAGCCTGCATCTCTTTTATCGTTTTCGGACCTGTCGGTCATGCCTCACGAGGGCGTGACTGACAGGGTGCTGAGCTGCCTTTTTGTGTGAGCGTGCGTGATGGATGGAATCTTCCTGCAACAAATGGTCAACGGACTCACCCTCGGGTCTGTCTATGGCCTCATCGCCATCGGCTATACGATGGTCTACGGCATCATCGGCATGATTAACTTCGCCCATGGCGACGTGTACATGATTTCCGCCTACCTGGCCGCCATCGGCCTCGCGGTTCTGTCTTTCTTCGGACTGGAATCCTTTCCGTTCCTGATTCTCGGTACGCTGATCTTCACCATCGTGGTGACCGGCGTTTACGGCTTCGTCATCGAGCGCGTGGCGTACAAGCCACTGCGCAACTCGACCCGTCTGGCGCCGCTGATCAGCGCTATCGGCATTTCCCTGATCCTGCAGAACTACGCACAGATCAGCCAGGGTGCGCGCCAGCAAGGCGTGCCTACACTGCTCGAAGGTGCGTGGCGCTTTGAAGTCGGCAGCGGCTTCGTGCAGATCACTTACACCAAGATCTTCATCCTCATTGCCGCCTTCGTCGGCATGGGCGTGCTGACCTACATCATCAAGTACACCAAGCTGGGCCGCATGTGCCGGGCCACCCAGCAAGACCGCAAGATGGCCTCGATTCTCGGCATCAACACCGACCGGGTCATTTCCTATGTGTTCATCATCGGCGCGGCCATGGCGGCGTTGGCCGGTGTGCTGATCACCATGAATTACGGCACGTTCGACTTCTATGCCGGCTTCATCATCGGCATCAAGGCGTTTACTGCCGCCGTGCTGGGCGGGATCGGCTCGTTGCCGGGTGCGATGCTGGGCGGTTTGATCCTGGGGGTTGCCGAGTCGCAGTTCTCCGGTCTGATCAACTCCGATTACAAAGACGTGTTCAGTTTCGGCCTGCTGGTGCTGATCCTGATTTTCCGTCCCCAAGGCCTGCTGGGTCGCCCACTCGTGGCGAAGGTATAAGTATGTCCGTTCCTGTTGCTGTTCCTGTTTCCAAACCTGTCGACATCAAGAAGAGTCTGATCGATGCCGTGGTTGCCGGGTTACTGGCGCTGATTGTGTTCGGCCCCATCGTCGGGATCGTGCTCGATGGCTACAGCTTCAACCTGCAACCGACCCGCGTGGCCTGGCTGGTGGGCGTGGTCATGATCGGTCGCTTCCTGCTCAGTCTGTTTCTGCAGACGCCCAGCGGCCTGCGTGTTTCCCAGAGCTTCGAAAGCTCCGACTCCGGCGTGCATGTGCTCAAACCGGATCATCGATCGCGCCTGTACTGGATCATTCCGCTGCTGATCGTGATTGCCATCGTGTTCCCGATTTTCGCCAACAAGTACATTCTGACCGTGGTCATCCTCGGTCTGATCTACGTGCTGCTGGGCCTGGGGCTGAACATCGTGGTCGGTCTGGCGGGGCTGCTCGATCTTGGCTACGTGGCGTTTTATGCCATCGGAGCCTATGGTCTGGCGCTGGGCTATCAGTATCTGGGGCTGGGCTTCTGGTCGGCGTTACCGCTGGCGGCGATTGCGGCGGCGCTGGCCGGATGCATTCTTGGTTTCCCGGTGTTGCGCATGCATGGTGACTATCTGGCCATCGTGACCCTCGGGTTCGGCGAGATCATTCGTCTGGTGCTGAACAACTGGCTGTCGTTCACCGGCGGCCCGAACGGTGTGCCGGTGCCCGCGCCCACCTTCCTGGGGCTGGAATTCGGCCGACGCGCCAAGGATGGCGGGGTGCCGATCCATGAATATTTCGGCTTCGATTACAACCCTGACCTGAAATTCATCTTCATCTACTCCGTACTGTTTCTGGTCGTGCTGGCGGTGCTGTTCATCAAGCATCGCCTGACCCGCATGCCGATCGGGCGTGCCTGGGAAGCCTTGCGCGAGGATGAGATCGCCTGTCGTTCGATGGGCCTCAATCACGTGCTGGTCAAGCTGTCGGCGTTCACGATTGGCGCATCGACCGCAGGCCTTGCCGGGGTGTTTTTTGCCAGCTATCAGGGCTTCGTCAACCCAACCTCATTCACCTTTTTCGAATCGGCGCTGATTCTGGCGATTGTGGTGCTGGGCGGCATGGGCTCGACCGTCGGTGTGGTGATCGCCGCGTTTGTGCTGACCGTTGCGCCTGAGCTGCTGCGCAGCTTCTCCGAGTACCGCGTGCTGCTGTTCGGGATTCTGATGGTGCTGATGATGATCTGGCGACCACGCGGCTTGATTCGCATCAGCCGCACCGGGGTGAAACCGCGCAAGGGCGCGCTGGTGACTGAGGGGGCTGCGCGATGAGCACTGAAGTGATTCTCTCCGTAGAGCACCTGATGATGCACTTTGGCGGCATCAAGGCCCTCAGCGACGTCAGCCTCAAGGTCCGTCGCAATTCGATTTTCGCCCTGATCGGCCCCAACGGTGCGGGCAAGACTACGGTCTTCAACTGCCTGACCGGTTTCTACAAGGCCACTGGCGGACGCATCGAACTGCACACTCGTGGCAAGACCACCAATGTGATCAAGCTATTGGGCGAGCCGTTCCAGGCGACCGACTTCGTGTCGCCGAAAAGCTTCCTCAGCCGGGTGTACTACAAGATGTTCGGCGGCACCCATCTGGTCAACAGGGCAGGGCTGGCGCGCACGTTTCAGAACATTCGCCTGTTCAAGGAAATGTCGGTGGTCGAAAACCTGCTGGTCGCCCAGCACATGTGGGTCAACCGCAGCCTGATCAGCGGGATCCTGAATACCAGGGGCTATCGCAAGGCCGAAGAGGACGCGCTGAATACCGCGTTCTACTGGCTGGAGGTTGTCGACCTGGTGGACTGCGCCAATCGTCTGGCTGGCGAGTTGTCCTACGGGCAGCAACGCCGTCTGGAGATTGCACGAGCCATGTGCACGCGGCCGCAGGTGATCTGCCTGGATGAGCCGGCTGCCGGCCTCAACCCGCAGGAAACCGCGGCGCTCAGCGGCATGATCCGTCTGCTGCGTGACGAGCACGACATGACCATCGTGCTGATCGAGCATGATATGGGCATGGTCATGGGGATTTCCGACGATATTGTGGTGCTCGACCATGGCAACGTGATTGCGATGGGGGGGCCGGAACAGATCCGTAACGATCCGAAGGTGATCGCCGCGTATCTGGGCGCTGATGAAGAGGAGCTGGTATGAGCAAGCCGATCCTCGAACTGAAAGAGATCGATGTGTTTTACGGGCCGATTCAGGCCCTGAAGAAAGTCTCGCTGCACATCAATGAGGGCGAAACGGTGAGCCTGATCGGCTCCAACGGCGCGGGCAAGTCCACGCTGCTGATGTCGATCTTCGGTCAGCCGCGCGCGGCCAGTGGGCAGATCATCTATCAGGGCACCGATATCACCCAGAAGTCCTCGCATTACATCGCCTCCAACGGTATTGCGCAGTCACCGGAGGGGCGGCGGGTCTTTCCCGACATGTCGGTCGAGGAAAACCTGATGATGGGCACCATTCCGATTGGCGACAAGCATTCGGCCGAAGACATGCAGCGCATGTTCGAGCTGTTCCCCAGGCTCAAGGAGCGCCGCAATCAGCGAGCCATGACCATGTCCGGAGGCGAGCAGCAAATGCTCGCCATCGCCCGCGCGCTGATGAGTCGTCCGAAACTGCTGCTGCTCGATGAGCCAAGCCTGGGGCTGGCCCCGATCATCGTCAAACAGATCTTCTCGACCCTGCGTGAACTGGCAGCCACAGGCATGACGATATTCCTGGTCGAGCAGAACGCCAACCATGCGCTCAAGCTGTCCGACCGGGCTTACGTCATGGTCAATGGCGAGATTCGCCTGTCCGGCACCGGGCAGGAATTGCTGGTAAATGAAGAGGTAAGGAACGCTTATCTGGGCGGGCATTGAGTTCGTCAAAACCCTGCCGTTTTCTTCGCGCGCCCCGGATGCTCAAACATCCGGGGCGCGGTCGTATGCAATTGTGGAAAACAATTTTGGCGCGTCTGATAAGTGCGACATAAAACCGCTGCAAATGGTTGTTTTGTCACCGTTTTGACTTGTTCAGGTTTACTGTGGAACCGGCTGTTAATAACTTGGGAGTATTTGCCTGCAGCCCTTTATGCATAAGGCCTGTAGAAGAGTGGTTAAATTTCGCACAGTGGTTTTCAACCGGCCTGATGGGGCGTTTGTCAACAGCATGGGGGCTGGTCGTTCATACAGGTTTTTCAGGTGAAAAGCCTGTGGATAAGTCTGTTAACAAGCCTTGGAAAGACTGCCCCGGACGTTATAGGGTCTGGGCTACAGGCCATCACCGTTTTCTGACGCTTTCCGGCCTCTTGCCAGTGTCGGGCAAAGTCAAGGAAAAAACTTCGCCTGATACGCTGCAGGCCCCGAAACACGTGATGTCTAGCGCCACTGACTTGCCCCCAGAGATTGTGGGTCTGACTGTGGATAAGGTGGGCAAAAGTACCTGCGAGGCCCGTGGCGCAAGGCTTGCTCCGGGTTGGTTGTTTTTTGTACAAATGCACTCGGTTGTTGCATCGATGTCCCGCTGACGGGCATTCTGCTGCCCTTGCCAGAAACTTATTAACAGGCAGCGCTGTTTTTGCGCCATGTCAGGAGAATGAAATGACTTCCACTGTATTCATCACGGGCGCCACTTCCGGTTTTGGCGAGGCGTGTGCCCGCCGTTTCGCCGAGGCAGGCTGGTCGCTGGTGCTGACCGGTCGACGCAAGGACCGTCTGGATGCCTTGAGCGCCGAGCTGTCGAAGCAGACCAAGGTGCATACGCTGGTGCTGGATGTGCGTGACCGCAAGGCGATGGAGAGCGCCATCGCAGATTTGCCTGAAGAGTTCGGCACCATTCGCGGGCTGATCAATAATGCCGGTCTGGCGCTGGGAATCGATCCTGCACCCAAGTGCGATCTGGATGACTGGGACACCATGATCGACACCAACGTCAAAGGTCTGGTCTACACCACGCGTCTGCTGCTGCCACGCCTGATCGCGCATGGTCGCGGCGCGAGCATCGTCAACCTGGGTTCGGTCGCCGGTAACTACCCTTATCCGGGTGGCAACGTCTACGGTGGCACCAAGGCCTTTGTCGGGCAGTTCTCGCTGAACCTGCGCAACGATCTGATCGGCACGGGCGTGAGAGTCACCAACCTTGAGCCAGGGCTGTGCGAGAGCGAGTTTTCGCTGGTACGTTTCGGCGGTGATCAGGCCAAGTACGATGCGACCTACGCAGGTGCCGAGCCGATTCAGCCTCAGGACATCGCCGACACCATCTTCTGGATCATGAACACGCCAGCGCACGTCAACATCAACAGCCTGGAACTGATGCCAGTCAGCCAGACCTGGGCCGGCTTTGCGATTGATCGCAACCGCGGTTGAGTGATGTGCTGATCGGGCCGCGCAGATGCGGTCTGATCAGCTATCTGCCGGCGTTGGCGGCGGGAATGCGCTGACGAAGCGATTTTCGACGAAATCTGCCAGGCCGATGTAGCAGGTGGCCAAGTGGTAGGGCGTCGTCGACGGCATATCGCTGCGGCTGACCCTGCCATCGGGCTCGACGCACTCGTTCCAGCCCCGGGCATGCAGAAAGCGCTGCTCGAAGGCCGACAGCTGCCGGGTCAAGGCCGCTTCGCAGTCCGGGCGCAGGGCCATCGCCCGCAGGTATTCCGCCTGGGCCCAGATACGCTGGGTGGCATCGCGCACTGTACCATCCAGCGCCAGCATCGCCGTCACAGCCCCGCTGTGAGGATCGACACCTTGCGCCTGAGCGTAGACGAACGCGCGGGTCATGGATTCATGCAGCTCGCGCCCGTGCAGTTCCGGGGACGATTGCAGCAGGAAGAACCATTCGAACTGATGACCTGGCTCGTACCAGTTATCCACAGCGCCCAGAGGCTTCTCCAGCATCACGCCGGTTGCCGTATCGACGAAACGGCGTTGCATGTGGATAACCAGCGCGTCCAGTGCAGCCTGTGTGGCAGGGTCGGCACGCACCGACAGGGTGGCCAGAAAGGCCTCTGCCAGGTGCATCAAGGGGTTTTGCAACGGTCCGGTGCCCAGTATCGACCAGTCTTCATCGAGCTGCGCCTCGTACAGCCCGTCGTTGTCGGCAAAGCGTTCGGCCACAACGTTGAGCGCTGCATTGAGCGCCGACTCTGCCAGCGGGTCCTGAGCTTTCGCCCAGTAGTGTGCACAGGCAAAAATAATGAAGGCGTGGGTGTAGAGGTCCTTGCGGCGATCCAGCGGCTTGCCCTGTGGATCGATGCTGTAGAACCAGCCGCCATGCTCGGCATCGTGGAAGTGCTGTTGCAGGGAGCGGAACAATTCACCGGCCCGCGCCCGTGCATCCGGCACTTGTGCGTGATCGATGAGGCTGGAAAACAGAAACAGCTGACGCGCACAGGCCATGGCGCGATAGCGTTGCGGCGGCAGCGGTTGATCGCCGGCGTCGAGTGCTTCGTAAGGCAATGCCAATTGTGCGTTCCAGCCAGGACCCTGCCACAGCGGAACGACGACCTGCATGAAGTGCTGCTGCAAGGCGGCGAACAACGAGGTCAATTCAGGCGTGGAGGCGGAGCGGGTCACATGAGGCATCGGCTGGCATCGCGGCAGTGTCGAAGTGCGCAGCATGTTATCAGGATTGCTGCACGAGGGCGGGTGATGATCGTTCCTCACGCCAGGCGCGTGAGGAACCTCTGGCAGTCAGCCAATCAGCGCCAGTCGCTCATTGATCGCGGCTTCGATCCCTTGGGCATCCAGGCCGCACTCGGTGAGCATCTGCGCAGGCTTGGCATGCTCGACGTAGACATCCGGCAGACCCAGGTGCAATACCGACTTGAGGATATTGGCGCGCGCCAGGAACTCGCTGACCGCAGCACCTGCACCGCCCATGACGGCGTTTTCTTCCAGTGTGACCAGCAACTCGTGGTTGGCGGCAGCTTCGCTGACCAAGGCTTCGTCCAGTGGCTTGACGAAACGCATGTCGATCACCGTTGCATCGAGCTTCTCGGCCACCACCAGCGCCTCGGCCAGTTGCACGCCGAACGCCAGTATCGCAACGCCCTGGCCCTGACGCCGCACAACGCCCTTGCCGATCTCGACCGGGTCAAGACTGTCCTCGATAACCGCGTTAGGGCCGGTGCCGCGTGGGTAGCGTACTGCCGCGGGGCCGGTATGCAGGTAACCGGTGCTGAGCAGCTTGCGCAGTTCGTTTTCATCGCTCGGCGTCATCACCAGCATGCCGGGGATGCAGCGCAGGTACGAGAGGTCGAAGCTGCCTGCGTGAGTCGGACCGTCTTCGCCCACCAACCCGGCGCGGTCGATGGCGAACAGCACGTCGAGGTTCTGTACCGCGACGTCGTGGATCAGCTGATCGTAACCACGCTGCAGGAAGGTCGAATAGATCGCCACCACCGGCTTGCTGCCTTCACACGCCATACCGGCCGCCAGGGTCACTGCGTGTTGTTCGGCGATGGCCACATCGAAATAGCGCTCGGGGAAGCGTTCGCTGAACGCAACCAGGTCCGAACCTTCCTTCATCGCCGGTGTGATGCCGACCAGCCGTGCGTCAGCGTCGGCCATGTCACAGATCCACTGGCCGAACACACCGGAGTATTTCGGTGCGCTGATCTTTTTCTGCGCGGCAGGCGCATTCAGCGGCTCGAGCTTGGTAATGGCGTGATAGCCGATCGGATCGACTTCGGCCGGCGCAAACCCCTTGCCCTTCTTGGTCACCACATGCAGAAACTGCGGGCCTTTCAGGTCACGCATATTGCGCAGGGTGGCGATCAGGGTCGGCAGGTCGTGGCCGTCGATAGGACCGATGTAATTCCAGCCCAGCTCTTCGAAGAGCGTGCCTGGGACCAGCATACCTTTGGCGTACTCTTCGGTGCGCCGCGCGATTTCCCAGGCACCGGGCAGGCGCGAAAGCACCTTTTTGCTGCCTTCACGCATGCTGCTGTAGGTGCGGCTGGAAAGAATCTTGGCCAGATAATTCGACAGCCCGCCGACATTGCGCGAGATCGACATGTCGTTGTCGTTGAGGATCACCAACATGTCGGCGGCCACTTCCGGCGCGTGGTTCAGCGCTTCGAAGGCCATCCCGGCAGTCAGCGCACCGTCGCCGATCACGGCAATCGATTTGCGCTCGCTGCCCTGCAGGCGCGAGGCAATCGCCATGCCCAGCGCGGCGCTGATCGAGGTGCTGGAGTGCCCGACACCAAAGGTGTCGTACTCGCTTTCGCTGCGACGCGGAAAGGCCGCAACCCCGTCCTTCTGGCGCAGCGTGGACATGCGCGCGCGACGGCCGGTGAGGATCTTGTGCGGATAGGCTTGATGACCCACGTCCCACACCAGACGGTCGTCCGGGGTGTCGAAAACGTAATGCAGCGCGATGGTCAGCTCGATGACCCCGAGGCCGGCACCAAAATGCCCTCCGGTCTGGCCAACGGAGTACAGCAATTCCAGGCGCAGTTCATCGGCCAGGGTTTCCAGCTCGGCTTCGCCCAGACGGCGCAGGCCGTGCGGGGTGTCGGCTCGGTCGAGCAACGGCGTGACCGGGCGCTCGCGTGGGATCTCTTTGAACGTCGTGGGCATCAGGCGAATCGTTATAAGTAAAAGAGGCGGCAGTTTACCTTATGCATCGCACGCTGCCCATGAAGTGAGTCGGCGGATGACCTGCCGACTGACATGTGTACTCACTGAGACCACGGTGACGCGTGGTTGATTCAGCGGATTTTCCGGTTCGGGTGACAGTGATCAGTGGCGACGTTCGACGATGTAGCGTGCCAGCTGGCGCAACGGCTCTGCGGCGGCATCGAACGGGCTCAGTGCCTGCAGCGCCTGATCACGCAGTTCCAGTGCGTAGTGTTTGGCCGCTTCCAGGCCCAGCAGCGCCGGGTAGGTCGGCTTGTCGCGGGCGATGTCGGCGCCCTGGCGCTTGCCGAGGGTCGCGGTATCGCTTTCGACATCGAGAATGTCGTCCTGAACCTGAAACGCCAGACCTATTGCACGCGCGTAGACCTGTAGGGCATCGAGGCGGGGCTGATCGGCGTGACCGCTGGCCAGTGCGCCAAGGCGGACGCTGGCTTCGATCAATGCACCGGTCTTGTGGCGATGCATGTATTCCAGCGCCGCCTGATCGAGCTTCAGCCCCACTGAACCCAGATCGATAGCCTGGCCACCCACCATGCCCGCCGGTCCGGCCGCCGTCGCGAGGGCGGTGACCATCTGCAGACGCGTCTCGGCATCGCGCGACGTCAGGTGAGGGGCGAGCAGGGCGGTGAAGGCCAGGCTTTGCAGGCCGTCACCGGCGAGGATCGCGCAGGCTTCATCGAAGGCCTTGTGTGTGGTTGGCTGGCCGCGACGCAAGTCGTCGTCGTCCATTGCCGGCAAATCGTCATGGACCAGCGAGTAGGCATGAATCAGTTCAACGGCACAGGCGGCGCCGTTGGCATCCTCGGCTACACCGCCCAGTGCTTCGCAGGCGGCATACGCGAGCAGCGGGCGTACGCGCTTGCCGCCGTTCATCACGCTGTAGCGCATGGCTTCGTAGAGGCGTTCGAGCTCAGGGCCCGGGGCCTTGAACAGCCCATCGAGTGCTGCGTTGACGCGAGTCTGGCTTTGCGCTTGATAGCTCGCGATCATTCGGGGAGTTCCGCATCGTCGAACGGCTCTTCGCTGAGCTCGCCATCGCGTTCCAGCAATACCTGAACCTTCTGCTCGGCGTGGGTGAGGGCGCTCTGGCAGTCGCGGGTCAGGCGTACACCTTGCTCGAAGGCGGTCAGGGAGTCTTCCAGCGACAACTCGCCATTTTCCAGCCGCTCTACCAGCGCTTGCAGATCAGCGAGTGACTGTTCGAAATCCAGTGCAGCTTTCTTGCGGGCCATAAGGGCATTTCCGGTAGAGGTTAAACCGCGCGACACTAGCAGAGCGTTGGCGTCTGGGCAAATTGCGGCGACGGACCTGCGCTCTTCAAGCGACTGCAGGGGTCAACCTGCCGCGAATCCGTTGCGCAGATCCGCGATCAGGTCTTCCGGGCTTTCCAGGCCGACCTGCAGCCGCAGCATCGGGCCGCTACCGCGCTCGGGACCGTGTTGTTCGACTTCCGTGATCAAGCTTTCAAAACCACCCCAGGAGTAGCCGACGCCGAACAGTTTCAACGCGCCGGTAAAGCGATCCAGCACCTGCCGGTCAACGGTGTTGAATTCAAAACTGAGCAAGCCGTTGCAGCCATGGAAGTCGCGCTTCCAGATCGAGTGGCCCGGATCGTCCGGCAACGCGGGATACAGCACGCGGGCAACCTGGGGCTGAGTCTGCAGCCATTGTGCGATCTGCAGCGCGTGACGCTCATGCATGGCCATGCGCGCCGCCAGACTGCGGGCGCCACGCAGCACCAGATAGGCATCGTCGGGGCTGACGGTATTGCCCACGGCGGTGCTCATGGTTTTCAGGGTATGCCAGTGCGCTTCGGTGGTGCTGACGCTGCCCATCATCACGTCGGAGTGGCCGGCCACGTACTTGGTCAGGGCCATCAGCGAAATGTCCGCGCCCAGCTCCAGCGGCTTGTACAGCACCCCCGAGCCCCAGGAGTTATCCACAGCCAGCAGCAGATTCCTTGCTTTGCACAGCTGTGACAGGGATGGCAGGTCACACATGTCGAATGTCAGCGAGCCGGGCACCTCGGCATAGATCATCCGGGTGTTGGCCTTGATCAGCGATTCCACGTTACTGCCGTTGGCCGCGTAGAAATCGAACGGGATGTTGAAGGCGGTCAGCATGGTTTTCGCCAGCCGCCGAACAGGACCATAGACCGATTCGGTGATCAGGACATGATCGCCAGGGCGTAGAAACGATTGAAACATCTGCGCCACTGCGGCCAGCCCGGTCGGGTACAGGCAGGTGCCGTGTGCACCTTCGAGCTCGGAGATCAGGTCCTGCAAGGCAAACGCAGTCGGGTTGCCGTTGGCACCGTAAGTCAGCGAGCGCTCCGGTCCTGCGGTGCGAATTTCCGCCTGCCGCAAGCTTTCCAGACTGTCGAACAGCACCGTACTGAGGCGCACGACGGGTGGGTTGACCGCAATCCCCGGCCCGCTGGCAGCACTGCGACCGCGTTGCGACAGGGCGGTGTGGGCACGAGGGTCTTTGTCTTGCGGCATTGGAGGCTCCGGGTGAAAAGGCTTGCAGGCTGCGGCTCAGGTACCCGCAAGCGTAATGCATCGTGCGCCTGGCAGGTATCACTGATCGTTCAACACAGCGCTCGCGTAGAACTCATGCAGTTTCGCTTGCAGTAACTGTCTGTCCGGCAGGCGGGTCTGGTACTCGGCAATCAACGCGGGTGAAAGCGAGCGGTTCAGAGCGTACTCGACGACTTCGTCGTTTTTGCTGGCGCAGAGTAAGACGCCAATGGCCGGGTTTTCATGGGGTTTGCGTTCGTTGCGGTCCAGCGCTTCCAGGTAAAAGTCCAGTTTGCCGAGGTATTCGGGCTCAAAGCGGCCGACCTTGAGCTCAATGGCAACGAGGCAATTGAGGCCTCGATGGAAAAACAGCAGATCCAGAGCAAAGTCCTGGCTGCCGACCTGCAGCGCGTACTCGGAGCCGACAAAACAGAAGTCGCGGCCTAGCTCGATCAGAAAGTCCCTCAGGCGTTTCAACAAACCGCCATGCAGGTCCGCTTCGGCGTGCCCCGGTGGCAGCTCCAGAAACTCCACCATGTAGGCATCACGGAATATATCCAGTGCGGCCGGCCGGGTTTCCTTGAGCATCGCCGAGGCTTTGGCTGGCTGGGTGACAGTTCGCTCGAATAGAGCGTTCTTGAATTGGCGCTCAAGTTCGCGACTGGACCACTTTTCCCTGATTGCCATACGCAGATAAAACTCACGCTCTTCGGGGCGCTTGCTTTGACTGAAGATGATCAGGTGATGGGTCCACGGCAATTGTGTCAGCACCGCTGACACTACCTCATCGTCGCGGTAGACCTCAAAGAATTGGCGCATGCGAAACAGATTACGACGTGTGAAACCACGCAGTCCTGGCTGGGTGGTGGCCAGATGTTCGGCAAGCTGGGTGACCACCGCGTCACCCCATTCAGTGTTTTCAAGCTTGCGACTGATGTAAGCGCCGACTTGCCAGTAAAGCTCGATCAATTGCGTGTTCACCGCCTGTGCGGCCTGCTGTCGAGCGCTCCGGATCATGGCGAGCACTTCATCAAAGCGATCATGTACAGGCGTATGCGGTGTGTTGGGAGTACTCATACTGAAAGTACTCCACTGCGTGGCAACCTGATGGGCGATTGCGAGCGAAAGTCTGGAAGAACGGTTGTTCGGCTCATAAAGGCGCGTCCTTGGGCGGTGGTTAAGGTCGGCTACTTTACGTGCAGATCAGGACGTTCTGTTCCAGAGTTTCCTGTGGGTTTGTAGCATCAGGTTTCTGTCCGCGAAGGACTTGACGTGTGCCTTATTTATCCAGATCGGATGCCTGATGCCGCTCCGGAACCTGATCGGCTTCTTCGCCCCAGGTGCGATTGATCTTCTGGCCTTTGATAACGGACGGGCGTGCGGCGATCTCTTCCGTCCAGCGAATCAGGTTCGGGTATTCGTGTACCGAGAGGAATTCGGCAGCCGAATACACTTTGTTCCGCACCAGCGCGCCATACCATGGCCAGACCGCGATATCGGCAATCGTGTAGGTATCGCCAGCCAGGTAGCGATGCTCGCCCAGGCGGCGGTTGAGCACATCGAGTTGGCGCTTGGCCTCCATCGCGAAACGGTTGATGGGGTATTCGAGTTTCTCGGGCGCGTAGGCATAGAAATGCCCGAAACCGCCACCCAGATAAGGCGCAGCGCCCATCTGCCAGAACAGCCAGTTCAGCGTTTCGGTACGGCCTGCCGGGTCGGCCGGCAGGAAGCTGGAAAACTTCTCAGCCAGGTACAGCAGGATAGAGCCGGACTCGAATACCCGAACAGGTGTTTCATGGCTTCGGTCCAGCAATGCCGGGATCTTGGAATTGGGATTGATCTCGACAAAGCCGCTGGAGAACTGATCGCCCTCGGAGATGCGGATCAGCCAGGCATCGTATTCCGCGCCGCTGTGCCCGAGCGCCAGCAGCTCTTCGAGCATGATCGTGACCTTTACACCGTTGGGTGTGGCCAGTGAATAAAGCTGCAGCGGGTGTTTGCCGACCGGCAGCTCCTTGTCGTGCGTGGGGCCGGCGACGGGCCGGTTGATGCTGGCGAACGTGCCGCCCGCTTTTGTTTCCTGGTGCCAGACCTTCGGCGGAGTGTAGGGCGTTTGCGTCATGAGAAGCCTCGCTTGTTCAAGGGGGATCGCTGGACCGGTCGTGTTGCAAAGGACCGTTGACGTTATAGATCAACGCGCGTGCAGGGAAGTGCCTTGCGATCGTGAACGAGTGTAGCGAGGGGCTCAGTTCGCTGCCGTTGGTAGCTTGTGGAATATTCCCACAGGAACTAAGGCGGCGTCCTATAGCTGTAGCTGGGTAAAAGAAGAGAACATGTGTTCGCAGCGTGAGGCCATAAGGTTATCCATTTATGATCTTGGTTGTCAAAGTCGCTCTCTCTGATTTACCTATTAATAGCTGGATACCGTATGCCGTCTTTCTGCAGTCCGGGCGTGATGAAGTGGCGTGACCTGATCATCAATCTTGTTTCCAAGGAAATAAAAATCCGTTACATGGGTGCAACGTTGGGTTTTGTCTGGTCGTTGGGTAACCCATTGGTTGTCACGCTCACGTATTACACGGTGTTCACTTATATTCTGCCCAGTAGTCAGGACCGCTTTGCGCTGCACCTGGTGACAGGGGTTGTCCATTGGATGCTTCTGGCACAAATTGTTTCGCAAAGCGGAGAGTGGCTGATCAATAACGGCAACCTCATTCGAAAGTTGCGTTTTCCCCGTCTGTTGTTACCCATTTCCGGGGCGCTGGCCATCGTCGTTTTCTGGGCCGGCTGCATGCTCGTCTATGCATCGCTATTTACCATGCTGGGCGGTGTCTTTTCGCGTGCACTGTTGTTTTATCCGATTGTGCTGATCGCATTCATGGCATTGATCATGGGCGTTGGTCTGGCACTCAGCGTCATCCAGGTCACCGTACGGGATGCCAAGCACTTCACCGATGTGTTTCTACCCTTGTTGTTCTGGCTCACACCCATCGTATGGGTGACCTCATCGCTGCCCGACGGTGTCGCCCGCATTGCGGCCTATAACCCGGTAGGCCTGTACTTCAACAGTTTTACCAGCATTCTGCATGCCGGAATCGTTCCCGAGCCCCGTGATTTGCTGCTGTGCGTGTTCATGGGCGCTGCGTCGCTGCTGGTGGGCCTGTTGATGTTCAGGAAGGTGGACCGCGTGGTGGAATATCTATGAGTCGCGTCGTCATCAAGGCAGAGAACCTTACCAAACAGTTTGTTCTGCGCCATAACAGAGGCGGTTTGAAGAAGAAGTTTCTGGGGCTGTTTGACACTCGATATCGTGAGCGTGCCGAAACATTCACGGCAGTCAGTGATGTCTCGTTCACCTTGCACAAAGGTGAGTCGCTTGCACTGGTGGGGCATAACGGTTCAGGTAAAAGTACCTTGTTGCAACTGGTCTCACGCATTCTTGTGCCCACCAGTGGGCGGCTGACCAGTGTGGGGCGAGTAGCACCGCTAATCGAAATAGGAGTGGGTTTTCACCCTGAACTGACCGGCGAGGAAAATATCTACCTCAATGCCAGTCTGTTTGGATTGAGTAACAAGGAAGTGCGTTCGCGCTTCAACGAGATTGTCGATTTTTCCGGGTTGGGAAACTTCATCGATACACCGGTAAAGAACTATTCGTCAGGCATGTACATGAGGCTGGGTTTTTCAGTTGCCGTTCATGTCGAGCCTCAGACATTACTGGCTGACGAAGTTCTTGCGGTAGGGGACGAAGAGTTCAAGCGCAAATGCCACGAACGAATTCGCATGATGCAGGATGACGGGATGACCTTGATTCTTGTTACCCACGCAGTAGAAGAAGGTAAAGAGTTTTGCCAGCGTTACTTGACGCTCGAGCGTGGCCGGATGACCGAGCAGGGTTATTACTGATTCATTGTTTCGTGATGCCATGCTTCCAGTCAACTTGGCCATCACTCAATTCATAAAGGTATTTCCATGTTGCAAATTATCGTTCCGATGGCCGGGGCCGGGAGTCGCTTTGCGGTTGCGGGCTACACCGACCCCAAACCGTTGATCCCTGTACATGGTGTACCGATGATCAAGGTCGTGATCGACAACCTGACGCCGAAGTGCCCGCACAGATTCATCTTTATCTGTCAGTCGGAACAGGTCGCACGTTACGGGCTGAGGGAAAGACTGAATGCCTGGGCGCCCGGCTGCGAGATCGTCGAGCTCGGCGGCCTGACCGGGGGCGCTGCGTGCTCGGTGTATGCAGCGCGGCACCTGCTCGACGACAGCCAGCAAGTGATGATTGCCAACAGCGACCAGTACGTCGATGTGGATATAAACGCCTATCTGCAGGCAATGAGCGAGAGCGATGCAGAGGGTTTGATCATGACCATGAAAGCCAACGATCCGAAATGGTCTTTCGTTGGCTTCAGTGCAGCAGGCCTGATCGACCGTGTGGTGGAAAAGGAGGTTATCTCTGACGAGGCCACTGTCGGCATCTATAACTTTCGCCGCGCAGGTCAACTGATATCGGCCATTGAGGCGATGGTCGCGAAAGATCTTCGCGTCAACGGCGAGTTCTATGTCGCACCGGTTTACAACGAGCTCATCGGGCAGGGCGCCAGGGTCATTCATTACAGCATTGGTGCAGAAGGTCATGGCATGTATGGCCTGGGCATCCCGGCAGACCTCAACCAGTTCCTGTCGTTGCCGCTGAGCAGGCAGGCAGCCTCGGGAAAAGAGGCCTGACATGCAGATCATCAGCCATCGCGGCTATTGGCTGCAAAGGCCGCAGCGCAATCTGCCCGAAGCCTTTCATCGATCATTCGACCTTGGCTTCGGCACCGAAACCGATGTCCGTGATGTGGCTGGCCAGTTGGTCATCTCCCACGACATGCCTGCAGGCGGCGAGCTGACGCTGGACGGCCTGCTCGACATCATGGCGGGCCGCAACCTGCCTCTGGCCATCAACGTCAAGGCGGATGGCCTGGCACAGGCTCTCGCTGCAACCTTCGCCCGTTACGGCCATACCAACTGGTTCGCCTTCGATATGGCGGTGCCGGACATGCGGAGTTACCTCAACGCCAACCTCACCACTTACACCCGTCTCAGCGATGTAGAGCCGTCGCCAGCCTGGCTCAAACAGGCTGCAGGCGTCTGGCTTGACGGTTTTGAGGGTGAGTGGTTTTCCAACCAGATCATTGGCGATCTTCTTTCCCTGGGCAAGCAGGTTTGTGTGGTGTCACCCGAATTGCACGGGCGTGGTCATGGCGCCCTGTGGCAGCAATTGCTCGAGTTCAGGTCGCAGGACCGTTTGATGCTGTGTACTGATCTTCCCGCAGACGCAGCCACTTTCTTCACGTGAGGCAATCATGATCAAGGCAGTGATTTTCGATATGGACGGTGTTCTTATCGACGCCAAGGAATGGCATTACAACGCACTCAACAGAGCGCTCAGCCTGTTCGGTTACAACATCAGTCGCCACGAACACCTCACCGCCTACGACGGTCTGCCCACCTCGCGCAAACTCGACATGCTGAGTGTCGAACGCGACCTGCCGGTTGCGTTGCACGCCTTCATCAACGAGATGAAGCAGCAGTACACCATGGAGATTGTTTACGCCCAGTGCAAACCGACCTTTGTGCATCAGTACGCGTTGTCATCACTGAAAACGCTGGGTTACAAGCTGGCAGTGGCGTCCAACTCCATTCGCAACACCGTGGAGGTCATGATGAACAGGGCGGATCTAGACCGATACCTCGATCTGCGGCTCTCCAACGAAGACGTCAAGCATGCCAAACCAGCGCCGGATATCTACACCAAGGCCATCAGCCAACTGGGTCTTCAGCCTGAAGAATGCCTCATCGTCGAGGACAACGAGAATGGCATCAAGGCCGCCAGAGACTCAGGCGCACATGTTCTGGTCGTGGCTGAAACCTGCGATGTAAACCTCAATAACATTCTTGGCAAAGTTGAACAGATCAACTTCGACAAGGCGGCAGTCCTGTGAGCGCGTTGAATATCATTCTTCTGACCGGCAGGCAGACAGAGGCGCCGCATGATGAGGGCGAGTACCCGCACTACCTGTGCGAACATAAAGGCAAGCCGCTGATTCATACGCTGATAGACAACTGCGCAGTACTTCAGCCGCGCAGGATGATCTGCACATTCTCGAACAACGATATCGCCCGGCTGCACCTTCGCAACATGGTCCCGCAAATGCACCCGTCGGCCAGTGTTCTACCGGTCCACAACATCACCCGTGGTGCGGCTTGCACAGCGCTTCTGGCGAGCGAAGAAATCGACAACGATGACGAACTGCTGATTCTCAGCGTCAGCGACTTTCTGGATATCCAGCTGCTGGATGCAGTGCGTGCGTTTCGGCAACGTCATGAGGATGCCGGAGTGGTCATCTTCAATTCTCTGCACCCTCGTTATTCATTCGCGCGCCTGGACAGCGACTGCCGGGTTATCGAAGCAGCCGAAAAGAACCCGATCAGCTCAAACGCCATTGCCGGTGTGTACTGGTTCAAGTCCGGCTCGCTATTCGTATCGGCGGCCAAGGAGATGATTCGCAAGGACGCCAGGGTCAACGACAACTTCTACATAGCCCCCGCTCTCAATGAGCTGGTGCTGTTGCAGAAGAAGATCGGCGCCTACCGGATCGAACCCAATCAGTACCGGCCACTGAAAACCGACAGTCAGCTCCACGCTTTCGAAGCAGGAGAGATACGATGAAAACGGCAAGACTGGAAGACATGGTCAAAGGCTGGTTCGTGGGTGGATTCGAACCTGCAGTTTTCAGTACCGAGTCCTGTGAGGTCGGGGTCAAGACCTACAAGGCAGGTGAAAAGGAAGTGGCTCATTACCACAAGGTCGCCACCGAGATAACCGTACTCATTGCCGGGTCGGTCAACATGCGCGATCAGGTCTGGCATGCCGGCGACATCATCGTTCTGGAACCGGGCGATATCACGGCGTTCGAAGCGCTCACCGATGCGACCACCGTTGTCGTGAAGGTGCCGGGTGCGCTTGCTGACAAGTACGTCGTCTGACCATGAAAACGACCCATCTCCAGCACCACCCAAGCCTCGGTTACATAGCGGCGGGCAGTCTGCGCAGCCTCCCGGTGGGGCTACTGCTGCCCCATGAGTGCTCCAGCTTCATCTCGTTCCGCGCGCATCCGTTTCGCAAGCCTGAACGGGTGATCAGGAAACTGCATGCCGCACGGCGTCCGTTGTGCTTGTATGGGGCGGGTAGCTACTGTTTTTATGGTGTTCAGAGTGATTCACCGCTGTCTCCGCTGCTGCTGTGGGACGGTGCGCACTTTCTGAATGTTGGCGAAAAGATCACGGTTATCGAAGACACGCCAATCGAGTGTTATCTGGATCGTGATTACTTTGCCGGCTCGCTCAAGGTCATTGCGCGTTCGGCCAACTCGGTCACTTACAGGAAAGTATCCAGGCTGACTGCGGAATCTAACGACGATCTCGACAGCTGGACCTTCGGTATTCCTGTCGGTCCAGGCGACGCCACTGTTCTCAATGCCGTCGTGAAGCGCATTCTGGAAATTGACATCCCGCACAAGGAGATACTGCTGTGCGGCACACCGGGAAGTAATTTCGCCTATTTCGACAAGGTCCGCATCGTGGGGGATGACATCACGGCCCCGCCCGTGCAGATCTGCAAGAAGAAAAACCGTCTCGCACTGGAGGCCAGACACAGCAATCTGGTGATCCTGCACGACCGCGTCTTTCTGCCAAAACACTTCGGGGAAGTTGTCCGCCGCTTTGGCCCGCGCTATCCGTTGATGACCTTGCAAAGCATGTTCTTCGATAACCGAATCAGCATGCACCCGCGTCGCTACTCGGATTACGGCATGGCCATGGACGAGGTCGCTCAGGGGCTGCTGGGGCTGCACCGCACCAGCGGTAATGCTCAGTCCATTGCGCCGTCAATATTCCCGGACGTCGACCGGACCGGGTTCTGTTTCGCCAGCCCGATGCGCTACAACAGTGACGCCAGCTACCCGACAGGCAGCCTCTACATTTGTCGCAAGGATGTCTGGAATGCCTGCCCGCTGGACGAGTCCCTGCACTGGGTGGAGTACGAAGACATCGAGCATGCGTTGCGAGCGTCGCGCGCGGGTATTCCAAACCGTATCAATCCCTTTGGCATCACTCAGTCGGTGACCTCCCGGGCGCTGCTGGGTGGCAATGCTCCGGTCGAATCCGTTGGCGGATGTCTCGGAATATCCGGGCCTTGTTATGTGTCCCTGCTGGAAAAGAAACCTCTTTTGAACCTGTCTGCCGAGACCGCACTGGCCAGATTGCGGCAGTTCGCTGACAAATACCTGGCCAATCCGTCGGCGGTCGTTATTCCAACCGGTCTTGTTCATCTCCCTGTTCGAGCCTGGATCGAACTGATCGATAATGTAGTGCAGCAGTCCACGTTCAAAAACGACAGTGAGACGGTCAGAGCGTTTATCAACGACTTCGAGAGGCTCGTGTTGCTCGACCAGCTACCGAGCATGCGTCAGGAGTTTCTGGTCAATCGCTTCCTCACAGACCCTGTGCTGGCCAAACAGACACTGATCACACAGAGCTGCGAGGTGCGCAATATGTTGCGTCAACGCGGCAGGCAGACCTGGTTTGCTCGCCAGCAGGATGATTACTTTCACCACAACCTTCTGTCGCTCCCCGGCATTTTGATTTCGGCCATTCGGGCTTATCGAAACAACGGGAAAATTTTCTATTTTGAAAGCCTGTGGGCTGCTGTGAAGGCCATCTACAACTCGACTCCCTTTATGTCCTACAGCAAGGGGGCGAAGTGAAGGTATTCGTCGTTTCTCATTTGAGCGCCAGCAACGCCAGCCATCAGTTGATCTGTCAGTTGGCGCGCATTCAGCACGAGCATAGGAAGACCGTTCCCGTCCTTGTGATTGATGACCGTTACAACCTGACCGAACTACCCGCCAGCGATTCATCGACCGAACACGCTTTGTTCAGCCTGGATGATTTTCTTCACTGCAATGCTGTAAGCGGCATCGTGGCAAACAGAGTTGCCCAGCACATGGATAAAGTCGAAAGCGACTGGGTGCTGATCGATTTTGGCCAGCATGACTCTGCTACCTGCATGGACTTCATCCAGAAAATTGCTCGCTACAACTATCTGAGCACCAAGCTGCGAAAGCGAAACCTCGTGATCATGGTGCCCGCCATGCACCTGGGCATTTATTCGCGAACCCTCAATGCGTCGTTCAACAATTTGCCGGCAAGCACAACAGCCTCAGCCCGTTCCGTTCAGATTGGCAGGCTGTTCATGGTCACTCGTCTTGAAAGAGTACTGATAAGTCTTCCATTGCTGGCGGGCATCCTGCGTCGAATGCGGCGTGTTGCTCTGCGCGTCTTTCGGCGTGTTGCAAGATCCCATTGACCGCTCTGCCGCTAGCCGTCGGTAGCAGGCGCTTCTCATTACAAGGTTAAACACATGCCTCATCTTGTGGCCGTCGACTCCAGAAAAATCAGCGTGGTTATTCAGGGGCCCCTGTATCGCAACCTGAGTTCCAAACGAAATATCTTCGCCTGCATCGTATCGATCCGGACGCACCTGCCAGATGCCGAAATCATCGTTTCGACCTGGCGTCATGAAGATACGTCCGATGTGAAGGCGGACCAGATCGTCATGTCGGATGATCCGGGTGCCTTCGTTGATGACGCCGGTAATCAGATCAACATCAATCGCATGCTGCGGTCGACGCTATGCGGTATTCAAAGCGCTTCAAGACCCTATGTCATGAAAATGCGCGCCGATCACAACCTGACCAGCGCTGCACTGGCTGTCATAGGTCAGTCCGATGATACCGAGCCGGGCGAGACACAGCTGTTCGACACGCCCATCACCACCACGACGCTTTATATTCGCGACCCTGAACGGTTGCCGATGTTGTTCCACATATCGGATCTCGTTCAATTCGGCACGCGCGAAGCAATGCTCGCCATGTGGGAGCAACCACTGTTCGAAAGGGACACGCTTTTCAACGACAGGCCGTCTCGCAACCCGTTTGGCAACTTCATTGGCTACACGTCCGCGCGCCTGGTGAGCGAGCAGGCACTGATGCTGGGTGTCATGCGCAGGAAGGGCATCGACGCCCGGCTCGCACGACCCTGCGAGGTAGGGCTGAGCAACCTGAAGTTATGGGACAACGTCTTGAGACGCAACTTCAGAGTCCTCAACCACTGCGAGGCTGGCGTCGACTTCCCGGAACGTTTTCTGACCAGCCCCCGCGTACTGACCACACTCTACAAAGCCTCTGCGATAGAGCAATTGCAAAGGCTCGACCCGAAGGGTTACAGGCTGAGAATAGCGCGCATCTGGCTCAATCAATACCTGCTGACCTGCCTGCGCCCCGGCTGGTGGGTGTCCTTTGCGACCATCGTACTGTTCAGCACCTCGCCGACTCTTGCGAAGCGCGTTCGCTCGTACTGGCGCACGCTGAGGAACGTGGCGCATGCGGAGTCGTATCGGGTCTAGCAATCTGACCCGAGTGCTTAAACGATCTTAACGAAGTGTAACTGTATCGATAATATTTGATGTTATTTCAAGTCGGTTACTTTATTCTCGCCGCGCTCTTCTGTGTGGCCAATCGCCACTTTTTGCTGCGGCATGTTCTCGCTACGCATGGAAGCGCCCCCCCCACATAAGGAATGAATCGTGAACTCTGTGATGTTTCGCAAGACCCTTCTCGCCATGGCTGTAGCTGCAACTGCTGTTCCTGCTTTTGCTGAAACAGTCGAACTGACCAACGCTGGTTATAAAAGCGAGGGTCAGACCCATACCGGCAACCTTGAGATCAACGGTGCCTATACGGGGAGTGCGGTTAAAGATGCGATTCAGCTAAGTGGTTCGACCATTGAAAAGAACCTGATCCTCAACGCGAATATCAGCGGTTCCGGCACCTTTGCCAATGGTGAAGTAGTCAAAGGCATCAGCCTTGAGGGCGGCAAGATTAGCGGCAACGTTATCAACCGAGGTCTGGTTGACGTTACTGGTCAAGGCGCGACGGCCCTGGATGTCGCCACGAGTCTGAGATATTTCGAAAACCATGGCGGCCTCTCCGCTAGCGGCGCGGGATCTCAAGGTCTTCGAATCGACGGGGCCACCATGATAGGCAATAGTGCGGACATAACCAACACCGGGACGATCCGCGGCGAGAGCGCTGCTATTGTGATGGGCACCACTAAGTTCTCTATGATCGGCGCTCAGCCTTGGTACATCGAACGAGGCGACTTCAATATCTATAACGAAGGTTCGATCATTTCTGCTGACAGGGCCATCGACGCTTCTGGAAGCAATCGTCCGATCGAGCTGATCCTGAGAAAGGGCAGCATCGTTGTCGGTAACCTGATCGACGTGAGCAATATCGAGCTGGAAGGGGATACTTCCTTCACGGGTACTGACAGCCGTAAAGATGGCTACAATATTCGCCTGAAGAGCGGCGGATCGGTTTACGTTGGTGGCACCTCCGACAGTCCTACTACCATGACTTTCGAGTCCGCACACAGCAGCATTGGCGGCGATCTGTATGTCGACGGCAATTCGGCGCTCGGTCTGAATCTGAGTAAGGCCACTGATGCTAAAACCGCGGTGCTGAAAGTTACCGGCACTACTCAGTTCGAACCGGGAGCGCAAGTAAAGCTCGCAGCCAAGGGTGACGACTTCAATGCCAACGGCACTGCTTACACGCTTATCGAATCAGGCAAGATCGAACTGCTGACCAAGGATGGAAGCGCGGTCGACCCTGCTGGCAAACTGGATGTAGTCAGTACCTCGGCGCTGCTTAAAATCGACAGCTATACCGTTGACGGCAAAGACGTTGTGGCTGTGGTCACCGCCAAGGGCAAGGAAGAGGTCGCTCAGGTAGTTGCCAACAACGGTGGCTCAGTCAATGAACAGACCACACTGGTCAATCTGACCGGCGACAGCATCATCAGCAAGCTGAACGACAGTGATGCGTTCAAACAGCTTTTGTTGAACGCTGACGGTGGGCAGCTCGCCAAGCTGGCCTCTCAGCTATCGCCGGAGGTCAACGGCGGGGCCAGAAGCGCCGCTACTACCAGCCAGGGCCTGATCAGCAACGTGACTGGCAGCCGCACCAGCTCGATACGCGGTGCTTCTTCTGGTGAGAGCTTCAAAAATGCAGGTGTCTGGGTCCAGTCGCTTTACAGCGACGCCACTCAAGGCCAGCGTGACGGGATTGCGGGCTATAACGCGTACAGCAGCGGAATTGCGGTGGGCGCCGACGGCAAACTCAACGACAACCTGACGCTGGGGCTGGCCTACAGCTTCATCAATACCGACGTGAATGGCAAAAGTGGTAACAAAACCGAAGTCGACAGCCATGCATTCACACTGTACGGCGGCTTCGAACAAGGCAATTACTTTGTCGATACAAGCCTGACTTACGGCCTCAATGACAACCAGGGCAAACGCAGCATTGCAGGTACGCGTGCCAAGGCAGATTACGACAGTGACCTGCTGGGCCTGAATCTGGTGGGTGGTTACACCTATCACGTCAACCCGCAAGTATTGGTCGAACCACGCCTGGCGGCGCGTTACAGCCAAGTGAACATCGACGGCTATCGTGAGAAAGGCTCGTCGGCTGCGTTAAAGGTTGAAGACCAGCGTTATGAAACCATTGAGCTGGGTGCAGGCATGCGCGTGGCTGGCAGTTTCCTCGTGGGCGCAGGAACGCTGGAGCCACAAGCCAAACTGATGGCTTACCACGACTTCGCCGCCGACGAAGCGCAGAGCACGTCCACCTTTCTGCTCGGCAGTACACCGTTTGTTACCAGCGGCGCCAAGGCCGTGCGTGACAGTTACGAAGCGGGTGTGGGTGCCGATTACAAACTGGGGGCCGTCACACTGGGCGTCAACTACGACTACATCGGTAAATCGGGCTTCGATGCCGATGTGTTCTCTGCAAAAGTGCGTTACGACTTTTGATGTGGAGTTACCGCCTTGGTCGAAAACGCTTGGGCGGTACCCTTGCAGTCGTGATGGCGCTGCTGTTGAGCGGAGCCATCGCCGGTTGTCAGTCGCCGCGCGCTGATCTACAGCAATTGGCCGACCAGCATGGCCGACAGATGCAGATTCTGTCGGCACAGCCCTTTCCACTGGCGGCGCTGTTACCGCCAGAGACCTTCAGAGCGAACCGTCTGCGGGTCTATCTGGAAGGCGACGGTCATGCCTGGGCCACCGCCACTCAACCCAGTCTCGACCCGAGCCCACGTAAGCTCCTCGTGCCGCAGCTGGCAGTCAACGACCCGACGCCCAGCGCCTATCTGGCACGACCATGCCAATTCATCACGGCCCCGGCCTGCAACGCTGCCCTCTGGACCAATCGCCGTTTCTCCCAGGCAGTGGTCACCAGCCTCAGCAGTGCGCTGGACCAGATGAAACAACGTTACGGTAATAACGAGTTCGAGCTGATTGGTTATTCAGGCGGCGCAACCCTCGCGTTGCTACTGGCTGGACAACGAAACGACATCACCCGGATCCAGACCATCGCTGGCAATCTGGCCCCGAATCAGTGGACAGCACTAAAAGGACTTTCGCCTCTCAATGGATCGTTGGACCCACTCGATTACATTCAGCGCCTGGCATTGATACCTCAGCGTCACTTGTCGGGCACGCGTGACGAAATGATCCCGACTGAACTGGCAAAGGGTTACAGCAGGCAACTGGGCAACGGTGCGTGCAGCCAACTGATTATCGTCTCGGGGCCGAGTCACGAAGACGGTTGGGAACAGGTCTGGAAGCTGTGGAGAGGGCGGGACGTAGTAGGCTGTCCGTGATCGTCCTATATCTGACCAGAACGGACTGCATTGAATCGCTATGAGTCATTCCTCTCGCAAGCGCTCATCCAGCAAAGCTTCGCGATTGTCGATCATGGGCGAGTCATCGAGTCCAGCTTGCTGAGCAACATGTACGGATCAGTCCCGATCCCCCGACAGACATCCATGAACTCAATGACATCGAGCCTGCGCTCGGCATTCTCTGTCTTTGAGACAAACGAATGCGGTCGCCCTAGCCGGACCGCTAATTCTTTTTGCGTCATACCGGCTGCGTTGCACGCTTCCAGCAAAAGATCAAGCAACACCTGATAGCGAGCGTTATGGATGGTTTTCACTTGGCAAACCCTCTAATAGTCCGGTTACCTGAATAAACCTGACTTGGGATTATCCTAAAGTGGGTTTCGACCGGGACAACCAGCAAGGTGCTGCCAGCGGCTGATTTGGCGGGAAGCTTCTCAAGCAGATGATATCCACTGCCCAGCCGCAGGAAGAAAGCAGTAGGCATTAAAAAGCCGGCTTGTGGCCGGCTTCTCGTAGGCGGTTCTGATCTATTTTTGATAGACCGCAATCGCCTTCAACAGGTACGCCTCTTGAAGAAGCGCGAATAGACAACAGGGCAAACGGATCACATGCCCCGTTCAAACACCGCATCGCATGACTGCGTCAGGTGCTCTGGATGGCGAACAGGATACTGAACTTCGCCTCCCATGCCCAGCCCGAATGCCTTTCAGCCGTAAACACCTCATAACAGCAGCATGGCATTGCGTCGGCTGTTCAGGGTCGACCACCAGAATATCCAGCCCAGAATCCGTATTTTCTCCCGGTCGATGTCTTCGGCGCTGAACAGTTCGTCCGGGTATTCGGCGTCGTTGTGGCTGCGCAGGCGCAGGCCGCCGTTGGGCAGGCGGTAGAGGTAGCGGACGCGCAGGATGCCGCCGTGTTCCAAGGCGTAGATTTCGCCGTCGATGACCTGGGTCAGCTCGCGGTCGACGCCGAGGATCGAGCCGTCCTGGATCTTGTCGGCCATGCTGTTGCCGACCATGGCGACGCACATGCAGTTTTTCGGGTCGATGCCCATGTTCTGCAGGACTTGCAGGGGCAGGCGGATTTTCTGTCCGGGGGCTTCGGCGAGGACGGTCTTGCCGAGGCCTTGGGTGGATTCCGCTTCCATGAAAATCTGGATTTCCACGTCGCCGCGCGACACGTTTCTGGCCTGATGAATGATGACGCGGGTATCGCCGCCGGTGTTTTCATTGGCGCATTCGTTAGGGTGTTTGGGGCCTTCGCCGGTGCGCAGCCAGCGGGCGTTAACGGTCAACAGTTCAGCCACCTCGTCAATCCGCGCCATGGGCACGCCACGCTTGAACCAGTTATTGACGTGTTGCGGCGTGATTTTGCGGTTGGCGGCAAAATCAGTCGCTGTGAGATGGCACTCCCGAAGGAGGATGCGGAGTCGATCACCTGATGTATTCATAGTGGCGAAGTCTACGGGCGTCGTCTGGGCGTTTAAATGAACGAGGTGTTGACGTCGACGTTATCCCAGGGTGGGCGTGGCTATCCGGACTACGGATGGAATGAATGTCGTGTAGGTGGATTCCGTAATAGCGCTTTTGGCGCTAAACGAGGTATTGCGCGTTTACCCCCGCTATACGGGCATTAACGAACTGTTCATTGAATGTCTAAAAGGCGGGCGCATTTTTAAACGTGCGTGCTGCAAAAAAACGGGTGATTTCGTTTCAGCAAGAGAGGTGTGCGGGGAGGTGCAGCGAGGAGGGGGGAGCGTGTTTCAGGGCACGGGTGTTCGCGCCCTGAAACGCCAGATCGGTGATCAGCCTTTGAAGGCCGCAACCGATTTGGTGATCTCGGCGCGGGCAGCGTCAGCGTTGCCCCAACCTTCGATCTTCACCCATTTGCCTTTTTCGAGATCCTTGTAGTTCTCGAAGAAGTGCTTGATTTGCTCCAGCAGCAGCGGCGGCAGATCGGTGTACTCTTTCACGTCGACGTACAGCTGGGACAGCTTGTCGTGTGGCACCGCGATAACTTTGGCATCGCCGCCGCCGTCGTCAGTCATGTGCAGGATGCCTACCGGGCGTGCGCGGATAACCGAGCCTGGAGTAACCGGGTATGGGGTTACCACCAGCACGTCCAGCGGGTCGCCGTCGTCAGCCAGGGTGTTGGGAATGAAACCGTAGTTGGCCGGGTAGAACATTGGGGTGGCCATGAAACGGTCAACGAACAGGCAATCGGAATCTTTGTCGATTTCGTATTTGATCGGCGCGTGGTTTGCCGGGATTTCGATCGCGACGTAGATGTCGTTCGGCAGGTCTTTACCCGCCGGAATCTTGCTGTAGCTCATTGGGCATTGCCCCCCTAGTTGACCAGACAGATTGTGGCGCGAACCGCCATAAAGTGGTCCGGATTATAGGCATATTCTGTTTTGGTTGCCACGCATGGCCTTGGCGGCCGTCAGCTGTCCCGGTAAGCCGGGTCCTGTTGACGCAGCAGGTCGAGCCGCGCCAGGGTGTCCTGGCGGTAGAACGCTTTCAGTTGTTCGTAGACTGCCGGGTAACTGCTGTGCAGCAGATCGGGTGCGCTGAAGAAGTATTCGCTGGTCACGGCGAAGAATTCGGCGGGGTCTTCGGCGGCATAGGGATCGATGGCGGGCTCGGCGTCGGGGTTGTGGTCCAGTTGCCGGTTGAGATCATCGAACGCGCTTTGCATGACGCGAGCCCATTCGGTCACCTGCATATCGCTGTGCAGCGGCGGCAGGCCATTGGCGTCGCCGTTGAGCATGTCGAGCTTGTGCGCCAGTTCATGGATCACCAGGTTGTAGCCATCCCAGTCGCCGCTGCTCAATACGCCGGGCCAGGCCAGAATCACCGGGCCCTGTAGCCAGGCCTCGCCACTGTGCTCGCCATCCCACTCGTGTTCGACGCCGCTGGCATCGCGATGGCGCTGCGGGCTGACGAAGTCGTCGGGGTACAACACGATTTCATGAAAACCCTGATACCAGTTCAGTTCGCCCAGGTTCAGCAGCGGCAGTTGCGCCTGGGCGGCGAGGAACAGCCGTTGTTCGTCATCCAGATCAACGCCCGGCAGTGCGCTGAGGTGTTTGTCATGCAGAAAAAGCACGCAGGCGTCACGCAGTTGCGCGTGTTGCTCACTGCTCAGGCCATCAAGGATCGGCAGACGTGCGCAGACGTTCTGCCATAGTTCTTCAGCAACCGGGTGTCGGGCCAGCGTGCGCTGCCTGCGCCAGTGGCTGAATGACCACATGGTTCAGCGCGCGTCGACCGGACGCGCGGTGCGGCTGCGCACCACGCCGATGACCATCGGCACCAGTGACAGCAGGATGATTGCCAGTACCAGGAAGGTCAGGTTGTGCTTGATGAATGGCACGTTGCCGAAGAAGAAGCCCAGGGTCACCAGACTGCCGACCCACAGCACCGAACCCAGCACGCTGAAGCCCACGAAGCGCGGATAGGACATCCTGCCCACACCGGCTACAAACGGCGCGAAGGTGCGGATAATCGGCAGGAAGCGCGCCAGCGTGACGGTCTTGCCGCCGTGGCGTGCGTAAAAATCCTGGGTGCGCAGCAGGTAGTCGCGGCGGAAGATGCGCGATGACGAATTGCTGAACAGTTTTTCGCCAACCGTGCGGCCAATCACGTAGTTGGTGCTGTCGCCCAGAATCGCTGCGAGCATCAGCAACCCGGCCAGCAGGACCGGGTCCATGCCGCCACCGGCAGCCACGGCGCCAGCGATGAACAGCAGCGAGTCGCCCGGCAGGAAGGGCATGATCACCAGCCCGGTCTCGCAGAAAATCACCAGAAACAGAATCGCGTAAACCCATGTGCCGTAGTTGGTCACCAACAGGTCAAGGTAAACGTCGAGATGCAGAATAAGGTCGAGCGGGTTGAATTCCATTAAAGCACCTGAGGCGAGAACCCTGTCCGGGGTCGCATGCGGAAGAAACGACTGTGCGTATGCGCGGCATTATAGAAGCAGAATGCGCAGAAGGGGCTTCGGAATAAGCGGCGGGGTTGAATGGGGGGTGAGCGGTACGTCTTCAGAAGGGATGAACAGGCCGCAACGTTCATCCGGGCTGATGCCATACGCCGGGCTGATTACGCGAATCGCCCCGGCGGCTTGGAATGGCATAAGCCTGCATGGGGCCTAATGCGACGCTGCAGGACCGTCGAGCAGGAAGTTGCCGATGGGTTTGTCTGAATGATCATCAGTGCCGTCTGATTCCAGAATCTGCAGCTCAGCTTCGTCCTTCAGATTGACCCCGGAAATCTGCCGCCTGCAGGCCTCGCGCATCAGGTACAGCAGCCGATGAGCGGCCATGCCGTAGCTCAAGCCTTCCAGGCGCACATTGGAAATACAGTTGCGGTGCGCGTCGTTCAGCCCGACCTTCGGCGCGTAGGTGAAGTACAGGCCCAGACTGTCCGGGGAGCTGAGACCGGGGCGCTCGCCGATCAGAATGACCACCATCTTCGCACCGAGCAGTTCGCCGACCTCATCGGCCACCGCGACGCGGCCCTGTTCGACCATGATCACTGGCGACAGCGACCAGCCCTCTGCACTGGCCTGTTCTTCCAGGCGAATGAGGAAAGGCACCGCATGCCGATGCACCGCCAGGGCGGACAGACCGTCGGCGACCACGACCGCCAGATCGAGACCGCCCGGATGAGCCGCAGCATAGTCACGCAACGTTTGCGCTGATTCGTCATTCAGGCGACGGCCCAGGTCCGGGCGCTGCAGGTAGCTGTCCCGGTCGGTCGCGGCGCTGTGCAGCAACAGGGTTTCACGACCTTTTTCGGTCAGTTGTGCGCTGATCGCGGCATGGTCGAAGGCCAGATGCACCGCGTCGCGTGCCTGCGCATGAGCGGCTTGAAAGTCCAGTTGCGCAGAGGTCGGCAGGCTGGTGCCGGTACGACCCAGCGCAATACGCGCGGGGGTCAGGCGGCGCAGTTCCAGCCAGGGATTGGTGGGAGCGGCGCTGTCTTGTAGTTCGTTCATCGGCTCGTCACTCATGCTAGATGCGCCAGCGCCTGACGGAAGGCAGGCGGCAGGCTGTCGCCGAAGCGCACACGACCGTCGGCCTGGGTGAAGATGCCCATTTTCTCCAGCCAGGCTTCGTATTCCGGTGCAGGACGCAGGCCCAGGCTTTGCCTGGCGTACAGCGCGTCGTGGAACGAGGTGGTCTGGTAGTTGAGCATGATGTCGTCGGAGCCGGGAATGCCCATGATGAAGTTGATCCCCGCGACGCCCAGCAATGTCAGCAGAGTGTCCATGTCGTCCTGATCGGCCTCTGCGTGGTTGGTGTAGCAGATGTCACAGCCCATCGGTACGCCCAGCAGTTTGCCGCAGAGGTGATCCTCCAGACCGGCGCGGATGATCTGTTTGCCGTTGTACAGGTACTCGGGGCCGATGAAACCGACCACGGTGTTGACCAGAAACGGATTGAAATGCCGGGCGACGGCATAGGCGCGGGTCTCGCAGGTCTGCTGGTCGATGCCATGGTGCGCGTTGGCCGACAGCGCGCTGCCTTGCCCGGTCTCGAAATACATCAGGTTTTGCCCGAGGGTGCCGCGGTTCAGGCTCAGGCCCGCTTCATAGCCTTCCTGCAACAGCTTGAGACTGATGCCGAAGCTGGCGTTGGCGGCTTCGGTGCCGGTGATCGACTGAAACACCAGATCGACCGGTACGCCACGGTTGATCACTTCAATCGAGGTGGTGACGTGGGTCAGCACGCAGGATTGCGTGGGGATTTCATAGCGCTGGACAATGGCGTCGAGCATTTCCAGCAGAGCAACGATGGACGAGGTGCTGTCAGTGGCCGGGTTGATGCCGATCATGGCATCGCCGTTACCGTACAGCAGGCCGTCGAGCACGCTGGCGGCAATGCCGGACGGGTCGTCGGTGGGGTGATTGGGTTGCAGGCGTGTCGACAGCCGGCCGCGCAGGCCCATGGTGTTGCGGAAGCGCGTGACCACGCGGATTTTCTGCGCCACCAGCACCAGATCCTGCACGCGCATGATCTTTGAAACGGCAGCGGCCATTTCCGGGGTCAGGCCGGGGGCCAGCGCGCGCAGACTGGTTTCGTCGGCCTTGTCGCTGAGCAGCCAGTCGCGAAAGCCGCCGACTGTCAGATGACTGACCGGGGCAAACGCCAGTTTGTCGTGGGTGTCGATGATCAGCCGGGTGACTTCGTCCTGTTCGTAAGGGATCAGGGCTTCTTCAAGAAAGTGCTTGAGCGGAATGTTCGCCAGCGCCATCTGCGCGGCGACTCGCTCGCCGTCGTTCTGCGCCGCGACTTCGGCCAGATAGTCGCCGGAGCGCGCAGGACTGGCCTTGGCCATAACTTCTTTGAGGCTGTCGAAGCGGTACGTCTGCGCACCGACAGAATGGGAAAAGCTCGCCATACAGATTCTCCATGACGTCGCGCTGCTTGCGTCGGACGTAGTCTTTCGCTGAAACGGATACGTCCCGGTTCAAACGACTGTGGGAAGCGATGCAAGCAATTAATACTCCATCCTGACCGGGAGTGCGAGTTTGCAACCATGAACGGAGGATTCAGAGCAAAGATGCATCACGCCAGGGCGGTGGGCCAAGGCGCGATGCACAGGGTTGGTGCGCGATGTTTTTGAGATGACTATCGCGCAGTGCGCGGGAGCGATAAACATCTTGAGACGACTATCGTGCCAATGCTCCGCGTTGGCATGCAGTTCGTGACGCTTTGCGTCATATCGCGGGCGGGTGCTAGAAGAAACCCAGCGGGTTGGTGTCGTAGCTCACCAGCAGGTTTTTGGTCTGTTGATAATGCTCAAGCGCGATTTTGTGGGTTTCGCGGCCGACGCCGGATTTCTTGTAGCCACCGAACGCGGCGTGTGCCGGGTACAGGTGGTAGCAGTTGGTCCACACGCGTCCGGCCTTGATCGCCCGGCCCACGCGGTAGGCGCGGTTGATGTCGCGGGTCCACAGGCCTGCGCCCAGACCGAACTCGGTATCGTTGGCGATGGCCACGGCTTCTGCTTCGTCCTTGAAGGTCGTGACGCTGACCACTGGGCCGAAGATCTCTTCCTGGAACACGCGCATTTTATTGTTGCCTTTGAGCAGCGTCGGCTGAATGTAGTAGCCAGTGGACAGGTTGCCCTCCAGCTTCTCCACTTTGCCGCCGGTCAACAGTTCGGCACCTTCGCCCTTGGCGATGTCCAGGTACGAAAGAATCTTGTCGAATTGTTGCTCGGATGCCTGCGCGCCGACCATGGTGTCGGTGTCCAGCGGGTCGCCGCGTTTGATCTTCTCGACCTTGCGCATCACCGCTTCCATGAACTGCGGATAGATCGACTCCTGCACCAGCGCGCGAGACGGGCAGGTGCAGACTTCGCCCTGATTGAAGAACGCCAGCACCAGGCCTTCGGCGGCCTTGTCGATGAACTCCGGCTCGGCGCTCATGATGTCTTCGAAGAAGATGTTCGGCGACTTGCCGCCCAGTTCCACGGTGGACGGGATGATGTTGTCCGCCGCCAGTTTCATGATGTGTGAGCCGACCGGTGTCGAGCCGGTAAAGGCGATTTTGGCGATGCGTTTGCTGCTGGCCAGCGCTTCACCCGCTTCGCGGCCATAACCCTGCACGATGTTCAGCACGCCGGGAGGCAGCAGGTCGCCGATCAGTTCGATCAGCACGCTGATGCCCAGCGGCGTCTGCTCGGCAGGTTTGAGCACGATACAATTACCGGCAGCCAGCGCAGGGGCGAGTTTCCAGGCGGCCATCAGGAGCGGGAAGTTCCACGGGATGATCTGCCCGACCACGCCCAGCGGCTCATGAATGTGATAGGCCACGGTATTGCCGTCGATTTCGGCGGCGCTGCCTTCCTGCGCACGCAGCACGCCGGCGAAGTAGCGGAAATGGTCGGCGGCCAGCGGAATATCGGCGTTGAGGGTTTCGCGGATTGCCTTGCCGTTGTCCCAGGTTTCGGTGATGGCCAGGACTTCCAGATTGGCTTCGATGCGATCGGCAATCTTCAGCAGGACCAGCGAGCGTGCCTGCACCGAGGTCGAGCCCCAGGCCGCAGCGGCGGCGTGCGCAGCGTCGAGTGCCTTGTCGATGTCTTCGGCGGTGGAGCGCGGAAATTCTGCAATGGCCTTGCCGGTGACCGGCGAGGTGTTGGTGAAATACTGGCCTTTCACCGGTGCGACGAACTCGCCGCCGATGTAGTTACCGTAGCGTTCCTTGAAGTTGACGATAGCGCCTTCGGTACCGGGATGAGCGTAACGCATGGTATGTCTCCTGGTTCTTGTTGTGAGGGAGTCTGTGTCGATTCTGCTTTCGGGTATCTGGCAATAAGCGTTCAAGAATAGGCCATTTGCATTCGGCCGTGGCTAGGACTTTAGGCTTATCTGCCTGGCATTGAAATGGCTTGCGCGCGCGAGACGACGGACAAACTCAGGGTGCCATTTCACCGTCCCTACGTTAACCTGCGCAGATGTTCTGAGAGGTTGGTCATGCATATTCATATCCTTGGTATCTGCGGCACGTTCATGGGGTCTCTGGCGGTGCTCGCCAAAGAGTTGGGGCACCGGGTCACGGGCTCCGACGCCAATGTCTATCCACCGATGAGCACCCAGCTCCAGGCGCAGGGCATCGAGCTGACCCAAGGCTATGATCCCGTGCAACTGATTCCCGCGCCGGACCTGGTAGTGGTCGGCAACGCGCTGTCGCGTGGCAACCCTGCGGTTGAATATGTGCTCAACACCGGTTTGCCGTATGTGTCTGGCCCGCAGTGGCTGGCGGACCATGTGCTGCAAGGCCGCTGGGTACTGGCCGTGGCCGGCACGCACGGCAAGACCACCACCAGCAGCATGCTGGCCTGGGTGCTGGAACACGCGGGCATGAGCCCCGGCTTCCTGATCGGCGGCATCCCGCAGAACTTCGCCGTGTCGGCGCGTCTGGGCGAGACCCCGTTCTTTGTGGTCGAGGCCGATGAGTACGACAGCGCGTTCTTCGACAAACGCTCCAAGTTCGTTCACTACCGCCCACGGACAGCGATCCTCAACAATCTTGAGTTCGATCATGCCGACATCTTCCCCGATCTGCCGGCCATCGAACGCCAGTTTCACCATCTGGTGCGTACTATCCCGAGCGAAGGCCTGGTGATCCATCCGACTACCGAGCCGGCGTTGTCGCGGGTCATCGAGATGGGCTGCTGGACGCCGGTACAGACCACAGGCCAGAACGGTCAGTGGCAGGCACGACTGTTGAGCGAAGACGGCTCGCGCTTTGAAGTGCTGTTCGAAGGCGAGCTTCAAGGCACCGTCGACTGGGACATGACCGGTCAGCACAACGTAGCAAACGCCCTGGCGACGCTGGCAGCCGCTCGCCATGTTGGCGTGGTGCCGCTGCTGGGTGTGCAGGCGCTCAGTGCATTCAAGAGCGTCAAACGGCGTATGGAAAAGGTGGCCGACGTGCGCGGCATCACGATTTATGATGACTTCGCTCATCACCCCACGGCCATCGCCACCACGCTGGACGGCCTGCGCAAAAAGGTCGGTGATGCGTCGATCATTGCAGTCATCGAGCCGCGCTCCAACTCGATGAAGCTTGGCGCGCATCGCGAAGGCCTGCGGGAAAGCGTGAGTCAGGCGGATCAGGTGGTCTGGTATGCGCCCCCCAATCTGGGCTGGGACCTGGCGGCAACAGTCGCGGGAGGCACTGTGCCGGCGTTGGTCTGTGATTCCCTCGAGGCAATCATCGCCCAGGTCAAAAGCCAGGCGCAGCCCGGCACGCACATTGTGATCATGAGCAACGGCGGCTTTGGCGGTCTGCATGGCAAACTGGCGGAGGCGTTGCAATGAGCGGCCCGGAGCGCGTCACCGTCGCGATGACCGGTGCATCAGGCGCGCAATATGGCCTGCGCCTGCTGGATTGTCTGGTGCGTGAGGACCGGGAAGTACATTTCCTGATCTCCAAGGCGGCGCAACTGGTGATGGCCACCGAGACCGACGTGCGCCTGCCGCCCAAGGCGATGATGATGCAGGCGTTTCTGACGGAGTACACCGGTGCGTCTGCCGGGCAGATTCGCGTCTATGGACGCGATGACTGGATGTCGCCAGTGGCCTCCGGCTCGGGTGCGCCCAGCGCGATGGTGGTGGTGCCGTGTTCCACCGGTTCGCTGTCGGCGATTGCCACCGGGGCTTGCAACAATCTGATCGAGCGCGCCGCTGACGTCACGCTGAAAGAGCGGCGCCAGTTGATTCTGGTGCCGCGCGAAGCGCCGTATTCCAGCATTCATCTGGAACACATGCTCAAGCTGTCGAACATGGGCGCAGTGATTCTGCCGGCGTCTCCCGGCTTTTATCACCAGCCGCAGACCATCGACGACCTGGTGGACTTTATCGTCGCGCGGATCCTCAACCTGCTGAATATTCCTCAGGACATGTTGCCGCGCTGGGGCGAGCACCATATTGGCGGCGATGAATAAGCTGCTGCTGGTAGCGCTTGCGCTGGCGCTGACCGGATGCGCAACGGCACGCACGCTCAATGCGGCCAAACCTGGTGCGCCGGTGGTGTATGCCGGTACGCGGTTGAATATGTACGCGCTGCAGGGTGGTTGCTGTGCCGCCGACCGATTCGGCGCAGACGCTCCCAGCTACCCGGGCCTGGACCTGCCTGGCAGTGCGCTGCTCGACACCCTGCTGCTGCCACTGTCATTGCTGACCGCGGCGGGACTGGGGGTTCAGGCTACAGGCGGGCTTTAGGGGGGCGGAGCGACACCAGGGCTATCGGGTAAGGCTCCCTTGGGTGACGCAGAGCGTCACGGACTGCATTCCCACGCGGAGCGCGGGAACGATCAGCGCTGGGCCCCGGCGATCATCACCTACTTGCCCAGCTTGCGCAGCTCATCCGATTCGACGATCCGTTCGCCGTTCTGCTCTTCCAGCGCCAGCCGCCACAGGGCGCGGGCCAGTTGGCAGGCTTCGATGGCGCCGTATTTGCCGGGGATCAGTTTGGCGATAGGTGCCGCCAGTTGCTCGACCCAGCGGGTTTCAGGACGGCTGCCCACCAGCAGAGAAGGGCGGGCAATGGTCAGTTGCGGCCAGCCTTGCGCACGAAGCGCCTGTTCCATTTCGCCTTTGACACGGTTGTAAAAGGTACTGGACGCCGGGTCTGCGCCGACTGCGCTGATCACCAGCAAGTGGCGAGCACCGAGTTCGCGGGCGCGGCTGGCGAACGCCGTGACCATGTCCAGATCGACGGCCTTGAAGGCTTCCTGTGAACCGGCCTGTTTGATCGTGGTGCCCAGGCAACAGAATGCGATGTCCACCCGGCCGGACAGCGTTGGCAGCAAGGTCGCCAGCTCGCCGATCGGGTTTTCCAGGTGCGAGTGCTCGGCCAGCGGCTTGCGGGTCGGTGCCAACACGCGGCTGACGGTCGGCTCGCTGAGCAGCCGGTCCAGCAAATGCTCGCCTGTAAGGCCTGTGGCTCCTGCGAGCAGGATGTGTTGCGGCGTCAGGTACATGTGGCTTCTCCCTTAATACACATAAGCCTAGCGGCTAGTCGAAGTCTTCGCTTCCGTGCGGTTCAACGCCGTACTCAACGCGCGTTCGGCCTGGCTCTTGCGCAACTGCTGCCAGCGCGCCAGGACTCCTTTGGGTGCCCATATCTGCGGTTCGGAGGCTTCGAAGTTGTCTTCGGTCTCACGTTGCGCAACATAGGCCTTCGCTTCGTTGAAAGCGTGTTGCAGGTCATCGGTTTCGACCAATGCCCTGGCAAATAGTGCATCGCCAAAATAAGTGAAGTCCGCTTCTTCCGAGCAGCCGAACGAGACGCGGTCGGCGCGCGAGGCGGTCATGATCAGCGTGCGCTCATCTTTCAGGTCGGGAATGAACCCGCCCGAATAACAGGCTGAAATCACCACGACCTTGTCACGGTTCTTCAATGGCGCGAGGGCTGCTGCCAGGGCGTCGGCGGGCAGGTCTGCCAGCGACAGGCGCGGCTGGTCGAGCACCAGTTCATGATCCTGAGTGCCGTGGCTGGTCAGGTAAATGAACACCAGATCTTCCGGGCCGGTGCGCTGGGCGAGTGTCTGTACTGCGCGGGTGATGGTTTCACGCGTCGCCATCGGCCGGTCATCCATGTGATCGCGATGATTGACCAGGCTGACCTGTCCGACGGCCCCGAAACGCGACTTGAGCAGGTTGCTCACGTAGTCCGCCTCGCGCATGAACACGCTCTGCTTGCCGTCGCCACCTACCACGAGCGTGTACAGCTCGGTAGCGGGTGTCGACGCCGGCACGGCTGCCAGTGCCTTGTCCAGCAGCGAACCCTGGACCAGCAGCCCTGCTTCCAGTGGGTCCGGCAGCAATTTGCCTTTGGCATCACGGATCCGCTGACCATTGGCCCAGATGCCGCGTTGCTCCTTGCCATCGGCGGAAATCAGCACACCGTCGCCCTGGTAAGTGTCATCGGCAAACTGGCCGATGTAACGGCTGCCATCGGCCAACAGCAACTGGCCCTGACCCATGAAGCGCCAGTTGTCGAAATCACCCTGATAGCGGCTGCCGTCAGAGCCGATCAACTCGCCTTTGCCGGTCAGCGCGCCTTCCTTGAATTCACCGCTCCAGACGTCGCCGTCACTGTTTTCGTAGCGACCCTTGCCATCCAGCTGGCTGTTGTGGAAATTGCCGACGTATTGATCGCCGTCAGCGCTGGTGAAGCTGCCGGTGCCCTGCAATTGTCCGTCGATGAAATTGCCGCTGTACTGGTTGCCGCTGGCGTCACTGCGCGAACCCTCGCCATTGGCCTTGCCATTGGCGAACATGCCCTGATGCTGGCTGCCGTCTTCCAGCTCCAGGCGACCGGGTCCGTCGTACACACCGGCCTTGAACTGGCCACGGTAAAGCACGCCCTTGTCTTTCTGGGTGCCTTCGCCGTCGCGCATGCCAAGCTTGAAGTTGCCGACATAACTCGCGCCAGCGCGGGTGGTCAGGCGGCCCTGGCCATTGAACAGACCTTGCTCGAAGCCACCCTTGTAGACGTCGCCGGTGCTGGAGTGCCATTCGCCCTGACCTTGACGCAGGCCGTTTTCGAACTGACCTGCGTACCAACTGCCGTTGGGGTAATCGATGCGGCCCTGGCCCTGTAGAACGCCATTGACCAGATCGCCCCGGTAGCGTCCGCCGTCGGGCAGGCGGCCGTCTGGCGGCAAAATTGATTCGCCATCACCGCAACCTGCGATCAAGAGTGTCAAAGCCAATGGAGCGAGCGCGCGCATGTGAGATCCCGGAAGAATGATTCAGGGGCGAGCCCGGCTCCGCTTGAGCAGATGTTATGGGGCACGACCGCAGGGGAGTATGCCGCAGCGGGTCAGCGGGATGAAACAGTCTGTTACGACTGTTTCATGTTTTAAACGCCTTATACGAAACACAGCGTTAAAGGCTCGGCCACAAAAGCGGGTTTTTCCTGACCTTCTATCTCCAGTGTGGCCATTGCCTTGAGCAACCACTGACCGGGTTTTTTCTCGCTTACGCCGGTCAATTGGACCTTGAGGCGCACCCGCGAGTTGACCGTCACCGGTTGAACGAAGCGCACACTGTCCATCCCGTAATTGACCGCCATCTTCAAGCCTTCGGGCAGTACCATGATGCCCTCCATGAGCTTGGGGATCAGCGACAAAGACAGGAAGCCGTGTGCGATAGTCGTGCCGAACGGGGTCTGCGCTGCTTTGACCGGGTCGACATGGATGAACTGGAAATCCCCTGTGGCGTCGGCGAACAGGTTGATACGCTGCTGATCGATGGTCAGCCAGTCTGAATAGACTGCGTCCTTGCCGATGTATTGTTTGAGCTCTTCGACGGGTACAAAAGGCATGCCGCTCTCCTTGTCTGATGAGGGGGTATGGAGCTGCCACTGCCCGCATCCGCTGATGCCTGCGGGCGAATGACCAGATCAGCAGAGGGCGGTTGCCCGGTCAAGCAACTGCGGCAATGCGAATACCCACTCATGACCTCTGGCGCAGCGTGTTTATAATGACGCCGATCGTTCGCCGGGTTCGTTTATCTGCTGGAGTCCTCATGCTGTTAAGGGGTTTGACATGGCTGGTGCTGTTCCAATTGCTGGGGACCGCGCTCAACCATCTGTTTCTGTCGATTTTGCCGGGGCCGATCATCGGCCTAGTGCTGTTAATGGGCTATCTGATGTGGCGCGGTGAAGTCAGCGAGCCGATCAGCACTGCTGCCAGCAGTTTGTTGCGCTATCTGCCGTTGCTGCTGGTGCCGCCTGCGGTCGGGGTGATGGTTTACGCGTCGGCGATTGCCGAGGACTTCTGGGCGATCTTCGGCACGCTGACCCTGTCGCTGATGATTTCCGTGACCTTCGTCGGCTGGCTGATGCAGACCCTGATCAAGCGTCAGGCTCAGCGCCGGGAGTTGCCATGAGTCTTGACTGGCACGGTGCATGGCTGTCGGTGATTCATCACCCGCTTTTCGGCATCGCGATCACCCTGGGTGCCTATCAACTGGCGATGGCGGCTTACGAAAGAACCCGCTGGCTGTTTCTGCAGCCCGTGCTGGTCTCGATGGTGGTGGTGATCGGGGTCGTGCTGTTCTGCGACCTTGAGTACGCCGAGTACCGCAAAAGCACCGAGATTCTGGGCACGCTGCTGGGGCCTGCAACCGTCGCGCTGGCGGTCCCGCTCTATCTGAATATGCGACGGATCCGACAGTTGTTCTGGCCGGTCTTGACTACGCTGGTAGTCGGCGGGGTGTTTGCCACCGGCCTGTGCGTGGGCTTCGGGGTGCTGTTCGGTGCCGACCACATGATTCTGATGACCATGGCACCGAAGTCGGTGACATCGCCCATTGCCATGCTGGTCGCCGAGCAGATCGGCGGGGTTGCCGCCCTGGCAGCGGTTTTTGTGTTGATTACTGGTGTATTCGGTGCCATTTTCGGCCCCGGTCTGCTGTCGCTGATCGGGGTGGATAATCCTGCTGCCCGAGGCATGGCGCTGGGGCTCACTGCACATGCGGTAGGCACATCCGTGGCATTGCAGGAGGGCGAGGAATCGGGGGCTTTTGCTGCGTTGGCAATGAGTCTGATGGGCGTTGCGACGGCGTTGTTCCTGCCGCTGGCAATGTCGCTGGCCATTTAAAAGGAGGCTTTTCTATGACGCTGCCATTGTTTCCACTGAACGCTGTGCTGTTTCCGGGGTGCGTGCTTGATCTGCAGCTGTTCGAGGCCCGTTACCTGGACATGATCGGCCGTTGCATGAAGCAGGGAGAAGGGTTCGGTGTGGTGTGTATCACCGAGGGAAGTGAAATCGGCCCAGTGCCGGGCGGCTACTCGATGATCGGCTGCGAAGCGCTGGTTACCGATTTTCAGCAGCAGGAGAACGGCTTGCTGGGCATTCGGGTCGTCGGCGGGCGTCGCTTCCGCGTCGTTGCCGCCGAGGTTCAGCGCGATCAACTGTTGGTGGCCGAGGTTGAATGGCTGGAAGAGCCCGTGGAGCGCCCGTTGCAGGAGGAAGATGCTGACCTCGTGGCCCTGCTCGAAGCGCTGGCCGAGCATCCGATGGTGGCTTCCTTGAACATGGGCATGTCTGCCGGTGGGCAATACGCGTTGTCCAACCAGCTTGCCTACCTGCTGCCGTTCACCGAAAAAGACAAAGTGGAACTGCTGGAAATCGACGATCCCGAAGAGCGTCTCGACGCGATTCAGGAATTGCTCGATGAAATGCAGGGCGATCTGCAGGCCTGAGCCCGGATCGCGCTGTTCATTGCCCAAGGCAGCAGAGCGTCTGAAACGCCATGCCGACGCAGTGCATCGGCACGTCAGTCGTGGCTAGCGCGGTGGATACTGCTCCAGAATTTTCGCCACCGTGGTGCGCATGGCCTGATCGCGTTCGGACGGGCTGCCGGCGTTGTCGTTGAGAATGCGCTCGGTGCTTCCACGCCAGACCAGTTTGCCGTCCTTGCCGTCGAACATATCGATCTGCACGGTGCCGACCTTGTAGTCGACGCTGCGGGTTTCGGTGTTCATCGGCCCGTTCCAGTAGCCATAACCACCCCAGGGGTTCCAGCCCCCGCCATAGTTGGTGCTGACCGTCTGCTGACGGTTTTCGACAATCAGCCAGGCCTGCACTTTCAAATCCGGCCGGGCACCGGCTGTTGCCATGCGCAGACCGCGCTGGTCCAGCTGTTCGCCGATCGACTGGCGAAGGCGCTGCTCGGTCAGGTCGCTCTTGAGCCGCGGATCATTGTCAGGCTGATACTGAACGGCGGGCTCCTTCCAGCTCCAGCTGCGATAGCCGCCGAAATCCCGCTGGGCATCGAAGTCGCGATTGATCGAGTTGCTCTGACAGGCCGTCAGCAGCACGGCACAGGTCAGCAGAACGATACGGCGAAACATGGCAGTTCTCCGAAAGGGTTACGAAGGCGGGTAGGCCGCCAGAGCCTGTTGCACGGCCTGGCGCAACGCACTGCTGCGGTCGGCCAGATTATTGCTGGCGCGCGCATCGGCGCTGGCGCTCCATACCGGCTGGTTGCTGCGCGCGTCGATCAGGTTGATCTGCACCACCATGACCTTTTCCTGATAGGTGCGTACCACCGGCACGCTGGCGTAGCCGCCGTAACCGGGCCGGTAGCCATCGTAGCGGCCATAGCCCATGCCGCCCCCATAGTAGGGATCGTAATCTTCACGCACCTGACGCAGCCGGGTTTCCTGGCGGGTCGTGGCAGTGACGTTCAAGTCTGCCGGCTGATTGCCGCGAGCCGGTCGCAAACCACGCTGGTCCAGACCGTTGCTCACGGCTTCGACCACCTGCGCCGAATCCACCCACGCCGTACCGGGCGGCAGCTGGCCGTTGAGCCAGCCCCAGGACCGATAACGCCCATAGTCCCGCGGCGGCGCAGGGTAGGCGCTCATGTCCAGCGTCCTTGCCGCCTGCGCAGGAGCGGGCGGCATGGGCAGAGAGCTGGCGACATACGGGTTGTCGCTCTGGCAGGCGCTGATCCCGAACAGACTGGTCCCCAGCAGCACGGCAAACAAGGCAGAACGGTGTTTCATGGTGGGCTCCGCAGTGATGTCAGACCGGACGGCACATCCAGTGAAGGTATCGACCCAGCCCTGCAAAGGCTGGATGACGCCGATGCGCCAGTTCCATTTCCAGCAGATCCGTCAGCTCGGCCCGAGCCTGGAATTCAACCGGCATGTAATCGTGAAATACCCGCACCCCGCTACGGGTTTCGACTTGCCACAGGCCTTCAAGTTGCGTCGCCAGTTCCCGGGGGTCGAGCGGTTGCTGGGGCGTCAGGCTCTGTTTTTCCCCGGCCATGTCATTCTTGCGCATCTTGCGGAAATGGCCCTTCAACAGGTTGCGATAGATCAACGCATCGCGGTTGTAAAACGCCAGTGATAACCAGCCATCGTCCCTGGTCAACTGGCGTAGCACCGGGAGGATGGTATGCGGCTCGGCCAGCCATTCCAGCACCGCGTGGCACAGCACCAGATCATAAGTGTCGCTCAGTAACTCCGGCAGCGCCTGCCACGGAGCCTGAATGAAGGTTGCCGTCTGTCCGGCATCGGCGAAGCGCTGACGTGCGCCTTCGAGCATCGGCTCGGCGGGTTCGGCCAGGGTTACCTGATGACCCTGTTCGGCCAGCCACAGCGACATGTGTCCCAGCCCGGCGCCGATATCCAGTACACGAAGCGGTCGTGCGGGCAGGGTCTCGGTCAGGTCGGCCTGCAGCACCGCCAGACGAATGGCTCCCTTGGCACCGCCATAGATCTTTTCCGCAAAGCGGGTCGCCAACTGGTCGAAATGCCGATCACTCACTTGGCAAATCTCCGCTCGCTGTCAGCCAGCTTATTACGCACCACCGTGTCCATGTCCAGCCCCAGTTCGCTGCACAGCAGCAACAGGTAGAGGACGATGTCGCCGACTTCCTGGCCGGCGTGCTCCAACTGTTCGGCAGGCAGCTCGCGGGACTGGTCTTCGCGCAGCCATTGGAATATTTCCACCAGCTCGGCCATCTCCACACTGGCAGCCATGGCCAGGTTTTTCGGGCTGTGAAATGGCTTCCAGTCATTCTGGTCGCGGATGCGGTGCAGGCGTTGGGTCAACTCGTCGAGGTTCATCGTGTTCTCCTGAAGACGCATAGCTTCAGGGGGAACGGTTCGCCAGGCAAGTGGGCGTTGAGGTTTGTTCAGCCGTTGATGGGAGCAATGCTCCCGTCAGAGGTGTTCATCCGGCTGTGCGTCACTCGCTGACAGGCTGCCAGCTACCGACCATATGCACGATGCCCTCCTGGCCTTCGACACGGAACTGGCCATGCGAGCCGGCGGCACTGGTCGACAGCGTCACGTCGGCAGGCAGGCGTACAGGCTTCTGGAACTGCACGCTGATCTCGACATTCGAGGCCGGCAAATGCTCGCCCAGTGCCGCGAGCGCACGGGCCTTGAGCCACATGCCGTGGGCGATGGCGCGTGGAAAACCGAACAGCCTGGCGCTGGGGGCGCTGAGGTGAATCGGGTTGTAGTCGCCCGACACCTTGGCGTATTCGCGGCCTATTTGCGCCGACGCCCGCCAGCCTTGCAGCTCGCTGAGCGGTAGCGGCGCGGCTTCGGGATAGCTCACAGGGCTGTCTTCCAGGTGCACAGCGGTGCACAGCATGGTGCTTTCTTCTTCCCACAACAGCCCCATGCCGTCTTCGGCCTGAGTGACCAGGGTGAACGTCGCGCCCTTGGCGTGCGGGCGCAGATCAGTGGCCTGTACGCTGATGTACAACTGGCTCACACCGCCCAGTGGACGATGCGTGCGGGTGCGATTGGCGAGGTGAATCAACCCCAGCAGCGGGAATGGAAAGTCCTCGGAGGTCATCAATTGCATTTGCAGCGGAAACGCCAGCACATGCGGGTAGGTCGGAGGCAGCAGGCTGCTTTCTTCGAAGCCGCAGACCTTGCGGTATGCCTCGAGCTTATCGGTATCGACCGCGATCCAGCTGCGCAAGCCCAGATCGGGTAGCTGCATCCCGGTGACCTTGCGCCTGAGCGCAGCCTGGATGAACAGGTTGGACAGGGGCTGCAGGGAATTGAGGTAGCGCCAGTGAGCCGTCATCATCCATCTCCTTGAATTCGATGCGGGTGCTTAAGCCCCGATCACGTTTTGACCACATACACGTAGAACCTGACCGCTCACCGCGCCGCTGCCCGGCTGGCTGAACCACGCCACTGCTTCGGCAACGTCCTGTGGCGAGCCGCCCTGACCCAGCGAACTCATGCGCCGCCCGGCTTCACGCAGGGTGAACGGCATGTGCGCGGTCATTTTCGTTTCGATGAAGCCCGGCGCGACGGCGTTGATGCTGATGCCGCGTGACTTGAGTCCGGGTGCCATGGCCCGTGCAAAACCGATCAGACCGGCCTTGCTGGTGGTGTAGTTGGTTTGCCCGCGATTACCGGCGATACCGCTGATCGAGGCCATGAGCACGATGCGGGCGTTGTCCTTTAAGGCTCCCGCGTCGAGCAGCACTTGAGTCAGCACTTGCGGCGCATTGAGGTTGACCGCCAGTACCGAGTCCCAGAAATCTTCCGGCATGTTGACCAGCGTCTTGTCGCGCGTGATGCCGGCGTTGTGCACCAGTATGTCGACGCCATCGGGCAGGTGTTCGAGCAACTGTGCCGGAGCATCCGCCGAGCAGATATCCAGCGCCAGAGCCTGACCGCCAAGCCGCGAGGCCAGTGCCTCCAGCTCGTTTTTGGTCTGCGGTACATCCAGCAGAATGACCTGCGCACCATCACGTGTCAGGGTTTCGGCTATAGACGCGCCAATGCCGCGTGCAGCGCCCGTTACCACTGCCTTGCGTCCGGCCAGCGGGCGGGTCCAGTCCTGCACCTTGCTCGTGCAGGCTCTCAGGTGGACGAACTGGCCGGAGATGAACGCAGCCTTGGGCGTGAGGAAAAAGCGCAGGGCGCCCTCCAGTTGATCCTGCGCGTCGTCATCCACTTGCAGCAGTTTGACCGTGGCGCCGTTGCGCACTTCCTTGGCCAGTGAGCGGCTGAAACCTTCGATGGCCTGTTGAGTGCTGGCGGCCAGCGGATCATCGAGTGTCTCGGGGGATTTACCGAGAATGACCACATGTGCGCAGTGATCGAGATTGCGCAGCAGCGGCTGAAAGAAGTCCCGCAACTGCCTGAGCTGCTCGGTGCGCAGGATCTGGCTGGCGTCGAACACGACTGCTTTCAGGCGCGGCCCCTGGTTGGACACCCACGTCGTGGCACCGGGCATCTCACTGCCGAAACTGTACAGCGAGTCGGTCAGGCGGCTGGCGAACTGGCGGACCTGATCCCCCAGCGGCCCGGCGCTGATCAGCAGCGTCCCTTCGACGGGCCGCAGACGTCCGGCCTGCCAGCGCTCCAGGTGAGTGGGGGCGGGCAGACCGGCGGCCTTCACCAGGCGCCGACCCATGTCGGAGTTGGCGAAATCAATGTAGCGATCTGACGGCATGGAACACTCTCCTGAAGTCGGGGTTCAAAGGAATGGACCACGGTGGCATGACGTTTGTTCTTGCGATCGGCACTGCTCATTCATTCGCTTGAAGAAAGGGAGTTTTCCATGACGCATCCTCGTCGGGTCGCCATCGTCGGCGGTAACCGCATTCCGTTCGCGCGCTCCAATGGCCCTTACGCCACGGCCAGCAATCAGGACATGCTCACGGCTGCTCTGGAAGGGCTGATCGAGCGCTTCAATCTGCACGGGCTGCGCATGGGCGAGGTGGTGACGGGTGCGGTGCTCAAGCACTCCAGAGACTTCAACCTGACCCGCGAATGCGTGCTCGGCTCGCGGCTCTCGGCACAGACCCCGGCCTACGACATTCAGCAAGCGTGCGGTACGGGGCTGGAAGCGGCGTTGCTGGTGGCCAACAAGATCGCTCTGGGGCAGATCGAGTGCGGCATTGCCGGCGGCGTGGACACCACATCCGATGCACCGATCGGCGTCAACGAGGGGCTGCGCAAAATCCTGCTGCAGGTAAACCGCAGCAAGACGCCCGGTGACAAGCTCAAGGCCCTGATGCAGCTGCGTCCACACCACCTCAAACCGGAGCTGCCGCGTAACGGCGAGCCACGTACACGCTTGTCGATGGGTCAACATTGCGAGCTGATGGCGCAGACCTGGGGCATAGAGCGCGGGCCGCAGGATCAACTGGCGCTCGAGAGCCATCTGAAAATGGCGGCAGCCTACGCCGAGGGCTGGCAGGATGATCTGATGACGCCGTATCTGGGGCTGATCCGTGACAACAACCTGCGTCCGGACCTGACGCTTGAAAAACTGGCCAGCCTCAAGCCCGCGTTCGAGCGCAGCGCCAAGGGCACCTTGTCGGCGGGCAATTCGACACCGCTGACCGATGGCGCATCGGTGGTGTTGCTGGCCAGCGAGGAATGGGCTCGCGAGCGGGACCTGCCGGTGCTGGCCTATTGGCGCGATGGCGAAGCTGCGGCGGTGGACTTCGTCAACGGAGCAGAAGGGCTGCTGATGGCACCGGTCTACGCCGTTCCGCGTCTGCTGGCCCGCAATGGCCTGACCCTTCAGGAATTCGATTACTACGAAATTCATGAAGCCTTCGCCGCGCAGGTGCTGTGCACCCTCAAGGCCTGGGAAGACGCCGATTACTGCAAGACCCGTCTGGGGCTGGATGCGCCGTTGGGGTCTATTGATCGCAGCAAACTGAACGTCAAGGGCAGCTCACTGGCTGCCGGCCACCCGTTCGCCGCAACCGGAGGCCGCATCGTCGCCAACCTGGCCAAGCTGCTGGATGCGGCAGGCAGCGGGCGTGGACTGATCTCGATCTGTGCCGCAGGCGGCCAGGGCGTGACGGCAATTCTGGAGCGTTAGGCAAATGGCTGGGGTCATGGGCATAATCCACAACTGAACTACGCAGAGCACTGGCACGATAAGTGTTCTTCCGGGCACCTATCGTTCCTCACGCTCCAGCGTGGGAATGCATGCCGTGACGCTCCGCGTCGCATCCGTGCGCGGGATGATCAATCAGCATTGTTGGCCTGTAACGTTGAGGTAAGGCATGGGGTTCATCATTGGGGTATCGGTACTTCTGATTCTGATCGGCACCGTGCTCTATCTGTTCGACAAAGGCGCGCGGACTCGCTGGCTGAGGCCCTATATCGGGCTGATGCTGATCGGTTTGCTGATCGGCGGGATGGGCTTGCTGGTGGGGCTGGTCTCCGATGAAACGGAGGCTTACTTCCTGCTGGTGGCCAAATGGGTCATCGCGGTGACCGGTATCATGTTCTGCCTGCGACTGATCGTACTGATCGCCAAGCGCTTCATCGCCAGAAATTGAGCGTGTAAACCGCCCATGTGTGACAGGACAACGTGGAAAATCACTTCAAATTTCTGACCCTGCCCAAGACATCGGGCGAGGTCGCCAACGTCTTCATTCACGGCTATTCGTCAGGGCATGATCTGGATGACCGACGCCTGTTGGCCAACAGCATCCCCGGTGCATTGCGCCAGAGTGTGAACATTCTGGCGTTCTGGCCATCCAGCCATTTCACCCAGATGGACAACCGTTCCCGTGGTCTGCTCATGGCTGCTGCCCGTGTGCACCCGCTCGCGGGCGCGGCGGCGTTGGCGGGGGACCGGGTCGTTCACTTCGCGCGCATCCGCAACCGTGCCCGCGACATGGGCAAGGTGCTGTTTGCACAGCTGGATCGCTACCTGTTCGAGCATCATCCCGACGTCAGGCGGGTCAATCTGATCGGTCATTCACTGGGCGGCCGGCTGCTGGTCAGCGCGCTCAAGGACCTTCAGCAGACACCCGAGCACGGGCTGGTGGTGGGCGATGTATTGCTGATGGCCGCTGCCGTGCGTATCGATGCCGCCGAGGCCGAGCTGCTCAAGCAGAGAATCAGCGGACGGCTGATCAATGCGTATTCCACGGAAGATCATGTGCTCTTGCTGAACCTGGGCGAGAAGAGCCTGGGACGCACGCCGGTCGAGCACTTCGAGAACGTGCGCATGCAGGGTTATCGCCATCACCATTACTGGCAGCGCTTGCAGGAAGTGCTGATTGCGACCCGCTTCCGTGGCTGTGAAGGGCTGGAAACCGGCGTTGCGGTGCTACCGACCATGACCCGCGACCCGGTTTTGCAGGACGTCTGGTTGCACAGCGTTCTGGCCCGTTCGCCGGACTACGTGCTGGAGGCGGCCATCAAGCACTTGCGCAGCAGTCGCTGGACGCGCCTCAAGGCCACTGAAGCGGACCGTACGTACGCATTCGTGCGTGAATTCCAGCTGGTCGCCGGGCATTTTCTGATCAATGCCGCCCGGCGTCGCGGCGTGCCCTATACGCGAGTGTTGGGCATGCTGGCGCGGCAATACGGTCTGGGCGACGCGCTGCACCAATGTGCGACGGTGGTTGAAGTGGAAGAGCTGCTGCTCAGGACGTTCTTTCGCCATGCGTTTAACAGCGCGCACCCGCTGGTGCAGATGCCGCGCGCCAGTGTCCGCGCGATGAGCTGGGATATCTATGCCGCGCATGTCGATGCACTGGCCGAGCGCCTGACCGTGGCAGCGTTTTTCAAGACCGCGCAGCCCGACGAGGCGCCCGGCGCGGTCAAGGGCTTGCTGGGTGCAATTCGCCAGGCCCCGGTGCAACGCCTGCTGACGCACTTCGGCACTGCGCTGCGGCCGGGTTATTCCGCACTGATCCCTACCGTGGCGATCGTCTTCTATGCGCGCGTCACACTGGATGATGACGCGCTGATGTAAGCCGCATTCACGCGGCGCGAGCCTCTTCCAGCGCGGCGGCCGAAAGCTCTTGGCGATGGCGACTGGCGTAGCTCTCGGCGATGATCGAGCACACGATCAACTGCATCGGGTGGTAGATCATGATCGGCAACAGAATCAGGCCAAGCCCCGGGCTGCTGCCGAAAATCAGTGCAGCCATCGGCGCACCCGCGGCGAGGGATTTCTTGGTGGCGCAGAACACCGCCGCGACCTTGTCGGCATGATCGAACTTGAGTAGCCGCGCCGTGCGGGTGGTCATCAACAGGATCACCGCCAGCAGCAGCGCGGTGCCGACGAACGCCGTCAGGATCACGCTGTTGCCCTGGCTTTGCCACATGCCGGAGATCATCGAGTTGCAGAACGCCGCGTACACCAGCAGCAGAATCACCAGCTTGTCGATCAGGTTGGTGTACTTCTTGTGACGGGCGAAAAATTTGCCCAGCAACGGCCGCATTAGCTGGCCAAGCACCAGTGGCAGCAGGAGCATGGCGCACAGGTCGAGCAGCGTATCGCCCAGATCGATCCCGCCAGCGCCGGTGCCGACCACCAGGCTGACCAGCCACGGGGTGATGAAAATCCCGATGACGCTGGACATGCTGGCGTTGAGAATCGCTGCCGGGACATTGCCGCCTGCGCTGCCGGTCAGTGCCACCGAAGACGAAATGGTCGAGGGCAGGGCGCACAGGTAGAGAAAACCCAGCATCAGCAGCGCCGGCACATACGAGCCCAGCAGTTTTTGGCACGCCAACCAGATCAGCGGGAACACCACGAAGGTGAAGACCTGGATCATCACGTGCAGGCGCCAGTTGGTCAGGCCTTTCTTGATCTGCTCGCTGGACAGGTTTACCCCATGCAGAAAGAACACCACGAACACGCCGACCTTGATGACGTATTCAGCGTGCATGCTGCCGCCGGTAGCGCCGAAACGTGGGAAGAAGTAGGCGAGCACCGTCGCCAGAACCATGCCCCAGAGGAACCAGTCGGTAGCGACGCGTTTGAAGTGTTTGAGTGATTGCATGCGGGGTCCGTAGAACGTTTGTACACAGAGATGCGTGCAGGCTACTCTGTTGCGCCATAGCCGTCTTGCGACATAAGGCCATAAGATGCCGAGTAACGGACAGATCAATCAGCGGCAGCCTACGGGCGAGCGGCAGATACCGGCATTGGCCGGCCTGCCGCGCCCGCTGTATGCCCGTGCTGAAAGCCTCACTGCCGGTTCGTGGACGCCGCCCCATCGCCACGACTGGGTGCAGTTTTCCTACGCCATCAGTGGGGTTCTGGGGGTGCATACCGCCGAGGGCAGTTTCTTTGCGCCGCCGCAGTGGGGCGTCTGGGTGCCTGCCGGGCTTGAGCATGAGGTGGTGACCTCCATGCGTGCCGAAATGCGCAGCCTGTACATTCGCACGGCAGATTCGGGGTGGGCACCGCAGCGCTGCAGGGTGCTGGAAGTCACGCCACTGGCCCGTGAGCTGATCAAGAGCTTCTGCCTTCTGCCCGTGGATTATCCCGAGCAGGACAGCCATGAGGCGCGGCTGGTGCAGGTCCTGCTGGATCAACTGGCGCAGTTGCCCGAAGTCGGCTTTTCACTGCCGTTGCCGCGTCATCCGCGTTTGCTGGGGCTGTGCAACGAGTTGATCGAGGAGCCGGGTCGGTTGATTACCCTGCACGACTGGGCCGCCCGTCTAGGGACCTCAGAGAAAACCCTGATGCGCCTGTTCCAGCGGGAAACCGGATTGAGCTTTCGCGGCTGGCGGCAGCGGGCACGGTTACTGTCTTCGCTTTCTGCACTGGAAGAGGGCGCCAGTGTGACGCATACCGCGCTGGCCTGCGGTTATGACTCGACGTCAGCATTCATCGCTGCGTTCAAGGGTTTGTTCGGTCACACCCCCGGTGACTTGTTCAAGTAAGGCCGGGATGCCTTGTGCACTAACGAGTGCATCCAACACTGTTTTTTCTGCTTTTACATGTTTTGTCCCGGAATATCTTCGACCTGCTGTACGGCACGAAAGGTGCTTTAAACCGGGGGATTGCGTGGTTTTTTCTTAAAAAACCTTTCAATCCACAGGGGGTTACCCCTACTCGCTGGCGGAGGATTGCCGTATAACGGCAACAATCGCGTATCTGGCAACAAAGGACCCACAATAAAAGCTGATGAAAACTCCTAAACGCATTGAACCCCTGATCGAAGACGGTCTGGTCGACGAGGTGCTGCGCCCGCTCATGAGTGGTAAAGAGGCAGCTGTTTATGTGGTGCGTTGCGGCAATGAGCTGCGGTGTGCCAAGGTTTACAAGGAGGCTAACAAACGCAGTTTCCGTCAGGCGGCCGAGTATCAGGAAGGCCGCAAGGTACGCAACAGCCGACAGGCCCGCGCCATGGCCAAGGGCTCGAAGTTCGGGCGCAAGGAAACCGAAGACGCCTGGCAGAATGCCGAAGTGGCTGCGCTGTTTCGTCTGGCCAGCGCAGGTGTTCGGGTGCCCAAGCCGTATGACTTCCTGGAAGGCGTGCTGCTCATGGAACTGGTGGCCGACGAGTACGGCGATGCAGCGCCGCGTCTGAACGACGTCGTGCTGGAGCCGGATCAGGCGCGCGAGTATCACGCATTCCTGATCGAGCAGATCGTGCTGATGTTGTGTGCCGGTCTGGTGCACGGTGACCTGTCCGAGTTCAACGTGCTGCTGGCGCCGTCCGGCCCGGTCATCATCGACTTGCCGCAAGCGGTCGATGCCGCGGGCAACAACCATGCGTTCAGCATGCTGGAGCGCGACGTCGGCAACATGGCGCTGTACTTCGGCCGCTTCGCTCCGGAGCTCAGAAAGACCAAGTACGCCAAGGAAATGTGGTCGTACTACGAGGCAGGCACCTTGTCGCCCGCCACGGTGCTGACCGGCGAATTCGATGAGCCGGAGGACGAAGCCGATGTGGGCGGCGTACTGCGCGAAATCGAAGCCGCCCGCCTCGACGAAGCCCGTCGCCAGGCAGCTCGCGCGGCAGACGATGCGCCACCAAGCAAATCCACCGAAGAACCACCACCGCCGTGGATGCAGTAAAGCCCTTTCGCGAGCAGGCGCGCTCCCGCAGGGAGTGCGTGTGGCAGGCGCTCCGTCGAGTGATGCAGTAAGTAAGACCACTGTGGGAGCGAGCTCGCTCGCGAAGGCGATTGATCAGACACGCTGTTTTCGGAGCCTGTACGGGCCCTTTCGCGAGCAAGCTCGCTCCCACGGAGCGCGTGCAGGCGCTCCATCGAGTGGATGCGGTGAGACCCTTGTGAAAGTGGCTAGCAGCACCCGCCCGACGCCAGGTCCTTGAGGATCGGGCAGTCGGGGCGGTCGTCGCCTTGGCAATGTTCCACCAGTTCCTGAAGCGTATCGCGCAGGCTCGCCAGTTCTTCGATCTTCTTGTTCAGCTCGGCAATGTGTTGCCGGGCCAGTGCCTTGACGTCGGCGCTGGCCCGCTGGCGGTCCTGCCAGAGGGTCAGCAGTTTGCCGACTTCTTCCAGCGAAAACCCCAAGTCCCTTGAGCGCTTGATGAACGCCAGCGTGTGCAGATCGTCCGCGCTGTACACGCGATAGCCGCTGTCGCTGCGATGCGCCGCCTGCAACAGGCCGATGGATTCGTAATAGCGGATCATCTTGGCGCTCAAGCCACTGTTTTTCGCCGCTTGACCGATATTCATGGTGCGTCCTCCAGGTCGCGGGGTTTCCAGGTTTTCAGCAGCAGCGCATTGCTCACCACGCTGACACTCGACAGCGCCATGGCCGCGCCCGCCAATACCGGATTGAGATAGCCCAGCGCCGCGAGCGGAATGCCGATCAGGTTGTAGACGAACGCCCAGAACAGGTTCTGGCGGATTTTCGCGTAGGTCCTTCGGCTAATGTCGAGGGCGGCCGGAACCAGTCGCGGATCGCCGCGCATCAGGGTGATGCCCGCTGCATGCATGGCGACATCGGTCCCGCCGCCCATCGCTATACCGACATCCGCCGCCGCCAGCGCCGGAGCATCGTTGATGCCGTCACCGACCATCGCGACCACATGATGGCTTTTCAGTTGAGTGACGGTGGCCGCCTTGTCGGCAGGCAGCACTTCGGCATGCACGTCGTGTATCCCCAATGTCCTGGCAACCACTTGGGCACTGCCACGGTTATCGCCAGTCAGCAGATGGCTGGTGATGCCCCGCGCATTCAGCGCTTTGATCGCCTGATCGGTTCCGGGCTTGAGCGTGTCACCAAAGGCAAACATGCCGATCACCTTTGGCTCTGGAGCCTGCTCGATCAGCCAGGACAGCGTGCGCCCCTCGGCTTCCCAGATGCGCGCGGACTCGGCCAGATCGCCCATTGGCAGGCCGCTTTCCTCCAGCAAGCGTCGATTGCCCAACGCTAGCTCACGGCCCTCGACGGTGCCAGCGATGGCCCGACCGCTCAGGACGCGGCTGTTTTGCGCGGCATCAGGCTTGAGTTGCCATTCATGACACACATCCAGCACTGCTTTGGCCAAGGGGTGTTCACTGCCGCGTTGCAGCGCCCCCGCCAGTTGCAGAAGGTGTTCTTCATTGCCCAGCACCGCGCTCATGTTGGTGATACGCGGCGTGCCCGAGGTCAGCGTGCCGGTTTTGTCGAACACCACGGCATCGACCTCGTGAGCCCGTTCCAGCGCTTCGGCGTCCTTGATCAGAATGCCGTAGCGCGCAGCCACGCCGGTCCCGGCCATGATCGCTGTCGGCGTCGCAAGGCCCAGCGAGCAAGGGCAGGCGATCACCAGTACAGCGACGGCATTGATCAGCGCGACTTCAAGCGAGGTACCGACCAGCAGCCAGCCGACCAGCGTGAGCAAGGCAATCACCAGTACGGTCGGCACGAACACCTGGCTGACTTTATCCACCAGTTTCTGGATCGGAGCCTTGCCTGCCTGGGCGTCCTCGACCAGACGAATGATGCGCGCCAGCACCGTTTCTGCGCCCAGCGCTGTGGTCCTGATCAGCAATTGGCCTTCGCCATTGATAGCCCCGCCGGTGACCTTGTCGCCCGGTTGCTTGACCACCGGCAGGCTTTCACCGGTGATCAGCGCTTCGTCGGCATGGCTGCGGCCTTCGACCACTTCGCCGTCCACCGGAAAGCGTTCGCCGGGTTTGACCAGCACCCGATCATCAAGCTGCAGCGCGCTGATAGCGACGTCCTGTTCGAGGCCGTCGACCACCCGCAGGGCACGCTCCGGGCGCAGTGCTTCAAGGGCACGGATAGCACTGGCGGTCTGGCGCTTGGCGCGGCTTTCCAGGTATTTGCCCAGCAGCACCAGCGCGATTACCACCGCCGATGCTTCGAAATACAAATGCGGCGTTGTGCCAGGCGCAGCGTGCAGCCATTGATAGACGCTCAGGCCGTAGCCGGCGCTGGTACCGATGGCGACCAGCAGGTCCATATTGCCGGCACCTGCGCGCACGGCTTTCCAGGCGGCCACGTAAAAGCGTGCGCCAAGGATGAACTGCACCGGCGTCGCCAGCGCAAACTGCACCCACGCGGGCAGCATCCAGTGCACGCCCAGCGGGGTCAGCAGCATCGGCAGGATCAGCGGCAGCGCCAGCGCGATGGCCAGCAGCAAGGCCCAGCGCTCGTTATGCAAGTGACGGGCTTTTTGATCGGCTTCGGCGTGACGATCCTGGCTCAGGGTGGCGCCATAACCGGCGCGGCTGACGGCGTCGATCAGGGTTTGCGGGTCGGTGTGCGCTGCGGTGTCTACATGGGCGCGTTCATTGGCCAGGTTGACCGTTACGCTGTTGACCCCCGGCACTTTGGCCAGGGCACGCTCGACCCGACCTGCGCAACTGGCGCAGGTCATGCCGCTGATCGGCAGGTCGAAGGTGGTGGTGTCTTGCATGTGAATCACTCCCTGAGGCTGGCTGCCTGCAAGGATCAACCTTGCCATATGGGCAAGGTCAAGCGCGAATCAATAGTTGAGGTCGGCTTTCTTGAGGTACAGCCCGTTGAGGTCGGTAGCAATGCGGTACTTGAGGATATCCCCGGAGCGCAGCTGAATCTTGGTGCTGCGCGGCGCTTCCATGCCGGGTTCACAGCCCACGACATTGCCGCGCAGGGTGCTCAGCCGCACCGAGACTTCACCTGCCGGCAGGTTGAAGGACACCGAGTCTTCCTGAAACAGCCTGCCGGCCAGGCGGTCCTGAACGTAGATGCCGATCTCGCAGGAAGTCGCGACTTCCAGGCGCTCGCGGGAAATGATCAGGATGCCGTAGTCCTGAGCCGCCTGAGTGGCAGGGGTGATAGCCAGGAAACCGAGAATGCTGAAGAGGCTGACTGCTGACCAGCGCATCGCTGATACTCCTGATGTAAATGTGGCTGACGGTATAGGTGTCGATCACTCAGCTTGGCTCACGATTACGCCGAATGCCAGCCCGGCAGCAATGACAGAAACTTGACCTTCCCATGATGACAAGGTTGAAGATGCTCACTGTTCATCACTGAAGGAGTGACACCATGCAGTTATTCAACGTTCAAGGCATGACCTGCGGGCACTGTGTTCGCGCGGTGACCGAGGCCATCAAGCATGACGATCCGAGCGCCGATGTTCAGGTCGAACTGGCCAGTAAACAGGTCAAGGTGCAAAGCAGTTTGTCGCCCGAGCGGATTGTCAGCCTGATCAGCGAAGAGGGTTATCAGGCGCAGCCGGCATGATCCAGACCCGGGAGATCAAGGCGGTCTCCCGGTCTGTAAACATTGAAAAATTTTGAATTAATTCCCCCGTCCGTCGTTCTCTGCAAGGTAAGCCGGGTAAACTAGCCCGTTGCTCTGCATCCGTTAATGGACACCCGATGAATCTACGAACGATCCTTATCCTTGGCTCATTGAGCGCCTTCGGCCCTCTGGCCATCGACTTCTATCTTCCTGGCTTTCCGGCCATGGCCTCGTATTTCGGGACCGATGAAAAACACGTACAGCTGACCCTGGCGGCCTACTTTCTGGGGCTTTCCCTGGGGCAACTGGCCTATGGTCCGGTGGCTGACCGATTCGGTCGGCGCATTCCGTTACTGGTTGGCGTGACCCTGTTCATGCTGGCCTCGGTCGCCTGCGCCTTTGCGCCGAGTCTTGAATGGCTGATCGCTGCACGCTTCGTACAGGCGCTGGGTGGCTGTGCCGGAATGGTCTTGTCGCGCGCCATCGTCAGCGACAAGTGCAACGCTGTCGAGTCGGCCAAGGTCTTCTCGCAACTGATGCTGGTCATGGGCCTGGCACCGATTCTGGCTCCCATGCTGGGCGGCGTGCTGGTCAGCACCTTTGGCTGGCAATCGATCTTCGTCAGCCTGGCCCTGTTCAGCGGTGCCTGTCTTGGGGCCGTCGCACTGGGGTTGCCGGAAAGCATGCCGGCCACCACGCCGCGCCAGCCGTTGAGCGGCGCGCTGGGCCAGTACCTCAATCTGTTCAAGGACGGCGTGTTCATTGGTCATGCGCTGACCGGTGGCATCGCCATGGCCGGGATGTTCGCCTACGTCGCGGGCTCGCCGTTTGTGTTCATCAAGCTGTATGGCGTGCCTGCCGAGCATTACGGCTGGCTGTTCGGGATGAATGCGGCGGGCTTCATTCTGGTGGCGCAGATCAATGCGCGTATTCTGCGCAAGACCGGTCCGGCGTTTTTGCTGTCGCGCACGGTCTGGATCTATCTGGCTGCGGGGCTGGTGTTGCTGGCGATCAGCTTGCTGCGCACCGAGGCGCTTTGGCCGCTGCTGGTGCCGCTGTTCATTTGTGTGGCGAGTCTTGGGTGCATCATCCCCAATGCATCGGCCTGCGCCATGAATGGCCAGTGGGCGCGCGCGGGCAGTGCGTCGGCGTTGCTGGGATGCCTGCAATTCAGCGTTGCCGCCGTCGCCGCCAGTCTGGTGGGCTTGCTGCATGATGGCACGGCCACGCCAATGGCGCTGGTCATCAGCCTGTGCGGCGTGCTGACTGTGGGCATCTCGGTGCTGACGCGCCGTGCACAGGCACGGCGCGACGCATCGCTCCAGACCGCCTGATCGCCAAAGCGGTGGTGTCAGTCGCGCCGGGCGTGACTGATACCATCGACTTCACACGGCCCAGACCTCTGTGGCTCCGAAACCTTCCAGTACGACCTTGCCCTTGGCCTTGCCGCTTTCCAGCAGGGCATGAGCGCGGCGCAGGTTTTCGGCATTGATGGTGCCGAAGTGCTCGCCAAAGGTGGTTTTCAGCGTACCGGCGTCGATCAGCTCGGCAACCCGGTTGAGCAGGTTGTGCTGCTCGATCATGTCCTCGGTTTCAAACATCGACCGGGTGTACATGAACTCCCAATGCAGCGACAGGCTCTTGCGCTTGAGTTTCGACACATCCAGCGATTTGGGGTCGTCGATCAGCGCCAGCTTGCCTTGTGGCTTGAGTGCCTCGACGAGCTGATCCAGATGCTGTTCGGTCTGGGTCAGGCTGGCCACATGAGTGACGTGGTTCAGGCCGACGCGCTTGAGTTCTTCGCTCAGCGGCTTGCTGTGATCCAGCACATGGTGCGCGCCCAGTTCGCTGACCCAGCTTTCGGTCTCGGGCCGCGAGGCGGTGCCGATGACTTTCAGCGAGGTCAGTTTGCGCGCCAGTTGGGTGAGGATCGAACCCACGCCACCGGCAGCACCGACGATCAGCAGGCTGTGTGCGCCTTCACCTTTTTGCTGCGGGATCTGCAGTCGCTCGAACAGCAGTTCCCAGGCGGTGATGGCTGTCAACGGCAGCGCCGCCGCATGGGCGAAGCTCAGGGTCTTGGGCATGTGGCCAACGATGCGTTCATCCACCACGTGCAACTCGCTATTGGCACCTGGCCGGGTCAGAGAGCCTGCATAGAACACCTTGTCGCCCGGCTTGAACAGCGTGACCTGGCTACCGACGGCTTTGACCACTCCGGCCACGTCCCAGCCCAGCACCTTGCCTGCACCGTCCTCAGGCTGGACGTTCTGGCGGATCTTGGTGTCCACCGGGTTGACGGAGATGGCCTTGACCTCGACCAGCAGATCGCGATCGCCAGCCACCGGCTCGGGCAGCTCGATATCCTGCAATGATTTCACGTCGCTGATGGGCAGGGACTGATAGTACGCAATGGCTTTCATGTCAGGGGCCTCTCCGAAAGAAAATGATGAAGAGATCATTGGCTATTTCCAGCAAAGATAAAACCCGCTAAAACGGCAGGCTCTTTCAATTTTATTTTGATAATACGGGGCCTTGATGCTGCGTTTTGATGACTTGCAGTTGTTCGTACGTGCAGCGGATCTGGGCAGCCTTTCTGCCGCAGCGAGGGTCATGGACCTGTCTGCGGCGGTTGCCAGCGCGGCGCTCAAGCGTATCGAACGGCAGTTGGGCGCGCGCTTGCTGGCCCGTTCGACGCGCAGCCTGCGCCTGACTGCCGAAGGCGAGGGGTTTCTGGAATACGCGCGTGCTGCGCTGGGCAGCCTTGAGGAGGGGCGGCGTTTGCTGGCCAGCAGCCAGGACCGTTGCGAGGGCGTGCTGCAACTCTCGGCGCCATCGGACCTGGGGCGCAACGTGCTGTTGCCGTGGCTCGACGAATTTCAACAGCAGCATCCGCAACTGACTGTGCGTCTGCTGCTGGGTGATCGTATTGCCGATCTGTTCCGCCAGCCTGTCGACGTGGCGCTGCGCTACGGCGAGCCGGAAGACTCCAGCCTGGTCGCACTGCCGGTTTTGCCTGACAACCGCCGGGTACTGTGTGCGGCGCCGAGTTACCTGCAGCGTCATGGCGAGCCGCATCAGGTCGAGCAACTGGCGCAGCATAACTGCCTGCTGTTCATGCTCGGTGATCGCGTTCATGACCGTTGGACGCTGAACGACGGCAAGCGCGAAATAAGTCTGACGGTCAGCGGCAACCGGTTCAGCGACGATGCCGACGTGGTGCGCCGCTGGGCGGTGGCGGGCGAAGGTGTGGCATACAAATCCTGGCTGGACGTGGCCGCTGATGTGCGGGCCGGGCACCTGAAAGTGTTGATGCCCGACCTGATCGGGGAGCGGGCGCCATTGAACCTGTTGTGCGCGCATCGGGCGCAACTCAGCAAGCCTGTCATTCTGTTACTGGAAATGCTCAGGTCACGGTGTAAGCAACATGCTGTAAGTCTGTCGTCCGCCAGCGTGTTTTAATCGCCGCGCCCCAGTAGGAAATGGCCTTCGGAAATGTCGGAAAATATAATTTTCGAAGGCCGTTCAATAACGCGAAGTTTCGCTGCCGGAACAAAGTTGAAACTGACTGTTGTTGAGTGGATTTGGCATTTTTGTCATAGCCATTACGCTTGTCTTTTTAATCCTCTTTTGACGTGTCGCTGCAAACCCCTTGAATAGAGGGGTTGCGGTGTATTCGCGGGAATAACTTGATGTTGATAGAGCACGCCATACTTGGGCGATTTTTTGCGTTGTGATGCGCCCACCGTGTGTAAGAGGCGTTTTTCACCCAACGGGGGCGGAGGGCATAGAGTTTATACTTGTCATGACATATAAGAGCCACGTTCAACTCTATCGAGGCGTGATTGCTTTCACCCAGTCATCACCATAGATGAATGTTTCAACAGGGAGTGAACACATGGAATACGGACCTTGCATCAGCCAGATCGCAACCTTGCTGGCTGACCCCAAGCGCAGCGCAATGATCTGGGCACTGATGGATGGTACTGCTCGCCCTGCCGATGAATTGGCAATCCTGGCGGGACTCTCGACTTCTTCTGCCGGCGCCCATCTGGCGCGGCTGACCAGTGGTGGTCTGTTGAAACAGGAGGTCCGCGGCCGCAAGCGCTTCTTTCGCCTCGCTGCGCCGGAAGTGGGGGCGGCGGTCGAGGCCTTGGCCTGTGCTTCGCTGGCCAGTGCTGAACAGATCAATCGTCGCTTTGCCCAGCCTGCGCCGCCCTTGCCGCTGCGCCGCGCAAGAGTCTGCTCCGATCATCTGGGTGGCGAGATGGCTGCCGAGCTTTATCAGCGCCTGCTGGAGGCGGGCTGGATAGAACAGCAGGAGAAGCGCGTCGAAGTTACCAGCAAGGGTGTGGCCAGATTTGCCGAACGCGGTATCTACATTCCCGCACTGGCGCAACGCAAGCGCGAAACGGTGTGTGTCTGTCCGAAATGGAACGATAGCAACCCGCATCTGGGCGGCGCGCTGGGGGCGGGGTTGTTGCAGCTTTTCATTCAGATGGGCTGGCTGCGCACCACTGAAGAGTCCAGCACCTTGCAGGTCTCATCCAGTGGGCAGCGGGAAATCAGCAAGATCGCAGCGGCGGCCTGACGGGAGCGGCAGGTGTGGCGCGCTCCACCACTAACGTACCACCGGTCCGCGTCGGCACGCAGTTCTGCGCGCTCCGCGTTCTCTTGCGACGCAGAGCGTCGCGAAAGGCATTCCCACGCGGAGCGTGAGGAACGATGGAGGCGCCTGCCCCACCACTATCGTGCCAATGCTCCGCGTTGGTATGCAGTTCCTGACGCTCTGCGTCCTCTGCGACGCAGAGCATGAGCAGCGATGGATGTCACCCGCTCATTCCCTCTTTAGGGCTTGACCAGTCGTGCATCCAGGCTGTTTTGCGCCAAGCGTTTGGCCTGATCTTCGGTCATGCCCAGGTGGGTGTACAGCGCGTGGAAGTTCTCGGTCACGTAGCCACCGAAGTAGGCCGGGTCGTCCGAGTTGACGGTGACCTTCACGCCACGCTCGAGCATGTCGAGGATGTTGTGCTGGGCCATGTCGTCGAACACGCAAAGCTTGGTGTTGGACAGCGGGCAGACGGTCAGCGGGATCTGTTCGTCGATGATGCGTTGCATCAGCCGCTCGTCTTCGATGGCGCGAACACCGTGGTCGATGCGCTCTATCTTCAGCAGGTCCAGTGCTTCCCAGATGTATTCCGGCGGACCTTCTTCCCCGGCGTGAGCCACAGTCAGGAAGCCTTCGTTGCGCGCGCGATCGAACACACGCTGGAACTTGCTCGGCGGATGGCCCATCTCCGAGCTGTCGAGGCCCACGGCAACGAACGCATCACGGAACGGCAGCGCCTGATCGAGGGTTTTTTCGGCTTCTTCCTGGGACAGGTGGCGCAGGAAACTCAGGATCAGGCCGCTGTCGACGCCCAGCTTCGACTTGCCATCTTTCAGCGCACCGGTAATCCCGGCCAGTACCACTTCGAACGGGATGCCACGGTCGGTGTGGGTTTGCGGATCGAAGAACGGTTCAGTGTGGATAACGTTCTGTGCCTTGCAGCGCAGCAGGTAGGCCCACGTCAGGTCGTAGAAGTCCTGTTCGGTGCGCAATACGTCTGCGCCCCGGTAATACAGATCGAGGAATTCCTGCAGGTTGTTGAAGGCATACGCCGTGCGCAGGGTTTCGACGTCATCCCACGGCAGGGCAATCCTGTTGCGCTCGGCCAGGGCGAACAGCAACTCGGGTTCCAGCGAGCCTTCGAGGTGTAAGTGCAGTTCTGCCTTGGGCAGGGCGTTCAACCAGTCGTACATATTCTTTTCTCATCAGGTGCAGATCCCGGACATTCTACAGATGCACGTCGCTGCGCAGGGTAAAACCTGACCGAACGTTCAACTTGCCTCCTGTTCGCGGCGATAAGCGTAGGTATCCGCGAAGCGCGACAGCAGAAATTCGGCGCAGGTGGTCATCGGATAGCGGGCCGGATGATCGTCGCTCTGGCAACCGGGCAGGCATTCGATGCGCGTGTCGGGGTGCGGTTCGGCGAAGAACGGCATGGAGTAGCGATCAACCCCGAGCGGGCTGATGACCCGATGCGGCGTGGACAGATAACGATCGTTGCTCCAGCGCGCCATCATATCGCCCAGATTGACCACGAAGGTGCCGTCAAGCGGTGGCGCGTCGATCCATTCGCCGCGCACATCACGCACCTGCAAGCCGCCCGCTGTGTCCTGATACAGTAGAGTGATGCAGCCATAATCGGTATGCGCGCCTGCGCCTTGTTGCTCGGCCGAGGTCGCTGTATCACGCGGCGGGTAATGAATCATGCGCAGTACGCTGACCGGGTCCTTGAAGCGCTGATCGAAGAAATCGCGCTTGATGCCCAGTGCTAGGGTCATGGCGCGCAGCAGGGTTTGCGCCAGCGCCTGCATGTCCAGATAGTGTTGCTCCATCAGCGCTTCCCAGCCGGGAATGTCCGGATGCCGGTTTGGCCCACGCAGCGGTTTGCCCGCCAGCACGTCGGGATGACGGGCATCCAGGTGCAGGCCCATGTCGAAGGTTTCCTTGAGGTCACTCGGCAGGCTGGGGTCCAGTTGTTCGGTCGCGATGGCGCCGTAGCCGCGATGATGGGTGCTTTGGGTGATATCGATCAGGAGCTTTTCAGCTGCCGGCCGGGCGAAGAAGTCCTTTGCCGCCGATTGCACCTGCTCGATGCGTTGCGCGCTGATCGGGTGGCCCTTGATGTAAAAGAAGCCCCATGCCCGACAGGCATTGTCGATTTGCCCGGCAACATCCTGCCAGGCCTGAGTGTCCGTGCCGTAGAGCGGGGCGATGTCGATGACGGGAAGCTGGTCCATTAACCGGTCCTGAAAGGAAGTGTCGGGTGTCGATGATCGTGCCTGGCGCAGCAGGCACGATGGTCAGGCAAGTGGCGGACTGATTACTTGGGCAGCTCGGCCTTGATGCCTTCGACGTAGTAGTTCATCGATGCCAGCTCGGCGTTGGTCGCGACCACACCGTCAGCAATTTTCACGGTGCCGTTCTGGTCCTTGATCGGACCGGTGAACGGGTGGAATTCGCCGCTTTCAATACTGGCAATGATCTTCTGCGCTTCGGCCTTCACGTCAGCAGGCACCACGTCGCTGATCGGCAATTCGACCGTTCCTTCCTTCAGGCCGCCCCAGTAATCCTGTGGTTTCCAGGTCCCTGCGATGGCGCCTTCGGCGGCCTGAATGTAGTGCGGGCCCCAGTTGTTGACGATGGAGGTCAGCACTGCTTTCGGTCCGAAGTGAGCCATATCCGAGGCATAACCGACGGCATACACGCCGCGACGCTCGGCGGTCTGGATCGGCGCAGGGCTGTCGGTGTGCTGGAACACCACGTCCACGCCCTGATCGATCAACGCATTGGCCGCATCGGCTTCCTTGCCCGGATCGAACCAGGAGTTGACCCACACCACCTTGATCTCGGTGCCCGGGTTGTATTTGTTCAGCGCCAGCTGGATGGCGTCGATGTCGCGCAGCACTTCAGGAATCGGGAACGAAGCGACATAACCGATCTTCTTGGTCTTGGTCATCTTCGCGGCGATGTAGCCGCTCACGTAGCGACCCTCATAGGTACGGGCCAGATAAGTGCCCATGTTCTTGTCCTGCTTGTAGCCGGTCGCGTGCTCGAACTTCACCTTGGGGAACTGCTTGGCGACTTTCAGCGTGGGGTTCATGTAGCCGAACGAGGTACTGAAGATCAGGTCATAACCACCCTTGGCCATGTTGCGGATAACCCGCTCGGCGTCCGCGCCCTCCGGCACGTTTTCCACATAGCTGCTGGTCACCTTGTCACCCAGCGCCTTGACCATCGCCTGACGGCCCTGTTCATGCTGATAGGTCCAGCCGTGGTCGCCGATGGGGCCGATGTAGACGAATCCGACTTTCAGCGGATCGGCTGCCGAGGCGAGCAGGCTGGAGCCGATGCCGACAACGGCGGCCATGGCACACAGCAGTTTTTTCAGAGGACGACGTGGGTTGGTCAGGTGCATCGGGTCTAGCTCCTTGCGGTCTTGTTGGAGTGCATACCCCGACAATGCAAATAACTGACCAACAGGACAACTTACGATGCTTGCGCGCTTTGCCGCTTGCCTGCCTGTTTCACCATGCAGCGGGAAGGTGCAGACGCTGCAGGTTACGCTGCTAACTGGTGCAGCGCGTGCTGCGCTCGACAATGCACATCGGCGTACCGGCCACGGGTTCGCGCATGATCTGCACCTGCACATCGAAAACCTGGCAGACCAGCTCGGCCGTCAGTACATCGCCCGGCGCGCCGCAGGTCACCAGACGTCCACCCTGCATGACCGCCAGGTGGTCGGCGTAGCGGCAGGCCTGATTGATGTCATGCAGCACGGTAATCACCGTCTTGCCTTCGGCGCTCAGCTCACGCATCAGGTCCAGCAGCTCGACCTGATGGCTGATGTCCAGATAGGTGGTCGGCTCGTCGAGCAGGACGATGGCCGCGTCCTGCGCAAGGATCATCGCCAGCCAGGCGCGCTGTCGTTGCCCGCCGGACAGATCCGACAGCGGGCGCTCGGCCAGTGTGTCCAGCTCCATGCGCTGCAAGGCTTGATCGACACTGCGTTGATCGGCGCCACTCAGGCGACCCCACAGACTGTTGTGCGGACTGCGGCCGTACGCCACCAGCTGGCGCACGCTGACGCCTTCCGGAATCGGCAGCACTTGCGGCAGAAAAGCCACCTTGCGCGCCAGCTCGTTGGCCGATAGCTGGCGGTAGGCCGTGCCATCCAGACTGAGGCTGCCCGATTGCGGGGTGAGAATTCGGGCGAAGGCCTTGAGCAGGGTGGATTTGCCGCAGCCATTGGGGCCGATCAGCGCAGTGACCTGCGCAGGCGGCGGGCTGAACGACAGGTCTTGCACGATGCGCGTTGCGCCGTAGCCGATGTCGAGTTGCTGCGCCTTCAGAATAGTCATGGGATCAACCTTTGAATCGGGCCAGCAGCCAGAGGAAATACGGAGCGCCGATCACCGCCGTGAGAATCCCGGCCGGAATTTCGCTGGGCGCGATCAGCGTGCGTCCCAGCGTGTCTGCCAGCACCAGTAATAACGCACCCAGCACCATCGAGGCCGGCAGCAGGTACTGATGATGACCGCCGACCAGACGACGGGCCATGTGTGGTGCGACCAGGCCGACGAAGCTCACCGGGCCTATAATGCCCACCCCCAGGCTGGTCAACAGCACGGCACTGCCCATCGACAGCCAGCGCGTACGCGTGAGGCCGGTGCCCAGGCTCTGCGCCGCCTCGTCACCCAGGCCGATCAGGTTCAGTGGTTTGGCCAGCAGCAGACTGAGCGGGATCAGCAGCAGAAGCGGCGTGGCCAGCAAGACGTGGTGCCAGTTGCGGCTCCACAAACTGCCGGTCAGCGCCAGCAGGGCGGTGTTGATATCCAGCGGGTTGGACAGGATCAGGAACTCGGTGATGCTCGACAGCGTCACCGCAATCGCCACCCCGGACAGCGCGAAACGCACCCCGGAAAACTGCACGCCGGTGTTGTACAGCGCCAGCAGCAGCGCACCCGCCGCGCCGCCCAGACACGCCACAAACGGCAGCGCCGATACCGGTAACTGTGGCAGGCCGATAATCGCAATGGTCAGCGCCAGCCCGGCACCCTGGGTGACGCCGAGGATTTCCGGCGAGGCCAGCGGGTTGCGAATCACGCCTTGAACAATGGCGCCCGCCAGGCCGAAGGCGCAGCCGGTCATGATTGCGATCAGGCCGCGTGGCAGGCGGTGATTCCAGACTTCGAAGTCCTTGCTGTCGTGGGCGATTAGGTGATCGAGCACGGCGCCGGGTGTCAGCCACACGGTGCCAGCACTGAGGCTCAGCAGCAGGGCGAGTGCCAGCAGGGTCATCAGCAACAACAGCCTCGAGCGCGGATGGTTCATAGCGCACGCCTCGCCAGAAACAGAAAGAACGGCGCGCCGATCAATGCCGTCACTACCCCGGCCGGTGTTTCCACCGGGAAGGCCACGGCGCGGCTGATCAGGTCCGAGGCCAGCACGATGGCCGCGCCCAGGCCGGCGCTGATCGGAATCAGCCAGCGGTAGTCATTGCCCAGCCACTGGCGAGCGATGTTCGGCGCGATCAGGCCGACAAAGGCGATCGGCCCGACTGCACAGACACTGGCGCCAACCAGCAGCAGACTGAGCACGAATACCAGCAGGCGTAACGCACCGATGCGCACGCCCAGCGAACGCGCAGCGTCTTCACCGAGGTTGATCAGGTTCAAGCGCGGCGCACAGGCAATCGCCAGCACCACGCCGATCAGCGTGCACGGCCAGAGCAGTTGCAATTGCGCCGCGCCGACATTGGCCAGCGATCCAGCCAGCCAGTTGAGGACACTTTGCGCCTGCGCTTCGACAAGAATTACGGTGAGACGGGTCAAGGCTGCGCACAGCGCGGCGACGGCGACACCCGCCAGCACCAGTCGGCCCTGAGCCGTGGCGGGTGACCATGCACCTCCAAGACTGAACACGGTGATCCATGCCAGTGCACCGCCGAGGCAGGTCATTAAAAGAGCGCCACCGGGGAAGGGCAGAGCGACCAGACCTGTGGAAAACAGCGCCAGCCCCAACGCTGCGCCCGCCGTGACGCCAAACAATGACGGGGAGGCCAGACGGTTGCGGGTGATGCCCTGCATCAACGCGCCCGCCACGCCCAGGCAGGCACCGACCAGTGCCGCGCACAGGGCGCGTGGCACGCGCAGTTGCGCGACGATGTAAGCGATATTGCCGCCCTCGCGGCCCTGCGTGATCAGCCCGTTCCAGGCATCCACCTGGCGAATGCTGAACGACGACAGGGCGAACAGCGACACCCAGAACAGTCCCAGGCAGGTCGCGGTGATCACGCCCGCCATCAGCCAGCGGCGCATTTACGGGTTCAGCACGGCCTTGCCGCCCTTGAGTACGGCAAGCGCATCGTCGGCGATCTGCTCGGACGCCATGATCCCGCGATTGCGCGCCCAGCTGTCGCCATCCACTTCAGCTACCTGCTTGTTACGTACTGCGCCAAGCACCTGCCACAGCGGCTGCTTGCTCCAGCTGTCGACGATACTCGGGCGACGATAATGACCGACCAGCAACCAGTTCGGGTCCAATGCCAGCAACTGCTCCAGGCTGACGAATTCGGTGGGCGCGGCGTCTTTGCGTACTTCCGGGACCTTCAGACCGATCGCCTGCAACACGCTGCCCGCATAAGAGTGCGGGCCGTGCACCGAGAAGCTGTCTTCGCGGGCGACGCCGAACAGCACGTTGGTGTTGGCCGGAATCTGCTCGGCAACAGTCTTCAGGTGCTGGCGGTTCTCCGCGATCCGCGCCTGCATCTCTGGGCCTTTGCCGAGCGCCACGCCGATCAGCTCGGCAGATTTCAGACTGCCCTGATAATCCTCGCCGCGTGACGGCAGCATCAGCGTCGGTGCCAGGCTGGCAAGGTCGTTGTACAGCGCCTGATGGCGACCGAGGTCGGCAATGATCAGGTCCGGCTTGAGCCGCGCGATCACTTCTATATTGGGTTGCGAGCGCAGGCCCACAGACTGCCATTCGCCAACGGCCTTGCGCACCTTGGGCAGTACGCGGTTGGCATCGCCATCGTCGGCGGCACCGACCGGCGTCACACCGACCGAAGCCAGTCCGTCGAGAAACGAAAACTCCAGCACCACCACGCGCTTGGGGGTGTCAGGCAGGTGAACTTTGTGTTGGCCGTCATCGATGTCGATAGGCGCGGCCTGGGCTGCACTCGCCATCAGGGTCAGCAGGCCGCAAGCCAGCAGATGCGGAAGTCGAAAAGCACGCATGGCAAAGGTCCTTTCTAACAAAACGGAATCAGGAAAAACAGGCGCGCCCTGAAGGCCGCGAAGAAAACGGCAGGCACTATTGTTGAAAACGGCGGGCACTATTTCACATCGTGGCGACGGGATCAAAAGTCATTTACGCGTGGGTGCGGTTCGCATTCGGGCTATTTTATGAAACCTTTTGTCACACAAGCTACTCTGACACGCTTCACTGTTGGCCACCTTCATGTACATCCGCGGCGATGTCGCAAGGTTTGGGGAATAAAAATGGGCGCATTGCTCAAGCAAGAAAAGTTTCTGTTGCTGGCAATCATTGCCATGTTCGTCGCTTATCCACTGGAGCACGTGCTGGTAGGCAACGGTCAGGTCGTGGCGCTGGTGTCGGGGCTGGCGCTGGTCGCGTTCATCATCTGCGCCTCGATGCGCGTTGCCCACCATGCCGAGATGCTGGCGGAAAAGGTCGGCGATCCTTACGGCACGATGATCCTCACGCTGTCGGCGGTGACGGTCGAAGTGGTGATCCTGGCGATCATGATGAGCAACGAGCCGTCGCCAACGCTGGTGCGGGACACGATTTATTCGGCGGTGATGCTCGACATCAACGGCATCCTCGGTCTTGCGGCGCTGATGGGCGGTATCAAGCACGGCGAGCAGTCTTACAACGATGATTCGGCGCGCACCTACAGCGTGATGATCCTCACCGCGATGGGCGTGTCGATGGTCGTACCCGAGTTCATTCCCAAGGGTGACTGGAAGATCTATTCGGCGTTTACCATCGGCGCGATGATCCTGCTCTACACCCTGTTCCTGCGCATGCAGGTCGGGCCGCACAGTTACTTTTTCAGCTACAGCTATCCGGAAAAGAAGAAGCGTCAGAGTCAGGGTTCCAATACGGCTGAAGAGCATGCAGAGCCGGTCAATCTGACCCGCTCAATTGCCACACTGGTTGTCGGCGTGGTGGTGATCGGCGCGCTGGCCGAAGTGATGTCGAAGACGGTTGACCTGGGCCTGGAAGGCACCGGTGCGCCGCCGGTGATGACCGCCATCCTGGTCGCCGCCATCTCTGCCGCGCCGGAGATCCTCACGGCCCTGCGTGCCGCGCTGGCCAACCGCATGCAGTCGGTGGTCAACATCGCGTTGGGTGCGTCGCTGTCGACCGTGATCCTGACGGTTCCGGTCATGGAAGCCATGGCGCTATACAGTGGCCAGCCTTTCCAGATGGCCATGACTCCGGTGCAGACCGTGATGATCTTCATCACCCTGCTGGTGTCCGCCATCAACCTCAACGATGGCGAAACCAATGCCATCGAAGGCATGACCCACTTCGTGCTGTTCGCGACGTTCATCATGCTCTCGTGTCTGGGGCTTTAGGGCCTATTGCCTATCGCTCCCACGCTCTGCGTCGCAAGAGGACGCAGAGCGTCCTGAACGGCATGCCGACGCGGAGCGTCGCACGATAGTTGAGATTATCGCCCCGCACGTTCAGCCCCCAATCAACTCCCGCGCGGCCTGGCTGTGATCGGCAATCAACTGCTTGATGTCCAGGCCTTCGACCTGGCCGTCGATCACTCGCCATTGTCCTGCGATCATCACCCGATCGGCACGGTCCGCGCCGCACAGCAGCAGCGCTGACAGCGGATCATGGCTGCCGGAAAAGCGCAGTTCGTCCAGCTTGAACAACGCCAGATCAGCCTGTTTGCCCACCGCCAGTTCACCGAGGTCAGTGCGTCCCAGCAATTGCGCCGACCCCTTGGTGGCCCAGCCCAGCACGAGCTGCGGAGTGATTTTTTCGGCGCCGTAGCGCAGGCGTTGCAGGTAAAGCGCCTGGCGGGTTTCCAGGATCATGTTCGATGCGTCGTTGGACGCTGAGCCATCGACCCCAAGCCCCAACGGCGCGCCAGCAGCGAGCAGGTCCAGGGTTGGACAGATGCCGGAGGCCAGGCGCATGTTCGAGCTCGGGCAGTGGCAGACACCCGTACCTGCTGCGCCGAGACGGGCGATTTCGTCGGGGTTGAAGTGGATGCCATGGGCCAGCCAGGTACGCGGTCCCAACCAGCCGACACTGTCCAGATAATCCACGGTGCGCAGGCCGAAGCGTTGCAGGCAGAAGTCTTCTTCGTCGAGGGTTTCAGCCAGGTGGGTGTGCAGGCGCACGTCGAGTTTTTCGGCCATGGCCGCACTCTCGGCCATGATCTGCGGCGTGACCGAAAACGGCGAGCAGGGTGCCAGCGCGATCTGGATTTTCGCGCCGTCACCACGCTCATGGTAGGTCTCGATCAAACGCTGGCTGTCGGCCAGAATCACCTCGCCCTGCTGCACGGTTTGCTGCGGCGGCAAGCCTCCATCCGCTTCGCCCAGACTCATCGAACCGCGCGTCAGCATCGCGCGCATGCCCAGCTCCCGAACGCTCTGCACCTGAACATCGATAGCGTGTTCAAGCCCGTCGGGAAACAGATAGTGGTGGTCAGCAGCGGTTGTGCACCCGGACAGTAACAGCTCGGCCAGCGCCACCTTGCTGGCGACCGCGAGCTTCTCCGGCGTCAGGCGCGCCCATACCGGGTACAGGGTTTTCAGCCAAGGGAACAACGGCTGATTGACCACTGGTGCCCAGGCCCGCGTGAGGGTTTGATAGAAGTGATGGTGCGTGTTGATCAACCCCGGCAGCAACACATGCTCACGGGCGTCGAACGTCTGAGTGCAAGGCTTTGACGGGAGCTGCCCGGCGGCCAGCACTTCAGTGATGACGCCGCCTTCGATCACCAGGCCGCCACGGGCGTCCAGGTCATTGGCAGTGAACACGGCAAGGGGATTTTTCAACCAGATACGGATCGCAGGCATGGGCCGGCTCCTCTGAAAGACAGGTTCAGGTTAGCCAGCTCAGTGTTGCCCTGTCTGCTGATCCAGGGTCGCCGGGGTCGGGTGCGCCCCGGCGAAGGACGGCGATTCTAGTCGGGCAGCCGATTACCAGGCAATCGTCTTGCCCTGGTAGTCGATGAAGTGATGGCCGCCCTTGCCGGCGTAGGCATTGAGCTGTTCGACAAGCCCAGTGGTGCTGGTCATCACGTCGATGGCGGCATTTTCGCCGCCCATGTCGGTCTTCACCCAGCCCGGATGCATAGACAAAACGGTAGGACGGTTCTCGCCCAGCTCGGTGACAAAGGTATTGGTCATCGAATTGAGTGCAGCCTTGCTGGCCTTGTACAACGCAAGGTTTGCGCCGTCCGGGCAAGTGACGCTGCCCAGCCACGAACTCATGAACGCCAGGACGCCCGTGCCGGGACGAAGTTGATCGACGAAGCGTTCGGCCAGACGAATCGGTGCCACCGCGTTGGTCAGGAACAACTGCCCGAGTTCGGCAGCGGTCGACTTCGCCGCGCTCTGGTGTGCCGCGCCACTGATGCCGGCATTGACGAACAGCACGTCGAACACTTCACCGCGCAGCTTCTGGACCAGCACTTCAAGCGAGGCCGTTTCGTCCAGATCCACCGCTTCGATGCGCACGCCTTCTACCGCTTTGAGGTTTTCAGCGTTTTGCGGATCACGTACGGTGGCGGTGACGTGCCAGCCCTGTTCGGTCAAGCGCTGCACCAGCCCGAGGCCCAGGCCACGCGAAGCACCGATGATCAGGGCGGTTTTCTTGGTAGCGGTCATGAATGATTCCTTGGCAGATTGAGAGACAGACTCCATGGCAGTGCCAGCAAGGCCTCTCGAAAGTTTCGACCTTGCAGCGTACTACTGCCTATGCAGTGTTGGAATCTCCGTGAGCCGGAAACGTTCAAGGTAGATGTCTGACGCTGAGCATCGGCGCGACAGTCGGGATTATCGTTCCGCACGCTCCAGCGTGGGAATGCCGTTCATGACGCTCTGCGTCAAACATCTGCGCCGCGAGCTCCCTCAATGCCCCGCCCGCCACGGCTGGCCCAGCGATACCGGCGCATACAGCCTGGTGCGCAAGGCGTCGCGGGAGAGCAGGACAAGCACGATGATGGTGGCCACATAAGGCAGCATCGCCAGCAGGTTGGAAGGGATGGCCAGGCCTATGCCCTGCGCGACCAGGTGCAGAATGCTGGCCAGACCGAACAGGTAGGCACCCAGTAGCAGGCGCCACACACGCCAGCTGGCGAACACCACCAGCGCCAAGGCTATCCAGCCGCGTCCGGCGCTCATGTTTTCTGCCCACATCGGCGTGTAGGCGAGTGACAGATAAGCCCCGGCCAGCCCGGCCATTGCGCCGCCGAACAGCACCGCAAGGGTGCGCACGCGCAATACCGGCAAGCCCATGGCGCTGGCGGCGTCAGGGTTTTCGCCGACGGCCTGAATGATCAGCCCGACGCGGCTTTTCAGCAGCGCCCAGGCGACCAAAGCGAACAAGGCGAAGGACAGGTAGACCAGCAAGTCCTGGGCAAACAGCATGCGGCCGATCAGCGGAATGTCACTGAGCAGCGGGATGGCCACCGGTTCGAAACCGCTCAACGGTTTGCCGACCCAGGCGGCCCCGACAAAGCTGGAAAGGCCAACGCCGAAGATGGTCAGCGCCAGCCCGGTCGCGACCTGATTGGCGTTGAACACCAGTGCCACCAGGGCAAACAGTGCCGACAGCAGCATGCCTGCAAGCATCGCCAGCAGCACACCCAGCCAGAGGTTGCCGGTGTTCAGGGCGACGATGAAACCGATCACTGCGCCAAACAGCATCATGCCTTCCTGACCCAGGTTGATGACGCCGCTTTTTTCGCAGATAAGTTCGCCCAGCGCCACCAGCAGCAAGGGGGTTCCGCAGCGGACCATGGCGTAGAAAATGTTGCTCAACAGGTCGATATCCATCATGCGGCTCCTGTGACGGCTGTCATCTGGCGCTTGGCCCAGTGCAGTTTCAAACGTGGGCGATAGAGAATCAGCACATCACAGGCCAGCAGGAAAAACAGCATCATCCCCTGAAACAACTGCGTGATTGCCAACGGCAGGTTCAAGGTCATTTGCGCGCTTTCTCCGCCCAGATACAGTAGGGCGATCAACAGGCTGGAGAACAGAATGCCGATGGGGTTGAGGCGGCCGAGAAAGGCCACGGTGATCGCGGCATAGCCGTAACCTGGCGAGACCTGCGGCACCAGTTGACCGATCGGCCCGGTCACTTCCGATACGCCGGCCAGCCCGGCCAGCGCGCCACTGATCAACAGTGCGAGCCAAACCAGGCGTTTTTCTCGAAAGCCGACGAACCCGGCAGCACGCTTGTCCAGGCCCAGCACCTTGATCTGAAAACCGACGAAACTGCGCTGCAGCAGCACCCACACCGCGACCAGCGCAAACAGGGCGAAGTACACGCCGATGTGCGCGCGGCCATCCTCCATCAACAGCGGCAGACGGCTGGCGTCGCCGAAGGTCGCTGACTCCGGGAAGTTCATGCCGGCCGGGTCCTTCAGCGGCCCGTGGACGAAGTACAGCAGCAAGTTGAGGGCGATGTAGTTGAGCATGATGCTGGTGAGGATTTCATTGGCGTTGAAGTGCGTGCGCAGCCAGGCGGTCACGCCCGCCCAGGCCGCGCCGGCGAGGGTGCCGGCCAGCAGCACCATGACCAGTGCCCAACGACTCTCCATCTCGATGATATTCACCGCCACGGCACTGCCTGCCAATGCGCCGAGCAGCAACTGGCCTTCCGCCCCGATGTTCCAGATACGCGCCTGATAGGCGACCGCCAGGCCCAGCGCGCAGAGCAGAATCGGCAGGGTCTTGACCATCAATTCCGACAGGCCGTACCAGTCGCTGACCGGCGCGATCAGCAAGGTGTGCAGCGTCACCCAAGGGTTCAGGCCCAGGCCGATGAACAGCAGTGAACCGCAGACCAGGGTCAGCACCGCAGCCAGTAAAGGGGAGCACCACAACATCGCGCGCGATTGCTGGCCGCGCGGTTCCAGAGAAAGCAGCATGTTTTGCTCCGTTAACCAGGCACGTGGGCTTGGGTTTGAGAATGATCGAACTGTCCCGCCATCCAGCCGCCGATTTGCACGGTGCTGGTCTGTTCAGTGGGGATCAGGTCGGAAAGCTGTCCGCCACTCAGGGCGGCGAGTCGGTCGCTGATCTGGAACAACTCGTCCAGGTCTTCGGAGATCACCAGAATGGCGGCCCCCGCGTCGCGCAAGGCAATCAGCGCCCGATGGATCGCCGCCGCAGCGCCGACATCCACGCCCCAGGTGGGATGCGCGGCAATCAACAGTTTCGGCTTTTGCAGAATTTCCCGGCCGAGGATGAATTTCTGCAGGTTGCCGCCCGACAGACTGCGCGCCGGGGCCTGCGCATCCGGGGTCTTGACCGCAAAGCGCCGAATGATTTCGTCAGCCAGTGCGCGCACCTTGCTGCGCTGGATCAGGCCATTGTTCACCAGCCCTTGCTGAAAGGCGGTAAGCAGCGCGTTGTCGGCAAGACTGAGTTCCGGCACTGCGCCATGCCCCAGGCGCTCGGCCGGGACGAATGCCAAGCCACGCTTGCGCCGCGCATCGGGCCGCAGGTTGCCGACCGGGGCATCCTCAAAACGCAGGGTCGCCGCCTGGGCATGGGGCAAGGTCTGTTCGCCGCTGAGCAGCGCCAGCAACTCATCCTGACCATTCCCGGCCACGCCCGCGATACCGACGATTTCGCCGCTGCGTACGTCCAGGCTGAGGTCTTTGAGTGAGCAGCCGAACGGGTCCGGGTTGTGCCAGGACAGTTTGTCGATGCGCAAAAAGGCCGTGCTGCCGCTGACCTTCTCATACTGTGCGGTCAGCCCTTCGGCATCACCGACCATCAAGCGCGCCAGTTCCAGATCGGAGCATTCAGCGGGAATGCAGTGCCCGGAGACCTTGCCGTTGCGCAGTACAGTCGCGCTGTGACACAGCGCGCGCACTTCGCCCAGCTTGTGACTGATGAACAGAATGCTGCAGCCTTCTCGGGCCAGATGCCGCAGAGTCACGAACAGCTCATCGGCTTCCTGAGGCGTCAACACCGACGTGGGCTCGTCGAGGATCAACAGGCGAATGTCCTGCATCAGGCAGCGAATGATCTCGACTTTCTGCCGCTCACCAATCGACAGGCTGTGAACTAGCCTCTGGGGCTCCACTGCCATGCCGTAGCGTTGTGAGACCTCGCGGATGCGCGGTTCGAGTTGCTTGGGCGTGCCCGCCGCTGCGCCCATCGCCAGCGCGATGTTTTGCGCGACGCTGAGGGTTTCGAACAGCGAAAAATGCTGGAACACCATGCCGATGCCCAGGCTTCTGGCCTGTGCCGGATTACGCATGGTCTGCGCCTGGCCTTGCCAGATGATTGTCCCGGCGTCGGGCTGCGTCACGCCGTAGATGATCTTCATCAGCGTGCTTTTGCCCGCACCGTTTTCACCCAGCAGGGCGTGAATCTCTCCGGGCTGAATCGTCAGGTCGACAGCGTCGTTGGCCAGGCAGCCGGGATACCGTTTGGTGATGTGGCGCAGTTGCAGGCGCGCAGCTATCGCGTGGTTTGACATGAAAGGCTCTGAGGCAGAAGTGGGTCGCGTGTGGATAAAGCAAAATCCTGGCCAAGGAGTCAGGATTCGCGTCCGGTGCGCTGAATCAAGGCCAGGCACGGAGTTTTCGGCCCTGTCACCGGCCTTCGCCTATCGACGGCGCTCGTTTCAGCACCAGTTCGGGGCGTGCTTGCCTGGCGCGGGCCAATGTGGCCCTTTGATTTGAACAAAAAATGTACAGCGGACGTGGAGGGCGGTGCGCTGAAGCAATGCGCGACCCTTGCACCTGTTATCCACAGGTTCTTCCACAGATACTGTGCGCAAGCCGGTTGAGTGAGAATAATGCGGCGGCGGTTAACATCCAAAGGCACTAAGAAGCGCTAACAGGCTGTTTTTGCACTCTTTATGGATCCACGCCCGGCAATTGCTCAAAAAACGATCATTCGCCTGAAACGCAAGCCCGGCAAGGCTCGCGGTGGAGTGTGCTCAGCTTATCCACAGCCGGATGCACAGTAGATGTGGGCAATTGTGACATGTGGCTCAGAGGCTCCGGCTATTGCTCCGGCGCTGCGTGCAGAAGGATTCTGCCGCGACTCAGATCGGCCAGTTGGCGCTGCAGGGTGTCGGTGTGCTCGGGGCCGATGGCGATGGACATCTGCACACCGTTGGCCATGAAGTGTTCGCTTTCCACCAGACCGTTCAGTTCGCCGAGACGCAGCTTGACCAGCACCAGCTCGCTGAAGCTGCATTCAAGGTGGAACGACGCGCGCTGGATCAGCGGCAGACGCTCGGCCTGCTGCAGGCATTTGTTGGCACCGCCGCCATAGGCGCGGGCCAGGCCGCCGGTCCCCAGTTGAATGCCGCCGTACCAGCGGATCACCAGCACCACGACCTGATCGAACTCCTGCGCTTCGATGGCGGCCAGAATCGGCCTGCCTGCAGTGCCGCCCGGTTCGCCGTCATCGTTGCTGCGATACTGGCCACCGAGCTTCCAGGCCCAGCAATTGTGGGTGGCGTTCAGGTCACTGTGCTGCTCGATGAACGCCTGTGCGTCGGCCGGGCTGGCGATGGGGGCGGCGAGGGTGATGAAGCGGCTCTTGCGGATTTCTTCACGAAACTCGCAAGGGCCGATCAGGGTAAAAGGCATGCGTGTGTCCAGCTGACGTCAGGGCGACGATTCTACAAGGCTGGCGGGGTGAGCCCACAACCTTTGAGAATGATTCGAATGAGATTGTTGCTGGCCTGATCCATGTCCTGGCGAGTCAGTCGAGAACGACCGGTGACGCGGCAGATCTGCGAGGCGAAGTCGGCATAGTGCTGGGTGCTGCCCCATAGCAGAAAGATCAGGTGCACCGGGTCGACGGGGTCCATCTTGCCGGCGTCGATCCAGGCTTGAAAGACCGCTGCCCGGCCCTGGAACCACAGGCGGTAATCCTGGCTGAAATACTCGCTCATGCATTCGCCGCCGCTGATGATCTCCATGGCGAAGATCCGCGAAGCCTGTGGCTGGCGGCGCGAGAATTCCATCTTGGCGCGAATATAGCGGGCCAGTGCCTCTGCCGGATCGTCTTCGACGCTGAGGTGGTTGAAGGTGCTGTCCCACAAATCGATGATGTTGCTGAGCACTGCGACATACAGGCCGAGTTTGTTGGTGAAGTAGTAATGCAGATTGGCTTTCGGCAGCCCAGCCTTGATCGCGATGGTGTTCATGCTGGTGCCCTTGAAACCGTGGCGGGCAAATTCATCTTCGGCTGCCTGGATGATCGCTTCTTCGTTCTTCTGACGAATACGGCTTGCAGGCTTGGTGACGTGAGCGCTGTGTGCGGGGACTTCAAGGGTCATGGGCAATTCCGGACAGGTCGTAGGGCGCGACGAATGAACAGATAGCGCACCGGCGAGCATCTCGCAAGCGTCGGTGCGGGCGCGGCAAGTAAAGTTATCGTGGTTGCTCCACAGGTTTGGGTTCCGCTGCACCGGCGCTCGGAACGGCGGCGACTTTGCCTTCCGGAATCAGCAGGCACATGACAATGGCCGTGATACCGCCGCTGGTGATGGCCGAATCGAACAGGTTCTGCACCAGTTTCGGCAACTGATGCAGCAGCGCAGGTTGCGCCGCAATACCCAGACCGACACCCAATGAGGTGGCAATGATCAGCATGCTGCGTCGGTCCAGCGGTGACTGGGCCAGAATGCGTACCCCGGCGGCCGCGACGCTGCCGAACATGACCAGCGTTGCGCCGCCGAGCACCGGCTTGGGGATCTGCTGGACGATGGCACCAATGTGCGGAAATAGCCCGAGCACGAACAGCACCGCGCCGATGTACAGCCCGACGTAGCGACTGGCAACGCCGGTCAACTGGATCACGCCGTTGTTCTGCGCAAAGGTGGTATTGGGAAATGCGCTGAAGGTCGCGGCGATCATGCAGCTCACGCCATCACCCAGTACACCGCCCTTGAGGCGCGCCAGGTAACTCGGGCCGCTGATGGGCTGGCGCGCGAGCATGCAGTTGGCGGTCAGGTCGCCGACCGTCTCGATACTGCTGATCAGATAAATCAGCGCGACAGGCAGGAAAGCGCTCCAGTCGAAATTGAAGCCGAAGCGGAAGGGCACCGGTACGCTGATCAACGGCAGGTCGTGAAGGGGTTGCGGCACCAGTTTGCCGCTGAACCATGCGGCCAGACTGCCCACCGCCAGGCCGATGATGATGGCTGACAAACGTACCCAGGGCGTATTCGATCGATTGAGCACAATGATCACGGCCAGCACGAACGCGCCCAGCGCCAGATTAACCGGGGCGCCGAAGTCCGGTGCGTTGAAGCCTCCGCCCAGGTCTGTCACGCCTACCTTGATCAGGCTCACACCAATCAGCGTGATGACAATACCGGTCACCAGTGGCGTGATGACCCTTCGCAACTGGCCAATGCAGCGACTCAGCGCGATCTGCACCAAGGCACCGAAAAAGCACACGCCGAAGATCATCGCCATGATGTCCTCCGGGCTGCCGCCGCGCTGCTTGACCAGAAAGCCTGCGGACAACACTGCGCCTAAGAAGGCGAAGCTGGTGCCTTGCAGGCAGATCATGCCCGCGCCGATACCGAACGGGCGGCGTGCCTGGATGAAGGTGCCGGTGCCCGAGACCATCAAGGCCATGCTGATCAGGTACGGCATGTACTGTGTCAGGCCAAGGGTCGAGCCGATGATCAGGGGCGGGGTGATGATCCCCACGAAGCTGGCGAGAACGTGCTGGAACGCGGCCAATATCGCCGTCCAGGGTTTGGGGCGGTCGTCCAGGCCGTAGATCAGATCATCGTTGTCGAGTGTTTCAGGCTGCATGGCGAGTTCTCGGACGGGGAAATGCCATGTGCTGGCGTGTCGTTGTTCGGGACTACTGCAAAAAACTGTCCAGTTGCTCAGCTTATTTTTATTTGATTCCATTTATTTCAATAAATATCAGCCTGATAGCGCTTTCAACGCGCTCTGCAGCGTCGGCGAACCGGCCAGGTGCAGGGCAGAAATGTGTCATCGGGTAGCGGCAAGTGTTTCCAGAAAGCTCTCCAGCACCAAATGAGGGCGCCGGCCTTTGCGGGTGACGGTCACCAGATTGAGGTCGTAGAACTTCGAATCCGGTTTCAATGCGCGCAGCCTGCCTTCCTGCACCCAGGCGTTGGCGTAATGATCGGGCAGGTAGCCTATGTAGCGGCCGGTCAGAATCAGGAAGGCGATGCCCTCCCGGTCGGACGCGCTGGCCGTGCAGGTCAGTGCCTGATAGTGGTCCTGGATCTCGTTGGGCAGGCGAAAGGTCGGAGCAATGGCTTCCTGCTGTGCGAGACGTGCGTCATCCAGCGTGGCATTCTCGGCGTAAAACAGGGGATGCCCGACCGCGCAATAGAGCAGCGAACGCTCGCTGTACAACGGATGATACTCAAGCCCCGGCAAGGCACTGGCCTGCGGCACGACGCCGACATGCAGGCCGCCGTCGAGTACACCGCGCTCGACCTCGGCGGGGGCGATCATGCGGATGTTGATGTGCACGCCCGGCCCGCGCTCTTTCAGCCGGGCCAGGGCATGGGTGATGCGCATGTGGGGGAGGGTGACCAGGTTGTCGGTCAGGCCGATGTTCAGCTCGCCGCGCAGGTTCTGGTGCAGGCCGTTGACCTCTGTCCTGAAACTTTCCAGCGCGCTGAGCAATTGCAACGACGACTGATAGACCTCGCGCCCTTCGTCGGTCAGGGAAAAGCCGGCGCGGCCTCGCTGGCACAGGCGCAGGCCAAGGCGTTGTTCCAGATCACTCATCTGCTGGCTGATCGCTGATCGGCCAATGCCGAGCACGCTTTCAGCCGCAGAAAAGCCGCCCGCCTCGACGACGCTTTTGAATAGGCGCAGCAAGCGGATATCAAAATCACTGACCTGCGACACCGGATCGGAACGACGGATATTCATTGTTTAGTGATTACCAAACCAAAGATCATAAAAGGCGGGTTTCATGAACTTTAGCCGCGTGGCACCTTGGCGGCAATGACCTTTCGTTTAGCGCCTGCGAGGCTTGCTCCCATGAATATGTTCGAAGTGTCCGATGTGCCTGTCACCCATCAGTTGAAGCTTGATGCTCACTGGATGCCCTACACCGCGAATCGAAATTTCCAGCGCGACCCGCGCATGGTCGTGGCCGCGCATGGCAGCTATCTGACAGACGACAAGGGGCGCAAGATCTACGATGCACTCTCAGGTCTATGGACATGCGGGGCTGGGCACACGCGCAAGGAAATTCAGGAAGCCGTTTCCCGGCAGCTGGGTGTGCTGGATTACTCACCAGGCTTTCAGTTCGGGCATCCCCTGTCGTTCCAGCTGGCAGAACAGATTACCGACCTGACGCCGGGCAATCTCAACCACGTCTTCTATACCAACTCGGGTTCCGAGTGCGCGGATACGGCGGTGAAGATGGTGCGTGCCTACTGGCGGCTGAAAGGCCAGGCGACCAAGACCAAGATGATCGGTCGGGCACGCGGCTATCACGGTGTGAACGTGGCGGGCACCAGCCTGGGCGGAGTGAATGGCAATCGCAAGATGTTCGGCCAGTTGATGGACGTCGACCACTTGCCGCACACCCTGCTGGCCAGCAATGCGTACTCGAAGGGCATGCCCGAGGCGGGCGGTATCGCGCTGGCTGACGAGATGCTCAAGTTGATCGAGTTGCATGATGCGTCGAACATCGCTGCTGTAATCGTCGAACCCATGGCAGGCTCGGCCGGTGTGATCGTTCCTCCGCAGGGCTATCTTAAGCGCCTGCGTGAAATTTGTGATCAGCACAATATCCTGCTGATCTTCGACGAAGTCATCACCGGCTTCGGTCGCACGGGCTCGATGTTTGGCGCGGACAGTTTCGGGGTCACGCCTGACCTGATGTGCATCGCCAAGCAGATCACCAATGGCGCCATCCCCATGGGCGCGGTAATCGCCAGCAGCGAGATCTATCAAACGTTCATGAATCAGCCGACGCCGGAGTATGCCGTCGAATTCCCTCACGGCTACACCTATTCCGCTCACCCCGTAGCCTGTGCGGCCGGGCTGGCGGCGCTTGAACTGCTGCAGCGGGAGAACCTGGTGCAGCAGGCCGCAGCCGTCGCGCCGCATTTTGAACGTGCGCTGCACGGTATCAAGGGCGCGAAAAACGTGGTCGATATCCGCAATTACGGTCTGGCAGGTGCCATCCAGCTCGCACCGCGTGACGGCGACGCCATCGTGCGGCCCTTCGAGGCAGGCATGAAGCTGTGGAAAGCCGGTTTCTACGTGCGCTTCGGCGGTGACACCCTGCAATTCGGACCGACCTTCAACAGCCAGGCGCAGGATCTGGATCGATTGTTCGATGCCGTCGGCGAAACCCTCAACCTGATCGACTGACCGCGCTGGCAGGCTCTCTTCTTATATACGTGCCTTTATCGCATCGGGTGTGAGCTGATTCACGCCCGTTGCCTTTATCCGGAGTTTTCCATGAGCAGCATTCAACACCTGATCCACGGCGAGTTCGTTTCTGCTGAAGGTCGTAGCGCCAATGTCTTCAACCCGTCGACCGGGCAGGTTATCCACACCGTGGCGCTGGCCGATCGCGAAACAGTCCAGAAGGCAATCGACTCGGCCAAGGCTGCCTTTCCGGCGTGGCGCAATACGCCGCCGGCCAAGCGTGCTCAGGTGATGTTCCGTTTCAAGCAACTGCTTGAGCAGAATGAGTCACGTATTGCCCAATTGATCAGTGAAGAGCACGGCAAGACCCTGGAAGATGCGGCGGGCGAGCTGAAGCGTGGTATTGAAAACGTGGAATACGCTTGCGCTGCGCCTGAAGTGCTCAAGGGTGAATACAGCCGCAACGTCGGGCCGAACATCGATGCGTGGTCTGACTTTCAGCCGCTGGGTATCGTTGCCGGTATTACCCCGTTCAACTTCCCGGCCATGGTGCCGCTGTGGATGTACCCGCTGGCCATTGCGTGTGGTAACTGCTTCATCCTCAAACCTTCGGAACGCGATCCCAGCTCCACATTGTTGATTGCCGAGCTGCTGCATGAAGCGGGGCTGCCGAAGGGTGTGCTCAATGTGGTTCACGGTGACAAGGTCGCGGTCGATGCGCTGATCGAAGCGCCGGAGGTCAAGGCATTGAGCTTCGTCGGTTCCACACCGATTGCCGAGTACATCTATAAGGAAGGCGCAGCGCGGGGCAAGCGCGTTCAAGCGCTCGGTGGTGCCAAGAATCATGCGGTGTTGATGCCGGATGCCGATCTGGACAACGCCGTGAGTGCCTTGATGGGCGCTGCCTACGGGTCCTGCGGCGAGCGTTGCATGGCGATTTCGGTCGCGGTATGCGTCGGCGATCAGATCGCTGATGCATTGGTGGCCAAACTGGTTCCGCAAATCCAGAGCCTGAAGATCGGTGCGGGCACGACCTGTGGCCTGGATATGGGGCCGCTGGTCACCGGGCAGCATCGCGACAAGGTCGGCGGCTATATAGAGGACGGTGTGCAGGCGGGCGCGACTCTGGTGGTGGACGGGCGCAACCTTCAGGTTGCCGGGCATGAACAGGGCTTCTTCATGGGTGGCTGCCTGTTCGATCGCGTAACGCCAGAGATGCGTATCTATAAAGAAGAGATTTTCGGGCCGGTGCTGTGCATCGTGCGCGTGGACAGCCTTGAGCAGGCCATGCAACTGATCAACGATCACGAATATGGCAACGGCACTTGCATCTTTACCCGCGATGGCGAAGCGGCGCGTCTGTTCTGCGACGAGATTGAAGTGGGGATGGTCGGGGTCAATGTTCCACTGCCGGTACCGGTTGCCTATCACAGCTTTGGTGGCTGGAAGCGTTCCCTGTTCGGCGACCTGCATGCGTACGGTCCCGATGGTGTGCGCTTCTATACCCGTCGCAAGGCAATTACCCAGCGCTGGCCGCAACGTGCGAGCCATGAAGCGTCGCAATTCGCTTTTCCCAGCCTGTAAATTCTGCGGGAGGGAGATCGTCTTTAAAGAGGATCTCCCGTGTTTGCTGGGGCGTAGTAAAGCAGGGTGAAGATTTTTGAAATTAACGGTTGACGCCCTCTGTAAGGTGTCTATAATTCGCCCCA